>NZ_JBMHME010000002.1:4800000-8426601 GCF_049179095.1 Plantactinospora sp. WMMB334 | reverse complement strand
CCGAACACGGTCGTCATATCGCCTCGCTCCGGTTGCTGGCCGATCCGGCCGGCAGGGCGCGGGCACGGACGGCGGACGTGCGTCCCACCACGATAACGCGATACATCGCGTTGCCGAAAAGAACGCCCACGCGTCCGCAGAGCGAGCAGCGGCGCCAGGTCGCCAGCTCGGCGGGGAGCGACGTCGGCCTTCGGTGGGGAGCGACGTCGACCTTCGGCGGGCAGCGACCTCGGGGCTCAGGCCGCCAGTTCCAGCGGCACCGTATCCCCCGGAGGCTCGGCGACGGCGGCACCGGCGGGCACTGCGGGTCCCCCGGCAGCACCGGCGGGTACGGCGGTGCCGCGTACCGCCGATTGTGCCGCCGCGGCGAGTCGGCGCCGGTCCACGGTGCCGTCGGCCCACGGCTCGTCGACGACCGTGAGGGTCACCACCAGGCCGCGCAGCGCCAGCGTCCGGCGTACCGAGGTGTAGAGGCTCTCCTCGGCCAGGAAGGCCGGTGCCGTGGTGTCCCCGGCCCCCGCCCCGGCCGCCCCGGAGCCGGTGGCGAGCGCCCCGGCCGACCCGACCGGCGCGAGGCGGTAGGTGAGGCGTACCGGCACCACCGGTGCCGCCGCGTCGATCGCGGCCTGGAAGAGCGCCGGGCGGAACGGGACCGCCCCGCCGCAACCGATCGCCCGCCGGGGCAGGCCGCACCAGGTCGTACCCTCCGGGAAGACCGCGACCACGCCGTCGACCCGGAGCACCTCCGCCACCTGTGCCACCGTCTCCGGCAGCGTCCGCGGCCGGGTCCGGTCGATGAAGACCGTCCCGCCGAGCGCCGCCAGCGGCCCGATCAGCGGCCAGCGGCGCACCTCGTGCTTGGCCAGCAACCGGGCCGGGGTGACGGCGAGGATGGCGAGGACGTCCAGCCAGGAGACGTGGTTGGCCACCAGCAGCGCCCGTCGCTGCGGCGGCCGACCCCGCACGTCGAGGCGGATGCCGCCGGCCCGCAACACCATGCGGGCCCACCTCCGCCCGGCGACCTGCCGGCCGGCCCGGGACAGGACCGGAAGCACCGGCAGCAACAGCGCGCCGAAGAGCAGGGCACCGACGAGCGCCACCAGCCGGACCAGTTGGCGCGCTCCGGAGACCCTCGGCGTCTCCCCCGGCGCCGGCAGGCAGGCCGGCCCGCAGGTGGACTGCGGCCGCCACAGCGACCTGCGCTGGCGCGCGGTCCCGGAGGAGGCCAGAGCGGAAGTGGCCGGAACGGCAGAGACCGGAACGGCAGAGACCGGAACGGCAGAGGCAGGACCGGGGCCGGGCTGCGGTCGGTCGGGTGTCGGGGCGGCGCTCGGGTCCGGTCGGGTCGGGGCCGGCGCGATCCGGGTGCTCATCGGTCCGGGCCGAGGAAGTGCCGGCGGTACCGGTCGGGCATCCGGTCCATCGAGAGCAGGACGTAGAGGTCGGCCACGTCGAACTCGGGGTCGTACGCCGGCTCTCCGCAGACCCAGGCGCCCAGCCGCAGATAGCCGCGGAGCAGCGGCGGCATCGCCACCCGGCCGCCGGTGGCGGCCGGAGCCGCGCCGGTGGCGGCGGCCGCCTCGGCGGAGGCCAGCGCGGCCGCGGCGGCCGGCTCGGCGAGCCAGGGTCGGTGCGGCCGGACCCGCATCGGCGGCGGCGAGAGGTGACGCCGCCGCACCTCCGCCCAGACCCCGAGCGCGGTCGCGCCACCGTCGTGCAGCGGCACCGAGGCGCAGCCGGCGAGCCAGCGGAGGCCGCGCAGTTGCAGGTAACGCGCGATACCGGCCCACATCAGGTTGATCACGGCGCCGGACCGGTGCGCCGGGTCGACGCAGGATCGGCCGATCTCGACCACCTCGTCGCGGAGCGGCGCGAGCGGGGAGAGGTCGAACTCGCCCTCGGCGTACCGCCGGCCGGCGCGGGCCGCCCGGTCCGGCAGGAGCATCCGGTACGTGCCGACCACCGCCCCGGACCGGTCCTCCCGGACGATGAGGTGCTCGCAGTACCTGTCGAGATCGTCGACATCGAGTCCGGGGGTCGGCGAGCGGAGGTTTGCGCCGAACTCGTCGACGAACACGGCGTGCCGGAGTCGTTGTGCGGCGGCTACCTGCGATGCGCCCTCGGCGATCAGCAGGGTGTATCCGCTGGTCCCGGTTTGTGCCGGGGCGGTGAGCAGAACGGCCATGGTCTCTGTGTAGGCCCCCGGCCTGCCCTGGACGTGTCGGCTGACGGCCGGTGGCGTGTCGAAACGGTGAACGGGATGTGGTCGCGGCGCCCGGCCGGCGGGCAAGAATCGCGACCTCCCCCGCAGGGGGCGTCCGAGCTGGTAAATTTCGCCCCTCCTCCGCACACCGCGCGGCTCGTGCTCGAGGAGGACGGGCTCCTGCCCAGGGATGAGGACCGGGTACGCAATGATCCCGATTGACCGCGCGGCTCAGATTGTCGACGCTGGGTGACGGCGTGGCCGGCACGGCGACGCCTCACGGAGGGAGAGACATGTCCGACGGGCGACTGAGCCCAACAGCCGGAAGCGGCCAGATAGTGGTCTCCGGTCTTACGAAGGTCTATCGCAATGTCCGCGCGGTCGACAACCTGTCGTTCAGCGTCGAGCCGGGCCGGGTCACCGGCTTCCTGGGCCCGAACGGTGCCGGCAAGACGACCACGCTGCGGATGCTGCTCAACCTTGTCACGCCGACGGCGGGCAGCGCGACCATCGGCGGCGCCCGGTACGCGGACCTGTCGCAACCGATCCGGCACGTCGGGGCGGTGCTGGAGGCGTCGAGTGCGCACAAGGGCCGCACCGGGGTCAACCACCTGCGGGTGACCTGTGCCGCCGCCGGGCTGCCGAAGCAGCGGGCCGACGAGGCGCTCGCCCTGGTCGGGCTCACCCCGGCCGCCAAGCGGAAGTTCAAGGGCTACTCGCTGGGGATGAGGCAGCGGCTCGGCATCGCCGCCGCCATGCTCGGTGATCCCCGGGTGCTGATCCTGGACGAGCCGGCGAACGGGCTCGACCCGGAGGGCATCCGCTGGATGCGCGGCTTCCTCAAGGCGCTCGCCGCCGAGGGGCGTACGGTGCTGGTCTCCAGCCACCTGCTCTCCGAGATGCAGTTGCTCGCCGACGACGTGGTGATCATCGCTGCCGGCAAGCTGGTCCGGCAGGGCCGCATCGACGAGGTGGTCGGCTCGATGGCCCAGACGGGCCGGGTCCGGGTCCGGACCCCGCAGGGCGACGAGCTGGCCGCCGCGCTGACCGGCAACGGCGCCACGGTGACCCGGAGTGACGACGGCCTGCTGCTGGTCGAGGGGGCGGACGCCCCGACGGTGGGCCGGGCCGCGCTGGCGGCAAAGGTCGAGCTGCACGAGCTGACCACCGAGCGCCCGGACCTGGAGGGCGTCTTCCTGGAGCTGACGGCCGGAAAGGCGGGGATCCGATGAACCTGGTCCGCTCCGAGCTGCTGAAGATCCGCACCACGAACACCTGGTGGGTCTTTGCCCTGATCACGCTGCCCCTCTGGGGGCTGACCCTGCTGATCAACTATTTCCAGTCCCAGGCCCTGCTCGATCCGGCCGGCGTCGGCGTGCCCGAGGCGGACGCGCAGAACCCGCAGTTCCAGGCGGCCGGGGAGCACGTCAACGTGGCGGCGAATCTCTACACCAACGGCCAGTTCTTCGGCGTGCTGATCGTGATGCTGCTCGGTGTGCTCGTGGTCACCAACGAGTTCCAGCACCAGACCGCCACCACGACGTTCCTGACCACGCCGCACCGGACCGCCGTGGTGCTGGCGAAGCTGGTCGCCGCCGGCATCCTGGGGCTGCTCTTCTGGGTCGTCACCACCGGTCTCAACCTGGTGTTCACCCCACTCATCCTGGGCAGCCTGGACGTGTCGAGCCAGCTCGGCGTCGGCGCGGTGTGGCAGGCGATCGGGCTCAACGGGCTCGCCTACCTGCTCTGGGCCGTCTTCGGCATCGGGTTCGGGGTGTTGATCCGCAGCCAGATCGGCGCCACCGTCACGGCGCTGCTGGTCTACCTCGCCGGCTACATCGGGGCGATCATCGTGCTGTCGATCCTGGCCGACCGGTTCGGCGACTGGATCAACAACCTTCAGTTGATCGTGCCGTCGCTGGCCTCCCAGTTGATGGCCACCGGCACCGACCTGCCGGGCAGCCCGCCCCGCTGGGCGGGTGCCGCCGTCATGATCGCCTACGCGGTGGTGACCGGCACCATCGGCACGCTGATCATGCGGAAGCGCGACGTCTCCTGACCCTCGGGCAGGGCTAGACAGTTCACCGGAACCCGGCCGGGGTCATCGATCCCGGTCGGGTTCCTCGTTACCGGCCCGGCCGGGTTCCTTGTTACCGATCAGCCGACAACTCGCAAAACCTGTGAAACACGACACGGGTCCGATGCGACAATGCTGTCGGTTACCGCACGGCGTAGCCTTGGACGCGTCTTTCGACGCAGCCCCCCGGCCCGGGTGGCAGGAGACCGCGTGACATACGACCCGCGTGAAAGAGGCGATTACCGGCCGTGTCGACCCAGCAGACTTCGCAGGACAATCCACTGGCGGGGTTCGGCCCCAACGAGTGGATCGTCGAGGAAATGTACCAGCGTTACCTCGCCGACCCCGCCAGCGTCGATCCAGCATGGCACGACTTCTTCGCCGACTACCGACCGAACGCCGGGCAGGCCGGCCCGGACGGCGGCGGTGCCGGTGACAGCACGGTGACCGGTGCCGGTGGCTCCGCCGCGACCGCCGAGCAGCCGGCGCCCGCCCGCCCGGCGAAGGCCGACGCCACGCCGGCCAGGTCTGGCACCCCGACGCCGGAGGCCACCGCCACGACCCGGCCGAAGCCGGACGGCAGGGCTTCCGCCGGGGCCAAGCCGAGCGCGAGCCCGAAGACCACGACCGCCGCGAAGACCACCGCCGCGACGCCGAAGAGCGCCGACGCGTCGAAGGCCGCCGAGACGACGAAGACCGCCGAGACGCCGAAGGCCGGCGCGACGACGAAGGGTACGGGCGCACCGAAGGGCACGGGTACGTCGAAGGCCGCCGCCGCACCGGACGGCGCGGCTGCCGCCGGCCCGCAGACCACCCCGCTGCGCGGCGTCGCCGCCCGGATCGTGCAGAACATGGACGCCTCGCTGGCGGTGCCGACCGCGACCAGCGTGCGCGCGATCCCGGCCAAGCTGCTGGTGGACAACCGCATCGTCATCAACAACCACCTGGCCCGGGGGCGCGGCGGCAAGGTCAGCTTCACCCACCTGATCGGCTGGGCCCTGATCAAGGCGCTCGCCGAGCACCCGGAGATGAACAACTCCTTCGCCGAGGTCGACGGCAGGCCGGCGCTGGTCAGGCCGGAGCACGTCAACCTCGGCATCGCGATCGACCTGGCCAAGCCGGACGGCTCCCGCACCCTGGTGGTGCCGTCCATCAAGGCCGGCGAGCAGATGGACTTCCGGCAGTTCTGGCAGGCGTACGAGGACATCGTCCGGCGGGCCCGGCGCAACGAGTTGACCATGGAGGACTACGGCGGCACGACGATCTCGCTGACCAACCCGGGCGGGATCGGCACGGTGCACTCGCAGCCGAGGCTGATGGTCGGGCAGGGCACGATCATCGGGGTCGGCGCGATGGAGTATCCGGCGCCGTACCAGGGGATGTCCGAGGAGACCCTCGCCGAGCTGGCCGTCAGCAAGATCATCACGCTGACCAGCACGTATGACCACCGGATCATCCAGGGCGCGCAGTCGGGTGAGTTCCTCAAGACCATCCATGAGCTGGTCCTCGGCGGGCACGGCTTCTACGACCAGATCTTCACCTCGCTGCGGATCCCCTACGAGCCGGTGCGCTGGATGCGGGACGTGGCGGTCAGCTCCGAGGGGCAGATCAACAAGACCGCCCGGGTGATCGAGATCGTCCACGCCTACCGGGTCCGTGGGCACCTGATGGCGGACACCGACCCGCTGGAGTTCAAGATCCGGAAGCACCCGGACCTCGACGTACTCCAGCACGGGCTCACGCTCTGGGACCTGGACCGGACCTTCCCGGTCGGCGGCTTCGCCGGCAAGCAGAAGATGAAGCTGCGCGAGGTCCTCGGAGTGCTCCGGGACTCCTACTGCCGCCGGGTCGGCATCGAGTACATGCACATCCAGGACCCGGAGGAGCGGCGCTGGATCCAGGAGCGGATCGAGCGGAAATACACCAAGCCGGCGCCGGACGAGCAGAAGCACGTGCTCAACCGGCTCAACGCGGCCGAGGCGTTCGAGACCTTCCTACAGACCAAGTACGTCGGCCAGAAGCGCTTCTCGCTGGAGGGCGGCGAGTCGTTGATCCCGCTCCTCGGCGAGGTGCTGGAGTCGGCCGCCGAGAACGACCTGGACGAGGTCGTGATCGGGATGGCCCACCGGGGCCGGCTCAACGTGCTGGCCAACATCGTCGGCAAGCCGTACGAGAAGATCTTCTCCGAGTTCGAGGGACACCTCGACCCGCGCTCGACGCAGGGCTCCGGCGACGTCAAGTACCACCTCGGCCAGGCCGGCAAGTTCACCACGCCGGACGGCGAGCACTCGATCAAGGTGTCGGTGACCGCCAACCCGTCCCACCTGGAGGCGGTCGACCCGGTGCTGGAGGGGATCGTCCGGGCCAAGCAGGACCGGATCGACCTCAAGCTGGAGGGCTACACCGTGCTGCCGGTGGCGGTGCACGGCGACGCCGCCTTCGCCGGCCAGGGCGTGGTCGCCGAGACGCTCAACCTGTCGCAGTTGCGCGGCTACCGCACCGGCGGCACCGTGCACGTGGTGGTGAACAACCAGGTCGGCTTCACCACCGCACCGGAATACTCGCGGTCGAGCCTCTACAGCACCGACGTGGCCCGGATGATCCAGGCACCGATCTTCCACGTCAACGGCGACGACCCGGAGGCCGTGGTCCGGGTGGCCCGGCTCGCCTTCGAATACCGCCAGGCGTTCAACAAGGACGTCGTGATCGACATGGTCTGCTACCGGCGGCGCGGGCACAACGAGGGCGACGACCCGGCCATGTCCAACCCTTTGATGTACAAGATCATCGACTCCAAGCGGTCGGTCCGGAAGCTCTACACCGAGGAGCTGATCGGGCGCGGCGACATCACCCTGGAGGACGCCGAGGAGCTGCTGCGCGACTTCCAGTCCCAGTTGGAGCGGGTCTTCAAGGCCACCCGCGACGCCGCCTCGTCGGCCCGCCCCGCGAGCCGGCCCCGACGGCAGCCCGAGCCGGAGCCGGAGGTGGAGACCGCCACCTCCGTCGACGCGCTCCGCGCGGTCGGTACGGCGCACACCGACCTGCCCGACGGCTTCAGCCCGCACAGGCGGATCCAGCAGTTGCTGGACCGGCGGGCCAGGATGGCCGAGTCCGGCAACATCGACTGGGGCTTCGGCGAGATCATCGCCTTCGGGGCGCTGCTCCAGGACGGCGTGACCGTCCGGCTCGCCGGCCAGGACTCCCGGCGCGGCACCTTCGTGCAGCGGCACGCCGTCATCGTCGACTCCCGGACCGGCGCCGAGCACGCCCCGCTGAGCACCCTGGGCGGCGACCGGGCCCGGTTCTTCGTGCACGACTCGCTGCTCAGCGAGTACGCGGCGATGGGCTTCGAGTACGGCTACTCGGTGGAGAACCCCGAGGCGCTGGTGCTCTGGGAGGCGCAGTTCGGCGACTTCGCCAACGGCGCGCAGACGGTGGTCGACGAGTTCATCTCCTCCGGCGAGGTGAAGTGGGCCCAGCAGTCGGCGCTGACCCTGCTGCTGCCGCACGGGCACGAGGGCCAGGGGCCGGACCACACCTCCGGCCGGCCGGAGCGGTTCCTCCAGCTCTGCGCCGAGGACAACATGCGGATCGCCATCCCGAGCACCCCGGCGAACTACTTCCACCTGCTGCGCCGGCAGGCGCTCTCGCCGAAGCGCAAGCCGCTGGTGGTCTTCACCCCGAAGTCGCTGCTCCGGCACAAGCTCTGCGTCTCCAGCGTGGAAGACTTCACCACCGGCACCTTCCAGCCGGTGCTGGTCGACAACGCCGGGGCGGCGCCCGAGTCGGTCAAGCGGGTGCTGCTCTGCTCCGGCAAGGTCTACTACGACCTGCTCCAGGCGCGCGGGGATCGCGGCATCACCGACACCGCGATCCTCCGGATGGAGCAGCTCTACCCGCTGCCGGTGGAGGAGGTCCGGGCCGCCCTCGCGCAGTACCCGAACGCCGAGGACGTCGCCTGGGTCCAGGAGGAGCCGGCAAACCAGGGCGCCTGGTCGTTCGTCGCGCTCAACCTGCTGGAGCACCTGGAAGGCGTACGGCTGCGCCGGATCTCCCGGCCGGCGGCGGCGGCCCCGGCGGTCGGCTCGGCGAAGACGCACGACGGCGAGCAGACGGCGCTGATCGAGGCGTCCCTGCCCCGCCCCTGAGAGGCGTTAGGAAGGGCCCCTTCATATACAGAAAGCGATATGAAGGGGCCCTTCCTTTCATTGGAGAGGAAGCTGTGTACTTCACCGACCGAGGCATCGAGGAGCTTGTCGAACGCCGGGGCACCGAGACGGTCACCCTGGAGTGGCTGGGTGCGCGGCTGCGCGACTTCGTCGACCTGAATCCGGAGTTCGAGACGCCGGTGGAGCGCTTCGCCACCTGGCTCTCCCGGCTGGACGACGAGGACGACCTCTGACGGCCGGCTGAGCGGCAACGGCGGGCCTGTTCTCGCTCCACACGCTCCGCACCGAGGACCCGGCGCCCGCGCACCGGCCGGGCCACGTCAGTCGCGGTACGCCCCGGTAGGCCAGACCACGAAAACGGGAACGCCTCTTTCTCGCGCATATTGCACAACGTCTGCTGTTCCGCCGTATGCACGCGCCGGTTCGCCGTCCCACACCGCCACGAGATGGTCGGCACGATCGACCATCAGTCGACTCGCGTCCATGTGCGCTTCGGCCGTTGATGCGCGATGCACACAACTGTGTACGACACCCGCGCGACCGAACAGTTCGTCGTACCCGGACCGCGCAGCCTCGGGAAGACTGTCACGGTATTCTTCGGCGGGGACCACTACCTCAAGGCTTCCGCCTCGGCCGAGAACAGCAGTAGCGAAGATCTGGTCCGCACCGTCCGCCAGGCAGGACATTCCGATAAGTGGTGAACCGGCAGGGGCAAGCTGCGCCAGCAACCTGTCAATCCCACCGGCCACCAGCTCCGCAACGTCGGATGACAGCCCTCTATGACCGCTTACGGCCACTCGCGTCAAGGTTCCTCCCTGTATGTGGAGTACAAGCGTTCGTCAAGGGCGGCAACTGCCTGACCAGGCCGTTTGCCAAGCTTGTTCCGGAATGTGGCTACGGCGCGGGTGACGCGCTCCGAGCCGTAGGTCTTTCCCACGTCGAACGCCTCAGTAGCGACCCGGCATGCCTCATCCACGTTGCCCGATTGAACGAGCACGTCGGCACGGAGCAGATCCATCACCGCACGGGGCTTCGGCGCCTGATATGGGTCGATCGCGATCCGCAGTGCGTTCTCTGCGACCCCCACCCGCCCCAGGCTGCCGGCGACCTGCGCTCGAAATCCGGCCAGCTTTCGTTCATCGAAGCGGAAGATCCACGGCCACACAGGTTCGTCGGCCGCTGCGCGAGAGAGGCGGGCCTCGGCATTGTCCAACCTGTTCAACGCGCTTCTATCCTTGACCTGCGCCAACGCGAACGCTTCGATCGCGTCCATCCAGATGCCGGCAATGATCGGCGCCGACCTGGGAAGCCGATGCCGGGCGCTCGCCACCAGCCGTACGCTCTCCGCCGCATCCCCACAGTTGGCGGCGAACTGACTCATGCTCGCCTGCATATAGGCCGGCAAGAGCGGATGGCCCGAGCGCTCGGCCGCCCGCACGGCGAGTTGGTAGTGGCGCCGGGCGCTCGCCCGATCCTCCACATCGACGTATAGCCACGCCGCGAGTCCAGCCGTTTCACTGAGGACGGCGAACAGTCGGCGGACATGTGCTGGCGAGTGCCCGTTACGGGTGGCAAGTTGACGGATGAGAGCAAGATGCGCGCTGACCGGCGCGATCAGGCTCCGCGAGGGAAGGCGCTGTTCGAGTCGGCGATAGGTCGCAGACGGGATCGTCAACAACCGTTCCTCGTCCTGGGTTTCGACGGGAACGGCACCTGCTACGGTGCCGACGAGTGCGATCCCCGAAGCACCTGCGGTCCCGGCTAGAAACTGGCGGCGGTTCGTGTCGTCCTCCTGGTCATCGAGCAAGCCCGCGAGCGACCTCGGGATGCCCAAGCCGTCGCATAGTGCTCGCACTGTACGGATCCCCGGCTTCCTGCTCTGGCCATTCACCAGCCGCGAGACGTGCGGCTGCGAGATGCCAACCGCTACCGCGATGTCGGTCTGCGACGCTCCCGTCTCCCGGATGAGGACCCGAAGCACCGTCGACCAGTCACCGGTGCGGAGCGCACGTCTGATCTCGGCCCGGTCGAACATCTCCGCCGGCGCCGTGATCACTGAAGTAGGCCCTTGAAGTGCAGCAACATCGCGGGCATGGCATGCGTCACCGGTCTGGTACGTAGCAGTTCCTGGCTCCGAGGCGTGAAGGGGTCCTGTGCTTCCACTATGACCCCACCCACTGTGATCGACATACCTACAGGTATAGCCGGGCGACCCATATGCATCCATGAGTGGTTGTCAGGACCTGTGATCTGCACGATTCGCATTGTCGTTGAGGTCGCGTCGGCGGGAACTCCGTCAACGCATCACCGGTCGCCGCAGTGCCACCGGATCGGCTCCCTGTCGTCACGCGACGAGGGCTCCGTGCCGGCAGGTGAACGGTGGGGCGTACGCCACCACCAGGCGTACGCCCCACCAGTACCTCTGTCCTTCTGTGTCAGTCCCGTGCCGAAGGGATGTTTCGGCCTCGACCGGCGCCGCCACACTCGTCCGCCCGCGTGTCCTGAGCTGAGGGAGTCCGATGCGTCAGCTACCGAAGATCGTGCCGGTCGAGTCGGACGAGGACGTCCACCGGGTCGCCCGGCTGGTCGCGGAGGCGTGGTGCCGGTTCGACCAGGCCGCCTGGCTCGTCCCCAACCGACTTCAGCGGCGGATGATCCTCGGCGAGGTGGCCCGCATCCACATCGAACACGCCACGTTCTACGGCACGGTGAACATCCTCGCCGACGGCACCGCCGCGACCGTCTGGTTCGACCGCCACCGTCCCATGCCGCCGCCGCTCGACTACTGGTCGCGGCTGGCCGACGTCGCGGGCGGCAACGTTTCCCGGTTCATGCTGCTGGACAAGCTGCTCGACGGGAACCGGCCCGGTGACGGGCACGAAGAACTGGCGTTCGTCGCGGTGGCGTCCGGGTGCCGGGGAGCCGGACGCGGCCGGTGGCTGGTGCGGCACCACCTGGCCAAGCTCGACAATGCCGGGATCACGACGTACGCGGGCGCGGCGACGGGCGCCGCCCGGGAGTTCTACCGGACCCTGGGATATCGCCCGGTACACGCCGTGCCCATGCCGGACGGTAACCGGATCTGCCTGATGCGGCGGACGCCGCACACCGCCGACGGCACGGAGGCAGCACGGGACCGTGCGCCCGGACGGAACGGGCTGGCGTAACCTGACCGAGCGCCGACGACGGCAGACCGGCCGAATGCGGGCAGGTCAGCCGGGCATGGACGGATCAGCCGAGTGCGACCCAGCCGACCAGCGCGACCGCCACCACGACGGCGACCGCGATCCCGATGACGAGCGGCAGTCGGGACGGCGATTCGGCGGTCGCGGTCTCCGGGGGGTTGGCGAAGGCCCGGAACGCCTCGGTGTTGCCGCTGGGGTCAAGGTGCTGATCAGACATGCCGAGCACGATAGCGAACCACCGCACGGTCGGGCCCGCCCTACCCGCGCCACCTGGCCCTCCCTGCCCCTGACCAGGGTGTGCTCACCGGGGCGAACCCGGTCGCTCCGGCTCCTGGTGTCGGAGGCATGTCCACGGCCCTCCACGACGGTGACCCGGCCGCCGCCACCCCCCGGGTACGCCAACCTGGTCGCGAGAGTCGCGGGAACGGCGGGAACGGGCGGGGGCAACGAAAACGGGTAGGGGTGGCGAGAACGGGCGGGGAGGAGAGAACGGGCGGGGAGGGGAGGAAAGCGAGGGCGAGGCGGGCGGACGGGCGGGGACGGCGGCGGCAAACCATCCGGGTGGCCGCCGTAGCAAGACCGGAAAGCTGGCCTCGCCCGGCGGTCCACCGTCTACGGTCGATGTTGTGCGCGTGAACCCCAAGGTCGCGGGGCTGATCGCTCTGCTGCTGCCGATCGCGCTCACCATCGGCGGGTGGGTGGTCGCCGCTCCGGCTCCCGCGGCATCGCCCGGTTCAGCCCCGGATCGGACGTACGCGGTCGGCGTGCGTACGCTCGATCTCGATCGCGGCGCCACCCGCCCGCTTCCGGTCACCGTCTGGTATCCGGCCAGGGGCGAACCGCCCGCCGTCCCGGCCGGCGGAGCTTCGCGCCGCGGCGTCCCGGTGGCGACCGGCCGCTTCCCGATCGTCCTGTTCAGCCACGGCCTGCACAGTCTGCCCCAGTTGCACGCCCCGATCATCACGAGACTGGCGTCCGCCGGCTTCGTGGTCGCCGCGCCCGCCTATCCGCACACCAGGCGGGCGGCGCGCCGGTTCGACCGGAGCGACATCCGCCGCCAGCCGGCCGACGCCTGGCAGGTCGTCCAACACCTGAGCCGGCTGGACCGGGTTGCCGGCGACCCGTTCGCCGGGCATCTCGCGGTGACCCGGATCGCCGCCGTCGGCCATTCCGCCGGCGGCTACACCACGGCCGGCCTCTTCACGCCGGGCCACTCCGCCTGGCTGCGTGGCGGCGTCGTGATCGGGGGCGGCGGGATGCCCGGTGCCAGCTTCGGCGGTCCGCCGGCGCCGCTGCTCTTCGTGCACGGTGACGCCGACCGGGTCGTGCCGGTGACCAGGTGCCGGCAGGCGTACCGGCGGGTGCCCTGGCCGAAGGCCCTCATGACGGTGACCGGTCAGGGACACGGCGAATACCTCACCCCGGGCCGGCGCGGCTTTGCACAGACGCTCGCCGCGACCACGAACTTCCTGCGCTGGACGCTCTACGGCGACGCGCGGGCCCGCCGGGACCTCCGCTCCGACGCCGCGGTCCCCGGCATCACCACCTTCACCGACGAGCTGTAAGGAAGGGCCCCCAGTTATCGCTTTTTGTTGTAGCGGGGGCCCTTCCTAACCGTTCGGGGGCGAGCGGGGCCGGCGAGGTCGGCGGGCGAGGCAGAATCGATGCCATGCGCCGACAACCCTTCCGCGCCGTGCTGGCCGGCGCGACCGTCGCGACGACCCTGGCGGTGCTCGGCTGCTCCTCCGGATCCGGCTCCTCGGCCGCCGGGCCTCCCCGGCCCTCGGGGAGCCCGACCTCGGCCAGCGACGCCGCGACCGCCACGCCGGGAGGCGTCGCACCGAGCCGACGGTTCGCGGTCGGAAGACGGGAGCTGACCTACAACCGGGGCGGTGACCGCCGGCTGCCGGTCACCGTCTGGTATCCGGCGAAGGGCGCGGCCGGCGGGTCGCCGCAGCGGAATGCCAGGGTCGCCGACGGACGGTTTCCGGTGGTGCTGTTCAGCCACGGCCTGACCGGCCGGCCGTCGGACTACCGGGCGCTGCTGACCCGCTGGTCGGCCGCGGGTTTCATGGTGGTGGCGCCGACCTATCCGCACACGAGCCGGGGCGCGTCGGAGCTGGAGGTGCTCGACGTGGTGAACCAGCCGGCGGACGCGTCGTACGTGCTCACCCGCGTGCTGGCCCTGGCTGGTGCCGCCGATGACCCGTTCCGGGGCCATCTGGCCGTCGACCGGGTGGCCGCGGCCGGGCACTCGGCGGGCGGCGTCACCACCATCGGGCTCTTCACCGCCGGCCGGGACGCCCGGCTCGACGCCGGAATCGTGCTCGCCGGCACCGCGCTCGGCGTCGGCACCACGTTCAGCGGGTCGGCCGCGCCGCAGCTTTTCGTGCACGGGGAGCTCGACGACGTGGTGTCGTACCAGGCCGGCAAGGCGGCGTACGACCGGGTCCCCTGGCCGAAGGCGATGCTGACGCTGCCGGACGGCGACCATGGCGGCGCGCTGCGCGGCAGCGACGAGCGCGCCCTCGACGTGGTCACCGGCACCACCGTCGAGTTTCTGCGCTGGACCCTCTACGGCGACGCCCGGGCACTGCGCCGGCTGCCGGCGCAGGCGACCCGGGGCGGCCTGGCCACCCTCGACGACCGGCTCTGATCCGACTCCGCTCCCGGGAGGCTGAGTCAGCCCTCGGGCGCCTGGCTCAGCCCCGGGCGCCTGGCTCAGCCGCGAGCGCGGCCGGTCCTGGCCCGACCGGCCGCGCTCTCCGAGGGATGGGCTTCGGCTACACGACCGGCTTGCGGTTGTCCGCGTAGAGGTTGGTCGCCCGGTCCCAGGTGATGCCGGCCTGGTCCGGCCGGGCTATCACGCCATATCTGTGGTTTCGCCCGAAGACGTTGCCGCTCACCCGGATGTTGGCGGCGTTGAGGTCGGTACGCACCCCGATAGAATAGTTTCCACCGTTGCAGTAGTTGCGTTCGAATACCAGATTGGAGACGATCGGCCCGGTGGTCGATCCGATCATCAGGCATGCGTTGAACGGATCCTTGGTGACCGGGTTGTACGCCTCCAGCGAGTTTCCCCGGACCACGATATTCGACGCGCCGGTGGTCTGGAGCGTGTCGTTGTGCGAGCCGGGTCCCCGGGTCAGGTGGTGGATCCAGGAATCTTCGACCACGACGTTGCTGCCGAGCCGGGGGCCGTCGATGACATTGCTGATGTCGACCCGACGCAGCGTGTAATCACCACAGCAGACCGCCGCCGAGTTCTTTCCCATGCCGTTGATCTCGACGTCTTCGACCACCAGATTCACCGCGTTTATCGTGCGGATGGAGTAGATTCCGTCGCAGGTGATCCGCGACTTCCGCAGGATGACGTTCTTGGCGGTGACGGTCACGCAGCCGGTGATGTTAAGACCGCTGAGCACCTGACCGTCCTGGGTGACCTTGATCGAGCCCGAGGCCCTGAGGGAGGTGCCGGCGGGCACCCCGGTGTCGTCGGGGCCGGGGAAGGTGCCGGGCGCCCGGTTGATCGGCGCCCTGGTCTCGGTCGCCGCGGCGGCCGGGGCCGGCCCGTCCGGAGTGGTCGGGGCGGCGTCGGGCGTCGGCGTCGTGGGATCCGGCGCCGGCTCGGCGGCCGGAGGAAGGTCGCCGGCGGCGACCGGCTTGCCGTTCCAGGTCGACATGACGATCGTCGCCGGGGCCTCCGGCGAGTGCAGGAAGCCGTTCCGGCAACCGACGACCCGCACCCTGCGGGCCGTGTAGTTACCGAACACCAGACCGTTCGTCCCGGGCCGGGTGCACTCAATCTTGGTGTTCTCGATCAGGGCGCCGGAGAAGCCCTCGAAGATCCGCACGGCGTGCGCGCCGCCGTACTTGACGGTGCTATTCCGGATAGTGACGTCATTCGCCTTGATGTGCACATACCCGTCAATCGTCCGACCGTCCAGCACCGCCCCGTTCCGGGTGATGGTCATCGAGCCGTCACCGCTGCTGGCGACCGCCACCCCGATCCCGGCGATAATGATCCCCACCGTCGCCGAACTCACCACCAGGGACCGTGGCGTACGCCAGCCGCGCCAATGGGTACGCCGGGACGGTGACCGTCGGGGATTATGCTGGCCCGCCGCAGAGAAACTCATCAAGATCCGACTCCTTCGCCGTACAGATCATCCGATCAGAGAGGGGCGGAACGGGACGACTGTACCCGCCGTCCCCAAGCAGCCGGAGACGCGAAGGAATGACCACGGACCTAACCTTTATTTTTCTTGAAGTCCGGCTTTACCCCGACTTTCCGGTGCATTGTCGGCGACTTATCCCGCCGCGTCTCGGCCACATGACCGGGCGGAACGTCCGGATTTTCAAATACTGTAACCGCGCGTGTTCGCACCGTGACGATCGCAGGTTACGGCCGTCTCAGGGCCGGGCACGCCTCGGCGCTATGCGGTGTGGTCCAGAACCACCTTGCCGAAGACCTGGCCGGAGAGGAGCCGGGAGAACGCCGCGCGGACCTCCGGAAACGGGTACCTGCCGTCGATCACCGGCCGGATTTCCCGCCGGACGCAGAGCTCCAGCAGCTCGGCCAGCTCCGCCGCCGTCCCCATGCTCGATCCCAGGATCTCCAGCTGCATGGCGAAGACACGACGGAGGTTCACCGCCGGCTCGTATCCGGCCGTCGCACCGCAGACGACGATCCGGGCGCCCGGGGCCGCCGACTTGAGCGAGTGGTCGAAGGTGGCGGCACCGACCGTCTCGATGACCACGTCGACCCGCTCCGGCAGCCGGGCTCCGGGCTCCACCGCCGTCGCCCCGAGCGCGGTGATGCGCTCCCGCTTGCCCGGGTCGCGGCTGGTCGCGTACACCCGCTTGCCGAGCGCCACCGCGAGCACCACGGCGGCGGTCGCCACGCCGCCGCCGGCCCCCTGCACCAGCACCGACTCCCCTGCCTCCACCCGTCCCCGCGCGGTGAGCATCCGGTACGCGGTCAGCCACGCCGTCGGCAGGCAGGCCGCGTCGGCGAAGGAGAGCCCGGCCGGCTTCGGCACCAGATTGGCGCGCGGCACCGCGACCCGCTCGGCCAGGGTGCCCTGGTGCCGCTCGGAGAGCAGCGAGAACCCCCGGGGGTCGGCCCGGTCCGGGATCACCGGATGGAGCACGACCTCGTTGCCGTCCGGATCGACCCCGGCGGCGTCACAGCCGAGAATCATCGGCAGCAGGCCGGCGGCGAGCCCGACCCCGCGCAGCGACCAGAGGTCGTGGTGGTTGAGCGAGCTGGCCCTGACCTCCACCGTCACCCAGTCCGGCTCCGGATGCGCCGGCTCCGGCCGGTCCCCGACGACCAGGGCGGCGAGGGGATCGTCGGCATCGAGGGTCGAGGCGTAGGCGGCACGCATGATCGAGACGCTACACCCGGCCGACAGCCTCCGCCCCGCCCGGCCGACCCGGGCAGGCCCTTCTGCTCAGGCGCGGGCCACGCCGTCGCGTCGGGCCGCCTCGGCCACCGCCTCCGCCACCGCGGGCGCGACCCTCGGGTCGAGCGGTGACGGGACGATGGCGTCGATCCGAAGCTGCCCGACGTCGGCACCGTCCTGATGCGCGCCGTCCTGATGCGCGCCGTCCTGATGCGCACCATCCTGATGCGCACCGTCGGACCACGCCGCCTCGACGGCCACCGCCGCGATCGCGTCCGCGGCCGCCACCTTCATGCCCTCGGTGATCCGGGTGGCCCGCGCCGACAGCGCGCCCCGGAAGATGCCGGGGAAGGCCAGCACGTTGTTGATCTGGTTGGGGTAGTCGCTGCGGCCGGTCGCCACCACCGCCGCATACCTGGCGGCCACCTCGGGGTGCACCTCGGGGGTCGGGTTGGCGAGCGCGAAGACGGCGCCGCCGGGCGCCATCCCGGCCACCGCCTCCTCCGGGATCTCGCCCCCGGAGACTCCGATCAGCACGTCGGCGTCACGGAGCGCCTCGGTGATCCCGCCGACCCGGCCAGCGGCGTTGGTCAGCTCGGCCAGCTCGGCCTTTGACGCGGTCAGGTCCGGCCGGTCCGGGTGCAGGATGCCCCGGGAGTCGCAGACCACCACCTCGTCCGGGCTGACGCCTCCGGCCGCCAACATCTTGGTCACCGCGACACCGGCCGCACCGGCGCCGCTGACCACCACCCGCAGGTCGCCGAGCTTGCGGTTGAGCAGCGTGGCGGCGTTGCGCAGCGCGGCGAGCACCACGACGGCGGTGCCGTGCTGGTCGTCGTGGAAGACCGGGATCGGCAGCGCCTCCTCCAGCCGGCGCTCGATCTCGAAACACCGTGGCGCGCTGATGTCCTCCAGGTTGATGCCGCCGAACGACGGAGCCAGCGCGGTCACCAGCGCGACGATCTCGTCGGTGTCCTGGGTGTCCAGGCAGATCGGCACCGCGTCCACGCCGCCGAACTGCTTGAAGAGCACCGCCTTGCCCTCCATGACCGGCATCGCCGCACGTGGCCCGATGTTGCCCAGCCCGAGCACTGCCGAACCGTCCGTGACCACCGCCACCGTGTGCGAGACCCACGTGTAGTCGTCGACCAGGGCGGGGTCGGCGGCGATCGCCTCGCAGACCCGGGCCACCCCCGGGGTGTAGGCGAGGGACAGGTCCTCCCGGGTGGCCAGCGGCACGGTCGAGGCGACCGAGAGCTTGCCGCCCCGATGCAGTTCGAAGGCAGGATCGGACGGATCCACAGCAGTGGGTGACATGGTGACTCCAGAAATCGCGACGAGCAGTGGGAGCCGTCGGCTGGACGCGAGATCGGCGGCCGCCAGCGGCGGTGCGGGGGTCACCCGGGTATGGACTACAGAGCATAGTGCGACCGGACGGTCCGGTTGGCTCGCAGGGTCATACCGACGGGACGGAGAACCACGTCGGTCGGGGCCAGTACCGGAGAACCACCCGGCCGAGGACGTCGGCCACGCCGTACACCCGGGAGTCGTCGGTCACCAACGCGTTGTCGCCACGCAGTTCCCAGCCACCGTCCACGGGACGCGCCGCACGCTTGACCACGAGCAGGTCGGGCCGGGTCCGGAAGGTGCCGACCACCAGGTCGCCAGCGCGGACGGCGCGACCGCCGCGCCGCACCAGCAACGCGTCGCCGTGCCGCAGGGTCGGCACCATCGAGGGTCCGACCACGAGTACGGCGAAGAGCGGCCCACCGGGCCGCCCGGCAGCGGCGGAAGGGGCGGTGGACACCGAGTTTCACCTCCGCCCCTTCGGGGACATATCGCAGGAGTACTGTCATCCTGGATCATCACAGACGTGCCTTGGAGGGTCCCATGCGGCTTCCACGCATCCTTACACCACGCTTCGTCGCCCGTGCCCACTGCGACCTGCCCTGTGGGGTCTACGACCCCGCGCAGGCCCGGATCGAGGCCGAGTCGATCAAGGCCATCGACGAGAAGTACGCGGCGAACACCGACCCCGAGTTCCGCACCCGGGCGCTGATCATCAAGGAGCAGCGCTCCGAGCTGGTCAAGCACCACCTCTGGGTGCTCTGGACCGACTACTTCAAGCCCCCGCACTTCGAGAAGTACCCCCAGCTGCACCAGCTCTTCAACGAGGCCACCAAGCTCGCCGGTGGTGGCGGCGGCACCAAGGCCACGACCGACGCCTCAAAGGCCGACGAGCTGCTGCAGAAGATCGACGAGATCGCGAAGATCTTCTGGGAGACCAAGCAGGCGTGAGTCCCTGCCACCCGCCGGAGGTCAGTCCCGGCGGGACATCGTCGGCGGCGTGCCGGCCGGGTCGCGGATCCGGTCGGCACGCCGGTGCGACGGGCCGGTAGAGTCCGAGACGGGGGGCAGCGCTGGTGACTTCACTGACCACACCGCCGACGACCGGCGACGACGTCGTCCTGCTGACCGTGCCCGCCGATGGTGGATTCCTCGGCGTGCTACGGACCGCGACCGCCGGTCTCGCCGCGCGCCTGCACTTCGCTCTGGACGAGATCGAGGATCTGCGCATCGCGGTCGACGAGGCATGCGCCATGCTGCTCGCCGTCGCCACCCGGGACGCCGAGCTCGACTGCCGGTTCTCGGTCAGCGACGACGCGCTCACCGTGGAGGTCTCGGTCCCCACCACCCGGGGAGCGCGGCTGCCGGCCGAGTCGTCGTTCGCCTGGAAGGTGCTGACCGCGCTGACCACCTCGGCCACCGCGACGGCCACCGGTGACCGGGCCGTCATCACCCTGCTCACCCGGCGCGCCGCCGAGGTCTGACCCGCCCGCCGAGATGTGACCTCCCGCCGGTCGGCCTCCGGTCGGGCCCGGCACGAAGCGGCACCGGTTCGGCCTCCGGTCGAACCGGCCGGAGGCGTCAGGCCCGTTCGGTGTCGAAGCCGAGGGCGCGGTTGGTCGAGGTGCTGATCAACAGGCCGACGACCAGCAGGCCGAGCACGATCAGCGGTCCACCCAGCCAGGCCAGCCCGCCCTGGATCATGAAGTAGCCGATCGGCAGCAGCATGAGTTGCAGCACGATGGCCGGGGCCCGGGCCGCCGGCCGGCGCCGGCCGAGCGCGGTGCCGATCAGCCACAGCGCCGCCGCGCCACCCGCCGCGAACGCGGTGACCAGTATTGCGGAGAGCAGGTCGGTCGCGGTCGCGGTGAAGAGTTCGTAGAGCAGGAGGAGCGTCAGCAGCGCCAGCCCGACCCCCTCGGCGCGGAGCAGCCAGACCGCCCATCGCAGCGGCCCGGGTGCCGGTTCGGGACGGGTTGTCACGGCCGCCACGATACCCCGGTCGCTCGCGGTACAGTGCCGCCCATGCGGGCCATCCTGGTGGTCAACCCCAAGGCCACCACCACGACGGGTCGGGGCCGGGACGTACTCGTCCGTGCGCTCCGCAGCGAGGTGGATCTCACCGTCGAGTACACCCGGCGGCGCGGCCACGCCGTCGCACTGGCCCGGATGGCCGCCCGGCAGGGCGTCGATCTGGTGGTTACCCTCGGTGGTGACGGCACCGTCAACGAGGTGGTCAACGGGCTGATGACCGCGGGGCCGTCGGGCAGCGCCGAGGACCGGCTGCCGGCCGAGCGGCTGCCGGCGCTGGCGGCGGTGCCGGGTGGCTCGACAAACGTCTTCGCCCGGGCGCTGGGCCTGCCCCGGGAGTGGCCGGAGGCGACCAGCATGATCCTGGAGGCACTGCGGGTGGGCCGCAGCCGCACCATCGGCCTCGGCCTCGCCGACGACCGCTACTTCACCTTCTGCGCCGGGCTGGGCATGGACGCGGCGGTGATCCACCGGGTGGAGCGGGCCCGCCGCCGGGGCCGGGTCTCCACTCCCGGGTTGTACCTGCGGTCGATCGTCGGCCAATATCTCGTCGGCGCCGAGCGGCGGCATCCGGGGATCAGGCTGGAACGGCCGGGCGAGACCACCGAGGGTGAGCTGGCGACGGTGGTCATCCAGAACACCGCCCCCTGGACGTACGTCGGGGACCGCGAGGTCAACCCGAACCCGGACGCCTCGTTCGACCTGGGCCTGGACGTGCTGGCGCTGCGCCGGCTGCGGGTGCCGAGCACCACCCGGATGGTCACCCAGAGCCTGTCGAGGCGACCGGATCCGCGCGGCCGGCAGATCCTGCGGCTGCACGACCTGGAGGAGTTCACCCTGGTCGCCGAGCAGCCGCAGGCGTTCCAGCTGGACGGCGACTACCTCGGGGAGCGAAACAAGGTCCGGTTCACGTCCGTCGCGGCCGCACTGCGAGTAATCTGCTGAGCCTGGGGGTAGAGCTACCGGTAGCGAACCTGTGCGGCAACTTGCGAGGACGGTGCCGGAAATGCCAGCAATGTCGGGCGGACTGTACTATATTGATTCTCGGCTGTGGCGCACCGGGTGCCGACGAGGGCGGAGATCCGGACAAATGGGCCGTGACCTGTCTCACCCGTCCAGAGTTTTTCCGGGCGCTACCCTTGACATCGCGAGGGTTCGTGAAAGTATTCACAAGCGAACTTGAGTTACCGGGAGATTGCGTGGGCGCGGTCGATCGACGACCGACCGGCGCCGCGCGGGTCCCGCAACACAAAGCCTGCTCTCGCGCTGCCGAACCGACGGGCCCCACGCCGTCGTGATCGGCACCGCGGACGCATATAGAAAAGATCCACAAAGCACTGCCGCCCACCCAGATTGAGGAGTGTTGCCGCCATGGACTGGCGCCACCATGCTGCCTGCCGCGACGAGGACCCGGAGCTGTTCTTTCCGATCGGAACGTCCGGCCCCGCCGTCCTGCAGGTCGAGCAGGCCAAGGCCGTCTGCCGGCGTTGCTCCGTGACCGACGAGTGCCTGCAGTGGGCGCTCGAGTCCGGTCAGGACGCCGGCGTCTGGGGCGGAATGAGCGAAGAAGAGCGGCGCGCCGTCAAGCGCCGTGGCGGCCTTCGGGTTCTGCGCGCTCACTCCGCCTGACCAACCGCAAGGCATCGGACGCCCCGGAGGGATCGACCTCCGGGGCGTTCTGCTGTTCCGCACTAACACGTTCTGTCATTCACGGAACGCGTTCTGCTGTTGCCGTGACGATGGAGAGTGGATCGACGACATTCTGCTCACCAATTCGTCGACCGAGAACCCGTAAGGCGTTTTCCCTTCATGGGGCCGCGTGATTCCGAACGGGCGTCCACACTTCCTGCCGTCCACCGAACCATCGCCGGCACCGACCCCTGCAATGCCGATGGCGGCGGTCTGCCGCGCCGCGCCGCCGACGACTACGGTACGTGGCCACGAGTAGCTACGCTGAGTCGTCGCGAATCCCGCTCGTCGATCCGCTGTCGATCGACTGCACCGCGACCGCTACGGGGCGTCACCGGTCGCCGCCGCGTCCGCCCGGGCGAGTACGAGTCGGACCAGCTCCGGCGCGTCGCCCAGCGGGGCGGCCAGCGCAACCGCACCGGCCTCCCGGGCCGAGGCCATCGCCGTCTCGCAGAGCCGGCCCGGCGCCAGGAAGTACGTCGCCACCGCCACCCGTCGGGCGCCGGCGTCCCGCAGCGCGGTGACCGCCGTACCGGCCGTCGGCGGCGCCGCGGAGGCGTACCCGACCCGGGCCGGAAGGCCCAGCGTGGCGCCAAGCGCCTCCGCCACCTGCTCCACGGTCTCCCGGGCCGCCGCGTCCCGGGTGCCGGCGGCCGCCACCACCACGGCATCGACCCCGCCGACCGAGCCCGCCACGGTGTCAGCCCCGCCGAGCGGGCCCGCCACGGCGATCCCGTCGGTCGAGCCCGACGCGGGATCGACCCCGCGCTGCCGGCTCGTGGCGGTGCCGAGCACCCCGGCGGTGCCGAGCGCCTCGGTGAGCCGGCGCAGCAGCCCGGCCAGGAGTCGAGGGTCGACGCCGGCCGCCGTCGGCCCGAGCACCTCGGCGGTGCGTACCGGCATGCGCAGCCCCGCCCGCCGGGCCGCCTCGACGGCACCGGGGATGTCGACCCGCCCGTGATATGCGGCGGTGAGCAGCAGCGGCACCAGGACGGCCCGCCGGTGCCCGGCCGCCTCCAGCTCGGCAAGCACGGCGCCGGGCCGGGGCGGGCCGTGGTCGAGATAGCTCGCCCGGGCCAGCAGCCCGGGTCGGGCCGCCACCACGGCCCGGGTCAGCGCCTCGGTCGCCCGGGCGGCGCGGGGATCCCCGCTGCCGTGCGCCACCAGCACGACCGGCGCCGGCCCGAGCCCGGCCGCCGGCCCGGAGGCCAGCGGCCCGGGATCGGTACCAGGGCCAGGGTCAGTGCCGTGGCCGTGGCCAGGGCCGGCCCGGACGGGGGTCCCTCCGGCGGCCCCGGCGGTCACACGTGTAGGCCGCACTCGGTCTTCTCGAACATGGCCCAGCGGCCCGCCCGGGGGTCTTCGCCCGCCCTGGTGCGCCGGGTGCAGGGCCAGCAGCCGATCGAGGTGTAGCCCTGCCGGAACAGCTCGTTGACCGGCACGTTCCACCGGGAGATGTAGGCGTCGACGTCGGCCTGGGTCCAGGCGGCGATCGGATTCACCTTGACCTTGCCGCGTCGCGGGTCGAAGCCGACCACCGGGGTGTTGGCCCGGGTCGGCGACTCGTCGCGGCGCAGGCCGGCCGCCCAGGCGTCGTAGTCGGCCAGGGCCCGCTCCAACGGCGCCACCTTCCGCAGCGCGCAGCACTCGTCCGGTGCCCGGGAGAAGAGCCGGGGGCCGTACTCGCCGTCCTGCTGGCCGACGGTCTGCCGGGCCCGGATCGAGCGTACGTTGACCGGCAGGGTACGGGCCACGGTGTCGCGTACCCGGAGTGTCTCGGGGAAGTGCAGCCCGGTGTCCAGGAAGAGCACGTCCACTCCGGACGCCACCCGGGACACCACGTGCGCGAGCACGGCGTCCGCCATCGAGCTGGTGACGCAGAACCGGTCGCCGAACTCGTCGACCGCCCAGCGGACGATCTCCTGGGCCGGCGCACCCTCGAGTGCGCGGTTGGCCTCCTCGGCCAGCGCCCGCAACTCCGCCGGGTCGCGCCGCGAGGGGTCGGCCGGCACCTCGGGCCCGAGCGTGACCAGCCCGAAGCCGGCCGCGGCGACGGGGCTCACGACAACCGTCCCTCGTCGGAGACGGCCGTGGCGAGCAGGCCGGTGAACTTCACCGTGAAGACCCGGGCGCAGGCCCGGCACTCCCAGGAACCGTGCGACGCCTCGTGCGGGCGCAGGTCCTCCTCGCCGCAGTACGGGCAGTACAGCGGCGCGGCTCGGGTCTCACCACTCATCGCAGTTCCTCCTCGTCGACTCGCACGACCCAGTTGGCGAAGCTCTCGCCCTCGGTGCGGCCGTCCAGATAGCGCCGGGTCAGCCGCTCGACGTACTCGGGAAGCTCCGCCGCGGTGGTCTTGAGGCCGCGCAGCTTGCGGCCGAAGCCGGCGGAGTGGCCCTGGGCCATGCCCAGGCCGCCGCCGAGGTGCACCTGGAAGCCCTCGACCTGGCGCCCGTCCGGCCCGACCACGAGCTGGCCCTTGAGGCCGATGTCGGCGGTCTGGGTCCGGGCGCAGGCGTTCGGGCAGCCGTTGATGTGGATGCTCAGGCCCGCCTCGCCGAGGTCGGCGCCGGCGAGCCGCTCCTCCAGCCGGGCCACCAGCTCCTGCCCCCGGGCCTTGGTCTCGACGATGGCGAGCTTGCAGAACTCCAGGCCGGTGCAGGCCATGGTGTCCCGCCGCCAGACCGACGGGAACGCCTCCAGGCCGATCCGGCGCAGCGCCGCGACCAGCGAGTCGGTCCGCTCCGGCGGCACGTCCAGGACCAGCAGCTTCTGGTACGGGGTGAGCCGCACCCGCCCGCTGCCGTGCTCGGCGGCGGCGTCGGCCAGCTCGGCGAGCTGGGTGCCGGAGACCCGACCCACCACGGGGGCGGCCCCGACGTAGTTGCGCCCGTCCCGCTGCCGGTGCACCCCGATGTGGTCGATCGGCTTTCCCGGCAGGTCCGGAGCCGGCCCGTCGAGCAGTCCCCGGCCGAGGTACTCCTTCTCCAGCACCTCGCGGAACTTCGCGACTCCCCAGTCGGCGACCAGGAACTTGAGCCGGGCGCGGTGCCGCAGCCGCCGGTAGCCGTAGTCACGGAAGATCCCGACCACCCCGGCCCAGACGTCCGGCACCTCGTCGAGCGGCACCCAGACGCCGAGCCGCTGCGCCAGCATCGGGTTGGTGCTCAGCCCGCCGCCGACCCAGAGGTCGAAGCCGGGGCCGTGCTCCGGATGGTCGACGCCGAGGAAGGAGATGTCGTTGACCTCGTACGGCGTGTCGACCAGCCAGGAGATCGAGGACTTGAACTTGCGCGGCAGGTTGGAGTATTTCTGGTCACCGACGTAGCGCCGGACGATCTCGTCGATCGCGGGCGTCGGGTCGAGCAGCTCCGCCTCGGCGACCCCGGAGACCGGGCTGCCGAGCACCACCCGGGGGCAGTCGCCGCACGCCTCGGTGGTCTGCAGCCCCACCGCCTCCAGCCGGCGCCAGATCTCCGGCATGTCCTCGACCCGGATCCAGTGCAGCTGGATGTTCTGCCGGTCGGTGATGTCGGCGCTGTCCCGGGCGTAGGTCTGGGAGATGTCGGCGATGGTGCGGAGCTGCTCCAGGCTGAGCTGGCCGCCGTCGATGCGGACCCGGAGCATGAAATATTCGTCTTCGAGCTCGTGCGGCTCCAGGACCGCGGTGCGGCCGCCGTCGATCCCTGCCTTGCGCTGGGTGTAGAGCCCCCACCAGCGGAACCGGCCGCGCAGGTCCTGCGGGTCGATCGAGGCGAAGCCCCGGTGCGCGTAGATGTTCTCGATCCGGGCCCGTACGTTGAGCGGGTTGTCGTCCTTCTTGGTCCGCTCGTTGGGGTTGAGCGGCTCGCGGTGGCCGAGCGCCCACTGCCCCTCGCCCCGGGGCCGGCGGGCCGGTCGGGCCGCGCGTACGCTGCCGCCCGCCGGTGCGCTGCTGGCGCCGGGCCGGGCCGGCGTGTCACTGACCGCCATCGCGGCGTCCTCCGTTGTCTGCTGTGGCTTCGGGTGGGCGCGCGGGGCGGCGGCGCTCGGCCCGGGAAGGGCCGGAACGCCGGGGGCCGGAACGACGATGTCGACAGCGACGGTGTCGGAGAGGCCGGGGCACCGCGCGCCCGGGACGGAACTGGTCCGAGCGGCGTCAGTGGGCCGGACAGATCGCGCTGCGAACGCGGCCGTAGTCCACGTGGCGGCGGGAGGTGAATCCCGGCCTCGCGAAGCGGCGCTCGGCGGCGGTCATGCCCGTCATGCTGCCACATCCGTATCCACCGGACCACCGGCTGCGAGCAAGGATCCCGCCTGGCGGACCCGTTGTGGCCGGCTTCACGCTACGCTCTCGAATATTGGAACTGATACGACAAAAGGTTCATCTCCCGCGTCGGATCGTGCCTCGGCATGGGACCGGATCCGGTTGCCGGACCGACTCCGCCGGGCGTACTGGCTCTGGCCAGGGCTGCTCACCCTCGTCGTCACCGCCGTCCAGCTCGACCGCGCGCCGCTGTGGCGGGACGAGCTGGCGACCTGGAGCGCCGCCACCCGCCCCCTCGGCGACCTGTTCCGGCTGGTCGGCACCATCGACGCGGTCAACGGGGCGTACTACCTGCTGATGTGGGGCTGGCTGGCGAGCGCCGGGGATCCGGTGACCGCGCTGCGGCTCCCCTCCGCGCTCGCCATGGCCGGCGCCGCCGCGCTCACCACCCTGCTCGGCGCGCGCCTCTTCGGACCCCGGGCCGGGCTGCTCGCCGGGCTGCTCTTCGCGATCCTGCCCAGCACCTCCCGGTACGGCCAGGAGGCCAGGCCGTACGCCCTGGTCACGCTCCTGGCGCTGCTCGCCACCCTGCTGCTGTGCCGGGCGCTGGACCGGCCCTCCCTCCCCCGCTGGGCCGGCTACGCGGCGGCGGTCGCCGGGCTGGGCCTGGCCAACCTCTTCGCGCTCAGCCTGCTCCTCGGGCACGCCCTCGCCGCCGGCACCCGCCGGCCTGCCGGATCCGCCGGCACCCGCCGGCCGGCTGGGGTACGGCTCCGCTGGGTGGTCTCCGTCCTCGCCGCCGGACTGGTGCTGGCCCCGCTGGCGCTGCTCGGCCGGAGCCAGCAGGGTCGGCAACTCGACTGGGTCGGCCGGCCCGGCCCGGCGAGCCTGCTGGGGCTGCCCGGCAGCGTGGTGCAGGCCGGCGTCGTCGGCGGGCTGCTCGTCGGGCTCGCCGCCGTCGCCGTCGCCAGCCGGGGGCGCCGGGGCGTGCTGCTGGGGCTCACCGTGGCGCTGCCGGCGCTGCTGCTCTTCCTCGCCGGCCAGGTCACCCCGCTCTTCGTGCCGCGCTACCTGCTCTTCGTGGTGCCGTTCACCGCGCTGCTGGCCGCCGCGACCCTCGCCCCGCTCCGGCTCGGCGCCGCGCTGGCGATCGTGCTCGCCGCCGGCCTGCTCGGCGCACCGGAGCAGGCCGCGCTGCGCCGCACCCACGAGTCCCCCCGCAGCGCACCGGTCGACTATCCGGCGGCGATACGGATCATCGGCACGCGTCAGCGGCCGGGCGACGGCATCGTCTACGCGCCCCGGGACGGCTGGGCGTTCCTCGACCTGGCGACCGCGTACCACCTGCGGACCGACCGCCCCCGCGACGTGCTGCTGGTCGAGGACCAGGCGCGCCGGGGCGACTTCTGGGCGACCGAGTGCGCCCGGCCGGCGGAGTGCCTCGCCACCGTCGACCGGCTCTGGCTGCTGGCCCGGGGAGAGGACGCGGACCCGCTGGACGCGATGCCGGCCGGCCGCGCCGAGCCGCTGCGAACCGGGTTCCGGATCGACAGACGCTGGACGGTGCCCGGGCTCACCGTGGCGCTGCTGGTCCGCACCCGCCCGTGAATCAGCCTCCTGTGCGGCTCCGAACCTGCGGTCAGGAGGGGGCCTCGCGGCGTCCGACCACACGCTACGATCCGCAGCTATCGAAACTTCTCAGACGCGGGCCGTGTCGGCGGACCTGGACGACGACACCCCTGGGCAGGCCGTCCGGCGCACCCTGCTGCCGGCTCCGGTCCGCCGGGTCCGGCTGCCCGGCTGGACGTACCGGGTGGTCTGGCTCTGGCCGGCCCTGGTCACCCTGGCGATCACGACCACCCAGCTGAGCCGGGCCCCGCTGTGGCGCGACGAGTTGGCGACCTGGGGCGCGGCGTCCCGCCCGGTCGGCGACCTGTTCCGGCTGACCGGCAACGTCGACGCGGTCAGCGGGCCGTACTACCTCCTGATGCACTTCTGGATCGCCGTCGCCGGCGACTCCACCGTCGCGTTGCGGCTCCCCTCCGCGCTCGCCATGGCCGGGGCCGCCGCGCTCACCACGCTGCTCGGCGCACGTCTCTTCGGCCCCTTCGCCGGGCTGGTCGCCGGGCTGCTCTTCGCGGTGCTGCCGAGCACCTCCCGATATGGCCAGGAGGCCCGCTCGTACGCCCTGGTCACCCTGCTCGCGATGCTGGCCGGCCTGCTGCTGCTCCGGGCCATGGACCGGCCGGGCTGGCCGCGCTGGGCCGGCTACACGGCTGCCGTGGCCGGAGCGGGTCTGGCCCATCTGGTCGCGGTCCTGCTGGTCGTGGGGCACGCACTCGCCGTGCTCACCTGCCGCCGGCCCGGGATCCTGTGGCGCTGGGCGGTCGCCGTCGGGGCCGCCGGACTGGTGCTGGCGCCGCTGGCCGTGCTCGGCCGGGGCCAGCAGGGTCGGCAGCTCGGCTGGGTGGAGCAGCCCGACCTCACCACCCTGATCGGGGTGCCCGGCGCGCTGACCCAGGCCAGCGCGGTCGGCGGCCTGCTGCTGGGGCTGGCCGCCGTCGCGGTCGCCAACCGGGGACGGCCGGGTGTGCTGCTGGGGCTGGCCGTGCTGCTGCCGGTGCTGCTGCTCTTCGCCGCCGGCCAGGTCACCGACCTCTTCGTACCCCGATATCTGCTCTTCGTCGTGCCACTCGCCGCCGTGCTGGCCGCAGCGACCCTGAGCACGCTCAGACCACCCGCCGTACTGGCGATCCTGGTCGTCACCGGACTGCTCGGAGTGCCGGTACAGCGCGAGTTCCGGCGTACCCACGAGTGGCCGCGCAGCGCCCCGCTCGACTTTCCGGCGGCGGTCGCGATCATCGCGGAGCGGCAACGGCCGGGCGACGGCATCGTCTACGCGCCCCGGACGGGCATCGGGCGCCTCGACCTGGCGACCGCGTACTACCTGCCGGGCGACCCGCCCCGGGACGTACTCCTGGCCGAGGACCCGGTACGCCGGGCCGACCTCTCGGCGACCGAGTGCGACCGGCCGGCGGAGTGCCTGGCCTCGGCCGGGGTCGACCGGATCTGGCTGCTGGCCCTGGGCGAGCAACGGGATCCGTTGGCCAGGATGCCCGCCGACCGGGCGGATCCGCTGCGTGCCGAGTTCCTCGTCGAGCGTCAGTGGACCGTCCCCGGTCTGACGGTGGCGCTGCTCGTCCCCAGGCCCGCCGGCTGAAGCCACCGGTCCGCGGCCGGTGTCCCTTCGAACCGGGCCGGCCGTGCCCCGCCGCTCAACGGGCCAGTGGGACCACCAGCAGCGCCTCGGTGCCGGCCTCGGTCCGGTTGCGCAGCTCGATCGTGCCACGCAGCTCTCCGGTGGCGAGCGCCCGGACGATCTGCAGGCCGAGCGTGGCGCCCTGGTCGGCGTCGAACTCCTCCGGCAGCCCCTGACCGTTGTCGGCGACCGTGACGTGGAGTTGCTTGCGGAACCGGTGGGCCGAGACGACCACCTCGGCCGGCGTGGTCTCCGGCGGCGCACCGCCGTCGCCGTCACCGGGCTCCGGAAAGGCGTGCTCGACGGCGTTGAGCAGCAGCTCGTTCAGCACGATCACCAGCGAGGTGGCGATCTCGGCCGGGAGTACCCCGAAGCTCCCCTCCCGGCGCATCCGCACCGGCACGTCGGTCGCGGCCACCTCGGCGGCGGCCGCCGCGACCCGGTCGACGATGCCGTCGAACTCGACCGCCTCGTCGCTGGACATCGAGAGGGTCTCGTGCACCAGGGCGATGGAGGCGACCCGGCGTACCGACTCCTCCAGGGCGGACCGGGCGGCCGGGATGCCGACCCGGCGGGCCTGGAGCCGGAGCAGCGCGGCGACGGTCTGCAGGTTGTTCTTCACCCGGTGGTGGATCTCCCGGATGGTGGCGTCCTTGGTGATCAGGGCGCGGTCCCGGCGGCGTACCTCGGTCATGTCCCTGACCAGGACCAGCGCGCCGATCGGCACCCCGGCCGGCATCAGCGGCAGCGCCCGGGTGAGCACGGTCGCCCCCCGGGCCTCGATCTCCCGGCGCGGCGGCGCCTCGCCGCGCAGCGCGGCCAGTACCCGGTTCGCCGCCTCGGTCCCCTCCAGCGGGTCGGCGGCGAGCCGGCCGTTCAGCGCCGCCAGGTCCTCGCCGACCAGGTGCGAGGCGAACCCCAACCGGCGGTACGCGGACTGCGCGTTCGGGCTCGCGTAGGTGACCTTGCCGTTGGCGTCCAACCGGACCAGCCCGTCACCGACCCGGGGCGCCGTGGTGGTCTCGCCGGGGTGCCGGACCGGCGGGAAGGTGCCGTCGGCGAGCATCTGGGCCAGGTCGTCGGCGGTGGTCAGGTAGTTCAGTTCGAGCTGGCTCGGGGTGCGTGCGGTGGAGAGGTTGGTGTCCCGGCCCACCACGGCGATCACCTCACCGGGCTCGCCGTCGCCGGTGCGGAGCCGGACCGGGATCGCCTCGTGCCGGGCCGGGGTGTCGCCGTACCAGACCGGGTCGCCCTCCCGCCAGATCCGGCCCTGGGTGTAGGCGATCGCCAGGTGTGCCACCTCGGGGCCACCGAAGATCCGGCCCACCTGGTCGTCCTGGTACGCGGTCGGCGCCGTCGTCGGCCGCACCTGGGCGACGCAGACGAAGCCGTCGGTCCCGGTGACCGGCACCCAGAGCAGCAGATCCGCGAAGGAAAGATCGGAGAGGAGTTGCCAGTCGCCCGCCACCCGGTGCAGGTGGTCGATGTCGACCGGACGCAGGGTGGTGTGCTCCTCGGCGAGATCGCGCAGCGTGGACACGGGGCAAGCCTGCCACGCCCGCCCCGGGCCGAGGTGTAAGGAGGGGGCCCTTCTTATCGGATTCTGTTGTAGAAGGGCCCCCGCCTTACACCTCAGAGGGTGGCGGTGACCTTGTGGAGGCCGCGGGGGGCGTCGGGGTCCTCGCCGCGGGCGAGGGCGAGGGCGAGGGCGAGCCGCTGCACGGGGAGGATGTCCAGCAGCGGCGCGTACCGCTCGTCGACCTCGGGGACGGGCAGCTGGGCGGCGGCGCCGGCCGCCTCGCCGGGACCGACGACGACCAGGTCGGCGCCGCGCTCGGCGACCCTGGCGACCACGTCCCGCATGGCCGCGCCGCCGGCACCCCCGCCGACCACGGCCAGCACCGGCACGTCCGGGTCGGTCATCGCCAGCGGGCCGTGCAGCAGGTCGGCGCCGGAGAAGGCCAGCGCCGGCAGGTAGGAGGTCTCCATCAGCTTCAGGGCCGCCTCGCGGGCGGTGGGATAGGCGTAGCCCCGGCCGGTGGTGACCATCCGGCCCGCGAAGCGGTAGCGGGGGGCCAACTGCTCCGGTGTCGGGTCGGCGAGGGTACGCCCGGCCAGCTCCGGCAGCGCCCCCAGCGCGGCCCGCTCCTGCCCGGGGAGTACGCCGTCTCCGGCCCGGATCCCCTCCACCAGCATCAGCAGGGCGAGCAGTTCGGCGGTGTACGTCTTGGTGGCGGCGACCGCCCGCTCGTGCCCGGCCGCCACGTCGACGGCGAGTTCCGCCGCGTTGCTCAGCGGGGAGTCGGGGGCGTTGGTCACCGCCAGGGTCAGCGCGCCGGCCTCCCGGGCCACCCGCAGCACCTCGGTCAGGTCGGGTGACCCGCCGCTCTGGCTCACCCCGACGACCAGCGCATGGGAGAGGTCGGGCCGGGCCCCGAAGACGGTGATGGTGCTCGGCGAGGCGAGTCCGGCGGGCAGGCCGAGCCGGATCTCGGTGAGGTACGCCGCGTAGAGCGCCGCGTGGTCCGAGGTGCCCCGTGCGGTGAAGACCACGTGCTTCGGCCGGCGCTCGGCGACGACGGCCGCCACCTGCGCGATCGCCGCCGTGGAGGCTGGTTCCAGCAGTCGTGCGAAGCCCTCCGGCTGCTCGGCGATGTCCGCCGCCATGCCGGCTCCCGGTTGCGCCACGATGACCTCCTCATGCGCGATTCCCGCGCGTTCCATGCTCAATCTTGCACGATTTAACGTCTCCGAGCAATCTAACGATCAGTTTTGAGCAGTAGATCACCACCTCGCCTCCCCATGCCCTAGGCTCCCCAACCCAGGGGAATTTCCACGTACGCGAAGGGTCGACCCGGTGCCCGAGGGAACGGACGACCCCCGGCTCTCGGCCGAGGGGGAACTCGCGCTGGCCCGGCTGGCGCTGGACGAGGGCGATCTCGAGCACGCCGCCGGGCACCTGGCCGGGGCCATCGCCTACGCCCCGACCATGCCCGAGGTGCACGAGGCGCTCGCCCAGTTGGCCGCCCGCTCCGGCGGCGGTGTCGAGCTCTTTCCCCTCGACCAGCACCCGTTCATCGGCACCGTGGTGGCCCGCGCCCACCTGCTCGCCGCCGCCGGCCGGCCCGGCGACGGGCTGGAGCTGCTCGCCGCCGCCACCGGCCACGTGCCCTCGGCCGACTGGGCCGGCGTGCCCTGGGTCAGCGCCCCCGAGCTGCCCGGCAGTCTCGATCCGGACCGGCTCGCCCGGGTCCTGATGCAGGTCTGCGCCGGCATCCCCGACCCGGTGCCGGAGCCCGACCGCGAACCGCTCTGGCCCTACCTGCGGCTGGCCCGGCACGCGGTGGCGGCGCATCCCCGGCACGGCCTGCTGCTCGGCGCGGCCTCCGCGCTGGCCCGGCGGGTCGGCGCAGTCGGCCAGGCCGTCGAGTGGGCCGGCCAGGGGGCCCGGGAGCTGCCGTCGAAGCTCTCCGAGGTGTGGCTCGGCTACGCCTACCGCAGCGCCGGGCGCACCCGGGAGGCGCTCGCCGCGCTGCGCCGGGCCGTCGACCACGACCCGGACGACCTCTCGGTGTACGCCGACATCGCCGGCACCCTCGCCGACCACGGCCAACTCGACGAGGCGCTGGACTGGATCGACCGGGCGCTCGCCCGGGACCCGTCCTTCGACTGCGCCGTGCACACCGGTCACCGGCTGCGCTACCGCCGGGACGGCTCTCTCGCCCACCTCGTGGCGCTGGCCGACTTCGCACGGGAGCATCCCGACGACTCGCACGAGCACAGCGACCTCGCCGAGTGCTGCCAGAGCCAGCCGTGGCTGGGGCGGGTGCCGCCCGCAACCGAGACGGTGGCGATGGCGCTGCGCCAGCGGCTGGCCACCGGCGAGCCGGCCGACGGCACCCGGCTCTGGCTGCGCGGCCCGGAGCCGCCGAGCGCGATGCGCGCGCTGCACGACACGGCCCCGAAGCTGACCGTCGCGGCCGACACCACTCCGGCGCCGGATCCGCGCGAGCCGCGCCGGCCGGTCGGGCACCGGCTCTGGCAGTACACCGGTGACAGCGTCACGCCTGCCACGCCCGCACCCTCCGAGCCGGCCGTACGCCGGATCCAGCAGTTGGCCCACCCCGCCTGGCCGCACCCGCCGGCCGCCTACGACGCGGCGGTCGGGCTCGCCACGCTCGAACTCGACGACCTGCTCGGCCTGCTGGCCCATCCGCCGGCTCCACCGCCGACCGAGCTCGGCCGGACCCTGAGCCGGCACGACCCGACGCTCTGGGTGCGCAGCGTCCAGGTCTGGGTCTGTCTCGGGCTGCTGCACCACCGCACAGACGAGCCGTGGGCCGACTCGACCCGGCGCCGGGTCCTCCTCGACCTGCTCTGGGGCGTCGAGGACTGGGTCACCGAGGCGGCGCTCTTCGCCCTGGTCACCGCCGCCTGGATGGACCCGTCGGTGCGTGCCGAGGTCGCCCGGGAAGGTGCCGAGCGGCTGGCCGACGCGGTCGAGGTGGCCCAGCGCCGGCCGGTCACCGTGCTCACCTCACTGGCCCATCTGGTGCTGGCCACCCCGGACGCTCCGCCGGCCGCGCTCGACACCGCCCGGCTGCTGCTCAGCCGGGACAACGCCCGCGCGGTGGCGCCCAGGCAGCGCCGGTTCGGCCGGCTGTTCGACCGGATGTGGCGCCGGCTCACCCGCCACGGCTGACCGCGTCCCGCACCGCACCGGCGCGCCTCCGGGAAACGCACCGGCGTGACTCCAGCAACGCATCGGCGCGGCCCGGCAGCACGCCGGCGCCGCGCCGATGCGGGGTCTGCCGGGTCAGCGGACGGGCGGGGTCGCCAGAGCGGTCTCCGCCTGCTCCTCGGGGCTGCCGGCCGGTGCCTCCGTGACGGGACCGCCCCGCAACGGGATCTCCTTCACGAACCAGGCCAGCACCGCGACGACCAGGGCGAACGGCACCGCCCAGACGAAGACGGCGCTGATCGCGTCGGCCAGGGTGCCGAGCACCACGTGCTGCTGTTCCGCCGGCAGCCCGCGTAGCGCCACCGGGTCCACCCCGGCACCCTCGCCGGCACCGCCGAGCATCGCTCCGACGGGCGAATCCGCGAGCCGGTTGGCGAAGACCGCGCCGAAGAGCGAGATCCCGAACGAGCCGCCGATCGACCGGAAGAAGGTGGCGGCGCCGCTCGCCGCGCCGAGGTCCTTCTGTTCGACGCTGTTCTGCGCGATCAGCATCGAGGTCTGCATCAGGAAGCCCATGCCGACGCCGAGCACGATCATGTAGGCCGAGGACTCCAGCTTGCTGGTGCCGACCCCGAGCATGGTCAGCAGCGCCATCCCGGTGGTCATCGCGATCCCGCCGACGATGGGGTAGATCCGGTACCGGCCGGTCCTGGTGATCGCCCGGCCGACCACGATCGACACGACAAGCATGCCGAACATCAGCGGCAGCAGCAGTAGCCCACTGTTGGTCGCCGATGCGCCCTGCACGGTCTGCTGGTAGAGCGGCAGGAAGTTCATCGAGCCGAACATCGCGAAGCCGAGCAGGAAGCCGACCACCGAGATCACCGCGAAGTTGCGGTTGGCGAAGAGGCTCAGCGGCAGGATCGGCTCCGGCACCCGCCGCTCGACGAGGGCGAAGGCGACCAGTGAGACCACGGCGACGGCTGCCAGGCCGAGGATCTGGCCGGAGACCCAGTCGTACTCGTTGCCGCCCCACGTGGTGACCAGCACGATCGCGGTGATTCCGACCGAGAGCAGCGCCGCGCCGAACCAGTCGATCCGGTGCTCGGTGCGGTACTTCGGCAGATGCATCCGGGTGGCCAGCAGGAGCAGCGCCACACCGCCGAGCGGCAGGTTGACGTAGAACGCCCAGCGCCAGGAGAGGTTGTCGGTGATGAAGCCTCCGACCAGCGGTCCGGCCACCATGGCGATGGCCATGATGCCGGCGATCATGCCCTGGTAGCGCCCCCGCTCCCGGGGCGGGACCAGGTCACCGATGATCGCCATCACGCCGACCATCAGGCCGCCCGCACCGAGGCCCTGCACGGCACGGAAGGCGATCAGCTCCATCATCCCGTCGCCGGGCCCGCCGAGCAGTTCCAGACCGGCCATCCCGCAGAGCGCCGACCCGAGCAGGAAGAGGACGATGGAGCTGAGGAAGACGGTCTTCCGGCCGTACAGGTCGCCGAGCTTGCCCCAGATCGGTGTGGAGACCGTCGAGCCGAGCACGTACGCGGTGACCACCCAGGTGAAGTGGTTCAGCCCGCCGAACTCGCCCACGATCCTGGGCAGCGCGGTGCTGACGATCATGTTGTCCAGCATCGCGAGCATCATCGCGATCATCAGGCCACCGAGCACGACCCGGATATTGACGGGTCGCGCCGGTGCCTGTGCCGCCACCGTCGTCATGATTAGGCTCTCCCCCCGAGTCGTGGACTCGCTTACTTGCCGACCGGCTAGTGATTCTACTTGCCGGACGGTAAGTTAGGTGCCAGTAAACCGTCAAGCGATTACGAGAGGTGGTCCGGTGACCGGCGGCACAGGCGACACTCGGTCCCGGATCCAGGCCGTAGCACTGGAGCTCTTCACCGAGCAGGGCTACGAGAAGACCTCGCTCCGGGAGATCGCGGAGCGGCTCGGCGTCACCAAGGCCGCGCTCTACTACCACTTCAAGAGCAAGGACGACATCGTCGACAGCTTCGTCTCCGACCGGCTGGACCGGCTGGACCGGCTGATCGAGTGGGCCGCGGAGCAGCCGGCCGACGCCGCCGGGCGCCGCGCGACGCTCCACCGCTACTCGCAGGAGTTCTTCTGCGACGACGGGCGCAACGTGATGCAGTTCTTCGAGCAGAACCGCACGGTGGTCAAGCACCTCGCCTCCGGGCAGATGATGCGGGACCGGATGCTCCGCATCGCCGAGCTGCTCTCCCGGGCCGACCCGTCGCCGGCCGGACAGCTCCGGGCGATGCTGGCGCTCTTCTCCGTGCACGGAAGTATGTTCGTGCTGCGCGGCGACGTCAGCGCGGCCGAGCGGCAGGATCTCGCGTTGGAGATCGCCAACGAGCTGCTCGACCGGCTCGGAGAGAAGCCTGCCGGCCGGTCCGGGCGGCCCGCATCCGGGGAGCATCCCGGGCGGGCCTGAGGGTTCAGGACCGGCCGACCGCTCCGGCCGTGGGATCGGCCGGGGCCGGCCAGGGCAGCACGGGGGCCAGGTCGAGGCGCAGGGCGATCAGGTCGACGCCGGGCATCGGTGACCAGTCGCGATCCGGCGTACGGACGAAGCCGAAACCCGCGTAGAGCCGGTGCGCCGGCGTCGAGAAGCTGCGGGCGCAGATGACCACCCGGGCACAGCCGAGCGCCCGCGCCCGGTCCAGGCAGGCCTGGACCAGCGCCCTGCCGGCACCGCGACCCTGTGCCCGGGGGTCCACCGCCAGCATCCGGAACTCCGCCTCGCCCGGTCCGGACAGCTCGGCGTACGGGGTGCCGGGCAGGACGAAGAGCACGGCACCGAGCAGCTCCCCGGTCGCCCCGTCGGCGGCGACCAGCAGCTCACCGGCGCCGGCCCGGCCCGGCACGTCGGCCAGGACCTGCTCGTACCCGTGCTCGCCGTCGAGCTGCCCGTCCGCCCGGTACGCGGCCACGGTGAGCCGGGCGACCGCGCCGAAGTCGGCCGGTTCGGCGGCCCGGACCACCAGCCCGGTCGTCCGCCCCGACCGCCGCGACCAGCCGGTCATTCGATGACGGCGATCAGGTCGCCGTCCTGCACCACGTCACCCTCGTTGACGGCGAGTTCGCGGATCACCCCGTCCGACTCGGCCACGACGGGAATCTCCATCTTCATGGACTCGAGAATCACCAGCGTGTCGCCTTCGGACACCGAGTCCCCGGAGGCCGCGACGACCTTCCAGACGTTCGCCACCATCTCGGCGCGGATCTCCTCGGCCATGGGTTCCCCCTCGTCGTCGCCGTTGCCCTGCGAACGGTATCCAATCACGCGGCAGCCGCCGGCGTACGGACACGCGTGGAGCCCGCACCATCGCCCGCCCGGACGCGCCCGGGTGGACCGCCACCGGTGGGGCGTGCCGGTCGTGGGAGGATTGCCCGTCGCGAGCAGAACGCGGGCGGTCGACGGCGGCGGTCGGGGCTACGGTCGCCGCCCCGCCCCGGGAAACAGACGGAGGACAGCATGGCCAAGAAGTCGCGGAAGAAGAAGGCGCGGAAGAAGAGCTCCGCCAACCACGGCAAGCGCCCCAACTCCTGAGCGCGGGCACGCCGCGCCGAGCCGGGGGCGGCCGGGCCGGGCACGGGATCCGTCGACGATCGCGGTGAACGCGGGCGACGCCCGGCCCGCCCGGCGAACCGCACGAACCAGATCCGCACGAACCAGCCCGGTCCGCACGAACCAGCCCGGTCCGCACGAACCAGCCCGGTCCGCACGAACCAGCCCGGTCCGCACGAACCAGCCGGGCGAACCGCGGCCCGGCCGGCCAGCCCGGCGATCCGCCGAACCGCGGCCCGGTCCGGCGGATTCTCGTGCTCAGTCGGGCAGATATTCCCGGGACTCGGTCTCGAAGACCAGTTCGGCAAGGCGGACGCGCAGCCGCTCGCGGAGTTCGGCGGGCGCGGTCTCGTTGCCGCAGTAGCGGGCCACCAGCGCCTTCACCTCCTGCTCGATGCCGTACTCGCGCAGGCAGGGCGAGCACTCGTCGAGGTGGTTCCGGATGAGGTTGCGCCGCTCGTCCGCGCACTCCAGGTCGAGGTAGAGGTAGACCTCCGTGAGCACCTCACGGCAGTCCGTCTCGTGCGGGTCACCGCAACTCATTCGCTCACACCTCCCGGCCGGCCGCGGCGGACCTGCTCGACGGGGCGGACGAGAAGCCCCGCTCGGCAGCGTAACGCTCAAGCAGCTTGCGTAGGTTCCGCCGGCCACGGTGCAACCGGGACATCACGGTGCCGATCGGCGTTCCCATGATGTCGGCGACCTCCTTGTAGGAAAACCCCTCGACGTCGGTGAGATAGACGGCGAGCCGGAACTCCTCCGGGAGCTGCTGCAACGCCTCTTTCACGTCGCTGTCCGGCAGGCGGTCCAGCGCCTCGGTCTCGGCCGAGCGCAGCCCGCTGGAGGTGTGCGACTCGGCCTCGGCGAGCTGCCAGTCGGTGATCTCCTCGGTGGGCGCCTGCACCGGCTGCCGCTGCCGCCGACGATAGGAGTTGATGTAGGTGTTGGTCAGGATCCGGTAGAGCCACGCCTTGAGGTTCGTGCCCTCCTCGAACTGGTGGAACGCGGCGAACGCCTTGAGGAAGGTCTCCTGGACCAGATCCTCCGCGTCGGCGGGGTTACGGGTCATCCGCAGGCCGGCGGCGTACAACTGGTCGACGAAGGGCAGCGCGTCACGTTCGAACCGGGCCCTGCGCTCGTCCGTCTTCTCCGCTGTCAACCGGCCGTCTCCCTCGCCTCGGTACCGAACCGGCGCGGCGATATTCTTCCCCACCGCCGCAGCGTTATTCGGCTGTCCCGCCGAGGATACGCGGAAAGCACGCCCCTGCGACTCGGTTCGGGCGGTGCCGCCGCCCACGCCGGGCCGGTCCGCACCCGCGCCCGGCCGGTCACCGGACGGTCGCGAGGGCGGCCCGTTCCGCCACCGGTCGGACCACCGCGCCCCGCGGTCGTGTTGCAGGCTCCGTGTCTCGGTCGACACCGGGCAAACCCCCTCGTGGCTTCACTGGCTTCCGGGAGGTGTAACCGCCGTACCCGGGCAGGCATTCCGGCCACCGCCCATCCCTGGCCCCGGCCGTGGCCGATTCCGTTCGGAGCGCCCACGGCTGGGACCAGGAAGGGCCTGGGAGGATGAAACCGGGCCCGCACCCGATCGGTGACCGGGTGCGGTGTCCGGCATCAGATGTAGCAACGATCACGCCGGCACGACAGAAACGGCCGGACCGGCGCCGCGACTCCGGTCAGCCCGCCCAACCCCGCTCGCGGAGCCAGTGGAGCACCAGGGCGGCGGTCCCGGCCGGGTCGACGCGCAGGTCGTGACGTTCGCCCGGCCGCACCTCGACCCGGATCCCCGGCTCGCCGGGCGGCACGCCGAAGGGATCACGGTCACCGTTCACCACCAGGGTCGGCAGCCCGGTACGCAGCTCCGCCGCCCGGGACCGCTCGGGCCGACCGGGCGGATGCAGCGGAAAGGCGAGCGCGACGACACCGGAGGCCCGCAGCGTGCCGGCGGTCCGGCAGGCGACCCGGGCGCCGCTGGAGCGCCCGCCGACGACCAGGGTGGAGGCCGACCGGCAGCGGGCACGCAGCTCCGCCACGACCGCCACCCAGGCCTCGTCGAGGTGAGCGGCGGGCGCGGGCGCCCGCCTGCCGGCCACCCGGTACGGCTGGGTGACCCGGGCCACCGCCACCCCGGCCCCGACCGCCGCGTCCCGGAGCGCGACCAGGTCCGGCGCGTCCACGCTGCCGCCCGCACCGTGCCCGAGCACCAGCAGGGTCGCCGGTGCGGTGCCCGGCAGGTCGAGATCCACCCGGGCCGGGCCGCGGGGGGTCTCGATCTCGTCGCCGTGCCGCACGGCGCCACTGTATGGCAACCGGCACGGTGTGCCACCCAGCGCCCGTGGCAGCACGGCACCCGGCGCCCGTGGCAGCACGGCACCCGGCGCCCGTGGCAGCACGGCACCCGGCGCCCGTGGCAGCACGGCACCCGGCGCCCGTGGCAGCACGGCACCCGGCGCCCGTGGCGCCGTCCCACCCGGCGCCGTGGCAGCACGACACCCGGCGCCACGGCACCATTTCGCCCGACACCACGGCACCCGACACCACGACACCCGACACCACGGACCCGTCGCATCGCCCGACCCCGCGCACCCGGGGCGGCGGTGGACGGGTCAGCGGCGGCTCGAACTGAGCGGAAGGAGCGTCAGCAACCGGTCGCGGACCGGTGGTCCGGCGTCGCCGACCGCATCCGGGTCGTGCTCCACCTGGTCCCGCCAGGCGACCAGCATGGCCCTGCGCTCACGCGGCGTAGTTGCCCCCCATACGCCGTGGCAGTCGCCCACCTCGAGCGCCCAGGCAAGGCAGGGCCCCTGCACCTCACAGGTCCGGCACAGCGCGACGGCCGAGTCGGCCGGCTCGCTGGGCGCCGGGAAGAACGTCTCGGGATCCACGCTCTGGCACACCCCCCGGGTACGCCAGGCATCGTCCAGACGCCGCTCACTGAGGGCCCGAAGCAACCTCGGGTCTCGTCGTGCAGCGGCAACCTCGTGCGGGCGTGGCATCCGCGCCCGTGTCATTCACCCACCTCCCCCGTGGGACCGACAAAGATCGATGAGTGCCGCCCGCCCCATGCGAGCCGACACCCACTGCCGGCGCTGTGTTCTATCGCACCACCACGATGCGTGACAAGGGCTCCCCGCAAAGGTGTGGAAAAGTCGGTACGACGATCTATCCCGAACAGTGGCAAATCGGTGCAGGCAAATACCCCGCTCCGTAGTCAGAACAGCGTCGTCGCAATCGGCTCTTCTGGTAACGCCCGCAGCGGCGCGGCCGGCACCCGGGCGACCAGTTCCGGCCCGTCGTTGCGGACGTCTCCCACGCCTCTCCCGACCGGCCGGATCTCGATCTCGGCCAGCGATTCCCCGTCGGGCGGCGCGAGGAGCACCGCCGGGTCATCGTCGCCGTCGAGCCAGTCGGACCAGCGCCGCCGGGGCAGCAGCAGCGGCATGCGGTCGTGCACCAGGGCCAGCTCGCCGAGTGCCGCCGTGGTGACGACACTGCAGGTGAGCAGCGGGTCGCCGGCGCCGCGCCAGACCGACCAGAGACCGGCGAAGGCGAGCACCGCGCCGTCGCGCGGCGTCATGAAGTACGCCTGCCTGCCGCCGTCCCGGCGGACCCACTCGTACCAGCCGTCGGCCGGGACGAGGCAGCGACGCCGGGCGAAGGAGTGCGCGTACGCCCGGGTCGTGGCGACCGTCTCGGCCCTGGCGTTGATCATGCGGGCGGCACCCCTGGCGTCCTTCGCCCAGTGCGGCAGCAGGCCCCAACGGGCGACGGAGAGCACCGAACCGCCCAGCTCGGCGGAGATCCGCACGATCGGGACCGGATCGGTCGGCGCCACGTTGTAGTCGGCGGCGAGCCGGCCACCGGTGTCGTCGTACGCCTCGAACAGGGCGCTCAGATCGGCCGCGCTACGGGTGGTCGCGTACCTGCCGCACATGGTCGCCACGCTAGCGCGCCCCGCTCCCGCCAGCTGTCCCGCCGGCCACCCCGCCAGCCGCGCTGCCGGCCGTCCCGCCAGGCGGGAGGGAGCGGGGCTCCGGGCGGGGGCACCCGGCGGCGCGGCAGAATGTACCGGTGCCGAACCTGACGGCGGTCCGCCCGCTGGAGCCCTGGACCGCGCCGACCGCGACCGACCCGGTCGCCTCGACGGTGCGGCTGCCCGGCTCCAAGTCGCTGACCGCCCGCGCGCTGGTGCTCAGCGCGGTCGCCGACGGCCCCTCCACACTGCGGCACCCGCTGCGCGCCCGGGACACCGAGCTGATGGCCGGCGGCCTGCGGGCGATGGGCACCGATGTCTCCACCGTGGACGACGAGCGGTGGCTGGTCCGGCCCCGGCCGCCGCACGGCCCCGCCCACGTCGACGTCGGCCTCTCCGGCACGGTCATGCGGTTCCTCCCGCCGATCGCCGGGCTCGCCGACGGGCCGGTCACCGTCGACGGCGACCCGCACGCCCGGCTCCGCCCGCTCGGCCCGCTGGTCGGCGCGCTGCGCTCCATCGGGGTACGCGTCGACGCCGCCGAGACCGGCGGCCTGCCGCTCACCGTGCGGGGCGCCGGAGAGGTGCGCGGCGGCGAGGTGGTCATCGACGCCTCGGCGTCCAGCCAGTTCGTCTCGGGACTGCTCCTCGGCGCGGCCCGGTTCACCCACGGGATCGTGGTCCGGCACGACGGCCCGCCGGTCCCGTCCGCGCCGCACCTGCGGATGACCGTTCAGATGCTCCGGGCGGCCGGTGTCACGGTCGACGACGCCACCCCGGACGTCTGGGCCGTGGCGCCGGGACGGCTCTCCGCACGCGACTGGGAGATCGAGCCGGATCTCTCCGGCGCGGTCCCGTTCTTTGCCGCTGCCCTGGTCACCGGCGGCGCGGTCACCCTGCACGGCTGGCCGCATCGCAGCCTGCAACCGGTCGACACGCTGCGCGAGCTGCTCTCCCGAATGGGTGCCGAGGTGACCCTGGGCACCGATAGCCTGACCGTGCGCGGCACCGGCGCGGTGCACGGGCTCGACGCCGACCTCTCCGACGTCAGCGAGTTGACCCCGGTGCTGGCCGCGCTCGCCGCCCTGGCCGACGCGCCGTCCCGGCTGCGGGGCGTGGCACACATCCGGGGCCACGAGACCGACCGGCTCGCCGCGCTGGCCCGGGAGCTGAACGGGCTCGGCGCCGACGTCACCGACACCCCCGACGGGCTGGAGATCACCCCCCGGCCGCTGCGCGGCGCGACCTTCCGGACCTACGCCGACCACCGGATGGCACACGCGGCGGCGGTGATCGGGCTCGCCGTGCCGGGTATCGAATTGGACGACGTCGCGTGTACCTCCAAGACCATGCCGGAGTTCCCGGCACTATGGTCGACGATGGTGACCGGCGGCGACGGGCGCGGGTAGCCGGGGCCGGTGGCGCACCCGCGCCGATCGTCGCCGGCCGACGACGAGACGGGGAGCGCGGAACTGGCGGGCAGGCGGCGGGAGTACGACGAGGACGACGTACGGGTCAGGCCCGGTCGCTCGTCGCGCCCGCGTACCCGGACCCGGCCCCGGCACTCCGACGCCGTCGACGGGTTCGTGATCGCCGTCGACCGGGGCCGCTACACCTGCGTGATCGAGGACGCTCCCACCACCGGCGGCAGCCGGGAGCGGGACGGCAGCCGGGAGCAGGGCGGCAGCGGGAGCGGGAGCGGGACGGTCACCGCGATGCGCGCCCGGGAGTTGGGGCGCAAGTCCGTGGTGGTCGGTGACCGGGTGGCCCTGGTCGGCGACACCTCCGGTGCCGCCGGGGCGCTGGCCCGGATCGTCCGGATCGCCGAACGCACCTCGGTGCTGCGGCGTACCGCCGACGACGACGAGACCACCGCCGAGGGGCGGCTGGAGCGGGTCGTGGTGGCGAATGCCGACCAACTGGTGATCGTCAGCTCGCTGGCCGACCCGCCGCCGCGCACCGGGTTCATCGACCGGTGCCTGGTGGCCGCGTACGACGCGGACATCGAGCCGCTGCTCTGCCTGACCAAGGCGGACCTGGCGCCGCCCGGGGGAGTGCTCGGCTACTACGCGGAGCTGGACCTGCCGCACGTGCTCGTCGAGCCCGGCTCCGACCTCGACGAACTGCGCGGGCTGCTCGCCGAGCGCCTCTCGGTGCTGGTCGGGCACTCCGGGGTGGGCAAGTCGACGCTGGTGAACCGGTTGGTCCCGGCGGCGGAGCGGGCGGTCGGCACGGTCAGCGCGATCGGCCGGGGCCGGCACACCTCCACCAGCGCTGTCGCGCTCCGGCTGCCGGCGCTCGACGGCGGCGGCCGGCGCAGGCATCCCGGCTGGATCGTGGACACCCCCGGGGTACGCAGTTTCGGGCTGGCGCACGTCTCGGCCGAAAGCCTCCTGCACGGCTTTCCGGACCTGGTCGAGGGGACCGTCGAGTGCCCGCCCAACTGCGAGCACACCCCGGACGAGGCGGACTGCGCGCTGGACGCCTGGGTGGCGGCCGGCAACGCCGACCCGCGCCGGCTGGCCTCGTACCGCCGGTTGCTCGCCTCCCGGGCCGGCGAGACCGACTAGGGCTTCTGCCGAAGCCGCTACCGGTCGAAGCCGCTACCGGTCGGCGCGGCGTGCCCGGCGGGACCCGATGCCCGCCGGACAGGCCGCGCCGTGGTGAGCCGAATCAGCTGATCCTGCGCCGGTAGATGGCCATGGCGAAGACGTACGTGACGACGAGGATGCCGAGGCACCAGGCGAGGGCGACCCAGATGTCGGTGTCGACGGGCTGCTCGGTGAGCAGGTTGCGGATCGTGTTGACGATGGCTGTCACCGGCTGGTGCTCGGCAAAGGCACGCACCGGGCCGGGCATGGTGTCGGTGGGCACGAAGGCCGAGCTGATGAAGGGCAGGAAGATGAGCGGGTAGGAGAAGCCGCTCGCCCCGTCCACGGACTTGGCGGTGAGGCCGGGGATGACGGCGAGCCAGGTCAGGGCGAGGGTCAACAGGATCAGGATGCCGGCGACCGCGAGCCAGGCGAGCACTCCCGCTCCGGAGCGGAAGCCCATGAGGAGGGCGACGCCCACGACGACCACCAGCGAGATGAGGTTGGCCACCAGCGAGGTCAGCACGTGCGCCCAGAGTACGGACGACCGGGCGATCGGCATGGACTGGAAGCGTTCGAATATGCCGCTCTTCATGTCGAGAAAGAGCCGGAAGGCGGTGTAGGCGATGCCCGACGCGATCGTGATGATGAGGATGCCGGGCAGCAGATACTGCACATATGAGTCCGACCCTGTGTCGATCGCGCCGCCGAGCACGTAGACGAAGAGCAGCATCATGGCGATCGGCGTGATCGCGGTGGTGATGATGGTGTCCACGCTGCGGGTGACGTGCGTCAGGGATCGACCCAGCAGAACGGCGCTGTCGCCGACGAAATGCCTTGCCATCATCGTTCCTCTCACTTGTCCGCGCCGACGTTGCGATCCTTGCCCACGCCGCCCCCGCCGTCGGCGCCGCTCCCGCCTTTGGCCCCGACGATGGCGAAGAAGACGTCCTCGAGGGTCGGCTGCTTCTCGACGTATTCGACCTTGGCGGGCGGGAGTATCTGCTTGACTTCGGCGAGGGTGCCGTCGACGACGATCCGGCCCTCGTGGAGGATCGCGATCCGGTCGGCGAGTTGTTCGGCCTCGTCCAGATACTGCGTCGTGAGCAGCACCGTCGTGCCCTGCCTGGCGAGCTCCTTGACGGCCTGCCAGACCTCGATGCGGGCCTGGGGGTCGAGCCCGGTGGTCGGCTCGTCGAGAAATATCACCGGCGGATTCCCGATGAGGCTCATCGCGATGTCGAGACGGCGGCGCATGCCGCCCGAGTACGTCGACACCCTCCGCGCCCCGGCATCGGCCAACGAGAAGCGGTCGAGCAGTCCGTCCGCGACGGCGCCCGGATTCCTGAGGTGCCGCAGCCGGGCGACCAGGACGAGGTTCTCCCGCCCGGTGAGGATCTCGTCGACGGCCGCGAACTGTCCGGTGAGACTGATGGACTCCCGCACCTTCCCCGCCTGCGTGGCGACGTCGAAACCGTTGACGCCGGCCGTCCCCGCGTCCGCCCTGAGCAGCGTGCACAGGATTTTCACCACCGTGGTCTTGCCGGCGCCGTTGGAGCCGAGCAGCGCGAAGATGCTGCCCGCCGCCACGTCGAAATCCACGCCGCGCAGCACCCGCAGCTCCTTGTACGACTTCTCCAGCCCCCGCACCTGGATGGCGGGCCCTCGGACGTGCGTGGTCGTCACCGGTTCTTCTCCTCTCGCTCGATGTCGTCGATCGTGTGAATCAGCCGCGCCCGCTCCCGGTCGACGTATCCGCCCTTCGAGTAGTTGCGGACCAACGCCTCCACGAACTCCACCGGGTCGTCCCCGACGATCTCGCGGATCGGCGTCCCGTCCGCCGCGGCCCGCTCGAAGAGGTCGGCGACATCCTCGAACAGTGCGTTCACGTTGTCCGCGGTCACCGGCCCGAAGTGCATCAGGTACCGTTCGATCGCCTCGACCGCCGTGCGGTACTTCGGCGGCAGTTTCTTCACGCGCGCCTTGTATTCCCACCAGCGCCGTTTGGGACCGATCACCCTGGCGATGAGCCCACCCTTGTCAGCGTCAGACATTCTTGTCCGCTCCTTCGTGGAGTTGTTCCAGTCGTTCTGCGAGGAAGCTCCAGGTCCGCCAGAATTCTTCGAGGTATTCGCGTCCCTGAGCGTTGATGGTGTAGACCTTGCGCGGCGGCCCTTTTTCGGACGGGACCTTCTGCACATCGACGAGGCGCTTCTGCTCGATTCTGACGAGCAGGGCGTACACGGTGCCCTCGGCGATGTCGGCGAAGCCCTGGCCGCGCAGCCACGCCGTGATCTCGTAGCCGTACGCGGGGCGCATGGCCAGGATCGCCAGGACGATGCCCTCCAGCGTGCCCTTGAGCATCTCGGTCATCTGCCTGCCCACGGATCACCTCCCGACTGCTACTAAGCAATACTGACTACTGGTAAATAGTAACACTGACTACCGAGGCCGCAAGGGCGCCTGGCGACCGGATCGACGGGCCGCGGTGGTTCGCCGGCCCGACCGCTGGCGGACGACGAGGGCTGCCACGGCGCGGTCATCCGCCGGCCCGCTCAGGCCGCGCGCAGACCGGCGCGCAGGGACGGGTCGGCCCACCGGCCCGCTACGGTCCGGCGTGCGCCAGGTCGATCACCCGCGCCGGGTCCACCGGATGTCGAGGGATCAGATGTCGAGGTCTTCGACCGTGGGCTGTTCCACCACGTCGACGACTACGTCGTACAGTTCGACCGGAAGCGTCTCGCGCAGTTCGTCGAGGGTCTCGGCGACGCGCAGGCTGGAGTCGGCGGGCGTACGCGTCCAGGTCTGGTTCGCGCTCCAGTCCCCGACCCAGGCACGCCACCCGGTGTTCCACTTCTCGGCGTTCGGACCGACGTTCCGGTAGCTCTCGGAGCGCTCGAGGTGGACCACGAACTTCCCCTTCCGGGACCGGTAGACCCGGAAGGTCTCGGTCCGCTCGTTCGTGGACCGCTCCCACTCGGCGAGCAGCACGCCGGAGAACCGCTGCTTGCGACCCAGCCCGGGACCGACACGCACGATGATCTCGTCGTACCCCTGTTTCCGGCCCTCCTCAACCTCCACGTAGCGCCGCAGCGCCGCCGAGATGGCCGCCGACATCGTGCCCCCGGCGAGTTCCTGAGCGCGTTGGAACAGCGGCAGGTCGTCGTCGGAGACGTAGATCGTCTTGTTCGGCATCGCACTCCCCCCAGGCAGACTATACGCATACATATACGTACCCACAAGGCGGCACGGGCCGCCGTCGCCGGTCCGGACCCGAGCCCTAGCTGCCCTGGGTGCCGTCCGGATCGGTCGTGGCCGGGCCCGGATCGAGGTCGACCGGGCCGCCGCTGCGCCAGTAGACGCCGTCCCGGCGGGTCAGCAGCACCTCGTCGACGAGGTAGCGGCGCAGCGCCGCGTAGTCGTCGTGCCAGGCCCGCAGCAGCGCGTTCACCTCCCGCTCGGTGTAGCGCACACCCGGCTCGAAGACCGTCACGACGTGTTCCAGCAGCAGCCGCCGCTTGCCCCGGGCGGCCGGCAACTGGCTGATCCGGCCGTCCCGGAGAAAGGACCGGAGCACGGCGGCGGTCGCCCGGTCCGGATCCAGTTCCCCGGTGGGTCCGTCGGCGGCGGACGGCTGCGACCGTACCGCCTCCTTGAACGCGCCGGGCACGGCGACCGCCCGGCCCTGCACGGTCTCGACCAGGCCGCCGGACTCCAGCCGGCGCAGCGCGGCGACCACGGCCCGGACGGGCAGCGCGGTCCGCTCCGCCACCTCGGCCGGATCACCCGCGCCGAGCACCACGGCCGCGAAGGTCGCCAGCCGGTCCGGCTCGGCGAGCAGTCCGACGAGGAGGGCGGGAGACGGTTCGGAGATCGGTTCGGTCGTCACGGCGCGGGATGCTAACGCACCGGCTGGACCGGATCGAGTACGTTTCCGCCATGGCCCGGTACGCGGACGACCTGTCCCTGGCGCACGTGCTCGCCGACACCGCCGACTCGATCTCGATGGCCCGGTTCCGCGCCCTCGACCTGCGCGTCGAGGCGAAGCCGGACCTGACCCCGGTGACCGACGCCGACACCGCGGTGGAGAAGGCCGTCCGGGCCACCCTGGCCCGCACCCGACCCCGGGACGGCGTGCTCGGCGAGGAGTACGGCGCCTCGGCCCCGCCCGCCGGAGCCGGCTCCCGGCAGTGGGTGATCGACCCGATCGACGGCACCAAGAACTTCGTCCGGGGCGTGCCGATCTGGGCCACCCTCATCTCGCTGATGGACGGGGACGTCCCGGTGGTCGGGCTGGTCTCCGCCCCGGCCCTCGGGCGCCGCTGGTGGGCGGCGACCGGGCTCGGCGCGTACGCGGGCCGGCACCAGGCCGCCGCCTCCCCGATCCGGGTCTCCGGGGTCGGCCGGCTCGCCGACGCCAGCTTCTGCTACTCCTCGCTGCACGGCTGGGAGGAGAGCGGCCGGCTCGACCCGATGCTCGACATCCTCCGGACGGCGTGGCGGAGCCGGGCGTACGGGGACTTCTACGGCTACATGCTGGTCGCCGAGGGCGCGGTCGACGCGATGGTCGAGCCGGAGCTGTCGCTGTGGGACCTGGCGGCGCTGATCCCGGTCGTGACCGAGGCCGGCGGCACCTTCACCGACCTGGCCGGACGCCCCGGGCCGGGCGGCGGCAGCGCCGTGGCCAGCAACGGCAAACTGCACCAGGATCTCCTCCGCCGGCTCGGCTAGCCGGCCGCGCGACGCGGCGCATCAGCCTCTATCCTCGCCAGGTGTCCCCCGGTTGGTGCTTCCTCGCGGCAATGATCGCCGTCTACGGCGTGGCCAACCTGCTCCAGTCGGTGGCGGCGGCCCGGACGACCCTGCACCACACCTTCGACCCCGGACTGCTGCTGCGGCTGGCCGGGCACCGCAGCTATCTGGTCGGCGTCGCCTGCCAGATGCTCGGCTTCGTCCTCGCCTTCCTGGCCCGGCGCGACCTCCCGCTCTTCCTGGTGCAGGCGAGCGTGGCGGGGGCGCTGGGCGTGACCGCCCTGCTCGGGGTGCTGGTGCTCAAGTGGCGGCTGCCGGCCGCCGAGGTCCTGCTGCTGGTGCTCCTGCTGGTCGGGATCACCGCGCTGGTGCTGGCCGCGAAACCGGCGCCGTCCCGGCAGCTCGGCACCGCCGGCGTGGTCGCCCTGGTCGCCGCGCTCGGCGTGATCGGCGGGCTCGGTTTCTTCGCCGTACGCCTGCACGGCGCGCCCGGCTCGGTGGCGCTCGGCGCGCTGGCCGGGCTGGCCTTCTCGGCGGCGGCGGTGGCCGCCCGGCCGCTCGCCTCCGAGCACTCCTTCGACGCCTTCCTCCGGGACCCGCTGCTCTACCTGCTGATCACCCACTCGATCGTCGGGCAGTTGCTGCTCGGCCTGGCGATGCAGCGCGGTTCGACCACGGCGGCGGTGGCCGCGATGGACGCCGCCGGTGCGGTGCCGGCGGCGATCGTCGGGCTGTTCCTGCTCGGCGACCGGATCTGGCCGGGGCGGGAGTGGCTCGCCGGGATCGGCTTCCTGGTCACCCTGGCCGCGGTGCTCGGCCTGACCCGTTACGCCGAGCCGCAACACCAGCACGTGCCGCTCCCCGACCAGCGCGACCGCCGCCGGCCCGAGCCGCACGGCGAGCGGCCGGTGACGGGCCGTCCCGGGCGCACCGGTGCCCCGGCGCTGGGCCCGTCGACCCCTCCCGCGCTCGGCCCGGCGACTCCTCCGGTGTTGGGGCCCGCGGGGGCGGCCCGGTCACCGGCGGGTCAACTGGCGGCGGGCTGGCGGCGGCGTACCACCCGCTCGTAGAGGCGCTCCAGCGCACCGGCCGTACGGTCCCAGGTGTAGCTGCACCGCACCCGGTCCACCGCCGCGTGCCCGTACGCGAACCGCTCCGCGTCGGCGGCGAGCAGCCGGCGCAGCGTCACGCCCAGCCCGCGTACGTCACCGGGCTGGACGAGCCGGCCGGTGACATCGTCGACGACGGTGTCCGCGATGCCGCCCATCGAGTAGCCGACCACCGGCACCCCGCAGGCCATCGCCTCCAGGGGTATCCGCCCGGCCGAGGCGTACCGGGGCGTGCAGGCCACCAGGTCTGCCGAGCGGTACCAGGCGGACATGTGGTCGTGCGGCACCGCGCCCACCAACCGGATCTGGTCGGCCACGCCGCTCTGCTCGGCGACCTCCCGCAGCCGGCGGGCCTCGGCGTGGTTGCCGAGGTTGTCGGCGGGCGGCCCGCCGGCGATGACGAGTTCCGCGTCCCCGATCAGCCGCAGCGCCCGGATCAGGTCCTCCTGTCCGTGCCCCGGCTCCAGGCCACCGGCGGCGAGGATCCGGGGTCGCCCGTTCCGGGGCATCGCCTCGCCCTCCGGGGTGAAGAGTTCGATGTCCACCCCGCCCGGCACCATCACCACCGAGGCGCGTTGCAGCCCCATCCGGGTCAACTCGTCGACCTCGTCGGTGCAGCCGGCCACCGCCATGTCGACCGCCCGGGTCAGCGCGAGTTCCAGCGGGATCCGCTGGCCCGGCCCCCGGTACGCCCCGCCGAGGTGCCGGCGCTGCTCGACACCGAGCGAGTGGAAGGTCTGCACGACCGGGATGACGGTCTCCCGGACCGCGTTGGCCGCCGCCAGGCCGCCGATCCAGAAGTGCCCGTGCACCACCTCGGGCGCCCACTCCGCCGCCCAGCGTTCGGTCAGCCAGCGGCCGAGTTCGGGGACGAGCGGCACCAGTTCCCCGGTGGCGGCCCGCCGGGCCGGGCCGACCGGCACGCGTTCCACCTGGTAGCCGTCGACCTCGCTGGTCGGCGGCGCCTCCGGGTCGTCCAGCCGCTCGTACACCCGTACGTCGTGACCTCGCTCGGCCAGCTCGGCGGCCACCCGGGCCACGTGCTGGTGCGTGCCGACGTACCGGTTGCGGCGGGCCTGCGGCGGGCCGGCGTGTGCGCAGACGAGGCCAACGCGCATGGGTCACCTCCAGCGACGGCTACGGGCAACGGTCATTCGATCAGAGGCTCCCATTAACCACGGCAGGCCGAGCGGAAACCTGGCAAACCGGTCCGCCTCCTCCTGCCGGCCCGCATTCGCGCGGCCGACCGACTGCGGAGCGTTCCTCCGGCCGCCGGTCCACGTTCGCCCGGTTACGGGTACGCGGGGAGCGGGTAGTGACCTGTCATGCGCGATGACGAGTTTCCGACGCCCGTGTCCGACCCGGAGGCCGAAGGACTGCCCGACACCGCCGACGACGACTCGACGGCCTGGGACGACGTCGCCAGCGGTCGGGAGGCGGACGGCCGGGATCCCGCCGAGCTGCCGGCCGACCTCCCACTCGGTGTGAACCGGTTCGGCAACACCGCCGAGGAGCAGGCCGACGGCGAGACGCTGGACCACAAGCTCGGGCGGGAGCAGTTGGAGCGCCCGGTCGACGACCCGCTCGCCGGTCCGGTCGACCCGGCGATCGCCGCCGAGGCGGACAGCGAGGAGGCCGCCGCCGAGGCACAGCTCGACGCGGACGTGATCGATCCGGGTCCGACCTCCGACCCGCACTCCCCCGTCTCGATCTACGACCACGGCAACCTCGGCGACGCACCGGGGGGCGGTCCGGTGGGCCGGCTGGTGGAATCGGACGAGGGTGCCCGCACCGACGACGAGACCGACTCGGTCGCGCACGACGCGGGCGCCGCGGGCGGCGGCGCGAGCGCCGAGGAGCTGGCGATCAACGAGACCCAGCCGCCGCCGTGACCCGCCCTTCCGCCCTTTCCGCCCGCCCTGCCGTGACCCGGCACGCGCTCAGTCGTCGAGCCCGCGCTCGATGGCGTAGCGGGTGAGTTCGACCCGATTGTGCAGTTGCAGCTTGCCGAGCGTGTTCTGCACGTGATTCTGCACGGTGCGGTGCGAGAGCCCGAGCCGCGCGGCGATCTGCTTGTAGGACATCCCCTTGGCGACGAGCCGCAGCACCTCGGTCTCCCGCTCGGTGAGCCGGGGCAGGTCGTCGCCGGCCGGTGCCGGGGTGACGGCGAGCCGCCGGTACTCCCCCAGCACCAGGCCGGCCAGTCCCGGAGTGAAGATGGCGTCACCCGCGGCGGTACGCCGGACCGCCTCCAGAAACTCCGCCGGCCCGGCCGACTTGAGCAGATAGCCGGTCGCCCCGGCCTTGACCGCGTCGAGCACGTCCTGCTGCTCGCCGCTGGCCGAGAGCATGAGCACCCGTACCCGGGGCAGCTCGGCCAGCAGGCCCCGGAGCACCTCGACCCCGGAGATGTCCGGCAGCTGCAGGTCGAGTACGACCACGTCGGGCCGGGTGGCCGGGGCGACCCGGACCGCCTGCCGCCCCTCGCCGGTGGTGGCGACGACCTGGTAACCGGCCTCGGTGAGGTCGCGCGCCACCCCTTCCCTCCACATCGGATGGTCGTCGACCACCATCACCCGGACGGCCTCCGCCACGCCCTCGTCGGTCACACCGGCGAGCCTAGACCTCGGGGCCACCCCGGGGCACCCGCAGCTCGACCTCGGTGCCGCCGCCCGGGACGGAGCTGATCCGCACCGTGCCGCCGAGGTCGGCGACCCGGCCCTCGATCGACTGGGCGACGCCCAGCCGCCCCTGACCGGCCGCCTCGGCGAGACGTCCCGGCGGGATCCCCGGCCCGTCGTCGCGGACCGAGACGGTCACCGCCGACCCGTCGTCCTCGACCAGCACCCAGCCACGCCCGCCGCCGTGCCGGGCGACGTTGTCCACCGCCGCCCCGACCGCCGCGGCCACCTCCCCGGCCGCCGCGGCGGGCAGCGGCACCGGTGTCGCCGGGCCGGCGATCGAGACGGTGGCCGAGGCGTACCGGCCGAGCAGTGAACGCAGGTCGACCTCCTGCCGGTCCAGCCCGGTCGGCGCCCGGCCCGCGACCAGCGACCGCAGCGCCGCCTCCTGCTCCCCGGCGAGCCGGGCCAGCTCACCGGCCTCGCCGTCGAGGTGGGCGCCGCGCCGCTGCACGAGGGCGAGCACCTGGAGGACCGAGTCGTGGATCCCCCGGGCCAGCCGCTCCCGCTCCCGGTTCGCCGCCTCCAGTTCGACCGCCCGCTGCAACCGCTCCTCCGCGATCACCGCCAGCCGGGCGACGTGCCCGACGGCGATCCCGGCGAGCAGCATCAGCGCGGCACCGGTCAGCGACCCCTGGACGAAGCGTTCCCGGGCGACCAGGTCGGTGCCACCGATGATCAGAGCCGCCACCACGCCGCGCCGCCGCCCGCCGGAGACCGCCCAGGCGAGCACCGGCCCGGCCAGCCAGGCGACGCTCGGCGGCGGCACGTCGGCGTCCAGCATGTCCCGGCCGACCACCCGGGGAGCGGCGACCACCACCGCCAGCACCACCGCCAGGTCGGCCAGGAGCAGCGGCCAGCGCCGCCAGGCCGGATCGGCGTACGCATAGCCGCCCGCCACCGTCGCGCCGGTCATCACCACCAGCAGCACCACACCCGCCACCGGGTGCGCGTAGTCGTTCAGGTTCCGGACCGCCAGCACGGCGACGTACACCAGGGCGGCGAAGCGGTAGACGGCGATCGACCGCCACAGCGGCGCCTGTAGGCCGCCCGGCGGGTCGCGGCGGCGACCGCCCGGCCCGTCGGTCGACGAATCCGGCACGGTCCGACCCTCGCACAGCCCGGATTCCTCGGGCGACCCGCCGGGGTCGGCGGCGGCCGCCCCCGCCCTGGATGCGCGGCTACATACCCTGACGTAGGGTGGGAAAGCCACGAAAGGACTCCACGACCAGCGGCGGGACGGCCATGAGCGACCTAGACCCCCTCGCCCTCACGGCTGTGGCACGCGACAACACTCCCCCGCTGCTCGCCGTGACCTTCGACGGCGACCGGGTCACCGAGCTCCGGCACGCCGTGACGACCCGGGCCGAGGAGGCCGGGCTCGACGGCGACCGGCTGGACGACTTCGTGCTGGCCACCAACGAGCTGATCACCAACGCCGTGCGGCACGGCGGCGGGCAGGGCTGGCTGCGGCTGTGGCGTACCGGAAAGATCCTTTACTGTCTCGTCTCCGACACCGGCGTCGGGATCGGCACCGACCGGCTCGACGACCGCAGCCGGCCCACGCCGGAGATCGCGGGTGGCTGGGGGCTCTGGCTGGCCCGGCAGCTCAGCGACGAGATGGTGGTACGCAGCGGCCCGGAGGGCACCACCGTGCGGATCAGCGCCAGCCTCTCCGCACCGGACGCACCGGAGCCGGACCAGCCGACCGGGTGACGCCGTCGGTGGCGCCGGGTACGGTGCTGCGATGACCGGTCAGTTCGTCGCCGCGATCGATCAGGGCACCACCTCGTCCCGGTGCATCGTCTTCGACGCCACCGGCACCGTCGTCTCGATGGCCCAGCGGGAGCACCGGCAGATCTTTCCGCGACCCGGCTGGGTCGAGCACGACGCCGAGGAGATCTGGGCCGCCGTCGAGCGGGTGGTGCCGGAGGCACTGGCCGGGGCGGGGATCGGCGCCGACCGGCTCGCCGCGATCGGCATCACCAACCAGCGGGAGACCACTGTGGTGTGGGACCGGGCGACCGGCCGGCCGGTGCAGCACGCCATCGTCTGGCAGGACACCCGCACCGGCCCGCTGCTGCGCCGGCTCGACGCCGACCACGGCGAACAGCGCTTCCGGGAGCGCACCGGGCTGCCGCTGGCCACCTACTTCGCCGGCCCCAAGCTGCGCTGGCTGCTCGACAACGTCGACGGGCTGCGCGAGCGGGCCGAGCGCGGCGAGGTGCTCTTCGGCACCATGGACAGTTGGCTGATCTGGAAACTCACCGGGCGGCACGTCACCGACGTGACCAACGCCAGCCGGACGCTCATGATGGACCTGCGCACCCTCGACTGGGATCCGGAGCTCCTCGACGCGCTCGGCGTCCCGGCCGCGATGCTGCCGGAGATCCGCTCCTCGGCGGAGGTCTACGGCACCGCCACGGGCCCCCTCGCCGGGGTGCCGGTGGCCGCCGCCCTCGGCGACCAGCAGGCGGCGCTCTTCGGGCAGACCTGCTTCCACCCCGGCGAGGCCAAGTGCACCTACGGCACCGGCAGCTTCCTGCTGCTCAACACCGGCGAGAGTCCCGTGGTGTCCCGGCACGGCCTGCTGACCACGGTCGGCTACCGGATCGGCGACCGGCCGGCGACGTACGCCCTGGAGGGGGCGATCGCGGTCACCGGCTCGCTGGTGCAGTGGCTGCGGGACAACCTCGGGCTGATCTCCAGCGCGCCGGAGATCGAGGAGCTGGCCGGGACCGTCGAGGACAACGGCGGCTGCTACGTCGTGCCGGCCTTCTCCGGGCTCTTCGCCCCGCACTGGCGCAGCGACGCCCGGGGCGTGATCGCCGGGCTGACCGGCTACGTCACCAAGGGCCACCTGGCCCGGGCGGTGCTGGAGGCGAGCGCCTGGCAGACCCGGGAGGTGGTCGACGCGATGAACGCCGACTCCGACGTGACGCTGCGCCGGCTCCGGGTCGACGGCGGGATGACCGCCAACAACCTGCTGATGCAGTTCCTCGCCGACGTGCTCGACGTGCCGGTGGTCCGTCCCCGGGTCAGCGAGACCACCTGCCTCGGCGCCGCGTACGCCGCCGGCCTCGCGGTCGGCTTCTGGCCGGACCTGGAGACGCTGCGGGAACAGTGGCGCCAGGACGCCGACTGGAGCCCGGCGATGGATCCGGCGCACCGGGAGCGCGAGCTGCGCAACTGGCACAAGGCGGTCGCCCGCACCCTCGACTGGGTCGAGGACGAGTGACCTGAGATGACAGCGTTGAGGATTGTCCGGTCGCGCGGCGCGTAGCGTCGCGGCGCGATCGCCGGAGGTGATCAGGTGAAGCAATTCTTAGCCCAGTCGCTCCGTCGGTGGCTGGGCCGCGGCGGCGTGAAGGTTCAGATCGACCGGGAGGTGCTGGTCTGGCTGCACAAGCAGCCCCGCAACGTGTTCCTCACCGTCCTGAGCGCGATCCTCGGCCTGGTCTCCGACCCGGCGCAACAGAACTCGACCGAGCTGCGCGACGGATCCGGGCGTCGATTGCGCGTGGTGACTACCGTGTCCTCTACCGCCTCGACGGTGACGAGTTGACCATTCACGCCGTCGGGCATCGCAAGGACGTCTATTCATAAGCCGCCCGTGGCCCGCCGACGCCTGGCTCAGCTCACAATTGCCGATCTTGATTTGGTTGTCAGTCGTAACCGGACCAGCGCCCTGGTCGCGCCGTCCTGTCGGCGACCCGTGGCCGGCCGGGCGACGCAGGCGATCCGTCACTGGCTCTGCTCCGGCCTGTGCCCGACAGCTGACAACGGAGCCGCCAGGTCACCATCCCGATTGGCAGCGGAGCTGTTACTCCCGATCGAGTGCCGCCACCCTGCGAGGTCCGGCCGTACGCCGGTAGCTGGCGTCGAGCAGCTCGCCGATCTCGTCCCAGTCGGTGCCGTCGGTCAGGTCCACCCCGATCCACCCGTAGGCGCCCAGATACATCGGCAGATAGCAGTGGTCGCCGGTCAGCAGCGCCGCGCGCTCGTCGGGATCGGCCAGGACGATCACGGACTGATCGTGTTGCCGGTAGCCGCCGTCGGCCTTCACCGATCCGCCGTAGTAGGCGAAGACCTTGGTGGTGTAGAAGGCGGGCCGCCCGTGGGAGATCTTCTCCGCCGCGTCCGGAAACGCCAGCGCGAGCGACCGCACCCGGCGCAGGAGCGGATCCGCCTCGTCGAACATGATGGGATGTCCCATGTCCGAAGCTAAGCACATGGCGACGGCCGGACCTACCCGCCACCGCGCCTCTCATGCTGTTCGGACGCCGCGCCGGATGCCCGGCGTGACGCCGGCAACCGCAGTCGCGCGGGGCGACGCGGCCCCGGGAAACGGCGTCGAAGCCAGCGGGGCAGTTCGCGCCGCCGCACGAACGTCCCGATGTCGTCACCGGCGTCGGCCGCGTACCCGCGAAGCTCGGAACCGTGTAGCGGGGTCCGGTCGCGCAGGGCACGGCGCAGGCGGCTGACCGAGCGCGCGTCGATCGAGCCGTGCAGGCGGGCGTGATGGCCAAGCGACTGCAGTGCGTTGGCCCGGTTCTGCGCACTCGGCGACGCCAGGCCCCGGCTCACGCGCGCCGTGACGACGAGTGGATCCGGGTGGTTCAGTACGAGGGCGAGAAGCGCGACCCCGGCGTGGGAATCGTCCCGGCCGAGCATCTCGTCGACAAGCTCCGGCCGCTCGACAACAATGAGCCAGCTACCGATCAACCAGGGCGGACTGTCGGTAGGAACGGTCAACGGGTGTCGTCGGAGGCATCCCGTCGGGTACCCGCGATGAACGTCGCCCAGTTGTCGCGCGGGAAGAGCAGCACCGAGCCGTCAGGATCCTTGGAGTCACGTACCGCCCCCACGCTCGGCAACTCGGCCACCTCTACACAATTCGAGTTCGATCCGCTGCGGCTGGACTTGCGCCATACCAGGTTGGGCCGGCCCATGGGAACCATGACTGCCTCACTCCCGCTCATGCTCCGTTGCGACCTGCGCAACAAGAGCCGCCGAGTCGGCAGCGCTGAGCGCCACCTCCGTCAGCCTATCCACCTCGCGCCGGTAGAAAGCCACCTGCTCCGGCTCTTCCAGGAACAGACCGGAGATCTTGTGTTCCGGATGCACGACGGATCGGTTGCGCGGAAAGTCGAGCAGCGCGAACGAGCCGTCAAGGCCGGCGTACCCACCCACGGCCAGCGGCACGACCCGCAGGGTGGTTGTCGGCCGCCCGGCGGCATCGAGCAGGGCGTGTAGCTGCCGGACCATCACCCGTCGGCTGCCGAGCACCCTGCGCAACACTCTCGGCTGCGCTTCGGTGTCAGCCACACCGCAAGCCTTCATCACGGACATGGGTGTATTCGGATGTCTGGAGCAGGCCGGGCACGAGCAGCGGCTCGAAGTTGACGATTGCCGTCGCCTCCGCTTCCAGCGGGATGAGCGTCCGCGACTCGGCGGAGAGGCCGCCGAGCACCTCCCACCAGCCCGGCTCGGCCGAGCGTTCCGCCATGGCCAGCAGGCGCTTGCGCTCATCGCCGGTCACGCCGTAGATCACCAAGAGCGAAGCGACGTCCTCGATCCGGATGCCCTGGCGCCCGGTCTCCATCCGGGACAGCTTCGATGCCTGCCAGCCGAGCTGGGTCGCGACTCCTCGTACGCTCAGGCGTTTCGCCTGTCGCAGTCCGCGCAGTTCACCCGCCGAGCCGCGCCCGATGACGGTCGGCTGGTTCGGCTTCGTCATCTGAGAACCTCCTACACGGTCGTCCTGGTGCCGCCGGAGGCGGCGGGTGAGCTCGGGCATGACCGGGAGGACGCTGGTCTCAAGCTCTACCGGGATGGCGACTGGGAATGCGATCTGGCCAGCCGCTACGAGGCGACGCTGCTGATCGCCGACTCCTGCCGATCGACCCGGAGGTCGACAGCGCCGGCATCGCATGGGGGCAAGGCTTTGGACCGGCGGTTCAGAGCAGGAGGGCGCGGAGCTGCATTCTTTGCTGATATGGGCTTGACCCGATTCGACGGACAGGGTCGATAAGTTGATCTCACGCTACCTTGCCGAGCGGTCTGCTGGTATAGGCGGTGGCCTCGTAGGCGGCGGGGCTGAGGTAGCCGAGGGTGGAGTGCCGGCGGCGGGTGTTGTACCAGCCCTCGATCCAGTCGAAGATCGCCGTGCGGGCGGCGGCTCGGGTGGGCCAGGCCCGCCGGTCGAGTAGCTCGGTTTTGATGGTGGCGAAGAACGATTCGGCGACGGCGTTGTCCCAGCACTGCCCCTTGCGTCCGGCTGAGAGTTGGACGTTGTGCCGCTTCGCGAGGTGGGCGTACTGGCCGCTCGTATATTGACAGCCGCGGTCGCTGTGGAAGATCACCGGCCCGGTCGGTCGTCGTGACGTGATGGCGTTGGACAGGGCTTGGGCGGGCAGGTCGGTGCGGAGGTGGTCGGCGACGGCCCACCCGACGACCCGGCGGGTAGCCAGGTCGATGACGGTGGCCAGGTACAGCCAGCCCTCCCAGGTGTTGATGTACGTGATGTCGCCGCACCATCGGGTGTCGACGTCGGCGGGGCTGGTGGTGAAGTCCCGGCCGACCAGGTCCGGGCGCGGGGTTGCCGCTGGGTCGGGCACGGTGGTGGTGCGCCACCGCTTCGGTGTCCGACCGCACAGACCCGCCGTGCGCATCAGCCGGGCGATCCGTTTGCGGGAGTGCCGCCGGCCCTGCGCGCGGAGTTCGGCGTGTACCCGTGGGGAGCCGTAGGTGCCGGCCGAAGCGTCATGCACCTCAGCGATCCGTTCGGCCAGCTCGGTGTCGACCCGCTGGCGGGGCGACGGGCCGGCGGCGCGGTGCTGGTAGTAGGCGGACCGGGAGACCTTCAACAGCTCACAGGCACGCTTCACGTTGCCCTGCTGCGCCTTCTCCGCCTCGATGAACGGGTACACGTTCACCGGGTCTCCTTCGCGAAGAAAGCCGTGGCCCGTTTGAGGATGTCCACGTCCTCACGCAGCCGACGGTTCTCCTGCCGCAACCGCGCCAACTCCTCGCGCTCCGCGCTGGCCAGCCCGTCGGTACGGGTCCCGGCGTCGAGGTCGGCCTGTTTGACCCAGTCCCGCACCGCCGTCTCGGTCAGGTCGAAGTCCTTCGCGACCTGACCGACCGTACGGTCACCCCGCCGGCACACCTCCACGATCTCCGCCTTGAACTCCGGCGTGAACGCCCTGCGCGGCCGGCGTGGCTTCTTTCCCATGCCTTCCATGATGAACATCCTCCCGAGGGCTCACAGCCCCCTGATCTCGGATGTCCGTCAAACCGGGTCAGGCCCAATAATCATATTTTGCTGGCCCAGCAAACATACGATTGTGGCAAACTTAACCTGTGATGGGCGAGAAGGGTGAGTTGCTTACTCAGGCGTGGTCGCGCCTGGCCGAGCTGCTGCCCGACCGCTTCCAGCTCGTAAAGCAGCGAGCCAGCACCGATCGGGGTGCCGACGCGCTCTGGCTGGTCAGGGACGCCGACGGCGACTCGGCGCAACTCCTCGTCCTGGCCAAGCGATCTGTCACCCCACGGGAGGCGCAGCGGATCGCAGCGTCTCGGATCGACATGTGGGCGCCTGGTGAGCCGACCCTGCTGGTGGTCACCTCCTGGTTCAGCCCTCGCACCCGCGAAGTCCTGAAGACACAGGGCTTCTCCTATCTCGACCTGGCGGGTAACGCGCTGCTGGCCGTCGACCGTCCAGCGATCTTCGTCAGCGTGCGGGGCGCGGACCGGAGCCCTAGCCCGGCTCCCCGCCCGCCGGCTCGGCTACGGGGCTCCAAGGCACGGCGGCTGTCGTCGCGGGTACGCGAGTCGAGGTTCCGGTCGATCTGCTCGTCCCGGAGGCGCTGGCCGGGACCGGGCGGCGCTCCGCACGGCTACCACCACACGCCAGGAACGTGGCCCGGCGTACCCCGGGCCTGGAAGCGGCGCTGGCCGACCAGAGCGACGTCCTGATCTCCAGCCTCGAACCGGACGCCGACGGCCGATCGCTCCTGGTCCCCGTCGCCGGGACGGCGGCACTGTTCGTGGCGAAGGCGCACAAGGTCTGGGAACGGCTCGCCGACGCCGATTGAGGGCGCGCGGGTCGGTTGAAGCCCAAGGACGCCAGCGACATCGTCCGACTCATGCGGACCGAGTCGCCCGAACAGCTAGGTCGCCGCCTGCGGGAGATCGCCGACGACGCGACCGCGGGGCCGAGCGTCCGCTCCGGTGTGGAACACCTGCGGGAGCTGTTCGGCCGGCGGCGCTCCGCCGGCGTCGACCTCGCGGTGCGGGCGCTCGACGGCGCGATACCCGAAGCCTCGGTCCGCGCGCTGAGCACCGCTTTCGTCACCGCCCTCGGCGACGCATACGACGCCACCTGATCCGAGGACCGCCCGACCGTCGGCAGGGCGGACGGATGCGGGTGCCGCCCCGCCGAGGGACGGCACCCGCGTGACGACGCGTCGCCGGCTCAGGTGTGGCAGAGGATGCCCAGGTCGTCGACCCAGGTCCCCAACTGCACCCCGTTGACGCCGATCAGCGAGACCCGGACCAGGATGTCCGTCGGGCCGTGGTTCCACGAGGTGGAGACGAAGGTGTACGGGGCGTCCCCGCTGAGCACCACCGTCCTCAGCGCCACGTACGTGAAACTGGCCGGCTCGATGATCTCGAAGTTGATCTGCTGGGTGGCGAGCACCGGGTTGACCCAGATGCCGGCCGTGCAGCTCGTCGTCGGTGGCAGGAAGACCCGCCGGCCGACCGAGGAGAAGCCGGCGCCGTGCATCGAGATGAACCCGTCCTTGACCCCGTTGTGGGTCTGCAGCGAGCTGATCCCGCCGGTGCCGTTACCGACGTGGCTGAAGCTCCAGTTCGCCGCCTGGTTGCCCTCGAAGCCGTCCTGCACGGTGATGATCGCCGCGCTGGCCGGCGACGCCGTCCCGGCGAGCAGGGCCGTGGTCAGTCCGAGCAGGACCGCCACCGCCGGCAGCCGATCGAAGAGCTGGCGTACCGGGCGTGGAAGGGAAACGGATCGCATTACTGATCACCTCGTGATCCTTGCTGGTGGGGCGCCTGTCGCACCCCGGCTGAGGAGATGTCTAGTCGCCGACTCGTTGTCCGGCTTCGGCCCGCCGACCCGGACAATCAACTCCGGACAGCGACAGGAAGTCAGCAGAGAGTCGACGGAGCGTCGGCAGGCGGAGCAGGTGGGCGGGGAAGAGTGCCGCGACCAGAGGGCGAGTTGGGGCCGGGAACTCCGGAGGTGCGCGAGTTCGCCGCCGGGCTGCGCCTGCTGCGGGAGAAGGCGGGCCTCCCCGGCTACCGGGAGCTGGCCCGCCGGGCGCACTTCTCCGCGACGACGCTCTCCGAGGCGGCCGGCGGGCGGCGGTTACCGACCCTCGCCGTCACCCTGGCGTACGTGGCCGCCTGCGGCGGCGACCCGGCCGAGTGGGAGGCCCGCTGGCGCCGGATCGCCCGGGACGAGCCGCCGCCCGGGACGACCGGAGCACACCCCGACGACGCCCCCTACCAGGGCCTGCTGCCGTACGGACCGGACCGGGCGGAGTGGTTCTTCGGCCGCGAGGACGTGGTCGACGACCTGCGGCAGCGGTTGACCGCCCGCCGCTTCGTGGCGTTGTTCGGCGCCTCCGGCAGCGGCAAGTCCTCGGTACTCCGGGCCGGACTGGTCCCCGTCGTCGCGTCCCGGCCGGAACGGCCGCCGGTGCTGGTGCTGACCCCCGGGCCGGACCCGCTCGGCGAGCTGGCGGTGCAGCTCGCCCGGCTGCTCCGGGTTACGGCCGGCGCGCTCCGGGCCGACCTGGCCACCGACCCCGACCGGCTGCACCTGGCGGTCCGGCAACTCCTGGCCGAGGCCCCCGCCGAGGCGGACCTGTGGCTGGTGGTCGACCAGTTCGAAGAGGTCTTCACGCTCTGCCGGGACGCCACCGTCCGGGCCGGGTTCGTGGCGGCGCTGCTGGCGGCGGTCGCCGCGCCGGAGAGCCGGCTGCGGGTGGTGCTCGGGGTACGCGCCGACTTCTACGGCCGCTGCGCCGAGCTGCCCGAGCTGGTGTCGGCGCTCGCCGACGCCCAGGTCCTGGTCGGGCCGATGACCGCCGCCCAGGTCCGGGACGCGGTGGTACGCCCGGCCGAACGCGCCGGAGCAATGGTCGAGGGAGCCCTCGTCTCCACCATCGTGGCCCAGGTCGCCGGCCGGGCCGGCGCGCTGCCGGTCGCCTCGCACGTGCTGCTGGAGGCGTGGCGGCGACGCCGGGGCAGCGCGGTGACGCTCGCCGGCTACCAGGCGGCCGGCGGGATCGACGGCGCGGTGGCACAGACCGCCGAGCGGGTCTGGCAGGAGTTCGACCCCGAGCAGCGCCGGGTCGCCCGGCACGTGCTGCTCCGGATGGTGGAGATCGGCACCGGGGACGATCCGTCGGCGCCACCACCGGATCCCGGCGGGCTGCCGACCGCCCGGCAGCCGGACCGGGCCGGGCTGCCGACCGCCCGCCGGGTGGACCGGGCCGAGCTGGCCGGCACGGACGCGCTCACCTGGGGCGTACTGGAACGGCTGGCCGCCGCCCGGCTGGTCACCCTGGACGACCGCTCGGTACGGCTGGCGCACGAGGCGCTGCTCGACGCCTGGCCCCGGCTGCACCGCTGGCTGGAGGAGGACCTCGACGGCGTACGGATACACCGCCAGCTCACCCAGGCTGCGGCGGGATGGCGGTCACTCGACCGCGACCCGGGCGGGCTCTACCGGGGGCTGGCGCTGACCCGGGCACTCGGCTGGGCGGAGGCGCACCCGGAGAGCCTGACCAGCGCCGAGCGGGAGTACCTCGACGCGAGCCGGCGGGCCGAGGACCGCTGGGCGGCCGGCCGGCGACGCCGTCGACGCGCGCTCGGTGCCGCACTGGCCGCCGCCGTGTCGGTGGTGACAGTGCTCGCCTCGGTGGCCGTCGTGCAGGCCCGGCAGGCGCGGGGGCAGCGGGATCTCGCCGTACACCGGCAACTGGTGGCGGGGGCGCGGGCCCAGATGGCCCGCGATCCCCAGCTGGCGTTCCTGCTGGCCCGGCGGGCATACGACGTGCGGCCGGACGCCGAGGCCGAGACCGTGCTGCGGCAGGCGACGCTGAGCTGGCGTGGCGTCCGGACCCACCAGGTCTTCCCGGCGCCGATCAAGCAGGCGGCGCTCACCCCGGACGGCCGGTACGCGGTCGCCGGTGGCCCGGAGGCGTCCCTGCGGCTGTGGCGGCCGGACAGCCCGGACCGGCCGCCGGTGACGCTGCCCGGCCGGGGCCCGGAGCTGCTGATCGCCCTGGCGATCAGCCCGGACGGCCGGTGGGTGGCGAGCGCGCACGAGTCCGCCTCGGTACGGCTCTGGGACACCGCCGACCCGGGGCGCGGCCCGGTGCTGCTTCCCGGGCATCGTGGCCCGGTCCGGGACATCGCGTTCGGCCCCGACGGCCGCCGGCTCGCCACCGGTGACACGGCCGGGGCGGTCCGGATCTGGGAGCTGACCGGCACGCCCCGGGCACACCGGCTGCCGGGTGCCGGACGCGGCGCCGTGTATTCGCTGGCCTGGTCGCCGGAGGGACGGCGGCTGGCCGTCGCCACCATCGACGACCCGGCCCGGATCTGGCGGCTCGCCGAGCCGGACCGGCCACCGATCCCGCCGGTAATGCCGACTCCGCCGATTTCACTCCCCGACTCGACCGGCACCGCCGCCAGCCTGCTCTTCAGCCCGGACGGCGCCCGGATCGTCGCGGTGGACCACGCCACCACCGAGGACGGCGGCGTGCTGCGGAGCTGGCCGGCCGACGGCAGCGGGCAGCCGACCGTGCTCGGCCGGCTCCGCAGCGCCTTCCCGGCCGTGTTCAGCCGGGACGGGCGGCGGTTGGTCACCAAGAACGCGTACGGCGTGATCACGATCTGGGATCCGAGCGGCGCCTTCGACCCGCTGCCGCTGCGCGGGCACGCCGGCACGGTCTGCGCGGTCACCCTGACCCCGGACGGCCGGCTGCTCAGCGTCGGCCAGGACGGCACCGTCCGGCGCTGGGACGTCGGCGGCCCGTTCGACCCGACGATCGCGCGGCCGCACGGCGGCCTGGTGCACGCCGCCCGGTTCAGCCCGGACGGCAGCCACCTGGCCAGCGCGGGCATCTTCGACGGTACGGCGAAGGTCTGGCCCGCCCCGGCCGTCGCCACCGGGTCGGCACCGCAGGAGATCTCGGCACCCGCGGCGCCGGTGGTGCTCGGCGGGCACGTCGGGATGACCATGGACGTGGCCTTCGCTCCGGACGGCCGGCGGCTGGCCAGCGTCGACGCGGCCGGCACGGTCCGGATCTGGGACTGGGTGACGGGGCGGCAACTCGTCGCGTTCGAGGTCGGGCCGGCGACCCGGGTCGTGTTCGGGCCGGACGGCCGACGCCTGTTGACCAGCGGCAGCGGCGGGATCCGGCTCTGGGACCGGCTCGACGGCCAACCGGTCGCCATCGAGCTGGCGCCGACCGGCTCGGGTGCGGCGTTCAGCCCGGACGGCTCCCGGGTGGCGACCGGGGCGGAGGACGGCGGCGTACGCCTGCGGAACCTCGCCGGGGACGAGGTCGGCACCCTCGACGGCGGCGGCGACCCGGTCAGCTCGGTCTCGTTCAGTCCCGACGGCGGTTCGGTGGCAGGGCTCAGCCGGGACAGCACCATCCGGATCTGGCCGGTGACCGGCGGGGCCGCCCGGGTGGTGCTCCCCTCCGCCGGCCAGGGTGCCGCCACCACCCGGCTCGGCTACACCCCGGACGGCCGGCACCTGGCGATCCTCGGCGGTGGCGAGGAACTCGCCGGGGTCCAGCTCTGGGCCGCCTCCGGCGCCACCGAACCGGTGACCCTGCGCACGCTCGGCCCCGGACCGCTCGGCTTCGCGTTCGCCCCGGACGGCGAACGGGTCGCCACCGTGCACTCCGACGGCTCGGTCCGGCTCTGGAGATGTGACGTCTGCGGCCCGGTCGAGCGGCTCCTCGCCGCCGCGGCCACCCGGGCCACCCGGCCGTTCACCCCGGACGAGCGGCACACCTTCCTCCTCGACGGCGAGCAGGCCGGCCGGGGTTGAGCCACGCCGCCCGTCCGACGGCACGGCTCCGCTCCTCGCTTCGTCGCTGACAGTTCGCCCTCAGGTCATGATGCCGTGACCTGGACGGTGGGGACCTGCACGACGGTGGGCGCATGCGGATCGCGATCGTCACGGAGTCGTTTCCGCCGGACGTCAACGGAGTGGCGAACTCCGTCGTCCGGGTCGCCGAGCACCTGGTACGGCGCGGTCACCGACCGCTGGTGATCGCCCCGCAACCGGCCTCCGGCACCCGGGACGCCACCGGCGCGCTGCCCTATCCGGTGGTCCGGCTCCCCTCGGTGCCGATGCCCGGCTACCCGCAGTTCCGGCTCGGCCTGCCCGGCCGGGAGCTGACGGCGGCGCTGCGCGCGCACGGCACCGAGGTCGTGCACCTGGCCAGCCCGTTCGTGCTCGGCGCCCGGGGCGTCTCGGTGGCCCGGACCCTGGGGCTGCCGTCGGTCGCGGTCTACCAGACCGACGTCGCCTCCTACGCCCGCGCGTACGGGGTCCGGCTGACCGAGGCGACGGCGTGGCGCTGGCTGCGCCGGGTACACAACTCGGCGAGCCGCACCCTGGTCCCGTCCACCGCGACCGCCGCCGCCCTCGACGAGCACGGCATCGAGCGGATCTGGCTCTGGCAGCGGGGCGTGGACAGCGATCGGTTCCGCCCCGACAACCGGAGTGCCGCGCTGCGCCGGGCACTCGCGCCCGGCGGGGAGGTGCTGGTCGGCTACGTGGGCCGGCTGGCCCTGGAGAAGCGGGTGGACCTGCTGGCCGGGGCGAGCAGCCTGCCCGGGGTCCGGGTGGTGGTCGTCGGCGACGGACCGGCCGCCGCGGCGCTGCGCCGGGCCCTGCCGAACGCGCTCTTCCTCGGCCCCCGGCACGGCCGGCAGTTGGCCCGGATCTACGCCAGCCTCGACATCTTCGCGCACACCGGCCCCTACGAGACGTTCGGCCAGGCGGTGCAGGAGGCGATGGCCAGCGGCCTGCCGGTGGTGGCCCCGGCCGCCGGTGGACCGCTGGACCTGGTGCGGGACGGGCAGACCGGTCACCTCGTCCCGCCCGACGACGCCGAAGCGTTCACCACCGCGATCGCCGGACTCGCCACCGACCCGGAGCGCCGGGCCGGGTACGGGCAGGCGGGGCGGGCCGAGGTGCGCGGGCGTACCTGGGCCGCGATCGGCGACGAGTTGGTCGGGCACTATGCGGCGGTGCTCGCCGAAGCCCCGGTGGTCGGCAGCGGCTCCCGGTCGGGCCGGCTCTTCCGGCTCCGGCAGGCGGCGGCATGAGGATCGTGCGGCTGGCCAACTTCATCACCGAGAGCTCCGGCGGACTGCGTACCGCGCTGCGCCAGCTCGGCGCCGGGTACGCCGCCGCCGGGCACGAGCCGGTGCTGGTGATGCCGGGCCGGCGGGACAGCGACGAGGAGACCGAGCAGGGCCGGGTGATCACGCTGGCCAGCCCGGCCGTGCCCTGGATGGGCGGCTACCGGGTGCTCGTCGACGGTGTCCGGCTCACCCGCGTGCTGCACGAGCTGCGTCCCGACCGGCTGGAGATCTCCGACCGCACGACCCTGCGCTGGACCGGCGCCTGGGCCCGCCGGCACGGCGTACGCAGCATGATGGTCTCGCACGAGAGCCTCGACGGGCTGCTCCGGCTGCTCCCCGGCAATCAGCTCCGCCGGGTCGCCGACCGGCTCAACCGGCGCAGCGCGGCCGGGCACGACCAGATCGTCTGCACCACCTCGTGGGCGGCGGCGGAGTTCCGGCGGATCGGCACCACCAACCTCAGCCAGGTGCCGCTCGGGGTCGACCTCGGACACTTCCACCCCCACCGGCACGACCGCCGGCTGCGCTCCGTCTACGCCGAGCCCGACGAGTTACTCCTGCTGCACTGCGGCCGACTCTCGCCGGAGAAACGCCCCGAGCGGTCGCTCGCCGCACTGGCCGGCTTGCGGGCGCGGGGCGTACCCGCCGTGCTGGTCGTGGTCGGCGACGGACCGCGCCGGGAGAAGCTGCGTGCGGCGGCCGCCCGGGACGGCCTGCCGGTCCGGTTCCTGCGCTACGTCGCCGACCGGGACCTGCTGGCCGGGCTGCTCGCCACCGCCGACGTGGTGCTGGCACCCGGGCCGGTGGAGACGTTCGGCCTGGCCGCCCTGGAGGCGCTGGCCAGCGGCACCCCGGTGGTGGTGAGCGCGGAGAGCGCGCTGCCCGAGGTGGTCGGCGCGGCCGGGCTGGCCGCGCCGGGCGAGGGGCCGGCCTACGCGGACGCCGTGCGGGAGCTGGCCGGTCGGCCGGAGCCGGAACGCCGGGCGGCGGCCCGTCGGCAGGCCGAGCGCTTTCCGTGGTCGGCGGCGGTGGCGGGCTTCCTCGCCGCGCACGACCTTCCGGTACGCGTGCCGTCGCACGACACCCGGTAGGCGCCCCGCAGCATCGGGGCCGCCGACTACCAGCGACGGCCGGTGAGCCGTTCGTAGACCTCGACGTATCGGTTGCGGGCGGCCTCGACCGCCTCGGGCGGCATCTCGGGTGCCGGGCCGCTCCGGTCCCAGCCGGTGCCGACCGCCCAGTCCCGGACGAACTGCTTGCTCAACGAGAGCTGGTCGCGGCCGGGCTGGTAGGAGTCGGCCGGCCAGAACCGCGACGAGTCGGAGGTGAGCAGCTCGTCGCCGAGCACCATCGTGCCGTCCGGCGCCCAGCCGAACTCGAGCTTGGTGTCGGCGACCAGGATGCCCCGCTCGGCGGCGATCTCGGCGCCGCGCCGGTAGACGCCCAGGGTGACGTCGCGGAGCCGCTCGGCGGTCTCGGTGCCGACCTTCGCCACCACGTCGTCGAAGGTGATCGCCTCGTCGTGCTCGCCCTGCGGCGCCTTGGTGGTCGGCGTGAAGATCGGCTCCGGCAGGATCGACGCCTCCACCAGCCCCGGTGGCAGCGGTACGCCGCAGACGGCGCCGGTCCTCGCGTACTCCCTGATGCCGGAACCGGTCAGGTAGCCCCGCGCGACGCACTCGACCGGGATCATCTCCAGCCTCCGGACCCGGATCGCCCGCCCGGCGAACTCGGCGGGTACGTCGGTGGCCGAGATGACGTGGTTCGGCACCAGGTCGGCGAGTTGCTCGAACCACCAGAGCGAGAGCGCGGTGAGCAGCTTGCCCTTGTCCGGGATGGGGGTCGGCAGCGCCACGTCGTAGACCGAGACCCGGTCTGAGGCGACCAGGACCAGATCGTCGCCGTCGGCGTAGACGTCCCTGACCTTGCCCGAATGCAGCAGTTCCACGTGCGCAAGTACATCACGGGCCCCGCCGAGGGCCCCGGCCCGGCCCGGCCGGCCAGGCCGGCGAGCCACCCGGGTCGTTCCGGGCGGCGAAGTGGACGATCTTGCCGGTACGGACGTTGACACCCGCCGAGGGCGACTGTGTAAATGGTCCGGTTGCCGTCACCGCTGACCATGTGCCGTCAGGAGTTGTCGTGCCCCTCCCCCTCCCCTCCCCCACGACCCGCCGCGGTCCCCGGGCCGGCCGGCTCGGCTGGCGGCTGGGTGCCGCCCTGCTCGTCGTCGTCATCACCGCCCTCTCCGCCTGCACCGCCGAGGACGCCGCCCCGGAGAACGACAAGGTCCAACTCTCCATCTTCTGGTGGGGCGGCGACCGGCGCGCCGAACTGACCAAGCAGGCGCTGGAGCTCTACACCCAGCGCTATCCCGATGTCACCTTCGAGTTCACCCACCAGGGCAACGCCGGCTACTACGACAAGCTCTCGATCGAGGCCGCCGCCGGCAACGCCCCGGACATCTTCCAGATCGACGACAACTACCTCACCGAGTACGCGCAGCGCGAGATCCTGCTGGACCTGACCGACTACGTCCGGGAGGACCTGCTGGACCTGCGGAAGCTGCCGGCCGGCCTGGCCCAGTCCAGCCAGGTGACCGGCCGCACCGTCGCCGCCGCGGCGGCGGAGAACACGCCCGGGCTGATCTACAACAAGAGCCTGCTCGACCGGCTCGACATGCCCGAGCCGCAGATCGGGATGTCCTATTCGGACTATCTGAACTGGGCCGACGAGATCACCGACCGCAGCGGCGGCAAGGTCTTCGGCACCATGGACCCGTCCGCCGACTACAAGGCGTTCTGGCTCTGGCTGCGCTCGCAGGACAAGGAGCTCTACCGGGGTCGCCAGGTGGGCTTCACCGAGAGCGACCTCACCCGCTGGTTCGAGCTGTGGGCCGGGGCGCGGCAGCGCGGCGCGGCGCCACCGGCAAAGGTGATCCAGCCGGCGAACAGCGGCGACGTCACCAAGCAGTTGGTGACCAGCGGCAAGGCGGCGACGTCGTTCGTCTGGTCCAACCAGCTACCGGAGTTGCAGAAGCTCAGCAAGGACACCCTCAAGGTGGTCAGCTACCCGGGCGACCCGGCCGCGCACTGGGCCCGGGCCTCGCTCTACTGGGCCGCCTTCCGGGGCACCCGGCACCCCGACACCGTGGTGCACGTGATCGACTTCTTGGTCAACGACGCCAGGGCGGGCGAGATCCTCGGCACCGAGCGCGGGCTCAGCGCCAACCTCGACGTGCGGCGGACGGTGGAGGCGTCGCTGACCGACGAGAGCATGAAGCAGTCGGTCGCCTTCGAGACCGCCATGGCGGACAAGTTCGGCGCGGCTCCCGCACCACCCCCGAAGGGCCACGCCGCGATCAAGCAGTTGCTGATCACGGCGGCGGAGAGCGTGCAGTTCGGCCGGGCGTCACCCCGCTCGGCGGCGGCGTCCTTCATCAGCCAGGCAAACGCCGCCCTCACCAGCTGAGTGCAAGGAAGGGCCCCCGCTACAACAGAAAACGATATGCGGGGGCCCTTCCTATCAGCGCCGCCCCGAGCGGCGGTTGCGCATCACGAGCACCAGGACGGCCACGATCACGCCGACCACTATCAGGCAGCAGACCAACCCCCAGATCCCGAAGCTGCCCCGGGTCCGGCGGCGGGCCGCCTCCACCACCATCTCGCCGGGGCCGGTCGACGCCCAGGCCATGGCCGGTATGAACACTGTCAACGCCGCCGTACCGAGCACTGCGCTCAGGCGGACCCACCAGTTCCGGAAAATCTCCATGACTACATCCTCGACGCTGTGGGCAAGTCCCGCCGGCAACGCGGCCGGACACGGCCCCGGACCGACCCTCAGTCGTGTCCGCCGTGCAGGGCGAGCGCGACGAGCAGGAGCCCGAAGGCGGTGGTGCCGAGGACGACCCGGACGAGATTCCACGTCCGCCACCGCGCCTCGCTGAAAGCGCGCCGCACCTCGGCGAGGTCGGCGATCCGGTCCGGGTCACCGGCCGCTTTGATGGCGTCGTTGAGCGGCATGTTCACCGCCATGGTGATGATCATGACGATGAGGTAGAGCGCGAACGCCGCGACGATCCACGGCAGCCTGCCACGCCCGCTCTCCTCCAGATGCAGTGCGCCGGCCACGCCCGTGAGGATCAGCGCGCCGAAGAAGCACAACAGGAACCACGGGTTGACGATCGACCGGTCGATCGCCTGGAACGCGCCGACGAAGGTGCGGTCGTCGGTCCGGCCCAACCCGGGCATGATCGTGTGCGCGTACAGCAGGAACACGCCGGCCACGAGGCCGGTGGTCAACGCGGCGACGACAAGCACAGCTCCGGTGAACAATCTTCTGCCTCCCGTCGGTCTCGCCGGCACTCCGGCGCCGGACACGCCCGCTCCGGCAGCATCCGTACCGTAACCGACATCGGCTCGCGAAGATGTGACGTTCGGATGTGGATGTGATCCAGAGCTGATGACCGTCGCGCGGGGATGGCACCCCCTCACCGGTGACCACGGTCATGCCGAGGACCTGTTGCAGAGCGCCCTGCTCCGCACGATGCGGCGCTGGTCGGCTGCTCGGCCGGGACGGTCAAGTCGCACACGTACCGGGCCCTGGCCCGACTCCGTGAGCTGCTCGGAGAGATGGACGAACACGAGGAGATGAGGGTCCGGCGATGACCTCTTGCGAAGAAGACCGGCTGGGACGGCAGCTCGCCGTACGACTAGACGAGGAGATACAGACGATGACAGCACCATCGAACCTGACCGCGACCCTGCACCGCCGGCACGCCCGCCGGACCTGAGGGCTCCGGATAGCCGGCGCCGTACCCGTGGTCGCCGCAGCCGCGGTGGCCGCCTCCCTGGCCCTGTCGCCGACCGACGCTCCGGCGACGGACCCGTCCGGCAGGGGCACCGCTGCGGAGATGCTCTCCGTCAGCTTCGTCAGTGACCGCACCGCCACTGCCCTGGGCAGCCTCGGCGACTACGTCCAGCACGCCCGGACGACCTACGCGGACGGCGGCGGGAAGACAATCATGACCAACGAGCGCTGGGGCGACGCCCGGACCGGCCGGGAGCGCGCCGAGGAGGAGAGCGCCGAGGAGGAGAGCGCCGACGGCAGGCACACCGTCGTCAAGACGGGCTCCGGCGACGACGCGATCGTCGTCGACCACACGAAGAAGAAGTGGTGGACCGACACGATCGCCACGCCGGTGCCGGCCGAGGGGAGCAGCGGACCGGCGACCGTCGGCCCGCTGATGGCGCCGACCGAGTTGAAGGACGCCCTCGCCACCGGCACCCTGGCGATGGTCGGCGAGGAGTGGCTGGACGGCAGCGCGACCGTACACCTGCGGTGGATCCCGGTACCGGGATCCACCGTCGATGGTCTGTGTCAGAGCTCGGAAAGAGCCGGGATCGGAAAGAGCCGGGGTGGTGGCGGGATGCAGGAGTTCCGGCGGCACGCGCTCTCCTGCCCGCGGGGCCGCCCGCCCGGCGTACGGCGGCTGGACGTCGCGTTCGACCACGGCGCCTTCCCGGTCTGGGCCTGGGGCGCGACGCCCGCCCGGAGGGACCGGCCCGGCCGCGAGATCGTCGGCATGGTCCGTCCGGAAGGGCTGGGCCTCTCAGCGGAACTGGCCGCCTGCCTGCGGGCGCGGTCGGACTGGAAGGACCTGCACAGCGAGACCGCCTGGGCTAAACCGTGCCGTCATAACCCAGAACCTCATCCAGCCAATCAAACTTCACCTGATTTGCCAAGGCAAGGTTATTGGCCTGGCAATGGAAGTCGGCGCCCTCCGCCTTGCTTGTCATCCTGATGGTCTTCACCTTGCTGGCAACACCTTCATATGCTTCTTCGGCCTGCTTCTGGAGTTCCCCCGCCTCGCTTTCCGAATACAATGCCATGAAGGGCATTTCGATCTTTCGTAGATCTATGATGAAGTTCTTTTCCATGATCGGGATCCACTCGGTAAGGCTGTCCAGGCCGTGCGCCCAGGTCACTCGTTGCAGCGTCACACGAGAGGAGAACGGGAGCCTTGCCTGCAGTGCCGCCGACTCTTCCGGGGTGCCTCCATAAGCTTTAGGCAGTGGAGTACTCAGGAGGACTCGCGACTGAGAGACCATTGGTGAATTGGGAATTACCGCCGCAAAACGGTCTTCCGCAGTAGCGATCACCAACGACTTGGCGCCGCCATAACTGTCACCAGTCAGAACGATGCGATCGGGATCGACATCAGGGCGGGCGGCCAGGGTGTCGAATGCCTTCCGGTAGGTTCCCGTAAACTTGGGCCCGTCATAGGTCCTGGCCGTCCAGGTGGGATTGTAGTGCCTGTTGTTCACATCATACGGGCCTTCCCACAGAAAGGCATTGTAGCCCCTTTCAATGGCACCCTTCGCCAACATGAAGTAATGGTCCTCCAGGTGCGATTCTCCGCCGCAGATCACCATGACGGTGGGCCTTCTCTTGCCACTGTTGTCGGGCTTCACGAGGCAGCTGTGGAACTTGAAGCCATTGTCGGGGATGTCGAAAAACTCGACAGGGAAGGGCTTCAGCTTCATGGACTTCTCGAAGCACTCCACCGACTTTCGATAGACGGGCACGAAATTCGGTGCTCCGGGAGTCACGGCGACGTAGGCCGCCCTATAGAGGGTGTGAGCACGCAGGAACGCATCGCTGGCGCTTACCCGATGCCCCTTTTCCAGGCAGCCCTCAGCAATTGCTTCAACCCGTTGGGCCTCTTTTACGAATTCCGCTTCCCAGCTCGCCGGGTCTGTCGGGTCTATCCGGCGAGAGACGTTGAACATCTCACCAAGCGAAGCGCCGCCATACTGCTGGAAAGCCAGGAAGAACTGGAACATGAAATCCAGATCCTCCTCGTCGATGAAAGTGCTCTGCGATCCACGGTCGGTCAACTTGAGTTCTTGTTCTTCGTGGGACACTTTCGGATCTCCCTTGAATCTCTACCGCCAGGATATCGAAGTACGCTTGTAGCAACTCTCAGATCTCATCCTCGGCATTCCTTATGGTCGTAGGCGCCATCGGCCCATCCGCATGGACTGCCCATGGTTGCCGGCACCTGTCAGTGCGATCGCCGCAGACGGGGACGGGGCCGCGGCCTCCCGGACCGCGTCGTGGTGGGCCGGACCCGACGCCGACTGCAGGACCGTGACGATGCCGCCCTCGTCGCACCGATCGACGACGTCCGGCGCCGCCACGACGCACTGGCTCGTCGCCACACAGCGGCATTCGTCCACCTGCACGTGAAGCCCCATATGGTCGCGGACTCCTGGGCGACGGCGGGCCCGTCGACGGCCGCCGGCACGCCGACGATGAGCCCGATCAGGTGCCCGGTCCGCCGGTCACGGCGGCGGCGCGCGCAGCTCGCGGTAGTCGTCGGGCGAGGCGAACGGGCAGACGCGGTGTTGCGGGAATTCCATGGCGAGCCTTGCCTCATACAAGAAACTACAGTCTCTTACTTGAGAGTAGAGTAGAGCTCCAAGGAACGCAAGTCTCTTATTCTGTGGGTGGGGCGTAGGCGAGCAGAAGTGGCAGGATCACCTGGTCGACCATCTCGGTGAACGGCCTGCGCAGCACGTCGGCGACGCTGGACCCGTCGTCCGGCCGTGCCGCGATCATGAACTCGTGCCGCCCCAGGGTCGCCACCACATCCAGCACCCGCTCCGGAATCGGCGCGTCGCTCAACTCGCCACGTGCCACGGCCCGCTGAATCAGCACCTTTACCAGGGGACCCGCGGCTATCAGGTGGGCCACGGCGGAGGAGGACGGGCCGTCCTGCGCCCCGTCCTCCTCCGCGAGGATCGTGCGCAGCAGACTCGGGTCGAAACCATCAAGCCGCCGGGCCGCCACGTCCAGCAGGGCCAGGATGTCGCCCCGCAGCGACCCGGTGTCCTCTGGTACCGCCAACGGCGGCTCGGCGTGGTGGTTGATGGCGGCCAACGCCAGCCACGCGCGGTTCGGCCAACGCCGGTACAGCACCTGCTTACCCGTCCGCGCTCGCACTGCGACATTCGCCACCGTCAGATTCGCGAAGCCGACCTCCTTGAGTTCCTCCCATGCCGCCTCCAGGATGACCTCCTCCAGGGCCGCACCCCGGCGTCGCGTCCCCGCCGGCCTGCTGACCGCATCGCCCACCACTCGCCTCCTCGCATCGGTCCTGCGAACCTACGCGACCGACGACTCACTTCCGTCACACGACGGCCGTTTCGCCCTACGCGGGTCACAGGGGTCAGGCATCCCGCGACAACGCCGCCAACGGGCGAAAACGTCTCGCCTGAGTTTGCTCACCGGCGTCGTAGCCTCGGCTGTCGCGGCCGACGGTGTCGGCGGCCTTGACGCTATGGGAGTCGATGATCCCGGCGGACGGCTGAAACACGATCCCGGGAAGCCGCGGGCCGCCTAGCGATCCCGTCAAGCACGACGCGTCGAATCTGATCGCGTCCGGGCGTTTGCAGGGGGTTTTCGGGGGAGGATTCAAACGCCCATAGATGACTATGAGGCCCTGACCAGTTTTTCAGCTGGTCAGGGCCTCATCTCCGTAGCGGGGACAGGATTTGAACCTGCGACCTCTGGGTTATGAGCCCAGCGAGCTACCGAGCTGCTCCACCCCGCGTCGACTCGTTAACACTAGCGCACCCGGCCCGGCCCCTGCAAAACGGGGGGCGAACTACCCGGCGGCGGCCACATCGCCGCCGCCGGGAGGCACGCGGACGGGCTGGTCAGCCGCTCGGGGAGGCCGGTGGCGGGTTCGGGGTGGCGCCGCCGCCCGCACCCGGTGACGGGTTGGTACCCGCCGCCCGCTGGGCCGCCTGGAACTCGCTCATCGCCGCGTCGAGCGCCTTCAGCGCCTGGCCGTACCGCTCGAAGTCGCCGGATGCCTGGGCCGCCCGGACCTCCTCGATCGCGGCCTGCACCTTGGTCGCGGCGGCGGAGAGTTCCGGGGTCAGCTGCCCGCCGGGGGCCGGCGGCGCCGTCGTCGGCGGTGCCGTCGGCGTGGGTGTCGGGTTGGTGCCGCCCCCCTCCGGCGGGGGTGGCGGCGTCGGCGTGGTCGGCGCCGCCTGCTTGCCCTGCTCGACGAGTTGCTTGATGCCCTCTTCGAGGCTGTTGGCCAGGACGACGTACTGGCCACCGTCACCGTACGAGATCAGCACCCGTTGCAGCAGCGGATAGGCGTTCTGCTGGTTGCTCTTCACGTACACCGGCTCGACGTAGAGCATCCCGTCGCCGAACGGCAGCGAGAGCAGGTTGCCGTACTGCACCTGCGCCTGGTTCGAGGTGAGCAGGTTGAGCTGCTGCCGGATGTCACCGTCGTTTGTCATCTTCTGGTGCACCTGCACCGGCCCGGAGACCGCCGTCTGGTCGGGCAGCTCCAGCACCTCCAGCCGGGGCTGGCCGTTCAGGTACGACCCGCTGATCAGCGCGGCGAGGTTCTGCCGACCGGCCGGGGTGACCGCCGCGGTGAGCTGGAAGCGGGGCGTGTCCTGACCCGGGAACTGGGTGTAGAGGTAGTACGGCGGCTGCTTCTGGCCGGTGTCCGGCGCGTCCGGGACGTTCGGCACCTCCCAGAAGTCCTGTCCGGAGAAGAACTCCGACGCGTCCGTCACATGGAATCGCGCCAGCAGGTTGCGCTGCACCTTGAACAGGTCGGCCGGGTAGCGGAAGTGTTCCGCGAGCTCGGCCGGGATCTCCGACTTCGGCTTCACCAGGTCGCCGCCGAACGCCTTGTTCCACGCCTTCAGCACCGGGTCGGCGTCGTCGAACTGGTAGAGCGTGACCGTGCCGTCGTACGCGTCGACCGTCGCCTTCACCGAGTTGCGGATGTAGTTGACGTTCTCCCGGGCGAGTTCGAAGGTGCCGAGCCCGGTCAGCTCGTCGGCGGTCTGCTCCTGGAGGTTGACCTGCTCCGCGTAGGGGTAGGTGGCCGCCGTGGTGTAGCCGTCGACGATCCACTGGACCCGCCCGCCGATCACCGCCGGGTAGGGGTCGCCGTCCAGGGTCAGGAACGGCGCCACCTTCTCCACCCGCTCCCGGGGGTTACGGATGTAGAGCAGCTTGGAGTCGTCGTTGACCGCACCGGAGAGCACGAAGTTCGGCTCCTGCTCCTTGATCGCGTAGAGCAGCCGGCGGCCGAACGAGCCGATCTCCACCCCGCCGGAGCCGGTGTAGGTGTAGTACTGCTCGCCGCCCTGGCCGGTCGGCCGGTCGAACTCGACCGGGTTGTTCCCCTCCGGCTGCCCGACGATCGCGTAGTCGCTGCCGTCCATCTGCTCGCCGTAGTAGATCCGCGGCTGGGTGGCGGGGATCGCCTCGGTGCCCGAGGCGCAGCCCTCCTCGGTCCGCTCGCCGAGGAAGCCGGAGACGAAGTACGGCTGCCCGCCGCAGACCACCCGGTTGGCGGGCGCGCCGACCAGGCCGTACCCGTGGGTGAAGACCGTGTGCCGGTTGATCCAGTTGCTCTGCTGCGCGGTCAGCTCCAGATAGTTGATCTCGCGCATCCCGACGACGTAGTCCTGGGTCTCCCCGCCGACCTGGTAGCGGTCGATGTCGAGCTTCGGGCCGAAGTCGTAGAAGCCGCGGACCTGCTGGAGCTGGGTGTAGGTCTCGGAGACGAGCTGCGGGTCGAGCAGCCGGATGTTCGGCACCACCGAGGTGTCGGTGGCCAGCGACTCCGGCGGCCGCAGGTTCTCCGCGCCGTACGGCGCCATCACGGTGCCGGCGAGCCCGAAGGCGTCCCGGGTGGCCGTGATGCTCCGCGCGATGTATTCCGCCTCCTTGTCCCGCACGCTCGGCTTGACCTCGAAGGTCTGCACCGCCCAGGGGTAGATGCCGCCGATCGCCACCGCCGAGATGCCGAGCAGGGCCAGCGAGATGCCGGGCCAGACCAGATTCCGGATGACGGCGTTGGAGAAGATGATGATCGCCAGCGCGACCACCACCGAGATGTAGGCCAGGATCTCCTTGGCCGGCAGCAGCGCGTTGATGTCGGCGTAGCCGGCACCGTAGAGGTTGACGCCCTCGTTGAACTCCAGCAGCATCGCCCGCCGGTCGAGCACGTACGCCAGGGCCTTGAGCAGGACGAAGACCGCGACCAGCGTGGTCAGGTGGGCCCGCGCGGCGGCGGTCATCCGGTCGCCCACGCCCTGCAACCGCACCCCGCCGAAGACGTAGTGCATCGCGAGCGAGCCGATCACGGCGAGCACCACGGCGGTGAAGCCGACCCCGAGCAGATAGCGCAGGAACGGGAACTCGAAGACGTAGAAGCCGATATCGATCTTGAATTCCGGATCCTCGATGCCGAAGCTCTGCGAGTTGCGGAAGAGCATCCACTGGCCCCACCGGGTCTGCGCGGAAAGGCCGGCGAAGAGTCCGACGATCAGCCCGATCGCCACCAGCCAGGTGCCGATCCGGGGTGCCAGCACGGAACGGTAACGCTCCAGCGTGATCTGTTCCGGCGAATTCGGCCGGAGCACCGGCCGCAGCCGGTAGGCGAGCCACATGTTGCCGGCGACCAGCAGGGCCATGCCCAGGCCGATGATGACGAAGAGCAGGATCCGGGTCACCAGCACACCGCTGAAGACCCGGGTGTAGTCGACCTCCTCGAACCAGAGCCAGTCCGTCCACGCCTGGACGCCCCAGCCCAGCAGGGTGAGGAGCAGGAACACCCCGAGGAGTACGCCGACCGTGGCGCGACCACGTCGACTCATTCTTGGTAGGGGGCTGCTACGCATGACCACTGTTGGCTCCGCACGCTCGGAAGTGACCGGCTCTGATCAGAGCACCTAGACTACGGGGTGTTCCTGAGTCCGATCGGTCCCCCCGTGGGGGCGGCGAGCGGGCCGGCGCCCGGGCGGTGAGCGGCCGACGCGGCGGCCCGGTCAGCAGGCCGGCGGCCGACCCCCGGCGCGGATCGTCTCCAGCGCGCTCAGCGCCTCGCCGAGAGTGCCGACCCGGGCCATCGGCAGACCCGGTTGGGCATTCTGGACCGCCTCCGCGCAGTTGCCGGCCGGCACGAGAAAATATTTCGCGCCCGCGTTCTTCGCGCCCACCAGTTTCTGCGGAATCCCGCCGATCGGCCCCACCTCGCCCAGATCGTTGATCGTGCCGGTGCCGGCAATGATCTTTCCGCCGGTCAGATCCTCGCTCCTGAGCTTGTCGACTATGCCGAGTGCGAACATCAGGCCGGCGCTCGGCCCGCCGATGTCGTTCAGGTCGATCTTCAGCTCGAACGGGTGCGGCTGTCGCTGCTCGATCTCCACCCCGATCCGGGGCGGGTTGTTGTCGGTGGCGGCGCTGACGACGGTCGCGGTCGTCGGCCTGCCGTCCCGGGTGTAGCCGATCGAGAGCGGGGAGCCGGCCGGCCGGGCCTGCACCAGTTGGGTGACGCTGCTCGCGGCGGGCACCGGCTTGCCGTCGACCGAGGTGATCACGTCGCCGACCCTGAGGATCCCCTCCGCCGGGGCGCCCGCCGAGACGTTCTTGACCACGACCTGGATCGGATAGCCGAGCTCGCGCAGCGCCGCCGTCTCGGCGCTGGTCTGCGACGCGGCGAAGTCCTCGGCGTTGCGCTCCTCCACCTGCTGCTGCGTCTGACCCGGCGGGTAGATCAGCTCGTACGGCACCACGGCCTCGTCCGACGAGACCCAGCCGGCGATCGCGGTGAGCAGTTTGACGTCGGGCTGCACGCCGACCGTGGTGAGCCGCAACTCTCCGGCCGACGTCGAGGTCTCCTCGCCGGAGACCTGGATGACGTCCTTGTCGTCGTGCCGGCCCAGGGTGTCCACCGTCGGCCCGGGGCCGAGCACCACGTACGGGATGGGTGCGGCGAGTACGCCGATGCTGAGCAGTGCGGTGACCACCGCGCCGAGCAGTACCGTGACCCCGCGACGTCTCATAGCCGCCGAGCGTACCCGGGCACCGCTGCCCGACCGTCCCCCGAACCCCGAGTTCGCCCACGGCGTGACACCTGGGCGGGCAGCGCACCCCCCGGCCCGCGTACCGTGGACGGGTGCCTGATATTCCGTTCGGCTTCGCCCTGCCGGGTGGCCAGCCGCCCGACCCCAACGACCCGCAGCAGATGCAGCAGTTCATGGCGCAACTGCAGCAACTGCTCGCCGCGCCGGGCAGCGGTCCGGTCAACTGGGATCTGGCCCGCCAGGTCGCCGCCAGCCAGCTCTCCTCGGCCGGCGACCCGGCCGTGACGCCGTACGAGCGCAACGCCGTGGAGGAGTCGCTCCGGCTGGCCGACCTCTGGCTCGACCCGACCTCGGCACACCCCTCCGGGATCCGCACCTCCGTGGCATGGAACCGGAACGAGTGGATCTACAAGACACTGGACGTCTGGAAGAAGCTCTGCGACCCGGTCGCCGGCCGGATGGTGGCCGCGATGGGCGACCTGGTGCCGCCGGAGGCCCGGGCACAGCTCGGCCCGATGCAGTCCATGATCTCCACGCTCGGCGGCGCCCTCTTCGGCGGCCAGCTCGGGCAGGCGCTCGGCTCGCTCGCCGCCGAGGTGCTCTCGGCCGGCGACATCGGCCTGCCGCTCGGCCCGGCCGGCACCGCCGCGCTGCTGCCGGCGAACATCCGGGCGTACGGCGACGGTCTCGAACTCCCCGAGGACGAGGTACGCCTCTACGTGGCCCTGCGCGAGGCCGCACACCAGCGTCTCTTCCAGCACGTGCCCTGGCTGCGCGGCCACGTGCTCACCAGCGTGGAGATGTACGCCACCGGCATCACGGTGAACCGTGAGGCGATCGAGGAGGCGATGGGCCGGATCGACCCGACCAACCCGGAGTCGATGCAGGAGCTGGCGCTGGAGGGCATCTTCACCCCGGAGGACACCCCGGCGCAGAAGGCGTCGCTGAGCCGGCTGGAGACCACGCTGGCCCTGGTCGAGGGCTGGGTGTGCCACGTGGTGGACACCGCCGCCGCCGAGCGGCTGCCGAACGTGAACCGGCTCGGCGAGGCGTTCCGCCGTCGCCGGGCCGCCGGTGGCCCGGCCGAGCAGACCTTCGCCGCCCTGGTCGGCCTGGAGCTGCGTCCCCGCCGGCTGCGCGAGGCCGCGGCGCTCTGGGCGGCACTCACCGAGCACCGGGGCATCGCCGGCCGGGACGCGCTCTGGGGGCACCCGGACCTGCTCCCCGCCGAGGCGGATTTCGCCGATCCGGATGCCTTCGCCCGGTCCCAGCTCGACCTCGGCGACCTCGACGACTTCGACTTCGGCGGGCCCGAGGACGCGTCCGACCCCGACCGCCCCGAGGGCAGCTCCGACCCCCGCCGCCCCGAGGAGGGACCCGGCTCCGGCAGACCGGAGGAGTAGGCCACCGAACGAGCGGGTCGCGGGACGAGCGGGCCACCGCGGGAGCGGGACGAGCGGGCCACCGCGGGAGCGGGACGAGTGGGCCGCCGAGCAGCCGGATGGTCAACTGCCGAGCAGTACCCGGGTGGCGTCCCAGCCCTCCAGGGCCGGGTCGAGCGTCGCGAGGTCGGCCGGCGTCCGCAGCCGCCGCCATCCCGGGGTGACCGCCACCTCGGCCGGGCGGGGTGCGGCACGCCGGATCAGGGCTGCGTCGGCGGTGTCCATGTCGAGCTCGGGCAGCCAGTCCGGTGCGGGTAGTCGGGCGGCCAGCCCGAGCAGCCCGGGGCCGGGATTCGTCGCGGGGGCGACCGCGACGCCCCGGCTGGTCAGCGGCCGGAACAGCTTGCCGAGGATCAGGCCGGGCAGGTCCGGCGCGTCGGCGACGAGCAGGGCGGCCTGGTCGTAGCCGTCCCGGGCGGCGGCGTCCAGCGCGGCGCCCACCCGGTTGGCCGGCGCCTCGCCGGCCCGGGCGGCCGGCAGGTCGTACACGGGCATGCCGGGCCAGGCGATCGCGTCCGCCAGCGGGCGGTCGGCCCCGGCCGCGGCGATCGCCGGCTCCACCTCGGCCAGGGTGGCGACCAGGTCGACCACGTCCTCGGCGAGCGCGGAGCGCCAGCGGGCCGGGTCGGCACCGGGCGGCGCCCACGCGACGGCTCCGAGCATCACCACGATCACACGGCGGGTCACCCGCCGACCCTACCGACCTCGGACGCCGGGTGGGACCGACGGGTCGCCGGGGCTCACTCCGGCAGGACGATCCCGGCGGCGGCGGCGATCCCCTCCAGGTAGCCCCGGGCCCGCTCCGTCTTCGGATAGCGCCCGACCAGCGCCCAGAACCGGGCGTTGTGGCTCGGCACCACCAGGTGGGCCAGCTCGTGCAGCAGCACGTAGTCGATCACCCACTCCGGCATCTCCTGGATCCGGTGCGAGATGCGGATGGTCCGGTCGGCCGGGGTGCAGGATCCCCAGCGGCCGTTCTGGTTCGTCACCCACCGGACGCTGGCCGGCACGGCCGCGGCGCCGTGCTCGCTCAGGTAACGGTCGATGAGTCGCCGGGACCGGAGCAACAGCTCCGCGTCGGAACGGCCGAGCCGCTCCTCCCGGGCCGCGAGCCGGGCGAGCATCCGGTCCACCCACTCGCTCTCCTCGGCGCGGGAGAACTGGTCGGGGATGAGTACCACGACCCGCTCGCCGTCCCGGTACGCGGACACCGTCCGGCGCCGGCGCTGGCTGCGCCGTACCTCCACGACCGGCTTCCGCAACCCCGCCATTAGCGGTCCGCGCAGCCCCGGGTTTCGTTCACGAAGGAAAACTAATGCGTAGTGACCAGGTCACCGCAAGAGTCAACCCGCAGATAGCCGCCGGAAAAATACCGGTTGGCGGTGACCCGTCCGGAAAAAATTCATTGCGGTGATCGTCTACACCGTCGCGTCCGCCGCCGCCGGGACTTCTCGGTCACGCGGAGCCGGGCACCGGAGGCAACGGTAAACGATCATCTGCCACCACCGCCAGACGCCCCCGATCAGCGATCTGACGCAGTTCATCCGGCGTGTCCCTGCGAAACTGACTTATCCGACCTATTCCGGCATGCACACTCTGGGCGTCGGCTTCCTCACAGTGTCGACAGATCGCTGACATGGAACTGCCCGGAACTGGGTAGGGTCCGCGGACCGGCGGTCACAGTGGTGACCGCGGAGAATCCCAGCGCTGGCGCCCTAACATGGCCGCCCGCCGCCGGGCGCACGCCAGGCTCGCGAGAGCCGGCGGAAGAGACGAGGAGGGCACCGTGGCCGAGAAGGCCCAGACCTACAACGGGTACTGCGTGAAGTGCAAGGAGAAGCGTGACTTCGAGGGCAACGTCGAGGTTTCCAAGACGGGGATGAACATGGCCAAGGGCAAGTGCCCGGTCTGCGGCACGACCGTCAACCGAATCCTCGGCAAGGCCAAGGTCTGACCGTCGAGCAGCACGCGGAACTGCGGGAAGGGGTGGCCGGGGCGCCGCCCCTTCCCGCTTTCCTGTCGGGCTACGGACACCCGGCGTGATGTCCGGGCCGCGACAGAAGTTACCCGCCAGTTGTGGATAACGCCGTGGATCCTGTGGATAGAGCAGTGCATCGCGCGTACCGGCTGTGGAAAACGCTGACCGGTCCGCACCTGGACGGTGACAGCCTGTTGCGCCATGACCAGAACCGTGCTGCCCCGCCCCACCCTGCTGCCCGGCCTCATCCGACTCTGGCGCGACCGGCACACGCTGCAACTCGGCCTCGATCCCCGGCGCGCCGTCCTGCTCGAGGTCGCGAATCCGGCCGCCGCCCGGCTGCTCGACCTGCTCGACGGCAGCCGCAGCGAACGGGCCGTCCTGGACCACGCGGTCACGGTGGACGTGACCCGCGACGACGCCCGGACGCTTATCGACACCCTGCGGGCCGCCGGCCTGGTGGTCGCCGCGCAGACCCTGCTCCCCACCGACCTGCCCGAGCCGGCCCGGCAGCGGCTCGCCGCCGAGGCGGCGGCGCTCGCCCTGCACGGCCGGGACGCGCCCGGCACCCCGGCCCAGCTGCTCCGCCGTCGGGCCGCCGCCCGGGTCGTGGTGACCGGTCAGGGCCGGCTCGCCGCTCCGGTGGCGGTGGCCCTGGCCCAGGCCGGCGTCGGCCAGGTGCATCCGGATCTACGCGGCCGGGTCGGGCCGGCGGACACCGTGGCCGGCGGCGGACTGCTCGCCACCGACGTACGCCGGCCGTGCGCCGCCGCGGTCACGGACGCGATCGCCCGGTCCGCACCCGGCACCGCCACCCGGCCCGTCCGGCGCGGCCGCGCCGACCTGGTGCTCCAGGTGGGTACGGACCGCCCTGCCGGCCTGCTCGCCGCCGGGTACGCCCGGCACCGCCAGGCGCACCTGCTGCTCACCCTGCGCGACGGAACCCCGGTGGTCGGGCCCCTGGTCCGGGCCGCCGGCTCGCCCTGCCTCAACTGCGTCGACCTGCACCGTCAGGACCGCGACCCGGGCTGGCCGGGCCTTGCCGCCCAGCTCGCCGACCTCGACGGCCCGGAACCCTGCCTGACCGCGACCCTCATCACCGCCGTCGGGTACGCGGTGAGCGAGGTCCTCGCCTTCCTCGACGGCGGTACGCCGGAGACGGTGGGCGGTGCGGTCGAGGTGACCGCCGCCGGCCGCCTCCGCCGCCGGAGCTGGCCACCGCACCCCCGGTGCGACTGCACCGGACAACGGCGGCGCCGGGGCACAGCCACCCCGCCCGGCCCCCCGAACCAGATCCCCGGGACGAGGTGATAGGAAGGGCCCCTTCTTATACAAAAAACGATAAGAGGGGGCCCTTCCTTTCCGGCGGGGTGGTCGGTGCCACCCGCTGACGGCCGACTTCGCCCCGCCGAGTCGGTAACAATGATCTGGTGACCGACATCCCGCGCCGGGCCGTCTCCCGGACCGCCAAGCTCGCCGCTCTTCCGCTCGGCTTCGCCGGCCGGACCGTGCTCGGCGTGGGCAAGCGGGTCACCGGACTCGCCTCCGACGTGATCTCCAACGAGATCCAGCAACGCACCGCCGAGCAACTCTTCAGCGTGCTCGGCCAGCTCAAGGGTGGGGCGATGAAGTTCGGGCAGGCACTGTCGGTCTTCGAGGCGGCCCTGCCCGAGGAGATCGCCGCGCCCTACCGGCAGGCGTTGACCAAGCTCCAGGAGGCGGCTCCGCCGCTGCCGGCGGCGAGCGTGCACAAGGTGCTCGCGGAGCAACTCGGGCCGGACTGGCGGTCGTACTTCCTGGAGTTCGACGACAAGCCGGCCGCCGCGGCAAGCATCGGCCAGGTGCACCGGGCGATCTGGAAGGTCGACCCGCCGCCGAACGGCCGGCGGCGCGGCACCAGGGCAGGGGCCGCCACCAGGTCGGGAGCCGGTGCCGGGGCGGTGGCCCGGGCCGGCGCGACCGCTCCGGCAGGGCGTCCGGTGGCGGTCAAGGTGCAGTACCCGGGCGCCGGACCGGCGCTGCTCTCCGACCTGAAGCAGCTCTCCCGGCTCGGCGCCATGTTCCGGGCGATCCAGCCCGGCCTGGACATCAAGCCGCTGCTCAGCGAGTTACGCGACCGGATCAGCGAGGAACTCGACTACGAGCTGGAGGCGGAGTCGCAGCGGGCGTTCGCCGCCGCGTACGCCGGCGATCCGGAGATCTTCGTGCCCGAGGTGGTCGCGGCCACCCCCCAGGTGCTGGTCACGGACTGGGTCGAGGGCAAGCCGCTGTCGGCGATCATCGACTCCGGCACCGAGGAGGAGCGGAACCTGGCCGGTCGACTGATGGCCACCCTGCACTTCTCGGCGCCGATGCGCGCCGGGCTGCTGCACGCCGACCCGCATCCCGGCAACTTCCGGCTGTTGCCGGACGGGCGGCTCGGCGTCGTCGACTTCGGCGCGGTGGCCCGGCTGCCCGGCGGGCACCCGGAGCCGATCGGCCGGCTGGTCCGGCTCGCCCTGGCCGGCGAGGCCGAGGCGGTCGTGGTCGGCCTGCGCGAGGAGGGGTTCATCCGGGCCGATTTCTCGCTCGACGCGCAGGCGGTACTCGACTTCCTGATGCCGATCCTGCAACCCCTCTCCGTCGAGGAGTTCCGTTTCACCCGGGCGTGGTTGCGCGTCGAGGCGACCAGGCTCGGCAACCCGCGCTCCCCGGCGTACCAGCTCTCCCGGCAGCTCAATCTGCCGCCGTCGTACCTGCTGATCCACCGGGTGACCCTCGGTTCGATCGGGGTGCTCTGCCAACTGGAGGCGAAGGCCCCCTACCGGGGCATCGTGGAGCGCTGGCTGCCCGGCTTCGCCCCGGTGGCCTGAGCAGGGCCACCCACCGCTACGGCGCCGGGCCGGCCGTTGGCGGGGTGTCACCCCTCGCCGACGACCGGCCCGGACGGGATCTCAGATTCGGTTACGTTCCTCCGGCGTACGCCGGACGGATCAGATGCTGCCCAGTTCGCGGGCGGCCCGGCGGCGGGCCTCCAGCGCGATCATGCGGGCGGATCGGGTTGCCTCAGTGCTCGTGGTGCTGCGACCGGCCTGAGGCATCCGCATTCGTGCCCGGGACAACGCTTCGTGGATGAGATGCATCTTGGTGGCTCCGTCTCGGATAGGCATGGCAGTCGTGGTCAATCTCGACACCACGGCCATCGCGGTGTCGGGCGCCGATACCAGACCGGCGTTCGTACGGATCGGGTTCATGTCAGGCCGCCAACCGGACCGCGCTGCGCGACTCGGCAAGGCCACTGGCCGCCAGCCGCGCCTGGGCCTCGACCCGCAGCGCCGCGTCCCGGGCGACGTCCTCCTTGCGCGGACGGCCACGGGGCCGCTTGCGCGGAACGACCGCGCCACGCTCGAAGATCTCGCCGCCCCAGACGCCCCACGGCTCCGCCCGCTCCACCGCACCGGCCAGGCACTCGACGCGCAGCGGGCAGTCCCCGCAGAGCGACTTGGCCAGCTCCAGCTCGGCAGGCGAGTCGGCGAACCACAGGTCGGGGTCGAACTTCCGGCAGGGCAGGTTCGCCTCCAGCTCGACGTTCGCGTCGAGGGGGGCCAACGCCAGACTCATCGCCCGGTCACCTCTCTCTCGTGTCGATCTCGTAGATCGCTGTTCCGACTTACTTCGGCAGTGCGGAAATGACTAAGGCCGCGGATCCCGGTGTGCGGGGTCCGCGGCCTCGAGGTGAGCCGGCTGGTCTGTGCTAGACCGGTCTCCCTCGAGGTGGAACCCCGCTGACATCCATCCGCTTGACGCCGACACGGATGCCATTGCCCGTGAATCCATTGGTCCCCCGGAGCTCGGCGGACGCGTGGGCCTGAACCAGCTCGGCCTGGATCGGGGCCTGGTGCGCCTGCGAACGCTGGAGGAGTTCATTGGTCAGCATGCCGCCGACCTCTGACACCGGAGCGGGGGCAGCAGGCAGCGCCCACGGTCGCCGGGTGACATAGGTCGTCCCCATCGGGGCCACCTCCTGACTCTCACTCGTCGCCAACATCGGACTCGTCCCCCTCTTGAACAGCCTGAAAGCCGCCGCTCGCGAGGTGTGACATGAGGCTATGCCTCCCCCGGGCGGCAGGGCAAACGAATTACGGCGAGATCTCGGAACTTTCTTCCGACACTTTCCGACAGCCGGCCGGTCAGCCCGGCGACGCCTCGGCCGTGCCCTCGGTGAGCAGCACGTCCTCCACCGCGACGCCGTCGACCAGGGCGAGCACCGCGTCGCCGTAGAGGGCGACCTTGCGGGGACCGATCCCGGCGATCGCCAGCAGCTCGGTGGGGCGGGTCGGGCGGCGTTCGGCGAGCGCGACCAGGGTGGCGTCGGTGAAGACCACGTACGCCGGAACCCGCTGCGCCCCGGCGACCCGGCCCCGCCAGTCCCGCAGCCGCTCCAGCAGCCCTTCGTCGAGATCGGAGGGACAGGTCGCGCAGCGACCCAGTTTGCGGTCGGCCCCGGCCAGCAGCGTCGCCCCGCAGACCCGGCAGGAGACGACCTGCACCCGCCGACGGTCGGGTTTCCGACCGCCGGCAGCGGACACCTCGGCCGGACGGCCGCCGGAGCGCTCGAACTGGGGGAGGAAGCGGCACGGGCGCCGGGGCCGGCCACCGGGCGAGCGCGCCGAGGCGTACGACAGCCAGAGCCACTGCCGGGCCCGGGTCACCCCGACGTAGAGCAGCCGGCGCTCCTCCTCCACCTGCTCGGCGGTCTTCGCGTAGCTGGTCGGCAGCGTGCCGTCGGAGAGCCCGACCAGGAAGACCGCGTCCCACTCCAGCCCCTTCGCCGAGTGCAGCGAGGCCAGCGTCACCCCCTGGACCGCCGGTACGTGCTGCGCGGCGGCCCGCCGGCCCAGTTCGGCGCAGAAGTCGGCAAGCGAGGGTGGCCGTTCCACGGCGGCGGCCTCGCCGATCGGCAGCACGGTCGGGGTGGCGGCGTACTCCTCGGCGAGCTGGACCAGGGCGGCGAGCGCCTCCCAGCTCTCCCGGGCCGCGCCGCCGGGCGGGGCGGCGTCCGGTGCCCAGCCGACCGCGGCCAGCGCCTCGACCACGGCCGGGACCAGCGGCGCCTCGCCCGGCGTCGACCGGGTCGCGGCGCGGAGCGCGACCATCGCCCGGCGGATCTCGGGCCGCTCGAAGAAGCGTTCCGCGCCCTGGACCTGGTACGGCACCTCCGCGTCGGCCAGCGCCTTCTCGTACGCCTCGGACTGCGCGTTGGTCCGGAACAGCACCGCGATCTCCCGGGCCGGCGTGCCGGTGGCGACCAGGTCGCGGCAGCGTGCCGCCACGGCGGCGGCCTCGGCCGGCTCGTCGGGGAAGATCCGCAGGTCCGGCTCGGGGCCGGGTGGACGCTGTCCGACGAGCTCCAGCCGCAGCCGCGCCTCGGCGCCCCGGGCCTGCCGGATCACCGCGTTGGCGAGCCCGACGACCTGCGGGGTCGAGCGGTAGTCCCGGACCAGCCGCACCACCACCGCGTCCCGGCGCAGCCGGGGGAAGTCGATCAGGTACGCCGAGGTGGCGCCGGTGAACGAGTAGATGGTCTGGCTGGCGTCGCCGACCACGGTCAGGTCGTCCCGGCCGCCCAGCCAGACGTCCAGCAACCGCTGCTGGAGCGGGTTGACGTCCTGGTACTCGTCGACCACGAAGTGCCGGTACTGTGCCCGGATCTGCTCGCCGACGTCCGGGTGCTCCTCGATCCCCCACACCGCCGCCCGGAGCATGTCCTCGAAGTCGATCACACCGTTGGCGCGTTTGACCTTCTCGTATCCGGCGAAGACCTCGGCCACCTTCGCCGGGTCGTGCGGGGTCTCACGCAGCGCCTTGGCCGCCGCGACGACGTACTCCCCCGGCTCGACCAGGGACGACTTGGCCCACTCGATCTCACCGGCCAGGTCCCGGGCGGCGGCCCGGTCGGTGCGCAGCCCGGCCCGGGCGGCGGCGAGGGTGACCAGCCGCACCTTGCTGTCCAGCAGCTCCGGCATCTCCCTGCCGCCGAGCAGCCGGGACGCGAAGTAGCGGACCTGGCGCAGCGCGGCGCCGTGGAAGGTCCGGGCCTGCACCCCCGGTACGCCGAGCGCGCCGAGCCGGGCCCGCAGCTCGGCGGCGGCCCGGGCGGTGAAGGTGACCGCGAGCACGTGCCGGGCGGCGATCTCGCCGGCCGTCACCCGGTACGCGATCCGGTGCGTGACAGCCCGGGTCTTGCCGGTGCCGGCACCGGCCAGGATGCAGACCGGCCCGGCCGACGCGGTCACCGCGCTGCGCTGCTCCGGGTCGAGTCCGCCCAGGATTCGTGCCACGTTCGAGTCAGCCGCCACAGCTAGGAATCATGGCAGCCCTCCGCGGTGTTGCACCGTTAGCCTGTGTGATCGGCACCCTGTCCGATCCGACAGCCGGCCGGTTACGACTGAGCACCGCGGAGGTCTCGACGATGTTGACGATGTATTCCACGTCCTGGTGTGGCTACTGCCACCGGCTGAGGTCACAGCTGGACCGGGAGGGCATCGGCTACGTGGTGGTCGACATCGAGCAGGACCTGGCCGCGGCGGAGTACGTGATGAGCGTCAACGGCGGCAACCAGACCGTACCGACGCTGAGGTTCGACGACGGTACGGCGCTGACCAACCCGTCGATCGTCGACGTCAGGAAGCACCTGGCCGCCCGCGCACAGAGCTGACCCGACCGACCATCCGTGGTGCCGCGTCCGGCCGAGGCGCCGGCCGAGGCGCCGGTACGGCGGCGGGAGGCGGTGTGGTGGCGGGAGGCGGTGTGGTGGCGGGAGGCGGTGCGGTGGCGGCGGGCGGTGCGGAAAGTGCCCGCCCGGCCCAGAGGTATCCGGCCGCCGCCGTCATCACCACCGCGATCACCACGAAGAGCAGCCGGTAGTCGACGACGGCGACCAGCAGCGCCCCGGTGCCGATGGAGACCGCCTGCGGGCCGCTGATCAGCGCCTCCGACGCGGCGGCGACCCGACCCAGCAACGGCCCGGGGGTGCGGCGCTGGATCAGCGTGTTCAGCCCGACGAACGCGATCGGCAGGCCGAAGCCGAGCAGCACCAGGGCGACGAAGGCCAGCCAGAGCGTCGGGTACGCCAGCAGCAGCGCGCCCGGCGCGAAGACCGCCACCCCGACGGCGAGCGCCGCCAACTCGCCGAACCGGCGTACCACGACCGGGGAGGAGAGCCCGCCGAGCACCCCGCCGATGCCCTGCACGGTGACCAGCACCCCCACGAAGCCCGGCTGCCGGCCCAGCCCCTGGTCCACGTACGCGAAGATCAACGACTCGCTGAAGCCCATCACCAGCACCGCCAGGGCGGCACCGACGACCGCGCGCCGCAGGGCGGGTTCGGCGACCATGTGCCGCAGCCCGGCACCCACCTCGGTCACCCAGCGGAGCTGCGCCGGACCGGGCACCCGCTCGGCGATCCGCAGCGCGGAGACCGCGCAGGCGGCACCGACGAAGCCGACCATCCCGACCGCCGGCAGCGTCCAGCCGCCGGCCCCGGTGTAGAGGGCCGCCCCGGCCAGCGGGCCGACCAGCCGCAGTCCCTGCTTGACGGTCTGCAGGACGCCGTTGGCCTGGGCCATCAGCTCCTCGGGCACGATTTCTTTGATGAGTCCGTTCAGGGTCGCGCCGAGGGCGACGTAGGAGAGTCCGTACAGCGCGCCCACGACGTAGATCACCCAGACGTCCCCGCGGTCGCGGACCAGGAACAGCGGGGTGAGCGCCACCGCGGTGGCCAGGTTGGCGACCAGGAAGAACGGGCGGCGGCGAAACCGGTCCACCACCCAGCCGACGAGCGGGGCGAGCGGCATCGGCGCGACCATGGCGAAGATGGTGGCGCCGGCCATGCCGTCCGAGCCGGTCAGGTCCTTGACCCAGACGGCCAGCGCCAACAGCATGATCGACTCCGCGGTCATACTGAAGACGAGGCCGGCGAAGAGCAGCCGGAAGTCCGGGCGACGCAGGATGGTTCGCATGCGAGGGGTCCCTTTCGCGGTGAACAGACCTGATCGTCCTCGTGAGAAATCGTCGCAATCGATGGTGCGGTGCCCGCCGACCACGGTCGGAACCGGATCGGCTTTCCGACGGCACCGCTCCGGAACGGTCCGGAGGCCCTTCCCATTTAGACACGCCGTTACCATCCGGCAGCACCCCGTGAACGGGGCACGGCATACTGGACCGCCGGGAGTGTGACCGCGACGGTCCGCACCTGCCCGGCGACGGGCGAGACGCGATCGAGAGCGAGGATCCAGTGCCTGCTCCTCAACCCAGCCCGATCCTGCGGCGACGCCGGCTCGGCGCGGAACTGCGCAAGCTGCGGGAGTCGGCCAGGCTCACCGGCGATCAGGTCATCGAGGCGGTGGGCTGGGCCTCGGCCTCCAAGCTCTCCCGGCTGGAGAACGGCCGCAGCCGGCCCGACCTGCGGGACGTCCTCGACCTGCTCGACCTCTACAAGGTCACCGGTGACCGGCGCGAGGAACTGACCGCGATCACCAACGAGGCCGGCGACATCCGGGCCTGGCTGCGCTCGTACGCGACGATGACGCCACGCCAGCGCGGCTACGCCGAACTGGAGGCGGGTTGCGCGGAGATCCTCGAGTACAGCCCGGTGATCGTGCCCGGCCTGTTGCAGAGCAAGGCGTACGTCAAGCTACGGATCCTCTCCTCCCGGCAACTGGTCAACGACCCGGACCAGGACGACACCGAGGACGCCGACACCGAGGTGAAGGCCCGGTTGGCCCGGCAGTCGCTGCTGACCCGCGAGGTCGAGCCGCCCCGCTATTCAGCGGTGATCGAGGAGGCCGCACTCGGCGACCGGGCCGGCCCGCGCGAGGTGCTGCGCACCCAGCTGCTCCAGTTGCGCAAGCTCGCCGGCCTGCCCAACGTGACGATCCAGGTGCTCCCCACCGAGCAGACCATCGCGGACTGGTATCTGCCGCACACCGGGTTCTCGCTCTACCGGTTCGCCGAGCCGGAGGATCCGGAGACCCTGGCGATCGAGGGACTGGCCACCAACCTGATGGTGACCGACCAGAAGGAGATCAGCACGTACTCCATGGTCTTCGAGTGGCTCCAGGACGCGGCGCTCGGTCCGGAGGAGACGATCACCTGGCTGACGGAGCGCGCGGAGCAGCGCTCGTCGGGTCCGGCCCGCAAGCCCGCTGGCCGCGACCCGGGGATGCCGCCGACCCAGCGCAGCCGCCGCTCCGGCCGGCTGACCGAACAGTAGCCGTCCCCGGCCGGCTGACCGCACAACGGCCGAGCCCGCCGGACGGCCGCGTCCACAGCCGTGCGTCCACAGCCGCCGGTTCCCGTACGGGAGCCGGCGGCCTCGTCGTGCGCCCCCAAGGACAGTGACCGACGTCACCTGATCGGACGAGCAACTACTCCAATCGGCGCGTTTCACTTGCCGACCGGCCCGGAATGGGTGAACATAGCCGAAGGGGGGACGTGGAAGTTCCACGAAACGACTTCGGTAAGTAATCGCAGAATCATCGTCCGTCACCGGCCTTCGGAGACACCCATGCGGTTTCTAATCGTTCGCACGGATATCCGTGCCGCCGCCGATGACGAGTTGGCCGCCGCCTGGGCGCAGGGGCAGCGCCTCCGCGACGAACAGACCTCCCCGGAACAGCGCCGCCAGATCCTCCGGGCCGACGACCGGGAGGCCGCACTCGTGCTGGCCAGGGCCCTGTCCAGCGTGGGCGCGGTCCGGTCCGGACGGCAGCGGGTCAAGGTACTGCCGGTCGGCAGGCCCGACCGGCGACTCCACGCGGAGACCCGCACCGGCAACCCAGAACCGACGAATCTCGGCCCACAGTCGAGATTCGGCTAGACGACCGTCGTCGGCCGGGCGGCGTCCCCCGCCACGCTCCATGCCACACCCGGCAGCGACGGCCTGTGATCTTGGCTCGTGATCGTCGCGGCAACGGCGGTCGCGAGCCAAGATTTTTGCGTTCTGCGCACCGCGGTCCCGCGGAGGACTCCGCGCCATCCGGAACCACCGGGCGCTGCCAACCGGGCTAACGGATGCCGTCCACCCACCGGCGGATCAGAAAGAGCGCGATCGACGACGCCGGCGGCAACGCCAGCCGCAACCCGTCGCCGACCTGTACCACCTCGCCGTCGAGTACCGCGGTGATGTCCCGGCGGCTGAACCAGTCCGCGTGCGCGATCTCCGCCGGGTCGAGCCGCAGCGCACGTGCCGGGTCGCCCAGGGCGGAGAAGCCCAGCATCAGCGAACCCGGAAACGGCCAGGCCTGGCTGGCGACGTACCGGATGTGCCCCGGCACCAGGCCGACCTCCTCGGTGACCTCCCGGACCACCGCGTCCTCGGCCGACTCGCCCGGCTCCACATAGCCGGCCAGGCACGAATACCGGCGCACCCCCCGGGTCGACCGCCAGGCGGCGTTGTTGCCGAGCAGGCAGCGACCGTCCGGGCCGGAGACGCCGTCGTGCACCAGCACGATCATCGCCGGATCGGTACGGGGCCAGAGCGGGTTGCCCGCCTCGTCCCGCCGGGACCAGCCGCCGTCCCCCACCACCGTGGCGAGGCCGGTCTGTGACGAGTACAGGTGCCGGGCGTGCCAGTTCGCCAATGCCAGCGCGGTGGTGAGCAGTCCGGCGTCCCGGTCGGCGAGCAGGTGCCCGGTCTCGCGCAGGTTCGCCGCCCGGGTACCGGCGATCTGCGGCAGCGGCGCGTCGACCGCGAACACCGGCACCCCGTCCGGTTCGACGCCGAGGAAGAGCCGATCTTCCGGCGCGCTCTCCCGTGCCGCGTCCGGACCGAGCAGGATCAGCTCGGTCCTGGTGCCGGAATCCTCGACCAGGGCCCGCCCACCACCGGCGACGTCCACCATCAGCACCCGGGCCCGCAGCCACGCCTCGGCCAACCACCGCTGGTCGGTACGCCGGTGCGCGGCGCGGTCGAGGGTGGACCGCGCAAGCGGCGGCAACTCGACCGGCGGCTGCCCAACCGACGGCTGCCCAACCGGCGGCTGCCCGACCGGCGGTGGAGGGTTCGTGGTCACGGGGTCATGACCCTGCGGCCTCGGTCCGCACCGGCCCCAGCACGCCCAGCGGCGCCTCGACCTGGCCGGCGTCGCCGAGCACCACGGTGACGGCCCGGGCCGGCGCCAGATAGCTGGCCGCCGCCGCGGCCACCTCCTCCCGGGTCGCCCGCGCCAACCGGGCGGCGTGCTCGGCGAGAAACTCCAGGCGGAGCCCGGAACCGGCGTACGCGCTGGCCACCGCCGCCAACCCGGCCTGGGTGGAGATGCCGAGCTGGAGCGTGCCGAGGGCGTACTGGCGGGCCTGCTCCAGCTCGTCCTCCTTCGGCGGCAGCGAGGCCAGCCGACCCAGTTCGTAGATCGTCTCCAGCAGCGCCGGGCCGGTCACCTCGGTGGCCACCTCGGCGGCGACGACCAGGGCGGACCCGGCGACCGAGTGCTCGACGACCGAGTGCGGACCGTACGTGTAGCCCTTGTCCTCGCGGATGTTCTCCACCCAGCGGGACGAGAAGTAGCCGCCGAAGACCAGGTTGGCCAGTTGCAGCGCGGCGTGGTCCGGATGCGTACGCGGCACCGCCGGCAGCGCCAGCCGGAGCGACGACTGCACCGACCCGGGGCGGTCCACCAGCAGCAGCGGTCCCGACTCCAGCGGCGGGGTCGGTGGCAGCTCCCCCGGCGCGCCGTCCCCGGCCCAGCCGCCGAGGGTCCGCTCCACCGCGTCCATCGCCCGGGCCGGCTGCACGTCGCCGACGAGCAGCAGTACCGCACCGGCCGGACGCACCCGACCCGCGTGCAGGGTACGCAACTGGGCCGGCCGGACCGCCTCGACCTGCTCCGGCTCCGGCGTCTGCACGGCGTACGGATGCCTGCCGTACATCCGCTTCAGCAGGGCCCTGCGGACCAGGTGGGTCGGCTGGCTCTGTGCCATCCGGATCCCGTCGATCAGCCGCGCCCGCTCGGTGGCGACCTCGTCGGCCGGATAGCTCGCCCCGGTCACCACCTCGGCCAGCAGCTCCAGGAGCCGGCCCAGCCCGGTGGAGAGGCCGTTACCCGAGATCATCAGCCGGTCGGCGTCGGCCCCGGCGGAGAGCCCGCCGCCCACCTTCTGCAACTCGGCGGCGAGCTGCACCGACGACATCGTGGCCGTGCCGGAGAGCAGCGTCTGCGACAGCATCAGGCCCCGGGCCAGGTGGGCCCGGCCGAACGGCACCCAGAGCCGCACCTCGACCAGCGGCACGGCCGGCCGGCGCAGCACGATCACGGTCAGCCCGTTGGGCAGCGTCTGTTCCACCTCGCGGGGCAGCTTGAGCTTGCGGTTCGGCCCGAGCGCGGGCAGCGTACGGATGCTCACCTGGCACCTCCACCCGGGACGACCTCGACGGCGGCCCGGCGCTGCGGTCGCAGCGTGGCGGCCGCCGCGCGTACCTGCTCCCCGGTCACCTCGCCGACCAGCCGGGGCAGCTCGCCCAGCAGCCCCGGATCACCCCGCTGCTGCTCCAGCACCGCCATCTGCAGGGTGCGACCGAGCACCGCGTCGGTCTCCCGGAGCAGGTGGGTGGCCATCCTGGCCTGGGTCCGGGCGAGCTCGTCGGCGGCGAGTCCGTCGGTGGCGAGCCTGTCGATCTCCTCGTCGACTGTCTGGAGCACCTTGTCCACGCCACCGCCGGGCGGCAGGTGGGCCTGGAGCACCAGCGCGGTCGGGTCCCGCACGTCGAAGGGGTCACCCATCAACCCGAGATAGCCGCCGACGCTGGTCACCGTGCGGTCCCGCAGCACCAGCCGCTGCACCAGCCGCGACGCGTCGCCGTCGGTGAGCACCTCGGCCAGGACCACGTACGGCAGATAGCCGGCGAAGTCGTCCATCGGATCCGGCACCCGCCAGGCCGCCGCCACCGCGGGCAGCGGCGCCAGCCGGTCGGCGTACGACTCCCGTCGCTCTCCGGTCAGGTCCGGCTCGGCGAAGTCGGGCCGGGCCGGCGCCGGCCGGGCCGGCACGTCGCCGAAGTGCCGCTCGATCAGCTCCGTCGCCTCCGCCACGTCGAGGTCGCCGCCGACCGCGAGCACCGCGTTGCCGCAGGCGTAGTAGCGGTCGAAGAAGTCGACCGCGTCGGCGATGCTCGCGTTCTCCAGGTCGTCGAAGGAGCCGTACCCGTCGTGCGCGTTGGCGAAGGTCTCGAAGAGCACCGGCGGCAGCCGCAGCCAGGGAAAGCCGCCGTACGGGCGGTTGAGCACGTTGACCCGGATCTCCTCCTTCACCACGTCGACCTGGTTGCGGAGGTTCTCCTCGGTGAGCCGGGGCCCGCGCATCCGGTCGGCCTCCAGGAAGAGGGCCCGCTCCAGCGCGTTGCTCGGCAGCGTCTCCCAGTAGTCCGTGTAGTCCAGGTGCGTGGAGCCGTTGAAGGTCCCGCCGGCCCCCTGAACGTGTCGGAAGTGCGCCAGCTTCTCCAGATTTTCCGACCCCTGGAACATCAGGTGCTCGAAGAGGTGGGCGAAGCCGGTCCGCCCCTCCGGCTCCGACCGGATGCCCACGTCGTAGATGACCGCCACGCCGACGACCGGGGCGCTACGGTCCGGTGCCAGCACCACCCGCAGCCCGTTGTCGAGGGTGAACCGCTCGACCGAATGTTTCGTCGCTGGAATTCTCGATCTTCCCGCCGCCACGAACCGACCCTAGCGCGTCCCACCACCACCGGTGACCGGCCCGCACCTGCCGGCCATTTCCTACGTCATTTTCTACGCCCGTTCCTACGCCCGTTCCTACGCCCGGACGGAAGCCAGAGCGTGCTCGACGACCCAGTCGAACTCCCGATGCGTGCCAGGTATCGAGATGTAGAGGATCGCGGCGGTCGACCGGCCGACGTCGATGCAGGCCACGGCGGCCAACTCGTCGGTGGCCCGCAACCCCGGCCGGGTGAAGTGCAGCCGGAACACCGACACCCAGGCCGGGCGGCCGTCGAGCGTGGTCCGGCCGTCCCGGATCGACTCCAGCCGGTTCGGCTGCGGGTAGTACTCCGTCCGCACGTCGGTGGTCACCTGCCGGCCGACGCATTCGAGGTCGAAGGTGAGGGCGTCGTTCTCCGCCGCCGGCACCGCCGCGGAGAGGATGGAGGCGTGGTAGTTGCTGAAGCCGTCGTACTCCCGCTCGGTGACGAAATGCTGCCCGGTCCGGTACGGCACCTCCAGGGTGCCGGCGCTCCAGACCGTGCGCCACGGCTGCCACGGGGCGGCGTAGGCGGCGTACGAGATGCCCGCCTCCGGATCGACGGTCCGTTCCGGGAGCGGCTGCCCCGGACCGGGCGGCGGCACGACGGGCTCGACCGGCTCCGGCGCGGCCGGCCCCGGCGAACCGGGCGTCGGGGACCCGGGCGTTGGCGAGCCGGGCGTTGGCGAGCCGGGCGTTGGCGAGCCGGGCGTTGGCGAGCTGGGTGCGGCCTGGCCCGGCGAACCGGGTGCGGCCTGGCCCGGCGAACCGGGCGGCGGACACTTTCGGGCCAGCGGGGGCCGGACATCCGTCGGAGCCTCCGGCCGGCTCCAGATCGGCTCGACCCCGCCCGACATGGTCAGCCCGAGCACCACCACCAGACCGATCACCAGTACGGCGGCGGCCGCACCTCCGAACCACCACAGGCGACGGTCCCCCGGACCCCGCCCGCCATCGGGCGGTGCCGGAGGCGGCTCCGGTGCCGGTGCGGGTAGGCCGATCCGGGTGACGGCGCCCGCCGCCCAGGCGGTACCGGGCGGCGGCGCCTGCGTACCGTCGGTGTGGCGCGGAACGTTCACCGGCATGGTCCTAGTCAACACCACGGGCCGGCGGCCGGCCGACCGCGTCGGGCGGTCGCCCACGGCTCGACCGCCCGCTCCACACGCCTGACCTCCAGCCGTGAACGCCGGGAGAGCCGGCGCGACCGGTTCACTCAGCCGTCACAGCGCGACCGGCTCGCTCAGCCGTCACAGCGCGACCGGCTCGCTCAGCCGTCACCCGCGACGGTCATCCCGATGTCCCCGGACCCCGTTTCCGTCGGAGCGTGCATCTCGATCACCTCGACCTCGGGCACCCCGGCGGCAAAGCCGTACCACGGGGTGAACGCGGCGAGCGTGGCGAGAATCAGGCCACCGACCGCGAGCGCAAGCACCACCAGGATCTCCCGCATCGCCCCCTGGCCGACACGCACGGTCATTGCAACCTCCCCCAGTGCGACCCTTCCCCAAGGTCGCTGGTTCCCCAGGACAGGATGGCCGGCCGAGAGGCCCCACACAGTCACCCATCGGACCCGATCAGGTGAATTCGCGGGCATAGTTGTCCTGACCGATCGGCGCTCCGATCATGCGACCGGCCGGCATCGTACATGCGGCCCGGCCGGTGGCCGGTCCTGCGACGTTCTCAGGCGGCCCGGCGAAGGCGGCGCGGCCGGGACCTTCCACCGGCCACGCCTCTCCCGGAACCGCGCCTCGGCACCGCGCCTGCCGCCGCAGTCGGCACCGCGCTCGGAGCCGCGGTCTGCGCCGCACTCGAAGCCGCGGTCTGCGCCGCACTCGAAGCCGCGGTCTGCGCCGCGGTCTGCGCCGGGACCCGCGCTCCGGTGAGCCGCACCAGCGCATCGTCACCGGGGCGGACCGTCAGCGTCTCGGGCCTGATCCCGGCATCTGTGAGGAGCCGGGACACGTCCCGGCGCTGCTCCGGCAGCACCAGCGTGACCACCCGACCGGACTCACCGGCCCGGGCCGTACGGCCACTGCGGTGGAGGTAGTCCTTCGGGTCGGCCGGCGGGTCGACATTCACCACCAGGTCGAGCCCGTCGATGTGAATGCCCCGGGCCGCGACGTCGGTCGCCACCAGGGCGGTCACCTGGCCGGCCCGGAACTGCTCCAGGACCCGCGTCCGCTGCGGCTGCGACTTCCCGCCGTGCAGCGCCGCCGCCCGTACGCCCCTGGTCAGCAACTGTCGGGCCAGCCGGTCGGCCCGGTGCTTGGTGCCGACGAAGAGGATGGCCCGACCGTCCCGGGCCGCGATCTGCGCTGTCGCCGCCGCCTTGTCCAGCGCCTCCACTTGGAGCACGTGATGGGTCATCGAGGTCACCGTGGCGGTCGTCGGGTCGACGGAGTGCGACACCGGATCGGCGAGAAACCGGCGGACCAGCCGGTCGACGCCACGGTCCAGGGTGGCCGAGAAGAGCATCCGCTGCCCGCCCGGCGCGACCTGGCGCAGCAGGTCGGTGACCTGCGGCAGGAAACCCATGTCGGCCATCTGGTCGGCCTCGTCGAGCACGGTGACGGCGACCTGGTCGAGTCGGCAGTCGCCCCGGTTGACCAGGTCGGCGAGGCGACCCGGCGTGGCGATCAACACCTCCGCTCCGGCCCGCAGCGTCTCCGCCTGCCGGTGCAGCGACAGCCCGCCGACCACGGTGGCGCAGCGCAGTCCGAGCGGGCGGGCGTACGGGGTGAGGGCCGTGGTCACCTGCTGTGCCAGTTCGCGGGTGGGCACCAGGACCAGGGCGAGCGGACGGCCGGGCCGGGCCCGGCGCCCGGCGGTCCGGGAGAGCATCGGCAGGCCGAACGCGAGGGTCTTGCCGGAGCCGGTACGGCCCCTGCCGAGCACGTCCCGGCCGGCCAGTGAGTCGGGCAGGGTGGCCGCCTGGATCGGGAACGGCGTGACGATGCCGTTCGCGGTCAACGCGGCGTGCAGCCCGGGGGCCAGCGGTGCGTCCGCGAACGAGCGGATGGGGCGGGTGGAGCGGGTCATCGCGAGACCTTCCTCGAAGCGGCACGTGTCGAGGAAGGTCGCCGGCGGCAGCACCGGCGGGCTGGGCCACCGGCGGTTGTCGCCCGGTGACCGCAGCCACGGACCGGGAAATACGCGGGAGCCAGCCCGTGCCGTCGGGCGCGGGCTGGCCGCGTCACCACGCCGATCTGGGCGCGGTGGTCGAACGTGGCCTCCGGGCTGTGTCGCCACAGAGGCCGCATGTCCGGGCTGTCGCCCGGAGATGCCCGGTCAGAGCGGGCGGATGTTCTCCGCCTGCGGGCCCTTCTGGCCCTGGGTGACCTCGAACTCCACCCGCTGGTTCTCGTCCAGGCTGCGGTAGCCGGAGCTCTGGATCGCGGAGAAGTGGGCGAAGACGTCGGCGCCGCCGCCGTCCGGGGTGATGAAGCCGAAGCCCTTGTCGGCGTTGAACCACTTCACGGTGCCAATTGCCATGTGTTTCGTCTCCTGACGGAACGTACGGTCCGCACCTGTTGCGGACCGAAGTTGTGCCCACCGGAGCGGTGGGTCGCTGTCGCTCTGGTCGCCCCGCCCGGAGAACTCCGGACACAACAAAGCGCGCCTACGGTCACAATCCCGCAGGCGCACACAGAGTCTCTGGGAACCAAAACTGCAACGCGACCACGTTAGCACACCGCCGGCCCCGCGACGTCAACTCCGGCAGATCGGCGGCGTGGCGAGCCTCCCCGGCCCGGCGGCCCGGCGGCCGACCGGTCGGCCGCCAACCAGTCGACTGCCAACCAGCCGACTGCCCACCGCCCGGCTGCCAACCAGTCGACGGCTCACCAGTCGACTGCCCACCGACCGACGGCTCAGCGGCCGGCGTCCGCTTCCGGCACCCGCGCCACCAGGGCGGCCAGGCCGTCGGCGTCGAGCAGGTCCGCCGGACGCACGGTGACGTTCTCGCGTACGTGGTGGAAGGCCGCCCGTACCCGGTCGACCGGTACACCGGCCAGTTCCGCCCAGGCCAGCCGGTACGCCGCCAGCTGCACCGCCGCCGCCTCCGCCTCGACCCCGGTCGGTTGCCGGCCGGTCTTCCAGTCGACGACGTCGTAGCGCCCGCCGGGCAGGCTGAAGACCGCGTCCATCCGGCCCCGGACCAGCAGCCCGCCCACCAGCGTGGCGAACGGCACCTCGACCTCCACCGGGGTGCGGTCGGCCCACTCGCTGCCGAGGAACCGCTCCTGCAACTCGGCCAGCGCCTCGTCGGGCGCGGCGTCCGAGTCCGCCGCCCCGGGCAGCTCGTCGACGTCGAGCAGCCGGCTGATCCCGTACCGCTGCTCCAGCCAGGCGTGGAAGGCGGTGCCCCGGCGGGCGTACGGCTCGGGCGGCCGGGGCATCGGCCGGCGCAGCGTACGGGCCAGTGCCGCCGGGTCGCGGCGCAGCATGACGAGCTGCGAGACGGAGAGATGCTCGGGGAGAGCCACCTCGGCCGGCCCCGAGCGGTGCATCAGCATCTCCCGCTCGGCGAGCAGCAGGTCCGCCTCCCGCCGCCAGGCAGCCACCTCCGGCTCCACCGCCTCCGAGCGCACCATCTCCGGCTCCGGCTCCGGCTGGGGGGAGGTGTTAGGAAGGGGCCCTTCTACAACAGAAAGCGATAATGGGGGGCCCTTCCTTTCGCCTTCGGCGATGAGGTGGCGGACGAGCGCGGCGGCCTCGGCGAGCACCGGCCGCCGGGCGCCGAGCGGATCCGCCGGCCACTCGGCCCGGAGCACCACCTCGGTGGTGGGGTTGGTGGCGTCGGCCAGCGGCTCGGGTGCCCAGGCGTCGACGACGAAGCCGCTCCGGCCGTCCTCGGCGGGGGTGGCGAGGCACCAGTCGTACACCTCGGTCAGGAACGCCGACGGGCCGCGCGGGCGCTTCGTCCCCTCGCCCCACCAGTAGCCGGAGCAGAGCAGCAGCCGGCGCGGCCGGGTCACCGCGACGTACGCCAGCCGGCGTTCCTCCCGCTCGTCGTGCGCCCGCCAGTCGTCGGTGAAGGCGGTCAGCGCGCGGGCCACCGCCTTCTGGTCGTCGGCGTCGTCCAGACCCAGCCTCGGCAGCCCGTCCGCGTCGCCGCGCAACGGGAACGGCAGCACGCCGAGGCCGAGCAGGTAGTGGTCGGAGCCACGGGCGGCGCCCGGCCAGACGCCCCGGCTCAGCCCGGCGACCGAGACGACGTCCCACTCCAGCCCCTTGGCGGCGTGCGCGGTGAGGATCTGCACCGCGCCCTCCACCACCTCGACCTCGCCCGGGGAGAGGCCCCGCTCCTCGTCCTCGGCGGCGGCGAGGTAGGCGAGGAAGGCGTGCAGCGGCGCGCCGGCCGAGTCACCGGCGAACCGGGCCGCCACGTCGCCGAGCGCGTCCAGGTGCCCCCGGGCCAGGCCGGCGTCGCCGCCCCGGCCGTCGCTGCCGGCGCGTACCGCCACCTCCACGTCGAGGCCGATGGTCCGCTCCACGTCCGCGAGCAGGTCGGGCAACGGCTGGTCCAGGCGGTGCCGGAGCAGGCCGAGTTCTTTCGCGTACGCCCGCAGCCGCGCATAGCCCTCCGCCGAGTACGCCTGCGCCGGGCCGAGGTCGGCCAGCGCCTCGACCAGGGTCGCCTCGTCCAGCCGGTCGGTCACGATCTCCGGCTCGGTGTCGTCGCCGTCACCGCCCCGGGGCAGTGCCTGCCGGGCGCGGGCGATCGCGGTGGCGCGCCGGTGCAGGGCGACCAGGTCGCGCGGGCCGATCCGCCAGCGTGCCCCGGTCAGCAACCGGAGCAGCGCGGCACCGTCGGTCGGATCGGAGAGCACCCGCAGCGTGCAGACCACGTCCCGCACCTCGGGGGTGTCGAGCAGCCCGCCGAGCCCGACCACCTCGACCGGCAGTCCCCGGTCGCGCAGCGCCGCCTCGATCGCCGGGATCTGGCTGCGCAGCCGGACCAGCACCGCCGTCGTCGGCCGGGCCAGCACCGGGATCTGCTCGGGCAGCGCGTCCGGCATCCGGGCCGCCCCGCGCCAGGCGGCGAGGATGCTGTCGGCGATCCAGTCGGCCTCGTCGGCGTACGTGTCGAGCAGCGCGCAGTGCACGGTACCGCCCGGGTGCCCCCGGGCGCTGCGCCCGGGAATCTCCTCGTCCACCCGGTGGGCGGCGGCCAGCTCGGCGACCTGCGCCCCGGCGGCCCGCAGCGGTGCGGCGAGCCCGTTCGCGACGTCCAGGATCTGCGGCCGGTTGCGCCAGCTCGTGGTGAGGGTGCGCACCTGCGCCGGGGTGCCGTCCGGCGCGGCGAACTCGGCCGGGAACCGGTCCAGGGTGCCGGCGCTGGCGCCCCGCCAGCCGTAGATCGACTGGCACGGGTCGCCGACGGCGGTGACCGGGTGCCCGCCGCCGTAGAGCGAGCGGAGCAGCACCACCTGGGCGTGCGAGGTGTCCTGGTACTCGTCGAGCAGCACCACCTTGTAGCGCCCGCGCTCGATCGCGCCGACCTCCGGGTGGTCCCGGGCCACCAGCGCCGCCCGGGCGAGCTGGTCGCCGAAGTCCATCGCCTCGAAGTCGTCCTTGCGCTGGGCGTACGCCCGGACCAGCGGCAGCAGCCGCAGCCGGAGCTGTTGCAGGTGCAGCGCCCTGCGCACGTCGGCGTAGACCCGGCCGGGCCGGGACTGCACCTCGGCGAAGAAGCGTCCGGTCCAGGCGGCCAGGTCGTCCGGGGTGACCAGGTGTTCGGCCAGGTCGGCGGCGAGCGCGAGGACGGCGTCGGTGATGGTGCTCGGCTGTCGCTCCACCTCGGACATGTCCCCGTCGTGGTTGCGGACGATCGAGTCGACGATCTGCCAGCGGGACGCCTCGGTGAGCAGCCGGGTGGAGGGCTCGTAGCCGCCGCGCAGGCCGTGCTCGGTGACGATCCGGGCCGCGTACGAGTGGTACGTCGCCACGGTCGGCTCACCGCCGAACGGGTCGTCGTCGCTGTTGCGGCTGTTGCGGCCCAGCCGGCGCACCAGTTGGCCGAGGCGGGTCCGGATCCGGGTGCCGAGTTCCCCGGCCGCCTTGCGGGTGAAGGTGAGGCCGAGGACGTGCCCCGGTTCGACGTACCCGTTGGCGACCAGCCAGACCACCCGGGCGGCCATCGTCTCGGTCTTGCCGGAGCCCGCCCCGGCGACCACCAGCAGCGGTTCGACCGGCGCCGAGATGATCGCGGCCTGCTCCCGGGTCGGTGCCGGCAACCGGAGCAGCTTGGCCAGCTCGACCGGGGTGTACCGGGGACCGGCGTCGGCGACCCGCTGGGGTGGCGCCGAGGTGAACAGCGATGGCTGGGTCACCGTCCCTCCCCGCCGCCGCCGCGCTGGCCGGGTGGCTTCGGCGCCTTCGGCGGGGTGTCGTCGGGGCGGCGCCGGGTGGGCGGCTCGACGACCTGCCGGCCCTGCCCGGAAATCGGGCAACTGGCCCGCACCGGGCAGACCCGGCACTTCGAGTTGGCGACGGCGGAGAAGGTGGCCGCGGCCATCGTGTCGGCGGTACGCCGGACCATCGCCCGCGCCCAGCTCCCGGTCTCCTCGGCCGGGACGACCGGCGGCTGGACCTGCTCCCTGGCGTCCTGGGTCGGGGTGCCGAGCTGCACCAGCGCGGCCCCGCCCGGCTCCGATCCGGCGGCCAGGCCCTCGAACGCCCCCGCCTCCACCGCCGCCTGGTAGGCGCCGAGCTGTGGATGCTCGGCCAGCTCCGACGCGGTCACCGCCGTCGACCTGCCGGTCTTGAGGTCGATCACCACGAGCCGGCCCTCGGCGTCCACCTCCAGCCGGTCCACCCGGCCGGTCAGCTCGATCGGACGCTTCGGGTCGTCGAGGCGTACCGCGAACTCGTGCTCGATGGCGAGCAGCCGGCGCGGGTTGCCGGCGAGCCAGCGCAGCAGCTTGTCCACCATCACCTCGGCGCGGGCCCGTTCGGTGCCGGCCATCCAGCGGGCGGCGAGTTCGATCACGTCGAACCGGGCGGCGACGTACTCCAGCAGCTTCCCCCGGTCGGCGCTGGCGTCCTCGGCGAGCATGGCGGCCGCGTGCACCAGGTTGCCGACCCCCTGCGCCGAGCTGGCCGGAGCCCGGCCGCCGTGCCGCTCCAGCAGCCACCGCAGGCTGCACCGCAGCGCGCTCTCCATCCCCGACGGGGTGACCCGGACCGGCTCCCCCTCGTCGACAAGCGGCCGGTCGTCGGAGAGCGCCCGCAGCCCCCACCAGTCGTCGGGATGCGCTCCCGGCACTCCCGCCACCGCCAACCGGGCCAGCTCGGCCGCCGCCGCCCGCCGCCGGCCCGGCGACGCCGCCGGATCCGTCACGGCGGTACGCAGCTCGGCCACCAGCGCCGCCAACGTCAACGCCCGCGGCGGCCGTGCAAGGAAGGGCCCCCCGTTATCGCTTTCTGTAGAAGAAGGGCCCCCGCCTAACACCTCATCCCGCTCGCCGGCGGGCGGCGGGCCGGCGGGCGGCGGGCCGGCGGGCGGTGGGCCGGCGGGCGGTGGGCCGGCGGGCGGTGGGTCACTGTCGGGGGGGCCGCCAGCCCTCGGGGCGCGCGCCGCCGTGCCCGGGGCCGGGTCAGTGCCCGGGGCCGGGTCAGTGCCCGGGGCCGGGTCAGTGCCCGGGGCCGGGTCTGCCGGGGCGAGTTCGTAGAGGAAGCGGCTGGGCTGTTCCTCGTGGTCGGCGACCCCGACCGCCGCCGAGGCGACGGCGCTGACCAGCAGCCTTCGCCGGGCCCGGGTCGCGGCGACGTAGAAGAGCCGGCGCTCCTCGTCCAGGGTCGCCGAGGTCTGCCCGACCAGGGTGGCCGCGTCCCCGGCCCCCTCACCCCGCCCGGCGAGCAGGTCGACCAGCCGCTCCGAGCCGAGCAGGCTGCCGCGCAGCCGCAGGTCCGGCCAGATTCCCTCCTGTACGCCGGCCACCACCACCAGGTCCCATTCGAGCCCCTTTGCCGCGTGCGCGGTGAGCAGGCGTACCGCCTCGCCCCGGTCGGCGCTCGGCGCGATCGTGTCGGCCGGCAGGTCCTGCCCCATGACGTGGTCGAGGAAGACCTCGGTACGCGCCCCGGGCAGCCGGTCGACGAACCGGGCCGCTGCGTCGAAGAGTACGACGATCGCGTCCAGGTCCCGGTCGGCGGCGGCGGCCCGCCAGCGCAGCCCGGTGTCCTGGGCGCCGGCCGTGGTGTGTGACCGGGCCAGGGCGGCGGTCCAGCGTTCGGCGAGCCCGCTGGCCCGCCACACCGCCCAGAGCACCTCCTCGGCCGTCGCCCCCGGCACGGCGGCGGCCTCCCGGGCGGCGGCGAGCAGGTTCGCGACCGCCTGTGCCGGTGCCGCCCAGCGGCGCTCGATCGCGAGCAGGTCACCCGGCTCCCGCAGCGCCTCGACCAGCAGGTCGCCGGAGGGCCGCCGGTCGCCGCCGGCCAGCGCCAGGGCGCGCATCCCCTGCCGCAGCCGCCGCTCGGCCAGCGGGTCGGCCCCGCCCAGCGGGGAGTGCAGCAGCGTGACGGCCGCCTCCTCGTCCAGCCGTTCCGGCTCCAGCGCGCAGCGCAGCAGCAGCAACAGCGGCGCCACCGCCGGTTGCAGGTGCAGCGGCAGGTCCTCGGCGTGCACCACGGTCGGCACCCCGACGGTGTGCAACGCGCGCTGCAGCGGCGGAAGTTGCAGCGCGGTGGAGCGGAGCAGCACCGCCATCCGCGACCAGGGCACCCCGTCGAGCAGGTGCGCCGAGCGGAGCGCGTGCGCCAGGTAGGCCGCCTCGCTGGTGCCCGAGCGGAAGGTGCGGATCTGCACCGCCCCCGGCGCGGCGTCCGGCGCCGGGCGCAGGTCACGGTGGGCCACCGGCCCGCGCAGCCGCCGCGCCAACCGCCGGGTCGCGGCCAGCAGTTCCGACCCCGACCGGTACGACGTGAGCAGCAGCCGGGTGCCGCCCACTGCTCCGGAGACGGTACGGAACCGGTGCGGAAAACTGTGCACGATCTCCGGGTCGGCGCCTCGGAAGGCGTAGGTGGACGAGTCCGGGTCACCGAAGGCGACAAGTGACTTGCCGCCCCCGGCCACCAGGTGCAGCAGGTCCACCTGGGCCGGGTCGGTGTCGGCGAGGTCGTCGACGTAGACGTGTGCGAGCCGGGCCCGCTCGGCGTCGAGCAGGTCGGGGTCGTCGGTGAGCAGGCCGGAGGCGGCCCGGACCAGTTCGGCCGGATCGTAGGCGACCGAGCCCCGGGTGGTGACGTCGCGCAGCGCGAGCACCGCGACGTACTGTCGGAGGAACCGGGCGGCGGCCGGCCAGTCTGCCCGGCCGAGCCGTTCGCCGAGCCGGGCCAGCTCGACCGGCCCGATGCCGCGCTCGGCCGCCCGCATCAGCAGGTCACGGAGCTGCTCGGCAAAGGCCCGGGTACGCAGCGCCGCGCGCAACTCCACCGGCCAGCCGACCGGGTCGTCGAGTTCGTCCGCCGCCGGCCCGGCCTCGCCGCCGTCACCGTCGCCCTCCTCGACACCGATCACCCCGAGCAGCTCCCGGATGATCAGATCCTGCTCCGGGCCGGTGAGCAGCCGGGGCGAGGGCTCGCCGCGCTCCGCTGCCGACCGGCGCAGCAGCCCGAAGGCGTACGCCGGGAAGGTGCGGACCAGCGGCTCGTGCAGTACCCGCCCGGTGGCCTCGGCGATCCGCGCCTCGATCCGGTGCCGCAGGGCGGTGGCGGAGCGGCGGCCGAACGCCAGCACCAGGATGCGTTCCGGGTCGACGCCCTCGGCGACCCGGGCGACGACCGCCTCGACCAGGGTGCTCGTCTTGCCGGTGCCCGGTCCACCGAGGACCAGCAGCGGGCCGTCGGTGTGCGCGACGACCTCCCGCTGCCCGGGATCGTCGTGTCGGGCCGGCCCGGCCTCGGCCGGCCGGCGGACCAGCCGGTACGCCTGCACGTCGCCCATCACACCACGCCGCCCCGACGAGCGACCCTCAGGTACGCCCGCGCCGCGCCTGTTCGAACTGTCCGACGGAGGACCATCGCGTCACAGGCGTGCCTCGTCTCGAGAGCGTCGTGTCGGCTGGTATGTGCCCCGGTCGGTGTCGGCGAACCGGTGTCGCATGCCCCGTCTGTCGCATGCCCCGTCTGTGCGCCCAGCTCGACAGTGTGCACCGGTTACCTTCCGGCTGGGCTGTCGGGATGGTGATCCCGGTCTGTCCGCCTCGGCGTAGGAGGGGTGACCGGACCGTGTCAGAGGGGTGACCTGACCGTGAAGGTCGCGGCGGCTCGTCCTGCGGCGCCCTCGGGCGTCCGGATGCTCAACTCCGATCCGCTGTGCGAGAGATAGCGGCTCGGGTAGTTCCGCGAACGTAGCGAGACTCCCCTACCGGCCAGTCCGGGAATGGCACAGAAGGTGGCGTCGGCGGCGAAGAGTGCCGAGCCGTCGCGGCGGTGCAGATAGATCCTGAAGTTCTGGTGCCGCAGATAGTAACCCGGGTAATTGACGGATTCGAGGGAGACGCAGCGCCGGTCGGCCAGGCCGGACCGGATGACGAACGTGGCGTCGAGCCGGTCGTGCCATCCGCTGCCCGCGCCGATCCGGTCGACCCGCCCGACGAACCGCGCGTGCCGGACCCGGAATCCCGACCGGGCGACCGGCTCCAGCCCGACCCGGGCGCCCTGGGAGAGCGTCGGCGGCTTCGGTGCCTCCTCCGCCCTCGGCGGTGCCGTCGTACGGCCCGGTGACGTCGTGCGGGGCGGCGTGGTGCGGGCGGGCGACGTCGTACTGGCTGGTTCCGGGGTCGGGTTGCGTGCTTCGCTCACCATCCCGACCTCCGCCGCCGGATCGTCGCCGTCCGGCTCCGGCGGCTCCGGGCTCGGTGCACCGGGAACCGACAGGTCGTCGAGGGGCACGCTCGACCGGATGTCGGGCAGGACCGGCGCGGACTCCCACTCCATCCGGGTCTGGCCGGCACCCTGTGCCAGGAAGACGGTCGCGAGCGTCGCGAGCATCAGCAGCGCGGTGGTGCCGGCGAGCAGCACCCCGGAGGAGGAGCGCTCCCCGGAGCCGTGCCAACGGTCCCACCGGGCCACGCCCGCGACGCGCCGCCAGGGCCGCTCCCGGTCCGTTCCCACCCGAACCGGTCCGGCGGCGGTGTCGGCACCGCCCTCGTCGTCGGCGCAGGTGGACGTCGATGAATGCGAAACCGCAGCTCGACAGGCTCGACCGGCTTCATGAGAAGGCAGCCACCTGCCGATTCGCAGTCCTCCGGCAATGTCGTCCTCAGACACGTATGCTCCATTCCAGTCGGCCGCCGCTACACCCCGACTGCCCCGGCGCGGAAGCTTCCTCGCGTCGCGGGACGTGTCACTTTCCCACCTGATCGCAGTCGAGTACAAGTCTCGACTGATCGTGACTATTGGAGTAATGGACACCGCACGGAAATCAATTCCCGACGGGCACCGGCAACCGTGCCGAGGGTCAGGCGGCGGTCAGCCAGAGCAGGGCGGCGGCACCGAGCGAGGCCAGCACGAACCAGCAGGCCAGCAGCGGGCCGACCGGCGGTCGTGGTGGCTCTACCGTCGGTGGCGGTACCGCGCCGGCAGTCGCGAGTGCCTGCTCGCGGGCGTACCGGAGGGCATTGGCCAGTTCATCGGCGGTACGCTCGCCCCGCGCGGCCGGGAGCAGCCGGAAATGCCTTCGCGCCACCACCGCGACGAACGTCTCCCCGTCGTCCTCATCCTCCTCGTGCTCGTCCTCGTCGGCGATGACGAGCACGCCGCCACCTTCGGTCTGCTCCACCCGGGTCCGGGCCGACCAGGTGACCCGGACGATCCGCCACGGTGTCACCTCCACCAGACCACCCGCGTTCCAGCACAGGTACGGGCGCAGCCACCGCCTCCATCCGAAGTAGAGCGCGGCGGCGGTCAGCGGCGCCGCGATGGCCACGGCCGCCACGGCGTCCAGCGGGGCGACCAGGCCGGCGACGAACTGACCGACGGTCGCCAGTGTCACCGGGACGGCGCCCAGCGCCCTGGCCCAGGCGATCAGCGGATGCATCCGGTGCAGGCGCGGCTCGGCCGGGGTGGCCCGCCGGTCGGCGGCGGCGAGCAGGGTCAGCTCGACGGCGGGCTCGTCGGCCACCGGAAGGTGTTCCCCCGTGACCGTGTCGACCGACACGTCGAGCAGCGACTCCACCGGGTCGGATGGCACCCGGAGCCGGCCGCCGACCTGCACCGCGCACCACTTCCCCGGCCGGGGGTCGCCGTAGAGCACCGCCGGCACCGGCACGTCCGCGAAACGGGTGTCGGACGGATCGGCGTCGGACGGATCGGCGTCGGACGGATCGGCGTCGGACGGATCGGCGTCGGACGGATCGGCGTCGGACGGATCGGCGTCGGACGGATCGGCGTAGACGGCCGGCATCGTGGCCACGGCCGCCCGGCCGGGGCCACTGCCGGGCAGGAAGACGTACACCTCGTGGTAGTTCTCGACCGCGCGTACCGCCCGGACGGGTTGCGCCGTCGCGAAGAGCCGGCGCAGCGCCGAATTGGTGTCGAGGGCACGCAGAGCGCCGGCGAGGGCGACCGAGCCGGCGGTCGCCGCCAGGGCCAGCCAGCCGGTCGCGTCGTAGGGCTCGCTGACCGGCTGGCGGAGCCCTCGACCGTCGACGTGGAGCGCTATCGGGCCGCCGACCGGGTGGTCGGCCGCGTCCAGCACGTCCACCTTCACCGAGCTGCCGTCCGGCAGGTCGACCCGGGCGGTGAACTCGTCGACATGCTCGCGCACCGTCCCGGTGACCTGCAGGGCCGCCCGCTGCTGAGCGTCCTTACGCGCCTGCTCGGCGTAGGACCACCAGGTCAGCGCGGCGACAACGACGGCGAGCACGCCGGCCAGGGCAAACCAGCGCCGGCCGAGTACCGGCAGCCGGGTGTCCGGGGCCGGGGCCGGCCGATGGTCCGTCACCGGCGGCGTCCCGGCCGGACCCGGGTCGCCGGCCCGGCGGGCCGGATCGGAGACGTACCAGCCGACGGCGGCGTGCCCGGCCACCGCCAGGTAGACCCACCACGGCATGACCGGGTCGGCGATGTCGGCCAGCACGAATGTCACCGCCATGGCGGTCGCCAACCAGGCTGCGGTACGCGCGTGCAGGTATACGGCGATCATCGATCCGGCGAGCAGGCCGATCGAGGCCGCCGAGACCGCACTCGGCCGGCACGGCTGCGCCACCGAACAGGGCCGGGCCAGCTCCGCACCGGCTATCGCGGTGGCGACCACGGCGGCCCCGGTGAGCAGGAGGAGCAGGCGGGGATCGCGCCACCAGGGCCGGTTCTCGGACATCGGCTGATCATGCCCGGCCGGTCCGGTTTCGGACACGGCCGTTCGGTCCTGCCGTGGTGGAACGCCCGGACCGGGAAATGCCCGGCACTCGGACCAGCGACTGGCGAGGCTCTCCTCGGTCAAACCGTCAGCAAACTAACGCTCTTCGTGGTCGGACAAACACAAACGGTATCGCGATGGTGGGCGGATGCTGAAAACGTCCAATGGGGAGGCGACATGAACGAGGCAGTACGGATCGCCATGGCCGAGCTGGGCGAGACCGCCGAGTCGCTGGCAGAGAAGGTCGCGGTCGACCCGAAGGAGCTGTTCCATATCGTGGGCGGCGCGCCGCGGCCGGGCCTGTCGGATCAACCTTCGGCGAGGCGGTCGGCCGTCGGACGCGTCATGCCCGCCGAGTTCCACGCCGCACTCGACGTCATCCAGGGCACGCACCAAATCCCGCGTCGGCAGGGACGGGTGAAAGCGGGTTGAAGCCGGCCGTGGCTAGTTTCGCCGGGTCGAGCCGTACCGCCGGCACTTCGATCCCTTGGAGGAAGTCATGGAGCATTCACAGGCAGCGCGGGTAGGACAGGGAGCGGTGGCCGGGACGCGCCGGGCGTCGACGTGGCGCCGGGCCGCCCGGGTGGCAGTCGTCGGCGTGCTGGCCGGCGCCGCCGTCGGCCTCGCCGGCTCGCCCGGCCTCGCCGCCACCGGTCGGATCAGCATCTCCAGCCCGACCGGGCCGAACGTCACGTTGCTGAACCCACCCGCCGGCTGCCACAACATCCAGGCCAGCCTCCCGGCCGGCACCGTCGTGCGGAACCAGACCGACGCGACCATCGTGGTCTATCCCGCGCTCGGCTGCTCCGGCCTGCCCTCCGTCGTGCTGCCACCGGGCGGCTCCACCGCGTTCTCGCCGCGAAGCGTCGACGTGCTGTCGTAGCCGACGCGTCCGTCGGCGTTCCGTCGTAGCCGACGCGTCCGTCGGCGTTCCGTCGTGGCCGACGCGTCCGTCGGTACAGGCAGCGCCGCCGTCAGCGGAAGCCGCCGCCGTCATGCGGGCGTCCGCGCCGGGCGTCAGCGGGAGCCGCGCCGCCGCCCGGCCGCCGACTGCTGAGCCGCCGACTGCCGAGCCGCCGACTGCTGGGCGGCCTCGGCCTGGGCTATCGCGCTCTCCTGGATCGCCTCCTGCTCGGCGGCGAGGGCCGCGTCGGCCTCCACGATGTGCCGGACGGCGGCGCTGACGTCGTCGGTGATGATGATCAGTTCGAGGTCGGCCGGGCCGATCTTCCCGTCGGCGGCGAGCGTGTCCCGGAGCCAGTCGATGAGCGGGCGCCAGTACGCCATGCCCATCAGGACCACCGGAAACCGGGTCACCTTGCCGGTCTGCACCAGGGTCAGCGCCTCGAAGAGCTCGTCCAGGGTGCCGAAGCCGCCGGGCAGCACCACGAACGCCTGGGCGTACTTGACGAACATCGTCTTGCGGGCGAAGAAATACCGGAAGTCGATCGCCATGTCGACCCAGTCGTTGAGGCCCTGCTCGAACGGCAGCTCGATGCCGAGCCCGACCGAGAGGCCGCCGGCCTCCGTCGCGCCCCGGTTGGCCGCCTCCATCACCCCCGGTCCGCCGCCGGTTATCACCGCGTAGCCGGCGGCGGCGAGCGCCGCGCCGAGCTGCTCGGCGAGTACGCACTCCGGGCTGTCGGGCTTGCTGCGGGCCGAGCCGAAGACGCTGACCGCCGGGGGCAGGTCGGCCAGGGTGTCGAAGCCCTCCACGAACTCCGACAGGATGCGCAGGGCCCGCCAGGCGTCCTTGGTCTTCCAGTCGCCGCGGCTCCGGGAGTCGAGCAGCCGCTGGTCCGCCGTACTCAACGGGATCGCTTCGCGGCGCAGCGTGACCGCCCCCCGGTGCCGTTCCGGTCCCGGACCCCGGCCGCCGTTCCGGCTCTCGCTGTGGTTCATGGGCTCCACCGTAATCCCGTGGGCCAGCGCCGGGGTGGCGTGATCTGGTACGTCGCGGGACAAACATCCGGCGCCGACGCAACCAAACATGTCTCACCAGCGTCTTACCATTCACAAAGGGAAACGCGCGGCGCCCACACCACGGCCGCGCACCTTCCGGGGGGCAATTGTGATGACCAACGGGGAGATCATCCGGCTTCGACGACAGATGCAGCGCCGGATCAGGGCGGTGGTGGCCGAGCGCCGGTTGGCCCGCACCGCCGCGCCGGTCGGTGCCGACGACGGCGAGCCGGGGTCGGCCCAGGAATCGCTGACACACCAGCACGTCGACGGCTAGTCCGTCGACCCGACAGCACCGGGACAGCGGTGCGGGCCGGCGGCAGAGGGGTCACCGCCGGCCCGCACCGTACCGGGATCGGGGCGCCGGGCCGGCCCGGGCCACGCCGCCTCAGTGTGAGGCGAGCCAGCGGTGCAGGGTGGCGGCGCCGTCCCGGATCTTGCCGATCTCGACGTGCTCGTCGGGGGCGTGCGCGAGGTTCGGGTCACCCGGTCCGAAGTTGAGCGCCGGGATGCCGAGGGCGGCGAACCGCGCCACGTCGGTCCAGCCGAGCTTGCCGATCGGGTCCGCGCCGACCGCCGCCAGGAACTCCCGGGCCGGTGCGGCGGTCAGCCCCGGCAGCGCGCCCGGTGCCGAGTCGATCAGCCGCACCTGGTAGCCGTCGAAGGTCTCCCGGAGGTGCAGCTCCGCCTCCTGCGCCGTACGGTCCGGTGCGAACCGGTAGTTGACCTCCATCTCGCAGAGGTCCGGTACCACGTTGCCGGCGACGCCGCCGCCGATCCGGACGGCGTTCATCCCCTCCCGGTAGACGCAGCCGTCGATGGTGACCATCCGGGCCTGATAGCCGGCGAGCCGGTGGATCGCGTCACCGATGCCGTGGATCGCGTTCACCCCGTTCCACGAACGGGCCGAGTGTGCCCGCCGGCCGGTTGCGCTGACCATCGCCCGCATCGTGCCCTGGCAGCCCGCCTCGACCACCCCGTGCGTCGGTTCCAGCAGCACCGCGAAGTCGGCGGTCAGCCACTCCGGGTGGGCCTGCGCGACCAGGGTCAGCCCGTTGTAGCGGGACTCGATCTCCTCGGCCTCGTAGAAGAAGTACGTCACGTCGTAGCGGGGCTCGGGCACGCTCACCGCCAGGTGCAACGCGTACGCCACCCCGGACTTCATGTCGGAGGTGCCGCAGCCGTAGATCAGGTCGCCCTGCACGCTGGACGGGAAGTTGTTGTTCAGCGGCACCGTGTCCAGGTGCCCGGCCAGCACCACCCGCTGGGCCCTGCCCAGCTCGGTACGCGCCATGATCGTATTGCTGTGCCGCGCCACGGTCAGGTGCGGGACGTCCGTCAGCACCTCCTCGACGCAGTCCGCGATCTCCTTCTCGTTCCTGGACACGGACTCGATGTCGACCAGGGCGCGGGTCAACGCGACCGGATCGGCCAACACCTCGGGGGTGAGCGGGTTCTCCATGGTGGGAGACGGTACCGTCAAGGTCGTATCGGCGGGACGCGTCCAAGGCTCGGAAATGACGTTCCACACTTCCGCCTGAGTCGAATCCTGCCCGGATGACGGAGAGGTGCACCGGTGACGACCGCACAGCCCGCCTGGGGGATCGGCGTAGCCACGCTCGCCGGGGACCAGGTGCTCGACACGTGGTACCCGACCGGCAAGCTCGGCCTCGGCTCCTCGCCGCTGGTCGCGGGCGAGGACGGCGACGTGCTCGACCTGCCGCCGGGTGCGCTCGGTGAGCAGGCGCTGCCGGGGCTGCGTACCGCGGTGGTGGTCACCGAGATCGGCTCGCTGGCCGACCCGATCAAGGACGCCTCCGACGCGTACCTCCGGTTGCACCTCCTCTCCCACCGGCTGGTCCGGCCCAACGAGCTGAACCTCGACGGCATCTTCGGGGTGCTCGCCAACGTCGCCTGGACCTCGGCCGGGCCCTGCCCGCCGGAGCGGGTCGACGAGCTGCGGGTGGTCGAGCGGGCCGCCGGCCGGCACCTGGCGGTCTACGGGGTCGACAAGTTTCCCCGGATGACCGACTACGTCGTCCCGGCCGGGGTCCGCATCGCCGACGCCGACCGGGTGCGCCTCGGCGCCCACCTGGCCAGCGGCACCACCGTGATGCACGAGGGCTTCTGCAACTTCAACGCCGGCACGCTCGGCGCCTCGATGGTGGAGGGCCGGATCGTCGCCGGGGTGGTGGTCGGGGACGGCTCCGACATCGGCGCCGGCGCCTCGATCATGGGCACCCTCTCCGGCGGCGGCAGGGAGAAGGTCCGGATCGGCGAGCGGAGCCTGCTCGGCGCCAACGCCGGGATCGGGATCTCGCTCGGCGACGACTGCGTGGTGGAGGCGGGCTGCTACGTCACCGCCGGCTCCAAGGTCACCCTGCCGGACGGCCGGGTGGTCAAGGCCCGCGAGCTCTCCGGGGTCGACGGGCTGCTCTTCTGGCGCAACTCGGTGACCGGCGCGCTGGAGGCGAAACCGCGAACCGGCCGGGGCATCGAGCTGAACGCCGCCCTGCACGCCAACGACTGAGCCCGGCGGGTGCGACCCGACCGGTGCCAGCCTGCCCCGGGTCAACCGCCGTCGAGCCAGCCCAGCACGTCCGAGTCCCGCAGCGGTCGGGCGAAGAGGTATCCCTGCCCGGAGGCGCAGCCCATGTCGAGCAGGACGGTCCGGACCGCCTCCGTCTCCACCCCCTCGGCTATCACGTCCAGGCCGAGCGTGCCGGCGAGCCGGATGATCCCCTCCACCAGCAGCCGCTGCCGCCGCGAGGTGGCCACGGTCTCGGTGAACGATCGGTCGATCTTGAGTACGTCGGCCGGCATCTGCTGGAGGTAGCTCAGCGACGAGAACCCGGTGCCGAAGTCGTCGATGGCGACCCGCAGGCCGAGGGAGCGCAGCTCGGCCAGCTCGGCCCAGACCGGCTCCTGGTCGCGCAGCAGCAGGCTCTCGGTGATCTCCAGCATCACCCGGTCCGGCGGCACCTCGGCGGCGGCCAGCGCCGCGCGTACGGTGGTCACGAAGCCGGGCGTACGCAGCTGTCGGGCCGAGACGTTGACGCTGACGTACGGGGCGTCCCGCTCGCCCCGTACGGCCCGCCACCGGGCCATCGCGGCCGTCGCCTGGCGCAGCACGTAGTCCCCGATCGGCTCGATCAGCCCGGTCTCCTCGGCGAGCCCGATGAAGAGCGCCGGCGGCACCGGCCCCCGGGCCGGGTGGTGCCAGCGGGCCAACGCCTCGAAGCCGACCGCCGCCCCGGTCCGCATGTCGACGATCGGCTGGTAGTCGACGGAGAAGCTGAGCTTCGCCACCGCCTCGGCCAGCGCGGCCCGCAGCTCCAGCCGCTCCACGATCGCCGTGTGCAGCTCCGACTGGTAGCGACACCAGCGGCCCTTGCCGGCCCCCTTGGCGACGTAGAGCGCGAGGTCTGCGCGTTGCAGCAGCTCACCGGCGTCGCTGGCGTCGGCGGTGGTGGCCACCCCGACGCTGACCGAGCCGTTGACCACGGTGTCGCCGACCTCCAGCGGCTCGGCGAGTGCCCGGACGAGGTGGTCGGCGACCCGCTCCACCTGCTCCGGGTCGTCCGCGTCCGGGATCAGCACGGCGAACTCGTCCCCGCCGAGCCGGGCCACCAGGTCGTTCGGCCCGGCGATCTCCCGCAGCCGCTCACCGGCGGCGATCAGCAGCGCGTCGCCGATGGCGTGCCCGTGGGTGTCGTTGACCGCGGTGAACTCGTCGAGGTCGATGGAGAGCGCGCCGACCGTGCGGTCGGCGTCCCGGGCCTTCTCCACCGCCTCGTAGACCTGGTCCTGGTAGGAGGCCCGGTTGGCCAGCCCGGTGAGCGAGTCGTGCACCGCCCGATGGGTCAGCTCCTGCTCCAACCGGACCCGCTCGGTGATGTCCCGCAGGGTCAGCACGAAGCCGCGTACGGCCCGGTCCCGGCGCAGGTCCCGGCAGGTCACCTCGAGCTGCACCCGCTGCCCGTCCGGAAGGCGTACGCACCAGTCGGTCCCACGCCGCTCCGGCTCGCCGGCCGCCGAGGTGAGCAGGGCGGCGACCGGGAGCTGCTCCTCGGCGGAGAGCAGCGTGCCGAGATCGGTGCAGTCCGCCGGCTCGACACCGAGGACGCTCCGGACGGAGGGGCTGGCGTAGTGGATCCGATGGTCGTCGCCGACGATGAGGATCACGTCCGCCGCGTTCTGCACCAGGCTGCGGAAGTAGGCCTCGCTCTCCCGGCGGTTGATCTCCTGGGCCAGGCCGATCCGCTCCAGCGCCATCGCCGCCTGCGCGGCCAGCACCTCCAGCGAGTCCCGCAGCGAGGGCAGCAGCCGGCTGTCGGTGGCGACCAGCAGCGCGCCGACCCGGGGCGCGCCGCCGGTCCGGCCGCCGCCGCCGGTCCGGCCGCCGCCGCTGGTCCGGCCGCCGCCGACGACGGCTTCGGTCCGGCCGTCGCCGACCAGCGGGCAGAGCGCGACGGTCTCGAAGCCCCGGAGCTGCTCGGCCAGCGCCGGTTGCAGGATCCGGACCCGCAACAGCCGGCTGCGCCGGGCGACGGCCGGAGTGGGCGCCGGATAGAACGGGGAGGCCGCGACCATCCCCGGCCCCCAGATGCTGGTGGTGGCCGCCGGCACCCCGTCGGTGTGGTTGATCGAGAAGATGATCCGGTGCGCGGCCTGCCTCGGCACCAGCCGGGCCACCGCGGTGCGTACCGCCCGGCGGACCTCTGCGGTGTCGGTCGCGGCCACCAGCTCGGCGCAGGCCCGGCGCAGCCCGCGCTCCCGGGCCACCGCCTGCCGGTGCCCGTCCACCGCGTCCGCCAGGCGGCTCAGCACCAGGGCGAAGACCACGCCGCCGACCACCGCGATCACCGCTCCGTCCCGGACGTCACCGTTCAGCACCTCGTAGAGCAGCACCGTCGGGGCGAGGGTGGCGGCGATGCCGAGCAGGACCAGCCGGGTCCTGCCGATCTCGCTGTCCAGCGGTTCGGCCGGCTCCGTCAGCGTCGCCATCGACGGATGCAGCGCGGCGGCACCCCAGGCGACGTAGAAACTCAGCCAGCCCAGCTCGTCCGGCCCGCCCGGCTGCCAGCCGCCGCGCAGCAGCGCGGCGCCGTAGCTGAGGTCCGAGACGAGCATCCCGGCCGCACCGAGCACCAGCAGCAGCCCGGCGACGCTGCCCCGCGAGGTGACCGCGATCCGTGCGGCGGTGGCCAGCAACAGCACGTCGAGCAGGGCGTACGCGGCCAGCACCGACTGCTCGAACGTGGTCGGCCCCGGACCGACCAGGTACGGCCGGATCACCAGCACCCAGAGCAGGAAGGCACCGGCGGTGGTGAAGATCAGGAAGTTGAGGAGCCCGGACCGGTCCCGGGCGCCGGTGGTGGAGCGGGTCAGCCCGAGCAGCCCGGCGCCGATCAGCGGCACCATCACCAGGTAGAAGAGGTCCGAGACGAGCCCGGAGTCTGCCGGGGAGTCCCCGAGCGGAAGGTTCGCGGCGAGCAGGTAGACGGTGTCACCGGCGGCGAAGACGACGAGAGCCGCGCCGAGCAGCCACCAGGCGTACGCGCGCTCCGGCCGGTAGCGCCGGACGCCGATCGCCACCGCCGCCATGCCGGCCAGCCCGAACGCGGCGGCCACCACCGGGCGCGGCACCGGCAGGGCGAAGAAGCAGACCACCAGCGCAGCGTTGAGCCCGGCGTACCAGGACAACAGTTTCCGAACTGACACGGCTCTCCTGCCGATCGTCGCCGCCGGCCGCGTAACAGGGTCGAAGCAACAGGGTCGAAACAGCTTCGCCGATCGGTCTACCAGTCCTCGATGCGCTTCGCCATCACCCCGCCGGGTACTGGTGCCGGCCGATGGGCAGTGAGCAGGGACACCGGTCAGGCCGGATTGGACGGTGCCATCCGGACGACGAGGTCGGCGCGACCGATCGTGCCGGCGATCAGCTCGGCGTTGCGCTGGTCGGTGCCGCGGGCCCGGGCAGCCGCCTCGGCCGGCTCCCGGCCGAACGCGATGTGCCGGTCGGTCAGCCGGCGCAGCCGTTCGGTCTCGTCCACGTCGAGATACCAGATTTCGTCGAGCAGGTCGCGTATCTCGCCCCACGGCCGCTCCGGGACCAGCAGGTAGTTGCCCTCGGTCACCACCAGCGGCACCGACGCCGGCACCGGGATCGCCCCGGCGATCGCCTCCTCGATCTCGCGGCGGAACTCGGGAGCGTACACAGTGTCGGGTCCGGCGGCCCGGAGCCGGCGGAGCAGCGCGACGAAACCGGCACCGTCGAAGGTGTCGGGCGCGCCCTTGCGGGCGTGCCGGCCGAGCCGGTGCAGTTCGTCCTCGGCGAGATGGAAGCCGTCCATCGGCACCAGCTCGGCGAGGCCGTCGAGGGCCGCCACCACCAGCCCGGCCAGGGTCGACTTGCCCACTCCGGGTGGGCCGGTGATGCCGAGCAGCCGGCGCGGGCCCGTCGAGGCCAGGACGGCGGCCCGGTTCACCAGCTCGGCCAGGGTGTGCGAGACCGGCGCGGTCACCGCCCGGGGATCCGGGGCGGGGTGATCTCGAACCGGGCCTCGACGGCCGTCTGCACGGTCTGCGGGCGCGGGTCGAGCTCGAGTTCCGGGAGCCCCGCGTCGGCGGCCCGGTAGGCCATGCCGTGCCCGGCCAGCGCCATCATCGGCTGCGCGCCGGTGCCGGTGTCGGAGAGTTGGATCAGGGCGCTGACCTCGACGTCGAGCGCCTCGGCGTACTCCCGGGCCCGGTCGAACGCCGCACCGACGGCGGCCCGCCGCGCCTCCCGGTACGCCGGGCTATCCGGCCGCAACTCCCACCACGGCCCGGCGACGGTGGTCTGGTCCTGGTCGGCGAGCCGGAGCATCAGCTCGCCGAGCACCCCGAAGTCGGTCACGGTCACGGTGGTGGTGGCGCTGGCGGCGTACCCGGTCACCTTCTCGCCGGAGCGCTTCAGCTCGGGGCGCACCCAGAGCTGGCCGGTCTCCCGGCGCTCGATCGCGTCGCCGTAGCCGTCGATGAGCGCCCGCACCGCCTCGGCGCGCTCGGCCAGCCGGGCCAGCGCGGCCCGGCGGTCCCGGTCGCGGGCCGAGACGGTCGCCGTGAACCGGGCGATCTCCGGCGGCACCTCCCGGACCACCTCGCCGCGCACCACCACGATCGGTCGATCCGTCATCCGTCCACCCTAGTGCCCGCTCCCCCGGCGGCCCCGGCCCGGCGGGAGGATCAGCCGGGCAACCGGGCCGCGAAGGCGGCCACCCGCTCGTCGGTGGCGGTGAGCGCCACCCGGACGTGCCGGTCGCCGGTCGGGCCGTAGAAGGTGCCGGGCGCCACCAGGATGCCGCGCTCGGCGAGCCAGTCCACCGTGGCCCGACTCTGCTCGCCCCGGGTCGCCCAGAGATAGAGCCCGGCCCCGGAGTGTTCGATCTCGAAGCCCGACCTGACAAGCGCCTCCCGCAGCACCTCGCGGCGGGCGGCGTACCGGCTGCGCTGCTCGGCCACGTGCGCCTCGTCGGCGAGCGCCGCGACCATCGCCGCCTGCACCGGAGCCGGCACGATCATCCCGGCGTGCTTGCGGACCGTGAGCAGGGCGTCGACGAGCGCGCGGTCACCGGCGACGAAACCGGCCCGGTAACCGGCCAGGTTGGAGCGCTTGGAGAGGGAGTGCACGGCGAGCAGGTTGGCGTGGTCGCCGCCGCAGACCTCCGGATCGAGGATGGAGGTCGGCGTCTCCTCCCAGCCCAGCGAGAGGTAACACTCGTCGCTGGCCACCACGACGCCGCGTTCCCGGGCCCACTCCACGACCTTGCGGAGGTGCTCCGGCGGCAGGACCCGCCCGGTCGGGTTGGCCGGTGAGTTGATCCAGATCAGCCGTACCCGGGGGTCGGGTCCGAGGGCGGTCAGGGCGTCGGCCCGGACCACCTCCGCGCCGGCCAACCGCGCCCCGACCTCGTACGTCGGATAGCAGACCTGCGGGATCACCACCACGTCGCCCGGACCGAGCCCGAGCAGGGTCGGCAACCAGCCGACCAGTTCCTTGGAGCCGATCGTCGGCAGCACCCCGACCGCCTCCGGATCGGCGCCGCAGTGTCGGGCCACCCAGTCGGTGAGCGCGGCGCGCAGCGCCGGCGAGCCGGCGGTCAGCGGATAGCCGGGCGCGTCCGCACTCGCGGCCAGCGCCGCCCGGATCGACTCGGGCACCGGGTCGACCGGGGTGCCCACGGAGAGGTCGACGATCCCGTCCGGATGCCGCGCGGCCAGCGCCTTCGCCGGCTCCAGCAGGTCCCACGGGAAGTCGGGCAGGTCACCGGTGCGGCCCGGGGCGACCCCGGCGGGCCGCCGGGTGGCAGCCGGGGTGGTGCCGCTCAGTGCTCGCTCCGCGGCGGCTGCGCCGCGATGAACGGGGTGTCCTTCTCCACCTTACCGATCTTGGCGGCTCCGCCCGGCGAACCGAGGTCCTCGAAGAACTCGTAGTTCGCGGTGGTGTAGTCCTTCCACTGCTCCGGCACGTCGTCCTCGTAGAAGATCGCTTCAACCGGGCAGACCGGCTCACACGCCCCGCAGTCCACACACTCGTCGGGGTGGATGTAGAGCATCCGGTTGCCTTCGTAGATGCAGTCGACCGGGCACTCCTCGATGCACGCTTTGTCGAGCACATCCACGCACGGCTCGGCGATGATGTAGGTCACCGATCTTCTCCTCCGCAAGCTCCGCCGCGATGGACCGCGACGGTAAGAGCCTAGTATGTCGCCGGGGAGGGGGTCGATCGTGCTGGGACGCCGCGATGTGGGACACCGGATCGTCGTGCGGCGCATTGTCGGAGATCGCGGCGGTCGGACGCTCTTCAGCGACGCCCTCGGCGAGCTGGTCGACCTGACCGAGACCCATCTCACGCTCGCCACGGCCAGCGGGCCGCTGCGGGTGCCGCTGGGCGAGGTGCACCGGGCCAAGCGGGTGCCGCCGGCCCGGCGCCCGAACGCGACGGCCGTGGTCGAGCTCGAACTCGCCTCGGACGAGGCGTGGCCGGCTCCGGTCCGGGCGCGGCTCGGCGACTGGCTGCTGCGTACCGCCGAGGGGTGGTCCGGGCGGGCGAACAGCGCACTGCCGGTGGGTGACCCGGACCGGCCGCTGGACGAGGCGATCGACGCGGTCGCCCGCTGGTACGCCGAGCGTGGACGACCGGCCATGGTCAACGTGCCGCTGCCGCTGGCCGCCCCGGTCGGTGCGGCACTGGACGCGCGCGGCTGGTCGGCCCGGCCGCTGGTGCTGGTGCAGACCGCACCGCTGGCGGCGATCCTGGACGCCGTGCCGCCCCGGCCGGAGCTGCCGGCGCCCGAGCTGACCGGGACACCCACCCCGGGCTGGTACGCGCTGGCCGCCCAGCGCAAGGCGAAGCAGTCCCGCGACCACGCCGGGCCCGACGCCGTGGGCCGGACCGGCGCTCCGCTCCCGGCCGCCACCCCGCCGGGTGCCGAGACGGCCGCCACCCCGCCGGACGGCGAGCCGGCGGCCGAGCTGCCGGACGCCGCCCGGCACATCCTCACCGCCGTGCGGCAGGTCCGCTTCGTGCACCTCTACGCCGAGCCGCCCGCCGACGGCTCAGCATCGGGTGGCGGCGACGGGCGGGAGCTTGTCGCGGTGGCCCGGGGCACGGTCACCGGTCCGGGACGCTGGCTCGGCCTGAGCCTGATCGAGGTGGTCCCGCGGGCCCGGCGCCGAGGGCTCGCCCAGCATGCGGTCCGGGCACTGGCCGGGTGGGCGGCCGGGCTCGGCGCGACCCGGGCGTTCCTCCAGGTGGAAGAGCGCAACGAGGCAGCCGTCTCGCTCTACCGGCGGCTCGGCTTCACCATCCACCACACCTACCAGACCCGGGTCGAGCCGGGCCGGGGCTGACCCGGGCGGGCCGGTGGGCCGGTCAGCGGCGCACCACCCGGCGCGGCTTGGCCTGCTTCGCCTCGGCGTACCGCTTCAGCGACTGCGACCGGTGGTCCCAGCCGAACGCGGTCAGCAGCAGATAGCCGACGAGTACGCCGCCGAGGGCGCAGCCGGCGTAGAACCAGATCTGCGCGAAGAACGCCCCGGCGCCCGCGGCGAACGGCTGGTTGCCGCTGATGAACGGCCCGACGAAGATGGTCAGCACCATCGCGACCAGTACGGCGAGCGCCATCTCCCCGCCCCAGTCGGGCAGCGGGCGGCGCCGGCCCCGGATGAAGGCCAGGGTCGCCAGCACCACCCCGATCGCGGCGAACATGCCCAGCGAGATCCGGTCCTGCATCCCGGTGTCGTCCCCGAAGGCGAACCGGGCCACGAGCCGCGCCACGACGTTGATCCCGAACAGCACACCCGCGAGTACCCCGACCGGCAGCCAGCGCTCCTTCATCGCACGTCCTCTTGGCCTCCGGCCCCCACCGGACCGGGGGCCACCTGCCACAAGGTTCTACCATCCGTCGCCGGGTGGATCCATGGTGCGAACGACGGGAAACCCGGTGCACGCCGGCACCACCCGGCGCGGCCAGGCGCGACGGGCCAGGTCAGGGCCGCAGCAGCGGGGAGTCCGGGCCGCGCGGGCTCATGATCATGCGGAAGCCCACCACCGCGAAGGTGACCGAGCCGGCGAAGATCATCGCGATGCCGACCCAGTTGTTGCCGGCGATCAGAATGTCGCCCTCGCTGGTACCGCCGGCCGCGACCACCATCACGGCGAACCAGACCCCGGCGGGGAGCGCCAGCGCCCACCGCCGTCCGACGGCCCGGGGTGCGAACCAGCCCAGCGCCGCGTTCGCCAGCACCGTGACCAGCACCGACACCCCGATCAGCACGCCACCGACCCGGAGCGTCGAGAGGATCAGCTCCAGCACGGCAGTGGCCGCCGCGGCCACCACCGCGACCACGCCGCCCACCACCCGTATCGCGAGGTCGACCGCGCGGCGCAGCCCCGGCCGGCCGGCGGGCGGCGGGCCGGGCTGCTGCTCCGGCAAGGTCGACACGGACGCGCTCGGCAGGGTCACCGCGCCGCCGCCACCCGAGCCGGCGACGACACCGGGGGCGAGGACGGCCCGGCCTCCGCCGTCGACGCGGGCAGGCCGGCGAAGAGATCGTCCTCCCAGCCGTACGGCCCGGAGCCCGGACCCCGGGTCCCGGCGGCCAGGGTGTAGTACTCCACCCCCATGAACTCGCCGCCGAAGTTGCTGGCGATCGAGTAGAGCCACGAGTTGTCCGGGATCTGGGTGGCGTGCGCCCGCATCGCCGCCTCCTTGGCGGTGTGCTGGTCGGTGCCGTCGATCCGGGCCGCGATCTCGTCGTCCGGCGTGCCGAACGGCAGGTCGTCGGCGTGCTCGGCGCCGGCGAACGGGTTCTCCTCGGCCTCGGCGAAGGCGACCAGGCCGGCCTCCAGCACGCTCGTCGGCATCGCCGTCCAGTAGATCTTGGCCGGTCCGAAGCCCTCGGCGGCGGCCAGTTCGGCTGCGCGCATCGCCACCCGGTGCGCCTGGATGTGGTCGGGGTGCCCGTAGAAGCCGTTCGGGTCGTAGGTGACCAGCACCTGGGGGCGTACCTCCCGCATGATCTCGACCAGGTGCGCCGCCGCCTCGTCGAGGTCGGCCCGCCAGAAGGCCCGCGGGTGGTCGTTGGTGGGCAGCCCCATCATCCCCGAGTCGCGGTAGCGCCCGGCGCCGCCGAGGAAGCGGTGGTCCCGTACGCCGAGCGCGGTGCAGGCGGCGGCGAGCTCCGCGATCCGGTACCCACCGAGCTGGTCGGCCTCGGCCGCCGCGAGCCCGGCCAGCGCCGGCACGTGGATCTCGCCCTCCTCGCCGAGGGTGCAGGTCACCAGGGTGACTCCGGCGCCCGCCGCCGCGTAGTACGCCATCGTCGCGCCCGTGCCGATCGACTCGTCGTCGGGATGCGCGTGCACCAGCAGCAGCCGCCGGGCCGGCCGGCCCTGGCCGGCCGAGGTCGGATTCGTCACCCGGGCAACTCTACGCCGCCGCACCCGCACGCCCTACCCACCGACGTCGGCCGCCGCCCCCGGAGAGTCACCAGGTCACTACCGGTACCGGACGGGGACGCGATGGCCGGCTCGGCCACATCGCCGCGCGCCCGCCTCTACGATCACGATGTGGACTACCCGGAATTGGCCGCCCGCACCCGCCGCTTCAACCGCGGCGCGCCGCGGTCCGTGACGGTGGCGAACGACGGCTCGCGGGTGCTCTTCCTCCGCTCCGGCGGCCCGACCGACCCGGTCGACGCGCTCTGGATGCTGGACGTGGCGACCGGCACCGAACGCCTGGTCGCCGACCCCGCCGACCTGCTCGCCGACCCGACCGCCGACCCGACCGGGGGCGCCGACCCGACCGCCGCCGCCGACCCCACCGGTACGCCGCACCCGGCCGAGCAGGCGCTGCGCGAACGGCTCCGGCTGAGCGCCGCCGGCATCGGCTCGTACGCCACCGACCCGGCCGCCCGGGTCGCCGTCTTCGCCCTCGCCGGCCGGCTCTTCCGGGCCGACCTGCTGCACGGCGACGTGGTCGAGATCGACGTCACCGGCCCGGTGCTCGACCCCCGACCCGACCCCACCGGCCAGCGGATCGGCTACGTCACCGACGCGGCCGGCGACGGCCGGGTGGGGCAGTTGCGGGTGGTCGACGCCGACGGCACCGACATGCTGCTCGCCGGTGAGGACGCCGGGGTCACCTGGGGACTGGCCGAGTTCATCGCGGCCGAGGAGTTCGACCGGTTCCGCGGCTACTGGTGGGCGCCGGACGGGCGGTCCATCCTCGCCGCCCGGGTCGACGAGGCCCGGCTGCCGCGCTGGTACCTGCACGACCCCGGTGACCCGGCCAGCCCGCCCCGCTCGGTCGCGTACCCCCGGGCCGGCGGGCCGAACGCCGAGGTGAGTCTGCACCTGCTCGACCTCGACGGCGGCTGGGTCGACGTGCACTGGGACCGGGAGACCTATCCCTACCTGGTCGGGGTGGAGTGGGCCGAGACCGGGCCGCTGATCACCGTACTGCGCCGGTTGCAGCAGCACGGCCTGGTGCTCGCCGTGGACCCGCGCACCGGCGAGACGCAGGTGCACGCCGAGCTCGCCGACCCGCGCTGGGTGGAGCCGGTCGCCGGCACCCCCCGGCACCTCCCCGACGGCCGGGTACTCGTCGGCGGCGAACTCGCGCACGACGGCTACGACGCCCGCTGCCTCTTCGCCGACGGCACCCTGCTCACCCCGCCCTCGCTCTACGTGCGCCGGGTGGTCGGCTGGCTGCCGAACCGCAACGGCAGCCCCGACCTGCTGGTGGAGGGGAGCGAGGGGGAGCCGAGCCAGCAGCACCTGTTCCGGGTGCGTACCGCGATCGGGGCCGGCGGGATCGACGCCCGGCGGATGACCGCCGACCCGGGCTGGCACGGCGGCACGGTCGGCGGCGACGTGCTCGTGGTGCAGTCCCGCTCCCTCGACGCGGCCGGCAGCACCTGGACGGTCTGGCAGGGCGACCGGGAGGTGGCCTCGCTGCGCTCGCTCGCCGCGACCCCGCCGTACGCGCCCCGGCCCGCGCTGGAGCGGGTCACCGACCGCCGGCTGCCGACCGCGGTGCTCTACCCCGGCAACCACGTCGCCGGCCGGCGGCTGCCGGTGCTGCTCGACGTCTACGGCGGGCCGGGCCACCAGGAGGTGGTGGCCGCCCGGTCGGCGTGGCTGGAGCGGCAGTGGTGGGCCGACGCCGGCTACGCCGTGGTCACCGTCGACAACCGGGGTACGCCCGGAGTCGCGCCCTCGTTCGAGAAGGTGGTGCACCGGCGACTCGCCGACGTCATCCTGGCCGACCAGGCAGACGCGCTGACCGCACTCGCCGGCAAGCACCCCGACCTCGACCTGGGCCGGGTCGCGGTCCGGGGCTGGTCGTTCGGTGGCTGGCTCGCCGCGCTCGCCGTGCTGCGCCGGCCCGACCTCTTCCGGTGCGCCGTCGCCGGTGCGCCGGTGACCGACTGGACCCTCTACGACACCGCGTACAGCGAGCGCTATCTCGGGACCCCGACCGACAGCCCCGAGGTGTACGCCCACCACTCGCTGCTGGAACTCGCCGCCGAGCCGGTACGCGACCCCGAGGAGGCCCGGCCGATCCTGCTGCTGCACGGGCTGGCCGACGACAACGTGGTGGCCGCGCACACGCTGCGGCTCTCCGCCGCGCTGCTGGCCACCGGCCGGCCGCACTCGGTCATCCCGCTGACCGGCGCCACCCACATGGCGGCCGGCGGCACCGCCGAACGGCTGCTCGCCCTCGAACTCGACTTCCTCCGCCAGCACCTCTGACCCTCGGAGCACTGGCAGAATCTCTCCCCGGCCGGACGTCCGGGATCTCTCCCGGCCGGCTGTCCGGATCTCTCCGGGCCGGATGTCCGGATCTCTCCGGGCCGGATGTCCGGAACCGCGGCGCGGCACCGACGTCTCCACCGGACGGGCGCCGCAGGGGCGCCGACGGGAAGGAACGACCGTGAAATACATGATCATGATGGCCGGTTCGCAGCGGGACTACGACGCGATGGCGGGCAGGGGCAGCGATGGCTCGCCGGCCTGGACGCCGGAGGAGATGGCGGCGCTGCACGAGTTCATGGCGGCCTGGAACAACGAGCTGGTGGAGTCCGGCGAGTTCGTCGACGGCCGAGGGCTCAGCGCTCCCGTGCACACCCGGCGGGTCTCGTTGCGCGACGGGGCGCCGGTGGTGACCGACGGGCCGTACCCGGAGACCCAGGAGGTGCTGGCCGGCTACACGATCGTGGAGTGCGACAGCTTCGACCGGGCGACCGAGATCGCGGCGAAGCTGGCCCGGACCCCGCATCCGGAGCACGCGACCCTGACCAACGAGTGGCACGTCGACATCCGGCCGGTCATCGAGGGCGTCGAGGAACTGTAGGGCGAAGTACCGTGCCGGAACGCCATGTCGAGGACCTGCTGCGCCGCCTGGCGCCGCAGGTCCTCGGCGCGCTGGTCCGCCGCTACGGCCACTTCGACACGGCGGAGGACGCGGTCCAGGAGGCGCTGCTCGCCGCCGCCACCGGCTGGCCGGAGGAGGGGGTGCCGGAGAGTCCCCGGGGCTGGTTGATCACCGTCGCCTCGCGCCGGCTGACCGACCTGCTCCGGGCCGAGCGGGCCCGGCGGCACCGCGAGGAGAGCGTCGCCCGCTGGACCCCGCCCGACGGATGGCTCGCCCCGGCCGCCGACCGCCCGGCGTCGGACTCCGACGACACGCTGATCCTGCTCTTCCTCTGCTGCCACCCGGCGCTCTCGCCGGCCTCGCAGATCGCCCTGACCCTGCGTGCCGTCGGCGGCCTGACCAGCACCGAGATCGCCCGGGCCTTCCTGGTGCCGGAGGCGACCATGACCCGGCGGATCAGCCGGGCCAAGCGGCAGATCAGGGCGAGCGGTGTCCCGTTCGGGATGCCACCGGCGGCCGAACGCGCCGCGCGGCTCGACGCGGTGCTGCACGTGCTCTACCTGGTCTTCAACGAGGGGTACGTCAGCACCTCCGGCCCGACCCTCTACCGCACCGAACTCTCCGGTGAGGCGATCCGGCTGGCCCGGCTGCTGCAGCGGCTGCTGCCGAAGGACGCCGAGGTGGCGGGGCTGCTGGCGCTGATGCTGCTCACCGACGCCCGCCGGCCGGCGCGTACCGGACCGGACGGCGCGCTGGTCCCCATGGCGGAGCAGGACCGGAGCCGCTGGAACGCGGAGCAGATCACCGAGGGGGTGGCCCTGGTCAGCGCGGCGCTGCGGACCGGACCGACCGGCCAGTACCAGCTCCAGGCGGCGATCGCCGCCCTGCACGACGAGGCGCCCAGCGCGGAGGCGACCGACTGGCCGCAGATCGTCGCGCTCTACGAGGTGCTGCTGCGGATCGCCACCAACCCGGTGGTGGCGCTCAACCACGCGGTGGCGGTGGCGATGGCCCGCGGGCCGCGGGCCGGGCTGGAGCTGCTGGACCGGCTCGCCGACGACGGCCGGATCGCCGGCGACCACCGGATGTACGCCGTCCGGGCGCACCTGCTGGAGCGGGCCGGCGAGACGGCGGCGGCCCGGGCGGCGTACGAGACGGCGGCCCGCCGCGCGACCGGGCTGGCCCAGCAGCGCTACCTGAACGGCCGCGCCGCCCGCCTCGGTTGATCCGGCCCGGTGGCGCGGCGGGCGCCGGTGCCTCAGGCCTTGCGGGCCACCCCGCCCACGATGGTGTGGTAGGTGTCGGTCTGCCGCGCGTCCTCGTCGCCGTCCGGGCGCCACTCGGCCACCGGGACCAGCCCGGGCGGCAACAGCTCCAGGTCGCCGAAGAAGGCCAGGATCTCCTGGTGGGTACGCCACCGGCCGGTGCCGAGGGTCTCGTTGAAGATCTTCTCCACTCCCCGGACCTTCTGCGAGATGTCCGGATGTGCCTCGCCGGGGTCGTGGAAGTGCGAGATCGCCAGGTAGCTGCCGGAGGGCAGGGCCGCGGTGAGCCGCCGGGTGACCGCGCCGGGCTCCTCGTGGTCGTGCAGGTGGTGCAGGATCGCCATGAGCAGCAGCCCGACCGGCTGCTCGAAATCGATCACCCGCCGGACCTCGGGATGGTCGAGGATCTCCTCCGGCTCCCGGACGTCGGCCCCGACCACGGTGGTGGTCCGGGCGTCCGCGAGCAGGGCCCGCCCGTGCGCGAGGGCCATGGGGTCGTTGTCGACGTAGACCACCCGGGCGTCCGGATCCACCTCGTGGGCGATCTCGTGCACGTTGCCCTGGGTCGGCAGTCCCGAGCCGAGGTCGAGAAACTGCCGGATGCCGGCCTCCGCGGCGAGGTGTCGCACGGACCGGCGGAGGAACGCCCGGCAGGCCCGGCCCGCCTCCAGACCGTCCGGCGTGATCTTCAACGCCATCTGGGCCGCCTGCCGGTCGACCGCGAAGTTGTCCTTGCCACCGAGGAGGAAGTCGTAGACCCGGGCGATGCTGGCCCGGTTGATGTCCACGCCCGGTGGGGCGTTCTCGCTCGTCAAGCCTCGATCCCTCCGAACGGGCACGATGTGGGCACGCCATCGACGCCTGACCTGAGGTGTTCCCGTCACCGGGCCGGCGTCGGTGCCGGGCGGCGTCACCGGGCGTATCTGCCCACGAGATTAGATGAGGCCGCCTCGTACGTCGATCCCGCGACAGCGGGTCCCGGCGACGCCGCCGTCCCACAGTCCGCGACGATTCCGGCCCGGTCCGGACCCTTTCGGGTAGTCTTGGACCTCGGTCGAGAGGCGCTGCAACGGGCTGACGTGCCCGCCACGCTCGACCCGAGCACAGATCCCTGCAAGGGCGCCTCCGTTCGACGACGGAGGTGGTCCAGTTGGTGACGATGTCGAGTGTCCCCGGCACCCGGGCAGCACGCACCTGGGCGCTGCGCGAACTGCTCGCCGAGCGGGTCGTGGTGCTCGACGGTGCCTGGGGCACCATGCTCCAGGGCGCCGGCCTCACTCCCGCCGACTACCGTGGCGAGCTGCTCGCCGACCACCCGCAGGACGTGACCGGCGACCCTGACCTGCTCAACCTGACCCGGCCGGACGTCATCCTCGACGGACACCGGCGCTACCTGGCGGCCGGTGCGGACATCACCTCGACGAACACCTTCACCGCGACGAGCATCGCGCAGGCCGACTACGGCCTGGAGGCGCTGGTCCCGGAGATGAACCTGCGCGGCGCCCAGCTCGCCCGCCAGGCCGCCGACGAGGCGGGCGGCAGGTTCGTCGCCGGCTCGGTCGGGCCGCTGAACGTGACCCTCTCGCTCTCCCCCCGGGTCGACGAGCCGGCGTTCCGGGCCGTGACCTTCGACACCGTCCGGGAGGCGTACGCGGAGCAGATCCGGGCGCTGGCGGAGGGTGGCGTCGACATCCTGCTCGTCGAGACGATCTTCGACACGCTCAACGCCAAGGCCGCGATCGCCGCCGCCCGCGAGGTCGCGCCCGACCTGCCGCTCTGGATCTCGGTGACCATCGTCGACCTGAGCGGCCGGACCCTCTCCGGGCAGACCGTCGAGGCGTTCTGGACCTCGGTCGCGCACGCCGAGCCGCTGGTGGTCGGGGTGAACTGCGCGCTCGGCGCCACCGAGATGCGCCCGCACGTCGCCGACCTGTCCCGGCTCGCCGGCACCTACGTCGCCTGCCACCCCAACGCCGGGCTGCCGAACGCGTTCGGCGGCTACGACCAGCAGCCCGAGGAGACCGCGCGGCTGATCCGCGAGTTCGTCGACGGCGGCATGGTCAACATCGTCGGCGGCTGCTGCGGCACCGGCCCGGAGCACATCGCGCGGATCGCGACGGCGGTCGACGGCCGGCCGCCCCGCCCGGTGCCGGCGATCCCGGACGGCACCCGGTTCAGCGGCCTGGAGCCCTTCGCGATCGGTGCCGACACCGGCTTCGTGATGATCGGCGAGCGGACCAACGTCACCGGCTCGGCGCGGTTCCGCCGGCTGATCGAGGCCGACGACCACCAGGCCGCCGTCGACGTGGCGCTGGAGCAGGTACGCGGCGGCGCCAACGTGCTCGACGTGAACATGGACGCCGACCTGCTCGACAGCGAGCGGGCGATGACCACCTTCCTGAACCTGATCGCGACCGAGCCCGAGGTCGCCCGCATCCCGATCATGATCGACAGCTCGCGGTGGAGCGTGCTGGAGGCGGGGCTCAAGTGTGTGCAGGGCAAGGGGATCGTCAACTCGATAAGTCTCAAGGAGGGTGAGGAGGCGTTTCTGGCGCAGGCGCGCCGGATCCGGGACTACGGCGCCGGTGTGGTGGTGATGGCCTTCGACGAGCTCGGCCAGGCGGACACCACCGAACGCAAGGTGTCGATCTGCGCCCGCGCCTACGACCTGCTCACCGAGCGGGCCGGGTTCGCACCCACCGACATCGTCTTCGACCCGAACGTGCTGGCCGTGGCGACCGGCATCGCCGAGCACAACGGCTACGCCAAGGCGTTCATCGACGCACTCCCGCTGATCAAGGAGCGCTGCCCGGGGGCCCGGACCAGCGGCGGCATCTCCAACCTCTCCTTCTCGTTCCGCGGCAACGACGTGGTACGCGAGGCGATGCACTCGGCGTTCCTCTTCCACGCCGTACGGGCCGGGCTGGACATGGGCATCGTCAACGCCGGGCAGCTCGCCGTCTACCAGGACATCCCCGCCGACCTGCTCGAACTCGTCGAGGACGTGCTCTTCGACCGGCGCCCGGACGCCACCGACCGGCTGGTCAGCTTCGCCTCCACGGTCAGCGGCTCCGGCACCCGGCGGGCCGTGGACCTCGGCTGGCGGGAGGCGCCGGTCGCGGAGCGGCTCTCCTACGCCCTGGTGCACGGCATCGTCGACTTCATCGAGGCCGACACCGAGGAGGCGCGCAAGCAGGCGGACCGCCCGCTCGACGTGATCGAGGGCCCGCTGATGGACGGGATGAAGGTCGTCGGCGACCTCTTCGGTTCCGGCAGGATGTTCCTGCCGCAGGTGGTCAAGAGCGCCCGGGTGATGAAGCGCTCGGTCGCCTACCTGGAGCCGTACATGGCGGCGGAGAAGGAGCAGGCGCGGGCGGCGGGGCTGATCGAGGAGGGCCGCGGCCAGGGCAAGGTGGTGCTGGCGACGGTCAAGGGCGACGTGCACGACATCGGCAAGAACATCGTCGGCGTGGTGCTGGGCTGCAACAACTACGAGGTGGTCGACCTCGGCGTGATGGTGCCGGCGGCGAAGATCCTGGACACCGCCGTCGCCGAGGGCGCGGACGCGATCGGGCTCTCCGGGCTGATCACCCCGTCCCTGGACGAGATGGTCGCGGTCGCCACCGAGATGCGGCGGCGCGAGCTGAGCCTGCCGCTGCTGATCGGCGGCGCCACCACCTCCCGGCAGCACACGGCGGTGCGGATCGCCCCGGCGTACGACGGCAGCACGGTGCACGTGCTCGACGCGTCGAGGGTGGTCGGGGTGGTCTCCGACCTGCTGCACCCGGAGCGTGCCACCGAGCTGGACCTGCGCAACCGGGCCGAGCAGCAACGGCTGCGCGAGCAGCACGAGGGGCGGGACCGGGTCCCGCTGCTCACCCTCGCCCAGGCGCGGTCCAACCGCGAGGATGTCGACTTCGCCGAGCTGCCGGTGCCGGCCTTCACCGGCGTACGCACCGTCTCGCCGGAACTGACCGCGCTGCGCGAGATGATCGACTGGCAGTTCCTCTTCCTCGCCTGGGAGCTGAAGGGGAAGTTCCCGGCGATCCTCGACCAGCCGGTGGCCCGCGAGCTCTACGACGACGCCAACACGCTGCTCGACCAGATCATCGCGGGCGGCGCGATGACCGCCGTCGGGTCGTACGGCTTCTGGCCGGCGCACGCCGACGGTGACGACATCGTGCTGGACGACCCGGCCGGCACCCGCTTCCCGATGCTGCGGCAGCAGACCACCAAGCCGGCCGGCCGGCCGAACCGCTGCCTCGCCGACTACGTCGCGCCGGCCGGTGACCACCTCGGCGGCTTCGCCGTGACGGTGCACGGTGCCGAGGAGTTCGCCGCCGGTTTCGAGGCGCGGCACGACGACTACCGGGCCATCATGGTGAAGGCGCTGGCCGACCGGCTCGCCGAGGCGTTCGCGGAGTACCTGCACCTGCGGGCCCGCCGCGACTGGTACGAGCCGGACGCCGACCCCGCGATCGAGGACCTGCACGCCGAGCGGTTCCGGGGAATCCGCCCCGCCCTCGGCTATCCGGCCAGTCCCGACCACAGCCTCAAGCACGAACTCTTCGCGCTGCTCGACGCCGAGCGCCTCGGGATGGGGCTGACGGAGTCGTACGCGATGACCCCGGCCGCCAGCGTCAGCGGCCTGCTCTTCGCGCACCCGGCGTCGCGGTATTTCACCGTCGGCCGGCTCGGCCGCGACCAGGTCGAGGACTATGCCCGGCGGCGTGGCCTGCCGCTCGCCGAGGTGGAGCGCTGGCTCCGCCCGAACCTCGGCTACGACCCGGAGCGGTAGCCGCCCGCCTCCTTCCGCCGTATCGACGAGGTTACTCTCAGTCTATTTACCTACGCCTATCCACCGTTCGGCTCACTACCCTGGTCAGTGGCGGCCAACGGGAGGAGACGCCGGTGGAACTGCGAGGCCCGATCTCCTGGCGGATCGGCATCCGCAGGCAGGAATTCCTGATCGACTGCGCACTGTGGATCCGGGCGAGCGAGCGGATCGAGGTGCCGGCGCACCGGCTGGTGCCCGGTCCGCTGGACATCGACGAGCTCCCCGAGCCGACCCGGTCGGTCGAGCACGTGCCGGGCACCGAATGGCTCGGCTGGTGGCTCTCGCTTGTCGACCCGGCGGGTCAGCGCCCGCAGCCCCGCGCCGGCCTGGAGCCCGCCGACGACACCCCCGACCCGCTCGGCCTGGCACCGTGGCCGACGCTGCGCCGGGTCGTCGCGGAACGCTGGCAGGAGGCCCACGGGTGGCACTCCGCCCGCCGGCAGGACGCCCTCCCCCGACCCGGCCCCGGCAGACTGGTCGTCAACCGGGTGGTGGACGAGGTCGAACAGTCGCTGGGCCGCTCGGTACGCCCGTTCCGCCTCGACATCGTGCTGCTTCCGGTACGCGACGACGTCATCCGCCGGGTGGACCACGAGCGCTACCTCGTCCCGGAACGGGTGCACGACAGTCCACGCTGGCCGGTCTGGCTCCGCGGCCTCGTGCAGCGGATCGGCTGATCGGGGCGGCCCCTCCTCAGCCGGACCGCCCACACCCGGCACGGGGGACGGGCGGCGCCCGGGAGCGGGCGCCAACGTTCGGGCGCTCGGCGTTGTCCCGGACTCCGGAGAGTCCGCCGGTCCGAACACCGCGACCGGCGAGGGGTAGGGTGCCGCCGTGGCGAATCTCTGGAAGGGCGTGACGGCGACGGTCAACCGGGTGGCCCGGCGCAGCCCCAGGCCGGCCCCCGGCCCCATCCCCGCCCAGCTCGCACGGCGGCGCCAGGTCACCGCGTTGCAGCGCCGCGAGCTGGTCTACGCACCCGAGCTCGACGGGCACGCCGATCCGGGCGAGATCGTCTGGACCTGGGTGGCGTACGAGGACGACCCCCGGCAGGGCAAGGACCGTCCGGTGCTGGTGGTCGGGCGGGTCAGCCGGACACTGTTCGGGTTGATGCTCTCCAGCAAGAGCGACCGGGACGGCCAGCGGCACTGGCTCGCGCTCGGCCCCGGCGAGTGGGACCGGGACAACCGGCCGAGCTGGATCCGGCTCGACCGGGTGCTGACGATGCGGGAGGACAGCATCCGGCGGGAGGGCGCGATCCTCGACCGGCCCCGCTTCGACCGGGTCGGCCGCGCCCTCCGCACCGGCTACGGCTGGCGCTGACCTTGCGTGCAAGGAGGGGGCCCTTCTTATCGTTTTTTGTATAAGAAGGGCCCCCTCCTTGCACCGCGGCGCTACTGCTTGAGGTAGCTGTTGTAGAAGACCGGTGTGCCGAACTGCTCGGAGATGATCAGCCCGCCGACCTTGGCGCCGCTGACCATGAACGTGTTGTCCTGGAAGAGCGGCACGACCGGGACGTACTTCTCCATGATCATCTGGTCGACCTTGGCCCACTCCGGCCCCGCCTCGCCGGCCGGCAGGTTGCTCACCCGGTCGATCTCGGCGTTGACGTCGTCGGCGTTGAAGTACGACACGTTGGAGTTGCCCTGCGGGCCGAGCTTGCGGCCGTCCCAGAGCACCGGGATCGTCGAGACCGCGCTCGGCCAGTCCGCCGCCCAGTTCGACAGGTAGATGTCGTAGGGGTTGCCCCGGGTCCGGGCCGTCGGGTTGTGGTCCTCGACGTACTGCACGGTGACGTCGAAGCCCGCCCTCTCCAGGCTCTGCTCGACGATCGGCGCGGTCTGCTGACCGAAGGCATTGGTCCGGGACATGAAGACCAGCTTTGGCTTCTGGCCGCCGAGCAGCTCCTTGGCCTTCTCCGGGTTGCCGGTCGGGCCGCCGTCGTAGGGGTTCGGGTAGTTGGTCTGCCCGATGGTGGTGTCGGCCAGCAGGGTGTGGGTCAGCTTGCCGGCGGCGTCGCCGCCCTGGGTGGTGAGCAGCCCCTGCTTGTCGATCGCGTACGCGATCGCCTGCCGCACCTTGACGTCCTTGATCCGCTCGTTGTTGATGCTCAGGTACCAGACGGAGGGTGCGGTCTTACGCAGCACCCGATCGCCGAGCGAGCTGTCACCGAGCACCTGGTTGACCAGCGCCTGCGGGATCTCCTCCCAGGCCACGCCGCCCTGGTCGGCACCCTGGCCGGCGAGCACCCGCTCGGTGGCGGCGGTGTCGTTGGGGCCGATCTCGACCTCGATGGTGTCCGGGTAGGCGTGCCGCAGCGGGTCGGTCCTGGCGTCCCAGTTCGGGTTGCGCTCCAGCACGAACCGGGTGTCCGGCACGTACTCCTTGATCTTGTATGGCCCGGAGGAGACGACCCGGCGGTCGTACTCGGTCTTGGTGTCCTGGGCCTTCGGCACCGGCACCGAGGTCGGCAGCGAGAGCGCGAACGGCAGGTCGCAGTGCGGCTTGGCGAAGGCGAAGACCAGGGTTCGGTCGTCCTTCACGGTCAGCCCGGGGACGGTGTCGCTGCCCGAGGTGTACGGCCCCTTGTAGTTCGCGTTGTAGGTCGGGTTGTCGGCCAGCCACTCCTGGATGTAGGTCGGGCCGCCGTCGATGCTCTCCTCGAAGGAGCGGGCGATCCCGTACGCCACGTCGGCCGCCCGGATCGGCGAGCCGTCCTCGAACTTCACCCCCTCCTTGAGGGTGTACTCCCAGGTCCTGCAGTCGTCGTTGACGTCCTTGCCCGGGTCGGTGGCGAGGTCGCCGACCAGCAGCACGTTGCCGTTGCCGTCCTCCTTGAAGACGGTCAGGGTCCGGGCGAACATCTGCTGGATGGACATGCCGAGGAAGGTGTAGGTCCGCTGCGGGTCCAGGTGCTCGAAGTCCTCCTCCTTGTAGAGCTTCAGCACGCCGCCAGCGGTCGCCCCTGGCACCTCGGCCGCCGGCCCCTGGGAGTCCTTCGGATCGGTCGCGATCGAGCTGGTGAACTGCTTGCCGCCGCCGTTGTCGGAGTCACCGTTCTCCCCGGTGTTCTCCGAGCAGGCGGCCAGCGCACTGGTCGCGAGCACGAGCGCGGCGCTCGTCGCGGCCATCGCGAGCCTGGGTCGCATAGGAATTCCTCCTGGTCTCGTTCTCGCAGGTCAGAATCGAATCGGCGTTGATCTGTTGAAGGAAATATTCACTCAAGCTGACCTGAAGGTAAGTTTCATAGCAGTAACGATGGGACAACGTTTCCGCAGCCGCCACCGGCACACCATCTGCCGGTCATCCGAGCCGGACCCGGGGGTCGACGACCGCGTAGAGCACGTCGACCAGGACGTTGGCGGCGACGACGAAGACGGCGGCGAGCAGCACCGTCGCCATCACGATCGGCATGTCCAGGTTGAGCGCGGCGTTCAGCGCCGTCCGGCCGAGCCCGGTGAACCCGAAGACCGTCTCGGTGATGACCGTGCCGCCGAGGTAGGCGCCGAGGTCCAGCCCGGCGATCGTGATGATCGGCGTGATCGCGGCGCGCAGCGCGTGCCGGCCGTACACGGTGATTTTGGCCAGTCCCTTGGCCCGCGCGGTCCGGACGAAGTCCTCGGAGAGGGTCTCCAGCATCTGCGCCCGGGAGAGCCGGGCGTAGGTCGCCGAGTTGAGGAAGCCGAGCGCGAACCAGGGCAGGATCATCGCGGCGGCCCAGGCCAGCGGGTTCTCCGTCAGCGGGGTGTAGCGCGGATAGCTCAGCAGGCCGGTCTCGTAGACCAGGCCGATCAGCAGCAGCGGCCCGAAGAGCAGGATCGGCATGGAGGCGCCGACCAGCGAGGTGCCGACCGCGAGCCGGTCGAAGACGGTGCCCCGGCGCAGCGCCGAGACCATCCCGATCGAGATGCCGAGCACCAGCCAGACCACGGCGGCGCCGAAGACGATGCTCAGGGTCACCGGCAGGGTGCGACCGACGATCCCGGTCACCGGCTCGTCGCTGCGGAACGAGAAGCCCAGGCAGGGCGCCGGGCAGTCCCGGGCCGTCTCGCCGCTGCCGATGGTACGGCCGGCGACGATGCCGCGCATGAAGTCGCCGTACTGCACGACGATCGGCTTGTCCAGGCCCATCCGGCGCTCGATCATCTCGATCCGCTCGGGACTGCAGACGTTCTTGCTGTCCCCGCACATCAGCTCGGCCGGGTTGTTGGGCACCGCGAAGAACAACCCGAAGGTGACCACACTGACCGCGAGCAGGGTGCTCAGCGCCAGCAGCACCTTCTTGACCACGAACCGCAGCACGACGACGCCTCCTTCCTGCCCGCCCTCGGACTCGACTGCCTACTCGACTATCTGTTTCGACTACCTGCTCGACTTCGGGTCGAGCGCGTCGCGCAGCGAGTCTCCGAAGAGGTTGAACGCCAGCACCAGCAGGAAGAGCGTGGTGCCGCCGACGATGGTGAAGCTCGGCACGTCCCGGATGTAGCGGACACTGTCGTTGATCAGCCGGCCGAGGTCGGGAGTCGGCTCCAGCACCCCGATGCCGAGGAACGACAGCGCCGCCTCCGCCGTGATCAGCGCCGGCACGTTCAGCGAGAAGGTCACCAGGATCGGCGCCCAGAGGTTCGGCAGGAGCTGCCGGAACAGGATGTGCCCCAGGCCCGCCCCGGAGGCCCGCGCCGCCTCCACGAACTCGCGCTCGCGCAACGAGAGCACCTGCCCCCGGACCAGCCGGGCCGAGATGGTCCAGTTGAACAACACGAAGATCGCCACCAGCAGTGCCGGCCGGAACCAGGACGCCACCTCGTCGCGTGGCCCGTAGAACTGGTTGACCGCGAGCGGCACGAAGGCGAAGCAGAAGATGTAGAACGGGAAGGCCAGCGCCAGGTCGATGACCCAGGTGATCGCCGCGTCGACCCAGCCGCCGACGTAGCCGGCGACGATGCCGATCACGACGCCGAGCGCGATCGTCAGCACCGCGGCGGTGAAGGCGATCATCAACGAGGTACGCAGCCCGTAGACGACCTGGATGAAGATGTCCCGGCCGATCCCCGGCTGGATGCCGAACCAGTGCTCGCCGGAGACCCCGGCGTAGCCGAGCGGGAAGCCGTTGCGGTCCAGCCGTTCCGGAAAGCGCTCCTGCGGACCCTTGCCGTAGAGCCGGGCCACCAACGGCGCGGCCGCCGCCAGCAGGACGAAGAAGACCAGCGTGGCGCCGCTGACCAGCGCCACCCTGTCCCGGCGCAGCCGCCGCCAGGCGAGCTGCCCCGGCGACCGCCCGACGAACCCGTCGCCCGCCGCGACCGGTGCCGCCCCGGCCTCCGGTGCGGCGGCACTGTCCGGCGGCGACCCGGCCGGCAGCATCCCGTCCGGACCCGGCCCGGCGGCGGGAGCCGGCGGCACCGGATCGACTCCCGCCGCCACCGCCCCGGCCTGGGACGCCATCTGCTGCTCGCTCATTGGTGCAGCTCACCCTCCTCCGGGAAGTGGCAGGCCACCGCGCCGGTCCGACCGGGATGTCCGGTCAGCGCCGGCTCCTCGGCCGCGCAGATCTCCTGCGCCTTCCAGCAGCGGGTCCGGAACCGGCAACCGGAGGGCGGGTCGAGCGGCGTCGGCACGTCCCCGGCCAGCCGGATCCGCCCCGCCGGCCCCAACGTCGTCACGTCCGGCACGGCGGAGAGCAACGCCCGGGTGTACGGATGCTGGGGCCGCTCGTAGATCTCCGTCCGGTCACCGGTCTCCACGATCTTCCCGAGGTACATCACGGCGATCCGCTGGCAGAAGTGCCGCACCACCGCGAGGTCGTGCGCGATGAAGACGAAGGCCAGCCCCAGCTCGCGTTGCAGGTCGCGGAGGAGGTTGACCACCTGCGCCTGGATCGAGACATCCAGCGCGGAGACCGGCTCGTCGGCGACGATCAGCTTCGGCCGCAGCGCGAGCGCGCGGGCGATCCCGATCCGCTGCCGCTGCCCGCCGGAGAACTCGTGCGGATAGCGGTTGTAGTGCTCCGGATTCAACCCGACCAGTTCGAGCAGTTCCCGGACCCGCTGCCGCACCCCGCCGGGCGGGACGATCCCGTTGACCTGCAACGGCATCGCCACGATCCGGCCGACGGTGTGCCGGGGGTTCAGCGACGCGAACGGGTCCTGGAAGATGATCTGGAGGTCCTGGCGCAGCGGGCGCAGCTCGCCCCGGGAGGCGTGCGTGATGTCCCGCCCCTCGAAGACGATCCGGCCGGCGGTCGGCTCCAGCAGGCGTACCAGCAGCCGGCCGGTGGTGGTCTTGCCGCAGCCCGACTCGCCGACCAGCCCCAGGGTCTGCCCCGCCCGCACCTCGAAGTCGACCCCGTCCACCGCGCGGACCAGCCCGGCGCGGCGGAACCCGGAGCGCACCGGAAAGTGCTTGGCCAGCCCGGTCACCGACAGCAGTGGCCCGGCGGCGGAGTCGGCGGGGTCGGCGGGGTCGGCGGGCAGCGGCGCCGCACCGGCCCGCTGGTCCAGGCTCATCGCGCCACCCCCACCTGGGCGATCTCGTCGGCGTAGTAGCGCTGCCGGTCGGCCTCGGGCAGGTGGCAGGCGACCAGGTGACCCGGCTCCGCCACCGGCAGCAGCTCGGGGACCTCGGTGGAGGCCCGGCCGCCGGTGCGGTCGGCGTAGCGGCAGCGGGGGTGGAAGGCGCAGCCGGCCGGCCGGTGGATCAGGCTCGGCGGGTTGCCCGGGATCGGCACCAGGTCCGCGTCCGCGTCACCGTGCAGCGACGGCACGCTGGAGAGCAACCCCCAGGTGTACGGGTGCTGCGGCCGGCGCAGCACCTGCTCGACGCTGCCGTGCTCGACGGCCCGGCCGGCGTACATCACCAGCACGTCGTCGGCGACCTGGCTGACCACCCCGAGGTCGTGCGTGATCAGCATGATCGCCGAGTGGAACTCCGCTTGCAGGTCGGCGAGGAGGTCGAGGATCTGTGCCTGCACGGTGACGTCGAGCGCGGTGGTCGGCTCGTCCGCGACCAGCAGATCCGGGTCGTTGACCAGCGCCATGGCTATCATCACCCGTTGCCGCATGCCGCCGGAGAACTCGTGCGGGTACTGCTCTGCCCGGCGGCCCGGCTGCGGGATGCCGACCCGGTCCAGCATCTCGACGGCGCGCCGCCACGCCGCCCGCCGGCCCGCCTCCCGATGGTGCACCCGGTACGCCTCGGCGATCTGCCGGCCGACCGGATAGTAGGGGTGCAGGGCGGAGAGCGGATCCTGGAAAATCATCGCCACGTCCCGGCCGCGCAGCCTGCGGCACTCGGCGTCGGGCATCCCGACCACGTTCCGCCCGCCGACCAGGATCTCGCCGCTGATCTCCGTACGCCTCGGGTCGTGCAGGCCGAGCACGGCCAGGCTGGTGACGCTCTTGCCCGACCCTGACTCCCCGACGATGCCGAGCGTGCGACCGCGCCGCACGGCGAAGGAGAGCCCGTCGACCGCGCGCACCACCCCGTCCTCGGTGCGGAACCGCACCCGCAGCTCCCGCACCCGCAGGTACGGGTCGGCCTCCGGAGTCGGGTCGGCTGCCGGGGCGTCGTCGGCCTCCGGGGTCGGGTCGGCCTCCGGGGCTGGGTTGGCCTCCGGGCTGCCGGACGACGCTGCCGTTTCCGCCGTTCCCACCAGCGCCCTCCTTCTCCTGCTCCGTCACCCGTTCCGCCGCTCACCGCCCGGTTGATCTGCGCCAACCCGAGGGAGCGTGAAGGTAACCTACAGCAGAGTTTGGAGGCTGAAAATAAGCTCCATGTGTCGATCTCCGGCCCGCCGGGCTCCCCCGGCCGGCGGTCCGGCACATCACCCCTATTCAAGTAGCTCCGGTCCGCCCCTGTCGACCCCGCCCGGCTCCCCGGCACCGTCCCGATCGCCGCGGATCCGGCCGGCGATCCGGCGTACGTCGTCGAGGGTCTTCGGGCCGGACGGCGCCGTCGCCACCGCGTCCTCGAAGAGGGTCACCGCCGCCCACTCCTCCGCCGGGCAGCCGTCAGGAGCACAGGCGGGACACGTACCGGCCCAGTGCGCCGCCAGGAGGCGGCGCGCCGCGTCCAGGATCTCGGCCGACCCGCCACCCTCAGCGGGCATGGCGGCGCAGCACGTCGAGCCGGACCATCAGTTCGACGCAGGGCGGATGCGGCTCGACGGACTCCCACGAGCAGGTCGGATGGTCGTGCCCGGTGACCCAGACCCAGAGGTGGCCACCGTCCTCCCGAGTCACGCCAGCATGGACCTTCGTCACGGTCATGTCGCAGTACGCGGTGCAGGGCAGGTCGTGGAGGTGGTGCCAGTCCCCGGCCCGGAGCCGGAGCAGAACACCGGCCGGCAGTTCGGGGATCTCGGGCGGCGGGACGTGCGGCGGCTTCGTCATCGCGCCGTCACCGCTTCGGCCCCGGCACCCGCACCCACCGGCGACCGTCCCACCGGTAGTCATGCACCCGGCGCTGCCGCAACCAGATCCATCCTCGAGTTCTCGTCAACATCGCTCCTCCTTCGTCTCGAACGACAATGGTGCTGGTAGGCGGCCACCGATGTTCGGTAGTGGCGCGCCACAGCCAGCCAACTCCCCCGCAGCAGACGCCGGGAGAGCTCGAATGAGGACGAGTGGTGTAGCGACTCCACACTCCGTGTGAACAGCACACCGTTACCCTGTACTGGTCCTTTCGTAGAAGCGGGTGATGGATGGAGCCGAACATCCTGCTCAATGCGCTCATCCATGAGGCAGGCATGTCCCGTGCTGGTTTGGCTACCCGGATCAACCGGCTCGGACACAACAGCGGCAAGCCCACCCGCTACGATCACACGTCCGTAGGCCGATGGATGAAGGGGCAACGCCCACGCGGCTACGTTCCCGAGATCATTTGCGAGCTTCTCAGCGAGCGTCTGTCGCGACGGATCACCCTCGAAGACATCGGCATGGGGCGGCCGGACAGCACGCACGGTGCGCCGCTGTCGGGCTTCATCGCCCGCGCCACCGCACTCTGGCGCTCGGACCAGGAGGGCCGCGACCTTACCGACACACCGCTCATCGCCGGGCTGAACGCTGTCGCGCCCGTCTGGGAATGGGAGAACCCACCTGACGACACCGATGTATCGCGGCCGTCGGGTCCCCGCGTCGGAGCTGAAGATGTCACCATGCTCCGAACCGCCCGCCGACATTACGAATCGATGTATCGGCAAGTCGGAGGGGTCACCACCAGAGTTCGTGTGGTGAGGTTTCTGGTGGAGCACACCGTACCGCTACTGCGCGGCTCCTACAGCGACCGGACAGGCCGCAACCTGTTCCGAGCAGCCGGCGGGCTGGCTGCCATCGCCGGGCTCTGCGGGTACGACTCTGACGCTCATGGCCTCGCACAGCGCTACTTCCATCAAGCGCTGCGGCTGGCCAAGGCGTCCAGCGATCGCCGGTTCGGCGGATACGTCGTCGCACTGTTGGTCAACCAGGCGATGTTCCTGAGAGAGTACCGGCAGGCCATCGGGTTCGCCGAGGCAGGGCTCCGCAGCGCCGGCTCCCATATTTCTCCGGCGCTCAGAACCGATCTGTTCGTGATGCAGGCAAAAGCGTTCGCCGGCATGAAGGCCGTCAGGGACGCACACCACTGCATGGCGCTTGCCGAGCAGACGGCGACGCGGATCCGCCGAGAAGACGAGCCGCCGGAGACGGAGTACATGCAGCCCGGCCTCCTGGAGGCGCAGCTTGCCGAAGCGCTCATTAGCCTCGGAGACCTGGAACCGGCCCGGGAGTACGCCGAGGAGGCGGTCCGTGCGCAGGGAGTGTCAAGTTAACGGCTGATCTTGGTTTTTGAAATGGTCAGTGGTTGGCCGGGGTGAGCCGGCCCTCGAAGGCGATCTGGAACGCGTTGAGAGGTGCTTTCCAGCGCATGGTCCACCGGCGGCGGCCGTTGCCGGTGGGGTCGAGGCTCATCAGCGCCATGTACACACACTTGAGCGCGGCCTGTTCGTTGGGGAAGTGTCCGCGGGCGCGGACGGCCTTGCGGATGCGGGCGTTGACGGACTCGATCGCGTTGGTGGAGCAGATGACCTTGCGGATCTCGACGTCGAAGGCGAGGAACGGTACGAACTCGGCCCAGGCGTTCTCCCACAGCTTCACGATCGCCGGGTACTTCCGGCCCCAGGCCTCGGCGAACTCCAGGAACCGCTCCGTCGCCGCGTCCTCCGTGGGCGCGGTGTAGACCGGCTTGAGCGCTTTGGCGATCTTCTCCCAGTCCTGTCGGGCCGCGTAGCGGAACGAGTTACGCAGCAGGTGGATCACACAGGTCTGCACGATGGTGCGCGGCCATACCGCCTCGACCGCTTCGGGTAGGCCCTTGAGTCCGTCGCAGACGAGCATGAGCACATCAGCGACGCCGCGGTTCTTCAGCTCGGTGAGCACGTGCAACCAGTGCTTGGCGCCCTCGCCGCCGTCGCCGGCCCACAGGCCGAGGATGTCACGATGTCCGTCGACGGTGACCGCCATCGCCAGGTAGACGGGCCGGTTCGCAACCTTCCCATCCCGGATCTTCACGTTGATCGCATCGATGAACACGACCGGGTAGACCGAGTCGAGGGGCCTGTTCTGCCACTCGGCCATCCCGTCGACGACCTTGTCCGTGATCGTCGAGATCGTCTGCTTCGACACCTCGGCGCCGTACACCTCGGCCAGGTGCGCGGCGATCTCCCCGTGCGTCAGCCCCCGGGCCGACAACGACAACACGAGCTCATCCACCCCGGACAACCTGCGCTGGCGCTTGCGCACAATCTGCGGCTCGAACGTCCCCGCGACGTCCCGCGGAACCCGCACCTCGACCGGACCAACATCGGTCAGCACCGTCTTCGCCCGGGTGCCGTTACGGGAGTTCCCGGTGCCCTTGCCCGCCGGATCATGCTTGTCGTAGCCGACGTGGTCGGTGATCTCGCCCTCCAGAGCGGACTCCAGAACCCGCTTGGTCAGCTGCTGCAGCAGGCCGCCCTCACCGGTCAGCTTCAGCCCCTCACCGCGTGCCCGGTCCACCAGCAGCGCGATCAACTGCTCATCCGTGGCCGCATCCACCGACCCGCCTGCCGGCTCCTGCTCGATGGTGGTCTCGGTCGTCATCTGGCGCATCTCCCTTGATCAGCAGATCCGCCGTTAGTTGTACACACCCTCAAGAGAGCGGCAGCGGCGTTTCGGTGGGATCGACGACCTGGTCATCAGCCTGACGGCGAAAGGCCTGACGACCGGTGAGGTGGCCGCGCATCTGGCCGAGGTGTACGGGGCGCAGGTGTCCAAGGACCACATCTCCACGATCACCGAGCGGGTGATGGAGTATCAGGCGGAGTGGCAGTCAAGGCCCCTGGACACGGTCTATCCGGTGATCTTCATCGACTGCATCCATGTGAAGATCCGTGACGGTCAGGTCGCGAACCGGCCGGTCTACGTCGCCCTGGCCGTGACCGCCGACGGTGGCAAGGACGTGCTCGGGCTGTGGGTCGGTGACAGCAACGGCGAGGGCGCGAAGTTCTGGACCCGGGTGCTGACCGAGCTTAGAAACCGTGGCGTGGCCGACGTGCTGATGGTCGTCTGCGACGGGCTCAGGGGCCTGCCCGACGCGATCGGCGTCGTCTGGCCGCAGGCCGTCGTGCAGACGTGTCTGATCCATCTGCTGCGCAACTCGTTCAAGTACGCGTCGAAAGCCGATTGGGGCCAGATCGCCAAGGACCTCAAGCCGGTCTACGGCGCACCGAGTGACTCGGCCGCTCTCGACGCGTTCGCGGAGTTCAGCGAGAAGTGGGAGCGCAAGTATCCGGCGATTGTCCGGCTCTGGGAGAACGCGTGGGCGGAGTTCACTCCGTTCCTGCAGTTCAGCCCCGAGATCCGGAAAATCGTGTGCAGTACGAACGCGATCGAGAGCCTCAACGCCCGGTTCCGGCGCGCGGTCAACGCCCGCGGGCACTTCCCGACCGAGAACGCCGCGCTGAAGGTGCTCTACCTGACCGTGTGCGGCCTCGACCCGACCGGTAAGGGCCGTACCCGCTGGTCGAACAAGTGGAAAGCCGCGATGAACGCGTTCGACATCGCCTTCGACGGGCGCCTGACCGCAGCACAACGTTGACAACCCAAAGATCATCAATCTAGAGAATCCTAATTACACCTTTTAGGTGACACACCCTACGGAGTCTGCCGACGCACCGTGACCGCCTGCGTGGCCGCATTGATCGCGATCTGCTGAGTGCCCTGATGGTCCGGATACAACCACGTCAGATTGCTGATGCTGGAGGCGCCCGTACGACTGGCACAGATCGTGCCCGCGAAACTGTAGTAACGGGTTCCGGTGTTGACGCCGCCCTCACGGCGGATCTCCTGCCCCGGCAGATACAACGTAGTCCCCGTCGCATCACGCCGGATCAACCGTTCGCCGTTGGCATCGGAGATGTTCGTCTCGACTGTCTGTCCACCGCTGCTGACGGTCGCAAGCCTGCCCTCGGCATCCCACCCCAGGGTTTGACTACCCGCCGCCGTGGCGCAGTCGTTCGCCGCCGTCCCCGCCGGCCGACACGTCGTGTTGCCTGCCTGGTCGTACCCATATCGGGACACCACCGCCGACTGCCCCGGCATGGTCGTGGTCATCGCCGTCACCGCGTGGGGCCGTGCCACACCCGCACCACCGGTCGGCATGGCGTAACTACGGGTGGTCTCACCAGCTGCGGTATGACTGGTCTCAGTCAGCCGCGAACCGGTCTCGTCGAACGTCCAGTCATGCCAGTACGGCGCCGGGCCACCCAGATCGGCAGCCGTCGGATCCGCCGCACAGTCCACTCCGCTCTTCGGCGTCCAGGCCGACGCCAACCGGCCCAGAGAATCGTGCCGGAAACACTGCCGATCAGCCTGTCCCACATGCGGGGTCTCACTGATCGAGGTGACGTTTCCCGCGTCGTCATAGCTGTAGTTCCGGTCGGAGACGGTGCCGGCGACAGTTTCCCGCTCCACCGTGGTCCGGGTGACCCGTCTGGTCGCCTCGTCCCGATAGACCAGGTCCTGGGTGTAATCGCCCCCCGGCATCTTGTAGATGGAGCCCGACCGCTCGCCGTAGGCGGTGTAGGACGCGGTCGCCATCGTCCCCGCAGAACCGGTGAGGCTGGTGTCCAACCGGGTCGGCATGCCCGTCACCGAGTCGTAGTCCGTCGTCACCTGCTCCGTGACGAGGCCACCACCGGACGGGTACGACATTGACGTCGTTGTGCCCGTATACGGGGAGTAGACGTACGAGTAGTTGTAGCTGGCACCCAGGCCTGTCTCCACCGCCGGGATGACATAGATGATTCCACTTGGCTGGTACCGGTTGTTGAACTGGCCCACTTGCCAGCGGTAGGCGTTGCTCGACCCCGCCGGCTCGTACCGGATCGCCTGCGCCAGGTGCCCCCTGAAGCCGGGCTGTCCGCTGAAGAGCGTGTCGTACTTCCACTCCGCCCGCAGCGCACCAGTGGCCGAGTCGTCGCGCAGTTGCGTCCTGCGGCCGATCTGGTCGTAGACGTACCAGAGGGACTCGCCACGGGCGTCGGTTGTCTTGACCAGCTCGTTGTAGTCGTTGAACGTGCTGGTGGTGACACCCTTGTCCGGGTCGGTCGTCCGCCACAACCGGCCCCGGATGTCGTACTCGTTGATCCACTCGTTGCCGGCCGAGTCGACGCTCTTGACCAACTGGTCCCTGTGGTCGTAGACGTGCCTGGTCTCCTGGTACGCACCCGCTACACCGGCCGGCGTGGTGTGCTGGCGGACCCCGATCGTCCGATCCTTGATGTCGGTCACCGTCGTGGTGGGGGTCGCCCCGGCCGGCGGGGTGACCTTCGTGAGATCACCCTCGTAGGCGGTGACGGTGCGCCACTTCTCGATCAGGTTGGTGACCCCGTCACCGGCGAAGAAGATCTCGTTGGTGGGCCGCGACGCACGGTCGAAAAGGGTCTTCGACACCGCGGCCACCGACCACTCCGGCTCCCACCAGAGCGTGCCCGCGGGCGCGCCCGGCTCGGCGTGCGCACCGTAGGAGACCGCCGGCCGTCCGAACTCGTCGTAGATGGTGTCGGTGACCACCCGGTCGCCGCTGCCGGCCAGCGAGATGGACTGCGTCTGCCGGGGACGTAGCAGCGCATCAAGGATCTCGATGGAGGTGATGTAGTTGCCGTCAGGGTTGATCGTCAACGACCGGACGAACGGGTAGGCGTCGCGGCCTGTCGCGAAGGTGTAGTAGTACTGCGCCGACGGCTGGTTCGGGTTCGTGGACTTCGACCAGCCGAAGTCCCACACCTTGGCGACTCGCCCCAACGGGTCATACTCCGCCTCTCCGGTGTTCTTCCCGTTCTGGTCGGTGCCCTTGACGGCGGAACCCCAGTACGGGTTGTACTCCTCGCTGGTGACCCAGTTGAACGGCGCCGGGCCGGTGGTGGTGGCCTTGGTCACCGGGCCGCCGACCGTCGGGGTGTAGGCGGTGGTGGTGACGTTGCCCTTGATGTCGGTGCTGGTCAACTGCCGACCGGCGCTGTCATAGGTGGCCTGGGAAATCGTCTGCCAGCTCGTCATGGTCTCCGGCGACCAGTCCTTGAGCTGCTCCGACTTTGTCACGGAGCCGAACTTCGGCGCGGTGTCCGGGCTGGCCGCACCGTCGTAGGACTCACGCCTGTCGCTGATCAGATGGTCCGCGCTGGTCGGTGGGGTCTCACAGGGCAGCGCCTTGACGGTGGTCTGCTTGACCAGTTCGGTGAGGTTCTTGGCAAGGTTTCGGTTGTAGGCGTATGTGGTGCACGTCTCGTCACCGCTCTCGCTGACGTCTCCGTCGTCCTGGGAGTAGTTGATCGTCCCGTAGGTGTGGTCGAAGACTTGGCGACCACGGGAAACCCGCCAGCCACGACTTCCGTCGACGCCGAGGGCGGTGGCCGTGTAGGTGACCTGGGTGTCGGTGAACCGCGCCTCGACCAGGTCACCGTTGATGGTGCGGCTGGCGGTCGGATTGGATCGCCACGGAACGTGCACGACCTTGGAGACCGGCTTGGTGTCGACACCGTTGTAGGTGATCTGCTCACGGATCTGCCCGGCGAACTGGTCCTCGTCGTGGACCGTCTCGGAGCCCAGCGATGCCGGCACCGTCACCGTCCGGGTGCCACCGGAGGGGGCCGCCCGGTCACCGTGCATACCACGCATGAACCTGGTGACGGACAGGGTCCGGGTCGCCGGATCATCGCCGACCCGCGTATTCACCTGGGCGTACCCGCGCCACTGGCTCCACGTCTTCCGGTCCGGCTTGGACAACCCGTCGTCGTCGGCGTAGTGCCATGCCGGAGTGCCCACGTACTGGTACCAGGTGTGCTTGGACGGCGCCTGGTGCCCGCCGGTCAGTTGCACGTCGTCCTCGGCAACATGCTCGACCCGGTACTTGTGCCACCACTCGGTGACCAGCGCCTTACCGGTCGGGTCAGCCGGGTCCGGGACCTTGACCGGATAACAGCGTCTGGTGTTGGTGTGCGGGTCCAGCGTCTCCACCATCGCCTCGGTGCACTCCGGCAGGGAGTAGTCCACCTTGATCCGCGCGCCGGTCTCGGTGACGATGCTGGAGATCCGCAGCCAGTTGTCGGCGGTGCCGTGCTCGGTCAGCACTCGGTTCGGCAACGACTCCGCCTCGAAGGTCACCGGGGGCAGGTTCACCGTGCCGCCCACCAGGCCCGCGTGGTCGATCCGGTCCAGCCACAGGCCCTCGTGGGTGGCGTCGGCGGTCGCCGCAAAGGTGTGTGACAGGGTCCACGACTCGACGTTCTGCCAGGCCGGGGTGGCCTTGGTGGTGTCCCACACCCGGGTGGTGATCCCCTTCAGCCGCTTCGTGGTCCAGAACGTCGGTGTGTACTGCTGCGGGCAGGATGTCGCGGACGCCTTGCACTCCTGGTCCCAGGGAGTGTCCTTCCAACTGGACTTCACCGGGGCGGACTCGGTGCCACAGTTGGACGTGCACCGCATGTCGGTCTCGAACAGCACCTGCGCGTACGGCGTGACGCTGCGCTCGGTGACCTCGTGCGTCGCGGCCGTGCGGTCGTAGGTGCCGTAGTCGATCCGGGTCAGGTAACCGGACCGGTCGTACGTCACGTCGTCGGAGTCGGTGACGTTCCGGGCGTACTTGTTGGTCTCCTTGCCGTACCAGAAGGACATCGTGTTGCCGCGCACATCCACGACGTAGTCGAGGTTCCACCGCCACGCCTGCACGCAGTGGGAGCTGGCGAAGCTGCTCTCATGGCACGGCTCCCCCGAGTGGTTGCCGAAGACCGGGACGGTCAGGGTCGAGTTCGTTCGGCCGCTCTGCCCCGGCAGGCTGTGCAACCCGAAGAAGTACTGCGTGCCGTCGGTGGTCGTCACCTTCCAGTACTCGCCGACGTCCCCGTAGCCCGCGTCGCCGGAGTCGCCGTTCGACGCCCCGGTCAGCTTCTCGATCTTCGACCCGTCCTCGCTCCGGGAATGCCAGCCCCGACCCGTCTGGAAGATCAGCTCGCCGCCACGACCGTTGAGGCTCATCGTCGCGTTGTCGGACCGCCAGCACTGGTCGCCGCTGTTGCTGCCGCCGTTCGCCCCGTTCTTCGCATCCTCCACGCAGGGCACGTACCGCCGCTCGATGTAGCCGGGGGAGTAGTCGAACCCCTCGCCGATCCACGACGGCTGGTTGTTGGTCACCTCGGACCGGCCGTCGACCGACGAGGAGGAGTAGCCCAGCGCGATCGCCGGGACCGGGCCGGTCGCCGGTGGCGTCCGCATCGGGTAGTTCCAGGTGAAGTCCCCCGACGACCCGCCGGCCGACCACGTCGAGGAGGGCGCGAGGCTGGTAGCTCCGAAGTCACCGTCGCTGCCGGATGCGCCGGCCGCGAGCACCACGAGCGATCCGGCCGGCTCCGCCGCGGCGGGGCCCGATCCCCGGACGGCGGCCGGCGATGGCGGTGACGACACGGTCACCTCCGCCGACGCCACCCCCGCCGACGGGTCGTTCAGGGTACGCAGCGGCACCGACCCGCACGCCGGTGCGTCCGGGGTGGTCAACGCACACTCCGGCACCTGCCACAGTCGCAGCCGCGACGCCCACGAGCCACCGACCGCCTGCCGGAACGTGCTGTAGTCCACCGAGAGTCTGACCGTGCCACCGCCGCCGGCCCCGGCGGGCACGCTCGCCCGCAGCACCAGACCGTCCCGCCAGACCTCGGGGAGACCGTCGCGTTCGAGCATCTGGAGATCCAGGGCGGCGGGCGATGTCCCCGCCGTGCCGGCGACGGGCCGCACCCACACCGGCAGCTTCCCCGCCCGGACGCCCCGGCCGGCGGCAGCGGTCGCCGACAGGTCGAGCCGGTTGGTGGCCGGCTCGGGCCACACCGGTGTCGGCGCCGGATCGGAACTCACCCGCTGCTGCGGCCAGGCCCGGCCGGTCACCGGCCCGCCGTCGGTGTCGAGCTTCTCCACCGGCGCCGCCTCGGGCGCCCGCGGTGGGACGTCCGGCGCCGCCTGCACCGGGCCGCCCGGCAGCAGTGCCACGAGCAGCGCCGCGACCAGCCCCCAGATGGTTACCCCACGCCCGCCCCTGGCGGCGGCACCACTGCGGCGTCTGCGCCCCGATCCCCGCGCCGACCCAGCGAACATCAGCTGTTCCTCCCCACACCGAATCCGACGAACACGTCTTGAAGGCGCGTGCTGCTGGCTGGCATCCGGTCACCGCCGCCAGAGGATCTGACCATTGATATCGAGCAGCACGAGGTCCCCGTCGTCGCGAAGGACCAACCGGTCGGCTGCGCTCCCCCACGTCCCGGTGCTCCACAGGGCGACGCCGTCGATGTCGTAGAGCACCACGTTTCCGTCGGGCTGGAAGATCAGGTGTGCGCCGGGGTTGCCCGATGTCGCGGTCTCCCAGAGCGGATGGCCTGCCTGGTAGAGCACCAGGTTGCCGTCGTCCTGCATCAGCAGTTGGTAGTTGCCGACGTCGGAGCGGATGTACTCCGCCCCGGTGAGCCGCTCCCCCCGGGGAAGGGCGTTCGTCCCCGGGTTCACCGGGACCTGGGCGTTGTGCCGTTCGAACATCGCGGCGTCGCTCATCGCCCCCTGGAAGACCGCCACATCGTCGATCGCGCCGCTCCACTGGTCGATGACATTGCCGTGCCACAGCGTCCGCCCCACCAGCAGCGGGCCGGACGAACTCATCGGCCGGAACGAGAGTGCCCGCCGACCCTCCAACTCGCCGTTCACATAGAGGCGGATTTCGCTACGGCTCGCGTCGTACACACCCGCCAGATGTGTCCACACCCCCGTCTCGGGCACCGAGGTCGAACTGACTCCCGTCGGGACCGACGGGTTGACGTCCTCAACGCTGACGTTGAACTGCCATCTGCCGTCCGCCGAGGAGTACTTCAGCCAGGCGGCGCTCTCGTGCTCTCCTCGCTGAGCCACCGCGGTACGCATCCCGTCCAGGCGGTCCAGCATCACCCACGCCGACATGGTGAAGGAGTCGTCGGTACGCAGCACCGGCCGCTCCTGCCACTGCGTGAACTCCCTGCCCTCGCCGTCGGGAGGTGTCACACCCGTCTTCACCGCGCTGCGGGCGTACTCCTCGGACGGTTCGGTGTAGCCCTCCTCCGGGAAGTACTCGTAGTCGAGCCAGAGTCCGGAGCCGCTGACCGACCGTCCGGCCCCGATCGCCGCGCCCCGGGTCAACGCCAGCCACCGACCCCAACTCGGCACCGTATCGGGGGCCTGGCAGGTGTCTGCCAGGTCAGCTACGTAGCAGGGCCTTGCGGCCTCGAAGTCCCAGTTGCCGACCTGCGTCGCGGTCAGCATCCCTGGCTCGTTGAAGCCGCCCGAGAGTGTGTCGGTCGCCAGTTGGCCGGTGAAGTCGTGGGCCACCAGCACCCGGTCGAACACCTGCACGTCGGCGATGGCCCCGTTCCACCTGTTGGCGGCCGCGCCAGCGTCAAAGCTGTGGCCCACCACGGTCCGGCCGGATGCCAGCCACGGCGTCACACCGCGCTCCGCCTCCGCCGCCTGTTGACTGTTGACATACAGCCGGAGCTTCTTCTCCGTCGCGTCGTAAACGCCTGCGAGGTGCGTCCACCGCCCCACGTCGGCGGCCGTGATCGCAGTTGGGGAGATCGCCGCCCGGGTGGCGCTCGACTGAGCCGAGGTGTCCTTCATCACAAACGACCAGTACGGTGTAGACGGGCTGCCCGTACGCCGCACCCCCAGCTCGAATCCCGCTGCGTCGGTGCCGGCCTGCGCAAGCACCTTCATGTCAGCGCCGCTGGGAAGGACCCCGAGGCGGACCCAGGCGGCGACACTGAACGACTGGGTGGTGTCCACCACGCTGGAAGCGGTCGTCGCCGCCGAGGAGGTGCCGTTGAAGGATGCGGTCTGCGCGCCGAGCATCCGGACACCGTCGGCCCAGCTCACGTTCGTGACCGTCAACGGCGAGTCGGTCGGGGTCGGCCGCCCGTCGGCCAGCGCCGCTGGCTGGTCCACACCCGGATAGGTCTGCAGCCCCCACTTCGCGATTGGCGGTGCCGGCCGCCCGACGGTGAACTCGGCCGATCCGTTTCCCTCGTTCAACGTGGCGTCGATGGCCTTTACCAACAACACGTTGCGGCCAAAATTCGGCGCGGTCACGTCGACCTCGGCATATTTCGGACTCGTCCCCTGGGCCGTGACCTCCCTGGTCGCGGCGTCCCAGCCGTACCTGAACCTGGTGACATCGGAATCCGTCGACTGGAACCGGACCCTGCCCTTCATGCCAGGACCCGCAGGCACGGTCACCACACTCACCACGACCGTCGGCACCATGGTGTCCGCCCTGAACTGGCACCAGGCGGACCAGTCACCGGTCAGCGAGTACGGCGCCTTGTCGGTGCCCTTGGCCCGGAAGGCGTACGTCTTGTCGGTGGCGATCGACACCGCGTTACTTGTCGCGCGGGCGTTCGGAGTTACTCCGGTCTTGGCGGGCGGTGGGGTCCTGCGCGCCGGCGACGTGTTGGTCACCGAGCCCATCCCCCCGGAAGGCACCTCGATCCACTCGAACGTCCCGGTCAACGAGTCGCTCTTGTCTACGTCCGGGAAGACTGCGGAGAAGGTGGGGCTCACCGTGCCCACGGTCAGCACGCCGGACGCCGGACAGGCAACGCCGGCAACCTGCAGGCCGTTGGGCGGGCCGGGCTCGGTGTCGTAGTCCACATAGAGCTTCGCGTTGTTGGGGAAGAACTTTTTCCACCTGTTCTGGGTTGACTCGCCGGAACCGTCCGAGGCCCGGGCGGTGAACCCGACCGTGATCGTCGACCATTTCTCGTTCGCGGCGGTCTGCAGCCGGCTGGTCACGGTCGATCCCGAAAAGTTCATGATCATGTCGGGTTGGATCGAGTCGCAGCCGCCCGCCTCGTTCGCGTGGCCCGACGCGGAGTCCATGAACGCCTTCAGCGATAGCGACCACGACGCCTTCGGGGTGGCGGTGATCGCAGACGTCCAGTACATCGACGCCACCGTGTCGTCACAGGACCAGGAGTGGTCGAGCTTCATCTGCACGTACGCCGACTCGATGTGCTTGCCCTTCAGCGACACACCGTTCGCGGTCGTGGAGAACTCGAAGAACGACCGGTACAGCGCCCCCGTGTCCGGGTTCAAGCCCACCCGAGCCGCGCTGTGGTCGGTGTTCGTCGAACCATTGTTGGTCGCGTAGGCCCACTTCGTCTTGTAAACAGACCAGGCCGGGTCGACGTAGAGCGGAAAGTCCGCGTCCGGGGCGGTGAGGAGTTCCATGTCGGGACGCAGCACCAGGTCACCACCTGATACCTCCACCTCCACCGGCGCGACCCGCGCCGCGTCACCGGGCGCGGCGGGTGACGATTCCTGGCCGGTCGACGACGCCTGCGGTCCGGTCGGGCGTCCCGGCGCCGGGGCCGTGCGCGAGTCCCACATCACCGGTGGCTCCGCCGAGGCGAGCACTCGGCTGCCCACCACCGCTCGAAGCCGTCCATCTGGCTCGGGGAGCACCTGCGCATCCCCGCCGAGTTCGAACCGGATCTGCTGTCGGCCGGATTCGCCGCCGCGCCCGCCGTCTTGACGACGAGCGCATGGGTGAATCCCGTCCAGGTCGCCCGGACCACCAGGTCCACATCGGGCAGAACCTCTGGGTACGTCGCGGAGTCGGCGGAGACGACCGGCGTTGGGAGCGCACCACCCGGCCACGACACCGACAGCGACCGGCCCTCGCTGGTCAACGTCACCACGGGTCCAGAACCGCCGGCGGAGAACGTCACGTCGGCTACGGACGCGGCCGGCCGCCACCGACCGTCCCCGCCGGAGACAAGCCCCAGGTCGACGTCGACCCACCCGCCCGCCCGACGGACACGCTGTGGCACGACCGCGGACTCGAGCCTCAGCCACCCCTCCGGCTGCGCGACCACCTGTGCGAACTCTGTCTGGGAACCCTCCACCACCACCGGCTCGGCACAGGCGGCTGCGAGCGCGGACGCTGCGGTCTCGGTGTCGGCAACCCCGGTGCAGGCCGGGGCCGCAACGGCCGGCGACGATCCCGGAACCACCAGGCTGCCGGCCACCACCCCGGCCACCACCCACCGGGCCATACCCCGTCGCGGTCGCTGGCCGATGCCGTACCTCGAAGCCGAGCTACCCATCGCCACGGCGCCCGTCGACTCTGGACCCAACCGCCCCGACCCTGGCCCCCAGCTACGCCGCACCGCAACCCCCCGTGGTCGATAGATGACAGTGCGTCGATGACTGTACGGAGATCGAAGATCACGTGTAAAGAGGCCTTACAACTGGTAGTCACGAATCAGGCAAAGTTGTCCGACCATCCCGGAGGCCACCACGCACCGCAGCGTCCCGCCACCATGCGCCGGTCACCGGCGACATCGACTTCGACGAACCGGTCGTCGACGGTGCGGCGGTCCGGCTGGTCTGCGAGACCATCCCGCCGGCCGACGCCACCACCGACAAGGTGCTCAAGATGCACTACCACGCCACCGCCGGGATTCTCCGCGCCGCGGAGATCCGGCCGGAGGGGCTGCTCGCCGGGCGCTGACCCGGACACCTCGCATAGGGTCGTCCCGTGATCGCCGTCCAATCCTGGCCGGACGGCGGATCGCAGATCGCGGACCGTGGACCGGGGCGAGCGCAGCGAGGAGATGTCGATGGCCGAGTTCGACGTGGCGACGGCGGCGGTGCAGGCCGCCCTCGACGCCGGGGCCCGGTACGCCGACGCGCGGGTGATGCACCAGCGGTACGAGTCGATGTCCGCCCGCAACGGCGAGATCGAGTCCGTCACCCAGGTCGAGAGTGCCGGAGTCGGCGTACGCGCGCTGGTCGGTTCGGGGTGGGGCTTCTACGCCGTACCCGATCTCTCGGAGTCGGCGGCCCGGACGGCGGGTGAGCGGGCCGCGCGGATCGCCGCCGCGAGTGGCCGGGTCGCCGGTCCCGGCAGCAGCCTGCTGCCGGTGCCGGCAAGCACCGGGTCGTGGAGTTCGCCGTGCGTCGTCGACCCGCTCGCGGTGCCGCTGTCGGACAAGGGTGACCTGCTGGTCGGGGCCACCGGCACGTCCCGGGAGCACGGCGCCGACCTGGCCGAGGGGATCTACCAGATCTGGGACACCCGCAAGTGGTTCGTCTCCAGCGAGGGGCACCGGATCGACCAGCACATCCGGGAGTCCGGTGCCGGGATCTCGGCGACGGTGATCGGCGACGGCGAGACGCAGCGCCGCTCCTATCCCAGCTACCGGGGGCAGTACGGCACCCAGGGCTGGGAACTGGTCGACTCCCTCGACCTCGGCGCGCACGCCGCCCGGGTCGCCGAGGAGGCCCGGGAGCTGGTCACCGCGCCGCTCTGCCCGGCCGGCGAGACCACGCTGATCCTCGGCGGCGAGCAGATGGCGTTGCAGATCCACGAGTCGGTCGGGCACGCCATCGAACTCGACCGGATCCTCGGCTGGGAGGCCGCCTTCGCCGGCACCTCCTGGCTCGACCTCGACCAGCTCGGCGCGCTCCGCTACGGCTCCGAGCTGATGAACGTCACCATCGACCCGACCATCCCGGGCGCGCTGGGCAGCTTCGGCTTCGACGACGAGGGGACCCCGGCGGCACGGCGTGACGCGGTCCGCGAGGGGCGCTGGGTCGGCACGCTGGCCGGGCGGGACTCCGCCGCCGTCGCCGGGCTGGACTACGCCGGCAGCGTCCGGGCCGACGGCTGGGCCCGGCTGCCGATGGTCCGGATGACGAACGTCGGGCTGGAGCCCGGCCCGCACACCCTGGACGAGATGATCGCGGCGACCGACGACGGCGTCCTGATGGACCTGAACCGCTCCTGGTCGATCGACGACAAGCGGCTCAACTTCCAGTTCGGCTGCGAGATCGGCTGGGAGGTCAGGAACGGGCGGCGGGGCCGGATGCTGCGCAACCCGACCTACACCGGGATCGGGCCGCAGTTCTGGCGGTCGATGGACATGCTCTCCTCGGAGACCGTGGCCTGGGGGACGCCGAACTGCGGCAAGGGCCAGCCGGGACAGGTCGGCCACACCGGGCATCCCGCCGCGCCCGCGCGGTTCACGAATGTACGGGTCGGGGTCCGGGGATGACGGCGGCGAGGCAATGGAGGCAGTGATGACAAGCCCACTCGATCTCGCCGGTCGGGTCGTCGAGCTGGTCCGGCAGGTCGCCGGGGCGGGCGCCGAAGCCGAGGTCGGCGCCGAGCACGCCGAGCTGGCACTGACCCGGTTCGCCAACTCGTTCATCCACCAGAACATGGCCGACGTCGCCACGGTGGTGCGGCTGCGGCTGCACCTCGACGGGCGTACCGCCACCGGGGTCTCGACGGTGGCCACCGACGAGGGGCTGCGTGGACTGGTCGAGCGCACCGTCTCGGCGGTCCGACACTGCCCGCCCGACCCGGGCTGGCCGGGGCTGACCCCGCCGTCCACGATCGACGGTGCCGGCAACGGCAGCAACGGTAGCAACGGCGACGGCGGGACCGGCGGCTGGGGCAGCGGCTGGGACGGCAACTGGGACGAGGCGACCGCCGCGGCCGGTCCGGAGCAGCGGGCCGAGCGGGTCCGGGAGTTCGTCGAGGCGGCCGGCGGGCTGGAGACGGCCGGCTACTGCCGCAGCGGGCGCCGGGAGGCCGCCTTCGCCAACACGGCCGGGCACGCGGTGCGCGGGCGGAGCACCGAGGCGGCGATGGACGGGATCGCCCGGTGCGGCGGCGCCGACGGGGTCGCCCGGCTCGGCTCGTACCGCCTCGCCGACCTGGCCGGCGGCGTGCTCGGCGCGCGGGCCTCGGTGAAGGCGCGGGCCGGGGTCGCTCCCGTCGAACTGCCGCCGGGGCGCTACGAGGTCGTACTCGAGCCGACCGCCGCCGCCGACCTGCTGCAGAACTTCTCGTTGTACGGCTTCAACGGCAAGGCGTACAACGAGCAGCGCTCGTTCGTCGTACCGGGGGCGGAGCAGTTCGACCGGTCGGTGACGCTGCTGGACGACGCGCTGGCCGGGCCGGCGATGCCGTTCGACGCGGAGGGGACGGCGCGGAGCCGGGTCGCGCTGGTCGACGGGGGTGTCACCCGGAGCGTCGCGCACGACCGGCGGACCGCCGCCGAGGCCGGCGCCGCCTCCACCGGACATGCCGTGCCGGCCGGCCCGGTCGCCGGGGCGTTCCCGTTGTACCTGGGGCTCGCCCCCGCCCCGTCGCCGGAGGGCGCACCGGATCCGGCCGAGGCGTCCGGGCCGGCGGTCGACGCCGACACCGCCGCCCTGGTCGCCGAGGTACGCCGTGGACTGCTCGTCACCGACCTCTGGTACACCCGGATCCTCGACCCGAAGAGCCTGGTCGTCACCGGGCTGACCCGCAACGGCGTGTGGCTGGTCGAGGATGGTGAGGTCACCGCCGCCGTGCAGAACTTCCGGTTCACCCAGTCGTACCCGCAGGCGCTCGCCCCCGGCGCGGTACTCGGGATCGGCCGGCACGCCGCGCTGCAGTCGCAGACCTTCAGCAACGCGTGGTGGTCGGCGCCGCCGCTCCGGCTGGCCTCGTGGAACTTCACCGGCGGCGCCTCCGGCTGACCGGTGCCCGACCCGCCGATGTGACAGACGGGTCGGGCGGGGATGCCCGGATCGCTTCGCGGTGCTTCACTGTGTGGCGTGACGGACGACGCGACCACCCCCGCCGCCGACGACACGACGACGGGCGCCCAGCGACCCGACCCGGCGGCACCGCAGCCCGACCCGGGGGCCCGGCAGCCCGACCCGGCCGCGCGGCGGCGGCGCCGGCTGACCATCGCCGTGATCGCCGGTGCGGCGGTCGTCGTCCTGCTGGTCTGCGGCTGCCTCGGCGCCTTCGCCGCCGGCCTGGGCCGGTTCACCCGGGAGTCCGACCGGGAGCGGACCGCGCAGGCGCGGGCCGAGTCCGCCTGCCGGGACCTGGAGAAGCGGCTCCACCGGTTGCTCCCGCCCGGTGCCACCGACAGCCCGGGACAGCGGGCGGCGGCGATCCGGGACGAGAACGCCGCGGTCCGGCCGTTCCTCTCCGACGTCGAGCGGCTGCGCGGCTGGTGGGACGCGGACCCGGACGACGACGAGCGGCGCGGTCGTGGCCAGTACTGGCAGCAGTTGGTCGACGCCCGGAGCAGCTACGCCGACGCCCTCGACCGGCAGGTGACCAACGGCGAGCCGGCCTTCTTCCTGGCGCCGCGCGATCCGCTCGGCCGCCCGGTGGTGGACCGGCTGCAGCACGGGCCGGAGGAGTGCGCGGCGTCCGCCAGGCGGCTCGCCGCACCCGATCTCTGAGCCGTGGCCCGGGTGCCCGGTCCGCACGACGGGGCGGGTCGCGCAGAGTGAAGTTCTGCACAACCGCACGACTATCCGCGGGCGGGACTTTCGTAATCGGCGGGAAACCCGCGAGACTCCCTTGCGCATGTGCCGGTAAGCGTGCGGCGTAACGTGTGCACCGACGCGGACGCAGGTAGCGCGGCTGCGGGTCCCCCCTGCCCCCGCGCGCCCCGCCGGAACACCATCCGTGCCCGTCAGCCAGACCGGGCCCCGTCAGGGAGACATAGATGACTACGAGGACGGCCCCACCTCCGGCCGGACTGCCGGGGGGCGTGCGCCAGCGCGCGTCCATCGCGGCAAGAACCCTGCGTACCGACCGGTGGTGGTTCGCACCACTGATCACGGTGATCGGACTCGGCGCCTGGGTCACGTACGCGACGGTGCGGGTTTTCATGCACGACTTCTACTGGGTCGCGGACTACCACTACCTGACCCCGTTCTACTCGCCGTGCGTGACGGAAGCCTGCATTCCCGAGGCGGCGCACCTCGGCCGGGTGCTGCCCGGCTGGTGGATCATCCCGGACGCCGCGCTGACCCTGCCGTTCCTGCTGCTGTTCCGGCTCACCTGCTATTACTACCGCAAGGCCTACTACCGGTCGTTCTGGCTCTCGCCGCCGGCCTGCGCCGTCCCGGACGGGCACAGGACCTACACCGGGGAGACCCGCTTCCCGCTGCTCGGGCAGAACCTGCACCGCTACACCTTCTACGCCGCCGTGATCATCTCGCTGATCAACAGCTACGACGCCATCCTCGCCTTCCACAGCCCGGAGGGCTTCGGTTTCGGCCTCGGCAACCTGGTCCTGCTCGGCAACGTGGTGATGCTCTGGGCGTACACGCTCTCCTGCCACTCCTGCCGGCACATCGCGGGCGGCCGGTTGAAGCACTTTTCCAAGCACCCGGTGCGGTACCGGTTCTGGACGTTCGTCTCCAAGCTCAACGTCCGGCACATGCAGCTCGCCTGGATCACCCTGGGCACCCTGGCGCTCACCGACTTCTACGTCATGGCACTCTCCGCCGGCTGGTTCGACGACCTGCGGTTCATCAACTAAAGGGCCTCTGACATGACTACCCGAATCGAACGACACCACTACGACGTCGTCGTCATCGGTGCCGGTGGTGCCGGCCTCCGCGCGGCGATCGAGGCCCGGCTCGCCGGGAAGCGGACCGCGATCATCTCTAAGTCGCTCTTCGGCAAGGCCCACACGGTGATGGCCGAGGGCGGCGCCGCCGCGGCGATGGGGAACGTGAACCCCCGGGACAACTGGCAGGTGCACTTCCGGGACACCATGCGGGGCGGCAAGTTCCTCAACAACTTCCGGATGGCCGAACTGCACGCGAAGGAGTCGCCGCAGCGGATCTGGGAGCTGGAGACGTACGGTGCGCTCTTCGACCGCACCAGGGACGGCAAGATCTCGCAGCGCAACTTCGGCGGCCACGAGTATCCGCGGCTGGCGCACGTCGGCGACCGGACCGGGCTGGAGCTGATCCGTACCCTGCAACAGAAGATCGTCTCGTTGCAGCAGGAGGACAAGAAGGCGCACGGCGACTACGACGCCCGGATCAAGGTCTTCGCCGAGACCACCATCACCGAGCTGCTGCTCGACGGCGACCGGGTCGCGGGCGCCTTCGGCTACTACCGGGAGTCCGGCGAGTTCGTCCTCTTCGAGGCCCCGGCGGTGGTGCTGGCGACCGGCGGCGTCGGCCGCTCCTACAAGGTGACCTCGAACTCCTGGGAATACACCGGCGACGGTCACGCGCTCGCGCTGCGGGCCGGCGCCACGCTGATCAACATGGAGTTCCTCCAGTTCCACCCCACCGGCATGGTCTGGCCGCCCTCGGTGAAGGGCATCCTGGTCACCGAGTCGGTCCGGGGCGACGGCGGGGTGCTGAAGAACTCCGAAGGCAAGCGGTTCATGTTCGACTACGTCCCCGACGTCTTCCGCAGGCAGTACGCGGAGACCGAGGAGGAGGCGGACCGCTGGTACACCGACCCGGACAACAACCGGCGTCCGCCGGAGCTGCTGCCCCGGGACGAGGTCGCCCGGGCGATCAACGCCGAGGTCAAGGCCGGTCGCGGTACGCGGGCCGGCGGCGTCTATCTGGACATCGCCAGCCGGCTGCCGGCCGAGGAGATCCGTCGCCGGCTCCCCTCGATGTACCACCAGTTCAAGGAGCTGGCCGACGTCGACATCACCGCCGAGCCGATGGAGGTCGGCCCGACCTGCCACTACGTGATGGGTGGCGTCGAGGTCGACCCGGACAGCGGCGCGGCGCACGGGCACGTGCAGGGGCTCTTCGCCGCCGGTGAGGTCTCCGGCGGGATGCACGGCTCCAACCGGCTCGGCGGCAACTCGCTGTCGGACCTGCTGGTCTTCGGCAAGCGGGCCGGCGAGCACGCCTCGGCGTACGCCGCCGCGCTGCCCGCCCGCCCGCAGGTGGCGGCGGCGGACGTCGAGGCCGCGGTGGACCGGGCGCTGGCCCCGCTGGAGCGCGAGGGCGGGGAGAACCCGTACACGTTGCAGCAGGACCTCCAGGCGGTGATGGGCGACCTGGTCGGCATCATCCGGCGCAGGGGTGAGCTGGAGGAGTCGCTGGTCAAGCTCGCCGACCTGCGCGACCGGGTGACCCGGGTGGCGGTGGCCGGCGGCCGCCGCTACAACCCCGGCTGGCACCTGGCGCTGGACCTGCGCAACATGCTGGTGGTCTCGGAGTGCACCGCCCGGGCGGCGCTGGAGCGCGAGGAGTCCCGGGGCGGCCACACCCGGGAGGACTTCCCGACGATGGCGCCGCGGTGGCGCACCCTCAACCTGGTCTGCTCCCTCGACGGCGACAAGGTACGCCTGGAGCAGAAGCCGGTGCCGAAGATGCGCGGCGAGTTGATCCAGCTCTTCGACCGCACCGAGCTGGCCAAGTACCTGACCGACGAGGAACTGGCGGACTTCGACGCCCTCACCGCAGAGGCGCACGCTGAGGAGGCGGCCAAGTAATGGCGACACAGGACGCGCCGGGGACCACGACCGGCAAGGCCGGCGGGACCCGGCACTTCAGGGTCTGGCGGGGCGACGAGTCCGGCGGTGAGCTGACCGACTACCAGGTGCAGGTGAACGAGGGCGAGGTGGTCCTCGACGTCATCCACCGGTTGCAGGCGACGGAGGCGCCGGACCTGGCCTGCCGGTGGAACTGCAAGGCCGGCAAGTGCGGCTCCTGCTCGATGGAGATCAACGGCATGCCCCGGCTGGGCTGCATGACCCGGATGTCCACGTTCGAGGAGAACGAGACGATCACGGTCACGCCGCTGCGTACCTTCCCGATCATCCGGGACCTGGTCACGGACGTCTCCTACAACTACGCCAAGGCGCGGGAGACGCCGGCCTTCGCCCCGCCGGAGGAGCTGGCGCCGGGCGAGTACCGGATGCAGCAGCTCGACGTCGGGCGGTCGCAGGAGTTTCGGAAGTGCATCGAGTGCTTCCTGTGCCAGAACACCTGCCACGTGGTGCGGGACCACGAGGAGAACAAGACCGCCTTCTCCGGGCCGCGCTACTTCATCCGCGCCGCCGAGCTGGACATGCACCCGCTGGACACGAAGACGGACCGCAAGGAATACGCCCAGGCGTCGCAGGGTCTCGGCTACTGCAACATCACCAAGTGCTGCACCGAGGTCTGTCCGGAGCACATCAAGATCACCGACAACGCGATCATCCCAATGAAGGAACGCGTCGTCGACCGGCGGTACGATCCGGTTGTGTGGCTGGGTAGCAAGATCTTCCGTCGTGGGCAGCAGCAGGACGGGGCCGCAGCGGCCCAGACCCCGCGCGACCCCGACGAGCTGGGCAGGGTGCACTCGACCGCGGGCGGGTCGCACGAGCCGGAGGCCGAGGCCGGCGCGGAGCACGGCGTGCACTGGGGCCGTCAGGTCCCGCACCCCACGGCGCCTCCGGTGGATTCCCGGGGCCGGCTGCCGATCAGCGAGTTCACCTTCGACCGGGCGGCCGCACCGTCGCCGTTCGGCGAGGACGTGACGTTCCCGCTGCCGGCCGAGGGCCTCAACTACAGCCATCCGAAGCAGCCCCAGGACGACGACTGAGCCCGTCCGTGCCGTGTTACGGGTCGGGGTTGCCGGACGGCGATCCCGACCCGCGCGGACGGCCGTCGGCCTCCGCCGTCTCCATGGCGGCGGGACGGTCAGGACGGCGAAACGGTCAGCACGGGACGCAGCGCCGCCACGATCGGCTCGTCGGCCGGCAGCCACGGCACGCTCTCCAGCTCGTCCGGGCCCAGCCAGCGGAGCTCCGCGTGCTCCAGCGGCTGCGGTTCGCCGGCGACGAGCCGGGCGAGATAGACCCGCAGCACCGAGCTGCCGTGCCCCATCGGGACGTCCCGGCCGATCCGCTCGCCGATCTCGACGCGTACGCCCAGCTCCTCGGCGCACTCCCGGACCAGCGCGGCCACCTCCGACTCGCCGGATTCGACCTTGCCGCCCGGAAACTCCCACCGGCCGGCCACCTCCGGAGGGTGAGATCGCGCACAGGCCAGCACCCGTCCGGCGGCGACGATGGCCGCACCCACCACGACCTTCGGCACCCGGCCACGGGGTCCGGAAAACCCCCCAGTCGCCCCATGACGGTCGTTACCGTTCGCCCGATCGGTCCGCACGAGGGTCCAGCGTGCCAGATCAATCGGGTTTTCGGGTAGCTGAGCCGGCCCCACCGGCCAATAGAAGACGGAAGGGTGGACGTGGACACACCCGCCGGCCGGAGACAGACTAGGGAGCACCGACCAAGACACGGGATGGCGACGATTTGGCCACAAGCCGGCAACGACGCCTGGGAGGTTTGGCGATGCGCGCTCTGTGGGGCGGCCGGATGGACCGCGACTACCTGAGCGACGCACTCACCCTACTGGGCGACTGGACCCGCGAGGGTCAGCAGATCAGGAGAACCCTCATCCTCGACGACACCCAGCACGCGGCGCTCACCGAGCGGATAAAGATCATCGCGGACGCGTTGCATCTCCGCCCCGAGATCCGCCGGCTGGACGGATACACCCAGATCAGGATCGGCCCCCGTGACGAGAGCGCTATCACGGAGGGCGAGGTCACTCTCGCTGCCCGTATCGAGGATGTCTACCGCGCCGTGACCGCCGCTCCGAACTGAGCGCGACTGGCGGAGCCCTTCTACGCTCGGATCATGGCCAACGTCACCTATGACCGTCGCGAACAGCTCAAGCAGATCGAGAGCGGCCTCCTCGACGGCGAGCAGGTCATCGCCGTCTACGACGCCGTCGGCGCCGGCACCGGATTCATCGGCCTGACCGACCGGCGTGTGATCATCCAGGACAAGTCCTTCATCGGCAAGAAGTTCGCGATCACCAGCATCCCGTACTCGAAGATCACCAGCGTGAGCGTGGTCAGCAACAAGTCCTGGGGCGGCTCGTTCTTCTCCACCGGGGCCATCGCGATCAACGTCGGCACCCACACCTACGAGGTGGAGTTCCGGGGCGACCAGAAGAGCCACCACGTGCACAACGTGATCCTGCACTACATCTCCGCCTGACCGGGCCGCCGGGCCCGGCCGCACGAGCGGCCGGGCACGCCGTGCGCGTCAGCCGTCCCGCGCGGTGTCGTAGGCCCCGCGAGCCGCGAGGACGTCGCCGAGCCGGCCCTCGACCCAGCGTGCCAGCCCGGACACCTGCTCGGCGACCTCCCGGCCGGGCGGCGTCAGCGAGTAGTCCACCCGGGGCGGGATCACCGGCCTGGCGGCGCGGTGCACGAAGCCGTCGCGCTCCAGGGTCTGCAGGGTCTGCGCGAGCATCTTCTCGCTCACCCCGCCGACGTGCCGGCGCAGCTCGCTGAAGCGGTAGGAGCGGTGCAGGAGCGCGGAGAGCACCAGCACACCCCAGCGGCTGGTGACGTGTTCGAGCACGCCCCGGGAGGGACAATCCGCGCGGTTGACGTCGGGCGGGGGCGCGCCCGCACCCCCGCCGGCCGATATCCGCGATCTGGACGCTTCACTGACGCTCACACCAGTACCTTACCCAGAAGTGCGTACTTCCCACCAGACAGGTACCGTAGATAAAGTTAGCGACAGGTCCAGGAGCTGGGCCTATGCCATGACGGCACCGTGTCACCAACGGAGGAAGCACTCGATGAGCATCGTCATCACCGGGGCCACCGGCCAACTCGGCCGCCTGATCATCGCGGACCTGCTCGGTGCCGGCGTACCGGCGGGCGGGATCACGGCCGTCGCACGCAGCAAGGAGAAAGCCGCCGACCTGGTGGCCCAGGGCATCGGGCTGCACGTCGCCGACTACGACGAGCCGGAGAGCTTCACCGGGGCGTTCCGGCCCGAGGACCGGGTTCTGCTGATCTCCGCCACCGACGCGGGCCGGCGCGTGCCGCAGCACGCCGCGGTGATCGACGCGGCCCGGGCCACCGGCGTCGCCCAGTTGGGCTACGTCAGCGTCTTCGGCGGGCCGGAGGCCGACTTCCGGCTCGCCGACGACCACCGGGAGACCGAACGGCTGATCATCGCCTCGGGCCTGCCCTACACGTTCCTGCGCAACAACTGGTATTCGGAGATGTACGCCGTCAACGAGATCCCGGGCATCCTGGCACAGGAAGCCATCGTCACCAACGTCGCCCCGGGGAGCCGGATCGCCACCGCCACCCGTGCCGACTATGCGGCGGCGGCCGCCACCGTGCTGCGCGAGGACGGGCACCTGGGCCGGGCGTACGAGCTGAGCGGCGACACGGCGTGGACGTTCGAGGAGTTCGCCGAGGAGGTGTCCCGGCAGAGCGGCCGCACGATCGTGCACAGGTCGATCGACCCGGCCGAACGGGCGGCGATGCTGATCGGCTTCGGCGTGCCGGCGCCCTTCGCCGAGGTGCTGGTCGACGTGGACGACGCGATCAGCCGGGGTCGGCTCGCCGGCACTCCCGGCGACCTGTCCCGGCTCGCCGGCCGCCCGACGACCCCGATCGCCGACACGATCGCCCAGGGGCTGGCCGCCGCCCAGACCGCCTGAGCCGCATCGGCCGGCCCCGGAGAGCGCGCCGCGAGACGCGCGCTCTCCGGGGCCGGTGACGGCGACTAGCTCAGATCGGCGCAGACGTCCTGGGCGATCCGGTAGGCGCCGGAGATCGTGCGGAAGTTGTCGGCGCTGATGTCGAGGCGCCAGGCGACGCCGTCGATGACGTAGAGGCCGCCGGGAAGGTTGCTGCGACCCTCACGGATGCCGAGCAGGAGCGGGCCGTGGAGCCGGTAGGTCAGGGCCCCGTCGTCGTGGTGGGTGATCAGGCTGCTCGAGCTCGCGTCGCCCTCGACGGTCGCCCCGGTGGAGACGTTGGTCAGCCGGTAGATCAGCGGCCCGACGGCGGCCTCGGTCCGGGCCGTACCGTCCGGTGCGGTGGTGAGGGTCCGGTAGTACACCTTGTCCACAATGGGTTCGCCGTGCACCCCGAAATCACAGGTCAGTCCGGCTGGATAGTCGAACGGTGGGCTGGGCACGTGCACCCAGCCGGAACCGCCCGGCCTGGCGGCCTGCACGGGTACGCCGAGCGCGAGGGCGATCAGGACGCCCGCCACGACGGCACCGAACAGTCGGCGCATCTGGTTACCTCCTCGTCGAGTACCTGACGCAGGAACGCGTTGGGCCTCGACGGAGGTTGCCCGGAACCGGATCTTCGGCCGCCGGAGATCCCGCCTACAGCCCGCGTGTACCGGCGTGGACGGCCTCGACGATGGTGAGTGCTGAAGAGCTCAGTACGGCAGCCGCCATTGGTGTTCTGACCTAATGTGGTGGTTGCTCGCCGGGTGGAACGGGTGGGGTGGTGCAACATGGACGCAGCCGCCTGTTGATCATGTGTTGTGAGGACAACTAGATCCAACGTCGTTCAGTTAGGCGTGGGTGGGGCTGGTCAAGGGGTGTGTTGATCAGGGAATGAGAGGCGGGGTTCCGGTATCAAGGTTTGTCACTCCAAGACAACCCGAACCAGGAACCCCGCTCGGTGGATCAGATTGCCATAACACGGACGGTCACGGTAGCTGCCGGACCGTTCGCGGCGGGTCATCTCGGTGAGTTGACCCGCCTCGTGCCGTTCGAGATGGTCGATGATGTGCTGGCCACGACCCGGCGTACGCAGCGACGGGTCCGCCTGTTGCCGGCCCGGGTCGTGGTGTATCTGCTGCTGGCCGGTTGTCTGTTCGCCGATTGCGGCTACCGGCAGGTGTGGGCGAAACTCGTCGCCGGCCTGCGCGGGCTACCGGTACCGGACCCCAGCGGCAGCGCGTTACGCCAAGCCCGGCAACGACTCGGCCCGGCCCCGTTGCGGGCCTTGTTCGACCTGCTACGAGGGCCTGCGGCCACCGGCGCCGTCGCCACCGTGTGGTGGCGGGGCCTGCTGCCGGTCGTCATCGACGGCACCATGATCGCTGTCGCGGACTCGCCGGCCAACCTGCACCGCTACGTCAAACACCGGTGCAACAACGGCGGCTCCGGCTACCCGACACTGCGGCTGAGCGCCCTGCTGACCTGCGGCACTCGTACGGTCATCGACGCCGTGTTCGACCCGAGCACCACCGGCGAGACAGCCCAAGCCGAGCGACTCGCCCGCAGCCTACGCGCCGGGATGCTGCTACTGGCCGACCGCAACTACTGCGCCGCCGACCTGATCACCGCCTTCACCGCGACCGGAGCGAACCTGCTGATCCGCTGCAAGACCGGCCGCAGACTCCCGCTGATCCACCGCTACCGCGACGGATCCTGGCTATCAGTCATCGGCGGCCGACACGTCCGCGTGATCGAGGCCCGAATCAGCATCACCACCACCACCGGCAGCCACATCGGTGACTACCGGCTCATCACCACCCTGCTCGACCCGTCCCGCTACCCCGCCGCCGACCTCGTCACCCTCTACCACCAGCGATGGGAGATCGAGACCGCCTACCTGGAACTCAAATCCACCATCCTCGGCGGCCGGGTCCTACGCGCCCGCACCCCCGACGGCGTCGACCAGGAGATCCACGCCCTGCTGATCGTCTACCAACTGCTACGCACCGCCATGGTCGACGCCACCGACAGCCAGCCCGGCCTCGACCCGGACCGGGCCAGTTTCACCACCGCCCTCAACGCCGCCCGCGACCAAGTCGTCCACGCCGCCGGCGTCATCGCCGACACCGTCATCGACCTGGTCGGCGCCATCGGCGAACGTGTCCTGGCCAACCTGCTGCCCGAACGCCGCATCCGCACCAAGAGCCGCATGATCAAACGCTCGAACTCCAAGTACCAAGCCCGCGGACCGAACATCGATCGCCGCACCTACAAGGCCACCACCAGCATCGATGTCATCACCAACGACCCTTGACCAACCAACCACTGCCCTAACTGAAAGGCGTTGCAACTAGATCGAAGGCGGCTGCTGCCGCCGGGGTAGCGGCCGCCCGCGCGGTGCGGGCACGGGCCGAGTTGTTGGGGCGGCTGCGGTCGTGTTTCGTCCGGACGCGGACGTGGCAGCAGGCGGGCCGGTATGTCTCGGCGCTGGTCAGTGGGGTGCCCAAGGACAACGGGTGGGCCATCGCGGAGCAGATCGGGGCCGCCGCGCCGGATCGGACTCAGCGGTTGCTGAACCGGGCGGTGTGGGACACGGTGGGTGTGGCCAGTCAGGTGCGGCGGTTCGCCGGGGCGGGATTGGACGCGGCGAGCACAACGCCAACGAGATAGGTGAGGCGGCGACCGTAGAGCTCGCCGACCGTCCCGGCCGACATCACCAGGCTCACCAACGCGAGCGTGAACGAGCTGGTGATCCACACCAGCGTGCTGCCCGAGACGTGGAGGTCGTCCTGGATCGAGGCAAGCGCCCCGATGGTCGACGAGGCGTTGACGAAGGCCATCATCACGCCGATGCAGACTACGAACAGGCTCGGCCACCTGTTCGCTACGGAGGGGTGGCGCAGCCGGCCCACCACGACCCTGGCTAACGGAAACCATAGCCAGCACTCTGGGTTCCGGGTGTTCGCCCATCGGCTGGTGTCGCCCGGTCGTCCGCGCTTGTGAGCGAGGCGGAACGGCCCGGTCGAGGGCTACCCAGGACATCAGGCGTCCGAAGGTGAAGTCCTGGCGATCGCCACGCGCTTCCCAGATCCCCTGCTCGGGCTGGTCCCAGTTCTCGCAGAGCCAGTCCACCATCCGCACGGTGCTCAGCCACTCCTGGTGTGAATTCATCAGGCCGTGACTGTCCGCGAAATGGAGGGCGTCGAGCGCCTCGCCGCAAATATCGAGCTGCAGTTGGCCGGCCGCGCCGTTGCCCACCCACACCGGTGCTGAGCCCCGATACCCCTCAAGGTGGTCCAGCACCTCCTCGGCGAGATCGGGTGAGCCGTCGACGCGGTACATGATCTGCAGCGGTACGCCGGTTTCCTCGGCGTCCCGGATCCGGTCGTCCACCCATCAGCCGGTACTGCCACGCCTCGTCGGTGAAGCCCAAGCTGAGCAGGGCGTACACGGAGAACGACGCGTCACGGATCCACGTGTAGCGGTAGTCCCAGTTCCGGCTTCCACCGATCTGCTCGGGTAGCCCGGCGGTGGGGGGCGGCGATCACCGCGCCGGTCGGTGCGTACGTCATGAGCTTGAGCGTCATCGCTGACCGCTCGGCCATCTCCCGCCAACGGCCGGTGTAGCGGGAGCGGCCCACGCCTCACGCAGCACGAAGGTCGCACCCACGCCCCCGCCTCGCTCCGTTCGCGCGGCCGCTCGCCAATCCGGGATTCCGGATATCGAATGGCGCTCATCATGAGGGAGTACGCGGGGCAGGGTCTTTGCGTAGTCGATCGAGGTGCGTCTGACCTGGCTGTACGCGGTGCCGTGACCTGTGTGGAGGGTGATGCGGTACGGGTGCGGCCCGTCGGTGATCATGGAGTTGCTGAGACAACATGACACCGAGAAGGACCACACCCGCGCATGTCATCATCGCTGATCGACGTGATCCGCCGGCACGCCCCTACCCCGTCCGACAGCACGGCTGCCGGTCATGAGGCGTTTGGCCTGCTGGAGGCCCTGGCGCGGGTTCCTGACCCGCGTGACCCGCGAGGGATCCGCTATCCCCTGACCAGCGTGCTCGCGGTCGCGGTGTGCGCGGTGATGGCCGGGGCTTGCACGTTCGCCGCGATCGTCGACTGGGTTGATGATCTCGATGCGCCGGCGTGGGGCCGGCTCGGGTTCACCGGCCGGATACCGGTGCTGACCACGGTGTGGCGGCTGCTGGTCCGCGTCGACGCCGAGATGTTGACGGCGGTCCTGGCCGACTGGCTGTGCTCGCGGGTGTCGGCGCCGCCGCCGGTGCGGCGGGTCATCGCCGTTGATGGCAAGGTGCTGCGGGGCGCGGTTCTGCCCGAGGGACGGGTCCATCTGCTGTCGGCCTACGACACCTCGACCGGTGTGGTCCTGGCGCAGGTGCAGGTCGCGGCGAAGTCGAACGAAATCCCGGCGTTCGCCCCGCTGCTGGAACAGGTCACGGCACGGCTGGGCAGCCTGGCCGGGGTGGTGATCGTCGCGGACGCCCTGCACACACAGCTCGCCCACGCCCGAGCTGTCGCCGCTGCCGGCGGGGACCTGTACGTGTCGGTCAAGGCCAACCAGCCGACCTTGTACGCCCAGCTCAAGCAGTTGCCGTGGGCGCAGGTGCCGGTCGGGGACCAGCACCGCGACACCGGACACAGCCGCCACGAAACCCGCACCGTCAAGGCGCTGACCCTGCAGACTCCCGGCGGCATCGGCTTTCCTCATGCTCAGCAGGCGGTCCGGATCACCCGTACCCGCACCGTGGCTGGCAAGCGAACGCGGGAGACGGTCTATCTGGTGGCATCGTTACCCGCCGTCCACGCCCAGCCTGCTGACCTGCAGGAATGGGCCCGGCTGGAATGGCATATCGAGAACCGGCTGCACTGGGTCCGCGATGTGACTTTCGGCGAGGACTCCCACCGAGCCCGCACCGGCACCGGACCCGCCGTCGCGGCGGTCCTGCGAAACACCGCGATCGGATTCCATCGCGGCAACGGCGAGACCAACATCGCCCGAGCCACCCGACGCGCCAACCGCCGACCCCACGACCTCATCACCACCGTGACCAGCAGCTACCCGACTACGCAATGACCCTGGTACGCGGGGGTGCGGAAACCTCCCCCTCGATGTACACGTCGACCTCGTGCGGATCCCTGCCATAGTTGAAGCGGGGCTCGACCTGGAAGCGGAACCACATGACGCCGCGGACGACCCGTACCATTCGCACCAGACGGTGACGATCGGTGGGACGATCGCCCGCGACGGGCATGAAATTACCGCAACCAACTCAAAGACCCTACCGACACCTGAACTCGACCACGCCGCCGTCCGCATACCGCGTCGGCCGGCCTAACGCGCGCGATAGATCAATCGTAAAACCCTGCCAGCCCGCACGCCTGGCGGTAGGGCCGAGCGGCTTACGGGGAACGAACATGTCGGGGACCTGAAGGTCTCGGGGGAGAAGAAAAATCGACATCATGCCGAGGTCGTTCTCAAGGACGATGAACAGCGAGAAGTAGATACCCGCCTCCATCCGTGCGAGCTGCGGTGCCCAGGCAGCCCCCGGGATCTTCGACGGGCATATGTCCGGCAGCGGGCCTCGCAACGACTTCGTCTTGACCTGCGCGAGATAGCCGCAGAAATCACAGATGACGTCGGCACACTTGAAGTTTGGTGGCAGCCTCCGCAAGGTGCGTTCCGACCGCTTACACCCGGGACATCGGACCTTGCGGACGATCAACTCTTCGCCTCGCGCACCACGGGATTGCCTGACGGTTGGGCTCACTTCTTCGGTGCTGTTGGTGCGTGACGGAACTCGACCACGTCGCCGTCCTGCATGATGTAGTCCTTACCCTCGATCCGGACCCGGCCGGCGGCCTTGGCCGCTGCCATCGAGCCGGCGGCGACCAGGTCGTCGTAGGAGACGACCTCCGCCTTGATGAAGCCGCGCTGGAAGTCCGAGTGGATCACACCGGCGGCCTCCGGCGCGGTCGCCCCGACCGGGATGGTCCAGGCCCGCGCCTCCTTCGGCCCGGCCGTCAGGTACGTCTGCAGCCCCAGCGTGCGGAAGCCCACCCGGATGAGCTGGTCGAGGCCGGGCTCGGACTGCCCGATCGACTCCAGCAGCTCCCGGGCCTCGTCCGGGGGCAGGTCGGTCAGCTCCGACTCGACCTTGGCATCCATGAAGATCGCCTCGGCCGGCGCGACAAGCTGGCGCAGCTCGTCCAGCAGGTCGGCACTGCCCAGCTCCGCCTCGTCGACGTTGAAGACGTACAGGAAGGGCTTGGTGGTCAGCAGGTGCAGCTCACGCAGCTCCGCCACCTCGATCCCGGCGTTCGCCGCGCCCGCGTAGAGGGTGACCCCGGTGTCGAGCAGCTCGGCCGCCTTCTTCGCGGCGGTGACGGCGGCGGCCCGGTCCTTGCGGACCCTCGCCTCCTTCTCCAGCCGGGGCAGCGCCTTCTCGATGGTCTGGAGGTCGGCCAGGATCAGTTCGGTGTTGATCGTCTCGATGTCGTCGCCGGGCGAGACCTTGCCGTCGACGTGCACGACGTTCGGGTCGGAGAAGACCCGGACGACCTGGCAGATCGCGGCGGCGTCCCGGATATTGGCCAGGAACGCGTTGCCCCGGCCCTGCCCCTTCGAGGCGCCCCGGACCAGGCCGGCGATGTCGACGAACGAGACCGGCGCAGGGATGATCTTCTGCGAGCCGTGGATCTCGGCGAGCCTGCCCAGCCGTTCGTCCGGCAGGCCGACCACCCCGACGTTCGGCTCGATGGTGGCGAACGGGTAGTTCGCGGCCAGCACGTCGTTCTTGGTGAGCGCGTTGAACAGAGTGCTCTTGCCGACGTTGGGCAGGCCGACGATACCGATGGTCAGTGAAGTCATGCGAACGCGACTGCCTCTCTCATAGCCTCCCGCGACCCGGTATGCGCCACCGGCCCGGCCCGGGGTGAAGTCTACGGACGTGCCCCCACCGCCGCCGCGACGGGCGAGACCCGCACAGCCAGGTCCGATTTCCGCGAGTCAACGCGGCGGGCACGCGGCACCATCGAGGGCATGGAGCTGGACTTCGAACGCTGCTACCGGGCGGTCGACAGCCGGGACCAGCGCTTCGACGGCTGGTTCTACACCGGCGTCACCACCACCGGCATCTACTGCCGGCCGTCCTGTCCGGCGACGACCCCGAAGCGGGAGAACGTCCGGTTCTTTGCCTCGGCCGCCGCCGCGCAGCGGGCCGGGCTGCGCGCCTGCCGGCGCTGCCGGCCCGACGCCGCCCCCGGATCGCCCGACTGGAACGTCCGGGCCGACGTCGTCGGCCGGGCGATGCGGCTGATCGGGGACGGGGTGGTCGACCGGGATGGGGTGCCGGGACTGGCCGGCCGGCTCGGCTACACCGAGCGGCACCTCAACCGGATGCTCGTCGCCGAGGTCGGCGCCGGGCCGCTCGCACTGGCCCGGGCCCAGCGCGCGCAGACCGCCCGGATCCTGATCGAGACCACCGACCTCGGCCTGGCCGAGATCGCCTTCGCCGCCGGCTTCGGCAGCGTGCGCCAGTTCAACGACACGATCCGCGAGGTGTACGCGGTGGCACCGTCCCAACTGCGCGAGACCGCTCGCCGCTCGGCCGGCGCCCCGCCCCGCCGCTCGGGCGGCCGCCCGGCCCGGCCGGTGGGCTCCGACGCCGCCCCGCCGCCCGGCCCCGCCGCCACCGGCACGGCGGGAGCCAGCAGCAGCGCCGGGACGAGCGGCACAGCGGGGACGAGCGGCACGGCAGGGACGATTGCGCTTCGGCTCGCCTACCGGGCGCCGCTGCACGCCGAGGCGCTGCTCGACTTTCTCGCCCTGCGGGCGGTCCCCGGCGTCGAGCGGGTCGAGGCCGGGTCGTACCGCCGTGGTCTGCGGCTGCCGCACGGGCCGGCCGAGATCAGCATGACTCCGCTGCCCGGACACGTCGCCGCCACCCTCCGCCTGGCGGACCTGCGCGACCTGGCTCCGGCGGTCGCCCGCTGCCGCCGGCTCCTGGACCTGGACGCCGACCCGGAGGCGGTGGACGCGGTGCTCGGCGCCGATCCGGTGTTCGCCGAGGCGGTGGCGAAGGAGCCGGGCATTCGGGTACCGCGTGCGGTGGACGGCTTCGAGATGGCCGTCCGGGCCGTCGTCGGCCAGCAGGTCTCGGTCGCCGGCGCCCGCGCCGTGCTGGCTCGACTCGTCGCCGCCGCCGGTCCGGCGACCGCCGGACGGACGGATGCGGACGGCTCCTCCCCCGGCGTGGTCGAGCGGGGGTGCGGAATCCGGCCGTTTCCCTCCGCCGAGGAGGTACTGGCGCTGCCGGACACCGCGTTCGGCATGCCGGCCGCCCGGCGTACCACGATCCGGGCCGTGGCCGAGGCGGTCGCCACCGGTGACCTCGACCTCGACCCCGGCGCGGACCGGGCGGAGCTGGTCGAGCGGCTCACCCGGCTGCCCGGGATCGGAGCCTGGACCGCCGGCTACGTCGCGATCCGGGCGCTCGGCGACCCCGACGTCTTCCTCCCCACCGACCTCGGCGTACGCCGGGGTGCGGCAACCCTCGGCCTGCCGGACGACCCGGCCGGTCTCGACGCGTACGCCGGCCGCTGGCGGCCCTGGCGGTCGTACGCGGTGATCAGACTGTGGAGAGCGTGAGCTGAACGATGGAGAACGCAGTGAACGAGATGTCGAGCAGCCGGATCGAGACGCCGGCCGGACCGCTGACCGTGCTCGCCGACCCGGACGGGATGGTGTACGCGGCCGGCTTCACCACGGAGAGCGCCGAGCTGCTCGCCCTGGTACACCCCCGGTTACGCGGCCCCGTGCGGGAGCGGTCCGACCTCGGTCCGGTCACCTCGGCCATCCGCTCCTATCTGGACGGTGACCTCGCCGCGATAGACGCGGTGCCGGTCCGCCAGCACACCGACGGCGCGTTCCTCGCGCACGCCTGGGAGACGCTGCGTCAGGTCAAGCCGGGAGAGCCGATCACCTACACCCGGTTCGCCGAGCTGTCCGGGCGGCCCCGCGCGGTCCGGGCGGCCGCGATGGCCTGCGCGCAGAACGCGGCCGCACTCTTCGTACCGTGCCACCGGGTGCTGCGCACCGACGGTGGCCTCGGCGGCTACCGGTGGGGGCTGCCGGTGAAAACCTGGCTGATCGCCCACGAACGCGGGTGACACGGCGAAATATACTGACGCACACCGATCAGGGGCCGCGCCGGTCCCCGAGACAGGCAGAGCCCCGGCACCGGACTGATCGGTCGGTCCACCTCGCCGGGAGCCACCATGACCCTGCTGCTCGCCCTGGTAGCCATCATCCCCGTCGGGCTCGTCCTCCGGGCCCGGCACCGGGCCCGGGAGGCACTGGACGGATGGCTGCCACAGGTACGGCAACGGCAGTGGCGACCGGCGTTCACCGGAGATCCGCTCGCCGAACTCGGCCCGTACGAGATGGCCTATCTGACGGGCGGTTCCGGGCATGCCGTCGACACGGCGCTCGTCACGCTGCACCGCAAACGGTCGGTACGGATCTCCCGGGAGGGAGAGGTCAGCGCCGTCACCGGCGAGCCACGCCCGCCCAAGCCGCTGGAACAGGCGATCATGGACCGGCTCACGACCGGACCGCAGCCGGTACGGTCCGCGGCCGACCTGCGGGCGGCACTCCGACACGGGTCCGAGATGCTCGACATCCACCGGCGGCTGGAACGCCTCGGCATGCTGACCTCTGATGACGCGGTAAAGCCGACCAGCACGCGGCTGGCCGAGCTGCTCGCCGCCTCGATCGGCGCCGTCGTCCTGCCCTGGCTGCTGGTGCTGGCGGCGGCGTTCCTCCCGGTCGACGCGTGGCCGGCTCTCGGCGCGGCGCTGCTCGGTACGGCCGTCGGCGGGCTCGGCATCCGCGCCTACCTGGAGGGCCGACGGGCGGTCGACACCCTCGGTGAACACGGCGGCTGGCATGGCGAGAAACACCCGTCCCACCGGATCGCCCCGGCGCTCCGGGATGCCCTGCTGCGGAGGTCCGACGAGATCTCCCGCGGCCCAGGGCAGCGCCGTGCCCTGGTGCCGGTCGCGCTCGCCGTGGCGCTCGGCGGGCTGGTCATGCTCGACGACCCCACCCTGGAAACCGCGCTCCGCCCACCCGCGCCCGAGGGCGGTGGCACCGCAGGCGGCTGCGGCGGGTGCGGCGGAGGCTGCGGAGGCTGCGGGTGCGGCGGCTGAGCCGGCACGCCACGAGCCGTCCGGTCGCTGCCGGTGCCGACCGCGGACGCGCACGTGCCGGGCTTGAGTCGGGAGGTCGATGAGGATGTTGGGTGTCGGGATCGGTTGGCGACCTGAGATCGACCTCACCGTGGAGCGGCTGCCGGGGGTCGACTTCGTCGAGGTGATCGCCGAGCGGCTGCGCCCACCCCGGCTGCCGGAATCGCTCCGGCTGCTGCGCGCCCGGGGCGTACCCGTCGTACCGCACGGCGTGGGGCTCGGCCTCGGCGGTGCGGAGCCGCCCGACCGGGACCGCCTCGCCCACCTGGCCGCCTGTGCCGAGATGCTGGGATCACCGCTGGTCAGCGAGCATGTCGCGGTGGTCCGGGCGGCCGGGATGGAGGCGGGACATCTGCTGCCGGTGCCCCGCACCCGGGACTGCCTGGAGGTGCTGGTGGCGAACGTCCGGCTGGCACAGGCGGCGCTACCGGTGCCGCTGGCCCTGGAGAACGTGGCGGCGCTGTTCGGATGGCCGGACGACGAACTCACCGAGGGCGAGTTCCTGGCCGAGCTGGTCGACCGGACCGGGGTACGGCTGCTCGTCGACGTGGCCAACCTGCACACCAACCGGCACAACCAGGCGGTCGATCCACTCGACACCCTGGCCGCGCTGCCGCCGGACGCCCTGGCGTACGTACACGTGGCGGGCGGATACTCGCGGGACGGCATCTGGCACGACACGCACACCCGTGCGCCGTCGGAGGAGATCTACCAACTGCTCGCCGAGCTGTGCGCGCTGGCCCGGCCACCCGGGGTGCTGCTGGAGTGGGACGGTGACTATCCCCGCGACCAGGTGCTCGCCGACACCCTGGCCCGGATCCGGCGGGTGGTCGAGGGCGGCTCCGCCACGCACCCGCGCACCACCGCCACCGCTCCGGCCCCGGCCCCGGCCCCGGCCCCGGCCCCGGCCCCGGCGAGCCTGCCGGCGCCGGCCGTGCCCCCGGGGCCAGCGGGCGGGCTCGACGCGGCCCGCGCCCGGCTCGGCGAACGGTACGCCGGACTGCTCCGCGCGCTGGTGCTGGCCGCGCCGGCGCCGGCCGGCTTCGACGCCGTACGCCTCCGGGTGCAGGCCGAGCGGCTGATGGCACGCCGCCGTCACCACCGGGACCGGCACCACGACCACTGATCGGCGGCTACGAGCACTGATCAGTCGGCTACGAGCACTGATCAGCGGATCAGCGGCGGTCCGGTGAACGAGGGCGGCGGACGGCGACAGGTGACAACAACACGACTCAGTCGTCCCCGGTATTTGCCGATACCGTCAGGGGATGGTGCCGGATCGTGACGACAAGCCCACGGTCCGGGACCGGCCAGTGCTCCGACTGACCGCCCGGCTGACCGCCCGGCTCCGACTGACCGCCCGGCTGCGGGTGCGCCCGGCGCGCAGCCTGTGGCGGCCCGACCGGCGCGGTACCGGACGGCTGGCCCGTCGCCCGGTCCGGCCGCCCGGCAATCCGCTGCTCCGCACCCCACTGCCCCGCAACCTCTGGCGGCTCCGGCGCTACCTCCGGCCATACCGTGGCCAACTGGTCTGGCTGCTCCTCGCGGCGTTCGCGGCGACCGGGGCGGGCATCTGCGTACCGCTGGTGGTGCAGCGGGCGGTCGACGGGCCGATCGCGGACCGCGACCCCGGCGGGCTGCTCCGGCTGGGCGGGCTGGCACTGCTGCTCGGCCTCGCCGAAGCCGTGTTGATCTTCATTCGGCGATGGACCCAGTCCTCCTCGGCGGTGGGGATGGAGGCCACCATCCGGGACGAGCTCTACGCCCACCTGCAACGCCTGCACATCGGCTTCCACGACCGCTGGCAGTCCGGCCAGCTGCTGTCCCGGGTCACCAGCGACCTGTCGGTGATCCGGCGCTTCCTCTCCTTCGGGCTGCTCTTCCTCGTCGTCAACGTCACCACCTACCTCGCGGTGGTGACGTTGCTGATCGTGCTGCACCCCGGCCTCGGCCTGCTGGTCGCGGCGGGCGCGGTGCCGCTCTTCCTGGCGAGCCGGCGGTTCACCCGGGCGTACCTGCTCGCGGCGCGCCGGCTCCAGGACGAGCAGGGCGACCTGGCCACGCTGATCGAGGAGTCCGCGCAGGGTGTACGCACCATCAGGGCGTTCGGCCGGCGGCCGGAGATGACCCGCCGGTTCGCGGCCGGTACCCGTACGCTGCACGACACCGCCACCGGCAAGGGCCGGCTGCTCGCCCGCACCTCCGCCCAGTTCGACCTGGTGCCGAACCTGATCCTCGGCGCGGTGCTGGTCGCCGGTGCGGTGGCCGTCGCGCACGGCTCACTCAGCATCGGCGAGCTGGTCGCCTTCGTCAGCCTGCAACTGATGCTCATCTGGCCGATCGAGTCACTCGCCTGGATCATCGCCAACGCCCAGGAGGCGATGACGGCATCCGATCGCATATTCGAGGTGCTCGACACCCGCCCGGCGATCGTCGACCGGCCCGGTGCGGTGACCCTGGCCCCGGTCGGCAGCGCCGGGCAGGGTGGCAGCGCCGGGCGGAGTGGCGCGCTCCGCTTCGAGGGGGTCTGCTTCGGCTACCCGCAGGGTCCGCCGGTGCTGCGCGGGGTCGACCTGGCGGTGGAGCCCGGCGAGACGCTGGCCATCGTCGGCGCCACCGGCTGTGGCAAGACCACCCTGCTGTCGCTGGTGCCCCGCCTGCATGACGTCACCGCCGGCCGGATCACCCTGGACGGTCGGGACATCCGGGACGTCCGGCTCGACTCGCTCCGGAGCCGGGTCGGTGTCGCCTTCGAGGAACCCACGCTCTTCTCGATGTCCGTCAGGGAAAACCTCACCCTCGGCCGGGCGGACGCCGACGACGAGGAGGTACGCGCGGCGCTCGCCGTGGCACAGGCCGATTTCGTGTACGACCTGCCATGGGGCCTCGACACCCGGATCGGCGAGCAGGGGCTCTCCCTCTCCGGAGGGCAGCGGCAGCGGCTGGCGCTGGCCCGGGCGGTGCTCGGCCGGCCCGGGGTGCTGGTGCTCGACGACCCGCTGTCGGCGCTGGACGTGCAGACCGAGGCGCTTGTCGAACGGGCGCTGGCCCGGGTGCTTCGGGACACCACCGCGCTCGTGGTGGTGCACCGGCCGTCGACCGTCGCCCTCGCGGACCGGGTGGCGCTGCTCGCCGACGGGCGGATCGCCGCCATCGGCACCCACGCCGAACTGCTCCGCGACGTGCCCGCGTACCGGTCGGTGCTCGCCGCCGAAGCCGAGGATGCCGGGCCCGGCGAGGTCGTGAAGCCCGCAGAGGTCGTGAAGCCCGCAGAGGACATGGGGCGCGCAGAGGACATGGAGCCCGGCCGGGCCGTCGGTGTGGCGGACACATGCGCGGAGGATGCGGCCGAGCTGGCCGGCGGCCGAGGGCTCGTCCGGTCATGACGACAGGCGGCTCACCCGACGACGCGACGGCCCGCCCGGATCTGACCCGATGGCGGGGCACCGCCGCCGATCCGGAGGCGGACCGTACCGCCGCCGAGACCGGCACCGCGCAGGGGCTCGCCCGGCTCCGGTCCCGCAGCCGGGCCCTGCTCCGCTCACTGATCCGGCCGCACCGTCGGCTGATCGGAGTGGCGGTGGCCCTGCTGCTGCTCCAGAACGCGGCCGGGATGGCCGGGCCGTACCTGGTGATGCTCGGCATCGACCGGGCCATCGGCCCGCTCCGGGCCGGGGACGCCGGACCGCTGGTCGCCGTGGCTGCGGCGTTCGCGCTCGCCGCCGTCGCCGAGTACGCCGGCAAGCGCGGCTTCCTCACCCTCTCCACCCGGATCGGCCAGGCCATCCTGCTCGACCTGCGCCGCCGGGTCTACGACCACTTTCTGCGCCTGTCGGTCAGCTTCCACGAGAGATACACGTCCGGCCGGCTGGTGGCCCGGCTGACCAGCGACATGGACTCGATAGCCGAACTGGTCGACGGCGGCATCGACGATCTCGTGCTCGCCGTGCTCTCCATCGTCTCGGTGGCCGGCATACTGCTCTGGTTGGATCCGCCGCTGGCCGCGGTCACCCTGCTCGCCTTCCCGTTCCTGTTCTGGCTCTCCCGCTGGTTCGCCCGCGCCTCCGCGTACGCCTACCGGCGCACCCGGGAGACCGTCGCAGTGCTGATCGTCCACTTCGTCGAGTCGCTCGGCGGGATCCGGGCCGTGCAGGCGTTCCGCCGCGAGCCGCGCAACCAGCAGATCTTCACCGCCCTCAACGACGACCACCGGCGGGCCAACCTGCGGGCGTTCCGGCTGATCTCCACCTATTCCCCCGGCATCAAGGTGATCGGCAACGTCACCATCGCGGTGGTACTGGCCTACGGCGGCACGCGCGTGCTGGACGGGCAGGTCGAGATCGGCGTACTCGCCGCGTTCCTGCTCTATCTGCGCCGGTTCTTCGAGCCGATGCAGGAGCTGAGCCAGTTCTACAACGCCCTCCAGTCCGCCACCGCCGCGCTGGAGAAGCTGGCCGGGGTGCTCGACGAGCGTCCCGGCGTACCGGAACCGGTCCGACCCCGGCCGCTGCCGGCCGGCCCGGTCCGGGGCGCCGTCGACCTGCGGGCGGTGACCTTCGGCTACCGCTCCGGCAGCCCGGTGCTGCCGGAGCTGACCCTGTCGATCCCGGCCGGCCAGACCGTGGCTCTGGTCGGGGCGACCGGGGCCGGCAAGTCGACGGTGGCGAAGCTGGTGGCCCGGTTCTACGACCCGACCCGGGGCACGGTCACCCTCGACGGTGTCGACCTGCGCGACGTCGCCGACGCCGACCTGCGCCGGGCGATCGTCATGGTCACCCAGGAGAACCACCTCTTCACCGGGTCGGTAGCGGAGAACATCCGGTTCGGCCGGCCGGATGCGGACGATGCCGCCGTGGTGGCGGCGGCGGAGGCGATCGGAGCGCACGACTTCATCGCCGCGCTGCCCGCCGGCTACGCCACCGACGTGCACCGGCGGGGCGGGCGGCTCTCCGCCGGGCAGCGGCAACTCGTCGCGTTCGCCCGCGCGTTCCTGGCCGATCCGGCGGTGCTGATCCTCGACGAGGCCACCTCGTCGCTGGACATCCCGAGCGAGCGGCTGGTGCAGCGGGCGCTGCGGACGATCCTGGCCGACCGAACCGCGATCGTCATCGCGCACCGGCTATCCACCGTGGAGATCGCCGACCGGGTGCTGGTGCTCGACGACGGCCGGGTGGTCGAAGACGGGCCGCCGGAGCTGCTCGTCGCCCGGGGTGGCCGCTACGCGACCCTGCACCGGCAGTGGTGCGACTCCCTGCTCCAGGCCACCACCGAACTCCAGCACACCACCGGACTCCAGGGCACCACCGACCCGGCCCGCCGGAGCCGGCAGAGCGAGACCGTCCAGCCCTGAGTCCCGAGCGTGGTCTCCTGGCGCCCGGCACCGAGCCACCGGACCGTCAGCTCAGCCTGGGCAGCAGCAGGCGGGCGACGTCCAGGGCGCGGCTCGCCGGAGACCGGGCACCCGGGGTCCAGTCCTCGGCCGTCCAGACATCCGAGAGCACCGCCATCACGAAACCCCAGCCGACGACCCGCTCGGTCGGCATCGGCAGCAGGTCGGCGAGCTGCTCGACCCGCGCCGGGACCAGCGCGGTCAGCGCCGGATCCCGGTCGTCCGGCTCCGGGTTGTAGAGCAGCGCACCGATCTCGAACCCCGGGTCGCCGACCACGCCGTGCGGGTCGATCGCCAGCCACGGCTCGCGCTCCGCACGCAGGATGTTGTCGTGGTGCAGGTCGCCGTGCAGCACCACCCGCCCGGGTGCCGAGGCGCAGAGTTCACGCAGCAGGCCGCCGGCCCGGCGGACGAGGTCGGCCGGCAGCGGCCCGCCGTCGCCGTGCGCCGCCAGATAGTCGTCGAAGCCCGCGGCGTAGGCCACCAGGTCGGGAAGCGGGCAGTCCGGCGGCGGGGGCACGGCGAGCCGGCGCAGCACCCGCGCCGCCACGGCGGTCGCCTCGTCGTCCCGGCCGGGCACCAGGTCGCGCAGCCGGCCACCGGGTTCGGCCCGCTCCAGCAGCAGGGCACCGCGACCCAGGTCGGCGCGGAGCAGGCGTACGGCGCCCCGGCCGGCGAACGCGGCCAGCGCCGCCGCCTCGGTACGCAGCGAGTCCCCGCTCGGCACCCCCAGCTTCAGCACCGCCGGCCGGCCGTCGGCACAGGTCACCGCGACGACGAAGTGGTACGACAGCTCGTACCGCCCGCCGACGGTCAACTCCCAGTCGGCGGCCAGCTCGGCGAGCGCCCGGGGCAGCTCGGTGAGCCAGCGGGCGCCGGCCGGCCCCCACACCTGCACCGCGTTGCGGGCCAGCGCATCGGTGGTCAGGGCATCCACCCGCCCAGTGTGCGGGCCGGTCCACCGCCTCGGAAACCCGGCCGGCCGGGCGGCCCGCCCGGCGTACCATCGGCCAATGACGGATGCCGAGCGGTACCAGCGCGCCGGGATCCCCGAGCGGCCGAGCCTGGACGGGCTGGCCGAGAAGTGGGCCCCGCGCTGGCAGGAGGAGGGGACGTACGCCTTCGACCGGACGAAGAACCGGTCGGACGTGTACGCCATCGACACCCCGCCGCCGACCGTATCCGGTGAACTGCACATGGGGCACGTCTTCTCGTACACCCACACCGACACGGTGGCCCGGTTCCAGCGGATGCGCGGCCGGACGGTCTTCTATCCGATGGGCTGGGACGACAACGGGCTGCCGACCGAGCGCCGGGTGCAGAACGTCTACGGCGTGGCCTGCGACCCGGGCCTGCCGTACGACCCGCGGTGGCAGCCGCCGCGGCGGCCGGTCGACGAGGCGGCCCGCCGGCAGCCCGTCTCGATCTCGCGGCGCAACTTCGTGGAGCTCTGCGCCTCGCTGACCGCCGAGGACGAGCAGGTCTACGAGGAGCTGTGGCGGCGACTCGGGCTCTCGGTGGACTGGTCGTTGACGTACACCACCATCGGCCGGACCGCCCGGGCCACCGCGCAGCGGGCCTTCCTGCGCAACCTGGCCCGGGGTGAGGCGTACAGCGCCGAGGCGCCGGCGCTCTGGGACGTCGGCTTCGGCACGGCGGTGGCCCAGGCGGAGCTGGAGGACCGGGAGCGGCCGGGCGCCTACCACCGACTCCGCTTCGAGGTGCTGGCCTCCGGACCGGGCAGCGCCGGCACCCCGGCGCCGGGCCGCGACGACCGGTACGTGCGGATCGAGACCACCCGGCCCGAGCTGCTGCCGGCCTGCGTGGCGCTGGTCTGCCACCCCGACGACGCGCGCTACGCCGACCTGGTCGGCGGCACGGTCCGCACCCCGCTCTTCGGCACCGAGGTGACCGTCTACGCCCACCCGCTGGCCGACCCGGCCAAGGGCACCGGGCTCGTGATGACCTGCACCTTCGGCGACCTGGCGGACGTGACCTGGTGGCGGGAGCTGCGGCTGCCGGCCCGGGTGGTGATCGGCCGGGACGGCAGGCTGCTCCCCGAGCCGCCGCCCGGGGTCGCCCCGGCCCCGTACGCCGAGCTTGCCGGCCTGCGGGTCAACGCGGCCCGGCGGCGGATCGTGGAGCTGCTGACCGCCTCCGGCGACCTGCTCGGCGAGCCGACGCCGGTGACCCACCCGGTGAAGTTCTACGAGCGGGGCGACAGCCCGCTGGAGATCATCTCGACCCGGCAGTGGTATCTGCGCAACGGCGGCCGGGACGCCGAGCTGCGGGCCGCGCTGCTCGACCGGGGTCGCGAGCTGAACTGGGTGCCGGCGCACATGCGGCACCGCTACGAGCACTGGGTGGGCGGGCTGACCGGTGACTGGCTGATCAGCCGGCAGCGCTATTTCGGGGTGCCGTTCCCGGTCTGGTACCGGCTCGACGACACTGGCGAGCCGGACCACGCCCAGCCTCTCACGCCGGACGAGTCGACGCTCCCCGTCGACCCGAGCAGCGACGTGCCACCCGGTTACACCGAGGCGCAGCGCGGCAGGCCGGGCGGGTTCGCCGCCGACCCGGACGTGATGGACACCTGGGCCACCTCGTCACTCACCCCGCAGATCGTCGGCGGCTGGCTCGACGATCCCGACCTCTACGCCCGGGTCTTCCCGATGGACCTGCGTCCGCAGGGGCAGGAGATCATCCGTACCTGGTTGTTCTCCACAGTGGTGCGTGCGCACCTGGAGGCCGGGGTGCTGCCCTGGCGCGACGCGGTGCTCTCCGGCTGGATCCTCGACCCGGACCGCAAGAAGATGTCGAAGTCCAAGGGGAACGTGCAGACCCCGGCGGCGCTGCTGGAGGAGCACGGCCCGGACGCGGTCCGCTACTGGGCGGCGAACGGGCGGCCCGGCACCGACCTGGCGTTCGACCCGGGTCAGATCCGGGTCGGCCGCCGGCTCGCCACCAAGCTGCTCAACGCCTCCAGGTTCGCGCTCGGCCTCGGCGCCGGTGACGCCCTGCGGGCGCCGGCCGGCGAGCCGCTGGACCGGTCGATGCTCGCGGCCCTGCGCGGCGTGGTCGCCGACGCCACCGCCGCCTTCGAGCGGTACGACCACACCGAGGCGCTGCAGGTCACCGAGGCGTTCTTCTGGCGCTTCTGCGACGACTACATCGAGCTGGTGAAGGAGCGCGCCTACGGCGAGGGTGCGGGCGCCGAGTCGGCCCGTGCCGCACTCGCCGCCGCGCTCTCGGTGCAGTTGCGGCTCTTCGCCCCGGTGCTGCCCTACGTCACCGAGGAGGTCTGGTCGTGGTGGCGCTACGGCTCGGTGCACCGCGCACCGTGGCCGACGACGTACGAGATCAAGAGGGTCGCCGCCGAGGGTGATCCGGCGCTGCTGGAGCTGGCCGGCGTCGCGCTGACCCAGGTGCGCCGGGCGAAGTCGGAGCGGAAGCTGTCGATGCGCACGGAGGTGCCGCTGGCCGAGGCGCTCGGCCCGGCGGCGATGCTGGAGCAGCTCGCCACCATCGCCGGTGACCTGAAGGCGGCCGGCCGGATCGGCAAGCTCGACTTCCTCCCGGACCGTACCCCGGAGCTCGTCATCGCCTGCGCCTTCTGATCGCGGGGGGCGATGCACGGGTCAGGGAGACTTCCCCTGGCGGAAATCTTCTGAGATCGTCTCTCCAGGCGTTCAGAAGTTTCATCCTGGGAGGTCGGATGCGTTTCCGCGTGGCAACTCTCGGCACGGTCGGTGTGATGCTGGCCGCCACGGTCCTGGTCCCGGCCTCACCGGCCGCCGCCGCGCCCACCTTCCGGGTGCCGTTCCCCTGCAACCAGACCTGGTCGGGCCAGACCCGGACCAACCACAGCCCGCAGTACGCGATCGACTTCAACCGGGCCAACGACCAGGGCGACCCGGTGAAGGCGAGCGCCCCCGGCACGGTCGACGTGGTCGCCAACCTCGGCGACACCAGCTACGGCAGGTACGTCCGGATCAACCACGGCAACGGCTACACCACCTACTACGCCCACCTGAGCGGCTTCAACACCTCGGTCGGGGCCAGTGTCGGCTACGGCAAGACCATCGGCTACGTCGGCAGCTCCGGCGGCTCGACCGGGCCACACCTGCACTACGAGCAGCGACACAACGGCAGCGCCGTCAAGGCCCGGTTCAACGGCAACCTGGCCCTCTATTTCGGCACGAAGAACTACACCCGGACGGTCGGCTGCTAGGTCGCCGCGTCAGCGCCGTGCGTCCCGTACGGCCCGGCCAGCGCCGTACGGCCCGGCCAGCGCGCTGGGCAGTGCCGTCCAACTCGCACCGCTGACTGTGCGTCCCGGTCAGCGCTGATCGGCTCGCCAGCCAGCGGCGGCGAGTCCCTCGCGCAGTTGGGCGGCCACCTCGGCCGGCCGGCAGCGCACCGCCGAGGCGGTGAAGCGCAGGATCCGGTCCCCGGCGATCCAGACGTCGTTCTGCCGGCGCAGGTCGGCCTCCCAGTGTCGGGCATCCATGTGGTGCGCGCCGTCGACCTCGACGTGCAGCCGCCACTGCCGCCAGTACGCGTCCAGATAGCGGACGCGTCCGCTGGCGTCGACCCGCCGTTGCTGGAGGTCCGGAGGAGGCAGCCGGAACCTGCGGCAGAGCGCCACGAAGTCGAGCTCCGAGAGTGCCTGGGCACCGCCGGAGATGTCGTCGAGGGTGCGCAGGAGCAGGAGCCGACGTCGCAGTCTCGGCAGTTCGGTCACCACCGCACGGATCTCCTCGGCCGTCGTACGCCGCTGCTGGCAGCCGGCGGCAAGGATGGTCCGCGCCTCGTCGTCCGAGCGCGCCCAGCCCGCCCCGTCGGCCAGGGCCCGCGCCACCGTCGTACGCATCGGCCGGCCGACCTGCAGGTGCGACTCGGGCAGGGTCGTGGTGCGGTGCACCAGCACGGCCGGCATGTCCAGCGGTAGCCGGCGCAGGATGTCGGGCGCCTTCCGGGCAGCCGGGATGAGCACGTGCAGTGGCTCCCGGCGGAGTCCTCGTACGCCGGCTTCGGTGGCGGCAGTGACCCCGGCGAGTACGGCCCCGCTGCCGGCGGCGAGCACCGCCACCCACAACTGCTGGTCACGGGTGAGTCGGCCGTTGCCGGTCAGCAACACGTTCCGGCTGATCGAACGCCATCGGCCCGAGCTGACCAGGCCCCGAACCGTCCCCCGGCTCAGCAGGTCCGTCGCCTGCCGGCCGGTCAGCACGCCGGCCTGCTCGAAGGCCAGCCAGTCGAGCTCGGCCGCCCCGTCGCCGGGCAATCCGCCCGGCCCCACCACACCAACCGGAGATCTCCCCCACCCCACCCCACCACCCACCCCACCCACCCTGCCCAGCACACCCCCTCCAGGCAATCCCACCCCCGCCGCCTGTGGACAGCCCCAGGATCCCCAAGATCTTCGGTAAGTTATGGCGCGCCCCGAACCATAGGTTTCCAAGATCCTGGAGCTGTCCGGCCGCGGGATCGCGTGGAATGTGTGGCTTGCGATAGATCTGTGTGTAAGTCGGTTCGGGTGAGGCCCACCCTTTGAGGCCCGCCAGGACAGAGCACTTCATCACCACCTGGAAGCTCGCTCCCCGGCCACGCTCCACCAGGCCGACGACGTGGCGCAACGACTCCCCCGAGTCTTCTCGAGAGGTGACACGTGTCAGGGAGTTCGCCACGGCGGTGATGCGCTTCTACAAAGACCTTGAGGAATCAGTTGCACACTGGGCAGAGAGACGCCTGGCGCGACAGCGCGTGCTGACCGGTCCGGAGGCCGATTTCCGACAGCAGCGCTCCCGATCAACGACTCGACGGGGTCCAGCCGGTGGAGGTGAACCGGGCCGCGTCGCTGCCCTCGCCGGAGAAGAGCAGCCCGTTGGTGCCGACCACCAGCAGATTGTCGACGTAGACGCCCCGGCCCCGGGAGCTGACGTCGGTGGCGTAGCTCCAGCTCAGGTCGGTGGCGCCGGCCGGCAGCTCGGCGAACGCCTGCCACCAGCGCCGGCCCCCGTAGCCGGTGACCGAACCCTCGGCGGTCCACCGCCCGCCCGGCCCGAGCAGGGTCACGTCGACCGGCGCCCAGGTCTCGCCGCCGTCGGCCGAGGTCTGGAAGTGCAGCACGTCGTAGCGCGGCTCGGTGTCGTACCAGAGGTGGAAGCTGGCCACCGTTGTGCGGCCGGCGGGGCGGCGCAGTGGCGCGGTGAGGGTGACGCTGCCGCCGTCGCGGTCGTCCGCGCGCCAGGCGGTGCCGCCCAGCGGCGGCCGGACCGGGATCGCGTTCGCCAGGTCGGCGGCGAGCGCCCGCCGGGCCACGTTGTTGCTGCCCCAGTTCCGGTCCGGGTGCACCCGGTTGGTCAGCAGGACCAGGAAGGTGTGCGACAGCGGGTCGATCACGATCGAGGTGCCGGTGAAACCGGTGTGCCCGAAGGTGACCGGCGAGGCGAGCCCGCCCATGTACCAGTGCTTGTTCAGCTCCAGGCCCAGCCCTCGGTCGCTCTCCGGATAGCGGGTCTCCAACCCGGCGTTGTAGTTGACAAGCATGTCCCGCACGGTCGACTCGCGGAGGATCCGGGCGCCCCGGTATTCGCCGCCGTTCAGCAGCATCTGGCAGAAGATGGCCAGGTCGGGGGCGGTGGAGAAGAGGCCGGCGTGCCCGGCCACCCCGCCGAGGGCCCAGGCGTTCTCGTCGTGGACCTCGCCCCAGACCATGCCACGGTCGGCGTACGGCTGGTATTCGGTGGCGGCGATCCGGTGCCGCAGCGCCGCCGCCGGGTTGTAGCCGGTGTCGCGCATCCGCAGCGGCCCGGTCACCTCGGCGGCCACGAGCTGCTCCAGCGGGCGGCCGGTCACCCGCTCCACGAGTACGCCGAGCGCGATCAGCCCCAGGTCGGAGTAGACGTACTGGTTGCCGGGGCTGGCACCGGAGGCGAACGGGGTGGCCAGGGCCGCCGCCTCCCGCTCCTCCGGGGTCGGGTAGCTGCTCCACAGTGGCGCGAAGGCGGGCAGCCCACCGGTGTGGGTGAGCAGCATCCGTACGGTCACCGCCTCCTTGCCACCGGCGGCGAACTCGGGCAGGTAGTCGACGACCGGCGCGTCGAGGTCGACGGTGCCGCGCTCGACCTGGCGCAGCGCCACCACCGTGGTGAAGAGCTTGGAGATCGAGGCGAGGTCGAAGATCGTGTCCCTGCGCATCGGGATCTGCTGGTCGGCAGGCAGCTCGACGCCGGCCCGCTCCGGTGCCGGGCCCACGGAGGCGTACCTGACCGCCGTGCCGACGGCCTCGTGCGCGACCACCACGCCGTCCTTGGCGGCGAGCAGCACGGCACCGGCGTAGGTCGGGAAGTTCGGGTGGTCCGGGGTGGGCACGAGGTACGCCTCGGCGTCGGCGCGCAGCCGGTCGACGTACTCCGGCAGCAGGCCGACCTGCTGCGGCCGACCGCTCCGCAGGGTGCGCCGGGCGAAGCGGACGTCGTCCGGGTCGACGGTCGGCGGCCCACTCTCCCGGCCCGCCACCTCCCGACCGGCCACCACTGCCTGCCCCACCTTCGGTCCCGCCAGCGCCTGGCCGACCTTCGGGCCGGTAAGCGCCTGCCCGACCTTCGGACCGGCGTTGGCCGGGATTGGCGCGGCGAGCGCCGTGGCCAGGAGAAACGTCGTGGTCAGCAGCGATGTCGTGGCCAGCGCCGGCACGCGGGACAGGCTCCCCGCCGCCCTGCGCTCCGGGACGCCACCGCCGAACCCGATCGGGCCGATCCTCCGCCGACGCATCGGCATACCTCCCCGCATCGATGCCAGGTACCGACAAGCATGAAGCTTTCCTTCGCTTGTGGCAATAACAGAGAAGCTTCTTGCCCCACGCGGTGCGGGACGACTAGCTTATGTAGGCGGATCGATCTCCCTGGAGGCGCCATGCGAGCCCGGCTACTGGCCTCGACCGTCGCGACAGTCCTACTCGTCGCCGGTGGCGCCGGCACACCCGCCCACGCCGCACCGGCGCAGGCCCCGCCCCCCTCCGCAACATGGGGTGGCACCTCCGGCGTGGACCGGCTCATCGCCCGGATGAGTCTGCCGGAAAAGGTCGGCCAGCTCTTCGCCACCTACGTCTACGGCGGGTCCGCCACCGCGCCGAGCGCATCCGACGCCGCCGCGAACCGCGCGGCGTACGGCGTCGACACCGGGGCCGAGGTGGTCGCCAAATACCACCTCGGTGGCGTCATCTACTTCACCTGGTCGCACAACCTCGACTCGGTCGGACAGATCGCCACCCTCTCCAACGGACTCCAGGCGGGCGCCGTCGCCAGCGCCCCCGGGATCCCGCTGCTCATCTCCACCGACCAGGAACACGGCGTCGTGCAGCGGATGCCGGCACCCGCCACCCTCTTCCCCGGCAACATGGCGCTGGGCGCCGGGCGGAGCCTGGTCGACGCGTACACGGCGGCCCGGATCACCGGGCGGGAGCTGCGGGCGGTCGGCATCCGGCAGGCCTGGGCGCCGTCGGCCGACGTCAACGTCAACCCGGCCAACCCGGTGATCGGGGTACGCTCCTACGGCTCCGACCCGCTGCTGGTGGCCGGGATGACCGCCGCGCAGGTGGTCGGCTTCCAGCAGGGCGCCGGGGTGAGCGTCGCGGCCAAGCACTTCCCCGGGCACGGCGACACGCACGACGACAGCCACACCGCGCTGCCGGTGATCGCGCACACCCGCGCCGAGTGGCAGCGGCTCGACGCGCCGCCCTTCCGGGCCGCCGTCGCCGCCGGGGTGGACACGATCATGACGGCGCACATCGTCGTACCGTCGCTGGACCCCTCCGGCGACCCGGCCACGCTCTCCGCGCCGATCCTCACCGGACTGCTCCGCGAGCGGCTCGGCTTCCGGGGTGTGGTGGTGACCGACTCGCTCGGCATGGCCGGGGTACGCCAGAAGTACGGCGACGACCGGGTACCGGTGCTCGCCCTCAAGGCCGGCGCCGACCTGCTGCTCATGCCGCCGGACCTCGACCTCGCGGTCACCTCCGTGCTGGCCGCCGTCGGCTCCGGTGAGCTTCCCGAGGCCCGCATCGACCAGTCGGTGCGCCGGATCCTCACCCTCAAGCAGCGCCGGGGCCTCCTCGACGGTGTGCCACCGGTCGACCCGGCCGCCGCCGAGCGGACCGTCGGGCAGCCCGCCCACCAGGCCGCACTCCGGGAGATCACCGACCGCACCGTCACCGCGTTGCGCAACGACGCCAGGCTGCTGCCGCTGCGCCGGGCCGACCGGTCGGTCCTGGTCACCGGCTGGAACTCCAGCGCCTTCGACAACGTCGGCACCCTCGCCGCCGCGCTGGCCGCCCGGGGCAACCGCAGCACCGCACTGCCGACCGGGCTGCCCAACGACGCGAAGATCGCCGAGGCGGTGGCGGCGGCCCAGGCCAACGACCTGACCGTGGTGCTGACCCAGAAGGCCTTCGACACCACGGTCACCGACCCGAACGCCCGGCAGCAGAAGCTGGTGCACGCGCTCGCCGCCACCGGTAGGCCGGTGCTGGTGGTCGCCGTCCGGGACGCGTACGACCTCGGGCACTTCGACGACGTGCCGACCCAGCTCGCCACCTTCGGCTACACCAGGGCGTCGATGGAGGCGCTGGCCCGGGTACTCACCGGCGAGGTGGCGCCGCGCGGCCGGCTCCCGGTCGGCGTACCCGATCCGGCCGACCCGGCGACGGACCGCTACCCGTACGGGCACGGCCTCACCTGGCGGCTCCCCCGGTAGCGCCGACGGGCGTCTCCCCGGTAGCGCCGACGGGCGGGGCTCAGAACGGCCAGTCGCGCAGGAAGCGCAGCCCCAGCAGGAAGGCGACCACCGCCGGGCCGACCGCCAGGGTGACCGCCTGGGCCCGGTACGCGATCCGGTGCCGGAGCAGTTCCATCCCGTTGGCCAGGATGATCACGCCGCCGGCCATCATGAACCCGCCCCACCAGCCGATCGAGCCGAAGTCGAGCTCGTCGTTGACGAGCAGCAGGAAGGTCACCCCGAGCGCGGCGGCGTCCAGCGCCAGCAGCGCGACCGTGCGGTGGAAGGCCCGGGGCAGCGGGTCCGGCGACCGCCAGAGATAGGTGCCGGCGACCGCCAGTGCCGGCAGGGTGATCATCAACGGCCAACCCCTGCCCATCACGCCGAGCATCAGCAGCGCCCCGACGGTGAAGACGAGCCCACCGACGCAGGCCAGCAGGTATCCCACGAAGCCGCGCCCGCCGCCGCGGACCAGCAGCGGTCCGCCGGAGGCCGCGATCAGCGCCCCGGGTACGAGGACGAAGCCGGCCCACCAGTGAAACCGGTCGATCGACTGGGCGGTCGCGGTCACCGCCACGACGCCGAGCCCCGCCCCGGCCAGACTCGCCAGCCAGCTCCCGGCGACCCGCGGCCGGGGCCCTCCCACGGTCTCCACGTCAACGCTCACAGGTGACGACTCTGCCGGCTCGTCGCCGTCGGGACCATCCCGTCAGCCCTACCATCCGCTCGACGGTTAGCCCGACGGCCACCACGATCGCGGGGGAAGACGGGACGGAAGGCTGGAAAGAAGACGGGACGGAAGGCTAGAAATCGCCGCCGCCGAAGTCACCACCGCCGAAGCCGCCACCGAAATCACCACCGCCGCCGAAATCACCGCCGAAATCACCGCCGCCGAAGTCGCCACCGCCCGCGTCGCCCGCGCCGCCGATGTCCGAACCGTCGGCGAAGCCCTCCTGGTAGCCGGCGTCGTAGCCGTAGCCGGGGTCGGCGAACGCGGGCGAGAAGAGCGCGTCGGCGATCAGCATGCCGCCCAGCACCCCGGCGCCGGCCGCCAGGCCGGTCTTCCACCACGGGGTCGAGTACCAGCCCGCCGGCACCGGCCGGCCGCGCATCCGGCCGCCCGGGTAGTAGTACGGTGTCGCCGCTCCCGGGCTCGGGCCGGCCCGGAACGTCTCGCCCTGCACCTGCACCTCCCGTGGCACGGTGACCGCGCCGACGCCCCGGGCGGCGGCCAGCGGCGGCAGCTCCGGCCCGGGATCGATGCCGAGCGCCACCCGGGCCGCCCGGACGTACGCCAGCCCCTCCAGCGCGGTCTCCCGGGCCAGCTCGTACTGCCGGGTCGTGCTCGCCTGTTCGAGCTGGCTGCCGGCGGCGTTGTAGCGCTCACCGGCGTCGGCCAGCGCCTGCCGGACCGCCGGCTCCTCCCCGTGCAGATGCATCACCTGCCCGCCCAGCCGCTCGTACCAGCGCCCCGCCTCGGCCCGCGCGTCGGCCAGCTCCCGGGCCCGCCGGGCCGCACTCTCCCGTTGCCACCAGAGCAGACCGCCACCGAGCAGCAACACCAGCAGGAGGAACCAGATCACCTCGGCCATCACCCCACGGTACCCAGCCCCGGCGAGGGACCGCACCGGCCGGCCGGGCGCCTGGCATGCTCTGTGAGGTGGACCTCTCGACCCTCGCCGTGGTGATCGTCTGCCTCGTCGCGGGCGGGGTGATCGGCTGGCTCGCCGCGACCGCCCGGTCGGGCGCGCAGATCGCCCGGCTCGACGCGACCCTGCGGGCCACCCGGGACGGCGAGGGCCGGCTGGAGCAGTCGATGCGGGCGCTCTCCTACGAGGCGACCGCCCAGTCGCAGGAGGCGGTGGCCCGGGCGGTGGCGCCGCTGCACGAGACCCTGCGCCGCTACGAGCAGCGGGTCGCCGAGCTGGAGCACGACCGGGTCGACGCCTACGCCGAGCTGCGCGAGCAGGTGCGCTCGATGACGGCGGTCTCCGGCGAGCTGCGTACCGAGACCAAGCAGCTCGTCGCCGCACTGCGCGCGCCCCAGGTGCGCGGCCGGTGGGGCGAGCACCAGCTTCGCCGGGTCGTCGAGGCGGCCGGGATGCTGGAACACTGCGACTTCTCCGAGCAGGTCACGGCAACCACCGACCAGCAGGGGGTCCGCCCCGACCTGGTGGTCCGGCTGCACGGCGGCCGCTCGGTGGTGGTGGACGCGAAGGCGCCCTTCGACGCCTACCTGACCGCGATGGAGGCGCGCGACGAGCACGGCCGGGACCGGCACCTGGACGCGCACGCCCGGCACCTGCGGGCACACGTCGACTCGCTCGCCGCCAAGTCCTACTGGGCCGCCTTCGACCAGGCCCCCGAGTTCGTGGTGCTCTTCGTGCCGGCGGACCCGTTCCTCGACGTGGCGCTGCAACGCGACCCGACGCTGCTGGAGCACGCCTTCGCCCGCAACGTCGTGCTGGCCACCCCGGCCACCCTGGTGGCACTGCTGCGTACCGTCGCGTACTCGTGGCGGCAGGAGGCGCTGGCCCGCAACGCGGTGGCGGTGCACACGCTCGCCCGCGAGCTGTACGGCCGGCTCGGCACCCTCGGCGAGCACGTGTCCAAGCTGGGCGGCGCGCTCGGCGGGGCGGTGACCGCGTACAACCGCGCGGTCGGCTCGCTGGAGGCGCGGGTGCTGGTCAGCGCGCGCAAGCTCGCCGAGCTGGGTGTGGCCGGCGACGACCTGCCGGCACCGCCGCAGGTCGAGGCCGCCCCACGCCAGCCACAGGCCCCCGAACTGCTCGACAACTGAAAGGAAGGGCCCCCGCTTATCGTTTTCTGTTGTAGCGGGGGCCCTTCCTAACACCTCGGCCCGGGGCGTCCGGTTCGGACACCCGAATGGTCGGCCATCGACGCCGATCCGCGCCGGTGTTCCGCCGACCGGTCCGTTCAGGTCACGGGGAGGTCACAACGCGCAGGTCCATAGTGACAGGCACGCGTACCGAGAACGAGGATTCCGGTCACGTGTGCCCTGCGTTGCCGGGCCCTGTTCCTCGCGGAGGACATGAACGTGAGTAGATCCCACACCTGGCGTCGACGGACCTGTGCCGGGGCACTCGCCTCGGTGCTGACCCTCAGCGGCCTGACCCTGGCCAACGCCACCCCGGCGAGCGCCGATCCGACCGCCGCACCCGAGACGCTGAAGACCGATCCCACCGACACCCTCGGTCCGCGCGACCTGGAGCTGCTCGCCGAGGCGAAGTCCCGCGCCGAGGCCCGGGTGACGCTGCTCATCGCGGCCGAGAGGGGCCGGTCGGCCTCGGTCGTGACCGGGCTGCGGAAACTCGGCGGTGCCGTCGCCAAGCGGGCCGACGAGGTCGGCTACCTCCGGGCGAGCGTGCCGACCTCGGCCGTGCCGGCCGCCGCGACGCTGCCCGGCGTCGCGGCGGTGGACCTCGACGACAAGATCAGGATGCCGGATCCCGAGCCGACCCCCACCCCGGCACAGGCGAAGGCGCGGGCGCAGGCCAGGGCGGCGGTGGCCGGTCCCGGTGCCGACACCCCGGCCCGGAACCCGTACATGCCGACGCACGAGATCGGTGCGGTGGACTTCAAGGCCGCCCATCCGAGCTGGGACGGCCGGGGCGTCACCATCGGCATCATGGACACCGGGGTCGACCTCGACCACCCGGCGCTGCAGACCACCTCGACCGGCGAGCGCAAGATAGTCGACTGGTTCACCGCCACCGACCCGCTCTTCGACGGCGACGCGACCTGGCGCATCATGCGCGACGAGGTGACCGGCCCGAGCTTCGGCTACGCGGGCGCCACCTGGACGGCGCCGGCCGGGACGTACCGGATCAACCGCTTCTCGGAGGCGATCACCGCGGGCAGCGAGCCGGGCGGTGACGTCAACCGGGACGGCGACACCAGCGACCAGTTCGGCATCCTCTACGACCCCACCAGCCACGACATCCGGGTCGACGTCAACCAGAACCAGGACTTCACCGACGACGCGGTGATGCGCCCGTACGCGCAGCGCTACGACGTCGGCCACTTCGGCACCGACAAGCCGGAGACCCCGGTACGCGAACAGACCCCGTTCGTGGTCGAGTTCCGCGAGGACGTGGACACCACCCCGGCCGGGCTGCCCGGGGCGTACGACTTCGTCAACATCGGCCTGGTCGAGGACGCGCACGGTTCACACGTCGCCGGCATCACCGCCGCCAACGACATGTTCGGCAACCGTGACCTGGACGGCGGGGCGCCCGGCGCCACGCTGGTCTCCGGCCGCGCCTGCACCTGGGGCGGCGGCTGCACCTTCGCCGCGCTTACCGACGGCATCGTCGAGATGGTGATCAACCGGGACGTGGACGTCGTCAACGTCTCGATCGGCGGTCTCGGGCCGCTGAACGACGGCAGCGACCTGCGGGCCGAGCTCTACGGCCGGATCATCAACGAACTCGGCGTGCAGCTCGTCTTCTCGGCCGGCAACTCCGGCCCCGGGATCAACACCATCGGCGACCCGTCCACGGTCACCGACATCGTCAGCGTCGCCGCCGGGATCAGCCAGGAGACCTACCTGGCGAACTACGGTTCCGAGACCCGCACGCCGTACCAGCTGCTCTACTTCTCCTCGCGCGGCCCGCGCGAGGACGGCGGCTTCAAGCCGAACATCACCGCACCCGGCTCGGCGATCTCCACCACCCCGCTCTGGCTGCCGGGCAACCCGGTGCCGGAGGCGGGCTACCCGCTGCCGCCCGGGTACCAGATGCTCAACGGCACCTCGATGTCCGCGCCGCAGGTGACCGGCGGCCTCGCGCTGCTGCTCTCGGCCGCCAAGGCGAACCGCAAGCTGGTCACCACGGCCGCGCTGCGCCGGGCGGTCTACTCGTCGGCGTCCTGGATCGCCGGCGTGCCCGCGCACGGCCAGGGCAACGGCCAGCTCGACGTCCCGGCCGCCTGGCAACTGCTGGCCGGCGCCGCGATCGAGACCCGGGGCTACACCGTCGACGCGCCGGTCTGCACCCCGCTCTCGGACCTGCTGGCCACCCCCGACCGGGGCACCGGGATCTACAACCGGTGCGCCATCGGCGACGGCGGGCAGCGGCCGGGCGTGGTCAAGACCTACAAGGTGAAGCTCACCCGGACCAGCGGGCCGAAGGGTACGGTCCGGCACGCGCTGCGGCTGGTCGGCGACGCCGGCAGGGTCTTCCGCAAGGTGCCCAAGCACGTCGACCTGCCGCTGGGCAGGACCGTCTCGTTCACCGTCGAGGCGAAGGCGGGCGTCGGGGTGCACAGCGCGATCATCGAGGTCGACGATCCGGCGACCCCGGCGGTGGACTTCGAGTTCATGAACGCCGTCACCATCGCCGAGGTGCCGAAGAAGAAGGACTTCTCCTTCTCGGCCGGTGGCACCGTGGACCGCAACCTCTTCCGGACCTACTTCGTCACGGTGCCGGAGGGTGCCGGGTCGTTGCAGGTCAACCTCTCCGGCATCGCCCCCGGCTCGCAGACCCGGTTCATCGCGGTCAACCCGTGGGGCATCCCGATGGACAGCACCGCCAGCACGGCCTGCTTCACCAACTTCTCCGACGCCGCCGCGTGCAAGCCGGAGGAGCGGTCGTACGACAACCCGATCCCCGGCGTCTGGGAGATCGAGGTGGAGTCGCGGCGTACGTCGCCGCTGCTGGGCAACCCGTACCAGCTCCAGGCCCGGATCCAGGGTGTCGAGGTCGAGCCGGCCGTGGTCGAGCTGCCCAGCGTGGTCGCCGGGGAGCCGACCCCGGTCACCTGGGAGGTGAGCAACTCCTTCGGTCCGGTCGTGGTCACCGGCTCGGGCGGGCCGCTCGGCAGCACGAGCGCGAGCCGGCCGAGCATCGGCCACCACGAGACCCTGGTGTACGAGGTGACGGTGCCGGCCGGGGCCAGCCGGTTCGACGTGGCGATCGGCAACACCAGCGACGTGAGTGCCGATCTCGACCTCTACGTCTACAAGGACGGCGTCCGGGTGGCGTACGACGCCGACGGCGACTCCGAGGAGTCCGTCTCGTTGACCAACCCGGCGGCGGGGACCTACGAGATCGAGATCGACGGGTACTCGGTGCCGGCCGGCAGCACCGAGTTCGACTACCGGGACGTGTACTTCTCGCCCGCCCTCGGCAACCTGTCGGTACCGGCGAACTACGACGCGCTGCCGTACCGGGGCGCGACCACCATCACCGGATCGGTGACCGCGCAGGAGGTCCCGCCGGCCGGGCGGCAGCTCTCCGGTGAGCTGCGGGTGGTCACCGTGGAGGGTGCCGTGGTCGGCACCGCCCTGGTGACGATCGGCGAGGTGGACTGAGTCCGGCGGTCGGCACGACCGAGACGGGGCCCGTCCCAGCCTGGGGCGGGCCCCGCTCCGTCGTCCGCACCGGGCGATTCGCGGTCACCTCGGACAGTGCCGGGCCGGCGGGGTCAGTTGCGGGTCGCGTCCCGCACCATGAACGGGGTGCCCTGCTGGCAGGTGGTCATCAGGCCGGGCCGCACCTCGCCGGTCACCGTCACCCGCGCGCCGGGGACGAGCACGTCCCGGGGCCCGCCGACCAGCAGATAGTTCTCCAGGAGGACGCAGTTGGGCTCGACGCCGGCCCGGACGGTGCCGCTCAGCGTGGTCGCACCGCTGGGCGGTGCCCCGCCGTGCGGCGGGCGGGTCGGAGTGACCGCCGTCGGATTGCCGGGGACCGTCGGGTCGGGGCCGGTCGGGCCGCCGGGGGTCGGGCCGGTGGCGGTCGGATCCGGCTGGGCGCTGGGGGTCACCGGGCTTCCCTCCGCTCCGTCCGGCGGCGTCGAGCCGGAGTCCGCACAGGCGCCGAGGGCCAGCCCGCCGGCGAGCACGACACCGGCGATCCACCGCATCCGCATGCTGGGTTGGACGCCCACGACCCGTCGCTCGTTCCGTGCCACGCCGCCCCCGGCCGGTCAGCCGTTGGCGCCGCTCGCCGCGAACGATTCCGCCTCGGCCCGCTCGACCTCGGCCCGCTCGACCTCGGCCCGCTCCGCCGCCGCCCTGGCCGCCGCCGCCTTCATGTCGCGCTTGAGCTCCTGGGGCAGGGAGAAGGTCAGCCGCTCCTCCGCCGTGGTCACCTCGGTCACGTCGGTGAAGCCGCGCGCGGCGAGATGATCGAGCACCTCCATGACCAGGTCGTCGGGGACGCTCGCTCCGGAGGTCACGCCGACCGTGCCCGCCCCGGCCAGCCACTCGTCGGAGATCTCCGAGGCGTAGTCGACCAGGTGGCCGGCGCGGGCGCCCGCGTCCACCGCCACCTCGACCAGCCGGACCGAGTTCGACGAGTTGCGGGAACCGACCACGATCACCACGTCACAGTCTGCGGCGATCTCCTTCACCACGTGCTGCCGGTTCTGCGTGGCGTAGCAGATGTCGTCGCTCGGCGGGGACTGGAGCAGCGGCAGCCGGCGCTTGAGCCGGGCGACGGTTTCCATCGTCTCGTCCACCGACAGCGTCGTCTGGGAGAGCCAGACCACCTTCGACGGGTCCCGTACGGTGATCTTGTCGGCCTCCTCCGGGCCGTCCACGAGCTGGATGTGCGCGGGCGCCTCTCCCGAGGTGCCGATCACCTCTTCGTGCCCCTCGTGACCGATGAGCAGAATGTCGTAATCGTCCGCCGCGAACCGCCGGGCCTCGTGGTGCACCTTGGTGACCAGCGGGCAGGTGGCGTCGATCGCCCGCAGCGAACGGGTCTTCGCCTGCTCGTAGACCTCCGGCGCCACCCCGTGCGCGGAGAAGATCACGATGGAGCCCTCCGGCACCTCCTCGTTCTCCTCCACGAAGATCGCGCCCTGCCGCTCAAGGGTGGAGACCACGTGCTTGTTGTGCACGATCTGCTTGCGGACGTAGATCGGCGCACCGTAGAGCTTGAGGGCCTCCTGCACGGTCTGCACCGCGCGATCGACGCCGGCACAGTAGCCACGGGGCGCGGCCAACAGGACACGCTTACCGGTCTGGGATGTCTCCTGAGCCTCGGTCACCCGCCCAGTCTACGTTCCGCCGGGGATTCCACCCGCGTGGCAGTTCTGCCGCCGGTCAACCGCCCGGCAGGCCGCGGCACGGCGGCGGCCGTAGGCTGGCCCGATGACCGAGGCCGGGATCCCCCGCAGTACGCCCGACGAGCCCTGGCCGGTGCGGGTGGTCAGCCAGAAACTGAGCGCCTGGATCGGCAAGCTGGGCTGGGTGTGGGTGGACGGTCAGGTGGCGCAGCTCAGCCGCCGCCCCGGGGCGTCGACCGTCTTCCTCACCCTCCGCGACCCGTCGGCCGACCTCAGCCTCACCGTCACCACCAACCGGGACGTGCTGGACGCCGGCGCTCCGGAACTGGCCGAGGGAGCCCGGGTCCTGCTGCACGCCAAGCCCGAGTTCTACGCCGCCCGGGGCACGCTCAGCCTGCGGGCCGACGAGATCCGCCAGGTCGGGCTGGGCGAGCTGCTGGCCCGGCTGGAGAAGCTGAAGAAGCTGCTCGCCGCCGAAGGGCTCTTCGACCGGGCGCGCAAGCGCCGGCCGCCCTTCCTGCCCGGCCGGATCGGCCTGATCACCGGCCGGGCCTCGGCGGCCGAGCGGGACGTGCTGACGAACGCCCGGCGCCGCTGGCCGGCGGTGCGGTTCCGGACCGTCAACGTGGCGGTGCAGGGGCCGACCGCCGTACCGCAGATCATCGACGCGCTCAAGGTGCTCGACGCCGACCCGGGCATCGACGTGATCGTGCTGGCCCGGGGTGGTGGCAGCGTCGAGGACCTGCTCCCCTTCTCCGACGAGGCACTGTGCCGGGCGGTCTTCGGCTGCCGGACCCCGGTGGTCAGCGCGATCGGGCACGAGACCGACGCGCCCCTGGTCGACTACGTCGCCGACCTGCGCGCCTCGACGCCGACCGACGCCGCCAAGCGGATCGTGCCGGATCTCGGCGAGGAGAGCCGGCTGATCCGGATGGCCCGGGACCGGCTCGACCGGGCGATGATCGGACTCGTCGACCGGGAGACGCACCGGCTCGACGCGTGGCGCTCCCGGCCGGCGCTCGCCCGGCCGGAGATCCTGCTCGACCAGCGGAGCGCCGAGGTGACCGCGCTGCGGGACCGGGCCGCCCGGTGCGTGCAGCACCGGCTCGGCACGGCAACCGGTGAGCTGCGGCACACCCTGGCGCGGCTCCGGGCGCTCTCCCCGGCCGCCACCCTGCACCGGGGGTACGCCATCGTGCAGCGCGCCGACGGACACGTCGTACGCGCACCCGGCGACGTGGCCCCCGACGACCGGCTGCGGGTACGCCTCGCCGAGGGTGAACTGACCGCCGTCGTCGAACCGTAGCCGGCGAACGGGCGTACGCGGGTTCGCCTCCGGGGACGGTGTGCTGAGATGGAACCACCATGACTGACGAACCTGTGAACAGTCCGGGCGACGGACCCAGTTACGAGCAGGCCCGGGCCGAGCTGGCCTCGGTCGTCGAACGCCTGGAGGCCGGTGGCACCTCGCTGGAGGAGTCGCTGGCGCTCTGGGAGCGGGGCGAGCGGCTGGCCGAGATCTGCCAGGGCTGGCTGGACGGGGCCCGGCAACGGATCGACACCGTCCGCCAGGCCCGGGAGTCCACGCCAGGCTGACCCCGCCGGCCCGCCCGAGCCGAGTTGACCCGGGCCCACCCGACCTGTGGGTTCAGCAACCCTGCCGACCGCCAGCTCGGCCGGTGCTCACTTGTCGAACAGCTCGTACGTCTCCGGAGACGCCTCCACCACCTCGCTGGCCGGCGGTGCGGTGGCCGGGCTCGCCGCACCGTAGTCGGAGTAGCTGACCGTGAGTTCCTGCGCGGTGCCGCCGCCGACCGCCGGGAGCTTGATGGTCATCGTGGAGAGCCGGCCCTCCGCGTCGAGCTTCGCCTCGAACGGCAGATTCGTCGCCTCGGCGCCGAGCAGCTGGACCGAGTCCTCGTTGACCATGCCGGCGCCGGTCGCCCTGGTCAGGTCGATGGTGCCGGTGTAGGTGCCCTCGCCGGTCTTCTGCACGTCGACGACGGCCCTGGTCAGCGCCTCGCTGCCGGCCGGGTCGACGTCCTTGAAGGTGAAGCCGAGGCCGCCGGTGCCCTTGATCTTGGACTGGTCGAGATGCTGGTATTTGCCGGAGTTGAGGCTCTCCAGCCCCGGCACGCCCTCGGCACCGGTGATCGACAGTTTCACCCAGCTGTCGGGCTCGATGTAGATGATCTCCATGTCCATGGAGAACTCGCCCTCGCCGGCCTTCATGGTCATCTGGGCGCTCTTACTCGGCTTGTGCACGACGCCCTGGCCGTCGAGATCGGCACCCTTCATGCTGAACCTGAAGTTACCTTCGGTGATCTCCTTGGTCGACGCGAGCAGCGCCTCCTTGGCGTCCGCCGGCACCGCCGGCGTGCCGGAGCCCGATGTGCCCGGCTCGCTGCCCTTGTCCGTACAGCCCGCCAGAGCCGGCGCGAACAGGGCCACAGCAGCGAGCGTAGCGACGCCCCACCGTCGGATTGTCACTGTCGTTCCTCCCCAGAATGTGGCCCGGCAGGCGTCGCGCGCCCACCAGGTGTCCAGGCACGCAGCGTACCGGCGGAGGACGGCTACCGCAGGGCGACGACGACCCGGTGCAGCTCGCTCTCGGGCGCCTGGCCCACCACCAGCACGGTCCGGTCGGGCTCCAGCAGGACGAGTGCGGACTCGCCGGGGCGGGCCGTGTAGCGCTGCCAACCGCGCCCGCCCAGCTCGACGACGCCGCGCGGCCGCCCGTCCCGGGTCAGTTCGGCCGGCAGGAGCCCGTCGGCGGGCAGGCTGCTCTGCACCAGTTGCACCCCGTCGCCGTCCGGGCTGAGGTAGCCGATCCGCAGGGTCGCACCCGCCGCCTCCCGCCGGAAGTCGGCGGTGACGGTGCGCCAGCCCTCGCCCAGGCCGGCCGGTTCGCTGACCGGGAAGGCCCCGGCAGCCCTGGCCTGCCGCACCGCCGGCGTCGGATCGACCAGCACCGGCTGGTCCGCCCCGAGGACGAGCCGACCGAAGCCGATCACGAGGGCGATCGGCACCAGCAGTACCAGAAGGGAGATCACGATGTCCCTGGTCGACCGCTGCGACCGGATCGCGGCCGGGACGACCTGGTCGGCCGCCGCCGCGGCCCGGGCGTCCGCGCCGGCCCGAGCCTCCGGGTCAGCTCGGGCCTCCGCGTCAGCTCGGGCCTCCGGGGCGGCGGCGGGTTCGGCCAGCGTCTGGTTCTCCGGGGTACGGTCGGCGGGCTGGGCGGTGGAGTTCACGCCTCTATCTTGACAGCCCTGGTCCGGACAACCCTCCCGGTGCCGGTTACCGCGATCCGGGCCACCGGCACCCCGAACCGGCGTTACGTTGACCAGCGTGTCAGGATTCTGACGAGGCCGGCGGCGCGCCACGCTGTGCCGGGCCACCCCGCAGTGCCGCGAGGAGGAGCCGACATGACCAACACCAGGACCCGGGTGCCACAGAACCTGGACCGCAACCTGGCTCTCGACCTCGTCCGGGTCACCGAGGCAGCGGCGATGGCCGCCGGCCGGTGGGTCGGCCGGGGCGACAAGGAGGGTGGCGACGGCGCGGCCGTCGACGCCATGCGCAAACTGATCAACTCGATCCCGATGCGCGGGGTCGTGGTGATCGGCGAGGGCGAGAAGGACAACGCCCCGATGCTCTTCAACGGCGAGCAGGTCGGCGACGGCACCGGCCCGGAGGTCGACGTCGCGGTGGACCCGATCGACGGGACCACGCTGATGAGCAAGGGGATGCCGAACGCCCTGGCCGTGCTGGCGGTCGCCGAACGCGGCGCCATGTTCGACCCGAGCGCCGTCTTCTACATGGAGAAGCTGGCCGTCGGGCCGGTCTACGCGGACGCCGTCGACATCAACGCCGGAGCCGTGGAGAACCTGCGCCGGATCGCCAAGGTCAAGGGCACCGAGGTCTCCGACGTGACGGTCTGCGTGCTCGACCGCCCCCGGCACACGGAGCTGGTGCAGCAGATCCGGCGGGCCGGCGCCGGCATCCAGTTCATCTCCGACGGCGACATCGCCGGTGCCATCGCCGCCGCCCGGGGAGAGTCCGGGGTCGACGTGCTGATGGGGATCGGCGGCACCCCGGAGGGCATCACCGCCGCGTGCGCGCTGAAGTGCATGGGCGGGGTCATGCAGGCCAAGCTCTGGCCCCGCGACGACGAGGAGCGGGAGAAGGCGATCGCCGCCGGGCACGACCTGGACCGGGTACTCTGCACCGACGACCTGGTGACCGGGGACAACGCCTTCTTCGTGGCCACCGGGATCACCTCCGGCGACCTGCTGCGCGGGGTCCGCTACCGGGCCGGTGGCGCGTACACGCAGTCGATCGTCATGCGCTCGAAGAGCGGCACCATCCGGGTGATCGACTCCTACCACCGGCTGGAGAAGCTGGCGCTCTATTCGGCGGTCGACTTCGACGGCCGCCCTCTGGCCGAACAGGAGTGACCGAGGTCGATCCCGGGTCGGCACGACCCGGCTCAGCCCACGGCCGGGGTCAGCCCGCGTCGGAGGAATGACCCGGGAAGAGGTGCGCGGCCGGATCGATGATCACGGCCGCGTTGTTCACGGCGGTCGCGGCCTCGCCGAAGCCGGTGGCGATCAGCCGGACCTTGCCCGGATATTCGGTGATGTCGCCGGCGGAGAAGACCCGGGGCAAATTGGTCAGCATGGTGCTGTCGACGCGGATGTGCCGTCTGTCGAGGGTCAGTCCCCACTCGGTCAGCGGGCCGAGGTCGGCGGTGAAGCCCAACGCGGCGACCACGGTGTCGACCGGGAGCGTCTCGGTGGTGCCGCCCTTCACCACGATGTCGGCGCCGGTCACCGCGCCGTCGCCGCGCAACCGCGTCACCTCGGCGTTGACCACGATGCGTACCGGCAGGTCGCGTACCCGGTCGACGGTGGCGGCGTGCGCCCGGAACCTCTCCCGGCGGTGCACCAGGGTGACCGACCGGGCCAGCGGGTGCAGCGCCAGCGCCCAGTCGAACGCCGAGTCGCCGCCGCCGACGATCAGCACGTCCTGCCCGGCGAGCTCGGCGAGCTGCGGTACGAAGAAGACGATGCCGCTGCCGACGAAGTTCTCGGCGGCGGGGAGCGGTCGGGGGGTGAAGCTGCCCAGTCCGGCGGTGACGATGATCGCGCCGCAGTGCAGCATGTCGCCGTTGGCCAGGCTCAGCACCGGCCTGCCGTCCAGGTACGACAGCTTCTCGGCGCGTACCCCGAGCAGGTATTCGGGGCCGAAGGCGTCCGCCTGGGTGACCAGGTTGGCGACCAGGTCGCGCCCCTTGATCGAGGGGAACCCGGCGACATCGTAGATCATCTTTTCCGGGTACATCGCGGTGATCTGCCCACCCGGCTCGGGCAGCACGTCGACGAGCGCGACCGAAAGCCCTCGGAACCCGGCGTAGTAGGCGGCGAAGAGCCCGGTGGGGCCGGCCCCGATTATCGCGACATCGACCTCACGCATGTGCTCACCCGTCGCTCTCCGACCACGGACTGATCAACGGCTCTGCCGATCCGACCGTAGGCGGAGAGCACGCATCGAAGCAATAGCCGTCCCACTCCCGGGTGGTTCCCTGGTCAGGGCAGGGTCAGCGTCGACTCCGACCGGTACGGGTCGTCGTCGCGGGGGCGGCGCCGCCGGAACACCACCGCGGCCACCAGGCCGCCGAGCAGGCCGAAGAGGTGCCCCTGCCAGGAGATCGGCTCGTCGGTGGGCAGCACCCCGAGCAGCTGCCAGCCGTAGAGGAGCCCGACCAGCAGCACCACGCCGAAGTTCCACCAGCTCCGTTCGACGATGCCGCGCATGAAGAGCAGGCCGAGATAGCCGAAGATCACTCCACTGGCGCCGACCACGACGGTCCGCGGCGATCCGGTGATCCACACTCCGAGCCCGCTGACGAACATGATCAGAAGGGTGGAGTAGAGGAACCGCCGCGCCCCGGTGGCCAGCACGAAGGTGCCGAGGAGGATCAGCGGGATGCTGTTGCTGTAGAGGTGGTCGAAGCCGTGGTGCAGGAACGGCCCGAAGAAGATGCCGTCGAGCCCGGCGATGCTCCGGGGCATGATCCCGGCGGCGGTGTCGAATCCGGCGTTCAGCCAGACGTCGAGCGCCTCGATCACGAAGAGCACCGGCACGACGGCGCACATCGCCACGAAGGCACGGCCGAGTGCCGCGTAGAAGGCTTCGGTGCCGAACCGGTTCGGGTCGTTACCGCGGGACAACGGATCGAACGTCACCCTGACGTTGCTATCAGCTTCCGCGGGCAACCGCCACCGAAGCAGGTCGCGAGGGCGGGACGACGGGGCGGGGCGGGGCCGAGAGGGCGGGGCCCGGACCGGTGTCGGTCGGTCCGGGCCCCGCCCCGCGCGGGCGTACGGCTCAGTAGAAGCCCTCGTTCTGGAAGTACGTCCAGGCGCCGCACGGCGTGTCGTAGCGGCCCTTGATGTAGCCCAGCCCCCACTTGATCTGGGTCGCCGGGCTGGTCTTCCAGTCACTGCCGACCGAGGCCATCTTGTTGCCCGGCAGTGCCTGCGGGATGCCGTAGGCGCCGGTCGACCTGTTCTGGGCCTTGTGGTTCCAGCCACTCTCCTTGGTGAAGAGCTTGTCCAGGCAGGGCATCTCGTCGAGCGCGAAGCCCCGGTCCAGGAGCAGTGCACAGCCGATCTTGCGGTTGCCGCTGTATTCGTTGCACGAAGCGGGGATCGGCCCGGTGTAGGGCTTCGTCGCCTCCTCCGCCTCCTTCTTCTCCTGCTTCTCGCGTTCGCGCTTGCGGCTGGCGGCCTCCTCCGCCTTCCTGGCCCGCTCCGCAGCCGCCTTGGCGACCTGGGCCGCCTTGCGCGCGGCCTCCGCCTCGGCGGCCCGCTGCTCGGCCGTGGCCCGCAGGTGCGCCGCGTGCCGCTCACGGATCAGGTCCCACTCGGCCTGCTGCGCGTCGAACGCCGACTCGGCCTCGATGCTGTGTTGCTGCGCTTTCCGGTCTTCACCGAGGTAGTAACCGCCGCCGACGCCCCCCAGGAGCAGGGCGACGGCGACTCCCCGGACACCGAACCGGCTCCACAGCCGACTCACAGGTGGTCCTCTCGTCGGGGACAGGGACGCGGCGCCGCCCGGACCTGAAGGCCCCTGGTCACGCCGCGAGCGCCCCGGCCCGGTGGGCCGCGACCCCGACCGACCGCTGTCCGTCGGTGCCTCCGCCCCGGTGGAAGAAATGATCTTCAGTCGTTCCCGCCGGGACGTGGGCGCTCGAAGGACACGATTGCGCAAGATGGGACCACCGGGAAAGGAGTGGCAAGATTTGTGAACTGGGTCACGCCACTAATCACCCTAAAATTGGACAGATCACACTCTCTCTCGGGCCGAACATCCTCGTGCGTCCGGCTAGAGCGGGATGTCCTCCAGGAGGTCGGTGACCACCTCGGCGATCGGGGACCGCTCGGACCGGGTCAGGGTGACGTGCGCGAAGATCGGATGCCCCTTCAGCGCCTCGATCACCGCCGTCACGCCGTCGTGCCGGCCGACCCGCAGGTTGTCCCGCTGGGCGACGTCGTGGGTCAGCACCACCCGGGAGCCCTGCCCCACCCGGGACAGGACGGTGAGCAGCACCCCGCGCTCCAGCGACTGCGCCTCGTCGACGATGACGAAGGCGTCGTGCAGGCTCCGGCCCCGGATATGGGTCAGCGGCAGCACCTCCAGCATCCCCCGGGAGAGCACCTCGTCCATGACGTTCTCGTGCACCACCGCGCCGAGGGTGTCGAAGACCGCCTGGGCCCAGGGCGACATCTTCTCCGCCTCCGAGCCGGGCAGATAGCCCAGTTCCTGGCCGCCGACCGCGTAGAGCGGGCGGAAGACGATGACTTTGCGGTGCCGGCGGCGCTCCATCACCGCCTCCAACCCGGCACAGAGAGCCAGCGCGGACTTTCCGGTGCCGGCACGGCCGCCGAGCGAGACGATCCCGATCGACTCGTCCAGCAGGAGGTCGAGCGCGACCCGCTGCTCGGCCGACCGACCACGCAGTCCGAACGCCTCCCGGTCACCGCGGACCAGGCGTACGGTCTTGTCCGGCAGCACCCGGCCGAGCGCGGAGCCGCGCGGCGAGTGCAGCACCAGTCCGGTGTGCGTGGGCAGGCCGGCCGCGACGTCGAGGTCCAGCGCCGCACCCTCGTAGAGCTGGTTGACCTGCTCCTCGCCCAACTCCAGCTCCGACATGCCGGTCCAGGTCGGATCGCTGGCCTGGCCGTGCCGGTACTCGTCGGCGGTCAGCCCGACGGAGGCCGCCTTGACCCGCAGCGGCATGTCCTTGCTGACCAGCGTGACCTCCCGCCCCTCGGCGGCCAGGTTGAGGGCCACGGAGAGGATCCGGGTGTCGTTGGACTCGGTGCGGAACCCCGGCGGCAGCACCGTGTCGTCGGCGTGGTTCAGCTCCACCCGCAATGTGCCACCCGAGTCGTTGGCCGGCACCGGCTGGTCCAGCCGGCCGTGCCTCACCCGCAACTCGTCGAGCAACCGCAGCGACTGCCGGGCGAACCAACCCAGTTCCGGATGGTGACGCTTCCCCTCCAGCTCCGAGATGACCACGAGCGGCACCACGACCTCGTGTTCGGCGAACCGGTGGAAGGCGCCGGGATCGGAGAGCAGCACGGAGGTGTCCAGCACGTAGGCACGGCGCTCTGGTGCGGGCTCCGCACTGGCAGCCGGCTCGGACGTCCGGGTGCGGCGGGCGCTCCTGGCCCGGCCCGGGGTCCTGGTGGCGGCCGGGTTCTGGTCGTCGGCCCGAGGGGTGGTACGGCGAGTCGTCACAGGCCTGCTCCGGCGGGTGTGCACCCGTCCACCCGCGTTCCGCCTCGTCCGGTGCCCGGAGACACGGGGTCGGATGCGGGCCCCGTGGCGCGTGCAAGTCGCAGAGTCCGGGCCGGCCGGCTGGCTCGGGACGGCCCCGTGCCATGCGTAGACGCTAACCGGGAGACGCCGGCTTGGGCTAGGGCACGGACCTGTGCGACTTCGCACGGCGTCCGGCGGCGGACCGGCCGGGATGCATGCCCCCTGCGCGCATCCCGGCCGGTGGGATCACCGTCACCGGTCTGACGTGATCCCGACGGTGCCGGCCCGTGACGGGCCTGCGCACCGTGCTCGCGGGTGACCGCTCACCCCACCGCGCCGCCGGTCAGATGTTCCGACCGGCGAGGGCGTCGGTGGAGTGCCGTCCGCCGTTGGTCGCGGTCCCCGCGAAAGAGGCGCCCGTATACGTCGTTCCCTGACCTACGACGGTGTGGGCGATGTGCGGTGTGCTGGGTGATGGCACCGCCAACACCGAGGCGATGGCCGCCTGCGCCTCCCTACGCCGACGGTTCCAGGCTCCCCGGTCCCCGTCGAAGTACCCCTGCCGGTAACCGAAGCGGTAACCGAGCCGGTAGCTGAGCTGGCCGTGCAACCGTCCGGCCGCGTAGCTGGCCGAGATGAGCAGGAGCAGGACGAAGATCACGAAGAAGGGACTCACGCCGTCTCCCCGCTCCGCCCGCAGACGCCATGGGTTCGGGGCCTGAGCCGGCCGGTTCGCTCGCAACTCTCGCTCACGCAGTCTCCTCGCTCCGCTCGTCGATGCCTGGATTTCCCCTGCCGGGCCGGCCCGCCCGGCCGCTCCGGTCGTCCCCGCGCCCGCTCCGGTCTTCCCCGGGTCGCGGCCCTCCCCGCTCCCGGTCGCGGCCGGTCACGTCTCCTCCTGGTCCAGGGTCGGGTCGGAGACGAGCAACCGGTCGAGATCGTCCGTGCTCACCTCCTCGACCAGCTCGACACTGATCCGGCAGCCGTCCAGCACGACCTCGGCGACCGAGGCCCGCCGGATCTCGCCACCGGAGTCGTAGACCCGGACGCTCAGCTCCGGACAGCCGAGATGGGCACGCCACGAGTTCCACTCCCCGCGGTCGCCGACGTTCAGCGAGAGGTAGCGGCAGCCGCGCGCCAGGTAGAGCCGCCACGGCGCGCTGAGACCGGCGGCGACGCCGTCGGCGATCAGACCGAATGCCTGGGCCCGGGTTGCTAGTTCGGTCACCGGACTCCTCCTGTCACGAAGGCATGGCCCTCGTGAGCACGAAACGTCTCAAGCACGAGACACACGGTAGGACGTACCGTACGCGTGACAGTATCAGCTTTTCGTCTGATTACCCCCACACCTACGTACACCTATTGTTGCCACGTGACGCCCCTCAACACAAGCAAGAACACCGCGCGCCGGGAAAGTGAGCCGTTGTCACGCACGCAGTACACGACGGTAACAGTCCCCCCGGAGTCGGACCCCTGGCCGTACCGTCACCAGGTGCCGGACCGCGCCCACGGACGGAAGATCGCGTTCGCTGCCTTCGTACGCAAGGCACTGGACGACGCCCGCGCGACCCGCGCCTGGACCGGCACCGAGGTCTCCCGGCGCACCGGCGTGTCCCGCCAGACCATCAACCGTTGGGTCCGCGGCGAGTGGGCCAGCGACCCCGAGGCCGAGCGGGTGGTGGCGTTCTGCGACGGCCTGGGACTGGACCCGACCGTCGCCTTCGGAGTGCTCGGCTGGGACCGGACCACCCCGTCCCGGCCGGCTCCCAGCGCCCCGCCGATGGATCCGGACGTCGAGGCGCTGCTGCGCCGGCTGGTCGACCCTAACGTCTCGGACGCGGAGAAGTTCCACATTCGGGAGACCATCCGCTATCTAGCGTATCGCCCGCCTCTGCCCCGCGATGCCCGAAAAGGGCGAAGGCAAGTTGGGTAGTTACTCAGATGGCGCAACTTAGCGCATGAGTCCCATCCAATCAGCTCCAGGAACCAATCAGTCGCGCTAACGTCCCTCTTCGTACTGCTTGGGCTCGTCGTCGGCGGGGGGACGGGACAAGGCCGAATTCAGCCCTGCGGGACAGAAGGAGGGTCAGCCATGACCCTGAAGTGGATGGCTGTCGTTGTCGCGGCGGTTTCCCTGACCTTGTGCGTGACTGCGAACGTCGTGGTCGGGGCGGCACACGGCGGCGACGGCGTGCCGTTCCTGGTGAATGCGCTCGCCGTCACCACCGCCGGCACCGCCACCGTCCTGGCCGTCGTAGCCGATCTACACGAACGACTCAACGCGCGCATCACCGCACTCACCGATTACCTCACCTCCCGGATGAACGAGCTCGACAGGAACACCGGGGACCACAACGCCGGCTTCGTCGAGGGCTACCTGCTGAGCCGTGGCCACGACTCGGCGGTGGTGCCGATCGGACCCCGGCTACACGGCCGCCGGGCCATGCTCGGCGGCGACGACTGAGAGCAGCAAGGCCGTACTCCGGCGGGTCGCCACCGCGACGAACGAGGTTGCCGCCTCGACGGAAGTGATGTTCGCCTCAACCCGAGCGATGACACGTGGGGTTGCCGCCCCCTTCGGGTGAGACGTTTTCGCTTCGAGGTCTGCGGCGGCAACCCGCCGGGGTACGCTGACGCCCGTGCGGCCGATCAACGCGGGTAGCGAGCCCCCGACCCGTTCCCTGACCGCCGAGCAGGCATGGCGGGCGACCGCCGAGCGGGCCGGCAGTTGCGTCCTCTTCTTCGACTTCGACGGCACCCTCGCCCCGGTCCGGGACGATCCGACGACCGTCGAGCCGGCGCCGAAGGCGCTCGCCGCGATCTCCGCCCTCACCGAGGTGGTGCAGCGGGTGGCGATCGTCTCGGCCCGGCCGGTGGAGTTCCTCCGGGAGCGCTTCGCCAGCACTCCCGGGGTGGACATCTACGGACTCTACGGGCTGGAGCACCAGCTCGCCTCCGGGGAGATCATCACCGAGGAGGCCGCCCTGCCGTTCGTGCCCACCATGGCCGAGCTGGCCGACCGTGCCCGGGCGGCGCTCCCCGACGGGACGCTCGTGGAATACAAGCGGCTCTCCGTCGCCCTGCACTACCGCACCGCGCCGCACCTCGCCGAGCAGGTCGAGGCCTGGGGCCGGGAGCAGGCGGAGCGGCTCGGCCTGCGGGTCCAGGTCGGCCGGATGGTGCTGGAGCTCAAGCCGCCCGTCGACCGGGACAAGGGCATGGTGATCGACGAGGCGGTCCGGGACGCCGGCTGTGCGTGGTATTTCGGCGACGACGTCTCGGACATCAAGGCGTTCGCGGCGTTGCGGGCGCGGGAGGCGGCCGACCCGGACTTCTTCGGGGTCTGCGTCGCCGTCGCCAACCCCGAGACCGGCGACGAGGTCTCCACCGCCGCCGACCTGGACATCGAGTCCCCGGAAGCCCTCGGCGACTTCCTCACCGAGGCCCTGCACCGGCTGACCTGACGGCTGACGGCCGGCGCACCCCACACCGAACGCCCCACGCCCGCCGCTCGCCTGGACTCCGCCGGCCATGCGCCGCGGCGGCACTGCCCTGGCTCATGCGCCGCAGTCGGCACTCCCGTTACCCGGACTCCCGTTACCCGGCTATGCGCCGTAGCGACGCTGCCGGGTCGCATACGACCGGAGCGCGCGCAGGAAGTCGACGTGCCGGAAATCCGGCCAGTTCAACTCGCAGAAGTAGAACTCGGAGTGGGCGGACTGCCAGAGCAGGAAACCGGAGAGGCGCTGCTCGCCGCTGGTCCGGATGACCAGGTCGGGATCGGGCTGCCCCCGGGTGTAGAGGTGCTCGGCGATGTGGTCGACGTCGAGCACCTCGGCCAGCTCCTCCAGGGTGCCGCCGGCCGCCGCGTGCTCGTAGAGCAGCGAGCGGACCGCGTCGGCGATCTCCCGCCGGCCGCCGTAGCCGACCGCGATGTTGACCTGCGCCCCGCCGCTGCGGTCCTGGGTGCGCTCCTCGGCCGACTTGAGCGCGATGGCGGTCTGCGCCGGCAGCAGGTCGAGCGCGCCGACCATCCGCAGCCGCCAGGGGTTGCCCTCCTCGGCCAGCTCGACCACCAGGTCCTCGATGATCTGCACCAGCGGGTCCAGCTCGCTGGCCGGCCGGCGCAGGTTGTCGGTGGCGAGCAGGTAGAGCGTGACATGACCGATGCCGGCCTGGTCGCACCAGCCCAGCAGATGCTTGATCTTGGCTGCGCCGACCCGGTGCCCGTCGTTGGGGTCGACATACCCCATCTCCCTGGCCCAGCGCCGGTTGCCGTCGCACATCACTCCGACATGTTTCGGCACGGGCTTACCGGCGAGCTTTGCCGTCAGACGACGCTCATACACCGAGTAGATCAGGTCGCGCAGACTCATCCCCTGCAGCGTACCGATCAGAAGCGCCGATGGAAGTGCCGGCCGGCCGAGCCGACCACCGCGCCGGCCACCCTGGTCATCGTCCGGCCGTCCAGCCGGCCGTCGCCCAGCCCCAGCTCGACCAGGACCCGGAAGACCCGGGCGTCCCGATCCGCGGCCCGGACCACCCCGTCGACGACCGCCGCCCGCCGGGCCAGCCAGCTCACTGCCGAACTGTCCCGCAGGTGCCGCCCCAGCCGGTGCCGCAGCGCGGCGGCGTACCGGTCGGCGGCGGCGTGCGGCGCCGTGGCGACCGCCGCCCCGGCCAGCGCCCCGGAGAGCACCGCGTAGAAGATGCCCTCGCCGGTGAACGGGTTGATCAGCGACAACGCGTCGCCGGCGAGCACGATCCGGCCCCGGCCCGGCGCCGGGCGGCGGGTGGAGAGGGGCAGGTGGTGCGCCCGCAGCCCGGTGACGGTCCCCGGTTCGAGTTCGGGCAGCAGCGCGGCGAGCCGTTCCAGCAGCTCCGCCCGGCGCAGTGGCCGGCCGGCCAGCACCTCGCCGTACCCGACGTTCGCCCGGCCGTCACCGATCGGGAACGACCAGGCATAGCCCGGCCAGTGCGCGGCCGAGGTGACGATCCGCTGCTCGGCCGCGCCGGAGGCGTCCGGGGCGTACCCCCGGATCGCCAGCGCCAGGTGGCCGTCCGGGTTGGCACCGTGGCCCAGCGCCCGCCGGACCACCGACCCGGCGCCGTCCGCACCGACCACGGCCCGGGCGGCGATCCCGCCGTCGAGCACGACGCGGTCGCCGGAGTGCTCGATCCGCCGCACCACGTGCCGGCGCAGCTCCGCGCCGGCTGCCTGCGCCGCCGCCACCAGCCGGGCGTCGAAGACCCGGCGGGGCACCGTGTACGCCGGCCGCGGCAGCCGCCGCGCCACGTGGCCGCCACCGGGCGCCACCAGCCGCAGCGCCGGCACCGGCCGGTAGCCGGCCACCGCGTCGGTGACACCCAGTTCTTCGAGTACGTCGAGCGCGTGCGCGGCGATCCCGTCCCCGCACGCCTTGTCCCGGGGAAAGTCGGCCCGGTCCAGCAGCAGCACACTCGCTCCCGCCCGGCGGGCCGCCAGCGCGGCGCTGGCCCCGGCCGGCCCGGCACCCACCACCGCGACGTCGACGATCTCCACCGCACCTCACCTCAACCCGGACGGGCGGCAGCGGCGGCGACGGGACTCTCCGACGCGCCGCCGTCCCGGGCGGCCCGGCCGCCCCGGCGCAGTGCGTAGAGGGTGAGTGCGGCGGCCATCACCAGCGGTACGCCGTCCCGGACCAGCCCGTCGACCCCGAGCAGCAGCCAACAGAAGGCAAGATCGACCGCGATCACCCCGACGGTGATCAACACGAGCAGCCGGGCCGCCCAGGCCCTGCCCCGGAGCAGGAAGAAGGTGCTGAACAGCACGGCGTAGCTGACCCCGATGCCGATGCCGAACCACAGCACCACGGTAGGCACCGCGACGAGCCGGCCGTCGAGGATCGTGCCGATTGCCACCAGGCACGGCACCAGGGTCAGCGGCGCGTACGTGAACGCCGCGACCCGGGCGGTGAGCAGCCAACCGGTCACCGGTGGCCGGCGCGGGGCGACCTCCTGCCAGGAAATGCCCCGGCGGTCCAGGACCAGCCGGCCGGGATGCCGGACCAGATGCTCCCGGAGCGCGGGGGACCGGTAGAGCAGCCACACCACGCAGCCGCAGAGCACGGCCAGCACGGCGAAGCCGAGCACCCCCGGCAGCGCGGGCACACCGGCCCGGGGCACGATCAGCCGGCCGACCGCGAAGACCGTGGTCACCGCGAGGATCAGCCCGAGCGGGCGGGCACCGGCACGGCCCCGCCGGACGTGCCGGATCAGGATCAGGAAGCCGATCGTGCGCAGCAGGGCCCAGCCGCTGCGTACCGCCAGTCCGAAGCCGCGGTCCGTGGCGTACCACCAGTTGAGCACGTCGACCGCGACGGTGGCCGCGGCGGTCGCGGCGAGCAGCCAGCTCAGCAGCCGGACGGCGGCCGACCGCCGAAGCTTCGCCGCCGCGCCCCCCGTCATGCCGTCGATAATGCCCGACCGCGGTGTAAGGAAGGGCCCCCGCTTATCGTTTTCTGTTGTACAGGGGGCCCTTCCTAACGCCTCAGCGTTGGTCGACGCCGACCCGGATCGCCTCGTCGTCGAGGCGGGCCCGCAGCGCGTCGAGCTCGGCCCAGAGCACGCCCGGCAGCTTGTCGCCGAACTTCTCGAACCACTCGGTGATCATCGGCAGTTCGTCTCGCCACTCCTCGACGTCGACCCGGGTGGCGATCCGCAGGTCCTCCGGGCTCATGTCGAGCCCCTCGACGTCGAGCGCGCCGGGCGCCGGTACGAAGCCGATCGGCGTCTCGACCGCCTCGGCCCGGCCCTCCATGCGCTCGACGATCCACTTCAGCACCCGGGAGTTCTCGCCGAAGCCGGGCCAGATGAAGTCACCGTCGGCGTTCTTGCGGAACCAGTTCACGTAGTAGATCTTCGGCAGCTTCGACTCGTCGCCGTCGGTGCCCTTGCCCATCTCGATCCAGTGCCGGAAGTAGTCGCCGCCGTGGTAGCCGATGAACGGCAACATCGCCATCGGGTCCCGGCGGACGACGCCGACCTGGCCGGAGGCGGCGGCGGTGGTCTCCGAGGAGAGCGTCGCACCCATGTAGACGCCGTGCACCCAGTCCCGGGCCTCGGTGACCAGCGGAATGGTGTCCCTGCGCCGCCCGCCGAAGAGGATCGCGTCGATCGGTACGCCGTTCGGGTCGTTGAACTCGTCCGCCACGATCGGACACTGCAACAGGGGCGTGCAGAACCGGCTGTTGGCGTGCGAGGAGAGCTCGCCGCTCTCCGGCGTCCAGTCCCGCCCCTTCCAGTCGATGAGGTGGGCCGGCGGCTGCTCGCTCATCCCCTCCCACCAGATGTCGCCGTCGTCGGTCAGCCCGACGTTGGTGAAGATGGAGTTGCCCCGGTCGATCGTGCGCATCGCGTTCGCGTTGGTGTCCCAGCCGGTGCCGGGCGCCACCCCGAAGAGCCCGTACTCGGGGTTGACCGCGTAGAGCCGGCCGTCGGGGCCGAACTTCATCCAGGCGATGTCGTCGCCGATGGTCTCGACCGTCCAGCCGGGGATGCTCGGCTCGAGCATCGCGAGGTTGGTCTTGCCGCAGGCGGACGGGAAGGCGCCGGCGACGTACTTGACCGTCCCCTCCGGCGAGGTCAGCTTCATGATGAGCATGTGCTCGGCGAGCCAGCCCTCGTCCCGGGCCATCACGCTGGCGATCCGCAGCGAGTAGCACTTCTTGCCGAGCAGCGAGTTGCCGCCGTAGCCGGAGCCGAAGGACCAGATCTCCCGGGTCTCCGGGAAGTGCGAGATGTACTTGGTGTCGTTGCACGGCCACGCCACGTCCGGCTGTCCTGGCTCCAGCGGGGCGCCGATGGAGTGCAACGCGTGCACGAAGTCCGCGTCCTCGCCCATCCCGGACAGCACCGCCGCGCCCATCCGGGTCATGATGCGCATCGACGCGACGACGTACGGACTGTCGGTGATCTCGACACCGAACATGGGCTTCTCCGCCTCGAGCGGGCCCATGCAGAACGGAATGACGTACATGGTGCGACCGCGCATCGAACCCCGGTAGAGGTCGGTCATGATGCGCTTCATCTCCGCCGGGGCCATCCAGTTGTTGGTCGGCCCGGCGTCGGCCTCGTCGACCGAGCAGATGAAGGTGCGGTCCTCGGCCCGTGCCACGTCGTTGGGGTCGGTACGTCCCCAGAAGGAGTTGGGCTTCCGGTTGGGATCGAGCCGCACCAGCGTGCCGGAGTCGACCAGTTCGTCGGTGAGGCGCCGCCATTCCTCCTCCGAGCCGTCTGCCCAGACGACCTGGTCAGGGCTGGTGAGTTCGGCTACCTCTTTGACCCAGGCGAGTAGTTTCGGATGGCGTGTCGGAGCTTGATCGAGACCCCGGATAGTAGCCGGAGCGGCCATGAGTTCTCTCCTTTGGTCGGCGCTGACCGATTACAGGGCGTACGGTGCCGACAGGGCCGGCGACCGCGTCGCCTTGTGAAAGCCTGGGATTTCCGTCAGCGTAAACCGATCGAGCGTTCGGGGCAGCGAGACTGGTTGTGAAGAACTGCACAAGATGCGCTCCCGCTGCCGCAAGACGATTCTTTACTCGCTCCCATGCGCAGTTTCACGCAAATCCTGCGACGCAATCGCAATGCGTCACGGCATCCTCACTGTTGACCTCTACCCCAGATGACCCGGCGGTCACATGCGAAACGTGGCCGTCATGACGCTGTGGAGTTTCACTCTGCACGCCACGCAGCACTCGCCCCCGGGCCGGCGATACCGCCACCGCCGACCCGCGAGTCGCCGGTAGCGGCCGGTGAGGACGGCCGGCACCCGGTAGGCTCGACTCGTGTCTTCGACCGCCACCGGCGAACAGCCCTCTGCGCCGGGCACGCGACGCGGTTTGTTTCGCAGCCTTCTGGACCGGTTCGGTCACCTCATCCACGAGCTGGGCAAGTTCGGCACGGTCGGCGCGGTCGCCTTCGTGGTCGACTTCGCGCTGTTCAACTTCGCCAACGCGAGCCTCGGCTGGGAGACCCTCACCGCCAAGACGTTCTCGACGGTCATCGCCGCGACCGTCGCGTTCGTCGGCAACCGGTTCTGGACGTGGCGCCACCGGGAGCGCTCCGGGATGGCCCGGGAGTACTCGCTGTACTTCTTCTTCAACGCCGTCGGCCTCGGCATCGGCCTCGCCTGCCTGGCGATCAGCCACTACGGGCTCGGCAGCATCTGGCCAGGGGTCTTCAAGTCCCTCGTCGCCGACAACATCGCGGCCAACTTCGTCGGTGCCGCGCTGGGCACCTTCTTCCGGTTCTGGTCCTACCGCCGCTTCGTCTTCGTCGGGCCGGCGGCTGCCGACGCGCCGGACGTGATTACGCACAGTCACAAGAGGCAGTGACCGACAACCTGCCTCCGTACGGTCGGCGCACCCTGCGCCCGCGTCTGCCCTAAGGTGGTCGAATGCGTTTCGCCCGTCTGTTGCCCGAACGGTGGCAGAAGTTCCTGCGTGAGGTGCTGAAATTCGGTGCCGTCGGAGGTTTGAACGCCGCGGTCAACTACGCGGTGTTCAATGCGCTGGCGCTCACCGTGTTCGCCGATGGGCAACTGAAGGCGAATGTCGTCGCGACGGTCGTCGCGACCGTTTCGTCCTACCTGATGAACCGGCACTGGACCTACCGGGACCGGCCGAAATCGGCGATGCGCCGCGAATACGCCCTCTTCTTCCTCTTCAACGCCGCCGGCCTCCTCATCGAGCTGGGCGTTCTCGCGGTGGCCAAGTACGGGCTCGGGATCAGCGGTCTGCTGGCGCTCAACGTAGCCAAGACGGTAGGCGTCGGGCTGGCGACGGTCTTCCGGTTCTGGTCGTACCGCACCTTCGTCTTCCGCAAGTCCCCGAAGCTGGCCGCCGCCACCGCCCGGACCGCCACCACCGCCCGGACCGCCACAACGGCACGGGCCGCGACGAGCGCACGGGCGGTCACGACGGCGACGCCGGTCCCGGGCGCGCCATCCGCGTCCGATGCCACCGCTGTCGGCGACGGCGCGGTACGCAAGACCACCGGGCCGGACACGCGGTCCGGGCCAGGGGTGCAGTCCGGGCCGGGAACCGAGTCCGGGCCGGACGGCGACCTGCTGGCCGAACTCGACCCGGTGGCCGAGCTTGCCGAAGCGGTCAGCGAACTGACCGAGGCCGGGGACGCGGACCGCCGGTTGGCCGGGGACGCGGACCGCCGGTTGGCCGGGAACATCGACGCGGCCTTCGACGACGACGCCTTCGACGACACAGCCTTCGACGACGACGCTCTGGAGACCGAGTTTGCCGCCGAACTGAACGCCGCCCCACGGCGTTCGTCGGCCCGTTGAGCACGGTCGTGAGCCGCTCGGGGACCGGTGCGCCGGCCGAGCTGTTCTTCGAGGACCTCACGCCGGGCCGCACCTTCGACCTCGGGGTGACCGTCGTGGACGGCCGCGAGATGGTCGACTTCGCCCGACGCTTCGACCCGCAGTGGTACCACGTCGACGACGAGCTGGCCCGGCGCAGCCACCACGGTGGGCTGATCGCCAGCGGCTTCTTCACCGTCAGCCTCTTCATGCGGGCGTACGTCGACCACGTGCTGTCCCGGGCCGCCGGGGACGCCTCGCCGGGCCTGGAGGAGCTGCGCTGGTTGGCCCCGGTACGCGCCGGTGACCGGCTGGCGACCCGGCTGACCGTCCTCGGCAGCAAGCCGTCCGCGGCCCGGCCCGGCTTCGGCACGGTCACGCTGACCGCGAGCATGGATCGGCTGGACTCCCGGGGGCAGCCGGAACGCGAGGTACTGCGGACCCGGTTCCGGGGTTGGTTCCTGATGCGGGAGCCGGCGCAGGCAGGCTGACACCCGCCCGACCGGGCCCCTCACGCCGTACGCCGAGGGGCCCCGCCGCAGCTCACTTCGGCTGTTCGCGCAGCGGCTTGCCCTCGGCCGCGTCCGCCATGATCTCCCGCATCTCGTCGTCACCCAACGAGTGCTTGTCGTGGTTGGCCTCGACGATCTCGTAGAGCATCGTCTGCACCCGCTCCACACCCGGGATGTCCTCCAGCACCGACTGGCCACGCTCACCTGCCGACTCGATGGTCAGGGTGCCGCAGCCGAGGAGCCGCTCGAGGAACCTCTGGTTCATGGAGTGGTCGTTGATGCGGCCGAGCGGGATGTCCCGGCGGTCGCGGGAGAACACGCCCTTCTGCAACAACACCCGCTCGTTGGTGAACAGGTAGTGCGTGGTCCGCCAGACCAGATACGGCCACAGGCTCAGCCAGACCACCAGGACCACTGCGGCCGCCGCGATCACGTAGCCGCCGATGGTGCCCGCGCCGGTCGACGGCAGCAGGACGAGGCCGGCGACCACCGCCGCAACGGCCAGGACCAGCACCACGACTGGTCGGATCAACGCTTTCCAGTGCGGGTGCAGGTGCGCTACGACGTGCTCGTCCTGGGTGAGCACGTCCTCAGGGAAAGCCACCCCAACCTCCTCGTCCAGATCGGAATATCCGCGGTGACCGTAGCGCCCGCGTGCCACCGTGTCGGCGTCAGGGATCCGCACCGCGGCGGCAGCGGGGAGCCGCACCATGGCGGCAACGGGAATCGCACCATGGCGGCAGTGGGAATCGCACCGTGACAGCGGAGGAGGTGTCGCCGCTCAGCGGAGGTGCAGGACGTCCCCGGCGGCGACCCGGCGCTCGCCGTCGACGGTGGCGAGCACCAGTTGCCCGTCCGGATCGACGGCGCGGGCCGTACCGGTGAACTCGTCGCCGGCCGGCAGCAGCACGCGTACCTCGCGGTCGAGGGTGGCGCAGTTCCGCACGTACGCCTCGTGCAGCCCGCAGGCCAGCGCGTCACCACCGGCGGCCCGCCAGCGCCCGTACCAGCGGGCGACGCCGCGCAGCAGCGCCCGCAGCAGCGGGTCGCGGTCGGTGGCCGCCGCACCGGCCAGTTGCAGCGAAGTGGCAGGCAGTCCGGTCGGGTTGACCGGCAGTTCGTCGGCGCGGAGCGTCACGTTCACCCCCACCCCGAGTACCACCGCCGGGGCCGCGCCATCGGCTCCGTTGACCCCCTCGGCCAGGATGCCGGCGCACTTCGCCTCCCCACCCGCCGGGCGATCAGGTCCGCTCGCCGCGGCACGATCGGCGGCGGGTGCGACCAGGAGGTCGTTCGGCCACTTCAGCGCGGAGTCCAGCTCGGCGAGGAGTTCCACCGCCTCCACCAGCGCGACGCCGGCGAGCAGCGGCAGCCAGCCGTACCGGGGTGGTGGCACGGCCGGCCAGTCCCGGTCGGGCCTGGCCTGCCCCGGCCGCAGCAGGACGCTGACGGCGAGCCCGGCCCGGGCCGGCGACTCCCAGCTCCGCCCGCGCCGCCCCCGCCCGGCGGTCTGCCGCTCGGCGGCCACGATCAGTCCCTCCGGCTCGCCGGTCCGGGCCGCCTCGGCCGCGTCGGCATTGGTCGACGCGGTCTCGGCGTGCAGCACCAGCCGGGTCCAGAGACTCTCCGGCGTGATCAGGGCCTGCTGCAACCGCCGCGCGTGCAGCGGCGGGCGGTCCAGGTCGGTGTAGGGCGATCCCGGCATCAGGCCAGCGTACGGGCACCACGGCCGTGACACGGCGTCGGCCAAGGCCAGCGGGGCCGGCCACCCCGGCGAGCCCGGCAGGACCGACCACCCCGGCAGGTCGGTTCTGAGGCGGCGAACCCGGTGGGCGTACCGGCCGCCCCGGCGAGCCCGGCCAACCTCACCGACCCCAGCCCCAACCCCAGCGAGCCGAGCCAGCCCTGCGGGCGGGATGCAGCCGCCTGGCCCGCCGGGTTGGCCGGTCCGACCAGCCGCGGAGTGGCATGGCACACCCGCCGTGACCGGGCACTGACCGGATACCGGCCGTCGTTAGGATCGCGGACGTGACTGGGCAGCCGAATACCACCGACATCGACCCGCACACCACCGCCGGCCGGCTGGCCGACCTCGACCGGCGGGTGGACGAGGCGGTGCACGCCGGATCGGCGCGGGCGGTGGAGAAGCAGCACGCCCGGGGCAAGAAGACCGCCCGGGAACGGATCGACCTGCTGCTCGATCCTGGTTCCTTCGTCGAGCTGGACGAGCTGGCCCGGCACCGGTCGACCAACTTCGGGCTGGACCGCACCCGGCCGTACGGAGACGGCGTCGTGACCGGCTACGGCACCGTCGACGGCCGGCAGGTCTGCGTCTTCGCCCAGGATTTCACCGTCTTCGGCGGCTCCCTCGGCGAGGTCTTCGGCGAGAAGATCATCAAGGTGATGGACCTGGCGATGAAGATCGGCTGCCCGGTGGTCGGCATCAACGACTCCGGCGGCGCCCGGATCCAGGAGGGTGTGGTCAGCCTCGGCCTCTACGGGGAGATCTTCTTCCGCAACGTCCGCGCGTCCGGCGTGATCCCGCAGATCTCGCTGGTGATGGGTCCCTGCGCGGGCGGCGCCGTCTACTCACCGGCCGTCACCGACTTCACCGTGATGGTCGACCAGACCTCGCACATGTTCATCACCGGACCGGACGTGATCAGGACAGTGACCGGCGAGGACGTCGCGATGGAGGAGTTGGGCGGGGCCCGCACCCACAACACCAGGAGCGGTAACGCCCACTACCTCGCCGCCGACGAGGACGATGCGGTCGACTACGTCAGGGCGCTGTTGTCGTACCTGCCGAGCAACAACCTCGACGAGCCGCCGGTTGTCGGCGTGCCGGGCGACCTGGCGGTCACCGACGCCGACCGGGAGCTGGACACCCTGATACCCGACTCGGCGAACCAGCCGTACGACATCCGCGAGGTGATCGAGCATGTCGTCGACGAGGGCGAATTCCTGGAGGTCCACCCGCTCTACGCGCAGAACATCGTGGTCGGCTTCGGCCGGGTCGAGGGCCGACCGGTCGGGGTGGTGGCGAACCAGCCGATGCACTTCGCCGGGTGCCTGGACATCGCCGCCTCCGAGAAGGCCGCCCGGTTCGTCCGCACCTGCGACGCCTTCAACATCCCGGTGCTCACCTTCGTGGACGTGCCCGGCTTCCTGCCCGGCACCGGGCAGGAGTGGGACGGCATCATCCGGCGCGGCGCCAAGCTGATCTACGCGTACGCCGAGGCGACCGTCCCCAAGGTCACCGTGATCACCCGGAAGGCGTACGGCGGCGCGTACGACGTGATGGGCTCCAAGCATCTCGGCGCGGATCTCAACTTCGCCTGGCCGACCGCGCAGATCGCCGTGATGGGTGCGCAGGGCGCGGTGAACATCCTCTACCGGTCCGAGCTGGCCGCCGCCGACGATCCGGCCGCCGCCCGGGCCGAGAAGATCCAGGAGTACGAGGACACCCTCGCCAACCCGTACGTCGCCGCCGAGCGCGGCTATGTCGACGCGGTGATCCGGCCGGCGGAGACGCGCGGCCAGATCGTCCGGGCGCTGCGGATCCTGCGTACCAAGCGGGAGACGCTGCCGGCGAAGAAGCACGGCAACATCCCGCTCTGACCGATCCGGCTCGCCGCGGCGGGTGTCAGCAGCGGGTGTCAGCAGCGGGTGTCAGCAGCGCGGGTTGGCGGCCGTGCAGAGCCGGGCGGCGGCGGCCCGGACCAGCGCCCGACCCCGCTCCGGATCCGCCGACTCGTCGACCCGGTCCACCGTGGCGACCAGGTCGGCGACCCGGACCACGCCGACCAGCCGGCTGGCGGGACCGTCCACCACCGCCGAGGTGTCCTGCCGGCGGATCGTGGTCTGCCAGTTCAGCAGCACCGACTCGTCTCCGGCGAAGTCCTCGGCCAGCACCCGCCAGCGGTGCACCGCGGCCACGCCCAGCCGCTCGCCGTCGATCTCGATCGCGCCCGCCGAGACGTACTCGGCGCAGAGGTCGGGGACGGAGCGGGCATCCGCGAAGACCTGCCGGGCCGCGTCGGGAACGAGCCGGACAACCTGCTCGTGTACGACCGCCGCCCCGCTGTGCGGGTCACCCGGTACCGTCGGCGGCCGCTGCACGGTGTGCCGGCGGATCATCCGGGCCAGCCCGACGTAGCGGGCCCGGGTGGCGTACCCGGAGCAGCTGTGCGGCACGGTCGGATCGACCACCTCCACCGCCTCGTCCGGCCGTACGTCGACCCGGTCGACCACCAGTCCCGGCCCGACTTCCGCCGGTTGCAGCAGCGCCGACGGCGGGATCTCGACCAGCTCCGGTACCGGGGCCGGGTTCGGGATCGGGGAGCTGGCCGGTGGCGGTCCCGCGACCGGCGACGGCTGCGGCCCGTACCGCCCGACGGCCACGACCGAACCGACCGCGACCACCGCGACCACCGCGACCGCCCCGACCACCGACCGGATCCGGTTGCGGCGCCGGCCCCGGGTCCGAATCTCCTCGGACGGGAGCCAGCGCACCGTGGCGATCTCCTGCTCGATCCGATCGGCGAGTTTCGCCGCTGCCCCGGCCGACGACCCCGGCGACGGCGCGAAGGCGTGCTCCGGTCCCAGCTCCGGTTCCGGAGCCCGGCTGGGCGTCGGCTCAGGCATCGGTGGCCTCCTCCAGATCTGTCACCGTCAACAGCCCGGCCAGTGCGGCCCGGCCCCGGGCGAGTCGGGCCTTCACGGTGCCGACGGGCGCACCGGTCTCCCGGGCCACGTCGGCGACCGGCAGGCCGAGCAGGTAGTACAGGGCGATCGCGGTCCGTTGCTCCTCGGGCAGCCGGCGCAGCGCGGCGACCACCTCCACGGTCTCGGTGCCCGGTGCCGGGCTGTCGGCCATCGCCCCGTGCCGCAGGTACGCCCGGGCCCGGCTGCGCAGGCTGCGCCAGCGGCTGATCGCCACCCGTACCGCCACCACCCGCACCCACGCCTCCGGGTCGGCGTACCCGCGCACCCGCGACCAGCGCTGCCACGCCCGGATGTACGCCTCCTGCACCGCGTCCTGAGCCTCGGGCAGGTCACCGGTGAGCAGATAGACGTAGCCGAGCAGCCGTTGCCGACTCCCCCGGTAGAACTCGTCGAAGTCGTCAACCTCGTCGACGTCGGGCACCTGCACCTCCCCTGGCGGACATAGCCAATACGCCTGGGGACCGACGTGCGGTTGCAGCCTCCCCGCGCCCAGTTCGGCTTTCCGTGGGTCAGCTCGTCGAGCTGGCCACCTCGCCGAGCTGGTCGGTCAGGTCTGCGACGGGAAAGGCACCGGCGGGGATGCGTTCGCGTACCGCCCGGCGCATCGCCCGCTGCACCGCACCGTTGGCGGGGGTCGGCACGCCGTGCGTCCGGCCGAGCAGCACGATCTCGCCGTTGAGATAGTCGGTCTCGGCCGAGCCGGCGTCCCGGGCCAGGCTCTGCCAGGTCGAGCCGCCCTGCCGGCGCTGCCCGGCCACCGGCACCGGCTCCACCCGGTCGCCGCGCTCGGCGGCCTCCTCCTCTTCGGACGTGTGCGGGATACCGGCGGCGGCGAGCACCGCCTCACCCTCGGCGCGTACCGCCGCGAGCAGGTCGGCCTGCACCGCCCGCCGATCGTCCGCGCCCTCCGCCGGCCCGGTCCGCCGGTCGGCCTCGAGACCGGCCGGCGTGCCGAAGAGTGCCTGGACGGCGTTGCCGAGGTTGCGCAGCAGTTTGCCGTACTTCCAGCGCATGACGTCGTCGCGGACCGGTGCGAGCAGGCGGGACGCCGTCAGGTCCGCGCTGATCCGGTGGGCGAGGTCGTCCGAACCGTGCGGGAAGGCGCCGAGATGCAGCATTCCGGAGTACGGGTGCCCGCTCGCGATCACCCGGCCGGCTTCAAGATGCGTCGCCGGCAGCCAGACGCAGACCGGATAGACCCGTGCGAAGAGCCGGGCGGCGGCACGCTCGTTGGCGACGCCGTTCTGTGCGGTGAGCAGCGGCAGTCGTTGTGCCGCCGTACCGCCGCCGAGGACGGGCAGGTCGGCCCAGCTCCGCAGCGCCGCCTCGGTGTCCTGCGACTTCACCGTCAGCACCAGCACGGTGTCCGGGGTCAGCGGCGGCTCGCCGGGAGCGGGTTCCCCGACGGCGGGGAGGCGGGCGAGGTGTTCCCCGTCCGGGGTGCCCAGGCGCAGCCCGTGCTCGCGGATCGCGGCGAGATGCGCCCCTCGGGCGACGAGCGTCACGTCCCGCCCAGCCTCGCTCAGCCGTACGCCGATGGTCCCGCCGACCGCACCCGCGCCGATGATCACATAACGCATGCCGCTGTTCCCACCCTCCTGCCGCTACCGTTGCTCAGCCGGGCAGGCTGGCGGAGTTCAGTATCGGGCCGGCCAGCAGGGCGGCGCCGGCCAGCAGCGCGATCAGGTTGACCGCCCCGAAGATCCCGACCCAGACCAGCCCGGGTATCCGGGTCAGCCAGGCGAGCTGGTCGGCGTCCGACTGCGGCAGTTGACCCCGCCGACGCAGCGTCTGCAGCTCGCCCACCGGCCGTACCCCGCCGAGCAGCAGGAACCACACCCCGGTGTACGCGAACGCGGCCTGCACCTCCGGCGACGCCCGCAGGGACACCACGAGTACGACCCCGGTGGTGACCACGATCGACACGATGCCGAAGACGTTGCGGATCATCACCAGCATGGCGAGCAGGAGCGCGACGGCGACCCAGAGCAGCAGGGTGATCCGGTTGCCGCCGAGCACCCAGGCGCCGGCCAGCCCGACGAGCGAGGGTGCGAGATAGCCGGCCAGCAGCGTGAAGACCATCCCCGGCCCGGTCGGTCGTCCCGACGACAGGGTCAGCCCGGAGGTGTCCGAGTGCAGCCGGATGCCCTGCAACCGCCGCCCGGTCAGTACGGCGGCCAGCGCGTGCCCACCCTCGTGGGCGATGGTGATGGCATTGCGGCCGATCCGCCACGGCACCCGGGTGACCACCACCGCGAGCGCGACCAGCCCGGTGATCAGGACCAGCAGCGGGGGTGGGTCGGGCTGCGCTCCGAGGAGCCTGTCCCAGAACTCTGTCACGCCGTCCACTGACACCCGCGCGAGCCTAGCTCACGTCCCGCCACCAGCCCCGGCCGGCTACTCCTTGCTCTCGGCGACGAAGACCCCGACGCCCGGGACTCCCTTGACGACACCGGTTGCCTTCAGCCAGTTGATCGCGCCACGAACCACGGTGATCGAGACGCCATACTCGGCGCGCAGGTCGGCGGCGCTGGGAATCTGGTCACCAGGTTTCAACTCGCCCGCCGCGATTTTACGGGTGAGGTCATCAATGATCTTTTGAGTCTTTGAGGTTGTCACCGATACTCCCTGGTCCGCAGGAGCATTCGATCACGCGGCCTTATGTCAGCACAAGCCTAAGGATGCACAAGGATGCATCAAGGGTTGCCTAGGGCATCTAGATGCCATATGTTCGGTTGGCCGATTTCTCTGGTCCGCAACTGGTGGAGTCGGTCCCCCCGCGCGGCGGCTCGTCTCCCGTTGACAGCCGGCGAGCCGCCGCGCGTCCCGCAACCGCCGGAGGTCCGCATTGGAACGCGACCGCTCCATGGCAATCGTCGAACGACATCGACCCGCACCGCTCTGGCGAATGCTCGGCATGTGGCGGTGCGCGGCCTGCCGGCGCCGCTGGCCCCGCCCGCGCTACCGGGACGCCCGCAGCAGCCTCCTCGCCAACAACCGGCACGATGTCGCGCACCTGACGAGGCGGCTCAACAGCCGCTGGCCGCGCCCCTGACACGGCGTCCACCGCAGCCCGGCTCGGCACTCACACTCGGCCGGCCCATCCCGCCGATAGCGCGGCAAACGCCGAGATCATCGGTAGGTTACGGCTCGCTGCGACGAGTTAGCGGCAGCGGGACCTGTCATCACCTGTGCGGTCGATAACTGATCCGGCTGCCGCTATCGTCGTCGCCACGATTCAGCGAAACCGTGGGGTGGAACCGGCCCTCGCCCGTCCCGCTGCCGGTACGGCCACCCGAGCGGGGATCGCAGCCCGACCTGGCACGCCTCGCCGCAACAACAGCCACGCACCGATGGTACCGACGGCCACGGTCACGACGCTCGCGAGCACGATCAGCGCGACCATTCCGATGCTCGCCACCAGCAGGGCGAGATCGCCGACCGCGACCAGCATCCAGAGCGCGATACTCGGCTTCGTCGCATGATGTCGGGAACGCATCAGTCGTACCTCCTTCCGTCGAGATCATCACTACCCCGACGGAGGGGCGGCCATGCGTGTCAATCCCGGACCGGCCGGAACCCGTCCGCGACGATCTCGAAGTTCGGCAGGTTCTCTTCCCACTCGTCCGTCGGAGCGTCCCACCGGATCGCGTACGCCTTGTCGGGCGCGGTGACGAAGCCCCGGTTGCGGACATGCATCCGTATCCCGTTCACGGTCTCCAGCCACTCCCAGTCCGCGCACTTGTCCCAGTAGTCGACCGCGTGGATCTCGCCGACCCGCTCGTAGTTGACGGTGTGGTCCCGCCGGTACGCCTCCTGGCTCCGCCAGTCGGCCACCGGGTCGGGCTTCGGATCGTTCGTCTGGTCGATCAGCATCTGGCGCGGCCCGTCCGGATCCCGGAACCAGACCCGGACCTGGTCGGCTCTCGAGCCCCACTTCTCCCGGAACTCCCGCCATCCCCTCGGCACGGGTACGGAGAAGCCGGTCGAATCCTTGTGCAGGATCCAGCCCGCCGGCACCTGTGGTTGACCCGGCTCCCCGTCCGGGGTCGACGGCGGCTGGGCCGGCGCCTCGGTCGGTGCCGCCTCGGTCGGAGTCGGCGCCGCGCTTGTGGCCTCGGCCGGTGGAGTAGCGGCAGGTTGACTGGTCGGAGCCGAACCAGAACGATCCTCGCCGCCCTCGTCCGACCCCTGGTTGGCCAGCGGCACGATCACGGCGACCGCGAGCAGGAGCAGCACGATCAGACCACCGAGCAGCCACACCCGGCGGTTGCCTGCCGCCAGCGCGGCCAGCGGGCCACGATCGTCCCGCCGGTCGTCCTCGTACCCGTCAGGGCCGGCCGGGACGGCTGCCCGACCCGCCGGCTGCGCCTCCGCCACCTTCGGCTGGAGCGCGGTGGGCGCCGGCTCCGGCGTCTCGGGCGCCGCGTCGGACTCCGTGGGCGCCGGCCCCGCCTCCGCCGCAGGCTCGTCGGCCGACTCCCCGGGTACGACGACGACCGTCGGCTCGGCGGGCGGCCGCTCAGGCTCCGGAGTCTCCGCGTCCGAAGTCTCCGCCTCGGGCACGGCCTCCGCCGCGGGCTCGTCATCCGCCGCCGCTGGTGCGGGCAACGTGGTCGTCTCCGCCGCCGGAGGGGCGCCGGGCAGTTTCGTGCTCTCGGTGGAAGGTGCCGGGGCGACCGGCAGCTTCGTCGTCTCCCCGGCTGGCGACGGATCCGGCGATGACTCGCCCGGCGTACCCGGCAAGCCTGACGTCTCCGGCAACTTCGTCGTCTCGGCGGCCGGATGCGCCGGAGGAGAGGCGGCCGGTGCCGGTGGTGGTGTCGGAGTGGACTGCCGGGGCGCCGGCAACGGCACGATCCGGGTGCGCGGCTCGCCCGGTCCACGCGGGCCATGGGGCCCCGGCCGACGTACCCCCTCCAGCAGCGACATCCCGGAAGGCCGGCGCCGACCCGCCGCGCGACGGAGCAACCGCTCCGTGGTTTCGGCGTTGATCCGGCTCGTCGGGTCCTTCTGCAACAGCCCGGACAGCACCGCCTTGAGCGGACCGGCCCGGCGTGACGTCGGCGCCGGCTCGGTGGCGAGCGCCGCCAGTGTCGCGATCGCGGACGGCCGGGCGAACGGCGACTGCCCCTCCACGGCCGCGTAGAGCGTCGCGCCCAGCGACCAGAGGTCTCCCTCCGGCCCGGCGGTGCCGTCCCGGGCCCGCTCCGGCGCGATGTAGGCGGGCGACCCCAGCACCAGGCCGGTACGGGTCACGTTCGGGTCACCCGGCACGGTCGCCAGCCCGAAGTCGGTGAGCACCACCCGGCCCTCGTCGCCGAGCAGGACGTTGCCGGGCTTGACGTCACGGTGCATGACCCCGGCCCGGTGCGCGGCCTTCAGTGCGCCGAGCACCCCCAGACCGATCTCGGCGGCCCGGGTCGACGACACCGGTCCGTCGCTGGCCAGCACGTCCTGCAACGATCGCGACGGGACGTACTCCATGACGATCCACGGATCACCGTCGGTACGGAGTACGTCGAAGACCCGAACCACGTTCGCGTGATTGAGCCGGGCGATCGCCCGCGCCTCGCGGAGCGAACGCTCGCGCATCTCCCGACGCTCGTCCTCGGTCAGCCCGGGCGGCGGGACCAACTCCTTGATCGCGACGTCCCGGTGCAGGACCTCGTCGCGCGCCTTCCAGACACGACCCATCCCGCCCTGGCCGAGCGGCTCGACAAGCCGGTAGCGGTCAGCGATGAGTTGCGGAGGCGCACTGGACACTCGTGGACGGTACCCAACGTCAACAACAGTCACACCCTCGGCACGCCTATCTGAGACCTGCGCCAATTGACGGGGACATACCCTCGGTGCCATGGCTGACGAAGAACCGCTGCTCCGGGTGGTCAGAGGCACTCCCACCGCCGAGGATCTTGCCGCGTTGGTAGGGGCGATCCTCCTTCGTGGCCGACCAGCCACATCGGTCCAGCCCGCCACCGCCTCGACCTGGGCGCTGCACAGCCGCCCCGGCATGACGTCACCGTCGGGCATACCGGCCCACATCGGTCGCGACGCCTGGCGGATCTCCGGCCTTCCTCGGTAAACCGCTTCAGACCGCCCAACGGGGCTGCCCAGGCACGCCTGCAACCACTAACCTTGATATGGGGTAGTACGTAGCACCTGGGGAGAAGACGTGATACCTGAGGAAGACCTCGGCCCTGCCTGGCTGCGCGACTACGGCGGCACGATCGAGGCCGACATCCAGCGGATGGAACAGTTCGCCCAGCAGCTCCTGGGCGAGGTGCAGCAGAACTACGTCCCACACATGGAACAGGTCCAGTCGGACATGCTGCCCGAGCTACCTCAGCCCCGCGACGGCTTCGCCGAGCTGGTGTCGTTCTTCGACGCGCACCGCAACGTCCAACAGGACACGTCAAACCGCATCTGGGAGGTCGGCGACGGCACGGGCGGGCTGGCTACCGCCGCCGACACTGTCAGCAAGCGGTACGGAGACTCTGACGCGTTCTCACACGCCCGCGTGGGCGTCGTCGAGACCGAGCTGGACAGGACCGCTGCTGCCGCACCACCACCGCCTGGCTCGGAGAGCGCAGAGATGCCGGAGGGCGGCGCAGAAACCACGGGGAGCCCGAATGCTTGATGACGATGGCGGGGGGCGGAGCAACCAGGTCGCCGGTACGACCAACTGGACATCCCACAACGTCCGGCAGATCTGGGAACTGGTGTCCAACCAAGAGACGGATACCCACTGGCAGCATGTCAGCGGCTGGCGCAAGACTTTCGAGCTCAGCCTGCTCCACCTGGGAAGATTGCAGCTGTACCGTGAGAACCTGATCGAAGCATGGCCACCGGAGAAGAGTGAGGCTTCGAGGGCGTACGTGGCCCGACTCGACTTCCTTATCGAGACAGTGCAGGGCGTCTACGATGCGGCCGTCGCCAACCATCAGACCTTCATGGGGGCGACTCAGGCAATCTGGGAGTCACGCAGGGACCTTGAGGAGATTCACAAGGAATACCTTGCGAAGGAGCAGGCCAAGCAGGAATACGATGCTGCGCTTACAGCCAACAACGGACGTCCCCCCGAGGGAAAGCAGCCCACGACACAGAGCGACCTGGAAGACCTGAACTGGCGCGCTCGCCACATCATGTACGGGCTGAGCGGCGAACTCGCCACCGCCCAAATGCAACTGCGACAACCCCCTGTATACAAAAGTGGACGCACCGTAGACGAGGGAGGTGGCGGTGGTGGTTCGGGTGGCAGCAGTGTGATGGGCACTGGGGGACCGCCGGTCCTTCCGCCCGTTGTACCGATGCCATCGGGTGGTGGTGGCAGCTACACCCCTCCTCCAACTCCGGCTGTCCAAACCGTCGTTCCGACGACAACTCCACCCACCGCCGGTCCAATCCTCGGGGGCACTGGACCAATTGCGCCTCCGGCTGTACCGCCAGCGCCTCCAAGCGTCGTTCCTCCCCCGCCGCCGACCACCGGTCCCGGTCTGGCGCCGCCTGCGATCCCGCCCACCCTGCCGCCCGGTACCAAGCCGCCGGGGACCAGGCCTCCCGGGTATCCCTCCACCGTGACACCGACAAATGGCTTTAACAAGGCAGGGTTTGGCCCGAACACTGGTCCGGGTCCCCGAGCAATGCCGCCGGGCGGAATGATCGGCGGGGTGCCCGGAGCAGGTCTGGCGCAGCCCACCACCGGGACTGGAGCAGCTCGACGCATCAATCCGGTTGGTGGCGTCATCGGCAGCGGGTCGGGCACGCCGCCGATCGGCGGCGCAGGCCAGCGATCTGGCGCAGGCATGGGTCGTGGTTCGGCCACTAGCCAGGCGTTCGGCATGGGTCCATCGGGGCGCTCGGGCGGCCAGGACCGCGATGAGGAAAATGGCCGGAATTGGGATCCCGACAATCCGTGGGAGACCGACGAAGGGGTCGCGCCGGTAATGATGCCAGCCCGCAATATCGACAAGGTCGATCCTGGCCCAGCGATTGGCCACAACCGGTGATCCGTCGCACCATGCGTACGGCCGTAGCACTTCTTTGCGCCACGGCCGTCGCCATTTTTCCGACCAGCCCCGCCCACGCGGACCAAGCGCGGGATAATCAGTGGCATCTCAGATATTTGCAAGTTAACAAGGCACACGACATCAGTCGTGGAGCCGGAGTGACCGTCGCGGTTATTGACACTGGCGTTGATCCCCATCCCGACCTACACAAGAACCTCCTAGAAGGCACCGATTCTTTTCCAGGAGGAACAGGAGATGGACAGGTAGACGACGACGGTCATGGAACGCGGATGGCCGGCCTAATAGCCGCGCACGGCAGACCGGGCAACCGTGGCGCGTTGGGCATCGCACCTGACGCCAAGATCCTGCCGATCCGCTATGTCAAGACAACGGGAAGCAACGATCCAGATGACGTCGCCACGGGTATCAATTGGGCCGTAGGAAAGGGCGCGAAAGTAATTAGCATATCTTCGACCACGAGTTCCACCCCCGCGCTTCGGCAAGCGGTGACTGCAGCACTCAGTGCCAATGTTGTGATCGTCGCCGGAGCAGGCAATCGCTCAGGTGGAATTCTGGTTAGGTTTCCCGCTGCTTTTCAGGGGGTTGTAGCGGTCGCAGCTACGGATAGGAATGGAAGCCACTCCAGCATCTCAGTCACCGGCTCGAAAATTGTAATATCTGCGCCCGGGGAGGACATAAGCAGCACTTCCCCCGGCGGCAGATATCGGACCGCCAGCGGCACCTCTCCCTCTACGGCGATCGTTGCTGGGGCTGCGGCGCTCGTACGGAGCAAGTTCCCCGAGCTGTCGGCGGAGGAGGTCATCCACCGCCTGACCGCTACGGCCGATGACAAGGGTGCACCGGGCAGGGACGAGGAGTACGGGTACGGCGTACTCAATCTGGTCAAGGCGCTGACAGCCGACGTGCCGCCGCTGGAGGGGGGCGCCGAGACGAGTGCGAGCGCCGACCCGAGCCCCACCCAGAGCCAACCGGCCGCCGGTGCGGAGCCGGAGGACAAGTCGAACAGCTCCACGGTCCTGATCGGCGTCCTGGCCGCTCTCGTCGTCGTCGGCCTGCTGGTCGTCCTCGCGGTGGTGCTGTTGGCCCGTCGGCGGCAACAGCCGAGAAGCTCCTGAGCCGCGATCCGGCCCGTCCGCAGGCGGCCACCCCCAGGCCGGGTAGCGTAGGCCGCCGTGCGTACGACAAGCCCGCTGCGCCTGGTGCTCGCCTCGGCGAGCCCGGCCCGACGCAAGCTTCTGCAGGCCGCCGGCATCGAGCCGGAGGTGCTCGTCAGTGGTGTCGACGAGTCACAGGTGGACCATTCGACGCCGGAGGCGCTGAGCCTCACGCTGGCCCAGCTCAAGGCGCGGACCGTGGCCGAACGGATCACCACGGGCACGGGCAGTGGTGTCGCCACGGGCACGGAGATCTCACCTGTCGAGTCACAGCCGCGAACGCTCGTGCTCGGCTGCGACTCGGTGCTCGCCTTCGACGGGGAGATTCTTGGCAAGCCGGCCGACACGGACGAGGCGGTCCGGCGCTGGCGGGCCATGCGGGGCAGCAGCGGCGTACTGCACACCGGGCACTGCCTGATCGACCTGCCGAGTGGTCGCGAGGTGGCCCGGGTCGCCGCCACCACCGTGCACTTCGCGGCGATCAGCGACGACGAGATCGCCGCGTACGTCGCGACGGGTGAGCCGTTGCAGGTTGCCGGGGCGTTCACCATCGACGGGCTGGGCGGCCCGTTCGTCGAGCGGGTGCAGGGCGATCCCGGCACGGTGATCGGACTGTCCCTGCCGCTGTTCCGCGCACTGCTCGGCGAAGTCGATCTGCGCATCACCGACCTGTGGACGGCTGCGGCACACGTCCCCGGCGGCCGACACTGACAAACCCGGCGGCAGTCATGCACAAACAGCTACCCCGGCCGGCGGCCGTGCAATAGCGTCGAGCGGTGTCGACAAAGTCAATCGCGGTCACCGACGAACTGCACGCGTACATCGTGGCGCACGGGTCACCCCAGGACGCCCTGACCCGGGAACTGATCGACGAGACGGTGGCCCTGTTGCCCGCCGACGCCGAGATGCAGATCGCACCGGAGCAGGCCGGGCTGCTCACCCTGCTGACCCGGCTGGTGAACGCCCGGCAGGCGGTCGAGGTCGGCACCTTCACCGGGCTCTCCTCGTTGGCGATCGCCCGTGGCCTGGCGTCCGGCGGGCGGTTGACCTGCTTCGACATCTCGGAGGAGTACACTGCGGTCGCCCGGCGCTACTGGGCGCGGGCCGGTGTCGACGACCGGATCGAGCTACGGATCGGTCCGGCCGCCGAAACCCTGCGATCCCTTCCGGCGGAGCCCCACCTCGATCTCGCCTTCATCGACGCGGACAAGACGAGCTATCCGGTCTACTGGGCCGAGTTGGTGCCGCGGATGCGTGCCGGTGGGCTGATCGTGGTGGACAACGTGCTGCGCGGCGGCCGTGTCCTGGCCCCGGTTTCCGTGGCCGACCGGGCGGTCGCCGACTTCAACGAGGCGGTGCTCGGGGACGAGCGGGTCGAGCCGGTGATGTTGCCGATCGCCGACGGGCTCACCCTGGCCCGCCGCCGCTGACCGACGCCGGCCAGCGCTGACCGACGCCGGCCAGCGCTGACCGACGCCGGCCAGTGTCGATCGATCGACACTGGCCGGCGACTTCCCGCCGTACCCGATCGGACGTCACCGGACGCTGCGGGCGAACTCGCGCGCGGCCCAGCCCACGGCGAGCACCGTGATGACCGCCATCACCGACAGCCCCTGCCAGACCGCGTCGTTGCCGAGGTCCCCGGCGAAGAGCGCCCGGGCGCCGTCGACCGCCCAGGAGAAGGGATTCCAGTCGGCGATCCCCTGCAACCAGCCGGGTGCGAAGCTCAGCGGCAGCAGGATCCCGGAGAGCAGCAGCACGGGTTGGGCGATCGTGTTCATCAGCGGCGCCAGCGCGTCCTCGCTCTTCACCACCAGTGCGATCCCGTACGACAGTGCCGACGTCATCAGCGCGATCAGGGCCAGCAGCAGGTAGGCGAGCAGGAGGTCCCCGATGAACACCGAGAGCCCGAAGGCCAGCGCCAGCAGGGTGATGATGACCGCCTGGGCGATCAGGGAGACCACGTCGCGCAGTGACCGACCGAGCAGCAGGGCGAGCCGGCTGATCGGGGTGACCCGGGAGCGCTCGATCACCCCGGCCCGTAGCTCGGCGATCAGACCGAAGCCCTGGAACAGGCCGCCGAAGATGGCGAGCAGCACGAGCAGGCCGGGCACGAAGATCCGGTACGCCTCGGCGTCGCTCGACGCCTGCAACGCGGGCTTGAGCAGCGGTGCGAAGAGCAGGAGATACATCACCGGCTGGAAGACGCCGACGAAGAGCCAGACGGGCTGGCGGACCAGCAGCAGGAACTGCCGCTGGAAGATCAACCAGGTGTCACGGACAAGTTTCATTGCAGGTCTCCTGTAGGGGGCGGCGCGGCGAGCGGTCAGGACTCGCGCAGGGAGCGGCCGGTCTTGGTGAGGAACACGTCGTCGAGGCTGGGCCGGTGCAGTTCGATCGAGTCGAGCGCGATGCCGGCGGCGTCGAATGCCCGGAGGATCCGGGGCATGTCCCGGGCACCGTCGTTGACGTAGAGCCGCAGCCCGCCCTCGTCCGGAGTCTCCAGCCTGGTGACGTACGGCTCGGTCTCCAGCACCTTGCCGGCCTTCTGCGCGGACGGCGTGGCGACCAGCACCACGTCGCCGGAGATCTCGCGCTTCAGCTCCGCCGGTGTTCCCTCGGCCACCACCTCGCCGTGGTCCATGATGGCGATCCGGTCGCAGAGCGCGTCCGCCTCGTCGAGGTAGTGCGTGGTGATGAAGATCGTCATCCCCTCGGCGCGCAGCCGGCGGATCTCGTCCCACATGTGTGCCCGGCTCTGCGGGTCGAGCCCGGTGGTCGGCTCGTCCAGGAAGACGATCTTCGGCTCGTGGATGATGCCGAGCGCGATGTCGACCCGGCGGCGCTGACCGCCGGAGTACGTCCTGCACTTGCGGTCGGCATACTCGGTGAGCTGGAACGCGTCAAGGGCTCGGGCGGCCCGCCGATGTGCCTCGGCCCTGCCGATGCCGTACATCCGGGCCTGTAGCACGAGCTCCTCTCGAGCGGTCGACTCGTCCCAGGTGCTGCCGCCCTGTGCGACGTATCCGATCCGGCGCCGCACCTCGCCGGGGTTGCTCCGCAGGTCGACTCCGGCGATGTTGGCGTCGCCGCCGTCCGGTTCGATGAGCGTGGCGAGCATCCGCAGGGTGGTGGTCTTGCCCGCGCCGTTCGGGCCGAGGAAGCCGAAGATCTCGCCCTCCGCGACCACGAGATCGACGCCACGGACCGCGTCGACGGACTTCTTCTCCCTGCCCTGTCGGGAGCGGAACGACTTCCGCAGCCCTTTTGTCTCGATCATGCCTGCTCCTGGTCAGCCGGACCGGTATCCCCACCGGCCCATCCCCCCGGGGCACGCCGGAAGGCGCCCACGGCAACGCTTCCGGCAGGCTAACGCGATATAGCTTATCTAGTCAACGTTGATTATTACGCGTCTGTCGGCGTCGCCCCGTCGCCCGGCGTCGCCCCGTCGCCCGGCGTCGCCCCGTCGCCCGGCGTCGCCCCGTCGCCCGGCGTCGCCCCGTCGCCCCGGCGGGCCCCGTCGCCCGGCGCGGCCCCCGGGTCGGTCCAGGTGCTCTCGTCGACGAGCGTGTCGAACCGCTCCCAGCCGGGAACCTCGGCGAAGCCCTCGGGCAGGTACGGCACCCCGGCGTCGATCAGGTCGGCGATCCGCTCGCACCAGCCGATCTCACCCTCTGCCCTGGCGATGGTCAGCTGCCACATCCAGGTGACGTGGACCGGCTTGCCCTGCTTCATCCAGTCGGACTCCACGGCCGACCGCAGGCTGTCGTTACCCGCCCGCAGCAGCCGGGCCCGGTTGCGCAGGGCCGCCGAGGCCTCGTCGCGGGGAAGCGCCGGCAGGAAGGAGAAGGCGGCGAAGAACGGGTCGGCCACCTCGCCGAGGCTCCACCAGTTGCCGCGGAGCAGGTTCTGGAACTCGTCCTCACCCTTCGGCGTGACCTCGTAGGTCACCCGCGCCGGCCTGGCACCGACCTGCTCGGTCGCCACCTCCCGCAGCAGCTCCTCCTCGGTGAGCTTGCGCAGCGCGTGGTAGATCGAACCGGGCTGGACGTTGGCCCACTTGTCCGCGCTCCAGCTCAACAGCTCGCGACGTACGTCGTAGCCGTGCACCGGTTGCATCCACCGGACCAGGCCGAGAATCATCATTCGGGTAGCCGACACACCATAAAGCGTAATAACCAAACTTGACTAACCACCAGCGCCGCCCCGTGGCCCGGGTCACCCGCCTCGGGCCTCAGCCCGTACGAGCGCCCCGGCACCGCGACCGCCCCCGCCGGACGGGCGTACGGTTCCGGTCGTCGACAATGTTCCTGGCAACCTGAGGAGGAGCAGCCGAGTGCGCAAGGTACTGATTGCCAACCGGGGCGAGATCGCCGTCCGGGTCGTCCGCGCCTGCCGAGACGCCGGCCTCGGCAGCGTCGCCGTCTACGCCGACTCCGACCGCGACGCGCTGCACGCCGTCCTCGCCGACGAGGCGTACGCGCTCGGCGGCGAGACGGCGACCGAGACGTACCTGCGGATCGACAAGCTGCTCGACGTGGCCGCGCGCTCGGGCGCGGACGCCGTACACCCGGGTTACGGGTTTCTCTCCGAGAATGCGGACTTCGCGGCGGCGGTGATCGACGCCGGCCTGACCTGGATCGGGCCGACTCCGCAGGCGATCCGCGACCTCGGCGACAAGGTGACCGCCCGGCACATCGCGCAGCGTGCCGGCGCCCCGCTGGTGCCCGGCACCGCCGAGCCGGTCGGTGGCCCGGACGAGGTGCTCGCCTTCGCGGCCGAGCACGGCCTGCCGGTGGCGATCAAGGCGGCGTTCGGTGGCGGCGGCCGGGGCCTGAAGGTGGCCCGGACGATGGAGGAGATCCCGGCGCTCTTCGAGTCGGCGACCCGGGAGGCGGTGGCCGCCTTCGGCCGGGGCGAGTGCTTCGTCGAGCGCTACCTGGACCGTCCCCGGCACGTCGAGGCGCAGGTCCTCGCCGACCGGCACGGCAACGTCGTGGTGGTCGGCACCCGGGACTGCTCGCTGCAACGCCGGCACCAGAAGCTCGTCGAGGAGGCGCCGGCCCCATTCCTCACCGACGAACAGCGGACGCAGATCCACGCCAGCGCGAAGGCGATCTGCCGGGAGGCCGACTACCACGGCGCCGGCACGGTGGAATACCTGGTCGGCGCGGACGGCACCATCTCGTTCCTGGAGGTGAACACGCGGCTCCAGGTGGAGCATCCGGTCACCGAGGAGACCTCCGGCATCGACCTCGTCCGGGAGCAGTTCCGGATCGCGGCCGGCGAGCGGCTCCGGTTCGCCGCCGACCCCGCCCCGCGCGGGCACTCGATCGAGTTCCGGATCAACGGCGAGGACCCGGGCCGGAACTTCCTGCCGGCGCCGGGCACCGTGACCACGCTGCGGCTCCCCTCCGGCCCGGGCGTGCGGGTGGACGCCGGCATCGTCGTGGGCGACGTCGTCGGCGGCAACTTCGACTCGCTGCTCGCCAAGGTGATCATCACCGGGGAGACCCGTACCGAGGCCCTGCAGCGGGCCCGGCGGGCGCTCGACGAGATGGTGGTGGACGGGATGGCCACCGCGCTGCCGTTCCACCGCCTGGTCGTCCGGGATCCGGCCTTCACCGCCGAGCCGTTCGCCGTGCACACCCGCTGGATCGAGACCGAGTTCGACAACACCGTGCCGCCGTTCACCGGTGCCGCGCCGGCCGGCGACCCACCCGGCGGCCCGGCCGCCGCCGGCGGTCGCGAGACCGTCGTGGTCGAGGTCGCGGGCAAGCGGCTCGAGGTCAGCCTCCCCGCCGGCTTCGGCGGGGGTACGCCCACAGCCGCCGGCCACGGCGGAGGTACGGGACCAGCCGCCGGCCAGGTTGCGTCGGGTGCCGCCGCCCGGCGACCCGTCCGGCGCGGCTCCCGCTCCGGCGGGACGGGCGGGGCCGGCGGTGACGCGCTGACCTCCCCGATGCAGGGCACGATCGTCAAGATCGCGGTCGCCGACGGCGACACCGTGGCCGAGGGCGACCTGGTCGTGGTGATGGAGGCGATGAAGATGGAGCAGCCGCTGCACGCCCACCGGGCCGGCGTGGTGAGCGGGCTCACCGCCGAGGTCGGCGCGGTGCTCACCGCCGGCGCCACCATCTGCCTCATCAGCTGAGCCGGCGATGCGGGGAAAGCGTTAGGAAGGGCCCCCGCATATACAGAAAGCGATAAGCGGGGGCCCTTCCTTGCACTCGGGCATGATGGCCGGGTGCGGTTCATCAACGGCGCGAAGCCCGCGCAGGACCTGACCTACAACGACGTCTTCCTGGCGCCCGTCCGGTCGGCCGTGGAGTCCCGGCTCGACGTCGACCTGTCGAGCGCCGACGGGACCGGAACCACGATTCCGATCGTGGTGTCGAACATGACGGCGGTGGCGGGGCGACGGATGGCGGAGACGGTGGCCCGGCGCGGTGCCCTCGCCGTGCTGCCGCAGGACATTCCGATCGAGGTGGTCGCCGAGGTTATCGGCTGGGTCAAGCAGCGGCACCTGGTGCACGACACCGCCATCACGCTCGGCCCGACGGACACCGTCGGGGACGCCATCCATCTGCTGCCGAAGCGCTCGCACGGCGCGGTCATGGTGGTCGACCCGGCCGGGCGACCGGTCGGGGTGGTGACCGAGGCCGACACCCTGGGGGTGGACCGGTTCACGCAGCTACGCGAGGTGATGTCCACCGAGCTGCACACCGTGCCGGCCGAGGCGGATCCGCGGACCGGGTTCGACCGGCTGTCCCGGGGGCGCCGCCGGCTCGCCCCGGTGGTCGACGTCGAGGGCCGGCTGGTCGGGGTGCTGACCCGACAGGGCGCGCTCCGGGCCACGCTCTACCGGCCGGCGCTGGACGGCAAGGGCCGGCTGCGGATCGCCGCCGCGATCGGGATCAACGGTGACGTCGCCGCGAAGGCCGCCGCGCTCGTCGAGGCCGGGGTCGACACCCTGGTGCTGGACACCGCGCACGGCCACCAGGAACGGATGCTCCGGGCCCTGCGGGCGGTACGCGCACTCGATCCGCCGGTCCCGGTCGCCGCCGGCAACGTGGTCACGGCCGAGGGCGTACGGGACCTGGTCGAGGCGGGTGCGGACATCGTCAAGGTCGGTGTCGGGCCGGGGGCGATGTGCACCACCCGGATGATGACCGGGGTCGGCCGGCCGCAGTTCTCCGCCGTGCTCGACTGTGTCTCCGCCGCCCGGGAACTGGGCCGGCACGTCTGGGCCGACGGCGGGGTACGGCATCCGCGCGACGTCGCCCTGGCACTGGCCGCCGGGGCGTCCAACGTGATGATCGGCACCTGGTTCGCCGGCACCTACGAGTCGCCCGGTGACCTCTACACCGATGCGGACGGCCGGCGCTACAAGGAGAGTTTCGGCATGGCGTCGGCGCGGGCGGTCAGCGCGCGTACCGCCGAGGACAGCGCGTACGACCAGGCGCGGAAGGCGGTCTTCGAGGAGGGGATCTCCAGCGCCCGGATGTATCTCGACACGACCCGGCCGGGCGTGGAGGATCTGATCGACGAGATCGTCGCCGGGGTACGCAGCGCCTGCACCTATGCCGGGGCACCCGATCTCGCCGCGTTCCACGCCAACGCGGTGATCGGGGTGCAGAGCGCCGCCGGTTACGCCGAGGGGATGCCGCTGCCGACCAACTGGTGACGTCACCGGTGCGGCTGACGGAGCTCGGCCGGGTGCGGCTGACGGAGTTCAGTCGGGTGCGGCTGACGGAGTTCAGTCGGGTGCGGCGAAGAGGCGCCGGATCACTTTCCGCGCGGCGGCCTCCGGGTCGTCGCCGACCTGGTCGGCCGGGAGCGCCCGGCCGAGCCAGAGGGTCGCGAAGCCGTGCACGATCGACCAGGCGGCCAGCGCGGCGTTGCCGGCCTCGTCGCCGGTCGGTGCCGCCGGCAGCCCGGCGACGCCGGCCCGGAGCGCCGCCCCGGCCCGTTGCCGGGCGGCGGCGAGGGCACTGTCGTCGCGGTGCAGGAGTTCCGTCCGGAACATCACCTCGAAGTGGGCCCGGTGCCGCACCGCGAACCCGATGTAGCCGACGCCGGTTTCGAGCAGGCTGCCGCCGGACTCCTCGCGCACCTGGGCCAGCGTCTCGGCGAGCATCTCGAAGCCCTCGGCGGCGAACGCGGTGAGCAGCCCGGCCTTGTCGCCGAAGTGGTGTGCCGGGGCGGCGTGCGAGACGCCGGCCCGGCGGGCGAGGTCGCGCAGGCTGAGCGCGGCGGGGCCGGACTCCTCGATCGCGGTCGCGGCGGCGGCCAGCAGCGCCCGCCGCAGGTCTCCGTGGTGGTACTGCCGACCGGCGGCAGTGGGCTCGCTCATACTGGCCAGCATATCTTGTCATTGACAAGATGCGCCCCCGGGAGGGAGTCTTGCCATCGACAAGTTGCCCGCAGTCCCGAAGACCGGAGGACAGCCCATGGCTCCGGTTGCGGAGTGGCCCGCCGGGCCCGGCCTCACGGCAGCAGGTCCGCCGAGTGGCTGGCCACCACCCCCGCGATCAGGCGCAGCGCGTCCGGCGCCGCCATCGGGTCCACCCCCCGGCCGTCCCGCAGCCGCAGCGCCACCTCGCCGGCCGAGACCTCCCGGGCGCCGAGCACCGCCGCGTACGGCACCCGGCGCAGGGCGGCGTCCCTGATCCGGGCGCCGAGAGAGCCGTCGACGACCAGTTCTGCCCGCAGCCCGGCCGACACGCAGTCCCGGCGGAACACCTCCGCCGCGGCCACCTGCTCCGGGCCGACCGGCAGCACCCGGACCTGGACCGGCGCGTACCAGGCCGGGAACGCCCCGGCATGCACCTCGATCAGGTACGCGAAGAGCCGCTCCATGCTGCCGATCAGGCTCCGGTGCAGCATCACCGGTCGGACGCGCCGGCCCCGGGCATCGGTGTAGGAGAGGTCGAACCGCTCCGGCTTGTCGAAGTCGAGCTGGATGGTGGAGAGGGTCGACTCCCGGCCGGCGGCGTCCCGTACCTGGATGTCGATCTTCGGTCCGTAGAACGCCGCCTCCCCGGCCGCCTCGACGTACGGCAGCCCGGCCAGCGCCGCCCGGAGCAGTTCCTCCGCCCGCCGCCACATCCCGTCGTCGCCGACGTACTTCTCACCGGGTCCGCGCAGCGAGAGCCGGAAACCCGCCGGGCGTACCCCGAGGGCGGCGTGCGCGGCCCGGATCAGCTCCAGCACCTCGGCGACCTCGGCGCCGACCTGCTCCGGTGCGCAGAAGTTGTGCGCGTCGTTGAGTGAGATCGCGCGTACCCGGCCGAGGCCGCCGAGCACGCCGGAGCGCTCCGGCCGGTACATCCCGCCCAGCTCGCCGATGCGCAGCGGCAGCTCCCGGTAGGACCGCCCGCGTGCCCGGTAGACCAGGGCGTGGTGCGGGCAGAGCGCCGGACGCAGCACGAACTCGTCGTCGGCGGAGAGCCGCAGCACCGGAAACATGTCGTCGGCGAAATAGCCGAGATGCCCGGAGAGTTCGAAAAGTTCCCGCTTGCCGAGCGGCGGCGAGTAGACGTGCTGGTAGCCGGCCCGGCGTTCCAGCTCGCGGACGTACTCCTCGACGCTGTGCCGGGCCGCGGCGCCGGCCGGCAGCCAGAGCGGCAGGCCGGCGCCGGAGAGCGGATCGGCGTGGAAGAGCTCCAGCTCGCGGCCGAGCCTGCGGTGGTCGGGCATGGTGCGGTGGTCGGACATCTCGGTCTCCCGGATCGGTACGCCTCCGGCGGCGACTCCGCCCCGGCAGGATGCCGATCCGGGAAGCACGACCGGCCCCGGGGCGGATCGCCCCGGGGCCGGTCGGACGGAACGTCAGCGCGGCACGCCGGGGTCTCCCGGCGTCGTCGTCTCCCGCATCGCGCTGCACATGGCGGTCACCGTACCGCCGCCGGCTCCACCCCCGCAGCCGATTTCCGCCGGCCTCACCGCAGCCGGGTGATGGCCACCTCGACGCCCTGGCCGGTGTTGGCCGGGCCGGAGTAGACGCCCTTGAGCGGCGGCACGTCGCCGTACTCCCGGCCCCGGCCGACCACCACGTGCCGCTCGCCGACCGGTATCCCGTTGGTGGGGTCGAAGGCCGTCCACCGGCCCACCCACCACTCCACCCAGGCGTGGCTCTGCCCGACGACGCTCTCCCCGATCGCGGCGTCCGGCGCCGGGTGCAGGTAGCCGGAGACGTAGCGGGCCGGGATGCCGATGGTGCGCAGCAGCCCCACCACCAGGTGGCTGATGTCCTGGCAGACGCCCTTGCGCTGCCGCCATGCCTGCACCGCGTCGGTCTGCACGCCGGTGGCGCCGGAGGCGTACTCGACCTCGTCCCTGACCTGTTCGCAGAGGGCCATCGCGGCGGCGTGCGGGGTCGGCTGGGCGGTCCGGACGGACTCGGCCAGCTCGGTGAGTTCCGTGTCCAGCGCCGTACGCGGGGTCGGCAGCAGCAGCTCGTACCAGCGGTCCATGTTCTCCGGCCCGCGCAGGTCGGCCCAGCCCACGCCGTCGGTGGCGGCCACCTGGTCACCGGGGCCGGTCGTCTCCACCGTGGAGACGGCGGTCACCTGCAACGAGTCGTGGGCGTTGTGCACGTCGAAGGCGGTCACCACGGTCCCCCAGTAGTCCTCGTACCGGTAGGTCCGGGCCGACGGCCACACCTCCACCCGCGCCTCCAGCACCGCCTGGCGGGCCTCGTTGCGCGGCGACATCCGCGCCTCGTTGTAGGAGGAGGCGACCGCACCCGCGTAGCTGAAGCCGGTCCTGTGACTGATCTTCAACCGCCAGCTTCCCACCGTCATCGCGTCCCCTGCCCTCCCGTCCGGCCCTGCCCGCCCGACGACCCGCTCCCGGCCGGCCCGTGCGACCCGCCCGTCGCACCTTTCCCGCCCGGCACGGTCACGACACCGCCTCCGGGAGCCAGGCGACCGCCGAGGTCTGCCGGAAGTAGCGGCGGGAGACCGCGTCGTTCACCTGGGAGCAGGTGCGCTCCAGGCCGGCCAGCACCACGGCGAGGTCGCCGATCAGCTCGTCGGCGGCCCGGAACTCCAGGCCGGTCCGGGCCCGGCCGATGATCCGCTGGGCGTCGGTGGCGACGCCGGTCCGGCCCGGCTGCCCGGGCCCGCCGGTCGGCTCCAGCTCGCGCAGGCACGACTCGGCCCGGGAGAGCGCGGCAAAGACCGAGCGCGGGAAGAGGCGGTCGAGCAGCAGGAACTCGGCGGCGTACCGGTCGTCGAGCGAGCCGCGGTAGGTACGCAGGAACGTCTCCCAGGCACCGCAGGAGCGCAGCAGGGTCAGCCAGGACGGGATGCTGCCGCCCGCGCGTACGTGCGTGGAGAGCAGCCGGGCGGTCATGTCGACCCGTTCGACGCTGCGGCCGAGCACGAGGAAGAGCCAGCCCTCGTCCCGGCTCATGGTGGCGTCGGTCAGCCCGGCCATCACCGCGCAGCGCTCCCGGACCCACCGGAAGAAGGCGTGTACGCCCTGCTGCTCGGCCCGGCGCCGGACCGCCGGCAGGCCGTGCCAGGTCGAGTTGAGACACTCCCACATGTCGGCCGAGATCGTCTCCCGGGCACCCCGGGCGTTCTCCCGGGCGGCGGCGAGCGCACCCACCACCGAGCTCGGGTTCTCCTCCTCCAGGCCGAGCACCCCGACCACCCGGGCGGCGGTGACCGGCTGGTCGAGCCGCCCGACGCCCATCACCGTGAGCAGGGAGCGGCAGGCGGTCGCCTCGTCGACCCACGGGTCGGCGAGCATCCGGTGCAGGTGCACGTCGAGGATCCGGGCGGTGTCCTCGGCCCGCTCGACGTAGCGGCCGATCCAGTAGAGCGACTCGGCGATCCGACTCAGCACCCCGACCACCCCGGCGCGGCGGCGCTGTCCCGGCCGGACTGCTGCTGTTGCTGCTGCTGCGCGCTGACCAGGCCGGCGTCCGGCCCGGGGTCCGGGCTTCGCGGCGCCGGGACCGGTGGCGTGAGCGGGCTCTCCGGGTCGGTCGGCTCGATCCCGGTGGCCAGGTCGACCGCGCTGAGCCCGGAGGGCGGCTCGGCGAGTATCCAGGTGTCCTTCGAACCGCCGCCCTGGCTGGAGTTGACCACCAGCGCCCCCTCCGGGAGCGCCACCCGGGTCAGCCCGCCCGGCAGCACCGTGACCCGCCGCCCGTCGTTGACGGCGAACGGCCGCAGGTCCACGTGCCGGGCCCGCAGCCGGTTGTCGATCAGGGTCGGCACCATGGAGAGCGCCACCTCGCGCTGGGCGATCCAGCCGCGCGGGTCGACGGTGATCCGGTGCCGCAGCTCGGCGAGGTCCTCCTCGCTGGCCTGGGAGCCGATCACGATGCCCATCCCGCCGGAGCCGTCGACCGGCTTGAGCACCAGCTCGGGGAGGCGGTCGAGGACGTGGTCGCGGACGTCCGGGTCCTCCAGCCGGTACGTCTCCACGTTGGACAGGATCGGCTGCTCGGCCAGGTAGTAGCGGATCAGCTCCGGGACGTACGAGTAGAGCAGCTTGTCGTCGGCGACCCCGTTGCCGACCGCGTTGGCGATGGTGACCCGGCCGGCGCGGGCCGCGTTGAGCAGCCCGGCGACCCCGAGCACGGAGTCGGCCCGGAAGTGCACCGGGTCGAGGAACTCGTCGTCGATGCGCCGGTAGATGACGTCGACCCGCTGCTCGCCCGCGGTGGTGCGCATGGCGACCTCGTTACCCACGCAGACGAGGTCCCGACCCTCGACCAGCTCGACGCCCATCTCGCGGGCCAGCAGCGCGTGCTCGAAGTAGGCCGAGTTGTGCACGCCCGGGGTCAGCACCACCACCGTCGGGTCGGTGACCCCGACCGGTGCCGCCGCGCGCAGCGCCCGGAGCAACTGCCCGGGGTACGACTCGACCGGCTGGATCCGGGTGGCGGCGAAGACCTCCGGCAGCACGTGCGCCATCGCCCGCCGGTTCTCCATCACGTAGCTGACCCCGGACGGGACCCGGACGTTGTCCTCCAGCACCCGGAAGTCGCCGCGCTCGTCGCGGACCAGGTCGACCCCCGCGACGTGGATGCGTACGCCGTTGTGCGGGACGATGCCGGCGGCCTCGCGGTGAAAGTGCGCGCTGGTCACCACGACCCGGCGCGGCACCACGCCGTCGGCCAGCACCTGGCCGGCGCCGTAGATGTCGGCGAGGAACGCCTCCAGCGCCCGCACCCGCTGGGCGACCCCGGCCTCGACCACCCGCCACTCGTCGGCGGCGATGATCCGGGGGACGATGTCGAGCGGGAAGGGCCGTTCGACGCCCTTGAGCGCGAAGGTGATCCCCTGGTCGAGGAAGGCCCGGGCGAGCACGTCGGCCCGGACCCGGAGCTCGACGCTGGAGAGCGGTTGCAGGGTGGCGTGCAGCGCCTCGTACGCGTCCCGAGGCATCCCGGGCGCACCGAACATCTCGTCCCAGCCGGGGCCGAGGCGGTAGTCCTCGAACAAGTCCGCCATGGCCCGACGTTACGCCGATCTCGTTGCGCCCGCGTAACACGGAGACCGCGGATGATCGCCCAAATCGGGCACTTCTCCTGGTCAGTGGAGCCGCCCACGCCCTCCATCCAACGAGAACTGTCGATGCGCTCATCGGTTGCGGTCGACCACTGTCCGGTTCGGGACTGAAACCCGCTCGGCTTCCGGCACGTGTTCGCAACGTTGGACCACCTAGGGAGAGGCAGAAATGATCGAGATCTCACGACGGAACCTCCTGCGTGGAGTCGCCGTCACGACCGCGGCCGTCGCACTCACGTCCGGGTACGCCGTCGCGGCGTACGCCACGTCCCCGCCCGCCCGGCCCGCGCCCGCCGGACCCGCCGCACCCGGCGGCGCCTGCACGATGCGGACCCTGCCGGTGCCGGCGGACACCTATCGCAGCGACGTCACCGCGATGGACCCCTCCGGCCGGTTCGTCCTGGGCTCGGCGATCGTGCGCCAGGCCACCGACACCCACCCGGTGCTGCTCTGGGACCGGGGCCGGCTCACCAGCTTCGACCCGCCGGTGCCGGGCGGCAGCCCGGTCGACGTCAACCGGCACGGCGTCGCCGTCGGCAACGGGCCGCGCGACGTGCTGTCGCCGCCGTGGCGGTACCGCGCCGGGCGGGGCGAACTGCTGCCGGTGCTCGACCCGGCCGACGACACCACAGTGGTGGCCGTCAACTCCGGTGGCGACATCGTCGGCATGGGCCTCACCCCGACCAACCGGCGGTACGGGCTGCTCTGGCCGGCGGGACGCCCGGGCACCGTCCGGGTGATCGATACTCCGTCGCCGTACTCGACGATCACCGGCCTCACCGACGACGGCACCGTCGTCGGCCGCACGGACGGAATCGAGACGACTTCGTGGCTGCGTACGCCGGCCGGGGTGCTCCGGCCGCTCACCGGACCCGACGGGGAGGCGTGGGTGACCGTCCGGGCCGCGAGCGGACGCTGGGCGGTCGGCCAGGGCCTGCAGGGCGGCGCGAACGCCGGACTGCGGTGGAATCTGCGGACCGGCCGGTACACCGTGCTCGACCCGCAGCTCGGCTACGACCAGACCGACGTCAACGGGCGCGGCACGGTGCTCGGCGGAAGCCTGATCCAGCGCGGTGACACCGTGCTGACGCTTCCGTCGCCCGCACCCGACCACGTCGTCGGCGGTCGTGCCATCGCCGACAACGGCACGGTTGCCGGCTTCCACAACCCGAGGGTGCCCGACGGGGTGCGGGCGGTGCTCTGGACCGGCTGCTAGGCCGGGAGAGCCTGCGGTGGGCCGCCGACGCGGGACCCGTCGGCGGCCCGGTGGCGAACCGCTTCGACCACGCCGGGAACGGGGGACCCGGCGGTCGCGGCCCGCGCGCCGCCAACGGTACGCCGGCAACGACGGACGCACCGCCCCGTCACGATCCGTGACATCGGTCGGATCCCCCCGGCGCGGTCACTCCAGCTCGTGCAGCATCAACTGGCGGGCGGCTTCCGTGATCGACCCGGAGAGCGACGGATAGATGGTGAAGGTCATCGCGAGCTGGTCGACGGTGAGGTTGTTCTCCACCGCCATGGTGATCGGCAGGATCAGCTCGCTCGCCTTCGGCGCCACCACCACCCCGCCGACGACCTGGCCGCTGGCCGGGCGGCAGAAGAGCTTCACGAACCCGTCCTGCTGGTCGGCCATCTTGGCCCGGGCGTTGCCGGCCAGCGGCAGCATCACCTGGCGGGCCGGCACCCTGCCCGAGTCCACCTCGTTCTGCGACACCCCGACGGTGGCCAGCTCGGGGTCGGTGAAGACGTTGGCGGCGACGGTACGCAGCCGCAGCGGCGAGACCGCGTCGCCGAGCGCGTGCCACATCGCGATCCGGCCCTGCATCGCGGCGACGCTGGCCAGCGGCAGCACCCCGGTGCAGTCACCGGCGGCGTAGATGCCGGGCACGTTGGTCCGGGAGACCCGGTCGGTGCTGACGTAGCCGCCCGGGGCGACCGTCACGCCGTACTCGGTCAGGCCGAGGTCGGCGGTGTTCGGGACCGAACCGACCGCCATCAGCGCGTGCGAGCCGTACACCGTCCGGCCGTCGGCGAGCTCCACCTCGACCCCGTCGCCGGTGCGGCGGACCGCGTTCGCCCGGCTGTTGTTCAGAATCTCCATCCCCCGGGCCCGGAAGACCTGCTCGATGGCGCTCGCCGCGTCCGGGTCCTCGTGCGGCATCACCCGGTCGCGGCTGGAGACCAGGGTCACCTCGACCCCCATCGCCAGGTACGCGCTGGCAAACTCGGCACCGGTCACGCCCGAGCCGATCACGATCAGCCGTTCCGGCAGCTCGGGCAGGTCGTAGACCTGGCGCCAGGTCAGGATCCGCTCACCGTCCGGGACCGCGCTGGGCAGCACCCGGGGGTTGGCGCCGGTGGCGACCAGCACCGTCGAGGCGTCCATCGAGTAGGTCGAGTCCCCGTCCGACGGGGTGACCAGCACCCGGTGGGTGTGACCGAGCGTGTCCTCGCCGAGCCGTGCCCGGCCGGAGACGAAGGTCACGCCGGCCTTGATGAGTTTCGCGTGGATGTCGGCGGACTGGGCGAGCGCGAGCCGCTTGACCCGGCCGTGCACGGTCGGTCCGTCGACCGTGATCGCCTCCAGCCCGTCCGAGTGCACCCCGAACTCCTCGGTGTCCCGATATCCGGTCACCACATCGGAACTCGCGATGAAGGTCTTCGACGGCACGCAGTCGTGCAGCACGCAGGCGCCACCCGCGCCGTCGGTCTCGACCACCGTGACGTCGGCGTCCAACTGGGCCGCGACCAGCGCCGCCTCGTAGCCGGCCGGCCCACCGCCGATGATCACAATCCGGCTCACAGTGCTCGCCCTCCGTCGATGCCCGTAGTGACAATCTTGTCCAGAACCCGTCCGACACGCACGGTCGTATTCTCCCCCACCCCTCCGCCCGGCTATCGTCATCGCCGTGCGTCATTACGCCGCGTACGGCTCGAACCTCGACCCCGCCCGGATGCGGGCCTACTGCCCGCACTCGCCGATGGTGGGCACCGGCTGGCTGGAAGGCTGGCGGCTCACCTTCGCCGGTGAGGGGGTGCTCGGCTGGGAGGGTGCCGTCACCACCATCGTCGAGTCGCCCGGCGATCGCGTCTTCGTCGCACTCTACGACGTACACCCGTGGGACGCCGCCCAACTCGACGAGGTCGAGGGGGTGGCCTCCGGCACCTACCGGAAGCTGCACGTCCGGGTGGTCACCCTGGACGGCGAGATCACCGCCTGGGTGTACGTCTTCGCCGGCTACGAGGGCGGGCTGCCGACCGCCTGGTACCTGTCGGAGATCGCCAACGCGGCGGAGAAGGCCGGCGCGCCCGACGACTACGTGGCCGAGTTGCGTTCCCGCCCCACCGGCACCGCCTCGACCTGACCGGCATGCCCGCCGCCTGACCGGCATCCCGCTACGTCGGCGGCGGGCAGGGGATCTCCACCGTCACCAGGGTCGGGCCACCGACCGGGCTGCGCACCGCGAGTACGCCGTCGAAGGCGCCCAGCCGGCGCCGTACGCCACGCAGCCCGCTGCCCCGCTCCGGGTCGGCGCCGCCCCGACCGTCGTCGAGGACGGTGATCCGCAACACCTCACCGGTGTGCGTGACGTCGATCTCGACCGTGCCGGCCCCGGCGTGCCGGGCGGCGTTCGCCAGCGCCTCCAGCACGCAGAAGTACGCCGCCGACTCCACCGGCGGGTCGAGCCGGCCGGCCAGGTGCCCGGTGACGCGTACCGGGAGCGGGCTGTCCAGCGCCACCGCCCGGAGCGCGTCCGGCAGGCCCCGCTCGGCGAGCACCGGTGGATGGATGCCACGGACCAGGTCACGCAGCTCGGTCAGGGCGGTCGCCGAGGTCTGCCGGGCCTGCGCCACCAGCGCCCGTGCGGCGGCGGGGTCCTCCTCGATCAGCCGCTCGATCCCGGCCAGGCTGAGCCCGACCGCGACCAGCCGGGCCTGCGCACCGTCGTGCAGGTCCCGCTCGATCCGGCGCAGTTCGGCCGCCTGGGTGTCGACGGCGTCGGCCCGGGTCTCGGTCAGCCGGCGTACCCGCAGCACCAGTTCGGCCGACCCGGTGGGGGCGAGCAGCAGCCGGTCGTACCGGAGGCGCAGCCGGAGCAGGCCCGGGGCGAGCAGCATGCCGACACCGGCCATCGCCAGGCCGAGCGGCACGCTGACCCAGCCGGGTGTCCCGGCGAGACCGGGCACCAGGTAGGTGACGCCGTACCAGACGTACCAGGGCGTGACCCACTCCCCGGCGAAGAGGCCGAGCGGCACGCCCCAGGGCACCCACCAGAGTGGCTGCGCCACCAGTCCGAAGAGGCCGACCGAGATCAGCGCGGCGGGCACCAGCCCGAGCAGTCCGGGCACCGGGTTGGTCGCCATCCAGAGCTGGTCCCGCCAGAACGCCGGATCGGTGAAGAGCCAGGAGTAGCCCTGGACCCGGACCGCCGTCTCCCGGTCGTCGTGGAGGGCCCGGCCGACCCGGTAGCGCCCGTCCTCGTCCGGCCGGGGCGGCTCCGGATACGGCCGGTACGGCTCCCGGATCACCGTCCCGGCCCAGGTGCCGGCGTAGCGGCGGTAGCGGTTGACCAGCGGCCGGGTCAGCTTCGACACCTGCGGCGACAGCCCGCCCCAGGCGACGACGAGGGCCGCCAGGTTCAGCAGGAAGCCGCCGAGGGCCGCGAAGCCGAGCCCGGTCAGCCCGGCACCGTGCCAGGCCGCCCTCGACCACCGCCCGGTCCGGCCGGCCAGCCCGGAGCGGTGCCACCAGGACCGCTCCGGCGGCTGGAGCAGCAGCCGGCTCCACCGGGCGTGCAGCCGCAGCGCCGACGGCGCGACCAGGAAGCCGAGCACCAGCAACACCAGCCCCAGCGGCAGCGCCAGCAGGGGCGGCAGCGCCGGTCCCAGCGGCAGCGCCGGCAGGGGCGCCGGCTCCCCGAGCCCGGGAAGCGCGCCGCCGGTCAGCCCGAGGGCACCGAGCCAGAGGCCGGCGCCGGCCAGGACCGGCGGGACCAGGGTGGCGAGACCCCCGGCGAAGGGTGTCAGGTGCAGCCAGCTCCACTCGCGGAGCAGCGCCGGGTCCTCGCCGCGCCAGGTCAGCTCCATCAGGTACGTCGGCAGCCGCGGCGAGCGGTAGAGCTGGTTGTCGTGGACGTACCAGCCGTCCGCCCGGCGCTGCGGCACCGGCGGTCCCGGGCGGCGCACCTCCGGCACCGGGATGCCGCCCCACTCCCCGGCCAGCCGCCGGCCGAGATCGGCCAGCCGCTTGGCGCCCCGGGCCGCCGGCAGGTACGGCACCACCAGGGTGGCCGCCACGACCAGCAGCACGGACATTCCCAGGCCGACCAGGCCCAGCCCGGTCAGGGCGAGGCTGCGGGCGAACGCGAGGCCGTACCGGCGCGACATGCCTCCAGTCTGGCCGTACGGCGGGCGGCGCGGACTGCCCCCAGACACCGCGCCGGGGTGTGGTTTCCTGCACCCCGGCCGGGCAGGTGGACGCATTCCGGGTGACCGACACGCTCCCTAGCGTTCGTCCCATGCCAGTCATCGAGGTCAGCAACCTGCGGAAGCGGTACGGCGACCAGATCGCCGTCCACGACGTCTCCTTCGAGGTACGTCCCGGAGAGATCTTCGGGATCGTCGGGCCCAACGGCTCCGGCAAGACCACCACCGTCGAGTGCCTGACCGGGCTGCGCCGGGCCGACGGCGGGACGATCCGCGTCCTCGGCCTGGATCCGACCCGGGAGCGCACCGAGCTGCGCCACCAGGTCGGCATCCAGCTCCAGGAGAGCCACCTGCCGGACCGGCTGAAGGTCTGGGAGGCGCTCGACCTGTACAGCTCGTTCTACGCCGAGCCCGCGGACTGGCGGGCGCTGATGGACGAGCTGGGGCTGACCGCGAAGCGGAACACCGTCTTCGCCAAGCTCTCCGGCGGGCAGAAGCAGCGGCTCTCGGTCGCGCTCGCCCTGGTCGGCAACCCGCGGATCGCGGTACTTGACGAGCTGACCACCGGACTGGACCCGCAGGCCCGCCGGGACACCTGGCAGCTCGTCCGGGACGTCCGGGACCGGGGCGTGACGGTCGTACTGGTCACCCACTTCATGGACGAGGCCGAGCGGCTCTGCGACCGGCTGGCCGTGCTCCGCTCCGGCGAGGTGGTCGCGATCGACACCCCGGCCGAGCTGGTCGCCCGGGCCGACGTGCCCGGTGTCGAGCGGCCCACCCTGGAGGACGCCGTCCTCGCCATCACCAGCCCGAACTGAGCGCTTGCCCCGCCCAGCCCAGCCGAGCGCCGACACTTTCCGAAGAAGCGAGGAACCGATGAACAGCACCGCACCTCCCGAGACCGTTTCCCACGGCGCAGGCGGCCGGGCGGCCCGGCGCCGCACCGCGGGCCGGAGCACCCGCAAGCTGATCGTCACCGAGGCGAAGCTCTTCGTCCGCGAACCCGTCGGCGCCTTCTTCACGGTGATCTTTCCGGCCGCCCTGGTGCTGATCCTCGGCAGCGCCATGCCGGGCTTCACCGAACCGAGCGCCGACATCGGCGGCCGCCGGCCGATCGAGTTCTACCTGCCGATCACCCTGGCGCTGGCGATCGGCACCGTGGCTCTGGTCAGCCTGCTGAACACGCTCGCCGCCGACCGGGAGAAGGGCGTCCTGCGCCGGCTCTCCACCACGCCGGCCCCGCCGGTGCGGCTGCTGGTGGCGCAACTGGTGGTGAACGTGGCCGCACTGCTCGTCGGCTGCGGGCTGGCGCTGGTCGCCGCCGGGCTGGCCTTCGGCGTACGGGCCCGACCGGACGTACCGGGGCTGCTTGTCGCCTTCCTGCTCGGCTCGGCCTCAATGGTGGCGCTGGCCCTGCTGGTCGCCGCCTTCACCCCGACGAGCCGGGCCGCGATGGGCGTCGGCAGCCTGGTCTACTACCCGATGCTCTTCGCCGCCGGGGTCTGGACGCCCGGTCCCCTGATGCCGGACGCGGTCCGCCGGGTCGCCGACTTCACCCCGCTCGGGGCCGCCTCGCAGGCGCTGCAGGACGCCTGGGGCGGTGACTGGCCGCAGCCGCTGCACCTGGCGGTGCTGGTCGGGTCGACCGCGATCCTCGGCGCGCTGGCCGCCAGGCTCTTCCGCTGGTCCTGACCGCACGGCCGCTACCGCGACCACCCTTCCGCGTCCCCGGCCGCCACCCGGGCCGGGGACGCGCGCCGACACCCGACCCGCCCAGGTCGGCAGGCTCGGCCGGCCCAGGTCGGCAGGCCCGGTCAGTGCGGGTGGGGCGGTGACATCCGCGCCCCGATCAACGCGGCGCCGAGCAGGCTGACCAGCTCCACCCGCTCCGCCGGGTCGAGCACCCCGAACGCCTGGGCGACGATCCGGTCGGTGACCGACTCGGCCCAGAGCCGCCGCCGCACCAGCGGCCCCACCGGCGGATACGGCGGCGACCAGCCGTACGCGATCGCCCCGGACTCGCCCTCGGGGCCCGCCAGAATGATCTCCATCGCCGTCATGCCGGCGGCGCGGAGCGCCATCAGGCTGGCCCCGGAGTAGTACTCGAAGAGCAGGTGCAGCAGCACCGCCGCGCGGGCGCCCGGGGCGGCGTCCGCCGGCACCGGCATCCCCCGCCAGGCCGCGAAGAGCGGCATCCCGGTGGCGTCGGCCGCCACCACGACCGGCTCGATCAACTCGATCATCCGGCCGACCGGCGGGAACGTGGCCAGGTAGTCGATCCCCCAGCGGCAGCACTCGGCCCGGCTGACCTCGGCCACGGCGCTCGGCGTGGCCACCCGGACGGCCATCTCCCAGCCGTCGGAGACCGCCTCCGGCGAGAGGATGCCGATCGCCGCGGCCACGGTCTCGGTCCGGACATCGCCGAGCACCGCACCGCGACCGGTCACCAGGAACGCCCACCCGGAGATGCCCATCTGGCGTGCCCGGCGCAGCGTACGCGGACACTCGATGAACGCGCTGCCCAACTTCAGCACCGTCGGCCTGGCCGCACCGGCGGCCTGCTCGGGGGTCAACGCCCCCGTCCTCGGGTCCGGATCACGGGTTCCGCTCGCACCACCCGGTCGAGTCTGCCTGGCGGACTCCCTTTTCGGCAGTCCTGACCGCCGATCCGGCGCGCCGGGACCCAGGGCGCCGGGACCCAGGGCGCCGGGACCCAGGGCGCCGGGGCCACCGCGCCGCTGGACGCCCTGCGCGGCCCCGGCCGTGCCGGGCCTGCCGGCACCCCGGCCTCCTCCTCCCCCGGCTCCAGGGCGTCCGGCCTACCAGGCACCGTCACCGTCCTGCGCCGGATCCGACGCCTCGGCGGCGGCCTGCACCTCGCCGACGCGGCGCCGGGCGGCGACCGCTCCCCGCTCGGCGGCCCGCCGGGCCAGCTTCAGCCGGGTGACCTCCTGTTCGGCGGCGGCCCGCCGACGTTCCAGTTCGGCCAGTTCGGACTCGACCGCGGTGAGCTCCGCGACGCCGTCCCGCTCGGCCGCCACGGCACCCGCCAGCTCCGCCTCGGCCCGCTCCTGCCGGGTACGCGCCTGCGCCAGTGCCCGCTCCAGGCTGCGGCGGCGGGCGGCCCGGGCCGACTCCTCCGCCCGCTCGGCGGCGGTCGTGCCCGCCGCCCCGGCCGCACCGCCCCGCGTCGCCCCGCCGGTACGCCGACCGGCCGCATCCGCCGGTTCCCGGCCCTCCGCGACCGGCCCAGCCTCCGGCTCGACCGGCCCAGCCCCCGGTTCGACCGGTTGGTCGGCGTCCGGGCCGCCGACGATCAGGCGCAACTGTGGCCGGGGCACCTCACCGAAACCGGCGTAGCTGGCGGCCCGGACCAGCCGCCCGGAGCGGGCCTGCTCGGCAACCTCCACGTCGGCCAGTGCCGCCTGCAACGTCGCCTCGACCTCGGCCAGCGGCAGCTTCCCGGCGGTCAGCCGGGGATCGGCCGCCAGGCCCAGCGCCCGGGCCTGCCCGACCAGCGCGGCCACCACGTGGCGCCGCCGGGTGGAGAGTTCCCGCAGCCGGGCACCTCGCAACTCCCGCTGGGCGGTGCGGAGCGCGGTGGAGAGTTCGACCAGCTCGGCCATCAGCTCCGGCCGGCGCAGGGCCAGCAGGTTCACCAACCAGGCCGCCACCGTCGGCTTGCGCAGCCCGGCGATCTCCCGTGCGGCACCCGGATCTCCTGCGGCCCGGGCGGCGGCGACCGCCTCGGAGCGCGCGGCGACGAAACCGTCCGGCGGAGCGGCGTAGAGCCGCTCGACGAGATCACGGGAGAGGCCGGCCATGGCCACATCCGGTCAGTCCCATCGAGACTCCTCGGTCACCGAATCGTGATGTCCTGCGCGCAGTCTGCCGGAACCGGGCCTGCTTCGCGGCGCGTCTGACGGAACGCCTCCACACGGGGCAGGGAGGAACGGAGGGGACATGAACGGACGAAGCACCACCACGCCCGGCCCGACCCGCGGCCACCGCCTGGCCAGGCTGCTCGGCACGGTGGCGCTGGCGGCCGCCCTGCTGTCCGCCGGCTGCGCCGACCGCGGGGACGACGCCGGCTCGACGTCGGAGGCCCCGGCCGGGGCCGAGCAGGCGCAGCCCGGTGCGGCCGAGGCGCCGGCGGCGGACCGGGCCGAGGTTCCGCCGGCCGGAGCCGGCGAGCGGGCAGCGGAGCCCTCGACCGAGTTGGGGGTCGGGCAGCGGGCCATCGTCTACACCGGATCCGTCACGGTCCGGGTGGACGATGTCGAAGCGGCGGCGGCCAGCGCGGTCGGCATCGCGACCGGCGCCGGTGGCTTCCTCGGCGGTGACAACCGGAGCAGTGACGAGTCGCGTTCCGAGGCCACGCTCCAGCTACGGGTCCCGGCCGACCGGTTCGGCGCCGTGGTGGAGGAGATCGCCCGGCTCGGCGAGCAGCTGCGCCGGGACGTCAAGACCGACGACGTCACCGAGGAGACCCTCGACCTGGATGCCCGGATCGCCACCCAGCAGGCCAGGGTGGAGAGTGGCCGCCGGCTGCTGGCGCAGGCGAAGTCCCTGTCGGACCTGGTGATGCTGGAGAGCGAACTCGCCAAGCGGGAGGCGGACCTCGCCTCGCTGGAGGCGAGGAAGCGGCGGCTCGCCGACCTGACCGCGCTCTCCACGATCACCGCCGTGCTGCTCGGCCCGAACGCCCGCGCGCCCGAGGACGACGAGCCGTCGACCGGGTTCCTGGCCGGCCTGGACGGTGGCTGGACGGCGTTCGTCGCGTCCCTGCGGATCCTGCTGACCGTGCTCGGCGCGCTGCTGCCGTTCGTCGTCGCGATCGGCCTGCCCGTGCTCGGTGGAATCTGGCTGAGCCGCCGGCTGCGTGGCCGGGCCTCCCGCCGGAGGGCGCCGGCTCCGACACCACAGAGCCCGCCGGTGCCGGCCCAGTCCTCGGCGCCGCCGGACTGAGCCGTACCCGGACGGCCGGGCCGGTGCGCGCCGGACCGTGCCGTACCCGGGCGGTGAGAGCGCGGTGGCCGGCTCAGCCGGCCATCGCCTTGAGCGCGGTGTGGGCGAGCAGCCGGACGCCGACCCCGATGGCCCGCTCGTCCACGTCGAACGTCGCCCGGTGCAGGTCGACGTTTGCCGCCGTCCGTCCCACGCCGAGCCGGGCCAGCGCACCCGGTACGTGTTCCAGATACCAGGAGAAGTCCTCGCCGCCCATGCTCTGCGGGGTCTCGGACACCCCGACCGGGCCGGACGTGGCCACCGTCGCCGCGGTCAGCACCTGGATCGCCTCGGCGTCGTTGACCACCGGCGGGCGGCCGCGCAGGTATTCGACGTCCACCGTGGCGCCGGTCGGGGCGATCACGTCCCGGACCACCTGGGCCACGATCTTCGGCGCCTCGTCCCAGGTGTCCCGGTCGAGCACCCGGAGCGTGCCGGCCGCCATCGCCTCGTTCGGGATGACGTTGTACTGGGTGCCGGCCGAGGCCTGCCCGAAGACCAGCAGCAGGCCGCTGTTGGCCGGCACCCGCCGGTTCACCAGCGCCGGCACCTCGGTGACCAGCCGGCCGAGGGCGTCGACCAGGTCCACCGTCAGGTGCGGCCGGGCGGTGTGCCCGCCGGGACCGCTCAGCCGTACGGTGATGTTGTCCGCCGCCGCCGTGATCGGGCCGACCCGCAGGCCGACCCGGCCGACCGGCAGGTTGGGGTCGCAGTGCACGGCGAAGATCTGGCTGACGTCGGTCAGCCCACCGGCCTCGATGACCTCCAACGAGCCGCAGGGCAGGATCTCCTCGGCCGGCTGGAAGATCAGCCGGACCCGGCCGTCCAGCTTGCCCCGCCGGGCGAGTTGGGCGAGCAGCAGTCCCACCCCGAGCACGACGCTGGTGTGCACGTCGTGCCCGCAGGCGTGACAGGCTCCCTCGACGGTGGACCGGTAGGGGACGTCCTTCACGTCGGTCAGCGGCAGTGCGTCGAGATCGGCCCGGAGCGCGATCACCGACCCGGACGGCCGCCCGTCGATGTCGCAGATCACCCCGTTGCCCTTGGGCAGCAGGCGCGGCCGCAGACCGGCCGCCGACAGCTCCCGGGTCACCAGCGCGGCGGTCTCGAACTCCCGTCCGGAAAGCTCCGGATGGGCGTGCAGGAACCGGCGGGTCGCGATCAGATCGGGCAGCCGGAGGTCGAGCATCCGGTCCAGCCCGGCGGGCAGCCGTTCGGCCCCCGGCGGCGTCTCGGACTCCGACGCCGCCGGCAGGCTGCCGGTCGGCAGTTGCAACGCACTCGTCACGTCGAATTCTCGATCACTGTGAATGGGATGGGACTCGGACAGCCTAGACCGCCGACGGTGACGCTGCGCAACCTCGTTCTGGTGATGATCAGACAGCACAGCGTCACGAAAGCCCTGGTAGGAGCGCTCAGCAGTGTACGGAGCGCGACTCATCCCGCCATCAGACCCCGCCATCTGTGCCACACCTCCTACAACGCGTGACGGTTTCGCCGGTCACGATCTAGCTCGGCGGCAACACCGCCCGTCCGATTCGTCGAGCTGTCCGGCGTTCCTGGCAGGACGACGGTGCAGCACCACCGGGTGGGGTGGCGGGGGTCCCCAGGGTGGCAGTCGTAGTCAAACGGACTGCGCACAGGCTGTCCGTCGGCACACCCGTCGGACCCGGCTACGGTCCTGATACCCGCAATCCCACACCCGCACTCCCCGGCCCGGAGTGCAAGGAAGGGCCCCCTCTTATCGCTTTCTGTTGTAGCGGGGGCCCTTCCTAACGCCTCAGAAGCGGTCGGTGGGGCGGTAGGTTCCCCAGACCTCGCGGAGGACGCCGCAGACCTCGCCGACGGTGGCCCGGGCCCGCAGCGCCTCCTTCATCGGATAGAGCACGTTCTCCGTACCCGAGGCGGCGGTGCGCAGGTCGGCGAGGGCGCGCTCGACGGCGGCCGCGTCCCGACCGGCCCGCAGCCGGGCCAGCCGGTCGCGCTGGGCAGCCTCGATCGCCGGGTCGACCCGGAGCGGCTGGTACGGCTCCTCCTCGTCGACCGCGAACCGGTTGACCCCGACCACCACCCGGTCACCGGACTCGATCTCCTGCGCGACCCGGTACGCCGAGGTCTCGATCTCGCGCTTCTGGAAGCCCGCCTCGATCGCCTCCACCGCCGAGCCGTGCTCGGCGACCCGGTCCAGCAGGGCCCGCACCCCGGCCTCGATCTCGTCGGTCATCGACTCCACCACGTACGAGCCGGCGAACGGGTCGACCGTGGCGGTCAGGTCGGTCTCGTACGCCAGCACCTGCTGGGTACGCAGCGCCAGCCGGGCCGCCTTCTCGGTGGGCAGCGCGATCGCCTCGTCGAAGCTGTTGGTGTGCAGCGACTGGGTGCCGCCGAGCACCGCGCCGAGCGCCTGGACCGCGACCCTGACCAGGTTCACCTCCGGCTGCTGGGCGGTGAGCTGCACCCCGGCGGTCTGGGTGTGGAAGCGCAGCATCAGCGACTTCGGGTTCACCGCGCCGAACTCGTCGCGCATCAGCCGGGCCCAGATCCGCCGGGCGGCCCGGAACTTGGCCACCTCCTCCAGCAGGGTGGTCCGGGCCACGAAGAAGAACGAGAGCCGGGGCGCGAAGTCGTCGACGGCGAGACCGGCGGCGAGCGCGGCGCGGACGTACTCGACCCCGTTGGCGAGGGTGAAGGCGATCTCCTGCACCGGGGTCGCCCCGGCCTCCGCCATGTGGTAGCCGGAGATCGAGATGGTGTTCCACCTCGGCACCTCCTTGCGGCAGTACCCGAAGGTGTCGGCCACCAGCCGCAGCGAGGGCTTGGGCGGGAAGATGTAGGTGCCCCGGGCGATGTACTCCTTGAGGATGTCGTTCTGGACGGTCCCGTTCAGCGCCGAACCGGCCACTCCGGACTCCTCGGCCACGAGCTGGTAGAGCAGCAGCAGCACCGAGCCGGGCGCGTTGATGGTCATCGAGGTGGAGACCCTGTCCAGCGGGATGCCGGCGAAGAGGGTCCGCATGTCGTCGACGGAGTCGATCGCCACGCCGACCTTGCCGACCTCGCCGTGCGCGATCGGGTGGTCGGAGTCGTAGCCCATCTGGGTGGGCAGGTCGAAGGCGACGGAGAGCCCCATGGTGCCGGCGGCGAGGAGCTGGTGGTAGCGCGCGTTGGACTCGGTGGCGGTGCCGAAGCCGGCGTACTGGCGCATGGTCCACGGCCGCGAGGTGTACATCGTCGGGTGGACGCCCCGGGCGTACGGGAACTCGCCGGGCGCGCCGAGCCGGGCGTCGAGCCCTTCCGGTACGTCGGCGGCGGCGTACACGGGCTTGATCGGGAAACCCGACTCGCTCGACCGACCTTCGCTCATACCGGCATGGTAGAGCCGGCGGCCGGCGCCGCTCCGGGGGCCCGGATCGCCGGCACCCGGCGGTGAGCGGGCCGGCACAGTGCGTCGGAGCCCCTGAACGGTGCGTGACCTAATGAACACTTAAGGTCGAGTTATCGGGAAGTCCGGCGGTTGTCTTTCCCTTCTGCGGTCGGAACCCGCAATATAGGGGGGTTCTGTCCTGTGCCCCCTCGATTCTCTTCGGTGGCTTTTCTGTGACTCAGATCCCGACGTGGAGTGGCGGACCGGCCAATCCCACCAACGGACGTGCGGCACCCGGCGTCACCATCGGCGGTCGGTACTCGTTGCGGGCGGCGGTCGGCCACGGCGGCATGGGCACCGTGTGGCGTGCCGCCGACACCCTGCTCCGCCGCGACGTGGCGGTGAAGGAGGTCGTGCTCCCGCCGGGGCTGGCCCCCAGCGATCGCGACGCGATGTACGAACGCACGCTCCGCGAGGCGCGGGCCGCCGCGGCGCTCCAGCACCCGGCGGTGGTGCAGGTCTACGACGTGGTCCACGAGGGCGGCCGGCCGTGGATCGTGATGGAGCTGCTCGACGCGCGCAGCCTGGCCGACATGGTGATCGAGGACGGCCCGCTCGCACAGCGCGCGGTTGCCAAGATCGGCATCGCGCTGCTCGGCGCGCTCGAGGTGGCGCACGCGATCGGGGTACTGCACCGCGACGTCAAGCCGGCGAACGTGCTGATCTGCTCCGACGGCCGGTGCGTGCTCACCGACTTTGGCGTCGCCCGGATGCCGACCGACGTGCAGCTCACCACCCCCGGCATGGTGCTCGGCTCGCCGCACTTCATCTCGCCGGAGCGGGCCATGGGGCAGGACTTCGGCCCGCCCAGCGACCTCTTCTCGCTCGGCGTCACCCTCTACACGGCGGTGGAGGGCCGGCCGCCCTTTGACAAGGGCGACCCGATCGAGACCATGCACGCGGTGGTGGAGGACCCGCCCGCGCCGCCCTCCCGGTCCGGCCCACTGACCCGGGTGCTGCTCGGCCTGCTGGAGAAGGACCCGTCCCGCCGGCTCGACGTGACCGCCTCCCGGACCATGCTCCGCGAGCTGCTGGCCGGCCCGCTGGCCAGCAACGCCGCCGGACACCTGGTCACCGACCCGTACGCGGTGGTGCCGAGCCAGCGGTCACCGTGGCAGCAGCCGGCGGCCGCCGCGCCGCAGTCACCGGCGGCCCCACCGACCGCCGCCGAGCCGACCCGCTCCACGCGTCCGCAGCCGACGCCGAACGGCGAGATCGGCGGCCGGGCCATGCTCGCCCCCGGCGAGTCCCTGGCCGACCGGATCGCCCGGAGCGCCCGCGAGGCCGCCGGCACCAACCGCCCACCGGCGAACGGCGCCAACCCGCTGGACACCCCGACCGGCGCGATGCCGGGCGCGGCCGGCCGGCGCGGCGGGCCGTTCGACACGCCGACCGGGGCGATGCCCGGGGCCGGCGGCCGGGCCGGCACGGTGCACACGGCTCGCGGCGGCGGCCTCGGTCGCGGCCTGGCCGGCGCCCGGCAGGCCGGCGACTCGGTGCTGCGGACCGTCAAGGGGTGGCCCCGGAAGACGCAGCTCGCCGTGGCCGGCGGCGTCGCCGCCGCGCTGCTGGTCGGCGTCGTCGCCCTCTCGCTCGGCGGCGGCGGTGCCGACCCGGTCAACCCGGCGCCCCAGGCGGGGCCGTCCAGCGCCGCGCCAATCAAGGCCGCGTTCGCCACCCAGTCCCACAGCGAACGAGGAGTCTCTGTCAACGTGCCGAAGGGCTGGAAAAAGATTGCACCAAAAAAGGTCGTATGGATCGACTACACCGATCCTGAGGACAGTGGACGTCGGATACGGCTTTTGGTAGAAGAGGCCACCTCGAGTAGCCGACCGTTGCCATTCCTCAAAAGTGCCGGCGACCGCTTAGCCAGAAATAAGACCAGTTGCTCCGAGCCCTACCAGCAGATAGCACTGGCTGATGCCGAACTAGCTGGCAAGCCTTCAGCCGAGCTGGAGTATACCTGCGGCAAGGGTGACGAGAAGCGGCACGGCATCTGGCATGCAGTCGTCTCCGACGGCAACGTCTACTCATTCTACCTGACCACTCCAGACGAGCGATTCGAGGACAGCAAGGGAATCTTCGATGAGATGGTCCGATCCTTCAAGCTAACCAGTGCCCGATAGGACCGTGGGGTAGCTCGGCCCCAAAGAGCGGAACGTTTGCCCGGATACCCTCGTCGCAAGCCGTTCTCTTCTGTCTAACGAAGGCACCATCGCACCCTATGCGATGGCTGTTCGTCCGTTTGTCGAACAGCCATCGTCACCGGCAGCCAGAACCAACCCATCAGCCCGCACCCAAGACCAGCGCGTCCATGAGGACCCACATCACAGGAAATCGAAGCTAGCACCCGAGCATGGGCAGCACGTGCAAGGTCAGTCGGCAACTCGTCGGCGGCTAACAACAACGCAAATATGACCTAGCAGCTCATATTTGCCCCGTAATCTTCGACGTAGTAATCAGAGACCCACCCCTGCGGCTCCCCAACTGTATAGAGGTACACGAATGACCAGGTAGTAATGCCATTGATCGTGTCACCAGTTGTATAGCAAGCCATCCCCAAGTACGTTCCATTTTCAAAACGCGTAATTAGTCCACAAGAGGTGTGCGGACCAGTGCGGAGAGCTAGACCAGTACTACCTGCACCGACCACTCGGAGGGGACCGTTGGTCGAGCGGTAGGAACTCGAGTGAGAGCAAGAGCCAAGGGCAGTGGACGGTGAGGCTACAACAACACCTACAACACAACCTAACACCACCACGAGCATGAGCGACAACCTAGCCCGAACGACAGTCAGCGGTATTCGCACAGATCCTCCCCAGGATGCCGAATTCATTATCGACATTTGCCGATAACAATTCCTAAGATTAGCCAAAAGCTGAGGTGATCGCAACTGATCGTGGGAGATCAGTCACTTTCTGCACTTCAGGCTCACGAACCCCGTCGCAGCGTGCACCCGCGCGGCGGAGGGCCGGGCTGCGTGCCGGGTCGGTCGACGTGCTATCACAGTCCGATGGCGGCAGAACCTCACCAGTCGGACGACGTGCCCGCGGGCGAGCTGGCCGGGCTGCGGGCCCGGGCCCGGGCGTGGCTCGACGACGATCCCGACCCGGCGACCCGGGACGAGCTGCGCGGCGTGCTCGACCGGCTGCCGGCGAGCGCGGCCGAGCTGGCCGACCGGTTCGCCGGCCCGCTCACCTTCGGCACCGCCGGGCTGCGCGGGCCGCTGCGCGCCGGCCCGAACGGCATGAACCTGGCCGTGGTCACCGCGGCGGCGGCCGGCCTGGTCGGCTGGCTCGCCGGCCGCGCCGCGCCCGGCCCGCTGATCATCGGGTACGACGCCCGGCGCGGCTCGAAGGAGTTCGCCGAGCGGACCGCCCGGGTGGCCACCGGTGCGGGGCGACCGGCCCTGCTGCTTCCCCGGCCGCTCCCCACCCCGGTGCTGGCGTACGCGGTCCGGGCCCTCGGTGCGGTCGCCGGGGTGATGGTGACCGCCAGCCACAACCCGCCGCAGGACAACGGCTACAAGGTCTACCTCGGCGCCGCCACCGGCGGGCCCCGGGGCGCGGGAGCCCAGATCGTGCCCCCGGCCGACACGGAGATCGAGACCGCGATCCGGGCGGTGGGGCCGCTGGCGGCCGTGCCGCTGGGCGAGCCCGGCGAGGTGCTCGGCGACGACGTGGTCGCGGCATACGTCCGGGCCACCGCCGGGGTGGTCAGGCCGGACGGGCCCCGCGACCTGACGATCGCGTACACCCCGCTGCACGGGGTGGGCGGTGCCGTGCTCACCTCGGTCTTCAGCCGGGCCGGGTTCGGGGTGCCGGGCATCGTCGCCGAGCAGGCCGAGCCGGACCCGAGCTTTCCCACCGTGCCCTTCCCCAACCCGGAGGAGCCGGGTGCGGTCGACCGGCTGGTGGCGCTGGCCGGGAAGATCGGCGCGGATATCGCGATCGCGAACGACCCGGACGCCGACCGGTGTGCCGTGGCCATCCCCGACCCGGTGCGCGGCTGGCGGATGTTGCACGGCGACGAGGTGGGCGTGCTCCTCGCCGACCACCTCGTCCGGCAGGGCCGGACCGGGCTCTACGCCACCACGATCGTCTCGTCGTCGCTGCTGCGCGCCCTCTGCCAGGCGCGTGGCCTGCCCTACGGCGAGACGCTTACCGGCTTCAAGTGGATCGTCCGGGCCGAGCCGGAGTCCGGTGACGCCGAGCTGACGTACGGCTACGAGGAGGCGATCGGCTACTGCGTCGCCCCGGAGCAGGTGCGGGACAAGGACGGGATCAGTGCCGCGCTCCTCTTCGCCGAGCTGGCGGCGACGCTGAAGGCCGGCGGACGGACCGTGGCGGACCGGCTGGACGAGTTGGCCGCCGAGTTCGGCGTGCACCTGACCGACCAGCTCTCGGTCCGGGTCGACGAGCTGGCCGAGATCGCGAACGCGATGACCCACCTCCGGACGAGGACCCCGGGAACGCTGCTCGACGAGCCGGTCACGTCGGTGCGGGACCTCGCCCCGGCGGCGGACGTGCTGATCCTGCGTACCGGCTCCGCCCGGGTGGTGGTCCGGCCCTCCGGCACCGAGCCGAAGCTGAAGGCGTACCTGGAGGTGGTGGAGCCGGTCCCCGACGGCGACGTGCCGGCGGCCCGGGAGCGCGCCGCCGCCTCGGTACGCGCGCTGCGCACCGAGACCGCCGCCGCCCTCGGCATCTGGTAACCGGTCGCGCAGCCGGTGCGGGCGGAGGGCGGTCAGGTCAGGTCAGGTCCGGCTGCCCAGCGCGGCGTCGATGGCCCGGGAGAGCGCGGCGATCACCAGCGCCACCGACGGGCGGATGGTGCTCTCCTCCAGGCTGCCGTCGTCGGCGAAGCCCGCACTCCGGGCGATCTCCGTCAGCCGCTTCCGGGCGTCCTCGGCGGCCGGACCGGTCAGCCCGAGGCTGGGCTGCACCCGGATCGCCGCCATCACGGCGGCGAGCGCCGCCGTCCGCTCGTCCGGCACGGCCTCGCCGGTCAGCGCGTCCACCAACCGGCCCCGGATCTCGGCCTCCACCGAGGGGTCGAGCACCGGGTAGCGGTGCACGTGGATGTAGCCGAGTTCGGTCTCGTCGACGTCGCTGACCACACCCCGCGCGCAGAGATCGCCGAGGATCCGGTCGCGCAACCCGTGCCGGAGCCGCTGCACCCAGGAGGCCGGCGTGTGCGGGGAGTCCGCCGCGATCCGGGCGAGCACGTCGTCGGCGATCGGGTCGCCGGTCGGGGTGGGGTCGGTGGCCACGATCGACCCGTCGGAGAAGGCGATCCGGCCGGCGAGCGCGAGCTCGACCAGTACCGCGGCGGCCATTCCCAGGTCGAGTCCGATCCGCGACCCGGTCGCCTTGCCGGACTTATCGTCGTAGCCGAGCAGCAGCAGTTCCTCGGCCAGCCCAACACCACTCATGGCCCGAGACGGTAGCCGCTCGGCGCCACCTGCGCATGCGTCCCGGCCGACGCGGTCGCCGCCGGTTCGCCTCCCGCCCCGGACGGCCCCGGCCGGGGCGGGACGATCCGGCCGGGTCAGAACCGGGGCATGCCGCCGAACTGCCGGTCACCGGCGTCGCCCAGCCCCGGCACGATGAACATCCGGTCGTTGAGCCGCTCGTCGATGGCGGCCGTGACCAGCCGCAGCGGCAGCCCCGACCGGTCCAGCCGCGCGATGCCGGCCGGCGCGGCGAGGACGCAGAGCACGGTGATGTCGGTGCAGCCCCGGTCGGCGAGGAGCCGGCAGCAGTGCTCCAGCGAGCCGCCGGTGGCCACCATCGGGTCGAGCACCAGCACCGGCCGCCCGGTCAGGTCGGTCGGCAGCGACTCCATGTAGGCGCGCGGCTCGAAGGTGTGCTCGTCGCGGGCCAGCCCGACGAACCCCATCGACGCCTCGGGCAGCAGGCCGAGCGCGGAGTCGGCCATGCCGAGGCCGGCGCGGAGCACCGGGACCAGCAGCGGCGGGTTGGCCAGCCGGATGCCGTCGGTCGGCGCGACCGGGGTGTCGATCGAGAACCGTTCGACCGGCAGGGAGCGCGCGGCCTCGTACACCAGCATGCTGGTGAGTTCGCGCAGCGCGGCGCGGAACGACGCCGAGTCGGTCCGGGCGTCGCGCATCACGGTCAGCCTCGTCTGGGCCACCGGATGGTCAACCACGAGTACGTCCACGGTCGCTCAACCTACCGGTAACCTGCCCGGCGCGATGCGCCGCCGGCACTCGTGGGCCGCCCGCCACCTCCGCCGCCCTATGATCAAGATCACATGGCGGTACCGGTGCGTAGACTTGCCGCCATGACGGCGACAACGGCGTCCGCGGTGGCGGCAACCGCACCGGCGCGCTCCGACCGCTCCGACCTCTCCGAGGTCGGGCGCTCCGAGGCGACCCTGCGGATCTTCCTGCACGGCCTGCCCGGGGTGGACCAGGTCGGGGCGGAGCAGCGGGCGGCGATGCTCGGCACCCGCTCGATCAAGACCAGCGCCAAGGCGTGGGCGATCGACATGGCGATCCGGATGGTCGACCTGACCACCCTGGAGGGCGCCGACACCCCGGGCAAGGTGCGGGCCCTGGCGACCAAGGCGCTGCGCCCGGACCCGGCCGACCCGTCGTGCCCGCCGGTCGCCGCGGTCTGCGTCTATCCGACGATGGTCCCGGTGGCCGCCGCCGTGCTCGCCGGGACCGGCGCGGACGCCGGCCGGGCGCTACCCGCCGGGGCGGGCCGGGGACAACAGCTTCGGGACGGGACGGGCCGGGTGCAGCCACCCGGCGGGCCGGGCCCGGTGCATCTGGCCAGCGTCGCGACGGCGTTCCCGTCCGGGCAGGCGCCGCTGGAGGTCCGGCTCGCGGACACCCGCGCCGCCGTGGCCGCCGGGGCGGACGAGATCGACATGGTGATCAACCGGGGCGCCTTCCTCTCCGGCCGCTACCGGGAGGTCTACGACGAGATCGTGGCGGTGAAGGCCGCCTGCGGGGACGCCCACCTCAAGGTCATCCTGGAGACCGGCGAGCTGGTCACCTACGACAACGTCCGGCGGGCCTCCTGGCTGGCGATGCTGGCCGGCGCCGACTTCGTCAAGACCTCGACCGGCAAGGTGCCGGTGGCCGCCACCCTGCCGGTCACCCTGGTGATGCTGGAGGCGGTCCGGGACTTCCGGGACGCCACCGGACGGCAGGTCGGGGTCAAACCGGCGGGCGGGATCCGGACCACCAAGGACGCGATCAAATACCTGGTACTGGTGAACGAGACCGCCGGCCCGGACTGGCTGCACCCCGACCGGTTCCGGTTCGGCGCCTCCAGCCTGCTCAACGACCTGCTGATGCAGCGGACCAAGCTGAGCACCGGCGTCTACTCCGGCCCCGACTACTTCACCCTGGACTGAGCAGCATGTTCGAATACGCCCCCGCGCCCGAGTCGCGCGCCGTGCTGGACCTGAAGCCGTCGTACGGGCTCTTCATCGGCGGTGAGTTCGTCGAGCCCGGTGACGGCGGCACCCTCAAATCGATAAATCCCGCCTCCGAGGAGGCGCTCGCCGAGGTGGCCGAGGCCGGACCCGGCGACGTGGACCGGGCGGTCCGGGCGGCGCGCCGGGCGTACGACGAGGTCTGGGGCCCGATGTCCGGCCGGGACCGGGCCAAGTACCTGTTCCGGATCGCCCGGATCGTCCAGGAACGCTCCCGGGAACTGGCGGTGCTGGAGTCGCTGGACAACGGCAAGCCGATCCGGGAGTCCCGGGACGTCGACCTGCCGCTGGTCGCCGCGCACTTCTTCTACTACGCCGGCTGGGCCGACAAGCTCGGGCACGCCGGGTTCGGACCGGACCCGCGCCCGCTCGGCGTGGCCGGGCAGGTCATCCCGTGGAACTTCCCGCTGCTGATGCTGGCCTGGAAGATCGCCCCGGCGCTGGCCGCCGGCAACACGGTGGTGCTCAAGCCGGCCGAGACCACCCCGCTCAGCGCGCTGCTCTTCGCCGAGATCTGCCAGCAGGCCGACCTGCCGCCCGGCGTGGTCAACATCGTCACCGGGGCCGGCGAGACCGGCCGGGCGCTTGTCGAGCACGCCGGGATCGACAAGGTGGCCTTCACCGGCTCCACCGAGGTCGGCCGGCAGATCGCCCGCGCGGTCGCCGGCACCGGAAAGAAGCTCACCCTGGAGCTGGGCGGCAAGGCGGCGAACATCGTCTTCGACGACGCCCCCGTCGACCAGGCCGTCGAGGGGATCGTCAACGGCATCTTCTTCAACCAGGGCCACGTCTGCTGCGCCGGCTCGCGGCTGCTGGTCCAGGAATCGGTGTACGACGAGGTGCTCGCCTCGCTCAAGCGCCGGATGGCCCGGCTGCGGGTCGGTGACCCGCTGGACAAGAACACCGACATCGGCGCGATCAACTCGGCGGAACAACTGGACCGGATCCGGACGCTCAGCGAGATCGGGTCGAGCGAGGGTGCCGAGCGCTGGTCCCCGCCGTGCGACCTGCCGGAGCAGGGCTTCTGGTTCGCCCCGACCATCTTCACCGGGGTCAGCCAGGCGCACCGGATCGCCCGCGAGGAGATCTTCGGACCGGTGCTCTCGGTGCTGACCTTCCGCACCCCTGCCGAGGCCGTGGAGAAGGCGAACAACACTCCCTACGGACTGTCGGCCGGGATCTGGACCGAGAAGGGCTCCCGGATCCTCTGGATGGCGGACCGGCTGCGCGCCGGGGTGGTCTGGGCCAACACGTTCAACAAGTTCGACCCCACCTCGCCGTTCGGCGGCTACAAGGAGTCGGGCTACGGCCGGGAGGGCGGCCGGCAGGGTCTGGAGGCGTACCTCGATGTCTGAGCGGGTGGCGGTACGCAAGACGTACAAGCTCTTCATCGGCGGGAAGTTCCCGCGCAGCGAGTCGGGGCGGTCGTATCCGGTGCAGAACTCCAACGTGGCACTCGCCTCCCGCAAGGACGTCCGGGACGCCGTGCTGGCGGCGCGGGCGGCGGTCAAGGGCTGGTCCGGCGCGACCGCGTACAACCGGGGGCAGATCCTCTACCGGGTCGCCGAGATGCTGGAGGGGCGGCGGGACCAGTTCGTCGGCCTCGGCGCGCCGGCCGCCGAGGTGGACGAGGCGATCGACCGCTGGGTCTGGTATGCCGGCTGGGCCGACAAGCTCACCCAGGTGTACGGCAACGCCAACCCGGTCGCCGGGCCGTACTTCAACCTCTCCGCACCCGAGCCGACCGGGGTGGTCGGGGTGGTCGCCCCGGCCGAACCGGCGCTGCTCGCGCTGGTCAGCGTCGTCGCACCGGCGATCGTCACCGGCAACACGGTGGTGGTGCTGGTCGCCGAGGCGAGCCCGCTGCCGGCGGTCACCCTGGCCGAGGTGCTGGCCACCTCCGACCTGCCCGGCGGGGTGGTGAACCTGCTCACCGGCCGGCCGACCGAGACCGCACCCTGGCTCGCCGGGCACATGGACGTGAACGCGCTCGACCTGACCGGGGTCGCCGACCCGGAGCTCGCCGCCGAGCTGGAGCGGGCCGCGGCCGGGAACCTCAAGCGGGTGCTGCGGCCGGCCGCCGGGCCGGTGGACTGGAGCGCCGACCCGGGGATCGGCCGGATGACGGCGTTCCTGGAGACCAAGACTGTCTGGCACCCGAAGGGGGTCTGACGAGGGCCACCTCGTCTGGCACACTGCCGTCGCATGGGCGAGGCGGCGCCACGGACCCGGAGCAGTCTCGTCCGGGACCTGCGCGAGTTGGGAGTACGGGCCGGGAGCACGATCCTGGTGCACGCCTCGCTGCGGGCGCTCGGCTGGGTCTGCGGCGGCGCCCCGACGGTGGTCCGGGCACTGCTCGACGTGCTGGGCGCGGAGGGGACGCTTGTCGTACCGGCGTTCACCTGGGACAACCGTGACCCGTCCCACTGGTCACACGTCCGGGTCCCCGAGTCCTGGTGGCCGGCGATCCGGGCGGAGCTGCCGGCCTTCGATCCCGCCGTCACACCCTGCCGCGAGCTGGGCATGATCGCGGAGACGGTCCGGACCTGGCCCGGGGCCGCGCGCAGCGACCACCCGCAGACCTCGTTCGCGGCGGTCGGCGCCCGGGCCCGGGAGCTGACCGCCCGGCACCCGATCACCTCGGAGCTCGGACCGGAGTCCCCGTTGGGTGCGATCGAGCTGGCCGGCGGCGACACGTTGCTCGTCGGCGTCGGATACGAGCAGTGCACCGCGTTCCATCTGGCGGAGTACCGGCTGCCCGGGCTGGGCCACCGGACCAACCGCTGCGTGGTGACGACTCCGGAGGGCCGGCGGCGGTGGACCAGCTATCGGGCCGCACTGCTGGACGACCGCGACTTCGCCGAGCTCGGCAGGGATTTCGAATCGATCTCCGCGAATGCAGTCCGAATCGGTAATGTGGGCGCTGGGAAGGCGGTGCTGTTTTCCGTCAGCTCTGCGGTGACGTACGCGATGACCTGGCTGCCCCGTCATCGCCCGGCGTCGGGCCAGCTCACGTCTCCCGACTGACGGCGACACGCCGAAGGTGGGCAGATGGATGAACCCCCACGTTCCGCACGACCTGCGCCGACGATGTCGCAGCGGCAACAATCACGGCACACTCCGGCGAAGCGGCACGGGTTTACGGCCGAGCAGTTCACGGCGCTGGGGCGGGGTGGTGGCGACCGCGACGCGATCGAGATCCTGGTCGCCAGCCAACGGTCGAAACGCCTGGTGCAGTTGCGTGAGGTCAACCGGAGAGCGCGGCTGCTCGGCGGTCCTGCCGCGACCTCGACAGAACGGGCCTTCGCGCTGCTCACGACCGCTGAGAATCGCCGGCCAGAGGTCACACGTAGGTTGCTGGCTCACCCTTACCTGGACAACTGGGCGAATACCTGCCTGCGGCGGTTCGACAGCGGTGGTGGCGACGGCGGGCAACCGCGCGGCGCCCTCGACTACCTGACCGCCCTGGCTACGGCCGCGGCGGCCCTGGCAGGCATGCGGTTCGAGGTCGAGCTGACGAACAGCGGTGGGACCGTCGTACTGCCCACCCTCGGCGCCGCGACCGGGCTCGGCCCGGGTCCGGTCCGGATCGTCGGTGTACCGGGCCGGCTGGTCTTCGTCGGCTCCACCCGGCGAGTAGCGGTCGCGCCGCCCTTCCAACAGCCGTCCGAGGACTGGGCGCCCCGGCGGCTGATTCAGGTCGGTGACGGACGCCACCGTTACCAGCTGGCGATCGAGGACCTGGACCCGTACCGGGACTGCTACCAGTGGCTGCCGGCGGACCGGCTGACCGATCAGGCTGCGGCAGGGCTCGGCCGGCGTTTCCGGCTGGCCTGGAAGCTCCTCACCCGGCAGTTTCCCGACTACGCCGCGGGGATCCGGACCGCGTTGGTCTCCGTGGTGCCGCTCGCTCCGGCCGCCGAGGGCACGACCCGGGGCGCCACCTCGTTCCACGCCTTCGGTTCGGTGGCTGTTTCCAGCTTCTCCGAGCCGCAATCCCTCGCCCTGTCACTGATCCACGAGTTCCAACACATGAAACTGGTGGCCATCAACGACCTGGTCAACCTGCACGAAGCGGACCCGGGTGGGCACTATCTCGCCCCGTGGCGGCCGGACCCGCGACCGCTGTCGGCGCTGTTGCAGGGCACGTACGCGCACCTGGGCGTCTGCGACTTCTGGCGGCGCCGTCGGCAGAGCCTGACCAATCCCGCGGCCCTGCGGTCCGCGCACTTCGAGTTCGCACTCTGGCGCCGGCTCACCCTGCTCGCCGCCGAGAACCTGCTCGAAACCAGCGCGTTGACCCGTCTCGGCGTCACCTTCGTCAAACCGATGGCGCGAGAGCTGGTCGCCTGGGGGGACGAGGCGGTGCCGACCGACATCGACCGGTACGCCGCCGATGCGGCGCTGGCCTACATCATCCGGTGGCGCCTGACGAACGGCCCGACACCCGCCGACGATCTGAGCTGGCTCGCCGACGCACCCCGACCGGCCTGGCTGCCGGAGCGGGTGGACCTGGCCACCCTGTTCCCCGTCGCCACCACGTCGGAACCGACCGATTCGGTGGCAGCCGAGCCGGTTCTGGTCGCCATGATCCGGGCGACCGCCAATGGCGGCGAGGTGGACGCCGCAGCAACGCCGAGCCCCGCCGACCTCGCATACCTGGACGGCCGCTTCTCCGACGCGGTACGCGGCTACGCCTCGACGATCCGGCGGGGTAACGTCGAAGCGTGGATCGGGCTCGCCGTGGCGTTCGGCCGTGAGTCGGATCTACCCCGGCGGGTGACCGAGCATCTGGGGTTGGCCCGCCAGTTGCACGAGGCCGGCAGCCAAGCCGACCCAGCCGACGTGCTGCGGTGGCTGGCCACCCAGCTGGCGACACGCCGATAGCCGGTGGGATGCCATCCGCTCTGCTCTAGCGATCTAAAGCGGCTCAAGCTCGATGTCGATGCTGATGCGCTGGCCATCACGGATCGCGGCGGTGTTCGGGTGCTCGTCGCCGAGGACCTGCCGGGACAGGTCGAGCGCCTTCTGAAGCTGGCGCCGGCCGTCGTGCACGGCACCGGTGTCCCGGAGACTGATCGCCAGGTTGGCCGTGGCCGCGATCGTGGTCGGATGCTCCCGGCCCAACCGCTCCACCAGCCTGCCCTGACTGCGCTCATCCAGCCGCCGGGCCTCCGTCGCGTCGCCCGTGGCGGATCGTGCGTTGGCCAGGTTGAGCCGGCAGGCCAGGGTGTAGGGGTGGTCGTCGCCGAGGACGTCGGTGAACCGCTCGGCGGCATCCGCCAGGACCGGCAGCGCTGCCGCGGCGTCCCCGGCCCGGAGTAGGACAATACCGAGATCATTTTCCGCGCCGAGGGTGTACGGGTGGTCCGCTCCGAACTCCTTCTGGAAATAGGTCACCGCGTCGCGTGCCTGTGCCTGGGCCAGCACGTGATCCCCGAGCACGGACCGGAGGCAGGCCGACTCCAGCAGACATCCGTTGGTCTCCGGGTTCCGCTCGGTGAGTGTCTGGTGAGCTCGACGCAGTGTGTCGTCAAGCAGCGCGACGGCGTCGTGCGGGTGGCCCATCCGGCGGATCGTCACCGCAAGGCTCTTGGCCGCGACCAGGGTCAGCCAATCGTCGTCGCCGAGCAGGTCCCGGGAGCCTTCCAGCGCCCGCTCCAGCGTTTCGCGGGACGCCACGTGGTCGCCCAGGGCCCGGAGGTCTCGCCCGTAGGCGATTGCCGAGTACAAGGTCCACTTGTTTCGCTCGCCGAGCACCTTCCGCCGGCGGCGCAGGGTGTCCGCGTCGATCCGCGCGGCCTCGCCGTAGTTTCCGGCCAACCGCTCCGTCAGCGCCACGTTGTTCGCCGCGCCGAGTGTCCGGAAGAAGTCGTCGCCGTAGGTGGCGCGCCACCGCTGCCAGGACGCGCGGTTCAGGTCCGCAGCCCCACGGTAATCTCCCGAGTACTGCAGGTCGCCAGCGAGGCCGCCCGCCGCTTCGAGCGTGTAGAAGTGGTCGTGACCGAGCAGCTCGGCGAGCCGGGGCAGCACCTCTCTGCTGTTGGCCAGCGAATCGCGGAGCCGGCCTGCGGTCCGCAGCGTGTTGGCGAGCAGCACCCGCAGCCGCAGGGCGAGGGCGTCCTCGGTGTCCAACATCGTCGACCACTGCTTGAGCGCCCGCTCGGCCAGCTCCTCACTGCCCGCGAGGTCGCCACGCAGCCAGAGGTAGCGCACCATCTCGAGGACCAGCTGTCGCGTCGCGTCGTCCCGGGACTCGAGCACGCCGGAGGGTTCGAGGTGTGGGCGCAGCTCCTCGTAGGTCGACCAGTTCTCCGGGTCGTCCACCCCGCCCTGTCTCGCCGCCGACGTGGCCGCGAGGATCTCCTGCACCTGCACCCGGCTCTCCGCCCTCGCCTCGACGCTCATCGCGTCCCTGATAACCGTTTGTACCAGCCGGTGAACCCGGATCGCGTTGTTTGCCGGATCGACCCGGGCGAGCGCATAACGACCGATATCCTGGATCAGCGCGCCGTGCAGCAGCGGGTCGCGCATCGCCCGGTCGACCTTGGCCAGTTCCTCGACCATCCTCGGCGTCTGGAGCAGCCAGGTCGGGATCGGCTCCGGGGAGAAGAACGAGAGCAGCTCCAGCAGACGGGCGGCGGCGGGTCGGCCTTCCCGCAGCCGTTGCAGCGAGAGGTTCCAGGTGACCGCCGCCGAGGTCGGATAGCCCTGCGGCGGCTTCTCGGCCAGCATCTCGGGCAACCGGGTGTCCAAGAGTTGCAGGTAGCTCCGCACCGGCATCGCCGTGGTGGCCAACCAGGCCGCCGCCTGCTCCACCACCAGCGGAAGATCACCCAGCCGCTCGGCCACCGCGTCGGCGTCGCTCGGCGCCATCGTCTCCACCCGGCGCGAGATCAGCTCGACGCTCTCGGCCCGCTCGAAGACCCCGATCTCGAGGTGCTCGGCGACCTGTGTCCAGCCCTGGTTGCGGGTGGTGACGATCACGTCGCCGGGCCCGTCGGGCAGGAAGTCCCGGAGCTGTTCCGGCTCCTCCGGGTTGTCAAAGATGATCAGCCATCGGGGGAAGCGGCTGCCCTGCCGCAACGCCTGGAGGACGGCGTCGACCTGTTCGTTCACGGTCGGTCCGGACGGCAGTTTGAGCTGCCCGGCGAGCTTGGCCAGCTCGGCCCGGACGATCTGCGGCTGGTCCGCCGAGATCCACCAGACGATCTCGTAGTAGGCGGCGAACCGGTGCGCGTACTCCAGGGCGATCTGGGTCTTGCCGACCCCGCCCAGGCCGAGCAGGGCCAGCGGTTGTGCCGTCGGATGCCGGTGCAGCCGGTCCCGCAGGGTCTCCAGGATCCCGGCCCGGCCGGTGAACGCCGGGTTCCGGGCCGGCACCCGCCAGACCGGCGGCAGCGCGGCCGGAAACCGCGGCCAGGTCTGCCCCTCGCCCCCGGCACCGGGCGACGACGGCACGTCCACCAGATCGAGCGCCGCCAGCAGGGCTTCCCGGGCCCTGGTCGCCGACACCCCGTGCAGGTCGATGACGTCCCGCTCCTCGATCGTCGACGGGGTCGGGGTGGTGTCGAACCGGATCGGGACGATGAACCGGCCGGGTCCGTCGTAATCCTTCTCCTGCCCGCGCCGCCACAGCCGCGCCGCGTCCCGGGAACGCGCGTACTCCTGGGAGAGCAGCACCAGCATCCGGTCGGCCCGGTCGACCTCCTCCACCGACAGGCGCTGCTCGACCAGCCGGCTGGACTGGCTGACCCGGTTCAACTCGGCCGCGATCCACTCGGCCCAGATGCGGTCCCGCGGTGCGTAACTGACCACCACCTCGCCCGGTCCCGGCGGCGTCCGGCGTTCGAAGTCGGCCAACCAGCGCAGCCGCCGGGCCTCCGGCATGAGGACCGGCAGCTCGACCGGCGAACCGACCACGATCCCGGTCAGCCGCTCGTACGCGGCCAGCAGCGTCCCCTCCTGGCGGGGCCGGTCGCCGAACGCGGCGAGGATCTCCTCGTAGGCGTAGTAGACCTTGTAGGGGATCTCGACGGAGCCCCAGTACTTGTCGGCGTTCTGCCGTTCCAGCGCCCTGACGAACGGCTCGAACTGCTGCCGGGCGTGCGTACGGCTGCGCTCCAGCTTGGTCTGCTCGCCATCCTCGACCCGGGTCGGCACCGGGAAGATCTGGATCGGCTGTCCCCGGCGCTGGTTGCGGATCGAGCGGGCGATCGAGACCGCGCCCTGGATGCTCTGGGTGCTCATGGTGAAGCAGTTGACCAGCACGTCCGGTAGCACGACGGTGCAGATCCCGGCGGTGTCGCTGAGCCCGGTCCGGCTGTCGACCAGGATGTAGTCGTAGTTCGCCCGCAGGTCCTTGCGGAGTGCGGTCAGGAAGGCCGCCCCGCCGAGCCGGTCGTAGAAGTCGTCCCAGTTGAAGGTGCTGACCCGGGCCGAGTACTCCGGGACCTGCCGGCCCGCCGGCACCAGGTCGATCCCACCGTCACCCGGGAAGGGGAACTCCAGCGAACTGGCGTAGCGCTGGATCCGGGCCAGGTCGGAGACTTCGGCGGGATCCAGCACCGCGGAGCCGTCCTCGGCCGGCCGGGTGGCCGCCCTGGCGTACTCGCGGACCAGGTCGATCACCCCGTGCGAGCCGCGCAGTTCCTTGTCCACGAGGAACGGGTGGAAGTAGCGGTGCAGCCCGGGAGACTCCAGGTCCCAGTCGATGGTCAGCACCCGGTGGCCGTTGCTGGCCAGCAGCCAGGCGACGTTGGCCAGCGCCATCGTCCGGCCGGTACCACCCTTGTAGGAATAGAAGGTGATGATCCGGCCGAGAGGTTGCCGGTTGTCCTCATGGTCGATCATGACCATCCCCCCACCCGGTGTGTGGCGCGGCACCGGCGTCCCCGACCGGCTCTTCCGAATCGGGGCGCTCCAGGTCCTCCGCGGCTTCGAGACTGAGAATCGGCCGGGGCTGCGGAATGTCCGGTTGGTCTGCATCCCGTTCATCCGCATCCCGCGGTATGCCCGACGCGTCGGCATCCCGGCCCGACCGGTCCCACGGCATCGACCTCGGTGCCGGCTCCGGCTGCGCGACCGCATCGGGCCGGACCGGTTCGGCGGGTGGGTGGAACGCGCTGCTCACCGCCCGCAGATCGGCCTCGGCGCCGGAGCGCGGATCGACCTCGGGCAGCCGGCGATCCTGCTGGACGGCCTCGCAGACCAGCCGGGCGAGGGCCAGCACGAACCGGTCGTAGTCCCGGCCGTCCTCCCGGAGCAACTCGCGCAGGCCCTCCCGCTCGTACGCCGCGCCGAGCCGTGGGTCGTGATGCTGGATGTGATCCAGGAAGTCGGGCACCGGGGTCGGCACCCAGAAGATCGGAATCAACCGGGCCTGGCGCGGTCCGGCGGGCTGTTCCCAGCGCCGGATCCGTGCACTGAACACCGCCCATTCCCGGCCACAGAAGTCGCTGCGGAAGTAGCGCGGGGAGAACAACGCGATCATTGTCTGGGCGCGACAGAGCGCCTCGAACAATTGCCGGGGCCAGTGGTCCCCGAGGCGCAACGCCCCGCCATCGTGGAACCCGACCTGGGTGCCGACATCCTCGCCGGTCAGCATCGCGATCTCCGTGCTCAGGTCGGCGAAGAACCGCTGGACGCGGGCCTGGTCGTCGCGTCCACCATGCGCGTAGCTCAAGAAGAAGTACAGCACCGGTCCTCCCCGGACTCCGCGCCGTACCGACCGGGATATCCGATCAACGTCGAAGTGGGAGATCACCGTACGGCACGGAGCTGCCGAAATGCGCGTCGTTCGCGAGCCATGCTCATTATAGGAAGACCTCGCATCGTACTCTCGTGCCGAGTCGTGCCATCGCCGCCGCCGTCGAGCCGACGGCGAATGTCGAGTGAGAGTGCGCGGTGACATCATCGGTCCATTACGGACCCTGCAGGATGGGACGGTCGGCGGGCTCGTCCTGGGCGGGCCGGCGGAACACCCGGCCGTGGCTGAAGATGCGATTCTGCGCCTCCTCCAGCGCCGCCACGAGATCGGTCTCGAACGCCTCCGGGCTGTCGATCTCGAGACGGACCAGTTGGTCGCCGCGCGCCAGGTGGCGCGGTAGCGTCCGGGCCAGGCCGGCCCGGAGTTCGCCACCGTGTCTGACCGTCTCCGCGTCGGTCAGGCTCGACGGTGCCAGCACCGCGACGATCGGCTCCGCGTGGCCGTCGAACTCGGCGAGTATCCGCTGGTAGGACGCCAGTTTCGTAACCCACGCATCGACCAGCAGCACGACGATCTCGTTGTTGCGCCGGGCCTGGTCGAGCCGTTCGGACAGATCGTCGAGGTCGGCGACGTCCGAGCCGAAGAGGCGCTCGGCCGCAAGCATGCGGGCATGCGCGACCAGTGGCTCCGGCAGCGACGGCCGGTACGCGGCCCAGTCCCTCCCCCGCTCACCGTAGCAGCGGAGGTCGTCGCGGACGGCGCCCATCTCCGCACGGCTCCCGGCCGCCACGACGAAGTGCACCCGCTGGGTCGCGGCATCCGCCAGATCTTTCCGCGGCGGCGTCTGGACGCTCGGTTCGAGCCTCGTGTAGTCGAACGCGTTCGGCACGGTGGCCAGGTCGAAGTTCGGGTTGACCGGCGGGACGAGGTGCTCCTCGGTCGAGGCCACGATCTGCCCGGCCAAGGAGGCGAGCAGCGCCTCGTAGCGCGCCCGGTGACTGCGCAGCCGGATGAGCTGCCGGACGGCCTCGCCACCACCCTCCGCGACGCCGCTGTCGGACCAGAGCACCGAGAGCAGCGCCGGAGCGCGTCGCCCGGTCTCCCGCTCGTACTGCCGGAGCCGCTCCGCGAAGATCCACCACTGCCGTCCGCACCGCTCGCTCAGAAAGTAGCGCGGCGAACAGAGGGCGACGAAGGCCTGGCAGCCGGCCAGGGCGTTCCGGGTCGCCGTGGACCAGGGCGAACGGCTGTCGCCGTCGACCGTCTCGACGAACCCGACGTCGCCGTCCACGCCGGAGACCTCCCGGACCCTGGCGGACAGGTCGTGGAAGAAGCGGAGCGCGTAGCTGTCGTCGTCACCCGCAGCACGACTCAGGAAGAACTGCGTCAACAGCTCCTCCTAGGGCGGGGACGATTCATGCGGCCGGACTTCCTAGATCACGTTTACCGAGAAGGGCCGCAGACACAGCGGGTCCCATTCTGGAGGTACGACGCCCCGGCCGCAAGCCGCAATGCGGACATGTCCGAGCAACTGATCGGCAGGGTCAGGTCGACGTTTACCGGAGAAACCCGTGGTCCACGCCGCACATTGCCTCCCGGGTAACCTTTGGACGCGCCGCAAGGAAGCGTCACCTTCCTTGCTACCTCATGGACGCACGTCATAACTGATCAACCCGACCGCGAATGTGAATCGTGCCAGGTCAACGCGGCTTTACCCGCCGTGTAGCGATCCGACCAATCTATCCGGTCAGCCAATGGCTACGCAATCGCCTGCCGAGCGGGCATCATGTCTGTGCGGATGTCCACCGCCCCGCCGGCCACCATCCGCGTCCCTAATCGTCGTACCGGCAGGACGGGGGTCGTTCGGGTGACCGCGGAGCAGCCCGGTGTCCCCCACCGCCTGCACTTCTTCCTCAGCTACGCGCGCAGCGACGACGACCCCTACGTGGAGCGGTTCTACCGGGATCTCTGCGCCGAGGTCCGGGTACGGGCGGGACTGGCGAGCAACGCCGGGGTGGGCTTCTTCGACCGGAGCAGCATCGAGATCGGTGCGACGTGGTCGGCGGAGTTGGTGGACGCCCTCGCCAACGCCTGCTCGTTCGTGGCTCTGGTATCGCCGCGATACTTCGCCAGCGAGCCGTGCGGCCGGGAATGGCAGATCTTCACCGACCGGATGCGGCAGCACGAGGCGACCGGGGACGCCCGCTCGGCCGCGCTGCTGCCGGTGCTCTGGCTGCCGCCCCGGCAGGTGCCGGAGGTGGTGCAGGCGGTGCAGTACGACCGCGACGTGTTCAGCGAGGCGTACCGGCGGGACGGGTTGCGCCAGCTCATGCGGTTGCGCCGCAACGCGGACGAGTACATCGACGCGATCAGCATCCTCGCCGACCGGATCGTGGACAACGCCACCACGGACCCCCTGACACCGCTGCCGAAGCACCAGCGCGTCGAATTCGTCAGCGTCAGGAGCGCGTTCCATCCCGATGCGGAGACCAGGGGTCCGCCGGCCGGCGAGAACGTACCCATCCGATCCCACCCCGATCATGTGCACTTCCTGATCGCCGCACCCAACCAGCGGGAGGCGAGCACCGTCCGGCGCGAGGTGCAGTTCTACGGCGCGGCCGCGCTCGACTGGGCGCCGTACCGGCCGTCGCTGCCGGACCCGCTGGCCAGCTTCGCCCGGGCGATCGCCGCCCGGCGCGGCCTCAGCTCGGAGGCGTCACCGCTGCCGATGCCCACCGGGACGGGCGTGGCGACGAGTGGCGACTCCATAGTGGTGCTCCTGGTGGATGCCTGGGCGACCCAACTCGACGACTACCGGCAGGCCCTGACCGAACAGGACCGGCAGGCCCCGGCCACCGCCGCCATGGTCCCGCGAAGCCACGAGGACCGCGAGACGCACGACAACTGGCGACGGCTCTCGGACGGGCTGCGCAGCGTACTGATCCGTCGGGTGGCCAGCGGCGAGGCGCTCGCGTACCGCGCGGACATCCTCAGCCACCGGTCCTTCGACGAGGATCTGCAGGTGGTCCTGGAGGTGGCCCGCAACCGGCTCTTCGCAGAGGCCGGTCAGGTCGACTCCGGGCCGGCGCCGCCGCGTACCCGCCCGATTCTCCAGGGACCGTGAGGAGGTGTCGATGACGGCAGCAGCCGCTTCCGCGCCCGGCAGGACCGGCGGGCGGATAATCACCTTCTACTCGTACAAGGGTGGCACCGGTCGCACGATGGCGCTGGCCAACATCGCCTGGATCCTGGCCAGCAACGGACACCGGGTCCTCGCGGTGGACTGGGACCTGGAGTCGCCGGGGTTGCACCGGTTCTTCCACCCCCTGCTGGCCGATCCCCAGCTGCACGCCTCGGACGGCGTCATCGACCTGGTCCGGGACTTCGCCGCCTCGGCCGTACAGGGGCAGCCGCCGGCAACAGCCCCGACGACGGCGATGAGCCCCGACGTACGGCGCTACGCCGTCTCCCTGGACTGGCGGTTCGGCCACGGTGGGGAGCTCGACCTGCTGCCGGCCGGGCGGCAGGGGCCGGCCTACTCCGCCACGGTGAGCACCTTCGACTGGCCCAGCTTCTACGACCGGCTCGGCGGCGCCGCCTTCCTCGCCGAACTGCGCCAGAACCTGCGCGACAACTACGACTTCATCCTGATCGACAGCCGGACCGGGCTGAGTGACAGCGCCGGGATCTGCACCGTGCTGCTGCCGGACATCGTGTTGAACTGCTTCACCCTCAGCACGCAGAGCATCGACGGCGCGGTGGCCGTCGCGCGGTCCATCCGCCATCTCCGGCTGGACGAGCCGGTACGGATCCTGCCCGTGCCGATGCGGGTCGAGGAGGGCGAGCAGAGCAAGCTCGAAGCCGGTCGGGAGTACGCCTGGGTCCGGTTCGCGCCCTTCCTCGACCACCTCGATCCGGAGCTCCGGGCCCGGTACTGGGCCGACGTGGAGATCCCCTACAAGTTGTTCTACGCGTACGAGGAGATCCTGGCGGTCTTCGGCGACCGGGCCCGGCAGCCGGCCACGCTGCTCGCCGCGTACGAGCGGTTGGCTGCCGTCCTCGGTGGCGCCCAGGTCCGGCCGCTCGCGCCGCTGGACGAGTCCGTCCGGCGGCACTGGTTGACCCGGTTCGAGCGCACCCGGCCACGGGCCATGACCCGGGTGCTGATCAGCTACGCGGCCGAGGACCGGGTCTGGGCGGAGTGGGTGGCCGGGGTGATGGCCGAGGTGGGGCTGCCGACCGTCCTGCGGGAGACGGCGGATCCGGACCGGGACGGGATGGCGGAGCCGGAGCCCGCCGTCGAGGCCGACCTGGTCACCGTGCTGCTCTCCGCGTCGTACCGGCCGCCGCGCAGGTTCGCGGAGTGGCTCCGCCGCCTGACGGCAACCGCGGAACCCGGCCGGCCGAGCGTGCTGACCCTCTCGTTGGACGGGACCCCACCGCCGGAGGAGCTCGAACGGCTCGGGGTGTTGGACGTGGCCGGGATGGCCGCGGAGACCGCCCGCAACGGCCTGCTGGCCATCCTCAACCGGCCGGTCGTCGAGCCCGGCACCGGGCCCGGGGCACCCCGTTTCCCGGCACCGCCCCGGGTCTCCCGGCTGCCGTTGCGCAACGTGCGGTTCACCGGTCGCCGCCTGCTGCTGGCCCGGATCCGCGAATACCTGTCGACGCGCCCCGCCCCGGTCCCGCCGCTGGTCCTCAGCGGCATCGGCGGAGTCGGCAAGACCCAGGTGGCGAACGAGTACGCACACCGGTTCGCCACCGACTACGACGCCGTGTGGTGGATCTCGGCGGCCCAGAACAGCATGGCCCGGGCCGGCCTGATCGACCTCGCCGACGAACTCGGGATCGCCGGCGCGGCGACGACCGGGGACCGGATCCGGTTGCTGCTCGACACCCTGGAACGCCCTGCCACGGACCGGCGGTGGCTGCTCGTCTTCGACAACGCCGGTGCACCGGCGGAGGTGGCCGACCTCCTCCCGCGCGGTGCCGCGCATGTCCTGGTCACCTCGCGGGATCCGGTGTGGGGTCAGGACGGGGAACTGGTCGAGGTCCGGCCGTTCGGTCGGGAGGAGAGCGTCGAACTGCTCCGGCAGCGGATGCCGGCCCTGAGCCAGCGGGAGGCCGAGCAGGTCGCCGAGGCGCTCGGCGACCTTCCCCTCGCCGTCGAGCAGGCCGGCTCCTGGCTGGCGGCGACCCGGATGCCGGTCGACCGCTATCTTGCCCTGCTCGACCGGCAGTTGTCCCGGCTGCTCGCGGAGAACCCGCCGGCCGGATACGAACGCGCCGGCGCGGTGACCTGGCTGATCTCCCTGGATCAGCTCCGCGAGGAGAATCCGCCGGCGGCCCGGCTCACCGAGTTGCTGGCCTTCTTCGGGCCGGAGCCGATCCCGGCGACGCTGCTCTACAGCCGCAAGCTGATCGAGGTCGTGGCTGCCGAGAACGCGACGCTGCGCGACGACGCCACCTTCGCCGGGCTGATCGCGCAGACCCGACGGTACGCCCTGGCCAGTTTCAACGAGGCGCTGGGCAGCGCCCAGATGCACCGGCTGGTGTCGGCCGTCATTCGGGAGCGGATGCCGAGCGAGGTGGCGGCCGGATACCGGCGGCACGTACACCAGATCCTGGTCGCCGCCAGTCCGGGCGACTCGGAGCGTCCGGCGACCTGGCCGGCCTTTGCCGGCCTCTGGCCGCACGTGGAGGCCGCCGGCGCGCTGGACTCGCCCGACGAGGAGGTCCGCCAGCTCGTCCTCGACGTCGGGCGTTATCTCTTCCGCCGAGGCGACTTCGTGGCGAGCGCCGAATTGATGGAGTCGGCGCTCACCGCATGGCGGGAGGTGTGGCCGGAGAACGACCTGAAGGTGCTGGCCGCCAAGATCTTCCTCGCCAACGCGCTCCGCCCGGCGGGCAGATACCGCGAATCCCGGCGGCTGGGCGAGGATGCCTACCAGGGGCTGCGGGAGACCGTCGGACTCCGGAATCAGTACGCCCTGCTCTGCATGGCCGGACTGGCGGCCGACCTGTGGACCGAGGCAGATTACGACCGGGCACGTGAGCTCGGCGAGGAGGCACTGCGCCAGGCGGTCGCCCTCTACGGCACCGACCACCGCCGCAGCTACCGGGCGATGAACAACCTGGCCGTCACCCTGGAGAAGATCGGCAACTACAAGGAGGCCCGCCGGCTGCACGAGCAGGCGTACCAGGGCCGGCGGCGGCTCCTCGGCGAACGCTTCCCGGACACGCTCTTCTCGGCCACCAACTACGGCAGGGTGCTGCGGCTCTCCGGTGATCTACGGGCCAGCCGGCGGGTGCTGGAGAGCGCGCTGAGCGGGCACCGCGACGTGCACGGCGAGGACCAGGCGGCCACCATGCGCACCCGGATCGAACTCGTCGCCACCCTCCGGCGGCTGGGCCAGCTCGACGCCGCGTTGGCACTGGCCAGGACCGCCTACGCCACCTTCACCGCCACCCGCCCGGTGACCAATGCGGACCGGCTGGCCTGTGCCAACACGCTCGCGCTGACCCTCTCGGCACTCGGCAACCAGGTGGAGGCGCTCGAGTTGGGCTGGGAGGTGGTGCGGCGGCAGAGCGACATCCTCGGCGACGAAAACCCGGACACGCTCACGCTCACGGGAAATCTCGTCATCTACCTGCGGCGCAACGGCGAGCTGGACAGCGCCCGCCGGTTGGCCGACGGGGTGGTCGACGGTCTGCGGACCGTGTTGGGTGCCGACCATCCGTACACCCTGCAGTGCTCGGTCATCGCGGCGAACGTCCGGTTCGCCCTCGGCGATCCGGCGGCGGCGCTGGCCATGGAGATTCCCGCGTACGACGCGATGATGCTGGTGCTGCACGAGACACACCCGGACGTGCTGGCGGCCGGCTGCAACCTGGCCGCGAGCCGGACCGCGCTCGGAGTGGTCGACGGGCTGGCGGAGTTTCGGGCCGATCTGCTGGCCCGGGCCACCCGAGGCGTCGGCCGGGAACATCCGCTCACCGCCGCGATTCTCGCCGGGGAGCGGGCGGAGTGCGAGATCGATCTGCTGCAGTTCTGAACGCGGGGTCGGCTATCCGGGCTCGCGCGTCCGCAGCGCGGAGAGTTCCGTGCTCAGCCGGGCGTGGATGTGCCGGATCAACCTGGTCAGGTCGCGGCAGTACACCGAGGGGTTGTCGAACCCGTTCGCCGCGCGGTAACGGTGGGCGTAGAGGCCGCCGCCACAGACCCGGACGAGCGGGCAGGCCCGGCAGGTGGCGGCGAGTCCGGCCAGACCGGCCTGCCGGGCCTGGAAGGACGGCTGTGCGATCGCCTCGTCGAAGGTCGACGACGCCACGTGCAGCCCGGTGGCCGCCATCCCCTCCTCGGTGGTCTTCAGCGCGTCGCCCTGCTCGATCGCGCCGTCGGTCTCCACCGTGATCAGGTCGCTCGGGCTCAGCCCCACCACCTCGCTGCCGCTGCGCCCGCCCAGCAGCAGATCGATGAGAGACTCGAAGAGCCGGACGCCGGTCCGCTGCGGCCTGGTCGCGTACCACTCGTCGAAGATCTGGATCAGCCACTCGGCGTACGGTGCGTCGGCGGTGTCGGTCCGCCGGCCGGGTGGTGGTGCGCTCCAGTTGCCGTGCGGGAGCAGGAAGTCCATCCGCGGCGGGTCGAAGGTCAGCAGGTGCCGGTACACCTCGATCGGATCGTTCTCCAGGTTGACGGTGCAGAGGATTCCGCCGTACAGGCGCCGGTGGCGCTCCTGGCGCAGCCGGTCCAGCGCCTGCGCGACCAGGCCGTGACTGCCCTGACCTCCGGCGAAGATCCGATGCCTGTCGTTCGCCGCCGCCGGACCGTCGAGGCTGATCCCGACCCGGATGCCATGCTCCCCGAACAGGTCGAGGAACGCCTCGTCCAGCAGCACTCCGTTGGTCTGGATTCGCAGGTCGACGGCGGTGGTCACCGGCACCGCCGCCCGGACCGCGCGTGCGGCGTACGCGAGCAGCTCCCGGCCGGCCAGCAGGGGTTCGCCACCGTGGAAGATCACGGTCAGCCGGCCGAGACCGTGCCGCCGGGCGTGCTCCGCGATCCGCGTCGCCGCCAGCTCGACCACCGACCGGGACATCGTCCTCGGCCGGTCGCGCCAGGTCTGGTCGACGTGCTGGTAGACGTAGCAGTAGTCGCAGGCCAGGTTGCACCGGCTGTGGACCTTGAGCAGCACCTGCCGGATCGGTGTTCCGACCACCCTGTCGGAACCGGCAGCACCGTCCCCGATCACCTGGCCCGGCAGCGCCTCAAACGTAGTTGTTGAACGCCGCCACGGTGTCCTGGGGGTCCCGCTGGGCCGCATCGATGACCCTCCGGATCGAGTTGGCCAGGACGCTCTCGTCGTCGTCCAGCAGCAGCACCTGGGCCAGCGGGATGTCGTCGAGATCGACCAACTGTCCCTCGACGTCCGGTCCGACTCTCTTCATGCCGCACTCGTCCTCCGCCGCAGTATGTTAGACAGAGGTTACCGTGCGCCGCGATGGCGGCGGCCACCTCAGGTGGCTGCCTCGAGCGGCCACCTCAGGCGGAGCGGCGACCTCGCCGCCGTGGACGCCGGACGGGCCGGGCAGTCGACGGGTCGGCATCTTACGACACCGGGTAGTAGGCTTGCGACGTGACACGACTCGGTGATCTCGAACGTGCGGTGATGGACGTGCTCTGGGACCGGGGCGCCGGTGCCGGGGCGACCGTACGCGAGGTCGCCGACGTGCTGCGGGACCGTGAGCTGGCGTACACGACGGTGATGACCGTGCTCGACCGGTTGGCCGGCAAGGGCATGGTGGAGCGCGAGCGGGAGGGGCGGGCCTGGCGCTACCGGCCGGCGGCCAGCCGCGAGGCGCACATCGCACGGCTGATGCTCGACGCCCTGGACCTGGCCGGCAGCCGGGACGCCGCACTGGTCCGTTTCGCCCGCTCGATGACCGGGACCGAGGCCGAGGTGCTGCGGGCGGCGCTCGCCGGGGAAGCCGGCGACATCGCGGCGCACGCACAGGAGGAGCCCGCTGAGCCGGGAGCACCGACCAGCCCGGCGCCGGGCGACCGGCGGCCCGCCGTGAAGCGCGAGGCATGACCCGATGACGTACGCCGCGCACTTCGCGCTCGCCGTGCTGGCCTGCTATCTCGCCGCCCGGATGCTGACCCGGTCCGGCCGGCTGGGCGCAGGGTGGGCCTGGCACAGTCCCCGGGTCGCGATCATCTGCTGGCAGGCGGTGGGGCTGGCTCTCGGGCTCTCCGCGATCGGGCTGCCGATCGCTCTCGGGCTCGCTCCGTACGGGCAGAGCACCGGCTCGGCACTCCGCTCGCTCGCCGGCGACCTCGTCGGCGGCGGTGATCTTCCGCGTGGCATGGGGGTCACCCACCTCGGGCTGGTCGGGATCGGCGTGGGGGTGGCGGTGGTCCTGCTCGGCTCGACCGCGCGCAGCCTGCTCGGTGCGCTGCGGGCCCAGCGCCGGCACCGGGACCTGCTCACGCTGGTGGCCCGGGACGATCCGGCCGCGCCCGGCGCGCTGGTGCTCGACCACCCCAGCGCGACCGCGTACTGCCTGCCCGGGGTACGCCCGCGGGTGGTGGTCAGCGCCGGCACCCTGAGCCTGCTCGACCGGGCCCAGCTCGCGGCGGTACTCAGTCACGAGCGGGCACACGCCGACGAGCGGCACGATCTCGTGCTGCTCCCCTTCACCGCACTCTGCCGGGCCCTGCCCGGTGTCCGCTGGGTGCGCGCCGCACACGAGGCCGTGGCGTTGCTGGTGGAGATGCGGGCCGACGACAAGGCCCGGCGGCTGCATGCCGACGCCCCGCTCGCCGCCGCACTGCTGCGCTTCGCCGGTGCCGGCTCCCGGGTCACCCCGGCCGGCGCCCTCGGCGTGGCGGACGGCGGCCTCGACGCCCGGGTCCAGCGACTGCTGGTGGCCCGCCGGCCGGGCCGGCTGCCCGGCGCGACCGCGCTGGCACTGGCCGCGGCACTGGTCAGCCTGCCGGTGTCGCTGTTCCTGAACTGACCCACGGATCTCTACTACATAGCGTAGTAAGATAGCCCCTGACCCGGAAACCGCCCGAGAAGTTGCGTGGTAGATGGATCCCCGATGGTCACCGGCCGAGCCGGTCGAGCCGGTCGAGCCGGCGGAGCTGCCGGGCCGGCGCCTCGGCCCGGCACCGCTGAAACGCCGTCCGTTCGATCCCCGTCTGCTGCGCCAGGTGCCCGGTGCGCGGCGACAGCTCGGGCTGCTCGGGGTCCTCGGCGTCGCCGGCGCCGCACTGGTCATCGCCCAGGCCACCACGCTGGCCATGCTGCTGGCCGAGGCGGCCGGCGGGCGGCTCGACCGGACCGCCCTGGCCGGTTTCCTGGCCAGCGTGGCCGGACGGGCGGCCCTGCTCTGGGCGCAGGGGACGGTGGCGGCCCGCGCCGCGGCGACGGTCAAGGCCACGCTCCGCGCCGACCTGCTCGACGCCGTCGGCCGGCGTGGACCGGGCTGGCTCTCCGGGCAGCGTACGGGCCAGCTCGCCACCCTGGCCGGGCGCGGGTTGGACGCGCTCGACGCGTACTTCACCGGTTACCTGCCCCAGCTCGTGCTGAGCGTGACGGTGCCGCTGGCGGTACTGGCCCGGCTGGTCTTCGCCGACTGGAGTTCCGCCCTGGTCATCGCGGTGACGCTGCCACTAATCCCGATCTTCGGGGCACTGGTCGGCTGGCAGGCCCAGGCCGCCACCGAGCGCCAGTGGCGCCGGCTCGCCCTGCTCGGCGGCCACTTCCTGGACATGGTGCGCGGGCTACCCACCCTGCACCTGTTCGGCCGGGCCTCCGCCCAGGTGGCCGTGGTCCGGCGGATGGCGGACCGGCACCGGTCGGCGACCATGCGGACGCTGCGGATCGCCTTCCTCTCCGCCCTGGTACTCGAACTGGTCGCCACCGTCTCGGTCGCGCTGGTCGCGGTCCCGATCGGTCTACGGCTGCTCGGCGGCGGGCTCGCCCTGCAGACGGCGCTGCTGGTGCTGCTGCTCGCCCCGGAGGCGTTCCTGCCGCTGCGCGCCGCCGGCAGTCAGTTCCACGCCAGCCAGGAGGGACTCACCGCGCTGGACGAGGCGCTGACCCTGCTCGGTCACGAACCGACCAGGCCCTCGGAGCGCCGGGCAGCGGCAGGGCAGCCGGAGAGCGCGACTGCGCCCCGGCGACCGGACCCGGTATCCGCAGTCGGCCGGGCAGACCGGCCGGACGGCGGAGGAGCGGACGGCGAAGGGGCCGACGGTCGCGGGCCGGACGGCGACCGGGCAGGCGGTGAGATCCGGTTCGAGTCCGTGACGGTCGAGTATCCGCGCACCACGGCGCTGCGCGACGTCACCCTCACCATCCGGCCCGGCGAGCGGATCGCCATCGTCGGGCCGAGCGGTGCCGGCAAGAGCACCCTGCTCAACCTGCTGCTCGGGTTCGCCAGTCCGACGAGCGGGCGGATCACCGTCGGCGGCACCGACCTCGCCGCCCTGGACCTGGACCGGTGGCGCCGGCAGCTTGCCTGGGTGCCGCAGCGGGCCCATCTCTTCGGCACCTCGCTGGCCGACAACATCCGGCTCGGGGTCCCGGACGCACCCGTCGGGGCAGTCCGGCAGGCGGCCCGGGACGCCGCCCTGGACGAGGTCGTCACCGCCCTCCCCGACGGCCTCGACACCCGGCTCGGTGAACGCGGCCACGGGCTGTCCAGCGGCGAACGGCAGCGGGTCGCACTGGCCCGGGCCTTCCTGCGGAACGCCCCGATCGTGCTGCTCGACGAGCCGACCGCCCGGCTGGACGGCGGGTCCGAGGCCGCCGTGCTCGACGCCACCCGGCGACTGGTCGCCGGGCGTACCGCGCTGCTCGTGGCGCACCGCCCGGCGCTGCTCGCCGGGGCGGACCGGGTGTTGCGGGTCGAGGACGGACGGGTGACCGAGGAGACCGCCGGCCCGGTCGACGGAGCCGCACCCGACGCCAGAACGCCGCGGGAGGTGGTCGCGTGATGCTGCGGCCCGAACGTACGGTCTGGCAGCTGGCCCGACCGTACCTCGGTCGGCTGGTCGGCGCCGGTCTGCTGGCCGCCGGTACCGAACTCGCCGGGCTCGCGCTGCTGGCGACCGCGACCTGGCTGCTGGTCAGCGCCGCCGGCCGGCCGCCGCTGGACACCCTCACCGTGGCGATCGTCGCGGTGCGGGCCCTGGCGATCGGCCGGGGGGTGCTGCGCTACACCGAGCGGCTGGCCGGACACGATGCCACCCTGCGGGTCGTCACCGAGGTGCGGACCAGGGTCTTCGCCACGCTGGCCACCCGGCAGGACACCGCCGGGCAGGATGCGGTCCGACCGGGCATCCGTCGGCAGGACGCCGCCCGGCAGGACCCGGCAGACACCGCCGGGCACGACCTGCCCGACACCGCCCCGGAGCGTTCCGGGGATCTGCTCAGCCGGCTCGTCTCCGACGTGGAGGCGGTGCAGGACCTCCTGCTCCGGGTGCTGGTTCCCGGTGCCGCGGCGGCGACCGTCGGGCTGCTCGCCGTGGCCGGCGCGTCCGCCGTCGAGCCGCTCGCCGGGCTGGCCCTGGCCGGCGGGCTGCTGGTCGCCGGGGCGGCCCTTCCGGCGCTGGCGGCGCTGCTCACCCGCCGTACCGCCGACCGGGTCGCACCGCTGCGCGGCGCGCTCGCCGCCGACGCGGTGGATCTGACCTCGGGCGCCGCCGACCTGGCCGCCTTCGGCGCGACCCGGTCGGCGTTGGACCGGGCCGACGCCCGGGCCCGCGAACTGGCCCGCCTGGAACGCCGGACGGCGGCGCTGGGCTGGGCCGTGGACGGCCTCGGGGTGCTGGTGGCCGGAGCGACCAGCGTCGCGGTGCTCAGCGTGGCGCTCCGGGCGGGGGTCGACGGCGTACTCGTCGCGGTGCTCGCCGTCGGCACGCTCGCCGCCGTGGAGGCGGCCCTGGCCCTGGTCGGGGCCGCGCGGCAGTGGAGCCGGTCGCGTGCGGGGCTGGGCCGGGTGGCCGACCTGCTGGTGCCGGCCGACGGCAACCCGGCAACCCTGGCGGACCGCCCGACCGCTCCGGCACAGCACGCCGCCCCGGCACCACACGCCGGCCCCACGCCGCGGGCCGCCGCGTCGGGGTCGGCAACGGCTGGCCGGGCCGGTGCGCCGGAGCCGGGCGGCGACGGTGCCGAGGAGTTCGCGGGACGGCTGCACTGCCGGGTCGAGCAGGTCGGTCTCCGCTACCGCCGGCAGGGCGTACCCGCGCTCGACGGCGTCAGCCTGGACCTTCCGGCCGGGACCCGGGTCGCCGTCGTCGGTCCCAGCGGCGCCGGCAAGAGCAGCCTGCTCGCCGTGCTGACCGGCATGGTCCGGCCGGACGGCGGCCGGGTCCTCCTCAACGGCGTCGACCTCGCCGACCTCCCCGTCGAGCGGCTGCCCCGGGTCGTCGGCGGGCTGCTCGCCGAGGCACACGTCTTCCACGCGTCGGTCCGGGAGAACCTGCTGCTCGGCCGGACCGGGATCTCCGACGACGAGCTGGCCGGGGCGGCCGGGGCGGCCGGCCTGCTCGACTGGGTACGGCAGCAGCCCGCCGGCTGGGACACGATGGTGGGCGAGGACGGGGGTCAGCTCTCCGGCGGGCAACGCCAGCGGCTGCTGCTGGCCCGGGCGCTGCTCGCGGCTCCGACCGGAGTACTCGTGCTCGACGAGCCGACCGAGGGCCTCGACCCGGACGCCGCCGACCGGGTGCTCGCCTCGGCCACCGCGTACGCCGGTCCGGACCGCACCGTGGTCCTGGTCACCCATCGACTCTCGGGTCTGGACCGATATGACGACGTCGTCGTGCTCGTCGCGGGCCGGATCGCGCAACGGGGCAGCCACGCCGGGTTGGTGGAGCGCCCCGGTTGGTACCGCGACCAGTGGCTCCGCCAGACGGCGGCGGAACGCGACCGTCTCGCCGTCGGCTCCTGATGGCGCCCGAGGCGCGGGTCAGGCCGGCGCGCCGGGCGACGCCGCCCCGCCGAGGAACCGCCCGACAGTCGAGCTGAACTCCTGCCAACTGCTCCGCTCACCGGCCAGGGCGCGGTGCCCGGCACCGGTCAGCTCGTAGGTCCGTCGCTCGCGGCCGTTGACGATGCTCCAGGCGCTGCTGACGTAGCCGGCCCGCTCCAGCCGGCGCAGCGCCGGATAGATGGTGCCGGTCGGCAGGTCGAGCACACCGCCGCTGCGGGCCCGGAGCGCCTCGATGATCGCGTACCCGTGCAGCGCGCCCTGCTCCAGCACCGCGAGCAGCAGCGCATCGAGATGGCCGTGCAACGCCTGGGCGTTCATAGGTAGCAAGCCTACTAATATGCCCAGGGAAGTCCAACGGGGTGCCGGCATCCACGCCCGCCGCCGGCCTACTAGGGTGTGTGCGCAGAGTCACCGATCCGCCGGCTCCCCCCGCCGGTTGGGTGCCCATATCGAGCGCACACGGAGGTCAGCGTGGCCCGCCAGTCGTCCCACCGGCCCGACACCGACGAGCCCGGCAACCAGCCGGCCGGAAGCGACGAAGCTGCCGACCCCGGGCAGAACGGCTCCGACTCCTCGGTAACCCCCGACGACGCCGGCGTCGACAGCACGACGGCCGGCGCCGCCGACCGGGCGCTGTGGGAAGACGTCCGGATCGACCCGGTCGAGATCGCCCTGCCCAGTGGCGCCGGCTTCACCCTGCGGGCGTACCGCCCGGAGGGGACGCTGACACCGACCGACATCGAGGACCGGGAGCAGGACGACCTCTTCGCCAGCCGATCGCGGCGGGCAGAGGTCGACGACGAGGACGACGGCGACGAGACCGTCGTGATCCTCGACGAGGAGGTCGCCGACCAGTTCGCCGAGGCCGAGCGGGAGGACGCGGAGCGGGCCGGCGGACGCGGGGACTCCGACGACGACACGGACACCGCCACCGCCGCCACGGCCGAAGAGGAAACGGCGGTGGAGGAGGAGGCCGAGGAGGTTCCGGCCTTCCTCACGCACCGCGGCAGGTTGCTGCTCTTCAAGACTCCTGAGGCACTTGTCACATTCGTGAGGTCGGGAGCACCGCACGATCTGGCCGAGCTGGACACCTGGGACCAGCTCGTCGAGCGGCTCGAGCCGGCCGACATCGCACCGCTGGACGAGGATTCCTACGAGCTGGACCTCGTGGTGGAGAACCTGCGCGGCGGGCACGACGTCTGGGATCCGACCCTGCTCATCGAGGCCGGCGAGATCGCTCGTGACCTCGCCTACGCGCTCCGGCTCCCCGCCGTACTGGATATGCTTTCTCCCGGCTCCAGCCTGGACGACCTCGACGAGGCGCTCCGGGCGACCACGGCCGGCGGTTTCGGCAGGATCCGGGGCCGGCGGCGGCTCAAGAAAATCGGGGCACAAACCGCAAGTCTCGGGTGGCGCACGATTATCGGCAAGATCTCTGCCGCCGTGGACTGGCGCGACTGACCCCTTACCAGGGAGCATCAGTCTTTGGCACACCCCTGTGTCTCGGGAGGAGGACGACGCCGTGGCGCTCGTGCGGGTGTACTGCGGTCTGGCCTCTGCGGATGTGGCGGGGCGGCCGGCTCCGGCCGGCACGACGCTGACCTCCGCGGTGGTCGATGACGCAGGCAGGCTGCTCCATGTCTGCGAGATCACCGACGATCCGGCCGGCTACGCCCGGCTCGGTACGGTGCTCGTCGAACGGAGCAGCGGACCGAGCGGCGCGGCCGTCGCGGCAGACAGCGACGACCACCTGGTGACCTCGCTGCTGAGCGCGGCCGGTCGTCCACTGGCCATTGCCGACGACGACTCCGTCGACGATTTCGCCGAGCGCTTCGCCGACGACGAGTCGGCGGAGGAGCGGGAGTCCGCCCCGGCCGAGCGGCGTGCCGTCGGGCTCGCCCGGGCCCTGCAGGCCGGTGCGCTCTCCGCGGCCAGCCTGCCCCCGCCGCGCGAGCTGATCAGCTTCAAACCGGTGCTCGCCGCGCACGCCGCGCTCGCCAACGGCCGGCACGCCGCCGCCGTGGCCCTGCGCGAGGTGCTGCGCGAGCTCTATCCGGCCGCGCTGCGGGCCTATCCCGATCCGGCCGAGCCGGTCTCCCTGGCCGTGCTGGACGCCCTTCCCGAGCCGGGCATGTTCGGTGGGACCAGCGCGCGCGGTCGGGACACCTCGGTGGCCACCGATGCCATCGCCGCCCACCTCGCCGCGGACGGCGTCGCCGAGACCGCCGTCATCACCGAGGCGGTCACCGCGCTGCGGGTCGCCATCGCGGAGACCCCGCCGCGGGGCATCACCAACAAGGCATTCACCTCCGCCTCGGCCGAGGCGGTCCGGCAGGCGGTGGCGGCGGTACGCGCCTGCGACGCCGGCTGTGACGCGCTGATAGCCACCCTCTCCGCCCGGGTCGCCCCAGCTCCGGGCCGGCGGGCGGCGGGTCGGCGCAGCGCTGGCGAGACCGCCTCACCCGCGCCGGGCGGCACCGGGCTGCCCGGTCCGGCCCGCGAACCGGTGCCCAGTTCGGGACGGCGCGGCCGGCACCAGCCGGCGGCCGCGAGCACCGCGCCCGCCACCCCGCAACCGATGGGGCCGCCGCCGGTCGCGCCGCCACCGGTCGCACCGCCGCCCATGGCGCCGCCACCGCTCACCCCCTCCTCCGCACCCCCGCTCTCCCCGGCCGCGACGCTCTCCATGCCGGCCGTGCCGGTCTCCGGTGCGCCGCGCGGGTCCCGCTCGGCGATGCCCTCCTCGGCACCACCGGCGTACCAGAACGATCCGCTGGCGAACCGACCGGTCTCCGCGCCGCCGCCCCCGCCGCCCGGGATGACTCCGATGCCACCGACGCAGCGCGGGTCGATCCCGCCCGCCGAGGCCGGCGAACCGTTCCGGGCCACCCTGACCACGGCGGCGATCAACAGTGCCCGTAACGAGCGCCGGCCGACCCCGATCACGCCCCGGCCCAAGACCAACGGGGACGGAGCGGCGCGCCCGGGCACGATCTCGGCTGCCGGCCTGACCGTCTCGGTGCCGGCCGCCCGGCCCGAGCCGTCGGCGCCGCCCGGCTCCCGTGCCAACTGGCCGCTGGTGCCGGGCGATGACCAGGACGACCGGGCGACCGGTGCGGGACATCCGGCGTACGGGCAGTCCGGTGAGCGGAACGCGCCGGTCAGCACTCCGCCCGGCGACGGCCGGGTGACCCCGCCGTGGCAGGCGGACGACCTGCCGCCGGAGCCGCCCACGCTGCGCCTGGTCGAGCCGCCGCCGGCCGAGCGGGGCGGTCGTGGCGACCTGCCCGCCGACAACCCGCCGCTGCGCCTGGTGGATCGGGAGGAGCCGGCCCGGAGCGGGCCGGGCCTGCCCCGGCGCGGCGTGGAGCCGACCGAGCCCCCCGTCTCCGACGACGACGGCGACGGCGACCTGCTGATCTTCGCTGCCGCCAAGTCCGCCTGGTTCACCGGCCATCCGGAAGAGACCGAGGTCGAGTGGGCATCGACGGCCGACAGCGGTTGGCGGGCCGCCGAGCAGGCGGCCCGGCCCTCGGTGGGCGCCTCGACCAGCGCGGGCCTGCCCAAGCGGGTGCCGCAGGCCAACCTGGTGCCCGGCTCGCCGCTGCGGGACGAGCGGCCACTGCGGATCGTGCGTGACGCGGCGCGGATCGCCGAGCACACCACCGGCTACTTCCGGGGCTGGCGGCGCGGCCAGGAGATCGGCGGCTACGCCGTCGGCGGCCGGCCGGGCCGGGAGGCCGCCGGTGGCTGGGACTTCAGCCGGGATCCGGACGAGCGGGCCGACAACCGCGACTACGAATACCGCTCCGCCGGCTACCGCTCCTGACCCCCGCCGGACCAACCACTTCCGACCCCGCCGGACCACCACCGCTCGTCACCCGGTGGCATTTGCCCGTGGGCACGCTCCTGAATGCCGTCACAAGCCCGCCGTGAGCCAGCCCGATCGGCCGGTGGGAGAAGCCGACGGCGGCTGCGCGTACCCGGCTGGACACCCTTCGCCACGGCTCGGTCCGCCGGTCGACGCTGCCCGGCGGGCCGTACGGCCAGACCCGGCCGACTGACTGGTCACTCAGCCTCATACCTCGGTCCACCTGGTGTTTCTCGCCACACCCGGTGGTGTTGACGACATCTGCCGGTTGCCGCAACATACCCGGGACCGTGGGCGACACCTACGACCAGCGCATGGAGGGTGGCAACGATGGCCGGACCGGCAGTCGAGGCGTGGACCCTGAGCGAGGCGTGGACCCTGACCCGCCGGGGGCTCCTGGCGGCGGCGGCCACCAGCCTGCTCGCCGCCTGCGGGCGGGACGACGAGGGCGGCGCCGGACCGCGCGGGCCAGGCTCGACGGAGCTGGTCGTCGGCGCCAGTCTCGAACTGACCGGCGCCGGCCAGGCCCTGGGAGTCCTCCAGGAACGCGCCCTCAGGATCACCGCCGACAAGTTCAACGAGCAGGGCGTACCGGTCGGCAACCTGCGCCGCACCATCCGGCTGGTCGTCCGGGACAACGCGAGCGAACCACGGCTCGCCGCCCAGCACGCGACCGAGCTGGCCACCCGGGAGAACGTGCACGCGCTGATCGGCGGCTGCCTTGCCGAGACGTCGCTCGCGATCATCCCCATCGCACAGCAGCAGCAGGTGCCGTTCATCTCCTTCGCCTCCGCCGACAACCTCACCGTGCCGCTGGCGCAGCGGACGTACATCTTCAAGCTCACGCCCGACTCCCGCGACGTCGCCCGCACGCTGGCCCCGCTGATTCGCTCCCAGGGCCTCGAACGGGTCGGCCTGCTGGTCACCACGGGCGGGCACGGTGATTCGGGCCTACGGGCCGTCACAGCGGCCCTGAAGGCCGCGGACGTCGAGCTGGTCAGGTCCGCCCGGCTGCCGCGGGCCGAGAACGCCGACTTCCGCCCGGCGGCCCGCAAGGTGGTCGACGCGGAGCCCGAAGCCGTCATCATCTGGGGCACGGCCCCCTTCTCCGGCACCGCGGCCCGGGCGCTGCGGCGGATCGGCTACGAGGGCAGGCTCTTCTTCGACTCCGGCGCCGTCGCCGAGGACACCCTCTCGGAGACGAACGCACCGGCGGTTGAGGGCGCCTACGCGGTGCATCCCAGCTCACTCGGCAGCTCGTCGTTGACGAACACCACCCCGGCTGGGCTGGACCGGCGGGACTTCATCTACCGCTACATCCACCTGCACGGCTCGTTCAGCGGGTTCGCGCCGTACGCGTCGGACGCGCTCCGGCTCGTCGTCAACGCCGCCCGGCTCGGCAAGAGCGTCGACCGGGGACGGCTCCGCGCCTACCTGGGCAATCAGATCACCGACGGGATCGCCGGGGCGTACTCGTTCGCACCGATCCGGCACGGCGGGATGGAACCGGACTCGCTCGGGGTCTTCACGGTCATCTCCGGGGCCTGGAGCCGGGTCTCCTGACCGTCCCGCGAGTCACGTTCGCGGTGTCCCGCGAGCCACGTCACGTTCGCCGCAACCCGTCCGCGGCAGTCCGTCCGTCGAGCGACCGGCGCAGCGATCGGCTGCGGGGGCGCACCGGGCATCGCGGGTCACCGGCCGAGGACGGCGCGTCACCACGAAAGGAACGCATCATCGCCGCAGGTGCGCCGCGCCGCGCGCGGTCGTCACCGGCCCACGGGCGAGCGTCGCCCCGGCACGGGCCGGACGGCCTCGTCGGGCACGACGGCACCGACCCGACGGCCGGGCCTCCCGACGAGCGGCGTACCGCGCCGGTCAGGCCGGGGCGACGGCGCGCGAACGCCGCATGGTGAGCACGTACTCGACAAGCGAGATCAGCACGTGCTTCGTCGACTCCCGGTTCCGGGCGTCGCAGGCGACGACCGGCACCTCGTTCGAGATCGCCAGCGCGTCCCGCACATCCTGCGGGTCGTGGTACTGCATCCCGTCGAAGCAGTTGATCGCCACGAGGTACGGCAGCCGCCGGTGCTCGAAGAAGTCGATGGCCGCGAAGCAGTCGGCCAACCGACGGGTGTCCACCAGGACCACCGCCCCGATCGCCCCTCGCACCAGTTCGTCCCACATGAACCAGAACCGCGTCTGGCCCGGAGTGCCGAACAGGTAAAGGATGAGATCCCGGTCGATCGAGATACGACCGAAGTCCATGGCGACCGTGGTGGTCGTCTTGCCCGGCACCTGGCGGGTGTCACCGACACCCACGCCCGCCGAAGTCATGATCGCCTCGGTGGTCAACGGCGTGATCTCCGAGACCGATCCGACCAGTGTCGTCTTGCCGACGCCAAAGCCACCGGCGATGACGATCTTCGCCGATGTCACGCGCCCGGCCGTTGGGCGGTGCGACATGTCAGAGCCTGCGAAGTCCACTCAGCACCCTCTCCAGCAGTTCAGTGCCCACCGCGTCGTTCGAGTCGTCCAGGATTGTCGGTTCGTGCACCGCCACCAGGCCATCAGCGGCCATGTCGGCGATCAGGACCCGAGCCACTCCGAGCGGTAACTGCATCCGCGCCGCGATCTCCGCGAGCGACTGCAGCCGACCGTCACACAGCGCGGCGATGTATTGATGCTCCCGGCCCTGGCCGCCATTGCCGTTACCGGCGGACCGACCGCGCACCGTCGTCTCGACGAGCGCCTCCAGGGCGATGTCGAGCCTCGGCCGGGTACGACCACGGGTGACGGCGTAAGGCCGCACCAGAGCGCCCGTCGGCTCGTCGCGTTCGGCCATCATCGCCGTTCACCTCCTTCTCGCCGTATCCGAGGCTCAAAGCCTGGAGTTCGTCATTGTTCCATTGTCGTCGCACCGGCCGGCGAACCACACCGGCCGGGGTACCACCTAGCTCAGCATCCCCGCCGCGGCCCGGGGCTGCGGCGTCAGCGCGTCGCCCACCCGGTCCACCAGCAGTGCCATCTCATATCCGACCTGCCCGACGTCGGAACTGCGGGCGGCGAGGACCGCAAAGGACGAGCCGTCCGAGATTGACATGAGGAACAGGAAACCATTGTCCATCTCGACCACCGTCTGCAACACCGCCCCACCCTCGAAGCAGCGTGCCGCCCCCTGGGTGAGACTGACGAGGCCGGACGCGATCGCGGCGAGTTGGTCCGCCCGGTCGCGCGGGAGGTCCCGTGACGACGCCAGGAGCAGGCCGTCCGCCGAGACGGCGATCGCGTGGGCGACGCCGGGAACACGATCGGCGAAGTTGGCCAACAGCCAACCGAGATCCTGGGTAGATGTCATCCTTCATGCTCCTTCTGGCCGCCTGCGGTCGTGGGGCCCACCTCGGCCTGCGGGGATTGCTGCCCTGCCGGAGTCGCCTCCGGGCTGGTCGACTGGTCGTCCGTCGGGTTCGTGCGGCCACGCTGAACCCCACGGTGGTACGCGGACAGCAGCCCGCGCACCCCCTCAGGAGTGCGACGCTGCACCGAAGTGGTCGGCTTCTCCACGGCTCCGGGCACCAACTGGGCCATCGGCACCCGCTTGGGCAGCCCGGTCTGGGTGGTCTGCCCCTCGGGGGCGCCGGCGGCCGTCGTGGCCGCCATGGCTGCCCGCCAACCGTCGTCGGCGGCCGTACGCCAGCCGCCCGCCGACGCATCGGGTCGGCCGGTGCCGTTGGTGACCGGCCCGTTCCCCGGCTGCTGGCCACCGGGCTGCGGGCGCATCGTCGCCGCGTTGCCTGTCGATACGGATGTGCTCTGGCCCATGCCGGGGACGGCGGTGTCCACCGCGACGGCCTGGCCGGCCGGCTGGGTGGCCGAGCCGGCTCTCTGGGGTTGACCGCCGGTCTCCTCGGGCTTCCGGCGGGTCCGGAACCAGGCCGACTCCAGCTCCCGGAAAATCGGCAGTTCCATGGTCTCGTCGGCGAACTTCGGCCGGCTCTCCGCCGCGTTCGCCGCCTCCGCGGCGGAGGTCCGAGCCATCCGGGGCAGCTCGGCGGTCATGTCCAGCGCCGCGGCCAGGCGTTCCGGCACGGGTGGCGCGCTGGCCTCCCGGTCCGGCGTGTTCACCGGTGGCCAGGCCGGCGGCGCGTTGCCCGCCGGAACGGGGGGCGGCGCGACCGGCGGCGGCGCCTGCGGCGGAGTCAGGCCGAACGGTGGCGCGGAGACCGGCGGGGCGGAGACCGGCGGAACCGGCGGCGCGGAGACCGGCGGCAGTGCGGTCAGCCCGTTCGGCTGCGGCTCCGGCGTGACCGGGCGCTGCCGTGGGATGAACCCCGACATCGTGGTCTCGTTCGGCGAGAGACCCGACGGATCCGGCTCGCTCGCCCGCCGCTGGGGCAGCGGCTCGCCGCCGTGCCCGTTGGGGACCCGTGGCGTGAACGAATCGTTGCCGTTGCGTGCCGTCCGGGCGCCGGTCAGGTCGCCCCAGGCCGGCATGTCCCGGGGCCGGCCCGCCGGCGGACCGTCGGCATGCCCGCCGCCGTTCATCGCCGGCTCGTAGGGCCGGTCGTACGGCCGACCGTGCGGCGCGGTGTCGCGGTCGCCGAACCGCGGGGCGGGCGGCATCGCCGGACCGCTCTCCAGCGCGAGCGGGGCGCCGAGCGTCGGCCGGGCGGACGGCTCCGGACCCGGCGCGACCGGCCGGCCACCCGGCTGCTGCGGCCGACCGGAGAGCGCCCGGGGGATCAGCATCGAGGCGGGCAGCGTGACGTCGGCGACGGTGCCGCGGTCGTGACCGGGTCGCAGTTCGACGATCACACCGTGCCGGGACGCCAGCCGGGCGACCACGACCAGGCCCATCATCCGGGAGACGGTCACGTCGACCGCGGGCGGTGTGGCGAGCCGTTCGTTGAGGTCCTGCAACTGCTCGGCGGTGATGCCGATGCCCCGGTCCTCGACGAAGAGGGTCGCGCGGTCACCCACCCGGCGGGCCTCCACCATCACCTGCGAGTCCGGCGGCGAGAAGGCCGTGGCGTTGTCGAAGAGCTCGGCGACCAGGTGCACCAGGTCGTTGACGGCGGCGGCCTGGACCTCGATGTCCCGGTCGACCGTGCCGAACTCGATCCGGGTGTAGTGCTCGACCTCGGACTGCGCGGCCCGCAGCACGTCGATCAGTGCCGCCGGCTCGCGCTGCACCCGGGTCGAGTCGGCACCGGCGAGCACCAGCAGGTTCTCGTCGTTGCGCCGCATCCGGGTGGCCAGGTGGTCGAGCTGGAAGAGCTCGGCCAGCCGGTCCGGGTCCTCCTCGCCCCGCTCCAGCCGGTCCAGGTGACCGATGAGCCGGTCGACCAGGATCTGCGAGCGGCGGGCCAGGTTGACGAACATCGTCGCGACCGAGGCACGCAGTGCGGCCTGCTCGGCCGCGGTCCGGACCGCCTCCAGGTGGACCGCGTTGAACGCCTCGGTGACCTGGCCGAACTCGTCCTTGCTCCGCACGGGCAGCGGCTCGGCGATCTGGTTGGCGGCCTGCACCGGTGACATCTGTCCCATCACCTGCGGGTCACGCAGCCGGGACACCGCGTGCGGCAGACCGTACTGGGCGATGGAGAGCGCGCCGTGCCGCAGCTCGCGCAGCGAGCGGGCCATCGAGCGGGCCACCAGGTAGGCGAAGAGCACCGCCAGCAGCAGCATGCTGAGCAGCAGGCCGGTCTCCAGGAAGACCTGGCGCTGCACGTCGTCGCGGAGCACGCTGGCCTCGGCCAGCACGTCGGAGTCGAGCCTGCCCTCCACCGCGCGGATCAGCTCGGCGTTGCCGACCATCGCGGAGTCCCAGTCCTCGGCGTCGAACGGGGCGTCGGACATGCTCTCGTCCGTCCGGCCCCGGATCCAGCCGCCGTAGCTGTCGACCTCACGCACGTCGGCGCCGGTGACCGTCTCGTCGTAGAAGGCGGACTCGGGACCGGTGGCGATCGCCTTGAAGGTCTGCAACGCCTGCTGCTGACCGGTCTCGGTGGCGATGTAGTCGGTCTGCAGCGCCGCGGTGAGCCGGTTGTCGATGAGCGCGCGGTGCACCACGACCCGGCGCATCGACAGGAACTCCTTGCCGCGCGCGTTGGCGGCGGCGGCGCGCATCCGGTCGCTCAGCGAGGAGTCGCCGGCGAGCTGCGAGGCGAGGTCCCGGATGTTCAGCAGGTCGTTGATCAGGCCCTCGTAGGACTGCGCCGCGTCGGTCAGCTTCAACTTGGAGTTGATGACCTGGCTGCGGATCCCCGGCAGGTCGGCCAGCCCCTGGTCGATCTGGCCGAGCAGGGCGGCGAAGTTGCCCGGCAGTTCGTCGAGCTGCGCCCGGCGCTCGGAGTACGGCACCTTGGCCCTGTCGACCTCGGGGTGCACCTTGCTGTAGGCCTCGCGATTGGTCTTCCGGTCCGCGTCGTTACGCGAGCCGAGCAGCAGCACCGCGCCCGCCCGCTCGTCCTGGAGCTCGTGCACCAGCCCTCCGGAGGCCTGGGCGAGCGTCGCCAGGGTGTGCGCCCGGTTCGCGTCGTCCAACGTCTCCATGTGGTCGACGATGCTGGTCGTGCCGACCACGACGACCGCGATGGTCGGCGCGATCATGATCAGCCCCAGCTTCGACCAGATCGGCATGTCGCGCAGCCGGCCGGCGACCGGCCAGCGGAGACGCGACAGGATCGGGCTTGCTGTCTTCGGCCGCTTGCTCACGTCACCGCCTTCCCATCCAGTACCCGGCCAATGGCCCAGGGCACCGCTGATCGACCGACCCGGGCGGGTCGGACCTCCGAGATTCCATCACGCCGCTACTCAAGAAGAAAGCCCAGGTTGTCACCGATTGAAAGCGCATCAGGATGTCCCGGCGGTTCGACAGCAGTCTGTCTTTCTGGCGTTACCCAGGGTAGTCACGCATCCTGTCCATGCTCTACTGCCATCGACCCTCCGAAGCCGGAAGGTCACCACTCGGCCCGAACCGGAACCCGCACCGCAACATATCGAACGTTACCGGCACGGGAAACCCTACGCCCCCGCGTCGGGCCGCTGTGCGCGGCTCCGGTCCCATCGGGGAGCCTGGCACTTCCGGGGCGGAGAAACCATTGCCCGACCGGTCCGCTCCGGCAAGGTCGAAGTGCCGGATTACGCGGTTCGTGCGGACAGCGGATGGCCGGCCGGACAGTCGGACTGACCGGCCCGGCAGTTTTGCCGACCGAAAGAGACACCGGCCGAGGAAATCGTCGGAATCGCCCCTGCTCAGCGCCATGCCCACCCGGCGACACCCGACGGACGGACCAGCACCGACCCCGGGTACGTCTCAGGGCAGCAACGCGGCGTACGCCGGTTTGATCACCTCGTTGATGATGGCGAGCCGCTCGTCGAACGGGATGAAGGCGCTCTTCATCGCGTTGATGGTGAACCACTGCAACTCCGGGTAGCCGTAGTCGAACGCCTCGACCAGCAGCGCCATCTCCCGGGACATGGAGGTGCCGCTCATCAGCCGGTTGTCGGTGTTGACGGTGACCCGGAACCGCAGGTCCCGCAGCAGCCCGATCGGGTGCTTCGCGATCGACGACGCCGCACCGGTCTGCACGTTGGAGGAGGGGCAGAGTTCGAGCGGGATGCGCTTGTCCCGCACGTACGCGGCCAGCCGCCCCAGCACCGGCCGGTCGTCGCCGGGGGTGATGTCGTCGACGATCCGTACGCCGTGCCCGAGCCGGTCCGCCCCGCACCACTGGATCGCCTGCCAGATCGACGGCAGCCCGAACGCCTCGCCGGCATGGATGGTGAAGTGGAAGTTCTCCCGTTGCAGGTATTCGAAGGCGTCCAGGTGCCGGGTCGGCGGAAAGCCCGCCTCGGCACCGGCGATGTCGAAGCCCACCACGCCGGTGTCCCGGTGCCGGACGGCCAGCTCGGCGATCTCCTGGGACCGGGCGGCGTGCCGCATCGCGGTCAGCAGCGTGCCGATCCGGATCGGCCGCCCGGCCGCCGCCGCCCCGGCCGCGCCCTCGGCGAAGCCGGCCAGCACCGCCTCCACCACGCCGTCGAGATCGAGACCGCGCTCCAGGTGCTGCTCCGGCGCGAACCGGACCTCCGCGTAGACCACGCCGTCGGCGGCGAGGTCGAGGGCGCACTCGGCGGCCACCCGGCGCAGCCCCTCCGCCGTCTGCATCACCGCCACGGTGTGCGCGAAGGTCTCCAGGTAGCGCTCCAGCGACCCGGAGTCGGCCGCCTCGACGAACCACCGGCCGAGCTCCGCCGGATCCGTGGTCGGCAGCCGGTGCCCCACCGCCCCGGCGAGCTCGACGATCGTCGCCGGGCGCAGCCCGCCGTCGAGATGGTCGTGCAGCAACGCCTTGGGAACCCGGACGATCTCGTCGTAGCCGATTGCCGCCATGCACCGACCCTAGTGGCCCGGCCACCCCGCCCCGGACGGGCCCACCAGGCATCGACGTATCGTGGCCGGGTGCCTCCCGAGGTCCTGCGGCGGCTCCGCTGCCCGGTCTGCGGCCGGCCGCTGGCCGCCGTACCACCCGCCGCCGTGGTCGCGCTGCGCTGCCCGGCCGGGCACAGCTTCGACCTGGCCCGGCAGGGGTACGTGAACCTGACCGCCGGTCGGGCCACGCACTCCGGGGACAGCCCGGCGATGGTGGCCGCCCGGGACGAGTTCCTCCGCGCCGGCCACTACGACCTGATCTCGACCGCCCTCGCCGACCTGGCCAGGACGGTCGCCGGAGACGGGCCGGAGGCGTACCCGGAACTGGTGGTGGACGCCGGGGCCGGCACCGGCCGGCACCTCGCCGCGGTGCTGGACGCCCTGCCCGCCGCCGCCGGGCTGGCCCTGGACGTCTCCAAGCCGGCGCTGCGCCGGGCCGCCCGGGCCCATCCCCGGGCCGGCGCCGCGCTCTGCGACACCTGGCGCGGCCTGCCGCTCGCCGACGGCGCCGCCGGGCTGCTGCTGAACGTCTTCGCGCCCCGCAACGGCCCGGAGTTCCACCGGGTGCTCCGCCGCGACGGCGCCCTGCTGGTGGTCACGCCCGCCGCCGACCACCTCGGTGAACTGGTCGACCTGCTCGGCCTGCTCCGGGTCGACCCGGCCAAGGAGGCACGGCTCGCCGGCAGCCTGGCCGGGCACTTCAGCCGGGGCGTGACCGCGACACACCGGAGCACGCTCCGGCTCGACCACGCCGAGCTCCGCACCCTGGTCGGGATGGGCCCGAGCGCCTGGCACACCGACCCCGCCGACCTCGACCGGCGGATAGCCCGCCTCTCCCGGCCGACCACCGTCACCGTCGCCGTCCAGGCCACCGCCCACCACCCCACCTGACCGGCCCGCACCCCGTCCGCACGGGATGCATCCCGCGGGTGGATCGGCGCCCCTGCTCAGGTCGAGAGGTCGACCTCCTCCCAGCCGGCCGGCGGGTCGTGGAACGGCCCCCGGAACACCACCGACCACTCCAGCGCCCACCGCCGCTGCCCGATCGCGTTGCTGTCGATCATCCCGGGCAGGTGCAGCCCCTCCTGCTCCGCCTCCAGGTAGCCCCAGTCCAGGCAGTAGTAGAAGTCGAGTACGGCCGCCACCTCCGCCGCGTCCCGGGGTGCCGCCAGGGTGCGGGAGCGCCACTGCGCGAAGGTCTCCCCCGCCGCCAGGTCCGGCAGCCGCTCCATCAGCCGCTCGTCGCTGGGCTCGGTCGGATCGAGATGCCGGCTCAGCCCGAGCACCCAGGCCAGGGCGAAGACGGCGTCGTGGTGCAGGACGAAGGACCGGTGGTCGCCCCGGCTGCCGATCACGAACTGCCACTCCGGCGCTGTCACCCGCTCCACCAGGTGCGAGCCGAGCAGCCAGCTCATCCCCTCCTGCGGCGGCATGCCGAAGCAGCGCGCCAGCACCAGGTGCAGTACGGCGGTGCGGGCCTCGATCTCGGCGGTGGGTCGCAGCTCGACCGTGTCGCCCGGCTCCCAGACCAACGGAAACTGCTCCGGCGGCAGGGGCAGCCCCAACCGTTCCAGCTCGGCCACGTTCGAGGCGCGGACCGCCTGCGGGTCGGGAACGAGAACGCTCACAGTGTTGTTTCCTGTCGCGTCGGCACCGGTCGGGCGTGCCTCCGGCACCGGTGACGCCCGGGTCGACGCCGAACCGGACTCCGTGGTCCCCCGGCGAGCGAGGATAGCGGCTCGGGGACGCTCACACCATGCCCGCCGCGCCCACCGCCGCCGCTCAGCCGATCCGGTCGATGACCAGCGGCGTCGCGACCGGCGGCCGGTCCGAGATCGACACCGCGGCCACGGCGTCCGCCCGGGCCGCCGGGATCCGCGCCGGGTCGTCGGCCCGGAGTTCGCAGAGTGGGTCACCGGCGCGGACCGGATCTCCCGGCTTCCGGTGCAGCAGCACCCCGGCGCCGGCACTGACCGGGTCCTCCTTGCGGGCCCGTCCCGCGCCGAGCCGCCACGCCGCCACCCCGATCCCGTACGCGTCGACGCCGCCGACGTACCCGTCCCGCTCCGCCCGGACCACCTCCACCTCCGGGGCGGCCGGCAGCGGCGCCTCCGGATTCCCGCCCTGGGCCCGGATCATCGCCCGCCAGACGTCCATGGCCCGGCCGTCCCGCAGTGCCGCCTCCGGGTCGGCGTCCGGCAGCCCCGCCGCCGCCAGCATCTCCCGGGCCAGCCGCACGGTCAGCTCCACCACGTCGGCCGGCCCGCCACCGGCCAGCACCTCCCGCGACTCGGCCACCTCGACCGCGTTTCCGACCGCCAGCCCCAGCGGCGTCGACATCTCCGTCAGCAGTGCGACCGTCCGCACCCCGTGCGCGCCGCCCAGCTCGACCATGGTCCGGGCCAGCTCCCGGGCGTCCGCCTCCGACCTCATGAAGGCGCCGGAGCCGACCTTCACGTCCAGCACCAGCGCCCCGGTGCCCTCGGCGATCTTCTTGCTCATGATCGAGCTGGCGATCAGCGGGATGGCCTCCACGGTGCCGGTGACGTCGCGCAGGGCGTACAGCTTCCGGTCGGCCGGCGCCAGCCGCTCACCCGCCGCGCAGATCACCGCGCCCACCTCGCCCAGTTGCGCGATGAACTCGTCGTTGCCCAGGGTCGCCCGCCAGCCCGGGATCGACTCCAGCTTGTCCAGCGTCCCCCCGGTGTGCCCCAGCCCGCGCCCGGAGAGCTGCGGTACGGCGGCACCGCACGCCGCCACCAGCGGGGTCAACGGCAGCGTGATCTTGTCGCCGACGCCACCCGTGGAGTGCTTGTCCACGGTAGGCCGGCGTACCCCCGAGAGGTCCAGCCGCTCGCCGCTGGCGATCATCGCGGCCGTCCAGCGGGCGATCTCGCCGGCCGTCATGCCGCGCAGCAGGATCGCCATGGCCAGCGCCGACATCTGCTCGTCGGCGACCGTCCCCCGGGTGTACGCGTCGACCACCCAGTCGATCTGCTCGTCCGAGAGCGTCACACCGTCCCGCTTGGCCCGGATCACGTCAACCGCAGCGAACCCGCCCACAACTCTTCCTCACGTCTCCTGTCGCATCCCGGCCTCCCGCGCGGCACAACCTGACGGATCAGGAACCCCAGCGTCGGGGGATCTCGACCGGCGGCTCCCCCTCGCCCGCCCAGAACATCGCGCCGTCCGCGTCGACCACCACCACCCGGGGGGTACGGGCCAGCCCCCAGGTCACCGCCTCGTCCGGGTCGTCCCAGCTCGGCGCCTCCTCCAGCACGCCGGTCTGCGCCCCGGCCGAGTCTCCGGCGGCCCGCTCCCAGTAACCCGTCCAGACCCGCTGCCCGCCCGACAGGTCGGGGTGCACGAAGACGGTGCCCCGCCCCCGCCACGCGGCCAGCTCCTCCGGCACCGGCGGCACCTTCACCGACGCCGCGATCGCCTCCAGGTCCTCCACCCCGAACGCGTGCGGCAGCAGCTCCGCCATCCGCAGCGGCACCGGATCCGCCTCGACCAGGCACTCCGGGCCGCCGTTCTCCCAGAGCAGCTGCCGGCACCGCCCGCACGGCATCAGCGGCTCGCCGGTCGCCCCCACGCAGGAGAGCGCCACCAGCCGCCCGCCGCCGGAGGCGTGCAGCGCCGACACCACCCCGCACTCGGCGCAGAGCGCCACCCCGTAACCGGCGTTCTCGACGTTGCAGCCGACCACGATCCGGCCGTCGTCGACAAGCGCCGCCGCACCGACCGGAAAGTTCGAGTAGGGCGCGTACGCGTGCCGCATCACGTCGGTCGCGGCAGCCCGCAGCTTCGCCCAGTCAATCTCCATCGCCACCCTCCCATCCTGCCCCGCCGCTGGTCAGCCCTTGATGTAGGGCTTACCGTCGGCGGCCGGCGCGCGTACCCTGCCGACCAGGCCGGCGACGGCCAGCAGGGTGGCGAGGTAGGGCAGCATCGCCAGGAACTCGCTGGGGATGCTGCTGTCGATGGCGCCCAGATAGGTGCCGAGCTGGTCGGCGAAGCCGAAGAAGAGCGCCGCCAGCAGTGCGCCCGTCGGGCTCCACCGTCCGAAGATCAGCGCGGCCAGCGCGATGAAGCCCTTGCCACCGATCATGTTCTTGCTGAAGGTGTAGAGCGCCAGCGTGTACGACGCACCACCCACCCCGGCGACCATGCCGGCCAGCAGCACGTTGCGGTAGCGCAGCCCCAGCACCTTCACCCCGAGGGTGTCGGCGGCGGTGGGATGCTCGCCGACCGAGCGGGTCCGCAGCCCCCACCGGGTGCGGAACAGCGCCACGTGGACCACCAGCACCAGGATCAGCGCCAGGTAGAGGAAGATGTTGCCCCGGAACAACGCCGGCCCGATCACCGGGATCTCCGACAGCACCGGGATCGGCCACGCCTCGAACCTCGGCGGCTGGTTGTACTTCGTCGCCTCCGGCTGCATCAGCCGCTCGTAGAGGAAGCCGGTCAGCCCGACCGCGAAGAGGTTCAGCACGATCCCCATCACCACCTGGTCGACCAGGTAGCGGATCGTGAAGATCGCCAGCAGCAGCGAGACCAGCGCGCCGCCCAGCGCCGCCGCGATCAGCCCGACCCAGGCGCTCGCCGCGATGGTGCCGACCAGGGCACCGGCGAAGGCGCCCATCAGCAGCTGGCCCTCGATCGCCACGTTCACCACGCCGGAGCGCTCGCAGAGCACCCCGGCCAGGGCACCGAAGATCAGCGGCAGGGCCAGGATGAAGGTGCCCCGGACGATGTTGACCAGCGGCATGAAGTTCTGCCCGGCCGGCGCCGCCGACACCTGCCAGCAGAGGAAGGAGAGCACCACGCCGACCACCGCCACGCCGAGCAGCGGGGTGAACCAGCGCTTCGCCGGCCCGGCCAGCAGCGCGGCGCCGGCCGCCGCCGCGACCAGCCCGAAGACGATCGCCCCGAGGGTGCCGTCGACGGCCAGCGCCGCCCCGCCCGCGTCCTCGCTCAGGGTGAACCGCGCGTCCGCCCCGGTGGCCAGCGCACCGAAGAGGGCCGCCGCGAGCAGCCCGAGCGGCAGGGCACCGGCACCGACCCGGCGTTCCCGGGTCCAGAAGCCCGGACGCACCGCGACGGCGACGTCCTCGACAGCCATTGTCGACATGTACGCCTACCAGCCCTTCGCCATGCTCGTGGACAACCGGGCGGCCCGGGCGGCCCGGAGCCCGAAGATCGCCTTCACCAGTGCCGGTGCGGCGATGAAGATGACGATCAGCGCCTGCAACACGGTGACCAGTTCCAGCGAGATGCTGGCGTACGACTGCATCCGGTTGCCGCCGGCCTGGAGCGCCCCGAAGAGCAGGGCGGCCAGCGCGACACCCCACGGCTTCACCCGGCCGAGCAGCGCCACCAGGATGCCGTCGAAGCCGATCTGGGCGACCACCAGCGGGGTGAGCGCGGTGGCGGTGGTGCCGAGCACCATGTTGGCACCGCCCAGCCCGGAGAGCGCCCCGGCGATCACCATCACCAGGACGTACGTCCGGCCGACGCCGATGCCGGCGGTCCGCGCCGCGTCCGGGTTGGCGCCGACCGCGCGCAGCTCGAAGCCGAAGGTGGAGCGGTTGAGCAGCCAGCCGACCGCCCAGGTGACGGCGACGGCCAGCACGATGCCGAGGTGCACCCGCAGGTCGCTGCCGAGCAGCCGGGGCAGTTGGGCGGAGCCGTCCACCGGCCGGCTGATCGCGTCGGTCCGGTCCGGATCGTGGATCCCGTTCTGCACGATGATCCAGGCCAGGAAGGAGAACGAGACGTAGTTGAGCATGATCGTGGTGATCACCTCGTGCGCGCCGGTGCGCGCCTTGAGGAAGCCGGGGACGAATCCCCAGATCGCCCCGCCCAGCGCGCCGGCCAGCACGGCGACGATCAGGTGCAGCACCGGCGGCAGCGGCAGCAGGAAGCCGGCGAGCGCGGCCAGGATCACCCCGATGGTGGCCTGCCCCTGTGCGCCGATGTTGAACAGGCCGCCCCGGAAGGCGAGCGAGACCGCCAGCCCGGTGAAGACCAGCGGGGCGGTGTAGGTAAGCGTCTCCGAGATCGGCGCGAAGACCGGCTGCCAGCCGCCGGTGCCGTCCGCCCAGGCCCGCACCGCCGCCGGGTCGACGACCGCGCCCTTGAAGAGGTTCGCGTACGCCTCGCTGACCACCGACCAGCTCGCGTCGAGCGCGTCGGAGGGCTGGGCGGTGAAGTAGCCCCAGGTGGCCAGCACGTCCGGGTCGGAGACGATGATCAGCACGGCGCCGATCAGCGTGGCCAGCACGATGGCCAGCACGGTGACCGTGACGGTGTTGGCCGACCAGAGGTTCTGCACGAAACTCCGGAGCAGTGCCGCACCGCCGCCGCCGCGATCGGCCAGCCCTCCGCCGCCGCCGGAGCCACCGCCGGAGCCACCGCCGTCGTCGCCCGCCGTGGCGCCGGCCGGCCCGGCACCACCGCCGGCCGCCGTCGGGCTGGCCGGGTCACCCGGCCCGGTGCTCGTCGTCTCCCGGCCCGGCCGCTTCCCGACCGGGCTCTTCTCCGGCGACGCGGCGTCGGGCTTCTCCGCCGGCCCGGTGTCGGGCCGCTCCGGCGACGCGGGAGTGTTGCCGTCGGTCATCGAGCTTCCTCGCTACCGGGGACGTCGGGGGTCGGCTCGGCCGGCCCGTCCGGGGTGACGGTCGTGGTGGCGCTGTCGGACCCGGCCTCGGCTCCGGACGCGGACTCGGCTCCAGGCGCGGACTCGGCTCCGGGCACGGCTCCGGACGCGGACTCGGCTCCGGGCGCGGTGATGCCGGCCATCAGCAGGCCGATCTCCTCGCGCGGGGTCCCCGGCCCGACCACGCCGAGGATCCGGCCCCGGTACATCACCGCGATCCGGTCGGCGAGCCCGATCACCTCGTCCAGCTCGCTGGAGACCAGCAGGACGGCGGTGCCGATGTCCCGCTCGTGCACGATCCGGCGGTGGATGAACTCGATCGAGCCGACGTCCACCCCCCGGGTCGGCTGGGCGGCGACGAAGAGCTTGAGCGGCCGGGACATCTCCCGGGCGATGATCACCTTCTGCTGGTTGCCGCCGGAGAGCGTGCCGACGGAGGCCTCGGCCGAGGAGGTGCGCACGTCGAACTCCGGGATCCGTTCCCGGGCCGAGGCGGTGATCGCGTCCGGCCGGAGCACCAGGCCGGAGCCGAAGGGCGGCCGGTCGTACATGTCCAATACCAGGTTCTCGGCGACGCTGAACTCCTTGACCAGCCCGTCGACGCTGCGGTCCTCGGGGACGTAGCCGACGCCGGCCCGCAGCACCCGCTTGGTCGGCCAGCCGTCGACGCGCTGGCCGGCCAGGCGTACCGAGCCGCGCAGCACCGGGCGGAGCCCCATCAGGGCCTCGATCAGCTCGGTCTGCCCGTTGCCCTGCACACCCGCGATGCCGAGCACCTCGCCGGCCCGGACGGTCAGGTCGACACCGTCGACGGCCCGCACCGCGCGGTCGTCGTCGACGACCAGTCCGTCGACCTCCAGCACCGGGTCGCCCGGCGTGGCGGCGCGCTTCTGCACCGTCAGGCTGACCGTACGCCCGACCATCAACGCGGCCAGCTCGTCCTCGCTCGCGGCCGGGCTCGCGGTGCCGACGGTCCGGCCGCGCCGGATCACCGTGATCCGGTCGGCGATCGCCTTGACCTCTTTGAGCTTGTGCGTGATGAACACGATCGACTTGCCGGACTCCTTGAGCGACCGCATGATCCCGAGCAGTTCCTCGGTCTCCTGCGGGGTCAGCACGGCGGTCGGCTCGTCCAGGATGAGCAGGTCGACGTCCCGGGTCAGCGCCTTGAGGATCTCCACCCGCTGCTGCACGCCGACCGGCAGGTTCTCGACCACCGCGTCCGGGTCGACCCGCAGGTTGTAGCGGGTGGAGACCTCGGCCACCTGGCGGCGGGCCCGCCGCCGGTCGAGCAGGCCGACGATGCCGCCCCGGACCTTCTCGGCACCGAGCATCACGTTCTCGGCGACGGTGAAGACCGGTACGAGCATGAAGTGCTGGTGCACCATGCCGATCCCGGCGGCGATCGCGTCGCCGGGCCCCCTGACCTTCAGCGGACTGCCGTCGACCAGGATCTCGCCCTCGTCGGGCTGGAGCAGGCCGTACAGGACGTTCATCAGGGTGGACTTGCCCGCGCCGTTCTCACCGAGCAGCGCGTGGATCTCTCCGGGCTCCACCGTCAGGTCGATGTGGTCGTTGGCGACCAGCTCACCGAAGCGCTTGGTGATGCCCCGCAGTTCGAGTCTCAGCGCGGCCTCCTGGGGAGTGCGGGCGGATGGTGCAGCCTAGCTGCTGTGCGAAAACCGGTCGCCCCGATCGGCGCGGAGACACTCTCCACGACGATCGGAGCGACCGGATCGTCGGCGTCGACGCCGTCCCGGCCGGCCGCCCGAGCGGGTCGGGCGACCGACGGTCACCGGGTCACTTGGGCTGGCTGGCCGAGGTGACGGTGATCGCGCCGGAGCTGATGTCGGCCTTGAGCTTGTCGATCTCGGCCTTCAGCTCCGCCGGCACCTTGCTGTCGAACTCGTGGTACGGCGCCAGCGAGACGCCGTTGTTGGCCAGGGTGCCGAGGTAGCCGGGGTCGTGTGCCAGCTTGTCGCCCTTGGCCGCGGTCACCACGGCGTCCTTGACGGCATCCTTGATGTTCTTGACCACGGTGGTCAGCAGGGCCGGGCAGTTCGGGGTGCTCTCGCAGCCGTCGACGTCGACCCAGATCACCGAGTACCTGCCGCCGGAGGCCTGCGCCGCCGCCGTGGTGCCCAGCCCGGCACCGCCGGCCACCGGCATGATGATGTCCGCACCCTGCGCGACCAGGGTGTCGGAGACCTTCTTGCCCTCGTCCTGCTTGACGAAGTCGTTGGTGAAGGAGCCGTTCTGGGTCTCCTTGTTCCAGCCGAGCACCTGGACGCTCTTGCCCTTGACCTTGTTGTACTGGGCGACGCCGTCGACGAAGCCGTCCATGAAGATGGTCACCGGGCCGATCTTCATGCCGCCGTAGGTGCCGACCTTGCCGGTCGTGGTCATCCCGGCCGCCAGGTAGCCGGCGAGGTAGCCGGCCTGCGCGGTGTCGAACTGCATCGGGAAGACGTTGCTCTCCGGCAGCTTCGCGTCGACGATGCCGAACTGCTGGTCGGGGTTGGCCTTGGCGATCTTGGAGGTGGCCTCACCCATCAGGCCACCGACGGCGAGGATGAAGTCGCAGTCCTGGTTGACGTACTGGGTCAGGTTCGGCTCGTAGTCGGCCTCGGCCTTGGACGCCACGTACTTGATGTCGATGTTGTCGTTCTCGGCCTTGGCCGCCTCCAGCCCCGCCCAGGCGGAGGTGTTGAACGACTTGTCGTCGATGCCTCCCACGTCCGTCACCATGCACGCGGTGTACTTGTCGGCGGCGTCGCCGCCCGCGCCGTTATCGTCCGGAGCCTCGCCACACGCGGCGGCTGCGCCCAGTGCGAGCCCACCTGCCGCGAGTACCGAGACGATCCGCATCCCACGCACAGAGCGCAAGACGGTCTCCTTCCCATTGCGCACCGCCCACCGCGGTGGCAGCCCTGAGCCGGCCTGCGCATCGCCGCCGGCTGTCCCACGTTACGGACGGGAGCGTACGCCCGCGTCTGTCCACCGGCCGACAATCGTGCCTGACTGTTGAACGCCCGTTACCGTTACGTAACTTCAGGGTGCGGAAGATCACTCCAGCGCCCGCCCGATGCGTGACCTGGGGATATGGCCCGTCCCGTTTCGACCCGTTCCGCGCGGAGCCACCCGCTCACCGGCAGCGGCGGCCGGTGCGGCCCGGCGTGGCAGGCGTCAGCGCCAGAAGACCGCCACTGCGGCGTTGACCAGGGTCAGCCCGATGATCGCCAGGAAGTGGCCGCGGTTGACCTGCTCCCGCTTGCGGGGGAAGAACACCATCACGAAGATCATCAGCCCGATCACCAGCTTGGTGACCAGCTTTGCCGGGGCCGGCTCGTCGCCGTCCCGCAGCGGCGCGGAGAGCCCGATCCCGGTCAGCACCTGGAGGACGGCGCCCCAGAGCATCAGGGAGTTGATCCGGATCCGTCCGGTGACGTACTGGGCGGCGGCACCGCCCAGCAGCAGGGCGAACCCGATCAGGTGGGCGTAGAGGAGGATCAGCCGGAGAGGTTCCACGGCGGACATCCTCCCCCATCTCCCCCCGGCCCGTCGTCCCCGCCCCCAGGGCGATGCGGGCGGGCGGGGACGACGCGGTGGAGCGGAGCGCCTGGTGGTGCCGGCGGAGAGGAGTCAGACCCGGCGCAGGGCAGGGCAGCGACCGGCGGCGACGGAGTCAGACCCCGGCGCGGGGCAGGGCAGCGGCTCGACGGAGTCAGACCCGGGCGCGGGCCAGGTCGGCGGGCGGCGGCTCGGCGAAGCCGGTGGCGGTCGCGGCGGGGGCGACCGGCTGCCGTCTGCGGCCGAGAGCGACCAGCAGCAGTCCGGCGGTGGCGTACCCGGCGAGGACCAGCAGCGCACTGCCGGCGCCGGCCCCGTCGAAGAAGGCCGTCGAGCGGAGCAGGGTGCCACCGGCACCGACCGGCAGCCACTGGCCGACGGCGCCCCAGGGCTGGGGCAGCAGTTCCGGCGCGGCGGCGACGGCCGAGAGCGGGTTGCCGACCAGGAAGACCAGCGCCGCACCGAGCCCGAGACCGGCCCGGCCCAGCACCGCGCCGAGCCCGCAGAGCAGGGCCGCCACGGCGAGCCCGACGAGCCCGAGTACCGCCCCGTTGGCCACGGCGTCGCCGGGGAGCAGACCGAGCCAGCCCTGCAGCACCAGCGGCCCGGCGAGGCCGACCAGCACGCCGAAGCCGACCAGCCCGGCCAGCCGGGCGAGCCGGCCGGGCACCAGCAGGAAGAGCAGCGCCCCGGCGATCATGCCGGTCAGGGCGAGCGGCAGGAACCCGGCCGCGAAACCGGCACCGCGCGGGTCGTCGGGGTCGGCCGGCACGACATCGACCACCGGCACGGGCTGGCCACCGGAGAACTCGCCGGCCGCCTGGGTGAGCAGCGCGGCCACGGCCGGACCCGCCGCGCTCGCGGTGTGCAGGGTCGGCCCGTCCGGGCCGACCACGAACACGGCGTACGCCTCGCGGTCGCGCAGTGCCCGGTCGGCCGCCGCGCCGTCGGGGAGCCGGATCACCTCGAAGGCACCCGGGGCGACCGCGTCGAGTTGCTCGACCAGCCGGTCGGTGGCCGGCGCCGGGCCGGCGACGCCGATCGGCAGGTCGCGCGGTGCCAGGTTCATCGCCGGCCCGGCGAAGAGCGGTACGAGCAGCGACTGCAGCAGCACCGCCGCGAGCGCCAGCAGGACGGCGACCGCCAGCGGCCGGCGGAGGTGCGCGGGGGTGGGTGGCGGACCGGAGTGCTCCAGTGGACGGGTCATCTCGGCTCCCTCTAAAACGAATGCTCGTTCTCTTGGCTGAGCGTCCTCCCCTCGCCCGGATCCGGTCAAGAACGATCGTTCGTTTTATAATGTGTGCCGTGCCACGCGTATCCGAGGAACACCTGGCGGCCCGGCGGCAGCAGATCCTCGACGCCGCCCGGCGCTGCTTCCGGCGCAACGGCTTCCACGCCACCTCGATGCAGGATGTGATCAACGAGGCCGGCCTCTCGGTGGGCGCGGTCTACCGCTACTTCGGCAGCAAGCACGAGCTGGTCACCTCGATCGCCGAGTCGGTAGTCGACGGCGCCGACGAACTCTTCGCGACGCTCGCCACCGCGGAGCCACCGCTACCGCTGATCGACGCCCTGGACCGGGCGCTCGAGTTCATCGAGTCCCAGACCGGCCCGGACGGCGTCTTCCCGCTCGCCGTCCAGGTCTGGGCGGAGTCGCTGCGCGATCCCGCGCTGGCCGAGTTCGTCGCGCGGGTCTACAGCCGTTTCCGGTCCCGCTTCGTCGTGCTCGCCCGCCGGGCCCAGCAGGCCGGCGAACTGCCGGCCGACGCCGACGCCGAGGCCGCGGGCGCCGTCCTCTTCGGTGTGATCCCCGGGTTCGCCCTGCAACGGGTGCTCACCGGCGGCCCGGACCCGAAGACCTATCTCGACGGCGTAACCGCCCTGCTGGCCAGCCAGGGCGTGCGAAAGTAGGCGGTGGGCGGCCAGGTCTCCGGTTCGGCCCTGCCGGCCGGACTACTGGATCTTTCACGGCCCCGACGGCCGGGCTACCATCGGCCAACCCGGGGTGGACGACCCGGCCCCGGTGCGAAGCCCCGGCTACGCCACCACCGGCCGGCAGGGCGGACGGGAGTCACGCTGTGGTGTTGGCGAGGAACGCGACCGGAAGCAGCCGTCGCCCGGTGATCGCGTTCCTCGCGGTGGTCGAAGCGGTGGCGCTGCTGCTGGCCGCCGGTATCGCGGCGGTCGCGACCACCCGGAACGACGGCGCGCCAACGGGCTCCGTCGCCACCACCCCCACACCGGCGCCGACGCCCTCCGTGCTCCCCACCGATGCGATCGGGACGGCACCTGTCATCCAGCCCGGCCGGCCGGGCGAGCCGGCGCAGGTGCTCCAGCCGGAGCAGCTCACCCCGCCGCCCGGTGCGCCGCACAACGCGGCCGACATCCGCTTCGTCACGATGATGGTGCCGCACCACGAGCAGGCGTTGCAGATGGCCGCGCTGGTGCCGCAGCGGGCGGGCAGCACCGGCGTGATCGCGATCGCCGACCGCATCCGGGCCGCCCAGCAGCCCGAGGTCGAGGTGCTGAAGGGCTGGCTGCGGGACCGCGGGCTCGACCCGCTGCTCGGCGGGACCGGGCACGAGCACCCGGACATGCACGGCATGCAGAGCCCGGAGGCGATCGACGCGCTCACCGCGACCACCGGCACCGCCTTCGACCGGATGTTCGTCGAGATGATGACCGCGCACCACCAGGGTGCCATCGCGATGGCCCAGGAGGTGCTCGCGAGCGGCGTCGACCAGCGGATCCGGGAGCTGGCCCGGAACATCGCCTTCGAGCAGGCCGTCGAGGTCAACCGGATGCGCGAAATCCTCGACCCGCCGTCGAAGTGATGCCTGGCCCGCCCGACCGGCCCGGCACCGGCGACCGCGCGCCCGGCGGCCCGCCGCTGCCACCCCCGACGGTCCGGCTCAGCGCAGCCGCCACACCTGGAAGGTCGGGCCGTCCCCGGGCAGCGTCACCGCGCCGTCCGGACCCGGCCGCAGCGCGGCCGCCCCGCCGTAGAGGTTGACCGCCTCGCCGTCCGGTCCCGGCCAACCGGCCGACCCGGCCAGCCGGATCGGGGTGGCGGCGGCGCGCCGGGCCAGCACCAGCACCGACTCCGCCGGCGACTCGCGCAGGAAGACCAGGGTGTCGGCATCGGCGTACGCCCAGCGCAGGCCGCCGTGCCGCAGTGCCGGCAGCGATCGGCGGAGCCCGACGAGCGCGCGGTACCTGTCGAACGTGGCAGCGTCCCAGCTCTCCGGCCGCCGCCACGGCATCGGGGTACGCGAGTCCTCGCCGTTGCGCCCGGTCAGCCCGATCTCGTCCCCCGCGAAGATCATCGGGGTGCCGGGGAGGGTGCAGAGCAGCCCGGCGGCCACCTCCTGCCGGTCGGCGTCGCCGACGACGGTGCGGATCCGGGCCGAGTCGTGCGAGCCGAGCAGCAGCCACGAGTGCGTCAGCGCCCGCCACGAGACCAGCGAGCCGAACGCCCGCATCGTGGCCAGCACCTCCGGCCCGTCCCGCCGGGGCACCCCACCCGGCACGCCGAGGAAGTCCGGCAGGTCCAGCCCGTCGGCGCGCAGCCAGTTCCAGACCGGCCGGCAGAAGCCGGCGTAGTTCATCGTGCCCTGCCAGCCGTCGGCGTCCAGGTCACCGGTGAAGTCGTGCCCGTGCTCGGCGACGACCAGCGCGTCCGGCCGGGCCGCCACCACCGCCGCGCGCAGCGCCGCCGCCACCCCGTGGGTGTACGCGTCCCGGCCCCGCCGGCCGGTCATGTTGGCCACGTCCACCCGCCAGCCGTCCAGCCCGTAAGGCGGGCGCAGCCAGCGGGCCAGCACCGAGTCCGGCCCGGCCAGGAACCGCCGCCGCAGCTCGGCGCTGCCCCAGTTGAGCTTCGGCAGCGACCGCACGCCGAGCCAGGACTCGTAGTCGCCGGACCCGCCGAAGTAGTACAGCGCCCGCTCGGGTGAGCCGGCGTCGGAGACGGCGTCGACGAACCACCGGTGGCCGTCCCCGGTGTGGTTGCTGGTGATGTCGCCGAGCAGCCGCCAGCCCCGGCCGTGCACCGCCCCGGCGAGCCGGGCCAGTGCCGCGTCGCCGCCGAGCAGCGGGTCGACCTCGTCGAAGGTGGTGGCGTCGTAGCGGTGGTTGGAGCGGGCCGGGAAGATCGGGGTCAGGTAGACGGTGTTCACCCCGAGCCGGTCGAGGTGGTCCAGCCGCTCGGCGACGCCGTCCAGGTCGCCGCCGTAGAACTGGTACGGCGTCTGCGGCCCCCGGCCGATCACCGGGGTCCGGTCCCAGTCGGACGGGACGGCCCACTCCGGCACCGGTCGCCCGTCGGCGGCGGCGGACCGGGCGAACCGGTCGGGGAAGATCTGGTAGACCACCGCGTCCCGGGCCCAGGCCGGCGGCGGGTCGTACGCCACCAGCTTGAAGTCGGTGTTGTCCGGCACGTCGTGGCCGAACTCGCCGAGCGCGTTGAGCCAGCGCTGCCCGGCCGGCCCGGTCAGCAGGAACCGGTAGCTGGTGACCGGGTTGCGGACCTCGACCCCGGCCCGCCACCAGACCTCGCCGCCGCCGCGCCGGTCCACGGTGGCCGCCGTGAAGCGCGGCTCGCCGTCCGGGGTGCTTCGGACGAAGACCTGCCGGACCGGTGCCGAGGCCGGCACCCGGAGGAAGACGTCGACGGTCTCGCCGAGCGCCGGCGCCTGCTCCGGCACGTGGTACGCCGAGCCGTCGTGGTGTGCTCCGGTGGGCTGCCCCGTCATTCCTTGATACCGCCGCCGGTGAGGCCGGAGACCAGGTGCCGCTGGGCGAAGAGGAAGACGATGCCGGCGGGTATGGTGACAAGCACCGCCGAGGCGGTGAGGTATTCCCACTGCGGGTTGAACTGCGGCACGAACTGCTGGAGCCCGTACGCCAGGGTGAAGTTCCGGTCCTCCTGGATGAAGGCGGAGGCGTACGCGACCTCGCCCCAGGCGGTCAGGAAGGCGTAGAAGCCGGTGACCGCGAGCGCCGGCCGGGCCAGCGGCAGCACCACCCGCCAGAAGGTGGCGAAGGGGCCGCAGCCGTCGATCGCCGCCGCCTCGTCCAGCGCGGTCGGGATCGAGTCGAAGTAGCCCTTGAGCATCCAGGCGCAGAACGGCACCGCGATGGTGAGGTTCGCGATGATCAGCGAGGGCGGTGTGTTGATCAGCCCCAGCCCGGCCATGATCATGTAGATCGGCACGATCAGGATCGGCATCGGGAACATCTGGGTGACCAGAAAGATCATCATCAGCGGCCGGCGGCCGGGAAAGTTGAACCGGGAGACCGCGTAGCCGGTGGTGGCGGCGAGGAAGATGCCGATCAGCATGGTGAACGCCGCGACCACTACCGAGTTGAGGAACCAGCGCAGGAACCTGGTCTCGGTGAGCACGTAGAGATAGTTGGCCAGGGTCGGGTCCCTGACCAGGGTCAGCTCGCTGCTCTGCACCGCGTAACCGGGCTTGAACGACGAGAGGAGCACCCAGACGATCGGGCCGATCGCGATCAGCGAGGCGACGATCAGGGTGGCGTGCAGCAGCACGGAGCGCAGCGGCGCGCGGCCGGTACGCCCGGTGCCCGGCGCGCCGGGCCGGGCCGGAGTGGCGCGGGCGGCGGCGACGGGGGCGACGACCGCCCCGGCCGGCGGGACGCTGGTCCGGCTCATCGTCACCACACCTCGCCTTGCTTGCGCAGTGCCCGCCGGTAGAAGACCGAGAAGACGAGCAGGATCGACAGGATGAGCACCCCGTAGGTCGAGGCGAGCGAGTAGTTCCGGATCCCCTCGAAGGCGGCCCGGTAGGCGCCGGTCACCAGGATGTCGGTCTGGCCGGCCGGTTGGCCCTCGGTGACCAGGAAGATCACCGGGAACATGTTGAAGGTCCAGATGGTGCCGAGCAGCACCACCGTCATGCTGACCGGGCGCAGCCCCGGCAGGGTGACGTTGACGAACCGCTGCCACGGGCTCGCGCCGTCGATCTCGGCCGCCTCGTGCAGCTCCCGGGGGATCGACTGCATGCCGCCGAGCAGCGCCACCATCATGAACGGCACGCCGAGCCAGATGTTGGTGACGATCGCCGTGAAGAGCGAGCTCCACCGGTTGGCGAACCAGTCGACCGGGTCGACCCCGACCGCGGTGAGCAGCGAGTTGGCCAGCCCGAACCGCTCGTTGAAGATGAACTTCCAGGCGAAGGCGCTGACGAAGGCCGGCACCGCCCAGGGCAGCACCAGCAGCACCCGGTAGAGGCCGCGCAGCCGCATCGGCCGGTTCAGCATCGTCGCCAGGCCGAGCCCGAGCCCGTAGTGGAAGACGACGCAGACCGAGGTCCAGATCAGGGTGATCAGGGTCCACTGCCAGAACTCGCCGACCTGGCCGCCGAGCACCCGGAGGTAGTTGTCCAGGCCGACGAACTCCCAGCGGTTGGGGTTGGGTCTGCAGTCCTCGGTGCCGGTGATGGAGCGGGTGCAGATCTCCGCCACCTGGTTGGCCTCGTTCAGGTTGGTCAGCGAGATCCAGATGCCCCGGCCCAGCGGATAGAAGACCAGCACCGCGAGGACCACGACGACGGGGAGCACCATCGCCCAGGCGTACCAGTGTCTGTCCCAGCTCCGCCGCAGCCGGGACCGGCGGGCGGGACGGCGGTCGGGCGGCGCGGGCGCCGCCGCCGGACCGGCGGTCACGGTGCTCATCACTGCGCTCCAGGAGGGGAAGCCGGCGGGGCCGCCGATGTCGGCCGGCCCCGCCGGGTTGCCGGGTGTTGCCGGGTGTCCCCGCCGGCCGGGTGGCCGGCGGGGTCGAAATCACATGCCGTACGCGGGGACGACCTCGGCCTTGTACGTGCCGGCGACGTCGTCCAGGGCCGCCTTCGGGTCCTTGTTCTGCACCAGGACCTCGGTGGCCATCTGGTCCAGCGGCCCGAAGAACTGGCCGCCCTCCGGGATCCAGGGCCGGGCCACGGCCGAGTCGACGACCGGCTTGAACGCCGAGATCATCGGGTTGGTCTTCACCGTGTCGAGCGCGTAGGCCGAGGTGCGCGTCGGGAGCAGGCCGAGCCGGTCCGCGATGTACGCCTGGGACTCCGCCGAACTCATGAACCTGATGAACGCGACGGCGGCGTCGACCTTCTCCTGCGGCATGCCGGACCAGACCACGTAGTTGTGCCCGCCGACCGGTGCGCCGGCCTTCGCCGAGCCGGCCGGCACCGGGGCGACACCGAGGTTCTCCAGGCCGCCGAAGGTCGGGGCGCTGCCGACGTTGTTGACCTCCCACGGCCCGTTGATGATCATCGCGACCTTCTTCTCCTTGAAGAGGGTCATCATCGTGCCGTACGCGTCGTTGGCGGCCGGCTTCGCCGCCGCACCGCTGGCGATCAGGTCCTTGGCGACCCGCAGCCCGGCGACGTTCTGCGCGGAGTTGACGACGATCTTCTTCGCCTGCGGGTCGACCAGGTCGCCGCCCTCGCCGTAGAGGAAGGGCAGCAGGAAGTAGCCGGCCGGGTTGAGGTACAGCCCCTCGACGCCGGTCTTCTGCTTGATGGTCAGCGCGGCGGTCTTCAGCTCCGCCCAGGTCTTCGGCGCCTCGGCGACGCCCGCCTGGTTCAGCAGTTCCTTGTTGTAGAGCAGGGCCAGCGAGTCGGTCACCTGCGGCACGCCGTAGGTCTTGCCGTCGTACTTGTTCGCCGAGAGTGGGGTGGCGAGGAAGTCGGACTCGTCGGCGAGCAGCTCGGAGCCGTCCAGCGCGTAGAGGTGGCCGAGCGAGGCGAACTCCGGCACCCAGGCCACCTCGGCCCGCAGGATGTCCGGGGCGCCCGTCTTGGCCTGGGCGGCGGTCTTGAACTTGTTCTGTGCCTCACCGAAGGGCACCGACTGATAGTTGATCGTGACGTTGGGGTACGTGTCGTTGAACTTCGCGATGAGTTCCTGGAACGCCGGCCCCTCGTTCTTCGGGTCCGATGTGTCCCACCACGTCAGTTCGGCTTTCAGGGCGGCGGGATCGGTTGTCGACGTCGGATCCGCCGCCTCGTCGTCGCCGCCGCACGCGGCGAGCGTCAGAGCGAGGGCCGTGGACGCGAGTACGACGACCCCCTTGGCCATGCGACGCATGTGCGCTCCTAGGGTCTGCCTGCTGGGTATCGGCGGGACAGTAGCAAGCTGTTGCTGATTTCGAAACCCCTTGCACATCTGCTTGCAACAACTGCCTCCGGATCGTCATCTTGGCCGCCCTGTTAGCCGCTTTTGCGCGCTTCATCGTGCGGACCTGATCGGCGGCACCGCCGCATCCGGCGTCGTACGGAACTCGCCGACCACCGGGCCTGCAAGTTCTTGCCGTGCCCTACGCAAGAAACGGTCGATGGGCTAAGGTTCCGCCATGCGTGCACGACTGGCCGACATCGCCCAGCAGGCCGAAGTGAGCGAGGCCACGGTGTCGCGGGTGCTCAACGACCGTCCCGGGGTGGCGCCGGAGACCCGGCAGGCCGTTCTCACCGCGCTCGACGTGCTCGGCTACGAGCGGCCCGCGCGGCTGCGCAAGCGCAGCGCCGGGCTGGTCGGGCTGGTGGTGCCGGAGCTGGAGAACCCGATCTTCCCGGCCTTCGCCCAGGTGGTCGAGTCCGGGCTGGCACAGGCCGGCTACACCTCGGTGCTCTGCACCCAGACCCCCGGCGGCGTCACCGAGGACGAGTACGTCGAGATGCTGCTCGACCGGCAGGTCTCCGGGATCGTCTTCGTCTCCGGGCTGCACGCCGACACCGCCGCCGATCCCGCCCGCTACCGCACGCTCATCGCCCGGCCGCTGCCGATCGTGCTGGTCAACGGCTACCAGCCCGGGCTGCCGGCGCCCTTCGTCTCCTGCGACGACCGGGAGGCCGGCGAGCTGGCCGTGGCACACCTGGTCGCGCTCGGGCACCGCCGGATCGGCCTGATCACCGGGCCCGGCCGGTTCGTGCCGGTGCAGCGGAAGGTCGCCGGCTTCAAGGCCGCGATGAGGCGGCTGGTCGGCCTCGCCGACCGGGAGCTGGACGAGCTGGCCGAGCTGTCGCTCTTCGGTGTCGAGGGTGGCGAGGCCGCCGCCGGCCGGCTGCTGGACCGGGGGGTGACCGGGCTGGTCTGCGGCTCCGACCTGATGGCGCTGGGCGCGGTCCGGGCCGCCCGGCAGCGCGGCCTCTCGGTCCCGGCCGACCTCTCCGTCGTCGGCTACGACGACTCGCCGCTGATGGCCTTCACCGACCCGCCGCTGACCACCATGCGACAGCCGGTGACCGCGATGGCGGTCGCGGCGGTACGCGCCCTGGTCGACGAGATCCACGGGCACGCCGCACCGCACTCCGAGTACGTCTTCCGGCCGGAGCTGGTGGTGCGCGGCTCGACCGCGGTCGTGCCCGGGGTGGCCGGGCGGCCCGCGCCGGAAGCGCGGCCGTCGCCGGAACTGCCGCTGCCGGTCTGACCGGTGTCCAGCCGCACGGAGGACGGTCCCCCTTGCGCAAGAAATGCTTGACTCTTGCACAGCTGGCCGGGCATCCTGCTCTGACACCTCGCCCCCGGCACGCCCCCTGACCGCACGCCCCGACGAACGGAAGCCCTCCCATGAGCGTCTCCCCCGCACCCGGCCGGCCCGCCGAGGACTGGTGGAAGTCCGCGGTGGTCTACCAGGTGTACGTCCGCAGCTTCGCCGACGCCGACGGTGACGGCGTCGGCGACCTCGCCGGAGTCCGGAGTCGCCTGCCCTACCTGCGGGACCTCGGCGTGGACGCGCTCTGGCTGACTCCGTTCTACCGGTCGCCGATGGTGGACGGCGGCTACGACGTCGCCGACTACCGGGACGTCGACCCGATCTTCGGCACCCTCGCCGACTTCGACGACATGATCACCGACGCGCACGCACTGGGCCTGCGGATCATCGTCGACATCGTGCCGAACCACACCTCGGACGCGCACCCGTGGTTCACCGCCGCCCTGGCCAGCCCGCCCGGCTCCGCCGAACGCGACCGCTACCTGTTCCGGGACGGCCGCGGGCCGGGCGGTGACCTGCCGCCGAACGACTGGGAGTCGATCTTCGGCGGCCCGGCCTGGACCCGGGTCCCGGACGGCCAGTGGTACCTGCACCTCTTCGACCCGGCCCAGCCCGACCTCGACTGGCGGCACCCCGAGGTCCGCGCCGAGTTCGAGGACGTACTCCGGTTCTGGCTCGACCGGGGCGTGGACGGTTTCCGGATCGACGTGGCACACGGGATGATCAAGGCGGACGGGCTGCCGGACGTCGGCGACGGCGTCCCGGCCGGTCAGCGTCAGGTCGAACTGCTCGGCCGGGCCCGGCTGCCCTATTTCGACCAGGACGAGGTGCACGACATCTACCGGGCCTGGCGCCCCATCCTGGACAGCTATCCGGGTGGCCGGATGGCGGTCGCCGAGGCGTGGGCCGAGACACCGCAGCGGCTGGCCCGCTACATCGGCCCGGACGAGCTGCACCAGGCGTTCAACTTCGACTTCCTCGACGCCACCTGGTCGGCCGACTCGTTCCGCAAGGTCATCGACACCGCGCTGGCCGAGGCGACGATCGTCGGCGCGCCCACCACGTGGGTGCTCTCCAACCACGACAAGCAACGGCACGTCACCCGGTACGGTGACGGCGCCCTCGGGCTGCGCCGGGCCCGCGCCGCCGCGCTGATGATGCTCGCCCTGCCCGGCAGCGTCTACCTCTACCAGGGCGAGGAACTGGGCCTGCCGGAGGTGCTCGACCTCCCGGACGAGTTGCGGCAGGATCCCGCGTTCCGCCGCACCGGGGAGAGCCGGGACGGCTGCCGGGTGCCGCTGCCGTGGAGCGGCGACGTCCCGCCGTACGGCTTCGGTCCGGCCGGTGCCGCCCCGGCCTGGCTGCCGGCCCCGCCGACCTGGCGGGCCCGCTCGGTCGCCGCCCAGACCGGCGTCCCGGACTCGACCCTGGAGCTCTACCGGGCGGCGCTGCGACTGCGCCGCGACCACCCCGCGCTGCCCGACGGCCCGGCCGGCGCGGGCGACCCAGGTGACGCGGGCGGCCCGGCCGCTGCGGGCGGGGTGCGGTGGCGGGAGAGCGAGCCGGGAGTGCTCGCCTTCAGCCGGGCGGCGCCGGCCGGCGCACCGGAGTTGACCTGCGTGGTCAACTTCGGCGGCGAGCCGGTGACGGTACGCGATCACGGCACGCCGGTCCTGACCAGCGAACCCCTGGCGGGCGGTGCCGACGGTACGACGCTGCCGACCGACACGGCCGGGTGGTTCGTCCGGCCGGTAACCGGGTAATTCCTCCAGCGACCTGGTCGTCCGTCGCGCTCCGCGCCGGCGGGCGACCGGGGCTACGACCCCTTTGTGGTGGAGGGGATGGTGGGGCCGGTGTCCCGGGGAGCGCGCGCCCCGGGGCACCGGCGCTTTCGCGGTCCTGGCGTCCCGGGCCGGGTCAGCGGCTCGGCCGGGTGAGCATCGCGGCGATCCGGGCGATGCCGGCGCGGACCTCGGTCGCGTCCGGCGGCTGCCCGGCCTGGACCGGCCGGCGGCTGCTCTCGCCGATCACCTCCTCCGCACCGAGGTCCTCGTAGTCGCCGTAGATGCTGGTGTCGGCGAGATCCGCCGCCTCGTCCTCGGCCTCGGCCGCGAGCTGCGCGGCGGCGATCTCCGCGCGGATCTCCTCGGCGGAGACCCGGGGCAGCAGCGGTTCGACCACCGCCATCAGCTCCTCGTCGGCGACGACCGACTGGGCCAGCGCCAGCGCGTGGGCGCGCTCGTACGGGCCGCAGACCACCGGCTCCCACTCCTCGTCGTCGTCGAGCGGTCCGAAGGTGATGATCCAGGGCAGGGCGAGGATCGGCGAGTCGTCCGGCAGTTCCAACGTCACTAGTGCGCCCACGCGACTCATCATCGCGGTGATCCACGCGTCATTAGTGGCTATTGCCCGAATGGCAGCCCTGGTCTCTTTCCCCTCACCCCGGGCGCTCCGGCCGGCTCAGTCGGTCGACGGCGGTTCCGGGCGGGCCGGGTCCGGCACCCGGGGCGCGCGGGTGAGGTCCAGGACCCGCCCCTGGTGACTGGTTGCCGCGAGCGCCGCCCCGAAGAGCAGCAACTGGTTGAGCAGATAGAGATAGATCAGCAGGCCCACCGCGCCGGCCACCACCGTGTACGCCGGGTTCCGCTCCCAGCGCACCACGTAGTAGCGGCCGACCGTGTTCAGCAGCGTCACGCCCAGCGCCACCAGGAGCACCGCCGGCAGCCAGCGCCGCAGACTCATCCGCAGCCTCGGCACGGCGAGCAGCAACGCCGAGGCCAGCAGCATGTTGACCATGAACGCCAGGAACCAGCTACAGATGGTGAGGATGATCGACCGCGCTCCCAGCAGCCAGCTCAGCAGCGACTCCAGCGCGTCCACGGCACCGACCGAGAGCCCCAGCAGCACGAAGATCACCAGCAGCACCGCCAGGTCGACCAGCTGGCGCAGCACGATGTAGCCCGGATGCTGCGACAGCCCGTGGATCAACCGCTGCGAGGAGCGGATCGACTCCACCCAGCCGATCCCGGTGATCGCCAGCAGGATCAGCCCGACGATGCCGGGACGACCGCTGCTCTGCCGGATCTGTTCGGGGTCGACGAACGGAAGATTCCGCTGGAGAAACCCGACGATCACCTCGCCGCTCTCCGCGCTGTCGCCGAGCAGCGCGGCCAGCACCGCGTACGCCACCAGGCCGAGGGCGAAGACCGCGAAGAAGCCGTAGTAGGCGATGGCCGCCGCGAGCCGGGTACCGAGCACGTCCGTGTAGCGGCCCACGGCCCGGGCGAGATGATCGAACGACGGCGACCGCTCCCGGTACGCCGTCAGCCGGGCGTCGATCCGCAGCACCACCCGCTCGAACGCGTTCACGCCGACATCCTTGCCCATCGCCACCGGTGTGGGCGCCGCAACGCCCCCGGCACGCCACGAGTGCGGGCCGGCCGCGCGGCTCAGCCGCCGAGCGGGAAGTCCCGGCGGGGCTGCCAGCGTGCCTCGCCGCTGTGCGAGAAGAGGGTGAACTGCTCGACCTTGAATAGTGCGGAGAAGTCGGCCAGGTCCTCGTACACCCGGTCCAGTTCCTCCGGCGCGACGTCCTGGGCGACGGTGACGTGCGGATGGTACGGAAACCGGCTCTCCCGGCGCAGCTCGGGCGCCCGCCCGATCGCCGCGGCGAGCAGCTCGCACTCGCCGATCCCGGCCGCGACCGCCACGAAGACCACCTCGGTGATCGGCCGGAAGGTGCCGGTGCCGCGCAGATGCAGCGGGTAGGGCCGGTGCGCGGCGGCGACCTCGGTCAGGTGCCGCTCCACCGCCGGCAGGCTCGCCACCGGCACGTCGGTCGGCCCGAGCAGCGTCAGATGGGCCGGCACGTACGCGGCCTGCGGATCGCCGGCCTCCGCCCGCCGTTGTGTCAGGAACTCGCACCACGGCTCGGGTACGTCCACGGCGACCCCGACCCGGGTCATCGGCGTTTCGGAATCCTGCGACCCGTCCGCGACAACCACACTCCGCTCCACTCACCCGGGGCCGGCACCGCGCCGACCGGCGACTCGCTGCCGGCGTCCGGTGGCTGGCACCACCGGGACCCGGCCGTCAGCCGGCCCGCATGCCGGGAAGGAACCCGACCCGGTCGTACGCCTCGCGCAGCGTGACCGAGGCGACCGCGCGGGCCTTCTCGGCGCCGACCGCCAGCAGCTTGTCGAGCTGCGCCGGATCGTCGAGGTAGCCCTGGGTACGCTGCTGGATCGGCCGGACGAACTCCGCCACCACCTCGGCCAGGTCCTTCTTCAGGTCGCCGTAGCCCTTGCCCGCGTACGCCGCGACGAGATCGTCGATGCCGCGGTCGGTCAGCGCGGCGTAGATGGTCAGCAGGTTCGAGATCCCCGGCTTCCCCTCCGGATCGAAGACGATCTCCCGCCCGGTGTCGGTCACCGCCGACCTGATCTTCTTGGCCGACCGGGCCGGGTCGTCGAGCAGCATGATGATCCCGGCCGGCGACGAGGACGACTTCGACATCTTGGCGGTCGGGTCCTGCAGGTCGGTGATCTTCGCGGTGTCCCGCAGGATGTACGGGGCCGGCACGGTGAAGGTCCGGCCGAACCGGGTGTTGAAGCGCTGCGCCAGGTCGCGGGTCAGCTCCAGGTGCTGCCGCTGGTCCTCGCCGACCGGCACCGCGTCCGCCTGGTAGAGCAGGATGTCGGCGGCCTGCAGGATCGGGTACGTGAAGAGGCCGACACTGGAGCGGTCGGCGCCCTGCTTCACCGACTTGTCCTTGAACTGGGTCATCCGGCTCGCCTCGCCGAACCCGGTGATGCAGCTCAACACCCAGCTGAGCTGGGCGTGCTCCGGCACCTGGGACTGGACGAAGAGGGTGGTCCGCTCGGGGTCGAGCCCGACCGCGAAGAGTTGCGCCGCCGCGACCCGGGTCGAGTGCCGCAGTGCGACCGGGTCGTGCCCGGCGGTGATCGCGTGCAGGTCGACCACGCTGTAGAAGGTGTCGTGCGTGTCCTGCATGGTCACCCAGTTGCGCACCGCGCCCAGGTAGTTGCCCACGTGGAACGAGTCGGCGGTCGGCTGGATCCCGGAGAGGACCCGGGGCCGGGCAGGAACGTCGGACATGCCGGCAATTCTGACAGCAACCCTGGGAACGTGTCCCGACGCCCCCGTGCCATTCCGCCCCCGCCACCGCCTGGCGGGCAGTGGGCATGCGGTGTGCGAACGGTGTGCGAACCCGGGGAACCGGCCGCCACCTCGGTGACTCGTACCCTCGACACCGGAGTCGGCCGGCGGCTTCGTCGCAGCCGTCTGCGCCGTACCGCCGGGCCGGGGAGGACAGCGCTTGGTACGCAATCGGGGCGGGCACGGCGCCGGCCGCGGGCAGGGCGCGCCGGACGAGGCGTTGGGCGAGCTGTACCACGCCTGCTACCGGCGCCTGGTCGCCCAGGTCTACGCCTTCACCACGGACCTGGCCGAGGCACAGGACGTGGTGCAGGAGGCGTTCGCCCGGGCGGTCGCCCGGCCGCGCGGGTTGACCGACGTGGACAACCCGGAGGCGTGGCTGCGTACGGTCGCGGTCAACGTGGTCCGGCGGCGCTGGCGGCGGCGCCACCTGCTGGACAGGATCCTGCTGCGGGACCGTCCGGTGACCCGGCTGGTCGAGCCCGCACCCGGACCGGAGCGGACCGACCTGCGGCAGGCCCTGGCCGACCTGCCGGTCAGCTATCGGGAGGTGATCGTGCTGCACTACTTCGCCGACCTGCCCGTCGACGAGGTCGCCAGGCTGCTCGGCGTGGCGACCGGCACGGTGAAGTCCCGGCTGTACCGGGGTCGGGCGGCGCTCGCCGAGCGGCTCGGCGACTACCAGCAGACCGGCGACCACCAGCAGACCGGCGACGAGCCGACCGGCCCCGGCGACCCGGCGGCGGTCACCGGAGGGGATCCACCGGCCCGGGTGCGACCGGGCGGTTCGACCGGGGTGAGACATGCCTGACGACCGGACGTTTTCCGACCCGACCCTCGACGTACGGCTGGCAACCGGCCGGGCTGCCCTGCTGGACGACATCGACCAGCCACCGCTGGCCCGGATCAGGGACCGGGCGGCGGCCCGGCGGCGGCGTCGCCGCACGGCGGGAGCGGCCGGTGGCGCCGCCCTGCTCGGCGTGACGCTCACGGCGGTCCTGGCGATCCAGCCCTGGGCGCCGGCCGACACCGACCGGTTGCCGCCGCCGGTCGCCGACGCGCCCCCCGGCGGTCCCGTCTACACCGGAGCCGGCATCACCGTCAACGGCCTCACCGAGGCGGCGGTCGCACACGTGCCCGGCACGATCGCCGACGTCGAGTTCGCCGATCCGGACCACGGCTACCTGCTGGCCCGCTGCCCGACCGCCGACGGGTGCCCGGCGAGCGTCGCCCGTACCTCGGATGGGGGCCTGAGCTGGCACCACACCGAGCTGCCGGCGGAGATCGCCGGACAGCAGCCGCTGGACCTGGCCGCCTTTCCCGGCGGCCGGCTGCTGATCACCGCGCCCGGTGCGGCGTTCGCCTCCACCGACGGCGGGCGGAGCTGGCGGGCGGCCGGGACCGGGACCAGCGGCACCGCCGACACGACGGGAGCTCCGGCGGCGAGCGGTGACGCCCTGCTCCGGGCCGGTCCGGGCGGCGGCCGGTGCGGCCTGGACGTGCGGGTGTGGCTGCCGACGCCCCCCACCACCGGCGTCTCCGGCGGGCCGGGAGCGGGGCCGACCGGACCGTACGCCCCGGCGGCCCGGCCCGGTCTCGACGTCTGCTGGGTCGCCCCGGCTCCCACCGCCGACGGCGCCTGGTGGGTCGGCGGCTTCCGGGACGGCGTGCCGGCGGTGGCGGTGACCCGGGACCGGGGAGCGCACTGGCGTACGGTGCGGCTGCCCGGAGCCGCCCCGGCGGCCCGTACGGTCGAGGTGACCAGCCTGGGCAGCCAGGCGTACGCGACGGTGCTCGGCGCCGACTCGACGGTGCTGGCGCTCCTGCACTCCGGCGACGGCGGTGCCACCTTCACACCGACCCGCTCCGCCGGGGCCGGTGCACCGGCCGGCTTCGCCGGAACCGTGGTGCCGCTGCTGGACGGGCGGCTACTGGTCACCGGCACCGACCGGCACCTCCACGTCAGCGACGACGACGGTGCGACCTTCCGCCGGGCCGGCGGCAACCTGCCCGTCGTCGGCCGGCTGGACCGGACCGCCGCCGGATACGTCGCGTACGACCTCTTCGGCTCCGGCTGGGCCGCCTACTCGGCGGACGGCGCCACCTGGCGCAAGCTCCAGGTCAACTGATCCGGCACCTGCTGCTCCGACGTCCGGGCCGCCGAGATGCCGACCCGGGCCACCCGCCGGCCCTCCACCGCCAGCACCCGCAGCAGCCAGCCGCCACCGTCGCCTCCGTCGTCGCCGTCGCCGCCGGAGCCGCCCTCCGGATCGCCGCCGTTGCGGAACCCGCCCGCCGACCGCCCGGTGCCGCCGCTGCCGCCGGCCGCCTCCCCACCCGATATCCGTACCTCGTCCCCGAGGACCGGCAGCCGCCCGAGGGCGGCCATCACGAACCCACCGACCGTCTCGTACGGCCCCGGTGGCAGCGCGAAGCCGACCCGCTCGGCGAAGTCGGCGAGGTTGAGCCGGCCGTCCACCTCCGTCGGCCCACCGACCGGCACCGGGTCGGGTGCCGTGTCGTACTCGTCGTGTATCTCGCCGACCAGCTCCTCGATCAGGTCCTCCAGGGTGACGATCCCGGCCGTGCCGCCGTACTCGTCGATGACGACGGCGAGGTGGTGGCGCTCCCGGCGCATCTCGGTCAGCGCGGCCAGCACCCGCAGGCTGGCCGGGATCTTCTTCACCTCCCGGGTGAGGTCGCCGATGGTGGTGCAGGCGTCGCCGTCGGGGCGGAGCAGCACGTCGCGCAGGTGCACGAAGCCGATCACGTCGTCGGAGGTGCCGTCGACCACCGGATACCGGGTGTGCGTCTCGACCCGGACGAGTTGGGCCGCCTCCGTCAGGGGCAGCCCGGCGGCCAGGAAGACCACCTCGGTCCGGGGCATCATCACCTCCCGGACCAGGCTGGCACCGGCGACCAGTACCTCGTCGATGATCCGCCGTTCCACCGGGTCGAGCCGGGTGTTCGCGGCGACCAGGTCGCGCAGCTCCGCCTCGCTGATCTGCTCGCGACCCGCCGTCGGGCTGGCCCCGAGCAGCGCGGTGACCAGCCGGGTCGAGCCGTCCGCCGCCCGTACGACGAGCCGGGCCAGGGCCCGCGCCAGCGGACCCGGTCGCCGTCGGGTACGCCCCGGCGATCGTCGCCGGGGCCCGGTACTGCCACCGTCCCGCATGTCAGAGATGGTAGACACCACAGGTGCGCACCGTCGGCATCTGCCGACCGCTTCATCCCCGGCGGATGTTCGACTCTGTGCAGAATTGGCAGAACATGGTGGAATGCTGGATGCTGAATGCCGAGGGCGGCGCGCGGCCACACGAACCCGGCAGGGCCCGCCGCACCCGACGTTGAAGATTTACCGAGGCCAGAAGGAGCCACAGGCGTGAAACTGCTCGTCACCGGAGGTGCCGGCTACGTCGGCAGCGTCGTCACCCGGCTGCTGCTGGACGCCGGGCACGAGGTGGTGGTCCTGGACGACCTGCGCACGGGGCACGCCGAGGCACTGGCTCCGGAGGCCACCTTCGTGCGGGCGGACGTCGCCGAGGCCGCCACCGTGCTCACCCCGGACGCCGGGTTCGACGGCGTGCTGCACTTCGCCGCACTGATCGCCGCCGGTGAGTCGATGGTCGAGCCGGAGCGCTACTGGGCGGTCAACACCGTCGGCTCGCTGGCGCTGCTCGACGCCGCCCGGATCGCCCGGGTGCCCCGGTTCGTCTTCTCCTCCACCGCCGCCGTCTACGGCAACCCGACCGAGCTGCCGATCGAGGAGACCGCCGCTCCGCTGCCGACCAACACGTACGGCGCCACCAAGCTCGCCGTCGACCTGGCGCTCACCTCGATGGCCACCGCGCACGGCCTGGCGGCGGTCTCGCTGCGCTACTTCAACGTCGCCGGGGCGTACCTGCGGCCCGGGGTGGCGCTGGGCGAACGCCACGACCCGGAGACGCACCTGATCCCGATCGCGCTCCAGGTCGCCGCCGGCCGCCGCGACAAGCTGCAACTCTTCGGCGACGACTACCCGACGTCGGACGGCACCTGCGTCCGCGACTACATCCACGTCGAGGACCTGGCCCGGGCCCACCTGCTCGCCCTGGCCGCCGCCCAGCCCGGCAACCACCGCGTCTACAACCTCGGCAACGGCAACGGCTTCTCCAACCGGCAGGTGGTGGAGGCGGTCCGCGGGGTGACCGGGCACCCGCTGCCGGTGGAGATGGCACCGCGCCGCTCCGGCGACCCGGCCGCGCTTGTCGCCTCCGCCGCGCGGGCCCGCGCCGACCTCGGCTGGATCCCGGCCAGGCCGGGCCTGCCGGAGATCGTCGCCGACGCGTGGACCTTCTACCAGGAGCAGATCCTCGGCGGCGGTGCGGCGTCGTGACCAGCCACCCCGACGGACCGGCGGGGCCGGTCGCCGACCGCGCCACCGCCGGCTTCACCAGCGAGTACGCCGATCCGCCCGCCGGGGTGTGGGCGGCACCCGGCCGGGTCAACCTGATCGGCGAACACACCGACTACAACGACGGCTTCGTGCTGCCCTTCGCGCTGCCGCAGCGCACCGTCGTCGCCGCCGCACCGGAGCGGGGACGACGCTGGACGGTCTGGTCCGAGCAGGCCGGTGAACGGATCTCGTTCGGCCGGGCCGACGCGGCCGAACCGGGCCGGGTCTCCGGCTGGGCGGCGTACGTCGCCGGGGTCGTCTGGGCACTGCGCGAGGCCGGTCACGACGTGCCGGTCGCCCGGCTGGCGATCACCTCCGACGTACCGCTCGGGGCCGGGCTCTCCTCCTCGGCGGCGCTGGAGTCCGCCGTACTCACCGCGCTGGTCGACCTCGGCGAGCTGGACCTGCCGCTCGCCGACCGGCCGGCGCTGGCCCAGCGGGCCGAGAACGACTACGCCGGGGTGCCCTGCGGCATCATGGACCAGTCGGCGTCGCTGCGCTGCCAGCCAGGACACGCGCTCTTCCTGGACTGCCGGAGCCTCGCCGTCGAGCAGGTGCCGTTCGACCTCGACGCCGCCGGGCTCGCCATCCTGGTGATCGACAGCAACGCGCCGCACCGGCACGCCGGCGGCGAGTACGCCGCCCGCCGCGCCGCCTGCGAGTCCGCCGCCGCCGCACTCGGCGTACCGGCGCTGCGGGACGTCGCCGCCGACCAGCTCGACGCCACCCTGGCCCGGCTCGACGACAAGACGGTACGTCGCCGGGTGCGGCACGTGGTGACGGAGAACCAGCGGGTGCTGGACACCGTCGAGCTGCTCCGGGCGGGCCGGATCGCCGAGATCGGGCCGCTGCTGACCGCCTCGCACGCCTCGATGCGGGACGACTTCGAGATCACCGTCCCGGAGGTGGACACCGCCGTCGAGGTGGCCCTCGCCACCGGCGCGTACGGTGCCCGGATGACCGGTGGCGGCTTCGGCGGCTGCGTACTCGCCCTGGTCGACGCGGCGGCGGCCGACACGGTGGCCTCGGCGGTGACCGAGGCGTACGCCGGACGCGGTTTCCGCGCCCCGACCCCCTTCACCGTGACTCCGGGGGCGGGAGCCCAGCGGCTGCGCTGACTGTGCCGCGAGCGGCTCGACGGTGGCGGCGCACGGTCACGGCGCCGGCAGGTGGTCTGTCTCCGCAGAGACTGTCGAGCTGCCCCGGCTGTGCCTCCGGCCCAGCCGCCCGTCCCCGTGGAGCCGCCCAGTGGAGTCCGTCGCTGGACGGTGGAGACCGTCACCTGGACATCAGAGGCGTTATGTGGCATCGATAACGCCTCTGATGTCCAGGTCACCGATTCTGTCGGGCACCACGCGTTCTGTCGGGCAGCACCCGCTAGGGTCCGACAGCCCGGGTGTGATGAGTGCGCGCCTCTGCCGGTCGGCGTGGATGCGCTGGTGGTCGTAGCCTTGGGCCATGGGCCATACCGCGAGCAAACTGATCGCGGCGGCAGCGGGTGCGCTGGTGGGCGCCGCGGTCGCCAAGGAACTGGACAAGCCGCCGGAGCAACGCACCTGGCACGGCGACGTCGTCGGCGTACCCTACGACTTCCGCCCGCCCACGGCGGAAAAACTGCGCCGGTCGATGTGGAACCCCGACGACTCACGACTGCTGGTGCCGCACGCCTTCGGCATGGGCTGGAGCATCAACTTCGCCGCCGTCGCCGCCCTGGCCGCGCAGGCGCGTCAGGAGGTCGACACGGCCGACGACCGCCGCTGACAACGAGCCCGCCGGACCGCCGTGTGCCGTCACTCGGCGAAGGCGAGGCCCTGCTCCGCGAGCGCGGCGTCCAGGATGCGCATCGCCTTCGGCCCGACGCCGTGCAGGGCCAGCAGATCCCGGCGGCGGTGCGTGGCCACCTGCGCGAGCGTCGTGATGCCGGCACCGAGCAGGGCACTGTTGGCCGGTCGCCCGATCGGCGGCAGGTCGCCGATCTGGGCGGGCACGTCCCGGGTGGTCATGCGGTCACGTTAGCCCGACAGCGTGGCCGACCTCGAAGCGCTCCCGGCTCTTGCAGGAATCACCGGACGTCCCGCCACGCGTCGTGCCGGGCGCCAGCAGCCGTTTCGCAGTGGACGATTCTGGGATCACGATCACGTCTCGCAGCAGCGGTGGCGCCTGCTTCGGCGCGGGTTACTCCGGATCGGAGCCGTCAGCCCGGGCCAGCGACCCGGACTCGGGTCCGGGACGCCCGGTCACGGCGGTCCGGACCAGGGCCGGCGGGGTCGGTTCGGCGGTGGTGCCGTAGGCGCGGCCCCAGCGGTCCCGGCAGGCGTAGGAGAGGCTGGCGTGGATCCAGTTGTCGTCGTTGTCGCGCAGCACGGCCAGGCGATTCCGAGGTGGCCGAGGCTGCCGCCGCTCATCCAGGCGCGCCGGTCGGGTGGATGCGGCAGGTGCTCGACACCGCGCAACTGTGAGCCCGACCGGCGGCCAACATGTCCCGGCCCCACCCGATGGGCCGGGGATGCCATCATCGGCTATGCCTGCCATCGAAGTCGTGCTCGGCGACATCACCGCCGAACGGATGGACGCGATCGTGACCGCCGCCAACGAGTCGCTACTCGGCGGGGGTGGGGTGGACGGGGCGATCCACCGCGCCGCCGGACCCCGCCTGGCCGAGGCCGGTGCGGTACTGGCCCCGTGTGATCCCGGTGACGCGGTCGCCACCCCGGCGTTCAACCTGGATCCACCGGTACGCCACGTCATCCACACCGTCGGCCCGGTGTGGGAGGGCGGCGGCTTCGGCGAGGCCGAGGTATTGGCCTCCTGCTACCGCCGCAGCCTGCAGGTCGCCGACCAGCTCGGGGCCCGCACCGTGGCGTTCCCGGCGATCGCCACCGGCGTCTACGGGTTCCCGCCCGACCAGGCCGCGCGAATCGCCGCAACTACCATCACGGCGACACCGACCCGTGTGGAGCTGGTACGGCTGGTCGCCTTCGACGCCGCCACACAGCGGCTCTTGAGCGCGGCGCTCGCAGCCGCAGCGTGACCCTCGCCAGGCGGTGGACTGGGCGCGGCAGATCGGCGGTGGCCGGCCACCAATAACGTGCCGGGCGTGGTGGAGGGCTACCTCGATGTCGGCGACGATCGCCCCGGTCCGATCGCTGGTGCGAGGGTCGGGGCGCGGGCGAGGACGCCATCGTGGGATCCACCGCTCAAGAAACGCGCGATACGGCACGTCCGACCGCTGGACCAGAGGAGTGGAGGCCCGCAGAGCCCTGCAGGGGGTGCGGGCGTACCGACCCCGGTGTTCGGCACGGCAGCGTTGGTCCCCAGCAGTTGACGTCGTACCGTGGCCAGGGCGGTGGCCTCGATGGCTGCTGTGACCGTATCTATTGTGATACGCTTGCAGTATGTCGCGTGGTGTGTCGGTCGGTCTGCTCAGCGGCTTCACCGCCGAGCAGTGGGGCATGGTGTCCGCCGCCCAAGCCAGGTCGGTCGGGGTTTCCCGGGTGGACGTGGCGAGGCTGATCGCCGATGGGGCGCTGGAGCCGGTCGATGGGGTCGCCCGGGTGTACCGGCTGGTGGGCGCACCCCCAAATCCTGATCTTGATGGGATCCGGGCGGTCTGGCTGCAGCTTGGCGACGCCCGGCCGGGGTCGTCCCGGCTGCGGGCGCCGGACGCCGTGGTGGCCGGCCGCTCAGCGACCGTGGTCCTGGAGTTGGGCGATCTCCTGCCGTCGTCGTTCGAGTTCATCGTCGATCGCCGCCGGCAGCTGCGGCGTGCCGATGTGCTGCTGCGGGTTCGGGCACAGCTGCCGCGGGGGGACTGGGCGGTCGTCAACGGCCTGCCGGTCGCCACGGTGGCGCGGATCGTGGCCGATCTCCTGTCGGCCAACGAGGACGGCTCGGCGGTGGCCCGGGTGTGCCAGGACGCGGTGCGGCGGAGGCTGACCGACGCTGCGGTGTTGGAGGCGGTCGTGGCCGACCACGCCGCAAGGTACGGGGCGGCATCGCCGGCCGAGTTCGTCGCTGACCTGCTCGGAGAGCACGCCGGTGAGGGGGAGTGGACGTGAGTGGCCTGTCGTCACCGGGTGTGCCGTACGCCAGCGCGGCGGCGTTCCGGGCGGCGCTGCGCGCCCGGCTGTCCGCTGCCGCGAAGGCGAGCGGCAGTCATGGGTTGGACGAGCTGCAGCGGCAGTTCGCCTACGACCGGTTGTTAGCCCGGGCCTTCACCGGACCCGACAGTCGACGGTGGGTCCTGAAAGGAGCCGGGGCGTTGCTGGCCAGGCTGCCGCAGGCGCGCCACAGCCGTGATCTCGACCTGGCATTTCTCGTGTTCGATGACGGGCGGGTGGACGACGAGCTGGATGAGGCCGTCGGGTCGTTGCTGGAGGCCGCGGACCGTGATCTCGGCGATCACTTCCGGTTCGAAGTCGTGCGGGTCAGCCCGCTGCAGGAGGCGGCCAAGGGGCGCCGGTTGCACCTGGTCGCCTATCTCGGCGCACGGTATGCCGCGTTCCACGTCGACGTGGTTGTCGGTACGGCGATGACCGGCGTCCCGGAGCCTGCTCAGCCGTTGACGTCGGTGGACATCCCTGGTCTCGTGCGCCCGACCTACCGGCTGTTTCCCCTGACCGATCACATCGCGGACAAGCTCTGCGCGATCGTCGAGGTTCACGATCAGGGTGGTGTGGCTCGCCCCAGTACCAGGATCAAGGATCTCGTGGATCTCGCGCTGATCGCCTCGACCCAGTGCCCGCAGGCGAAGGCGCTGCGGCATGCGGTCGTCGGTGGCTGTGCCCATCGCGGGTTGCCGCTGCCCGAGCGGTTCGCTGTACCCGACGTCGCGGTGTGGCGTGCCGGGTATCCCGCCAAGGCCCGCGAAGCCACCGGCGTGGTCCCGGACTTCGCCGAGGCCGTCGAACTTGTCGCCGCGTTGCTGGATCCGGTCCTCACTGGAACCGCCGTAGGGGTATGGGACCCGACTTCGGTGTCGTGGAGCGGCTGACCTGACGACAACCTGACCGGACTCGATACGCACCAACCGCAAGCCGGCGCCACCCAGCAGGAGCACCCGCCGCCGTCGCGGCTCCCGATGACTCCGCGTAGCGATCGAATCGCGGCAGATGAGCATGCCACCCGCGATCGTCACGCCCTGCGGTCGCTGGCTTCCGCCAAATACTTGATGTGGGCTGCCCGCTGCTTCAGTAGCCGTCGCAGATACGGCGCGACCAAAACCCGGGTCGCCACCGCTCCCAACGGCCCTAAGGGCGCGCTGATGGTCAAGCGGTCAGTCATCTGCGTTTCGCCGCCATCGAGGACTTGGAAGAGATGCTCATGATGGAGTGCGCTGAAGGGACCCCGTGTCTGCTCGTCGACAAAGCGTGATGGGCGCTCATAGGCGGTGATACGGCTGGTCATGCACCACCACAGACCGAAATGCCGAGCGTGGAAGGTGACGTCGTCCCCGAGCGTGAGCCGCCGTCGACCTGTGCTGGTTGTGGCCGTTTCTTGACTGCCGTGCAGAGACGCGGCGTGAACGTTCACATCAAGTTCTAGGTCGAACACCACGTTCGGGGCAGCGTCGATGACGGACACTATCTCAATCAGCGTTGGCACGTCGGCACGCGGTATCAGTCGTGGGTGATCGAGAAACCAAGGATCACCGCAGCGGAAACCACTACATGTCCGGGTGCGAGATCCTGAGCGGAAGCCTCACTGCCCGAACCATGGCCACGGTAACGTTCGTGGCCCACGTTTTCTGGATCGACGTCATCGATGTGCACGACAGCACCGAGCCGAACCCCGGCCGCCTCGGCGTACAACTCGGCCTTCCGTCGAGCAGCCGCTACCGCCTGACGCCGAGCATCCGCGCGCATCTCAGCCTTCGTCGTAACGTCGAAGTCAACGGCCTCGATCTCGTTCGCGCCGGCGGCTACAACGTCATCGAGCAGCTGCTGAACGACGTCCAGACGGCCCGACTCCATGGCAAACGACGCCTGGCACTGATAGCCGAGGAACACCCGGTCTGCGCCATAGCCGCTCCACGAACTCTTGAGATCCAGCCGTGATCGCTCCACCGCACTGTCAGGAATGCCATAGTTTCGCAGCGCCTGACGCACCGCACGCACCGCCTCGGCTGCCGTATTGAATGCATCTGACGGCTTCTGTTCCACCCGCACGACCCGGAATCTCGCTCGGACCATGTCCGGCATGGACTTTACGCTCGCCGCGCCGTACGCGGTGACGCCCCACGGTCGCTCGATCAGCTGCATGACGATGATCTTACGAGGGCCTCCCACCGAGCGTTGTCCCGCTCGGCCTGCAGAACCCGACGTGATCGCCCGCCATCGGCACCTGGCATACACCGCCGAGGCGGCGGCGAAGCGGGCCCATTCGACATCCGCTCTCGGCAAGTCCGGGCATTCTCAGATCCCCACCAGCCGACTACCGACAGTAACGCTCGATCGGCGGCATGTGTGGACATCACTGCAGTAGGAGTCCATCAAGCGTCGGCCGCGTTCTCAGCGCGGCGAACCTCGCACTCGTCGAGGAGGCGTGCGAGGTAGCTGTAGGCCGCGAGCCGCTCCATGCCTTCCTGTTCGGAGAGCTCGTCTCGGGTGTGCGTGGTGACGTTTCGTATCGTGAGATTCAGTCCCGTCGCGAGCTGATTCAGGGCCTTCGCTAAGGGTTCCAGCCCGCCACGCATGCTCTTGTTCGTTTTATCAGACTTGTCTCCGGGCCAAGCCAGCTTTGGCCTCTGCGGCTCAGGATCGCCCGCCGAGAGCGTCTGCTGCCAGAACACCGTGTCGTCGACGTCGTTGCGACCAAGCCGAGTCTTCCACTCCACGGTCAATGCCTCCGCGGCCTCACGCACTGCGACTCGATACTGATGCGTAGTCCAGTGGTCAGCGGCCGCTGACCAGATAAGGGGATGCAGTTGAGACGGAGCGAAGGCCGGTGCACCGGATACCGTTGCAGCTTCGGCCTCACTGATCATGGTCCTTAGTCGACCACGAACCGTCGCCGCCGTCATGCGCACGTCGCTGGGCGCTATCAGCGCCTTGGGAGCTGACATCAGCGACCAGTTTGCGATTGGGTCAATAGTTCCGATGCCGGCAACGGCGATGTACGCACCGGTGACAGCCACCGCACGAGCGGCCGCGCCAGCGGTCTCCGCGACATCCAGCTCGAGCCTTCGCAGCTCAGCCGGATCCTGGCGCTCCTTCGTCCATACAGTGGGGAAGAGCCCACGGGAGCTAAGGTGATCCGACTCTTCCTGAGTGACCATCCAACTATCGAAAGCCCGCTCAAACGCCTCGATCGCGTCCATGAGTCTTTTCAGGTAGTCGGTGCTGTACCCAGCCATCACTTCCAACTCCTCCGGGCCCTCACGGCCGTTTCATGATCGATAGTGGCGTTGAGTGACGATGCCCGCGTTGGCGTGTCGGATATGGACGAAGCTCCGTTGAGTCCAGGTCTTTCCACAGATCTGGTTCAAACGGAGCTTCGTCGTGCCGCAGTCTGCCACCCTCATCGCCGATCCGTCGCCCGTGCCGCTGCCCGAGGACGTCTCGTTCACGCCTTCGTGTCACGGTCTGCTCGATCTGCTGCTCGCCGTCGGCGACGGCCGGTCCGACCAGGGCCGTGATCATCCGGTCGCGGTCGTGCTCGCGCTGGTCGCGGCGGCCACGGTCGCCGGCCTGAAGGGCTACACCGCTATCAGCGGCTGGGTCGCCGACGTGCCTGCTGAGATCCTCGACAGCCTGTATACGCGGGTCGAAGCCCGCCCCGGTGCACGACCGTCACGCTCGACACTGTGGCGGGTATGCACCGACACCGACGGCGATGTCCTGGACGCGGTGATCGCCGAATGGACCACCGCCCAGCGCACCGGCACCGGCACCGGCACCGGCGAACAGGATTCCACCAGCAGCGATACACCGGCACAGATCCGTCTGGACGGCAAGACCGTACGCGGCGCCGTCGACGCCGACGGCGAGCAACTGCATCTGCTGTCCGCCCTGGCCGGATCGCCCGGCCCGGACCCGGCCGCCGTCATCATCGCCCAGGCCCCGACCGACGGCGCCAAGACCCGCGAACCAGAGACCGCCCGCGCCTTGCTGGAGACCCTCGATTTGCGCGACGCGACCGTCACCGCCGACGCCCTGCATACCGTCAAGGCCACCGCCGAGCTCATCCACCAGCAAGGCGGCCACTTCGTGCTACCGGTCAAAGAGAACCGGCCCGCGCTGTTCGATGCTCTCAACGTCCTGCCCTGGGCCGACACGCCGATCGGTTACGAGAGCACGGAAACGGGGCACGGCCGTACCACCCGCCGCACCATCCGGGTCCTGCCCGCCCCGCCCGGCCTGCCGTTCCCCCACGTCAGCCAGGTCTGGCTTATCGAACGCTACGTCACCACCGGCGACGGCAAGCAGTCCGCCGCCGCGCAACTCGGTGTCACCAGCCACCCCGCCGAGGCCGCCGGCCCGACCGAGATCGCCGCGTTCAACCGCGGCCAGTGGACCATCGAATCCCTGCACTTCATCCGCGATACCTGCTACCGCGAGGACCACTCCCGCGTGCGCACCCGCTCCGGCCCACGCGTCCTCGCCTCGCTACGCAACCTCGCCATCAACGCCCTACGCCTGGCCGGCCGCACTGATATCACCGAAGCCACCCGCTGGGCCAACCGCGACATGACCAGGCCATTCACCATCCTCGGCCTCACCGGATGATGTTGAAACGGCCGTGTCCGGGCCCTACAGGCTTCGCTCTTTCACCTGGCTGAGACTTTGCCGGTACTCGAACGCCTCGGGGAACTCATCATGCCGAACACCGCGACCTACGGGCCATCCACGACTGCTCGACGTCCTCCCAGTGGTTGACGGGCGGCCTGCAGCGCTGGCGCTCCTCGGTGCCACGCCTACGGAATGCCTACCTAACGGCAACCCTGGGTAGCGACCGAAAAAGTCATGACTTGCGCAGTGGACCACCCTGTTGAAGTCCTACTTTGCCGCCGATGGCTACACCGACCAGCACAACGCCGGCGGTGACGCTTATCGCCGACTTTGTCATCCACCGATCCAGGTAACGCTTGTTCTCAGAATCCTTCTCAGCGTCCTTATCGCTGAGCTGCATGAGCAGATCATTCAGATGTCTACGGGTCTCCGGGTCCAAGTCGTCGCGCTCGAGCTGAGCGATGATCGACGCCCTGGCCTCCCGCCGCCCCTGGTAGTCGTTCTCCTGGCTCTTGTCGTTGGACGCGAGGGTTGCCTCGTGCACCTTCCGCACGGTGGTCATCGCTTTGACGAGGATCTTTTGAATCTCGGGGAGCTGCTTGAGGACCGCCAGCCGGACGTCCTTATCCAGGTCGGGCATCATGGCCACCAGTTGCAGAACATGATCTTTGCTGAGCTTGCGCCAGTTGTCGATGCCCAGCGCCGTCCTCACGTCGTCTGCACCGGTGTAGTCCATGTTGGCCGCCTCGCTCCACCGAAGGATCCTTCGCGGCGCAGAGTCTAGCCCGGCCAGGCCCAGGCTCACTGGTGACGGCTCAGCCAGCCCGACGGTCTCGCATGCCAGGCTGCGAGAAGCACCCCCGCCAAGACCGCCAACTCAAGCTCTGCGACGAGTCATAGACGTGCGCTCATCGGCACGACCGGACGGCGTACGCCGCCACGCTGAGTGACCCGTGCGAAGCCTGGTGCCGCGCGCGCTCTGCGGCAGGTCCGGATGCCGTCGGCGGCCCCGCTCAGCGGCGGTGGTGGAGGTCTGTTCGTTTAGAAAGGAATCTCCGTAGCGATGCACGGGTCGTCTGCTATCACCTCCACCGCCAGCTCTACCTCCGCGGCCGATCCACCGGCAAACACCAGTCGGACTCGGTAGCCCCTGCCGTGGCCGTCTATCACCGATGACCAATCCCATGTGCTGACAATTGCGAAGGACTCCACGAGCGGGAGGCGCCAATCCGGTTGGTTCATGCGGGGCAGATCGGCGGCGCTCGTGTCGTCTCCGCCGCAGAGCATCGCGTCGGCGCCAGCGCGATCGCGTTCTTGCACGAGGGTCAGATACCGACCGATCTCCATGTCCGCTTCGCGTGATTCGTTGCGGTCGGAGTACCGAGCGAACCCAAGCGGCAGCCCGCAGAAGAGAAGCAGGCCAGCCACTACCGGCAGGGTCCAACTGAGCCGGTGAGCCTTGCTCTTCCGCACGGACTGCGATGGCGGATCGGACATGGTGGACGATCATATCAAGGCGGCCGTGCGAAGGATCACGACGGCGCCGGACCGGGCAGATCGCTACCTACTACCTATCGACGTAGAGGGCCGACAATGCACGGATATCGGCACCTGCGTGCGCGGGGATCGAGCCGACGCCTGCGCCGGACATCAACGGAGGGTGGCGGAATTCCCTGCCTTTCGGCGCGCTCGCTCGGCGGCATGAGCGGGCACTGGCCGGCTGCGGCGATGCGACTCACCGCGGCGGAGCACAATGCGCTCGTGAAGCTCGCCCCGCAGCCGTCGCTGACTCAGGGAACCTGCGGCGGGCGAGCACGGTTTCCTGCTCCCCAGTAGAGCGGCCCGGATGTGGAATGAACCTTGATGCGCCAACCAATCCGGTCGAGCTTTCGCTCGAGGTCTTCGGGCTGGTACGGGACCTTGACGATGCGGTAGGCCGTTCCGTCGGTGAGCCGACGTTGGACGACCGGGGAGTCCTCGCCCTCGATGAGTTCCTCGACCGTGCGGTACCCGTCATCGACGAAGAACACCCTTCCATCCGGTTGCAAACAGTCGGCCACCAGCGACCAGAACGACGCGAAGCGTTCGGACGGGACATGCGACAACCAGAACCCGAAGAACACGACGTCGTAGCGCCGGTCCGGCCGCCAGCCGAACAAGTCAGCCAACACAAACCGGACCCGCTGCTTGCCCACCCGGGCCGAGGCGATGCCGAGCATCTCAGCGGAGGCGTCCACGGCCGTCACGTCGGTGGCATGTCGCAGCAACTGGCCCGTCCAGGTGCCCGGGCCGCAGGCGAACTCAAGCACACTGCCGGTCGGCCGGAACGCATCCAGCGCTTCGGACAGCTCACCGCCGCCGGGCAACGGCAGCGCATGGTCGTCGTACTCGGCAGCAACCGCCCGATAAAACCCGGCCTGCTCGTCGAGCAACTCCGCCAGATCGTCGCGACCAACCATACGTCCAAACTCCGAAAGGCGGACTGGGTCACCAAATCATATGCTGGCGCAACCACTGCTGACCAGCAGCGAAGCTGGCCGGAGATGCTCCGTTGGTAGCTCGACCGCAGCCAGTCGATGGTGCGCGGTCAGCGGCAGAACAGTGGGATCCGGCAGCTCGTGTCCGGCAGTTCCTACGCCGCGCTTGAGGTGGGACGCGTGGTGTTCTGGGCGGCGATCTGTGAGATGCGTTGGGGCGATAGTCCCAGAAGAGCGCCCGCATCTCGGACGGTGTACCCGTCGCCAAGGAGTGCCCGTACGGCTGTCGTGGTCGCTTGTTCGGCCTTCTCGTCAGCGTCCCGAGCGGTCCGCCTGGCGTCCAGCGCTGCCACGACTGTTCCGGGAAGCTCTGGGTGTACCTCGATGCTTATTGTGGTCGGGTCGATCTCTAGCAGCAACGCGATCGCCTCGCGAGCCATGGCGGCGACCTGGTCGAGCCGTCGGGCCTGGGTGTGGACGCCTTTGAGTTCAGGCACACTGATGGCCCACCAGTCGCCGACCCGTCGGCAGGACACGGAGTAGGTCGTCATTTCCACCAGTCCTCTCCAAGTTGGTCATCGAGGTCGCTCATGATGCCTCGCGCGGTATGCTCGTTGATTTCTCTGTGTCGGGGTATGACGATCTTCTCGCCGCCGCACCTGAAGATCGAGTGACTGCCGCCCTCCCGAAGCAGCACGAATTCTTTGCCCGCCTTGGCTGCCGCTGCACCGATCTTCTTGATGAGGTCAACCCGCTTCATGGACTGTAGCCTAGTCCGCTAGATAGATCAAGTAAAACCAACTAGACGGCGAAGCTGATCGGGATAGATCATCCGTCCACCGACATGCTCTCATCGGCAGATGAGTGCACCAAAACGCATGACCACCGCCATCCTCGGAGGATCTTGCGCCCCATGCAGATCGTGGCGCCTCTGGCTATGTGACAGAGTGCGAGTGACTGAGAGCTAACACGCCTCGCCGGCCGCAACCGGTGCACCACCCGTCCGCCAGACGGACGCCGATCACAAGGTCGCGGGCGGCGAACAGAAGAGATGCTGTGGCCCGTTCAGCGGATACTTCCCGCGTCCGTCGGCGGCGGGCTTCGGCGCGGCGGCCTCGCTCTGCATCACGACACCGAGGCAGAAGACCACTTTCCGCACCGGCTCGGGCAGCTTGACCGTGGCGACGTAGGGACGGCGACCTTCCAGTGGCAGCGGAACCGCGAACTCCTCGCTGACGTCCTCGCCGGGCGGCACAACGATGCCTTCGATGGTGCCGACCGCGTCCGCGTTCACCCCGGGCGGGATGGCGAAGGTGCGCTTGGCCAGCTCGACCGTGCCGTCCTTCCGGGCGGTCGCATAGACGTCGTAGGCGTGCGAGGCGGCGTCCCCTGCCACCCCGACATAGGCGACGATCGGCTCCGCGCCCTGGTTGCGTAGCGTGTAGCGGATGGCCAGGGCCTCTCCCCGAGGAGTGATCTCGGCGTCGAGGCTCGCCGTCGGCCTGGCACCGGTCGGGCTCCACTCCGGCTCGAAGTCAACGTAGGCATCCGCGCCGCAGCCGGCCAGCGCGACAACGCCGAGCGCCGCCGCACCGCCGGCAAGAAGCAACCGCTTGATCAAGAGTACGACGTCCTTCTCGGCCAGCCCATCTCGTCCCGGAACGCATTTTCGGTGTAACTGTAGGGGTGGTCGGGGTCGATCTGGCCGGGTGTGTTCGGGTCGTCGTCCTCGTCGATCGGCAGGCCGACGGCCTCCCGCTCGTCGTTTTCGACCCCGACATCGTCCGGCCCCTCGTGGGTGCCCGGGGCGGACGTGTCGTTCCCGTAGTCGTAGACGTGTGCGAACTCGTGAAACAGCCCCCCGATCGGCGGGCGCTCGTCCGACGACGACAGCCGGCTCGGGTTGTAGGTGACCTCGTAGTCCTCCCCCAGATGCCAGTTCGTGGTGTACGAGGCGGTGTTGGATTCGGCTTCGACGATGACGAGCGGGTTTCCCTGGTACGAGATCCCGCCCAGCACCGGCCAGTCGGCGGCGATCGCGGCGGAGTCGTTGTGGATGTCGTCGAGTTCGGCGAGCATCTGCTGCCCGATCGGGGAAGCCCGCATCATGTCGAGGTCGGCGCGGACCCGCTCCTGAAACTCGGCCGAGCCCTCTATCTGGATGTACTGCGCCGCGTCGCTCACCTCGACCCGCACATCCTGGCGTACCCCGGTCACCTGGTCCTCGTCCTGCCGGTAGGCGGTGTCGGCTCCGCCGCCACCCGTGACCGTGTCGCGGCCGTGCCCGGCGTAGATCCTGTCGTCGCCGGAGCCGCCGTCGAGCCGGTCGTTGTCCCGGCCGCCGGAGACGATGTCCCGGCCCGCGCCGCCGTGCACGGTGTCATCGCCGGTCGCGCCTTCGAGGTAGTCCTCGCCCTCGCCGCCGGAGATGTTGTCGTTGCCGGAGAGCCCGTAGACGACGTCGTTGCCCCGCCCGCCGGCCAGCAGGTCATCGCCGCCCTGGCCGTCGGTGTAATCCCGGCCGGAGCCGGCCGAGGCGTAGTCGTTCCCGGCGCCGCCGTACACCTTGTCGTCGCCGTGCAGGCCGATGATCCGCTCGTCGCCGTCCCCGCCGCGCAGCTCGTCGTTGCCCTCGCCGCCGAGCAGGGTGAGACTCAGGTCGGCGCCCTTCGGCACCTCGACCCGGTCGTTGCCGTCCCCGGCCCGGACCGTCACCGGCGTGCCCTCGGGGTAGCGGTACGTGACGCCGTTGACCTCGACGACCACCTGTCCGGTCTCCGGGTCGCGGGTCACCGTGACGTTGTCGTCGCCGGGACCCGTGTTGACCACGGCCCGGCCGTCGACCATCAGCACCGAGACGCCGGTCGCCTCCGCCGGCAGTGTGAACGGGTCGGCCGCGCCGGAGGAGACACTGTCCCACTGCGTCGAGATGGCGTCCCACTCGGCCGTGGAGAAGCCGCTCAGCTTCCCCTTCAGGGCGTCGTCAAGCTCCCTGCGCAGGTTGCCGGCCCGGTTGGTCGCCTCGCTGACCTGGGTGGCCTGCGCGGGCTGGTTCCACCGGAAGACGATCTGTCCGCCCGAACGCCAGCTCGGCACCGCGCCCATGATCTGCTCACGCTCGCCGTCGAGCGCGTTCTGATACCACCGCAGCAGCTCGGCCACGCCCTCCTGTGTCGAGGCGAGCCGGTCGGCCTGGCCGCCCATCGTGTCGAGGCTGCCGAACACCTTGGACTGGTGCTGGCCGAACGAGTCGCGCGCCGCTCCCGCCCACTCCGAGCCGAGCAACGTCCGGCTGTCCGCATCCAGGTCGTCGCCGACCGCGACGCTTGCCTTGCCGAATCGCCGCCACGCGGACGCGGCACCCTCGATCCGGCCCGGGTTGGCCTGCAGGTCCCAGAGGGCGGCGTCGACCCGGATCTCCCGATCCTCCGGCGGGATGCCCATCGGCGCGTCCTCTCGCTAGATCGGGATGTTGCGATGGTCGCGGCGATGCCGCTCGGCCGCCCGCTCGTCGGCCTGCCGATAGGCGAAGGCGACCTGGAGCAGGCTCTCGTTGTCGACCTCCAGCACACCGATGACGCGTTCGACCGCAGTGCCGGCGCCGCCCGTCACGGTCTGGTAGGCGTCGTTGAGCTGGCCGGCCGGGTTGACCTGCCCGAAGTCGGCCGGCGAGAGCACGGCGTCGGCACGCACCGCACGCAGCGCGGAAGCGAGTTCAGTGGAATTGTCCAGATAGGACTGCGCGACCCTGGCGATCTCCACCGGATCGGCGCGCACCTCTTCCCCCATGCCTGTCCACGCTACCGCCGGGCGGCCAGCCCGGACATGCTCAGGCACAGTATCCGAGAGACCCGCCGCGCCCTGCCCAGTCTCGACCGGGTCGCCGGCATCGAGGTCCCGCCCGCCCCGGACGGTCCGGTGGTGGCATACCTGCTCGACGGGCACCAGCGGCTCTCCACCCTCTTCGGCACCCTCGTGCACCGCCCCGAGCCGGCCGGCACCGGCCGGGACCGGCAGTGGTGGGTCTATCGCACCCTCGGCGCCCCGGACCAGCGCGACCTGCTGTTCCAGCACTGGGGCAGGCATGCCCCGCCCGCCAACCTGCTTCCCATGCAGGCGGTACTGCGCACCATGGACTTCCTGGCCCACGCCCGCCGCCTCGCCCGCGACCCGACCACCGCCGACACCTCCGACGCCCTGGTCGACGAGGCCGAGCAGGTCGCGCAGCGGATCAAGGCGTACAAGATTCCGGTGATCCGGCTCTTCGGCGGCGACCTGGAGCACGCGGTCGAGGCGTTCTCCCGGGTCAACAGCAGCGGCCGGCAGATCAGCCCGGACCAGATGGTCTCCGCGCTCACCTACCGGGCCGAGCAGGGCGAGACCTCACCGACCGGATCGCGTCGATCCGGGAGAGCATCGCCGACAGCGGGTTCGGCGACGTTGCCGCGGAACCGGTCTTCCAGACCATCGTGGCGATCACCGGCGAGGACGACGTGCAGGGCGCCCGCTGGACCGCCCTCGCCGACCGGGTCGGGCAGACCCTCGACGGGATCGTCGCGCAGGCCGAGGTGGCCCTGCACCGGGCGGTCCGGTTCCTCCGCTACGAGGCGGGGGTGCCGGTGGCCTGGCTGGTGCCGTACCCGCAACAGCTCATGCTGCTCGCGCTCTTCTTCCACCACCGGCCCGACCCGGACGGCGCGCAGAGCCGGGCCCTGGTCCGCTGGTTCTGGAGCACCTCGTGGTCGACGGTCTTCGTCGGCAACAACGCCTTCCATCTCCGCCGCGCCCTGCACCAGATGCGTGCCCACGCCACCGGCCGGGCCGGGCTCAGCTCCCAGGGGCAGTACGCTCAACCGCTGCCCGACCGCTTCGACACCGAAGACGGCCGGGTGCGTGCCTTCCTGCTCTGGGAGCTGAGCCACTTCGGCCAGCGTCACGGGCTGGACGGCGAGCCGATCGAGCTGGTCGACCTGCTCGCCCGATCCGGGCCCGCCGCCTATCGCCGGGTCGTGACAGGTATCCGGGACGCGTCCGGCATCGCCAACCGGATCGTCCTGCCCACCCCGCCCGGCGTCCCCGTACGCGACGCACTGCTCGACCTGCCACCGAGCCGGCTCCGGACGGTGGCGGTCAGCCACGGCATCCCGCCGGCCGCGCTGGCCCGGCTCCTCGCCGACGACCGCGACGGTTTCCTCCGGGAACGCACCGCGACCCTCGCCGGCCTGGAACAGGAGTTCATCCAGGAGACCGGCGCGGAGTTGGCGGCCGACGAGTCAGCCCGGGAGAACGGCCCCTGATCAGCCGCCGTCCGACTCGACGGCCCCGGAGATCCGTCCCGCTAGGAACCTCCTGTCAGGAACGGCCTGTCAGTACGGCGGAAGGTAGTCGGTCGTCGTGATGCCGGCATCACGGCTCGAGCTCACGATGGTCTCGGCGCTGGTGCAGCTCGCGTTGGATGCGATGCTGCCCGGGCTCCGCCAGTAGCCGTACCGGTAGGTCGCCTTCTTGCTCGACTGGTTCGTGCAGCGAGCCCAGGCCCGGTAATACCCGCTGCCGGACTTGCACACCGCGGCGTTGCTCCGCGTCCTGACAATTTTGCTGCAGTTGGACGGGATCGCCTCCGCCGGTGCGGCCGAGACGACGACCACGCCCAGGCTGGCCACGGCCGCCAACGCCACGGCCGCGGCGACCCGCCGCACCCCGCCGGCCTTCCGGCCAGGCTGTTTCGCTTCCACGTGCACGGTTGTCGCTCTCCTTCGATGAACCCGATCAGCACTCGCATGATCGACAAGTGCGGTTGGCACCGTAGGCCGGCAATGTCACCCACGCAACGTGTGTTCAACCTGTTCCCGGCGGCACGCATACCTCCTGGTCGGACATGCTTCCGACTGCCGGGCTGCCGTCGCGGTGCAGCACGAACTGCGGCCCGGAATCCGTCCAGGAAGGCGAATCCTGATCGGAGGGTCGAGGCGGTGCGAGCATCGAGGTTATCCACAGGTTCCCGACTGTAGGGTGACAAGGCGGTCGCGCTTCGTGCTATAACCTCCGAGGCGATTTCACCTGTAACCGGGGGTAACGGGATCATGGAGACAACCGAGCCGGGGTGGCGGCCGGAGTATCGCGGCGCGGATGCCAGCGTCGGCGATGTCGGCTCGGGCAGGGAGCTCGGCGCGCACCTCTACTACCTCTACCGGGCCGGCCGCAACGAGCTACCCCAGATCGCCGAGATCTACGCTGACGTGACGGTCCTGGTGCACCAGACGGCCGGCGCGATGGAAGGGCAGTTCGACCTACCCGATCGAGGGATCGGCCCGGCCCAGCAGCGTCTGCTGGAGTTGCGTGCCGAGGTGCAGGACGTGTTGCGGCTGACCTCGCTGCGGATGTCGGAGGTCGGCGCCGCGCTGGTCACCATCGCCGATCGATACGCAGCCACGGACGAGGCGGCGGCGAAGGAGTTCACCCGGCTTCTCGGTGACCACGCGTCGGACTACGAGCACCCCGTCCCTGCCGCGCCCGATCCCCCAGCCCCCGGGGATCCGCCGCGGGTAACCCGCATCCCCCGCAACATCGTTGACTGACCTGGCCAGACGGGAGACGCCATGGTCGACGCTTCGATCCCCTTCGACTACCGCCAGATGCACCAGTACCTCAACGAGATCGGTACCTACCTGGCCGAGCTGCGCTACATCGACCAGGTGTTCGCGTACATGGACGGCATCGAGTCCAGCTCCCTCGACATATTCCTCGAAATCGCCGCCCTCGGGACCGCCCCCGGGTCCTGGATCAACGTGAATTTCGCCGGGACGGTCTCGTTCAGCCGCATGTGGTCCGTGCCGACACCGTTCCCGCCACGCCTGATCTGGCAGGATTCGCTTGAGGAAGAGATTCACAAGCAGATCGAGGAATACAAGGCAAAGGCGTCAGGGTGGGCATCGGACAACATGGAGTCGATCAGGTCGATGGTCAAGCCGCTGGCCCACCCCACCGGGTCCGTCTATCTCCACGACATCATCCAACCGACCCGGGACGCACTGGCACGTCTGGAAGACTTCGTGCCCCACGACTTTGGGAAGCTGCGGCACACCCTCGGCAACTGGTCCGGTGACGCGGCCGAGGATTTCGCCACGAACTTCTACAACCCCTTCCAGCAGACCCTGGCAAGCCATCACCGGATGCTCGCCGCACTCGTCACCGGGCTGGAGGCCGCACACACCACCGTCGACCTCACCCAGCAGAGCCTGATGAACGTGCTGCACGCCACCCGCGAAGCTCTCCTGGAACAGCTACACCGACGCCCTCAGCAGGCGGCGGCGAAGCAGCAGGAGCAGTCGATCAAGCACGCCATGATTATCGTCAGCGCGTTCGTCCCGTTGGTGAAAGGTGGGGACCTCTGGGCCAACGCCCTCGACCTGGCCAGCGCCGGCGCCTCCGCAGCGTCGAGCGCCGCAGCGCCGCAGCCCCTCGAAGAGTATGCCCTGACCGGCGGCACCGCCGAGGAGTTACTACACGCCCTGACCGATGCCATTACGCTCATCGATCAGAACTCGAGCCGGCAGAATGAAGAACTCGATGTGCAGGTACGGGCCACCCTCGCCCGAATGGAGTTAATTCGAGACACACCCGCTGGCGAGGATGGGCGGCTGGTACCTCCGCAGCCCAGGCTGCTCGACGGCACGAACAGCAGTGAGTTCTATCTCCCGCGGGCCCGATGAACGGAGTTGTCGGCATGCATCTGCGCCGTCGAAACCGCTATTCGATCATTCGACGCTGGACAGTGCTAGTCGCAACTGCCGCCCTTGCCATCGGCGGGTGCGACTCCAGCCCGGAGCCGCCCGAGACCCCCGAGCCACGTGTGATGTACGGGCAGGCGACGCCGGACATGTGCGAACGTATGAAGCTTGCAGAGGTAGCTGCACGATTCGGTCTGAAGCTCAGACCCTCGTACGATCCGACGGTGCAGTTCGACACGCGGGGTACGGACGTCTACCTGAGCTGCGCCATCAGAGCCTACGACGACAGTGAACGTTTCCGTACGGAGGTTGGGGAGTTCGATCCGGCCGGCACTGTCAGTTTGCGGACGTACCCGAGCCACGAGGACGCCGAGAAAGCCCACGAGGCAGAGGTGACCTCACTGCGGAAGTTCGGAGAGTCCAAGCCGGAGATATCGACACAGGATGTCAGCGGCTGGTGGGACGAAGGAGTCCATTTCCAGACGGTGGCCCCGATCGAGCCGAGGCAGTATCCCCGCGCTGAAAACCTTGACGCCGCGGGGGTGGAGGTTCTTTACGAACTGCTCCACGGCAACCTGCGCGTCAGCACACGTATTGACAGCCGGGCAGCGACTCCGGAGATCGATCAGGTTCTCGCCTTCCTTCGTGAGTTCGCGGAAGCAATCACAAAGGAGGCGGTGTCCCACCTCTCCCGTACCGGACCGAACTAATTCCGGTGAGACGATTCCTGAATGCTCGGCCGCAACGAGTCCATCCACCGATCGCCGGTTTTCAGCACCAACAACCTGATGAAGCTGACCATCTACCTCGTCGGTGACGTCGACATGGATCGGCTGCGAGCTGAGCTCGCCCGCTGGCTCGGCCACCAGAAACCGACCCCGAGCATCCTGTTCGTCGCCGGGCTCGTCGGCCCCAGCTTCCGGGTGCAGGTGGACGCCCTGGCCGCCCTCTGAGTACCCGCGGTCACCGTGCTGAACGGCCGTTCCGGTGTTCGTTCGCGACCCAGGCGTCCGGCAGGGTGACCCACTCATCCTGGGCCACCCGCACCACCGTGGCGTCGAGCCGGGGAAGCTGCCCCGGATCCTCCATCGGGCAGAGCAGCCACACCGCCCCCGCCCCACCCCGGGCCAGGTCCGCCAACTCCTCCAGCAGTTCCATCGCGCCATACCTGGCCAGCGGTGCGGCGTCGAAGAGCAGCAGCGGCAGCCGGCGATCCGGCAGGGCCAGCAGCTCCGGCCGGAGCTGCTGCCAGGTCCGGGCCGCGAACTCGGCCAGCTTCAACGCGTCCCGGGAGTTCGGGTCGGCCGCGTCGGCGGCAAGCACCGTCTGCCACGTCGGCTTCGGGCGGGCCTCGACGAGGGTACGAAGCTGCGCCAGGAACCGCCCCGCCACGTTGCACGGCCGCGCGTTCCACCGGCTGACCAGCTCCTGCTGGGCGGCCGGATAGCGGTCGGTGCGCACGGTGAAGAGCCAGAGCATCCACGGGCTGGCCGCGCTGCGCCGGCGACGGCATCGCGGTGCGGGACGGGACGGCCACCCGGATGAGTTGGGTCCACCGGGACGGCCGCTTCGTCGACCTGGCCGACCCGGATGGCAGCGCCCGGGGCGTGGTGGACATCAACGATGGCTCCGCCGCCCGGCACCGAGGGAAAGGCGGTGGCCACCCGGTGGAACCTGCGTACCGGTGAGGCGGCCCCGCTGGCCGGCCTGCCATGGGCAGCGGCGGTCAACCGGCACGGCTGGACGGCCGGCTTCGTCCGGGACGCGACCGGGGTCGAGATCCCGGCGGTGCTCGCCGGCCCGCGGCCGCTTGTGCTGCCGTTGCCGGCCGGAGCGGTACCCGGCCGGGAGGGACCGGCGGCGGTGACCATCAGCGACGACGGCCGGGTGGTCGGCGGGCAGGTCTCGGTCGCCCCGGACGCCGCCGCCATCGCCGCCGTCCGCTGGACCTGCGACTGGCCGCCGGCTCGGCATACCGGCCGGTACGCCACGCCGGCCGGCGGCCACGGGCACCGACACGGACACGGGCGGCGGTGCGGCAGGAGTGGAACGACCCCCGCCGCACCGCCGCGTCCGATCGCCGGATCAGACGACCTTGATGGTGCCGTGCGCCTCCAGCGGGCAGGGCGCGTTGGGGTCGAAGGTGAGCTGGATGGCGCTGGCCACGAAGAAGCCGCCGATGGTCTGTGCGGCGATCTCCGCCGGCGTTCCGGGCGGGACCCGGTTGACGTCCTGGGCGAAGACGAAGACCTTCCAGATCCCGTACGGCTGCTGGCCGGCCTTCTCCAACTCCTTCAGCGCGTCCCGCAGGTGCAGCCCGGCGGTGTACTCGCCGTCGCCCGGGCGCGCGTCGAAGCCGACCCCGTCGTCGGTCAACGGCACCAGAAAGTAGAGCCCCTGCGGCGCCCGGAACAGGGCGAACGCGTACAGCTCCGGGCCGGCGTAGGGCGCGCCACCGGGCCGGGTGAAGGTGGAGCGGACCCAGAGCAGTCCCGGCGACGCGACGGTGTCCGGGATGATCACCTTGACGTCCTCGGTGACGTGCACGTTCGTCTGTTCCTCGGAGACCGCGTGCTGGTACGTCGCACCGGTGGTGATCCGCTGGTACGCCCACTCGACCTGGGTCCGGTACGCCCGCCCGGCGTGCGGCTCGTCGAGGAGCCGCCAGTGTGCCTCGACCCGCTCGCCGGTGGTGAGTTCGCCCGGGGCGGGTGGGGTGGCGGTCTGCCCCCGCCAGTGCGGGTCGGCGTCGTCGGCGAGCCCGACCGCCAGGGCGACCGAGGCGATCACCCCGGCCACTCCGGCGACCGTGACACCGCCCTTGAGCCCGTCGCCCGGCGCCGGTGTGCAGCACTCGACGCCGAGTCCGGGATCGGTTTCCTCGAACTTGCCCTTGACGCCGACGTTGAAGGTGCCGGAGCCGAGCGCCGCGGCGATGATCCCGACCAGCGCGGCGATGGCGAAGACGATCCAGCCGAGGACCTTCCACCATGGATCGTCGAAGGGCAGTTCGCCGTGCGTCCCCGGGTACGCCGGGTTCGGCACCCAGACCATGGTGCAGCCGGTCGGGACGTACGGCCCGGTCCACGGCGGCCGTTCCTTGTCGTCGCCGGGCTTCTCGCCGGGGTACCAGACGCTGCCCTTGGGCGGTGCGACGACGGTCGGCTTGGAGAGCTCGAGCCGCCCCTCCGGGACGGTGACCGAGTAGGTGTCGGTGGCCTGGTCGTAGCGGGTCTGCGAGACGAAGATCTGCCGGATCGACCGGGCCGAGCTGAACCCGTCGGCCCTGGCGACGAAGCTGACCAGCGGCTTGCCGGGCGTGGCGTGCTGGAAGTCGGCCGCCCAGGAGACCAGCACGGACGCCCCGGCCGGGATCGTCGGAAAGGTGTATGTCTGCCCGGTCACCGCGATTCCCGGGTCGCCGACGCTCTCCAGGTAGAGGGTGACGTTGGTCAGGTCGCCGCCGGAGGTGTTGGTGTAGTGGCAGGCGATCCGGAGCTTGTAGAGCGCGTTGTCGAAGATGCCGTCCGGCAGCATGACGTTGGTCAGCGGTTCGATGGCGAAGGGTCGGGTCGGCACGACCATCGGCGTCGGGCTCACTTCTTCTCCTCCTTGCCGACCAGGGCGAAGGAGATCCCGCCGAGCAGCCGTTCCCCGTCGTCCTCGCGCACCTCCACGAGTTGGTACTCGCCGGTGCCGAGCCCGGTGCCGCCGCGTACGGTCAGGTGCACCGGGACGCTGCGCCCGGCCGGCACCTCCACGACCAGTTCCGGCTCGCCGATCCCGTCGTTAGGGTCGGTGATCGGCTTCGGCGAGAAGCCGATCTCGACGACCGCCTTCTCCACCGGCCGGCGCTCGGCCAGCCCGAGCGTCCAGAGTGCCTCCTTCGGCAGTCCGCCGCCGATCTCGGCGCTGATCCGGATCTTCTTCGGCGCCCGCTTCGGCGCGCTCACCGTCAGGGTGAGCTTGAAGTCGTCCTTTTCCGCGCCGACCAGTGTCAGGTTGCGCTGGGCCACGTTCGGATAGCCGGGCGGGTCGACGGCGTCCGGCAGCGCGGGGTCGCCGGGCAGGCTGGCGACGGCGACGAGGCACTCGTGCCCGTCGTTGACGGTGACGACGTTCCACGGCACCAGGCAGAGCACCTCCTGGGTGTCGCCCGCGTCGACGTCTGCGTAGGCCGTGCCGATCAGGTTGAGGGTGCTGTAGAACATCTGCACCGACGGGTTGCCCCAGTAGAACCGCACCTGGACGCCGACGGCGTCCTCGCGTCCGGTGTTCTCGACCCGGGCCCAGACGTAGGCGACGTCACCGGCGGCCGGCGTGCCGGGCGGGCCGTTGGGGTCGGTGCCGGGCACCGCCCAGATGTCCGGGCTGAGCCACCAGTGCGGCGAGCCGTCCCGGATCAGCAGGTCGGCTCCGGCGGTCCGCAGCCGCGTCCCGGCACCGGAACTCGCCGCAGCCGAGCCCACCCCGTCGCTGCCGCCGGCCGCCGCCGCGCCGGCCCGTGTCGTGGTCGCCGCGCCGGCTCGCGTCGTGGCCGTCCCGCCGGCCTCCGTCGTGGTCGCCCCGCCGGCCTGCGCCGGTACGCCGAGCGAGCCGAGCGCCACGGCGGCGAGCGTGCCGCCGCCGGAGATACGGATGACGTCCCGCCGGGACACCGGCCGGTCCTTCAGATTGTCGGTCATGCGGTCCTTTCCCCCCTGGTAGACCAGTGCGAGTGGCAGTGGTTGACCGCGCGCCACCTGGTGCGCCGCCCTGCGGGAACAGGGCGGCGGCCAGCACGACAGTGCTCCGGAAGCGATCCGGAGAGTGCACGTCTCGGGCGCCCGGCCGGGGGTCAGCCGGTGCCATCGTCACACGTGGACGGTGACCGCTCGCCGAACTGTCAGCGTATCGACTGCGGTCAGCCCGGCGTCCGGGGCGAATCGTCCGGGCGTGTACGTACCAGTCATGAGTTGCCCGCGGCCGTGGTCGACCGCAGGGCGTTCTCCACGATGCCGGCGTATCCGGCGTGTCCGGCCCGGTTCGGGTGGTAGGACTCGCCGAGCGGGTTGGAGGTGCCGTTGAGCCACTCCACGTCGTCGCAGACCGCGTGCCCGGTGAACGGCCCCCGGGCGTCGACGAAGGTGAACCCGTGCGCGGCGGCCCGGGCGTTCGGGGCGTCGAGCACCTCGCCGGACGTTCGCCAGCGGGTCAGCGGGCCGCGATGGCGTGGAAACCCCCCGCCCGGGTGCCCACGTAGATCCGGCCCCGCCACACCGCCGGGGTCGACTCGATGCAGCCGCCCAGCTTGACCTTCCAGAGCGGCTTCGGCGCCACCGAGGTGTCGGCGACGTCGTAGGCGTGCAACACGCCGGCACAGTCTCCGATCACGAGTACGTCGTCGACCACCACCGGCGACTGCCAGGTCGGGCCGGGCAGCGCGAGCCGCCACCGTACGGCTCCGGTGGCCCGGTCGACACCGAGCACCTCGCCGCCCTGGGTGTCGAAGATCGCCACGTCCCGGTGCAGCGCCGGGCTGCCCCAGATCCCGGCCGGCTTGCGGGCGTGGTCGTCCACGTGCCACACGCTCGGGTCCGCGCCCCGCCGTGGATCCAGCTTCATCATCTGCCCGACCTGCTTCGAGCGTGCCGTGCCGCGCTCGTACTCCGAGCCGACGTAGAGCGCGCCGGTCTCGTCGACGGCGATCGAGGCGTCGGTGTCGTCGCCGGTCCAGAACCGGAAGACCCGCTTCGGCTTCTGTCCCTTCTTCAGGCCGCTGACGTCCCAGCCCTGCACCAGGCCGCCCGAGTTGGCGAAGTAGACGACGTCGCCGGAGATCACCACCGAGTTCTCGATGGAGACCATCCGGTCGCCGATGTCGCGGAGCAGCTGGGCGTCCCAGCCGGGGGCGTTGAAGACCAGCTTCGGCTTGACCGTGACCTTGCCGTCGCTGCCGTACCTCCGGTTGAGCTTCACGATGTGGAACTGGCTGTTCTCCCCGCCGAGGAAGAGGTAGTCGTCGATGACCAGGCCGGCGCCGTCGAAGTCGTCGTTCCACAGCGTCGGCGAGACCGCTCGCGCGGAGAGCTTCCACAGCTCGGTCGGGCGGCCCCGGTCGATCGCGATCACCCGGTAGAAGTTGTCCCGGGAGCCGGTGTAGACAAGCGGGAAGCCGTCCGGGTCGATCGTGACCGAGCCCTTGATGATGTCGCCGGTCGGAAAGTCCGGCAGGATCCGCTCGCCGGTCTCCGCGTCCAGGAAGTGCACCTTGTGGTCGTACGCGCCGAAGACCACCCAGGTCCGGTCGTCCCGTTCGAAGACCGCCGGCTGCCCGGTCCAGCCGGTGCCGCACCAGACCCGGGTGCCCTTCTCGTCTGTCGACTCGCCGCAGAGGCCGCCGCTGCGCGGAAACTGCCACTGCCTGGCCGGGGTCGTCCGGGGCATCGGGCCGGTGCCGTAGAAGGTCCGGGTCGGGTTGCCCCGGAAGGTGAGCAGGCCGTTCACCTTCGTCCCGTACGGCTTGCCGACCAGGGCCGGGTCGGACCAGCCGGTGAAGGCGGGCCGGGTGCTGCCCGTACCCCCGGAGGTCGGGGCGGCGCCGCCCGACCAGCTCGGCGCGGCGTCTCCGGGGTCTCCGGTGCCGGCCGTGTCGCAGGAGCTGACGGCGAGCACGGCCACCAGGCCGACCAGGAGCAGCCGGGTGCGGGCCGGGGCGGATCCTGAACGCGGTCGTCCGGTCACCGCCACAGTGTGCCCATCGGGTGCCGCGCCCGACAGTGGGCTCTTCAGGTCAGTTGGGTGTCAGCTCCTTCCCCGTCGGGCAGCGTCACGGGGCGGTCGGGAGCCGGCATCCCGGGCTGGGGCGGGCCGCCGGACGGCTATGGAGCCGCCCCGCCGCGTCGCGAGCGTCGATAACGACTTCGTAACCATGTCGATGGCTTCGGGCGGGGCAACGCCGGAAGCGGGCCGGTCCGACCCCGGAAAAACCACCCCGGTGGCCGGGAAACGCCCCCGGTGCCGGCGGGGTGGCGCCGCAGGTCGGAAGGCTGATGCCCGTCCGGGCGCTCCGCCCCAAACGCCCGTTCTGCTCGGCGGTGCGTCGGTCGGAAATCTGACTTAACACCACCCGTTGTGTCACTGATCCAGGGTGGTTAAGCTCCTTGGTGCGCGCCCCAATCGCCCGCTTCCCCCGTGGCAGGCGATCGGGGCGCGCACCTTTGTGTCCGCCGCACCGTCGTGCGCCACGCCCCTTTGCGCGCCGCGCCTTCGCATACCGCAGCTTCGCGTCCCGCGCCTGCCGCACGCCACCTGGCCGACGCGGCACGGTGTCCACCGTGGAGACGGGCCGGACGGCAGGGGCGTGACGGACCGCAGTCCCCACCGGCCCTGCGGTCCCCCCGGAGATCAGATCCAGCGGTTGCCGAGCCACATCCGGCTCGACCACTCCGCGTAGGGCAGGAGCTGGCCGACGAAGATCGGATAGAAGTAGGCGAAGCAGATCGCGACCAGCAGCACGTAGGTGCCGGCGACGATCGCGCCGATCATGCGGCGGTCACTCGTCCGCCCGGCCGGATCGTTGTCGCCGGCCGATCCGGTGCCACCGCCCGCCGACGCGACCGCGGGCGCCGGTGCCCGGGCCGGGCCGGTGATCACGCCCAGCACGTAGGACACCGCCAGGATCATGAACGGCACCACCGGCGCGACGTAGAAGAAGAACATCGTCCGGCCCTCCTGCGCGAACCAGAACCACGGCAGCAGGCCGGCGGCGACCGGCAGCAGGATCGCCAGCGGCCGCCAGTCCCGCCGGGCGAGGCCGAGCCAGGCGAGGACGACCAGCGCCGGCAGGAACGACCACCACAGCAGCGGGGTGCCGAGCAGCAGGATCTCCGAGGCGCAGCTCGGTGCCCCGCAGGCGCCCTGGTCGGACCAGTGGAACGCGACCGGCCTGCCGAGCAGCAGCCACTGCCACGGCCAGGACTGGTAGACGTGCGTGTCGTCCAGGCCGGAGTGGAACTTGAGCGCCTCGGCGTGGTAGTGCCACAGGTTCTGGAGATCGCCGATGACCGGCAGGCTGGACTGGCCGGTGTCGGCCCGCCAGTTGCGGAAGTAGCCGTCGTCGCTGGCGAACCAGCCCGACCAACTGGCGAGATAGACGACGCCGATCAGCACCCCGGCGCCGACGAACCAGAGCCCCTCGTCGAGGAAGGTGTCCCGCCACGGTCGGCGTACCCCGGCCGAGCGCCGGGCGCCGACCTCCCAGAGCACGGCCAGCAGCGCGAAGGCCGGCACGAAGTAGAGTGCGCTCCACTTCACCGCGAACGCGCAGCCCAGCAGCACACCGGCGAGCAGCCGCCACCAGGGCACCCCGTCGGACCAGCGGAACGCCGGCCGGTGCCGGCGGCCCGGCTGGCTCGGGTCGAGGCCGGACTCGACCGCCCGCAGCCAGCGGGCACGCCGGGCGTCCCGGTCCAGCACCAGGGCGCCGAAGGCGGCCAACACGAAGAACATCAGGAAGATGTCGAGCAGGGCCGTGCGGGAGAGCACCAGGTGGAAGCCGTCCAGCGCCATCAGCAGCCCGGCGGTGCAACCGAGCACGGTCGAGTGGAACATCCGGCGGGCGATCCGGATCAGCAGCAGCACGGAGAGCGTGCCGATGATCGCGGCCGAGAAACGCCAACCCAGCTCGTTGTAGCCCCAGATCCACTCGCCGACCGCGATCATCCACTTGCCGAGCGGCGGATGGACGACGTACGCGGCGGTATTGTTCTTCTCGTCCCACTCGATGCCGCGCTGCAGCAGGTTGTGCGCGTCGGTGGCGTAGTAGATCTCGTCGAAGATCTTGCCCTTGGGGCTGCTCAGCCCGACCAGGCGGAGGATGGCGGCGATCAGCACCACGACGGCGGTGGCCAGCCAGGACCACGGTTCGAGCCGGGCGTCGAACGGCGCCAGCCGGCGCCTGATGATCGCCGGCACGCCCCCTGCGGAGCGCTCGGACCGCTCTGCGGTGGCTGTCGCCCCCGGGGTTGTCGCGGTCACCTCGACCACCGGAGCTGCCGGCGGCCCGGCGCTGCCCGGGCTCTCGGTCTGCGCTGTCGACGCCAGAGTCACCCCGTGATCGTAGGCTGCCAAGGTGCGAAACGGGGCACGACGCTCGCTATATGCGATGACGACTATCGATGAGAGGGCTGGTACGTGGGAAAATCACCCGGTAGCGGCCGGTTGATCCTGCTCGGCGCGCCGCTCGGGAACCCCGGCGACGCCTCGGCGCGGCTCCGGGAGGCCCTCGCCGAGGCCGACGTCGTCGCCGCCGAGGACACCCGCCGACTCACCCGGCTCGCCCGCGACCTGGACGTCACCATCACCGGCCGGATCGTGTCGTACTTCGAGGGCAACGAGGAACGCCGCACCCCCGACCTGGTCGACGCCCTTCGCGACGGCGCCCTCGTCGCGCTGGTGACCGACGCCGGCATGCCGAGCGTCTCCGACCCCGGCTACCGGCTGGTCCGGGCCGCGCTCGACGCCGGGGCACCGGTCACCGCGGCACCCGGCCCGAGCGCCGTCACCACCGCACTCGCCCTGTCGGGGCTGCCCACCGACCGGTTCTGCTTCGAGGGCTTCCTGCCCCGCTCCGGCGGCGCGCGCCGGGCCCGACTCCGGGCGCTCGCCGCCGAGGAACGCACCCTCGTCCTCTTCGAGGCGCCGCACCGGGTCGCCGCGGCCCTCGCCGACCTGGCCGCCACCTTCGGGGCCGATCGGCCGGCGGCGCTCTGCCGCGAGCTGACCAAGACCTACGAGGAGGTGCTCCGTCGCCCCCTCGGCGCGCTGGCGGAGTGGGCCGCCGCCGGGGAACCCCGCGGCGAGATCACCCTGGTGGTCGCGGGCGCCCCGGCGGTAGCCGCGCCGCCCCCGGACGTCGCCGACCTGAAGGCCGCGGTGGCTGAGCGGGAGGCGCGGGGCAGCTCCCGCCGCGACGCCATCACCGCCGTCGCCACCGAGTACGGCCTGCGCCGCCGCGACGTCTACGCCGCCGTCCACGGGTGACGGGACGCGCCCCGCAGCCCAGAAGGCGGCGGCCCAGAGCGTGACGGTTCAGGCAGCGGCAGCGGCAGCGGCTCAGAAGGCGGCGAGGAGGAAGCCGGCGGTGAGCAGCAGCGGGCCGGCGACGCTGACCAGGATCGTGGCGTGCCGGGTCCGGCGGTCGGGCAGCCGCAGCGCGCCGGTGACCCAGCCGGCACCCGCGGCGCAGAGCAGCACCATCCCGAGGCCGAGCATCCAGCGCAGGTGCAGCTGGCCGGTGCCCACACCGACATACGCCTTCGCGCTCTCCGCGCCGGTCATCCGCGCCACCAGCGGGGTGCCGGGATCCCGGTGATCCCCGTCGACCCCGATCAGTTGGACGTCGTGCACCCGGAACAGGCCGCTGTCGGCGAGGAACTCGCCCCGGCAGTGCTGCCCCAGCCCTCGGCCGGTGCAGCCCAGCACCGTCGCGATGCCCGGCTCGCCGTGCCCGACGGCGAGCCAGAACGGCTCGGCGGTGACCCAGGCGAAGAAGCTGGTGAGCAGGGAGCAGAGGATCACGCCCGCCAGCCCGAGCGCCGGATGCCGCTGCGGCTTCGGCGGCCGGGCCACCCGTTGCAGGGCCGCCTTCGCGGCCGGGTCCTTCTTCGGCCGCCCGTACCAGGTCCGCGGGGTGGGTTGCACGGGCGTGCCGTCCCAGTGGACCTCCTCGATCGGCAGCCAGAAGTCGTCCTCGTCGGCCGCCTCCGGATCCGCGCCCGGCTGGGTGGGTAGCACCCCGGTCGGCCGGTCCCAGGCCGGTGCGGCCCTGGGCGCCCGTCGGGGCAGCATCGCGAGCGGGGCGCCGGTGGTCGGCTCGATGCCGGACGGCCCGCTGGGCGAGCCGGGGGCGCCGAGCAGGGCGGAACCGAGCGCCGGAGTCGCACCCCGGAACGGGCCGGCCGGTGTGGGCTCGTACCCCGGAGCGGGCCGCTGGTGCGGCGCCGGCCCGCCCTCGGCGGGGGGAGCCGGCTCGACGTCGCCGGTGAGTGTGTCGTCGCCAGAGAGCGCGACGTCGCCGGGGCGTGGGCTCTCGCCGGCCGGCGCGTCAGCTCCGTCGGGCGTCGGCTCCTCGACCGGTACGGGAGAGGGGCCGGCCGGATCCGGTGGCGGCGTGGCCGGATCCGGTGGCGGCGTGGCGGCCGCCGACGGATCGGGGTCGGCCGGACAGGGGCGCGTTTCCGCTGCTCGCTGCCCACCCTCGTGGCCCGTCACCCGTCCATTGGACAACGCTGCCCCGGCTCCGGCGGACAGCCGACCAGGCGTGTCGAAGGATAAGAAAGTCGGATATCAGTCTGAATATTGGCAGGTTGAGTGATCTTTCCCCCACAGTACTCTTCGATGTCCCGCCCCGGAACCGGCCCCGCACCGTGCCCTCGGGCCAGGTCCGGCATTGGTTCGCGGTGCGCCGACGGCGGTCACTAGGCTTGCTTCCCATGAGTCACGTTCTCGCGGCGGTTGCCTGGCCGTACGCAAACGGCCCGCGCCACATCGGCCACGTCTCCGGCTTCGGCGTCCCCTCCGACGTGTTCAGCCGGTACATGCGGATGGCCGGCCACGACGTGCTCATGGTCAGCGGCACCGACGAGCACGGCACCCCGATCCAGGTGCAGGCGGACAAGGAGGGGGTCACCCCGCGCGAGCTGGCCGACCGCTACAACCGGGTGATCGTCGAGGACCTGCACGGGCTCGGCCTCTCCTACGACCTCTTCACCCGCACCACCACCCGCAACCACTACGCCGTGGTGCAGGAGCTCTTCGAGACGCTGCACCGCAACGGCTACATCGTGCCCAAGGTGACCATGGGGGCGATCTCGCCGTCGACCGGCCGGACCCTGCCGGACCGCTACATCGAGGGCACCTGCCCGATCTGCGGCTACCCGCACGCCCGGGGCGACCAGTGCGACAACTGCGGCAACCAGCTCGACCCGGTCGACCTGATCAACCCCCGTTCGAAGATCAACGGCGAGACGCCACAGTTCGTCGAGACCGAGCACTTCTTCCTCGACCTGCCCGCCTTCGCCCAGGCGCTCGGGAAGTGGCTGGACGGCCGGGAGGGCTGGCGGCCGAACGTGCTGCGCTTCTCCCGGAACCTGCTCGACGACCTCCAGCCCCGGGCGATCACCCGGGACCTGGAGTGGGGCGTACCGATCCCGCTGGAGGGCTGGCGCGACCGCAGCGACAAGCGGATCTACGTCTGGTTCGACGCGGTGATCGGCTACCTGTCGGCGTCGATCGAGTGGGCGCGGCGCTCCGGCGCCCCGGAGGCGTGGCGGCGCTGGTGGGCGGCGGACGCCCAGGGCTCGGCGGAGGGCGAGGGCGGCGACGCCCGGGGCTACTACTTCATGGGCAAGGACAACATCGTCTTCCACTCGGTGATCTGGCCGGCGCTGCTGCTCGGTTACGACGGCGACGGCGACCGGGGCGGCGAGCCCGGCGACCTCGGCCGGCTCAACCTGCCGACCGAGGTGGTCTCCAGCGAGTTCCTGACCATGGAGGGGAAGAAGTTCTCCTCCTCCCGCCAGGTCGTGATCTACGTACGCGACTTCCTGGCCCGGTACGACGCGGACGCGCTGCGCTACTTCATCGCCGTCGCCGGCCCGGAGAGCCAGGACACCGACTTCACCTGGGCGGAGTTCCTGCGCCGCAACAACGACGAGCTGGTCGCCGGCTGGGGCAACCTGGTCAACCGTTCGATCTCGATGGCGGCGAAGAACTTCGGCGCGATCCCGTCGGTCGACCCGGCCGGGCTCACCGAGGCCGACGAGGCACTGCTCGCCACCGCCCGCTCCGCGTTCGCCACCGTCGGCGACCTGATCGCCCGGCACCGGCAGAAGCAGGCGATCGGCGAGGCGATGCGGGTGGTGGCGGAGGCGAACAAATACCTCTCCGAGCAGGCTCCCTGGAAGCTCAAGGGCGAGGCCGACAAGCCCCGGATGGGCACCGTCCTGCACGTCGCGCTCCAGGTGGTCAGCGACGCCAACACGCTGCTCACCCCCTTCCTGCCGCACTCGGCGCAGAAGGTGCACGAGCTGCTGGGCGGCACCGGCGTACACGCGCCGATGCCGTCGATCGTGGCGGTCGACGACCTCGACGGTGGGCCGTCGTACCCGGTGCTGACCGGGGACTACACGGTCGGCGCGAGGTGGGAGTCGGTGCCGGTCGAGCCGGGCCGGGCCCTGGCCGCGCCGAAGCCGGTGTTCCGCAAGCTCGACCCGTCGATCGTGGACGAGGAGCTCGCCCGGCTCGGCGGTTGAGCCCTCCGGCCGGTACGCTTTCCATCCCCATGTCCGCTGCCCGGCGTCGCGGCGAGCGGCGCTGTCGAGTGTGGAGCTGATGTCGTGACCGCGCCCAATGACGGAAGCATGCCCCTGATCCGGCAGGACGTGCCGACCCCGGCTCGGATGTACGACTACTGCCTCGGCGGCAAGGACAACTTCCCGGTGGACCGGGCGGCGGTGCTGGCCGTGCACAAGCAGTTCCCGGAGGGCGTCACCGAGGCCCGGAACAACCGGCTCTTCCTCTACCGCCTGGTCCGTTACCTCGCCCGCGACGCCGGGATCCGGCAGTTCCTCGACATGGGCAGCGGGCTGCCGACCCAGGCCAACGTGCACCAGGTGGCCCAGCAGTTCCAGCCGGACGCCCGCGTGGTCTACGTCGACAACGACCCGATCGTGCTGGCGCACGGCCGCGCGCTCCTCGCCGACGACCGGACCACCACCGTGATCGCGGCGGACATGACCGAGCCGGAGCGGATCCTCGGCGACCCGGAGACACGGAAGTTGATCGACTTCTCCCGGCCGGTGGCGGCGCTCTTCCTCTCCATCGGCCACTCCATCGTCGACGACGACAGGCTGCGGAGCATGTTCGAGAAGGTGTGGGGGGTGCTCCCGCCCGGCAGCCACCTGGCGTTCTCACAGGTGTGCGGGGTGGACCGGGCGACCGTCGACGAGGGCAACGAGATGACCAGGCGACTCGGCCTGACCTGGCGGAACCGTACGGTGCAGGAGGTCGTCGACCTGCTGCGCGGGCTGGAGCCGGCGGAGACGGTCGAGCCGGGCCTGGTCAAGGTCGTCGACTGGCGTCCCGACCCCGACCAGCCGACGCTGGAGCACGTCGACGAGCCGCTGCGGCCCTATCTGGAGTCGCCACCGGAGAACCAGCGGTCCATGGAGTGCGGCATCCTGCTCCGCAAGCCCTGACCCGCCCACCGGTTTCCCCCGTCCCACCCACCCGTCCGGTGGTGAGTGAAACAACCGACCAGGTGTCCGGCATGGGAAAGGTGTGAGAGCACCGACAACCTGGGAGGGACACGTTGGCGACCACGCATCTCCGAAGGCCGGCCGGGCGGAACGCGGATGAGGAGCGATTTCGAGCTGCTCGCGGCCGCGGACCACGACGCACACGCCTTCCGCGAGCTCTACGACCGGTACGCGGCGGCGATCCACGGGTTCTGCCGCCGGCGTACCAACGATCACGAAGCGGCGCTGGACCTGACCGCCGAGACGTTCGCCCAGGCGTGGCAGTCGCGGCACCGCTTCGTCGACAGGCGGATGTGTCGGGGTGGACACCGCCGGCCTGCACTGGACCTGCTACGCCGGCCAGCGGGCGGTGGACGAGGGCGTCATCGTCCAGGACATCCTCGGCCAGCACATGCCCACACCGGCCCGAGGCTGACGCACCCGATCCGCCACGCCGCCCGCTCGTGCCCGGCGAGCCACCTCGCGGGCCGACGGTCGTCACCTGGACAACAGAGGCGCTATCCATGCCGCATGACGCCTCTGTTGTCCAGGTCGCCAGTCCGGGCACCGGCTACCGGCGGAGCTGCGACTGTACGGCGTCGACGAAACGGCGCCAGGGCAGCGGGGTGAAGGTGAGGATCGGGCCGTGCGGGTCCTGACTGTCGCGCACCGGTAATCCGGCTGCGGTCATCGACAGTGATGTTATCGGCGAAAATTTCCGGCAGGTAGCGCAATCACGGCGCGGTGGTTATCGGCCGCGTCGTCGCTCCGGGGTGGCCCGCCGGATGGCGGAGCGGATCCGCGCGACGGTGTCGGAGGGGCCCAACTCCTGCCGCAGTTCCAGCAGATAGCCGGCCGGGTGGCCGGCGAGGACCTGCCTGCGCTGGTCGAGCGCGCTGCCCACGGCACCGACGATGCAGCCCGCGACCACACCCGTGCCGGTGACGACCGGTGGGAGGTGAGCGGCGTTCGCCAGGACGCCCAACGCCGCCGGTGGGGCGAGGGTCTGGAGCGTGAGTACGGCCCGGACCGGTTGCATGCCGAGGCGGCCGAGCGTGCGTTCCATTTCCTCGAGCGGATGCGCGATCCTGCTCTGCACGTGGTGGTGCAGTTTCGCGGAGCGCACCTCCGGGTCCCGGACCGCACTGATTTCCACGAAGTCCGGGGTGAGCGAGTCGAGGAATTCGCGATAGCGCAGAAGTTGCGGCAGCAGCCGGCGCCGCGCCTCGATGATCCGCTCGACCGGCACGGCGGCGAGGTCGCGTGGCAGCACCGTCTCCAGGGCCAGCACCGCGAAGGCGTGGCTGTAGTCCGTCGACGCCCCGGTGTCCTCCCCGGTCCCGGCACCGCCGTCCTCGGCGTCGTGACCGAGCAGGATCCGGGCCATCGCCTCGATCGTCCAGCCCGAGGTGACGGCCGAGGCGAGCGGCTGGTCGGTGAGGGGCGTCATGCTGTTCTCCCGGGCGACCACGTCGGCCAGCAGGGAGAGGTAGACGCCCGCCAGGCGCGCGTGCATCGCCAGGTCGGAGTTGTGCAGCACCCTGCCGTCGGAGGCGCGGCGCCAGGAGTAGCTGCGGTGCACCAGCAACCCGTCGTCGGCCAGGCGTTGCGCCAGCCGGTAGGACATCTTGCCCGGATGGATCTTCTCCAGCCGGGGATCGAGCGGCGGGAGTCCGTCGGAGAGGCCCGGCGGGGGCACGGACGCCACCCCGAGCGCCTCGGCACCGTACCGGGGTGTCAGGTCGGCGCGGTAGCGGTCGAGGAAGTCGAAGAAGAGTGCGTCGACCTGGTCCTCGACCTCCTCCGGCCGACCCCGGTCGACGTGGTCGCCGTCCACCCTGGCGAGGACGGCGCCGTCCACCCAGGACCGGCGACGTCCGCCGGGGCGTACGTCGATGACGAAGCCGAGCTCGTCCCTGAGCCGCTTGACGGTGTCGCTGTCGCGGAGGTCGTAGTAGCCGGACGGGCGGATCCGGCCGAGCCGGGGCCAGTGCAGGGCGGCCGCCTTCACCCAGGCGTCCTCGGGCAGGTTGACGTACGGGTAGTAGAGGGCGACGTCGCTCACGGAAGACACAATGCCCGGCGGCGTCGCGCCGGGGAAGTGTCCGCGCCCGCGCGGCCGGCCGGCGGCGCCACGTCCGGCACGCCGTGCTCGCGCGCCGTCAGAGGACGTCTGATTCACGTACTTCGTCGGTTATGTGGGTTTAGCCGTATCGCCAGGTTGGGGTGGTTTCGGCGGTGAGGCGTTTGGCGAGGTTGTCGATCATGGCGAGGGTGATCATGCTGGCGGAGTTGTCGGGTCGTGCTTCGTAGTCGCGTGCGAGCCGGCGGTGGTGCATGAGCCATCCCAGGGTGCGTTCGACGACCCAACGCCGTTTGACGACGCTGAATCCTTTGGCCTGTGGGTCCTTGGTGACGGTCTCGACGTCGATGCCGAGTTGGGCGCCGTGTTCGACGACGCGGTTCTTGAAGCCGGCGTCGACCCAGGTCTTGGTCAGGGTGGGGTAGGCGGTGGTGGCCTGGTCGAGTAGGTCGATGCCGATGGTGTTGTCGCTGGCGCTGGCGGCGGTGACGACCACCGCCAGTAGGAGACCGAGGGTGTCGGTGATGATGCCGCGTTTGCGGCCTACGATCTTCTTTCCGGCGTCGGTGCCCTGTGTGGACAGTGGGACGTTGGTGGAGGTCTTTACGCTCTGGCTGTCCATGATGGATGCGGTGGGGTGGATGGTGCGGCCGTGGTGGTCGCGTACGAGGCCGGTGAGGTTGTAGTTCAGTTCGGTGAGGATGCCTTCCTTGCTCCAGGCGGCGAAGTAGCCGTAGACGGTGGCGTGGGGCGGGAAGTCGTGGGGCAGGTAGCGCCAGGCGATGCCGGTGCGGTTGACGTACAGGATGGCGTTGAAGATCTCGCGTAGGTCGTGGGTGGGCGTGCGGCCGCCGATGCCGGCGTCGGTGCGGGCCTGGCGCCAGGCGGTGAGGCGGGGTGCGATCAGGGCCCAGCGGGCGTCGGACAGGTCGGATGGGTAGGCTCGCCGTGCGGTCATGGTGCGGTCGTACGCTGTCTGGAGGCCGGCTCGGCGGACGTTATGTCCGCTGATTGCGGGCGTAAGCGAATCAGACAGGATCGCAGGGTGAAACGCGTCGATTCCGGCCAGAGCAGAGCTGGATCGGATGCGTTCATTCCAGGTCAGGTCCGGCATTTGTGTCACCGAGGCCGAGATGCGAATCGGGCACTACTGACGCGAACGCGAAACAAACGTCCAGTCAGAGCGTGTACGGGTTGTCGACGAGTTGGTCGTCCGTGATCTCCACCCCCGGTGCCCAGGCCTCGTAGACGCCGCGTTCGTAGCACTGCGCGCCGAGCGCCGCGACGTTGTCCGGGTCGGGCCGGCAGAGCCGGACACGCAACCAGCCGCCCTCCTCGCGGAGCACCAGGCAGCGGGTGTCGCGCCAGGTGACGTAGCGGGCCCGGCGGGTGAGGGTCTCCACCGGATAGCGGGCGGCCCGGGTCCTCGCCAGCACCCGGAACTCGCCGGGCGGGTCGGCGACCGCCTCGTGCTCCTGACCGCGGTAGCCGCCGATCAGCAGGGTGGACCGGATGGCGTCGCCGGTCGAGACGTACTCCTGGTCGGGCGGGACCCCGGGCGCCGCCGCAAGCAGGTGCCGCCAGCGCGGCCCGGCCATCCGCAGCCAGCCGCGCTGCTCCGGCTGGTACGTGTAGAGCACCACCTCGTCACCGTCGGGGGTGTGCGCCAGCAGGGCCGCGTTCGCCGGCAACGGCAGGTCGGCGAAGTCCCGGGTGACGAACTCGGGGATGAGGTGCCGCCCGCTCGGGGTGAACCCGGTGCCGAGCACCGGCGGCCCGACCCGGTCGTGCGGCGGCATCGTCATCAGGCCCTGGTGCCCCTCGGCCAGCGGCGTCACGTAGTCGATCGGGTCGGTCGCCCGCCAGCGCAGCAGGTACGCCACCTCGGGAACGGCCCGCCCGGCCTCGGCGTCGGTGCGCAGCAGCATCTGGTCGGTCGGGGTCCGCAGGTGCGCGACGTCGTACTCGCGGTAGCAGAAGCCGTACGGCAGCCAGCCGCGCAACAGGAACCCGGCGAACTGCTGGGCGGAGAGCGCCTTGACCATCTGGCTGCCGCGCTGCACGGTCGCCGACTCGCGCACCGCACGCAGCAGCGGGTCCTGGGCGGCGGACGGGCTCTGGCTGAGGGTGTGGATCTGCGACCAGCTCCGGGCCCGGTGCAGGGGCGCCATCAGCGGGGTGTCCGGCACACCGAGGCCGTTCGCCCGCTCACCCGCTCCGGTGCCGGCGCCGGTCGCGCGGCGGTCGGGAAGCAGCTCCACCTCGCTGGCGTGTGCGTACCGGTGCCAGGGGTAGCGGGCGTCGGGGCGGCGGTCCGGCGTGAAGTCCGGCACCGGGGCGGTGCTGAAGAGCTCGTACGCGGCACCCCGGGCGAGTTCCTCGGCCGGGTACCCGGTGTCGCCATAGCGGACCCGCAGCCCGGCCGGCGTCCCGGTCGCCGCACCGGCGGGCGGGGACACGTTACCGGTCTGCGGGGTCACGCTCACCGCGCCGACGCTAAGACCGATCGGCACCGACCCGGTGAACATCCGGTTACCGGCCGGGAATGCGCCGGGCACGCCGGCACCGAACTGGCGGTTCGGCTGGCCGGCCGGCGCCGGTTCGGGCTAGCCCCTACCCGCCGGTTCGGTTCGCCCCTACCCGCCGGTTCGGCCGGCCGCGCATTCCGCCGACGCCCGAGCCGGCGCCCTGCCGGCGTGTGCTGGCGGGCCGGATGTGCCCGCCGTGCCTGGCGTGTGCCTGCCGTGCCGGGCGTCTGCCGCCGTGCCGGGGGTGCCGAAGGGTCAGGCGTGCCGGGTGTGTGCAGGGCGGGCCGGGCCGGTGTGTGATGCTGGCGGCGATGAGCCAGCCAGCCGAGAGCCGCCGCCAGCGGGCCGCCCGCCGGGCGCGGGAGTTTCCCCCGGTACCCGAGCCGCTGCCGGTACCCGTGATCGACAGTCACACCCACCTCGACATCACCCTCTCCGAGGCCGGCACACCGCCGTGGAGCGGCAACGGCCGGCCCACCGATCCGGTCGCGGCGGCCGTCGAGGTGGCGGCGCAGGTGGGAGTAGACCGGCTGGTGCAGGTCGGCGTGGACGTCGCCTCGTCCCGCTGGGGTGCCGAACTGGCCCGGCGGCAACCGGCGGTGCTGGCCACGGTGGCGCTGCACCCGAACGAGGCACCCCGGCTCACCGACCTCGACGAGGCGCTGCGCGAGATCGAGTCGCTCGCCGCCGAGGAGCGGGTACGCGGCGTCGGCGAGACCGGCATGGATTTCTTCCGGACCGGTGACGAGGGCCGGGCGGCCCAGGAGGCCAGCTTCAGGGCGCACATCGCGATCGCCAAGCGGTACGCCAAGCCCCTGGTGATCCACGATCGGGACGCGCACGCCGACGTGCTCCGGATCCTCGACTCCGAGGGTGCCCCGGAGGCGGTGGTGCTGCACTGCTTCTCCGGTGACGCCGAGTTCGCCGCCGAATGCGTCCGGCGCGGCTACCTGCTGAGTTTCGCCGGCACGGTCACCTTCGGCAACGCCGTCGGGCTGCGCGATGCGGCCCGGGTCACCCCGCTGGAGCAGATCCTGGTGGAGACCGACGCCCCCTACCTGACGCCGATGCCGCACCGGGGACAGCCGAACGCGTCGTACCTGATTCCGCTGACCGTCCGGTCGCTTGCCGGGACGACCGGCGCCGACCTCGACGAGCTCTGCGCGGCGATCTCGACGACCGGCGACCGGGTCTTCGGCCCCTGGTAACCGCGCGGCGTCCCGGTCAGGCCGGACTCCGGCCGTCCCCGACCCAGGCGGTCAGGCCGGACTCCGGCCGCCACCGGGGTCAGGCCGAGGTCCGGCGGCCCCGGGTGGCGCGGCCGTTGCCGGACGGGCTGCCGCCGGTCGCGGCGCCGCCGGTCGGCACGGCCGGCGGCGGAGCCTCGCCCAGCCCCTCGGCGGCGAGCCGCCGGGCCGCCCAGGGGGTGATCACGAAGCCCCGCTTGACGGTGAGCAACTGCACCCCCGCCGTCCAGGCCTGGATGCCCTCGATGCTGCCGAGGGTCTTGGTGGTGAACTCGAAGACATCGGCGTGGCTCGGCAGGATCACCTCGCACATCAGCGACTCCTGGCCCAGCGTGGCGGCGACGTAGCGGACGCCGCGCAGCGCGGCCAGTTCCCGGGCCACCGCGTCGAGCCGGGACGGCGCCACCGAGAGCCAGAAGAGGATCTCCGCCTCGAAGCCGAGCGCCGCCGCCGGCACCAGCGTGATCACCTGTACGCAGCCGGCGTTGTAGAGCGACTCGAACCGCCGCCGGACCGTACTCTCGCTGACTCCGAGCCCGCCCGCGACGGCCTGGAAGCTGTTCCGGCCGTCGTCGCGCAGTGCCGAGATGATCCGCTCGTCCAGCTCGTCGAGGTGCGCCGGTGGACAGTCGTGCACCGGCGGCGGGGCGACGAGCTGGCTCTCCGTGCCGAGCAGATGCCGGGACCACTCGTGGGTGGACTTGTAGGTGTGCAGCTCCAGGTCGGCGACGCTGCCCTGGATCCCGGGGATCTTCTGCAGGCCGTTGAGCAGCACGCTGTGCAGGCTGGTCCCCTTCGGCACCAGCACCTCGGCGACCAGGTCGTAGACGCCGGTCACCAGTGCCACGAACCGGATCTCCGGCATCGCGGCCAGCGCCTGGGCGGCGGGGAGCTGACTGCCGGCCGCGCAGCGGATCCGCACGATCAGCAGGTCGGCGGGGCCGCCGCCGGGCTGCGGCGCGGCGGCGACCTTGACCAGCCCGTCGGCCAGCAACTGCTGCGCCCGCCGGGCCACCGTGGTGACCGAGGTGCCGGTGAGCTGGGCGATGTCCGTCCAGCTCGCCCGGCCGTTGACCTGGAGTGCGGCGACGATGCGCCGGTCGGTCGGGTCGAGGTCGTACGCGTCGCCGGGGATCATGCCCGCGACGCCGCTACGCCCGCCAGGAACTCCCGGACCACCCGCTGGAACCGCTCCGCCTCCTCGAGCTGCGGGGAGTGTCCGGAGTGCTCGAAGACCACCAGCTTCGCGCCGGGGATCAGCCCGGCGATCGTCTCGCTGCACTCCACCGGCGTGATCCAGTCGTGTCTACCCACGGTGACCAGGGTCGGGCAGGAGATCCGGGGGAGCAACGGCTTGATGTCGTAGTTCGGCTGGTTGACGGAGAATGCGAAGTTGTGCGTGGCGTACCGGTAGGGGGTGTCGGCCACCCGCTGCCGCACCTTCGCCCAGTCCAGGTCGTGGTCGTAGAGGGGCAGGATCTCCGCCCAGCAGTCCCGCAGGTCGTCGTCGTCCCGGACCGTCCCGGACATGATCCGGTCCAGCTTCACCCGGTCGATCTCGACCCGCGCCGAGGCGAGGGCGTTGCGGAGCGCCAGCTCCTGGTTGGCGTTGTCGGCGGCGGTGTCCCGGAGCACCAGCGCGGCGACCCGGTCCGGATAGCGGATCGCGTACTCCATCGCGACGAAGCCGCCGTAGGAGCCGCCGGCCATCACGATCCGTTCCGCGCCGATCCACTGTCGCAGCCCGTCCACGTCGGCGGCCCACTGCTCGTGGGTGAACGGCCCGTTCCCCTCGCTCGCCCCCGATCCCCGGGCGTCGAAGACCACCACCCGGTACTCGTCGGCGTAGGGCGCGAACGCCGCCCTCGGCTCCGCCATCGAACCCAGCCCCGGCGCGCCATGATGCACTATCATCACCGGCTTCCCCGGCGCGTCACCGGGTCCGCCGGCCGTCCCACCGGGCCCTTCGGCGTCGTCGCCGAGCACCAGCACGTTGAGGCGGTTGCCGTTGATCTCCACCATCGTCGGTCCGCTGGTCATGGTCATGCTCCGATCGTGATCTCGTCGAGGTCCCGGGGATAGCCGGTGAGCCGGCGCGGCCCGTCGCCGGTCACCAGTACGGTGTCCGAGATCCGGTAGCCGGCGTGCCCGGGTACGTAGACCCCGGGCTCGCTGGAGAGCACCATCCCGGGCTCCAGCACCGTCTCGTCACCGTCGGCCACCCAGGGCGGCTCGTGGAAGCCGAGCCCGATCCCGTGCCCCTGCCGGTGCCGCAGGTATTCCCCGAGCCCGGCCCGGCGGATCACCTCCAGGCAGGCGCGGTTGGCGTCCACGCACCGCACCCCCGGGCGCAGCGCCTCGGTGCCGACCTGCTGCGCCTCCCGGACCACCTCGTAGTAGCGGCGCTGCTCCGCCGTTGCCCCGCCGAGCAGGAAGGTCCGCTCGCTTTCCACGAACCGGCCGCCGACGGCACAGCCGAGCGAGAGCATGAACGGCTCGCCGGAGCGCAGCCGGTCGCCGCCGGGCAGCCGGTGCGGCTGGGCCGAGTTCGGGCCGCCGTAGACGAGGCCGCCGGTGAGCATCGGCACCACCACGACGTCGTCGTGCTCGGCGTACATCATCGCGGCGCCGTACCGGGTGACGTGGCCGGCCAGCTCGGTCTCGGTGGGCAGCTCACCGCCGCCGGCCACCGCCCCGGTGACCAGCCGGACCCCCTCGGCCAGCATCGCGTCGGCGATCCGGGCCGCCTCGGTGTGCAGGGCGATCTCCTCCGGGGTCTTGCGCAGCCGCAGCGTGCCGACGAGGTCGCTCGACTCCCACGCCGTACCGGGAAAGGCGGCGCCGATGCCGGCGACCCGGGCGACCGAGGTGGAGGGGGCGTAGCCGGCCCGGACCGGTGGCGCCGGCACCGCGTCCCGGAGCACCTGCCACGGGCTCCGCTCACCGGGGAACTCCGGATATACCACCAGCTCGGCGGCGGCGCGCTGGTCGGCCGCGTACTCCCGTTCCAGGTCCGGGACGAGCAGCAGCACGGCGCCGTCCCGGGCCAGGTAGGCGGCGACCGGGCGCTCGTTCGGGAAGTGCGCGAAACCCGTCAGGTACGCCACGTCGAGCGGATCGTCCAGCAGCAGCGCGTCCAGCCCGGCCCGGTCCAGTTGGGCCCGGACGGTCTCGTGCAGGGTGGCGTAGAAGGAAGCAGCCAGTCGCACCGGCCTCGTCACCTCGTCCTCGGGTTGCGGGCGTCGTTGTACGCCACGGCGAGCAGGGTGGTGGCCACCACCAGCAGCAGGATGGCCAGCGACGGAAAGAGCGTGGTCCACCAGGCGGTGGCGAGCGAGCCGGAGCGCTGCGCCTGGTGCAGGATCGTCCCCCACGACCAGCTGTTCGGGTCGCCGAGGCCGAGGAAGGAGAGCCCGGCCTCGGAGAGCACCGCCCGGGAGGTGGTCAGCACCACCGAGACCGCGACCACCGGTGCGACGCCGGGCAGCACGTGCTTGCGGATCACCCAGAGGTGCGAGCCGCCGATCACGTGCGCCGCCGAGACGTACGGCATCGGCACCACGGCCAGCCCCTGCGAGCGGACCACCCGGGCCACCTCCGGCCAGCTGAAGACCGCGATCACCACCACCAGGGTCGGCACGCTCGGCCCGGCCAGCGCGGCGACCAGGATCATCAGCGGCAGCACCGGCAGCGAGAGCGAGACGTCGACGATCATCCCGAGCACCAGGTCGGCCGGGCGGAAGTACGCCGCCGCGACCCCGACCAGCACGCCGATCACGATCGCCAGCAGGCTGGCCGCCAGGCCGACCACGATGCTGACCCGGGTGCCCCAGACCACCTGGGCGAAGACGTCCCGCCCGAGGTCGTCGGTGCCGAACCAGTGCCCGGCGCCGGGGCCGGCGAGCACCTCCTCGCCGTACCCGCTGGGGTAGTCGGCGATCAGCGGCGCGGCGACCGCGACCAGGCCGAGCAGGAGCAGGACCCCGGCGCTGGCCAGGCCGAGGGGGTTGCGCCGGAACGCCTGCCAGGTCTGCCGCCCGACCGACTCGGACGGCGGCAGCCCGCCGCCCCCGCCGGGAGCCGCGGCCGGCGGCGGCAGGTCCCCCGGCGGCGGTGTCCCGCCGGGTGGTGGCCGGTCGCCGGGCGGTGGCGTATCGCCGGGCGGCGGCACGATCAGGTCTGTCGTCGTCATGACGTGCGCACCCTCGGGTCGAGCAGTCCGTAGGCGAGGTCGGTGAGCAGGTTGGCGGCGATCACCGCGAAGGCGAGCATCAGGAACGCGCCCTGCAACACCGGAAAGTCGAGCTGGCCCACCGCCTCGAAGATGGCCCGGCCCACCCCCGGGTAGGCGTAGATCGACTCGGTGAGCACCGCCCCGCCGACCAGGAAACCGAGCTGTAGCCCGACCAGCGTGGTCGTCGGCAGCAGCGCGTTGCGCAGCGCGTGTCGCCACACCACTTTCCGGTTCGGCAGTCCCTTGGCGCGGGCCAGCGTGCAGTAGTCCTCGCCGAGCGCGTCGATGAGCGTGCTGCGCAGGGTCAGCACGTACGAGCCGAGCTGCACCAGCACCAGCGAGAGGCAGGGCAGGACCAGGTGCAGCGCGATGCTGCCGTACGCGGCCAGCCCGTAGACGTCGTCGCCCATCGCCCCGCCGATCGGCAGGACGCCGAGCTGCACCCCGAAGACGTAGAGCAGCAGCACCCCGATGCTGGGGATGAAGAGGGACTGGCCGGTGATCCCGCCGACCTGGATCAGCCGGTCCAGGGTGCCCCTGGCCCGGGTCGCCGCGACCACCCCGAGCGGGATGCCGAGCGCGACGGTCACCAGCAGCGCGGAGCCGGCCAGCAGCAGCGTCCAGGGCAGCCGTTCCAGCAGGATGTCCAGCACCGGCTGGTTCTGCCGGAACGACACCCCGAGGTTGCCCTGGAGAAGCTGGGTCAGGTACTCCCAGTACTGCACCGCCAGCGGCCGGTCCAGGCCGTAGTCGCGGAGCAGGTCGGCCCGCAGCTCCTCGGTCATCCCCGGATCCGCCACCGCCAGCGCCGGATCGCCGGGCAGCAGCCGCAACAGGAAGAACGTCACGGTCACCGCGAACCACATCGTCAGCACCCCGCGCAGCAGCCGGCGCGTGACGAACCGGGCCCCAGCAGACACGTCTCCTCCTCAAGCTGAGGTGTAAGGAAGGGCCCCCCGTTATCGCTTTCTGTTGTAGCGGGGGCCCTTCCTAACAACCCTCGGGTTAGCTCTTCGTGGCCTGGGCCACGGAGACAGGGTTGACGATGGAGAGCAGCTCACTCGGCTGGACCAGGAAGTTGGACCACTCCGCCGAGTGCGCGATGGTGAACTCCTCGACGTAGAGGACGTTGTCGTACACCTTGTCGGTGATGATCTTTGCGGCCTGCTGGATCGGGGCCTTCTGGGCGGCCTGGTCCAGTTGCGACCGGGCCTGGTCGATCAGGGTGTCCAGCTCCGGGTCGCAGGCGTTGGCGTAGTTGATGAAGCCCTCGCACTTGAAGGCCAGCGCCAGGTTGGCCGGGGGGTTCTCCATGATCGCCCACGAGCCGGCGTAGATGTCGTAGTCCCGCGCGGTGTACTTCTCCACGTACGTGTTCCGCTCCAGGCCCTCCAGCTTGATCTCGATCCCGGCCTCCTTGCTGGAGTCCCGGACCAGCTGCGCCCACTTGGAGATGTTCGGGTCGGCCTGGTCGTAGATCATCCGCAGGCTGAGCCCGTCGAAGAGCCCGTCACCGTTGCCGTCGGCGAAGCCGGCGCCGGTCAGCAGCGTCCTCGCCCTGGCCGGGTCGTGCGCGTACTCCTTGGCGGACGGGTCCTGCCACTGCTTCAGCGTCGGGGTGAGCACCGAGGAGTTCGACGACACGGCCTTGCCCTGCAACGCCACCCGGCGGATCGCCTCGTAGTCGACCGCGGCGGCCAGCGCCTGCCGTACCTCCAGCTTGTCCAGTGGCTTGCGGGCGGTGTTGTACTGCATGTGCGCCCAGCCCAGCGACGGCACCGTGACCAGCTTTATCTTGCTGTCGCCCTCCAGGGTCTTGGCCAGCGGCGGCGGCAGCGCGTTGGCGATCATGTCGATGTCGCCGTTGCGCAGCGCCAGTGCCTCGGTGTTGACGTCGGGGAAGACCCGGAAGACCACCTCCCTGGCCTTCGGACCCCCCTCCACCAGCGGGAAGTTCTCCATCCGCTCCAGCACGTACCGCTGGCCCCGCTCCACGGTGGTCAGCTTGTACGGCCCGGCCGACACCCAGTCGGAGTCGTTGGCGAACTTCTGCACGCTGCCGACCTTGCCGAAGACGTGCTCCGGCACGACCGGCATCCAGAAGCCGACGTTCTCCAGGAAGGTCCCGTCCGGCTGGGAGAGCTGAAACTCGATCTCCGTCGGGGAGATGACCGTGGACTTCTGGTACGACGAGATCAGCCCCGCCACCACACCGATCTTCTCCTTGGCGACGGCGTCGATGGTGAACGCCACGTCCTCGGCGGTCACCTTCTCCCCGTCGCTCCAGGTGAAGTCGTCCCGCAGCGTGAACTTCGCCTTGCGACCGCCGTCGAGGTACTCCCACTCGCTGGCCAGGTAGGGCGAGCGGACCCCGTCCATCCCCATGCTCATCATCCGGGGATACATCAGGTTGGTGACCCAGGTGTCGGTGCGGCTGTTGCCGACCAGCGGATTGTAGTTGAGCACGTCGGCGGTGGTGCCGATCGTGATCCGGTCCGCCGAGCCGCCGCTGCCGCCGCCTGCGTCGCTGTCGGGATTACTGGGCGAGCAGGCGGTTGCCGCCAGCCCTATCGAGAGGGTGCCCGCCGCCACGGCGAGGGCGCGCCGGAATGTACGCATCACCAGACCTCCTCAAGGACGCGCATGATGTTGCCCCCCAGGACCTTGCCGATCTCGTCGTCCGAGTAGTCGTGGCCGACCAGCCAGGAGACGATGTTCCAGTAGCACTCGGCCGGGTTCTCCAGGCCGTCGACGTAGGGCACGCGGGGGTGCTCGACGTGCCCGTGCGCCTCGGCGATGGAGAGGTGCGCGGCGAAGGTGTCGTGCAGGCCGACGTGGTCGCCGAAGAGTGTGTCCGGCCCGAAGGCGACGTGGTCGATGCCGACCAGGTCGACGCAGTGCACAAAGTGGTCCATCACCGACTCGATGCTGTGTTCGGGATGGGCCGGCGAGAGCGTGGTGTGCGGCGCGGCCTCCAGGCCGAGCACCCCGCCGCGCTCGGCGCAGGCCCGGATCACCTCGTCCGGCTTCATCCGGTTGGTCGGCCAGACGGTACGCGACCCGGCGTGGGTGATGAAGATGGGCTTGGTGGAGGCGGTGATGACGTCCATCGACGTACGATCCCCGGAGTGCGAGACGTCGATGGCGATGCCGAGCCGGTTCATCCGGCGTACGGCCTTCTCGCCGAAGTAGGTCAGCCCGCCGTCGCCGCGCTCCTTGAGGCCGCTGCCCAGGGTGTTCGCCTCGCTGTAGGCGATGCCCATCTGCCGGACGCCGAAGCCGTAGAGCATGTCGATCCGGTCCAGCTCGTTCTCGATCATCGTGGCCGCCTCGGTCGCCAGCACCAGGCCCATCCGGCCGGTCTCGTGGGCGTACCGGATGTCGGCCAGCTTCTCGACCCGGATCAGGTAGTCCTGGTGGGCCAGGTCGGAGAGACGCATCCCGAGGTCGGCGACGACATCGGTCCACTTCCAGCCCATCTGGCTGGTGACGCAGCAGGTGCCGTCCATCATGTTGTCGAAGACCGCGGTCATCCCGGAGCGGGCCAGGCCGGCATAGCCGGTGTGGTGCCGGGCGGTCCGGTTGTAGTCGACGGTCTGGCCGATCTCCTCCGGAAAGACCGATGGATGGTCGTGCAGCGAGATGACGACGTTGTCGGTGAGCAGCCGCCGGACCCGGTCCCGCTGCCCGTCGGAGAGGGAGATTCCCTGGTACGCCGGCACCCGGCCGATCTCCGGGGCGAGCGTGAACTCCCGGTAGTCGGCGCCTGCCTCCAGGTAGCTGTAGGACGTGTATCCGGTGTAGCGGGTGGCCGGGTCGAGCACGCCGCTCCCCTCCTTCGGGTCGTCCCAGGGGTCGCCGGTCGCGCGGTGGATTTCGGCGCCGTGACCTGAACTGGGTGTGCAATGTCGGCGATGTGGGAGCAGAGATTGCCAGGATCAGGCGCAGCGTGTCAACATGTTGCCCAACTCCGGCGCAGAACATGGGCGGCTTGCCAGAAATCGTTACGCCGGGAAACATCACGGAAATTCGGGAGGTGTAGTGACGAGCGAGGTGGAAAGCTCCCAGCGGTCATCCGACCCCGACCCGACGACGGCAGCCGGCCAGCAGGCCGCGGCCGACGCGCCGGCCGCGTTGCGGGTCCGGGGCCTCGACGTCACCTTCACCGGCCGGCGCGGCACCGTACCCGCCGTACGCGGCGTCGACCTCGACATCGCCGCCGGTGAGGTGCTCGTGCTGCTCGGCGAGTCCGGCTCCGGCAAGTCCGTCACCGCCCGCGCCGTGATGGGACTGCTCGACGGCGGCGGCGTGCGGGTCCGCTCCGAGCGAACCGTGGTCGCCGGGCACGACCTGACCCGCGCCGGGCCGGAGCAGGTCCGGAAGCTGCGCGGCCGGACGATGTCGCTGGTCTTCCAGGACGCGCTCTCCGCGCTCAACCCGGTGCTCTCGATCGGCGACCAGCTCGGCGAGGTCTTCCGGCTGCACCGAGGGCTCTCCCGCCGCGCCGCCCGGGCCGAGGCCGCCGAACTGCTCCGGCTGGTCGGCATCCCGGCCCCCGACCGCCGGGTACGCGACTATCCGCACCAGTTCTCCGGCGGGATGCGGCAGCGGATCCTGATCGCCATGGCGGTCGCCCTCGGCCCCCGACTGCTCATCGCCGACGAGCCCACCACCGCGCTCGACGTCACCGTGCAGGCGCAGATCCTGCAACTCGTCGACCGGCTCCGCGACGAACTCGGGATGGGTGTCCTGCTGATCACCCACGATCTCGGGGTGGCGGCCGAGATCGCCGACCGGGTCGCCGTGATGTACGCCGGCCGGATCGTCGAGACCGGCACCGTGACCGAGGTGCTGGACGGGCCGGCCCACCCCTACACGGCGGCGCTGCTGCGCTCCGTACCCGATCTGGCCCAGCCGGGCGACCGGCTGCGGCCTATCCCGGGCAGCCCGCCGAACCTGCTGGCGCTGCCGAGCGGCTGCGCCTTCCACCCGCGCTGCGACCGGGCCACCGAGGAGTGCGTGGGCACCCGCCCGGAGCGGCGGCCGCTCGCCGCACCCGGCCGGACCGCCGCCTGCCACCACGCCGAGGAGGCCGCCGATGTCATCCTCTGACCACCCGGCCGGGCCCGGCGCAGCCTCCTCCGGCCCGGCCGGGTCCACGCCGCCCACCGTCGACTCCGGTCCGTCCACCAGCGGCTCCGGTCCGTCCACCAGCGGCTCCGGTCCGTCCGGCCAGCGGTCCGGCACACCCGGCCAGCGGTCCGGCACACCCGGCCAGCGGTCCGGCACACCCGGCCTGCCGACGGTGCTCTCCGCCTCGGCCGGTCCCTCGACCACTGGCCCGGTGACCGCCGGCTTGTCGACCGCCGGCTTGTCGACCGCCGGCGCGGTGACCGCCGGCTTGCCGACGAGCGGCTTGTCGACCACCGGCCCGGTGACCGCCGGCTCGTCGACCACCGGCCCGGTGACCGCCGGTCTGCCGACTGCCGGTTCGGGGATCGCCGGCTCGGCGGGCGGAGGTCCGTCGGGGGCCGGCGGTGAGCCCTTGCTGGTCGCCACCGGCGTGCGGAAGTCCTACCGGGCCGGGCGGAGCCTCGGCGGCCGGTCCCGGGTGCACGCGGTGGACGGGGTGGACCTGGCCGTGGCGGCCGGCGAGACGCTCGGCGTGGTCGGCGAGTCCGGCTGCGGCAAGTCCACCCTCGCCCGGCTGCTGGTCGGGCTGGAACGCCCCGACTCCGGCCAGGTGCGCTACGCCGGGCTCGACGTCGGCACCGCCCGGGGTGCCCGCCGCCGGGAACTGCGCCGCGCGGTGCAGATGGTCTTCCAGGACCCGGTCACCTCGCTCAACCCCCGGATGACGATCCTGGACGTGGTCGCCGAACCGCTCGACGTGCACCGGCTGGTCCGGGGCGCGGCGGCCCGCCGGGACCGGGTCGCCGCGCTGCTGGAGATGGTCGGGCTGGCCCCGGACATGATGCGACGGTTCCCGCATGAGTTCTCCGGTGGGCAGCGGCAGCGGATCGGCATCGCCCGGGCCCTGGCCACCGAGCCCCGGGTGGTGGTCTGCGACGAACCCGTCTCCGCCCTCGACGTCTCGGTGCAGGCCCAGGTGGTCAACCTGCTCGCCGAGTTGCAGCAGCGGCTCGGCATCGCGCTGGTCTTCATCGCGCACGACCTCGGCGTGGTCCGGCACGTCTCGCACCGGGTCGCGGTGATGTATCTGGGCCGGCTCGCCGAACTCGGCCCGGCCGCCACCGTCTACCAGGATCCGGCCCACCCCTACACCCGGGCGCTGCTCGGCTCCGTGCCGGTACGGCATCCGCGGGAGCGCGGCCGGCAGCGGATCGTGCTGGCCGGTGACCCGCCGAGCCCGGTCGACCCGCCGTCCGGCTGCCGCTTCCACACCCGCTGCCCGATGGCACAGCAGATCTGCACGGAGCAGGAGCCGGCACTGCGCGTCCCGGAAACCGACCCGGCCACCGCCCGAGTCGCCGCCTGCCACTTCGCCGGTACGCCCTAGCCCTCACCTCCACGGCGTCGTGCTCGCTCACCTGTACATCAGAGGCGTCAACGTTCTCGGATAACGCCTTTGAGGTACAGGTCGAGGTCGCGCAGCCCGTGCCGCGGCCGGGGCGGGCGGGCGTTGGGGGCGGCGTGCCGACCCGTACCCTCGGAGGGCGTGGCCGCAAACCTGCTCGGACCGGCGGAGATCCGGGAACTCGCCGCCCTGCTGGGCGTACAGCCGACCAAGAGGCTCGGCCAGAACTTCGTGCACGACCCCAACACGGTGCGCCGGATCGTCACCGCCGCCGCGCTCACCCCCGACGACGTGGTGCTGGAGGTCGGGCCGGGGCTCGGCTCGCTCACCCTCGGCCTGCTGCCGGTCGCCGGGCACGTGCACGCCGTCGAACTCGACCCGGTGCTGGCCGGGGCGCTGCCGGAGACGGTACGCCGGCACACCGGCCCGGACGGCGCGACCCGGCTGACGGTGCACCCCGCCGACGCGCTGCGGATCACCGCCGCCGACCTCGGTGCCCCGGCGCCGACCGCTCCCGCCCCGACCGCTCCGCCGCCGACGGCCCCGGCGCCGACCGCTCCCGCGCCGACCGCGCTGGTGGCGAACCTCCCCTACAACGTCGCGGTGCCGGTGGTGCTGCACCTGCTCGCCGAGCTGCCCGGCCTGCGGCACGGGCTGGTGATGGTGCAGAAGGAGGTGGCCGACCGGCTGGTCGCCGGCCCCGGCTCCCGCACCTACGGCGTACCGTCGGTCAAACTCGCCTGGTACGCCGCCGCCCGCCCCGCCGGCCGGGTGCCTCCGAACGTCTTCTGGCCGGTGCCCAACGTCGACTCCGGGCTGGTCGCCTTCACCCGCCGCGAGCCGCCCCGGGACGACGTACCCCGGAAAGAGGTCTTCGCGGTGGTCGACGCGGCGTTCGCGCAACGCCGCAAGACCCTGCGGGCGGCGCTGGCCGGCTGGGCCGGCGGCCCGGACCGGGCGGCGGCGGCGCTGGTCGCGGCCGGGGTCGATCCCGGTGCCCGGGGCGAGTCGCTGACCGTCACCCAGTTCGCCGCGATCGCCGCGTCGGCCCCCGGACCCCCCGGACCCCCCGGACCCGGCGGACCCGGCGGACCCGGGGGACCCGGCGAGTAGGCTGACGGCGTGTGTGGCAGGAGGTGGTCGGCGTGACGGCCGAGCCCGTCGATTCCGCGTACGCGTGCGGGCTGGTCGGCGACCGCTGTGCGCCGGTGGCCGGGTCGGTCGACGTGCTGGCGCCGGCCACGCCGTGCGAGGCCCGGCTGCGGCTGCGGGCCCGGCTGCGGCTGCGGCTGCGGGTGCGGGTGCGGGACAGCGCTGCATGACCGAGGCATGGCGGCCGGGCGACTCCGACGAGCGTCCGCGGCCGAGGATCTCCGGCCCGGTCAAGGTCCGGGTCCCGGCGAAGATCAATCTCCATCTCGGGGTCGGCCCGCTGCGGCCGGACGGCTACCACGAGCTGAACACGGTCTACCAGGCGATCTCCATTCACGACGAGCTGACCGCCCGGCGCGGCGACACCCTCACCCTGACCATGGAGGGCGAGGGCGCCGGTGAACTGGCCCTCGACGAGACCAACCTGGTGATCCGGGCGGCCCGGGCGCTGGCCGCGCACGTCGGGGTGCCGGCACACGCCCGGCTGCACCTGCGCAAGCAGATCCCGCTCGCCGGCGGCCTGGCCGGGGGCAGCGCCGACGCCGCCGCCGCGCTGGTCGCCTGCGACGCGCTCTGGGGCACGGAGCTGGGCCGCGACGAGCTGGCCGGCGTCGCCGCCGGGCTCGGCTCCGACGTCCCCTTCCTGGTGTACGGCGGCACCGCGCTCGGCACCGGCCACGGCGAGACGGTCAGCCCGATCCTGGCCCGACCGGTCACCTGGCACTGGGTGGTGGCGATCGCCGACGGTGGCCTCTCCACCCCGGCCGCCTACCGCGAGCTGGACCGGCTCCGCGCCGAACACGCCGCCCCGCCGCCGCTGCGCAGTGCCGACGCGCTGCTCGCCGCGCTGCGTGGCCGGGACCCGGCCCGGCTCGGCCGGGCGCTCGGCAACGACCTGCAGGCCGCCGCGCTCTCGATGCGCCCGGCGCTGGCCGAGACCCTGAAGGTGGGCGAGGCGGCCGGGGCACTCGCCGGGATCGTCTCCGGCTCCGGGCCCACCTGTGTCTTCCTGGCCGGCGACGGCGGGCACGCCGAGCGGGTCGCCGCCGAACTGGACGCCTCCGGCCTGTGCCGGGCGGTCCGCACCGCGTACGGTCCGGTCCCCGGCGCCCGGGTCGGCTGAGCCCGGAACTACCGTGTAGGCACATGGCCAACATCGTCAATCTGGACCGGGTCTCCAAGGGCTACGGCGCGGCGGGGCAACTTCTCGCCGACGTCTCCCTCGGGCTCGACGACTCGGACCGGGTCGGCGTCGTCGGGCTCAACGGCGCCGGCAAGTCCACCCTGCTGCGGCTGCTGACCAGGACCGAGGAGCCGGACAGTGGCCGGGTGACGCACCGCCGGGACCTGCGGGTCGCCTGGCTGCCGCAGAACCTCGTGCTCGATCCCGGGGCCCGGGTCCGGGACGTGGTGCTCGGCACCGCCTGGCTCGACGAGGGATTCGGCGCCGAGCACGAGTGGGCCGGTGACGCGGGCGTACGGGCGATCCTGGACGGGCTCGGCATGCCGTACCTCGGGCTGGACCAGCCGGTCGGGCCGATGTCCGGCGGCGAGCGGCGCCGGGTGGCCCTGGCCGCGCTGCTGGTCCGCACCGCCGACCTGCTGGTGCTCGACGAGCCGACCAACCACCTCGACGTGGCCGGGGTGGACTGGCTGGCCCGGCACCTGGTCGGCAAGCGCGGCGCGCTGGTGGTGGTCACCCACGACCGGTGGTTCCTCGACGCCGTCTGCACCAGCACCTGGGAGGTCGCCGACCGGACGGTACGCGGCTACGAGGGCGGCTTCGCCGCCTGGACGCTGGCCCGCGCCGAACGGGAACGGGTGGCCGCCGCCACCGAGGCGCGCCGGCAGAACCTGCTGCGCAAGGAGATCGCCTGGTTGCGGCGCGGCCCGCCGGCCCGGACCTCGAAGCCGAGGTTCCGGATCGAGGCGGCGAACGCGCTGATCGCCGACGTGCCGCCGCCCCGGGACAGCGTGTCGTTGCAGCGGCTCGCCACCGCCCGGCTCGGCAGGCAGGTCTACGACCTGACCGACGTCACCCTGACCGCCGGCGGAAAGCTGCTCCTCGACCGGCTGACCTGGCAGGTCGGGCCCGGCGACCGGATCGCGGTCGTGGGCGCGAACGGCGCCGGCAAGACGACCCTGCTGCGGCTGCTCGCCGGGGTACGCGAGCCGGACGGCGGGCAGCTGCGGACCGGGTCCACGGTGCGGCCGGCGTACCTGTCGCAGGAGCTGGCCGAGCTGCCCGGAACGCTGCGGGTGCTGGAGGCGGTCGAGGAGGTGGCCCGCCGGGTCGTACTCGGGGACCGGGAGGTCAACGCCTCCCAGCTCGCCGAGATCTTCGGTTTCGACGACCGGCGGCTCTGGACCCCGGTCGCCGACCTCTCCGGCGGCGAGCGGCGCCGGCTGCAACTGCTGCGGCTGCTCGCCGCCGAGCCGAACGTGCTGCTCTTCGACGAGCCGACAAACGACCTGGACACCGACACCCTGGCCGCGCTGGAGGATCTGCTCGACTCCTGGCCCGGCACGCTGATCGTGGCCAGCCACGACCGCTACCTCGTCGAGCGCGTCACCGACGTGGTGTACGGGATGTTCGGCGACGGCCGGCTGGTGCACCTGCCGGGCGGCATCGACGAATACCTGGCCCGGGCCGGCGCACCGGGCGCACCGACACCGGCCGGCGCGCGGGACAACGGCGCCGGGCCGGCCGCGGGTGGCGGCGGGCCCGGCGGAGCGGGGGGCGGTGCCGAGCGGGCCGACGGGACGCTCTCCGGCGGGGAGCTGCGGGCGGCCCGCAAGGAGCTGACCCGGCTGGAGCGGCAGATCGGCAAGCTGGAGCAGCGCGAGGCGGCGCTGCACGACCAGCTCGCCGAGCACGCCACCGACTACGGTCGGGTGGCCGAGCTCGACGGTCAGCTCCGGGCCGTACGCGCCGAGCGGGAGCAGACCGAGGAGGCCTGGTTGACGCTGGCCGAGCAGGTCCCGGAGCACTGAGCGCCCGGCCGGGGCCGTGCTCGGCGACGGCACCGACGGTCGGGGCGCGTGGCCGGGCGGGGGTGTGCGGCGTCACCCCGGAGTCATGCGGAAGAATCGCCAGCGACCCTCACCCCGAACGGCGTTGGAGACTGCTGATCATGGGCCACAACCCCGTCAACCATCCCGCGCGGCCGATCTACCGGATGATCGCCGGGCTGATCGGCCTCTACCTGGTGGCCTTCGGCGTCCTCGGCTTCCTTGAGGCCGGCGGCGGCGAGTTCTTCGCCCAGGACGACACCATGGTGTTGGGCCAGGGCACCAACCCCGGCAACTCGGTGATCTCCATCGGGCTCGGCCTCGTCATCCTGCTCGCCACCCTGGTCGGCCGCAATGTCGACATCGTCGTCGACAAGTGGCTCGGCTACGGCCTGATGGCGCTCGGCCTCGCCGGGCTGGCCGTGCTGGAGACCGACGCCAACTACCTCAACCTCACCGTCGCCACCACCATCGTGCTGATGATCCTCGGCGTGGCCCTGCTGATGGCCGGTATGTACGGCAAGGTCGGCTCCGAGGAGGAGGCCAAGGCCTGGCGGGACGGCCGGCTGGTGCTCTGACCCGGCTGGTGCTCTGACCCGGCCGGTGCTCTGGCCCGGCCGGTGCCGATCCGCCCGTTCACCGGGTGCTCCGCCTCGTCCCGGGTGACAATCCGCTAGGAACGTCGCTCGTGGTGCCGAGGAGGGGCAATGGCACACATTCCCGTCAACCACCCGGCCAGGCCGGTCTACCGGATACTCGCCGGGCTGATCGGCCTCTACATCGTGGCCTTCGGGGTCTTCGGCCTGGTGGAGACCGCCGACGAGGTCCTCTTCAGCCGCGGCAGCCACTGGGTGCTGGGGCTGCGGACCAACATGGCGTTCGCGCTGGTCTCGGTGGTCTTCGGGCTGATCGTGATCTTCGGCGCGGTGCACCGGGGAAACATCGGGCACCTGATGAACCTGACCGCCGGGGTGGTCTTCCTGGTCGTCGCGCTGGTCATGCTGACCGTCCTGCAGACCGAGGCCAACATCCTCAACTTCTCGATCTCCACCGTCGTCGTGTCCATGCTCTTCGGCCTGGTGCTGCTCGCCACCGGCCTCTACGACAAGATCGGCCCACACGAGGACGCCGGGATGGAGCACGAGGTGCGCGACAGGTCGGGCGCCGGCTCCGGCGGCTGACGCCCCGCTCGACGACGGGACCCGTCAGCGGACGCGCCGGGTCAGTAGGGCCGGCTTGGCCTCCAGGTGGGAGAGGCCGTTCCAGGCCAGGTTCACCAGGTGCGCCGCCACCGTCTCCTTGCGCGGCTTGCGTACCTCCAGCCACCAGCGGCCGCTCAGCGCCACCATCCCGACCAGCGACTGCGAGTAGAGCTCGGCGAGCTTCGGATCGTAGCCCCGGCTCTTGAACTCGGCCCCCAGGATGTGCTCCACCTGGTGCGCCACGTCGTTCATTACGCTGCTGAAGTTGCCGGTCGCGGAGAGCAGCGGCGACTCCCGGACCAGCACCCGGAAGCCGTCGGTCTCCTCCTCGATGTAGTCGAGCAGGGCCAGCGCCGCCTGCTCCAGCAACTCCCGGGGATGCCCGGCGGTCAGCGCCGTGGTGACCCGGTCGAGCAGCGCGCGTACCTCCCGGTCCACCACGACCGCGTAGAGGCCCTCCTTGCCGCCGAAGTGCTCGTAGACCACCGGCTTGGAGACCTTCGCCCGGGCGGCGACCTCCTCGATCGAGGTCGCGTCGAAGCCGCGCTCGGCAAAGGCCTGCCGGCCGATGGCGATGAGCTGCTCCCGGCGCTGCGCCGCGGACATCCGTACCCGGGAACCGGCCTTGGGCGGCGGTGGCGGCGCCGGAGCGGGGAGCTGCCTGCGTCCGGCGCCACGGTCGGGAGGCGCGCCGTCCGTCACCCCGTCATCCCGCCGCCGTCGGGCGATGCCGCGCCGGTTCGTGTCGTCCCTGGTGGTGCCCTCGCCGCGCTCGGTCACCTGGCCATCCTGCCAGGCAGACGCTCGCGACCGGGTGCCCGGGCGCGTCCCGGGTCACCGCGACGGTGCTGATTTGAGTAGTTTCGCCGCGACACGCTCCGGCTTCGGCCAGCGCACGTCGTACGCGGCACCGACCTTCTCGAAGAGCCAGATCGCCCGCGCGGTGATGTCGACCTGCCCGCGCAGTACGCCGTGCCGGGCGCAGGTCGGGTCGGCGTGGTGCAGGTTGTGCCAGCTCTCGCCGAAGGAGAGGATCGCCAGCGGCCAGAAGTTGGTGGCCCGGTCACCGTCGCGTACCTCGAAGGGGCGCTCGCCGTAGACGTGGCAGACGGAGTTGATCGACCACGTGATGTGGTGCAGCAGGGAGACCCGGACCAGCCCGGCCCAGAAGAACGCGGTCAGCGCACCCTGCCAGGACCAGGTGACCAGGCCGCCGACGAGCGCCGGGGTCAGCATCGAGATGACCACCAGCAGCGGGAAGAGCCGGTCGACCCGGTTGATGTCCCGGTCGGCGATCAGGTCGGGGGCGAACCGTTCGCGGTTGGAGAGTTCCCGGTTGAAGAGCCAGCCGACGTGCGCGTGGAACAGCCCCTTGGTCAGCCCCCAGACGCTGGCGCCGAACCGCCACGGAGAGTGCGGATCGCCCTCGACGTCGGAGAAGGCGTGGTGCCGCCGGTGGTCCGCGACCCACTGTGTGATGTTCCCCTGGATGGCGAAGGAGCCCGCGACCGCCAGGGTGACCCGCAGCCAGCGCCTGGCCTTGAACGAGCCGTGCGTGAAGTAGCGGTGGAAGCCGACAGTGATGCCGAGGCCGGAGACCACGTACCACACTCCGGCGATCGCGATGTCGGTCCAGCTCAGCCAGCCGCCCCAGGCCACCGGCACGGCCGCGATCAGGGCGAGGAAGGGGATCGTGACGAAGGCCCAGAGGGCGATCAGGATGCCCCTCGACTGGACGCCGTCGGTCAGCGGCTTGGGACCCTTCTTGGCGCCGGAGGCCGGTGGTTCGAGGAGGACGGACGACATGGCACCTCACTGAGCGTAGGGGGAAGATCGGTAACTTACGCCTACGTCACCGTAACCTACGCCTACGTAGACTGCCATGGACGCGAACCTGAAAATCGGCTGGCAGTCGATCGACGGGTCTTGTCGTACACCGCTTCTAACCTCCTGGTCATGGTCGATCCGTTGGCCGCCGAGGCGCGTCGGCTGCGCACCGTTGAGCTGCTGCCCGCCGGGGAGATCCGGCGGCGCCTCGGCATCGGTAAGGACCGGCTGGCCGCGTTGTTGCGGGATGTTCCCCCGCCGGAGTGGACGAAACGGCCCAACGCAAAGGACGAGCTGCGGGGCCGCGCCGTCGAGCTGCGCGGGACCGGGCGGTCGGTGCCGGAGATCGCCGCCGAGCTGGGGGTGGCGAAGTCGACCGCGTACCGCTGGGTGGGGCACCTGTCGCTCGGCCGGGACCCGGAGACCGAGGCCGAGCGCCGTCGCGAGCACTCCCGCCGGATGACCGATGCCCTCTGGGCCCCGCACCGGAAGGCGCGGGACGCCGCCCGGGCAGAGACGATCGAGAAGGTGGCCGCCTGGGTCAGGACGCTCCGCTACCGCGAGCTGATTCTGGTCGGGGCGGCGATCTACTGGTGCGAGGGCGCGAAAGCGAAGCCGTGGCGTCCGAACGACTGCCGGGTCAAGTTCGTCAACAGCGATCCCGGCCTGGTCCTGCTCTTCCTGCGCTTCGTCGAGGCGCTGGGGGTGTCGCGGTCGGCCCTCCGCTTCCAGCTCAGCATTCACGAGACGGCCGACGCCACGGCTGCGGGCCGGTGGTGGGCCGACCTGGTGGGCGTGCCGGCAGAGACGTTCCGGAAGCCGTCGCTCAAGCGGCACCGGCCCGCGACGAACCGCCAAAACGTCGGTGACGGCTACCGGGGCTGCCTGGTCGTCGAGGTTCCCGGAGCCAGCCGGCTGTACTGGAAGATCGAAGGGATCATGCGGGGGATGACGGATGAGGATCTGGGAGCGGGGCGGTAGGGTGTAGATGCTCTCCGACCGGTGGGGACTTCGTCCCTTTTAGCCCATCCCGGGTCGTCTAATGGCAGGACGTCAGGTTTTGGTCCTGATTGTAGGGGTTCGAATCCTCTCCCGGGAGCTTCGCCCATGGCCGTAGGTGCCTGGTTAGCATGAGGCCGCATACTGCCGGCCGTTCTGACGGGAGCATTCTCGTGTCTCAGCCCCGCCTCCGTACCGTCGTCGTTCTTGCCGCCGGTGAGGGCAAGCGGATGAAGTCGGCGCTCCCCAAGGTGCTCCACCCGATCCTCGGCCGCACCCTGCTGGGCCACGTCCTCGCGGCGGCCGAGCCGGTGGCGGCGGACCGCACGCTGGTGGTGGTCGGCCACGGTGCCGACCAGGTCACCGCGCACCTCGGCGAGGTCGCCGGCCACGCCGAGCCGGTGCTCCAGGCGGAGCAGCACGGCACCGGGCACGCGGTCCGGATCGCCCTGGAGAGCGCGCCGGACGCCACCGGCACCGTCGTGGTGCTCAACGGCGACGTGCCGCTGCTGCGTGCGGGGACCGTGACCGAGCTGGTCGCCGCGCACGAGGCGGCCGGCGCGGCGGCGACGGTGCTCGCCGCCGAGGTGGCCGACCCGACCGGCCTGGGCCGGATCGTCCGGGGTGCCGACGGCGGGCTGGAGCAGATCGTCGAGGAGCGCGACACCACCCCGGCCCAGCGGGCGATCCGGGAGATCAACGCCGGGATCTACGCCTTCGACGCGGGGCTGCTGCGGGACGCGCTGGGTAAGCTCTCCACCGACAACGACCAGGGCGAGGAATACCTCACCGACGTGTTCGGCCAGTTCGCCGCGACCGGCGAGACGGTGGCGGTGCACGTGGCGGCGGACGCCACCGAGACGCTGGGCTGCAACGACCGGGTCGAGCTGGCGGCGCTGCGCCGGCTGCTGCGGGACCGCGTCAACGAGGGCTGGATGCGGACCGGGGTGACCATCCTGGATCCGGCGACGACCTGGATCGACGTCACGGTCACCCTGGGCCGGGACGCGGTCGTCGACCAGAACACCCAGCTCTGCGGGGCGACCGCTGTCGGCCCGGCGGCCATGGTCGGCCCGGACACCACCCTGATCGACACCACCGTCGGGGCCGGCGCCACGGTGCTGCGCACGCACGCGGTCGGTGCGAACGTCGGCCCAGGGGCGAGTGTCGGGCCGTACGCGTACCTGCGGCCGGAGGCGACGCTGCGGGAGAAGGCGAAGGTGGGCACCTTCGTCGAGGTGAAGAAGTCGGAAATCGGCGAGGGCGCGAAGGTGCCCCACCTGACGTACGTCGGTGACGCCACGATCGGGGCGCGGGCCAACATCGGCGCCGGGACGCTCTTCGTCAACTACGACGGGGTGCGCAAGAGCCACACCACGGTCGGTGAGGCGGCGTTCGTCGGCTGCGACACGAGCCTGGTCGCCCCGGTGGAGGTGGGCGCCGGGGCGTACGTCGCGGCGGGCAGCGCGATCACCAGGGACGTTCCGCCGGGGGCGCTCGGGGTGACCCGGGCACAGCAGCGGAACGTGGAGGGCTGGGTGCTGCGCCGCCGGGCCGGCACGAGGTCGGCGGCAGCCGCCGAACGGGCCGGAGTGACCGATGGTGCGGCAGCGGCAGGGGCGGCGGAGCGTGCCGGACGGGAGACGCCGGGCGCAAGCGAAGGTGAGGCAATCCACCGGGGGTCCGTAGCGGGTGAAGGTCGTCCGGCCTCGGGAGATACTGCAACCGAATAGTCTCTGGCCCAACGCCGGATGACCCACCGACAAACGGGAGCAGACGAGCCGATGGGCAGCATCGTCGCCGAAAATCGCAAGAGCCTGATGCTCTTCTCCGGACGGGGATTCCCGGAGTTGGCAACGGAGATCGGTGAGGTGCTCGGGGTGGCGCCGACACCGTCGGACGCGTACGAGTTCGCCAACGGCGAGATCTTCGTACGCTTCAAGGAGTCGGTGCGTGGTTCGGACGCCTTCGTGGTGCAGTCCGTCACGCACGGTGTGAACAAGTGGGTCATGGAGACCCTGATCATGGTCGACGCGTTGAAGCGCGGCTCGGCCAAGCGGATCACCGTGGTGCTGCCGTTCTATCCGTACTCCCGGCAGGACAAGAAGCACCGCGGCCGGGAGCCGATCTCGGCCCGGCTGGTGGCGGACCTGCTCCGCACGGCCGGCGCCAACCGGATCCTCACCGTCGACCTGCACACCGCGCAGATCCAGGGCTTCTTCGACGGGCCGGTCGACCACCTCTTCGCGATGGACATCCTGGCCGAGTACGTCCAGCGCAAGTACGCCGGCCGCCCGATGACGGTGGTCGCGCCGGACTCGGGCCGGGTACGCGTCGCCGAGCGCTGGACCGACCGGCTCGGCGGCTGCCCGCTGGCCTTCATCCACAAGACCCGGGATCCCTCCAAGCCCAACCAGGTGGTGGCGAACCGGGTGGTCGGGGACGTCGAGGGACGGGTCTGCCTGATCGTCGACGACATGATCGACACGGGCGGCACCATCTGCAAGGCGGCCGAGATCCTGCACGAGGCGAACGCCGCGGACGTGCTGGTGGCCTCGACCCACGCCCTGCTCTCCGACCCGGCGACGGAACGGCTGAAGAACAGCCGGATCAGCGAGGTGGTGGTGACCAACACCCTGCCGCTGCCGCCGGAGAAGCAGCTCGACAAGCTCACCGTGCTCTCCATCGCGCCGCTGCTGGCCCGGGCGATCCGCGAGGTCTTCGACGACGGATCGGTGACCACCCTCTTCGGCGGACTGAGCTGACGGTTCCATGCCTCGTCCGTGGGGTGGGGCCGGTGGTCCGCAGGTGGAATTGGCGGATCGCGAATGGCGCCCTCCGGGCAGGCGGGGACCGGCGCAAACCCGTATCGGGGCTCGGGTAGACTGGTGCGGTTGCCACGGCGAGGGTGCCCTGCGGGCCGCTGAAAGCAAGCGCCGCACGGATGCACCGTCATCGACGCGGTGCTCCGGGCAGTGGCCACGCAGAAGAGGCCCCCACCGAGCCCCTCGCCCTAGCACCGCCAACCGCCAGCCGACGTAGCGCCGCAGTGATGACCGTATCAGGAGTCTTCCCGTGTCCGAGGTAAAGATCAGCGCCGAGCCCCGCACCGAGTTCGGCAAGGGTGGTGCCCGTCGTACCCGTCGGGCCGGCAAGGTACCCGCCGTGCTGTACGGCCACGGCGAAAAGCCCAAGCACATCGCGCTACCCGCGCGTGAGTTCGCCGCCGCCATCCGGCACGGCGGCGCCAACCAGTTGTTCGCGATCGAGATCAGTGACGGCACGCAGGCGCTCGCGCTGCCGAAGGCCATCCAGCGTGACCCGATCAAGGACACGCTGGAGCACATCGACCTGCTGCTGGTCCGGCGGGGCGAGAAGGTCACCGTCGACGTGCCGGTGCACCTGACCGGCGAGCCGGCCCGGGACACCCTGGTCGTGCACGAGCAGAACACCCTCTCGGTGACCGCCGACGCCACCCGGCTGCCGGAGGGCTTCGAGGTGTCGATCGAAGGGCTCGAGGTCGGCGCCCAGGTGACCGCCGCGGACGTCCGACTGCCGCAGGGTGTGGAGCTGGCCGGCGACCCGGAGCAGCTCCTCGCGCTCATCAGCCAGGCGCCGACCGCGGAGCAGATGGCCGCCGAGGAGCCGACCGAGGAGGCGGAGGAGGAAGCCGGCGCCGAGGGCCCCGGTGCCGAGGCCGCCGAGGCACAGGGCGAGAACGAGGGCGCCCCGGCGCAGGCTGCCGCGCAGGCCTGAGCGGCGGCGACGAGCATCGTCTGACAGGCGCCCCCGGAGGTCGGGGGCGCCTGTTTCCGTACTGGTGGCAGGCTGGCTGCCGGGCAGCGGTGGTGGCGGCGGGTTTGGGAGCGGAAGCGGAACTGGGGGAGCGACGTGGCGGAGGAGCATGGTCCGTGGCTGCTGGTCGGGCTCGGTAACCCCGGCCGGGAGTACGCCAGGCACCGGCACAACGTCGGTTTTCTGATCGCCGACCTGCTCGCCGAGCGGATCGGCGCCAGGTTCGGCCGGCACCGCCGGGCGGTCGCCGAGGTCGCCGAGGGGCGGCTCGGACTCGGTGGCCCGAAGCTGGTGCTGGCCAAGCCGATGACCTACATGAATCTCTCGGGTGGCCCGGTGACGGCGCTGGCCCAGTTCTACAAGGTGCCGGTCGAGCAGGTGGTCGCGGTGCACGACGAGCTGGACCTCCCGTACGGACAGCTCCGGTGCAAGCGGGGCGGCGGCGAGGGCGGCCACAACGGGCTGCGCTCGATGTCGAAGTCGCTGGGGACGAAGGACTATCTGCGGGTGCGGTTCGGGATCGGGCGGCCACCGGGCCGGCAGGATCCGGCCGACTTCGTACTCTCGGATTTTTCGACCGTGGAGCGCAAGGAGCTCGAGTTCCTGGTGGACCGGGCGGCCGACGTGGCGGAGGCGGTCGTGACCCGTGGCCTGGAGTGGGCGCAGAACGCGTACCACGGAAGCTGAGCGGCGACGGACGGACCGGGACCGGTGCGGGCGGGGTCCGGGTCGCGCGGTCCGGCGGCGGGGACGCACGGTGGTGGCGAATCGCCCGGCACGGTGTGGCGGGGGCCGGTCGTCCGGCCCGCCGCGTCCCGACCGGTAGTCTTTTCGCCTCGGGTGAGGAGGCTGAGTGGAATGATCTCATTTCTGGCGACCGGCGACAGGTCGGCGACCGGTGGCTTTCGGGCGACCGGCGGCGCCGGCTTTCCGGGGGTGCGCTGATGGCCGCGCCACCGGTGATCGACGGTGAGTTCGCCCGCTGGCTGGCCGGTCGGGCCGGCCAGGCACTGCTGGAGCTGCGCGCCGAGATGGGGCATTCGGACCCCGGGGCGCTGAAGGCGGCCGGCGACAAGGTCTCGCACGAACTCATCCGCACGGAGCTGGCCCGGTGGCGCCCGGCCGACGCGGTGCTCTCGGAGGAGGACGAGGGTGCCCGGCTCGCCTGGGCCGCCGGAGCCGAGCCGGAGGTGGCGCCGCGGCTCACCGCCGAGCGGGTCTGGATCGTGGACCCGCTGGACGGCACCCGGGAGTTCTCCGAGGAGGGCCGGACGGACTGGGCGGTGCACGTGGCGCTCTGGGCCCGCCGGGCCGGCACCCCGCACGGGCTGGCCGCCGGTGCGGTCGCGCTCCCGGCCCAGCACCGGGTGGTGGCCACGGACCAGCCGCCGGCCTATCCGCCGATGGCGCTGGCGGCGGCGACCGACGGGAGCGGTGGCAGCGGCGGAACCGGCGGGAGCGGCGGAACCGGGGCGGACGGCGAGGACGGCATCGGCCGGCGGATTCGGCTGGCCGCGAGCCGGAGCAGGCCGCCGGTCTTCCTCACCGACCTGGCCGCCGAGCTCGGCGCCGAGCTGGTGCCGATGGGCTCGGCCGGGGCGAAGATCGCGGCCGTGATCGGCGGCGAGGTCGACGGGTACGTGCACGCGGGCGGTCAGTACGAGTGGGACTCGGCCGCCCCGGTCGCTGTGGCGACGGCCACCGGGCTTTTCGCTTCCCGGATCGACGGATCCACGCTGAAATACAACCAGGCCGATCCCCGGTTGCCGGATCTCGTGGTGTGCCGGAAGGATCTCGCCCCCCGGTTGCTGGCAGCGCTGCAACGCCATCTCCGGGTACCCTAGGCGAGGCCTGGAGACTTAACCGACCGGAAGGGTCTGGAATCCCATGGGCGAGCAGCACCAGCGGACGGTGACGGCATGAGTCAGCCGGCGACCTACCGGGTGTCGCATCTCGACGAGCTGGAAGCCGAGAGCATCTTCGTGTTCCGCGAGGTGGTGGCCGAGCTGGAACGGCCGGTGCTGCTCTTCTCCGGTGGCAAGGACTCGATCGTGATGCTGCGGTTGGCCGAGAAGGCGTTCGCGCCGGCCCGCATCCCGTTCCCGGTGATGCACGTCGACACCGGGCACAACTTCCCCGAGGTGCTGGACTACCGCGATCAGCGGGTGGCGGGGATGGGGCTGCAACTGGTGGTCGCCAGCGTGCCGGAGGCACTGGAGTCGGGGCTGGTGCAGGAGCCGGCCGACGGCATGCGCAACCGGATCCAGACGCCTGTGTTGTTGGAGGCGGTGGAGAAGTACCGGTTCGACGCGTTGTTCGGCGGGGCGCGGCGGGACGAGGAGAAGGCGCGGGCGAAGGAGCGGGTGTTCAGTTTCCGGGACGAGTTCGGGCAGTGGGATCCGAAGAACCAGCGTCCGGAGCTGTGGTCGCTCTACAACGGCCGGCACCACGCCGGGGAGTCGATCCGGGTGTTCCCGTTGTCGAACTGGACCGAGCTGGACGTGTGGCACTACATCGCCCGGGAGCGGATCGAGCTGCCGTCGATCTACTACGCCCACGACCGGGAAGTGATCGAGCGGGACGGCATGCTCTACGCGGTCAACGAGTTCATCCGGCCGAGAAACGGTGAGACGCCGTTCGTGGAGCGGGTGCGGTACCGCACGGTCGGAGACGCCTCGTGTACGGCGGCGGTGCGCTCGGCGGCGGACTCGGTGGAGCTGGTGATCGAGGAGGTCGCGGCGACCCGGGTGACGGAGCGGGGTGCCACCCGGGGTGACGACCGGGTCAGTGAGGCGGCGATGGAGGATCGTAAGCGGGAGGGGTACTTCTGATGACGGCCTCGGTGGTGCCGGTGGAGTCCCGGGCGATGGATCTGCTGCGGTTCGCCACGGCCGGCAGTGTCGACGACGGCAAGTCGACGCTGATCGGCCGGTTGTTGTACGACACGAAGTCGTTGTTCACCGATCAGCTGGCGGCGGTGGAGGCGGTCAGCGCGGCCCGGGGTGACGAATACACGAACCTGGCGCTGCTCACCGACGGGTTGCGGGCCGAGCGGGAGCAGGGCATCACGATCGACGTGGCGTACCGGTACTTCGCGACGCCGCGCCGGAAGTTCATCATCGCGGACACGCCGGGGCACATCCAGTACACCAGGAATATGGTGACCGGTGCGTCGACGGCGGATCTGGCGTTGATCCTGGTGGATGCGCGTAAGGGGCTGGTCGAGCAGTCCCGCCGGCACGCGTTCCTGACCTCCCTGCTGCGGGTGCCGCACCTGGTGCTCTGCGTCAACAAGATGGATCTGGTCGACTGGTCGCAGGAGGTGTTCGAGCGGATCGCTGACGAGTTCACCGCGTTCGCGGCGAAGCTCGAGGCGCCGGACCTGACGGTGGTGCCGATCTCGGCCCTGCAGGGTGACAACATCGCGGCCCGGTCGGAGAAGATGCCGTGGTACGAGGGGCCGTCGCTGCTGCACCACCTCGAGCACGTGCACATCGCCTCGGACCGGAATCTGGTGGATGTGCGGTTCCCGGTGCAGTACGTGATCCGGCCGCAGTCGACCACGGTGACGGACTACCGGGGGTACGCCGGGCAGGTGGCGTCGGGGGTGTTGAAGCCGGGCGACGAGGTGATGGTGCTGCCGTCGGGGTTCACCAGCCGGATCGCCGCGATCGAGACCGCGGACGGGCCGGTCGAGCAGGCGTTCCCGCCGATGTCGGTGACCGTGCGGCTGGCCGACGAGATCGACATCTCCCGCGGGGATCTGATCTGCCGGCCACACAACGCGCCGACCGTGGCTCAGGACATCGAGGCGATGCTCTGCTGGATGGACGAGACCCGACCGCTGCGGGTCGGCGGCAAATACACGGTCAAGCACACCACCCGGACGGCGCGGACGGTGGTCCGGGGGCTGCAGTACCGGCTCGACGTCAACACCCTGCACCGGGACGAGGCCGCCGCCGAGCTGAAGCTCAACGAGATCGGCCGGGTACGGCTGCGGACCACCGTGCCGCTGCTCGCCGACGAGTACCGCCGTAACCGCACCACCGGCGGCTTCATCCTGATCGACGAGGCCACCAACCGCACCGTCGCCGCCGGAATGATCGTCGAGACCGGCTGACGGGCCCGCCGTACGGCACCGGGCCGGGAGGAGTTGGCGGCGAGGGCGAGGGGAGCCGGATTCAGGGACATCTGTTGATCACTAGGATGTCCCGGTGCTCAACGGAACACGATCCCTGTCAGTCCTTATAGGACTGGCCACTGTCCTCTGTCCCTTCACGACCTTGCCGGCCCTCGCCGACGAGCCCGAACCCGAGCCCGCCGCCGAGCCACCCCGCGTCGAGCTGGTGCTCGACGTCAGCGGCTCGATGCGGGCCGCCGACATCGGCGGCCGGAGCCGGATCTCGGTTGCCCAGCAGGCGTTCAACGAGGTGGTCGACGCGCTGCCGGAGAACACGCTGCTCGGCATCCGGGTGCTCGGCGCGACATACAAGGGCAAGGACGAGAAGGTGGCCTGCCGGGACACCCAGCAGCTCGTCCCCGTGGGGCCGGTGGACCGGGCGGCCGCCAAGGAGGCGATCGCCACGCTGCGGCCCACCGGGCACACGCCGATCGGTCTCGCGCTGCGCCGGGCCGCCGAGGACCTCGGCACCGACGGCGGCAACCGGCGGATCGTGCTGATCACCGACGGTGAGGACACCTGCGCCCCGCCGGACCCCTGCGACGTGGCCCGGGAGCTGGCGGCCCAGGGGACCAGGCTGGTGGTCGACACCCTCGGACTCGCCCCCGACGAGAAGGTCCGCCGCCAGTTGCTCTGCATCGCGGGTGCGACCGGCGGGACGTACGCCGCCGCCCAGACGCCCGAGCAACTCACCGCCCGGATCAAGCAACTGGTGCGGCGGGCCGAGGACCTGAACGCTCCCGCACCGACCCCGGTCGGCGGCGCCCGGGAATGCGCCGGTGCGCCACTGCTCGGCCCCGGCGTCTACACCGACCGGCAGAAGCCCTCCGAGCACCGGTGGTACCGGGTGCCGGTCGCCGCCGGCCAGGAGCTGCGGGCGGCGGTCAGCGTCGCGCCGGACCGCCCGGTCCACCCCGACTACGGGGTGCTGCTGCGGGCCACCGCCGTCGACGGGCGGGAACTCGTCCGGGGTACGGACGCGGGCAGCGGGCGCACCGACGTGCTCTCCGCAGGACTGCGCTGGTCGGCGGGCGAACCGGAGTCGTCGTCGGACGATCCGGAGGTGTCGTCGGGCGATCCGGAGGTGTCGTCGGGCGGATCGGAGGCGTCGCCGAGCGCCGCGGCCGGTGACGACGGGCGGCCCACCGAGGTCTGCCTGGTGATCAGCAACTCGTTCGCCCCGGTCGATCGGCAGGACGGGCAGCCGGGCATGCCGTTCGAGCTGGTCGTGGACGTGGTGGACGCCTCGGACCCGCCCGCCGCGCCGGGGCTCGGCCGGGGCTGGCTGCTGCTGGGCGTGCTGACCGTGGCCGGTCTGCTCACCGGCGTACTGGCGGGCTGGTTGACCCGGTGGTGGATCGCGACCTGGAGGACGAACTGATGCGTACCCGGATTCGACCCGCCGTCGCGGCGGCCCTGGCGCTGCCGGCCGTCCTGGCCGGAGTGTTGTACCCGGGCGCCGCGCTGGCCGCGCCCACCCCGTCGCCCGGAGCCGCCGCGCTGGACCGGGCCGGCACGTCGTTCCTCACCGCCGTGCCGGTCACCGCCGGCCAGCCGGTACGCCTCGACGCCTCCACCGGTGACTACCTCTACTGGTCGTTCCCGGGTGCGGCCGGCGACGTGACGGAGATCGCGGCGACGCTCCGCTTCCCGGCCGGTGCGGCACGGTCCGGCCCGTCGACCTGGAGCATCGAGGTGTTCGACGGGCTGCGGCGCCGGCAGGCGTGCACAGCGGGAGCGCAGACGCCGACGGCCGCCCGGGACGCCACCGAGGTACGCCTCGGCTGCGTGCTGCGCCGGGTACGGTCCTGGGCGGAGCCGTGGTCCGGCGACCCGCTCCCCGGGACGTACTACGCCAAGCTGTCGGTCGTCGAGCTGCCGGAGGCGGACCTCGGTCTGCCGGTCGAGGTCGACCTGCTGATCGGCACCACGGACGGTGGGTCGAGCGCCGACGACGGCGAGCTGCGGGCACCGCTGGCCCCGCCGGACCGACCCGGCGCGGTGCTGACCTCGACGGACGGGTCCGGCGCGGCACCCGGCCAGGCGGCGGCCGACGACGATACGGGGATCTTCGACTGGGTGCCCGCGTTGTCCATGCGGTGGCTGTGGACGTCGGTCGGTGGGGTGCTGGCGGCGGTGGCCGGAGTATTCGGCTTCTCGCTGACCTGGCGCCGCCGCTGACCTGGCGCCGCTGACCTGGGGCTGTCGCTGACCTGGGGCTTTCGCTGAGCGGCCCGGGGCCCCTACCCGGTGGGAAGGGGCCCCGGGCCGTTGCCGCCGTAACGTACCCCCGGTGCTCGGTCGAAAAGCTCGCCCGCCGGGCCGGCCACCGAACGCCACCCGCCGATAACCTGAGCGCGCGGGTTGTCGCGGGTTGACTACGCTGGGATGCCTGCCGCCGACCCGTGCGAACCCGGGCGCCGCGGCGCGGATGTGACGGCGACGCAGACGTGACACCGGCGCGGACGGAACAGGAGGCGTGCACCGATGCAGGACGGACGGTGGACGACGATAACGCCGTCGCAGTTCGACCACGAGCGGGCCGCGTTGGAGCACATCCGCCGGCTTCTGCCGGACGCCGAGCCGTACCGTGCCTGGTCGAACTTCACCTTCACCGCCGACACCGGCCACGTCTACGAGATCGACCTGCTGGTGGCCACCCGGGCCGGCCTCTATCTGATCGAGATCAAGAGCCTGCACGGCCGGCTGACCAACAGCGGTCCGAACTGGATCGCCGACAACGACCGATCGGTCCGCACCTTCGACAACCCGCTGCATCTGGCCGACCTCAAGGCCAAGCGACTCCGCTCGCTGCTGGAACGGCAGGCGGCGAAGCAGCGACTCAAGGTGCGGGTGCCGTTCATCCAGGGCGCGGTCTTCCTCTCCGCGCCGGATCTCCAGGTCCGGCTCGACGAGCATCAACTGCACTGGGTGTACGGGCCGGAGCCGCACCCGGGCCAGCCGGCCGGAGCGCTGCCGGGGATCTGGTCCGAGCTGCTCGGCGCGCTGCCCCGCGACGAGCGCCGGCAGGTGACGCCGGAGGTGTCGAGGGCGCTGCCCAAGCTGCTCAGGGAGGTGGGCATCGCGCGGAGCCGCCGCCACGAGCAGGTCGGCTCGTGGCAGCTCGAAGCCAAGCCGTTCGACGTCGGCCCGACCTGGCAGGACCACCTGGCGCAGCACGCCCAGTTCGCGCACGAGCACCGCCGGATCCGGATCTACCTCCTGGAGCGCAACTCCGCCAGGGCGGAGCGGGCCAGCATCGAGCAGGCCGCCCGTCGCGAGATGATCGCCCTGCACGGGATCAGCCATCCGGCGATCGTGCAGGTCGACACGATGGAGCCGCACGAGGGCGGCCCGGCGCTGATCTTCCGGCACGATCCCCGGGCGGTCCGGCTGGACCACTTCATGGTCCAGTACGGCGAGCGCCTCGACGTCGGCACCCGGATCGGGATGGTCCGGCAACTCGTCGAGGCGATCGGCTACGCGCACGGCCGCCGGCTCTACCACCGCAGCCTCTCCGCCCGGGGCGTACTGGTCACGCCGGGACAGCGGCAGCGCGGGGAGCCGGAGGAGGCGGCCTGGCTGCGCCCGCAGCTCCAGATCAGCGACTGGCAGGCGGCGACCCGCGGGCCCGACTCGGTCGGCGGCAGCGCGGACGCGCTGCGCATCTCACCGTCGTCGCGACTCGGCCCGCACCTGGAACGCTCCGCCGAGGCGTACCTGGCGCCGGAGTTGAGCGCGCCGGCACCGGACCCGGTGGCGCTGGACGTCTTCGGCCTCGGCACCCTTGCCTACCTCCTGCTCTCCGGCCAGCCGCCGGCCGCGAGCAGGGCCGAACTGCTGGCCAGGCTCGCCAGGGAGGACGGCCTCCGCCCGTCGTCGTCGGTCGACTCGGTCTCGAAGTTCATGGACGAGCTGGTGCAGGCGGCGACCGCCCCGATACCGGCGCGCCGGCTCGCCACCGTTGCCGAGCTGCTGGAGATGCTCCAACTGGTCGAGGAGGAGTTCACCGCACCGCCGGCCGTCGCCGAGGAAAAGATCGACGCCCTCGAGGCGAAGATCGGCGACACGGTCCTCGACTGGCAGATCAGGAAGAAGCTCGGCACCGGCTCGACCTCCCGGGCCTTCCTGGCCCAGAACACCCGGACCGGCGCCCTGGAGGTGCTGAAGGTCGCGCTCTCCGACGAGAAGGCGGCCCGGCTGACCCACGAGGCGCAGGTGCTGCGCGGGCTGCACAAGGACTCCCGGGTGATCCGGCTCGCCCGCGAGGGAGCCGATCGAGGTACCGCCGCGCTGGATGATCGTGCTGGAGCACGCGGGTGAGACGACGCTCGCCCGCAAGCTCCGCGAGGACGGCCGGCTCACCGTCGACGAGCTGGAGACGTACTCCGACTACCTCTTCGGCGCGGTCGACCACCTCCAGGGCGAGGGGGTATTCCACCGGGACATCAAGCCGGACAACATCGCGATCAGGATCCGGCCGAACCGGACCCGTCAGCTCGTTCTCTTCGACTTCTCGCTGGCCGCGCTGCCGGTCGACGAGATCGAGGCGGGCACGCCCCGCTATCTCGACCCGTTCCTCGGCACCACCAGCCGGCCGGTCTACGACGAGCAGGCCGAGCGGTACGCCGTCGCGGTCACCCTGCACGAGATGGCCTCCGGCGAGATCCCGGTCTGGGGCGACGACCTCACCAACCCGCTGCACACCGAGGGGCCGCCGGTGCTGGCGGTCGAGGCGTTCGACCCGGCGATCCGGGGCGCGCTTGTCGGCTTCTTCCACCGGGCGCTACACCGGGACGCGGTGCAGCGGCACGCGTCGCTGAAGGAGATGCGGGACGCCTGGCAGCAGGTGTTCCGGCAGTCCGACCACACCGCCCCGGTCGGCTCCGCGCATCCGGCGGCTTCGGAACATCCGGATGTCGAGGTCGAGACGACGGTCGCGGACCGGGACGAGGCGGCGGCGAGGGCGACCCGGGCGACCGTACTCGAGGCCTCCGGCCTGACCCCCCGGGCGGTGTCGGCGGCGCACCGGCTCGACGCCACCACCGTCGGCGACCTGCTCGGGCTGGGCTCGAAGCAGCTCTTCACCCTGCCCGGTCTCGGGTTCAAGACCCGGGGCGAGTTGCAGCAACGGCTGCGGGAGTGGCGGGCACGCCTCGGCGAGCAGGGTGCCGGTTCGGCACCGTCGCGGAACCGCGCGGAGGCGCGTGCCGAGATCACCGCCGAGACGGTACGCGCGGAAGCGGAGCAGGGTGCCGACGGCAGGTCACCGGCGGACCTCGCCCGGATCGGGCTGGACGCGGTCACCGCCTTCCTGGTGCCACAGCATCCGAACCAGAAGCAGGTGGAGGCGGTACGGCTGCTGCTCGGCCTGCCGGACGAGGCGGGTGCGCTGCCGGACCTGCCACCCTGGCCGTTGCAGGCGCAGGTGGCGAAGCGGATCGGGGTCAGCGCGGGCCGGGTGGCGCAGTACCTGATGGCCGAACGCAAGCGCTGGCACGCCGATCGGGTGCTGGCCAGCGTCCGCGCGGAGCTGATCACCCTGCTCGCGGAGAGCGGCCGGGTGATGGAGGCGACCGAACTCGCCACCGCGCTGTTGATGCGACGCGGATCGGCGGAGCAGGCCGAGCCGGTACGCCGGGCGGCGGCGCTCGCCGTGCTCCGGGCCGCCGTCGAGATCGACCCGCTCGCGGACGAGCCGAGATTCGCCGTACGCCGGCACGGCGACCCGGCGCCGACCGGCCAGCACCGGGACCGGCTGCTGATCGCCCTGGAGGTGGCGGCCGACGAGTCACCGGACACCCCGTCCGCACCGGCGCTGCTCGACCTCGCCGACGCCCTCGGCAAGGCGGCGGACCGGCTCGCCGAGCTGGAGGTGCTGCCGAGCCCGGCGACGGTGCTGCGCGAGCTGGCCGCCGTCACCGTCGGCGATGGCGGGTTCCGGCTCGACGACCGGCGGATGGTGCAGTTGGCGGCGGTGGCCTCGGCGCGGGCGGCGGCCTCGCCCCGGCTGGAGATCTATCCCCGCGACCTCGACCCGGTGCGGGCACTGCGGCTGACCCAGGCCGGCCTGGTGCCGCCGTCGGTCGCCGACCGCCCCGCCGAGCTGCGCGAGAAGGACATCCAGGAACGGGTCCGGGCACGGTTTCCCGAGATGCCGCCGCTGCCGAGCCATCCCCGGCTGGGACACCTGCTCGCCGAGGCCGGGTTCCCGCTGATCCACCGGAACGGGGCCTACCACGCCCGGCCCGGCGCCGGCTCGTCGACGAGGATGTCGTCGCAGCAGCGGCGCTCGACCGACAGCAGGATGACGATGTGGAACGCGGCCTCGCCGGAGCTGGCCGCCGCGTTCCGGGCCGAGGAGCAGCTCGGCCGTACCGGCGAGGAGGGCAGGTTCCGGGCGTTGACGGTTCCGGGAGCACAGCCCAGCACCTCGGCCACCTCGGCGACCGGCATGTCGCAGAGGAACCGCAGCACCAGCACGGCACGCTGCCGGCGGGGCAGCCGGTCGAGCGCGGCCCGCAGCACCGTCCGCTCCTCGACGTCCGGCCCGAGCCGTGCGAGCGGCTCGGGCGGCGACTCGGTGAGGCGTACCCGCTTCGACCACGGCCGCCGCTTCTCGGACTGGAAGAAGCGGACGAGGGTGGCCCGGGCGTACCCGTCGAGGTGCGCCACGGTGCGGATCCGGGGCCAGTGCACGTAGAGGGTGGTGAAGGTCTGCTGGACGAGATCGTCGGCGCGGTGCGCGTCGCCGCAGAGCAGGTACGCCAACCGCCGCATCCTGGGCAGCGCGGCGGTGACGAACTCGACGTACTCCTGCTCCCGGTGCGGCATCCGCTCGGCCCTCCCAGCGACGACTCCGGCACTGGGATGCTCACCGGGCCGCGCCCGGTTGTATCGCGGAGCCATTTTTTTCCCGACCCTGCGCCTGCCGTTCTGCCCGGTGCGACGGCCGCTGATCCGCCCCGTGCGGCAACCGCCTCGGGCGCGGCGGCTATTCGGTCATGCCGACGGGGTCGGAGCGGACGAAGGCCATCGTCCAGCAGCCGTCGGCGTGCTGCCCTGGGCGCAGCTCGTAGAGGTGGTCGGCGCAGGGCCGGTCGGGGCCGGGCCGGTCGGCATGCCCGTCCCGGCTGTTCAGCACCCAGCGTCGCGGCGGTCCGCCATCCGGTCCGGCGGGCAGTTGCCGGGTGGTGCCGTCGGCGGGACCACCCGCAAAGCGTACGGAGACCCACTCCACGCCCTCATGCTATGTGGCGGAGTCCCGCCTCCGGCCCGCAAACGCCCGGAGCGGCGCAGGAGGGCCGGGCGCGACAGCTGAGGGCCGGAGCGCGGACGCTCCGGCCCTCAGGTCGCCGTCGGCGGATCGCGGTGACCGTCGGCGGATCGCGGTGACCGTCGGCGGATCGCGGTGACTGTCGGCGGCCGGCTCAGCTGGTCGGGACCACCAGATTGACGGTGAGGGCGCCGCTGGCCGGCACCTTGAACCGGGGCACCGTCGTGGTGCCGTCCGGATGGGTCACCCGATAGGTGCCGTCGTAGTAGTCCTCGCCGTCCCGGAACGCCGCGTTGTAGGTGAAGTAGATCCGCTGGCTCCCGGTCACCCGCATCGTGAATCGTCCGTCGGAGATCCAGGCGTTCCCGGCGATGTCACCGGTCTGCGCGTTGCGGGCGAGCAGGTATCCGCCGGAGAAGGGCAACCCGTCGGCGTTGGTGAAGGTGCCGGTGACCTCGCTGCCGGCGGTCACCGCCACGTCGTTGCTGACGCTGGCCCCGGCCGTGACCGTCACCGGGGTCGCCGTGTACCGGCTGGGTGCGCCGCCGGACCACTGGCTGGCGTAGCCGTACGCGTGCACGACCACCGGCCAGTCGTACGGCCCGAGCCGTTCCAGGGTGTAGCGGCCGTCCTCGTCAGGGTACGCGTCGCCTACCCCGACACCGGGGTGCGCGGTCAGCACCGAGATGAACGCGTTGTCGATCGGTGCACCGGTCGCCGCGTCGGTGACCCGGCCGGTGACCGTGCCGGCCCGGTCCAGTTTGATCTGCGGCGCGGTGGCCGTCTGCCCGACCGTCGCCGTCACCACGGCCGCCTGCCGCTCGTCACCGGTGCCACCGTCCGGCCCGACCCACTGCCGGCCGTACACCGTGCCGCGCGTTTCGACGAAGAGCCGGTGCTCCCCGCCGGTCAGCCGGCCGACCCGGATCCGACCCGTGCTGTCGCTGCAGTTGCCGTAGCCGTCCTGGAGCGCCGCCTGCTTCGGCCGGAACGCGGCGACGCAGACGTCGGCGACCGGCCGGCCGGTCGCCCGGTCGACCACGGTGGTGGTGATGACGGCGGCGGGACGCAGCTTGACGGTCCGCTCGGTGGTCCTGCCGGCACCCACCCGTACGCCGAGGAGTTCCTTGTTGTGATAGCTGCCGTCCTCCGTGTAGAGGTAGAGGTCGTGCGTCCCCTTCGGCAGGTCGGGCAGGGTGACCGAGCCGCTGCCGCACTCCGACTGCACGCAGAAGTGGCCGACCGGCGCGCCGGTGATCGCGTCCACCGCCGTGATCCGGATCGAACCGGTCGCGAGTTGCTTCTCGGTGATCCGGGTCGTCTCGGCACCGCGGATCACCACCGGATCCGCGTCCTCCGCCGAGAGCTTGCCCCGGTAGTACTGCGTCTGCTCGCCGACCATGAAGCTCAGCTGGTACGCCCCGGCGAGCAGTGCCGGCACCTCAAACCTGCCGTCGGCGCCGGTGTATCCGGCGTCGCCCGCATAGTGGCCGTTGGTGGTCTGCAGCGAGACGTACACCTCGGACATCGGCTCGCCGGCCTGGTCGGTGAACGTCCCGGCGAGACTGCCGACTGGCAGCACCGTGTCGTCCGCGACGGTTTCGGCGTCCGCCCGGACCTCGAACCGGCTGGCGCCGGTGGGGTCGAGCTTTCCGGGGACGTACTGCTCCTGGTAGGAACCCGGAATCGGCTGGAACGAGACGACGTAGGTCCCGGGGAGAGCGCTGATCCGGTACCGCCCGTCGGCGTCGGTCAGCCCGCCGGACCACTCACCACTCTCGTCGTCGCGGACGCTTACGTACATGTCTGCGGCGGGTTCGCCGGTCGCCGTGCGGAGCTGTCCGGTGAGGATGCCGCTGGCGAACAGCTGGTCGTCGACGGTGGTGATGGTGCCGGCCGCGACGGTGACCGGGTCGGCGTCCCAGAAGTTCGACTTCTGCCGGTAGTACTGCCGGGGTCCGCTCTCGGGCACGAACTCGACCAGGTACGACCCGGCGGCGACGTCGTCGAAGGTGTACCGGCCGTCCTCTCCGGTGGTGGCCCCGTTGACGAAGTCGAAACTGTCGGCGTCGTAGATGCCGATCCAGGCATTCGCAGCGCCGGTGCCGGCGCTCGTGGTCAGCCGACCGCTGATGGCGCCGGTCGCGGCGCTGCCGGCCGGCGCGGCGAACGCCGGTGGTGACGCGGCGAGCACGGTCGCCGCGATGGCCGCACCGCAGAGCGCGGCGCGGCGCAGGAGCGAGATGCGCATCGATATCCCAAATCTGAAGGCGGGGCGTCGACAAGCAGGCCCCGCCCGCACCGGCGCCCGCCCCGTCCGGCAACCGGCATCCGGAGGGTAGACGGTCGCGAATACTTTTCACCTCATCTTTTCAGTCGAGGTCGGACGGTCGGCCCGGCATGGGCGCGTCAGCGCATGAAGCAACCCTGCAGACCCACTGAAACGCACGCCAGGTTGCCTTGTGACATCCGCAACCGACCGCGACCCGAACCCGAGGCGATTGGAGAACATCATGAAACTCGCTCGGACCGCCGTAGCGTTCCTCTCAGGGCTCTGTCTGGTGGGCGCCGCTCTGACGTCTGCCGCCCCCGCGTATGCCGAAGCGTCACCCGCGAGGAGCGAGACCGGCACCGTCGTCGGGCCTCAGGCAGAGTCACTCCGCATCTACAACAACGGCAGCGGTCGCTGTCTGTACGACAGCGGCAACGCCAGTGGAGGCACGTTCACCGGCAGTTGCACGACGGGCAACCGCTACTGGCACGGAGTCGCCGACGATTTCGGTGGCCGCCTCGTCAACAACGCGACCGGGCGCCGCCTGACCGCAGGCACCGCGAGCGTCTGGTCGGCCTCGTGCAACGGATCCACTGCCCAGCAGTGGCACGGCGTCGGTCTGGGCCTTGTCCAGAACGTCGCCACCGGCACCTGCATGCAGGGCACGACTGCCGGCGGAGGAGTCTTCATGGCGTCCTGCAACGCCGGCAACAGATACCAGCAGTGGGGTCGACTTTCCTGAGGCCCGGCCCTGTCCTGCGGCCCGCCCCGTGAGCGTCGCGCCATGCGACGCGAAGCTCCGGACCACCCGGGCAACCAAAGATCCGTACTGATCCGGGCCAGACCTGGCCACATCGATCTCGCAGTCAGCGTTTTCGCTGGTCAACGGCATTTCTGGTGGAGCTGAGGGGATTTGAACCCCATAGACCCACCGTAGCGAACGAACGTCATCAATCGGACTGGTCGCCGCCTCCGACCAGGGCAGAAGTTGTCGTCATCTGCCAGCGCTTGCCGCCCTTGGTCACTCTCCGTTGGGCCCAATCTGGGCCCAACGATCTTGCCGTGACAGCCGAAGCCCGCCGCAGCCTGAGAAGAGGTGGGCGTCGACTGCCGCGATGGGCGGCTACGCCAGGTTGACGGGTCATGGAGCACGGAATCCGGGGCAGCCCAGGTCTACCGGGCCACCAGCGAGGTAGCGGCTGCGACAAACAAGGGGAAGATACTTGGTGTCACATGAAGCCATCTCACAGAACGTGATCAGTAGATCGATCGGGTGGCCGGTTAGAACCGGACAGAACCTTACGAACGTGACGCCATTCTCTACACCCCGTTGCCCGCCCAGGTCAAGTCAAGGGCGCGACACTGTGTCAAAAGTCACTCTGAAACGGTTGCGGAGCAGCCTGAATTAGTTCAGCATTGAGACCATGAAGACGATGCAGTGGAGTGACGCAGCGCGCACACCGCGTGAGGTTGCAGCTGCAGTTGAGTCGTCAGGGGAGATCCGTTTGGAGCGGCGTGGCGACGGCGTGCCTTTCGTGATCATGCGGGCAGATCGAGCCAAGCAGGCGCGACACGGGATGGAGACGACTGTCCGGCTACTGCGAAACATGCTCGCACACGGCGGTGTCGATCTTGTGGCGGATGCACTCCTGGATGCTTTTCCTTGGACCAACTTCCTTCCCGAGAAGGATCGGCACGAGTTCGTCAAAGAGTTCATGTGGACTCTTGAAGCCTGCGCGGATCTCGATATGTGGACTCCGTTCGGCAGAATGATGCACGAGTGGGAGCAGACCGCCGCGATTCACGCTGACCCGATCCTCGCGCAAGAGCTTTCACGTGCTGTAGACTCCGACCTCGGTCCTGTTCCTGCGCCGATGTTGCCGGAGGACTCCGGTGCCGAAGAAGAATGATCGAGTAGCACCACCGCCACCACCGACAGGTTGGGAACTACGCTTCGGCACCAAGGAGGCCGCTGAGGGGTGGGAACAACTCGTCAAGGCTGTACCCGGCAACTGCTGGAAAGCCTGGGAGGTGCTGACCTACAGCCCGGAGAGTCCGGTTTCTCCTCATCGTCAGCATCGGCTTAAGGGCGAGCTACGCAGCCGTATGGTACACGGCTCCAATCTGGACCAATGGCAATACGAGGTCACGGCAGGCGGCCGCATTTGGTACTGCCCCGACCAGGATCGACGAATCGTGTGGCTGACCTACGCGTCCCCAGCACACCCTTCGGAGACTGAGTGAGCCGGGTTGAGCTACCCGGTCTTCGTGAGACTTGCGCGGTAGTACACCGACTTACCATCCCATCCCGTCTGCCGTCGACCCGCCCCCTGGGGAGCGGGCCAGGGCTAGGGCGCCAAGGTGGAGCGCCCTACCGGACGAACGACCTTGGCGCCCTGGCCCTGGTCTGCTCGGCTCCGCCCGGGTCGTCGGTGGGCGGGATGGGCCTCCACCATCCCGGAGCCTGAGCGCCCCCGCCGGAGGCTTCTTCCCTTCGATGAGTCCGGCCGAAGGCCGGTCCTTCTGGTTCTTCTGCCCCGTGCTGCTGTTTCTGGCGGCCCGGGGCTTCGTCATGTTCAGCGCCGCCGGCGGGCTTCACCGTTGACGCCGGGAGCGAAGCGGCAGGCGTCGGCGGCGGGCCGGAGGCCCGGCCCAGGTTCGGCGGCGCGTGCGGCCTGCGAAGCGGGCCGCCTTGATCCCGTACAGAAAGTTCTCACAGCGCTCAAGCGGTACCCGGAGAGCGTGGAGTTCCGGTAGGTCAGCCGGTAGTATCGTGCATATACACGCAGGCGAATCGGAGCGGCAGGTGTCAGGTCCAGCGAACCCGAAACAGGTGGCAGCCTGGATTGAACTTGGCCGCGAACTACGGCGTTTGCGCGAGCGGGCTGGGCTGACAGGAGAGGAAATAGCGGAGCGCCTAGAGTGGTCCCAGTCAAAGGTAAGCCGAATAGAGCGTGCAAGGACGTTACCTAGAGTTGCCGACGTGGAAAGGCTCGTGGAAGCGCTCGGTCTCACAGGGAACGACCGCGAAAGGGTGCATGCGCTGGCGGAGCGTGCGACGTCTGGTGAATGGAGGAACTCAACCGGCGTCGGCCTCACCCGACGTCAAAGCGACTTTATCGCCCTAGAAGCATCTGCCAGGGAGATTTGGCACTACAACCCCGTTTTGCTACCGGGCTACATGCAGTCTTATGACTATGCCCGCCGCGTGATCGAGATGGCGGGGGCCGCAAACGAGGAACGGGCAGTCGAGTACCGGCTCGCTCGACGGGCAACAATGCTCGGGGTAAACGCGCCGCGTTATCGCGTTTTGCTGCTTGAGACAGCCTTACGGTGGCGACCGGTTCCGACGGAGGCCATGGCGCAACAGCTACGCAGCGTTGCGGAGTACGCCTCTCGGGATAATGTAGAGCTACGAGTCGTGAGCCTTGACCGCGAGCAGTTGCGGTTCATCCAACATCCACTGATGATCTTCCGATTCGGGCAGCCCTCCGCCGACCGGGCGTTGGTGGAGACCACGACAGGCGACTATCACCTGACGGAAGCGGCCACGGTGGAGCGGCTCCGGTACAACTTCGAGCAGCTCTCTTCCTCTGCGCTATCGCTAGGTGATTCACTAGCGTTGATCCATGAAGCCACGCAGACTTTGATGGGTCACAGCGAGTAGTCACCCTAGGGAGGTAGACGTGCAGGAACGTTCAGCTCTGGTAGGGGCCATCTGGCGCAAGAGTGGTGTCAGCGGTGACGGCAACTGTGTCGAGGTCGCGTCAGCGAAGGGAGCCGTCATCGGGGTGCGGGACAGCAAGGATGCCGGTGGAGGGGTGCTCGCCTTCTCCCCTAGCGCTTGGGCGGCCTTCATGGGCTGTGTAAAGAGCGGAAGGCTCGACGGACGGTAGGAGAGCTGCGGCGCGCGGCTCGGGGAGGCGAGGGGATGACTGTCAGCGTGGCGCCTGCAAGTCGCGAGAAACCTAGAATCCGACGGGGTTTCGCGGCCTTGTGGGCGTCCACGATCGTCTCAAGTGTAGGTGACGGCGCCTATGTTGTCGCCGCTCCTCTCCTAGCCGCGTTCCTTACGCGGGATCCGATCGCCGTAGCGACAGTGAGCGCGGCTTCGGCCGCTCCCTGGTTCGTGGTAGGCATCTGGTCTGGTGCCGTTGTCGACAGGTTTCCGCGCCGGCAGGTGCTGGTGCTATCAGAAGTCGTTCGTGCCTTAGGCCTTGCGGTTCTGGTAGCTCTAATCCTTCTAGACATTGCGTCGATCGCCGCCTTGGCTGCGACATCGTTCTTGGTCGTAACAGGCCAGTGCTTCTCCGATGCGGCGGCCCAAGCCATGCTTCCGCACGTCGTTGGGCGCTCGCAGGACGACCTAACCAAGGCAAACGGTCGGATCTTCGCGGGCGAGACGGTGGGAAAGACGCTTGCGGGGCCGCCGCTGGGTGGCTTGACCTTCTCCGCCGCTCCGTGGGCACCATTCGCGCTCGACTCGGCCTCGTTCCTCGCTTCCGCCGGGTTAGTCATGAGAGTGCCGTCCTCGCCGCCACCGGACGCTAGCGAACAGAGCGTGGCGGCTGCTGTAAAGGAGGGGTTCAGCTACCTCCTGCGAGATCGAACCCTGCTTCTACTGGCGTTCTGCCTGACCGTCTACAACCTGGCGTACAACCTTGCCGCAGCAACGCTCGTCCTCTTCGCGACCAAGTCGCTCGGGGTAACTGAACTCGGATTCGGCCTGCTGATCGCGGCGGCTGCCGTGGGTGCCGCTGTAGCCGGCTGGGTTGCCGCTCCCTTGGTCCGGCGCGTGACGCTCAAGGGCTCGGTCGTTGCGGCATGCCTCGTCCAAGGGGTCGCGTGGCTCGGTGTAGCGGCCAGCTCATCGCCCTGGGTCGCAGGTGCGGCCTTTGTGCTCCTCGGCGCGACCTCGACCCTGGTAACGGTGGCCGTTGTCACCGCGCGACAGCAGCTCGTGCCGGATCACCTCCTGGGACGGGTGGTGTCTGCGTTCCGGCTTGTCGGCAATGGTGCGGCGCCTATCGGCGCGATGGCGGGCGGCTTGATCGCGGCGTCGGCGGGTCTGCGCGCTCCCATGGTGGCTGCCGCAGTCTTCACCGCAGGGGCCATGGCTGTTTTGTCGCCGCTCCTCTACCGCCGGGCGTAGACCTCTATCACTATCTGAAATCTGGGCGTCCACAGTGGTTGGCATCGTGCATAGTCACGGTGCTAGCATCGTGCATATGCGAGATGCTCGCAGTCGGGCAGGCATCCAAGGTGGATGCGCCCTAGTCGAGAGGAGTTGTGATGGGTCGTCTGCTGTTGGACACGTCGCGTGTGTCGTACGAGGTGTCGGTGAACCCGGTGCCGAAGCTGGACCAGAACGGTCAGCAGAAGTTCGACCGTGAGTCGAAGAACCCGATGTGGACGGTGCACCTGTACGCGCTGTCGGAGAACGCGGGTGAGGTCATCAACGTGACCGTGGTCTCCCCGACGGTGCCGCCGGTGACCGTTCGTCAGCCGGTGGTGCCGGTGGACCTGGAGGCGCTGCCGTGGGTCAACGACCGGGACGGGAAGGTCCGTTCCGGGGTGGCGTTCCGCGCTTCGGATCTGCGGCCGATCGAGACCGCCGACCGGTAGCCGGTTCGGGTTCCTACCGGCTGTTGACACGTACGTGTCATCCCGGGAGGGGTGGACACGGGGTCGCCGTTGATTGGCGTCGGCTGCGACCCCGCGTCCCTCATCAACAACTCCTTGCCCCTATCACGAGGAAAGGACTCGTCGTGCTCAAGTCTAGCCGTCGGTCCCTGTTCGGATCCTCGAACCGTCACGGGACTGTCACTGTCATCGAAACGCAGGTAGCCCGTTCCTACCGTCGTCGGGCGACCATCGCATTCTTCGTCACTCTCGGGGTGGTCGGTCTGCTGGCCGGCACTGTCGCCTCCGAGTACATGCATCCGATCCTCGGGTTCATCGTCGGCGCCCTGATCGGCGCCGTCTGCGCGTGCGTGGTCTTCGTGCTGGTCGTGGCGTGGCCGGTGCTGCGGGTGTTCTGGCACTGGCTGCCGGAAATCCTCCTCGGCCTCGGCCTGGTCTACGGCTGGCAGGCGTTGATGCGGTCCACGAACCTGCTCGTGGCCGTGCTGGTCCTGGCCGTGCTGGTCGGTGTTCCGGCCGCTGTGCGTCCGGTCCGGCGCCGCATCGTCGCCTGGTCGTGGTGCCTGATCGTCCGGCACCGGCTACGGATGTGTTTCGCCGCGTTCGTCGCCACCAACCGCAACGGCGTGCTGCCGCTGATCTTGCCCGCCCGACCGACCCCGGCCGGGGAACGGGTCTGGATCTGGCTGCGCCCCGGCCTGTCCCTCAAGGACCTGGAAGCCGAGGGACAGGTGCAGAAGTTGGCGGTCGCTTGCTGGGCGAACGAGGTCCGCGTCATGCGCGCTTCCCGCCGGTACGCGGCGCTGATCCGGGTCGACATCACCCGACGTGAACCCCTGGCCGACACCATCGTGTCGCCGCTGCCCGGCTTCCTCCCCGCCGATGCGCCGGTCAACGCTCCTACCTCTCCGGGCATGCCGCCTGTCGGCCTGGACCTGCCCGACGTGCCGGACGAGCCGGTCACCGTACCGGACGACAACCCCCGGCAGCGCAAACCGCGCAACCCCACCCACAACACCGCTGCGGACCCGTCCGGGTTCGACCCCTCCGACTACGCCTAACCAGCCCTTTGACGGAGTGCGCGGGCCAAGCGCCAGTTCCGGATGCGACCGCCCGCGCCTCCCCCAACATCCTGCCTGGGAGCCTGTCATGACCACCGACACCATCCCGCTACCGCTGCGGGATACCGCCGTGCCGGACACGGTTCCGGTCGGCCCACTGCTGTCGATCTTCGATCCGGTGTTCCTCGGGATCGACGAGTTCGGCCAGCCGGTCTACCTGCCGATGATGTACCGCAACATCCTCATCGGCGGTGAGCCGGGTGCCGGCAAGTCGAGCCTGCTCAACACCATCGTCGGGCACGCCGCCCTCTCCACCGATGTGCGGCTGTGTCTGCTCGACGGCAAGCAGGTCGAACTCGGCCTGTGGAAGGACGCCGCCGACGTGTTCGTCGGCCCGAACATCAGCCACGCCATCCGCACCCTCATGCGAGTACAGAAGGTGATGGACAACCGGTACACGTTCCTGCTGTCCCACCGCCGCCGCAAGGTCGGCCCCAACGACCTGTTCGGTCAGATCCTCGTCGCGGTCGACGAGATCGCCTACTTCTCCGCCACCGCCGGAGACGACAAGACACAGAAGCTGTTCGCCGCCCTGCTACGCGACATCGTGGCCCGGGGCCGCGCCGTCGGCATCATCGTCGCCGCCGCGACCCAGCGTCCGTCGTCGGACATCATTCCGCCGTCGCTGCGGGACCTGTTCGCGTGGCGGTTCGCCGGCCGCACCACCAACGACGTGTCCTCCGACATCATTCTCGGCCACGGCTGGTACGCCCGCGGTTTCTCCTCCAACAGCATCGACCCGGACAACCAGGGTGAAGGCTTCCTCATCGCCGAAGGCGGCCGACCGAACAGGGTCAAGGCCGCGTACATGACCGACACCGACATCATCCGCGTCGCCGACTACGCGACCTGGACCCGCCGCCGCGCCGGCCTCACCACCCCACACACCCCACCTGGCGACAGCCAGTCCGATCGGCCTGTGGCGGTGGCGGCATGAAACGCATCACCGACCTGACCCGCTACACCGACCTGGACATCACCGGCCACCCCGACGACATCACCGAACTCGTCACGGCCGCCCGTGACGCCCGGGTCCTCGTCTTCTCCAGCGCGCCACGCCCCGCCAACCCGGGCGACCCGCGCGTCCGCGTAAAGATCCGGCTCCACCTGCACCACCGATAGAGGAAAACCGACAGACCGGGACCAGCCCTAGGAAAGCGAACCCGGCCTGCCGGCCCCAACCAACGCCCACGAAAGGACGTGGCCGTCATGAACCCTACCCAAAAACCGGACACCACCGCCGCCGCGCTGGCCGACCTCACCCCGGCCGTCATCCTGCGCTGCGCCGCCCGCTACCTCGAACTCCACGGCTGGATTCAGGACTCCTACCACCAGCCGAACACCACGGACCCGTTTCCTCCGGCCTGCGCGGTCGGCGCCATCAGCATGGCCATCTACGGCTACCGCGACGCCGTCCCCTCCGACCGCACGACCGCACTCAGCGCCGCGTGGCGACTGCTCGAACGAACAATCCGCGTCCTGGACAACCACATCGACGCGACCGAGGACCTGCCCGGGGAACTGGACGGCGACACCCCCTACGGCGACCCGGTGTCGTACGGCTGGAACGACCTCCCCTGCCAAACCCGCGAGCGGGTCATCGCGGCCCTGAGAACCGCCGCCGACGACTACGACCGCACCCACGGCGGCACCCGATGAGCCGCCTCGACCGCCGGCTCCTGACCGCCGGCATCAACCTCACCGTCACGCAGCTCGTGACCATCTGGGCCGACCACACCCCGGCCGAACTCCCCGTACCCCTGGCCTGCCCGACCTGCGGGCACGCCTACAGCCACACGGCGCCGCTGTGCCCGTCCGCCGCCGTCGTCCGGCCACTGCTACGCCGCCGCCGGCACGAGACCGGCCCGCGCGTCCTCGCCCCGCTGACCGCGAACCAACTCGCCGACCTGACCGGCAAACGCCTATCGACCGCCCTCCCGTCGGAGGTGAACCGATGACCACCCCCAACATCACCAACCTGACACGTACGTGTCAAAACCCGCCCGGCCACTCCACCGCCGACATCCTCACCGCACTCGAAAACGCCTGGACCGCCATCCGCGACCACAACCCCGACGTACCCGCCGCCGTCCTCATCGTCGGCTCCGGCTCCCCCGCCAAGGCCAACCAGGGCATGAAGTGGGGCCACTTCGCCGCCCTGCGCTGGCAGGCAGGCGACAACCAACTCCCCGAAGTCCTCATCTCCGGTGAAGGACTCAACCGCGAGCCGGACAAGGTATTCACCACCCTGCTCCACGAAGCCGCGCACGCCCTGGCCGACGTCCGGGGCATCCAGGACACCTCCCGGCAAGGCCGCTGGCACAACAAGAAATTCGCCACCCTCGCCGCCGAACTCGGCATGACCACCGAGAAAGACGACAAGCTCGGCTACTCCCCCTGCACCCTCACCGACATCACCCGGGCACGCTACCGGCCCGTCATCACCGCCCTCGGCGACGCCCTACGCGTCTACCGCCACCCCGAACCGACCGGCGAGGCGAAGGGCCGCACGAACAACAACAACGGCTACACCGCCGAATGCGAATGCCCCCGCAAGCTCCGCATTTCCATCACCGCCTTCGACGAAGGCCCGATCGTCTGCGCCATCTGCGAAGCGGCGTTCCTGCCCGAGGACATCGACCGAGACACCTACCAGCACCCCACCTTCGGCACCGGCCCCAACCCCGCCGGTGACGGCAACGAGCGCCAGGACGACGACGCCGACGAGGGAGACGACTCGATGGTCTTCTACGACCCCACCGGCGACAAGTACGGCCTACCCACCTACCCGTTCAAATTCGCACCCGCCGGCCTGGCCACCCGCCGACAACTCCGCGCCCGCAACCTCCGACCCGGCGGACAAGACGTAGCCGCGCAAATCCTGTGGCGCAAAGGCAAGCGCTGCGCCTACCTCTACCGCATCGACCTCGCCGTCCCCAAGCGGACCGCGACCCCGGCCCAACGCGCCGCGATCGACCGGGCGCTACTCGCCCGCCGCACCTGCCCCACCTGCCAGCAGGTCCAGCCCTACTACATCCGCCGCTCCCTCGGGGAGTGCTTCGACTGCGCACCCGGAGGTGCCCAATGACCGAACTCCACTCCATCACGGACTGCCACACCTGCGGCACACCGAACGCCACTCACTGGTCCGGCAACTGCGCAACCTGCGAGTTCTGGGCTCACCAATTCGCCACCCCAGGCGGCCTCATCATAGGTGGCTGCCACTACCGCATCAGTGAAGAACCAACCGCTGAACAACTCGCGGAATACCCCAAGCTCTGCGGCAGTAACGGCGCACGATTCACGATCCGACTCAACGATGGCACCGAAGTCATCACCCACAACCTGTGGGGCCAAGGCAACATCCCTCCCGGCCTAACCCGTCCGGACAACGCTGAATTCGTTGGCGACCCAGAACCGGCCCCGAGGCCCCGGCCTGCCACACACGACTGCCTCGACCACCTCGACTACATCGGCGGCAGCTACCCGTACGAGTGCCTCTACCGGCACTGCGGCCGCCGCTACGACCAGGCCGACATCACCCGCGCCCCCGGAGGTAGCTGATGAACCCGATCGACAAACGTATCGGCGAACTCATGGTTCGGCTTCGTCTGTCCCGGCGCGCTGCCGAACTGCGCGCCTGCCTCGAAATCCCAACACCCCCGACTCAGACCGACCGGTCCAACCGGCCGGACACCGACGAACGTCGGTCCGACTACGGCCTCGCGGCATAGGAGGCTGACCATGACTACACCCCCTAAGCCCTCAGAGAAGAACAGCGCCGCCTCTGATTTCCAGTACGGCATCCTCATCTTCATCGTGCTGCTTGTCGGCAGCATGGCCGGCGCCGCCTCGTTCTCCCACGTCCACGACTGGACCATGGAAAACAGCCCTTCCGGTACCGGCGACTGGTTCGGCTGGGCCAACGCCGTCATCACCGAACTCATCCCGATCGCGGCCTTGACCGTCATCGCCATCCGCCGCCGTACCGGTGGCTCGATCGGCTACCCGATGTTCCTGCTCGTTGTCGCTGTCGGTCTGTCGCTGACCGCACAGTTGGCCGTGGCCGAACCGACCGTGTTCGGCTGGATGGTGTCCGCCCTACCGGCGCTGGCCTTCTTCGCCCTGTCCAAGCTCGTCTTCACCGTCTCCCGGCCTACAACCGTCCCGGCAGAAGTGCCGGCCACCGTCGCCCCGGCGTCGTCCCCTACGGACATCCCCGCCGCGCCGACGGTCAGCCCGGCCGCCGTAGTACCGACACCGGCCACCCAACCCCAACCGATCGAAACATCCGAACCCGCAACCCCGGGCGAAGCAGACAGCACCACCGGTAGCACGGAGCCGCCGTCCAGCACCGACACGGACCCGCCGAAGCCACGACCCGACACGCCACCGGACAGCATCCCGACCCATGTGGCGGGGCTGCTCCCCGGAGCACGGACCGTCGTCAAGAGCCACCGGCAGGTACACGGCGAGGACATCACCCCGGGGCAACTCGCGGTCCGACTCCGCGTCCCGACCAACACCGCCGCAGACATCCTGACCGCACTCAACCAACCGACCGTCAATACCCAACCGCACAACGGCAAGCCTGTCGGAGCCACCGCGTGACCTCGACGCTTCCTCTCGTACCCGGAACCCCTAACAAGGTTCCGGGCACGGGAGCCTCCGCCGAGTACTGGCCCTGGGCCGCACCCACCCGCACCACCAGCAACCGCGACGGCTACGTCCGAGGCCACGACCCCCGCACCGTCGCCTCCGGCCGCGCCCGCGCCCAACAACCCGACTACCCCGAATGGCTCCACCACGTCCGAGGCGCCTGGGCCTGCAAACACCCCATCCGGCTCGCCGGCCAGATCCACGTCAACAACCCTGACGGGGAACGAGTCGCCACCGTCGACACGGACACCATGCCCGACGGCGCCATCTACACCCCCTGCGGCAACCGCCGCACCACGGTATGCCCCGCCTGCGCCGAGGTCTACCGCCGCGACACCTACCACCTCATCAAAGCCGGCCTTCAAGGCGACCGGTGGGGACTACCACCGCTGGACGAGCACATCGCCGTCTTCGTCACCGCGACCGCCCCCTCCTTCGGCCCCGTCCATCACCGCGTCGTCCAGGTCCACGCCGCCGACTGCCGCCGCAAAGACGGCTGCACCTGCCGACCCGCCGTGTGTCACCCGTTCGGCCGCACCTGCCCACATGGGATACCGATCCGTTGCGGCGACCGGCACAAGCTCGGCGACAGTCATCTCGGCCAACCGCTGTGCCTGGACTGCTACGACCACGCCGCGCAGGTCGTGTGGAACCACGAAGCCCCCGAACTCTGGCGCCGCACCATCCAACAAGTCGACCGGGAACTCCGCCGCCTCGGCAAACGCCACGGCGTCGACCTCCGCCGTCGCTACATCAAGGTCTACGAATTCCAAGCCAGAGGCGTCGTCCACTACCACGCCCTGATCCGCCTCGACGGCTACCACCCCGACTGCCCCACCACGGTCACCCCACCCCCGGCCGCGATCACCCGACCCATGCTCGCCGAAGCGGTCGAGACCGCATTCCGGAAAACCGCCTACACCTCCACACCGCATCCGGCCAACGGCGGGCAGGGCTGGCCGATCCGGTGGGGAGACAAGGGCCTAGACCTCAAACACGTCAACGCCCCCGGCGGAGAGGTCAACCTCGCCCGGATCACCGGCTACATCGCCAAGTACGTCACCAAATCCACCGAGGCCACCGGCCTGGACCTGCGCCGCGTCGACGGCAGCAACCTCGACGCCTACGCCGACCTGAACAGCCACCCCGGCCGGCTCATCCGGGCCTGCTGGGACCTCGGCGAGCACCCCGACTACCAACGCCTCCGACGGTGGGCACACCAGTACGGCTACGGCGGCCACATCACCACCAAATCCCGCGCATTCTCCGTCACCTACGGCTTCATCCGACACCAACGCACCATCTGGCGCCGCACCGAAGGCCACCCCCACACCTGGGACGACCAAGAAGCCGAACTCGTCATCTACCAACTCGGCTACCACGCCACCGGCTGGATCACCACCGGAGACGCCCTCCTCGCCAACACCGCCGCCGCCCAAGCCCGCGCCAGACAACAAGCCGCCCGCGACGCCCTCGACGACGAGCGCGCCGCCGGGCAGACCATCGTTCGACCCATGGCCGCTTGACACGTACGTGTCAAACCCGTCCTTTGACAACTCCACAGCGAACACCCCCACACCCGATCCCGCCGCACCGGAAGCGGGCCACCCCCGCCGCAAACCCCAACACAGGAGGTGCCCATGAGCACACCGATTCTCCAGGTCCGTGTCATCGCCGACCCGGACCACGCCCAGGTCCTCACCACCGAACTCGCCCAGCGAGCACGGCAACTCCTCGGACCCGACGTCGAGTACCGCACCCAAACCCGATCCGCTCGCCGAACCGGATACGTCCGCGTCTACCTCACCGCCACACGACAGGAGAGCCCATGACGGTAGCCATCACCGAGCCGCTCTGGACCATCGAGGAGGTCTCCACCTTCCTGCGCATCCCGGTACACACCCTCTACCAATGGCGGTCCCGCCACACCGGCCCCCGCGCCTTCAAGGTCGGTCGGCACCTCCGCTACGACCCCAGCGACGTACGGTCCTGGCTCGCCGAGCAGGTGGACGAAAATGGCCGTTGACGACCGCTGGTACCTGAGCAAGCGGGGACCGGACGGGAAGCGTCTCAAGGCGAAACGATACGGGCGCGGTAAACGCTGGCGGTGCCGCTATGAAGACGCGAACGGCGAACCCCGGGAACGACTCTTCGAGCGGAAAGACGACGCCCAAGCGTTCGACATCCAGGCACGCGCCGGGCTAGCCGAGGAAACCACGGTCGACCAAGGCGAGCGGCGAACCACCTTCCGCGAGTACGCCGAACGGTGGCGGCTGTCCCGCCAGATCGGGCAAGCGCTGGACTACCGAAGACACACCGAATCCCGGCTCCGCCACCACCACTACCCGTACCTCGGCGACAGGCCAATTCGCGCGATCAACGTCACGGACGTACTGGAATGGATCGCCCAGCTCCTACAGGCCAACGTCGCGCAATCCTCGGTGAAGACGTACTTCGACCTACTCAACAACGTCATGAACTCCGCTGTCGCCGACAAGGTGATCCCGGACAACCCCTGCAAAGCCATCCGGCTGTTCGCCATCCTGCGCGGCTTCTCCCGCGCACCGAAATGGGTACCGACTGACGACGACGTGCTCGCCCTGGTCGACGCGGTACCCCACCAGTACCAGGCAGCCATCTGGGCAGGTGCCGGTGAAGGAATGCGACTCGGCGAAGTCCTCGGCCTGGAGGACGGCACACGCTGCATCGACCCCACCCGACAGGAACTCCACGTCGTCCAACAACTGCGCTTCCACAAGGCCACCTACGGCGGCTTCTACCTCGCCCCACCGAAAGCGGGCTCCGTCGGTGATGTCGACCTGGACGACCACGTCGCGGCCGTCTTCGCCGAGCACATCCGCGAGTACCCACCCGTGCGGGTGGAACTGCCGGACATCACCGCCGGCACCCCCGATCCCGGCAAGGAACCAAGGCGGCGCCGCGTCGCGCTGCTGTTCACCGACGACCAGGGCCGCCCGATCCACGACCAACGCTGGTCGGACATGTGGCAGACCTGGCGCAAGGCCGCCGGCTGGCCCGACGAGGGCACCTTCCACTCCCTGCGGCACTACTTCGCCACCCGCCTGATTACCTCCGGTGCCGACCCGACAGACGTGCAGAGAGCACTGCGGCACTCCAGCCTGCGAATCACCCTGGAAACCTACGTGCACTGGTGGCCCAAGAAAGAGCGTCGCCGCAACGTCATCAGCACCGCGCTGCGCGACGCGAGTGCCAAACGCCGGGCTGCCCCGGAGAATCAAGATCCGCGCTGATCTGGGCCAGATCTGGTCCTATCGATCTTGATGCCGACGTTTCCGCTGGTCAGCGGTGTTTCTGGTGGAGCTGAGGGGATTTGAACCCCTGACCCCCTCGATGCGAACGAGGTGCGCTACCGGTCTGCGCCACAGCCCCCGGAACCGGCCCACGCCACAAAGCGTGCGGGCGAGCCGGCGACAAGGCTAACAGGTCGGCCACCCCGGGCGCGAACCAGCCCCGACCGTCGAGGCGTGAGGCCGGGGACTCCCGCTACCGGAGAACGGCCCGGAACGTTACCTTCGTCCCGACCCTCACCTGCCGCCGGCCTCGTAGGGACGGCCGCGCAGGCCGCCGGCACGGCGGTAGGAGACCGAGCCGGCCGCCCGGCCGCCGCCACCGCTGGCCGCCGGTGGCAGGTCGGCGAGGCGGTTCATGTCCAGCGCGGCCCGGCGTACCGCCTCGCGCTGTGCCGCGAGACGACGCTGCGCCTCCCGCCGGGCCTGTGCCCGGCGGGCCTGGGCGCGCCGGACCTCCGCCTGCCGGGCGGCCAGCCACGCCGCCTCCCGGGCCTCCGCCCGTCGACGGCGGCGCTCGGCAACGGCGCGGCCGCGCAGGTGCACGAGGTACGCGGCCAGCAGCGTGCCGGTGACCGAGAAGCTGATCCAGAAGCCGGAGCTGACCAGCATCACGCCGATCAGCTCGACGAGGTTGAGCAGCAGCAGGGCGGCGAAGACCCGGCGCCGCCGGTAGACGGCTGGGGTGTGCCGGCCGGGTGGGGGCCGGCGGCGGGCGCGTCCCGGGTTCCGGGGTACCGAGCTCAGCCGGCGGCTCCGCCGGCCGTTCCCGGGCGGCCCGGAGACCGGCACACCGGGACCGGTGGCCGGCGAGACGGGCTCGGCGCCGACCAGGTCCGTGGACAGGGCACCGGAACGTAACGTGACGATTCGGCCGCGGGGCGGGTTCAACGGCTGCCGGCCCGGGACGCTGCGCCGCCGCCGGCGGCGCTGCAGCACCCGCGCCGTCGACTGCGCCCGCTCCGCCGCCAGCCGCTCGGTGGCGTCGTACCGGCGGACCAGAGCCGGCGCGAGGGCGAGCAGACCGGCTGCGGCGAGGACGGCGAGGAGCACCGAGGCCGGCACCCTCATCCCTCCCGTCACCCACCTGGGGCAACCAACCGGACGAGTACCCGCACCCCGGGTGCCGCCGCGGCAGGCGCGGGTTCAGCCCCGGAGCTGGTGCGGATCCGTCCGACGTTGCCGCACGTCCCGATTACTTCAGGTTACGGGGGGAGCGCACGAATATCGTGCGGCACGCCGGCCGACCTGCGAACAGGAAGATCAACAGGGCGGACCGGCAGGGCCGGTGGAGCGGGTCGGCCGTCGAGTCGGAGCCAGGAGGGAGCCGAGCCGGAGCTACGGGGCGGCGGCGCGCAGCCGGTGCCAGCGGGCCAGCAACCCGCCCTCCCCGGCGACCTCCTCGCTGGTCATGGCGTAGCCGATGTGGTCCCGCCAGGCGCCGTCGATGTGCATGTAGCGCGGGTGGTAGGCCTCCTCCCGGAAGCCAAGCTTCTCGACCACCCGCCGGGACGGCCCGTTCTCCGGCCGGATGTTGACCTCGATCCGGTGCAGCGCGCCCGGCCCGAACGCGTGGTCGACGGCGAGCGCCATGGCGGTGGGGATCACCCCGCGCCCGGCCACCCGGCCGTCCACCCAGTAGCCGACGTACGCCGAGCAGAAGGCCCGGCGCACGATGTTGCCCAGGTTGAGGTGCCCGACCAACCGCTCCCGGCCACCGTCGACAAGGCAGACCGCGAACGGCATGCTCTCGCCCCGGCGTGCCTGCTTGCGCTGGTCGCGGTAGACCCAGCGGAACGCGGCCGGGGAGTTGAGTTCGTCCCAGCGGCCCGGCGGGGACGACTCCCAGGGTGCCAGCCAGGCCTGGTTGGCGCAGCGCACCTCGGACCAGGCCGTCGCGTCCGACCGCCGGTACGGTCGCAGCAGCACCGCCCCGTCCCGGAGGACGACCGGCCAGCCGGGGGTGGCGGCGAGGTTCACGCCCGATGTCCCGTCGACAACCCAGGTCTCCTCATCGACGATTCAACAATTCAACGCCGTTCGGCAAGGCCGTCACCGGCCCGTCCGGCAGGGCCGTCACCGGCGTCGGTCCAGCAGCAGGACGTCCACCGTGGAACCGGCCGCCGCGCTGGTCACCCGCTCGCCGAGCACCATCAGGCCGTTCGCCTCGGCCAGCCCGGAGAGGGTGTACGGACCACCCCGCAGCGGCTGCACCGTGTAGCCACCGCCGCGCCGCTCGGCCACGTGCGCCGGCCGGAACTCCCGCAGACCGGCCGGGGAGGAGACCGTCTCCAGCAGGTGCGCCCGGACGCTGGGCCGGAACACCGGCTCGGCGCCGGCCAGCAACTGGATCGCCGGCCTCGCCAGCACCTCGAAGCCGATCAATGCCGCACCGGGCTCCCCGGGTAGACACACCACCGGCACCTCCTCGGCTCCGACCGTACCGAACCCGAGCGCGCTCCCGGGATAGAGGGCGACCTCCATGAAGGTGACCGGACTGGCCCGGCCGCCGTCCCGGCGGGAGAGCACCCGGCGGATCATGTCACCCGGACCGGTGCCGCTGCCACCCGTAGTGACGATCAGGTCTGCCCGGAGTGTCTGGTCCTCCAGCAGCCCGCGCAGCCCTTCCGGATCGTCGTCGCAGATGCCCACCCGGTACGCCAGCGCACCCACCTCGGCCGCCGCGGCCGTGAGCGCGTGCGAGTTGACGTCCACCACCTGCCCCGGCTGGCTGGCCCGGCCGACGTCGACCAGCTCGTCCCCGGTCGCCACGATCACCACCCGGGGGCTCGGCCGGACCACCACGTGCCCGATGCCGGTGGCCGCGAAGACCGCGACCAGGGCCGGCGAGATGTACGAGCCGGAGCGGGCCAGCAGCGTACCGGCCGGCAGTTCCTCGCCGGCCCGGCGCAACCCGTAGCCGCGCTTCGGGGTCCGGAAGATCTCCACCGCCGCCATGCCCTGGTCGGTCCACTCCACCGGCACCACCACATCGGCGGCGATCGGCAGCGGCGACCCGGCGGCCACCGAGAAGCAGGCGCCCGGGGTGAGCCGGACGGGCCGCCAGCTCGCCGCGCCGAGGTCACCGACGACGTTGAGCCGCACCGGCCGGGAGTCGCCGGGCCGGGCGGCGCCGTAGCCGGCCCGCCCGGCACCCGCGATGTCCTCCCAGCGGGCCGCGTAGCCGTCGATCGCCGCCTGGTCGAAGGCAGGATAGGCGTGCGGCGCGACGACGTCCTCGGCGAGCACGTTGCCGTACGCCTGGGTGAGGTCGAGGTCGAGCGGGGGAAGCGCCCGCAACCTGCGCAGCACGCTGCCCAGGTAGTCGGCGAGCGGCGTCAGCTCGTTGGCGGCCGCCTCGGCATCGGCCGTCGCTGTCACACCGTCACCTCACCGGGGGCCGTCATGTGCGGCGGCCGGCGTCGGAGGCGACGAACTCGCCCAGCCACTGCCGGAACTCCGCACCCAGATCCTCGCGCTCGCAGGCCAGTTGCACCACCGTCTGCAGGTAGCCCAGTGGCATGCCGGTGTCGTAGCGGGTGCCACGGTAGACGATCGCGTGCACCGGCGTGCCCTCCTTCAGCATCAGCCCCATCGCATCGGTGAGCTGGATCTCGCCGCCGCTGCCCCTGCCGGTACGCCCGATCGCGTCGAAGATCCCGCCCGGCAGCACGTACCGGCCGAGCACCGCCAGGTTGCTCGGCGCGTCCTCCGGCTTCGGCTTCTCGACCAAACCGGTCACCTCGACCACCTCGCCGAGGTCGGCCAGTGCGGGATCGGCCGGCGACACCGAGGCGATGCCGTACCGCTTCGTCTCCTCCGGCGGCACCTCGAAGAAGGCGAGCACGATGCCGCCGGTGCGGGCCTGGAGGTCGAGCATGGCCGGCAGCAGCGGCTCGGCGAGATTCACGAACTCGTCGCCGAGCAGGACCGCGAACGGCTGGTCGCCGACGTGCGTCTCGGCGTACCCGACGGCGTGGCCCAGACCGAGTTGCTCCGGCTGCCGGCAGGTGTAGATCTGGGCCAGCTCGCCGGGGCGGCGCACCGCGGCCAGCAGCTCCGGGTCACCCTTCGCCTCCAGCCGCGCCTCCAGGTCCGGGCGCCGGTCGAAGTGGTCGACCATCGCCGTCTTGCCCCGACCGGTGATCAGCAGCACGTCGTCGAGCCCGGCCTGGGCCGCCTCCTCGACGATGTACTGCAGCACGGGGCGGTCGACGACCGGCAGGAGTTCCTTCGGCACCACCTTGGTGGCGGGCAGGAATCGGGTGGCCAGGCCGGCGGCCGGGATGACCGCCTTCACCGCCCGCCGTCCGGCCGTCGGGGTGGAGGAGTTGGCTGGGGTCGCTGCGTGGTCCGGCATGTCGCGAGACTATCGGCCACGACCCTGACGCGGCGGTTGTGGCCCGGATAACGCGCCGTCCGGGCCGCTCTCCGCGCTGACCGGTCCGGCTCCGTCCGGGCCGGGCCGCACGTCGTCGCGTACGGGTTCCGCGCCGCTGGACCCGGGCGCCGATCGGCCACCGGCCCGGGGCAGCCCGTCGTCCGGAGGCGTCGCCCCGGTCCGGACCGGAATCTCCTGAATCGTCAACCGCCCCCGCGCGGTGGCCATCCGATAGGTGTCCCGGCCCGCGGCCTTCGCCGCATAGAGCGCCTCGTCGGCCGCGACCAGCAGGTGTGGGCCGCTGGCGGCGTGGTCGGGATAGACGGCGACGCCGATCGACACGGTGACCGAGACCAGCGCCCGGACCGGGGCGGCAACGCCGGGCCGGGGCCGGATCGCGATCGGGGTCTCCCGGACGGCCGCTCCCAGCCGCTCCGCCACCCTTGCCGCCCCCCGGGCGTCGGTCTCCGGCAGGAGTACCACGAACTCCTCACCCCCCTGCCGGAAGGCGAGGTCGACCTCTCGCATGGTGCGCCGGATCCGCTGGGCGAACTCGGCCAGCACCGCGTCCCCCGCCGCGTGCCCGTACGTGTCGTTGACCTCCTTGAACCGGTCGAGGTCGAGGGCGAGCACGCTGAGCATCCGGCCGAAGCGGCTGGCCCGTTCGATCTCCCGCCGGACCGACTCGGTGAGGTAGCGGTAGTTCCAGAGCCCGGTCAGCGGGTCGGTCAGCGACAGCCGCTGCGCCTCCTCGTGCACCCGGACGTTCTCCATCGCCACCGCCGCGTGGTCGACGAAGCTGCGCAGGGTGACCAGGTCGGCGTCGTCGAACTCGTCCGCACCGAGCCGGTCGTACAGGGCCAGTACGCCGATCGTGGTGGACCCGCCGGACGGCGGCGGGCCGGCGGCGAGCGCCCTCGCCCGAGCCGCCGGACCGGGCTCGGCCGCCGGACCGGGTCGGCCGGCCGTGGTCGCCGGGCGCGCCGGCCGCCACCCGGTCATCGCCTCCGGGGCCAGCGTCGACACCGGTTCGGGAGCCGGTCCCAACACCGGCCCGGGAGCCAGCCTCGGCAGCGGCCCGGGGGCCGAACCCGACACCTGCCTCCACTCGGGCATCGGCACCCGCTCCACCTCCGACGCCCGCGCCGGCACCGGCACCCGCTCCACCTCCGGGGGCTGCTCCACCTCCGGGGCCCGCGCCGGCACCGGCTCCGGCAGTGTCGTGGACAGCGGAGGTGGCACCCGGCCGCCCGTGCCGGCGACCGAGAGCGGCACCGCGACGTAGGTCCGGCAGCGCGGCTCGCGCCCGTAGAGGCGCGGCCCGTCCCGGTCGAGCCGGCCCCGGCGCGGCTCACCGGTGGCCGCGACCCTGCCGAGCAGCCCTTCGCCGAGCGGTACCCGCAGCGCCGGCAGGTTGCCCGGGCCGCGCCGGTCGAGCCCTTCGGCGCATTCGCCGACCAGCACCCCGGTCCGCGAGTCGAGCAGCAGCACCACCCCGGCCCGGGCCCCGGTGGCCGCCATCACGGCCCGGAGCAGCACCTGGAGGATCCGGTGCAGGTCGTGCGTGCTGGCCAGGGTGTCGCCGAGCATCGCGAGCTGCTCACGCAACTGGTGCCGGCTGATCACGAGTGCCCGCAGATATGACTCCGCCTCCCGGGTCATCCGGTTGAAGCTGTCGGCGAGCCGCCCGACCTCCTCGGGGGCACGGACCCGTACCCGGGTCGCCAGGTCACCCTCGGCGACCCGGTCGGCGGCCCGGGCCAGCTCAGCCAGGGGCCGGGTGGTGGACCGGGCCAGCCGTCCGGCGGCCAGCACCGCGAACACCCCGGTGAGTAGCACGACGAGGCCGAGCGGCCCGTAGCGGGCCGTCGGCGGGTCGCGGGGCACCGACAGCACCAGCGGCAGCGGCTGGCCGGGGGCCGGGCCGACCCGCCGGACGAAGCGACCACCCTCCGCCCGGACGATCGTGTCACCGGAGATCCGGCGGGCGGCGGCGAGCACCGCGGCCCGGGATCCCGTGGACTCGGTACTCGGTGACTCGGCGCCCTGCGGACCGGCGCCCGCGGACGTACCCACCGGGTTGACCTCCCACGGCGGTGCCCCGGCGCCCGGATACGGTCCGGCCGGGCCGCCGGACGCGGAGCCCGCCGGACCGGTGCCCGGCGGCACCGGGGCCCGGGGCGTCGCGGCGGGTCCGGAAACGTCCCCGAGCAGGGTCACGGCAGTCCCGCTGGCGGCGGCGAGCTGCTGGACGAACGCCTCGTCGAGCACCTGCGCGGCCCAGACCGCGCCGTTCACCGCGCCCGACCCGTCCCGGAGATCCACCCGGGCCGCCAGCGCGCGGGGCGCCGCCTGACCGGCGCCGACAGGGCCGGTGCAGGACGCCCAGGGCCGTGCCGGCGCCGCCGGGGTGGCGAAGGTGACCGCACCGGTCGGGTCGCTGATCAACACGGCGGCTGCCAGACCGCGGGTCACCGTCTCGCCGGCCGCACCGCTGCGGTCGACCGGATCGGCGAGTACGGCGAGCGCACCGGCCGTGGCATGCAACTGCCGGCAGAGGGCGCCGACCGAGGTCCGCACGGCGTCGGCGGCGAGGTTGAGCCGGTGCTCGGACTGGTGGCGGCCTGCCGTGGCGACCGTGCCGGCGACGCAGAGCGCCCCGAGCAGCACCGGCCCGAGCACGACGGCGAGGAAAGCGGTGGTCAACCGTCCGCGCAGCGTCGTCACTCATCCCCCCGGAAGCTCGGCACCCGATGCTGCGATGCTGACCCCAACCGCAATGGTTAACCGGCCTGCCCCCGGGAGTGTTACGTGCCGGATTTTTCGGATGACAGCGTCGGCCCGACCAAGGCCGGGCTCCGCGCCACCATGCTCGCCCGCCGTCGGGCGCTGCCGGCCCCGGTCCGCCGGAGCGCCGCCGAGCGCCTCCGGGCCGACCTCCTCGCCCTGGTCCGGCGGGTACGCCCACACCGCATCGCCGGCTACGTGCCGGTCGGCGCCGAGCCCGGTGGACCGGAGCTGCCGGAGGTACTGGCCGAGGCGCTGGGATCGACCGGGCACCTTCTGCTGCCCGTGCTCCGGCCCGACCTCGATCTGGACTGGGCTCCCTACGACGGGCCGGGTTCGCTGGTAGCGGCCGGTCGTGGGCTGCGACAACCCGACACCGGCCGGCTCGGCCGGAGGGCGATCGGATCCGCCGAGTTGGTCGTCGTACCGGCGCTGGCGGTGGACCGGCGCGGGATGCGGCTCGGTCGCGGCGGCGGCTCGTACGACCGGGCTCTGGCCCGGGTCGCGGCCGGGGCCCTGACCGTGGCGCTGTTGCACGACGGCGAGTTGGTCGACTCGGTCCCGGGGATGGACCACGATCGTCCGGTCCGGGCCGTGATCACCCCGGGCGGAGGATTTCAACCCCTGGTCGCCACGTGACCGGCGCCCGTCCACCACCTGTCGACCGCCACCTGTCACCCGGCAACCGGGCCCGCCGGACGTCAGCCTCGACACTTCCGCTGGACGAAAGCAGGTACGATGCCGCACCATTGGCACTCGGATACGTCGAGTGCCAACCGAGTTGCAAGATCCGGAGGAGAACGTGCCCACCTACCAGTACGCCTGCACCGAGTGCGGCCACCAGCTCGAGGCGGTGCAGTCCTTCACCGACGAGCCGCTGACCGAGTGCCCGGCGTGCGACGGGCGGCTGCGCAAGCTCTTCAACTCCGTCGGCATCGTGTTCAAGGGCTCCGGCTTCTATCGGACCGACTCCCGCGGCAACGGCGCGGAGAACGGCAACGGCGCCGCGGCCAAGTCCGACCCGTCGAAGGGCGACTCCGCGAAGACCGGCTCCGGTGGCGACTCGGGGTCGAGCGGCGGCGGCACCGCCGGTTCGGCGAGCGGCAGCGGCGGATCCGGCCCGGCCGGCGACTCGCCGAGCACCTCGGGCAGCAAGCCGAAGGCGACGTCGTCCTCCTCGACCAGCACGAGCTGAGTCCGACCTGGCCCGCGGCGGACTTCGACCTGACCCGGTGGCGCAACGGTTATCCACAGGGCGCCGACCTATCCACAGGGCCTGGCTCTCCCGTCCCCTGTGCCTGGCCGCCTCGCCAACCTGCTACGCACCGGACGGCGCCGATCCCGCCGGCACCGCCCGTCTGACCGTGGTCCGACCGGGAGACCGACCCCGGCGGGACGACGCTCGGGCGCGCGGAACGCCGGTCGTTCGGTCAGCCCCAGTGCGGTGGACGGTCGGCGAGCAGCCGGTCGTCGTTGGAGTCGGGCCACTCGCCCCAGCCCTGGTCGGTGTCGTCCACGGACTGCTCCGGCGGCACCCGCAGGTCCCCCGTCGCCCGGACCGGCCGACGATCGTCCCGCCCGGCGGCACCGTCCGGACCGGCATGCGCGGCGCTCGCGGCACGGTCTTGCGCGGCACTCGCGGCGCGCTGCTCATCCGTCCCGGGCACCCGGCAAGCGTACCCGGCACCGCTGGCCCGCCGTTTCCGCCGGTGTCCCCCGGCGAGGGACCGGCGACGGCGCGGCTTGGTAGCGTCGGACAGCGTGACGACGCGGAGCGGGAGCTCTCCCGACGATGCCTTCTGGCGTCGACCCACCGGACCATCCGCCGACGCCCCCGAGTCCACGGAGACGCCGGGGTCGTCACCGACCCGGCCGGAGACCCACTACCCCGGCCCGCCGCCGAGCACCACCCCACCGCCGGGCTGGCGTCCTCCCCTCCACGTGAATCCGGCACCGCCCCGGCCGCTGCCGTCCCAGGACCATGCCGCCCTGGACGCCGCCGAGGGAAGCGCCCGGACGTTGACCTACGGCATCGGCATGGTGGGCGGCGCGGTGATCCTGGTACTGATGTGCCTGCTCTGCTCCCGAGTCCTGTTCTGAGGCCGGCAGGCTGTTGTGTCCCTGCCGGCTGCTCCTGCGGCCGCAGCTAGAGAACCCCCTGCCAGACCGCCTCGGCGCCGGTGTCACCGGTCAGGTAGACGTACCAGACGCTGATCCCGGCCAGGACCACCACACCCACGCCGAGGAGCAGGCCCAGCCATCCCGGCACGGAACGTCGGGCCCGGGGACCGGTCACGACGAGCAGCAGGATGGTCAACGCACCCAGGGCACTGCTCCACCAGAGTGTCAGTTCGCCGTAGCCCTCGTGTTCCGTCACCATCTGGAGGATCTCCGGCGGATAGTTGTTGGCGATCAACACGTCGCGCAGTTCCTCGCCGGAGCGCACCGCGAAGAACGCGGCGAGCGGTGCGGCCACCGCCAGGACCCCCGCCGCCCAGTCGAGCCTGCCACGAAACCTGGGCAGCACCGCATAGCCCGTGGCGACCAGTGCGAGCAGCGGCACGAAGACGACGGCCGCATGCACCAGCAGCGCGTGTGCGGGGAGCCCCATCACTTCCCTGAACACCGATGCCTCCTAACCGCTCCCACCGGGAGCCCCTGAGGGTACGAGGACGCGGGTCAGACGACCTGCGGTCTACACCCGTACACGGTGGTCGAGTCGGTCCGGTTCAGGTCGGTTCCCGCGCCGGTGCGGTCGCCCGGATCCGGTGTGGCGGCTGCCACCGTCGATCGGCATCCGCCTTGTTGCTGCCCGTTCCGCGTGCTGTGATGGTGAGATGACTGGCGAGGAACTGCTCCGGTCGAGGGGCCTTCGGGTCACCCGGCCCCGCCTCGCCGTTCTTGAGGTGCTGGCCGGCGGCGGGCACCTTGAGGTGGACGAGATCACCCAGCGGGTGCGGCAGCGCCTCGACTCCGTCTCCACCCAGGCGATCTACGACGTGCTCGGTGCGCTCTCCCGGGCCGGGCTCTCCCGCCGGATCGAGCCCGCCGGGTCACCCGCCCGCTACGAGGCGCGGGTCGGCGACAACCACCACCACGTGGTCTGCCGGGGCTGTGGCGAGATCGCCGACGTCGACTGCGCGGTCGGCTCCGCCCCCTGCCTCGACCCGATCTCGCAGCACGGTTTCGAGGTCGACGAGGCCGAGGTCACCTACTGGGGTCTCTGCCCGAGCTGCCAGCTGCGCCGGGCCACCGACGACTGATCCGGCGGCGGCGGACCGCGGTCACACCCCGACCGGACCGCCGTCACACCGTCTCCGTGGGTCCGCCGTCGCCGGGCCCGGTCGGCGCGAGGGCCCGCTCCACCGCTGACCAGGGCTCCCGAACGGGGGCGTCGACGCCGGCCGGGCAGGTGCGGCGGTAGTCGCACCAGCCGCACCGGGCGCCGGGTGCCACCGGGAAGGCCTCGTCGGGATCGGTGCCGTCGGCGACCGCCCGCTCGGCGGCGATGATGTCCCGCGCGGTCTCCTCCGCCCGGGAGAGCTGCCGGGCGAGCGACTCCGCCGAGTGGTCGTGCCCGGCGACCGTCCGGGTCGGCAGGTGGTGCAGCTCCACCCGCCGGCAGGGTTTACGGAAGACCCGCTCGGCGGCGTAGGCGTAGAGGGCGAGCGCCTGGGAGCCGCGCGCGTCGTCGGCGTCCAGCCCGGTGCGCCCGGTCTTGTAGTCGACGATCACCAGCTCCGGGCCGTCCGGACCCGGCCGCGAGTCGATCCGGTCCGCGCGTCCGTTGAACGCCAACACCGCGGTCTTGACCGCCACCACGCGCTCGACGCCCACCGGCTCGTCACCGGGGTCGAGGGTCTCCACGTAGGATTCCAGCCACTCCAGCGCGCGGCGGAACACTTTCCGCTCCTGCTCCTCGTCGCGGTAGCCCTCCCGGACCCAGGTGCCCTTGAGCAGGGTCGGCAGCACCTCGGGGCGGCGGCGGTCGGCCGGCAGCGCATACCAGTTGCGCAGGGCGGTGTGCACGCTCGCGCCGAGCGAGTTGTGCGCCCAGGGTGGACCCTTGGACGGCGCCGGGCGGTCGAGGTAGGAGTAACGGTAGCGGCGCGGGCAGTCCGTGTACGCGCCGAGCTTGCTCGGCGTGCAGACGAAGAGGCGCTCGGGCATCCCGTCGAAGCCCAACTGCTCGGGCTGGGCGTCACGCGGACGAGGGGGCCGGCTGCCGGCGGAGGATGGCCTTCGCACGCCCCCGATCCTGCCACGCCGGTCCGACACCCCCGTCGATCCGCAGCCCCGCCCGGAGTGGCGCGGCCCCGGCGCTCCGCAACTCCCCCGGCCGGAGTGGCGCGGCCCCGCCCGGAGTGGCGGGGCCGGACCGGTCAGCCGGCGCCGAGGTGTGCGGTGACGAAGGCGGCGACGGAGTCGGCGATGAGCTGCACCGCGATCGCAGCGAGCAGCAGGCCGGCGATCCTGGTCAGCACCTCGATCCCGGCCGGCCGGAGCACCGTGACCACGACGCCGGAGAAGCGCAGCGTCAGCCAGACCGCGAGCATCACCGCGACGATCCCGACCGCGATCGACAGGTAGTCCGCGCTCCCCTCCGCCTGCTGCACGAAGAGCATGGTGGCGACGATCGCGCCGGGGCCGGCCAGCAGGGGCGTGCCGAGGGGCACCAGCGCGATGTTCGAGGTGTTCTGCTCGCCGGGATCGTCGGACTTGCCGGTCAGCAGCTCCAGTGCGACGAGCAGCAGGAGCAGCCCGCCGGCGCCCTGGAGCGCCGGCAGGTCGATGTGCAGGTAGTCCAGGAGGGTCTGCCCGACCACCGCGAAGACCACGATCACCCCGAGGGCGAGCGCCACGGCCTGCCACGCGGCGCGTGTCCGCTCCCGCGCCGGAAGCTGACCGGTCAGGGCGAGGAAGATCGGCACCGCGCCCGGCGGATCGGTGATCACCAGCAGGGTCACCAGGACCTCACCGAGCAGCTTCAGATTCACGCGATCACGGTAGCCGGGTGTCCTGCGGCGTCCGTCGAGGTCAGCCCTGGTCGGTGAGTACCGGCACACCGCTGGCCGCCGCCACGATCCGCTCGTACGCCTCGGTCCCGGTGGTGTGCGCGCCGAGCCGGACGGTCTTGTGCGTGCCGTGGAAGTCCGACGAGCCGGTGACCAGCAGCCCCAGCTCGCCGGCGAGGGCCCGTACGGCGTCCCGCTCGGCCGGGGAGTGGTCCTCGTGCTCCGCCTCCAGGCCGGCCAGCCCGGCGGCGGCCAGCTCGACGATCAGCGAGTCGGGCACGATCCGGCCCCGGCGGGTGGCCCGGGGATGGGCCATCACCGGCACCCCACCGGCCTGCCGGAGCAGCCGCACCGCCCGGAACACGTCGATGTCGTCCTTGGGCAGCCGGTAGCGCTCACCGAGCCAGTTCGGGGTGAATGCCTCGTCGGTCGTCGCCACCAGGCCGGCCCGGATCAGCGCCTGGGCGATGTGCGGCCGCCCCACGGTGCCGCCGGCGGCGGTGCGGATCTCCGCCCAGTCGACGTCGATCCCGTCGGCGCGGAGCATCGCCACGATGCGCTCACCGCGGACCTCCCGGGCGGCGCGTACCCGGGCAAGCTCGGCGACCAGCTCCGGTGCGTGCGGGTCGAAGAGGTAGCCGAGCAGGTGCAGCGGGATCGAGGGCTCGGTGCCGTACCAGCGGCAGGAGAGTTCGGCACCCCGGACCAGGGTGAGTCCCGGCGGCCGGGCCGCGGCCGCCGGCTCCCATCCCGCCGTGGTGTCGTGGTCGGTCAGGGCGAGCACGTCGAGCCCGGCCTCCCGGGCGGCGCGGACGAGGTCGGCCGGGGTGAGGGTGCCGTCGCTGGCGGTGGAGTGGGTGTGCAGGTCGATCCGGGGACGGCCGCCGGAGTTTCCCGGCGGGACCGGTCCGGGTCCGTCGGCGGGGCTCACCGCCCGTCGTCCGGTGCTGCCATCCTCGGCACGAGCTGCCACTCCTCCGCCACGCCCTCGGGCAGCGGCACGGTCTCCTCGGTGCCGTCGGTGCGGCAGCGTACGACCTGCTCGGCGTCACCGGTCACCAGCGTGCGCTCGTCGGCCCAGACCGGCGTGACGGCGGCGGTCACCGGGCAGGAGACGACCCCCGGCGCGCCGTCGAGGACGCGATCGACCTCGATCAGGGCCACCTCGGAACCGCGCTGCCGCACCAGCCAGCGGCCGTCCGGGGCCAGCGCACCGCCGTCGGCTCCGGCATCGAGGCCCAGCCCGCAGCCGCCGCTGCGCACCCCCTGCAGCCGCCCGCTCGACGCGGCGATGCTGGCCAGGCAGTTCCGCGAGCCGTCTTCGTCCCGGACCAGCCCGACCAGGCCGTCGCCCCGGACCCCGTAGATCGCCGTCACCTCGGCGTTGCGGATCGGTTGGCGCTGCGGCCGGGTCAGGTCGACGAAACCGTAGCCCCGCGAGCCATCGGAGACCACGACCCGATCGCCGCTGAACGCCACCGGCCAGGTGCCGGCCGGGACCTCGACGTGATCCATCAGGGCCAGCCCCTCCGGACCGACGCGGGCGATGTAGAGGGTGGTGTCGAGCTGGAAGGCGAGCCGGTCCCCGTCCGCGCTCAGCGCCCACCGGTCATCCTCGCCGCTGAGCGCCACCGAGGTGCCGTCGGGGCGGAGGAACCTGACCTGTGTGGCACCGGCGTACACCCAGCCGCCGGGGACCCGGTAGGCCCGGGTCACCTCGCCGACCCCGCCGAGGCTCAGCCGCCGGCCGTCGGCGGTCCAGATCTGGCCGCCGCTGCGGATGTCCAGCCCGACTCCGGTGTCCCGGCCGGGTGGTGGCGGCTCCACCGGGGCGATCGTCACGTCGGCCAGGGAGTCGGCGGTGAAGCCGGCCGGCCCGGCGGTCGTCCGGCCCGGCAGCCAACCGCCGCCGAGCGTGGTGGCGCCGGCGGTGACCACGACCAGCGCGGCGGCCACCGCGACCAGCGAGCCGACGGCGCGGCGTCGGCGGGTGACCCGGCCGCGCCGGATCACCCGGCCGGCCGGGTCGTCGGCGGCCGGCGCCGTGTCGACCTGGGCGGCGAACATGTCCCGCAGCGAATCCTCCAGCATGGCCGTCACGCTTCCGCTCCGACCGCCGGTACGGGCGGAGCCGGCACCGTCAGGGCGGCTGCCGGCCGGCGGACCCCTGCCGGGCGCTGCCTGGGCAGCTCCGGCGTCACCGGACGTTGACCGTCGGCCGCATCGGCGGGCGTGAACCGCCCGGCATCGCCGCCACCGTCACCGCCGTCACCGGCGGGCGCGGCGACCGGACCGGCCTCGGCCTCCAGCGGTACCGCGCGACCGGCCTCGGCGCCGAGCCGGCGGCGGAGCGTGGCGAGTGCCCGCGAGGTCTGGCTCTTCACCGTCCCCGGCGAGATGTCGAGCAGCGCTGCCGTCTGGGCTTCGGAGAGATCCTCGTAGAACCGGAGCACCAGGACGGCACGCTGCCGGACGGGCAGGGCGCGGACGTGCCGCCACAGCCGGTCCCGTTCGAGCTGCTCCTCCATCTGGTCCGGAGCCGGCCGCTCCGGCAGCACCTCGGTGGGGCGCTCACCGTGCCAGCGCCGCCGCCACCAACTGGTCGCGGTGTTGATCAGGACCCGCCGGGCGTACGGCTCGACCGCCTCGATCTCGCCGAGCCGCTTCCAGGCCAGGTAGGTCTTGGTCAGCGCGGTCTGCAACAGGTCCTCGGCGGTCGCCCAGTCCCCGGCCAGCAGGTAGGCCGTGCGCAACAGGGCGGCCGAGCGGGCCGCGACGAACTCGCGGAACTCCTCTTCCACCGAGTGTTTCGGCGCCACCGCCGCCTCCCCCCGCCGTGCCAATTCGAAAGGCTGCCACAGGCTGACCCGCAGGTCTACGGCGGAAAGGCGCGATTCGGCTCGATGTTCGGGCGAGGGAACACCCGTCCCGCGCTGGCGTCACCGGTGGTGTCGCCAGCGTCACATCCGTCGCCCGCCCGGAGCACCCGGCGGCACCGGGCTGGAGGACCGTCAGGCGCCGTCGTCGGCCTTGGCCTCCTCGGCCTCCTTGCCCAGCCGCGCCTCGACCGCCTGCGGCTCGTACATCTCCTCGACCACGCGCAGGTAGAGCTCGTTGGGGTTGGGAAGATACTTGACCTCGCGGAGCGCCTGCTCCTGGCCGGCCGACTCGAGGACGAAGGTGCCGTAGTTGAGAGCGCGGCCGAGCGGGGTCTGCTCGTATTTCATGTCGGTGACCCGCAGCAGCGGCATCATCGCGACCTGCCGGGTGATGATCCCGTTCACCACCATCACCCGCTTGTTGGTCAGGATGAAGCGGTCGAAATACCAGTCCGCCACCCGCCAGGCCACCCAGCCCATCACGCCGAGCCAGATCAGCACCGCCACGGTGGTCAGCGCGCCGACCTCCTGGCCGGCGAGGAAGCCGGAGAGGTAGCCGAGCACGAAGGTGGCGAGCAGGCCGATCAGCAGCGGGGTGGCCAGATAGATCTTGTGCCGCTTCCACTCGCCCCGGTAGCGCTCGGTCGGGAAGAGGTAGCGGGCCACCAGCGAGGTCGGCTCGTCCTCCAGCGGCAGGACCCGGCGCGGCCCCAGCGGCATCCCGGAGGCGTCGACCCGCAGGCCGGCGAGCTCCTCCTCGGAGATCTCCGGACCCTGGTCGGGGTCACGGACCCAGCCCCGGGTGCCGGCCCGGCGCTCACCGTAGCCGATGCCCTCGGAGTAACTCGGCCCGTCCGAATAGGAGGGGCCGGCGGAGTAGTCGGGGCCGGTGCCGAACTCCGGCCCCTCGTCCGGTGGCACCCGGGGGATCGGTTCGGTGTCCCGCTCGCCCCGTCGACGATCGTCGTCGTCTTCGGGATCGAGGGGTCCACCGGACGGGTTGCCCATCGGCGGCGGCTAGGCGACGAGGTCGGTGAAGAAGTCGCCGAAGCCCTGGGCAACGTCCAGGATGCTCGACCCCAGCGACTTGAAGACGTCGGCGGCCGACGACGGCTGATAGGCGATGAAGAAGATCAGGAAGGCGATACCGCCCCAGGTGAAGACCTTTTTAAGCATGGCGGGCCATCCCTCCGTGCGGTGCCGGGTTGCGAGCCGCGGCAAAACCCAGAGTAGCAGTCGGCTGTGCTGCGGGAAATAATCCGCGTACGCCCTCCGCCCCAGCCTGGCTGGCCATTTCAGACCCTCCCGTGCAGGTAGGGGGACGGAGCACCGTACACGAGCTCGGGTGGTGTCCACTCGGTCAGGTCGTGGAGTTCGACGTCTTCCGCGAGGAGGTAACCCGCACTCGCCGGCCAGGCTATCGCATAGAGCCAGATCCCCCGAGCTTCACCGGCGTAGGCGCTCCGGTCTGTCGGAGATTTTACTGCCCATAGTGGAGTGGGGTGGCCGTCCGCCCTGACCTTGGCGTGTGCGATCCGCTCGGCGGAACCGGGGCCGGGGTCGGTAAGCGCCTCGGCGAGCTGCGGCCCGGGATCGATCCCGACGGCACCGGCCAGCCGGGTGCCGAGGCCGACTCCGGGCTCCTCGGCGACGAGGATCAGGTCGGCGGGGCCGCCGCCGAGCGGATCGGGCCCGGTGCAGGCCACCGCGGTCGCGCGTACGCCGCTCCGGTCGTCACCGGCCCACCCGACGCCGGTCATCGTCCAGCCCTGCGGGAACGGCCAGGGGCACCAGAGCGGCATGGAGCCGCCGCGGGCGCCCGGGGCTCCGGTCTCCGGGCCGGCCGCAGGATCGCGGTCGGCGTTGATCCGGTCGACGACGCTGGCCACGATCTCCGGACCGATGTGCTCGGCGACGTGCAGCGGAGGGACGGGGCCGCAGTCCGGACAGCGCCAGGCAGTATGCATCAGGTCCGGCGCTCGGACCGGACCGCCGCAACGGGGACAGCTGACCGCAACTCCCACGACAACTACAGTCCACGCAACACCGCCCCCAAGTCAAGGCGAACCGACCTTTTCGGTCGTTCTGCGTATGGTCGGGGCGCCTTCGCCTGTCCCGCAGCAGCGCGGCCGGCCCGCGCACCTTGCTCAGGATTGCCCGTCGGGTGGTGGTATCTCCCCGTAGGTTCGGATCCACGCGTGCATGGCGATGCCGCTGGCCACTCCGGCGTTGATCGACCGGGTCGAGCCGTACTGGGCGATCGAGAAGACCGCCGAGCAGGCCGTCCGGGCCGGTGCGGAGAGCCCTGGCCCCTCCTGCCCGAAGAGCAGGACGGAGCGGCGCGGCAGCACCGCACTCTCCAGCGGCCGAGATCCGGGCAGGTTGTCGATGCCGATCAGCGCCAGGCCGGCGGCGCGGCACCAGGCAAGAAACGCCTCGATCGTCTCGTGGTGCCGGACGTGCTGGTATCGGTCGGTCACCATGGCGCCCCGCCGGTTCCACCGCCGCCGCCCCACCACGTGCACCTCGGCCGCCAGGAAGGCGTTGGCGTTGCGGACCACGGTGCCGATGTTGAAGTCGTGCTGCCAGTTCTCGATCGCCACGTGGAAGTCGTGCCGCCGCAGGTCCAGATCGGCGACGATCGCCTCCCGCCGCCAGTAGCGGTACCGGTCGACGACGTTGCGCCGGTCGCCCCCGGCGAGCAGTTCCGGGTCGTAGCGGGGATCGGCGGGCGGCTCACCCGGCCACGGCCCGACTCCGACCTCGAGTTCGACCTCGGCACCCTCCACGAGTCCCGAGGGTACGGCCCACCGCCGGCCGCCCCGGCGCAGCCCTCAGCGAGCCGGTGCGGGCCCGGCGCAGCCCTCAACAGGCCCCGGCGCAGCCCTCGGCCGGCACGGCTTGCCCTCAGCCGGTCGGGCGCAGGCCCAGTGCCTCGCCGAGTTGGTCGAGGACCCGCCGCTGCTCCGGTTCCACCGGGTCGCCGAAGGGGCGGGGTCGGCCGTCGGAGCCCGCCGCCCGGCAGACCCGGGCGGCGACCGACTGCACCCATTGCCGGTAGGCGGCCGAGTCGGCCGGATCGGCGTGCCGCGCCAGCGTCTCGACCACGGCCCGGCAGGAGAGAAGCAGCTCGGCGAGGTCGCCATCGGCGGCGCCGGCGCGGACCGGCGCGGACCGCCCGTCGTCGGACTCGGCGTAGATCGCCACGACCACCGACCGGACCAGTTCACTGTCGAACGACCGGCCGGCGGCGATGCCGTCCAACCCGGCCAGCCCCGCGGTGACCGCCCGGACCGGGTTGTCCGGCCCGGCCGACGAGGCCGCGACGATCACCCGGCCGGGCAACCGGACGAGCAACTGCCACTCGTCGGGCGGGTAGCCGGCCGTGGTGCCCGGCCAGACGCCGTGCGGGGCACCCAGCGGGTCCGGAGATCCGGTCTGACTCATGGCGGCCTCCCGCCTCAGCATATGCCCCTAGTGAGCAGAAGGCCCGTTTCCGCCCGAAAGGTGCGGCACCGGTGTCGCGTGCCGCCGCCCCGATCCGAAAGGTGGTGGGGGGCGGCGGTGATCGTCGCTCCGGCGGCAGCAGGTGGCCGCCCGCCCGGGGTCGGGGTGCCGAGCGGTCTGGGCGTCGATTCGACGGGGGCCGCCAGGACACGGAAAATACCCCGGACGCAATGAGCGGCGGGGCCCTCCCCGGCACCCGCCGCCCACGCTCTGATGGAAAGATTCTGCCCGACCCGACCCACCGGACAGAAGAGTCTGACCCGAGACAGCGGTCACAGTTACCGTTTTGTAATGTTACTGTACGTGCGCAAGCGTACGCACCACAGCATCCGTTATGTCACCTGTTTTCGCTTGTCGACCGGCAACTTTCCAGATCACAAACCGGCTGGCCAGCACGATCACTGGAAACGCTCCCATGACTCTCCGTCATCGGGGTGTGTCACCAATGTTTCACTTCCAGGTCTGCCGGACAAGGGACCGCCGTCGATGCCAGACCGGAAACGAGCATCGATACCGGCCCGTAACGTGAGCTGCGGCACGATGACCGTTTCAATCTCCCGGGCCGGGGAATTCGGAGGGGGTCAGCCGGGTTCCCCCAGTCGTAAGGCCAAATTGCGGTGATCGGAGTGATCAATGGCGACCGTTGAGCTGACCACAGCCAACTTCGACGAGGTGACCGAGAAGCCCGGCACCGTGCTGGTGGACTTCTGGGCGGACTGGTGTGGTCCGTGCAAGCGGTTCGGCCCGGTCTACGAGCGCTCCTCGGAGAAGCACCAGGACATCGTCTTCGGCAAGGTCGACACCGAGGCGCAGCAGGAGATCGCCGCGAAGTTCGACATCCGATCCATCCCCACGATCATGGCGATCCGGGATGGCGTGATCGTCTTCGCCCAGCCGGGCGCCCTGCCGGAGTCGGCGCTGGAGTCGCTGATCGAGCAGGTCCAGGCCCTCGACATGGACGACGTGCGCCGGCAGCTGGCCGAGCACAGCCACTGACGGGCGCGGCAAGAAGCCTTCCGGCCGGACACCACGGTGTCCGGCCGGAGTCGTCTCCGGGCCGGTGTCGACGACCGACCCGGGCTCACTCCACGTGGGCGAGATAACCCGACAGCGTACGATCCAGGATCTCCGGGCCGGGCAGCGCCCAGACGTCGGCGTTGAAGACCTCGACCTCGATCGGCCCCCGATAGCCGGCGGCCTCCACCGCCTCCCTGAACCGACGCAGCTCGACACAGCCGTCGCCGGGCAGCACCCGGCCGAGCAGCACTCCCTCGGGGAGCGGGGTGGCCCAGTCGGCGACCTGGAAGCAGGCGATCCGCTCCTCCCGGCCGGCCCGGTCGAGCTGCGTCCAGACCTGGTCGTCCCACCAGATGTGGTAGGTGTCCACCACCACGCCGACCGTCTCGGCCGGATGCGGCGCGGCCAGGTCCAGCGCCTGGCCGAGGGTGGAGACCACGCAGCGGTCCGAGCAGTACATCGGGTGCAACGGCTCGATCGCCAGCCGTACCCCGGCGGCGCGGGCGTGCGGCACCAGCTCGCCGATCGCCTCCCCGACGTGCCCCCGGGCCGCGTCCACGTCCCGGCTGCCCGCCGGCAGTCCGCCGGAGACCAGCACCAGTACCGGCGCGCCGAGGGTGGCGGCCTCGTCGATCGCCCGGCGGTTCTCGTCGTACCAGTCGGGGGTGTTGAAGAAGCCGCCCCGGCAGAGCGAGGTGACCGCGATGCCGGCGTCCCGGACGAGCCTCGCGGTCTTCTCCAGGCCGTGTTCGAGGGTCTCCTCCCGCCAGAGCCCGACCTGGCGTACGCCCGCCGCCAGGCAGCCGGCGACCAGGTCGGGGATCGGCCAGTACCTGGCGGTGGCCTGGTTGAACGAGAACCGCGCGGGGACGGTGCTCACCGGTCCCGCTCCCCGTCGAGCTCGGGGATCTCGATGCGCCGGCCCTCGCGGGCCGAGGCGAGACCAAGCTCGGCGAGCTGCACGCCGCGCGCGCCGGCCCAGAGGTCCCAGCCGTACGGCTCGTCGGCGACGACGTGCCGCAGGAACAGCTCCCACTGCGCCTTGAAGCCGTTGTCGAACTCGTCGTTGTCCGGCACGACCTGCCACTGCGACCGGAAGTCCTCGGTCGCCGGCAGGTCCGGGTTCCACACCGGCTTCGGCGTGCCCGCCCGGTGCTGGATCCGGCAGTTGCGCAGCCCGGCCACGGCGCTGCCCTCGGTGCCGTCGACCTGGAACTCGACAAGCTCGTCACGGTAGACCCGGACCGACCAGGAGGAGTTGATCTGGGCCACGATCCGGCCGGACTGCCCCGGCCGCTCGATCTCGAAGATGCCGTACGCGGCGTCGTCGGCGGTCGCGTCGTAGCGCTCGCCGGCCTCGTCCCAGCGCTGCGGGATGTGCGTGGTGACGTGCGCGGCCACCGTGGCGACCCGGCCGAAGATCTGCTCCAGCACGTAGTGCCAGTGCGGGAACATGTCGACGGTGATGCCACCGCCGTCGGCGGCCCGGTAGTTCCAGGACGGGCGCTGCGCCGCCTGCCAGTCGCCCTCGAAGACCCAGTAGCCGAACTCGCCGCGCACCGAGAGGATCCGGCCGAAGAAACCGCCCTTGACCAGCCGGTCGAGCTTGCGCAGGCCGGGCAGGAAGAGCTTGTCCTGCACGACGCCGTGCTTGATGCCGGCGGCGTCGGCGAGCCGGGCCAGCTCGACGGCGCCGGAGAGGTCCTCGGCGGTCGGCTTCTCCGTGTAGATGTGCTTTCCCGCCTCTATCGCCAGCCTCAGCGCCTTCTCCCGCTGGGCGGTCACCTGCGAGTCGAAGTAGACCTGCACGTCCGGGCGGGCCAGCGCGGCGGGCAGGTCGGTGCTCCACTCGGTCAGCCCGTGCCGCTGCGCGATCTCCTGGAGCTTGGTCTCGCTCCGGCCGACCAGGATCGGTTCCGGCCAGAGCCGTCGGCCGTCGGGCAGGGACAACCCACCCTGTTCCCTGATGGCCAGCAGGGACCGGACCAGGTGTTGCCGGTAGCCCATCCGGCCGGTCACGCCGTTGAGCACGATGCCGATCGGGGTGCGGCCCATGTACGTCGCCTCCTCAGGCTGGCTGTTCCGCGGTGCCACTCGTCGAGCGCGCGGGGTTCGGTGTGGTGGGGTCGACCTGGCGCGCGATGGTCGCGGTTGGAGCACGCCGTACGCCGGTAAGCGCTTTCCCGGAGCACGCTACCGACTCCCTCCGGATTCCGGCAAGGCCATCCCACCGCCCCGACGATCTTCCGCGGGCCGCCGGAGCGGAGGGGCCGCACCGGGTCCGTCGCCGGACCGGGCCGCCCGTGACGGGCGTGAATGGCCCGCACCCGTCCGCGCTATCCTCACCAGCAACCGGCCACCGGGCGGTCGGGGAAGGACGGGTGATGGCCACTCTGGCGGATGTCGCGCGGCGGGCCGGCGTGTCACCCGCCACCGCGTCCAGGATCATCAACGGCAGCCCCAAGCCGGTGACCGACGCCCTGCGCGAGCGGGTGCTGGCGGCGGTCGAGGAGTTGCAGTACGTCCCGAACGCCCACGCCCAGCAGCTCGCCCGCAACCACCGCAGCGCGGTCGGGCTGATCGTGCACGACGTCTCCGACCCGTACTTCGCCGAGATCACCCGTGGCCTGCAGCGGATCGCCACCGAGCACGGCCGGCTGGTCATCATCTGCAACACCTACCGCGACCCCGACAAGGAGCTGGAGTACGTCGAACTGCTCCGGGCCAACCAGGCCGCCGCGATCATCCTCGCCGGCTCCGGCTACCACGACGAGCAGTTCACCCTGACCCTCGACGCCAAGCTCCGGGTCTACCAGTCCACCGGTGGCCACGTGGCGGTGATCGGCCGGCACGAGCACTCCGGGCACGCGGTCATCCCGGCCAACGAGGCCGGCGGCCACCTGGTCGGCACCGAACTGTACGGTCTCGGCCACACCCGGATCGGTGTCGTCGCCGGTCCCCGGCACCTGACCACCACCACCGACCGGATCGCCGGGCTGCGCCGGGCCGCGCGCGAGCACGGCCAGAAGCTCACCGCCCGGCAGATCGTCTACGGCGACTTCGACCGCTCCGGCGGGGTCAGCGGCGCCGCCACCCTGCTCGACAGCCAACCCGGGATCACCGCCATCGCCGCGCTCAACGACTCGATGGCGATCGGCGTGCTCGCCCTGCTCCGTTCCCGGGGCATCGACGTGCCCGGCCGGATCAGCGTGGTCGGCTTCGACGACATGCCGATCGCCCGCGACCTCACCCCCGCGCTCACCACGATCCGGCTGCCGCTGGCCGACATGGGCGCCCGGGCCATGACCCTCGCGCTGCAACCTCCCGAGCCGCTGAACACCCCGCAGGTCGAGCACGTCGCGGCCGAACTGGTCCGCCGGGAGAGCAGCGCGCCTCCCGCGCCCGGCGGGTAGCCGCGGCCCGTTGCCGGGCGGCGACGTGCCGGTGGGCCGGCGCGCGGCGTGGCGAGTTGCGCGACCACTCGTACGCATGTTCGAATGAGGGCCATGCGCTGGGAAAACCTGTCGTCGGCTCCCCCCGACACCGGCACCCCTCCGGGGGCGGCGCCAGCGGCTCCACCCCTGCCGCTGGCGCTGCCCGGCGCGGTCGCCCGCACCTTCGACACCCCCGGCTTCGCCGGCATGACGTTCTACGAGGTGCGTGCGAAGTCGGTCATCAACCGGGTGCCCGGCACCTCACGGGTGCCGTTCCAGTGGACGATCAACCCCTACCGGGGGTGCAGCCACGCCTGCGCCTACTGCCTCGCCGGCGACACGGCGATCCTGCTCGCCGACGGGCGCACCCGGCCCCTGGCCGAGCTGCGGATCGGCGACCAGATCTACGGCACGGTGGCACAGGGCAACCACCGGCGCTACGTCCGCACCGAGGTGCTGGCGCACTGGTCGACGGTGAAGCCGGCCTACCGGATCACGCTCGACGACGGCACGGAGCTGACCGCCAGCGGCGACCACCGGTTCCTCACCCCGCGCGGCTGGAAGCACGTCGTCGGCGCGATGCCCGGCGAGCCACCCCGGCCCTACCTCGCGGTCACCGACAGTCTGGTCGGCACCGGCCGGGCCACACCCGGGCCGGCCGACCTCCCCGCCGACGGCCTCGCCGGGACCATCCTCGGCGGCCGGGCCGCGTTGCGGATCCGCCGGATCGAGCCGCTCGACCGCGAGCTCCAGCTCTACGACATCACCACCGGCACCGGTGACTTCGTCGCCAACGGGGTGGTGAGCCACAACTGCTTCGCCCGGGGCACGCACACCTATCTCGACCTCGACACCGGGCGTGACTTCGACAGCAAGGTGATCGTCAAGGTCAACGCCGGTGAGCTCGTCCGCCGCGAGCTGGCCGCGCCGAGGTGGTCGGGCGAGCACATCGCGATGGGCACCAACGTCGACTGCTACCAGCGGGCGGAGGGCCGCTACCGGCTCATGCCGCAGATCCTGGCGGCGCTGCGCGACTTCGCCAACCCGTTCTCGATCCTGACCAAGGGCACCCTGATCCTGCGCGACCTGCCGCTGCTCCGCGAGGCCGCCACGGTGACCTCGGTCAACGTCTCGATGTCGGTCGGCTTCGTCGACGAGCGGATGTGGCGCTCCGTCGAGTCGGGCGCGCCCAGTCCACGGCGCCGGCTCGACACCGTGCGCGAGCTGACCGACGCCGGATTCGCGGTCGGGGTGCTGATGGCCCCGATCCTGCCCGGGCTCACCGACACCGACGAGTCGATCGAGGCGACGGTGGCGGCGATCGCGGCGGCGGGCGCGGTGAGCGTCACCCCGCTGCCGCTGCACCTGCGGCCCGGTGCCCGCGAGTGGTACGCGCAGTGGCTGGCCCGCGAGTTCCCGCGGCTGGTGCCGCGTTACCGGGCGCTCTTCGCCCGGGGTTCCTACCTGCCGCAGGACTACCAGCGTGAGGTGACGGCCCGGGTGCGGATGGCGGCCCGCCGCCACGGCCTGCACCGCTCCGGGCCGGGCGAGGCCCGGCAGGTGCCGGCGCCCGCCCCGGCGCCCTCCGTCGAGCAGCTCACCCTGCTGTGAAGCCCCGGCGGCGCGGGGCGGCGGGCAACCCGCACGGGCGGTGGGCGGGCGCGAGCTAGAGTCGCGTGGTGCGTAGCGCCCAGCAGATCCTTGCCGAGGCCGGCGTGATCGCCGTGGTCGGCGCCTCCCGCGACCCGGGCAAGCCGGCACACAGTGTCCCGCTGTTGATGCAGCGGCACGGCTGGCGGATCATCCCGGTCAACCCGGTGGCGGACGAACTCTTCGGCGAGCCCGTCTACCGCTCGCTGGCCGAGATCCCGCACCCGGTCGACCTGGTCGACGTGTTCCGGCCCGCCGAGGACGCCGTCGCGGTGGTCCGCGACGCGGTCGCGATCGGCGCGCCGGCCGTCTGGTTGCAGCTCGGCATCGTCTCCGGCGAGGCGCGGCGGATCGCCGAGGAGGCCGGCATCGACTACGTCGAGGATGCCTGCCTGGCGGTGGAGCGCGCCGCGGCCGGGCTCTCCCGCCGAGGCTGAAGCAACCACCCCGATCACCATTCCGGCGGCGTGCCTCCCCGCCACCGTCGGGAGTGCCCCGCCACCATCGGGTGGCACCGTCCTGGACATTCGCCCTGGCAGCGGCGCCGGTGGGTAGCGTCCCGGATGAGGAGGCGACGCCAATGAGCTACCCAGGACCGGGTGAGCCGCAGGATCCGCAGGGATTCCCGGCGCAGCCCTCGCCCGGGTACTACGGCCAGCCCGAACGGCGGTCGGGGACGAACGTGCTGGCGATCCTCTCGCTGGTCTTCGCCTTCGTCTTCGCGCCGGCCGGCATCGTCCTCGGGCACCTGGCCCGGCGCCAGATCCGGCAGACCGGCGAGCAGGGTGGCCAGCTGGCCACCTGGGGACTGATTCTCAGTTACGTCTTCACCGCGCTCTACGTGCTCGGCTGCTGCGGCTGGCTGGCCCTGGTCGGCTGGGCCGGCTCGGAGGGTGACGGCGGCGCGTACTGACCGCCGTCGGAACCGGCCCGCCCCCGGCTACCGGTACTCCGCCTCCCGCACGCTGTTACCGCCGTCCACCACCAGCATCTGCCCGGTGATGTACGACGCGGCCGGTGAGCAGAGGAAGGCGATGGCCGCGGCGACCTCGTCCGGAGTGCCGGGCCGGCCGACCGGGGTGCCGAGCCCCTGCTTCAGTTCCGCCATCGTGGAGGCCGCGGTGTAGATGGTCCCGGGTGCGACCGCGTTGACGGTGACCCCGTCGGCGATCATCTCCATCGCGAGCGCCCGGGTCAGCCCGACCACGCCGGCCTTCGCCGCCGCGTACGCCGCCTCGGTCGGCAGGGCGTTGACCGGGCCGGCGGTGGCGGCAAGGTTGACGATCCGCCCCCAGCCCTGTTCGGCCATGCCGCCGATGAAGGCCCGACTGCACAGAAACGCGGTACTGAGGTTTCGTTCGATCTCCCGGTGCCACTCGTCGTAGCTCAACTGCGCCACCGGCCGCAGCACCTCGGGGCTCGCCCTGCTGGCCAGTCCGGCGTTGTTGACCAGCACCTCCACCTCGCCGAGCTGCTCGACGACGGCATCCGCCAGCGCGCCCACCTCGGCCTCGTCGGTGAGGTCGGCGACGAAACCCGTGGCGCCCAGCTCGGTCGCCCGCTCGTGGATGCGGCGGGTGGTCGAGACGATCGCCACCCGGGCGCCGAGCGTGGCGAGCCGGCGGGCGGTCGCGTACCCGATCCCGTCCGGACTGCCGGCGCCGGTGACCAGCGCCACCCGCCCGTCGAGGCGCATCGTCACCGGCTCGGCGTCGCCGCCCGGCAGCCCGCCACCGTTGCCGCCCGGGTCGGGGCTCTGGTCGGGGCTCTGCGGGACGGTGCCCTGCGAGCCGGTACGGGGCCGGCGGGCCAACGCGGGACGCGTGGCGTCCCGACGAGGCCGATTACCGGATCTGTCCCCGGCGCGCGCGTCGAATACCATGCCCGCGATCCTGCCCGGTCCAGGCGATACGGGCAACGGCGCACCGCCGGAGCGGCCGGCGGGCGCGACCGGTCGACCCGGGACCGGCCGGATGTGGGAACACCCTTCTGGCGTACGGCGACTACCCTGGCGACGCATCCCGAACGGACGAAGTGAGAGACCTCGAATGACCGACCCCCAGCAGAGCGGCTACTCCGGCGATCCGTCCTGGCAGGCGCAGCCACCGGCCCAACCGGGCGCCTACCAGGATTCGGGCTACCAGCCCATGTACCAGGATCCGACCGGGCAGGCCGCCCCCGCCCAGCCCTACCAGGCGGGATATCCGGTCCAGGCATACCCGACCGACACCGACCCGATCAGCGGCCAGCCGGTGATGCCCCCGGGCTATCCAGCGCCCGGCTACCCGGTCGCCACCCCGGGTCCGTCCACCAACGGACTCTCCATCGCCGCGATGGTCGTCTCCATCGTGGGTGCGCTCGGGCTCTGCGGGTACGGTCTGGGCGGCTATCTCGGCGCCGTCGGGGCGATCCTCGGCCACGTCGCCAGCAAGCAGATCCGCGAGCGGGGCGAGGGCGGCGCGGGGTTCGCCAAGGCCGCGATCATCGTCGGCTGGATCGCCACCGGGATCGCCATCCTCGCCACCATCGCCCTCGTGATCTTCTTCGTCTGGTTGGCCAACCAGCCGTCGACCTACGACAGCGGCTTCTGAACATCCGGACCGACAGGGAGACGCCGTGAACCCAGGCAGCACCGGTAACCCCTCCGAGCCCACCGGCGACGCCGGCCCCACGACGACGCCCGTCGAGCCGGCGCAGCAGTATCCGGGACCGCCCGGCGGCGCGCCGCAGCCGGGCTGGCCACCGCCCCAGCCTGGTTATCCCGGCTACCCCTACGTGCTGCGCCGGCCCACCAACGGCATGGCGATCGCGGCCCTGGTCACCGGGATCGTCGCCCTGTTCAGTTGCCAGGTGGTCGGCGCGGTCGCGGTCTACCTGGCCCGGAAGGCGCGTACCGAGATCGAGGCGACCGGCGAGGAGGGGGCCGGTTTCGCCACCGCCGGTCTCGTGCTCGGCTGGGTGTCCCTCGGGATAGCCGCGCTGGGCCTGCTCTTCTTCCTCGCCTACCTGGGCTTCATGGGCGTCCTCTTCGCCACCACCGCGAGTACCTCCGGCTGATCCGTGGACCGCTGGTCGCCGCCGGTGCCGCTTCCGGCGCCGCCGGTGGCGGCTCCGGTGCCACCTCCGGGCCGGCGCGCCGGCCGCTCCGCGCCTCGCCGTGCAGCACCACGGCGACCCCGGCGAGCAGCAGGACGAGCCCGGGCAGGGCGGCGGCCCGGGGCACCTGGCCGAGCCAGGCCCAGGCGATCAACGCGGCGCCGGGCGCCTCGAGCAGGAAGAGCACGCTGATCGTGGTCGCGGAGATCCGGCGGAGCGCGTAGTTGAACATCGAGTGGCCGAGCAGTTGGGCTCCGACCACCAGCCCCAGCACGGCGAGCCAGGTCGACGCGGTGTACCCGCCGAGGCGTACGCCGCCGGCCAGGCAGACCACCAGCAGCGCCGCCGCGCAGACCCCGTAGCAGATGGTGGTGTAGCCGAGGGTGCTGATCGTGCTCCTGGCCCGCTCGCCGAGGGCGGTGTAGACCGCCGCCGCCATCCCCCCGGCGACCGCCAGCAGGTCACCGGCGACGGCCCGGCCGGAGACCCCGAAGTCGGCGCCGACCGCCCAGACCGCCCCCGCGACCGCCAGGCCGATGCCGATCCAGCCGAGCGGGGGAAGCCGCCGCCCCTGGCCGAGCGCGATCAGCCCCTGCCAGACCGGCTGGGTGACCACCAGGGCGGTGGCGGCGGCCACCGAGGTCAGCTTGGCGCTCGGCATCCAGGTGGCGAAGTGCGCGGCGAGGGCGAGGCCGGCCAGCGCGCAGTAGCCGGCGTCCCGGCGGCCGGTGCCCCTGGTCAGCGCCGTGAGCTCCGCCCGCCGCCGCAGCAGCGCGACCGGCCCGAGCACGCCGACGGCGAGGAAGTTGCGCCAGAAGGCGGTGGCCAGCGCGGGTGCGGCGGCGAACGCGATCAGCGGCGCCGACGACGAGACCGCGGCGATGGCGACCGCGACCGCGCCGACGCTCAGCGGGTCGATCGGGCCGCGGGGCGGCGGTACGGCGGCAGGCACGGAAAAATCCTCACATGTCACTAGGGGGCACCATCTGATCCACAAGCCGTTACGATCCTCCGATCGCACGCACCTGCTTCATCCGGTTCTGGAGGCTGCTCCCCCATGCCCACATACCGGCTACCCGCGTACCGGGCGGTGCTCTTCGACTTCTTCGGCACCCTCACCTGCGCCACCCGGCGGGGCGATCGGCACGCGGCGGTCGCCGCCCTGCTCGGCTGCGGGGTGGACGTCCTGGCCGAGGTGCTCGACCGTTCCTTCTACCTGCGCGCCACCGGAGCGCTCGGCGACGCCACCGCCACCCTGCGCTGGGTCTGTGCGCAGGTCGGTGCCCGGCCGTCCGACGCCGACCTGCGGGCCGCCGTCGCGGCCCGGGTCGAGGCGGTACGCGCGGACACCCGACTCCGCCCCGAGGCGGTGACGGTGCTGCGCGCCCTCCGGCGTCGGGGTGTCCGCGTCGCGCTGGTCAGCGACTGCACCCACGAGCTTCCCGCCTTCCTGCCCCAGCTGCCGGTCGCGCCCCTGCTCGACGTGCGGGTGCTGTCGGTGCAGGTCGGCTGCTGCAAGCCCGATCCGGCGATCTATCTCGCCGCCTGCCACCGGCTCGACGTGCCCCCCGAAGACTGCCTCTACGTCGGCGACGGCGGCAGCCAGGAGCTGACCGGCGCCGCCCGGACCGGGATGACGGCGATCCGGCTGGCCGCCGCCGATCTCCACGGTCACCTCGTCTTCAACCAGGACCGGGGGTGGGTCGGCCCGGCGCTCGCCTCGCTGTCCGAGGTTCCCGGGCTGCTGGACGTACCCGAGCTGCCGGACGTACCCGGGCCGGGCCGGGCCCGGTCGGAGCCGGCGGGTTCCCTGCCGGTTGCGGGTGGGGCAGGATGCGGGGTGTGACCGAGGAGCAGGACGGCCCGGCCCCGCCGCCGCTGGTGGCGGAGGCGATGAAGAAGGCGGCGGTGGCGTGGGTGGCGGTCGGTGACCGGCCGGCGGTCGCGCTCTGGTGCGTGCCGCTGGACGGCGGGCTGTACGTGGTGAGCGGTCCCGGCGAGCAGTCCGCACCGGGGCTGGCGGAGGCCGGCACCGCCACGGTGACCCTGCGCGGCGACCACGGCGGGCAGATCGTCACCTGGCCGGCCGAGGTGACCCGGATCGCGCCGGAGAGCGAGCGGTGGGCGGAGGTGGCGCCCCAGGTGGCCGCCAAGCGGCTCAACGCCACCGGCAGCCCGGCGGCGGTGGCGCAGCGCTGGACGGCCGGCTGTGCGCTCGTCCGGCTGGCCCCGGCCGGGGCGCCGCTGGCCGCCGGGACGACCCTGCCGGACGGCTCGCTCGCCGCTGCGCCGCGCGAGACCACCGCGATCCGGCGGACCCGCCGGCCGTTCCGGCTGCACCGGGTCCGGCGCCGCTGACCCGAGGTGGCCGGCTGCCCGCGCCGGGACGTGGGAACGAAAACGCCGCGCGCCTCAAGGGGCTAGGCGCGCGGCGGACTCCAACGATCGTCCCACCCCGACGGGTACGGCGTCTACCGCCACATCGCTGATTTCCTCACCGAAGGTGAGAGCCGGACCTGCCGGCCAGGTCGTGCCGATTCGCTCCCGCCGTCCGGGTACGGCCGGCCCGGCGGGTCGTCCCGCGACGTAGCATGGCGAATATGTCTGCTCCAGCCGTTCCCGGCCAGGGGGCGCCCGCCTCCGGCACCGACTCCGCCGACCGGCCCACGAACGCCGTCGAGGAGGCGGTGCACGCCGCGCTCGCCACCGTCGACGATCCCGAGATCCGCCGGCCGATCACCGACCTCGGCATGGTGCGCTCCGCCGTGGTCGGCGCCGACGGCACGGTACGGGTGGAACTGCTGCTCACCGTCGCCGGCTGCCCGCTGCGGGACAAGCTGCGCACCGACATCACCGCCGCGGTCGGCGCGGTGCCCGGGGTGACCGGGGTCACCATCGACTTCGGCGTGATGAGTGCCGAGCAGCGGCAGGCCCTGCAGGCCCGGTTGCGCGGCGGCGGGCCCAGCCAGGAACCGGTGATCCCGTTCGCCCAGCCCGGCTCGCGCACCCGGGTCTACGCGGTCGCCAGCGGCAAGGGCGGCGTCGGCAAGTCGAGTGTCACGGTCAACCTGGCCGCCTCGCTCGCCGCCAAGGGGCTGGCGGTGGGCGTCGTGGACGCGGACATCTACGGCCACTCGGTGCCCCGGATGCTCGGTGTCGACGGCCGGCCGACCCGGGTGGAAGACATGATCATGCCGCCCGAGGCGCACGGGGTGAAGGTGATCTCGATCGGCATGTTCACCGACGGCAACGCGGCGGTGGTCTGGCGGGGTCCGATGCTGCACCGCGCGTTGCAGCAGTTCCTCGCCGACGTCTACTGGGGCGACCTGGACGTGCTGCTGCTCGACCTTCCCCCGGGCACCGGCGACGTCGCCATCTCACTTGCCCAGCTGCTGCCCAACGCGGAGATCCTGGTGGTCACCACCCCGCAGACGGCGGCGGCCGAGGTGGCCGAGCGGGCCGGCGGGATCGCCCTGCAGACCCACCAGCGGCTGGTCGGTGTCGTGGAGAACATGTCGTGGCTGGAGCTGCCCGACGGGTCCCGGATGGAGGTCTTCGGCTCCGGCGGCGGCGCGACGGTCGCCGAGTCGCTGACCAGGGTGGTCGGCGCAGAGGTGCCGCTGCTCGGCCAGATCCCGCTGGACACCCGGGTACGCGAGGCCGGCGACGCCGGTAACCCGGTCGTGCTCGCCGAGCCCGACGCACCGGCGGCCGAGGCGCTCAGCGCGGTCGCCGACCGGCTCGCGGTGCGGCGCGAGTCGCTGCTCGGCAAGCCGTTGGGGCTGCGCCCCGCCGGCCGCTAGCCGAAGACGGCGTCCGCGCGGGCGCCGACGTCGCGTGCCGGACCGGCGCAGACGTCAGCCCTCCCGGGCCGGCACCGCGTGCGACGTGAGGTCGGGTCGGCACCGCTGTGACGGGTCGGTGCCGTGTGCGACGTCAGGTCGCGTCGGCGTCGTAGGCGCGGCGCGGCGCCACCGGGGCCACGTCGGTGCCGCTGCCGGAGGGAGAGCCATCGCCGGCACCGCCCGTCGAGGCCCGCGCCGACGGGCGGAAGTCCGCCGCTGCCGCCACGTCGTCGACCTCCCGGCGTACGTCGGTCAGGTCGGAGCGGAGCTTCTCGAAGGTCCCCTCCAGCGGCTTGCGGATCGCCTGCTCGTCTTCCTCGCTCAGCAGGTGCTTGCGGATGAACGCCTTCGGGTGCAGGTCCTCCAGCTGGATGTCGGTGCCCAGCTCCCGGCTGAGGTCGCCGGTGGCGTTGCGGGCCATGTTCCGCAGGTTTCTCAGCATCCGGAGACCGTCACTGATCACGGTCGGCAGCCGGTCGCCGAAGATCAGCAGGGCGACCAGCAGCAGCGCGCCAATCTCCCACCAGTTCAGGTTCTCGAACACGGCCGCCTCCTCGTCACCGCTCCCGGCAAGAGTACGCACGTCGTGGGCGGCGGCGGGAGGGGGAGGAAGGTCACTTCACATCCGCGGCCAGGGTCACCGAGGCGGCCTGCCGCTCCGAGCCGCGCCGGAATTCGACGCTCACCACCGAGCCGGGCGCGTACTTGCGGACCAGCGCGATCAGGTCGCTCGGGTCCTCCAGCGGCCTGCCGTCGAGCTTGAGCACCACGTCGCCAGCGCGCAGCCCCGCCTCGGCGGCCGGCCCCGCCGGGTCGATCGAGGAGATCCGCACTCCACCCGACCCGCCCGAGCGGGCTCCGCCGACCGTCGCGCCGATCACGGTCCGCCGGGCCCGGCCGGTGTCGATGATCTCCTGGGCCAACCGCTTGGCCTGGTTGATCGGGATCGCGAAGGCCAGGCCGACGTTACCGGCCGTCTCCTCGTCGGCGGCCGGTGTCTGGATCACCGAGTTGACCCCGATCACCCGACCGCCGCCGTCCACGAGCGGGCCGCCGGAGTTGCCCCGGTTGACGGCGGCGTCGGTCTGGATGGCGGCGTAGTAGCGCACCTGCCCACCCGCCTCGCCCTGCCGGAACGTCCGGTCCAGTGCGCTGATGATGCCCGCGGTGACGGTGTTGGCCAGCGACAGCGGCGTGCCGAAGGCGAGCACCGGGTCGCCGACCGCCACACCGTCGGAATCGCCGAACTCGACCGGCTGGAGCCCCGTCCGGGAGACCTTGATCACGGCGATGTCCGCCTCGGGATCCTTGCCGACCACCTCGGCCGGTGCGGTGGAGCCGTCGTTGAAGACCACGGTCGCGCTGTCGGTGCCGACCCCGACCACGTGGTCGTTGGTCATCACGTAACCGTCCCGGGTCACCACGAACCCCGAACCGAGCCCGGTCCCGCCGTTGCCGCTGACCCGTACCGTGACGACGCTCGGCAGCAGCCGCTCGGCGACGCCGGCCAGCGACTCGGGCGGCCGCCGGGCTGCGGGGGGCGGTTCACCGGGGGCCGAGCCGAGCGCCGTCGTACCGCCGGCACCGCGCCCCACCGCGAAGGCGTAGCCCAGCGATCCACCGAGCGCACCGGCCAGGAGCGCGGTGACCAGCGAAACGAGGAAGACGGAGCCGAGGCCCCGGCGCCGCGCGGTGTCCGGGTCGGTCACCGGCTCGGGTGCGGCGCCCACCGCCGCCTCCGGCGACGCCTGCACCACCACGGCCACCGGGGTGGCCGGGTTACGCCACGGGTCGTGCAGCGCGTCGGACCACCACGGGGAGGAGCCCGGCCCGGGGACCGCCCCCGGCGTCACCCGCGCGCCGGCCGCCGGTGGGGGGTACGCCGACGCCGACGTCCCATCGGGCTGGCGCCAGTTCCAGCCGTCCGTCACGTTCGCTGCCTCCCAGTCCGTCCCTGAAGCCGGATGCCGCGCGGGCACGGGCGACCGCTTCCGGCCGCGGCGTCCGGGTTCCGCATCCAGGATCGCACGGATGGCGTAATACCGGTCATCGGTTGGTCCGAGGGTGTGCTCATCCCGGTCACCGGTCGCGCCGGGGCACGGCCGCCGCCCGAGGCGGGCGCCTGCCGATCACGCGTCGCCACCCTTAGGCTCATACCGCAACCCCCGCCCGCCCCGTCCGCTCCCATCACGGGCCGGTACACCGCCACCGGTTACCGCGCGCCCGCTCCACCGCACCCGTTCCAGTGCCACCCGTTCCAGTGCCACCCGTTCCAGTGCCACCCGTTCCACCGTCACCCGGCGAACCCGGCGCCCGCAAGCCCGGCCACCCGCAGATCCCACAGACCGTTCCATCCCCAGCCGAGTCCCTCGCCGCCCGGAGGTGCCCCATCGCCACGGTCGCCCGGTCAGTCAGCACGACGACCGCCCAAGCACTCCAGTTCGCCGAAGCGTACGTCGCCGAGGACCTGGTCCTGCGTACCGCCCGTAGCCTCGCCGGCGAGATCGGCCTCGACGCCGTCACGCCGGGGACCGGTGCCGCGCTGCGCCTGCTGGCCGCCGCCGGGAGTGCGCGGGCCGTCGTGGAGATCGGCACCGGCACCGGGGTCAGCGGGCTCTGGCTGCTTCGCGGCATGCGCGCCGACGGCATCCTGACCACCATCGACGTGGAGACGGAACACCAGCGCATGGCCCGGCGGATCTTCCAGGAGGCGGGTTTCCCCTCCGGACGTACCCGGATCATCACCGGCCGGGCGCTGGACGTGCTGCCCCGGCTCGCCGACGGTGCCTACGACCTGATCTTCGTCGACTCGGACGTCGCCGAGTACGGCGCCTGCGTCGACGCCGCACTGCGGCTGCTGCGCCCCGGTGGCGTACTCGCGCTGCACGGGGCGCTGGCCGCCGGGCGGATCGGCGACCCGGCCGCCCGGGACGTGGAGACGGTGACGGTCCGTGAGGTGGTCAAGGCGGTCCGCGAGTCGGAGGAGTGGACCCCGGCACTGCTGCCCACCGGCGAAGGACTGCTCGTCGCCGTCAAGCGCTGACAGCGCGCGGTCAGGCGCTGGCCGGTCAGGGGCCGAGCTGGAGCGGCCCCGGGCCGGCCGGCGGGCCGATCAGCCGGGTCGGTCGGCGGCGGGCCGATCAGCCGGGTCGGTCGGCGGCGGGCCGATCAGCCGGGTCGGTCGGCGGCGGGCCGATCAGCCGGGTCGGTCGGCCAGCCAGCGCAGCAGCGTGCGTACGCCCCAGCCGGTGGCGCCCTTCACCAGCTCGCCGTCGTTCCCCTCCGCCCAGGAGGGCGCCGACATGTCGACGTGCACCCAGCGGTCCCGCAGGTCGCCGACGAACTCGCGGAGGTAGAGCGCGGCGAGTACCGATCCGGCGCCCTGGGTCGGTGCGCTGTAGAGGTCGGCGATCTCACTGCCGAGATAGTCGGTGTAGTCGGCCGGGAGCGGCATCCGCCAGGCCCCCTCACCGGCCGCGCCGGCCGCCGCCAGCACCTCCTCGGCCAGTTCGTCGGTGTCGCTGTAGAGGGCCGCCGTCCGCCTGCCCAGCGCGACCGCGTTGGCGCCGGTGAGGGTGGCCAGGTCCACCAGTACGTCCGGGGCGAGCCGCTGCACGGCGTAGCCGAGCGCGTCGGCGAGCACCAGCCGGCCCTCGGCGTCGGTGTTGGTGCTCTCGCTGGTCACCCCGTTGTAGTGCCGGATCACGTCGCCCGGCCGGTACGCCGAGCCGCTGACCATGTTCTCGGCGAGCGGGGCGAGCGCGGTGACCCGGACCGGCAGCCCGAGCGCCGCCGCGCCGATGGTCGCGGTGACCACGGCCGCCGCACCGCCCATGTCCTTGCGCATCAGTTTCATCGCGTCCCGGGGCTTGATCGAGATGCCACCGGTGTCGAAGGTGATGCCCTTGCCGACCAGCACCACGTGCCGGTGCGCGCCCTCGGGCCGCCAGCTCAGCTCGACCAGCCGGGGCCCCTGGGCCGATCCGCCGCCGACGGCGAGGATGCCGCCGAATCCCTCGGCGGCGAGCCAGTCCGGCTCCCGGACCTCGACGGTCAGCCCGGGTCGCCCGGCGGCCGCCTCGACCACCTGCCCGGCGAACCAGGCCGGGGTCTTCACCGACGAGGGGGTGTTGGTCAGGTCCCGGGCGAACCGGGTCGCCTCGGCGACCGACCGGGCCGCCTCCAGCGCCGGCCGGTAGGGCTCGGGGTCGGCGACCGCGAGCAGCACCTCGGCGAGGGGCGGCGGATCGGTGGCGGCGATGCCGGGGTCGGGCATCCGGAACCGGTACGACGCCAGCCAGATCCCCTCGGCGAGCCCGCGCACCACCTCCGGACCTACATCGATCGGGATCGCTATCGTGATCGAACTCTCACGTGTGGCGGCCCGGACCACCGCCGCCCCGGCCGCCCGCCAGCCGGCCTCGTCGCCGGCACCCACGCCGGCCAGCAGCAGCCGGGTCGGGTCGCCCTGCGGCCGGATCGACCGGTGCAGCGCGCCCGGGACGGCGGGCCGGTCGAGGTGGGGCAGCAGGTCGGCCGCCTCGGCGGCCAGCTTGCCCGGAAGGGCCAGGCAGGTCGACAGCAGCCGGGCGCTCGGCTCGGCGTCGACGGTGGGTCGCTCGGCGTCGACGGCGGGTCGCTCGACGTCGACGGTGGGTCGGTCGGGTGCCCCGACGGGCGCGACGGGCAGGGCCAGGGTGTCGAACCCGGCCGGGTCGGTCACCAGACGGATCGACAGCACGCCGACGCCACCTCCAGACGATCTTGTGTGGGCGGGAGAGACCGTACCCCGCCCGACATCACCCTGGGCCACCGGCGGCACCGCCGGTGGCCCAGGGTGAGAACCCCGCCGGACGGCAGATGCCGCCCGGAGGAGTCGGCGTTCACTTAGCCGGCGGCGGCCTTCAGCGCGTCACCGAGCGCGTTGGCCTCGTCGGGAGTCATCTCGACGACGAGCCGGCCACCACCCTCCAGCGGAACCCGCATGACGATGCCCCGGCCCTCCTTGGTGACCTCCAGCGGACCGTCGCCCGTCCGCGGCTTCATCGCCGCCATGTTGTCTCCCCTCAGACCTTCATCAGGGTCGGTGGGTTGCCCCACATCCATTTGGTCAGCATCACCGCCCAAGGCCGCGGTGCCGACCAACGATTTTCCCTGATGAACACCGCCGGACCCAAACCGAACCAGCATTGATGTAACAGCATCTAGCATATCTTGAGAAGGGCTGTCACAATGTGCGGTCATGCAGGCACGGTCGGCACTCTTCGACCTGTACGGCGACTATCTCCGTTCCAGGGGTGGCCGCGCACCGGTGTCCGCCCTGGTCAAACTACTATCCCCGCTCGGCATCGCCGCACCCGCGGTCCGCACCGCGGTCTCCCGGATGGTCCGGCAGGGCTGGCTGCACCCCCTCCGGCTGGCCGCCGGACCGGGCTATCTGCTCACCCCGAGAGCCGCCCGGCGGCTTGACGAGGCGGCCACCCGGATCTACCGGACCGGCAAGATCGGATGGGACGGCCGGTTCGACCTGATCGTGCTCGAAGCCGGGACGAACCGGCGCGACCGGCAACGCCTCGCCGCCAACCTGAGCTATCTGGGCTACGGGATGCTCGACGAGCAGACCTGGGTCGCCACCCGCCCCGGCGAGGACGTGGACGGCCTGCTCGCCGAGGCCGGGGTGCGCTACGAGCGGTTCACCGCCGCGCACGCCGCCGGCACGCCCGGGGCGATGGCGGTGGTCCGGCGGGCCTGGGACCTCGAGGAGATCGCAAGGGCGTACCAGGACTTCGTCGCCGAGCAGCGACCGCTGCTCTCCGCCGTGACCGTACGCAGCGGTGACCAGGAGGCGTACGCGGCCCGGTTCCGGCTCGTGCACGCATGGCGTACCTTCCTCTTCCGGGACCCGCAACTACCGCCGGCACTGCTGCCCGAGCGGTGGCCGGGGACCAGCGCGGCGGCATTCTTCGACCGGCACGCCGCCCGGCTCCGGCCGGCCGCCGACCGCTTCGTCGAACAGTGTCTCGACGGTGCGCACCGGATCCCCCGACAGAAGGGCCAACACAGGTGACCCAGCCGTTGCTCGTCGACCGCTCCGACTCCGTGGTCACGCTGACCCTCAACCGGCCGGCGGCGATGAACGCGCTGGACGTACCGCTGAAGGAAGCCCTGCGGGACACCCTGACCGCGCTGGAACACGACCGGTCCTGCCGCGCGGTGGTGCTGGCCGGCGCCGGCACCGCCTTCTGCGCCGGCCAGGACCTGCGGGAGCACGCCGAGACCCTCGCCGCCGGCGGCACCGACCCGCTCGGCACCGTCCGGACCCACTACAACCCGATCGCCTCCCGGCTGGCCAGCCTCCCCAAGCCGGTCGTCGCGGCGGTACGCGGCATGGCGGCCGGCGCCGGTGCCGGGCTGGCCTTCCTCGCCGATTTCCGGATCGGCGGCCCCGGCACGAGCTTCCTGCTCGCCTTCGCCAAGGTCGGCCTGGCGGGCGACACCGGCGCCTCCTGGTCGCTGCCCCGGCTCGTCGGCCACGCCAAGGCGGTCGAGCTGCTGATGCTCGCCGAGCCGGTGACGGCGGAGGAGGCGTACCGGCTCGGGCTGCTGACCCGGATGGTCGACGACGAGCAGGTGCTGGAGACCGCGCAGGAGCTGGCCGCCCGGCTGGCGGCCGGGCCGACGGTGGCGTACGGGGCGATCAAGCGGCAGCTCTCGGTCGGCGACGCCGGCACCCTCTCCGAGGCGCTCGCCGCCGAGGCGCAGGCGCAGACCATCTGCGGCGCCACCGCCGACCACCGGGCCGCCACCGCCGCCTTCGTGGCGAAGCGCCGGCCGGCCTTCGAGGGGCGCTGACCGCCGGACCACCACGGGCGCGGGCGTTCGGATGCGGCGGCGGGTTCCGGCCACGCTGATCGGTCTCGATCGGCGACCCCACCGGACTGCTGATCAATCTCGATCGGCGGCCTTACCGGACTCGTACATCGGGCACCTATGGTCGGTCGCATGGTCGATCGGGACGCTGTCGTACACCTGCTGCGCCGCGCCACCTTCGGGCCGACGGCCGAGGAGGTGGAGTCGGCCGTACGCGCCGGGCCGGCGACGACGCTGGACCGGTTGCTCGGTCCGGTCGGTGCCGATCCCGGCGCGGCGGCCACTCCGCTGCCCCGGCTCGGCGCCGACCCCTACGCCGGCATCGACAAGACCTCCAGCCGCGAACAGCGGCAACAGGCCCAGAAGGCGCGGGCGGACCAGGTGCGGCTGCTCGTCGAATGGTGGCTGGACCGGATGGTCGCCGCCGAGCACCAGCTCACCGAGAAGCTGGTCTTCTTCTGGCACGGGCACTGGGCGACAAGCGTCCGCAAGGTGAGGTCGGCACAGCTCATGCTCGGCCAGCTCGAGACCTTCCGGAGGCACGGCCGGGGCCCGTTCGAGGCCCTGGTCCGGGCGATGGTCGCCGACCCCGCCCTGATCATCTGGCTGGACGGGCAGAAGAACACCCGGGCCGCCCCCAACGAGAACCTCGCCCGCGAGCTGATGGAACTCTTCACCCTCGGCATCGGCCACTACACCGAGGACGACGTCAAGGCCGGGGCGCGGGCGCTGACCGGCTGGCAGGTCGACAGGCGCACCGGGCAGGCCCGGTTCGCGCGACGGCGGCACGACCCGGCCGAGAAGACGATCCTGGGCCGGACCGGGGCGTTCGACGCCGACTCGTACGCCCGGCTGCTCGCCGCCCGTCCCGAGGCCGGCGCCTTCGTGGCGGCCCGGCTCTGGGCCCGGTTCGCCGGCACGGAGGTGGCGCCGCCGGAGACGCTGGGCGGGACGGGCGGCGGCACCACCGAGCTGCTCCGGGCGCTCTTCACCCACCCGGCCTTCGGGCAGACCCGGGGCGGGCTGGTGAAACAGCCGGTCGAGTGGGCCGTCGGCGCGATGCGCCAGCTCGGCATCCGGCCCGGGAAGCTCCCCGCGCCGCAGCGGAAGGAACTCGCCGGCCGGCTGGCCGGGATGGACCAGGTGCCGTTGCGACCACCGAGCGTCGGCGGTTGGCCGGCCGGCGCATCGTGGTTGACCACGTCGTCGTTGCAGGCCCGGATGCGGCTCGCCGCGCTGCTCGCCGGCGCGGCGGCCCCGGAGGCGACCCGGCGGCTCACCGCCGCGCCCCGCGACGGGCGGCCCGACGCCCTGGCCCGGCTGCTGGTGGTCGACCGCTGGACGCCACGCACCCTGGCCGCCCTGACCCCGCTGGCCGACGACCCCCGCCGACTGCTCGTCGCCGGGCTGGTCAGCCCCGAATACACCGTCGGCTGACACACCGTCGGCCGACGAGGAGGCGACGAGACGATGGACATCCTCACCCGACGCAGGTTCCTGATCGCGAGCGGCGTGACCGGAGCGGGCGCGCTCGCGGCCGGTGCCGGCGCGTACGGCCTGTCCGACCTGCTCGCCACGGCCGGTGACCGGGACCCGCAGGCCCGTACCCTGGTCCTGGTCACCCTCTACGGCGGCAACGACGGGCTCAACACCGTCGTCCCGTACGCCGACCCGGCCTACCAGGACGCCCGCCCCGAGCTGGCGTACTCGGCCGAGGAGGTGAAGCGGCTGGACGAGCGGGTCGGGCTGAACCCGGCACTGGCCGGGCTGCACCGGCTCTTCGGCGACGGCCGGCTGGCGATCGTGCGCGGTGTCGGATACCCGACACCCGACCGCAGCCACTTCCGGTCGATGGACATCTGGCAGACCGCCCGCCCCGACCGGCCCGAGCAGACCGGCTGGCTCGGCCGCTGGCTGGACGGGGTGGGCGGCGACCCCCGGCTCGCGGTCTCCTTCGAGCCGACGCTCCCGCCGCTGCTGGCCGGCGCCTCCAGCGCGGGCGCGGCCGTGCCGGTGGCCGGGCGGAAGGCCCGGCGCCCGGTCGGCGACCCGATCCTGGCCAGGCTCGCCGTGCCGGAGCCCGGCGAGCCGGCCGGCCAGGCCCGGGCCGCCGCCTGCTTCGCCGACCTGCGCGCCGTCGATGCCATGATCACCGAGGTACGCGACGCCGCCGCCGCGGCCGAGGAGGCCGACCCGGGCGGCGACGAGCAGCCTCCGGCGACCGCCACCGGTGGCGCACGCAGTTCCCTCGCCGCCCAACTGGACCTGGTCGCGCAGTGCGTCGAGGCCGGGGTGTCGAGCCGGGTCTTCTCGGTCTCGCTCGGCGGCTTCGACACCCACGCCGACGAGAAGCAACTCCAGGCGGTGCTGCTCGGCCAGGTGGACAAGGCGCTGACCGGCTTCGTCGACCGGATGGCCGGCACCGAGGCCGGCCGCAGGGTGGTGGTCGCGGTCTATTCCGAGTTCGGCCGCCGGGTCAGGGCCAACGCCTCGGACGGCACCGACCACGGCACCGCCTCGGACGTCTTCCTGCTCGGTGCCGGCGTCCGGGGTGGGCTGCACGGCGAACCGCCGAGCCTGACCGACCTCGACGACGGCGACCTGCGGTTCACCACCGACTTCCGGGACGTCTACGCCATCATGCTGGAGCGGGTGCTCGACACCGACCCGGGGAAGGTGCTGGCCGGCTGGAAGGGCCGGCTCACCGGAGTGCTGACCTGACCGTACGCGCCGGTCCGGGTCAGGCGTCCTCTCCGGGTCAGTCGTCCTCCTCCGGATCCTGGTTGGCCTCGGCGCCGAGCACGAACGCCCGCATCGCCAGCTCGTCGCCGGAGGGCGCGACAAAGGCGGGCAGCTCTCGGGGGCCCAGCTCCTGGACGTACGACCAGAAGAGCCGGACCGCCTCGGACGGTGACGCCGCCTCGATCGGCAGGTACAGGCTGACCAGGAAGTTACGCCGGTCCGGCGCCGGCCCGACCCGCCCGGCCAGCTCCTGGTAGAGCGCCGGGTCGACCGGGGTGACCGGGCCGACCACAGCGAGCCGGTCGGCCGGGACCGGCGCGTCGAAGACCTGCCGGGTGTACGTCAGCGCGAGCGCGGCCGCCTCCTCCTGGCCGGACTGCGGATCGTCCGGATCCCGCTCCTCCACGCCGTCGGCGTCGAGCACCCGGCCCAGCGCCACCACCAGCGGTGGCTCCTCGTCCCGGACGACAAGGACCGGATCGCCCGGTCCGGGCCGGAGCCCACCGCCCAGCCCGGTCAGCTCCAGGGTGTCGTGGTGGAAGAGCCGCTCGGCCTCGAATCGCTCGCCCGGAATGACGACTGCCCACGTCCTGGCCGAACCCGCTGCGCTCATGCCGCTATCCCATCACGGCGGCGGCGGGCGGCTTCACGTGGCAGCCGGCGAGGTGGTCGTCGACCATGCCGGTCGCCTGCATGAGCGCATATGCCGTGGTGGGGCCGACGAAGCGGAAGCCGCGCTTCTTGAGCGCCTTGGCCATCGCCACCGACTCCGCCGTGACGGCGGGCACCTCCGCGAAGGACCGGGGGCGGGCCGGCCGGGCGGCCGGGGCGAACGACCAGAGCAGCGCCGCCAGCCCGTCCGGCAGGTCGAGCGCTGCCCGGGCGTTGGCGATCGCGGCATCGATCTTGGCCCGGTTGCGGACGATCCCGGCGTCGGCCATCAGCCGGGTGACATCGGCGTCGCCGTAGCCGGCCACGGCCTCCAGGTGGAACCCGTCGAAGGCGAGCCGGAACGCCGGCCGCTTCCGCAGGATCGTCAGCCAGGAGAGCCCGGACTGGAACGCCTCCAGGGTGAGCCGCTCGTAGAGCGCGTCGTCGCCGTGCAGCGGCCGGCCCCACTCCTCGTCGTGGTAGGCGGCATAGTCGGGCGTGCTCGCTCCCCAGCCGCAGCGGGGCAGCCCGTCGACCCCGGTCACCAGATCAGTCACGGCACCAACGGTAGGCCAACCGCCCGACAACCTGCCGGTGAGCGGCACCACCGGTCCCGGCGGTCGGTCAGGTCCCGGCGGTCCATCAGGTCCCGGCGGTCCATCAGGTCCCGGCGGTCCATCAGGTCCCGGCGGTCCATCAGGTCCCGGCGGTCCATCAGGTCCCGGCGGTCCATCAGGTCCCGGCGGCGGCTCAGGGCAGCCGGCCGCGCTCGACCAGCCGGGCGAACCGCTTGAGCGCCTGGCTGAGTCCGAACTTGGACCCCGGCCAGAGCACCGGCCAGGCGACCCGGCCGGCCGGTCCACCGGGCAGGTGGAACCACTCGTGCCACACGACCTGGGTACGGTCCCGGTCCATCTGGGTGCAGCGCAGCACTCCCGGGCCGCGCAACAGGTGCCCGCAGTGCACCACGCGCACCTCGTACGGCGGGTCCATCCGGACCACCCGCATCTCGTCGCGGAGCACGGCCGGCCCGACCGTGGTGACCGCCTCCACCAGGCTGCCCTCGCCACCGTCACCCTCGACCAACCGGACCCGGGTGAACGGGATCCACTCGCCCTGCCGCTCCCACGCGGTCAACGCGGCGAAGACCCGGGGCGCGGGGGCTGCGACGATGACTGTGGCGGTCACCTCGCCGGCGCCGGGCTGGGCAGCCGCCCGGAGCCCTTCGGCGCCGTCCGGATCCGGGCCACTCTGCGCCGACGGCTCCGGAGCGCCCCGCTCCGCCGGATCCGGGCCGCTCCGATCGTCGGCGCTCACGCCCGCTCCGGCTGCTCCGCCGGTCCACCCTGCCCTGCCGGCGCACCCTGCCCTGCCGGCGCACCGGACCCGTTCGGCACGCGCGAGGGCTTCGACTCGGCAGGCTCTTCGGCCGGCGTGGCGAACTCGCCGTCCTCCGCCTCGATCACCGATCCACCGGCCCGGGCCGGCCGGTCCGCCGCCGGCTCGCCGCCGCCCGTCCGCTCCTCGCCCCGTACCGCCACCTGTTCCTGCGACCGTTCCGCCGCCGGCTCCTCCTCGACCCGCTCCGGCGCCCGATCCTCTTCGACCCGCTCCGGCACGGCGGCCTCGTCCACCGGAGCTGCGGCGGGCTGCACCGGTGCGACCCTGGGCTCCGGCGCCAGCACGGGCTCGGGTCCCGGCACGGGCTGCGCCTGCGAGCCGCGGGTCGCCTCCTCGGCCACCAGGGTCCGGGCGGAGGGACCGTCAAGCGCACCGTCCGGCGCGGCGGTGGCCGATCCGACCGGTACGAGAGCCGCCTCGCGCGCCCGGCGGAGCACGTCGGCGTCGTCAGTCCGACCCTCCCGCAGCGCGGTGACCTCCGCCTGGAGCACCCCGATCAACTCGTCCTTGTAGCCGATGTCGTACGCCGTGCGCCGCAACGCCTGGTCGACCTGGGCCATCCGGTAGCCCCGCAGGGCCGTGTCGAACCGCACCTGCCCGACATCCGTCTCCAGCAGCGGCCGGTTGCCGGGCAGCGGCACCGCCCGACCGTCCGGCTCGGCTGTGCCCAACCCCGAATCGGAACCGGTCACCAGCACCGTCACGCCGAAGACCACTGCCGCGACGGTGAGCGCCACGACCAAGAGGAGCAGAACCTGACCCATCCGCCGATGGTGGCACGACGAGCCGGGCCGGGCGACCCCGCCACCCCGGTCGTCATTCTTCGACAGTCATGAAACCCTGCGGGCCGGTTCACCACCCGGCCCGCTTCCGGGGACCGCCCCCGGTTAGCGTGATCGGCGCGGCACGGCGGAGAGGACGCGGGCACGGCGCAGGAGACGCGGGCACGGCGCAGGAGACGCGGGCACGGCGCAGGAGACGCGGATGGCGGAGGAGGAGTGGATGGCGGAGTCGCTTCGACCCGGCCGGGACGCGCTTCGACCCGGCCGGGACGCGCTTCGACTCGGTCGGCGCAGGTTCGCCCCCGGCGACCTCGCCGTGATGGCGATCGTGAACCGTACCCCGGACTCGTTCTTCGACCGCGGCGTGACCTTCGCGGCCGACAGCGCCCTGCGGGCCGTCGAGCGGGCGGTCACCGAGGGTGCGGAGATCATCGACATCGGTGGCGTCAAGGCCGGGCCCGGCGACGAGGTGGACGTGGCAGAGGAGATCCGGCGTACCGTCGGCACCATCGCCGCCGTCCGGGCCGCCTTCCCCGACGTGGTGATCTCGATCGACACCTGGCGGGCCGAGGTCGCCGTCGAGGCGGTCGCGGCCGGGGCGGACCTGCTCAACGACACCTGGTCCGGCGCCGACCCGGCGCTGGCCGAGGTGGCCGCCGCGGCCGGGGCGGGGCTGGTCTGCTCGCACGCCGGTGGGCTGACGCCGCGTACCAGACCGCACCGGGCGGCGTTTCCGGATCTGCTGGCCGACGTGGTCGGGACGGTCATCGGGCTCGCCGACCGCGCGGTCCGGCTCGGGGTACGCCCCGACGGCATCCTGATCGACCCCGCGCACGACTTCGGCAAGAACACCCGCCACTCGCTGGAGATCACCCGTCGGCTCGACGAGCTGACCGGCACCGGCTGGCCGGTACTGGTGGCCCTCTCCAACAAGGACTTCATCGGAGAGACCCTCGACCTGCCGCTCGACCAGCGGCTGGAGGGCACCCTGGCGGCCACCGCCGTCTCGGCCTGGCTCGGCGCCCGGGTCTTCCGGGCCCACCAGGTACGCCCGACCCGGCGCCTGCTGGACATGGTCGCCTCGATCCGGGGCGACCGCCCGCCCGCACTGTCCCGCCGCGGCCTGGCCTAGCTAGCCGCCCCGCGCGCCCCCGGCCCGGCGCTGCCCAGCGGTTAGGAAGGGCCCCCGCTACAACAGAAAACGATAAGCGGGGGCCCTTCCTTACGGGGTCCAGCGGAGGATGTTCTTCCGCCAGGCGTAGAGGATGCCGAGGGCGAGCACGGCGACGAAGACGGCCATCTCGGCGACGGTGACCAGACCGAATCCGGGCCGGTCGAAGACCACGGCCCAGGGGAAGAGGAAGACCGCCTCGACCGCGAAGAGGACGTAGAGGTAGGCGTAGACGTAGTAGCGGATCTGCATTTGTGCCCAGTCGCTGCCGACCGGGTCCAGCCCGCACTCGTAGTTGGCGCGCTTGCCGGGCGGGTCCGCCGGGCGGGCGGGCCGGAGCACCCGATTGGCGGCGAACGCCCCGACGAAGACCAGTACGCTGGCGAGCAGCAGCAGCCCCAGCGTCGCGTACGACCCGAGGTATCCGGTCACGTACGGCAGCCTACCGCCCCGGTGATCTGGATAACGACACCACTGCCGGGGCCGGACGAAAGCGGACCAATCAGCCCATTGCAGCGTCCCATGTGACGGACCTTCAGCAAGGATCACCTAACGACCGACGTAGGCTCTGGGATGAAGGACTGGAGCGGGTCCGGCCCCTCGTCACCACCGCCGACCCGCCACCGGCGCTCAAGGAGGAGACGTGACCGAGCACGGCGAGGTCACCCCTGAGCTCGACCCGTCCGATCGGGCCGAGCGAAGCGAGGTGCAGCAGTGAGCAAGCAGGTCCAACAACTGGATCGGGTGGTCATCCGCTTCGCCGGCGACTCCGGTGACGGCATGCAGCTCACCGGCGACCGGTTCACCTCGGAAACCGCTCAACTGGGCAACGACATTTCGACGCTCCCCAACTTCCCGGCCGAGATCCGCGCGCCGGCCGGCACCCTGCCCGGGGTGTCGAGCTTCCAGGTGCATTTCGCGGACTACGACATCCTGACCCCGGGCGACGCCCCCAACGTGCTGGTCGCGATGAACCCGGCCGCGCTCAAGGCCAACCTGGCCGACCTGCCGCGCGGGGCCGACATCATCGTCAACACGGACGAGTTCACCAGGCGCAACCTCGCCAAGGTGGGCTACCAGGTCAGCCCGCTCGACGACGGTTCGCTGGACGGCTACGTGCTGCATCCGGTGGCGCTCACCTCGATGACGGTCGGCGCGCTCGCCGAACTCGAGGTCTCGAAGAAGGACGCCGAGCGGGCCAAGAACATGTTCGCGCTCGGCCTGCTCTCCTGGATGTACTCCCGGCCGTACGCGTCGACGATCGCCTTCCTGGAGCGCAAGTTCGCGGCCCGGCCGGAGCTGGTCGCGGCGAACACGGCGGCGTTCAAGGCCGGCTGGAACTTCGGCGAGACCACCGAGGACTTCGGGGTCCGCTACGAGGTCAAGCCGGCGAAGATGAGCCCCGGCACCTACCGGAACATCACCGGCAACGCCGCCCTCTCGCTCGGCCTGGTGGCCGCCGGTGTCCGCTCCGGGCTGCCGGTCTTTCTGGGTGCCTACCCGATCACCCCGGCCTCGGACATCCTGCACGAGCTGAGCAAGCACAAGCGGTTCGGCGTCACCACGATGCAGGCCGAGGACGAGATCGCGGCGATCGGGGCGGCGCTCGGCGCGTCGTACGGCGGTGCGCTCGGCGTCACCACCACCTCCGGCCCCGGCGTGGCGCTGAAGGGTGAGACGATCTCGCTGGCCGTGGCCCTGGAGCTGCCGCTGGTCATCGTCGACGTGCAGCGGGCCGGGCCGTCGACGGGGATGCCGACCAAGACCGAGCAGGCCGACCTGAACATGGCGCTTTTCGGCCGGCACGGCGAGGCGCCGGTCGCGGTGGTCGCCCCGCGCTCGCCGTCGGACTGCTTCCACGCCGCCCTGGAGGCAGCGCGGATCGCGCTGACCCACCGCACCCCGGTGATCCTGCTCTCCGACAACTACGTGGCGAACGGCTCCGAGCCGTGGCTGCTGCCGGAGGTCGACTCCCTGCCGGACCTGCGGGTCGAGTTCGCCACCGAGCCGAACGGCGACGACGGCAGGACCTTCCTGCCCTACCTGCGCGACCCGGCGACACTGGCCCGGCCGTGGGCCATCCCCGGCACGCCAGGGCTGGAGCACCGGATCGGCGGCCTGGAAAAAGCCGACAGGACCGGTGACATCTCGTACGACCCGGCCAACCACGACTTCATGGTCCGGACCCGGGCGGCCCGGATCGAGGCGATCACGGTGCCGGACGTCGAGGTGGAGGATCCCGACTCGGACGCCCGGGTGCTGGTGCTCGGCTGGGGTTCGACGTACGGGCCGATCGGCGCGGCCTGCCGTGGGCTGCGCCAGCGCGGCCTGCCGGTGGCCCAGGCGCACCTGCGGCACCTGGCGCCGCTGCCGGCGAATCTCGGCGAGGTGCTGGCCCGCTACGAGCGGGTGGTGATCCCGGAGATGAACCTCGGCCAGCTCGCCCACGTGATCCGGGCCCGCTATCTGGTCGACGCGATCGGATACAACCAGGTGCGGGGTCTGCCGTTCACCGCGACGGAGCTGGAGACCATGCTGGAAGAGGTAGTCAAGAATGCCTGAGCCCGTCGCCCTCAAGCTCACCACCAGGGACTTCAAGTCCGACCAGGAGGTGCGCTGGTGCCCCGGCTGCGGCGACTACGCGATCCTCGCCGCCGTCCAGTCGTTCATGCCCGAGTTGCGGATCCCCCGGGAGCGGATCGTCTTCGTCTCCGGCATCGGCTGCTCGTCGCGCTTCCCGTACTACATGAACACGTACGGCATGCACTCGATCCATGGGCGGGCTCCGGCGATCGCCACCGGGCTGTCGGCCTCCCGGCCGGACCTGTCGGTCTGGGTGGTGACCGGGGACGGTGACGCGCTGTCGATCGGCGGCAACCACCTGATCCACGCGCTGCGCCGGAATGTCAACCTCAAGATCCTGCTCTTCAACAACCGGATCTACGGGCTGACCAAGGGGCAGTATTCCCCCACCTCCGAGGTCGGTAAGATCACCAAGTCGACGCCGCTCGGCTCGGCGGACGCCCCCTTCAACCCGCTCTCGCTGGCCCTCGGCGCCGAGGCGACCTTCGTGGCCCGGACCATCGACTCGGACCGCAAGCATCTCCAGTCGGTGTTGCGGGCCGCCGCCGAGCACGAGGGCTCGGCGTTCGTGGAGATCTACCAGAACTGCAACATCTTCAACGACGGCGCCTTCGACGAGCTGAAGGATCCGGCCACCCGGGACGACTACCTGATCCGGCTGGAGCACGGCCAGCCGATTACCTTCGGCTCGGCGGGGCAGTTCTGCGTCGTCCATCCGCCGGGCGGGTTCGGGCTGGAGGTACGGGAGACCGCCTCCGTGCCGGCGGAGGAGATCGTGGTGCACGACGCCACGGTGACCGAGCCGGCGTACGCCTTCGCACTCTCCCGGCTGCCCGGCTTCGACCTGCGCAACACCCCGATCGGGATATTCCGGAACGTGCGGCGCCCCTCCTACGACAGCATCGTGCAGGAGCAGGTCAGCACCGCCCGGGCCAGGACCACCGGCACCCCGGAGGAGCAGCTCGCCACCCTGCTCAACAGCGGCGACACCTGGACCATCCTCTGAGCTGACCTGCGGGAGAGCCGTCAGCGGTTCTGGTCAGCGGGGCTGACGGGGCTGCTGGCGGCGCGGTCGTCGCGGACGTAGACCAGCATGTCGCCGGTCTCGATGGCGGTGGCCGCCTGGTCGGAGAGCGAGACCACCTTGCCCCGCCGGACCAGGGCGATGACCAGTGACTCCAGTTTGCGGGGCGAGACGCCGACCTCGTCGCGGGTGGCCGAGCGCATCGCCAGCGCCATTCCCTGCCCGGGGGTGAGCAGGTCCTCCACCACGTCGATCAGCGGCGGGGCCGAGGTGGAGACGCCGAGCAGCCGGCCGGCGGTGGACGACGAGACGATGACGTGGTGCGCCCCGCTCTGCCTCAGCAGCGGCGCGTTCTCGGCCTCGCGGGCGGCGGCGATGATCCGGACCTGGCCGGCGGTGAGCTGCCGGACGGTGAGCGTGACCAGCACCGAGACCTCGTCGCTGTCGGTGGCGATGATCACGGACTTGGCGTGCCGGACGTGCGCCTCGTTCAGCGTGGACGACCGGGTCGCGTTCCCCTCGACCACCACCAGGCCGGCCGAGGTGGCCTGCCGGACCGCCGCCGGGTTGCGCTCGACGACGAGGATCCGCCGTTTCTCGAAGCCGGTCTCGAGAAGTGCGGAGATCGCGCTGCGGCCCTTGGTGCCGTAGCCGCAGATGATGACGTGGTCCTTCACGGTCCTCCTCCACCGCGTCAAGCGGAGGTTGGTGCGGTACTGCTCGGTCAGGACTTCCAGGGTGGTGCCGACCAGGATGATCAGGAAGAGCACCCGGGCCGGGGTGACCACCAGGACGTTGACCAGCCGAGCACCCTCGGTCACCGGCGTGATGTCGCCGTACCCGGTGGTGGAGAGGGAGACCACCGCGTAGTAGAAGGAGTCGAGGAGGGTGATCCCGTCCTCGTTGAGGTCACGATAGCCGTCCCGGTCGGAGTAGACCACGACGACGATCAACAGCACGAGGCCGATCGCGGCCGCCACCCGCTGGCCCAGTGCCCGCAGCGGGCCCCGGTGGATGGCGGGAAAGTGGATCATTGCCCACCCTGCCTCATCGCTACCCCCGCCCGCACGCCCACAACATAGCGCGGATCATCGCACCGGGTCGGCCGGCCGACCGTATCGGGGGCGGTCCGTTCCGACCAGCGGCGGAACCACCGGCGCGACGCCGGGATGCGGGCCGGCGCCCGGGCATGCATCGAGCTGAAATTTTGCTTAGATGCGTTGCGCTGGGTACCGCCGAATTAGCACGCTGTGACGTCAGATGCGGTCATTCGCCCACCGACCGCCGCGTTCGACAGAGCCCGACGCCGCCCGGAGGTGCCGTGACCACGCTGCCCGCTCTCCCCCATCTGGCCGCCGGCACCGTACTCGAGCTGCGCAAGGAGGACTGGCGGTACGGTGGGCAGCCGCTCCGGCTCCGGGTGGAGCAGGTCCGGCACGACATCTCCCACTACTACCGGGAGGAGTGGGTCTGGATCGTCGGCGAACGACTCGACGCCGACGGCGCGGCACAGGGCCGGATCGAGGCACTGGTCCGGGTCGCCGCGTTGGTGGAGGCCGGCTGAACGGGCGCGACCAGGCAACCCGGGCCCGGTGAAGTCCCGGGGGACCGTACGGCCCAACGCCGATGGTCGATCGACGGCTTGCGCCCCGTGCGCCGGTGTGAAAATTTCCTTCCAGCGGTATATGCGTGTCGGTATAAAGCGCCGGCAGTGCGCCGCCGCGCCCATCCCCACCCCGGGGAGCCCAACGAAGGGACGCACCGCATGAAGCCATATCGGCTCGCAGCCACCGGGCTGGCCGTAGCGCTGCTCGGTTCGCTCGTCGCCGCCACACCCGCGAACGCCACGCCCACAGCCACAGCCACGGCTCCGTCCGCATTGACCACCATGTCCGCCGGCACCGGCTGCGCGACCGACGCCGCCACCCCGAAGCGACAGTTCCGGGCGATGTGGATCGCCAGCGTGGTCAACATCGACTGGCCGACCAGGGCGTCGTACACCGCACCGGACCGGATCGCGGCGCAGCAGGCGGAGTACCGCGGCTGGCTCGACCTGGCCCAGCGGCTCCACCACAATGCCGTGGTCGTGCAGGTCCGGCCGACCGCCGACGCGTTCTGGCCGTCGCCGTACGAGCCGTGGTCGGAGTACCTGACCGGGACACGGGGCCAGGATCCGGGCTGGGACCCGCTGGCGTACCTGGTCACCGAGGCACACCGGCGGAACCTGGAGTTCCACGCCTGGTTCAACCCGTACCGGATCTCCATGCCCGACGGTGCCGGCGCCGACATCGGCAAGCTGGCCCCGGGACACCCGGTGCGCGAGCACCCGGAGTGGGCGGTCGCCTACCCGGTCAACGCGGCCGGGTCGCGGCTCTACTACAACCCGGGCATCCCGGAGGTACGCCAGTTCGTCCAGACCGCCATGCTCGACGCGGTCCGCCGCTACGACATCGACGGAGTCCACTTCGACGACTACTTCTACCCCTATCCGGCGGCCGGGCAGGACTTCGCCGACCAGGCCACCTTCGAGCGGTACGGCGCCGGCTTCGCCAGCAAGGCCGACTGGCGGCGGCACAACATCGACCTGCTCGTCCAGGAGATGGGCCAGCGGATCAAGGCGGTCAAGCCCTGGGTGAAGTTCGGGATCAGCCCCTTCGGCATCTGGCGCAACGCCGCCGCCGATCCGCTCGGCTCGGAGACCAACGGCACCCAGTCGTACGACGCCAACTTCGCCGACACCCGCAGGTGGGTGAAGGAGGAGTGGATCGACTACATCGTGCCGCAGGTCTACTGGAACATCGGCTTCACGGTGGCCGACTACGCCAAGCTGGTGCCGTGGTGGTCGGAGGTGGTCGCCGGCACCCGGGTGCAGCTCTACATCGGGCAGGCCGACTACAAGATCGGCGACCCGGCGCAGCCGGCGCCATGGCAGGACCCGGCCGAGATGTCGAAGCACCTCACCTTCAACCGGGACCATCCAGAGGTGGACGGCAACATCCACTTCAGCGCGGTGCAGGTCCGGGCGAACAAGCTCGGCGCCACCGATCTCTACGCGGCCGAGCACTACTCCCGGCCCGCGCTGATCCCGACCATGCCGCACCTCCCGGCGAAGCCGCTGATGTTCCCGGTGCTGACCGGCGCCACCCGGCAGGCCGACGGGGTGAAGCTGCGCTGGCGGCAGCCGGTCGACGGGATCGGGCCGTTCGGCCGGGCGACCTCGTACGCGATCTACCGCTTCGACGGGATCGACCTCCCCGGCGCATGCGGCTACGCCGACGCCGGCAACCTGGTCGGCACCGTCCGGACGACCGGAAGCTCGGTGCAGTCCTGGCTGGACGTCACCGCCGAGCCCGGCCGGCGCTACAGCTACCACGTGACCGCGCTCGACCGGCTGGCCAACGAGAGCCCGCCGAGCCCGCCGTGGTTCGTCCTACGCTGACGACCGGGACCGGCCGGCGCTGATCACCGCGAAGGCTCCGAGGGGGTACGCCACCTCGGAGCTTTCGCCTGTTCTGGCGTCTGTCAACGAAAATAAAGGTCGGATAGAGATCGGCAGGCGACGATTCCCCGAGACTGGTCACTACGTAGATCACCTACCCGGTGACCTGCTCCGTCCCGCCCCGGGCCGCCCCACAAGGGAGCCCTCTCCTCCGGAGGTAACCGCCTTGTCCCGTCGCCTGCTGACCACCCTGACCGCCGGCACGTTCGCCGTACTGGTGCTCCTCGGCTTCGCCGCGCCCGCCTCGGCCGCGGTGACCCCCGCGCAGAAGCTCTCCGTGCTGTCGAGCTGGACCCAGACCAGCGCCAGCAGCTACAACTCCTGGAACTCCGCCCGCACCAACCAGGGTGCCTGGGCCGAGTACGCCTTCAACTGGAGCACCGACTACTGCTCGTCCAGCCCGGACAACCCGCTCGGGTTCAACTTCGAGCTTTCCTGCTACCGCCACGACTTCGGCTACCGCAACTACAAGGAGATGGGCCAGTTCGACCCGAACAAGTCTCGCCTGGACAGCGCGTTCTACGAGGACCTGCAGCGGTCCTGCGCGACGTACAACGTGTTTGTCCGCCCGGCCTGCTACAGCCTGGCCTGGACCTACTACCAGGCGGTGCGCATCTTCGGCTCGGTGGTCGTCGCCCAGGCGGACCTGGACAAGGCCGCCAAGCTCAAGGCCGACGGCGAGCGTCGTGCTGCGGCGGCCGGGGTGAGCCTCCGCTGATCCGCCCGTCGCGGATCTGATCCGGTCGGGACCGGCGCCGATTGCCGTCGGCGCCGGTCCCGAGCTGGTTCCGGGCGATGCCGAGCTGGTTCCGGGCGATGTCGAGCTGGTTCCGGGCGATGTCGAGGCGCGGTTTCGCCCGGCCGAGGAACCTCGCATACATCCTCGCCGGGCCGGGACCGGGCTCAGGACCGAGTTGTCGGTGATCCGCCATTGCCGCCTGCAGCATGGTGGCGAGGTGGACCGACAGACCGACCGGGTCCACGACGTACTCGATGACCAGCAGGGTGCGGGCGGTGAGACACGGCCATTCCGCCACACAGGCCCGGCAGAGCCAGATCGGCCGGCGCGGTGGATGTGGCGATCGGGCGGGCCGGTCGGCCGCTGGTGCTTCCGAACGACGCTGTCGAGCTGCCCCGCTTGTGCACCCGGCCCGACGCACAGGCCGCTGACCCGACCACTGACGCAGGTCACTGAGGGGGCACGGCAGCCGGACCGACGAGGGCCGGACCGACGAAAGCCGGCCGGCGCTCCGGCGGAACCGCGATCATCGCGCGCTCGGCATCCGAATGACCCGATCCCGGATCCCCCGGCGCCTTACCATCGACCGCCCGAGCAGGTTGCAGGTCGTCGCCTGCCCGTCGATGGCCGTGCTCGTCTGGCCGGGAATGGGGCGGGGCCACCGCAGCAGAGGACCGTGGCGGTGTCGCCAAGTAACCCGAATCCGATGAACCCATCCACAACACCGACGCGCTCCCAGGTAGATCTTGACGATCTGTTGTCGTTCCAGGCGCAACAAGTCGTCAAGATCTGGCTGCTCGTCGTTCTGCGGGAGCCGGCCAGCCAGGGCCGGCTCCCGCCTCAGGTGGTGCCGATTACCGCGGGCCGCCTGCCTACAGCGGCTTCGTCACCGCCGCGTACGCGTCGATGATGCCGTGCCCGTAGAAGCCGTTGAAGTTGCGCCCGCCCGCGCAGAAGGCGTCGAACTCCGCCGGCCGGCCCACGTCGGTGTAGCTGACGAGGCGCGGCGTCGGGCAGGCACGCTCGCTGGCCGTCCGGTAGAGGTGCTGCTCCACCCGGTCCGGTGCCAGGGTCAACCCGCCGCGTCCACGGTCGGGCTTGCCATACCTGCTGACGATCAGCGCGGCCACACCGGCGGCGTGCGGCGACGCCATCGAGGTGCCCTGCAGGTAGGTGTAGTAACCGCACTCACCGTTGCGCCGGCAGTCCTTGAAGACGGCGCCCTCGGCCTCCGGCAGGATGTTGCCGTCCTCGTCGACCGACCCCTCCTCCTGGAGGACGTGCAGCGGGTACGTGGAGAGAATCATGTTCGCGTCGGTCTGGAAGCTGTCGGTGCCCAGCCCGTCGCGGTACCAGCCGCCCGGCGCGGCGACCGAGATCTGCTCGGTGCCGTAGTTGGAGAAGTCGGACTTGCGGCCCGACGGCCCCAGCGCCGACACCCCGATCACGTGCGGGCCCTCCACCGGCAGGTCCCAGCAGCTGTCGTTGTCGATCGGCCGGGGGTACGGGTCGGCGCCGTAGTCCGGGCTACTCGTGTCGGTACGCGGCGCCCCGAGGTCCTCGTGGTTGTTGCCGAGCGCGCCGACCAGCGTCACGCCGTGGTTGTGGGCATAGGTCAGCGCGCGTCGCATCGCCTTGATGATCGCCCGCTGTTCCGCCTGGGCCGCCGGGGAATCGGCCGGGTTGGCGACGCAGTTGTAGAGCCAGGGGTCGACGTAGAAGGACATGTTCACCACGTCCAGCCCGGCCTTGCCCGCGTAGACCAGGGCGTTGACGACCGGTTCGAGGAAGAAGTAGCCCGAGTCCTGGCCGCCCTTCAGCTCGACCAGGGTCACCTTGGGTGCGATGCCCGAGACGCCGAGGCCGTTGGCGGCGGCGCCGATCGTGCCGGCCACGTGCGTGCCGTGCCCGTTGTCGTCGGTGCCGACCGGGTCCACGCAGCTCGACACCTCGCACGGGCCGTCGACGTCCTCCCGGTCGGGGGCGAAGTTGCGCGAGAGGGACCAGCTGAAGTGGGGGGCGAGGTCGGGGTGGCCACCGTCCACGCCGGTGTCCAGCACGCCGACGGTGACGCCCCGGTCGCCGGGCTCGATCTTGCGGGACCTGTCGGCCCGGATCATCTCCAGGCCCCAGAGCTTGTCGTCGAGGGGGTCCATCCGGGCGCCGCGCCTGGCGGCGCCGCCCCGGGACGCGCCGGTGCGATCCAGCAGGTTCTCCTGCTCCACCCGGTCCAGCACGGGCTTGCGGCCGATCGCCTTCTGCTCCGCCGCCCCGATCAGGGCCCCGGCGGCCGTGGCCTTTGTCGCGAAGTCGGGCTGGTCGCTGACAACCCGGAAAACGCCGACGTCGTCGATCCGCGACACGACCGATCCGCCGGCGGCGACGATGGCGTCGACGGCTGCGGCTGCGGAAGCGCCGTCCTCCGCCACCACGGTGAACTCTCTGCTGCCGGCCGGTGCCGCGGTGGTCGGGGTCACCGGTACCGTCAACGTGAAGGCCAGCGCGGCCGCGGTCGCGGCGGCTCCGGCGGTGAGTCGTCTACTCACGACATAAGATCCTCTCATCGTCGAGAAACACGACGATGATTCTCACCTCAAAGAGGGCCTTTGCAATAGTCAACTCCGGTGTTTGATCATTTTGGCACAGTCGACGCCGGTGCCTGCCGTGTTCAGGCGAGGACCTCCCGTAACCTGTCGACAGCCCTCGGGGCGCCGACACGCCCAGCCGGGGCGGCGAGCTGTCCGGCCACGGGTGCGGCGAGCTGCGCGACCGCCGGAACCGCCGGGACCGAACTGCGCGGCGTCCGGGACGTCGAGTTGGGCGACGCCGGTGGCGGTCTGGAAGACGGTCCGGAGCCGTGCGGCGAGCCCTCGATTCGGTCGCCGGCGCGGGCGCGGCCGCCAGGACGGGCAGGACGGGCGCGGCCGCCAGGATGGGCAGGACGGGAAGGGCGTCAGTAGGGCCGGTGGTGGCGCGGAGTCACCGCGCCCGGCGACGGTAAGGCGGCCGGCGACGGAGTGCGCCCGGCGACGGAGTGCGCCCGGCGAGGGCAAGCGCCCGGCGAGGGCAAGCGCCCGGCGAGGGCAAGCGCCCGGCGAGGGCAAGCGTCCAGCGAGGGCAAGCGTCCAGCGAGGGCAAGCGTCCAGCGAGGGCAAGCGTCCAGCGACGGTAAGCGTCCAGCGACGGTAAGCGTCCAGCGACGGAGGGTCAGTCCAGCACGTCCCGAGGAGCATCGGCGGCCTGCCGGGGGCGGGGGCGCGGAGCCGGCGGCTCGACCCGGGTGAACCGGATGGAGTCGGCGGAGAGGTCGGGGTGCTCCACCTCCAGCGCCACGGCCGCCGCCTCCTCAAGGGTCAGATCGGCGCCGGCCGCGTACGCGGTGTCGAAGGCCGCGTCGCCCATCAGCGCCCGCAGTGTGGCCTGCTCCTGGAGCCAGTACGCCCCGAAGGTGCCCGGGGTGCAGCGCATCGCCGACCGGGTGAGCTGGGCCGCGCCGAAGAGCCGGGCGGCCGACCTGGGGTCACCGCCGCCGGCACAGCGCACCGCGATCGCGTTCACCGTGTCGCAGGCCCGGGCCAGGTAGCCGTAGCTCATCCGGGACCGCAGCGCCACGACCAGATGGTCGTGCGCGGCCACCAGGTCACCCCGGGCCAGCGCCACCATGCCGAGCAGCATGTCGACGGAGCGCTTGCCGCGCTCGGTGGGCCGGGCCGCCTCCACCGGCCGGGCCGCGCCGAGCAGCTCGGCCGCCTCGTCCAGCGCGTCCCGGCGCCAGAGCAGCTCGGCCAGGCTGTAGACGGCGAGCAGCGCGTCACCGGTGACGCCCTCCGCCTCGGCCTCGGCGATCACCTCCCGGCACACCCGCTCGGCCTCGGCGAACTGTCCCATGTCGATCAACGGCGCGGCCCGGCCGGCGAGTACCCGGATCAGCAGGCCGGCGTCGCCGGCCTGCCGGGCGGCCGACTCGGCCCGCTGAGAGAAGCGCAGCTCCTCGGCGAACTCACCGTCCGCGCCGGCATGCTGCGAGTGCATGTGGTACGCCGCCGCCAGCTCCGCCTCCGGGATCTGCTCACCGGTCTCGGCGATCCGGCCGTAGAGCCGGAACAGCCATAACCGCCCCTCCCGGGCGAGCCCGCGCTCCCGCCACCACTCGTCCAGCCCACTGGTCAGTTGCAGCCCCTGCCGGGCGCTGCCGCCGGTGACCGTCCAGCGCAGCGCGGCCCGCAGTTCGTCGGCGAGCGGGTCGAGGGCGTAGAGGGAGAGGGTGACGGGCCGGTCGTCCGGCCCGAGGTACGCCCGCTGCAGCGCGTGCAGGGACCAGGCCACGTGCCGGTCCCGGGCGGTCTGCTCCTCCCCCGCGTCGACCAGCCGGCGCGCCGCGTACGCCCGGATCGGGTCGAGCATCCGGTAGGTGCTGCCGGAGACGTTCGGCTCCGCCTGGATCATCGACTTGTCGACCAGCACCGACAGTGGATCGAGCGGATCGTCGTTGAGCAGCCACTCCACGGTGGCCAGGTCGACCGGGCCGGAGAAGACCGCGAGCCAGCGCAGCAGCCGGGCCGCCCGGGGGCCGAGCGTCCGGTACGACCAGGTGACCGTCGCCTGCATGGTGACGTGCCGCTGGGTGGCCGAGCGCTGCACCGCCCGGGCACCGGCCGGCGGCGTCACCCCCCGGGCCGCCGCCGCGAGGTCCACGGTGTCCTGCTGGTTGGCGCTCCAACTCCGGCCCGGCACCGCCGGGATCGGTTCCACGTCGTCCCGGCCCGCGTCGAGGGCGCCGAGCACGTCGTCGAGGCGCTCGGCGAGCTGGCTGGCGGAGAGCACCCGCAGCCGGGCGGCGGCGAGCTCGATCGCCAACGGCAGCCCGTCCAGCCGGGTGACCACCCGTTGCAGGTCGGCAGACTCGGCCGGACCGGCCCGGCGCCCGCCCCGGGCCGCGGTGGTGCGGTCGAGCAGCAGGGTCACCGCCTCGCTCGGACCACCGCCGGGCGCCGGTTCGACCGAGAGCGGCGGGATCCGCCAGATCACCTCGCCGGGCAACCCGAGTGACTCGCGGCTGGTGGCCAGCACCCGTACGCCGCTGCCGCCGGCGAGCAGCCGGGAGATCACGTCGGCGCAGGCGGCCGGCTGTGCGTCGCAGGTGTCGAGCACGACCAGCATCCGCCGGGGCGCGGCGAACTCGACGAGCGTCTCCAGCATCGGCCGCCCGGGCTCGGGACGCAGCCCGAGGACCGCCGCCACCGCGAAGGCGACCAGCCCGGGGTCGGTCACGGTGGCGATGTCGACGAACCAGACCCCGTCCGGGTACGACTCGACGAGCCCGCCGGCCAGCTCGACCGCCAGCCGGGTCTTGCCGGCACCACCGGCACCGACCACCGTCACCAGGCGATGGGAGTCGATGAGCAGGTCCAGCTCGTCGCGTTCCGCCCTGCGTCCGACGAACGAGGTGACCTGGGTCGGCAGGTTGTGCGGGATGGCGTCGGCGGTCCGGGGGCGGGGGAACTGGCGCTCCAGGCCGGGAGCGACGAGTTGGAAGAGGCGTTCCCGGTCGTCGAAGCCGCGCAGCCGGTGCAGGCCGAGATCGAGCAGGGAGGCGCCGGGCGGCAGCGGCGCGGCGTGCCGGGCGGTGGCTCCGGAGCAGAGCACCTGGCCACCGTGCGCGGCGGCGGCGATCCGGGCGGCCCGGTGCACCTCGGCGCTGGCATACTCGCCGTCACGCGGTTCGGCGTGCCCGGTGTGCAGGCCCATCCGGACCCGGGGGGTGGCCTCCGGCGTCGGCCAGTCGTGGTTGGCCAGTGCGCGTTGCGCGGCCAGCGAGGCGTCGAGAGCGGAGGAGGCGTCACCGAAGGCGACGAAGAACGAGTCTCCCTCGGTGAATAGTTCGGTCCCGTCGCTGGCGGCCAGGGTCGCCCGGAGCAGCCGCCGGTGCTCGCTGAGCACCGGCCGGTAGCCCGGACCGAGCATCTGGGCAAGCCGGGTGGAGCCCTCGATGTCGGTGAACATGAATGTCACCAACCCGCTCGGCAGGTGGATCCGTGCTGACATGCGTGGAACCTCCCGCCCCCTGGAAGTCGCGTTCATGCTGCCGCATATTCACGGGTTGGCCCATCGTAGAAACGGACGGCGCGACCCCGTACCAAGGTGCTAACCGGGGACTGTGCCACGAAACCGACATCACGGTCACGAGCTGTCCTCGCTGTCCGGGCGGGAGGGGGCCGGCTCCGGACAGTCGGCTCACGGCTTCAGCAGCCGGGGCACGGCTTCAGCAGCCGCAGCCTCCGCCGCAGCAGCCGCCTCCGGCGGGGGCGACCGGCGCCGCGCCCGGGGCGGGACCGCCCGCACCACGACCGGTGAAGGCGACCGTCGACAGTAGCTTGACGGTGTCGTCGTGCCCCTGGGGGCAGGACGCCGGAGCCGAGGCCTCGGCCATCGGCCGGTTCATCTCGAAGGTGTCGCCGCAGGCGCGGCAACGGAACTCGTAGCGGGGCATACCAACAGCGTACGACCAGACCTGACGTTCGCCGGTCGATGGGTAATACTCGACGGGTGGCGGAGCACGACAAGACTTCTGGGACGCGACCACTGCGGCCTGCGGTGCCCGTCTATGACGGCCCGCTGGCCAGCTCGGGTGCTGCTCCGGAGCCGGATCCGGAGCGGCCGGCGGCCACCGTGCCGCGCCCGCGCGCCGAGGCAGATTCCCTGCTGCCGAGCGGCGGACCGGAGCAGGCCGCCACGACCCCCGGACCCGAGCCGGCCACCACGATCCCGGAACCCGAGGCTGCCACCGGACCGGGAGAGCCGGCCACCGAGCCTGCGGCGGAACCCGGGGCGGCCACCGGACTCGCAGCGCCGGCCACCGGACCGGGAGAGCCGGCTACCGAGCCTGCGGCGGCACCGGCCGGCATGGTCGGGACCGGACCGGGAACGGCCGCCGAGCCGGAGACGCCCGGCGGACCCGGGCCCGAGCCGGAGGCGGTCGGCAGCCCCGAGCCGGAGGGTGCGGGCAAGCCCGAGCCGGAGGCGGCCGGCGGGCCGGGCGGGACCGTGATCGATCTCGACGTACCGGCGACCGTGCCGCCGGCCGGCCGGAGGCGGCGGATCCGGGTCCCGTTCGCGCACGCCACCTCCCGCTGGCCCTCGCGGCAGGCGGTCCGGGACTGGTCCCGACGGCCGAGCGGCCGGCTGACCCTGCCGGCGCTGCTGCTCTTCGCACTGGTCGCCGCGACCGGTGCCGCCGGTGCCTTCCTGCTTCCGGCAACCGCCCGGGAGACCCGCCCGGTGGAGGCGGGCGCGGCGACGAGCCTGCCGCCGGTCGAGCCGACCCTGCCCGGCCTGCCGCCCATCGGTCCGGACGGGCTCTCCTCCGGGCTGCCGAGTCCGCCACCGTTCGGCACGCCCAGCGGCGTGCCGGCGCCGCCCTGGAACGCCACCGGTGGGCGCCCCTCCGACGTACTCGCCGGCTGGGCCGGCCGGATCGGGCCCCGGGTCGGGGTTCCCGTGACGGCGATGCAGGCGTACGGCTACGCCGAGATGAGGCTCGCCCAGTCGACGCCTGGTTGCCAGCTCCGCTGGACCACCCTTGCCGCGATCGGCCAGGTGGAGTCCGGGCACGGGCGGGCGAACGGTGCGGTGCTGGGCACGAACGGGATCGCCGCGCCGGACATCATCGGCCTGCCGCTGGACGGCAACGGCGGCCGGATGCGGATCATGGACACCGAGGACGGTCAGCTCGACGGGGACGCCACCTACGACCGGGCGGTCGGTCCGATGCAGTTCATCCCGACCACCTGGGAGGAGGTCGGTGCGGACGCGGACGGCGACGGCGTCGAAAACCCGCACAGCATCGACGACGCGGCCCTCGCCGCCGGTAACTATCTGTGCAAGGGAGGCCGCAACCTGTCTGTCGCCGCAGACTGGTGGAGCGCCATCCTTTCCTACAATGACGTGCGACCATATGCCCAGTCGGTCTTCGACAACGCCAACAGGTACGGCACGGACAGTAAAACTTAGCGTAATGTACCGGACACATTGAAGAACTGGGCACTTTCGCCAGGCTGCGGTTGACGGCAAGCTAGACGGGTGATGGTGCGCGAATGGGATCCCCGGACCGCCCCGGCCGCCGAGATCGACTCGTTCCTCGACGCGATCAACGCAGTTTTCGCGGCCGACCTACCGGAGGATCCTCTGTGGGAGAACGGCATGCTCCGGGAGTACCTCTGCGAGGTGATGCCCGGCCAGCGCCGCATCTCCTGGATCGTCCAGGATGATCCCTCCGCCGACGGCCAGCCCGGCCGCATCCTCGGCCACACCCACGTCCTGCTGCTCGGCAACATCGGCGTGCTCGAGGTGCTGGTGCATCCGGCCGCCCGGCGCCGGGGCATCGGCCGCAAGCTGATCGCCACCGCGGCCCGCCGGACCTATCAGGAGGGCTTCCTCGCCGTGGGCGTGGAGGTCGTCGGCGACACTCCGGCGGTCGGCTTCTACGAGGCTCTCGGTTTCGCCCGGGAGTTCGAGGAGCACCGCAGCGTGCTGCGGCTCGGCACGGTCGACTGGGCCGCGCTCGGCGACATGGCCCAGGGCATCGGCCCCGGCTACCGGCTCGAGTTCTGCCCGGGCGGGCCGCCGGACGAGCTGATCGAGCCGTACGCGAGAGCCAAGGCCGAGTCCGCCGACGTCGATGACGGCGACCTGGATCTGCGGCCGAGTTCTCATGATCCGCAGCGGCTGCGGGACAGCCTGAACTGCCTGCACCGGCGGGGCATGAAGCCCTACATCGTCCTCGCGATCGACGACAAGGCCGGTGAGGTCGCCGGCCTGACCGAGGTCGTCGTGCCGGCCCAGCACCCGACCCGGGCCGACCAGTGGGACACCATCGTCGGTCAGCAGCACCAGGGCTTCGGGATCGACCGGGCGATGAAGGCGCGGATGCTCTTCGAGCTGCGCTCGGCCGAGCCGAAGATCGCCGAGGTGCAGACCTGGAACGCGCGGAGCAACGAGGCGATGCGGGCGGTCAACGCCGACCTCGGCTTCCAGGCCGACCGGGACTGGTACGAGTACGGCGTGGACCTGGCCGAGCTGGTGCACCGGTTGGAGGCCAGCGGCTGACCGGGAACGGCCCGGGCGCCGACCGGCGCCGACCGGCGACCGTGCGGTCGCGGCTCAGTAGCGGTCGCGGAGCATCCGGGCCGCCTCCACCGCCCAGTAGGTGAGGATGATCTGCGCACCCGCCCGGCGGATCGAGGTCAGGGTCTCCAGCACGGCGCGCTCCCGGTCGATCCAGCCGTTGGCGGCCGCCGCCTCGACAGTCGCGTACTCCGCGGAGACCTGGTATGCGGCGACCGGCACGTCCACCTCGGCCCGCACGGCGGCGAGGACATCCAGGTAGGGCAGAGCCGGCTTGACCATCACCATGTCGGCACCCTCGGCGACATCGAGCCGGACCTCGCGGAGCGACTCGCGCAGGTTGGCCGGATCCTGCTGGTAGCTGCGCCGGTCGCCCTGCAACGACGACTCCACCGCGTCCCGGAACGGGCCGTAGAACGAGGAGGCGTACTTCACCGCGTATGCCAGGATGCCGGTGTCGGCGTGCCCGGCGGCGTCCAGGGCCCGGCGGACCACCCCGACCTGGCCGTCCATCATCCCGGAGGGCCCGACCACGTGCGCGCCGGCCTCGGCCTGCGCCACCCCCATCCCGGCGTACGCGGTCAGGGTGGCGTCGTTGTCGACGGTGCCGTCCGGGGCGACCAGCCCGCAGTGCCCGTGCGAGGTGAACTCGTCCAGGCAGAGATCGCTCATCACCACCGTGGCGTCGCCGACCTCGGTGATCACGTCCCGGATCGCCACGTTGAGGATGCCGTCCGGGTCGGTGCCGCCGGAGCCGGTCTCGTCCTTGCGGAGCGGCACCCCGAAGAGCATGATCCCGCCGACGCCCGCGTGCACCGCCTCGGCCGCCGCCTTGCGCAGCGACTCCCGGGAGTGCTGCAGCACGCCCGGCATCGAGGCGATCGGCCTCGGCTCGGTCAGCCCCTCCTTGACGAACATCGGCAGCACCAACTCGGCCGGGGCGACCCTGGTCTCCTCGACCAGCCGGCGGATCGCCGGGGACCGGCGCAACCGGCGCGGGCGGATCTCGGGGTACGACATGACCACTCCTTCACGGCCGGCCCGGCCGACGCGCGGCCCGGCGTCCGCCGGGTCGCCGGGACCGTCGGCGGCCCCGCGCCGCCCCTGGCCCCGTAACCGATGGTGCCTCAGGATCGATGGTGCCTCAGGATCGATGGTGCCTCAGGATCGATGGTGCCTCAGGATCGAGCGGATCTCAGCTTCAATGGTGCTACACGAATCCGGCAGAGGTTACCGGAACCGCAGCGCGGTCGGGCCCTGCACCTTCGAGCCCCGGCGCTGCTTGGCCGGCATCGCCGCCAGCTTCTCCCGCAGCTCCACCGCGTACGACGCCAGCGCCTCCACCAGGTCCGGCACGGAGGCGTGCGCCGGCTGGGCGTCCACCCGCAGGCCGAACTCGGTGGCCGTCTCCGCCGTCTTCGGGCCGATCACCGCCACCACCGTCCGGGCGTGCGGCTTGCCGGCGATGCCGACCAGGTTGCGCACGGTCGAGGAGGAGGTGAAGAGGACCGCGTCGAAGCCGCCGGACTTGATCGCGTCCCGGATCTCGGCCGGCGGCGGCGCCGCCCGCACGGTCCGGTAGGCGGTCACGTCGTCGACCTCCCAGCCCCGCTCGGTGAGCCCGGCGGCCAGGGTCTCGGTGGCGATGTCGGCGCGGGGCAGCAGCACCCGGCCGACCGGGTCGAGGATCTCGTCGTGCGGGGAGAACTCGGCGAGCAGCCCCTCCGAGGACTGCTCCCCGGCGGGGATCAGCTCCGGTTGGATGCCGAACGCGCGGACGGCGGCGGCGGTGGCCTCGCCGATACAGGCGATCTTGACGCCGCCGAAGTGCCGGGCGTCCAACCCGTGCTCGGCGAACTTCTCCCAGACCGCCTTGACGGCGTTGACCGAGGTGAAGATCACCCAGGCGTACCTGCCGTCGACCAGGCCCTTCACCGCCCGCTCCATCTGGGCCGGCGTACGCGGCGGCTCGACCGCGATGGTCGGCACCTCGCACGGGATGGCGCCGTACTCCCGGAGCCTGGCGCTCATCACCCCGGCCTGCTCCTTGGTGCGCGGCACCAGCACCTTCCAGCCGTAGAGCGGGCGGTTCTCCCACCAGCTCAGCCTGTCCCGGTGCGGGACGCCGGCACCGAGGGTCAGCACCACCCGGCCGGTGAAGCCGAGCGCGGCGGCGACGAAGCTGTCCACCGTCGAGGTGGTGGTGTACTGCGTCTCGCCGGTGCCGTCGCCGGTCACCGCGACCGCGGTGGAGCCGTCCACCCCGACCGCGAGCAGCCCGTCCCGGATCGCGGCCAGGTCACCGGCGTCCACCGCCAGGGCGAGCGAACCACGGCCGACCGCCGCCGCCAGCGCCTCGAAGTCCATCGCGGTGACGTCGTCGACGTCGGCGGCGGTGCGTACCCCGGAGAGCGGCACCCCGGCGTAGGTGGCGACCCCCTCGGCCTGCCCCACCCCCGGCACCACCTCGAAGTGCACGGCGGTACGCGCCACCGACTGCACCTCCTTGACCACGGCGTCGTGCCCGAACGGGTCACCGGCGACCAGGTGCACGGCGGTCAGGCCCGAGCGGGCCGCCGAGAGCAGTACCTTGGCCACGTCGCCCGGCGCGCCCTCGGCCGGGGTGAACTGGGCGTCCTCCCTGGCCTCGGCCCTGACGGCCGTCAGCAGGGCCTCGGGGACGCTGCGGTCGTATACCACCTGGTCTGCGTCGACCAGTGCGTCGTGCGCCCGGCGGGTCAGCAGACCCGGGTCGCCGGGTCCGGCCCCGACGAACGCGATGCGGCCTGCGGGCTTACGGGTGCCGATCATTCTGTAGCTCCAAAATGCTGGGTCCTCGCGCCCGATTCGCCAGGCGCCCCGAGGATCGAGTCGGCGCCGCGGTCGAGGAGCTCGGCGGCGAGCGCCTTGCCGATCTCCGTCGCCTCGGCGGGCGTACCGGTGCGGGACAGCCGGACCTCACGGGTGCCGTCCGGGCTGATCACCGCCCCGCGCAGGTAGATCTCATCGCCGTCGTCGCCCTCGGCGAGTTCGGCGTACCCGGCGACCGGTGCACTGCAGCCGGCCTCCAGGGTGGCGAGCATGGCCCGTTCCGCGGTGACCGCGGCCCGGGTCGGGGCATGGTCGAGCGCACCGAGCAACTCGACCAGCTCCGCGTCGTCGAGCCGGCACTCCACCGCCAGCGCGCCCTGGGCGGGTGCCGGCAGCATCAGCATCGGGTCGAGCGTTTCGGTGATCTCCTCGGCGCGGCCCAGCCGGACCAGCCCGGCCCGGGCCAGCACCACCGCGTCGAGATCCGCCTCCGGGCCGCGCACCCGGCGCACCCGGGTGTCCACGTTGCCCCGGATGGGCACCACGTCGAGCTGGAGCCCGAGCGCGTGCAGCTGGGCGATCCGGCGCAGCGCCCCGGTGCCGACCGTGGCGCCGGGCGCCAGCTCGGCCAGGGTACGGCCGTCCCGGGCGACCAGCGCGTCGCGCGGATCCTCCCGGGGTGGCACCGCCGCGATGTGCAGCCCGGGCTGGCCGGCGGTGGGCAGGTCCTTGTAGGAGTGGACCGCGAAGTCGATCTCCCCCGCGACGAGCGCGTCGCGCAGTGCCGAGACGAAGACCCCGACGCCCAGCCGGTGCACGGGGGCGCTGGAGCGGTCGCCGGCCGTGACGACCTCGACCAGCTCGACCTCGCGGCCGGTGGCGGCGGTAAGCGCGTCGGCGACGCCCCGGGACTGGGCGAGCGCCAGCGCGCTGCCCCGGGTGCCGAGCCGGAGCGGGGCGTCGACGCCTCGCGTGCGCTCGCTCATCGTTCTCCTCCGGACTGCTGTCGGGGCACCGGGGCGCGCGACGCCGCGCCGGGGGTGACGTGTTCGGCCCGGCTCGCACCGCTGTCGCCGGGGTCCGCCCGGCCGGCGCCGCGGTCCGATCGGCCGGCGCCGTGATCGGGCGGGCCGCCGAGCGCCGGCCGGTCGCCGAAGCCGGGCAGGCCGGCCAGCCCGGTCAACCGGTTGCCGGCCGGTACGCCGGCCAGCTCGGCCCCGGCCAGCTCGGCACTTGTCAACCCGGCCCCGGCCACCAGCTCGGCCCCGGCCAGCTGCGGCACGGACTCGGCCGGTGAGGTGCCCGGCACCTCGAGGTCGAAGAGTTCCCGGAGCAGGGCGGCGTACTGGTCGCCACCGGGCTCGGCGGCGAGCTGCCGGACCCGCACCGTCGGCGAGTGCAGCAGCCGCTGGACCACCCGGTGCAGGGTGTGGCTCACCTCGGCGCGCTGGTCGTCGGTGAGGTCGGGCCGGCGCTGGGCCAGCCGGCGCAGCTCGGCGGTGACCACCTCGTCGGCCCGGGCCCGCAGCGCCGCCACGGTCGGCGCGACGTCCGCGCCGCGCAGCCAGCTGAGAAACGCCTCGACCTCGGTCTCGACGATCCGGGTCACGGCCGCGGTGTCGGCGGCGGCCGGGCCGACCTGCTGGGCGGCGGCCAGCCCGTCGATGTCGATCACCACCGCGCCGGGCAGCTCGGCGACCTCCGGCTCGATGTCCCGGGGTACGGCGAGGTCGAGCAGGACCAGCGGGTCGGGCCGGTCGGCGCCGCGGGCGCGCACTGCCCCGGCCACGATTTCCCGGGTGAGGACCGGTTCGATCGACGCGGTGGCGGCGACTACTATGTCCACTGTGGATAGGGCGTCGGCGAGTTCGGCGATCGGCACCGCCGTGGCACCGTACGCCTCGGCCAGCCGGAGCGCGCGGTCGTGACCGCGGTTGCTGATCCCCACCGGGCCGGCGCCCCGCCTGCCGAGGGTCGCCACGGCCAGCGCGCCCATCGAGCCGGCCCCGACCACCAGCGCCGGACGACCCTCGACCTGGCCGCCGAGGTGCCCGGCGGCCAGGTCGAGCGCGGCGCTGACCACGCTCTGCCCGGCCCGGTCGATGTCGGTCTCGGCGTGCGCCCGCTTGCCCACCCGGAGCGCCTGCTGCATCAGCTCGTGCAGCAGCCGGCCGGGCGCGTCGGCCTCGCCCGCCGCGTGGTAGGCATCGCGGAGCTGGCCGAGGATCTGCGCCTCGCCGACCACCATCGAGTCGAGCCCGGCGGCGACCCGGAAGGCGTGCTCGACCGCCGCGCCGTCGTAGTGCACGTAGAGGTGGTCGGCGAGCTCGGCCGGTGCGGCCCCGGCGTGTCCGGCCAGTACCGTGCAGATGTCGCCCAGACCGCCGTGGAAGCCGGTGACGGCGGCGTAGACCTCGACCCGGTTGCAGGTCGAGACGACGACCGCCTCGCCGACGTAGGGCTGGGCGAGCAGCTTGGCGATCGTCTCCGGCACTTCGCTGCCGGCGACGGCCAGCCGCTCCAGGATGGCGACCGGCGCGGTGCGATGCGACGCACCGACGACGAGCAGGTTCATGAGCCGACCGCCTCCGCGTTCGTCGACCGGAGTTTCCCGGTGGGCGTTGCCTCGGTGGTGCCGGTGGCGGCGAGCCCGCCCGGCAGCGCCGTCAGCCCTGCCGTGCCGGAGCCGCCGAGGGTGGCGCCGTTCGTCGTGCCCAGCGCGGCGCCCGGCGGGGTGAGCCCGGAGCCGGCCCGGGCCGGCAGCCCGGTCAGCGCCGCCTTGCGGTGCTCGTGGAAGGAGAGGATCTGGAGCTCGATGGCGAGGTCGACTTTGCGGACGTCGACCCCGTCCGGCACCGTCAGCACGCAGGGCGCGAAGTTGAGGATGCTGGTCACCCCGGCGGCGACGAGCTGGTCCGTGACGCTCTGCGCGGCGCCGGCCGGAGTGGCGATCACGCCGATCGAGATGCCCTCCTCGGCGGCCACCCGGGGCAATTCGTCGATGTGCCGGACGACCAGCCCGTTGATCTCCTCGCCGAGCCGCGCCGGATCCGCGTCGAAGAGCGCGGCGATCCGGAAGCCCCGGCCGGCGAAGCCCGCGTACCCGGCGAGCGCGTGACCGAGATTACCCACACCGACCAGGGCGACCGCCCGGCACTGGGTGAGCCCGAGCACGAACTCGATCTGGTCGACCAGCAGGGCGACGTCGTAGCCGACGCCACGGGTGCCGTACGAGCCGAGTTGGGAGAGATCCTTGCGGAGCTTGGCCGAGTTGACCCCGGCCGCCGCCGCCAGCTCCTCGCTGGAGACGGTGTCGTTGCCGGTTTCGGCGAGATTGTGCAGGGCACGAAGGTATTCGGGGAGTCTGGCGACCGTCGCCTCGGGGAGATCCGGAAGCGCCGGCACGGCACCGGCGGGGCCGGGCGTGCCTATCGGGCGGTGCTGACTCATGCGACTCCGTGCCATGCGATCCTGGACCAGCCGGCGCGGCGGGTCACTTCGTGGCACCCGCTCGCGGCCGTGGTGACCGGCTGTGCTAGCAGGGCTCGTCCGACTCTCAGAGTAGGCGCTTGTGAAGACACGCACAAATCGCGATCTTGATAGACCGCGATAACGCCTCACCTGGGCCTCCACAAACAAGATCAGTTGCGCGACCCCACCGGAGCCGTCACGGCGATTATTACCTAAGTCCGACTTATCTGACCAACTCGCCACCACGGCGCCGGCCGCCTGGCCTGTACCTTCGGGGCGTCGCGGCAATCGCGATCCGGCCATGGATTTGCTCCACCCCACCATTGCATTCGGCGACAATCCCCCGGGACGTACCGGATTCCCGGACACCGGATATCGTCCCCTGCCACCCGGGGCCGGCGCCACGGGCGCGATTCCGGACCGGGTGGGGACAGCCCTACCGTGAAGAGGCCAGCCGATGGGATGGGGACCGATCGCGCCGATGCCTAGCGTCGAGAACATGACCACGACCACCGCCACCGGCCTGGCCGCCGATGCCGAGCCCGCCGCCGGCCGCAGCATGCTCCGGCAGCTCGCCATCGACTCCGGTTACGTCCTCCTCGGCTTTCCCCTCGCACTGGCGAGCCTCGTCGTGCTGGTCACCGGAGTCGCACTCAGCGCCGGGCTCGCGGTGACGGTGACCGGGCTGCCGATCCTGGCCGGCACGCTCTACGCCGCCCGCGGCTTCGCCGATGTCGAACGGCTGCAGATCCCGTCGGTGCTCCGGCAGCCCCGGGTACGCCCGACCTACCGCACCCCGCAGCCCGGGGCCGGCGCCTGGCGGCGGATCCTCACCCCGATCGCCGACCCCCAGTCCTGGCTCGATCTGGCACACGGCTGGATCCGGCTGGTGGTCGCCGTCTGCACCTTCGTGATCACCATGGCCTGGTGGGCCGGCGCTGTCAGCGGTTCGCTCTACTGGGCGTACGACTGGGCGATCCCGTACGGCTCCGAGGACCAGGGCCTGCCCGAACTGCTCGGGCTCGGTGACACCGCCGCCGCCCGGATCGGCCTCTACACCGCCTGCGGGGTCTTCTTCCTGATCACCCTTCCGGTGGTGGTCCGCGGCTGCGCCCTGATGCAGGCCGGGCTCTCCCGCGCCCTGCTCACCGGCGTGGCGGAGATGCGCAACCGGATCACCGTGCTGGAGGAGCAGAAGCGGGCCGCCGTCTCGGCGGAGGCCACCGCGCTGCGGCGGCTGGAACGGGACATCCACGACGGGCCGCAGCAGCGGCTGGTCCGGCTGGCCATGGACCTGAGCCGGGCACAGCAGCAGCTCGACTCCGACCCGGACGCCGCCCGGCAGACCCTCGGCGAGGCCCTCGCCCAGACCCGGGACACCCTCGCCGAGCTGCGCGCGCTCTCCCGGGGCATCGCCCCGCCGATCCTGGTCGACCGGGGCCTGCCCAGCGCGCTGGCGGCGCTCGCCGGTCGCGGACTGATCCCGGTCGAACTCGCCGTCGACCCCCGGCTCGGCACCCGGGAGGGGCGGCCCGACCCGGCGATCGAGTCCACCGCGTACTTCGTGGTGGCCGAGGCGCTCACCAACGTCGCCAAGCACAGCCGGGCCACCGAGTGCTGGCTGACGGTGACCCGGGAGGAACGGGCCCTGCGGATCGTGGTGATCGACGACGGCGAGGGCGGCGCGCACCTCTCCAAGGGGCACGGCCTGACCGGGCTCGCCGACCGGGTACGCGCCAACGACGGCACCTTCACCGTGCTCAGCCCGCAAGGCGGACCGACCGAGATCCGCGCCGAGCTGCCGTGCTGAGCAGCTCCGGCCCGTCGAGCCGACCCGGCCCGGCCGGCCGACCCGGTGCGGCGCGACGGGCGGATCCGGCACCGGGTGCCGGCCGGTGGGCGTGGCAGTGGTAGACAACGTCATGCGCGTAGTGATCGCCGACGACGCCGTGCTGCTCCGGGAGGGCCTGGTCCGCCTCCTGACCGAGCAGGGCCACGAGGTGGTGGCCGCGGTCGGCGACGGTGCGGCGCTGGTCGAGGCCATCGTCACGCACCGACCCGACGTCTCGATCGTGGATGTCCGGATGCCGCCCTCGCACACCGACGAAGGGCTACGGGCGGCGGTGGAGGCCCGGCGGCGGGTGCCCCGCACCCCGATCCTGGTGCTCTCCCAGTACGTCGAGGTGTCCTACGCCGACGACCTGCTCGCCACGGTCAAGCCGAGCGGCGGCGCCGCCGGGGGCGGCATCGGCTATCTCCTCAAGGACCGGGTGGCGGCGATCGACGAGTTCCTCGACGCCGTACGCCGGGTCGCCGCCGGCGGCACCGTGCTCGACCCGGAGGTGGTCGGCCAACTGCTGGTCCGGCGCCGCCGCGACGACCCGCTGCGGGAGCTGACCCCGCGCGAGCGGGAGGTGCTCGGGCTGATGGCCGAGGGGCGGTCGAACACCGCCATCGCCCGGACCCTGGTGGTCAGCGACGGTGCGGTGGAGAAGCACGTCCGGAACATCTTCACCAAGCTGCGGCTGCCGCCGGACGAGGAGCAGCACCGCCGCGTCCTCGCCGTCCTGGCCTACCTGCGCGGCTGACCCGGCCGCTGGTCCACCTGCGCGCGGCTGATCCGAACGAGTCCGGGCGGGACGGTGCGGAAGCCGGTCAGTCGAGCTTGGCGGCCAGCGTGACGGCCTCGGTGAGCGAGTCGGCCACCGGCCAGCCACCGGCGCGCAGCCGGGCCGCATCGGTGAAACCGCCGGTGTAGAGGACGCACCGGGCGCCGACCGACTCGGCCGCTTCCGCGTCGTCGACCGAGTCACCGATCAGCACCGCCGACTCCCCGGTGACCCCGGCCGCCGCCAGGTGCCGGGCCAGGTACGCGGCCTTCCGCTCGCCGCCCACGGTGTCACGGAGCCCGTCGACCCGGCCGAAGCTGGCGGCCAACCCGTACCGGTCGACCGCCGGCACCAGCTCGTCGTGGAACCACATCGACAGCAGCGACTGGGTGCCCGTCCACGAGCTGATCGCGACGGTGGCGTCGGCGGCCAGCTCGCAACTGGCCAGGCCGACCCGGTACGCCTCGTGGAAGAGCTGGTCCAGCCGGCCGAACTCCTCGACGTCCACCGCCCGCCCCAGCACCTCGGCGTAGTAGTCGGCGATCGGCCGGCGGAACTGCGTACGGTGCTCCTCGGCGGTCACCGCCGGCCCGCCCGCACCGGCCAGGGCGACGTTGGTGGCGGCGACGACCAGGGTCAGGTCGTCGAGCAGGGTCCCGTTCCAGTCCCAGACGAGGTGCTCGCGCATCCGAGCACGATACGCGGTCAGCCGCGTGGCGCGGTCAGGTCCCGGAGCAGCCGCTCCTCCTCGACCCGCCAGTAGCCGTGCTCGCGGCCGTCGAGCAGCACCACCGGCAGCCGGTCACCGTAGTCCCGCTCCAGCTCCCGGTCTCCGGTGACGTCCACCTCGGTCCACCGGTCACCGGTGACCGCCGCCACCCGGCCGATCGCCTCCCGGGCCACCTCGCAGAGATGGCATCCGGGTCGGGTGATCAAGGTCAACCGTGGCTCGACCGCCGTCACTCGGGCCCCCTCACGACTCGTGGCCGATCACGCACCGGGGCACCCTGGTCGCCGCGGGGCCGGACCACCGATCTGCGTACCCGGCCGATCGCCGAGAGCGGCAGGGACTCGACGAACTCTATCCTGCTCGGGCACTTGAACCGGGCCAGGCTGCGGGCGCAGTGCCCGGCCAGCTCCTCGGCCGAGACCGTGCTCCGCGGGGCCCGCACGACGTAGGCGGCGACCGCCTCGCCGGCCACCGGATGCGGTACGCCGACCACCACCGACTCGAGCACCTCCGGATGCGCGCCGAGCACCCGCTCGACCTCCTGCGGATAGACGTTGAAGCCGTTGACCAGGATCAGCTCGTCGAGCCGGTCCACCAGGAAGAGGTCGCCACCCCCGTCGGCGTACGCCACGTCGCCGGTCCGCCACCAGCCCTCCCGGTCCGGGCCGCCGCGCCCGTCCGGCCAGTACCCGGAGAAGAGGTTCGCGCCCCGGACGACGATCTCGCCGGGGTCGGTGCCGGGCGAGGAGAACTCCAGGCCGGGCTCGTCGGCGTCCTCCTCGGCATCGTCCGGGCCGGTGACGGAGCCGTCCCGCCACAACTCCTCGCCGTCGGCGGCGACGAGCCGCAGTTCGACGCCGGGGATGGGCCGGCCGATCGAGTTCGGCTTCGCCACCGGACCGGAGAGCGTCGTGGTCAGCACCGGAGCGGTCTCGGTGAGGCCGTACCCGACCTGGATCCGCCGGCCGGTCGCCTCGGCGAACCGGGTCGCGCCGCCGACCGCCAGCGGGGCGGCGCCACAGATGGCGACCCGCACCGGGGCCATCGCGGCGCGCAGCGCCGGACCGGCCGGCACCCCGGCCGCCGCCGGAGCCTCCGGCAGCATGGTCCAACCGAGAAACATCGACGGTACGCCGACCAGCACGCTCACCCGGTGCCGGGCGATCGTCTCCAGTACGGCTGCCGCGTCGAACCGCTCGACGAGCACCCCGCACGCGCCGTGGTACGCCACCGCGCCCAGCCCGGCGTTCAACCCGTACGCGTGGAAGAGCGGCAGGGCGAGCAGCACCCGGTCGTCGGGGCCGACCACCGGCGGCTCGATCCGGGCGACCTGCTCGTGGTTGGCGAGCAGGGCCCGGTGGGAGAGCATCGCGCCCTTCGGTTCGCCGGTGGTGCCGGAGGTGTAGAGCAGCACCGCCACCGCCTCCGGATCGGTCCGGATCGGACCGGGCGGCGGCGGGTCCGGCACGGTTGGCGGGTCCGGCAGGCCGGTGTGCAGTTCGGCCAGTGCGGGCAGGTCGGCGCGCACCTCCGCGACGGCCGCCCGGACCTGCTGGGTACAGATGAGAACGGTGGCCGCCGAGTCGGCCAGGACGTGCCGCAGCTCCGGTCCGGTCAGCGCCGGGTTGACCGGCACGGCGACCAGTCCGGCCCGCTGGGTGCCGAAGAACGCCACCGCGAACTCGGCGGAGTTGGCCAGCGCGATCGCGACCCGCCCCGGATGGCCGCCGCGCGGACCCGGAGTCGCCCGAGTGCCGCCGGGCTGGCTCGGCGCCGCCGGAGTGCCGCCGGGCGGGTGGGGGAACCGGGCGCGGAGCGCGGCGGCGGTCCGGTCCACCGCACCGTCCAGTTCGGCCCAGCTCAGCGCGCCGTCCGGCCAGAGCAGCGCGGGGTGGTCGGGCCGGCTGGTGGCGGCCAGGCGCACCCGGTCGGCCAGGGTGGCGGCGGCTGGCTCGACGGGGCTGTCCGGTCCATCCTGCACGGTCGCCGAGTCTGGCACAGGGCCGGGCCGGGCGCGTACTCGTGCCGCCCAGCGTTTCGCCGGTCGCCCGACCGGCCATTCCGGACGCCTTCTTCGATCGGGACGGACGCGTCCCGACCGTGGAACTTCCCTCGACTTTGCCATCGACCCGGGGTACCGTCCCACGAGACCGTAACGGGTTTCGGATATTGACGTCCCGGCCGGTTCTCCGCTTCTAACATGTCCGAAGCGGCACGCCCAAGGCCTGCCGCGCATTGGCGTGTCCCCACGTTTTCCCTGCTCAGGGCCCCTGCCGATCAAGTGTCAGGCATCCGACAACGGACAGCTTGTGCGCCCCGTTCGGGTGGCATCCGGAAATACTTTGGCTCTGTGTAACGGACTTGCCGCACATGGGTGACGTTGGCCCTATCATCACTCGGGTCGGCTCACCCCTTTTGCCGTGAGTCGACACCCCTCAGCCCGAGGAGGCCGCCGTGCCTGTGAAAGCACTGCATCAGCAGTTGTGGGGCGTGTGCCGTCGTCTGGCGCAGCCCGGAACCACCGTGCCGGATCGCGCCGCCTCCGGCGCGGGCACGGCCACCATCGCGGTCGGGTCCCGGCAACCCGTCTCGCGACCTCGGCCGGCCGGGGGAGATCCAGTGAGTGTGAGGAACGAACCGGGTCCACGGATCCCGCCGTCGCGGACGGAGACCCCGCGGTGAGCGCCCACGGATACGTCCACCGGGCGGCCGGCGGGATCGACGGCACCACCGGCGGCAAGCTCCGCAACAGCCGGCTCGCCCTCACGGCGGGCCTGGGCCGGCTCCGCGTCTCCATGGACGACATGCTGAGCCTGGCGGTCCGGGACGACGGTGGCTCGAAGCGGATCCGGAACCGGCCGCACCCGAACGAGACGCCGACCCGGCACAGCACGCCCGGCGGCAACGCGCGCCCGGTCGGCGGGCGGGTGGCCAGCCCGACCCGGCCGACCATGCCGGCACAGCCGGGTTCCGGCTCGTTACCCGCCGAGACCGGTCCCCGGTCCGAGATGGCCGAGAGCGAGACCGCGATCCTGCCGGTCGTACCGGCCACCGAAGAGTCCGGCTCCGGCGGAGGTTCCCCGACCGGCTTTCCGGCCCGACCGGGTCCGTCCGACCCGGGCCGTGAGGTGTGGGCGCTCGTCGAGCGGGCCCAGGCCGGCGAGGCGGAGGCGTTCGGCCTGATCTACGACAGGTACGTCGACACGGTGTTCCGGTTCGTCTACTTCCGGGTCGGCAACCGGCAGCTCGCCGAGGATCTGACCTCGGACACCTTCCTGCGCGCCCTGAAGCGGATCGGCAGCTTCACCTGGCAGGGCCGCGACCTCGGCGCGTGGCTGGTGACGATCGCCCGGAACCTGGTCGCGGACCACTTCAAGTCCGGCCGCTACCGCCTCGAAGTTACTACGGGTGACGTATTGGATGCGGACCGCGAGGATCGCGGGCCGGAGGGGAGCCCGGAGGCGGCGGTCGTCGAGCACATCACGAATGTCGCGTTGCTGACCGCTGTCAAGCAGCTCAACCCGGAGCAGCAGGAATGCATCGTTCTCCGCTTCCTACAGGGTTTCTCGGTCGCCGAGACGGCCCAGGCGATGGGAAAGAACGAGGGTGCGATCAAGGCTCTGCAGTACCGCGCGGTGCGCGCGCTGGCCCGGCTGCTGCCCGATGGATTCCAGCCGTGAGGCGCCGCTCCGGGCCTCGCCACGACTCCGTGACTCCGCTCACTCTTCGTAATATTTGCCGGCAGCGGCCCGTAACCCGCCGGCCCCGCCGACCGTTTGTCCGGGTGCGACCAGTGGTTGGCCCGACATCCGGCCGGCCGGCAGGTCGGAGAGCGGATCCGACTGTGGGCACCCCTGCCCGGGCCTGGTCCTGAAGTCAGCCACCGTCGTACCCGGACGGCGAGACGACGACGCCGCCCGCAGCGTCGCGACCAGCGAAGGAGGTGTCGGCGGTGAGTTGGAAGCCCTTCGACCGCCAGCGCGCCGAGCGCTTCGCGCAACTACTCGACGAGGCCACCGGCGGCCGTCGCCACCACATCCGGTCCCGGGTCGACAGCGACCTCGCGGAGCCCCTGGCGCTCGGGCAACGGCTCAGGGACATCCCGTCGGGCCCGGAGACCCAGACCGGCGCCGAGGTCGACCCCGACTTCCGCGCCGGCCTGCGCGCCATGCTCGTGGCCACCGCCGAGCGGGAGGGGATCGGGACGACCGCCACCGACGACGCCATCGTCGACGGCGGCGCTCAACCCGCCGGTCGCCGGGCCGGTCAACCGCCCTTCCGGGGTGCGCGGACCCGGGCTCGCGCCCGGGGCGCCGTCGTCATCGGGGTCGCCGCCGGCGCGATCGCGGTCTCCGGGATGTCCGCGGCCAGCGAGAACGCCGTGCCCGGCGACGCGCTGTACGGCATGAAGCGGCACACCGAGCGGGCCCAGCTCGCCCTGGCCAGCTCCGACCTCAGCCGTGGTCAGCTCTTCCTCGACTTCGCCCGGACCCGGCTCGCCGAGGCGGTCGCGGTCGGTGGCCAGAGCTACGACTTCTCCGACGTCCTCAAGGACATGGACGACGACACGCGGCAGGGCATCAAGCTACTGACCAGCGCGGCCGTGCAGCGCCAGGATCCGACCGCGCTCGACGCCGTGGACAGCTTCCTCCGCCAGCAGCGCCCCCAGCTCGTCCGCCTCTTCGGGGACACCACCCGGGCCACCCGCAGCCGGGCCAACGCCTCGCTGGTGCTGCTCGACGCCGTGCAGACCCGCTCCGACGAGCTCCGGGACGCGCTCGCCTGCGGTGCCGGCGCGACCGGCAGGCACGACTCCATCGGGCCGCTCCCCCAGTCCTGCCCGGCCAGACGCGGACCCGCCGGCACCCTGCCGGACACGTCCCCGTCGGCCGAGGGCGACGGCGGCACCCGTAGCCCGGCGGAGCCACCCCGCGACCCGGAGCGGACCTCGGGGCCCCGGCCACTCGACCCCACGCCGAGCCAGGAGCAGCCGCCACCGGTACGCGACGGGCGGACCACCACCGAACCGGTGCACCGGACCACAGGCTGACCTAGACAGAAGGCGCTCGGACGGGCGGCTTCCGACCCCAGAGCACGGCTGCACCCCGGCCGACCCGGCTACCCTCGCTCTGTACGCCCAGCGAGGAGGTTTCCGCGTGGCCCGGTCCCGCAAGGTGACGGTCAGCACCGACGACCGTGGTCACACCGCAGGGTGGGCGGACGCCGGGCCGCAGGCCGCACCGGCGGACCCGGCCCGGACCGACCCCCGCGCCGCCGCCTTCTTCGACGTGGACAACACGATGATGCAGGGCGCCTCCATCTACTGGTTCGCCCGCGGCCTGGCGGCCCGCAACTACCTCACCACCGGAGACCTGGCCCGGTTCGCCTGGCAGCAGCTCCGGTTCCGGGTGCTCGCCGTCGAACACGTCGGGAGCATGTCCCGGGTCAAGGAGGCGGCGCTGGCCTTCGTCGCGGGGTGGCGGGTCGAGGACGTCGAACGCCTCACCGAGGAGATCTTCGACGAGCTGATGGCGCCCCGGATCTGGGCCGGCAGCCGGGCCCTGGCCCAGCAGCACCTCGACGCCGGCCAGCGGGTCTGGCTGGTCACCGCGGCCCCGGTGGAGATCGGCCGGATCATCGCGGCCCGGCTCGGGCTGACCGGGGCGATCGGCACCGTCGCCGAGATCCGCGACGGCGCGTACACCGGCCGGCTGGTCGGCGACCTGATGCACGGGCCCGCCAAGGCGGACGCGGTGGTCCAGCTCGCCACGGTGGAAGGGCTGGATCTCGACAGGTGCGCCGCGTACAGCGACTCCGCGAACGACCTGCCGATGCTCTCCGCCGTCGGTCGGGCGGTGGCGATCAACCCGGACGGCACCCTGCTGCGGCACGCCCGGACCCAGGGCTGGTCGGTGTACGACTTCCGGACCGGCCGGAAGGCGGCCCGGATCGCCGTGCCGTCGACCGTCGCCGCCGGGCTGGCGGCCGGGGCGGTCACCGCCGGCCTGGCGATGCGCCGCCGACGCGCCCGCTGAACAGCGGCCCCGCCGGTGACGGCTGAACCGGGTCGGTCAGCGGCCGAACGGGTCGGGACGCCGCTCCAACAACTGGTGCAGGGTGTGCTGGATGGTCTCGCGTACCTGGTCGGCGAGGTTGAAGACGACCAGCGGATCGTCGGCGGAGTCGACCAGATGGTCGGTGGGGATCGGCGGGCAGAACTCGATCAGCCACTTGCTGGGCAGCGGCACCGCGCCGAGCGGCCCGAGCCAGGGAAAGGTCGGCGTCACCGGAAAGTACGGCAGCTTGAGCAGCCGGGCCAGCGGCTTGAGGTCGGCGAGCATCGGGTACGACTCCTCGGCACCGACGATCGCCACCGGGATGATCGGCGTCCCGGTGCGGAGCGCGGCGGAGACGAAGCCGCCCCGGCCGAACCGTTGCAGCTTGTAGCGGTCGGCGTAGAGCTTGCCGATGCCCTTGAAGCCCTCGGGAAAGACGCCGACCAGTTCACCCCCGGCGAGCAGGCGTTCGGCGTCCGGGGTGCAGGCGACGGTGCCGCCGGTCTTGCGGACCAGCTCGGAGACGACCGGCATCCGGAAGACCAGGTCCGCGCCGAGCAGCCGCAGGTAGCGGTGCTCGGGGTGCTGGTCGTGCAGCACCGCCGAGAGCACCAGCGCGTCCATCGCCACCGTGCCGGAGTGGTTGCCGACCACCAGCCCGGCACCGTGCACCGGCAGGTGGTGTACACCGAAGACCTCGGTGCGGAACCAGTCGCGGTAGAGCCGGCGGAGCACCGGGTGGAAGACCTGGTCGGTCAGCTCGGGGTCGAAGCCGAACTCGTCGACCTCGTACTGGCCGGAGAGGCGCCGGCGCAGGAAGGCCAGCCCGGCGGCGACCCGCCGGTCCCAGACGTCCCCCGGCCGGTCGGCCACCGCCGGGTCGACCGGTCCGGGGGCGTGCCCGTTGCGCCGCGTCGCACCGTCCAGCTCCGCGACCCCCTCCTCCGGAGGTACGCCGTACCGCCGGCCGGCGCCCGCGCCGTTGCCGTCGGCGTTTCCACGTCCGTTTCCGTTGGCGCCGGCGTTGGTGTTCATCGCCGGCCACGCTTCGCCGACGCCTCGCCGCTGCCCGACCGGCCGGCCGAGCGGCTCGCCGCGCCGCCACCGGAGCGGTTGACCGCACCACCGCCGGAGCGCTCAGCCGAGCCACCGCCCGAGGGGCTGGCCGGCGCGCCGTCGATCGCGGCGAGCTGGCCGATCCGCTCCCGGAGGGTGGCGCGGGTCTGCCGGATGCCGTCCAGGATCGCCTGCTCGGCGCGCCGGAGCTGCTCCGGGCCGAGAACGGTGCCGTCCCGGTGGCTGGCGATGAACTCGTCGAAGGCGGCGGCGGTGGAGCGCGGCGTGAAACCGTACTCCCTGGTCAGGCTGGTGGTGTCGACCACGCGGCCGTGCACGAAGAGGTCGACCTGATCCAGTCCGTAGCGACCGAAGCCCAGCACCCGGGCGAGCCCGGCGGCGCCGGAGAGCCCGGGCTCCGCCACCGGCACGGCGATCCGGCCGGCCCGGCGGATCGCCTGGGAGAGCGCCAGCACTCCCGGGCCGGCGACGTTGAAGGTGCCGGGATGCTCCGCCACCACCGAGCGGTGCAGCACCTCCAGCACGTCCTCGAAGTGCACGAACTGGAGCCGAGGGTCGCGCCCGAGCACGGTCGGCACCACGGGCTGGGCGAAATAGCGGGTCAGGGTGGTGTTCGCCATCGAGCCGATGACGGGCGCGAAGCGCAGCACGGTGGCGGTGACGTCGGGGCGGCGGCGCCGGAAGCCGCGGACGTACCCCTCGATGTCAAGGATGTCCCGGGCGAAACCGCCGCGCGGCACCGCGCGGGGCTCGGTGTCCTCGGTGAAGACCGCCGGATCCTGGAACGACGCCCCGTACGCGGCGGTCGACGACCGGACGACCAGCTTGCGCAGCCGGGGCGCCCGCTGCGCGGCGGCGAGCAGCTGCATGGTGCCGATGACGTTCTGTTCCTTCATCGCCGCCCGGCCGCCGTGCTGCGGATCGGCGGCGCTGACCAGCGCCAGGTGCACGACGGCGTCGGCGCCGAGGTCGTCGATGATGGTGCTCACCGACCCGGCGTCGGCCCGGACCCGCTCGACGCCGTCGAGCAGACCGGCGATCCCGGCCGCCGGTTCGTGCACGTCGAGGCCGATGACGCGGGCTATCCGGCCGTCGGCGACGAGCCGCGCCGCGACGTGGGCACCGAGAAACCGGCTGACCCCGGTCACCACGACGACCCCCGGCGCACCCGGGGTGCTACCGGGGGTCACCTCGCGCTCCGCACGGGACGATCCGGGCCGGGCCCGGACCGCCGTGACGTGGTCACGTGGGCCTCCGAAGGTCGACAGCTGACCGGCTCACCGCCGGCCGGGCAGGCGCCCGGCCGGGGTCACTTGCCGAGACGGCGACGCTGGACGCGCGTCTTGCGCAGCAGCTTGCGGTGCTTCTTCTTGGCCATGCGCTTGCGGCGCTTCTTGACCACCGAGCCCATACGACAGCCCTTCTGATGCGACGTGCTGATCGGGCCGGCGCCACCCGGAGGTGCAGCCGGCTACCGAGCTGGACAACGGACCGGGGCGGCACGACGGGCTCTCGCCCATGTCGGCACGTGGCCACGGTCGCGGTCCAGCCTAGCCCTCGGTCGTCGGCCGGGCCAAAGCGCCCCCACGACGAAGCGCCCGGAGCGCTCCGCCGGCCGTCACGACGTCGCGGTTCAGCCGTCAGGCCGTCTCCTGGAAGGCACCGCGCAGGTACTCGTGCACGGCGTGCTCCGGCACCCGGAACGACCGGCCGACCCGGACGGCGGTCAGCTCGCCGGAGTGCACCAGCCGATAGACCGTCATCTTCGAGACCCGCATGAGCGTCGCCACCTCGGCGACGGTCAGGAACCTGACCTCCGGCATCCGGCCGTCGAACTGTGGTGATCCTGCCATGGCTCACCAACCCATCCCATTCCCCGGCGCGTGCCACCCGGCGGGATCCTTCCGCGCCGCAGGCTACGCGCGTGTTACCAGTACGGTAACGGGGCGGCTGTGACCGGCGCGATCCCTTCGGGCATTTGATCATCCTTGGCGCGCCGGTTCACGGGTGGGAAACGGCAGCCTTCACCCATCCGGGGCCATTCCGTCAGGGCGACCGCCTCGCCGGCCCCGGCCGCCCGACCGTCGCCTGTCCGCCACGGGTCCCGGCGGCCGTCATTCGGCGCGCAGCGCCACCACCGGGTCCAGTCGCCCGGCCCGCTGCGCCGGGACCACCCCGAAGACGATCCCGACCGCCGCCGAGACCCCGAACGACAGCGCCAGCGACCACCAGGTGACGACCGCCGGCACCGGGGAGAGCGCGGCGACCAGCAGCGCGGCGCCGACCCCGAGCCCCATCCCCAGCACCCCGCCGAGCGCGGTCAGCAGCACCGCCTCCAGCAGGAACTGGATCCCGATGTCCCGGGGCCGGGCGCCGACCGCCTTGCGCAGCCCGATCTCCCGGGTCCGCTCGCGCACCGAGACCAGCATGATGTTGGACACCCCGACGCCGCCGACCAGCAGCGAGATGCCGGCGATCGCGGCGAGCACCCCGGTCAGCACCCCGAGGATGTCCCCGAGTACGCCGAGAATCTGCTCCTGGGTCACCGCGCTGAACTCGGTCTCCGGATGCCGCCGGGACAGCTCGGCGACGACCCGGGCGCCGAGGTCGTCGATCTCGTCCCGGTCCGGTGCCTTGATGGCGATCCCGTCGATCCGCTGCGTGCCGTAGAGCCGGTGTGCGGCGGTGACCGGGATGTGCACCTCGCCGTCCCGGTCCACCCCGAGGCTCTGGCCGAGCGGCGCGAAGACCCCGACGACCCGGAACCGTACGCCGGCGATCGCGACCTGCTGGCCGACCGGCTCCCGGTCGCCGAAGAGCGTACGGGCGACGGCGGCGCCGAGCACCGCCACCCGGCGACTGGTGTCCACATCGGACGATGTCAGGTAGCTGCCCCGCGCCAGGTCCCGGACGAAGACCTCGGGGGTGGTCTCCAGCACGCCCTGCACGGTGGTGAAGGCCGAGCGGTTGCCGGCGCGTACCGTCTCGCCGGAGGTGACCGTGACCGCCACCCGGCGCGGGTCGCCGACGATCCGGTTCACCGCCTCGACGTCGGCGAGGGAGAGCCGGGAGACCGCCGGTGCCGCGCCGAAGTCGAGCCGGCCGGGCACCACGACGAGCAGGTTCGACCCCAGCCCCTCGACCTGCTGCTCGACCTCGCGCTTGGCGCCGCTGCCGATGGCGACCAGCACCACCACCGCGGCCACCCCGATCACCACGCCGAGCATGGTGAGCATGCTGCGCAGCCGGTTCGCCGCCAGGGCGTCGAGCGCGACCCGCCATGCCTCGGCGAGCCTCACGACCCGCTCCCCGGCCCGGATCCGCCGCTCTGCCCCGGCCCGCCGCCGCTTCCCGGCCCGTCGCCGGAGCCTCCGCGGCGTCCGGTGGCTCCGGCGGCGCCACCGGAGCCACCGGACGGGTGCCCCGAGTCGCTTCCGGACGCTCGTCGGGGCTCCGCGCTGGGAGCGGGGTCTACTATCTCAGGCCGCCGCGCCCCGGGCACGGCCGCCGGGGTCACGATCCTCCCGTCCCGCATCACGATCTGCCGGTGCGCCCGCGCCGCCACCTCCCGGTCGTGGGTGACCAGCACCAGCGCCACCCCGGAGTCGACGTTCAGCTCCTCCAGCAGGGTCAGCACGGACTCGCCGGTGGTGCTGTCGAGGTTGCCGGTCGGCTCGTCGGCGAGGAGCAGCACCGGATCGGTGACCAGAGCCCGGGCGATCGCCACCCGCTGCTGTTCACCGCCGGAGAGCTGGTTGGGCCGGTGGTCCAGCCGGTGCCCGAGGCCCACCCGACCCAGCACCGCCGCGGCCAGGTCCCGCCGTCGGCGGCCGCTGATCCCCCGGTAGACCAGCGGCAGCGCCACGTTGTCGACCGCGGAGGTGCGGGGCAACAGGTGGAAGGACTGGAACACGAAGCCGATGGTCTCGTTGCGCAACCTGGCCAGCTCCGCCGCGTCCAGCGCGGCCACGTCCCGACCGCCGATCACCAACCGGCCGGCGGTGGGCCGGTCCAGGCCGCCGAGCAGATGCATCAGCGTCGACTTGCCCGACCCGGACGGCCCGACGACCGCCACGTAGTCACCGGCGGCGATGGCCAGCGAGACGCCGCGCAGCGCGGTCACCGACGCCCCGCCCAGGCCGTACGCCCGGACCAGGTCGACCGCCTCGATCGCCACCCCGGACCGCTCCGCCCGCCGTCCCGCAGGCCCGGCCGGCGCCTGGGCGGGCGACGCCTGGACCGGCTCACCTGGCGGCTCGTCCGGTCGGCGGGTCACCGCACCCGCTCGCCGGAGCGCACCTGGTCACCGCCGCTGACCACGACCTGCTGGCCGGGCTCCACCCCGCTGACGATCTGCACCAGATCCTGCCCCTGCACCCCGACCGTCACCGGCACCCGCTCGGCAATCCCGTCCCGGACCACCCAGACCGCGTCCCGCCCCTGCGCCGTGTGCAGCGCCGCCGCGGGCACGGTCACCGCACCGGCCGCCTCGCGTACCCGCAGCCGGACCACGGCGCTCATCCCGGGGCGGGGCGCCGGGGCGGCCCGGCCGTCGGCGTACCGGCCCGAGCCGAGGGAGAGCCGGACCCGGTAGGAGACGCCACCCCGCGCCGAAGCGGTCGGCAGCACGTCGACCGAGCGGACCCGGGCCGGATACTCCGCGCCGGTGGCGGCGTCCAGCTCCACGCTCGCCGGCACCCCCTCGGTGACCAGCAGCACGTCCGTCTCGTCCACGTCGGCGACCAGCCCCAGGTCGGCGAGGTCGACCACGGTCAGCACCGGGGTGCCCGCGCCGACCCGGCCGCCCACCGGCACGGCACCGTCGACGCCGGCCACCGGGGCCGTCGGGTTGCCGCTGCCGACCAGCCCGGCCGGGTCGACCCCGGCCGGCGCGCCGAGCCCACCGGTGGCGCCGAGCAGCCCGGCCAGCACATCGGCGGAACCGGCCCCGGCCGGTGAGGCGGGACCGCCGAGCTGCACCACCCCGCCGATCGGCGCCCGCAGCACGAGCGCGTCGACGGTCGCCTTGGCCAGGTCGTACGCCTGCTCGGCCTGGAGGCGCTGGGCGGCGGAGAGTGCCCGTACCGCCGAGTTGAGTCCGGCGACACCGCGCTGGACGGCGCGGGCGGCCTCGCTCGCGGTCTCGGCCGCCGCCTCGTACTGCCGCTCCGCGACCCGGACCTGGGCCAGCAGCGCGGCCCGCTGTCCTGGGTCGGTGAGTTTGCCGGCGGCGTCCCGGGCGGTGCGGAACGCCTCGGCCGCCGCCCGGTCGGTGCCACGCCGCAGCCGGGTCAGGTCGGCGCCGCCGCCGACCCCCCGCCCCGCACCGCGGGCCGCGTCGAGGGCCCGGCCGGCCTTGGCCAGGCGCTCCCGCGCCGACGGCGAGTCGATGACGGCGAGCACCCGGCCCGGCTCGACCAGGGTGCCCGGCCGGACCCTCAGCTCGGCCAGGGTGCCGTCGGCGGGGGCACTCAGCGTCGCGGCGGCCCGGGCGGTCACGCTGGCCGGCGCGTCGACCAGCTCGGCGACGTCGGCCCGTTCGACGTTGGCCAGCCCGACCTGGTCGTCCGACTCGCAGGAGGCGGCGGAGAGGCCGAACAGGACGGTCACGGTAACGAGGGTGGCGGAGAAGGCGGAGCGACGGGGCCGCGGTGCTGCGGACAGGCGCGGCGGAGAGGCACGACGCACGCCGCCCATCGTACGAGGTGCCGCCCGTCCCGTCCGGCAGGACGCGCGGGGTTGGCGAGCCGCACTGAGCTGCACCGGATCCCGTCGAGGGATCGAGTGCCGTTGACCGGGACGGGTCAGGAGGCGGTCCGCTTGACGTACGTCACGCACTCGTCGTGCAGCGTCGACCACTCGGCACCGAACGCCTCCCGGGAGGCGTCCTCCTCCGAGAGCCCGTCGTGCACCACCAGCTTGAAGAAGGTCAGCACGTCCTGCTCGCCGAAGCGGTCGACGAGGTGCCGGACCGCGAGGTAGCCGATGCCGTAGCTGCCGGCGACGTACCAGTCCTCGGAGCGGTCGCCGGGCGCGACGTCGGCGAGCTCGCCGCTCCAGCCGGAGTCGATCAGCCGGTCGACGTCCTCCAGGCTGTCGTACCGGCTCGGCGCCCGGCCACCTGCGGCAGCCTGCTCCGCCAGGCCCTCCACCAGCCACCAGGCGTCGTCGTCGATCCGGCCGGCACCGGCCAGCGAGGAGGCATGGGTCAGCTCGTGCCGCATCAGGTCGGCATACTGCCCTGGCACCACCGCCTTGGAGTTGAGCACCAGGTCGTACTGGTCGCCCCCGACCGAGACGGCGTAACCGGCGGTCCACTCCGGCCGGTTGCCGCCGTACCAGCGGCTCCACTCGTTCGGGCCGGCGTAGAAGATCAGGTAGCGCTCGGGCGGAGAGCCGTCCACGGCGTACCGGTCGGCGACCCGGGCGGCCCGTTCGCCCTCCCGGAGCAGGTCGGGCAGCCGGTCCCGGAATGCCCGGGGCGCGGCGACCAGGGTCCGCTCGCCGATCGAGGCGACGAGTTCGTCGCTCTCCCACGGCCTCGGCCGGCCGGGCCCGCCGACATTGTCGGCGTCGAGGGTGGACAGTCGTGGCTGCCCGGCGGAATCCTTCCACCGGGTGACCATGGTGATCTCGTTCGGCTCGCAGTCGGGCGACACGAAGCAGTGCGCGACGGTGAGGTTGGCCCGCCACTCGCCGGTGTCGAGCTGACTCACCTTGCCGCGCAGCGCCGGCTGCCACCTGCTGACCTGCATCGACCGGAGCGTCCGGAAGTCCCGCCGGAGCTGCCGGGCGACCGGCGAGCCCGGCTCGGCGACCGCGAGGTAGCCGTTCTCGTCGCCGCCGAGCAGGGCCGCTGCCTGGGCGTCCAGCAGGCTGGCGATCTGCTCGGTGAGCCAGTCACGGGTCACCGAGGGCGCGTCGCCGGCCTGCGGACTGGCCGCCGCACCGACGCCGCCGGGTGCGCCCGCCGGGCCGGGCACCCGGTCGAGCAGGACCGCTCCGATCGCCACCGGCGCCGCGCAGAGCAGGAGGGCCACGACGGTGCCGAACCCCACCCACAGCGGCCACCGGCGCCGCCGGCGTGGCGGCACCAGCCCGGGTGGTGCCGGTGCCATCGCTCCGGGTGGGAACACCAGCCCGGGTCGTGGTGGCAGCGGCCCCCGGGGTGGGTAGCCGCCCGTCCCCGGATAGCCGGCCGGGTAGGCGCCGCTCGGCGGCGGGTGATCGGCGGGTCGCGACTGCCAGGCAGGCGGCACCGCCTCCACTGGCAGGGCGTCGACCGGCGCAACATCGATGGGCGCGGCGTCGGGCGGCGGGTAGCCGGGCGGCGGGTAGCCGGGCGGCGGGTAGCCGGGCGGCGGCTGGTGGTCGGCCGGTCGGCGGTAGTGGTACTCCCCGTCGGTCACGGCCGGAGAGTACGACCAATCGTCCAGTCGCGCGAACCTGCTCGCCGACGAGACCGCCCAGCCCACCCCACCGAGCGGGATCTGTGCGGCCCCGGTCTCGGGCGGAAGCAGGGCCAGCGGCGCGCCGCAGTCCCCAGCGGAGCAGCACGGCCGCGGCGCCGGCGCCCGGCGATGGCGATGGCGATGGCGATGGCGATGGCGATGGCGATGGCGATGGCGATGGCGATGGCGATGGCGATGGCGATGGCGATGGCGATGGCGATGGCGATGGCGATGGCGAGCCCGGCGAACGCCGCTTTCGGGCCTGCTCCGCCCCAGTGTGCCACCTGCGCCCGATGTACGAATTATACCTTTCTTGGCCCTTTTAGGCTTCGCTCCGACGCGCTAACCGGTAACTGCATGAAACCGGCCATCTGCTTTTCTCTGCCCGAACCGAATGCCTCCATCTGGGCAGCCTCGCTCTGCTTAGTACTTTTCGAGCGTGCTCACGCCCTAATTCCACTTCTTCGTGGGTTTTCTTCATATGCGCCCGCGATGCACGGAAGGTAGCCGTACGGTGATGTTATGTGGCTACACCGTAATTGTGGCCCTCCGCGCCCCAGTTGGTGCGGCCGTGTCTTGTATTCGAAAGGCAGGGAGCTTGATGTCCGAATTCCAAGGGAACCACGTGGATCGCGCTCAGCCGACAACGCGGCCGAAAAGGCGGCGGTCCCGCTGGTTCTTAGCCGGCGGTCTCGTCGCTGGCAGCCTGGTAGCCGGCGCGGCCGGTCTCACCGGGGTGGCCACGACGGCCGGAGACAAGGGCCTGGCAGACGTGGACCTGAGGCAGTTGTCCGTCGTCGCCGCCGACAACGGCAAGGATGGCAACGGTAAGGACCCAGGCAAGCACGACGACTCCAAGCCGAACGGCGATGCAGCCGCCGAGGGTTCGAACGGCGGAAACCCCTGGGGCGGCGGCAGCTGGCAGGAGTCCTGCGAGCCTGGCGGCGGCTGGCAGGGCCAGGCCGAGGAGGGCGAGGAATCGGCTGCGAAGCCGAAGCCCGAAGAGTGGACGGCGAAGCCGAAGCCCGAGGAGTCGAAGGAGAAGCCGAAGCCCGAGGAGTCGAAGGACCCGAAGGCGGGACCGACCGCGACCAAGGACCCGAAGGCCGGACCCGCGACCAAGGACCCGAAGGCCGGACCGACGGCGACCAAGGACCCGAAGGCCGGACCCGCGACCAAGGACCCGAAGGCCGGACCGACGGCGACCAAGGACCCCAAGGCCGGACCCGCGACCAAGGACCCGAAGGCCGGACCGACGGCGACCAAGGACCCCAAGGCCAAGCCGGAGGGCTCGAAGGACGCCAAGGAGTCCAAGGAGTCCAACGGCGCCAAGGAGTCCAACGGCGCCGAGGAGTCCACGGACGCCAAGGAGTCCAACGGGTCGTCCGGCTGGCACGGCGGATCCCAGGGCGGTAGCCAGAACGGCTCGTCCGGGGAGGAGAAGCCCGGCTCCGACAGCTCCCGCTGGCACGGCGGGTCGCAGGGCGGTAGCCAGAACGGCCGGGAGGGCTGCGGTTCGGAGAAGCCGGCGGACGAGGAGGTCACGTCCGTACCGTGCGACCCCGACGAGCTCATCGCCGCGCTGGTGCACGCCAACGCCGAGGGTGGCGCCAGCCTGAAGCTCGCGCCGAAGTGCACCTACACCCTCACCGCCTCCGGCCACAGCGGCCAGAAGCACGACGGCAAGGGCAAGAAGGCCGTTGACAGCGCGAGCGACGACTCCGGCCTGCCCGTGATCAAGGCACCGATCAAGATCATGGGTCAGGGTGCGACCATCACCCGGAACACCTACGCCGGCGACTTCCGCTTCTTCACCGTCCGGGACGGTGGCGAGCTGGAGTTGACCGAGCTCTTCCTGGAGAACGGCCGGGCGGGCACCGGCGGCGCGATCTCGATCGACCACGGCGCCACCGCCACCGTCAAGCGCGTCACGATCTCGGACAGCACCGCCCTCGCGAAGAGCGGCGGCGGCGGGGCGATCTTCAACGACGGCCACCTGGCGGTCAGCGAGAGCAGGTTCGAGGACAACAGCGCCGCCGGCAAGGGTGGCGGCCTGCTCAACGGTGGTGTCCTCACCGTCGAGAAGACCGAGTTCCTGAGCAACAGCGCCAGCGGTGCCGGTGGCGGGCTCGCCAACTACCAGGGTGCGGCCGACATCACCAAGAGCGCCTTCGAGCACAACAACGCGGCCGAGGGTGGCGGCATCGCCAGCGTCTCGGCCCGGACGAAGGTCTCGGACGGCGAGGTCAACGGCAACACGGCCAAGATCGGCGGCGGACTCTTCAACAAGGACGCCACCCTCACAGTCCGGGGGCTGCACGTCAGCAAGAACCTCGGCACCCGGGACGGCGGCGGCATCGCCACCGTCATGGGCCTGCTCACGGTGGACGAAAGCAAGATCACCAAGAACACCACTCGGGGCGACGGCGGTGGCGTCTTCGCCGAGAAGTCCGAGGTGATCGTGCGGACCACCGAGGTCAGCCAGAACAGCGCCGTCGGGGGACGCTCGGTCGGTGGCGGCATCGCGGTCGAGGGCGGCTCGCTCGACCTGAGGAAGAGCAAGATCGTGGAGAACGACGCCACCAGGAAGGGCGGCGGGCTCTTCGCCGAGTACGCCGAGGTCACGGTGGACAGCGACACCGTGATCAGCCGGAACCGGCCTGACAACTGCGCAGGCAAGGCGACGGTGGACAACTGCTTCGGCTGAGCCTCGACATTTGAGGCGATGCCGGTGACCGACGGCGGGTAGCCGTAACCAGAGACCGCGGTCGGTGACGGAGCGGACGCATCCGGCCCGTCGGGGGCGACGATCAGCAGATCGGACCCCCGGCGGGCCGGACGTGTCTGCCTGCCTCCTCGGGGATCGACCGGTCGAACCCCCGGGCAGCGGATCAGGCGATGTCGAGAACCCGGCGTACCCGGGAGACTTCGCCCGCCGCCAGGTCCCGGTCGCCGATCCAGAAGGAGATCCCGACCAGCTCGCCCCAGGCGGTCCCCTCCTCGGCCTGCAGCGACAGCAGCGGCCGGTGGTTGGGCAGCTCCGCCACCGGAGTGTCCGGCCAGCCGAGCAGCCGGTGCCGTACCGTCGGCAGCCGGTCGCGGATCTCGGTGGCCAGACCCATCACCCTGATCGGGTCGGTCCAGAAGGCCGCCGCGAGCTCCGGCTCCTCGTAGTACGGCGCGGCCAGGACCGGGGCGGCGACCAGCGGCAGCGCCGGGATCGTCACGGCCGCAGGCGGGGCGGCCCGGCCCGGCAGCCCGCCAGGTACGTGCAGCACGGCGCAGCCGTCGTCACCCGGATCCGCCCCGAAGTCGGCGTGGTGCCACTCGTCTGCGAAGAAGAGCAGCGTCCCGTTCCGGGGCAGCGTCCACTCCGGACCGAGCAGCGGCGCCAGCGCGGCACAGTCGAGCTGGGCCAGCAGCGTCATCGGGCGACCGTGGTGGTGCGGCCACGGCACACCGTCCGGCAGCCCTGGACGTCCGCCGTACCAGCCGGCGACAGGGCTGGCGATCGAGCCGGCGACCGGGCTGGCCACGGGGCTGGCCACGGGGCTGGCGATCGAGCCGGCGACCGGGCCACGGGTGGCCCCGGTGACCGCGCCCGGCACCGGGCCACGGGTCGCGTCGGCGGCCGGGCCGGGGATCGCGCCGTTGCGCGAGCGGGCCGGTATGGCGAGTCCGATCGACGGGCGGACCAGGCCGAAAACCTGTTCGACCAGCTCGGGAGGGGCCTGCGCCCGGGACGAGTCGGCGACGGCGGTCCGCAACGCCGCCACCGCGCGGGAGAACTCCATGGCGCCGAGAATGCCAGCCGAAGCGCCCCGATCCCAGCCGAAGCCCCGATCCCCGCCGGGCCGCGGGGCCCAACTACTTGCGCGTCGCCACGGCGCGGGCGAAGAACGCCAGGTTGGCCGGGCGCTCGGCGAGGCGGCGCATCAGGTAGCCGTACCAGTCGGTGCCGTAGGGCAGGTAGACGCGTACGGTGTGGCCGGCCTCGGCGAGCCGGGCCTGCTCGTCGGGGCGTACGCCGTAGAGGAGCTGGAACTCGAACTCGTCCGGCGTACGGTCGAACCACCGGGACCGGTCCTCGGCGATCGCGATCAGTCGGGGGTCGTGGGTGGCGATCATCGGGTATCCCTGACCGGCGAGCAGGATGTTGAGGCACCGGACGTAGGACCTGTCCACCTCGCGGGCGGCCTGGAAGGCCACCGACTCCGGTTCGGCGTACGCGCCCTTGCAGAGCCGCACCCGCGACCCGACGGTGGCCAGCTCCCGGCAGTCGGACTCGGTGCGCCGCAGGTACGCCTGGAGCACCGCCCCCGTACCCGGATGGTCCTTGCGCAGTTCGGCCAGGATGTCCAGGGTCGAGTCGGTGGTGGTGTGGTCCTCCATGTCGAGGGTGACCGTGGTGCCGGCCGCCGAGGCGGCGGCGCAGATCGCGACGGCGTTCTCCCGGGCCAGCCGCTCGTCGAACTTCTGGCCCAGTGCGGAGAGCTTGACGCTGACCTCGGTCGCCGGGGCGAGCCCCGCCTCGGCGAGCGCGCCGAGCAGGGCGACGTACTCGTCCCGGACGGCGACGGCCTGGTCCCCGTTGACGGTGTCCTCGCCGAGGTGGTCGATGGAGACCGCGAGACCGTCGCCGACGAGCTGGCGGGTGGCGCGCAGCGCGTCGTCGACGGTGGTGCCGGCGACGAACCGGCGTACGACGTCCCGGGTGAGCGGGGCCGTCTCGACGAGCCGCTCGATCCGGGATGACCGGGAGGCGGCGAGGATGACCGATCGGAGCATGAGCCGAGCGTAACGCCAGCCGGTTTCCCGTACGCGGCGACCGCGCCCCGACGGCCCGGCAACGGACGGGCGTCTCACGTCGTCTCCGCGACGAGGGCGTACGCCGCCGGCCTACTCCGATTCGCCCTGCGGAATGTTCGAATACGTGGTGACGCCGCTCTTAGGGCGAGAGGTGACTTATGTCCGGATCGTCGCCGCAGCCGGACGCGTCGAAATCGAGGATCTACGGCATGCCGGGCGGCGCCGCCGGCAATTCCGTCCGCGCTACCGTCGTTTTCGGATAATCGCCTGGTGCCGGTGAGTTGGATGGTGGACGGTGCGGCGGCCGTGACCGGGCTGTGGGAGAGCCGGCGCGACCACCGACGGCTACGCGCGGTTCCTTCCTCGCTACATGCACGCGCCACGGGAGCCGTGAGTCGTCTACGGTTGTCGGGTGAACTTCGACGCGTACGCCCGGACCGCTGTCGATCTCGTCAACGCGCCACTCGACGACTTCGATGACCTGCGGGCCGTTTTCAATGGCGAGCACGGCTGGATGCGCGACGAGGTGACCGAACGGGACGTCCCCGCCTTCCGCAGGGCGCAGAAACGGCTGCGGGACGTCTTCGAATTCGGTTCCTCGGGACGGGACGTCGACGCCGTGACCGAGCTGAATTCGCTTTTGGAGAACTATCCCGTCCAACCACGCATCTCCGGGCACGACGCCAAGGACTGGCACATGCACGTGACCAGCCGGGGAGCCTCGGTGAGCGCCGAATACCTGGCCGGCGCGGTCTGGGGCCTCTCGGTCTGGCTGTGCGAGTACGGCAGTGCCCGGTTCGGTGTCTGTGCCGACGACCGGTGCGGCAACGTCTACCTGGACACCTCGTCCAACTGCTGCCGCCGGTTCTGCTCCGAGCGCTGCGCCACCCGCTCGCACGTGGCGGCACACCGGGCCCGCAAGCGGGCCGCGGTGGAGGCCAAGGCGTCGGTCGAGGGGAAGACCTCGGTCGAGGTGGCGGAGACGGTGGAGGTCGAGGAGACGGTGGAGGTCGAGGAGAAGGCACCGGCTCCGGTCGGCTGACGACCGTACCCGCCGTTCCCGACTCCTCGCCGGCCGGCCCCGGTTACCCTTCCTGGCCCGGTCCCCCGATCCCCTGGTCGGGGGCCGGCCAGGTGCGCGCCCGGCTCCGGAAGAGCTCCGGGTCGCCGCCACCGGAATGACGCGGAGCAGATGCCGACTCGGCGCCCGCGGCACGTGGCACTCCAGCCACGTCGACACCTCGGTGGCGCCGAGCGCCACCAGACGGGCGACCTCGGCGTCGACGTCGTCCGTCTCGATGTCGAGGTGGTAGCGGGCCGGGCCGGGGTGCCGAGGGTTCCGGACCAGAAGCCGGACGCGGCCGGGACCGACTCGGCCGGGGTGGCTACGCGGTCAGGTCGAGCCGCCAGTCGTTGGCGCGCATCGGCCGCCCCTTCGGAAACTCGAACTCGGTCTCGCCGAGCAGTGCGAAGCCGGCCTTGCGGCAGACCGCGTTGGAGGCGGCATTGTCGACCGAGGGGTAGGCGTGGGCGTACCGGTGCGTCCGCCGGGCGCGGGCCACGTCGACCGTGGCCAGCAACGCGGCGGTGGCCAGCCCTCTCCCCTGGTACGCCGGCAGGACGCTCCAGCCCATCTCGTACACCGTCTCGCCGTGCCAGACCCGCTCCCAGTAGCCGACGCTGCCGACCGGCTCCTCCTCCGGCAGGACCACCACCCGGTACATGCACCCCTGGTCGGTGCCGCCGAACCGCACGTAGCGCTCGTGCCGGACGACGACCTGTTCCTCGGTCTCCGGACCGCCCAGGTGCCGTTTCATCTCCGGGACGTTGATCCGGCGGAGCAGGTCGAGATCATCCTCGCCCCACGGTTCGATCCGGACCCGGCCCGGTCCTCCGGTCATGCCGCACCGCCCTTCCGCCGTCGTCCCCGCTGTCCCGGTGCGTCTTCCCACTGTCCCACCGCGTCTTCCCACGCTCAGGCCCGGAGGAACCGGTCGACCGGCAGCGGCCGGTCGGCGACGCGGATGTCGCCGATCCAGCCGTAGAAGCCGTGCCGCACGATCCGGCCACGGTGCTCGGCGCCGACCAGCCACGGTTCGCCGGAGACCGCCAGCCCGGACGCCGGCACGGACGGGTTGCGCAGCAGCCGGGCGCCGTCGACGTAGAGCGTGCTGTGCCGGCCGTCGTTCACCACCGCGACGTGGAACCACTCGCCGGGCCGCATCTCGTGACCCCAGTTCGTCACGATGCCGCCGAGCTCGGCCGGCACGACCGCCCAGCTCACTGCCAACCCGGCGGTGAGCCCGAGGGCCGCGGCCGGCACCGTCCGCTCGGCGCCGGTCCGCCCGGCGTCCCCGCCGGCACCCGTCCGGGCCGCATCCCCGGCGGTGCCGGGCCGGTTCAGGATGGGCAGCTCGGTGCCACCGCTGCCCCGGACGTCCTCCGGCAGCTTCACGAACGCCTCGACGGTGTAGCCGTGTGCGAACGTCGCCTCGTTCAGCGGTGCGCCGTCGACCGTCCGCAGGTAGCCGCCACCCGGCCGCCGCCCGCCGTCGAAGAAGAGGCTGGCGTGGCCGGGCTGGTCGGCGTGGTACTCGGCCGACCAGCGCGGCCACGCCAGCCCGGCTCCCGGGAGGCTCATCCGGGTCAGGTGGTTGCCCCGGCCGGAGCGGTCCTCGATCACGTGCCGGTCCGGCAGCGCGCCGCCGTCGGCGTACCCCTGGTCGAAGCGCCAGTATGCGACGGTGCCGTCGGTGACGACGGCGGCCGGCCCGCGCGGCGGCCGGGCCGGCACCGGGGCGAAGCCGGCGAACCGCGCGGCGAAGTCGACGGTCAGGCTGAACCGGTTGGCCGGGTCGGTCAGCTCGACCTCCCGCCGGGCGAGCGGGTTCCGCCGCTCCGGCCGCTGACCGAGAATCCACGGTGACAGGGTCTCGACGTCGACGGTGTTCCGGGCAAGATCGAAGCCGTAGAGCCGGAGCATCCCGCCGCCGCCGTAGTAGCGGTCCTGGTAGTTGGTGAGGTGCACGTGCACGTCCCGCCCAGCGGCGTTGCGCAGCACCATTCGGCCCGGCGGCCAGTAGTGCCCGTTCAGAGTCAGGACGATCTGGTCGCTCCGGTCGATCAGCCGATCCCAGAGGCGTCGGCCGTGCTCCGACAGCCAGGTCGCGCCGGTGTGGTCGGCGTCGGCCAGATCGTGGGTGGTCAGGATCGCCGGGCTGGCCGGGTGCGCCGCCAGCACCGACCGCGCCCAGTCGAGGGTGCCGTCCGACGGCCGCCAGTCCAGCGCCAGCAGCAGCCACTCCCGCCCGGCGGCGGAGAAGACGTGGTACGTGTTGTAGCCGTCCGCTGTGGATCCTCGGTACGTCGACTGCCGGCGCAGCCGGCGTGGGCCGAAGACCTCCAGATAGGCGCTCGGCCCGCGCTCCGCGTCGGTGCGGGACGCGTCCACGTCGTGGTTACCGCCCAACACGCTGTACGGCACCCGGTGCCGGTCGAGGATGTCGAAGACCCGTCCCGCCCCGGCCAGTTCGGCGGCGGTCCCGTTGTCGACGATGTCGCCGAGGTGGGCGACGAGGGCGATGTTCCGCTCGGCCCGGTGCGCGACGATCCACCGCATCGTCGCCGCCAGCGGCTCCGGATCACCGCGCTCGTCGGTGAAGAGATACTGCGTGTCCGGGATGACCGCGAGGGTGAACCGGGGCGAGTCGGGGTCGAACGCGGTGGTGTCGCCGTAGCGCTGCCAGCTCAGTGCGGCGGCCGGCAGCAGCGCCCCGGCGGCGGCGCCGGAGCCGACCAGCCCGGCACCCTGGAGGAGTTCCCGGCGGCTCGGGCTCTGTCGCATGGTCGTCCTCCCCGGAATCCGCACCGTATGACCAGCTTGCCGCCCCGGCAGTGCCCGAGCGACAGGGATGCCGCAGGTGCTGTGGTCCAATGGCACCCATGACTCGACAGCGGATAGTCGCCGTCCTCCTGTTGCTGATCGCGTTCGTGGCGTTGGCGCTCTCCCGCGCCTTCCCGTTCCTGGACGATCTTCCTACCCTGGCCAAGTCGGCGATCACGGTCGCGGGAGCGGTCTGTGCGCTGACCGGGGTGTGGTTGTGGTTGCGTAAGGCGCCGCAGCGGTCCTCGCCGTCGGTGACCGGCGACGGCGGAAGTTGACGGGTTAGTGGGGGAATCGACTCACGCTCTGCCGCGACGCGTCTCCGGCTGCCCGAGCGACCGCAGCAGGGCCGCCTTCTTCCGTACGCCCGGCAGGTAGGAGTAGAAGGCGTCACCCGGGCACTCGGTCGGCCCTGCGCCGATGCTCGCCCAGTCCCGGTGTCCCGGCACGACGTTCACCTCGCCGGAGGCCCCGCTGACCGGGTTGACGTAGGTGGTCCGGGCCTGTGGATCCCGGCGTGCCAGGACGCTGAGCGCCGCCAGCACTCTGACCAGCGACTGCTGGGCGGCCGGGCTGGGCTGGCGGGACGTGAAACGACCGAGGAGGCAGACTCCGATGTTGCCGGCGTTGTAGCCGCCGACATGGGCCCCGTTGACCATGAGGCGGCCGGTGGCGGGGGTGGACCCGAAGACCGGCACCGGGTCCGAGCCCGAGTACCGTCCCTCGTAGACCCGGCCCGCCTCGTCGATCAGCAGGTGGTAGCCGATGTCTCCCCATGCCTGCAGCACACACTGGTCGTAGTAGATGGCCCGGATCGTGGCGGCCGGGTCAGGATCGTCGTTGTGCTCGTACACGCCGGTGTGGTGCACCGTGATCGTCTGCACCGGGAAGAACTCACCGGGCCAGACCTCCGTACCGTCCTCACCGAAGCGCAGTGATTCGTCGGCGCCCCACTGGGACCGGGGCAGATAGTTCGGCAACCGCTGGCCATCCGGCAGGGGCAGGTATCCGGCCGGAGCGGCCACCGCCCGCCGCGGACCGTCCACCATGTTCAGCTCGGTGACGGAGGCGTCCGATCCGTCCGAGACCCGCACCTCGTAGCCGGTGGCACCGGTCGCCAGCACGACACCTGAGCGGGGCCCGGCGGACCTGCCGTCGCGGCCACCCGCGCAGCCGCGCAGTTCCTGCCACGATCCCCAGCCGGCGGCGGTACGCAGCCGGACCGCCGCCGCACCGGCGGAGGCCACCGACAGGTGGGTCAGCGGAATGACCGGCGAGGTCACCACGGTCCGGCTGGCCAGCCGACCACGGCGTGCGGCGAGCGGCTTGGGCACCTCGGCGGTGGCTGCCGGTACGGCCGGCGCCGCAGGTGCCGTGGGTGCCACCGGTGCGGCCGCTGCCGGCGCGCCGGCCAGGGCGGCGGCCGACATACCCAGGGTCACGCCTGCGGTACCGCGCAGGACGCCACGTCGAGAAACCACGTTCTCCTCCAGACTCACGCTGTTACGACCCACTGCTTCTATCACGGATCGGTGACGCGAAGGTGCACACGCGGCCGGGTCGTCACATCCCCTCTGGGGTGGCCCGCCGCCAGCGTCGAGTCAGGAGTGGCGGGTTCGCACCGCGGCCCTCAGTCCGGCCCGAACATGCCGTGGATCGTTGGTCCGGACGGCTGGCGCAGCGGCACGCTCGGCGTAGGTGCCGAGTACCGTCTCCGTCGTGGCCACCGCCCGTGCGACACGGGCAACATGGTCCTCGGCGGTGAACAGGGTGACGGTGTCGTCCCGGCCGGTGAGGGTGATGGGCAGGTGGATCACCCAGCGTGCGGTGCTCACCAACGGCCGCCGTTGCGGTGTTGCCGGTCCTGCTCGGCGCCGTCGACAGGGCGATGGCCGGTGACGGGTCGCCGATGCGGTGGGGGTGGGGGACCGGGATCGGATGGCTCGGCGAACCTGCAGCCGACGTGCCGGGCCTTCCATTGGCGTAGCCCCTGGCGGGCGCGCTCGGCCTGGGCCTGGGCGGTGGTGGCCTCGCGTTCGAGGCGTTCGACCTCGGCGGCGACCAGGCGGAGGAATTCGTAGACCTCGTCGGGATCGAGGCCGCGAAAGCGGCAGCGCATCACGGCGGAGGCGACACGGATGACCGATGGGCGTAGCCGTCCACCGGAGCGGTAGATCATCGCCGTACCGCCGTCGCCTCGTAGTGGGCGACCAGGGCGGCAATCTCGGTGGTGGTGAGGCCGCGTAGGGCGAGGACGCGTCGCCCCCAGCGGTGCAGCCGGCACGGGTGTGGAGCGTGCTCGTTGCGGCAGAGCAGTCCGGTGGGCCACAGCTCGGGGGCATGGACCGTGATGGCCCGTACCGCGAAGCCGACATCCTCGGCCGTCACGTACGGCGGCATCGGCAGCTCGTCGTCGGAGATGTCGGAGGGTTCACCGGCCTGGCTCATGTTCCTCCCTCGGTTGACCGGTTCGCAGGGTTGGCGCCGAAGCGGGCGGGGTCGACCGGTACGACCGCGCGCGCCGGACCGACCGGAGCCCAGCACCCGCCCCGGGCCACGACTCCACCCTTTCCACGAACGTGAGCAGGAACTACAGCGCTTTGGGCGCCAGATCGGCGCAAAACTGAGGCATTCGGGTAACTGATCCATAGACGGTGTGTCACTACAGTGGCGGGCAGACGGAGGGGGGTGCCGTGGCCTTGAAACGACACCGGCTCTGCCAGCGCCGCAAGGCGCTCGGATACAGCCAGGAACGGCTGGCCGAGTTTCTTGGGGTGGAGCGGTCGACGGTCGTACGGTGGGAGAGCGCCGAGACCGATCCGCAGCCCTGGCATCGGACGCGCATCGCCGAGGTGCTACAGGTCACGCTTGACCAGCTCGACGACATGCTCAGTGATGTGATCACACCGATCCGACGGGGACAGACCATGGGAGACGACTCGCGTCATTCCTCCTCATCGGCCGTCCGAGTCGATCTGCTCAGCGGCTTACGCGCCTACCTCACCGACTACCTGCCCGAGCCGCAGTTGGAACGGCCGGCCCGCACCCTCACTGAAGTACGGCGCGACGTCACCCGCGTTCACACCCTCTACCACCGGGCAAGCTACAGCGCGGTTGCCAGACTCCTGCCTGAGCTGCTCCGACACTCCACCGATCTGACGAGTAGGGGCCCGTGGCCGCAGCGGAGCAGCGCGTTTCGATTGCTGGCCGCCGCGTACCTGGCGGCTTCCAAAGTCGCCGTGAAAATAGGAGATGGCGCCACGGCGCTGTTGGTCGCCGATCGTGCAGCCACGGCCGCACGAGTCGCCGACGACCTGGGGCTGGCGTCCATTGCGGCCTACCAAGCTGCCTGTGCACTGCTTCGGCTGCCCGGCCGATTGGATGAGGCAGAGCGAGTGACACAGAGCAGCATCGAGCGGTTGACGAAGGACAGGCGCACCACCGATCTCAACCTGCTGTCCGCGCACGGCGCCCTGCTGCTCCTGGCCGCCATCATTGCCGCGCGCCAAGGGCAGACTCCGACAGCAAACAACCGACTGGCCGAGGGCCAGCGCTTGGCCGCAGAGCTCAAGACGGACCAGAACCGGCTGTGGACAGGCTTCGGCCCGACAAACGTCCTGATCCACAGCGTTTCGGCGGCGGTGAAGGCCGGCAACGGCAGCCGGGCCATCGAGATCGGCACGAAACTCGACACCTCCCGCCTGCCAGCCGCACTCGTCGGCCGCCGGGCTCAAGTGCATCTCGACCTGGCAGCGGCCACCGCCATGACCTCTGACGGCGGCTCGCTCGCGATACTGCACCTGCTGGAGGCGGAACGAGTCGCCCCCGAGTCGGTGCGCGTCAACGTGCAGGCCCGTGCGCTGCTGCTCGACCTGATGTCAAGGGAATGCCGGTCGGCTACTCCCGGCCTGCGGCCGCTGGCTGAAAGAGCAGGCTTGCTGGCATGACAGAGCGACCCGTCCTCTACCTCGTGGTCTGCGCTGCTCCTCCGGTGCTCCAGATCAATGCACTCATTGAGCTGCTTATGGCGGACGGCTGGGCGGTTTGGGCCGTTGCAACGCCAACGGCCGCAAGCTGGATCGATCAGGGGGCCCTCACGCAGCAGACGGGTAACCCCGCTCGCTCTGATCGCCGCAAACCTGGCCAGCCGGATCTGTTGCCAAAGGCAGATGCGGTGCTGGTCGCCCCCGCCACCTTCAACACCATCAACAAGTGGGCGCTCGGCATCAACGACACCCTCGCCCTAGGCATCCTGAACGAGGTACTCGGCCTCGGCCTGCCCATCCTCGTCTCCCCGTACGCCAAGAACGCGCTTGTCACCCACCCGGCCTACCGGTCTCACCTGCAGCTGCTCGGCGACGCCGGAGTTATCTTCACGCCATCGGACTTCATACGGCCCGCAGCGCCATCCGACCAGTTCGAGTGGCCTCGGTTAGCCGGTGAGCTAGCGGACCTACGTCGTGCGGCCCTGCACAGCGCCAGGCGTCACGGATGAGCATCCGAGACTTCGCGGATCACCTCGGGTGAGCGAGCGGACGGTGTCGAAGTGGGGGGCCGGCCAGGCGGAGGTACGGCCACGCCCGGAGATGCAGGCCGCGCTCCACGGCACGTACCACGTATGCCGAGTCGGGTCAGCCGTAAACCAGTGGAGCGGTTGCTCGGTGGTCTGTGACATGCCCCAGCAGGGCCTGATTCGCCTCCCAGCCGTCCGGAAACCTGACCGGTACGTTCAGGTGCACCGGCTCGGTCGACGGATGCGCGTCCAGCAGCTCCGCGATCCCCGCCCTCGCCACCACCACGCACGCGTGCCGGTGCCGCGACACCAGCACACACAACCGCCCCGCCTCCAGATGGAACGCGGTCGCGTCGCGCCGCCCCGACAGCGGATGCAGCACGATCACCACGTCGTACTCGCGCCCCTGCAACCGGTTGGCCGTGTCGACCGTGATGCCCGCCCCGGCCGCCCCGAGATGTGCACGGATCGCCGCCACCTGGTCGCGGTGTGCCGCCCCGACCGCGATCCGGTCGGCGGTCACCGGCGCGCCCCCGGGAGAACGCTCCGACACCGCCACCGCACCCCGCTCCAACACCCGCAACGCCAGCCGCGCGCAGGCCGCCGCCGCTTCCCCGTCCGTCCGCAACGTGTGCCGCGCCGGCAGCTCGTACAGCGCCCAGCCGGTGACCGCCGCCATCTCCAGCGCCTCGTCCACCGCCCCACCGCCGAACCCCGCCGCCGCGAACGACAGCGACCGCTGCGCGGCGGTCGTACCCGCCGAGAAGCCCGTGAACGGATAGAACGCCTCGGCCACCACCGGCGCCGCCGACGCCGGCAGCCGCCACGACACCGGCAACCGGTGCACCGGCAGCTCCGGGTTGTGTCGCAGCAGCGCCGCCACCGCCGACTGCATCGGATCCCAGGTCAGGCCGGTCCACCGCTCGGTCTCCACCGTCGAGAAGGGATCCAACTGCCCCGGATCACCCACGAAGAGCGCCCGGTCGAACCGCCCGGCCACCCGGAGCAGCGCGTCCGAGCGCATCTGGTACGCCTCGTCCACGATCGCCCACGGCCAGCGACCCTCCGGCACCAGGGCCCACTTGGCGGCCGTACCGATGATCACGGACGACCCGCCCAGGTCCGCGACCTTCGCCGCGACCCGGACCGTCGAATAGTTCCTGATCCGGTCCGTCGCCGTGTAGTCGCTGGCCGAGAGCCGCCCGATCGGCAGTTCCGGCCTCGCCCGCGCCAACCGGTCGATCAGGTCGTCGACCTGCTCGTTGGTCTGCGCGACCACGATCAGCGGCTCGCCCGCCTCGGCCAGCTCCCCGGCCGCCCGCACCACAAGTGTCGACTTCCCGGCCCCGGGCGGCGAGTCGACCACCACCCCACGGTGGTCCCCTTCGCGCAGGTCGGCAAGCACCTCGCCGACCACCCGCCGCGCCGCCTCGCCCGGAGACTCCAGCCCGGTCCCACCGCCGCCGGGAAGCAGCGAATCACTCCTGGTCATCGCGCTCACCGTCGATACTCAGCCGGCGGGCTTCGGCCTCCAGCGCCGCCAACTCCTCGGCCGCTTCCCGGTCGGCCTCCTCCCGCTCACGGGCTCGACGCTGGTCGTCGAAGTCGTCGAAACGCTCGTGAGCGATCTTCTGCATGTCGTTCTGCGAGACCCGGCCGGCGTGACTCAACACCTGCCGTTCGTTGAAGTCCAGGAACCGGTCGGTCTGGACGATCCACTCGGCCATCCGGATCTGCTGACGGCGTCGCGTCCGATCCTCCGCGAAGTCGAGGAACATCGTGGTCAGCCGGTTCAGTTCGTCGATCTCACCAGCCGTCAGATAGTTCTTCGAGACCGTCACGTCGGTCTTGCGTACTGTCGAGCCGGCCCAACTGGTCAGGCCCATGTTCGGCGCATGCGGATCGGCCCGCAGCACGATCAGCTCGGCGGCGGTACGGCCGGTGACCGCGTAGACCAGCTTGTTCTGGATGGTGGCGAAGAAGGTCCGGGCCAACTCGCTCGTTCCGTCGTAGTCCACGCTGGTCTGGGCGAACAGATCCCGTACCTTCTGGTAGAAGCGCTTTTCGGAGGCCCGGATGTCCCGGATCCGGGCGAGCAGTTCGTCGAAGTAGTCGTGGCCGCCGGGCTGCCTGAGCCGTTCGTCGTTCAGCGCGAAGCCCTTGACCAGGTACTCCCGCAATACTGTCGTCGCCCACTGCCGAAACCGCACCGCCCGGACCGATCTGACCCGATACCCGACGGACAGAATCATGTCCAGGTTGTAGACCTGTACGGTCCTCTTGACCTGCCGGGACCCTTCCTGGCGAACTATTTCCTGAGCGGAAATGGTTGCTTCGCCCTGTTCCCCATCGGACAGGACAGCCGAGATGTGCTTGTTGATGTTGGGTACCTGAGTATCGAAGAGCGCGGCGATCTCCGCCTGGGTGAGCCAGACCGTGCCGTCGACGGCGCGTAGCTGGATCTCCGTACGGCCGTCGTCGGTCCGGTAGACGATCATCTCGCCAGCCGCTTCTGTCATGCCCACTCCTCCCGAGCGTCGTCGGCGCTCGGCTCGGCCGGCTCCTCGTACGCCTTCGGCGGCCCGCCGTGCGTCCACGGCGTCTCGTCCCGGCTCGGGAACTCCCCCGGAGGCATGAACGAGTCCGACAGCGTCGTGTAGCAGAGCCGGTCCCCCACCTCCGGCACGCTCCCCGGCGCCGGGCTCAGCGACCGCCCCAGCCCACCCGACAGCTCCAGTACCACGTCCGTCCGCCCGGCCGCCGCGTCCGGGGTCACGAAGACCACCCGGGCCTGCTGCCCCGGCCGGCCCGGGGAGTGCAGCACCGCCCCCACCGGCACCAGCACCACATCCGCCGTCGTCACCTGGATCCGGGGTCGCAGCACCCGCCGCTTCCCGCTGTCGTCGATCCGGTGCGGGTCGGCCAGCGTCACCTCACCCACGAAGGCTTCCCCGGTCAGCCGGTGATCGGCCATCACCAGCGGGTCGTCGTAGGCGCGCTGCACGGCGTACGACTGCGACGCCCGTTCCAGCCGGTGCAGCCGGTGCGCCGCGTTCACCGCACCGTCCCGGCGCGGCTGCGGATGCCCGCCACCGTCCACATAGAGCGCGAACGTGCTGAACACGTCCCGGTCCTCGGCCCAGCGCCCGGCCACCCGCGACCCGACCGGCAGTTGCCGGAGCAGCGCAACGCCCCGCCACATCAGCTCCCAGGTCGGCGTGAGCTGCGACCGCACGGCTTCTTCGAGTACGCCCCGAGCCCGCTCCCGCCGCGCCTCGTCACCGCCCGCCGCCGCCTCCTCGTAGCCTGCTGTCGCCGGCGCCAGCACCTCGTTGTCGAAGGTCGGGTCCGTCACCGGCCCGGCCGGCGGCCAGCGCAACGGATCCTCGGCGATCGTCGCCGCGTCGGCGCCGGTCAGCCCTTCCTGCGGGTCGATCCAGGCCATCAGCGCCGCCAGATGGGCGTCCTCCAGCGCCGACTGCCCGGTCGCCCAGTGCAGCCCGAGCGCGTCGGTCATCGCCAGCAGCATCCCCGAGCCGGGATGCTCGGCCCGGTCCGCCAGGAAGGTCAGCCACCGCCCGAGCAGCGGCACGTCCGGCCGCACCGGATAGTCCCCGTCGGTACGCCGGAACCGCGTCGACCGCCCGAACATCCGGACGAAGCCGATCCCTGCCGGGTTCGGCACCAGCACCTGCGGCGCGTCCGCGTACCGGTAGCGGACCTCCCGGCCCCGGTTGACGGCGACCGGCTCCGCGACGCCCCGGAAACTGTCCAGATAGGGCAGCAGCACCTCGGCCAGCTCGGCGGCGAAGCCGAACCGCTGGTCACGGTTGCGCGGCTGCGGCACCAGCAGCAGCCTCGGCGCGGCCACGTCGTCGCCGACCAGCGCAGCCAGCGGCGCGTTCGCCTCACCGGCCATGCTCAGCGGGATGAGCACCAGCGGCCGGTCCGCGACGTGCAGGTGGCGGACGGTCGTGATCCGCTGGGCCCGCCCGGCCGCCACGGCCTCGGCCCGAGCCAGCGCGGTCAGGGTACTCACCCCACCACCACGACCGTCACCACCACGGCGACCACCACCGCCACCGCCACCGCCACGGCGACCGCCACCGTGGCCACTACCGCCACCGCGACCGCCACCGGTACGGCGACCGCGACCGCCACCGTGGCCACTACCGCCACCGCGACCGTGACCGCCACCGTGGCCACTACCGCGACCGCCACCGTGGCCGTCGCCGTCACCGTGCCCCTCCGGCCACCCGCACCGGGCCGGCCGCCCCGTCTGTGCACCCAGCTCGACAGTCTCCGCCGGAGGTAGTGCGATCCGGCGGGAACAGCAAGCGGCGTCATCCCGCCGCCCCGGCTGCCCCGGCCGCCCCGGCCGCTTCAGCCGCCCCGGCCACCGCCGTCGGCAGCAGCTCGGCGCGGAGCCGGGCGGCGTTCCGGAGCAGCGCCGCCGCCTCCGCCTGCTCCTCGGCCGGGGTCAGCTCGCCCCTGGCCAGCCCGAGCGCGGTCTCGACCCGGTCGATCCCGCCCAGCTCCTCCCGGGCCGAGGTGCCGAGCGCGGCGGTGCGACCCCGCGCCTCCACCCGGCAGAAGTAGGCCAGCTCGCAGACCGAGAGGCAGTCGGGGGCATAGCGGGCATCGATCGCCTGCAACGCGTCGACAAGCGACTCCGGTGACCGGGTCGGCACCCCTGCGGCGTCGGGCGCCAGGTCGAAGGTCAGCTCCGGCGGCAGGGCGGCGAGCATCGCCTCCACCCTCGTCATCCGGCGCAGCTGCCGCCGCAACACGGCCAACTGCCGGCGTACGTCGACCAGCACCGCCGTCGGCCGGTTGGAGAAGTCGCGCGGGCAGACCAGGACCACGTCATGGGCGACGAGCTCCGGATCGTGCCCCGCCCCGGCCAGCATCTCGCGCATCGCCAGCACGTAGACGGCGGCCTGGATCGCCGCCGCCGAGACCTTGGCCGGGTCGGCCTGCCCGTCCACCACCGCGAACGACTTGATCTCGACGACGTGGAACCGCCCCTCGTGCCGGAACGCGATCACATCCGGTTCGAGATAGACCCGCTGCCCGGCCACCTCCAGCGCCAGCAGCGGATGGTCGAAGAGCGTGCCGGCGTCGTCGCCCCCGGCGGCGGCCCGCAGCAGCTGGGCACGGGAACGGGCGTACCGGACCTCGGGGGTGTCCTTCTCCCGCCCGGTCACCGTCGCCAGGTCGTCGTACGCCACCTCGGGGATCGGCAGCCCGAGCCGTTCCCGCAGCAGCCGCACCAGCTCGGCGGCGCCGCTCGCCAACACCAGCGCCTCGAACGCGTTGCCCCGGGCGAGGGCGAACTGCGACTGCCCGAACCGGGCCGGGAAGTCGACGTACGCCGCCAGCCGCTGCTTGTCCACCCCGGCGGTGTCCAGCACCGCCCGCCGCGCGCAGCCGGGGTTGCGGGTCAGCGCGGCGATGGTGCGGGCGTTGTGCCGCTTCGGCCCGACCCCGCCCCGGATCGTCGCCAGCCGCTCGGCAACCCCGACATCCCTGTCCGTGCCCGTGCTCGTGCCCGTGGTCGTCATGCCGTCTTCCCTCCGAGCGTCTGGAGCGTGTTGCCGAAGAGCTGTCGCACCTCGTCGAGGTGCCGGCGGGCCCGGTCGGCCGCCGCCGTCCGGTGTGCCCGGTCGGCGTCGGCGTGCACCGCGCACTCGGCCTCGGCCGCCCGGATCACCAGCTGGAGATCCACTGTGTCATGTCGATCACACATCGTTCCGGGCGGACCGGTCGCACCCGGGATATTGGTGGCGAACCGCCACAGCAGCCGGTTGACCGCGTCACTGCCCTCCGGCACCGTGCCGGCCCGCTGCGCCACCCGGACCGCCGCCGTCAGGAAGTCGACCCGGGCGCTGAGCGGGCCGACGATCCGCCGCTCCAGCGGCCAGGTCGAGACCGCGATCAGGCCGCGCGCCGGCGCCAGGTGCGCGGCGGTCAGAGCGGCGCAGAGATGGTACGGCCGGGAGTGCGGCGCGGCCGCGAACGAGCGCTTCTCGTCCCGCCGCAGGTGGGTGAGCCGGTTCGCGGCCAGGCCGGTCGCCGTCGCGCCGAAGGCTGTCACGCCGAAGAACGCCGCGTGCACCTCGGCGATCAGCCTCGGTGCGGCCGGCACGGAGAGCAGGGTCAGCGCGTGGTGCACCTGCTCACGTACCGGCACCAACGACCCCCGCACCGGCAGCGACGACCCACGGGCCGGCACCGGTGGCGCCGCCCCGCCGCCCACCCCGGCCGCGAGATCGGTGATGGCCTGCTCCCAGGCGCGCTCGGCGGCGCGCAGCTCCGCCCGCAGGCCCCGGGTCCGGGCGGTGTCCCCGGCCGCCACCGCCCGCCGGATCTCGGCCCGCAGGGCGTCGATCCGGCGTTCGAGGAGATCCACCGGCTCCGGCACGGGTCGCAGAGTATGAGTTCCACTCTTTTCCAGCAAACACCCGCAACCCGACACGCGGGAACCGGGCTGCCGGGAACCGGGCGGCGCCGCGTTGCTGCCCTCAGCTACAGTGCCCAACCGTGCGCAGAGCGGCGATGACCCTGGTCCTGGCGACACTGCTCGCCGCCGGGCTGGCCGGCTGCCGGCCGGCCCCGGCCGAACGGGTGAACCGGCCGAACGGCCCTATCAGCGTCTTTCTCAGCCACGACGCGACTCCGGAGCAGAAGCGGGCGGTGGAGGAGCGGCTGCGCGGCGTGCCGGACGCGGCGGAGGTCACCTTCCAGGACCGGGAGCAGGCGTACGCGCGCTTCAAGGAGCTGGCCAGGGACGACCCGGAACTGCTCGACAGCGTGAGCCCGGAGATCCTGCCCGAGTCCTTCCTGCTGACCCTGCGCGACCGGGCGGCCTTCGACCGTACCGTCGACGGTCCGCTCCTCGACGAGCTGCGCGCGATGCCCGGCGTCGAGGACGTGTCCTATCCGGAGGACGGGCCGCCGCCGACCCCGCCCCGGGCGGCCCCGACCGCCGACGACTGTGCCTGGGGAAGCCTGAAGCCGGTGCCGACCCACGGCGACTGGCGCGAAATCTGGGTCTATCTGTCCAGGACGATCACCGAGTCGGAGCGGCAGGCGATCGAGGCGCGGCTGAGGGCGCTGCCGGACGTGGTCACGGTGAAGCTGGATCCCCGGGACGAGCCCGGAGCCACCCCGGAGAGCGACGGCAGCGGATCGCCCGCACCGGTGCTGCCGGCGAAGCAGAGCGATTCCTACCTGGTGGAGCTGGCCGACCGGGCCGCCGCGAACCGGGTCGCCGACTCCGACCTCGACGCCGAGCTCTGCCGGTTGCCCGGCGTCACCAGGGTGGTGCTGCCGCCGAAGATGCCCGGATGACCCGCACCCCGCCGCCCCGGGTCAGCTCCCCAGCCGCTGCCGGGCCAGAAACGCAGCGTCCGGGCCAGTGCCCGCACGTCGGATACGGTCACCACGCGCCGAGGCTAACCCGCCACCCCGACACGTCCGGTCGCGGACGGTGTCAGCGGGCGTCGACCGGGGTGGGTGCGGCCAGGTGCTGGCGGGCGAACTCCAGCGCCTCGCGCAGGTCGCTCTCCCGGTCGGCGCGGCTGCGGGCCCGCCGGGTGGAGACCTCCACCGCGACCGAGCCGGTGAAGCCCCGGCCGGCGAGCGAGGCGAGCAGCTCGGCGCAGGGCTGGGTGCCCCGGCCGGGCACCAGGTGCTCGTCCCGGCCCTCGCCGGTGCCGTCCCCGAGGTGTACGTGCGCCAGCCCGGCCCCCATCTTGTCGGCCATCTCGATCGCGTCGCTGTGCGAGGCGGCGCAGTGCGACAGGTCCAGGGTGTAGGCGGGGTAACCGGTCTCGGTCGGGTTCCAACCCGGCATGTAGGGGACGAACTCCCGGCCGGCCATCCGGACCGGATACATGTTCTCCACCGCGAACCGGACCCCCGGATGGTCGTCGCCGATCCGCCCCAACCCGTCGACGAACGTGCGGGCGTAGTCCCGCTGCCAGGTGAAGGGCGGGTGCACCACCACGGTCGGCGCCGCCAGCTCCTCGGCCAGCACCGCCGAGCGGCGCAGCCGCTCCCACGGGTCGGAGCTCCAGACCCGCTGGGTGACGAGCAGGCACGGCGAGTGCACCGAGAGCACCGGTACGCCGTAGTGCCGGGCCAGGCCGCGCAGCGCTCCGGCGTCCTGGCTCACCGCGTCCGTCCAGACCATCACCTCGACACCGTCGTAGCCGAGCGCCGCCGCCATCTGGAAGGCGGCCGCGGTCGGCTCGGGAAAGACCGAGGAACTTGACAGCAACACGCGGGTGGTCACGACCTCAGCGTAGCCCCACCCGCCGCGCCGCACCCGTTGGCGGACCGGGCACAGCGCCCGACCGACGGATATATCCGCAGGTCAGACCGGCTCTCGTAGCCCGACCGCCGGCTCCAGGAGATCGAGCCGGCGCAGGATGACCCCCTCCCGGAGCGCCCACGGGCAGATGTCCAGTTCGCGTACGCCGAGCCGGCGCATCGCCGCCTCCGCCACGATCGCGCCGGCCAGCAGTTGGTGGGCCCGGCGGGCGCTGACCCCTTCGAGCTCGGCGAGCTCGCTCGGCGGGATGTGCCGGATGAAGCCGATCACCTGCCGCAGCCCGGTCAGGGAGAGGCGGCGCGGGGCCCAGAGTCCGGCCGACGAGGGTGCCGCGCCGGCCAGCCGGGCCAGGGTCCGGAAGGTCTTGCTGGTGGCGGCGGCCCGGTCCCAGCCGATCTCGGCGGTGTCGTCGACGACCGTGTCCAGCGTCTCCTCGACGTACGCCTCCAGCTTCGCCACCGCCGCCGCCGACGGGGTGCGCGCGCTGTCCGGACCCAGCTCCAGCCAGTCCCGGGTCAGCCGGCCGGCGCCGAGCGGCAGCGACTGGGCGAACTCGGGTTCCTCGTCGATCCCGGCCGCCAGCTCCAGCGAGCCGCCGCCGATGTCGAGCACCAGCAGCCGCCCGGCCGACCAGCCGAACCACCGGCGTACGGCGAGGAAGGTCATCCGGGCCTCGTCGGCGCCGGGGAGCACCTGGAGGCGTACCCCGGTCTCGGCCCGGACCCGGGCCAGCACCTCCGGCGCGTTCGTGGCGTCCCGGACGGCGGAGGTCGCGAAGGCCAGCAGGTCGTCGGCGGTCAGCCGGGCCGCCGCCATCTTCGCCTCGTTCACCGCCGCGACCAGCGCGTCCGCGGCGGCCACCGTCAGCTCACCGTCCCGGCCGATCTGCTCGGCGAGCCGGATCACCGCCTTCTCGGAGTGCGCCGGCCAGGGATGCGCGCCGTGGTGGGCGTCCACGACCAGAAGGTGCACGGTGTTGGAACCGACATCAAGCACGCCGAGCCGCATGGGAAAGACACTAGACGCAGGTCCGGGGCGGATAGCGGGCGTAGGCTGACCGGGTGGCAGCAGCGCGCAACCAGCTCCGGATCCTGGTGGACGATCCCGCCGACCCCCGCAGCCGGGAGGTCCCGCTCGACTTCCCCCGGGAGTGGATCGAGTTCGCCGACCCGGCCGACCCGGAACACGTCATCCGGGCCGACCTGACCTGGCTGCTCTCCCGCTGGACCTGCGTCTTCGGGCAGACCTGCCACGGCATCATCGCCGGGCGCTCCGCCGACGGCTGCTGCTCGCACGGCGCGTTCTTCACCGACGCCGACGACGAGAAACGGGTCCGAACGGCGGTCAAGCGACTCACCCCGCAGACCTGGCAGCACTACCGGCGGGGCTTCAAGAACTACACCGAACTCGACTCGGTCGACGGCGAGACCCCGGCCCGGCGTACGGCGACCCGGGGCGAGGAGGCGCCGTGCGTCTTCCTCAACGACGCCGACTTCCCGGGCGGCGGCGGCTGCGCCCTGCACGCCCAGGCGCTGCGCGACGGCGTCCACCCGCTGGAATACAAGCCGGACGTCTGCTGGCAACTGCCGGTGCGCCGGGACCAGGACTGGGTGAAGCGGCCGGACGGGACGAAGGTGCTGGTCAGCACGTTGGGCGAGTTCGACCGGCGGGGCTGGGGCGCGGGCGGGCACGACCTCGACTGGTGGTGCACCTCGTCACCGGAGGCGCACGTCGGCACCGAGCCGATGTACCTCTCCTACGAGCCCGAGTTGACCGCGCTGATCGGCAAGCCGGCGTACGCGAAACTGGCCGAACTCTGCGGCGAGCGGGAGCGGCGCGGCCTGGTGGCGCCGCACCCGGCGACCGCCGGTGCCGACCCGGTGCTGGACCGCCCGGCGGAGGGTGGCCGGGAGCCGGCCAGCCCGAAGGCCGCCGACGCCGGCCGCCGCCCGGCACCGCAACGCCGCCCGCGCGGCCGATAGCCCGAGTGGCCCGGCGCGGTCTACGGCTCGAACTTGTAGCCCAGGCCCCGGACGGTGACGATGAAGCGCGGCGCGGAGGGCTCCGGCTCGACCTTCGAGCGCAGCCGCTTCACGTGCACGTCGAGGGTCTTGGTGTCGCCGACGTAGTCCGCGCCCCAGACCCGGTCGATCAACTGCCCCCGGGTGAGCACCCGGCCGGCGTTGCGGAGCAGCAGCTCCAGCAGCTCGAACTCCTTGAGCGGAAGCTGCACCGGGGCGCCGTCGACGGTGACCACGTGCCGCTCGATGTCCATCCGGACCGGGCCGGCGGTCAGCGTCGGGGTGCCCGGCTCGACCGTCTCGTTGCCGCGCCGCCGCAGGACCGCCCGGACCCGGGCGACCAGCTCGCGCGGCGAGTACGGCTTGGTCACGTAGTCGTCGGCGCCGATCTCCAGCCCGACCACCTTGTCGATCTCGCTGTCCCGGGCGGTGACCATGATGATCGGCACCTGGGAGCGCTGGCGGAGCTGCCGGCAGACCTCGGTACCGGACATCTCGGGCAGCATCAGGTCGAGCAGCACGATGTCGGCGCCGGTGCGGTCGAACTCGGTCAACGCGGCCGTGCCGGTCTCCGCGGTCGAGACCTCGAATCCTTCCTTGCGCAGCAGATAGGAGAGGGCGTCGGAGAACGACTCCTCATCCTCGACCACGAGTACGCGGGCCACGGACTTTCCTTTCTCTGTCGGTCCGGCTCGAACTGTCCGAGCGGAAGCTATCCGAGCGAACCGGTCTCGATCTCAACTTGCGGTGCTGACGGCAGGAAGGCGTCCGGCGGGTGCGCGGGTAGCCGGAGGGTGAACGTCGAGCCACCTCCCAGGGTGCTGGACACCTCGACCCGTCCGCCATGGTTGGTGGCGATGTGCTTCACGATCGCCAGGCCCAGCCCGGTCCCGCCGGTCTGCCGCGACCGGGCCTGGTCCGCCCGGTAGAAGCGCTCGAAGATCCGGCCCACGTCGTCGGGGGCGATCCCGATCCCCTGGTCGGTGACGGCGATCTCGATGTGCTCCTCCGTACGCCGCAGCGCCACCGTCACCCTGGTCCGCTCGCCCGAGTACGCGATCGCGTTCTCCACCAGGTTGCTGACCGCGGTGGCGATCTGGCTGTCGCTGCCGTAGACGGTCAGGTCACGGTCGCCCTCCACCGTGACGGTGATCTCCCGGGCGGTGGCGGCGGTGCGGGTCCGGTCGACCACCTCGGCGGTGACCCAGTCCAGCGCGACCGGTTCCGGCGCGGGCAGCGGCTCGGCGCCCTGCAACCGGGTGAGTTCGAGCAGCTCGTTGACGAGCTTGCCGAGCCGGGTGGACTCGTGCTGGATCCGCTCGGCGAACCGGCGGGCCGCCGCCATGTCCTCCGACGGGTCCAGCGTGCCGTTTCCGGTGGTCTGGTCGGTGGCGTCCAGTAGCGCCTCGGCGAGCAGCTGCAGCGCCCCGATCGGGGTCTTCAGCTCGTGGCTGACGTTGGCGACGAAGTCCCGGCGCACCCGGGCGACCCGGTGCGACTCGGTCACGTCGGCCGCCTCGACCGCGACGTAACCGGCGCCGAGCCCCATCGCCCGCAAATGCACGCCCAGCGGGTCGGACATCCCGCCGTCGCGCCCCCGGGGCAGGTCCAGCTCGACCTCGCGGCGTACCCCGGTGCGCCGGACCTGGCCGGCCAGGGTACGGATCAGCGGATGCGCGGCCACGGTCCCCGGGGTGGCGCCGACCCGGAGCAGTCCCATCGCCCGGGCGGCCGGGTTCACCAGGACCGGCACGTCGTGGCCGTCGAGGACGACCACCCCCACCCGGAGGGAGTCGAGGGTCTTGCGGCCGAGTCCGGGCAGCCCGCCGGCCTGCTCGTCGGTTGCTATCGCCGGCCTCCTGTTGCCGCGGGTCCCGCCTCGTCCGGAGCCCAGTGTCCCGCCCGGCCCGGATCCCGGTGTCCCGCCTCGTCCGGGTGCGGTGGTGCCGGCCGAGAACCATCCGGCGACCCGATGGCGGAGTGGACCGAGGGCCAGGCCGAGGCCGAGCCCGACGAGCACGGCCGCGACCACCCCCCATTCCACGCGGCGATCGTATGGTCATCGTTAACCTGTCGACCAGGCAAAACCGGGCGAATCACGCTCGCATCCGAGAATGTTCACCCTCCGTCCCAGTTCCGTTCACCGATGTTCACCCGGCCGCAGCCGGATCCCCCTACCGTGGTCCGGACCGATACGTGTAGCACCGTGCGTGGGCGAAGCCACCACGGACGGCGAAAACTCCCCACTCCCAGCAGGACGTGATCATGCGCGAGGAATTCCGGATCGACCTGAACATCGTGAGCCAGTTGCTGGTGGACATGGCCGAGGCGATCCGGGTCGCCATGCGCCAGGCCACCCGGGCGCTGCTCACCGCCGACCGGGCGGCCGCCGAAGTCGTGATCGAACGGGACGCGGAGATCGACTCCCTCTACCGGCAGGTCGAGGAGCGGGTCAGCGACCTGCTGGCCCGGCAGGCCCCGGTCGCCTCCGACCTGCGCTCGCTGATCACCGCACTGCACGTCGCCGCCGACCTGGAGCGGATGGGCGACCTCGCCGACCACGTGGCCAAGACGGCGGTACGCCGGCACCCGTCGCCCGCCGTACCGGCCGAGCTGCGCGGGACCTTCAGCGCGATGGCCGAGGTGGCGGACCGGATCGCCGACAAGATCGCGAGCGTCCTCTCCAAGCCCGACGCCAACGCCGCGGCCGAGCTGGACCAGGTCGACGACGCCATGGACGAGCTGCACCGGCAGCTCTTCGCGGTGCTGCTCGCCGACGACTGGCCGTACGGGGTCGAGACGGCTATCGACGCGACCCTGCTCGGCCGCTTCTACGAGCGGTACGCCGACCACGCCGTCAACGCCGGCCGGCACGTCGTCTACCTCGTCACCGGCGAACCCCACGACGCCTAGGTGCAAGGAAGGCATGTAAGGCATGTAAGGAAGGGCCCCCGCTTATCGTTTTCTGTTGTAGCGGGGGCCCTTCCTAACACCTTGGGCAGCGCTCAGCGGCCCTGGTTGGCGACGGCGGCAGCCGCCTCCCTGGCCGCCTCCGGGTCCAGGTACGCCCCGCCGGCCACCAGCGGTCGCATGCTGCGGTCGAGGTCGTAGCGGAGCGGGATCCCGGTCGGGATGTTCAGCTTGGCGATCGCCTCGTCCGAGATGTCGTCCAGGTGCTTGACCAGTGCCCGCAGCGAGTTGCCGTGCGCGGCGACCAGCACCGTCCGGCCGGCCATGATGTCGGGGACGATCGAGTCGAACCAGTACGGCAGCATCCGGTTGACGACGTCCTTCAGGCACTCCGTCCTCGGCATCAGCTCCGGCGGCAGCAGGGCGTAGCGCGGATCGCCGGCCTGGGACCACTCGTCACCGTCCGCGATCGGCGGCGGCGGGGTGTCGTACGACCGGCGCCAGAGCATGAACTGCTCCTCGCCGAACTCGGCCAGCGTCTGCTTCTTGTCCTTGCCCTGCAGGGCGCCGTAGTGCCGCTCGTTGAGCCGCCACGACCGGCGTACCGCGATCCAGTGCCGGTCGGCGGCGTGCAGGGCCAGCTCGCCGGTGCGGATCGCCCGGCGCAGCACGCTGGTGTGCATCACGTCGGGCAGCAGGTTGTGCTCGCGCAGCAGCTCGCCGCCGCGCCGCGCCTCACCCTCACCCTTGGCCGTGAGGTCGACGTCGACCCAGCCGGTGAAGAGGTTCTTGGCGTTCCAGTCGCTCTCGCCATGCCGGAGCAGCACCAACGTGCCCACCGTGGCTCCCTCGCCAGCCACCGGGGCTCCCTCCGGCGCAGTACTCGTGCTCACAGTCATGGCACTCATCCTGCCGGACCGGAAGGGCGGGCACCGGGCGACCCAGGGTGACGACCGACACGTGGAAAACCGGATGACCCGGCCGGACCGCCAGCACTAGCGTCGTAAGGCTTGTCAAGGACAATTGGTCATTACCGTACGGGGGCGTGGATGCGGACGGTCCGGAGCTGGTTCCAGGACACCACCGGCGGCTTACCCCGGACCTTCTGGTATCTCTGGGCAGGCACCCTGATCAACCGTCTCGGTTCGTTCGTCCTCGTCTTCCTCGCCATCTACCTCACCGTCGAGCGGGGCTTCTCCGAATTCCAGACCGGCCTGGTGCTCGGGGCCTGGGGCGCCGGCGGTGCGGCCGGCACCCTCACCGGTGGGATCCTGGCCGACCGGTGGGGCCGACGCCCCACCCTGCTCACCGCGCACCTGGGCGCCGCGGCCATGATGCTGGCGCTCGCGTTCGCCAGGGACCTCTGGCTGGTCGGGCTCGGCGCGCTGCTGCTCGGCATGTTCGCCGAGGCGGCCCGGCCGGCGTTTGGCGCGATGATGGTCGACGTCGTGCCGGAGCGGGACCGGCTGCGTGCCTTCACCCTCAACTACTGGGCGATCAACCTCGGCTTCGCCTCGGCCGCCATCCTCGCCGGGCTGGCCGCCGAGGCGAGCTACCTGCTGCTCTTCGTCGTCGACGCGGCGACGACGCTCGCCACCGCGGCGATCATCTTCGCCAGGGTGGGCGAGACCCGCCGGGTCCGCGCCGAGCAGCGCACCTCCGGGCCGCTCGGCGCCGCCCCGCACCGGGGCGGGTTGGGCAGCGCGTTGACCGACCGGGTCTTCGTCGGCTTCGTGGCGCTGAACATCCTGCTCGCGCTGGTCTTCATGCAGCACGTCTCGATGCTGCCGATCGCGATGGGCGAGGACGGGCTCTCGCCGTCGACGTACGGGTCGGTGATCGCGGTCAACGGGGTGCTGATCGTGGCCGGGCAGCTCTTCGTACCGCGACTGATCCGGGGACGGAGCCGGTCCCGGGTGCTGGCCCTGGCCGCGCTGGTCGTGGGGGTCGGGTTCGGGCTGACCGCGTTCGCGGACGCCGCCTGGTTCTACGCGCTCACCGTGGTGATCTGGACCCTCGGCGAGATGCTCAGCTCGCCCTCCAACTCCACCCTGATCGCGGAGCTGTCGCCGGCCACGCTGCGCGGTCGCTACCAGGGGCTCTTCTCGCTCTCCTGGTCGGTGGCGACCTTCGCCGCCCCGGTCACCGGCGGCTTCGTCCGGGAGCAGGTCGGCGACGCGGCGCTCTGGCTCGGCTGTGCGGCGCTCGCCGGGATCGTGGCCGTCGCCCACCTGCTCTCCGGGCCGATGCGGGAACGGCGGGCCCGGCAGCTGCGTACCGCCGAGGTCGACGCCGAGCAGGCCGCGCATCCCGGGCCACGACCGAGGCTGGCAGCTATCACGTAAGTACGTACGGTCGGCGTTGACCAGTCCGACGAGCAGGGTGCCCGGCCACGACGTACGCGCCCTACTGGCAGGCGTACGCCATCGACCTGGTCGCCGCGGCGGCCCGGCGACCGGGTCCGAACCGGTCAGCCGGTCGCGGAGTGGCAGAATTCCGGCAACTCCTCCGACGGCGTGTCCACTTCCAGTTGATGGACGATCCGGATCTGGATGTCGCCCGGGAAATTTCCTTCCACCCGGCGAGAAATCGGCGTGCCGACCAACGGCGACGTCGTCGCGGTCGGGCCGACTGCGGTGCCAACCGGGACCGGCGGCGCGGCCCGCTGAAGACGGCTGCGGTCCTGGCTCTCCCGAGCCGGGACCGCGTCAAGTGGACCGGCGGCGGCGGGCGACGCTCACCCCCGTAAACGTCGCCCGCACACGCCGCCGGTTACAGGTGGCGGCGCCGTCCCCCAACGGCTTCAACTGCCACCCGTCCCCCAGCGCCACCACCCGATGCACAGATCTGCGCGATCTGGCGTTCCCCCGAACTCAACCGAGCGTGGCGCGTGCATTAACGTTAGTTGTCGCCGTATGACCGGCACAAGCCGGTGTCTCTGTCTCGCCCATCACATCCAAGAGCGATCGATTTCCGGCGCCTTGTTGGTGCAACAGCGCTGTACGGCAGATGCATTCCCGACTCGCGCAACCGGAACTCAGCCGTCCTCCCGCATCGGCGATTCGGTCCGGAAGAAGTTGCTCTGCCGGCCGTCGGAAAGCTGCTCCTGGTAAATGAAATTCAGTTGTCGTAGGTCGAAGGTGTGGAACCACTCGTCCCAGCTCACCGGCTTCAGTCGTCCGCCTTCCCGCCAACCGGGGAAGTCAAACGTCAGTACGCCGAGCCGGCCCTCGCGTTCGGTGCCCTCGATCGTTGCCGGTTGGGCGTTTCGGGCTTCCGCCCAGCGCCGGATCACGTCGTGCTCCCGGGTCACCAGGCTCCGCCCCGGACGCTCCGGCGCGTCCTGCGTCGAGGAGATCGGCTGGGCGTACTTCAGCGACCTGGACTGCCCGCCGTTGGCCGGGGCGGACCTGGACCCGGTCGTCGTCCGGCCGGCCGCCGCGCTCGACCGGGTACCGGTGCTCGGCCGGGCGGCCGTGGTCCTCTTCCGAGCCGCGGTCTTCTGCGCGGTGTTCTTCTGCGCGGTGTTCTTCTGCGCGGTGTTCTTCTGCGCGGTGTTCTTCTGCGCGGTGTTCTTCTGCGCGGTGTTCTTCTGCGCGGCGGTCGTCTTGCGCGCGGTGGTCTTCCGCACCTGGGCACCGCTGGCAACAGGCCGCTTGGCAGCCGCCTTCCTGGCAGTCGCCTTCTTCGCCGTCGCCTTCCTGGCGGCGGTCGCCTTGCCCGCCGGTGCCCGCTTCGCCGTCGCCTTGCCCGCCGGTGCCCGCTTCGCCGTCGCCTTGCCCGCCGGTGCCCGCTTCGCGGTCGTCCTGCTGGCCGGCGCCTTCTTCGCCCCGGTCGCCCGGGCCGTGGTCGTCTTCCGCGCGCCGGTCGACTTCCGGCCGGTCGTCCGGGCGGTGGCCGTCTTCCGGGCCGGCGCCTTCGTCGCCGCGACCGTACGCGCCGGAGCCTTGGCCGCGCCCGTACGCTTGGCCGGCGCCTTCTTCGCGGTCGCACGCTTGGCCGGCGCCGCCGTGGCCCTCCGGCCGCTCGGGCCACCCCGGCTCTCCGCACGTAGCGTCCGGACCAGGCTCTTCACGAGCTCCGGCTTACGAAGCGCCGATACGCCCGAGATGCCGCGTTTCCTGAGTTGTCCCCGGATGTCTTCGGCCTTCATCAAGCCGATCTTGCTCTCGTTGACGTCGGCCGTGCTGCTGGATCGGCGCTTCGTCGCGGTCGCGGTCGCGCCGCGACCGGGACTGTTTCGCTGGGCCATGAGATCCTCACGCTCCCTCTGACAGTCTGTCCTCGGCAGGCGGCGCGGCCATCGCCACATCCCGGTGCCGCCGCCGGGGCATACCCGTCAGGGGCGGTCCAAACCCGAGCTATCCACCGCCGAACGCTCGAAGAGGTGCGCGAACGCCTGAAGGTTCGCCAACGACTCCCCCCGCTTGACCCGCCACTCCCACTCCCGGCGGATCGCCGTACCGAACCCGATCTCCAGCATGGTGTCGAACGACTCGTCCGCGTAGGTCAGCACGGAGCCGAAGAGCCGGTCCAGCTCCTCCTCGGTCACCCCGGCCAGCCCGACCCGGCCGGTCAGGTAGACGTCGCCGACCGCGTCGACCGAGAAGGCCACGCCGTACATCCGGGCGTTGCGCTGCAACAGCCAGGTGAAGAGTTCCTCACGCCGCTCGTCCGGCTGGCGCATCACGAACGCCTCGACCCGCAGCGCGTGTTCCCCGACGATCAGGTTGCAGATCGTCCTGAGCTTGTGTGTGCCCGGCAGGGTCACGGCGTACGAGTACTCGCCGGTGGGTTCGCAGGCCAACTCCCGGTCGGCACAGACCCGTTCGATCAGCCGACCGATCTCCGCCCGAGACCGCATCTGTCCGCCCTCCCGTCGAAGCGCCTGCCCCACACCGTCGGAGCGCCTTGCCTCCGTCCCGCCAGAGCCCTCGCCCGCCCCGTCGGCGCGCTCAGCAGGCTGCCAGCGGCAGGGTCGCCGTCCCGTCCGCCAGCTCGGCGGCGAGCCGGTTCCGGTGTCCCGCCATCGCCTCACGGTAGACCGCGAGCAGCCCGGCGGCGGTGCAGGCCCAGGAGAAGGCGCGCGCGTGCTCGACCGCGCCCCGCGCCAGTTCGGCCCGGCGACGGGGTGCCGCCAGCAGACTGCCGAGCACCCGCGCCCAGTCGGGCGGATGGTGACCGTCGACGAGCACCCCGCTGACCCCGTCCCGGACGGCGGTGACCAGACCACCGACCGCGGCGGCGACCACCGGCGTACCGCAGGCCTGCGCCTCCAGGGCGACCAGGCCGAACGACTCGTTGTGCGACGGCACCGCGACCAGGTCGGCTGCCCGGTAGAGCGCGGGCAGGTCCTCACCGGTCTGCGGCGGCAGGAACCGCACCGCGTCGGCGACGCCGAGCCGGCCGGCGAGTTCGATGAGCGATGTCGGCTTCTCCAGCCCGCTGCCGCTCGGACCGCCCGCGATCACCACGGTCAGCGACCGTGCGATCTCCGGCTGCCGGATGCGCATCTCGGCGAAGGCGTGCAGCAGGACGTCCGGCGCCTTCAACGGCTGGATCCGGCCGACGAACGCCACGATCGCACCCCGCTCGGGCAGTCCCAACCGGCGCCGGGCGGCGGCCCGGGCCGCCTCTTCCCGGCCGAGCCGGGCCGGTGTGAAGCGGTCCAGGTCGACGCCGGGACGCACCACCTCGACCCGCTCCGGATCCGCACTGTACCGGGATATCAGGTCCCGGGCCTCGACCGTCGTGTTGGCGACCAGCCGGTCGGCCTCGGCCACCACCTGCTCCTCGCCGATCACCCGCGCCTTCGGCTCGGGCCGGTCCCCCTCGGCGAGCCGGACGTTCTTCACCTTGGCCAGGGTGTGCGCGGTGTGCACCAGCGGCACCCCCCAGCGCTCCTTGGCCAACCAGCCCACCTGGCCGGAGAGCCAGTAGTGCGAGTGGATCAGGTCGTAGTGGCCCGGCGGCCGGGCGGCCTCGGCCCGCAGCACCCCGGCGGTGAAGGCGCAGAGCTGGCCGGGCAGGTCCTCCTTGGCCAGCCCCTCGAACGGCCCGGAGGTGACGTGCCGAACCTGCACACCCGGGGCCATCTCGACCACCGGCGGCAGGTCGCTGGCGGTGGCCCGGGTGAAGATCTCGACCTCGACACCGGCCTCCGCCAGCCGCCGGGCGACCTCGACGACGTAGACGTTCATCCCACCGGCGTCACCGGTGCCGGGTTGGTGCAGCGGCGAGGTGTGTACGGAGAGGGTGGCGATCCGCCGCGGCACGGGCCACGGCTGGGTACCTCGCTGCCGGGCGACTCCGGTGTGCAGTTCCGCCACGTCCGCTCCTTCTGTCAACGTGTCACGCCGTCCCGCACCACCGGGGTACCTCACAGAGCAACCACCGTGCTGCGTGTCATCTTCCCGATCGTGCGACCGTCAATCGTCCGGCCCGGCAAGGAGGTGACCGACCTCATTCGGGCCCCGACCGCGGCCCCGGGCCCGGTTGGGCCAGAATGTCCCGATGACCCCTGTCGCGATCGTCACGGGTGCGTCCAGCGGGATCGGCGCCGCCACCGCCCGCCGGCTGGCCGCCGAGGGTTTCGCCGTGCTCGCCGCCGCCCGGCGCACCGACCGGCTCGACGCCCTGGTCGCCGGGATCCGCGCGACCGGCGGCACCGCCACCGCCTGCGCCTGTGACGTCACTTCCGACGAATCGGTCGCGGCGCTGGCCGCCGCCGCCGGCAAGCTGGGCGGGCCGGTCACCCTGCTGGTGAACAACGCCGGTGGCGCGCGCGGGCTGGATCCGGTCGAGTCGGGCTCGGCCGCCGACTGGCAGTGGATGTACGACGTGAACGTGCTCGGCACGCTCCGGGTCACCCAGGCCCTGCTGCCCGCGCTGGAGTCCTCCGGCGCCGGCACGGTGGTCGTGCTCAGCTCCACCGCCGGCCTGATCGTCTACGAGGGCGGTGGCGGCTACGCGGCGGCCAAGCACGCCCAGACCGCGCTCGCCGAGACGCTGCGGCTGGAGCTCTGCGGCCGGCCGGTCCGGGTGGTCGAGATCGACCCAGGCATGGTCAAGACCGAGGAGTTCGGCCTGGTCCGGTTCGGCGGCGACGAGCAGCGGGCGGCGTCGGTCTACGCCGGGGTCGCCGAGCCGCTGGTCGCCGAGGACGTGGCCGACTGCGTCGCCTGGTGCGCCACCCGGCCGCAGCACGTCAACGTGGACCGGCTGGTCGTCCGCCCGTTGGCCCAGGCGGCCCAGCACAAGGTGCACCGGGTCGGGACCGACGCCGGGGAGTGAGCCGGATGGCGCCGACCGACGGGCCGGGCCCACAGCCGACCGACGGGCCGGGCCGGCGGGGCAGCCCGGCACCGGTTGGCGGGCCGGGCCGGCGGGACGACCGACCGCCGGCCGGCCGGCCGGCCGGGGAGGTCACCCGGGGCACCACCAACCCCAACCGGCTGCGCCGGGTCGACAACTGGATCGCGGCGACCTGCGGCGACCTGCTCCGGGACGCCCGCGATCCGCTGGTGGTCGACCTCGGCTACGGCGCCAGCCCGGTCACCGTGGTCGAGCTGCGGGCCCGGCTGGCCGTCGTCCGGCCGGACGTCCGGGTCGTCGGGCTGGAGATCGATCCGGTACGCGTCGCCACCGCCGCGCCCAGCGCCGACCCGCCCGGGCTGACCTTCGCCCGGGGCGGGTTCGAACTGGCCGGGCTGCGTCCGGTGCTGGTCCGGGCGTTCAACGTGCTACGGCAGTACGCCGAACCGGAGGTCGGACCGGCCTGGCGGGCGATGACGGGGGCGCTGCACCCCGGCGGGCTGCTGGTCGAGGGGACCTGCGACGAGCTGGGCCGGCTGGCCGGCTGGCTGCTCGTCGATCCGGCCGGCCCCCGGTCGCTGACCCTGGCCGCCCGGCTCTCCACACTCGACAGCCCGGCGGCGCTGGCCGAGCGGCTGCCCAAGGCGCTGATCCACCACAACGTGCCGGGCACCGGCATCCACGCGCTGATCCGGGCGCTCGACGACGCCTGGCGGAACGCGGCCCCGTACGCCACCTTCGGGCCCCGGCAACGCTGGCGGCGTACGGTCGAGGGGGTCCGCACGGCCGGCTGGCCCGTACTGGACCGGCCGGCCCGGTGGCGACTCGGCGAGGTCACCGTGGCCTGGGCGGCGGTGGCTCCGCCCGGCGGACAGCTCACAACGCGCAGTTGACCAGGACCGGCTCCGGGTGCAGCGTGGCCCCGAACCGGTCGTGCACCCCGTCGCGGATCTCCCGCGCCAGCGCGAGCAGCGCATCCGTCGAGCCGCCGTCCCGGTTGGTCAGCGCCAGGGTGTGCTTCGAGGAGATGGCGACACCACCGGCCGCCTGATAGCCCTTGGGAAACCCGGCCTTGTCGATCAGCCAGGCGGCGCTGACCTTCGCCGTGCCGCCCGCACCCGGCCAGGACGGCGGCTCGCCCAACCCGGCGGCCCGCTCCCGCAGCGCCTGGTACGCCCCGGCGTCCAGCACCGGATTGGTGAAGAACGAGCCGACCGAGCGGGTGTCCGGGTCGGCCGGGTCCAGCACCATGCCCTTGCCGGCGCGCAGCGCGCGTACGGCCGCCCGGGCGTCGCCCAGCGGCACCCGGTCACCGACCTCGACCCCGAGCGCGCGGGCCAGCTCCGCGTAGCGCACCGGCGTGGAGAGTGTCGAGCGGAGCAACCGGAAGTCGACGGTGAGCACAATCCGCCGGTCGTGGTACTTGAACACGCTGGACCGGTAGCCGAACCGGCATTCCGCCGCGCCCATCCGGGTCACCTCGCCGGTCGACCGGTCGTAGACCTCGACCCCGGTGACCGTCTCGGCGACCTCCTGCCCGTACGCCCCGACGTTCTGGATCGGGGTGGCGCCGGCCGAACCGGGGATCCCGGAGAGGCACTCCACCCCCGACCAGCCGGCCTCGACGGTGGCGGCGACCAGGTCGTCCCACGGCTCGCCGGCCGCGACCCGGAGGGTCACCGCCGTCTCCTCCTCGGCCACGACCTCGAAACCCCGGGACCGGACCAGCAGCACCGTACCCGGAAAGCCCTCGTCCGCGACGACCACGTTGCTGCCGCCGGCCAGCACCAGGACCGGCTCGTCCCGCAACTCCGCCTCGCGCAGCCGCTGCGGGATCTCCGCCGTCCCGGTCGCGGTCAGCAGGTGCCGGGGGGCCCCGCCGAGCCGCAGAGTCGTATAACCGGCCAGCCGATCGGGATCGGCGGAGTCGGTGGCACTTGTCGGGCGGGCATTAACGTCCGGCACACCGTTCACCCTAGGCTGAGGGGTGGCCCGGCCGGTGGCGGGTCCGGTCGCACGGGAGGATGGTCATGACCAGATTGCACGGCACGAAGGACTTCTGGGTGGGAGCACTCCGCACCGAGGGACCGGCGTTCGCCGCCACCGTCGCCGAGGCGCAGCTCGACATCCCGGTGCCGTCCTGCCCCGGGTGGACCCTGACCTATCTGGTGCACCATCTCGGCTCGGTCTACACCCGGGTCCGGAGCATCGTCGGCCGGGGCGACACCGAGCCGCCGCCCGGGCCGCTCACCGTGCCGGACGGCCTGCCCACCGGCGCGGCGGCGGTGGAGTGGTGGCGTGCGGAGTTCGACCAGCTGATGACCGTGCTGGAGCGGGTCGACCCGGAGGCACCGGCGTGGAACTGGGCACCCCAGCCGAAGAAGGCCGGGTTCTGGCACCGCCGGATGGCGCAGGAGACCGCGGTGCACCGCTGGGACGCGCAGATGGCGGTCGCCGCCGGGGAGCCGATCGAGGCCAAGCTCGCGGCGGACGGCGTCGGCGAGGTGCTCGACACCCTGCTGCCGGCCGGCCGGCGCGGCTCCGACCAGCCGTTCCACGGTGTCGTCCATCTGATCGCGTCGGACGCCGGCCAGGAGTGGTACCTGCGGCTGCGTGGTGAGGGTGTCGCCCTGCTGGACACCGACACGCTCCTGGACGGCGACGACCACCACGCCCGGGCGCAGGTCTCGGGTACGGCCAGCGACCTGTTGCTGGCCCTCTGGGGTCGGCTCGGCTTCGACGCCCTGGACGTGGCCGGTGACGTCTCGCTGCTGGAAGGACTGCGCGCCGGCCGATAGGCCGGGCCCTGCCGGCGAAGCGACCGACCTGTCGGCCACCCGGCCGGCGGGTTGTTGACCTTCAGGCAGGCGTGGAACCATTTTCCCGGCAGCTGAGCTGAGGAGCGGAGATGGCGGTGATCCGCGCGCGGCCCACGCTGGAGGCGGTGGCGAGACGGGCCGGAGTGTCCCGGGCGACCGTGTCCCGCGTGGTAAACGGCTCGACCACGGTCGCAGAGCCGATTCAACAGGCGGTCCGGCGGGCCGTGCAGGAGTTGGGCTACGTGCCCAACCTCGCCGCGCGCAGCCTCGTCACCCAGCAGACCGACTCGGTCGCGCTGGTCCTGCCGGAGGCGTCCACCCGGGTCTTCTCCGACGACCAGGTCTTTCCCCGGATCATCCTCGGGGTCAGCCGGGAGCTTGAGGCGGCCGGCAAGCAGCTTGTGCTGACCCTGGCCGAGTCGGCGGCGAGCCACGAGCGGGTCGAGCGGTACGCGATGGGCGGGCACGTCGATGGCGTGCTCTTCGCCTCGCTGCACGGCGCGGACCCGCTGCCCGGCATCCTCGCCGAGGCGGGACTGCCGGTGGTCTGCAGCGGCCGCCCGCTGGGCCGGTCACGCGTACCCGTACCGTACGTCGATGTCGACCACGTCGCCGGGGTGCGCGGCGCGGTCCGGCACCTGCTGGAGTCCGGCCGGCGGCGGATCGCCACCATCGCCGGCCCGCAGGACATGGTGGCCGGGATCGACCGGCTGGCCGGCTACCGTGCCGAGGTGCACGACGCCGGGCACCGGCCCGTTGAGGCGGTGGGCGACTTCACCCGCGAGTCGGGGGCGGTCGCGATGCGGCAGCTCCTGGCCCAGGACCCGGGGCTGGACGCGGTCTTCGTCGCCTCCGACCTGATGGCGCACGGCGCACTCCGCACGCTGCGCGAGGCGGGCCGCCGGGTCCCGGAGGACGTGGCGGTGATCGGCTTCGACGACATCGAACTGGCCGGCTACACCGATCCGCCGCTGAGCACGGTGCGGCAGCCGATCCAGGATCTCGGCCGGACGATGACCCGCCAACTCCTCCAGCTGACCGCCGGCGACCTGATCGAGCCGACGGTCCTGCTCCCGACCGAACTCGTGCTCCGCGCCTCCGCCTGATGGGTGCTGTCGGCTCGTCCGCCGCCGGCTCCCGGGTCAGGCCGGCGCGACGGGTCGGTCGATCGAGAGCCCGAGCGTCCGGCGGGCCAGCAGGGTGGCCCCGGCGACCGCGGCCGGGGTGAGCAGCACGGCGCCGAGCGGGATCAGAAAGCAGAGGAATACCGCGACCCCGAAGCCCAGGGTCAGCGGGCGGTGCGCCCGCAGTGCCCGCTGCCGCTCCGCCAGCCGGAGCCCGCGCCGCTGGAACGGCACCCCGACCAGGCCCATCGCGAGGAACCAGCCGGCGACCAGCGCGGCGATCACCGGCACGACGAACTGGCCGACGATCGGCAGGAAACCCGCGACGAAGAGCGGCACGCCGAAGAGTACGGAGCGGACGATCAGCCGCGCCGCGTCCGCGATGCTGCGCCGCAGCGAGCGCCACCAGGAGATTTCGACCTCGTCCGGTACGCCGCCGAGCCGTTCCTCCACCCGCTCGGAGATCTTCTCGTAGAACGGGTCGCCGATCACCAGCGTGATCGCGGTGAAGGTGAGCACACCGAGCAGCCCGCCCACACCCAGCAGAGCCAACCCGGCGACCAGCCGTACGAGCGTACGGGCCGCCTCCGACCAGCCGTCGGCGAACGGGGTGATCAGCTCGGCGAGCTCGTCGGAGAAGTAGATCAGCGTGGCGAGGCCGGCGAGGTAGAGCGCTCCGGAGATCACCGCGGGCACGATGCCGAGCAGCACCAGCCTGGGGCTGCGGCCGTAGACGGCGAGCCCCCGGAACAGCAGCCCGACGCCGGAGCCGAACGCCGAGAGGAAGGAACCGGGACGCACGGAGCCGGAACGGTCGGCGCCGGGGCGGCCGGGGTCGGGATCGCCGGGGGTGGGGGTCTGCACGACCGGCAGCCTATCGGCCACGGCAGGCAGGATGGAGACGTGCGCGCCGCTCGCTTGATCTCCCTCGTCCTGCTGTTGCAGAACCGCGAGTCCATGACCGGCGCCGAACTGGCCCGGGAACTCGAGGTCTCGGAACGGACGATCTACCGGGACGTGCTGGCGCTCGGCGCCGCCGGCATCCCGATCTACGCCGACCGGGGACGGGCCGGCGGCTACCGGCTGCTCGGCGGCTACCGGACCCGGCTGACCGGGCTGAGCCGGGACGAGGCCGACGCCCTCTTCCTCTCCGGGCTGCCGGGGCCGGCCGGCGAGATGGGTCTCGCCGAGGTGGTGGCGACCGCCCGGCTGAAGGTGCTCGCCGCCCTGCCGAGCGGGTTGCGGGACGCGTCGACCCGGGTGGAACGGCGGTTCCACCTCGACGTACCGGGGTGGTTCCGGGAGAAGGACCCGCCGAGCTGGCTCGCCGAGCTGGCGGAGGCGGTGTGGCAGGACCGTACGGTCGAGTTCCGCTACCGCCGCCGGGAGCGGGAGGTGGCCCGGACCGTCGAGCCGTACGGGCTGGTGTGCAAGGGCGGCGGGTGGTATCTGGTGGCCCGGGTCGGCGCCGGGCACCGCACCTACCGGGTGGACCGGATCACCGAGGTGACGGTGCGGCCGGAGACGTTCACCAGGGACGACTCCTTCGAGCTGGCCGGCTACTGGAGCAGCCAGGCGGAGAGGTTCGTCCGGGAGATGCTGCGCGACGAGATCACCGTACGACTCAGCCCCGCCGGCCGGCACGCCCTGCGGTACGTCGCCGAGCCACCCGCCGTACGGGAGGCGGAGGCGAACGCCGGGGAGCCCGACGCGCACGGCTGGGTGGTCAGCCGGCTGCCCGTCGAGTCCCCCGACGTCGCGTACGGCCAACTGCTCAGCCTCGGCCCGGAGGTCGAGGTGCTGGAGCCGCCGGAGCTGCGGGCCCGGCTCGTCGCCGCTGCCCACCGCCTGGCCGAGCTCTACGCCTGAGGTGTTAGGAAGGGCCCCCGCTACAACAGAAAGCGATAATAGGGGGCCCTTCCTTGCGCCTCAGCGGTAGCCGGTGGCGTCGGCGGGCCTGCCGGTGGCCTCCACCTCGACCATGTAGCGCCAGGCGTCCGGCTGGCTGCCGTCGAGGTCGGTGAAGCCGTAGACCCTGGCGAGCTGGCCACTGGAGAGCGACTGCCCGGACCAGCGGGCCCGGTCCGGGTCGGCGGCGAGCGCGGCGACCGCCCGGCCGACGAACGCCGGACTCTCCGAGATGACGAAGTGCGGCTGCTTCTCGACGGCGTCCCGCCAGTTCTCCTCGGTGACGCCGAACTCGTCGAGCATGAACTCGGAGCGCAGCCAGCCCGGGGTGAGCGCGACCGCTGTGCCGCCGAACTCCCTCAGCTCGTGCGCCCAGAGGAAGGCGAGCCGGTTGACCGAGGTCTTGGCGAGGTCGAAGAAGGCGGAGAGCCGGTAGTTCTCGTCGTTGTACTCCCTGGTGCCGTCGCCGACCTCCACCACCAGGCCGCCCGGGTTGCGGATCAGCAGCGGCAGGGCGTGGTGGCTGGTGATGATGTGGGTGTCGACCGCGAGGCGGAGGGTGCGAAAGCCCTCGTCGAGGGACTGTTCCCAGATCGGCCGGTGCCATCCGATGTAGCGGTCGGCGCCCCAGACGTCGTTGACGAGGACGTCCAGCCGGCCCTGCTCCCGGTCGATCCGCTCGACGAGCGCGCGCACCTCGTCGGGTACGAGGTGATCGACGCGTACGGCGATGCCGACGCCGCCGGCGGCGGTGACCAGCTCGGCGGTCTCCTCGATCGTCTCCGGCCGGTCCACCTCCGAGCGCTTCTCCCGGGTGCTGCGCCCGGTGGCGTAGACGGTGGCGCCGGCCGCGCCGAGCTGCACGGCTATCTGCCGGCCGGCGCCCCGGGTCGCCCCGGCGACGAGGGCGATCTTTCCAGTGAGTCCTGCTGTGCTGTCTTGCGTCATGGTGGCGACTCTGGCAGCGAAACCTGACAACCGGCGTCCGGATTTTCCCGTCTCGGCGGTGCTACCGGTCACCCGTCTCGGCGGCGGTGCTACCGGTCAGGGGACGAGCCGGAGGCGTACCCGTCGGTTGGCCCGCCCCTTGCTCTCCACCTTGACCACCTGGACCTTGCCGATCTGGGCGGTCGAGGCGACGTGGGTGCCGCCGTCGGCCTGTACGTCCAGCCCGGCGATGTCGACGATCCGGATCTCCTGTTCGTCGGCGGGGATCAGGTTGGACTGGGTACGGATGATGTCCGGCAGCGCCAGCGCCTCCGCCCGGGGCAGCACCCTGACCGCGACCGCCCGGTCGGCGGCGACCTCGCTGTTGACCAGCTCCTCCAGCCGGGCCTTGAAGTCGCCCGGCACCTCCGGCAGGTTGAAGTCCATCCGGGCCTCGCCCGGCTCCATGTTGCCGCCGGTGACCAGGGCCCCGAAGTCCCGGAAGACCACGCCGCAGAGCACGTGCAGCCCGGAGTGGGTGCGCATCAGCAGGCTGCGCCGCTCGTCCTCGACCGCCCCGGTCACCGCCGTGCCGGCCGGCGGCAGCGGATCACCCTCGGCGGGGATCAGGTAGAGGTCGTCGCCCTTGCGGGTGCCGACGATCCGGGTCTGTACGCCCTGCCAGAGCAGCACCCCGTGATCCGGCGGCTGGCCGCCGCCACCCGGATAGAAGGCCGACCTGTCCAGCACGATCCCCTGCTCGGGGTCGACGGCGAGCACCGTGCACTCCCACTCGCGCACGGTCGGGTCGGCGAGGTCGAGCCGGCTGGTCCGGCCGTGCTGATGAACGCCCATGGATCGTCACGGTACTCCGGGTCGCCGCCGAGGGGCGCCCGATGCCGCCCGGTCGCCTCATGCCGCGCGGTCGCCTCAGTTGAGGAAGCTGCTGATCCGTTCGCGCAGGTCGGCGCGGTGTGTCCAGAGCAGGCCGGGCCGGTCGTAGACGTGCAGGCTCGCCCCCGGCAGCGCCTCGGCGAGCTGTTCGGCGACCGGGACCGGATGCAGGTCGTCACCGGCACAGCCGATCACCAGGGTACGGGCGGTGACCGCCGTCAGCGCCGACGGCTGCCGGACGGGGACCTGACCGGCCAGGTCGGCCAGCCCGGCCGCGAGGCCGTCCCGGGTCAACTGGTCCACCCGCTGCCGCAGGTAGGCCCAGCCGGCCGGTGTGTTGCGGATCGCCGGCGGCACCTCGAAGGCGACCGCCTCGGCCACCTCGGCGGCGTCGCCGCCGCGTACCGCGGCCAGGAGTTCGCCGATCCGGCGCCGGGCCACCTCCGGCCGGGGCCTGTCGAGCACGGCCGGTAGCACGAAGACGGCCCGCGCGAAGCGGCCCGGGCTCTCCCAGAGGAGCCGGCAGAGCGCGCCCGCGCCGAGGCTGATCCCGAGGGCCCGGGTGGCGCCGCCGAGGTCGGCGACGGCGCGCAGGTCACGGGCCAGGTCGGCGTAGCTCCACTCGCCCTCCGGCGCGTCGGAGCGGCCGTGGCCACGGAACTGAAAGAAGATCTTGCGGCCGTTGACCGCGCTGCCCAGCGGCCGGGTGGTGGAGATGCCGGTGCCGAGACCGTGTGCGAAGACCGTGACCGGGTCACCGTCGCCGGTCACCAACTGCTCCAGCCGTACGCCGTGCGGGGTGGCGACCAGCTCGGTCTCCGGATCCGGCAACGCCGGCCGACCGCTGCGCGGCGCGGTCGGACCGGGGCCGTACGTCCGTGGTCCGCCGTCGGGCGGCGGTGGCCAGCGGAAGTCTCTCACCAGAAGCCTTTGCCGTCGGTCAGGTCGCGCAGTCCGACCCGGACGTCGAGCAGATAGATAAGTGCCGCCGCGATGCCGATCAGCGCGAAGAGGTTGATCGGCTGGTAGAGCAGCAGGGTGAGCACCAGACAGACGGCCAGGATGGCGATCCAGGCTCCCTTCGGGAGCGTGCCGATCGCGGGGAACGCATCCGAGCGCTGGGTGATGCAGTGCACGAGCGCGACGCCCTGGACCACGAGGGCGAAGACGATCAGCACCAGGTTGATGACGGTGACGACCTCGTCAAAGAAGAGTGGCGCGGCTTGGGCCATGGCGGAAAGCTTATGCCGGCGACCCCGGGTGCGTGCCACTTGCCGCACCCACCCGGGTCGCCTGCCCGCTACTTCTCGGTCGTGGGGCGGGTGCGCCGGGTTGCCGGGCGGGTCGACTTCGCCGCCGGGCGGCGCTTCGCGGCCGGTGGCTTCGTCGGCGTCGCCTCCGACGCTGCCGGTGTCACCCCGATCTCGGTGGCCGTCGGCGTCGCCTCGGTAGCGGCGGTCGCGGCGGCCGGCTCCTTGACCTGCTCGACCACCTCGGCCGGGGTGGTGCTCAGCGCCGGCTGCCCTGGGCCGGGCACCGCCCGGGTCTCGCTGGCGGTCATGTCCGCGTTGACGGTGTCGGCCGCCTGCACCACGCTGCTGCCGACGACCCGCTCGCCCCGGGCGACGAGGTCGCCGTAGACGGCGAGCGCCCGCTCCTGGGCGGCCTGCGCGCCGGCCACCACCACGGCCGCGTTGCGGATGGTCGCCTCCCGCAGCCGGTCGAGGTCGAATTCGCGGCTCGCGGCGCGGTGCCGCAGGTTCACCGCGCCGGAGTTGGCGTTGCGCAGGGTCAGCGCGGCCTTCTGACGCAGCTCGGTGCTGGTCGCCACGGCCCTGTCGCGCAGCTCGGTGCGGGTGGTCTCGTCGCCGAGCCCACTCACCACGGCGGGCAGCCGGCGCAACTGCTGGTACGCGATGTCGCCGGCACCGGCCACCGCGTAGAGCGGGCCGGGGATCCGGGTGGTACGGGGCTGGGTCATGGCTGCTCCTCCTCAGGGGCCGAGGCGACCGACGGAGCCGGTGGCGCGGCCTTCTTGACCGCTTTCCTGGCGGTCCTCTTCGTGGTCGTCCTCGTCGTGGTTGTCCTCGTGGTGTCCCCGCCCGGCGGGGCGGTCTCCCCGCCCGGCGGCGTGGTCTCCCCGCCCGGCGGCGTGGTCTCCCCGCCCGGCGGGGCGGACTCCGCCCCCGGTCGGGTCCCGGCCGGCGGCGCGGCGGCGCCCGCCTCGGTCACCGCCACCGATTCGAGTACGGCCTCCGTCGGATCATCACCGGCACCGGTGCCGGTGGGCGGTCCGGTCGGGACGTCCGCGTCCATGTCCGGGTGCCGGACGTCCGCGTCCCCGTGCCGGAGGTTCTCCCGGCGGAACGTCTCGTAGATCTGGCTCAACGACTGTTTCTGCGGCATCGTCAGGTCGGGGTCGGCCGCGATGGCGGCCAGCACGCCCTGCCCCTCGCGGTCGTCGAGCAGCCCCGCCCGGAGATAGAGCACCGGCGTGGAGACCCGCAGGGCGCTCGCCAACTGCTGGAGCACCTCCGCACTCGGCTTACGCAGCCCGCGCTCGATCTGGCTCAGGTAGGGGTTGCTCACCCCCGCCTGCTCGGCCAGTTGCCGCAACGAGATCTTCGCGTTGCGGCGCAGGTCGCGGATGAACCCACCGATGTCCCGGGGAAGGTCCTTCGGGTTGGCCATGTCTTCGACGGTAACGACCCCCGCTTGCTCCTGCAAGCAAAACGCTTGCCAGAGTTAGCGATAGTTGTGCACGTCTCAGTTCCGGCGTTCCCGCTCGGCGAGCTGTTTGACGCATCGGGTCGGACAGCCGGCAGAGGCCGGCGTGGCAGGGGTCACCAGCGGGCGCGTACCGAGCCGACGACCTCGCCACCGCCGTACAGCGGTAGCTCGGCAAGCTCGTCGAGGACCGGCGCGTCCAGCGGGTTGCCGGCGCGATCCGAGAGCCGGCGCAACGCCGAGGCCAGTACCGGCATCCGGCCGCGGGTCGCTCCGTCGTCGATCTTGACGGCCACCGCCCCGTACCCCGGCACCGCCACCGCGACCACTCCCTCCGCGCCGCTCTTGGCGAGCAGCCCGGGGATCCCGGTCATCAGCCGGGTGTCGTACGCCTCCGCAGCGGTGCCGGCGACCAGCTCCGGATGCGCCCGCATCGCGTCGGCGACGGTCCGTGCCGCCGGGGCCGCCTCCGCCGAGACCAGCCGCAGGTACGCCCGGGCCAGCCCGGTCAGCGAGACGGCGAGCACCGGCGCGCCGCAGCCGTCGACCCCGACCGCCGCGACCGGCTCGCCGGTGAACTCCTCGACCGTGGCCGTGATCCGCCGCTGAAGCGGGTGCCCGGGGCGCCAGTACCCATCCACCGGCCAGCCGGCGGCCTGGCAGCTGAGCAGCATTCCGACGTGCTTGCCGGAACAGTTCATCCGCAGCCGCGACGGCCCGCCCCCGGCCCGGAACAGCGCCTCCCGGGCCTGCTCCGACAGCGGCAGGTCCGGCGGGCAGCGCAGCGCCGACTCCGCCAGCCCGGTACGCCGCAGCAGCCCGCCGACCCGGTCGACGTGCAGGTCCTCGCCGTGGTGGCTGGCACAGACCACGGCCAGGTCGGCACCGCCGCACCGCAGCCCGACGCCGAGCATCCCGACCGCCTGGAGCGGCTTGTTGGACGATCGCGGAAAGACCGGACCGGTGACGTCACCCGCCCCGGCCAGCACCGATCCGCCCGCGTCCAGCACCACCACCGAACCGCGGTGCACGGACTCCACGAAGCCCGACCGGACCACCTCCACCAGCGGCGCACCGCCGTCGTAGATCTCGCCCATGGCGGCGGACGGTACCCACCGGGCCGGGAGGTCGACCCGGCGCCCCCTCAACGCTGTACGGCGAGTCCCAACAGCTCCCGTGCCTGTGCCGGGCCCAACGGCGGACGCTGGGCGAGCTGGGCCAGCCCGACCGCCCGGGCGACCAGTTGCATGTTCGACTCCACCGGGCGCCCCTTGGCGTAGGTGATCGTGTCCTCCATGCCGACCCGCAGGTGCCCGCCGGCCGAGACCGAGGCGAGCATCACCGGGATCGTGCTCCGGCCGATGCCGGTCGCCGAGAAGGTCGTCCCGTCGGGCAGATCGCGCAGCGCCTCGGCGCAGGCGACCAGCGTCCCGGTGCTGCCCGGCATGCCGCCGGGCACCCCCATCACGAAGTCGACGTGCACGTGCCCGCCGGCCGGCAGGCCGTACCGGTCGAGCAGCCGGCGCAGCGTGGTCAGGTGGCCGAGGTCGAAGATCTCGTACTCGGGCACGATGCCCCGGTCCTGCATCCGGGTGTGCAGCTCGACGATGAACTCCCAGCGGTTGAGGAAGACGTCGTCACCGAAGTTGACAGTGCCCATGGTGCAGGAGGCCATCTCGGGACCGGCGTCGAGCACCGCCAGCCGATCCGCCTCCGGATCGGTGACCGCGCCACCGGTGGAGAGCTGCACGACCAGCCCGGTGTCGTCCCGCAGCGCGGCAACGGTCTCCCGCAGCCGGCCCGGGTCGAGGGTCGGCCGGCCCTCGTCGTCGCGGATGTGCACGTGGATCACTGCCGCGCCGAGCGCCTCGCACTCCCTGGCGGTGACCAGCAGCTCGTCGAGGGTGACCGGCAGTGCCGGGACCTCCGCCTTCGCCGACTCGGCCCCGGTCGGCGCGACCGTGATCAAGGTGCCCGTCATGCCGGGATCCTAACCGAGGCGTCCGGGCACACCCGCCACCGGCGAAACCGCGCCCCCGGCCGTCCGGTCGCCGCTGCCCGGTGCCGACCGCCGCCGTCTGCCCGGTGCCGACCGCTGCCGCCGTCTATCCGGCGCCGACCGGCGCCGTCTGCCCGTGGTCGACCGCCGCCGCCGTCTACTCGGGGTCGATCGCCGCCGCCGTCTGCCCGTGGTCGACCGCCGCCGCCGTCTACTCGGGGTCGATCGCCGCCGTCGAATCCTCGACCCGCAGCGCGGCGTCCGCCGGCACCGACCGCTTCAGCACGGCGAGCGCGACCGGCCCCAACTCGAAGTGCCGGACCGCCGTGCCGACGAACCCGACCGTACGGCCGTCGGCGGTCACCGGGGCGCCGACCGCCGGAAGCTGGTCGGTGCTCACCCCGTCGAGGTGCAGCAGCGCCAGCCGGCGCGGCGGGCGCCCCAGGTTGTGCACCCGGGCCACCGTCTCCTGCCCCCGGTAGCAGCCCTTGTCCAGGTGTACGGCCGGTGCGACCAGCCCCACCTCGGCCGGGATCGTCCGGTGGTCGGTCTCGAAGCCGACCCGGGGCAGCCGCTGCGCCACCCGCACCGCCTCGTACGCCCACAGCCCGGCGACCGGCGTGCCGGCGCCGGTCACCGTGCCGACCACCTCCGGCAGGCTTCCCCGGGGCACCAGCAGGTCGACCCCGAGCCGAACCCGGCGCGCCCAGCCGCCGCCCGGCAGCGCGCGCACGTCGTACACCGCGGTGGGCCGGGGTGGCAGGGAGCCGGCGGCGAACTTCGGGCCCGGCACACCGAGCACGTCCGGTTCGGCCAGGCCGGTGACCCCCAGCACGGCGACCGCCTCGGTGGCGCGCGGGCCGACCAGGGAGAGCAGCGCCCAGTCGGCGGTCGCGTCGCGCGGGTCGACCCGGGTGAAGAAGCGCATCTTCTCGAGATAGGTCAGCAGGCCGGCGGTGTCCGCCGGCTCGGTGTCCAGCCAGGTGGTCTCGCCGTCCTCGGCGACCATGGCGTGCTGCTCGACGTGCCCGTGTGGGGAGAGCACAAGCAGCTCGCTGCCCTGCCCGGCGGCGAGCGAGGCGAGGTGCTGGGTCGTCAGGGTGTGCAGCCAACCCGCCCGCTCGACCCCCGGTACGGCGATCACGCCCCGGTGCGAGCGGTCCACCAGGCCGACGTCGGTGGCGAGCAGCCGCTGCTCCCGGATCGGGTCGCCGTAGTGCGCGGCCACCGGACGTACGCCGGCCGCGGCGTGCTCCGGCGCCGGCCGGTCCCGGGTCTCCTCGTCGATCGCCTCGACAGCCACCGCGCCCGCGATGTCGATCATCCCCGCCGCTCCTCCGTCATCCCGCGACCACTCCACTCATTCCCGCTGCTCCACTCATTCCCGCTGCTCCTCGCAGTCGCTCCGGCCGCAGACGCCGAAGAGCGCCACGTGCCCGATGTCGACCTGGAAGCCCCGTTCGGCCGCCAGCTTGTCGCAGAGCGGCTGGAACACCTCCGGATCGACCTCGTCGACCGCCCCGCAGATCCGACAGACCAGGTGCACGTGGGCGTCCTCACCCGCGGCGTGGTATGTCGGTGACCCGTGGGACAGGTGCGTATGGGTAACCAATCCGAGGCGTTCGAGTAGTTCCAGTGTCCGGTAGATCGTGGTGATGTTCACTCCGGCGGCGACCTCGCGGACCGCCGAGTGCACCTGCTCGGGCGTGGCGTGCCCGAGCTCGAGCACGGCCTCGAGGATCAACTGTCGCTGCGCCGTCAACCGCAGTCCGCGGGAACGCAGCATCTCCGCAAGTGACGATTCCGACACCGACAAAGCATAGTTCGCCCTCGGCCGTACCCGGGTCACGGCCCGACGCCCGACTACCCTCGGCAGGATGTCGCACCCGGAGATGGTGATCGTGGTGTTGGGCCGGGGCGTGGTGCCGGCCGGCGAGCCGGTGGTCCGCGCGGACGACCGGGGCGTACTCCGGGGCGACGGACTCTTCGAGACGATGCACGTCCGTGCCGGCCGTCCCTGGCTGGCCGACGAGCACCTGGCCCGCCTGGCCCGCGCGGCGAACGCGCTGGAGCTGCCGCTGCCCGGCACCGCCGCGCTGCGCGACCTGCTCGACACCGCCTGCGCCGGCTGGCCGGCCGGGACCGAAGGCGCGCTCCGGCTGGTCTGCACCCGGGGACCCGAGGGCGGCGGGCCGACCGTCTACGCCACCCTCTCCGGCGTGCCGGCCGCGTCCCGCCGGGCCCGCCGGGACGGCATCGCGGTGGCGACCCTGCCGCTCGGGATCGCCGCCGACGCCCGTACCGGCCGGCCGTGGCTGCTCGGCGGGCTCAAGACCACGTCGTACGGGGTGAGCGAGGCCGCCCGGCGCTGGGCCGCCGCGAACGGCGTCGACGACGCCCTCTGGACCTCGATCGAGGGGTACGCCCTGGAGGGGCCGACCGCCAACCTGGTCTGGCTGACCGGCGGGACACTGCACACCGTGCCGGCGGACCGGACCGGAATCCTGCCCGGCGTGACCGTCGACTGGCTGCTCCGGCACGCCGGCGACCTGGGCTGGGGGGTGGCCGAGCGCCTGGTCACCCCCGCCGAGCTGCGGGCGGCCGACGGGGTCTGGTTCACCTCGTCCGTACGCGGGCTCGCCGAGGTCCGCGCGCTGGACGGCGCACCGCTGCCCGCCTCACCGCACACCGCCGCACTGCGCGACCTCCTCGGCTTCACCTGTGAGGAATGGGTGTAAGGAGGGGGTGTGTAAGGAGGGGGCCCTTCTACAACAGAAAACGATAAGAAGGGGCCCTTCCTTACACGTCAGCCGCCGACGCGGATCAGGCGGGCGGATAGGTGCGGCGAGAGCGGGTGACCCATCGCCGCCATGTCCTGGGCGTAGAGCAGCGCACCCTCGACGATGCCGAACAGCCGGTGCCCGGCGGTGACCTCCTTCGCCGTCGAGGTGCGCAGCACCGCGTCCGTGACCAACTCCACCCGGGTACCGGTGACCTTGCCCAGATAGAGCTCCGTCACCCCGGTCGGGGTGGTCAGCGTGACCTCCAGCTCGTCGGTGCCCCTGCCCTCGGAGTCGAGCACCGCCCGCCACCAGCCGACCTCACGCCCGGCCGGCCGGACCGGCCGGCTCTGCTCGTCGAGGATCCAGGCCCGCGACTCGTAGCGGAGGAAGGGCCGACCGTCATGGGTGATCCGAATCTCCTGGGCGTAGTCGAAGTCCTCGATGGTGGGGAAGCCGCCCCGCCCCCGCCCCCGCCACAGCCCGACGTACGGCAGCAGCCCGAGCAGCGCCGGATGCAGGTCCGGACCCTTGCGCAGGTCGTACGTCTCCTCGTACGGGTACGGGTCGACCGGTGGCGCGTTCAGCCAGGGCGGCGGCTCGATCGAGTTGTCGCTCACAGCGTCCCCTCCGTTCGTGACTGCGGGGCTCGCAAACCCGGCTCACTCCTCGCACTCACCAACGTCCCCTCCGTTCGTGACTGCGGGGCTCGCAAACCCGGCTCACTCCTCGCACTCACCAACATCCCCTCCGTTCGTGACTGCGGGGCTCGCAAACCCGGCTCACTCCTCGCACTCACCAACGTCCTCTCGAAATTCTCACGGCCAGATAGACCAGATAACCGGCGAGCGCGCCTAATCCCGCGACCAGCAGGCTGACGAACCCGATCTCGGTAACCATGACGGGTAGATCCTATGCTGGCGGCATGGCTCGTACCCTGGTCGTCAAGGCCACCGCCGGCTCGGATTCTCCGGAACGCTGCGCACAGGCCCTCACCGTGGCCGCCACGGCGGTCGCCTCCGGCGTCGACGTGTCGCTCTGGCTGACCGGCGAGTCGAGCTGGTTCGCGCTGCCGGGCCGGGCCGAGGAGTTCGAGCTGCCGCACTCCGCGCCGCTGGCCGAGCTGCTACACGTGATCCTGAGCAGCGGTCGGGTGACCGTCTGCAGCCAGTGCGCCGCCCGGCGCGAGATCGGCGAGCCGGACGTGCTGTCGGGCGTACGCATCGCCGGGGCGGCGGTCTTCGTCGAGGAGGCGATGGCCGACGGCGCCCAGGCGCTGGTCTACTGATGACCGCCGGGGGTTGACGACCGCTGGGCTCGAAGACCCGCCGGGCCTGACGACCGCCGGGCAGGCTGGATCGGCCGGGCCGGCATGGTCCGGTCACCCCTCGCAGCTCGTGGTGGTGGCGACCCGGACCCGGCCGTCGCCGCTCTCGACCACCACGCTGACCGGGCCGCTGCGGTAGGCGTACAGCTCGGTGGTGTCGGCGATCACGACGGCCCCGGCGGGCCGGGGCAGCAGGGCGCCCGGCGGGCCGGCCGAGCTCCCCCGCCCGATGGCGTACGCCGTCCAGGCCCTGCCCCGGCCCGGGCAGCCCACGGTGACCAGCTCGACCGGGGTCGGTTCGGTCGCACCGAGCGCGCCGAGCACCCGGAGCGGGTCCGGCTCGGCCGGCGGCAGCGGCGCGGCGGCGCGGCGGTCCGGGCCGCCGGAGACCGGCCGGCAGCCGGTGCTGACGGTCAGCTCCAGGATGCCCGGACCAGCCTGGCCGCCCTCGATCGCGACGAACTCTCCCGCGTCGGCCCGCAGGACGTGCACGCTGCCGTCGGCACTGTGCCGGACCCCGGCCCGGTACGCGGCCGGCAGCCGCTGGGCGATCCGGTCCAGCAGCCCGGGCAGCTCCGCCTCCGGGGCGCGGATCAGGACCGTCGCGTCCAACGTCGCGCCCTCGCGCAACACGGTGAGCTCGCACTCGTCGGGGACCCTCGGCGCGAGTTCGACGGCGACGTCCGGCCCGGCCGCGGCGACGAGCTCCCCGAGCGCCCGGTCCACCACCGGTCCGGCCTGCTCGATGCTGCGCTGCTCCCGTACGGTCGGGTCGTCGCGGCGCACGGAGACGAGGGTGAGCACCAGCAGCAGCGCCGCCCAGCCGGCGAGCGCGCCGAGCAGCCAGCGCCGCCACCGGGGGTTGGCCGGAGGAGGGGCCGGCTGGCCGGGCGGGGGCGGCACCGGGACGTCTGTGCTCACGCCTGCCATGGTGGCACGGCGCCCTCGGAGTGCCGGCATCGAGCCGGCGCCGAGGGCATCCGGGCGGGCCGACCGGAGACAGGCCAGCTCGGCAGCCGGGCCGACCGCCGGAGACCGGCCCGCACCGCATCCGGGCCGACCGGAGACCGGCCCGCAGCACAGCCGGGCCGACCGACGGGGACCGACCCCCGACGGTCGTCAGCGACCGGGGGCGAGGCGGTAGCCGACGCCGCGTACGGTCTGCACCTGCGGCCCGCCCTCGACGGCGCGCAGCTTGCGGCGCAGCCGTTTCACGGCCGAGTGCAGGATGGCGGTGTCACCGAGGTAGGCGCCACCCCAGACCGAGCCGAAGAGCCGCTCGTAGGTCCAGACCCCGAGCGGGGCGCTTGCCAGCCGGGCCAGCAGCTCCCGTTCGAGCCGGGTCAGCGCCAGCGGCTCGCCGCGCCAGGTGACCAGGTGGCCGCCGGGGTCGACGGAGAGCTCGCCGAGGCTCACTGGGCCGGGGCCGGGGCCGGGGCCGGGGTTCGTTGCGTCGCCGGCCGTCGGAAACAGCATCGCCCGCAGCTCGGAGAGATCCGAACAGATCACGACGGTGCCGAAGTCGTCCAGCCGTCGCACCACGCGTTCCCGCACCGCGACGTCGGTAGAGACGCACACGACCAGCGGGACTTCTCCGTTTGCCACCTCGCTCCACTTCCTCCCCCGTCGGCTGTGCGGGCCCTAGCCAAACGGGTTTGACCGGGCGCGTCAACAGCGACGCTAACCGATGTAGGGCAGTAGGCTCACTCCTGACCGAAATACGCCTAGTTACTGCCTAGATACTGGCCGACATCGAGCATTGATCACTACCCCCCGGAGCAAGAGCATTACTCCTAGCCCATGTGGGGGGTGCTGTCCGTGAACGATTGTCGGGCACACGCGTGGCGCTAGCCCGGACATCCGGAGCTGGGCGACCGGCCCCGAGACCACTCGGGACACCGAACAATGGGGGAGGAAGCATGCCGCACCGATCCAGATCGAGCCGGGCCGACCAGCCACTACGCCGGCGGCTGGCGGCCGTGGCCGCCGCCGCGCTGCTTGCCGTCACCGCACAGCCTGCGGTCGCCACCGCAGCCGCACCCGACGCGGAGGTGAGCCGAGAGCTCCTCTCCGAGCTCGCCGCCGAGGGCACCACCACCTTCACCGTCTACATGCGAGACCGCGCCGAGCTCAGCGGGGCAGCGAAGCTGGCCGACTCCGACGACCGGGCCACCGCGGTCTACCGGGCGCTGACCACGACTGCCGAGCGCAGCCAGCGCGGCCTCCGCGCCGAACTGGACAAACGCGGCACGAGCTACCGGCCGTACTGGATCGCCAACGTCCTGCGGGTCGAGGGCGACCGGGCCCTGCTCGACGCGATCGCCGCCCGGGACGACGTGCGACGCATCGAGCCCAGTCGTAACTACGAACTGATCGAACCCGAGCCGATTCGGGCCACGACCGATGCCGGCACCGACGCGGTCGAGTGGAACATCGGCAACATCGAGGCGCCCCGGGTCTGGTCCGAATTCGACGTCCGCGGCGAGGGCCTGGTCGTCGCCAACATCGACAGCGGCGTCCAGTTCGACCACCCGGCCCTGCGCGGCTCCTACCGGGGCAACACCGGCAGCGGCTTCGAGCACGACTACAACTGGTTCGACCCGGCCGGGGTCTGCGCCAACCCGGCGCCGTGCGACAACAACGGCCACGGCACGCACACCATGGGCACGATGGTCGGCGACGACGGTGCCGGCAACCAGATCGGCGTGGCACCCGGCGCCCGCTGGATCGCCGCCAAGGGCTGCGAGACCAACAACTGCTCCGACGCCTCGCTGCTCGCCGCCGGCCAGTGGGTGCTCGCCCCGACCGACCTCAACGGGCAGAACCCCCGACCCGACCTGCGCCCCGACGTCGTGAACAACTCGTGGGGCGGCGGCCGCAGCGACGAGTGGTACACGCAGACCGTGGCCGCCTGGCGCGCCGCCGGCATCTTCCCCAGCTTCTCCGCCGGCAACGACGGGCCGGGCTGCAACACCACCGAGAACCCCGGCGACTACCCGCTGGCGTACGCGGCCGGGTCGTACGACAGCAACAACGTCATCTCCAGCTTCTCCGGCCGGGGCACGTCCAGCATCGACGGCGGAGTGAAGCCGAACATCGCGGCGCCGGGCAGCAACGTCCGGTCCAGCCTGCCCGGCAACGGCTACGGGCTCGGCAGCGGCACCTCGATGGCGGCGCCGCACGTCTCGGCCACCGTCGCACTGATCTGGTCGGCCGCCCCCGCGCTGAAGGGCAACATCGAGGCCACCGAGACCCTGCTCGACGACACCGCCACCGACGTCGACGCGCTCACCTGCGGCGGCACCCTCGACGACAACAACACCTTCGGGGAGGGGCGGCTCAACGCGTACCAGGCGGTCAGCGCCGCGCCGCGCGGCGACGCCGGCCGGGTCACCGGCACCGTCACCGACGCGGCGACCTCCGAGCCGATCGCCGGTGTCGAGGTACGCACCGGCACCTTCACCGCCCTCACCGACGCCGACGGGACGTACGCGCTGATGCTGCCCCCCGGCACGCACGAGCTGACCGCCGGCGCCTACGGCTACACCCCGGCGACCGCCACCGTGACCGTCGCCCGTGGCGACGTGCTGGCCCAGGACTTCGCCCTGAGTCCGGCCCGGATGGTCACCGTGGCCGGCAGGGTCACCGACGGCTCCGGGCACGGCTGGCCGCTCTACGCGAGGATCGAGGTCTCCGGACGCCCCGGCGGCCCGGTCTACACCAACCCGGTGACCGGCGCCTACTCGTTCACCGTCCCCGGCAGCGCCACCTACACGCTGGCCACCACGGTCGTCTACCCCGGCTACCGGCCGGTCAGCACCGAGGTGGCGGTCGGCACCGGCTCCAAGACGCAGAACATCACCGTCGCCGTGCTGCCGAGCTGCACCGCCGCCGGATACCGGGCCGGGATCGGCGAGCCGCTCCTCTCGGAGAGCTTCGACGCCAGCTCGGCGCCGGCGGGCTGGTCGGTGGTGAACCGCACCGACAAGGGTGGCTGGGCCTTCGACGACCCGGCCGGCCGGGGCAACCTCACCGGCGGTACCGGCAACTTCGCCATCATCGACAGTGACGCGCTGGGCAGCGGCAACACCCAGGACACCGATCTGATCACGCCGCCGCTGGACTTCTCGGCGGTCGACGCGCCGCTGCTGCGCTTCAACAGCGACTGGCGCGCGGTGGGGGTCAGCGACACCGCCGACGTCGACGTCTCGACCGACGGCGGCACCACCTGGACCAACGTCTGGCACCAGACGGTCAGCCGGCGCGGCCCCCGGATCGAGGAGATTCCGCTCGACCCGGCCGCCGGGGCGGCGGAGGCGCTGGTCCGGTTCCGTTTCAAGGGCACCTTCGCCTGGTGGTGGGAGGTGGACGACGTCACGGTGGTCAACCGGCTCTGCACGCCGGAGCCGGGCGGACTGGTCGCCGGCTTCACCACCGACGCCAACACGGGCGGACCCCTGAACGGTGTCACCGTCACCAGCGACAACGAGCCGCTGGACAAGGGTGTCTCGGCGGCGACGCCGGACGACCCGAACATCCCGGACGGCTTCTACTGGCTCTTCTCCAGCCTGACCGGCGCGCAGCCGTTCACCGCAAGCCTGTCGCCGTACCGGCCGCTCACCAAGCAGGTGACGGTGGTCGCGGACGGCACCCGGCGGGCCGACTTCGCGCTCCGGGCCGCCCGGCTGGCGGTCAGCCCGACCAACCTGGAGCTGCACCAGCCCTACGGCAGCACCCGGAACGTCACCGTGACGGTGACGAACACCGGTAACGCCCCCGCCACGGTGCAGGCGCTGGAGCGGGCCTCCCGGTTCAGCGAACTCTCCGCCAGCGGCGCGGAGCTGGTGGAACAGAAGATCAAAGGGCTCAGCAAGGGACGTACCGGCGTCAGGTACGGCGGCGGGGCCGGCACCGTCGGCGCGGCGCCGCTGGTCGACGACGCCTGGACCCGGGTGGCCAACCTGCCGGCCGCGGTCTACGACAACTCGGCGGTGACGCTGGACGGCAAGGTCTACTCGATCGGTGGCGGTGCCGGCACCGGCACCGAGCGGAAGACCTGGGTGTACGACCCGGCAACCAACGTCTGGACCGCCCTGCCGGACATGCCGTCCGGGCGGTCGAAGCCGGCGGTCGCCGCCCTGAACGGCCGGATCTACGCGGTCGGCGGCTGGGGCGCCGGTGACGCGCCGGTCGAGACCGTCGACGTCTTCGACCCGGCCTCCGGCACCTGGAGCACCCTGCCCGGGGTGACGAATCCGGAGCCACGGGCGGCGGCCGCCTTCGCGACCGTCGACGGCAAGCTCTACGTCGTCGGCGGCTGCGGTGACAACGAGTGCGCCGTCGACACGGCGGACGTGACAGTCTTCGACCCGCTCACCCGGACGTTCGGAGTTGTGAACTCCTATCCGCAGGGCTCCTCCTGGATGTCCTGCGGCGGCATCGGCGGCCGGATCTACTGTGCCGGTGGCGTCGGCACGACGGAGTTCAAGAACGGCTACGTCTACGACCCGGGCACCGACCTCTGGAGCCCGCTGCCGGAGATGCCGCTCGACCTCTGGGGCTCGCAGTACGCGGCCGCCGGCGGCATGCTGGTGCTGGCCGGCGGCGCCACCGCCGCCTCCACCACGCTTACCAACCGGACGGTGGCGTACGACCCGGCGACCGGGGCATGGCTGAACCTGCCGAACGCGCAGTTCGCCCGCTATCGGGGCGCCGGTGTCTGCGGCGCGTACAAGGTCGGTGGTTCGCCGAGTTCGTTCGTGGGTTCGGCCGACAGCGAGCGGCTGGGCGGGCTCGAGTCCTGCCTGGAGGCGGGCGACGCCTCCTGGCTGAGCAGCACGCCGGCCAGCTTCACCCTGGCACCCGGTGCGTCCCGGAGCGTCACGGTCACCCTGACCGCCACGGCGGCAGCCGGGGTCGCGCAGCCCGGCACCTACACCGCCGACCTCGGCCTGGTGACGGAGAGCCCGTATCCGTTGCCGGTGATCGGGGTGGAGATGAACGTCTCCCCGCCGGGTAGCTGGGGCAAGGTGCAGGGGACGGTCATCGGCCGGACCTGCGGCGGTGCCGAGCTGCGGCTGCCGGCGACGGTCCGGGTCAACCGGGTCGGCGACCCGGCCACCGGATACACCCTCTCGGCGAACGAGAAGGGGATGTACTCCTGGTGGCTGCCGAAGGGCCGGTACGACGTGATCGTCGCCAAGGACGGCTGGGTGCCGCAGGTGCAGCGCCAGCGGATCGAGCCCAGCCTGGTCAGCACGCTCGACTACGTGCTGGAGCCGGTGAACCCGTGTCCGGCCCGGCTCGGCGGCATCTGATCGGCCGATCCGCCGGGTGACGACCGGCGGGAGGTGAAGACGGTGCGTGCCCGCCGTCCCCTGACGGGGCGGCGGGCGCTCACCGCGCGGCTCGGCCCGACCGCCGGCCGGATGACCGCACCCGATCCTCCCGACGGGGCGAACTCGACGGGACGACCCGGCCGGTCGGCCGGAGGTCGTCGCGATCGGGCGACCGGGCCGGGTCGTCGGGAGGCGGTTGCCCCGGCGTGAGGCCGGGCGGCGTGGGAAGCCGTTCGGCGATCTCGTTCGCCCAGACCTCGGCGCCGATCCGGACAGCCACCCTCAGCGCCCGCGACCAGGCCCGCGCCGCAGCCTCGGCATCGCCGAGCCGGTCACGGGCGCGGGCCAGGTCCATCAGCGCGGTGACGTGCCAGCTCGGATGGACCTCCAGGGTCTCGACCACCGCCTCGATCTCGGCGCGTGCCGGGCCGGGCTCACCGGCCGCCAACCGCCACCGGCCGTGCACCGACCGGGCGTAGGCGGCGTAGAGCGGCACATCGAGCTGGCGGGCCCGGTCGAGCGCGGTGTCGAGATGACCGGCAGCCTCGACGAGCCGCCGGTGATCGGTGAGCATCGCGGCCAACTCGCTGAGCACGACCACCTCGCCGACGTGGTCCCGGTGCGACCGGACCAGGTCGAGACTTTCCAGATATGCCGTCCGGGCCGGCTCGATGTCGCCCCGGCTGCCGTGCCAGGCGGCCAGGCCGCGCAGCCCCAGGGCCAACGGCCGGGTGGCCGCGACGGCGCGGAGCAGCCCGACGCTGCGGGCCAGCGTGTCACCGGCGGCGGGGTCGCCCTGCTGGAGTTGCAGCATCCCGAGCCGGGTGAGCTTGGTGCCGGTCGACGCAGGGTCGCCGGCCTCGGTGTAGAGGTCGATCGCCCGGGTCAGCGCCGCCCGCGACTCGGCGAAGTTGCCGAGCGCCTCCTGGATCTGGTGCTCCACGCCGTAGATCTCGGCGCGCAGCCACGGCTCCGCCACCCCGTCGCCAGCTCCCCGGATCTGGTCGCGCGCCGGTTCCAGGTCGTCCCGCAGCAGCGCGGCGAAGGCGACGCAGAGCCGCATCCGGGCGACTCCCTCGGGATCACCCCGGCGCCGGGCGGCGGCCAGCCCGATCCGGGTGACCCGGCCGAGGTCGTCCAGGCGTACGTCGAGTTGCAGGAAGTAGTCGCAGTTCCAGGTCAGCGCCCAGGCATAGTCCGCGAGTGCGGGCTCGGCCGCGGCCCGCTCGATCATCGTCAGCAGCGCCGTCGCCTCGGCGGTGAACCAGGCGTGCGGGTCGCGTCGGTGCGCGTCGGTCGGGGCCGGCAACCGGGACAGGCCGGGGGCGAGTGGCGGCTGTTCCTCCTGGCTGAGGCGTACCCGAGCCTCCTCGGTCAGGGTCAGCCAGGTGCCGAGGACCCGGCGGAGCAGCCCCTCGCGCCCGTCCGCCGGCTCCTCCTCGTCGGCGCGTTCCCGGGCGAAGGCCCGGACCAGGTCGTGCACGTGGTAGCGGAGCTGGCCGGCGCCGTCCGGCCCGGTCACCTCCAGCAGGCTCGCCTCCACCAGGCTGCCGACCACCTCGTCGGCGGCGGTGGCCGGCTCCTCGGGCAGCAGCACCGGCACCAGCCAGCCGGGGGCGTCGTCGAGGTCCAGCACCGCGAGCCGGCGCAGCACCCGCCGGGCGGCAACGTCGAGCCCGACGTACGCCGACTGGAAGGCGGCCCGGACGCTGCGGTCGGCCCGGGTGAGGTGGTCGAGCCGGTGGGTGGCCTCGGCGAGCTGCTCGGCGGCCTGGCCGAGCGTGTCGCGACTGCGCACCGCGAGCCGCGCCGCGAAGATCCGCACGGCGAGCGGCAGCAGGCCGCAGTGCCGGACGATCCGCGTGGCCGAGTCCGGCTCGGCACTGACCCGGTCGGCGCCGACGATACCGGCGAGCAGCCGTACCGCCTCGGGCTCGGGCATCGGCCGCAGCCGGAGCTGATACGCACCGTCGAGGTCGACCAGCGCGCGCCTGCCGGTGACCAGGACGACCGCCTCGATCCCGGGCAGCAGCGGGCGGACCTGTGCGGCGCTTCCGGCGTTGTCGAGCACCAGCAGGCTGGGCTTGCCGGCGACCGCCGCGCGGAACCGCGCGGCGCGCTCGTCCAGGTCTGCCGGCAGGTCGTCACCGGGTACGCCGAGTGCCCGGAGGAACCGCCCGAGCACCTCCACCGGGGCGAGCGGGTGCTCGTGGCCGGCGAGGTCGACGTAGAGCTGTGCGCCGGGACACCGGGAGCCGAGCCGGTGTGCGATCCGTACGGCGAGCGAGGTCTTGCCCACTCCCGGCAGGCCACTGATCATCACGACGGTGACCTTCGGCTCCGCCGGCAGCCAGTTGAGGACCGCCGCCACCTCCGTCTCCCGGCCGACGAAGTCGGCCACCTCGGCGGGGAGCATCCGGGCCGGCGGAGCCGCGGCATCCACCGGATCGTCACCGGACCGATCGTCGCCGGCCCCGCCCACCTGCGGCGGACGCGACTCCGGACCGGCCGCCGTGCGCGGTCGCGGGTCGGCCGCCGCGCGCGGCTCCGGGGCGGCCCCCGTGCGCGGCTGTGCTCCGGACGATGTCGTGCCGCCTTGCGGCCGGGCCACCCCGGCCCGCAGGCTGGGATCGTTGCGCAGGATCAGGTCGCGCAGCTCGACGAGTTCCGCCGACGGGTCGACGCCGAGCTCGTCGGCGAGCCGGGTGCGCAGCTGGTCGAAGCGCTCCAGCGCCTCCCGCTGCCGGTTGGCGAGATAGAGCGCCCTGATCAGCCGGCCCACCAGCGGCTCGCGCCATGGGTACGCGTCGACGAGCTCGTGCAGCTTGCCGATGACCAGGTCGTACCGGCCGAGGTCGAGTTCGAGGTCGATGCAGTGGCCGACCACCGCCATCCGGCGTTCTTCGAGGCGCTGGGCCGCGGCGGCCAGCACCGGCGCGCGGAGCCCGTCCAGCGCCGGTCCTCGCCAGAGCGTGAGCGCGGCGACGAACCCCTCGACCGCCTCGGCCGACTCGCCGCGCCGCGCGTGGTCCTCCGCCGCCGCGACCCGGCGTTCGAAGACGTCGAGGTCGAGTTGCCCCGCCGCCAGTCGCAGCAGGTAGCCGGAGCCACGGGTCTCGATCGTGTCCTCCGGTACGCCGACGCCGCGCAACAGCCGCCGCATCTCCGCCACCCGGTTGCGTACCTGCACGTTGGCACTTGACGGCGGGCTCTCGCCCCAGGTGGCGTCGACGAGCCGGGAGACCGGCACGAGGCGGTCGGGTTCCAGCAGCATGGCGGCCAGGATGGCCTGGCTGCGCGGGCCGGCGAGTCGTACCGGGCGGTCGTCCACCCGAACCTCGACCGGCCCGAGCAGCCGAAACGTCACAGCTCGCACGCCGCTCCCCCGCATGGTGTGCTACCGATCGACGCAACCGTGGTCGACCCGAACCTTACTGCCCGGTTTGGACAGACGGTATGCAATAGCGGGCTGTCCCGGGGAGCCGTCGACCGGTCAGCGGAGCGCGGAACGGCTCCCGGGGTGGTCGGGACGGAGGGGATCCGGGCGCGGTGGCCTGCGGAGAAGGTACCGGCGGGACGGCGGCAACCGTACGCGGCACAGCATCCGACGGCCGGAGCGGTGTTCCGGCCGCCGGATGCTGTCGTGTCGGTAGATCTCCGCGCTGACCGGTGCACTCCGGCTGCCGCCGCTGGCCCGCGCTCGCGGCGGCCGGAGTACCCCCGTGAAACCAACCGGTCAGCCGGGTACGTCGCGCTGCGACGGTGTCTCTACCCACACCCCCTCAGGGCACTCGCCCCCGGTGGCCGGGGCGGCTGATCCGTGCCCCGGCCGGGCGCTTGATCGAGACCCTGCCGGCAGTCGTCACGTACGCGTCATATTTCGATCATTGAATGATCACGGCGTCGAGCGGCCGCGTGGCCCCGGAGCCGGCGACGCTACCCCCGGAGCTGGCTCAGCGCGGCCCTGGCAACCGACGCCGCGGAGCGCTCCTTGGACTGCTCGACGAGGGTCGGCCAGTTCGCGTAGTTGACCGGGGCGCCCCAGTGCCAGAGCCCCAGCTCGTAGACGCCGGAGGCGCCGACGCTCGTCTCCTCCCACGGGTTGCCCGGCTCCCGGCTGGGTGCGCAGGAATACCAGGCGTACACCCAGGAGGGGTCGGGATTCGACTGCCAGTACTCCTCGGGCACGTTGGGGACGGCGGTGCAGTACGGCGTGAACCGCTGCTCGATCCGCTCGAAGGCCGCGATCAGCAGGTTCTTCAGCTCGGTGGTGCTGAATCTGGCCTGGGCGCGGGCGACCAGCGCGATCGGGCCGACCGTGCCGAGCGCGATGCCGAGCTGGTTCTTGGCGCTGACGGTGGAGACCGCGCTCCAGAGGCTGTTGATCAGCGTGACGCAGGAGGTGACGTCCTGTGCCCACCGCTGCTTCAGGCTGAGCGAGAACTCCTCGATGTCGGCGAACTCGAGCAGGTGGTGCTCGGCGCAGGCCCGCGCCTCGGCGGTGGCGAGCCCGTCCAGGTGCGCGATGATCGTGTTCCGGGTGTTGCCGATCTCGACGATGATCCGGCTGGTCGCCTCCTCGATCGTCATCCCGCCGTCCTCGGAACTGTTGAAGTACGAGTAGGCCTGCAGGGCGAACTGGGCGACGGCGATGATCGTGGCTGGATCCGTCGCCTGGGCCGGCCGGGCGGCACCCGGCACCACGACCGCGGTCGCCAGCACCGCGGCGGTGACGGTCTTCAGCAGCCTTCGTCTCATTGCGCCTCCAGGAGAGCCGGGCCGGCCACGGGCACCAGCCACCCGGGTAGGTACGCCGGCCACCGGGGAGGCGGACCTGCGTGAGGTGGGACGACGGGCACTGACCGGCACTGATGGACGCCGATCGGCGTCAGGCGCACGGTATTGAGCAGGTCTGGAAAGCTACTGGACGCCGACTGGATCGCCCGGTGATCCAGTCACTCTCCAGTGGAGGTCCAGTCGACTCCGGCAGCCTGCCGGCACCAGGGTGAGAGGAGACTCCAGATGAAGGCCAGACTGCTGCGCGGGTTCGCCGCGGCGGCGCTCGCGCTCACGCTCGTGCTCTCGGGCGCCGCCCAGCCGGCGCACGCCACCGATCCCGACGGGCCCAACGACTCGCTGATCGACATGGTCGACTTCGCCCTCGGTCTGTTGTCCCGGGTGGGTGACGGCGGCGTCTCCCCGGCCGAGCTGGCCGCGATGACCCAGGAAGTGATCAACGCGCTCAACGAGGCCGAGTCGGCGGTGATCGCACACCTCGACGCCATCGCGGTGGCCGACATCCGTGACGACGCCACCGCCGCGATCATCGAGTTCGACGACATCAACAACTTCGCCGAGGAGACGCTGGAGGACTGGGCCCAGGAGGTCACCCACGACGCCATCCGGGCCAGCAGCTACCTGGACGCGCTCGCCGGCAAGGGAGCGATCGACGACGTCGGGTACGCCGTCGTCACGCTCTATCCGATCGCCCTGGTCGCCCGCGCGCGGGCCGGCTTCGGCACCGCCAACCTGCGCACCAACTACCGCGCCGCGCTGCAGAAGCTCATCGACAAGCTCGCCCCGAGCTGCCGCTACCACTACCCCGAGCCGAACGCGGTGCCGCTGATCCGGGCCTACACCTGCACCGTCTACGGCAACCACACCGCGACGCAGTTGGAGCAGTACTGGCTCGGCGAGTGGCAGTTGGGCCCGATCGACCCGGCCGCCGTCGAGGCCGCGTCGTACGCGAACACGAGCCGGCGGGTGGCGATCGAGGCCCTGCGGAACCTGCCGTGACAGCACCTCACCGGCTCGTGGACGCCATCTCCGCGACGGCCCGCGCAAGCGTGGGCCGGAGCTGGGTGACCTCGTCGTACCAGCCCTGCCCGGTCGGGGTGGAAATGCGGCCCCGCAGCCTGAGATAGGCACCGGCGACCGTCCGCTGGCCGTACGCCCGCAGCAGCTCGGCCTGGCGCTGGAGAATCCGGGCGGTCTCCAACGACGTGTCGACCTGCCATCCGTAGCCCCTTTCGCCGAGGCTCGCGTACCCCTCGGCGGCACTCTGCAGCGCGAGCAGCGCCTCGACCGCGCCGCCGACGGTCTCCGGGACGGCGCCGCCGCCCGGACCCGCACCGCCACCCGGGCCGGTGCCGCCACCCTGACCGGTGGCGGTGGCCGGACCGGTGGCGGTGGCGGTGGCGGTGGCCGGAGTGAGTCGTGCGGCCAGCAGGAGCGCGTTCAGGCAGTAGCGTTCCATCGTCGGGGTGCTGAGCCATACCAGGCTCCGGTCGAGCCGCCACTGCCACAGCCATCCGCCGGGCTGGGCGTGCGGCCTGCTCAGCTCGACGGACTCGCGCCGCGCCGCCACGACCGGATCCGGTGACGATCCGGTGGCCTCCATGATGTCGGCATACCGGGCCAGGGCGCGGGCGAACTTGAGCTGGCTCATACCCCCGTCGTCCGCATCCCCGTCACCTGCGCCGTGCCGCCGGTAGTCCGCGATGGAGAGTTCCGCCTGCCGGGTGGCTGCCGCGGCGTCACCGGCCATGGCGAGCAGCTCGCTCAGCATCAGGCGGACCTCCGCCGGCCGCAGCGGATACTCCGCCTCCGGTGCCCTGGCCAGTTCTTCGAAGAGGGCCAGCGCCCGGGTGGCGTCCGCGATCCCGCCCCTGAGCAGATCGGCCGCCTGCTCCGTGCCCTCCATCCGCCTGGCCTGCATCCACGTCGACTGGATCTCGGCGCGGTTGCGGAGGTCGTCGGCGAAGACCTCGGTGACCTCGCGGTCGCCCCGGCCGCGCCGGTAGAGCTTCTCCCGCACGCCGATTCCCCGGTCCGCCACCTCCAGCGCGAGGCTGTACTGACGGTCGAGCAGGAGCCGGGCGGCCTGCTCGCCGTAGTGGTTGCTCTCCCGGGCCAGCTCCAGCCACCGCTTCCGGGATATCGGCAGGTAGGGCATCGGCATCCTCCATCCGGGCGCGGGCGGGCCCCACCCCACAGCAAAGCGTGGCCCCGACTGCCTATGCTGATTCATGTTCGGGTGTTGTTCCGAGTCCGTGGCGGCCGGGCCACCGAATCCGGCTGTTGTCGGCAGGCACCGACCTCCCCATCATGGAAGGCTGCGCAATGACCGATTCCGCCGCGTCGCCCAACGTCGAGCGAGCGACGACAATCGACACCACGGTGCCGCACCAGGCCAGGGTGTGGAACTACCTGTTGGGCGGCAAGGACAACTACCTGGTGGACGAGCAGGCCGGCAAGGCGGTCCTGGCCGCCGCTCCGGGGCTGGTCGCGATGGCCCGCGCGTCGCGGGTCTTCCTCACCCGCGCGGTGCGCTACGAGGTCGAGCAGGCGGGCATCCGCCAGTTCCTCGACATCGGCACGGGCCTGCCGACCGCCAACAACACCCACGAGATCGCCCAGTCGTCCGCCCCGGAGTCCCGCATCGTGTATGTGGACTTCGACCCGCTGGTGCTGGTGCACGCCCGCGCCCTGCTGGCCAGCGACCCGCAGGGCGCGACCGACTACATCGACGCCGACCTGCGCGACACCGACAAGATCCTGCGCGAGGCTCACCGGACGCTGGACTTCACGCGGCCGATCGGGGTCATCCTGCTCGGCGTCCTGGGCGCGATCGAGTCCTACGACGAGGCCCGGGCGATCGTACGCACGCTGCTGGACGCGGTGCCCGCCGGCAGCTATCTGCTGGTCGGCGACGGCACGAACACCAGCGAGGCGATGGTGCAGGCGACCCGCGTCCGCAACCAGTCGGTCAAGCCCCCGTACATCGTGCGCAGCCCCGAGCAGCTCGCGGGGTTCCTCGACGGGCTGGAGATCGTCGAGCCGGGCGTGGTGTCCTTCCCGCACTGGCGCCCCGAGGCCGAGGCCGGTGCATCCGAGCTCCCGGCCCACGTCGACGGCTACGGCGGCATCGCCTACAAGCGCTGACGTACGACGGGGCGGGGCTCGGCCCCCAGACGACCCTGCTGGCCGAGCCGCCCGGTGCCTCCGCACACTACGACCCCCCGCCGACCCCGTCGTCTGTGGTGTCGTGTGCGCGCCGGATCTCCATGATCCGCTCTCGCAGCTCCGGCCTGGCGGCCAGCGGACGCAGTGCGGTGGCCATCAGGCCCTGCACCGCATCCCGGCCGGCCTCCCGGGCGGCGTTCAACTGCTCCGGCGCGACCGCGTCGACCAGGCCGCGCACGATCTGGGTCATCGGCTGGCCGGCCAGTTCGTCGAGTTCCTGCCGCTCCTCCCCGGTGAGCTGCTGCCCGAGCCGGGAGAGCCGGGAGGCGAGGGTGGCCACCTCGTCGGGGGTGGCGCTGAGCCGGCCCGCCCTGCCGAGGAGCTGGGCGAGGGAGACCTGCCGCTCGGAGTGCCGTTCCAGCGGTACGGCCTCGTCCAGCCTCAGCTCGGTGACCCCGACCGCGTCGACGACCACGAACCGCTCCTTCACCTCGGCGTCCTCGGTGACCGCCTGGAACTCGGAGGGCTCGATGGTGCGGGCGCCCCGCCCCTTCATCTGCTCGAAGTAGGCGGCGCTGCGTACCGGGCGGAGGAAGAAGACGCATTCCAGCGGGCGTACGTCGGTGCCGGTGGCGATCATGCCGACGGTGACCGCGATCCGCAGCTCGGGACTGTTCCGGAAGTCCTGGATCAGGTCGTCGGGGTTGTTCCCCTCGCGCCGCGAGGCGTACGTGATCTTCTGCGCGAAGTCGTTGCCCCGGGCGAAGACGTCCCGCACCATCGTGACGATCTCCTCCGCGTGGTTGTCGTCCCGCGCGAAGATCAGCGTCTTCGGCACCTTGGAGCGACCCGGAAAGATCTCTGTGAAGAGCCGGTCCCGGAAGGTCTCCAGCACCAGCCGGAGCTGACCCCGGGAGATCACCGACCGGCCGACCTGGCTGCCCTCGTACGCGAAATCGTCCTCCATCTCCTGGTAGCGCTCGGCCCGGGTCCGCCGGTCCTTGAGCGGCACCACCGTGCCGGCCTCGATCCGCTCGCCGGCCTCGGTGGTGTGGGTCCTGATCCGGTACACGTCGAAGTCGACGTTCACCCCGTCGGCGACGGCCTGCTCGTAGGTGTATTCCGAGACCAGGTTCTGCTGGAAGAAGCCCATGGTCTGCTTCACCGGGGTCGCGGTCAGCCCGACCGTGAAGGCGTCGAAGTATTCCAGCACCCCCCGCCACCTGCCGTAGATCGAGCGGTGACACTCGTCCACCACGATCAGGTCGAAGGTCTCCGGCGGGATCTGCGGGTTGTAGCCCACCTCCGCCGGCTCGTCCCGGTCATAGCTGTCGTAGGCCTGGTCATCGAGGTCGACGTCGGGCAGCTCCCGCCCGCAGAGCGCGCCGAAGAGCCGCTGGATGGTGGAGATGACGACCGTGGCGGAGCCGAGCATCCCGGCCCCGGAGAGCCGGTCGACGTTGTAGAGCTCGGTGAACCTGCGGCGATCGTCCGGGGTCCGGTAGGCGGCGTACTCCCGTAACGTCTGCTTGCCGAGGTTGTTCCGGTCGACGAGGAAGAGGATCCGGTTGGCCCGGGCGTGCCTGCAGAGCCGGTAGCTGGCGGTGACGGCGGTGAAGGTCTTGCCCGCGCCGGTCGCCATCTGGACCAGCGACCTGGCCCGGTCCTCCGACAGGGAGCGCTCCACGCCCCGGATCGCGTCGATCTGCGCCGGCCGCAGCCCCTCGCCGTCGAGTGCCGGCATCCGGCGCAGCCGGGCCCGTAGCGTCGGCGTCGTCGGGTCGTCGTCCGCCTCGCGCATCCACCGGGCGAGGGTTTCGGGCCGGTGGAAGGCGAAAACCTCCCTGGTACGCGGAAACGGGTCGAGCCCGTTCACGAACGCCGTCTCGGTGCCGGTGGCGAGGTAGCCGAAGGGCAGCGGCTCGTCCCGCCGCCACGCCCGCATCCGCTGCTCGGCGGTGAGGCCACCCAGATAGCGGTCGAGCTGCGCCTCGGCGCCCCGTGGCGCCGTACCCTCCCATTTCGCCTCGATGGCGCCGACGAGCCGCTGGTCGACGTGGAGCAGGTAGTCGGCCCGACCGGTGGCGAGGGTGACCTCGCGGACGGCGACGCCCTGGCAGGCGTTGAGGTTGAGTTGGTTCTCGTGCTGTACGACCCAGCCGGCCGCCGCGAGTTGGCGGTCGATCTCGGCCCGGGTCTGCAGCTCGTTGAGCGGTTCGCGGGAGGCACGGCGGGCGCGGGAGATGAACTCCTCCCGCCTGGCCGCCGAGACCTTCGCCGGCCTGCGGCTGTCGAACTCGCGCTGCGCCTCCTCGGCCTGCGCCTCCAGCGTCGCCACCAGGTCGACCGTGCTGTCCCGGCGCGCGTCGGCCTCCCGCACCACCCGCTCGGCCTCGGCGGCGGCGGCCGTCTGCGCCTCCGCCAGCGACCGGCGGCCGGTGAGCAGCAGTTTCGTCTGGGCCAGTTCCTGCCGGTAGCGGCCCAGTTCGGCGTGCAGCCCGTCGACGACCGACTGCGGCACCTGCTGCGGCGGCGGGCTCGGCGGCACGAACCCGATCGGCGTACGGTCACCGGTCAGTGCCCGGTGGAACCACACCCCGAGTTCGAAGCAGGTACGCAGCGACTCCAGCGCGAACCGCGCCTCGCCGAGGTGGTCGTGCACGGCCTGGTTGCCGACGTTGCGCAGCCGGTTGAATGCCTCGAAGATGTGCGGCACCAGGGCGCCGCTGGCGTTGAGCGCCTGCACGTGCTGATTGAACCTGCCGCCCACCGTCTGCACCCCGGTGCGCTGCACCAGGTCGCGGGCGAGGACCTCACCGAAGGCGCGGGTCTTGAAGATCGACGACTGGGCGTCCACATAGACCATTGACTCGGCACCGGCGCCGTACCAGAGCAGCAGCGGATGCGACTTCAGGAAACCGAAGTTGGCGGACTGTTCCGCCAACTTGCTGATGTATCGAGGATCCATGCGTAACCACTCACTCCGCGTAGCCGCCGGGGAACAGGTCAGGATAGCGATATCCCGGAGCCTTCGAAGACCCTCGAACGACCCACAGAGTTAAGGCTTGAAATGCCGATCAATCGTTACCATGCCGGTGAATGTTCCCTGTTCAGGCGTTCCCCGTCGGGGGGTAGTCGCAGCGCGGCGGGCGGCCGGTCCGCGACGGGGCGACGCCTGTCGACAAACCGACAGGCGGCAGGCGGGCCTCCGCCCACCCGCCTGCCGCCGACGCCGTCCTGCCCGCCGGTCACTCCCGGGCCGCCGCCTCGGCGAGCAACCGGGCCAGCTCGACCGGCCTGCTGAACATGGGCCAATGACCCGAATCGATGTCGACATAGTCGAGCCGTTTGGCCCCGGCGAGCTCGGGGACATCACCACCTTCGATCCACTTCCGCGCCTGTGCGGGGGTGAACTCGGGGCAGACCAGCACGACCGGAACATCGAACCGCCGGTCGTCGGTCAGCCGTACCACGCCCCTGGCCACCCCCTCCGGGACGGGGACCGCGGCGGACGCGAAACGCCGCTTGGTCTCCTCGTCGAGGTCGGCGGAGTCCGGCCCTTCGAACGGACCCCAGCCGGGGAACGGCATGACGCCGTCGGAGATCTCGAAGAAGCTGGCGTAGCTGTCCCCGTCGACGGCCGGGACGCCGCCGATGAGGGCGACCCCGGCGACCCGCTCCGGCCGCCTGTCGGCGGCCATCCAGGCCAGGGTGCAGGCGGCGGAGTGCCCCACCACCATGGCCTTTCCGGGCGCCGCGTCGACGGCGGCGAGCACCGCCGCGACCTGGTCGTCGAGCGTGGCGGAGCCGGCTCCGTCTCCCTGCCCGGGCAGGGTCAGCGGCACGGGGCGATGGCCGAGTTCCGCGATCGCGGGGACGACCTCGTCCCACGCCGATCCGTCCAGCCAGAGGCCGGCGACGAGCACGATGTCCATGGTCAGTTCTCTTTCTCCAGTACGGTCAGATCCCGTTCGGCGTAGCGCCGGTGTTCCCATTCCTCGTTGAGGACGATGCGGAGACATTCCTTGACCGGGAAGCCCTCCAGGTGCGGCCAACCGGGCCCGGTGCGGGTCACCGCAGCGCCGAGCCCTTCCCCGGTGAGCGACTCCAGCACCCGCCGGACCATCGCCTGCCGGTCGCGCCGGACCGCGAGCACCTCGTCGAGCGAGGGACGTGCCTCGCGGTCCCACGGAACGCCGTCCCAGCCGGGCACCCCGCCCCAGTGCAGGTCGAGCGGATGCCATGGCGAGGGATCGCCGAGGAGCGCCCGGCCCACCCAGGCGGCCGGCTTCCGCACCCCCTGCCAGGCCCCGTGCGCCGGCCGTTCACACCTTTACCGCTGCTGCCCCCGCACCGCTGCCGGTTCCGTCGGCTCCTGCCTCGATACGGGATCGCCCGGACAGCGGGTCCATCCGGCGAAGGTTGAGGCTGGCGTGGTGCCTGGCAGGTTCGGCGTCGTCGATCAGGCAGACCAGATGCTCGAAGAACGAGAGATAGGTTGGCGATCTCAGCTGTCTTTCCGCGAGGATGTAGGGTTCCAACGCCACCCATGCACGGCGTGCGCGGGTCGGCACGAGGCCGACGATCATCTTGGTCTCGATTCCGCCAAATACCGACAGTGCGCCGAGGCTGCTGAAGAACAGGCCGACGCGGGTGGCGTGCCGGCGGTGTTCAGGCCGCAAGCCGTTCACGCCGCCGTCGGGCGGATGGCTCGACAGCTCGTAGAGAACGAATTCTTCACTGTCCAGAAAGGCGTCACTGCGGCACTCACGGGTCAACAACTCGATTGCCACGACCGTGCTGTTGGCCCTCCGCATCGAGCGCAGCTGGCGCAGACCGAAGAAGGCGGACAGGGCGACGGCGGACAGGGAGATTACTATGGCGGCAATGTTCACGGCAAGGTTGACGTCCAATACAGACCTCCGGGTCCGCTTGCCCCATCGAACCTCATGATAACAGCGGCGTTCAATGGTGCGGCGGCGATCGCCTTCGGTTTCCGGTGATGACGTCCGCCGCGGTGACCGGCGAGGGCATTGAGGGCACTCTTCGGGATCGCCTTCGAGGGCCGGCTGGCCCCGGCAACCAACCGACCCACGCAGAAGCCAAGATCGGCCGTCTACTGTACAGACAGGCGCGAAAGGGTTAGCGCGTCGGACTCGGGTTCACCCGGTACGACGGCGCATCCGCTCTCCGCACTCGTCGAGTAGGCGATGAGTTCGTCGAGGCGCTGACGCGCGGTCGCGAGTTTCGTCATCTGCGTGTTGATGCGGTCTCGTTCGCCGATCAGGAGGGTGCGCGATTCTGGTGTGCTGGTCCTGGTCTCGATGCAGGGCAGCAGGTTGGCGATGGTCCGGCTGGGTATTCCGGCGGCGTAAAGCTGCTGGATGATCTGGACGCGTTCGACGGCGGCTTCGGAATAGCTGCGTTGGCCGCCAGGGGTGCGAGTGGACCAGAGCAGGCCGTGTTCTTCGTAGTAGCGCAGGGCGCGCGCACTGACACCAGTCGTTGTTGCCAGGTCGCCGATACGCATGCGGTGTCTCCCGTCACAGTCCTTGTCTCTGACGCCAACGTCAGATCGTAGCGTATTCGTGTGCAGACACGTGGAGCAGTCGCCGTGGCCGGTGGGGCGAGCCGTGGCCTCGGCAGCCTGTTCGCCGCCCAGCTTCTGACTGGCGGCGCGACGGTCAACGCCACCACACGACCTGTCAACTGTTCGAAGGAAGCCCTATGAACGTTCTTCTCCGCAACTTCGTGCCTGGCCTGGTGGCGTGCCTGCTCCTGTCCGGGGCGCTGGGAGGCACGGCCGGGCAGGCGTCGGCCACCGGACGGTCCGCCGACGGCCCGGCACGGGACTATGCGCCGGTCTTTCAACCGGGACCGCGCCTGTCGGTGCCGGCGGCAGCGCTCGCGGCGGCAGTGACGTGCACGCCGAACGTAGCCCGGGCCCGGGCCGAGGTGGCCCTGTTCGTCCCCGCGACGGCGCTGGATCCGGCACAGTACTCGTGGAACTGGTTCGCCGCCCTCGACAAGATCCATTACCCGTATTGTTCGGTGACACTGCCCGGTCACGGTCTCGGCGACATCCAGGTGTCCGCCGAGTACGTCGTGCATGCCATCCGCTACGTCCACAGGATCAGCGGTCGGAGGATCGCTGTCATCGGACACAGCCAGGGTGGGCTCGAGGCCCGGTTCGCGTTGCGCTTCTGGCCCGACACCCGCCGCATGGTCGCTGACAACGTCGCCCTGGCAACGCCCAACCACGGCAGCCTCGTCAGCGCCGCGAATTGTTCCGGTGGTGCCTGCCCGGCGGCTTTCTGGCAGATGACGCCCGACGCGACGTTCATCGGGGCGCTCAACTCGTACCAGGAAACCTTCCGGGGCATCTCCTACACCAACGTCTACACGACCCTGGATCAGTACGTCACGCCCAACCAGGACAGCACCGGGTCGACAAGCTTGCACACCGGACCCGGTTCGATCACCAACGTCTCGGTACAGAGCTTGTGTGCGGACGACACGAGTGAGCACATCGCGGTCGGCACCTCCGACGCGGTCGCCTACGCCCTGACCATGGACGCACTCACGCATCACGGCGCAGCGCGGCCCGGCCGGATTCCGCCGGCCGTGTGCGCCCAGACCCACATGCCCGGTGTCGACCCCGGTAGGTACGACCAACACCTCGCCGAACTCAACGCCACCCTGGCCGCGAACTGGGGTGCGGCCCCGCTCGCCACCGCAGAGCCCGCCGCGAAACGCTACCTGTACGCGCGACGCTAGGCGACCCGGCCGCGATCCGGCGCTACCCGCCCCGATGCTTCTACGAGGAGGACCTTGTCCGTGACAACTCCCGAACCCGACGCGACGGCTGTCAACGTCATGCGGCTGCTGACCGGCCTGGCAGACCGGCTGCTGAATCCGGTGGAGATGTTGCCCGACCGCGCCCACGTCGTCCAACTGGCCTGCGGCACCGGGGAGCTGAGCCTGACGTTGGCCCGCCGCCGTCCGGATCTGCGGATCACCGCCGTCGACATCGACCCGGCCGTGCTCGCGGTGGGGCGGGCGAGCGCGGCACGGGACGGTCTGGGCGTCGAGTTCCGGGCAATGTCCATGGCCGAGCTGGACCTCGCCGATCGTAGTGCCGACGCGGTCGTCTCCAGAATGGGTCTGTTCCTACCGGGAACGGCTCCGTTCGACGTGGCGGCGCGGGAGGCCGGCCGCATTCTCCGGCCCGGCGGCCTGATCAGCATTGCTACCTGGAGTAACCTGGCAGGCAGCCCGTACACACGTGTCGGCCTGTCGGTGTTGCGCCAGATACTTCCCGAAGGAGCAATTCCCGACATGGAGGTGCTCTTCACCGAGGCTGCCCGGCCCGGTGCGTTCGAGCGGCACCTGGAAAACGCGGGCATCCACACCATCCATGCGTCGTGGTTCAACTGGGTGACCGAGTATCCCGACTTCGAATCATGGTGGAGCTACGACACCGGTTTCGGTCCTCTCAAGGCGTTGTTCGACTCCCTGGACGCGCGTCAGCGTGACACCGCCCGCCGCCTGATGACCGCCGAGATCGAAGAACACCGAACCAGCTCCGGCGGGTACGGCATGCCGGCGACAGCTCGCACCATAACCGGCCAGCGATGACCCCCAGGGGCTTGTTCGTGACGGTGGAGGTCGTCAACAGGCACGCCGAACTGCTCGCCGCGGACGGCGGCACCGACGCCCTGCGGTTGGCCGAATCCAAGACCGTCGTCGGCAAGGTCGTCCTCACCCCCTGACCCCCCTGACCACCGCCGGGCGCAGAGGCGGGTCGGAGTGGCCCGGTGCCGGGGGCGCGCGGAAAGGCCCGCCGATCACACGAGATCGGCGGGCCTTCCGACGTGGCACGGGAAAATCAGGCGACCGTGACCGTCACCTCGTTGACGCCACGGGCGGCGGTCACCTCGGTGTCGCCGTTGCCGTGCCGGGACAGCGCCCGCAGCGTCCAGGTGCCGGGTGCGGCGAAGAACCGGAACTGCCCGGCCGGCGACGTGACCACCTCGGCGGTGAACTCGCCGGTCGAGTCGAGCAGCCGGACGTACGCCCCGGGCACGATCTCGCCGCTCGCGGCGCTGACGATCCCGGTGATCACGGTTTCCTTCTCCAGGTCCAGACTTGCCGGCAGCGGCGCCGCCTGGTCGGGTGCCGCGCAGCCGGCGGCTATCGGAGCGGTCATGGTGGTCACGCCTCCCCCGGTTCGTCGCCGAGCGCCACCGGCACGCCGACCAGCGAGCCGTACTCGGTCCAGGATCCGTCGTAGTTCTTCACGTTCTGGTGCCCGAGCAGCTCCTTGAGCACGAACCAGGTGTGCGAGGAGCGCTCGCCGATCCGGCAGTAGGCGATGGTGTCCCTGCCGCCGTCCAGCCCGGCCTCGCCGTAGATCCTGCGGAGCTCGTCGTCGGACTTGAACGTGCCGTCCTCGTTGGCCGCCTTCGACCACGGCACGCTGATCGCGGTCGGGATGTGCCCGGCGCGCTGCGCCTGCTCCTGCGGCAGGTGGGCCGGGGCGAGCAGCCGACCAGCGTATTCGTCGGGGGAGCGCACGTCGACCAGGTTCTTGGTGCCGATCGCGGCCACCGCCTCGTCGCGGAAGGCCCGGATCGACAGGTCCGGCTCCTGGGCGGTGTACCGCGTGGCGGGCCGGGAGACCTGGTCGGTGACGAGCGGCCGGGCGTCCAGCTCCCACTTCTTGCGGCCGCCGTCGAGCAGCTTCACGTCGCGGTGGCCGTAGAGCTTGAAGTACCAGTACGCGTACGCGGCGAACCAGTTGTTGTTGCCGCCGTAGAGCACCACGACGTCGTCGTTGGAGATGCCCCGCTCGGAGAGGAGCGCCTCGAACTGTGCCTTGTTGACGAAGTCCCGGCGTACCTGGTCCTGGAGGTCGTTCTTCCAGTCGAGCTTGATCGCACCGGCGATGTGCCCACCGTCGTAGGCGGTGGTGTCCTCGTCGACCTCGACGAAGACCACGCCGGGGGCGTCGAGGTTCTTCTCGGCCCAGTCGGCCGAGACGAGTGCGGTGTCGCGACTCATCAGATCACTCCTTGGTGAGGATTGTGTGTGAGCCTGCGCGTGGTTATCGACCGCCGTTGTTGTCGCATGTCACGCGCGGGACCCATGGAAGGACGGATCACGGGACGTGCGACGGCGCCGCTGCCGGGCGTGAGGGAAGGACTCAGAGGGTACGCAGAACAGCCCCGCCGTCAGATGACGGGGCGACACAGGCAGGTGGCCACGCGGCACAGGTCGACCGCGCGCCGTTTGGTGAGGAGCGTCCCCATGGATCCGGAGCCTACCAGCGGGAGCGGACCGGCACCCAGGACCAACCACGATCCGGGATCGTTCCACCCCGACGAGCGACCGCCGGCCTGTCGGGCCGCCCTCAACTGAGCTGGCTGAGCGCCACGTTCTCGGCGCTGGCCGTCACGGCGAGACCGTCCGGCGCCGGCCGTACCTCGTGCAGTTGCAGCGCGAACGGCAGGGACGGCAGCGGTACCCGGACGGCGAGCTGCCGGGCGAAGTTGTTGACGAAGGTCTGGATCACCGGGTTGTCCGGCAGGTCGGCGGAGCTCAGGTTCTCAAAGTTGATCACGACGTCGTCACCCTCGACGCTCAGCGTCGCGGTGCCCTGGACGGTCAACTCCTGGTTGAGAATCGGCACCCGCACCGGGGCGGTGATGCCCAGGTTGCCGTCCTGCTCCCGCAGTTGCACCCCGGGCCGGTCGATCAACTCGACCACACTGTCGTACGCGATGGTCCCGGTGCCCCGCACCGTCGCGGCGGTGACCTCGCCCTGCCCGGTGCGGAGCGTGTCCATCGAGGCGGTCACGTCCTGCGCGTCGACGGTCAGCTCCGGCACCCGCACCGCCGCGTCGGTGCCCTGCACCGGGCCCTGTACGTCGCGGAGCAGCACCTTGATCGAGTCGTACCTGCCGTTGAGCACCTGGGTCAGGAACGGGAAGCCACCGACCGTCACCTCGGGGGCGCTGGACCGCACGTTCTGCTGTGCGAGCTCCTGCTCGACCTGGTCGGCGACCATCCGCTCGGCGACCCCGGCGGCGACCCGGTCGGCCACCACCAGGAGCCCGGCCAACACGAGGAGGACGACGACCAGGATGACCAGCGCCCGACGCCCCCTGCGCCGGCGCGGCCGCTCGCCGTAGGTCCCGCCCTCTGCCGGATAGCTGTCCGCCACGCCGCCTCCCCGATCACAGGTGCCGTGATACGGCACCGTTCGTCCCATCATCGTCGCCGGAGACCACTATCTACCCGACGCGGCACATCTCCAACCGTCGGCGACGCCCGCGGCCCACCCGCCAGACCCGGCGGCCAGCGGTTAGGAGGGGGCCCTTCTACAACAGAAAGCGATAAGCGGGGGCCCTTCCTTACAGGAAGAAGACGGACATGGCGTAGGCGGCGGGGGCGGCCAGGGCGAAGCCGCCGAGCGGGCCCTGCATGTGCCGGGCCACCCACATCGTCGGCGGTTCGCCGGCCATCTGGCGGCCCGCCTCGGCGTACCCCACACCGAGGTCGGCCAGGGCGGCGGCCGCCGCCGCGACCAGCCCGACCAGGGCGCCGCTGGTCGGGGTGAAGGCGACCAGATAGCTGCCGAGAAGACCGGCGGCGAGGGTGCCGAGCATCGCCCCGATCACCACGCCGGCCGCGCCGCGCGGCACCTGCGGGGCAAGCCGCGGCCAGGGCAGCAGCGCGTCGGTCAGCCGGGCGACGGCCAGGGCCACCGCCGCCGCGGTCAGGCAGACGAAGATCGCCTGGGTGCCCTTCGGGATCCGGCTGAGCACGATCAGCGTGCCGAAGGAGACCACGCCGACCACGATGAAGAGGGTGGCGCCGAGCGATTCGGTCACCCGGGCCCGGTCGGCCGGCCGGACCAGCTGCCCGAGTACGCCGATGAGGAAGCCGCCCGCGGCGACGTACCCGAGGGGGGCCAGCGCGGCTATCCGGGGCAGCACGGCGGCCGCGTCGGAGGCGACCGCCACCGCCACCGCGACCCCGGCGACCAGCGGCAGTGCCGGCGGTCGCATCGCCATGGTCCAGGCGAGCACGAAGAGGAGCTGCACGCCGAAGAGCACCACGGCGAACGGCAGTCGGGCGCCCGGCCCGGCGGTCTGGGCGCCGAAGATCAGTCCGACGCCCAGCAGGCCGGCGAAGCCGGCGATGGCCACCGAGAGCAGCCGGCGGACCGGGACGGGCGAGGTGTCGTCCTCGCCGTCGGTCGCCGCCGGGTCGGGGTCCGTCCCCGCCGGCCGGGTGGCATCGCCGCCGCGTGGGCCGCCCGGATTGCGCGGGCCGGTGTCGCCGCTGCGTGGACCGTCGAAGGGGTTGCGCGGTTCCGGCCAGGAGTCGCGACCTGTCTCCGGTGGCTTCGAGGGGTACACGCCCCGATCGTGCCAGACCGACCGGCCGGCGCGCCGGGCCCGGCCCGCCCAACCCGGAAACACGATCCGGAAACCTGCCTGTAATGACCGATCACACAAGCGATGAACCGAACGTGTGAGAGCGTCGGCCGGAAGTTCCGATAAGGTTAAGCCTTACCTACCCGTCAGCGACGCCGGGACGACCCCAGTCTCCAGCGGTCCCGGTGTCCCCCGCCCGAGTGCCGCTGGCCACCGCGCGGCGCATACTCCTGGTGCCGCGGGGACGGAGGTGATGTGTGGAGATCCTGCTGCTGGTGACCGCGCGCGCAGGCGAACCGTCCGTTGTGCTGCCGGCCCTCGACCTGCTTCCCCACTCGGTGCGTACCGCTCCGCGTGATGTCCGTACCCTCGTCTCCGGGCCGAGCCCGGACGCCGTACTGGTCGACGCCCGCTCGGAACTGAGCGAGGCCCGCGCGACCTGCCGGATGCTGCACGCCACCGGGCTCGGTGTGCCGCTGGTGGCGGTGGTGACCGAGGCCGGCCTGATCGCGCTGAACGCCGACTGGGGCGTCGACGACGTCATCCTGGCCAGCGCCGGTCCGGCCGAGGTCGAGGCCCGGCTGCGGCTGGCGGTGGGCCGGCTGAGCAACGCGACCGCGGCGGCCGGCGGCATGATCCGGGCCGGCGAGCTGACCATCGACCCGGACACCTACGCCGCCAAGCTCAAGGGCCGGCCGCTCGACCTGACCTACAAGGAGTTCGAGCTGCTCAAGTTCCTCGCCCAGCACCCGGGCCGGGTCTTCACCCGGGACCAGCTGCTGCGCGAGGTCTGGGGCTACGACTACTTCGGCGGCACCCGCACGGTCGACGTGCACGTCCGGCGCCTGCGGGCCAAGCTCGGCTCGGAGTACGAGTCGATGATCGGCACCGTCCGCCAGGTGGGCTACAAGTTCGTCACCCCGCCGTCCCGGCCGCTGCCGGAGTCCGAGGGAATTCCGCTGCCCGTCTGATCGGTGCCGCCGCCCGTCGGATCACGACCACGAAGGCCACCCGGTGCACCGGGTGGCCTTCTGGCATGCCGGGGCAGCGACGATAGGACTGCAATTATCGGAAAAGTGAGATAATTCGGTCATTCCGCGCATAGCCTTTTACCGGAAGTATCCGGTAGGAGGCAGGGTTTGGTACCAGCGGTCGCCACGATGGTCCGCGGCGCGGCACGGGCGGTTTCACACCGGGCGGCGCGCTGATGCCGGCCGTCTCCAGGAGCCGCATGCTCACCGCCGCGGCGGTGCTCGCCGTCGCCGTACTGGGCGGTGCGTACGCGCTCGGCCACGTCCTTGGCCGGCCCGGCGGGCCACTGGCCCCGCCCACACCCCGCGCCCAGCAGCAGCCGGAGCCGCACGCCGGAGCGGAGCCGGACGTCCGGCCCGGTGACCGGCCCGGCGGGCGCCCGCAGGGGCGGGGTGATCCCGGCCTGACGGCTCCACCGCCCGAAGGTGGCACCGGCACCGGCGCACCGGCCGCGACGTCGCCGGGCGCACAGCCCTCGCCCGGCGGCAGCCCGCAGCCCGGCACCACCGGACCCGATCCCGACCACGGGCCGGCGCAACTCCCCGCCGAGCGGGGCGGCCCGTACGGCGCCCGGATCAGCACCGGCGACAGTTACGTGGCGCTGACCTTCGACGACGGCCCCGATCCCCGGTACACCCCGCAGACCCTGGCCGCGCTCCGCGACCACCACGTCAAGGCGACGTTCTGCCTGGTCGGCCAGAACGCCAAGGCGTACCCGGAGCTGGTACGGGCGATCGCGGCGGACGGGCACACCCTCTGCAACCACTCCTGGCAGCACGATCTCAAGCTCGGCAGCCGGTCCGGCACCACCATCCGGGCCGACCTGGAGCGCACCAACGCGGCGATCCGGGCGGCCGTCCCCGATGCCCGGATCGGCTACTTCCGGCAGCCCGGCGGCGCCTGGACCTCGTCCGTCGTCGCGGTGGCCCGGCAGTTGGGGATGACGTCGCTGCACTGGGCGGTGGACCCGCAGGACTGGACCCGCCCCGGGGCCGGCACCATCGCGGCCCGGGTGACCGCCGGGGTCACGCCCGGGGCCATCGTGCTGCTGCACGACGCGGGCGGCAACCGGCAGGGCACGGTCAACGCGCTCTACCGGCTGTTGCCGAACCTCGGCCGGTGGTACGCGCTCGCGGCCCTGCCGACCGCCCCTCGACCGGCCTGAGCGCCAGATCAGGGCGCGGATACGGTATAGGGGTGCACGGCAGCAGCGCGGTTTCCGGAACACGCCGGCTCACCCCGGCCGAGGTCGACGAGGTGCTGGCGCTCGCCCGTGCCGCCGGCACCGCCGACGGGGCGGACCCGCTCGCCGAGCACGTGCTGCTCCGGCTCCGCCAGCCGGATGCCCCGGCCACACACCTGACCGTACGCACCGCCGACGGCGTACTCGCCGGCTACGCCTACCTGGAACCGGACGAGCCGGGTGGGCCCGATGGATCGGGCGGGTCGGACGAGTCCGGCGGGCCGGTGGCCGGGACGATGGCCGAGCTGGTGGTGCATCCGGAGCACCGGCGGCGCGGAGTGGGGCGCGCGCTGGCGGAGAGGGTGGCGGCGACGCCGGGCCCGCTGCGCCTCTGGGCACACGGCGACCATCCCTCCGCCGCCGCACTCGCGGTCGACCTGGGCTTCCGGCGGGCCCGGATGCTCTGGCAACTACGCCGCCCGCTCGGCCCGACGCTCCCGGAGACGCCCCTGCCCGCGGGCGTGCGGCTGCGCGCCTTCCGTCCCGGCCTCGACGACGAGGCGTGGCTGGCGGTGAACGGCCGGGCCTTCGCCAGCCACCCGGAGCAGGGCCGGTGGAGCCTTGCCGACCTGCGGCTCCGGCTGGCCGAGCCGTGGTTCGACCCGGCCGGTTTCCTGCTCGCCGTCGAGGAGTCCGGCGATCGCCTGCTCGGCTTCCACTGGACGAAGCTGCACGGCGACGGAGAACCACACGGCGAGGGGGGACCGCCCGGCGAGCGAGGAGCGCACGGCGAGCCGGGCCCGCACCGCATCGGCGAGGTCTACGTGCTCGGCGTGGATCCGTCGGCGCACCGGGGCGGGCTGGGCCGGGCGCTGACCGTCGCCGGACTGGCCTACCTGCGGGACCGGGGCGTCGCCCGGGTCATGCTCTACGTCGACGAGTCGAACGCCTCGGCGGTGGCGCTCTACGAGCGCCTCGGCTTCGCCCACTGGGCGGCACACGTCCACTACCGCCGGGACTGACCGCCGGGACCGGCCGCGCAGCGCGGCCGCCCGGCGGGCGACGTGCGTCGGCTCAGCCGAAGCGACCGGTGATGTAGTCCTCGGTGGCCTTCACCGACGGGTTACTGAAGATCTTCTGCGTCGAGTCCATCTCGATCAGCCGGCCCGGCTTGCCGGTGCCCTCGATGTTGAAGAACCCGGTCCGCTCGCTCACCCGGGCGGCCTGCTGCATGTTGTGGGTCACGATCACGATCGTGAACTGCTCCTTGAGCTTGTAGATCAGGTCCTCGATCGCCAGGGTCGAGATCGGGTCGAGCGCCGAGCAGGGCTCGTCCATCAGCAGCACGTCCGGCTGGACCGCGATGGCCCGGGCGATGCAGAGCCGCTGCTGCTGGCCACCGGAGAGGCTGGAACCCGGCCGGTTGAGGCGGTCCTTGACCTCCTCCCAGAGGTTCGCGCCGCGCAGCGTGCTCTCGACCAGCTCGTCCAGGGCCGGCTTCCGCATCCGCTTGCTGTTGAGCTTCACCCCGGCCACCACGTTGTCGTAGATCGACATGGTGGGGAACGGGTTCGGCCGCTGGAAGACCATGCCGACGTGCCGGCGTACGGCGACCGGGTCGATGCCGTCGCCGTAGAGGTCGTGGCCGTCCATCACGACCTTGCCGGCGACCCGCCCACCCGGCAGCACCTCGTGCATCCGGTTCAGCGAGCGCAGGAAGGTCGACTTGCCGCACCCGGACGGTCCGATCAGAGCCGTCACCGAGCGCGGCTCGATCGCCATGTTCACGCCCTCCACGGCCTTGAACGAGCCGTAGAAGATGTCGAGGTCCGAGACGTCGATCCGCTTGCCCACGAGAGGTCCTTTCCGCGCGTCAGCGGTTGTTCGAGATGCTGAAGAACCGGGAGATGAGCCGGGCCACCAGGTTCAGGCCCATCACGATGATGAAGAGCGTCAGGGCGGCGGCCCAGGCGCGGTCGACGCCGAACTCCGGCCGCGCCCCTGGAATGCTGTACGAGTAGTAGGTGAAGACCGGCAGCGACGCCATCCGACCGTCGAAGAGGTCGGTGTTCACGCTGGTCGTCGCGCCGGCGATGATCAGCAGCGGTGCCGTCTCGCCGATCACCCGGGCGATGGCGATCATGACGCCGGTGGCGATCCCGGCCGCGGCCGTCCGGAGCACGACCCGGATGACGGTGCGCCACTTCGGCACGCCCAGCGCGTACGACGCCTCGCGCAGCTCGTTCGGGACGAGCTTGAGCATCTCCTCGACCGACCGGACCACGATCGGCACCATCAGCACCGAGAGCGCCACGGCACCGCCGATGCCGAACCGGACGCTCGGGCCGAGGAAGATCGCGAAGAAGGCGAAGGCGAAGAGGCCGGCGACGATGGAGGGGATGCCGGTCATCACGTCGACCAGCAGCGTGATCGCCCGGGCGAGCCGGCCACGGCCGTACTCGACGAGGTAGACCGCGCACATGATGCCGACGGGTACGGAGATCGCCGCCGCCGCGCCGGTCATCAGCAGGGTGCCGACGATGGCGTGCAGCGCACCGCCGCCCGGTCCGAGGACCCCCCGCATGTCGCTGCTGATGAACTCACCGTCGAGCCGGCCGATGCCCTTGGTCAGCACGGTGACGAGGAGGGAGATCAGCGGCAGGATCGCCAGGCTGAAGGCGACCGAGACCACGATGGTCACGAAGCGGTCCTTGGCGCGGCGCGCCCCCTCGACCCGGGCGGATACCGCCGGCAGCACGATCGCGGCCAGCAGCACCGCGAGCACCACGGCCAGCGGCAGCCCCGCGCCGAGCAGGGTGGCACCGACGACGCCGACGACGATGCAGGCCGCGGCGATGGTCCACGGTGCCCAGGCGGGCAGGACGGGCCGGCTCAGCGCGGCGCCGAGGGCGGCGGGCGGTGCGCTCGGCTTGGTGGTCGTCGCCGTCATGCGTTCGCTCCCGAGAAGTCACGCCGCCGGGCGACGATCGCCCGCGCCGCGTAGTTGACGACGAAGGTCAGGACGAAGAGGACCAAACCGGAGGCGATCAGCGCGTTGACCGCGAGGCCGCTCGACTCCGGGAAGTCCAGCGCGATGTTCGCCGCGATGGTGTTGGTGTTGGTGCTGCTGATCAGGTTCACGGTGATGACGTTGGAGGCGGAGAGCAGCATGGCGACCGCCAGCGTCTCGCCGAGGGCCCGGCCGAGCCCGAGCATGCTGGCGCTGACGATGCCGGAGCGGCCGAACGGCAGCACGGTCATCCGGATCATCTCCCAGCGGGTGGCGCCGAGCGCGAGCGACGCCTCCTCCTGCAGGGTCGGCGTCTGGAGGAAGACCTCCCGGTTGACCGCCGTCATGATCGGCAGGACCATCACCGCCAGCACCAGGCCGGCGGTGAGCATCGTCCGGCCGGTCGTGGAGGTCGGGCCGGCGAAGATCGGAATGAAGCCGAGGGTGCTCTCCAGCCAGCGGTAGACCGGCACCACCTGCGGGGCGAGGAAGAAGATGCCCCAGAGGCCGTAGACGACGCTCGGCACGGCGGCCAGCAGGTCGACGAGGTAGCCGAGCACCGCGGCCACCTTCCGGGGGGCGTAGTGCGAGATGAACAGCGCGATGCCGATGGAGAGCGGCACCGCCACGACCAGGGCGATCACGGCGGCGAGGACCGTACCGAAGAGGAGCGGGCCCACGAAGGCGAGGAAGCCCTCACCGCCCGGCACGTCCACCGGGTCGGCGATGAGCGCCGGATAGCCCTCGTAGATCAGGAAGGCGGCGACCGCGGCGAGCGTGAGGAGGATGAGGACCCCGGAGGCGACCGCCGTACCGGAGAAGACCCGGTCGCCGATCCGCCGGCTGGCGGTCGTCCATCCCGCCTGCGGTCCCTCTCCGCCGGTCGGTGCCCCGCTCTGCGCGGTGGCGGGGGTGGTCACGTGTACGCCTCCTCAGGCTCGTACCCGGTTCTCAGGCTGTGGTGTTCCTGGTGTTCCTCGTCGAACTGGTATTCGGTTGTCGGACCTTCTGCCACGGCGGTGGGCCCGGCCGGCGATCACACCGGTCTTCCGGGCCCACCGCGTCACACCACCTGACGCGTCGGTGCGGCGGTCAGCCGGCGACCTTGATGGCGTCGATCGCCTGCTTGGCCTGCGTGCGCAGGGTGTCCGAGATCGGCGCGGAGCCCGCGTTCCCGGCGGCGGCCTCCTGGCCCTCCGGGCTGATCACGTAGGAGAGGAACGCCTTGACCAGGTCGACCTTCTCCTGGCTGTCGTACTGGGTGCAGGCGAGCTGGTAGGAGACCAGCACGATCGGGTAGACGCCCGACTGCTTGGTGTCGCGCGGCAGGTCGATCGCGTAGCTGTGGGTGGGCCGGCCGGAGACCTTCTCGGCCGCGTCCACGACCGCCGCGGCGGCCTGGGCCGAGTACTCGACGAAGCCCTCACCGACCTGCACGGCGACGCTGCCGAGGCCGCTGGCCTGGGAGGCGTCGAGGTAGCCGATGGTCCCCTCGCCACCGCGCAGCGCGGCGGCGACACCCTGGGTCTGCGCGGCCGCCTCACCGGTCTGGGTCGGCCACTCACCGTCGGCCTCGTGCGTCCAGTCCTGCGGCGCGGCCTTGGCGAGGTAGTCGGTGAAGTTCTCGGTCGTCCCCGACTCGTCGGAGCGGTGCACCGGCGTGATGTTCCGGTCGGGGAGCTGGACGCCCTCGTTGAGCTGGGCGATCGCCGGGTCGTTCCACTTGGTGATCTTGGCGTCGAAGATCTTCGCGATCACCGACGGTGAGAGGTTGAGCTTCTGCACGCCGGGCAGGTTGAAGGCGACGGCGATCGGGCTGATGTAGCCCGGGAACTCGACGAAGCCGTCCGGCCCGCACGTCGCGTTCGCCGCGGTGATCTCTTCCGGCTTGAGGTAGGCGTCGGAGCCGGCGAACTGCACGCCGCCGCTGGTGAACTGCTTGCGCCCGGCACCGGAGCCGGCCGGGTCGTAGGTCACGGTCGCGTCCGGCGCCTGCTCCGAGAACCCGGCGATCCAGGCCTCCATGGCGGCACCCTGCGAGGAGGCGCCGGCACCGGCGAGGTTGCCGCTGACCGAGGCCGCGTCGCCGTTGCCGCTGTCGGAGTCGTTGTCGCCGCCGCCACAGGCGGCGGCGCCCAGGGTAAGCATGACGGCGACCGGCAGTGCGGCCAGCCGAAGGGTCTTACGCTTCACGGTAATGGTTGCCTCTCTGAGGTCTGGGTCGAGCCGCCGGCCTAGCGGCCTGGTACTGGTCCCGTGTCGAACGCCGTGGACAGTACGAGCCGTTCATAAACGACTGGACCGGGCATGGTGAACGGAAGCTGAACAAAAGCTGTCGCCGTGGAGTTGCGCCCGCCCGACCGTCCCCGTCCGGATCATTTCCGGCCGACCCGCGCCCTTATTACCGTTTGTCGCCGCGCCCGGCGCGTTATTCGCCGTCCCGGACCAACCGCCACCGGCGGGCCTGTTCCGCCGAGACGCCGTAGTAGACGACGGTGGCCCGTCCCGGCGCAGACTGGCACGTCCGGTGCACCGGAAGGCCCCATTGCTGATAATCGTGGTACGCCTTCACGATGCGGGTGAGCCCGCCCAGCGCGCCGATCAGTTTGCCGACCGGACTGCCGAGTTCGGCGGCGATCTCGCTCACCGGAAGCCGCTCCCCCGGACGGTCGGAGAGCAGGTCGAGGACGGCGACGACGGTCTCGTGGGTGCGGGACCGCCCCTGGGCGAACCGACGCAACTCGTCGACCGGCCACTCACCACCGTGCGGGGCCACCACCGGCCTGCCCCGCCGGGTCGGCGGCGCAAGCGGTCGGGCCCGCCGGTCGAGATCCTTGATCAGCCGGGCGATGTGTTCGACGTACTCGGCCGGCACGGCAATATGTACGAGATCCGATTCCCGCGGCGTGTCGTTCGCGATTGATGCTCGTTGTGGGTTCATCTACCCCGTCCGATAGCTGTACGACCGCCGCCGAAGGCGATTGACTTCCGTCTACCCGTCCCGCCTGCGCCAAAATATCACCACTCGGTAACGTTTGATCACCGAGCGACAACCCGATACACCAACTCGACGCCGAGAATTCATCTGCCGTACGTCCGGTGGAAGATTCAGTCCAGTGTGAACCGGGACGTGCCGTCCGGGGCGGTGGCGAGCCTCGGGGTCAGCGGCCGGGCCGGGTCCCGCCCGGCGGCGGCGACCGGCACCGCGGCCAGGTCGGGGCAGCCGGCCAGCTCGGTCAGGGTGATCAGCGTGGGCGGCAGCATGGCGATCGCACCGGCCCCGACCCGGGCCAACGCGTCGGCCGGACGGATCCACATCGTGTGGTCCGCCTCCCCGGAGACGTCCCGGGGGAGCTGCCCGGCCGGCAACAGCGCCACGAAGAAGTACGTGTCGAAGCGGCGCGGCTCGAACTCCGGGGTGACCCACCGGCTCCACGGCAGCAGCAGGTCGGAGCGGAGCGTGAGCCCACGCTCCCGGAGCAGGTCGGCGAAGCCGGTACGCCGCTCCACCAGCGCCCGCCGGTCCCGCTCCCACTCCTCGCCGCTGACGTCGCCGACCACCGCCTCCGGCCCCGGCCCGGCGAGCAGCACGCCCGCCTCCTCGAAGACCTCCCGGGCCGCCGCGCAGACCAGCGCCTGGGCCGCCCCGGCGGGTTGGCCGAGCCGGCCGCCCCAGTCCGCCGGGGCGGGACCCGACCAGTCCAGCCGGATCTGCGAGTCGCCCGGGTCGACGCTGCCGCCCGGGAAGGCGTACATGCCGCCGAAGGTCATCGAGGCGGCGCGGCGGATGACGTACACCTCGAAGCCCTCCGGACCGGACGGGTCCGGCCGGAGCAGCAACACCGTGGCTGCCGGCCGGGGCGGCGCCGGCACCCCGCCCTCGGCGTAGAACCGGCGGGCGTGCGCGACGATCGACTCCGGGGCGACGAAGCTGGTCATGCCGCGAGCGTAGTTCCCGGAGCAGCGGCGCCCGGGAGTCCCGGCCGGGAAGCCGCGATCTTGCCCGCCGGGACGCGTCGTCCGGCCGGGGCCCGGCTGGGCTACCGTGCCGGAATGACACGTTGGGGCATCCTGGCCACCGGCTACATCGCCGCCACCTTCGTCGAGGACCTCCGCCTGCTCCCCGACGCCGAGGTCGTCGCGGTCGGCTCCCGTACGCCGGAGACCGCCCGGGCCTTCGCCGACCGGCACGGGATCGGCCGGGCGTACGGGTCGTGGCAGGAACTCGCCGCCGACGACGAGATCGACGTCGTCTACGTCGCCACCCCGCACGCGGCGCACCTCGAGGCCGCCTCGGCCTGCCTCGCCGCCGGCCGGGCGGTGCTGGTGGAGAAGCCGATCACCCTGGAGCGGGCCACCGCCCAACGGCTCGTCGACACCGCCGTCGCCGGCAACCGCTTCCTGATGGAGGCGATGTGGATGCGCTGCAATCCCGTCGTACTCCGGATCCTGGACCTGATCGCCGACGGCGCGATCGGCGAGGTGACCGGCGTGCAGGCGGACTTCGGGGTCGGCGGGCCGTTCCCGCCGGAGCACCGGATGCGGGCCCGGGCGCTCGGCGGCGGCGCCCTGCTGGACCTCGGGGTCTATCCGATCAGCCTGGCGCACCTGCTGCTCGGCCTGCCGGACCACGTCCGCTCCTGGGCGAAGATCAGCCCGGAGGGTGTCGACGAGAACACCGGCGTCATCCTCGGCTACGACTCGGGCGCGGTCGCGACACTGAGCTGCGGCATGATCGGCGCCAGCCGGGTGGCGGCGGTGATCACCGGCCGCACCGGCCGGATCGAGCTGGCGCCGCCGTTCTACCGCCCCGGGCAGGTCACCCTGCTCCGGGACGGCGCCGACCCGGAGCTGCTGCCGGTCGACCTCACCGGCTCCGGTTACCAGCACGAGGCGGCCGAGGTGCAGCGCTGCCTCGCCGCCGGGCTGCTGGAGAGCCCGCTGGTGCCGCACGCCGCCACCCTCGAGGTGATGGGCCTGCTCGACGACATCCGCGAGCAGCTCGGCGTCACATACCCGTGAAAGGAAGGGCCCCCGCTTATCGTTTTCTGTTGTAGAAGGGCCCCCTCCTTACACCTCAGAAGAGCGGGTTGACGAGCACGTACATCAGGGCGCCGATCGAGCCGGCCGCCGGGAAGGTGAGGACCCAGGCGCCGATGATGTTGCCCGCCACGCCCCACCGGACGGCGGAGAGCCGCTTGGTCGCCCCGACGCCCATGATCGCCGAGGTGATGGTGTGCGTGGTGGAGATCGGGGCGCCCAGCACCAGGGCGTTGAAGTAGAGCACGCTGCTGGCGACGGTCTCCGCGGCGAAGCCCTCCGGCGGCCGGAGATCGATGATCTTCCGACCGAGGGTACGGATGATCCGCCACCCGCCCGCGTACGTGCCGAGGGCCAGCACGGTCGCCGAGGTCCAGAACGTCCACTCGGGGATGTGCTCGGCGCTGCCCTGGTAGCCGCCGACATAGAGGGCGAGCACCACGATGCCGATCGTCTTGGCCGCGTCCTGCATGCCGTGCCCGATCGACATCGCCGCCGCCGAGACGGTCTGGGCCCACCGGAAACCCCGGTTGAGCTTGCTGGGCTGCCCGTTCCGGAAGATCCACTGCACGGCGACCATGACCAGGTAGCCGAGGAGGAAGCCGACCATCGGGGAGAGGATCATCGGCAGCACGACGCTCTCCCCGATGCCCTTCCAGAGCACCGTGCCGGCGGCGGCGAGCGTCGAACCGACCAGCCCGCCGATCAGGGCGTGCGAGGAGGACGAGGGGAGGCCGAAGTACCAGGTGATCAGGTTCCAGGTGATCGCGCCGATCACGCCGGCGAAGACGATGCCGAGGCTGGAGACGCCGGTCGGCAGCTCGACCAGCCCGGAACCGACCGTCTTGGCCACGTCCGCGCCGAAGTGCGCGCCGACGAAGTTGCCGACGGCGGCCATGGCCAGGGCGACCCTCGGGGTCAGGGCCCGGGTGGAGATGCTGGTGGCGATCGCGTTCGCGGCGTCGTGGAAGCCGTTGGTGTAGTCGAAGACGAGCGCGACGGCGATCACCGCCAGGACGGCGATGAGTTCAGGGTTCACCGGGGTCAGCTCTCCTTGACCGCGATCGTCTCGATCGTGTTGGCCACGTGCTCGAAGGCGTCACAGGCCGCCTCCAGCTCGTCGGCGACCTCCTTCATCTTCAGCACGGTCAGCGCGTCGTACTCACCGGAGAAGAGCCGGACCAGCAGCATCCGGTACGCCTGGTCGCCGTCGTTCTCCAGCCGGTTGCACTCGATCCAGTAGTCCTCGAGGTCCTTCATCGCCCGCAGCCGGGGCATCGCCTCGGCGGTGAGCTTCGCCTGCTGGTCGAGGACGTTCACCAGCTCGTGCATCTCCCGGGGCAGCGACGGGAGCTTGGTCAGCCCGTAGAGGTAGAGCAGGTTGCCGACCGCCTCCAGGTGGTCCATCACGTCGTCGAGCAGCGAGCCGAGCCGGTAGATGTCCTCCCGGTCGAACGGGGTGACGAAGGTTGAGTTGATCTTCTTGTACAGCTCGTGGGTGATCTGGTCGCTGTCGTGTTCGACCTCGGTGAGCCGCTCACTGACCGACTGGACGTCGACCCCGGGCAGCGCCAACTCGTTGAGGAGTTCGGTGCCCCGTACGAGGTTCTGCGCAGCTCTCGTGAACAACTCGTAGAAGGCGCCCTCGGAGGGGCGGAGGGAAAACTTCACGGCTCAGGAACCTCGTTGCGTCGGCGGACGGGTGGCGGGCGCAAGAGGCTGCCCCCCGGGAATGCTAGGAAACCTCGGATCGGCGCTCTCGCCGGCCCACCCCTGGTCAGGGTCGATTCATTTTCCATTCATCCAATGTTCACCTTGCAACCCGACACGGCGGGACGGAGAGTCCGGAACCGGTCGACAGAGGGGACCGGTCCGGACACACCGCCGGGCTAACCTCGCGGGAAAGAGCCTCGGAGTCGAGAGCTCGGGACGAGGCTACGGCGGCGGGAGGCGGCGATGCGGGACCTGGCAACCGAGTTCGAGGCCGAGCGGGACCACCTCACCGCGGTCGCCTACCGGATGCTGGGCAGCCGGGCGGAGGCGGAGGACGCCGTCCAGGAGACCTGGCTCCGCTACGCCGCCGCGCTCGGCACCCCGCAGGCCCGCGCCGAGATACGCGACCTGCGGGCCTGGCTGACCACCGCGACCGCCCGGATCTGTCTCGACCTGCTCCGCTCGGCCCGGATACGGCGGGAGTCGTACCAGGGCCAGTGGCTGCCGGAGCCGATCGTCGGCCGGCTGCCCGGCCCGGAGGGTCCCGGGACACCCGACCCGGCCGGCTCCGGGCCGGGCGGCGGCGCGGAGGGGTTCGCCCCGGACCCGGCCGAACGGGCCGCGCAGACCGAACAGGTCGGCATCGCCCTGCTGACCCTGATGGAGCGGCTCACCCCGGACCAGCGGGTCGCGTTCGTGCTGCACGACGTCTTCGCCGTGCCGTTCCCGGAGATCGCCGTGGTGCTGGGGACCAGTCCGGGCGCCGCCCGGCAGCTCGCCTCGCGGGCCCGGCGCGCCGTCACCGAGGAGGGCCCCCGCCACTCCGCCGACCCGGCCGAGCACCGCCGCCTGGTCGCCGCGTTCCTCCGGGCGGTCGAGTCCGGCGATCCCGAGCGGCTGCTCGAGGTGCTCGCCCCGGACGTGGTCTTCGTCGGCGACGGCGGCGGCCTCTTCCCCACCGCACGGCAGCCGGTCGCCGGCGCCGCCAAGGTGGCCCGGTTCGCCCTCGGGCTGATGCGCCGGGCCTCCTGGGAGACCCGCGACCTGCGGATGCGGCTGGTCCTGGTCAACGGGACGCTCGGCATCCAGGTCGAGGCGGAGTACCGGCCGGGCCTGCCGCTGCACGGCGTCATGTGGTTCACCGTCGCGGACGGCCGGATCACCGGCGCCTACCACCAGGTCAACCCGGAGAAGCTGGCCCGGGTGGCCAGGATCACCGAAGAGGGACGGGCCCACCCGGTGCCGCCGGTGCGTGGCTAGCGGCGCGTCCGGGCGGGTGCCGGGTCAGACCACCAGGGCCAACCACTTCCGGTACGCCGACGCGAACGGCTCGGTGCCGTCACCGAGGGCGACGAAGAGCCGTTCCGCCGCCGCCCTGGCCTGCGCCACCACCTCGTCGGGATAGCCGAACCGGACCCGGTGCTCGGCGAACTCGTCCTCGTCGCGCAGCTCCACCAGGCCGGTGCCACGCCGACGCACCACGTCCAGGTCCAGGTCGATCAGGTGGACCGTGTCGCCCTCCCAGCGGGCCGGGCTGGCGATGTCGCAGTAGACCTCGCTCGTCCGCGGTGGCGGGTTGAACATCGTGCTCCACCAGGCGTCGTGCGGCACCAGCAGCACGAACGGGATCTGCTCCACCGAGGGCCGGCCATGATAGACCGACTCCGTGCCGGCGGTCACGCCGAGCCAGACCCCGAGGTCGTCCTCGGCCAGTCTGCGGGCGGGGTAGTCCCGGTGCGCGGTGCCGTCGTACTTGCGGTAGACGACCCGGACCACATCGCTCGACATGCCTCCGCACCCTAGCCGATATCGCCCACGTCGCGTGGTGTGCGAAGCGTCCGGAAGGCGTCTGGATCGACAACATCACCCTCGGCGAACCCGCCCGGGGGCGTGGGTGCGCGACGGTGTCGGGATCGGCCGGTACGGTCGCACGGTGACCGTGCCCGCCACCGACGCCAGCTCCCCCACCCCGACCGGCTCCACGGCGGCAGACCCCGGCCGATCCCCGGGCCGCCGGCGGCGTAGGGGCGACCGTCCGACCGGCTCCGACCTGCTGGCCGCGGCGGTCGGCGCCGTGCCCGGCGGCAGTGCCCGGGCGGGCCAGCAGCAGATGGCCACCGCGATCGAGGAGAGCATCCTCTCCGGCGAGCACCTGCTGGTGCAGGCCGGCACCGGCACCGGCAAGTCGTTGGCGTACCTCGCCCCGGCGCTGACCGTCGACGGTCCGGTCGTGGTCTCCACGGCGACGCTGGCGCTCCAGTCCCAGCTCGTCGAGCACGACCTGCCCCGGTTGGCCGACGCGGTCGCCCCGGTCCTCGGCCGGCGGCCGACCTTCGCGGTGCTGAAGGGCCGGCACCACTACCTCTGTCTGGCCCGGCTGGAGAACTCCACAGCGGACGAGCCGGAGGACGCCCTCTTCGACGCACCGGGCCGGGGCGGCGGTGGCGGTGGCGGGACCAAGTGGCTCGGTGAGGCGGGCCGGCTGGGCAAGCAGGTCGAGCGGCTCCGCGACTGGGCGATGGAGACCGAGACCGGCGACCGCGACGAACTCGACCCGGGCGTCGACGACCAGGCGTGGCGGCTGGTCTCGATGCCGGCCCGGGAGTGTGTCGGCGCGGGCCGGTGCCCGTACGGCACCGAGTGCTTCGCCGAGGCGTCCCGGCTGCGCGCCCGGGAGGCGGACGTGGTGGTGACCAACCACAGCCTGCTCGCCGTGGACATGCTCGCCGGCCGGCACATCGTGCCGCCGCACAAGCTGCTGGTGGTCGACGAGGCGCACGAGCTGGCCGACCGGGTCTCCTCGGCGGCCCAGGCCGAGCTGATTCCGGAGCTGATCGACCGGGCCGCCCGGCGCAGCCGGACACTGCTCACACCGGAGCTGGCCGAGTCGCTGGTCGCGGCCGGCGACGCGCTGGCCGTCGGGCTGGCCGAGGCGCCGGCCGGCCGGATCACCGGTGAGCTGCCGGCACCGCTGCGCGAGGCGTGCACGCTGCTCGACGGGGCGACCCGGGCGGCGCTGGAGAAGATCGGCGACGTCAGGGCCGACGACCCCGACCCGGTGCGCAAGCAGCAGGCCAGGGCCGTACTCGACGACCTCTCCACGACCGCCCAGCGCCTGCTGGAGGAGGCCGACCACGACGTGGCCTGGGTGGAGAAGCCGGACGGCGCCGCCGCGGGACGCCGCGCCCTGGTCGTCGCACCGCTCTCCGTGGCCGGCACCCTCGCCACCCACCTGTACGACGACCGCACCGTCGTCGCCACCTCGGCCACGCTCGCCCTCGGCGGCCGGTTCGACACCGTGGCCCGGTCGCTCGGGCTGGCCGCCCCGGCGGATCCCGCGCCCGACCCGACCCGGCCGCATCCCCGGGCGGCCGCACTCCGCACCGTCCGGCCGGCGCCCGCACCCGCACCGGCCGGCAGGACGACGGCGGGGCCGGACCGGCACCCGTCACCAAGCCCGGCCACCACCCCGCCCGCCGGCTCCGCCCCGGCGAGGACGGACCCGACTCCGTCGGACACCGGCGCGACCCGGGCGGGCGGGGACGACACGGAGCCGATCGCCGGCTGGCGCTCGCTCGACGTCGGTTCCCCGTTCGACTACCCCCGCCAGGGCATCCTCTACGTCGCCGCGCACCTGCCCCGGCCCAGTGCCTCGGGGCTGCCGGCGGCGGCCGGTGAGGAACTGCTCGGGCTGGTGGGCGCGCTCGGCGGCCGTACCCTCGGGTTGTTCTCGTCCCGCCGGGCGGCGTTGCAGGCCGCCGAGCTGCTCCGGGCGCGTACCGACCTGCCGATCCTGTTGCAGGGTGAGGAGGCGCTGCCGCTGCTGGTGCGCCGGTTCCGGGAGGAGCGGACGAGCTGCCTGTTCGGGGTGATGTCGCTCTGGCAGGGCGTGGACGTGCCGGGCGACTCCTGCCAACTGGTGGTGATCGACCGGCTGCCGTTCCCGCGCCCGGACGAGCCGCTGGCGGCGGCCCGGTCGGCGGCCGTGGACGCCTCGGGCGGCTCGGGCTTCGCCTCGGTCAGCGTGCCGATCGCCGCCGTACGCCTGGCCCAGGGGGTCGGCCGGCTGATCCGCTCGACCGGCGACAAGGGTGTGGTGGCGGTGCTCGACTCCCGGCTGGAGACCGCCCGGGGATACGGCGCCTTCCTGCGCAGGTCACTGCCGCCGTTCTGGTACACCACCCGGCCGGAGGTCGCCCGGGGCGCCCTGGAGCGGCTCGGCCGGACCTGAGCCGGCCCGTTTCCAGCCACACCGGCCACACCGGACACACCGATCGGACGCGAACCGACGCCGACCCGGCCCGGACCGGTTACGGGGACTTGGCGGCGATCACCACGGCGTCCGGTGGCACCTCCGGCGCCCGGCGGTGCGCCAGCCGGCGGACCGCGGTGTTGAGCACGGCGATCAGCGGCACCGAGACCAGGGCGCCGACGATGCCGGCCAGCACCACCCCGGCGGTGATGCCGACGATCACCGCGAGCGGGTGGATCGCCACCGCCCGCCCCATGATCAGCGGTTGCAGGATGTTCCCCTCCACCTGCTGCACCCCGATCACCACGCCGAGGATGATCAAAGCGGTCACCCAGCCGCTGTCGACCAGGGCGACCAGCACCGCCACCGCACCGGAGAGGGTGGCGCCGACGATCGGGATGAACGCGCCGAGGAAGACCAGCGCGGCGAGCGGAAACGCGAACGGGATGTCGAAGACGACCAGGAAGATCCCGATCCCGACCGCGTCGATGAAGGCGACCAGGACGGTCGCCCGGACGTACGCGACAAGCGTCGACCAGGAGGCCCTACCGGCGTCGTCGACCCGCCACCGGGCGGCCACCGGCAGCAACCGGACGAGGAAACGCCAGATCTTCTCGCCGTCCCGCAGGAAGAAGAAGGTGGCGAAGAGCACCAGCAGGGCGCCGGTGAGCAGCTCGGCGACGGTCGCGGCGGTCGAGACCGCTCCGCTGGTCAACGACTGGGTGTTCTCGTCGATCCACCGCTCGCCCTGCTCGATGTAGGAGTTGAGCTGGTTGTCCGACAGGTGCAGCGGCCCGGTCTTCAGCCATTCCTGGATCTGCCGGATCCCCCGGGTGGCGTTGCGGCTCAGGTCCGGTACGCCCTGGATGAACTCGTTGACCACCAGGGTGAGCGTGCCGACCACGGCGGCCACCCCGGCGACCAGCACCACGGCGGTGGCCAGGGAGCGGGGCAACCGGATCCGGAGCAGCACCCCGACCATCGGGGCGAGCAGGGCGGAGAGCAGCAGGGCGATCGCCAGCGGGATGATGACGATCCGGATCGTGCCGATCACCCGGACCAGTGCCCAGGCGACGAGGCCGATCACGATCAGTCGCCAGGACCAGGCGGCGGCGATCCGTAGTGCGTGCGGCACGTCCGCGTCGTCCCGGCTCGACGTCGACGGGTGGAGGTCCTTCGATTCCTCGATGTCGGGCGGTGGCACGGCAGGCGGCCCCGGCTCGGGTGTCGCGGCCGGGTGACTGTCCGACGCGGCAGCGTGCCCGGCGGAGGGGTCCGACGACCGTCCGGACGCGTACGCGCGACGGATCCTTGCTCGTAGCTCATCGAAACGGCGCAAGCGCGCACCTCCCACGGCGGCCGCCGGGGCATCCGCGTCGACCCGGCGGCGGAATCGGCCTCCCTACGGTAGCCGCACCGGCACAGGTCGGCCCGGTGCGGCCAGCGGGCCGACGCCACCAACTCCGCCAGCGGTGGCGCACGGTACCGTCACCGTCGTGATCGCCGAGGAGAACAACGACGACGGCCTGCCGATCCGACTGCTGCACGACCGGGTGCTGGTGCGGACGGACGGCAGCGAGGGCGAGCGGCGCTCGACCGCCGGCATCGTCATCCCGGCAACCGCTTCGATGGGGCGGCGGCTCGCCTGGGCGACCGCGGTGGGCGTCGGTCCGAACGTCCGCTCCATCGTCTCCGGTGACCGGGTGCTCTTCGATCCCGACGACCGCTCCGAGGTGGAACTGCACGGTCGGGAGTATGTGCTGCTCCGCGAGCGGGATGTGCACGCCGTGGCCGCCAGGCGGGTGGAGACCGACTCCACCGGGCTCTACCTCTAGTTTCAGGGCCTCCAGGGCCCGCTCTAGGCCCGGCCCGGCCCACCGTGCGGGCCGGGCGGCGGCCAACCGTGTCCGGCCGGCGACGGGCCGCCGTGGCCGGACGGCGGCTGGGCCCCGTAACCGGGCGGGCCGCCGTAACCGGGCGGTGACTGGGCGCCGTAACCGGGCGGTGACTGGGCGCCGTAACCGGGCGGTGACTGGGCGCCGTAACCGGGCGGTGCGCCGTAACCCGGCGGCGGGGCGCCGTAACCCGGCGGCGGGGGCGGATAGCCGGTGCCGACCGGGGCCGGCGGTCGCGGCGGCGTCACCAGCACCACCGGGATCGGCACCACCGGCTCGGCCGGGGCCGCCAGACTGCGCCGGGAGCCGTCCGGGAAGGCCAGGTGGTAACGGCTGCCGTCCCAGATCCCGACCGGCGCCTGCGGATCACGGCCCACGAAGACCCGCCGGGTGGCCTGGATCGCGTCGAGCAGCCGGCGCTCCTCGCCCAGCCCCTGGGCCAGCCGCCCCGGCCGGGTCTCCAGCCCGCGCACCAGCCCGTCCCGGAGCAGCGCCAGTCTGGTCGCGGCGGCCTGCAACCTCCGCATCGCCTTCACGCCCTCGTCCCCGGCCACCCGGCGGGCCCAGCGGCGGGCCGCGTGCCGCCGGCCGAGCGTGCCGAGCGCGGCCAGCTCGGGCGGGGTGAGCCAGCCCGCCCGCACGTACTCGGGCAGCCGTCGCTGGGTGAGCCGCCCCTCCCAGCTCCGCACCCAGACGGCGAGGCCGACCACGCCCAGGAAGATCGGCACCATCAGGCCGACGTAGCTGTAGAGCAGGATCAGTGGCTCCCCGGCGACCTGGGTCAGGGTCGCGGCGAGATTCCACGTGCCGTGCAGGATCATCGCCAGCAGCAGACCGGCCAGCGGGGCGAGGATCCGGATCGCGCGGCTGGCCGAGCGGGCGGCGATGCCGAGACCGATGCCGGTCATCGCGGTGAAGAGCGGGTGGGCGAAGCCGCTGATCAGTACGCGCAGGATGAAGATGCCGAAGACGTTCTGCGCGCCGGTCGCCGGCCCGTACTGGTCGACGCCCTCGGCGTAGCCGTGCAGGCCGAAGTAGAGGATGTTCTCCACCATGGCGAACCCGACCGCCGACAGGCCACAGTAGACGATGCCGTCGGTGATCCCGGCCCACTTCCGGCGCTGGTAGACGAGCAGCAGCAACGGGCCGAGCGCCTTGGTCAACTCCTCGATGAAGGGCGCCACCAACACCCCGACCAGCGGGAGGGGCAGCTCCAGGGTGTCGCCGGCGAAGGTGTTCGTCCGCAGCGACGCGTACGTCGACACCGCCGCGCCCCAGCCGAGACAGAAGAGGAGGTACCTGACCGGCTCGGGGTCGTACCGGTCGAGCCAGAGGAAGCAGGCGACCAGCACCGGCACCGGCAACGAGGCCGCGGCCAGCCCGACCAGCGGCGGCGTGATCCCGGCCGGCTGCACCAGCTCGATCGCCATCAGCACCGCGCAGGTGACGATGAGCGCGATCGCCCCGATCATCGCCAGCAGGCGGGCCCGGCTCCGCTTCTCGGGCGTCGCCGCACCCTCCGGCACCGCGCCCGCCACCGGCGACGGCGGTGACTGGGGCGGCGGGGTGGGCGGCCACGGCGGAATCGGCGACGGCGGCTGCGCCGCCGCCGCACCGGGTGGGGTGTCGGCCATGTGGTCAGCGTAGTTCCTCCGGACAGTCCGGCCGGACCAGATCCGCCCCCGCTGGACGGCCTGGTCGCACGGCGGCCGGTCCGGCTATGCTTCCGGCCAGGTCACGAGTGCCAGCGTCCAAGCCCCGGCTTGCTGGCCGGCAACCCTCGTCGAGGTTCGCGGTGGGGTGCCCCGGGTGATGACCGGGCTCGGTGCGGAAGCGCGCCGGGCAAGCGCGGACCCCGCTCCCGCCCGCACCGGGGTCCCTGAGACCGGAGGTATCCCGATGGGCAGCACCCTCGTGTCCGCATCCGCCCACCCCGCCGAGCCGCTCGACGCGCTGCCGGCGCCGTCGGGGACGAGCCGTTCCGGGCCGCTCGACGTGCTCGGCGTACCCGGACAGGTCAACCTCGACTACGCCGCCACCGCACCCTGCGCGCGGGCCGCCGCCGACGCGGTGGCCGAGCTGCTGCCCTGGTACGGCAGCGTGCACCGGGGCGCCGGCGCGCTCTCCCGGCGCAGCACCCACGCCTACGAGCGGGCCCGGCGGTGCGTCGGCGACTTCCTCGGGGTACGCCCCGACGACCACGTCGTCTTCACCCGGAACACCACCGACGCGCTGAACCTGCTGGCCCGGGCCCTGCCGCCCGGTTGCCGGGTGGTGACCTTCGCCGCCGAGCACCACGCCAACCTGCTGCCCTGGCCCGCCGGAGCGGTCCGGTTGCCGGTGCCCGGCTCGGCCGGCGACGCCGTCCGGGCGGTCGACGCGGCCCTGCGTGAGCTGCGCCGGGGAGACGGCGGCGGCGCACCGGTCCTGGTCACGGTGGCCGGGGCCGGCAACGTCACCGGCGAGTGCTGGCCGGTCGCCGAGCTGGCCCGGGTCGCCCACCGGCACGGCGCCCGGATCGCGCTGGACGCCGCACAGCTCGCCCCGCACGCGGAGGTGGACATCGCCGCCCTGACCGTCGACTATGTCGCCGTTTCCGGACACAAGCTCTACGCCCCGTTCGGGATCGGCGTACTCGCCGGACGGGCCGACTGGCTGGACACCGCGCCGCCGTACCTGGCCGGTGGCGGGGCCACCCTCGGGGTCGGGGCCGCCACCCACGACGTCCGCTGGGCGACCGGACCCGGGCGGCACGAGGCCGGCACCCCCAACCTGCTCGGCGCGGTCGCACTGGCCGCCGTCTGCACCGCGCTGGCCGGCGCGGACCGGGTCGCGCTGCGCGCCGCCGAGCAGGCGCTGCTCGCCCGCCTGCGCACCGGGCTGGCCGCGCTGCCGGAGGTGGTCGAACTCCGTACCTTCGACACGGACGCGCCCCGGGTCGGGATCGTCTCGTTCGTGGTCGCCGGCCGGGACTCGGCGACGGTCGCCGCCGACCTCGCCCGAGGCTGGCAGATCGGGCTGCGCGACGGCCTGTTCTGCGCACACCCGCTGGCCCGGCGGCTGCTCACCGAGGCGGCCACCCGGAGCGGGCGGCCGGACCTGCCACCGACCGCGTTGCGGGCCAGCATCGGGCTGGGCAGCACGGCGGCGCACGTCGACCGCCTGTTGGCCGCCCTCGCGGCCCTCGACGGGCCGCCGCCCCGGTAACGCCCGTCCACCGGCCCACGGGCTACCGGGCAACGGGGCCGGCCTCCGACGACGGGGTGTCGGAGGGGCGGTCCGACGCGGGCACGCCGGGCTCTCCGGCGGCCGTCTCGGCGGCCTCGCCGGCATGCCCGCCCGCCGCCCGGCGCACCAGCTGGTTGGCCTCCAGCCGTTCGATCCCGGTCGCCCGGAGCAGGTCGCTTCCGGTGGTACGCACCTGCGCGATCACCACGCTGCCGGAGAACCCGACCCCCTCCGCGTACGCCCGGCCGGCCTGGCCGATCGCCTGCAACGCCTGCTCCCGGGTGGCCTCCGGGCGTACCCCGTGCCCGAGGTCCTTGCGGAGCAGCCGCACCGACTCGGCCAGCAGGCCGACCGCCGCGGACATCTCCTCCGGGATCGGCTCCCCGTCCTCGATGGCGGTGACCGCCCGCCGGATCAGGGTGCCACTGTTGTGTACGGCATGTTCGATGTACTCGGAACTCTCCACGTACTGGGTCAGCGCACCCCGGCGGTGCCAGCGCACCGGCGACAGGACGGAGGTCTCCCGGCCGCCCTCCAGCGCCTCCTCGAAACCCTGCATGTGGCTCTCCACCTCGCGCAGCCGGTCGAGGGCGGCCTGGGCCCGACCGGGGTCCCGGGTCCTGATCGCTTCCGCGGTCTCGGTGAGCTCCTCGGCGAGCCGGCCGAGCGCGGGCCGGGCCGCCCGGTCGACCACCCGCAGCGGGTTCAACGGCAGCAGCAGGGTGATAACCACGAGCCCCGCGAATCCGCCGATCAGCGCGTCGATCACCCGGGGTGCCTCGATGTTCGCCTCCGCCCGGCTCTGCACGGTCACGATCAGCACGGCGGTCGCGGCCGCCTGGGTCACGACGGCCGGACCGCCGCCGAGGAAGATCGTGGTCACGATCGCCAGAAAGACGATCAGGCCGAGCTGCCAGGGCCCGGTGCCGGCGGCGAAGACCAGCGCGTCGCCGAGGCCGATGCCGACCGCGACCCCGATGATCAACTCGACGGTGCGGCGCAGCCGCTGGCCGACCGAGGAGGCGAGGGTGCCGATGGCGGCGATCGGCGCGAAGACCGGCGACGGGTTGCCGAGGAACTCATGCGAGCCGACCCAGGCCAGCGCCGCCGCCACCCCGGCCTGGAGCGCCAACACGAGATTGAACCGTACGGCGTGCCAGCGGTCCTTCACGGTCGCCCGGGACCGCTGCCGGAACTCCCTCGCCAGGTCGGCGACCCGCTCCTTGTCAAGCTCCTTGGGGCTTCTGGCCACGGTGTCCCGGACGGAGCGCATGGCGGGGACTACCCGCTGACGACCCGGTCGAACCCGCGCAGGTCGTTCCCGTCCCGCCGGTCCCGGGCGTCCCGAACCGTATCCGGTGGCCCGGAAACCGCCGTCGTCGCCGCACTCGTCGGGCGGCGGGTTCCGCACTAGCCTGCCAGGCATGCCGGATCTTCTCGACGACCTGCGGGGCGCGCTCGGCGAATCCGCGGTGCTGACCGATCCCGACCTGCTCCGTGCCCACCAGCGCGACGAGGCCGATCTCTGCCCGGCAGGGGTGCCCGCCGCGCTGGTCCGGCCCCGGAGCACGGCCGAGGTGGTCGCCGTGATCCGGGCGGCCGCCGCGCACGGTGCGCCGGTGGTGCCGCAGGGGTCCAGAACCGGGCTGGCCGGTGCCGCCAACGCGGTCGACGGGGCGGTGCTGCTCTCCACCGTGGCGATGGACGAGATCCGCGAGATCGACCCGGTGAACCGGATCGCGGTGGTCCAGCCGGGCGTGGTCAACGCCGCCCTGGCCGGTGCCGTCGCCAGGCACGGCCTGCGCTATCCGCCCGACCCCGGCTCCTGGGAGTCGTCCACCATCGGCGGCAACGTGGCGACGAACGCGGGCGGGATGTGCTGTGTCAAGTACGGCGTCACCACCGAGTACGTCCTCGGCCTGGAGGTGGTGCTGGCCGACGGCGAGGTGCTGCGCACCGGACGCCGTACCGCCAAGGGGGTCGCCGGATACGACCTGACCCGGCTCTTCGTCGGCTCGGAGGGGACCCTCGGGGTGATCACCGAGGTCACCGTCTCGCTGCGGCCCGCCGCCGAGGAGTCGCTGACCCTGGTCGCGGTCTTCCCCTCCACCGCCACCGCCGGCCGGGCGGTGGCCGGGATCTCCGCCCGGGGCCTCACGCCGAGCCTGCTGGAGCTGCTGGACCGGACGCATCTCGGCGCGATCGAGGCGTACCGGCCGATGGGGTTGCGGACCGATGCGGAGGCGCTGCTGCTGGCCGCCGCCGACACCGGTGGCCGGGCCGCCGCCGACCTCGCGCGACTCGCCGAGGTCTGCACGGCGAGCGGCGCCGACGAGGTCTTCGCGGCCACCGACGCGGAGGAGGCCGCCGCGCTGCTCCAGGCCCGCCGGTCGGCGCATCCGGCGATGGAACGGTTCGCCGCCGAGAGCTTCCCCGGCGGCAACGGCGGTCTGGTCATCGACGACGTCGCCGTACCCCGGGACGCGCTGGCGGCGCTGCTGGACGGGGTGGCCCGGATCTCCGCCGAACACGACGTGCCGATCGGCGTGGTCGGGCACGCCGGTGACGGCAACATGCATCCGAACATCGTCGTCGACCGGTCCGACCCGGCAAGCCTGGAACGCGGCCGGCGCGCCTTCGACGCCATCATGGAGCTCGGTCTCTCGCTCGGCGGCACCTGCACCGGTGAGCACGGCGTCGGCCTGCTGAAACGGGACTGGCTGGCCCGGGAGATCGGGCCGGTGGGTCTGCGGGTACAGCGGGCGATCAAGGACGCGCTCGACCCGACCGGCCTGCTCAACCCCGGCAAGGTGCTCTGATCGGCGGGTCGGCCCGACACTCCCACCCCGGCCCGACACCTTCACCCCGACCCGGGTCAGCCCGGCAGTTCCACCTCGTCCAGGCCGGCGTCCCGGCCACGGTCGGCGGCGAGGCCCCGCACGTCCGGCGCGCCCATCCGGGCCGCGTCCGCCGTGGCGTCGTCCGGCATCCGCTGCGACTGCCGTTCCGCCCGCACCCGGGCGAGATAGTGCTCGACCTCGCGGGCCCGGACCGGGGCGTCCCAACCGAGCACCCGGCCCATGATCTCGGCTGCCTGCTCGACCGACTCCGCCCCCCGGTGCGGTGTCTCGAACGAGATCCGGGTACGCCGGGTCAGCACGTCGTCGAGGTGCAGCGCTCCCTCGGCCCGGGCCGCGTATGCCACCTCGGCGGCGAGGTATTCCGGTGCCCCGGCCAGCGGGGTGCCGAGCAGCGGTTCGGCGTCGATCATGTCCAGCAGGTGGGTGGTGAGGTTTCCGTACCGCTCCAGCAGGTGCTCCACCACCCCGCCCGGTACGCCGTGCCGGCGGGCCAGGTCGGCCCGGTCCCGCCACAGCGCCGGGTACCCGTCGGCGCCGATCAGCGGCAGGTCGGCGGTGCGTGACGGGCGTACCCCGCCGAGCCGCCGGGCGGCCCGGTCGACGACATCGGCGGCCATCACCCGGTAGGTGGTGTATTTCCCGCCCGCCACCAGCAACAGCCCGAGCATCGGCTCGTAGACCGCGTGCTCCCGGGAGAGTTTCGAGGTGGAGTCCGCCTCGCCGGTCAGCAGCGGGCGCAGCCCGGCGTAGACGCCCTCGATGTCGGCGGTGGTCAGCGGCCGGTCCAGCACGGTGTTGACCTGGTCGAGCAGGTAGTCGATGTCCCGGGCCGAGGCCGCCGGGTGTGCCCGGTCGAGCCGCCAGTCGGTGTCGGTGGTACCGATGATCCAGTGCCCGCCCCACGGGATCACGAAGAGCACCGAGGTGGGCGTACGCAGGATCAGCCCTGCCTCACCGGTGATCGCCGAGCGGGGCACCACCAGGTGCACACCCTTGGATGCGCGTACCCGCAGCCCGCGCCGGACCCCGACGTCGCCGAGCAGCTCGGACATGTCGTCGCTCCACACGCCGGTGGCGGCGATCACGGTGCGGGCGCGTACCTCGAACTCGGCGTCCGGTGAGCCGGGCGGCGCCTCCATGTCCCGGACCCGCACCCCGGTGACCTCCCGGGCCTGCCGGGTCAGGCCGACGACGCGGGCGCTGGTCACCATCGCCGCGCCCAGGCTGGCCGCCGTGCGGGCCAGCGTCACCACCAGGCGGGCGTCGTCGACCTGGCCGTCGTAGTAGCGGATCGCCCCGGCGATCGCGTCGGCGCGCAGGCTCGGGAAGGTGCGGCGGGCGCCCTCCCGGGTGAGGTGCCGGTGCAGCGGCATCCCCCGCCCGCCGCCGAGGATCCCGGCGAAGGCGTCGTAGGCCGCGACGCCGGTGCCGTAGTAGGTGCGCCGCCAGGCCCGGCCGGGCAGGCTGCGCGGGCCGTGTTTGGCGGGCAGCGGCACCAGGATCGGCACCGGGCGCACCAGGTGCGGGGCGAGCCGGGTGGCGAGCAGGCCACGCTCGATCAGCGCCTCGTGCACCAGCCCGAACTCCAGCTGCTCCAGGTAGCGCAGTCCGCCGTGGATCAACTTGCTGGACCGGCTGGACGTGCCGGAGGCGAAGTCGCGCGCCTCCACCAGGGCCACCTTGAGCCCCCGGGAGGCGGCGTCGAGCGCGGCACCGGCACCGGTCACCCCACCCCCGATGACGAGTACGTCGAACCGCTCGCTCCGGAGCCGTCGCAGGTCGGTGGCGCGGCGGGACGGGGAGAGCCGGCTGGCCGTGTTGCGGGAAAGGCTGGGGTCACGCACCCGTCCACGGTAGCCGCAGCGGCGAGCCGGACAAGTTCCCCCGGGGCGAGCCGCACACGCTCGCCGGGCGAAGCCGGACACACGCTCCCGCGGCCGACCCGTCGCCGACACGGTCGTCGTCCGGGCCGACACCGTACTGTTCGATGATGCCGGACCATCCGCCCCCGCCGCCCGCCGGGCCGACCCCGCCCGACGGACCGACCCCGCCCGACGGACCGACCCCGCCCCCCGCCCAGCCGTGGCCGGGTTCCGCCCACCGGCCGTGGCCGGGTTCCCGCCAGCCGTGGCCGCACCCCGTCCACCAGCCGTGGTCGGCCGGGGCGAGCCGGCCGGCGCAGGCTCCCGGGGCCGGTGTCTGGCCGGTGGTCGCCGCCGTGCTGATCGGCTGCTGGGCGGTCGGGGCGACCGTCGGCGGCCAGAGCATCGTCTGGGTCGCCGAGCAGGTCGTGCTCGTCGCCGGCCTGGACCGGCCGGCCTGGCTCTGGCCGGCGACCGCCGTCGGAAACGCGCTGCTCGTCGGCGTGCCGGCCGCGCTGCTCGCCACGCTTCCCCGCTCCGCGGCGGTACGCACCGCCGGCCGCGCCTGGTTGCTCGGCGCGCTCGCGCTCGGCGTGCTGGGGCTGCTCCGGGCGGTGCCGCCCGCCCTGCCGGAGGTCTACCTGGCCGGGTTGGCCGGTACCGCCGGAGTGGCCGCCCTGCTGATCGGGCGCCGCCGCGACCGGCGGGAGCAGCTCCGCGCCGAGCCGGCCGCGATCGGCCTGGCCGTGGCCGGCGGGCTCGTCCTGCTGCTGCCCTGGGCCTGGCTGGGTGCCCTGGGCGGGGTGCTGGAGACGGTGTGCGGGCTGCTCGCCTCGGCCGCCGTGGGCTGGCTGGCCGCCGCCATCCTCGATGGACGGTTCTGGGCCGGTTACGAGCGTTCGGCCGGGCGCCGCGACGCGGGAGCCGGCGTCCGGCCGCCGGTCGGCGGGGCGCGGCTGGTGCTGGTCGGCGGCCTGGTGGCCGGGGTGACGCTGGCGCTGGTAGCCGGTGGGCTCGGCCAGTCCGGCGCACAACTCTGCGCGCTGCTCGTGCTTCCGCCCGCCGGGTTCGCGATCGCCGCCCTGCGGGTTCCCTCCCGGCCCCGACCGCCGGCCGAAGCCGGCCCGGCGCGGGCCGCGCTCCCGCCCGTCGGATCCGCGCCCGTCGGCTGGCTGGTCGGTATCGCCGCCGTCGGGCCGCTGACCCTGGTCGACCCGGAAGAGATCACACTGCTGCTCTCCGGTGCCCGGGACATCCCGTTCTGGGCCGCTGTCGCCGCCGCCGGCTCGCTCGCCGTCGCGCTGCTGCTCGCTCTCGGGTACGGCATCGGCCTCGGCCGCGCCGGCACAGCGGCACCGCGACGCCCGGTCGCCGCCGGCCTGGCCGGCGTGCTGCTGCTCGTCACCGGGATGGTCCACGTCGGGCTCGGCGCGCCCGGCTGGCACGGCGAACGGCTCTTCGTCGTGCTGAAGGACCGGGCGGACCTGACCGGGGTGGCCACCGGGCAGACCGGCCCGGCGGGCCGGGCCGCCCGGGGCCGCGAGGTCTACCGCCGGCTGGTCTCCACCGCCGAACGCTCCCAGGCGGATCTGCGCCGCGAACTGGACCGGCTGCACCTCGACCACACGCCGTACTACCTGGTCAACGCCGTGGAGGTGGACGGCGGAGCGGCGGTGCGGGCCTGGCTCTCCCGCCGGGCGGACGTCGACCGGGTCCTGGTCGGTCAGCGGCTGCGGCCACTGCCGGCGAGCGGATCACCGAGGCGGGGCGACGAGCCGGCGCCGGCCGTGCCGACCTGGAACCTCGGCATCATCGGTGCGGACCGGGTCTGGTCGCAGCTCGGCGTCGACGGTTCCGGCATCCTGGTCGGCGGTTCGGACTCGGGCGCGGACGGCCGCCACCCGGCCCTCTCCGCCGGGTTCCGGGGCGGCGACGATTCCTGGTACGACCCCTGGAACGGCTCCCGCCTCCCCACCGACCTGGGCGGGCACGGCACGCACACCCTCGCCACCGCCGTCGGTGGGCAGCGGGTCGGCGTGGCGCCGGGCGCCGAGTGGGTCGGCTGCGTGAACCTCGACCGGAACCTGGGCAACCCGGCACGCTACCTGGACTGCCTCCAGTTCATGCTGGCTCCGTTCCCGCCCGGCGCCGACCCGTTCACCGCCGGGCGTCCGGAGCGGGCGCCCCAGGTGCTGACCAACTCGTGGGGCTGCCCGGCGATCGAGGGCTGCGCCCTGGAGACGCTCCGGCCGGCGACCGAGGCGTTCGCGGCGGCCGGGGCCTTCTTCGTCGCCGCCGCCGGCAACACCGGCCCGTTCTGCGGCTCGGTCGACGACCCGCCCGCACCGTATCCGGAGGTCTTCACGGTCGGCGCCGTGGACCGGCAGCGGCAGGTCGGCCTCTTCTCCAGCCGTGGCCCGACACCCGGCGGTCTGGGCAAACCCGACCTGGTCGCGCCCGGCGTCGAGATCCTGTCGGCACTGCCCGGCGGTGGCTACGGCACGCTGACCGGCACCTCGATGGCGGCGCCGCATCTGGCCGGGGTGGTCGCGCTGATGTGGTCGGCGAATCCGGCACTGGTCGGCGACCTGCCGGCCACCCGACGCATCCTGCTCGACACCGCCACATCCGCCGAGCCGACGTACCGGTCACGGCAGAGCGCCGACACCTGCGGCGCGGAGCGCAACATCACCGGCGCCGGCCTGGTCGACGCGTACGCCGCGGTCCAGGCCGCCCAGCGGCTCGCCGAGACCGTCCGGTGAGCCGCTGGGCGGCCTGCTGACCGCGGGCCGGCCACATGACCGCGCGCCGGCCGGTGACCGCGGGCCGGCCGGTGACCGGGGTACGTCGGGGCGGCGGGCTCGGTTATCGTCGGCGACCATGAACGCCGAGTCCGTCCCCGCCGGGCCCTCCGCTGCCGGGCTCACCCTCGCCGAACTGACCGGTGACCGGATCCCCGCCGTCGTGCGGCTCTGCCGGACGGCGCTGGACCTGCCGGACGACTCGGCCGAGGCGGCACAGATCGTGGCCCGGCTCCGGGACGACTCTCCGCTGCCCGGTGCCGCCGGACCGCGCCGTACCGTCGGGGTCGTCGCGGAGCGGGACGGCGCGCTCGCCGGGGTCGCGCTCGGCTCGATGGCGGACCTCGACCCGGACCCTGCCGTCGGCCACCTCGACCTGGTCGCGGTCCACCCCGACCTGCGGCGTCGGGGCATCGGCCGGGCGCTGGTGTCGCGGCTGGAACAGGCGCTCGCCCGGCTCGGCGCTACACAGGTACGGATCGCCGGCAACCCACCGCACTATGCCTGGCCGGGGATCGACGTCCGGTACACCCCGGCCGTCTGCACCGCCCTGGCCCTCGGCTACGCCCCGGACGGCACCGCCTGGAACATGACGGCCGACCTTTCCGCCGGGTCCTCGCCGGCGCTGCGCTCCACCGAAGCCGCCGAGCGGCGGCTGGCGGAGCAGGGCGTCACGGTACGCCGGGCGGAGCCGGCCGACGTGGCGATGCTCACCCGGTTCGCCCGGTCGACGTTCGGCGGCAGTTGGGACGCCGAGCTGCTGCACTCGATCGGCAGGGAGGGCGCCGGCTGCCACCTTGCCGTGCGTACGGCCACTGCCGACGGCACACCGGAGTTGCTCGGCTTCGCCGCGTACGGCTCGTCCCGGCCGAGCTGGTTCGGGCCGATGGGCACCGCGCCGGCCGCGCAGGGCATGGGGATCGGCGGTGTGCTGCTCCGTCGGTGCCTGCGCGACCAGCGGGCGGCCGGACACCTGCGGGCCGAGATCGGCTGGGTCGGCCCGGTGCCGTTCTACGCGGCCAGCGCGGATGCGCGGATCGAGCGGGTGTTCTTCCTCTACCGCAAGCAGCTCTAGCGCACATCGCAAGCAGTTCTGGCGCTGGGTCGGCGCTGCGGCTGCGACAGTCCCGCGTAGCGACGCCGGCCGGGCATGGCGGTGACCCCGTGCACCAGGGTGCTGGCGGCGACCACGAGGGTCCCGACCGCCCAGAGGTTCGGGTCACGCACGCCCTCCTCGTGGCTGTAGCTCAGGTAGAACAGGGCCGAGACGCCGATCGGCCCGAACCAGCCGAGGAAGAGCGTGTCCCGCCAGGGGAGACGCAGGGCCGGGTGCAGCGCCAGCGCCACCGGCAGCCGGCGCAGCAGCAGCACCGCCGCCGGGAACGCCAGCGCGGCCCAGCCGAGGTCCAGCCACCCCCGCCACGGCAACTCCGCGCCGAGCAGGAAGAACAGTGGCAGTACGAGGTAGCGGGTGAGCGAGTCGTCGAGCCTCTGCTGGGACACCCGGGAACGGCTGTCGATGACGGCGTTGTAGGCCAGACCGGCGACGAAGACCGCGAGAATCCCGTCCGTGTACGCCAGCCTGCCCACGCCCAGGACCGCGACGGCGAGTACCAGGGCGAAGATCAGCAGTGACCCACTGTCCACCTCCTCGCGGCTCATCGCCCCGCGGACCGCCCGCCCGGCGACGTAGCCGGCAACCAGACCGATCAGTGCCGCCCCGAAAACCCCCCAGAGCACCTCCGCGAGCCGCTGGCTCCAGCTTCCGCCGGTCGTCGCGGCCAGGGCGACGACCACGAACGTGAACGCCAGTCCGTCGTTGCCGCCGGACTCGGCGCTGATCACCTGCCGCAGACGCGCGGGCAACTGCCGCGCGGCCGGGCCGCCGGAGACCACGCTGGCGGCGAGCACCGGATCGGTCGGGGTCAGGCACGCGCCGAGCAGTGCGGCGAGCGCCACCGGTAACCCGAGCAGCCACCAGGCGAGCCCTGCGGTGAGTACCGCCATGCCGAGCATGCCGGCGGTCAGCAGCACGGTCACCGGGCGCAGCACCGAGCGGTATCCCGCGACGGGAAAGCGCAGCGCCACCGCCATCAGCGAGATGGCGAGCAGCACCCGACCGATCTCCAGCGTGAGTCCGGTGACGGCCGGGTCCGGGATGTCGACCAGATTGGTCACCGGGCCGGCGAGTACGCCGAGGAGCAGCGCCAGCAACGGTTCGCTGACGGGCGCCCGGCGAATTCCGGCGGACCAGAAGGCCAGGAGCACGGCGAGCGAGCCCACCAGGGCGAAGCTGGTCATCAGGAGCATGGACGGCGCGCTACCCACACGTCCGTCGCCCTACACGCGCGACCGTGGACGCCGAACCGCGCGTGGGAAGTGACTGCACCGGGGTCGGTGAAACGCCGGGCCCCGGGTGGCGCTACCGGGTCACCGCAGTCGGCGTGACCGTGGTCTGCCGAGCCTGGCCGTCCCGCAGATAGCTCAGTGGTACCCGATCGCCCGGCTCGACGCCGCGCAGCGCCCCGAGGAACTCCTCCAGGGTGCCGATCCTCTCACCGGCGAGGTCGGTGACGATGTCCCCCGGACGCAGCCCGGCACGGTCCGCCGGTGCGCTGGCCTCGACATCGCGGACCAGCACCCCTCGGTCGGTGCCGGCCCTCAGCGAACGGGCGATCTCCGGGGTGAGCCGGGCGACCGCGACTCCCAGGTAGGGCTGGGTCACCTTGCCGTCGTCGAGCAGGTCGTCAGCGACGTCGATGGCGGTGGCGGCGGGGATGGCGAACCCGATCGAGACCGCCCCGGTCGACGGCGGCAGGTAGGCGTCGTTGATGCCGACGACCCGCCCCTGGATGTCGGCCAGCGCACCTCCGGAGTTGCCCGGGGAGATCGCGGCGTCGGTCTGGATCAGATCCACCATCGCTGCGCTGGACTGGCCGGCCGAGCCGGGGATCTCCCGCCCGACTCCGGAGACCACGCCGGAGGTGACGCTGTTCAGGAAGCCGAGCGGGCTGCCGAGCGCGAGTACCGGTTCCCCGGGGGCCGGCAGGTCGGTGCGGAACGGTGCCGGTGGAAGGTCGGTACGGTCCGCCCGCAGCACCGCGAGGTCGGTCACCGCGTCGGCGGCGACGACCTTGGCGGCCACCCGGTCACCGCTGGCCAACGCCAACTCGACCTCCGGCCGGTCCCCGACCACGTGCTCGTTGGTCAGCACCAGGCCGCCGGCTCGGAACACCACGCCGGAGCCGAGGGACTGGCCGGACCGCACCGTGACGACCGAGGGTTGCAGGCGGGCGACCACCGCCGGCAATCCCGATGCCGGTACGGCACCGGCCGGCTGCGGTGGGGCTCCGCTCCCCTGTGCCGTGGCCGGGGCGCCTCCCGCCCCGGCCGGCGCGTCTCCCGGCTGCTGCTCGGTGCAGCCGGCGAGACCGGCCGCCAGCAGCACGGCTACGAACGGGGGCAGGAGGCGGCTGGTGGGCACGAGGCGCTCCTTCCGGCCAGCGGGGCGCTGCCGGTCCGCCGGCGCACCTGGCGGGTGGTGGTCGACCGCACCGACGGCGGCGCGGCCGGAGGCTCAGACCGGCCTCCGATTCCTCCGCTCTACCCCCGCGCTCTCCGGTGAAACGCCGGCTGGGAATCGGGCGGCGACGGGCACCGGCGGACGCCGGTGCGGACGCCGCCACCGGACATCCGAGCCGTTGCCGACATGCGAGCGGCAGCCGGACAAGAGGAAGGAGCAGCCGGACGCAGCCGGACAAGAGGAAGGGGGCGGACCGCTGACGCGGCCCGCCCCCTTCGACGTGGAGCGTGGACTCAGAAGTCCATGTCCCCGCCGCCCGGCGCAGCCGGGGCGGCCGGGGTCTTCTCCGGCTTGTCCGCCACCACAGCCTCGGTGGTCAGGAACAGGGCCGCGATCGACGATGCGTTCTGCAGCGCCGACCGGGTCACCTTGGCCGGGTCGATGATGCCGGCCTGGAGCAGGTCGACGTACTCACCGTTGGCCGCGTTGAGGCCGTGCCCGGCGTCCAGGTTGCGGACCTTCTCGACCACGACGCCGCCCTCGAGGCCGGCGTTGACGGCGATCTGCCGCAGCGGGGCGTCCAGCGCGATCTTGACGATCTGCGCACCGGTCGCCTCGTCGCCGGCCAGGTCCAGCTTGTCGAAGGCGGTCTTGCCGGCCTGCACCAGCGCGACGCCACCACCCGGGACGATGCCCTCCTCGACGGCGGCCTTCGCGTTGCGCACCGCGTCCTCGATGCGGTGCTTGCGCTCCTTCAGCTCGACCTCGGTGGCCGCGCCGACCTTGATCACCGCAACACCGCCGGCCAGCTTGGCCAGGCGCTCCTGCAGCTTCTCGCGGTCGTAGTCGGAGTCGCTCTTCTCGATCTCGGCGCGGATCTGGTTCACCCGGCCGTTGATCTGGTCGGCGTCGCCGGCACCGTCGACGATGGTGGTCTCGTCCTTGGTCACCACGACCTTGCGGGCCCGGCCCAGCATGTCGAGGCCGACGGCGTCCAGCTTGAGGCCGACCTCCTCGCTGATCGGCTGGCCGCCGGTCAGGATGGCGATGTCGCCCAGCATGGCCTTGCGGCGGTCACCAAAGCCGGGAGCCTTGACGGCGACCGACTTGAAGGTGCCCCGAACCTTGTTGACCACCAGGGTCGCCAGGGCCTCGCCCTCGACGTCCTCGGCGATGATGGCCAGCGGCTTACCCGACTGCATGACCTTCTCGAGGATCGGCAGCAGGTCCTTGACCGTCGAGATCTTGCTGTTGACGATCAGGATGTACGGGTCGTCGAGCACGGCCTCCATCCGGTCGGGGTCGGTCATGAAGTACCCCGAGATGTAGCCCTTGTCGAAGCGCATGCCCTCGGTCAGCTCCAGCTCGAGCCCGAAGGTGTTGCTCTCCTCGACGGTGATGACGCCTTCCTTGCCGACCTTGTCCATCGCCTCGGCGATGATCTCGCCGACGCTGGTGTCCCCAGCCGAGATGGAGGCGGTGGAGGCGATCTGCTCCTTGGTCTCGACGTCCTTGGCGAGCTTGCTCAGCTCCTCCGAGACGTTCGCGACCGCGGCCTCGATGCCCCGCTTCAGGGCCATCGGGTTCGCGCCGGCCGCGACGTTGCGCAGGCCCTCGCGGACCAGCGCCTGGGCGAGGACGGTCGCCGTCGTCGTGCCGTCACCGGCGACGTCGTCGGTCTTCTTGGCGACCTCCTTGACCAGCTCCGCGCCGATCTTCTCGTACGGGTCCTCGAGTTCGATCTCCTTGGCGATGCTCACACCATCGTTGGTGATGGTCGGAGCGCCCCACTTCTTCTCGAGTACGACGTTGCGGCCCTTCGGGCCGAGCGTCACCTTCACGGCGTCGGCGAGGGTGTTCATGCCCCGCTCAAGGCCGCGGCGCGCCTCCTCGTCGAACGCGATCATCTTGGCCATACGGCGTTGTCCTCCTGGACACTCGCGGCCACCGGGAACCTTGCCGGCCCCGGACGTGCCGCCTGATTACGCACCTTCGGACGTCACTACGGCACTGGCGGACGGGGTCGCCGGCACCGAGGCGCCCGCTCGACTCCGTCGCGCTGTGCGACAGTGACGTCCGTCGGCCGGGCCGGACAGCCCGCGACGACCGGCCATGTGCCGCGCACCTGCTTGCGCAGGTCCACGACCGTGGCCCTACCGCCCCGACCTTTGGCACTCACGATGTGCGAGTGCCAAACACTTGTTTAGCACTCTCCCCTGCCGAGTGCAAGCGGCTGGGCCAGTAGAGCCGGGTCAGCTCGGGCAATTCGTGGCCGCCCGGAGCGCACGTCACGGCCCCGCCGACCCTCCATCAGGCGCGAAGGGCGGGCCGGCAGGGCGGGCCGGCAGGGCGGGCCGGCAGGGCGGGCCGGCAGGGCGGGCCGGCAGGGCGGGCCGGCAGGGCGGGCCGGGCGTCAGCGACGGACGGAGTGAGAGAGGGCGGGCGCCACGTTCCTGGCGTGGCAGCGCCGCGCACGCGACCGTCCGCACGCATGCCCCATCCGCGCTCGCCGCATGGCGGTCCGCACAGCTCGGACAAAGGACACCCCAAGCGGACGGAAAGCTCGGGATCCGGAAATCAGGGATCGAATTCCTCTGCCCCGGGAAGAGCCGGCCACACGGCCCTTCCCGGACGCGCGGCCAAACCGGATCCGACGGGCGTCGTACCGGCGGCCTGCGCCCGGGGTGGGCCTAACGTCCGGGTGACTGAAGAGAGGAGAGGTCCGTGAGAGCTACGGGCGCTGGCCCGGCAACTCAGGCGATGACCCGGACCTTTTCCGCCTGTGGACCCTTCTGGCCCTGGGCGATCTCGAACTCGACGCGCTGACCGTCGTCAAGCGCCTTGTAGCCGTCCATCTCGATGGCGGAGAAGTGGACGAAGACGTCCTGCCCGCCATCGACGGCAATGAAGCCGTAACCCTTTTCGCTGTTGAACCACTTCACGGTGCCCTGCGCCACGGTGCACTTCCTTACTTCGGTCGCGTCGGAGCTGCCCGAGCTCCGGCGACGACATAGCCTGCCGAGGCCGCCGACTCGTTTTCCCCTAATGGATCATGTGATGATCGGATCCCACGAATCGAGCGGCCGAACCCGCACCGTACACCAAGGTCGGGTCGCAGCGCACTAGTCCAAAACGGTCACCGAGCGGGCAACCGGGCGATCGCTTTCCACCCTCTCACCTATTGGCGACCGTCGTTGCCCAGGTCACCGGCTATGCGCAGAAACCTGCAGGGCTCCGTTACCCGCCGAAACTGGTCGCCGTACGGCGTGCGACCATGACCGACGTGCCGGCTCCCACCCCGCAGACCGCCGCCGATCCGGACTCCGGGCCCGCCGCCGGCCGCGCCGGGACGGCTCCTCCCCACCGGGCGGCCGGTACGGTCGATTCCGGACCCCGCGGCGGCCTCGACCTGCCGCCGGTCCGCCGGGTACGCCCCGCCGACGCCGCCCGGGTCCGGGCAATACGGCTGGAAATGCTCGCGGACTCGCCGCTGGCCTTCCTGGAGACGGTCGCCGACGCGGCGGCCCGGCCGCACGCCGAGTTCGCGGCCCGGATCGCCGGGATGTCGACCGGCCCCAGGATGGCCGCGTTCGTCGCCGAGGTGGACGGCCGGATCGTCGGGCACGCCGGCGGGCAGGTGGTGCCCGACGACCCCGGGGTCACCGTGGTCTTCGCCGTGTACCTCACCCCGGCCTGGCGGGGCAGCGGGCTGCTGGCCGCCCTGGTCGACGCGGTGGGCGCCTGGTCGGCGGCAGCCGGCCGGCCGGAGCTGCTGCTGGAGGTCGTGGTCGGCAACGACCGGGCGGTACGCGCCTACGAGCGGCTCGGATTCGTCGACACCGGCGCCCGGGTACCGCACCCCGTTCTGCCCACGCTCCGCGAACTACAGATGCGCCGCACCGCCCGGCCGGACGTCGCCCCCGCCCACCCCGGTTAGGAAGGGGCCCTTCTTCTACAGAAAACGATAAGCGGGGGCCCTTCCTTACAGGTGTCGGCGGGCCTGGACCACGCGGAAGCGGTTGGCGACGTAGGCGCCGTCGGTCAGTGCCGCGTTCGCCGCCGGGTTGGCGCCGCTGCCGTGGAAGTCGGAGAACGCCGCCGACTGGTTGACGAAGACGCCGCCGGTGAGGTTGCCGGAGAGGTGCACCCCGGTTTCGATCGCCACCGTCTCGGCGGCGTCCAGCACGGCGGGGTCGGTGGAGTAGACCGAGGCGGTCAGTGCGCCCCGCTCGGCGACGGTCCGGCGCAGGATCGCCAGGCTGTGCGGGGTGGAGTCGGTGGCGACCACGAACGAGATCGGCCCGAACCACTCCCGCCCGTACGTGCCGATCTCGTCGGCGCCGAGCTTGGCGATCAGCGGCGTACGCACCACCGCGCCCGGGTAGTTCGGGTGCTCGACCGGCCGGGACGGCAGCACCGGCTCGCCGACACCGGCGATCTCGTCGAGCCGGGAGAGCACCCCGTCGTTGACGATCGCGCCGGTCAGCTCGACCGCGCGGGCCGGGTCGCCGGTGAGCTTGCCGACCGCTCCGGCGATGCCGGCGGCGACCTCGTCGACGCTCTTGTGCCCCTGGTCGGTGGCAATGCCCTCGCGCGGCATCAGGATGTTCTGCGGAGTGGTGCACATCTGTCCGCTGTAGAGGGTCAGCGAGAAGCCGATGTTGCGGCACATCCCGGCGAAGTCGTCGGTCGAGTCGACCACGATGCTGTTCACGCCGGCCTTCTCGGTGTAGACGGCGGCCTGCCGGGCGTTCGCCTCCAGCCAGTCGCCGTACTCGGTGGAGCCGGTGAAGTCGACGATCCGCACCTCGGGGCGGAGCGCCAGCGTGGAGGCGAGCCCCTCGCCGGGCGCCTCGGCGGCGAGCAGGATCAGGTTGGGGTCGAAGCCGGCCTCGGCCAGCACCTCGCGGGCGTACCGGACGGTGATGGCGAGCGGCAGCACGGCCCGGGGGTGCGGCTTGACCACGACGGGGTTGCCGGTGACAAGCGAGGCGAAGAGCCCGGGATAGCTGTTCCAGGTCGGGAAGGTGTTGCAGCCGACCGCCAGCGCCACGCCGCGCGGCACCACGTGGAAGGTCTTGGTCATCCGCAGCGGGTCACCCCGGCCGGCCGGCTTCTCCCAGGCCGCCGTCGCCGGGTGCCGGGTCATCTCCTGGTACGCGTAGGCGAGCGCCTCCAGCGCCCGGTCCAGGGCGTGCGCCCCGCCGGCCTGGAACGCCATCACGAAGGCCTGCCCGGTGGTGGCGTGCACCGCGTGTGCCAGCTCGAAGATGTTGGCGTGCAACCGGGCGAGAACCTCCAGGCAGACCCCGACCCGGGTCTGCGGGCCGGCGTCCCGCCAGGCCGGCAGCGCGGTCGTGGCGGCGGCCAGCAGCACCTCCGGGTCGGCGTGCGGGTAGCTCACCCCGAGGTCGATCCCGAACGGGCTCGCCTCGGTGCCCACCCAGTCGCCGGTGCCGGGCTGGTCGAGCGGGAACTTCCCGCCCAGGTACGCCCGGTAGGCGGCCTCGCCCTCGGCGGCGGCGGTCTCGCCGTAGACCCGAGGGCTGGGTGACTCGGGGTACGCGGACCAGTAGGACCGTTCGGTGATCGCGGTCAGCGCCCGTTCCAGGGTGTCGGTGTGCCGGGCGAAGAAGGGGTGCGGGGTCTCCGTCATCCCGCCATCATGCCGCACCGGACCGGCCCGCCCCAGCCTCCCGCCTGCTCCGGGACGGCGCTGGTCGGCCGGTGGGCGGCACCGCTCAGAGGGTTGCCTGCCAGGTGTTGAGCCCGGCGACGGCACGGAAACCGAGCGCCTCGTTGATCGAGATCATGTAGTCGTTGCTCGCCGCGTTGAAGGTGTCGATGACCCGCAGCGCCGGCTCGTGCTCCCGGATGTGCCGCAGGTTGTCAATCTTGATCACGGTGCCGAGCCGGTGCCCCCGGTGCCCCGGTTCGACCAGGGTGATCTGTTGGAAGGCGTGCCAGTCGCAGCCCTCGTTCATGCTGATCGCGGTCCACGCCACCAGGCGGCCGGTCGCGTCGTGCCGGGCGGCGCTGCTGTACCACTCCAGTCCGCGCGCGCGGTGCACGGCCTCCATCTCGCGCAGCCGGGGCACGTCAGGGCTGGCCGGCTCCCAGGTGAGGTCGCCGATGGGTGCGTCCTCGATGAGCCGGCTGTCCAGGTAGGCCACGTCGGCGGCGTACTCCTCCGGGGTGTCGCCGCGCCAGCGCACGATCGAGTAACCCCCGGCCCGGGCCATGCCCTCGGTGAAGAGGCGGTCGAGTGCCGGTTCGTCGAGTGCGGTCAGGTCGAGCCGGCGGCGTACGTCGGCCAGGGCCGGCCGGGCGCCCATCGCGGCGGCGAAGGCGTCGCCGGGCATCGTCGCGGCGGCGTCCGGGTTCATGTTGACGACCTCGCCGATGACCCGCTTGCGCCCCAGGTCGCGGAGCATCCGCACGGCGTACTCGTAGAGCGCCCGCCCGACGCCGCGGCGGGCGTAGCCGGGGTGGACCACGAGCGCGAGACTCGCGTTCTCCCGGTTCTCCAGCTGCGGCAGCATGACGTTCAGATAGCCCACCGGCACGCCGTCGAGGTAGCCGAGCGCGGGACGTTGCTCGTCGCCGGGCCACCCCTGGCGGAGCCCGACGACGAAGCGCCGCCGGGAGGCCGGCGGCATGTCCGGCTGGACATCCGCCCGCACGGCGGCCTCGATCTCGTACGCCCGCTCCACGGCGGCGGTGTCGTCGACGTCCAGCGGAGTGACCACGATGTCCATGGTGTGGAGCGTGCCGGTTGCACGACGCGGGCGCGACCGAATATCGACGAGCCCGTCACCGGCGTTGCTGGATCGGCGTTGACCCCGAGAGCGGGCGGGGACACCGGCCGGCCCGGGAAGAATTTGGTCGGGAGGGGCGCCCGCACAACGCCTCCGGCGTTGGGTCGTAAGAGCTTAGAAAGTCTACGGCGGTGCGCCCTCCCGCACGGAGCATCTTGCGTCCTGCAGATGCGGGCGTCAAGCCCTCGACCGCGTGTTTTCGTCACGGGCGGCAAAACCACAGCTACGCACCGCATCCGCACCGCCGGAAATGACGCTCGTCGGAGGAGTCCCTAAAGTTTCACCTGCAAGTTGCACGTGCATTTGCCCGTTCGGATCCGGCAGGACGCAGCGAAAAAATCTTGGACTTTTTCGGTCGGGCGGGCCGACCTGACCCGGGCGGGCCGGCGTCAGCCGAGTAGGCCGGCGTCGCGGGCCGCGCGCAGCGACGGCTTGAGCCGGTACGTCGGCCCGACCTGTGCCGCGACCGCGTCCAGGGTCTTGAGCCCTTCGCCGGTGTTGTAGACGACGGTCTCGGCGTCCGGGTCCAGCCGGCCGCTCGCCACCAGCTTGCCCAGCACCGCGACCGTCACCCCGCCGGCTGTCTCGGCGAAGACGCCGGTGGTCCGGGCGAGCTGCCGGATCCCCTGCCGGATCTCGTCGTCGTCGGCGTGGTCCATCCAGCCACCGGTCCGGCGCACCGCCTCCAGGGCGTAGAAGCCGGCGGCCGGGTCGCCGATGTTGAGCGACTTGGCGATTCCGGTCGGCCGGACCGGCGTGATCACGTCGGTCTCGGCGTGCAGCGCGGCGGCGATCGGGTTGCAGCCCGCAGACTGGGCGCCGAAGACCTTCCAGCCGTTGGCCGGCGCCTCGACCAGCCCGATCTCGACCAGCTCACTGAAGGCTTTGTCAATCTTGGTGAGCAGCTCGCCACTGGCCATCGGGACGACCACCTGCTCGGGGATCCGCCATCCCAGCTGCTCGGCGACCTCGTAGCCCAGCGTCTTGGAGCCCTCGGCGTAGTAGGGCCGGACGTTCACGTTGACGAAGGCGGTGTCGGAGAACTCGTCGGTCTCCACAAGCTCCCCGCAGAGCCGGTTGACGTCGTCGTACGAGCCGTCGATGGCGACCAGGTCTCCGCCGTAGACGGCGGTGGTGACCACCTTGCCCTGCTCCAGGTCGCCGGGGATGAAGACGACCGACGGCACCCCGGCCCGGGCCGCGTGCGCGGCGACCGAGTTCGCCAGGTTACCGGTGGAGGCACAGGCGAACCGGGTGAAGCCGAGGCCGCGGGCGGCGGTCAGCGCCACCGACACCACCCGGTCCTTGAACGAGTGCGTGGGATTGGCGCTGTCGTCCTTGATCCAGAGCGGTGCCCGGATGCCCAGCTCGGCGGCGAGGCCGGCGGCCGGCACCAGCGGGGTCAGCCCGGGGTCGAGGGTGACCCGGGCGGTCGGGTCCTGGCCGGTGGGGAGCAGGGCGGCGTACCGCCAGAGGTTGCCCGGGCCGGCCTCGATGTCGGCCCGGGTGACCCGGGCCAGCGCGGCCGGGTCGTAGCCGACCTCCAGCGGGCCGAAACACTCGTAGCAGGCGTGCTGGGCGATCAGCGGGTATTCGGTGCCGCAGCCGCGACAGACCAGCACCCGCGCGGGATTGGGCGCTACCGGAGTGGTCTGGCGGGTGGTCGCGTCGATGATCGACGTCATGGCGATGTGCCGTCCTCTCATCTTTCCCTGGCGCCGCACCGCGCGGCGGGGACGGAATTGGCACCTGCTCCGCCGTGGAGTGGTTGCCGGGGCGTCATCGGGCCGTATCCCTCAGCCCCTCTGGATGAGGTATGAAGTTGTGTGCCGCCAGTCTACGGGGCGGGCGGGCCGCTGTCCCGGTCCCGTCCCGGCGTGTGAGCTACATCCCCGGGCCACCTGCCCGGGCCACCTGCCCGCGGGTGGGCTAGGACGCCGGCCGCAGCGTCCGGTGCCGTGCCGCCAGGCCCGGGGCGGAGCCGTCCGCCCCCGGCCCGCCCGGAGACCTCGGCAGCGGCGGTACGCCCAGCGTGACGAGGATGGCCCGGATCGCGCCCTCCGGCCCGGTCCTCCGCAACGGCGGCCCGGTCCGCAGGTGGTGGTCGACCTCGTCGGGGGCGATGACCGGCTCGCCGTCGGCGGGGACCGCCGCCGACCACGCCTCGTCGCCGGCACCGGCCGGGCCGGTGGACCCGGGTCCGGGGTACGCCTCCGGACGCCCGAACCGGCAACCGAGCACGATGTCGAGCCGGCGCACCTCCCGGCCGGGTGCGCTCCGGCCGACGAGCCCGGTACGCAAATCGTCCACCGGCCGTACCGCCGCCGGGGAGATGCCGACCGTCACCCCGCCCAGCGCGTCGAGCGCGTCGAGCGCCCGGCGTACCCGGTCCGGCAGGGCGGAGCCGCCCGCGAGATGGCGGATCCGGACCAGGGCCGGCGAGCGGTGGGTGTCGGGCACCGGGAGCTGGTGGTCGCTCTCCGGCAGGGCACGGGCCGCCGCGCCGACCAGCCAGAGCGTGACACCCTCCGGAAGGGCGGCGGCCGGCCCGCCGAGCATTCTGGCCACGGGAGCGACCGGTGGGCGTGCGGGGACCTGCGGCACCCGGCCGAGCACCGCCGCCCGGGGCACGGGCGGGTCGTAGAGCGGCAGGTTGTCGCCGGCCGTCAGCAGGTGTCCCGGGCGCCGGGCGACCACCCGGTGCACCACGACCCGCTCGCCGGCCTGGTACGCGACCACGTCGCCGGGGCCGATCTCGGCGAAGTCGACCGGTTCGACCACGACGGTGCCGGCGGAGAGCGCCGGGCACATCGCGGAGCCGGTGACCTGCACCCGGGCCAGACGCCCGGCGGCCAGCGCCGCCCGTACCAGATGGGCGGCGCCGCTTCCGGTCACCGCCCGCCGTCCCCACGGCCCGTCGGGGCCGGCTCGGCGGGCTGGGTTCCGGGCTGACTCCGTCTGGTCATCGCCGATGGTCCCTCTTCTCCGACGTACCGGGCGACACGGGCCGTTCCCCGTTCAGAGGCTCGAACCCCCGGGTGATGATCACCCACCGTCATCGGACGGTACCAGAGAGCGGAATTGCGGTCTTGACAATGCAACAACGTGGGTATAATGTCCGTTATTCTGCCCGCCGGCCGGGCCCCGGTACCGGTTCCGCAGATCGCTCTGTTCCGCAGATCGCTCCCCCGGCGGAAAGCGAGGTCGCCCATCGTGTCCGTGATCTCGGTCTCCGTGGTCGACGACGACCGGATGTTGCTGGACGGCATGGCGGCCTGGCTCGGCTCCGCATCCGACCTGCGACTGGTGGGCACCGCGGCCACCGTCGACCACCTGCTGGACACCGAACCGGAACGCGCCGACGTCGTCGTCCTCGACCTGCTCCTGGCCGACGGATCAGCCCCGGCCGAGAACGTCCGCCGGCTGGTCGCCACCGGCCGGACCGTGCTCGTGGTGAGCGTCGTCCCACACGTCGTGCACGGGGTGGACGTGATGCGGGCCGGTGCGTCGGGCTACCTCACCAAGGACCACGACCTGCCGACCCTGGCCGAGGCGATCCGGACGGTGGCCCGGGGCGAGGTGGCGCACTCCCCCGAGCTCGCCTTCGCCTGGTCCTGTGACGAGCGGCCGGACCGGCCGAAGCTCTCGCCCCGGGAACGGGCCGTGCTGGTCGCCTACGCCTCCGGCATGACGTTGACGGCGACGGCCCGCAAGGTCGGCATCCAGCCCGGCACCGCCAAGCAGTACCTGGACCGGGTCAAGGCGAAGTACTCCGACGCGGGCCGGCCCACCTACACCAAACTCGACCTCGCCGACCGGGTACGGGAGGACGGGCTGCACCGCTACCGCTCCGCCACCTCCGAGGACGGCGACGCGGGCCAGAACAGTTCGACGCTGGTGCCGTGACCCGGCTCGGAAAAGAGGTGCAGGTCGCCACCGACCTCGGCCATCCGCTCGGCGATGGAGCGGCGTAGGCCGAAGCCGCCGGTGTCGGTGTCGGTGTCGGTGTCGAAGCCGACTCCCCGGTCCACGACGCGGACGGCGAGCACCCCGTCGTGCCACTCGACGGTGAGCCACGCCTCGCCGGTGCCGGCGTGCCGGGCGACGTTGTTCAACGCCTCCCGGGTGGCGTCGCAGATCGCCCGTACGACGTGCCGGGGCGGCTGGGTCGGCACGGTTCCCGAGCGCAGGTGCACCCGCAGGCCCAGCGCGGTCGCATCGGCCGCCACCTCGGCGATGCCGGTGCCGAGCGTGTTGACCACCTCCGCCCGGTCCTCGGTGACCAGGCCCCGGATGTAGTCCGCCTCCCGGCCGCAGCGCCGCCGCACCTCCTCGGCCCGGTGGTCCAACCCGCCCCGGGCGATGGCGGTCAGCGTGGCCAGTGCGGTGTCGTGCAGCCGGCGGTAGTGGTCCAGGCGCTCGGCGAACCGCGCCTCGCCGGCCGCCGTCGCCGTCTCGGCGGCGAGCCGCCGCTGCGTCGCCTCGTCGACCGCGCTCGCCTGGGCACAGAGGAACCGGCGGGCGAAGTGCAGCACCAGCGCGAACCAGATGCTCGAGTTGATGTGGTTGACGAAGCCGGACTCCAGGGGCGGCAACCCGCCGATCTGGACGGAGGCGGCGACCACGGCGGTCAGCACCAGCAGCCCGAGCACCGCGAGCAGCCTCGGCAGGGTGAGCACCGCGCCGACCAGCGCCGCCGAGCCGAGGGCGAACTTGCCGGCCCAGTTCGCCGCCGACAGCTCGTAGCCGGACCGGATGTTCATGTTCACCACCACCAGCAGCGCGCAGACGATCCCCACGTCCACCGCCACGTGCGGGTAGCTGAACCAGCCGCGCCGCCACACCGCCACGCCGAGCACGACGTTCCAGAGCACCGCGGTGAGCATCAGCGCCGTGTTCAGCGCCGGGCTGTGGTAGCGGTCGGCGGCGCCGTCCATCCCGACCAGCGCCGGCACGATGTAGCTGGCCCGCTGCCCGAAGAGCACCACCGCGACCAGGCGAAGCGCGCGTTCCCGACCGGGCATGGTGACCATCAGCCGGGCGTCCACCCAGCCCAGCCGCGCCTCGGCAAGAAACCGACTGATCCGCCGGGGCGGTCGCCCGACCCGGGTGGCGTGGTCCAGCACCGGCCCACCCCCTGCCAGAGAGTCACCAGGCCGCCACCTGCGGCTCGACCGCCGCCGACTATAGGCCAGCGCGTCCGCTCTGTGCCATGTCCGTCAGGTACCCGCCTCCGATGGTGGCGCGCCGGCTACGACGACGCGAAACTGAGGAGAAGGAATTATCGGGCATCACAGCACAAAGAACGCCTATAACGCCATGGAGTGTCTACCGTTGATCGTGGGAGCCGTCACAGGCAACCGCTACCCTGGTCACACCCGAGAGCGGACGCCGGGGAACGCCCGCAGGAGGTGAAACTTATGGCCAGCGTCTACGATGTCGCCGCCTACATTCTCGCCCAACAAGGCGAGATGTCATCGATGAAGCTCCAGAAGCTTGTCTACTACTCGCAGGCATGGCACCTCGTCTGGGACGACGAACCTCTGTTTCCCGAGAGAATCCAGGCATGGGCCAACGGGCCGGTCGTCCACGACCTGTACGCCCTGCACCGCGGCCGGTTCTCCGTCTCGGAGTTGCCGCGCGGTAACCCTGACAACCTCACTCGCTCCGAGCGCGAGACGATTGATGCCGTGCTGCGCACGTACGGACATCTTGATGGCCGGAAGCTCAGCCATCTGACACATGGGGAAGACCCCTGGGCGCACGCACGGCGCGGCCTCCCGGCAACAGCCCGGTCGAACGCCGAGATCACAGCCGAGGCGATGCAGATGTACTACTCGACGGTCGATACCGCAGAGGAAGCGATCCCGGTCGACGAGATCAGCTGGGACGAGTGGGCAGGGGACGGTAGCGCCGAACGGTAGCCACCTGTGTCACCGAAGAAAAACCCGAAGGTCAACAGGGCTGCCCTGGCAAAGGCCACAGGCGAACGCCAGCCGAAAGCAATAGTTCAGCCTCAGGGCAATGACCGAAAGTTGATTTTTTCATTTCAATACGTAGACCGGGGCTACGACGGACTGTGGTCGTGGCCCCGGTCCGACAGCGGCGACGCATACGAAATCCTGACCTTCCTGTGTGAGGCCAGCCAGTGCACCTGGGGCGAGCTCATGGCCCAGATGACAGGGCACAGCCACAACCGGAAGAAGAAGCACCACGCGTACCCGATCAAGAACGTGTGCGCTGCTGCGCAAGCCAGGATCGTTGAGCTTCGCCTCGATGAGGTCTTCGAGGAGTTGTTCAGGTTCCGGATCTCCGGCGAACGACGGCTGTGGGGATTCCGGGCTGAGGATGTATTCCACGTCCTGTGGTGGGATGCGCACCATCAGGTGTATCCGACCGACCGAAATTGATGATCACGACAGGTTGCACCGCCCTCCGCAACGGCCCGTCTCCCTGCCCTCCTACGACACCACGTCCTTGCGGGTGAAGCGCCAGAAGGCTATCGCCCAGAAGGCGGTGGCGTAGCAGATCGCCGATATCGCGCCCCTGACCATGTCGTCGGTCTGCACCGGCGTGGAGAGCAGGCCGAGCCAGGCGCTGCTGTAGTGGGTCGGCAGGAAGTCCCGGAGCACCCCGAGCGCGGTGATCTGGTCGAGGATGCTGGAGAGGATCCAGAGCAGCACGGCGCCGCCGACCGCGCCGAGCGCCGCGTCGGTGCTCACCGAGAGCAGGAACGCCAGGCCGGCCACGACCAGCAGCACCACCGCCAGATAGCCGAGGATGCCGAGCAGCCGCAGCAGCCCCTCCCCGGCCGGGATCTGCGCGGCGACGGTGCTGGAGAGAGGGGACCAGCCGTACCGGAGGGTGCCGGCGAGCAGGGCGGTGCCGGCCAGCAGCAGCAGGGCCAGCAGCGAGTAGCCGAGCGCGACGACCAGCTTCACCGCCAGCAGCCGGGCCCGGGGCACCGGCACGGCCAGCAGGTAGCGCAGGCTGCCCCAGCTCGCCTCGCTGGCCACCGTGTCGCCGCAGAAGAGCGCCACGACCACGACCAGCAGGAACGACGACGAGACGAGCAGCGCGAAGAGGGTGAAGTTGAGCCCGCCGGTGGTGGCCAGCTCGATCAGGCTGCCGAACTCTCCGCCGCCGTTGTCGTCGTCCCCGGACCCCTCGAACTCGAAGGCGACCAGGATGATCAGCGGCAGCAGCACCATGAAGCCGAGTGAGAACTGCGTACGCCGCCGGGACGCCTGCCGGCGCCACTCGGCCGCGATCGAGAGGGTGCCCCGGGGCCGGTAGCCGGTGGCTCCGCCGGCCGCGTCCACCGCCCCGGTCGCCACGCTGGTCTCCGTACCGATGGTCATCTCAGCGGTCCCCGCTTCCCCGAGAGTTCTCACCGACCAGGGCGAGGAAGGCGTCCTCCAGGCGGCGCCTCGGCACCACCCGGTCCACCCCGACACCGGCCCGGACCAGTTCGGCCACCACCTCGCTGCGGGCGGTGCCGTTGGTGTCGACCACCAGCGCGCCGTTGCTCTCCGGCAGCACCCGCACCCCGGCCAGCCGGTCCAGCACGGCACGGGCGGCCTCGACGTCGGAGACGTCGAACTGGGTACTCGGCGACTCGCCGACGATCTCCTCGACCCGCCCGGCCGCCACGATCTCCCCCTTGTGTACGACGACCGCGTGCGTGCAGGTCTGTTCCACCTCGGCCAGCAGGTGGCTGGAGACCAGCACCGCCCGGCCGTCCGTGGCGTACCGGCGCAGCACCCGGCGCATCTCGGCGATCTGCGGCGGGTCGAGCCCGTCGGTCGGCTCGTCGAGCACCAACAGCTCCGGCAGGCCGAGCATGGCCTGCGCGATCGCGAGCCGCTGCCGCATGCCGTGGCTGTACTTGCGGGTCTTCCGGTGGATCGAGTCGCCGAGCCCGGCGATCTCCAGCGCCTCCTCGACGTGCGCGTCCGCCGCCGGCCGGCCGGTCGCCCGCCAGTACGCCCGCAGGTTCTCAAGGCCGCTCAGGTGCGGCAGGAAGCCCGGCCCCTCCACCAGCGCACCGATCCGGGAGAGCACCGGGGAGCCCGGCACCAGCCGGTGGCCGAAGACGTGGATCTCGCCGGCGGTCGGCTGGGTCAGCCCCATCAGCACCCGCAGCGTGGTGGTCTTGCCGGCGCCGTTCGGCCCGAGCAGGCCGACGACCTGGCCCCGGTGCACCTCGAAGTCGATCCGGGAGACCGCGACGAAGCCGTCGGCGTACTCCTTGCGCAGGTCGCGGACGACGAGCGGGGTGTCGGCGTACTCGGGATGCACCGATGTGTCGTGGCGGCGGTGCCGGCGCCGGAGCACGGCCACCACCACGACGAGCCCGAGCACGATCGCGGCGAGCAGCCCGGCCAGCGCCCAGCGCCAGAGCGCCGCCGGGGTGGCGATCGGTTCGCCGTCCACGGTCGGCAGCGACACCTCGGCGCCGGTCAGGGGGGCGCCGGGAGGCATCCCGGGTACGGTCCCGGACGCCGTCCCGCCGAGCGCCACGGTGTAGGTGACCGGCTCGACCGGCGTGGCGTAGCCCTGGTCGGAGGTGGCGACCACGATCCGCAGCCGGTGCCCGGCCTCGATCCGGCGCACGATCGCCGGCAGGGTGACCCGGACCGGGGCCGCGGCGGAGATGTCGACGGGAAGGCCGGTCAGCCGTACCGGGGCGACCAGGCCGTTGGGAAGCGCGGCCGGACCGTTCGGGTCGACGTCGTAGAGCTTGACGAAGAGCACCGCCTCGCCGGTCGGCGAGGCGGCCCGGATGGTGACCGCGGGCGTGCCGACCACGTCGACGGCCCGGTCCAGGGGTGCCGACTCGAACCGGGCGTGCTGGCCGGGCAGGTCTCCGGCGACGCCGTCGAGCAGCGACGAGAAGCCACCGCCGATCGGCAGCGTGGAGATCGCCGCCGGGTTGCCGGCCGGCGGGTTCGCGATCCGCTGTGCCGGGCCGGCGACCGGGATCGACCCGCCCGCACCGGCGGTGCCGTCGACACCGGGATAGTCCGTGACGGAGTAGCCGGTGGCGACCAGACCCCGGTCGAGCGCGTCGAAGCCGGCGATCCGCGACCAGGTGAAGCTGGTCGACGGCGCCTCGCCTGCGCCCTTGACGTAGTGGCCCAGCCACTGCGCCATCAGGAAGCGCAGCCGGTCCCGGTCGGTCTGCGGGCCCTCGCCGCCGTCGTGCCCGCCGGTGAACCAGGCGACCCGGACCGGGGTGCCGCCGGCCGCGATGCCCCGGGCGTTGGCGTCCGCCTCGGCGAGCGGGAAGAGACTGTCCGCCGCACCCTGGATCAGCAGCGTGGGCGCCTTGATCCGGTCGAGCACCCCGGCCGGGCTGGAACGGCGGAGCAGCGCCACCGCCGCCGGGTCGCCCCGGCCGGCGGTGGCGATCCGCTGGTACGCGGCGCAGACGTCGGCGGCGAAGCGCCCGCAGGCGGGATCGGCCGGGGTACTGCCGGGCGCCGCCCCCGGCACCGTGCCGGGCACCGGGTCCCGGCCGGCGTCCGGTCCGGAGCCGGGCGCGGAGCCCGCTGCGGAGTCCTGTCCGGAGCCCGGCTCCCCGCCCGCTTCCGGTGTGCCGCCCTCGCCCGCTCCGGGTGTGCCGCCCTCGCCCGCTCCGGGGGCGGCTCCCGGTGCGGCCAGCCCGCCGGGGCCGGCGCCGGCTGCGCCGCCGCTGCCGAAGAAGAGCCCGGCCCAGCCCTTCTTGAAAACACCGTCGACCGGCTCCCGGCCGGTGGACTCCGGCAGGAAGGAGCGGGCCAGGTCGTGCCAGGTGATCATCGGCACGATGGCGTCCACCCGCTGGTCCTGGGCGGCGAGCAGCAGCGCCAGGGCGCCGCCGTACGAGCCGCCGACCACGCCCACCCGGGGATCGCCGGCCGCATCCCTGCGGATCTCCGGCCGCTGCGCGAGCCAGTCGAGCAGCCGGGCGGCGTCCCGCACCTCGTAGTCGGGGTTGTCCAGGTGGATCTGCCCACCACTGCGCCCGAACCCCCGCGCGGTGTACGTCAGCACCGCGTAGCCCAGCTCGGCCAGGTCCTCCGCGTCGGCGCGCACCGAGCGCTTCGTACCGCCGAAGCCGTGCGCCAGCAGCACCGCCGGCACCTGCCGGACGGCGCTCGCCCCGTCCGGCAGGTAGAACGTGCTGTCCAGGTCGACCGGCTGGTCCCCGGCGGGTCCGGAACGGACGGTGATCACCGAGTCCGTTGTGGAGTAGGGCGGGCGCTCCGGCCACACCGCCCAGCCGACCAGCGCGGCGAGCAGCACCAGCACGGTCGATCCGGCCACCGTCCGGCGTCGGGTCGGCCGGGCACGGCGCAGCCGCGCCAGCAGTCGGGAAGGCATGGCTCTCACCGTACGGCGCCGAGGCTGAGCGTTGGCTGAGATCCGCCGTACGTCCGTCCGGCTGGCCCGTTCGGTGATCGCAGACCGTCGTCCGCGTGGGGCGATCCGGTATCCGGCGTGCCGAGTTCGGATGCCGTGAATTCCGATCTATCGGTACACAAACCACCAATCAATACATGCACCTAGGCAAGTATGCACGAGGAGTCACAATTTTGGTCACCCGGTGTTACCTGTACCCAAGTGACGCATAACTGACTGCTCGGCCCGGATCGTACGGGTCCGACGTCTATTAGTTTTCCGGTCCGGTGGACGGGACCGGCGGGCCTCCCCACGCGCCACCACGCAGATCGACCCCTCGCGCCGATGGAGATGGACGATGACAGTTCCTGCGCAACGGTCCCGGCGCGTGCCGGACCGGACCGGCACGGCGCTGCGAGTGCTGCTCGCGGTCGCCCTCCTCGTACCGGTCGGCGCGCTGTTCAGCTCGACCTGGCGCAGCAACGACGAGCAGCGGTCCGGCGCCGAGCGCGAACGGCACGGCGTCGAGTACCTGCGCTCGCTCGGGCAGCTCACCCTCGCCCTGGTCGACGCCCAGTCCGGTGCCGTGGCCGGCCGGTCGGTGGCATCCAGCGCGCTGCGCAGCGCCGTCGAGCAGACCAGCGCCGTCGATGTCCGGTACGGCGCCGACCTGCGTACCAGCGAGCGCTGGGCCGGGCTGCACGCGAAGATCGAGGCGCTGCCCGACCGCCCACCCGCCAACCCGCAGGACGCGTGGACGACCTACACCGAGACGGTCGACCTGCTGCTGGCGCTCTACGCCAAGGTGCGGGAGAGTTCCGGGCTGATCCGGGACCCGGACTCGGACGCCTACCACCTCCAGGACGCGGTCGCCGAGGAGCTGCCGGAGGCCCTGGTCGCGGCCGGCCGGCTCGCCGACCGCACCGTGCTCGCCACCGAGCGGCCCGGCGGCGACCGGGTGCGTACCGCCAGCGAGCTGGCGCTGGCCCGGGCCGAGGTGCTGAGCCCGGCGGCCGATGTCGTCGACAACCTGCGCGCGGCTGTGGAGAACACCGCCAGCCGGAGCCTCGGTGGCAACGTGCTCAGCCGGCTCGACGGCTACCAGCGCGCGGTGGAGGACCTGGCCTCGCTCACCCGGCAACCCGCGACGGCGAACCCGATCCAGGTCGGCGCCGCCCGGTCGTCCGCGCAACTCGCCGGCTCCGGCCTGGCCGTGATCATCCTGACCGAGCTCGACCTCCTGCTCCGGGACCGGATCGACGACCTGACCGGCGAGCGGCAGATCGCGGTCGGCGCACTGGTGCTGGCCCTGCTGCTGGTCTGCACCCTCGCCGCCATACCGCTGCTCGCCGCCCGCGCCGCCGCCCGGAGCAGGGCCCGGATCCGGGCCGGCGAGGCCATCCCGCTCGGATTCGGCCCCACCGCCGGCACCGAGCCCGGGGCGCCGCCGACCGGACCACCACCCTCGGAAGCGACGGCCGGCGGGGTGACGCCGGTGCCGGACGGGCGGCCGTTCCGGCCGGAGGCCGCGGGCGAGCCGGGCCGGCGCTCCGCACTGGCGGACTGGCAGCACCCGGTGCCCGCCGGCTCGGCCACCCGCCCCAGCGCCGCGGAGCGCCAGCCGTCGCCGTGGGGACGCCGCGATGCTCGGTAGGCTCCGGATCCGTGGCCGGCTGGCCCTGCTCGTCATCCTTCCCCTGCTCAGCACGATCGGCCTCGCCGCCCCGATCCTGGCCGACCGGATCGAGTCGGCCCGGGAGGCGACCGAGACGGCCGAGTCGGTGCGCCGGGCCGGCCGGGTCGGGACCCTGGTGCAGGATCTCCAGCGGGAACGGCTGCTCTGCATCGGCCACCTGCTCGGCGTGGTGGACCGCTCCGAGCTGGTGCAGCAGATCGCCCAGGTCGGCGACCGGATCGCCGACCTGCGGGCCGACCTCGCCGGGCAGCTGCCCCAGGAGGTCGACGAGGCGATCGACGGCGTGCAGCGGATCGCCGAACTGCGTACCGGCGTACTGGCCGGCCGGGCGAACCCGCAGCAGGTGCTCACCACCTACGGGCAGGTGCACGTAGGGCTGATCGAGTCGCTGCGGCTGACCCGGTCCGCGGACGCGACGACGCCCGAGGGGCGCCAGATGATCGCGCTGGACGCGGTGCTCCGCACGGACGAGGGGATCAGCGCCGCCGGTGGCCTGATCGTGCTGGTCGCCGGCACGAAGAACCCGGCCGCCGGCGCCGCCTACGTCGCCACCATGGCCGGGCTCCAGGTCGACCTGGACCGGTTCCGCAGCTTCGCCACCCCGGCGCAGAACACGCTCTACGGGCTCATCGAGCGGGCGACAGCGGCCCGGACCAGCCCGGAGTTCCTCAGGGCCGGCGCCGCCGACCCGACCGACGCGCTCGCCGGGCTCAGCCTGGAGACACTCTTCCCGGCCGCCTCCTCACTGATCACGCTCGGCCAGTTCATCGAGAAAAAGATCATCACTGACGTGATCGCGGAGGTGAGCGACCAGCGCCAGCGGGCCATCGTCGGGGCGTACGGCGTCGGCGCGCTGGTACTGCTGATCATCGCCCTGATGATGCTGCTCAGCCTCGCCGTCGCCCGTACGGTGGCCCGGCCGCTGACCCGGCTCACCGTCTCCGCCGACCGGATGGCCCGGGCCGCCGAGGAGGAACTGACCCGGATCGTCGACGACGAGTCCGAGTCCTACCAGCCGATCCGGCTGGACCCGGTGGACGTGGACGGCCGCGACGAGATCGGCGACCTGGCCCGGGCCTTCGAGCGGGTGCAGGGCACCGCCGCCGGGCTGGTGGAGCGGCAGGCCGCCAGCCGGCGCAACGTGGCCCAGATGTTCGGGCACGTGGGGCGGCGTACCCAGAACCTGGTCGGCCGGCAGATCGCCCTGATCGACCGCCTGGAACACCAGGAGACCGACCCGGGGCGACTGCAGCACCTGTACCGGCTCGACCACGTCTCCAGCCGGCTGCGCCGCAACGCCAGCAGCCTGGTGGTGCTCTCCGGCGGGGCCGGCGGGGACGGCCACGTGGCGCCGCTGCCGCTGGGCGACGTGGTCCGGCTGGCGCTCGGCGAGATCGAGGACTTCACCCGGGTCGACGTGCAGGTCCGGCTCGACGTCGCCGTGGCGCCGGGAGTCATCGGTGACCTCGTGCTCACCCTCGCCGAACTGATGGAGAACGCCACCCAGTTCTCCCCGCCGCACACCCGGGTCACCGTGCTCGCCGAGGTCGTCCCGGGCGGGGTACGCCTCAACCTGGTCGACCACGGCATCGGCATGTCGCCGGAGCGGCTGGCGGAGGAGAACGCCCGGCTGACCCGCCGGGAACGGCTCGACCTCGTCCCGACGGAGGTCCTCGGGCTCTTCGTGGTGGGCCGGCTCGCCCGCCGGCACGGCTGGCGGATCACCCTCTCGGCGACCACCCCGGGCGGCGGGGTCACCGTGGGGTTGGAGATCGACGACCGGTTGCTGGTCACCCGCGACCCGGGTCCCGAGCTGCCCTCACCCCGGGCCAGCGCGTCGGCCCCGCTGCCGGTCCGGCCCGTCGGCTTCGCCGGTGGCGGCACCCTTGCCGACGGCGGCAGTGTCGCCGGTGCCGACGGTGGAACCGACAGTGACGCTCTCGCCGGTGCCGACAGCGGCGGCGTCGCCGGCGGCACCATGTACGGCCGCCCGGCGCCCCGCTCGGCGGAACCGGCGCCCGCGCCCGCACGACCTGCGCCGGTAACGGCGGAACCGGCACCGGCGGCCGCACCCCCGCAACCCGCACCCGCGACCGGACAGCCCGCTCCCGCGATGGCCCACACCGCACCGGCGGTGATCGAGCCGGCGCCGGTGTTCCGGCTCCCCGACCTGGCGCCGGTGGCGGTACCGGCCGGACCGGTCTTCGACGAGGAGCTGATCCGCCGGGCCACCCGGTCGCTGACCTCCGGCAACCCGTGGAACGCCTTCGAGACCCGCACCGCCACGGCCGGGTCGGGCGCCGACGGGAGCGAGGCGGTACCGGGCGGCGGAAGCGGAAACGGACCGGCGGAGGCGCCGGCAGTACCCCCCGCCGCCGACAGCGGCCCGGGACCCGCACCGTCCGGCCCCGGCACCGGGCTGCGCCAGCGGGTCCCGGGCGCCCAACTGCCGGACGCCACCGGCCGGGCCCGCCCCGAACCGACCCCGGCCGACCCGTCAGTGGTCCGGGCGCTGATCGAGGAATTCGAAGCCGGAGTACGCCGGGCGCAGCGCGAGCAGCAGGCCCGCCCGGTCGGCGGCGAAGGCCGGTCGGGCAGCGGCGAAGCCCACCCGACCGGCACCGAACTCCGGTCGGCCGGGCCGGAACCCCGGCCGGAGCAGGGCGGCACCGGGCCCGGACTCCCCCGGCGGCCCACACCCCCGCAGCAGCGGCCCGACCCGGAACGGCCCGGGTCGTGGCCGGCAGCCGGCGGCACGCCGGTCGAGCGGAGCGTTCCGGGCGGGCAGGGCGGTAATCTCGAACCGGCGGAACCGCCATCCCGACCGAACGGCGCCGGCATGGCGTCCGGCACGCCCACCACCGCACCGGATGCTCCACCGCCGCGGCTCAACCGCCGGATTCCCGGAGCCAATCTGAGCGTCCCGCCGCCGACCACCCCGCTCGGCCAGGCGCCGACCATCACCACCGCCCCACCGGACGACCCCGACCAGGTGCGCGAGCTGATGACGCAGTTCGAGTCCGGCGTCGCGCGCGCGCTGAGCGAAGTCCGCACAGATCATCGCCACGAAGAGGGAACCCCACGATGAGCACTCCCTTCATCCGTACCGAACAGGACCAGCAGGCAGCGGGCACTGGTGAGCTGAGCCAGGAGGCACGCACCTTCAACTGGTTGCTGGACTCGTTCACGTCCGGCACCGCCGGCGTACAGGAGGCGATCGCGGTCTCCTCCGACGGGCTGTTGATGGCCATGTCGTCGATCAAGGACCGGTCCAACGCGGAACGGCTGGCCGCGGTCGTCTCCGGGATGACCAGCCTGGCCAGCGGGGCCGCCAACTGGTACACCCTGGGTGCGCTCAACCGGGTGGTGGTGGACATGACCGACGGCTACCTGCTGGTCAGCGCGATCAGCAGCGGCTCGGTCCTCGGGGTGGTCGCCGACAGGTCGGCCAACCTGGGCACCGTCGCATACGAGATGACGCTGTTCGCCGGTCGGGCCGGAGGCGCACTCACCCCTCGGCTGATCGTCGAACTGAAGAACTCCGTCCAGTCGTGATCGCGGGTGCTGCGGTGGGCGGCCTGCTGCGCCGTCCGCCGTGGAACGACACCGGGCGGGGTGAGGGACCGCTATGACCGAACGGAGCGAGGGCATCGACCAGCCCGGCCGGCGTGCCGGCGGCACCGAGCGGAGCGACACGCCGGAACCGGAGGTGGAACCGGAGCCGGAGGTGCTGCCGACGGTACGGATCCGGCCCTACCTGCAGGCCGTGCTGGCGGAGGGGACGCCCGAGCCGGAGGCCGACACCGGGGAGCTGCCGACGGTCGAGCCGGTGCCGACCGGGTTGCGCCCGTTCGTACTGACCTCCGGGCGGGTCTGCGGGGCCGACCCGGCGATCGGGCTGGAGACGCAGGTGACCGCGAGGATCGACGGCGAGTCGTGGACCGTCCCGCCGGTCAACCGGCTCTCCTCCGAACTTCAGGAAATCGTCGCGCTCTGCGCCGAGCCGATGTCCGTGGCGGAGATCTCCGCCCGGCTGCGGATGCACCTCGGCGTCACCAAGATCCTGGTCGGTGACCTGCGGGCCGCCGGCCACCTCGACGTACACGTGTATCCCGTCGAGGATGCCCACGACCCGGACCTCATTATGCGAGTGATCGATGGACTTCGTGCGATCTCCTGAGTGGCCCGCCTCGCCATCGGCCGGCCCACTGGCCAACAGCGCACCCGGCCGGTACGGCAGCCCGGCCGGACACGGTGTCGCGGGCGGCCGTGGGCTGCCCGCCGGGTACGCCCCGCCCGCCCGCCACGCGCCGCCCCGGCACGCCGCCCGGGAGACCGGCGGCGACCCGGCAACGGCGACCCGGCCCGAACAGCGGCGCGGCACCGCACCGCCGATCCCGGTGAAGATTCTGATCGCCGGGGGTTTCGGTGTCGGCAAGACGACCACCGTCGGCGCCATCTCGGAGATCGCGCCGCTGACCACCGAGGCGGAGATGACCACCGCCGGGATCGGTGTCGACGATCCGGGTATCCGGTCGGAGAAGACCACCACCACGGTGGCGATGGACTTCGGCTGCGTGACCATCGACCGCAGCCTGAAGCTCTATCTCTTCGGCACGCCGGGGCAGTCGCGGTTCGGCTTCATGTGGGACGACCTTGCCCGGGGTGCGCTGGGGGCACTGGTGGTGGTCGACTCGTCCCGGCTCGACGACTGCTATCCCGCGATCGACTACTTCGAGCGGGCCCGGCTACCCTTCGTCGTCGCGGTCAACGCGTTCGACGGCAAGATCGCCCACGATCTCACGGCGATCCGCTGGGCACTGGCGATCGGGGAACATGTCCCGTTGGTCCAGTTCGACGCCCGAGATCGACTTTCGGTGCGCGATGCCCTACTGATCGTGCTGGATCGGGCGCTGGATCGAGCGATCCGGGAGCGGGAGACTTAGCCCCGACGGTTGGTCGCGATGGTCGGCGGCGGGCCGGGGAAGGTGACACGATGAGGGGCGAACTGGACGACGCGCTGGCCCGGATGGAGCGCCGGGAGGCGCTGCAACGACGGCGGGCCCAGGAAGCGGCGGCCCGGGCCGGATCACCGGTCGACGAGGTGACCGAGGCGGTCCAGCGGGTCGTAGCGCAGTATCCGAACGTGGCGGTCACGATGTGGGTCGCCGACGGACCGAACATTTCGGCGATGCACGTGGCATGGACCGACGGCGCGGTCACCGTACGACCCGCCGCCGAGCCGGCGTTGCCGACCGCCGGCCAGCCACCCCACTCCTGGCCGATGTCGGTCAGGACGGTGCCGAGCTGGGCGGACCCGGAAGATCCGCCCAATCCGGACGCCGCCGCCCGGCTCGCCGACCTGATCCGCCGGGACCCGTCACTGCTCGGCCCCGACGACTAGCGGCTCGGCCCGACGACTCGGCGGCTCGGCCCGACGACTCGGCGGCGACCGGTGGGCCCGGTGGCCCCTGTTCCGCCGAGCGGTGACCGGGAGCCGGTGGCCCGAGTCCCGTCCTCGCGCGTCGGCGGCTGGTTCCCGGCCGGTACTCTCGGCCGGTGACGGGTCGGGATCTCACGCTCACCGCCAGCCTGCGTCCGGCCGCGCTCGACGCCCGCCGGGGGATCGTCCGGCTGCACCCGGAGGTGCTGACCGCGCTGGGCCTGCACCCCGGCGACCCGGTACGGCTCACCGGGCGCCGCAGCACCGCCGGGATCGTGGCCCGGGCGGAGCTGTCCGCGAGCCGCGCCCTGCTCTACGCCGACGACCTGCTCCTCGGCAACCTCGGCGTCCGCGACGGCAGCCAGGTCACCGTCGCGCCGACCCCGGTGCTGGCCGCCCGCCGGGTGGAGCTGTCCGGGCCGCCGGAGATCGTCGCCGTCGTCTCGCCGGAGATGCTCCGCCTCGCCCTGCTCGGCAAGATGGTGACCGCAGGTGACGACGTCTCCCTGCTGCCGCAGGACGTGCTTCCCGCCACGGCGGTGCGGACCCTGGTCGAGGCGGCCCGGCGCAGCCTGGCGAACACGGTCGGCTATGCCTGGACCAGCACCCTGTTGACGGTCACCGCGGCGGAGTCCGTGCCCGGACACACCGACCGGATCGGGCCCGAGGCTCCGCGGGACCGGGCGGATTCCGTGCTGGTGACCATGGACAGCGTGGTGGCCTGGCGGGGCGGCCACTCGACGCACGGGTCGACGCCGCCCGAGGTGCGGGCGGTCGCCGGCGCCCGGAGCAGAGGCACGGACGGGAGCGGGGACAGGGGCGGGAGCGCCGGTACGGCGACCGTGCCGGCGTCGGATCCAGGGCCCGGGCTGGACGAGCTGCCCGGGCTGCGGGCCCAGGCCGAGGAGCTGACCGAGCTGCTCGACCTCGGTTTCCACCACCGGGAGGTGCTGGGCCGGCTCGGCACCACGGTCTCGCTCGGCGTACTGCTGACCGGGCCCGCCGGGTCGGGCAAGTCTGCGCTGGTCCGGGCGGTCTCCCGCACGGTGGGTGCCCGGTTCGCCGCGGTCTGGGCGCCCGAGGTCGCCGCGCTCACCAATGACGCCGCCGCCCGGCGGCTCCGCGAGGCCGCCGCGTCGGTCCGGGACACGCCCCCCGCGGTGCTGCTGGTCTCCGACGTCGAGGCGCTGGCCCCGCGCGACACCCCCGGTCCGGTGGGTACGGTCTTCCGGCAGCTCCTGGCCGAGACGGTACGCGCCGGAGCCGCTGTGGTCTGCACCACGAGCCGGCCGGAGTCGGTCGACCCGGCACTGCGCTCCCCCGACCTGCTCTCCCTGGAGATCGCGATCCCGCTGCCGGACGCCGCGCTGCGCCGGGAGCAGTTGACCGTGCTGACCCGGGGCATGCCGCTCGCCGACGACGTCCGGCTGGACGAGGTGGCCGCCCGTACGCCCGGATTCGTCGCCGCCGACCTGGCCGCGCTGGCCCGCGAGGCCGGGGTACGCGCCGCGCTGCGCCAGAAGGCGGCGACCGGCCCGACGGTGGCGATGGCCGACTTCGCGGCGGCGCTGGAGGTGGTGCGGCCGACGTCGATGGCCGAGTCCTCGGTGCTGGAGCTGGCCGAGGTGACCCTGGACGACGTGGGCGACATGGCCGAGGTCAAGGAGGTGCTGACCGAGTCGGTGCTCTGGCCGCTGAACTACCCGGACACGTTTGCCCGGCTCGGGGTGCAGCCGCCGCGCGGCGTGCTGCTCTACGGCCCGCCGGGCTGCGGCAAGACCTTCCTGGTCAGCGCGCTCGCCGGCACCGGGCGGGCGAACGTGCTGTCGGTGAAGGGCGCGGAGCTGCTCTCGAAGTGGGTCGGCGAGAGCGAGCGGGCCGTCCGGGAGCTGTTCCGCCGGGCCCGCGAGGCGGCGCCGACCCTGGTCTTCCTCGACGAGGTCGACGCGCTGGCCCCGCTGCGCGGCCAGGCCACCGACGGCGGCACCACCGACCGGGTGGTCGCCGCGCTCCTCACCGAACTGGACGGGGTGGAGCCGCTGCGCAACGTGGTGGTGGTCGGCGCCACGAACCGGCCAGACCTGGTGGATCCGGCGCTGCTCCGGCCGGGCCGGCTGGAGCGGCTCGTCTATGTGCCGCCGCCGGACACCGCGGCCCGGGCCGAGATCCTGAGGGCGGCGGCCCGGAACGTGCCGCTCGCCCCCGAGGTGGAGCTGGCGGCGCTGGCCGGGGAGTTGACGGGATTTTCCGCCGCCGACTGTGCGGCGCTTGTCCGGGAGGCTGCGCTCGCCGCGATGCGGGAGTCGCTGGAGGCGAGCACCGTGCACGCCGGGCACGTGGCGGCGGCCCGGGAGCGGGTTCGGCCGTCCCTGGATCCGGCCCAGGTCGCCTGGCTGGCCGCGTACGCCGCGCAGCGGTGAGGGGCGACCACGCCGTTCCTCACCAGGCGCCGGCCGGCGCCTCGTCGACCCCGAGCCGGATCTCCGCCCGGATCGCCGCCCCGTCTTCGCAGAACACCGCGCCGCACCGGCGCAGCAGGTTCAGCGCCGGCAGGTTGTCCGAGCGGGTCTCGGCCACCACCCGACAGGCGCCGGCCTCGATGGCCTCGGCGAGCAGCAACCGCAGCGCGATCAGCCCGATACCCTGCCCCCGGGTGGACTTGCCGAGCCACATCCCGGTCTCCAGAGTGCCCGGCTCGGCGCGCCGCCCCAGCCGGATCATGCCGACCACGTCGCCGTCCTGCACGATCGCGTACATCAGGTTGCCGGTCGGCCCGGCCAGGCCGCCGAAGTTGGCCCGGTAGAACTCCCGGAACGCGTCGCGGCGCGCCTGCGACCAGCCGGCCGGCGCCTCGACCGGCGGCATCACCTCGTCCGGCTCCGTCTCGGCGACCGCCACCGACAGCAGCGGTTCGAGATTGTGCTCGCCTATCGGCGCCAGCCGTACCTCACGGGTCACGATCTCGATGCTTCTCGCCGGGTCGCCGCCGCGTCCACCGGTTTGCCAGACCCGCGCCGTTCGGGCCATCCCCGGCCGACCGGGCGTCCCCCCTGCCGCCTGGCTGGTCGTGCCTGCGTCGACGCCGGCCGGCGGACCCGGCCCGGTCCGCCGCCGGCCCTGGTGACGGCCGGGCCGCTGAGCCCCACCTGGAGCGACCGGTACGGCAGCGGGTGCCGCTCGAGCGCACGCTCCGCGTCCCACTGCACGCATACCGGGCTCGCCTTCAGCCGCTCGGCCCACTCCGGCCGGCTCGGATGGAACCCCCGGTCGTGGTGACCGAGGCCGGCGTGGCCGAGCGCCCCACTCGAATCCGTGGCGGCAGCACCCGGCGACCGCCACCCGACCTCCCCGCCGCCGCACCACCGGCTACGACGTACCCGTGTGCCGGTCGTCGAACTCGCAGAGCACGGCCGTCGCGTCGTCGTGGCGTTTGAAGCCGGCACGGCGCCGGCCGTCCCCGCCCTCGGCCAGCCGGACCTGGCGGATCAGCTCGTCCGGCCCGGCCTCGCCGAGCAGGTCGAGCAGGCCGCGCCAGTCGAAGAGCCCGAACTGCTCGACCGCGACCGAGGCGCCGTCGGTCAGCAGCGCGGCCCGGCGGACCCGGTCCGGCCCGTGCAGCGGCAGGCTCCCGGCAACCGCGTGGAAGGCGGCGTCCGGATCGGCGGCGGCGACCCAGTAGCCGTGGGTCCGGTTCATCTGCTCGCGCTGCACCGTCACGGACCGGCGGAACCTGGTCGCCGCGTCCACCTGCCCGGGATCGGCCACCGCCAGCGCCTTCTGCCGCAGGTCGGCCCTTGCCGTCCCCAGTCGGTCGTCCGAGATCACCCGGACCCGTTCACCGATGTCGAGCACGAGTGGGCTGTCACAGAGCACCAGATAGTCGACGTGATCACCGACCTGCCGCAGCAGGCAGACCGTCGCCGACGGGGTACCCGGATGGTCCAGGTCGCAGGTGCCGCCGTGGTCGGCCCGGACCGCCAGGATCGCGGCGGCGAGGTTGCCGGCCAGCGCGGCGGCGGGCCGGTCCGCGGCGGCCAGCCCGAGCCGCGCCGCGAGCCGCCGGACATACCAGGCCGGTCCGTGTACGCAGCCGGTGTCGAAACCGTCCGGCACCGTCGCCCCGTCGAGTACGCCGACCAGGTCCCCGTACCGGAAGACGTGGTCCTCGTTCTCCAGCCGCCCCGGCGCCGGCACGGAGACCGAGCGGACCCGCATCGTCTTCGGCTGCTCCTCGCCCAGCGGTGTCATCGGCGGCTCCCGGCGGTCGGACATGTAGGTTCCCGTCCTGTTCTACCGCGAATCGCCATCCTCCCCGGCCCGAATCGGCCGGTCGTCGAGCCTGCGCGCCCGGTCGCCGGGGTGGGCGGGGAGCACGGACAACCGCTCCGGCCGTGCACACGCGGTCCGGTCCAGCCCACCGACGTCCCACGGGCCGCTCCCTGCCAGCCGCCACCCGCCTCGCACGCCGTCGATGCGTCCCTGGCCGGCCCGAGCGGGGCCGGGGCTTTGCTGGACCGCATCCCGGCAACCAGCCGACCAGCAACGATTACCGACGGTAGTTTCATGTTACGAGTGGTTGCGCGAGGAGGGAATAGCAGATGTTGGAGCACCTGCACCGGATGGGCCTGCGGGCCGAGCACATGTACATGGCCGGCGCGGCCAGCATCGGGTTGTCGTTCCTGAGCTGGATGCTGTCGAAGCAGATGGAGCACGCCGGGATCGACCGGGCCGACCGCTGGGGGATCTTCATCGGCGAGTGGGCACCGACCTTCATCGCGCTCGGCAACGGGCTGCGCACGTACGAGAAGTAGCCACCACGAGCGTCCGCGAGGCGGATGCTCAGCGGCGACGGTTGCGGCTCCGGGTCGCGCGGAGCCGGCGGAGCCGGGCGACCAGCGTCGGCTCGGCCTCCAGCGCGGCCGGGTTGTCGAGCAGTCCGTTGAGGATCTGGTAGTACCGGGTCGCGGAGAGGTCGAAGGCGTCCCTGATCGCCTGTTCCTTGGCGCCGGCATGTTTCCACCAGCGCCGTTCGAAGGCGAGGATCTCCCGCTCCCGCTCGGTCAGTCCCGGGTCGGCCGGCGAGGGCTGCGCGGGAGTCTCCGCCAGGTCGTCGGACTCCTCATCGGGGGCGGCACGCGGCTGCGGGACGTGGCCGGCGGGGTCGATCCCGTCGGGGTCGGTCTCGTCATCGGCGGGCGCAGAGGGGTTCCGCACGGCCCTCCTCTGTTGTCGACACGGCACGACCTGCGAACAGTTCACCAGCGTAGCGACGCCGGCCCAAGACCGCACCGGCCGCCACGGGCGACAGCCGTCACCCGCGCCACGCCCCTCACCGCCGTCGCGGGAACGTCCACCAGGGACGCGACGGCCGTCGGGGGCGGCGCCCCCCGGCCGCCGCCCCCGCCCCCGTGACCGTCGCCGTGACCGTCGCCGTGACCGTCGCCGTGACCGGCCGCCGCGCATCGCCGCGACGTCACCGCGCCCGTGAGGTCCCGCCGCAGGTCAGGTGATGTCCCGCCGCCGCATGGACCAGATCGCCGCACCGAGCACCGTCACCAGCGCGACGGCGAGCAGGACCGACGAGTTCTGCCAGGTGATGTCCCGGGTCGCCGGCTCGCACCCGCCGGTGAACGTCGTCTGGCAGGCATCCCAGTTGCGCAGCGTGATCTTCTTGTCCATCCAGGCCAGCAGGTACGTCGGCAGCAGATATGCCTCGATGAACTTGACCTGCGCCATCGCCAGCACGATGCCCAGACCGAACTGTCCGACCACCATCACCCCGAGCACGCCGCCGAGCGCCAGCGCGGTGTGTCGGCCGAGCGAGGCGAGGCCGAAACCGAGCGCCCCGGCCACCAGGATCAGGGTGAGTCCGCGCAGACCGGTCAGCCCGAGCGACTGCCAGACCCCGGAGGTCATCCCGTCGGTGCTGCCCCGGAAGCTGCCGGTGGCCCAGAACGCGGCCGTCCACAGGGCTCCGGCCGCCACCGTCAGGCCGAAGAGCGCGGAGAGCAGGGCGGCCAGCTTGGTGAGGAGTACCCGGATCCGCCGCGGCCGCCAGAGCAGCAGGTTCATCATGCCGCCCGTACTCCATTCGGCACCGACGAACGACGCGCCGCCGACGAACGCGACAAGCGCGAGCACGGCGGTGAGCGTGGTGATGGTGGGTGCGAACTCCTGGCGGAACTCGAAGGTGGGCGGCATGTGCCATTCGGCCCGGAAGGCGTCCCGGGGCGGGGGCTCGATCACCGAGCAGTCGTCCGGGAAACCGTCCGCCACGGCCCCGCCGGCCGCCTTCGCCCGCTCGCACTCCGCCCGGTGCTGCTGCACCATCGCGACGTTCTGCTGATATTCCCGCTCGGCGGCGCGTTCCGCCTCGGCGATCTGGGCCGGCCCCACCTTCTGGTTGGTGAGGAACATGCCGACCGCGACGGCGACCAGCACGAGCAGCCCGGCCAGGGTCAGATAGCGGACGAACCGCCGCTTGCCGAGCCGGCGCAGTTCGGTGGTGTAGAGGTTCACACCCCCCACCCCCCGTTTGCTCCCGTCGCTCCCGTCGAGCCGCCGCCGTCGACCACCACGGACTCGTCCACCTGGCGGTGCTGGCCGGGCACCGGGGCGGTGGCGGTCAGCTCCAGGAAGACGCTCTCCAGGTCGACGGTGATCGGGGCCAGCTCGCTGACGAAGAGGTTGGCGGCGGCGAGCGTACGGGTGACGCCGGCCGGCTTGTCCACCTCGTACACCAGCAGGTGGTCGTCGTGCGGGGTGACCCGGGCGCCGGACCGGGCGAGCAGATCGGCGGCGACCGGCAGGTCGGTGACCGCCTCCAGCCGCACCCGCAGCCCGCCGCCGGAGTGCTCGGCCAGCACCTCGGCGACCGGGCCGGCGGCGACCCGGCGGCCCAGCGAGATGATGGTCACCGAGTCGCAGATCAGCTGCACCTCGCCGAGGATGTGGCTGGAGACCACCACCGTCATGCCGGAGGCGGCGAGGTCGCGCATCAGGGTCCGCATCTCCCGGATGCCGCCCGGGTCGAGCCCGTTGGCCGGCTCGTCGAGGATCAGCAGCTTCGGGTTCTTCAGCAGGGCGGAGGCGACCGCGAGCCGCTGCTTCATGCCGAGCGAGTAGGTCTTGACCCGGTCCCTGGCCCGCTCGCGCAGCCCGACCAGCTCCAGCACCTCCAGCACCCGGGTCTGCGGCACCCCGCCGGCACCGGCCAGCAGCGAGAGGGTGTCCCGGGCGGAGAAGTGCGGGAAGAACTGCGGGCTCTCCACGATCGCACCCACCTGGCCGGCGACCACCGGCAGCGCCGCCGGCACCTCCCGGCCGAGGATCGCCATCCGGCCGCCGTTGGGCCGGATCAGGCCGAGCAGCGTACGCAGGGTGGTGGTCTTGCCCGAACCGTTGGGGCCGAGGAACCCGTGCACCTGTCCGGCCTCGACCCGCATGTCGAACCCGTCCAGGGCTTGTCGGACGCCCCGGCGTCTATTCCGGTAGGTCTTGCGCAGACCCTCGATCTCGAGTACGGCAGCCATCGCGGCCTCTCTGGTCATGTCCGGTTGTCGCGGGACACCGTACCATCGCTTTGCAGGCTACTGCGCTATACACGCTAGTCCGCTCAGAGATATTCGTTCTCGACGACGTATCGCCTGGCCACCGGGTCGGCGAGCGACAGCACGCCGGCACCGGGCTCCCGATGCCGGCGTGCGCCTCCGGCTGCCCGGCCGAGGGAGCGGACCGGACCGTGGGCCGTGCCGGTCAGCCGGCCCGGCGGGGTGCGGCTCCCGCCACCCAGAGCTCCCGGCCGAGCCACGCCGCTCCGACCGCGACGAGGACGCCGTGCGCGATCCGGACCGGCGCCGGGGTGTAGAACTGCGGCAGAAAGAGGACGAACCCCGCGGCGAAGAGGAGCCCGCTGGGGCGGTACAGCGTTCCGGACCGCCACACCGCCGCCGCGGTGCAGACTCCGGCGACGGCCAGCGCCAGCAGCCCGAGCACGAATGTCGTGGCCGCGACCGGGCTGAAGCGCACCGCCTCCACCAGACCGAGCAGGTCGAACCGCTCCCCCTCGGCGGCCTGGCGGGCGATGGCGTACAGGCCGAAGTCCTCGGCACCGTAGTAGGGCAGAACCAGCCCTGCACCGAGCCAGCCCGCGAGGGTCGCGGCGATCCCGAGCCGGTCACCCGGGGTACCCCGGACCGCACTCCAGAGCGCGAGCAGGGCCGGGGGCAGCAGGATGAATCCGATCATGGCGAAGAGGTGCGAGGCGATCCAGCCGCCGGACCCCATCGCGGCGAGCGCGCCCTCGACGGTGGTCTCGTCGTGCCACGGTCGCAGGGCCGGATAGAGCACGAACAACCCGCCGTCGACGACGAAGGCGAGGGCGCCGAGCCGGGGGTGAGTCAGGGGTGCCATGTCTTCTCCCATGCCGTGGCGTGGGCGCGCGAGCCCAGGCGCCCAGCTTGCTCAGATTCGTAGCCATAAAGCTAATGGCAATAGCCCTTGAGCGTCAACCGGCCCGCCCCAGCCATGAGCGGGACCGCCGTGATCTCGGCGTGTGGGGCGGTGGCGATCGGTCCGAGGTCTCAGGCGGAGATGACGTGGACGCCGGCGTCGCGGAAGGCCGCGACCGTCTCCGGGTCGGCGCCGGAGTCGGTGACCAGGGTCTCGACCCGCTCGACCGGGCAGATCCGGGCGAAGGCGTGCCCGCCGAGCTTGGAGGAGTCGGCGATGATCACGACCCGCTTGGCGCGGGCCACCATAAGGTTGTTCATCGACGCCTCACCCTCGTGGTGCGCCGCCGCACCGAGCTGTACGTCGATGGCATCCACCCCGAGCAGCGCCACGTCGAGGGTCACCTCGCGGAGCAGCGCCCCGCCCAGCGGCCCGACCAGTTCGAAGGACTGCGGCCGGACCACGCCACCGGCCACCACGATCTTCATCCGGGACCGGACCAGCAACTCGTTGGCGATGTTCAGCGCGTTGGTCACCACGGTCAGCTGGGCACCGTCGGCGCTGCTGTTCAGGTCGGGCCGGACAGCCAGTGCCCGGGCGACCTCGGTGGTCGTGGTGCCACCGTTGAGGCCGACCACCATCCCCGGGGCGACCAGGGCCGCGGCGGCGGCGCCGATCCGCTGCTTCTCGGCCGAGTGCTTGGCCGTCTTGTAGCGCAGCGGCAGGTCGTACGAGACACCGTTGGCGACCGCACCGCCCCGGGTACGCGTGATCATCTGCTGCTGGGCCAGTTGGTCGAAGTCGCGGCGGATGGTGGCCTGCGATACGTCCAGCCGGCCTGCCGCGTCCTCCACACTGACCCGACCGCTCTCGGTCAGCAGTTCGAGCAGCGCGTTCCATCTGGCGTAGCGGTCCACCCCTGGCCTCCAGCTGCGTGCGGTGCGGAGATTCCGTGCACAATAGTGCGCGAAACGCGCGCCCGCAAAACTCACTTCTGCGCAAAGCCGCGAAACTCCACCCCGGGCGCGCCGCAGGTCCCGTGCCGGGTGGATCGCAGGTCCCGCACGGTGGACCGCAGGTCCCGCCCCGGACACGTCCCAGGTCCGGAGCCGGGGCGGAAGCATGCCCCGGTTGCCACGACCACAATGTTTCGCGCAGAATAACGCGCGAAAGATCGTCAAACCGAGCCGTATTGTGCAGGCCGGTCCGCCGCGACACGGCGCCGCCCTGCGGGTGCGGGTTATCGCCCGCGAGGAGCTGCGATGGGCCACGTCGACGCCGAGATCAGCAGTCAACCCGAATGCTGGCGACGGGCTGCCGCGCTGGCCGCCGATTCCACCCCCGCCCTGCCCCGACCCGGTGAACGGGTCGCGGTCGTCGGCTGCGGCACCTCCTGGTTCATGGCGATGGCCTACGCCGGGCTGCGCGAACGCGCCGGACACGGCGAGACGGACGCGTTCCAGGCCTCCGAGTTCCCGCTCGACCGCCCGTACGACCGGGTCGTCGCGATCACCCGCTCCGGCACCACCACCGAGGTCCTGGACGTGCTCACCGCGCTGCGTGGCCGCCGGTCGAGCAGCGTGATCGTCGGCGATTCCGGCTCGCCCGCCGCACAGCTGGCCGACCAGGCCGTGGCGATGCCCTTCGCCGACGAGCGTTCCGTGGTGCAGACGCGCTTCGCCACCAGCACCCTGGCCCTGCTCCGGGCCCACCTCGGCACCTATGTCCCCGCCCTGGCCGCCGACGCCGAGGTCGCGGTACGCGCCCCGCTCCCCTTCGACCCCGCCCGGGTCGAGCAGATCACCTTCCTGGGCCGGGGCTGGACGATCGGGATCGCGCACGAGGCCGCGCTCAAGTGCCGCGAGGCGGCCACCGCCTGGGCCGAGGCGTACCCGGCGATGGACTACCGGCACGGGCCAATCTCGATCGCCGCGCCCGGCCGGGTGGTCTGGGCGTTCGGGGAGATCCCGGACGGGCTCGCCGAGGACATCGCGGCGACCGGGGCGGCATTCGTGCACAGCCGGACCCACGGGGTGCACGCGGTGATCGGCGGCTGGGCGGCCGGCCGTACCCCGCTTGACCCGATGGCGGACCTGATCCTGGCGCAGCGCTTCGCGGTCGCCCTGGCCAAGGGGCGCGGTCTCGACCCGGACGCACCCCGGCATCTCAGCCGCTCCGTGGTGCTGGCGTGACCACCGACGCCACCCCGAGCGCCCCTGCCGGTGCCACCGGCGCCGCGGCCGACCCGCCGAGCGCCACCGGCGCCGCGCCGGGCGGGGTGCGGGGCGGGGAGGTGGTGGTCGCGCTCGACGTCGGCGGTACCGGCATGAAGTGTGCCCTGGTCCGGCCGGACGGCGACGTCGTGCACGCCGAACGGCACCACACCCGGGCCGAGCGCGGCCCGGCCGCCGTGGTGGAGAGCATCCTCGACGTCGCCGACGGGCTCGCCGGCAAGGCGCGGGCGGACGGCTTCACCCCGGTCGCGGTCGGGGTGGCCGTGCCCGGGGTGGTCGACGAGACCAGCGGCAGGGCGGTCTGGTCGGCCAACCTCGGCTTCCGGGACGTACCCCTGCGGGAGCTGGTCGGTGCGCGGCTCGGCCTGCCGGCGGCGCTCGGCCACGACGTGCGGGTGGGCGGGCTCGCGGAGGCCCGGCTCGGCGGCGGCCGGGGCACCCGACACGTGCTCTTCCTCGCCATCGGCACCGGAATCGCCGCCGCGCACGTGGTCGACGGGTCGGCCTTCGCGGGCGCGCACGGCGCCGCCGGCGAGTTGGGCCACGTCGTCGTACGCCCCGACGGGCCGCCCTGCGGCTGCGGCCGGCTCGGCTGCCTGGAGGCGGTGGCCTCGGCCGCCGCCGTCGGCCGGCGATACGAGGCGCTGGCCGGAACAGCCGCGACCGCCGCCGAGGTGGTCGCCCGCGCGGCCGGCGGCGAGGAGAACGCCGCACGGGTGTGGCGGGAGACGATCGACGCCCTGGCCGACGGCCTGACCATCGCCCAGGCCCTCTACGACACCGAGGTCGTGGTGCTCGGCGGCGGGCTGGCCGAGGCCGGCGCCGACCTGCTCGACCCGCTCGGCGTCGCGCTGCGGCAGCGGCTCACCTTCCAGACCGAACCCCGGCTGCGGCGGGCCGCCCTCGGTGACGGGGCCGGCTGCCTCGGCGCCGCCCTGCTCGCCGTCGACACCCTGGACAGGCTCGACACCCTCGACGTCCTGGAAACTCCGTAACCCGAGCGCCGTGGCGGCACCGGCCCGACCGGTCCGACACGTCATGGCGCCGACGAGTGCACCGAGGAGACGACATGACCGTCCGCGTCAGCGGCAAGGTGGTAACCCCGACCGGCGTGATCCGCCAGGGGTGTGTGGAGCTGGAAGGTGACCGGATCACGGCGGTCGCCGAATATCCGTCCATCCGGGACGGGCACTGGATCGTGCCCGGCTTCGTCGACATGCACAGCCACGGCGGCGGCGGGCACACCTTCACCACCGGTGACGCCGACGCGGCCCGGGGCGCCGCCGCCTTCCACCTCGCGCACGGCACCACCAGCATGCTGGCCAGCCTGGTCAGCTCGCCCTACGAGCTGATGCGGGACGCCACCGAGGCGTACGTGCCACTGGTGAAGGAGGGTGTGCTGGCCGGCGTCCACTACGAGGGGCCGTACCTGTCGGCGGTGCGCTGCGGTGCACAGAACCCGGCGTTCCTCCGCGACCCGTCCCTGGACGAGCTGACCGAGCTGCTCTCCCTGGGCGACGGCACGGTCCGGATGGTCACCATCGCCCCCGAGCTGCCCGGCGCGCTGGCCGCGATCGAACTGCTCGTCTCCCGCCGGGTCGTCGCGGCGATCGGGCACACCGACGCCACGTACGAACAGACCGGCGCCGGGGTGATCGCCGGGGCGACCGTGGCGACCCACCTCTTCAACGGCATGCCCAGCGCACACCACCGCGAGCCGGGGCCGGTCTTCGCGCTGCTCGGCTCCCCCAACGTGGTCTGCGAGCTGGTCGCCGACGGCGTACACCTGCACCAGGGCACCCTCGCCTTCGCCGCCGGGGTGGCCGGCCCGGACCGGGCCGCGCTGATCACCGACGCCATCGCCGCCGCCGGGATGCCGGACGGCGAGTACGAGCTGGGCGGGCAGCCCGTGGTGGTGGCCGACGGCACCGCCCGGCTCGCCACCGGCGACCCGTCCCCGGATTCCTCCCCCGGCGCGATCGCCGGCAGCGTGCTGACCATGGACGCGGCGCTGCGGGCCGCGGTCGCGGCCGGGATCCCGATGGTCGACGCCTGCCGGATGGCGTCGACGACCCCGGCCCGGGCGATCGGGCTCGGCGAGCGGCTCGGCGCCCTGATGCCCGGCTGGCGGGCCGACCTGGTGGTGCTGGACGACGACCTCAACGTCGTCCGGGTGATGCGCGCCGGAGAGTGGATCGCGTAGGCAGATCCGGCCCGGCCTACGCGCCCTCGGCACACGGGAACAGATAGAGGTCGTAGTACGTCCCTGACGGGGGAATATCGATCGTAGAGCTGGCGCAGCGCCCCTGGTGACTGGTTGACACGGTGTAGGTGCCGGCGGGGAAGCCGGTGAAGGAATAGGCCCCGTCCGGACCGGTGGTCGACTCGAAGCCGCCCGGCTCCAGCCGCACCGTCGCGCCCGGGACCGGCGAGAACGTCTCGACGTCGATCACGGTGCCGGTGAGGTGGGGCTGCCCGATCACGGTGAACTGCCCGCGCGCCAGCCCGCTGACCCGGTTGCCGCCGTCGACCGCGACCGCGTGCAGCGGCCGGTCGCCGTGCAGGGTGCCGACGTCGAAGATCACCGTCGCCGTGCCACCCGGCTCCGTCGCCGCCACCTCGCTGCCCAGCCCGGCGTCGCCGACGCTGTACCGGAACGCCGTCACGTTCGTGTCGCCACCGGCGTCGAACACCACCGTCAACTGGCCGCCGGCCTCGGCCACGGTTCCATTGGGGAAGGTGATCGCCGGTGGCAGCGGTACGGCCAGTTCGGCGAGCGTCGCCGGGGTCTCGAGGTAGTCGTAGATCCGTACGTCGTCCACCGCGCCGGTGAGGAACCCCTGGTCGCCGCCGTTCCAGCGGCGCTTGCCGATCGTGGTGTCGGTGGTGGTGCCGAAGCCACCGGTCAACGTGGCGGTCGTGCCCTGCGCGACCCCGTCGACATAGAACGTCAGCGTCCTGGTCGCCGCCTCGTAGACCCCGGCCAGATGCGTCCACTTTCCCGGGACGGCGGCGGCGTCGGAGGTCACCGAGAAGACGGCCGGGTCGTCCGTGTCGGCGCCGGCCATCGAGAACCGCCACCGGTCGACGCCGCCCGCGTAGCTCAACGAGTACGCGAAGGCGCGCGTCCCGTTCCCGGCCAGCACGACCTGCTCGGCAGGGCCGGCCGGCGAGGCGATCCTGACCCGGGCGGCCACCGTGAGGTCGGCGTCCGTCCGGACCGGCACCGCCGTGCTCTCACCCGGGCGGGTCAGCGTCACCGGCCCGCTCACCGTGCCGGCCGCGCTGCCGTCCAGCGCCAGCGCCGTGCCGACGCCGGAGCGTCCCGGCGCCCGGGTCGCGGCGGCGTCGAGGGCGGCCGTGTTGCCGTGTCCGCTCACGTCGACGGCGTCGCCGCCGGTCTCCTCGAACGTCCAGTGCCCGGCCGGCCCCCACGGCGCCCGCACCCGGAACGTGTAGCTCCGTGCCTGGGTCGAGAACCGACCGGCGCGGTCCTGCGACCACACCCGGAGCGTGTTGAGCCCGTCGCGGGGCGGGCCGACCGTCAGCGTGGCCCCGTGGTCGGTCGACCGGGCCGGGACCGTGGCCGTCGGCAGCGTCCCCGAGTCGAAGGTCCAGGCGTACGCCTCGACCTCGTGCGGATCCACCTCGGGCGGCGCGATCTCGAACGCGCCCGGCCAGCCGACCGCTCCGTGCGGGGCGCCGTCGTCCGGGTAGTCGGTCGACGTCACGTCGCCGGGCATCGGCGGCGGGGTGACGTCGACGGTGAATTCGCAGACGCCGGACCAGGGACCGTACCGGGAGCCGTCGTGGGTGCGGGCCTGCCAGGCGTACGTGCCACCGTCGACCAGCCTGCCGGACGGGATCGCCTTCGCCACCGCTGAGGGGTTGCCGGAACTCTGCGACACCTTGTCGACGTCGTTCCGGGCGCCGCCGAGCGGCCACCAGTGGAACCAGGTGGTCAACGACTGCTGCCCGGTGTCCGGGTCGGACTGTCGGCCGGTCAGGAACGGGGTCGTGGTCAGCACGTACGGCCGCGCGTCTCCGGTCGCACACGGCTTGCCGTCCGAGGTGCGTTCCGCCAGGGGGTTCGGCTCCGCGTTACGGCCGCTCACAGGGCTCGACGCCTGATCCGACCGCGATCCGGAGCCGTCCCGGGCGGGCGATGCGGCAGCCGGGCCGGCGGGGGCCAGGACCAGCCCGGTGGTCAGCACGACGGCGAGGGCCGGCAGCGCCGGAAGCCGCCAACCGCGGGTGGTGGAGCAAGGGCGGGCACGGCGAGCACGCATGGAACCCCCGATTGACGTGGCTACGCTGAGCTATCGAGCAATGACTGTATCAAGCCCACAGATCTTGAACAACGTCGTTTGGCAGCAACGGATCGAGCCGGGTCGCGCTCACCACGGCCCCCGGTTCGGCGTACGCCTGGCGGGGTCGACGAGGCAGCATCCGGCATGCCGGGACCGGCACTGTCGCAGCCCCTGCCGGATCCGCTCCAGCTCGGCGCGGGCGGCGCTCTCGGCCCGCCGCAGGTGCTCCAGTTCGTCGGCGAGGTGGCGCAGGTAGGCGTACACCTGCACCGGGTCGAGGCCGCGCCACCGCGACCGGAACGTGGCCGCGCGGGGCTGGGACGGCTGGGCAGGCTCCCGGCCCGGATGGTTCGTCGCGGCCCCTCGGGCCGCTGCCGGCACCTTCTCTCGTCGCACGTCGGTCCTTCCTGAGGAGAGGGCGGGCGGCACCGAGGCGGACGGGGTCGGCCCCGGCTGCCCGGACAGCCGGGGCCGGAGCCCGGCATCCGCCCCGGGCCCTTTCCCACCTCCGGACGCCGTGCCCCGACAGCGTCCGAAGGAGGCTCTAGCTGGTCGCGCCGGTCAGCCGATCGGTGTACGAGGCCAGCGCGCCGGCCGCCTCGGTCAGGCTGGCCGTCATCAGGCCGAGTTGCTCGGCAGCCTGCGCCCACTGCTCGGTCACGGCATCGGTGCAGTGGTCGGGGTCGCCCGCGTCCCGGAGCCGCTGCCCGGCGCCGCGCAGCCGGTCGGGCAGCCCGGCGATCCGCTCGGCCACCTCGGCGAACTTGGTCTGCGACACGGTCAGCATCCCGGCGACCTGCCCGATGCTGGTCATGTCGTCCCGGCCGAAGCGTTCGTGTACCCGCCGGATCCCGCCGCCGAGCAACTGCTCCGCGTGGTTGGCCAGGTCGAGCGCGTCCTCGGTGCAGCGGCGGGCCTGCCGCAGCTCCGGGTGCGCCGAGCCGGCCCCGGTCCGCTCCAGCAGCGCGGCAGCCGCCGAGACGGTCAGGTACGCCTCCCGCAGCTCGCCCGCGACCTGTTCCGCCGCCCACGCCGCACTCGCCTCCGGGGTGTCCACCGGCGCGTCCTGCGGTGTCGCGTCCGCTCTCCGCGCCTCCGGCACCGTCACCGCGCACCTCCGGCGGGTGCGTCGGCAGCCCACTGCTGCGAGAGCGAACCGACCTCGGCCAGGAACCGCGACAGCTCGTCGTCCGACAGCGACCTGAGCAGGTCCCAGAGAAGCAGCATCTCCACCTCGATGACGAGATTGGGGTTGATCTGCTCCACCTCGCTGATGTCGCCGGTCGTCGCGCTCTCGATCAGGCTCTCGGCCACCTTCGGGTCGAGGTCGGCACCGGTGCCCACGATCTCGACGCGGGTCTCGGCGACGAACTGGATGATCGCCGCCCGGTCCGAGAAGGCCGCCAGGTGCCGCCGGACCGCCAGGAAGAACCCTGCCCCGACCACCAGCCCCAGTTCACCCCAGCCCTGCTCGTCCAGCTCCGCACAGCGCTGGCGGTACGCCTCCGCGTCACTCCGGGCCAGCTCCCGGAGAAGTTCGAGGTAGGTGGTCCGGTCGGTCACGGGCGTGCCGGCCACTTCGGTCACTGCCACCTGGTCCCCCTTCCGCAAGGTGGGTTTGGGGTGCCGGGGCAGCCCGAACCACCAGGTCAGGTTCGGGTCCACTGATCGATGGCCCGGTGGCCACCCCGACACGTTCCGGGCCGTACGACCCGGGGAAGCGGAACACCAGGCCGCCGAGCGAGGAGTTCCACGCTTGCGAACATACAGAACTTAGTTACCTGGGTCAACGATCATCTTGTAGATACCTAGGTGCCATGGTCAGATAGGGGTGCCGAGCGAGGAGTACCACCCGATGACCAGTCGTCCTGCCGACTACCTGCGTGTTGTCGAAGCCATCACCGACCAGATCCGCAGCGGTGAGCTGAGCCCTGGAGACAAGCTGCCCAGCTATTCGCAGCTTGCCGGGCAGTACAACGTCAGCATCTCCACCACCCAGGCCGCGTTACGGATCCTTCGCGAGCGAGGTCTGGTCGAGGGGCACCAGGGCAAGGGCACCTATGTCACCCAGAATCCGCCACTGGCGTAGCCACGGCAGCCACCGCTGTGCAGGGCCGCCAAGGCCCTCGGACTCTTCATCCGTGGCCTGGTCGGGCTCGACCGGGAAGCGGCCCAGGAGGCGTTCGCCGAGTTCGTCACCGACCGTACCCTGAACGACGTGCCCGCCCCCTGCGCGGACGCCGGCACGGCGACCCGCCGCGTATCCCATCGATAGGATCGTGACTCCGCACCGCAGTCCGGAGGCGAGGCACCATGAGCAACCCCGAACCGCCACCCGAGCAGTCGCCGAGCACCCCGCCGGGCCCGCTGTCCCCGGGGCACGCCGCGCCCGCCAGCCCGCCGCCAGCGCTCGGTCCTGCTGCGGCCCCACCGGACCATCCACCGGTCCCGCAGCAGACCAGTTACGGCGACGCGGTCTCGCCACCGCAGCCCGGTTACGCGGGGGCGGCCCCGCCGCAGCACTCCGGCCACCCACCGGCCGGATCGCCGCCGGGCTACGGCACCCCACCGGTGCCGCACCAGGGGCAGGGCTACGGCCAGCCGGGGTACCCCTACCAGGGTGGCCAGCCGGGGTACCCGTACCAGGGTGGGCAGCCGGTGCCGCCGCCCGCGAAGTCGGGGCCCCGGGTCGGGCTGATCGTCGGGATCGTCGCGGGTGGCGTGGCGCTGCTGATGCTCCTCGTCTGCGGCGCGGGCGCATTCATCTGGTACCTCCAGCGGGACGCCGACGGCGGTGGCGGCGACCTCGCCGGGGTGGTCAACTACCGGGAGACGAACCCCGACGCGCTCTCCCAGGAGCACCGGCCCGACGGCTCCACCATCAGCTATCCGATGATTCCGCCGGCCGGTGGTCCGCACTACCCGGAGTGGCAGAACTGCAACGGCGACGTCTACGACGCACCGGTCACGGACGGCAACGCGGTGCACAGCCTCGAACACGGCGCGGTGTGGATCACGTACCGCCCCGGGCTGCCGGCCTCCCAGGTGGAGGCGCTCGCCGAGCGGGTACGCGGGCAGTCGTACCTCTTCATGAGCCCCTACCCGGGACAGCCGTCGCCGATCTCGCTCCAGGCCTGGGGCTACCAGCTCGCGCTCGACGACGCCGACGACGACGCGATCGACCAGTTCATCCGGCAGTACCGGGAGACCGCCTCGATCGAGCCCGGCGCGGCCTGCGGCGGCGGCACCACCCGCACCCGCTGACGCGCCCACCGCCACGCACTCCCACGACGGCTCCCGTGATCAGGTAGCGTCCGGCCGGCCAGAGCATGCCAGGCGCTACCTGATCACGGCTATACCCGGCGGCGGAGGGCGTGGCGGGCGGCGTAGGTGAGGGCGGCGGCGGCGAGCACGGCGGAGCCGGCCAGCACGCTGCCGAGGGGGAGGGTGACCGCGAGCAGCAGGCAGCCGGCCAGCCCGCTCCAGGCCAGCGCCCGGACCGGCAGCCGGCGCCCCGGATCGGGGCCGAGGGTCAGCGCGGCGGCGTTGGTGATCGCGTAATACACCAGCACCGTGCAGCTGGAGAAGCCGATCGCGGACCGGATGTCGCCGAGCGCCACCACCACGATCACGATCGCGGCGACCGCCAGCTCGGCCCGGTGCGGCACCCGAAACCGTGGATGCACGGCGGCGAGTCCGCCGGGCAGGTCGCGGCGGCGGGCCATTGCCAGCGTGGTCCGGCCGACCCCGGCGACCAGGGCCAGCAGCACGCCGAGCACCGCCACCGTCGCCCCGGCGCGGACCAGCCAGCCGAGCCCGGGGAACCCGCCGGCCTCCACCACCTCGGCGAGCGGGGCGGTCGAGCCGGCCAGCCGGGTCGGGCCGAGCACCGACAGCGCCACCACGGCCAGGCCGAGGTAGGTCAGCAGCACCAGGCCGAGCGCGACCGGCATCGCCCGGGGGATGGTGCGGGCCGGCTCCCGCACCTCCTCGCCGAGAGTGGCGATCCGGGCATATCCGGCGAAGGCAAAGAAGAGCAGCCCTGCGGCGGTGAGCAGCCCGACCCCGCCCGGTCCACCGACGGCGCCGCCCGATCCGGCCGCGCCACCGACGGCGCTGCCGGCCGAGGTGACGCCACCGGCGCCCGCGCCGACGGCGTCGGCGAGGCGGGCCGGGCGGAACTCGCCGCCGAAGAGCCCGACCAGCGCCACCAGCAGCAGCACGGCCAGCGTCACCGCGACCAGCCACCGGGTGACCCGGGCCGTCTTCTGCACCCCGCGCAGGTTCACCGCCGTCACCGCCAGCACGGCGGCGACCGCGACCGGCCGGGCGTACCCGGGCCACAGGTACGCCCCGATGGTCAGCGCCATGGCGGCGCAGCTCGCGGTCTTGCCGACCACGAAGCCCCAGCCGGCGACGAAGCCGGCGAACGGGCCGAGCCGTTCCCGGCCGTAGACGTAGGTGCCGCCGGACTCGGGATAGCGGGCGGCGAGCCGGGCCGAGCTGGTGGCGTTGCAGTAGGCGACCAGGCCGGCGACGGCCAGCGCGCCGAGCAGGGCCGGCCCGCCACCGGCGGCGGCGGTCGCCGGGGCGAAGACCACGAAGACGCCGGCCCCGAGCATCGAGCCGAGACCGATCACCACCGCATCGGGTACGCCGAGCCGGCGCTCCAGCGTCGTCACCCCGCCGAACCTAGAGGTCGTCGGTGAACACTCCGCGCCGGTGCACCCCGCCCGGCAGGGCGGGCAGCGGCAGGTCGTCCCACGGCACCCGGCCGAGGAGCCGGCCGAGGAGGAGCCCGAGGAGCAGCCCGGCGACCGAGTCGGTGATCCAGTGCCAGCCGAGGTAGGTGGTGGTGCAGAGGACGATGGCCGGGGGTGCCACCCGGATCGCGACGTAGAGGCTTCGGGGGGCGGCCGGGCGGTCGAGCGTACGCAGCAGCGCGGCGAGCAGCAGCGCGACCGCGCCGTACCAGACGAAGGTGTTCGCCACGTGCCCGGAGGGGTACGACAGGTCCCACTCGTCGGGCGGCAGTGTGGCGAAGATCTGCACCGACTCCTCCGGCGGCAGCGTCGAGCTGGGTGCGGCGCGATCGGCCCAGATCTTTGCCGGGCCGATGGTGAACGAGGTGAGCGCGAAGGCGCCGACGCCGACGAGAAGCGGCCGGATCGAGCGGGTACGCACGGCGACCGCCACGCCCAGCCCGAACGTCAGCGGCATCAGCACCCAGCCGCCCTGGCCCAGGAAGTTGAACACCACCGCCACCTGGCGGGCCGGCTCCGGCCGGTGTGCGTTCACCCACTCCCGGACCGTCAGGTCGACGTCGAGGAGCTGGCCGGCGGCGAGTGCGGCGGTCAGCGCGACCACGGCGGCGACCAGTAAGCCGTCGAACCACCAGCCGGACGGGCGGACGGGACGCAGGCGCAACGGTCGCCGTACCGTCGTGGTCTCCCGCATTCCGACCACGCTACCGGGCCGGACGGGCCCGAGCTGGCGCGGGACGGGAGGCGAACCGGGTGCGGAACGACGGGGAGAGCCGGTCCGGCGGCGTGCCGGGTGCCCGGGCCTGACGGTCGGCGATGTGTGCCCGCCCACGTGGAGCGGCGCCGGGCGGTCCGGACCGGCATGCTTGTTCCCGTGCGGATCACCTCGGCCCTCGTCGACCCGGCGCTGCTCGACCTTCCCTGGTCGACCCCGCTGGAGCAGTGGCCCGCCGACCAGTTGGTGGCGCTACCCCAGGGCATCTCCCGGCATATCGTGCGGTTCGTCCGCCTCGCCGGCACCGTCTACGCGGTCAAGGAGACCGGCGAACGGGTGGCCGAGCGGGAGTACGACCTGCTCCGCGCCCTGGAGCGGATCGACTTCCCGTCCGTGGAGGCGGTCGCGATCGTCGCCGACCGGCAGGACGGGGAGGGCGGGCCGCTCGACCCTGTCCTGATCACCCGACACCTCCAGTTCTCCCTCCCCTACCGGGCGCTCTTCTCGCACACGCTGCGCCCCGAGACATTGAACCGGCTGCTCGACGCGCTCGCCGCGCTGATCGTCCGGATGCACCTGACCGGCTTCTTCTGGGGCGACTGCTCGCTCTCCAACACCCTGTTCCGGCGGGATGCCGGCGCGTTCGCCGCCTATCTCGTCGATGCCGAGACCGGTGCGCTGCATCCCCGGCTCTCCAACGGGCAGCGGGAGGAGGACCTGGAGATCGCCCGGGTCAACATCTTCGGCGAGGCGCTGGACCTGGAGGCCGCCGGTCTGCTGCACCCGTCGATCGACCCGGAGGTGGTCTGTGAGGAGGTGGTCCTGCGCTACCAGCGACTCTGGCATGAGATCACCTACGAGCAGCGGATCGAGCGGGAGGCCCGGCACGACATCGAGCGCCGGATCCGCCGCCTCAACGAACTCGGCTTCGACGTCGCCGAGGTGGCGATGTCGGTGGTGGACGGTGGGCGCTACCTGGTCCGGCCCAAGGTGGTCGACGCCGGCTATCACAGCCGCCGGCTGCTCCGGCTGACCGGGTTGGACACCGAGGAGAACCAGGCCCGACGACTCCTCAACGACCTGGACACCTATCGGGCGGAGAGCGACCTCACCGACGAGCAGCAGGCCGCACACCGTTGGCTGACCGAGGTCTTCGAGCCGGTGGTCCGGGCGGTGCCGGCGCACCTGCGCGGCAAGCTCGAACCGGCCGAGCTCTTCGTGCAGGTCATCGAGCACCGCTGGCGGCTCTCCGAGCGGGCGGGCCGGGACGTCGGGCTGGCTCCGGCCGTGCAGTCGTTCCTCGCCGACGAGTTGGTGCACCGCCCGGACGAGCAGGCGATACTCGGCGTCGAGGTCCGCTGACCCCCGCTGCGGGTCATCCGGCCAGGCCCACGGTTGCGCCCGGTCCACCGGGGACGGCGACCCGCTGGGCAGCCGGTCCACCGGGCAGCCGGTCCACCGGGACAGCCAATCTACTGGGGAGGGTCGCCGCGGCGGGGTGAGCGGCCGGGCTGGCTCCGCCCGCCGGGCCGGTCCCGCCGGCCCGACCGGTCGGACTGCCGGGGCACGGCGCGCCGGGTGGGTCGACCGGCCGGTGCACCGGGTCGGTCCGCCGGCCCGGCGGACGGCTCCGGCACCGGGGACGGTGGCGCGGACGGTGGCGACGGTGCCGGAGACGCGGACGGGGGCGGGGGCGGGGGCGGGGTGCTCGCCTCCCGGAGCAGCCGGTTCAGGCCGGCCCGCCGCACCACCACGGTGAGCACGTCGCCGGGGCGGAGCCGGTGCTCCGGCGGAGGCGCCCACTCGGTACGTCGCTGGCCGGCACCGGTCAGCGCGACCACCCGCACCCACTCGGCCTGGCTGACCACCCGGAGTTCCTGGCCGGCCAGTGCCGAGCCGGGCGCGACCGGCACCTCGGCGACCAGCAGCGCGTGCCGGGCGACCGGGATCGTCGCGATCACCGCCCGGTTGAGCAGCGCCGCCGCGAAGGAGGGTGCGGCGAGGTACGAGACGCTGCGGGATACCCCGATCCGGAAGGTGTTCTGGATCCGCTGCGCGAAGTCGCCGTCGAAGAGCCGCAGCACCACCCGCAGGTCGGCGCGGAGCGTGCGGCCGTTCAGCGCGGCCTGGAGGTTGCTCACGTCGTCGGTGGAGACCACCACCAGTGCCTGGCTGGTGCCGACCGAGGCGGTGTCCAGGATCTCCTCGCGGGCGGCGTCCCCGATGATCAGCGGAATCTTCAGCCGGCGCGCCACCGCCGCGCCCCGGGCCTCCGGATCCTTGTCGATGGCGACCACCTCGACGCCGAGGTCGTTGAGCTGCCACATCACCCGGGTGCCGACGTTGCCGAGCCCGACCACCACGACGTGCCCGCTGCGCCCGCGCGGCAGCAGGCCGGCGTCGAGGGCCAGCCGGGCCTGGACGATGCCGTCCACCACCGCGGCGGTGATCAGCGGGATCAGCGCCAGCCCGGCGAGGTTCAGCACCACCTGGAGGATCTGCGCCGCCGCCCCCTTGCTGGTGTCGGGGTCGGCGCCGACGATCGTGGTCACCATCGTCAGGTAGATCGCGTCTCCGATGCTGGTGTGCTCGGCGAAGGAGAGCAGGAAGCCGAGCACCAGCGCCACGATCAGGACGGCGATGGTGGCCATCCCGATCTTGCGGGTGGCGAACGAGCGCACCGCCCGGAGCAGGACCGCGTTGCGGCGGCGCCGCCACCGGCGGGCGCGCAGCAGCCGCCGCCTGGTGGCCGCGTGATCGGCGTCGACCTGGCCGACCGCCTCGGCGAGCACCAGGTCGGCGTCGGCCGGATCGGCGGGCAGCACCAGCGGGTGGTGCGGGTCCCGGGTGTCGGCGAGCCCGCAGACCACCCGCTCCGGCCGGACCTCGGCCCGGGGCGTGACGAAGAGGGTCCGGCCGCCGTGCCGGAAGTACGTCGGCGCGACCTCGCCGAGCGCCGCCGCGACGAAGGCGGGTGCGGCCATCGAGGCGTCGGAGAGGACGGCGCTGTTCGGGAAGAGCTGGCGGATCCCGTTGCCGAGGCTCATGTTGAACATCCGCAGCACCACCCGGACGTCCGGCTCGACCTCCTGGGCGCAGAGCGCCGCATGGATGTTGCCGACGTCGTCCTGGTGCAGCAGTGCCAGACCGCTCGCCCCGGCCAGCCCGGCGGCCCGGAAGGTCTCCTCGTCCAGTCGGTCCGACTCGATCGTCCGGATGCCCCGGACGACGCGGATGTCCGGCCCGTCCGGCCGGCGCCGGTGCGGCACGACCACCGTGACCCGTACGCCGCTGCCCTGCGGATCGTTGCCGAGCAGTTCGGTGACGAGTTGTACGGCGAGCGCGTCCTGCCCGCAGACCACGTAGTGCGGGCGGTGGTCGCCGTTGGTGCGCAGGCCGTCCCGGAGCCGGGTCTCGAACGCGCGCCGGGCCCGGGTACGCCAGAGATCCGCCATGCCCGGATGGTAGTCACTCCGATCATTACGCGGGTACCGCCCCGACCACGGATCGGGGCAGTAAAATCACGCTCCGTGTTGACGTGTGGAAACCTTGGTCCCGGGTAGTGCCGGCGGATGCAGACCTTCCTGCCCTATCCGGACTTCGGGTCGACCGCCCGGAGCCTCGACCCGCTGCGGCTGGGCAAGCAGCGGGTGGAGGCGCTCCAGGTGCTGCGCGGCCTGGTCCGCCCCGGGTACGGCTGGCGGCACCACCCGGCGGTGAAGATGTGGGCGGGCTACGAGGAGGCGTTGGTCCGCTACGGGCTGGACATCTGCGACGAGTGGTGTTCGACCGGCCGGGCCGACACCTGCGCCGGCACCCTGGTCGCCGACCTCGCCGCCGGCTGCGGCCTGAGCGAGGTACGCCGGCAGGACGAGCTGACCGCCGCCGATGAGCTGCCGCCCTGGCTCGGTCGGGAGGACCTGCACCTCAGCCACCGCTCCGCGCTGCTACGCAAGGATCCGGCGCACTACGGGCCGATCTTCGGCGACGTGCCGGAGGTGCCGTACGTCTGGCCCTCCTCCGACCGGCCGCCGCGCTGCCGCCCGCCCGCTGCCCCGGCCGGACGGTCCTGATGGGACGGTCGGGACGGTCGCCGGGGCGGGTGCGCGACGGCACCGAGGCGATCGTGGTGGGTGGCGGCGTCGCTGGGATGTCGACGGCGGTGGTGCTCGCCGAGCGCGGCGTCCGGGTCACCGTGCTGGAGGCCGGGTCCCGGCTCGGCGGCCGGCTCGACACCCGGCCCGAGACGCTGGCCGACGGCACGGTGCAGCCGGTCGACCACGGCTTCCACGCCTTCTTCCGGCAGTACTACACGTTCCGGTCGATCCTGCGCCGGGTCGATCCGGCGCTCGCCCTGCTCCGGCCGGTGCCCGGCTATCCGGTGCTGCACCGGGACTGGCCGGCGGAGGAGTTCGGCCGGCTGCCGGCGCGACCGCCGTGGAGCCTGCTGGCGCTGCTGGCCCGCAGCCCCAGCCTGCGGCTGCGGGACCTGCGCGAGATGGACGGGCGGGCGGCGCTGCCGCTGCTGGCGTACCACCCGCGCCGCACCTACGCCGAGCTCGACGCGACCAGCGCGGCGGAGCTGCTCGACTCGCTGCGGCTGCCGGACCGGGCCCGGGCGATGCTCTTCGAGGTCTTCTCGCACTCGTTCTTCAACCACGAGGCCGAGATGTCCGCCGCCGAGATGGTCGCCAACTTCCACTTCTATTTCCTCGGCAACCCGGAGGGGCTGGCCTTCGACGCCCCGGACCGGGACTACGAGTCGGCGATCTGGCGGCCGCTCGCCGACCACCTGCGCCGGCACGGCGGCCGGATCCACCTCGACGCGCCGGTGACGGCGGTACGGCCCGGAGGCGAGGGCGGCTGGTGGCTGGAAACCGGCGCCGGCGAGCGGCACCGGGCCGATGACGTCGTGCTGGCCGTGGACCCGCCGGCGCTGGCCGCGCTGCTGGCCGGCTCGCCGGAGCTGGCCGCCGCCGCACCCGTACTCGCCGGGCAGGTCGCCCGCTCCGGCACCGGCCCGCCGTACGCGGTGGCCCGGTACTGGCTGGCCGGGGACGTGGCCCCGGAGCGGCCGGTGTTCAGCGGCGTCTCCCGGCAGGCCACCCTGGACTCGGTGACCCTCTACCACCGGCTGGAGGCGGCGGCGCGCCGCTGGGCGGCCGGGTCGGGCGGTTCGGTGCTGGAGCTGCACGCGTACGCCTGCCCGGCGGGCGTGCCCGCGCCGGAGCTGGCCCGGCGGATGCGGGCCGAGCTGGTCGGGCTCTGGCCGGAGGTGGCGGACCTGCCGGTACGCGACCTGCGCTGCCGGGTCGAGCGGCAGGCGCCGGCGTTCCGGCCGGGGTCCGCCGCCGACCGGCCCGGGGTGCTCACCGACGCCGACCGGCTCTACCTGGCCGGGGACGGGATCCGGAGCGACCTGCCGAGCGCGTTGCTGGAGCGGGCCGCACTGACCGGGACACTCGCCGCGAACCACATCCTGCGGCGCGTGGGCGCCGCCACCGAGCCGATCCGGACCATCCGCCGGTCCGGCCTGCTGAGCCGGACATGAACCGCCGCCCCGTCCCGGCGCCGGACCGCAGAGCCGGTAGGTTGTTGCGTTGATCTGCCGGGAGGTCTGCCGGCGAGCTGACCGCCATGCCGGACGACGGGACGGTTCCAGATGTCACTGCTGCTGATTTTCGCCGTTGTGTTGCTGCTGGCCGTACTCCTCTCCGCGCTGGCCCACCGCACGGTCCTCTCCACCGCGGTGCTCTTCCTCGTCGCCGGCTTCCTCGTCGGTGACGGCGTGCTCGGCCTGGTCCACGTCACCTCGGGCTCGGCGGAGGTGGCGACCCTGGCCGAGCTGGCCCTCTTCGCCGTGCTCTTCACCGACGGCATGCGGGTCGGCTGGTCCGACCTGCGCTCGGCGTGGCGGCTGCCCGGACGTGCCCTGGGCTGGGGCCTGCCGCTCACCCTGCTGGTCACCGCCCTGCTCGCGCACTACGTCGCCGGGCTGGGCTGGCCGGAGTCTCTGCTGGTGGGTGCGATCCTCGCCCCGACCGACCCGGTCTTCGCCGCCGCGCTTGTCGGAAACGAGCGGGTCCCCGCCCGGCTGCGGCACCTGCTCAACGTCGAGTCCGGCGTCAACGACGGGCTCGCGCTGCCGTTCGTGGTGGTGCTGCTCGCCGTCGCCGCGCACGAGGACGACCTGCACCTGCCGATGCTCGGCACGGAACTGCTGCTCGGCATCGTCATCGGCATCCTGGTGCCGTGGCTCGCGATCCGGCTGGAGCAGACCCGCTGGTTCGCCGTCTCCCCGCAGTACCTGCCACTCAACGCCGTCGCCATCGGTCTGCTCGTCCTCGCCCTGGGCACGGCCACCCACGCCAACCTCTTCCTCGCCGCGTTCGCCGCCGGCATCACGGTGGCGACGGTCGGGCGCCAGCAGCGGGAGGCGTTCGAGCACTTCGGCGAGTTGGTGGCGGAGATCCTCAAGCTCGCCGCGCTGCTGGTCTTCGGGGCACTGCTCTCCCCGGCGTTCTTCACCGGCATCCCCTGGACCGGCTGGCTCTTCGCAGTCCTGGCCCTGGTCGTCGCCCGCCCGGTCGCGCTCTGGATCTCGTTCCTCGGCGCACGACTCGACACGCGCGAACAACTCGCCGCGATGTGGTTCGGGCCGAAGGGATTCGCCTCGGTCGTCTACGGCCTCCTCCTGCTGGCCTCCAGCATCCCCGTTGCCGAACAGGCGTTCGCGTTGGTCGCCCTCACCATCGTGCTGAGCATCGTCCTGCACTCCTCGACCGACGTGGTCGTCGCGCGCACCTTCAACCCGCAGGTCCTGCCGGCCTGGCAGCTACGCCTGGAAACGCGTGGCCGACGGCTCTTCCGTGCCCGACCCCACCCGGCGGAGGGCGAGCCCGATTCCGCTCCGGAGGAACCGTCTCAGCTGGTGGAGGAGTCCGCTGAACCGCCGGACGGACCTTCTGGTCCGGCAGACGGACCCGCTCGACCGGCCGACTGATCCGTCCATGTTTCTTCGAGGTGGCCGCGCTCAGTTCTCGCCACCGGTCGCCGCCCAGCCGGCGGCGGCGAGGCAGAGCAGCAGCACGATCCCGCCACGGCTGGTGGCGATCCGGGTCACGGCCCAGGCCGTGCTGCGCATCCCGGGCAGGCTCGCCTTGACCTTGCGGTAGTCCGCCCAGGCCCGCCGGGCCACCGCGTACGCGATGCCGGCGAAAATGCCCAGCACCACCCCGACGAGCAGCAGGGCGGCAGAGGGGTGGTCCACCCGTCCAGTGTCACCAACCAGGGCCGACGATCGCCATCACCCGAAGTAGTGATGACGTCAGGACGGTGCGGGCAACCGGTCGACGACGTGCCGGGCGATCTCGAACGAGCTGGTCGCCGCCGGGGAGGGCGCGTTGAGCACGTGCACCTGCCGGTCCGCCTCGACGATCAGGAAGTCGTCCACCAGGGCACCGTCCGGGCGGACGGCCTGGGCGCGTACGCCGGCACCGGTGCGGACGATGTCGGCCTCGGTCAGCTCCGGCACCAGCCGGGCCAGGCTGGCCGCGAACCGTCTCCGGGACAGCGACCGGGTCACCTCGGTCAGCCCGTACCGGACGTGCCGGCGGGCCAGCGCCCACAGGCCCGGATAGCTGACCTGCTCCCACACGTCGCGCGGGTCGAACCGGCGCCACGAGTAGCCCTCGCGGGCGGTGGCCAGCACCGCGTTCGGTCCGGCGTGCACGGTGCCGTCGATCATGCGGGTCAGGTGCACGCCGAGGAACGGGAATCTCGGGTCGGGCACGGGGTAGATCAGCCCGCGCACGAGTTTCCGACGCTCGGGGAGCAGCTCGTAGTATTCGCCCCGGAACGGCACGATGCGGGCGGGCGGGTCGAGGCCGGCCAGCCGGGCGACGCGGTCCGCGTACAGCCCGGCGCAGTTGACCAGTACGTCGCCGGTCACCTCGCCCGCGTCCGTGCTCACCACCACCCCGCCAGGCCGGGCGTGGATGCCGGTGACCCGCGCGTTCAGCCTCAGGTCTGCGCCACCGGTGGCGAGGAGTTCGGCGAGGCGCCGGCAGACCGCGCCGAAGTCGACGATCCCGGTCGAGGAGACCCGCAGCGCCGCCACGGCGGCGACCTGCGGCTCGAACTCGGCGGCTTCGGTCGCGTCGAGGAGGCTGACGGCGAGCCCGTTGGCGACCGCCCGCTCGTACAGCGCGTGCAGCCGGGGCAGCTCGGCGGCCTCGGCGGCGACGATCAGCTTCCCGCAGACCTGGTACGGCAACTCCTGCTCGCCGCAGAACCGCACCATCGAGGCGCTGCCGGCCCGGCAGAGCGTCGCCTTGAGGCTGCCGGGCGGGTAGTAGACCCCGGCGTGGATCACTCCGGAGTTGTGGCCGGTCTGGTGTGCTGCCCAGCCGGTCTCCTTCTCCAGCACGGTGACCGTGTCCCGCGGCCGGTCGGCCCTCAGCCGGTGCGCCACCGCGAGCCCGAGGATGCCGCCGCCCACGATCACGTACCTGGTCATCCGCACCTCCCGACCCGTGACGTCGAAGCCGATCGTATGCGCCACCCCCACACACCGGTACGCCTCGACGTCGACGGCGGTCGGCCGGGTGTCCCGACGGGACAGTGTCTGGTTGACGACTGATTTCTCCTCAAGGTGACGACTCACGGCAAATATAAATACTGGACAGTATTGTCCATTTGGGAGAGTTATTCGCGACAGCGAGGTCCGGCAAAATGGTCACCCGGTGCACACGGCGCTACGCCGCCGCCCGCAGAAGAGCCGTACACACCAGGAGCACGGCGAGCGTCGGCAGCGTGGCGAGCGTCGCCGCGGATCGGCCGGTCGCAGCTGGCGACCGGTCGGTGGCGCCGGTGGCGGAACAGGGCGTCCCGGCGAGCTGACGTGTGGACGAACTGGCAGGTTTCCTCCCGCCCGGCGGCTTCAGCGCCGTCGGGGTCGGCGGTCTGCTCGTCATGATCGTCGCGTATCTGCTCAACGCCAACCGGGCCGATCGCAAGGAGTACCAGGAGGCGATCGACCGCGCCGAGAAGCGCGCGGACGACGCCGCACGCCGGACCGACGCGGCCGAGCAGCGGGCCGAAGGGCTGCAACAGGCCGTCGACGAGGCCCGCCGGGCACGCCGGGCCGCCGAGGACGCCCTCGCCCTGCTCGAACGCGAGCTGTACCGCTACCGCTCGGACGGTTCGCCGTGACCCGCTCGGACGGGTCCGCCGTGACCCGCTCGGACGGCTCTGCCGTGACCCGCTCGGACGCTCTGCCATGAGCCGCGCGCGGCTCGCCATGACGCCGCGCGGGTTCCGCCATGGCGTGCACGGGGTTCACCACCGCCGGCAGGGCGGCGAGCCCGGCGGCGGCCGCCCGACGCGGGAAGGACGGTAGGACGCGTGACCGAGGAGACGGAGACCTTCCGCCGCCGGATGGACCGGCGCCACCGGCGCCGGCTCGTCATCGTGACGGCGGCGACCGCACTGATCGCGGCGACCGGCGGCTGGGCCTGGGCGCGTCTCGACCGGCAGGCCGCCGTCGAGCAGCGCCGGGCCGCGACCGCCGTCTCCGGCGCCGAGCAGCTCTGCCAACAGGTACGCCAGCTCGGCGGTGAATGCGTGGTCGATCCCGCCAACCTGCGCCCCGCGCAGGGGCCGGCAGGACCGGCGGGGCCTCCCGGGCCGCCCGGACTGCCCGGCCGGGACGGCCGAAACGGTGATCCCGGTCCGCCGGGCGCACCCGGCCCTCCCGGCGCGCCGGGACCTGCGGGCGAGCCCGGACCGCCCGGCCCGAACGGCGACCCGGGTGCGGCCGGGCCGGACGGCCCGACCGGGGCGGAGGGTCCGCCCGGTCCCGAGGGGCCCGCCGGCCCGACCGGCGAGCCGGGACCGCCCGGTGCGTCCGGTCCACCGGGCCCGAGCTGCCCCGCCGGTACGACCCTGCTCACCGTCACCGTGGTCACGCCCGAGGGGCCACGGCAGATCGCCGCCTGCGTCCTCGCCCCGACGCCACAGACCCGTTCCCGGTAGCGATTGCCCGTACCCGGTAGGAATTGCCGGCGCGGGACCAGCGCTACGGCACGAGCGGGACCGGGCCGGGCGTGGCGTCACGGAGGCGGGTGGCGTCCTGACTCGGTGGCGCGCCGAACTGGCGGCGGTATTCGCGGCTGAACTGTGACGGGCTGTCGTATCCCACCCGGTGGCCGACTCCGGTGACGTCGTCGGGGTTGGTGGCCAGTAACAGCCGGGCCTGCTGGAGCCGGATCTGTTTCTGGAACTGGATCGGGCTCATCGCCGTCACCGACTGGAAGTTGCGGTAGAAGGCGGAGGCACTCATGCCGGACATCTGCGCCACGTCCTCGACCCGGAAGGACTCCCGGTAGTTGTCACGGATCCACCGGACCGCGCGGGAAACGTGCGCCACACTGCTGCTGGCCAGGCCGAGCTGGCGGACGGCGGCACCCTGCTCGCCGGTGATGAGCCGCCACAGGATCTCCCGCTTGATCAGCGGCGCGAGCACCGGGATGTCGCGCGGCCGCTCGAGCAGGCGCAGCATCCGTACCGCCGCGTCGACCAGCTCGACCGGGGCGTCGCTGACCGCCATCGCGGACGGCGCACCGGCGGCGGCCCGGGGAAGGCTGCCGGGCGGCGCCTCGAGCAGCAGTTCCGCGATCGCGGACGGCTCCAGCACAAGGCCGAATCCGAGCGCCGGCCGCTCCGGGCTCGCCTCGGTGTAGTGGCCGGTGACCGGCAGGTCGACCGAGGCGATCAGGTACTGGCCGGCACGGTACTCGTAGACCCGGTCGCCGAGCGCGAGCGTCTTCGCGCCCTGTGCGACGAGGGCCAGCACCGTGCCGGACATCGAGGTCGAGGACTCCTGCGCCCGCTCGGCCCGGCCGACCAGCACACCGTCGATGGCGGTGGCCCAGTCGGGCCGGGCGTGGCGAGCCAGCAGCACCCGCAGGTCGTCAAGTGACACGAACCGATTGAAGCACTCCGATGGCACTTCCGGCAACGATAGGATCAGGCAAGAGGTAAATAGCATCCTTCTACTGACACCGCTGCTCGGAGTGGTCATATGGAAGCAGCCCAAATCCCATGGAGCATCAAACGGCTCCACTAATGAACAGGTGATGGATCATGCGGATCGCGATCGTCGTCGGCGCCAGCTCCGGCATCGGGCAGAGCACGGCGGTGCAGCTCGCCAAGCGGGGCACGGGCGTCATCCTGACCTACCGCGGCAACCCGGCCGGCGCCGAGGAGACCGTCGCCGCCGTCGAGAAGGAGGGCGGCACCGCCGTCGCCCTTCCGCTCGACGTCGGCCGCAGCGAAACCTTCCCGGCCTTCCGGGAGCAGGTCGTCGCCGCACTCCGGGACACCTGGCAGCGGGACACGTTCGACTATCTGGTCAACAACGCCGGGTTCGGCGGGATGGCGATGTTCGAGGAGACCAGCGAGGAGCTCTTCGACACCTTCATGCGGGTTCTGCTGAAGGGGCCGTACTTCCTGACCCAGACCCTGCTGCCGCTGATGGCCGACGGTGGCGCCGTCGTCAACGTCAGCAGCAACTCGGCACTGCCCACCGGTGAGGTGGCCACCGGATACTCCGCGTACGCCACCATGAAGGGCGGGCTGAACGTGCTGACCCGTTACCTGGCCAAGGAACTGGCCACCCGTGGCATCCGGGTCAACGCCGTCTCGCCCGGCCCGACCCGCACCCGGCTCTCCGACGCCTCCGGGGTGGTCGGCTTCGAGGCGTACCCCGAGGTGATCCCGGCGCTCGCCGCCAGGACCGCTCTCGGCCGCATCGGCGAACCCGACGACGTCGGCATGGTGATCGCCACCCTCCTCGGCGAGGAAAGCCGCTGGATCACCGCGCAGAACATCGAGGTCTCCGGCGGGCACGACCTCTGACGCCGGATCAGGCTCGTCCCGGCCGGACGGCGGCCGTCGGGAATGTCCGATGGCGTGGACGCCTTGGTGAGTCGGAGCCCCCGGCCGGGCTCGAACCGGCGACATCTCGCTTACAAGGCGAGTGCTCTGGCCAACTGAGCTACAGGGGCAGGATGGCAGGATGTCCGTGGTCAGCATAGCCACAGATGCCCTTCTCGCACGTCCGGCACTGATTCCGACAACCGACAGCGAGTGGCACCCCGCCGGTTGCGGCCGGACCGTGCCCAGATGCCCGAAATGTTCGTCGGGTATCTCGCAGGAATGCCGTCCCACCTTGGCATGTGAGAAAAACCCGTTTACCGTGGCGTGACGCGGATGACACCGACGCGGCCCAGGCTGCCCGGATGCCTTCCACGCCACCGGAGCGGGAACGCCCCGGTGTTCTTTCACTCGGATCGTCCGGCACGTTCCTGCCGGTGAAAGGAAGCGCCGCACCATGGCTACGGTCACGTACGCGAAGGCCACCCGGATCTACCCGGGCACCGAGCGCCCAGCGGTCGACCACCTCGATCTGGAGATCGGCGACGGCGAGTTCCTCGTCCTCGTCGGCCCCTCCGGTTGCGGGAAGTCGACCAGCCTCCGGATGCTCGCCGGGTTGGAAGACGTCGACGACGGCTCGATCTACATCGACACCCGGGACGTCACCCACCTGCCGCCGAAGGCCCGCGACATCGCGATGGTCTTCCAGAACTACGCGCTCTACCCGCACATGACGGTCTACGAGAACATGGCGTTCGCGCTCAAGCTCCGGAAGACCTCGAAGTCGGAGATCGACCGGCGGGTCAAGGAGGCGGCCGCGCTGCTCCAACTGGAGGAGTACCTCAGCCGCAAGCCCAAGGCGCTCTCCGGTGGTCAGCGCCAGCGGGTCGCGATGGGCCGGGCGATCGTCCGCGAGCCCCAGGTCTTCCTGATGGACGAGCCGCTCTCCAACCTGGACGCGAAGCTCCGGGTGCAGACCCGTACCCAGATCGCGACCCTGCAGGCCAAGCTCGGCGTCACCACCGTCTACGTGACCCACGACCAGGTCGAGGCCATGACCATGGGGCACCGGGTGGCGGTCATGCTGGACGGCGTGCTCCAGCAGGTCGACACCCCGCGCGAGCTGTACGACACCCCGTCCAACGTCTTCGTCGCCGGCTTCATGGGCTCGCCGGCCATGAACATCAAGACCGTGCCGCTCAACGAGGGCGGAGCCTCCTTCGCCGAGATGACCGTGCCGCTGACCCGGGAGCAGGTGGCCGCGGCCAAGGCCGAGGGTGGTGACGGCAGGGTGACCGTCGGCTTCCGTCCGGAGGACTGCGACCTGGTCGCGCAGAGCGAGGGCGGCTTCGCCATGGTCGTCGAGCTCGTCGAGGACCTGGGCTCGGACGCGAACGTCTACGGTCACGCCACGATCGAGGGCACCTCGGAGCGGTTCGTGGTGCGTACCGACCGGCGGGACATGCCGGCCATGGGCGACACCGTCCACGTCAAGCCGCGCGGCGGCCGGCACCACGCCTTCCACGCCGTGACCGGCAACCGGATCTGATCCGGCCCGCGTCCTGACGACCGGCACCGGGGCGGTCGCCTCCACTGGAGGCGACCGCCCCGGTCGTCGTTTCGCCGGGACCCGGCCCTTCCGGGCGCGGCTAGACCGGCAGGCGGCCGGCGCCGGCCAGGGTCTGCACCACCAGCGGGACGAGCGGGGCGGGCAGGACCGGCCCGGCGCGCAGCGTCGGCGTCCAGCCGGCGTCGCCGCCCAGGTCGGGGTCGTGCTCGGCGTTGTACGTGGCCAGCAGGCTCACCGGCCGGGCCGGCGACCGGCCCCGGCGGACCCAGTTGCCCCGTTCGGTGAGCGCCGTGCCGCCCCAGTCGTGGAGCAGGTCCGCCGCGGTGACGCCGGAGCCGAGCGTGAAGTGGTTGTTCTCGGCGTGGATCGCCGACTGGACGCCGACGCCGAGCGCGTAGCCGAAGCCGTCACCGGCGAGCCGGTAGGCGTTGTTGTAGACGTCGACCTGGCCGAACCGCACCCGCGGCAGTCGCTGCACGGTGCCGTCGAAGAGGTTGTGGTGCAGCGTCACGTTCAACCGGCCGACGTCCGGGCCGACGGTGTTGGACGACCCGATCAGCATCACCTTGTCCCGGGCCACGAACCGGCTGTACGAGACGGTCACCCGGCTGGCGGTGTGCGTGATGTCGAGCGACCCGTCGTGCACCATGTACGGCCGTCCGAAGTAGACGGGCAGTCCGCTGTCCGGGTTGTCGCCGTCGGTGAAGGTGCTGTGGTCGACCCAGACGTTTTCGCTGCGCCGCACCGACATCAGGTCGAACTGGGAGTTCCAGTTGCCGGCCTCACCGTCCGTCGGCGACCACGCCGGAAAGCAGTCCCGCGCGTCGACGAAGCTCAGGTTGCGCACTATGACGTTGTCGGCGGTGTCGACCATCAGGGTCAGCCCGTGCAGGGTCGCCCCGCGCAGTCCGACGATCGTGGTGTTGGGCCCGACGTTGATCTGGGTCTGCCGGGTCTGGTTCGCCACCGACCGCACCCGGGCCTCCTCCAGCGGCCCGGTCGGCGCCACCCGTCCCCAGGTCGCCGGGTCGTACGCCGCCAGGTAGGCGTCCAGAGAGTAACCGGGATCGGCGAGGTCGGCGCAGTCGAGCAGCCGCCCGTCGGCCTCCTCGAAGCCGTCGACCTCGCCCTCGATATAAATGATCTTCGGCGTGGCGTTGTCGCGGTTGGTGGCGTTGTCACCGCCGAGCGCCCGGACCAGCCCGGCCCTGCTCCGGACCAGGTGCACCTGGTCCGGGGTGGCCGCCCCGCCGCCGGTGGTGCCGGGGCCGGCGGCGGCCCAGCCGTCCCCGGCCGGCAGGGCCTGCCGGCCCAGCAGACGGGCGGGCCAGGACAGCCGCTCGGCATCCCGGTCGCCGACTCCACCGCCGGCTCCACCGCCAGCCGCACCGGTCGTCGTGCTGCGCGTCGCACCGGTCGCCGCACCGGCGGTCGCACTGGCCGTTCCGGAGGCCGTCAGGACGCCACCGGAGATCATCACGAGAAGACTGCCGACCACGGCGGCGGTCAACCTGCTCGATCGCATCGCACTCTCCGCGTCTGTCTACCGTTCACGGGATCTCGTTAACGATCACGAAATCTTTCTGTCATTTTGAACGGTAGGTAAGCACGCTTATAAGTGTCAATGCATTCTGTTTGCAGATAAGTTGCACTAAACAGGCGCAAGGGCGCCCGCCCCGGCCACCGTATGCCGAGAAGAGGGGTAGTCGGTCTGATTTCTAGCCGGCAGGTGTCCTCGACGTTTGCAGTCCGTACTCCGATTTCACGCAACAGTCCCGGTCGTCATGCGTCGCCCGGCGCCCCCTCCATCGCCACCCGGTGCGGCTTGACCGCCCACGGCACACGCAGCTCCGACAGGAGCGCGCCCTCGGCGGCCGCCCGGCGCAGCACCGCGTTGACCCCCCGGATCGTCAGGACCCGGTCCGGTCCGGCGCCGGTGGCCAGCACCCGGTCCCCGGCGACCAGCTCCGGCTCGGGAGCGGCCTGGATCGCCTGCGCCAGCGCGGTGAACGCCGCCGTCCGGTGAAGCGGTGCGATCAGCGGCACCGCGACCGGGTCGACCCGGTGCGCCAGCAGGTTCTCCAGCAGGTTGACCCGGCCCGGCACCGCTCGCGGTCCCGGGTCACCGGGGAGCGTCAACCGGTCGGTGGTGTATTCCAGCACCGCCCGGCCGGCCGTGCCGTGCACGATCACCTCACCGGCGATGAGGTCCTCGCCGGCCAGCGTCACCGCGGCCACCACCGGCAGCCCGCAGCCGAGGGTCGCCCGCAGCGCGGCGGTGTCGTCCACCTCGATGGGCCGGACCCGGTAGCGCTCCAGCTCGACCTGCGCCGGCCAGCCCGGCGGCACAGCGTCGACCCCGCCCGGCGGCACACCGTCGACCTCGACCGGCGGCACAGCGTCGACCCCGCCGGAAGCCACAGCGTCGACCCCGCCGGAAGCCACAGCGTCGACCCCGCCGGAAGCCACAGCGTCGACCTCGGCCTGAGGCGCGCCATCGCCTCCGGCCGGGGGCGCGCCGCCGACACCACCCGGCGGGGCAACCGCGCCCACGGCCACCGCCGCCTCGGCCACCGCCAGGCACTGCATGACGGCGTGCGCCAGCGGATTCACCAGTACGCCGTCCAGCACCGGCCGCCCCTGCACGCTGCGCCGGCCCGCCCAGGGCGCCCGGGCGTAGTAGCCGTCGGTGCGCTGCCAGGAGGCGACCGTGGAGATCCCGGTGATCCGCCCCAGCCGCCCGTCGGCGACCGCCGAGACCAGCTCCCGCAACGCCGCCGAGCCGAGTGCCTGGAAGCCGATCTGCGCCACCCGCCCCGCCCCGGCCAGTGCGGTGGCCAGGGTGCGGTGGTCGGCCAGCGAGAGCACCGGTGGCTTCTCCAGCAGCAGGTCCGCCCCGGCCGCCAGCGCGTCCAGCGCGATCGGCAGGTGGGTGTGCGGCGGGGTGCAGATCACCACCACGTCCGGGCGGACCGCCCCGAGCATCTCCCGATGGTCGGTGAAGATCCCGGCTCCGGGCGGGACCGGCGCGTCCGGCGCCGCCTCCACCGGGCGTACGTCGACCAGGGCGACCAGTTCCAGCCGCCCGGCGTCGTGCAGCGGGGCGATGGTGCGGCGGTGCCACAGCCCGTGCCCACTCGCCCCGACCAGCGCCACCCTCGGCGGCGCGCCACCCGGCGCCGCCACCCGGGCACCACCCGGCGCCGCCACCCGGGCACCACCCGGCGCCGCCACCCGGGCACCACCCGGCACCGCCACCCGGGCGCCATCCGGCACCGCCACCCGGGCGCCACCCGGCGCCGTCGAATCGGTCTCCGCGGCACCACCCGGCGCCGTCGAACCGGTCTCCGTGCGCTCCCCGGTCACGCCACGCCCTCCAGGACCTTCTGCACGCCGTGCCGGTCCAGCGCGGTGAGCCACTCGACGACGAGTTCGCGTACCTCGTCGTCGGCGGTCAGCTCCGCCGGGAAGACCTCGGTCAGCCCGAAGAGCGCCGCCACCACCCCGGCCGGGGAGTCCGTCCCGGCGGCCAGCGCCGCCCGGATCCGGTCGGCGAGCGGGTCGTCCAGCGGCAGCGGCGTACCGTCGTCGGCCCGGCCCTGGACGAAGCGCATCCAGGCCGCCACCACCAGGGCCGCCCAGCGCGGCCGGGCGCCGGCCGCGCGCAGGTCCGCGATGGTGTGCAGCACCCGCTGCGGCAGCTTCTGCGAGCCGTCCATGGCGATCTGGATGGTCCGGTGCCGGATCACCGGGTTGGCGAACCGCTCCAGCACCTCCTCGCCGTAGTCGACCACCGAGACCCCGTCCGGCGGGGCGAAGCTGCTCGCCACGTCCTCGGCGATCAGCCGGCGCAGCACCGTGGCCAGGTGCGGGATCTCCAGCGCCTCGGCGATGGTCTCCCGGCCGGCGAGCGCACCGAGATAGGCGGTCGCCGAGTGCACCCCGTTGAGCGCGCGCAGCTTCAGCCGTTCCCACGGGCCGGCGTCGTCGGTGAGCACCGCCCCGGCCCGCTCCCAGGCCGGTCGCCCGCCCGGGAAGCGGTCCTCGATGACCCACTGCCGGTAGGGCTCGGCGGCCACCGCCGCCAGGTCGTCGACGCCGAGCGCCGCCGCCGCGTCGGCCAGCGTCCGCGGGGTGCTCGCCGGGACGATCCGGTCCACCATGGTGCCGGGAAAGCTGACGTTCTCCGTCAGCCACCCGTCGAGCGGGTCGGTCCGGCCGGCGGCGCCACCCTGGCCGCCGCCGCAGAGCCGGAGCGCCTGCTCGACCAGGCTCCGCAGCCGTTCCCCGTTGGAGGGCAGGTTGTCGCAGCTCACCAGGGCCAGCGGGCCGGCCTCGGCGGCGGCACGGGCCAGCAGGCCACGGACCAGCAGGCCGGGCACCGTCCGGGGCGGTCGGTCGGTGGTCAGGTCGGCCAGCACCGCGTCGTCCGGCCGCAGCCGGCCGGTCGCCGGATCGAGCTGGTACGCCTTCTCCGTCACCGTCAGCGTCACCACCCGGATCGCCGGATCGGCGAGGAGCGTCACGATCGCGGCCGGGTCGCTCGCCGCGTGCCGGACCCCGGCGAGCGCACCGACCACCCGGGTCCGGTTCCCCCCACCGGAGGCGGTGGTGACGCTGAACAGGCAGTCCTGGTCGGCGAGCTTCGTCACCATGTCGGTGCTGCGCGGGGCGACCCCGACGATCCCCCAGTCACCGCCGGCCGCCGCCACCGCCTCCTCCGTGTAGACCGCCTGGTGGGCCCGGTGGAACGCGCCGAGCCCGAGATGCACGATCCCGGCCGGTACGGTGCCGGGCCGGACCAGCGGGCGGCTGGCGGCCGGCAGCCGGCGCAGCGCGTCGAGACCCAGCCGCGACGCAGCACCGGGAGCCGGTCGCGGCGCGCCGCCGGTCACGCCCACACCGGACCGGCCGGGAAGGCGTACTCGGCGATCGAGGCCGGCTTCATCGTCGCGCTGTAGCCGGGGCGCTCCGGCAGCAGGTAGCGGCCGTCGCGGGTGCGTACCGGGTCGACGAAGTGCTCGTGCAGGTGGTCGACGTACTCGACCATCCGGCCGTCCAGCGACGTGCCGACCCGCAGGTAGTCGACAATCGCCAGGTGCTGGACCAGCTCGCAGAGGCCGACGCCGCCGGCGTGCGGGCAGATCGGCACGCCGAACTTCGCCGCCATCAGCATCACCGAGAGCACCTCGTTGATCCCACCGATCCGGCAGGCGTCGATCTGGCAGACCCGGATCGCCCCGGCCTGCATCAACTGCTTGAAGATGACCCGGTTCGCCGCCACCTCGCCGGTGGCGACCCGGCACCGCCCGCCGGAGAGCCCGGTCACCGCCTCCGCGATCCGGGCGTGCCCGAGTACGTCGTCGGCGTGCGTCGGCTCCTCGATCCAGTACGGGTCGAACTCGACCAGCCGGGTCATGTTCCCGATCGCCTCGTCGACGTCCCAGACCTGGTTGGCGTCCATCATCAGCAGCGCATCCGGGCCGATCTCCTCCCGGATGATCCGCGCCCGGCGTACGTCGTCGTCGATCGGGCCGCCGACCTTCATCTTCATCGCCCGCCACCCCTGGGCGTACGCCTCGCGGGTCAGCGCCCGGACCTTGTCGTCGGGATAGCCGAGCCACCCGACCGAGGTGGTGTACGACGGGAAGCCGTCCCGCTCCAGCTCGGCGAGGCGGTCGGCCAGCCCGACGGTCCCCTTCTCCAGGATCGCCGCGGCCTCGGCCGGGTTGATCGCGTCGATGATGTGGTGGAAGTCGACGTTGCGGACCAGTTCCTCGGTCGGCATCTCGGCGAGCAGCCGCCACATCGGCTTGCCGGCCAGCTTGGCCCGCAGGTCCCAGACCGCGTTCACCAGTGCGCCGGTCGCCATGTGGATGACGCCCTTTTCCGGACCCAGCCAGCGCAGCTGCACGTCGGCGGTGAGCGACCGCCAGAACGCCACCGGCTCGGCCGCGATCTCGGCCGTCGTCCGGCCCACCAGGTGCGGGGCCAGAGCGTGCACGGCCGCACAGGTGATCTCGTTGCCCCGGCCGTTGGTGAAGGTGAACCCGGCCCCGACGGTCCCGTCCGGCGCGTCGGTGCGCAGCTCGACGTAGGTGGCCGAGTAGTCGCCGCGGTTGATCGCGTCCGAGCCGTCCCCGGCCGCCGACGTCGGGAACCGCACGTCGTGCACGTCGACGCCGGTGATGGTCACACTCACTGGGCTTGCCTTCCGTTCGCGCCTGCGGGACCCACTCGCTTCGCTCGCTCGTTCCTCGCACTCACCGGCGGGCGTCCCCGAGCTTGAAGACCTTCTTGGGCAGGTGGTACGCGAGGTCGACGATGGTCTCGGCGGCCTCGTCGAGCGGCAGCCGCTGCTCGGCGACGAGCCGGGCCAGGAAGCCGGCGTCGATCCGCCGGGCCACGTCGTGGCGTACCGGGATGGAGCAGAACGCCCGGGTGTCGTCGACGAACCCGGCGGTGTTGTAGAAGCCGGCGGTCTCGGTCACCGCCTCGCGGAACCGGCGCAGCACCTCCGGCGAGTCCAGGAACCACCAGGGTGCGCCGAGGTAGAGCGCCGGGTAGCCGCCGGCCAGCGGCGCCAGCTCCCGGGTGAAGGTGTACTCGTCCAGGGTGTAGACGACGAGCCGCAGCCGCGCGTCGTTGCCGTACGCGTCCAGCAGCGGGGTGAGCGCATGCACGTACTCGGTGGCCTGCGGGATGTCGCCGCCGACGTCCCGGCCGTGCCGGGCGTGGAGCTGGCGGTTGTGGTTGCGCACCGAGCCGGGGTGCAGCTGCATCACCAACCCGTCCTCGACGGACATCGTCGCGAACTCGACGAGCATGTGCGCCCGGAACGCCTCGGCGTCCTCGGCGGTCGCCTCGCCGCGCAGGCCGCGCTCGTAGAGGGTCGCCGCCTCGGCCTCGCTCAGCCGCAGGGTCAGCGCGGTCGGGTGCCCGTGGTCGGTGGAGGTGGCCCCGGCGGCGATGAACGCCTCGCGGCGCCGCCGCAGCGCGGCGAGGTATCCGGCGTACCGCCCGGTGTCCTCGCCGGCCACCTCGCCGAGGCGTACGACGTTGTCGGCCCAGCCGTCGAACTCCATGTCCACCACGTTGTCCGGGCGGAAGGTGGTGACCACCCGCCCGCCCGGCCCGCCCCAGCCGTCGGCGGCGAGCTTGGCGTGCCGGCCGAGGTCGTCCAGCGGCGACTCGGTGGTGGCCAGCACCTCGATGTTGAAGCGTTCGAAGAGCGCCCGGGGCCGGAACTCGGGCTGCCCGAGCTGCGCCGCGATCGCGTCGTAGATCTCGTCAGCGGTCTCCGGGGCGAGCCGGGTGGTCACCCCGAAGACGTTCCGGAAGGTCTCCTCCAGCCAGAGCCGGCTCGGCGTACCCCGGAACAGGTGCCAGTGCGCCGCGAACCGCCGCCAGATGGTCCGCCCGTCGGTCTCCACCGTCCCGCCGTCCACCGCCGGCACCCCCAGCTCGGCCGGCGTCACCCCCTGGCTGAGCAGCATCCGGGTCAGGTAGTGGTCCGGCACGATGATCAGCCGCGCCGGGTCCGGGAACGCGACGTCGTCGGCGAGGATCCCCGGATCCACGTGCCCGTGCGGCGAGATCAGCGGCCGGTCCCGGACGAGCGCGTACAGCTCGCGGGCGATCGCCCGCTGCCCGGGCTCGGACGGGAACAGCAGATCGGGCCGGTCAGACGATGCGGACACGAGCCAACTCCTTGCGGGTCGGAGGTGTAAGGAAGGGCCCCCCGTTATCGTTTTCTGTTGTACAGGGGGCCCTTCCTTACACCTAGAGGGTGAGCAGGTCGGCGACGTGGACGGGGTGGCCGGTCTCGAAGGAGCGGTTCGCGGCCAGGCCGGTGAGCAGCGCGAGGGCGCCGTCCCGGGCGGTGGCGGCCCGGTTCATCGGGTCGCTGTGACCGCCGAAGAGCACCGCCGTCATCCGGGCGTCGGCGCCGCCGTGGCCGGTGCGGGTGTAGCCGGCGACCGGCACCTCGCGGGGCTGCTCCCAGAACGGGCGCAGGGTGAGCCGCGCCGAGCCCTCCTCCACCGCGGCCTGTACGCCGTGCAGCGCGGCACCCTTCAGCTCGCCGGCGGCCTGCGGGCTGACGAAGTCGCTCTCCACCACCTCGAGTTCGAGCCGGCCCCGGCTGCCGTTGAACATCACCCGGTAGCCCTCCCAGGGCGCGTAGGCGGTCAGGTGGTAGGTCATGGTGGCACCGCTGTCGTAGCGGGCCAGCACCGCCATGTCGTCCTCGATGGTCACCCCGGGGGCGAAGACGTTCTGGTCGCGGTGGTAGCCGTCCTCGGCCTCCGCCTCCAGGTAGAGCGCGCGCAGCCGGGGATGGTCGGCCAGGTGCAGCGCGAACGGGTCGTCCGCGGCGGCCGGCGCCCCGTGCGCCCGGTCGTACGGACGGGCGTAGCCGTGCCGCCGCCCGGCCTCGTCGCCGTAGAAGAAGAGCCGGCCGGCGGCGTACACCTGCACCGGCTTCGCGGCCAGCCACCAGTTGACCAGGTCGAAGTGGTGGCTCGCCTTGTGCACCATCAGGCCGCCGGAGTTGGCCTTGTCCCGGTGCCAGCGCCGGAAGTAGTCCGCGCCGTGGCGCACGTCGAGCAGCCACTCGAAGTGGACGGAGCCGATCTCGCCGATGGCGCCCTCGGCGAGCACCTCCCGGACCTTCTCGTGCAACGGGTTGTAGCGATAGTTGAAGGCGACCGAAACCTTTCGGCCGGTCTCCGCAACGGCACGCAGGATCCGCTCGCACTTCGGCACGTCGGTGGTCATCGGCTTCTCGGTGATCACGTCGCAGCCGGCCCGGAGCGCGGCGACGACGTACTCGTCGTGGGTGGCGTCGACGCTGGTCACCAGGACCACGTCGACCCGCTCCTTCTCCAGCATGGAGGCGAAGTCGCCGGCCAGGTAGGTCGGGACCGGGTCGAAGTCGAGTTCGGCGAGCCACCTGTTGTGCGCGTCCATCCGCGCCTGGTTGACGTCGGCGAAGGCGACGAGTTCGGCCGTGTTCGGGTGGTCCAGCACCAGGGCACGGACGAACATCTCCGCCCGCGCGCCCGTGCCGACCAGGGCGAAGCGCTGCCTTCCCGGGGTTACCGACATCCGAGCTCGCCTCCGTTGACTGCAAAGGTTTGCAGGAGAAGTAACCACGCGCGCCGGGCGCGCGTCAACGGCTCGGAACAAACCTGCGGCCTTTACCCGTTTTTGCCCGTATGGGAGTGCTCCCACTGCTGCTGAACGCAACAAACCCGTAACCGATCCCCGTTGACACCCGAGCAACCGTTTGCATTAATTGGCCAACCAAACCAAGTGACACCAGACACATCGATGGCAGACACACCGGCAGCCACGGGAAGGACTTGCGTGCCAGCCACCATTCGCGACGTCGCGCGAGCCTCCGGAGTGCACATCTCCACCGTGTCGCGGACGTTCTCGGCACCGCATCTGGTCAATCCGGAGACCCGCAACCGCGTGCTGGCCTGCGCCGAGCACCTCGGCTACCGGCCCAACCGGGCGGCCCGGGCGCTGATCACCGGGCGCACCCACAACATCGGGCTGATCATCGCCGACATCGCCAACCCGTTCTTCCCACCACTGATCAAGGCGGCCGAGAGCCAGGCCCGGCAGCGCGACTACCACATCTTCATCGCCGACACGAGTGAGGACCCGGCGGTCGAGGAGGACCTGGTGCACGCCCTGGCCAAGCAGGTCGACGGCGTGCTGCTCTGCAGTCCCCGGATGAGCAACAGCCTGATCGAGCAGCTCAGCCGCGAGGTGCCCCTGGTCGTGATCAACCGCCAGGTCACCGGCCTGCCGGCGGTGGTGATGGACGTCGGCCAGGGCGCCCGGCTCGCCGTCGAGCACCTGACCGGGCTCGGGCACCGCGAGCTCGCCCTGCTCGGCGGGCCGCGCGGCTCGTGGACCAACCGGGAGATCCGCCGGGCGGCCACCGCCGCCGCCCGGGCCGCGGACGCCACGCTGACCGTACTCGGCCCCAACCCGCCCACCGAGGGCGGCGGCGTGGCAATGGCCGAGCAGGTTCGCCGGGCCGGCGCCACGGCGGTGCTCGCCTACAACGACCTGATGGCGATCGGCCTGATGGAAGGGCTCGACTCACTCGGGCTACGGGTGCCACAGGACATCAGCGTCGTCGGCATCGACGACATCGCGCTGAGCCGGCTCACCCGGCCCAAACTGACGACGGTGGCCACGCCGACCGCGGCCGCCGGACGGACGGCCGTCGACATGCTCCTGCAACACGACGGTTCCTCCTCCGCACGCGCCGGGCGCGGCGGCGGACGGACCGGCACCACCGACGACCGTCGCACCACCGCACAGGTAACGCTGCAGACCGAGTTGGTCATCCGCGACTCGACGGGGGTCGGTCCGGCGGCTACGGCCGGCCGGTCCGGCGCGGCGACTCCTGCCGACCCGGGTCCGAACCGCCATCCGGACCCGGGCGACGCGACCGCGGCCACCCCCGAAGTTGTCGCCTCCTAACGCCAAGGAGTGAGCGCAATGCACCCCGCCACACCCCCGACGGCAAACGCGCCTGCCGCGCGTGGCCACCGTACGCTGCACCGTCGAGGCCTGCTCCGCATCACCGCCGCGATGGTCACCCTGCCCCTCGTCCTCGGCACCGCCACCGCCTGTGGCGACGACGAGGCGGAGCCGGGCGGTCCGGTCAGCATCGAGTTCTTCTGGTGGGGCGGTGAGGCCCGGGCCGAGATGACCCAGCAGGCCCTCGACCTCTACAAGCAGAAGAACCCGAACGTCACCATCAACGCCGTCTGGCAGGCCTTCGACGGCTACTACGACAAGCTCGCCACCATCTCCGCCGGTGGCAACGCGCCGGACATCTTCCAGATCGACGACAACGGCCTGGCCGAGTACGCGGGCCGCAACGTCACCCTCGACCTGACCCCGTACGTCGAGGACGGCAAGATCGACCTCTCCAAGCACGCCGAGAGCCTCACCAGGTACGGGCAGATCGACGGCAAGCAGGTCGCGGTCGCCACCGGCGAGAACACCCCGGCCATGATCTACGACAGGACGAAGCTCGCCGAACTCGGCGTCGGCGCGCCGCAGGAGGGCTGGAGTTACGACCAGTTCTTCACCTGGGCCGCCGAGGTGACCGCCAAGGGCGGCGGCAAGTACTGGGGCACCATGGACACCAGCTCCGACTACAAGGCGCTCTGGCTCTGGCTGCGCGCCCAGGGCAAGGAGTTCTACGACGGCAACAAGCTGGCCTTCACCGAGGCCGACCTCGCCGCCTGGTTCACGCTCTGGCAGGAGGCCCGGGCCAGGAACGCCACCCCGCCGGCCGACGTCGTGCACGAGGCGGTCACCGGCAGCGTCGCCACCCAGCTCGTGGTGACCGGCAAGGCCGCCACCTCGTTCATGTGGTCCAACCAGCTCGGTGAGCTGCAGAAGGCCACCAAGAACGAGCTGGGCATGGTGGCGTACCCCGGCGACCCGAAGGGTCAGTGGGCGCGGGCCTCGCTCTACTGGGCGGGCTCGCGCAGCACCGACCACCCGGAGGTGGTGGCCGACGTCATCAACTTCCTGGTCAACGACCCGGAGGTAGCCAAGATCTTCGGGGTCGACCGCGGCCTGCCCGCCAACATGGAGACCCGGACGGCGATCGAGGCCACCCTCACCGACCCGGCGATGAAGACGACCGTGGCCTTCGAGAACGCCCTGGCCCCCAAGTTCGGCCCGGCGCCCACGCCGCCGCCGAAGGGGCACAGCGGCCTGCGCAACAAGCTGCGTGACATCGCGGAGAGCGTGACCTACGGCCGCGCCACCCCCTCCGACGCCGCGAAACAGTTCTTCGCCGAGGCCCAGGCGGCGCTCGCCGGCTGACCGTCCGGCCCGGGGGGCGGGGGACGGCACGGCCGGTCCCCCGCCCCCGGGTCGGAGCGTCCGAGAGGAGAACACTCCCGTGGCTGTATCCACGGCGGCCAAGCCACGTCCCGGTGACGCGGCACCGGCCGGCACCCCGCGCCGGTCGACCCGGGCCGGCCGGCGGCGGCACCGCGCCGAGGGCGTGGCCGGTTACGTCTTCCTGTCCCCGTGGCTGATCGGCCTGATGGCGATCACCGCCTTCCCGATGCTCTTCTCGCTCTACCTCAGCTTCACCAACTACGACGTGCTCTCCAGTTGGGACGCGATCGAGTGGATCGGGCTGGAGAACTACCGGCGGATGTTCGGCGAGGACCCGGCGTACTGGCACGCGGTCACCGTCACCCTGACGTACGCCCTGATCGCCGTACCGCTCAAGCTCGCCGCCGCGCTCGGCGTCGCGCTGCTGCTCAACCGCGAGCGGCGCGGGGTCGGCCTGTTCCGGAGTCTCTTCTACCTGCCCTCGCTGCTCGGCGGCAGCGTGGCGCTGGCCCTGGTCTGGCGGGCCATGTTCGGCGGCGACGGCGCGTTCAACAGCTTCCTCGGGCTCTTCGGGATCCAGGGCGAGGCGTGGGTGAACGATCCGCAGTGGGCGCTGGAGACGTTGATGGTGCTGGCCGTCTGGCAGTTCGGCGCCCCGATGGTGATCTTCCTGGCCGGGTTGAAGCAGGTGCCGACCGAGCTCTACGAGGCCGCCTCGGTCGACGGCGCCGGCCCGTTCCGCCAGTTCTGGAACGTCACGCTGCCGATGCTCTCCCCGGTCATCTTCTTCAACCTGGTGCTGGAGACGATCAACGGCTTCCAGGGCTTCACCTCGGCGTACGTGATCAGCAACGGCACGGGCGGCCCGGTCTACTCCACGCTGCTCTACACCCTGCACATCTACGACCAGGGCTTCGGCGAGTTCCGGATGGGCTACGCGTCGGCACTGAGCTGGGTCTTCCTGCTCGCCATCGCCGTGATCACCGTGATCTTCTTCAGCACCGGCCGGTTCTGGGTGCACTACTCCGACGGAGACGACTGATGGCAGTCCAGGCAGTGCGGGCCACCCCCGCCCCCGCGACCCGCCGCCGCTCCCGGGGCGTCGTCCGGGTCCTCGTGCTGGTCGGCGTGCTCGGCTTCGTGCTCTATCCGCTGCTCTGGATGGTCGGCTCGTCGCTGAAGTCACCGACCGAGGTGGTCAGCAACCTCTCCGTCGTCCCGCAGGACGTGACCTGGGCCAACTATCCGGACGGCTGGGGATACATCAGAAACCTGAGCTTCGGCCGGTTCTTCCTGAACAGCACGATGATCGCCCTCGCCACCGTGGTCGCCAACGCGGTCTCCTGCCTGGTCGCCGCGTACGCCTTCGCCCGGCTGCGGTTCCGGCTGCGCAGGGCGTGGTTCGCCATCATGATCGGCACGCTGCTGCTCCCCAGCCACGTGCTGATCGTGCCGCAGTACGTGATGTTCAACTACTTCGGCTGGATCGACACCCCGCTGCCGCTGATCGTGCCGAAGCTGCTCGCCACCGAGGCGTTCTTCGTCTTCCTGATGGTGCAGTTCATGCGCGGCATCCCGCGCGAACTGGACGACGCTGCCAAGATCGACGGTTGCTCGCCGTACGGGGTGTTCCGGCACGTGATCCTGCCGCTGAGCCGGCCGGCGCTGGTCACCACGGCGATCTTCTCCTTCATCTGGACCTGGAACGACTTCTTCACCCAGCTCGTCTACCTGCCCAGCCCGACCAGCTACACGGTGCCGATCGGGCTGCGGCTCTTCATCGACTCCAGCGGGCAGACGTCGCTCGGGCCGATGTTCGCGATGTCGGTCCTCTCGCTGCTGCCGGTCTTCGTCTTCTTCCTCGCCTTCCAGCGCATGCTGGTGCAGGGCATCAACACCAGCGGCCTGAAGGGCTGAGGGCGGCACCGTGCAGACTCGGGGGATGACCGCGAACTGGCCGGAGCAGCCCGCCCCGGAGGCCCGGCCCGACTGGCGTGACACCCTGCGCAACGGGGCCGACCTGGCGCTGCTCGGCATCCTCACCACGCTGGCGGCGGTGCCGGTGGTCACCGCCGGAGCCGCCGTCGGCACCGCCAGCGCCGCCCTGCACCACTGGATCGAGACCGGGTCCTGGCCCGGCACGCGGGCGGCACTGCGCGGCTTCGGGCGTACGCTGCTGCCCGGCGCCGGGGCCACGGCGGTGGCCGGGGTCGTGGCCGGCGTACTCGCGCTGAACCTGCTGGCATTGGGTCGGGGCGCTGTGCCGGGCGGGCCGGTGCTGGTCGCGGTCACCGTCGCGCTGGCGGTGGCGGCCGGCGGTTTCGCCGGGCTGACCGTGATGCGGCTCGGCCGGCAGGGCGGGCAGGGCTGGCGCCGCGCCGTGCGCGGTGCGGCCCGGATCGCGGCGGCCCGGCCGGTGGCCCTGCTCGCCGGCGCCGGCACGGTCACGCTCGCCGCCCTGCTCTGCGCGCTGGTGCTGCCGGTGCTCACCCCGCTGCTCGTCGGCTACACCCTCTTCGGGCTGCACACGGCGATCCGCCGGGTCGCCGGATCCGCCCTGGCGAGCACGCCGGAATAGCACCGCTTCTCCCCGGTCAGTCGGTCCCGGGCTGCTGCCGCGCGACGGGGACGAAGCGTACCGGGATCGAGTCCGGCGTCCGGCCCCACGGCGAGGGGACCGATTCCAGCTTCTCCGGCGGGACCGCCAGCCGGACGCCGGGCAGCAGGTGCAGGACCGTCTCGACGGCGGTACGGATGATCAGCCGGGCCGGGATCTGCGCCGGGCAGGCGTGCGGGCCGGCGCCCCAGGAGAGGTGCGCCCGGTTGCCCACCTCCCGCCAGGGCTCGCCGCCGGCGTGGATCCGGGGGTCGGCGTTCGCGGCGGTCAGCCCGAGGATCAGCGCGTCACCGCGCCGGACCGGCTGCCCGGCCAGCTCGGTGTCCCGCAGCGCGTACCGGGCCGGCGCGTTGGTCATCGGCGGATCCCGCCACAGCACCTCGTCGATCGCGTCGTCCACCCCGAGCCGCCCACCCCGGAGCCGGCCGGCGAACCGCTCGTCGGTGAGCATCAGCCGCAGCGTCTGGGCGATGCAGCTCATGGTGTTCTCGTTCGCGGCGACCAGCACCAGCACCATGGTGTCGTAGATCTCGGCGTCGTCGCGCAGGTTCGGGTGCTCGGCGAAATAGGTGGTGAGGTCGTCCGAGGGCACGGCCCGGCGGGCCGCGAGGACGTCGGCGAGGATCTTCATCACCCGTTCCCGGGCGGCGACCGCGTCGGCGCCCCAGGCGAACATCGCCGCCAGGCCGGCCTGGAGTTCGTGGCTCTCGACCGCGTCCAGGCCGAACCGGTCGGCGACGGCCAGCACCGGCACGATCGCGGCGTAGTCGGCGACCAGGTCCGCCTCGCCCCGGCCGGCGAAGGAGCCGATCACGTCGGTGCAGAGCGCCGCGACCGCCCGGCGCATCGCCCGCTGGTCGATCTCGGCCATCCCGCCGGCGATCGGCGCCCGCAGCCGGCGGTGCCGCTCGCCATTGACGAAGAACGCGTTGTCGTAGGGGGACATCATCGGGCGCAGCAGCGAGTCGGCCGGCAGGCTGCCGTCGTGCTGCGCCGACCAGTCGCTCGGGTCGCAGGAATAGAGCTGCTCCTGCCGGGTGACCGTGAGGATCTCCGGATAGCCCATGACCAGCCAGGCGTGCACGCCCGGTTCCAGCTCGACGGGGGCGACCGGGCCGTGCTCGGCGCGGAGCCGCCCGAAGACGTGTTGCGGGTCGGGGCAGGCTGTGGTGGCGGCCAGCGGTGTCAGCCCGGTCAGCTCGCGCAACGGCCTGCGTACGGCCCCGGCGGGGCCTCCGGTCCCGGCGGGGCCTCCGATCTCGGTGGGGATGGTCACGACACCATTTCCTTGGTGGAGGAGACGGGTTTCTTGGTGGTGGAGACGTCGAGGGCGTGCTGGACGAGGGTGGTCAGGGCGGTCAGCGCCGAGGTGCGGTCCCGGGCGTCGCAGTCCACGACCGGCGTCTCCGGCAGCAGGTCCAGGGCGGCACGCAACTCGTCGGCGGGATGCGGCACCGTGTCCGGGAAGTGGTTGACCGCCACCACGAACGGCAACTGGGAGCCGAGCTCCAGTTGGTCGAAGACCTCGAAGCTGGCCTCCAGCCGGCCGGGCCGGGTGTCGACCAGCACCAGGACGCCGACGGCGCCCTCGGCGAGCCCCTCCCAGAGGTCCCAGAACCGCCGCTGTCCGGGCGTGCCGAAGAGGTAGAGCGCCAGGCTCCCGCCCAGGGTGATCCGGCCGAAGTCCATCGCCACCGTGGTGGTCCGCTTCGCGTCCAGGCCGCGCAGGTCGTCGACGCCCTCGCTGAGCTGCGTGACGACCTCCTCGGTCCGAAGTGGGGTGATCTCGCTGACCGCGCCGATCAGCGTGGTCTTACCGACCCCGAAGCTGCCGACCACGAGGATCTTCACCGACGTGGTGACGGTCCCGGGGAGGTAGCCGTCAGAGTGCGCGGAGACCATTGAGCACCTCTTGCAGTAGTTCCGTGGACGGCTGCGCGGAGCGGGGACTGCCGGCCCGCGCGGTCAGGTGGCCGGAGTCGACCAGGTCGCTGGCGAGGACGCGTACGACGCTGACCGGTAACTCCAGCCGGGCGGCGACCTCGACCAGCGACAACAGCCCCCGGCACATCGCCAGCAGGGCACGCTCCTGGCGCCCGGCCGAGATCGGCAGCGGCGGCGCCGGACCGGTCGCGATCAGCAGCGTGTCGACGCCGATGGTGTTGCGCGACGGTCGGGCCCGCCCCCTCGTCAGCACGTACGGGCGCAGCGCCGAGTCGCGGTAGTGGCCGCCCCGCTCGTCGGAGGAGCTCATCGCCGCTGCCCGGCCCGCACCGTCATGACCCGGCCCCGCCGCGCCCGGTCATGCCGTGCTGCCGTGGCGCGCCGACGTGGCGAGGGTGCGCTCGCCGATCCGGTTGACCTGGGTCTGCATCTGGTGGGCGATCAGGGCGGGGTCGACGGCGGGCTCGGTCACCACCGCCAGGTGCGAGCCGTCCCCGGCCCGCCGGACGAAGAGATAACCGCCGTCGAACTCGATCATCAGGTGGCGGAGTGAACGGCCCCCGGAGCCGAACTCGCGGCCGATGCTGCGGCCCAGCGACTGCAACCCGGAGCAGGCGGCGGCGAGCCGGTCGGCGACGTCCTGGTCGGTGTGCTCGGAGCGGACCATCGCCAGGCCGTCGGCGGAGAGGACCACGGCGTGCCGGACGTACGGCACCGAGACCACCTCTGCCAGCATCCAGTTCTGGTCTTGCGTCATGCTCATCGTTCCCATCCTCCGGGGTTGTCGCGGTCAGCGCGCGTCCGCCGGGCCTGGGTCGCCGCCGCTGCGGCCACCTGCGATGAAGGCGCCCATCCAGGAGCCGGCCTGCTCCGGACTCGGATCGGACGGCTCCGCCGCCGCTGCCACGACCTCGTCCGGCACGGCGGCACCGTCCCGGGTGGTGGTGGTCCCGTCCGGCGCGGCGGAGGCGGCCTGTGCACGGCGGGATCGCCGCCGGGGCAGCGTCGCGCCGGTGGCGGCGGGTTCGGCCTCGCCGGACCCTGCTCCGGTGGACCCTGGTCCGGCGGATCCGGGCCCCGGCGCGTCCGGTGTCGCGGCCGGCTCCGCCGGTGTCCGAGCCGGCCGGCGGGCGGCGACCGCCTCCGGTGGCTCCACGGTCTCCACGACCGTCGACGGGATCAGCACCACGGCGCGCACCCCGCCGTACGGCGACTCGCTCAGGTCGGCCCGGAACCCGTGCCGACGGACGTAGTGCCCGACGACGGCGAGCCCGGTCTGCGGGATCTCGCCCAACTCCGCCAGGCCGACGGGGCGGCGCCCGGAGACCGTCTCCCGGGCCTGCTCCAGCCGGTGGTCGTCCATGCCGATGCCGCCGTCGTCGATCTCGATGACCGCACCGCGCTGCACCCGCCGGACGGTCACCGGCACGGTGGTGGCCGGCGGCGAGGACTGGGTCGCGTTCGCCAGCAGCTCCGCGACGAGGTGGACGACCGGCTCCACCACCTCGGCGGCGACCGCCACGTCCTGGTCGCCGGAGACCTCGATCCGCTGGTACGCGAGGATCCGGGCCGAGGCGGCGCGCACCACGTCCACCATGGCCAGCGGCTCCTGCCACTGCTGCCCCGGCCACTCTCCACAGAGCACGGCGAGGCTCTGGGCGTGCCGGGCCTGCTGTGCGGCGGCGTGGTCGACCCGCATGCTCGACTCGACCACGTCCGGGTCGTGCTGGTGCCGGTCGGCCATCAGCGACACCTGCTCCTGGATGGAGTGCGCCGCCGTCTGCACCCGCCGGGAGAGCGCCACCACCGCGAGCCGCAGCGACTCCTCGCGCTCGTCCGAACGCTTCAGTGCGCTCGCTGTCTCGGCCAGGACCCCGTCCACCAGGCCGGCCGTCCGCTCGCCGAGCTCGGGATCGCGTGGTACGGCGGGTACCGGCGCACCGTGCAGCACCGCCGGAAGCCGGTTCTGGAGCAGGTGGTCGAGGGCGTTGTCCACCGCCGCCGACCGCGCTTCGGCCCGCTTCCGCCAGTGCGTCTCCCGCTCCGCGAGCTGCTGCTGGTAGCTGCGGACCTGCCGCTCGAACTCCCGTTCGCGCTGGCCGAAGACGTCCCAGGCGTCCCGCTGCCGGCGCCGCAGCGTCACCAGCAGCACAAGGGAGAGCCCGGCGGCGGCCGCCGCCAGCACCGTCAACGCCGTACCGGCCGCGCCGGCGCCGACCAGCGCGCCGACAGCGGCGGCGGCACCGGCCACGGTGGTGAGCAGGAGGATCGCGGACCACGTCGAACGGCCCCCGGGCGAGGGACGACCTGACGAGAGCAGAGGTGTCATGTTCACCTTCGGCGGAAGATCCGGGCAGGACGGAGCCCCAAACCGCAGTTCAGGCGCGCAGTGGATCAGGATCGTACCCGATCGGGTCGGGAACACCGCCCCCTCTGACCGGACAGTTTCCCCCGCCCGAAGCGGGCTCGCCCGCTGTGGCCGGACCGATCCGGTGCCCCGCTCAGGCCCCGGCGGCGGTGAACCGGGCGACGACGAACTCGGAGCGGGCACCGCAGACGATCACCGAGGTGTTCCACGAGCAGGAGGCCGTGTTGACCTGCTTGAGCTGGCCCAGCTCGGTCAGCGCCCCGGAGCCGGCGACCACCCCGGCGACGCTGGCGTCCTGGCTGTACGTACCCGGCTCCTCGGCGAAGACCAGCAGGTTGCCGCCGTCGACCCGGACGGCCACCCCGTCCCGGTCGAGCAGCTCGTCGCCGCCGGTGGAGAAGAGCCGCGACACCGGGTTGCCGGGACCGGCCCGGACCAGGGCGTGCTCGCCGACCGGTTGCAGGTCCCGCGCCTGCGGCACCGCCCGGCGCCAGGCCGCCTCCTGGCTGCCGGCCCCGTCGGTCCGGACCGCCAGCAGTTCGGTGGTGGCGGCGTCCGAGCCGGCGTTCTCCAGCAGGCAGACCTGCCGCTCACCGCAGGGCTCCAGGTCGAGCGGGCGGCGGCTCTTGTCGGGGGCGGTGTAGATACTGGTCGGCGGGCCGAGGGTGGCCAGGTCGTAACGGGCCAGTCCGTAGCCGTCGTTCGACGGGGCGACGAAGAGCTGCCCCTCGTAGGCCAGCACCGTATCGTCGGTGTCGGCGGCACCGGGCCGGGACGTCAGCACCCGGCCGGTGCGCACGTCGACGACCCGGATCGAGTCGTCCGCGCCGATCTGGACGAGCCGTGGCTCGTCCCCGCGGTTCGGCAGCGCCGGATCGCCGTCCAGCTCGGCCGCCCCACCCACCTCCCGCGCGGTCCGCACCGGATGGACGGCGGAGTCGCTGTCGTAGTCACCCTTCGGGCTCTGCAGCGTCCATCCGTCACCGCTGCGCGCGTCGATCCCGACCAGGGTGTCGGCGGTCGCGTCGAGCAACACGACCCGGTCGTCGAAGAAGTAGAACTCGTCGTCGCCGCGGACCGACCGGCTCCAGAGCCGTTCGCCGCTGGCCGGGTCGAAGGCGATCACGTCCCGGGGCGCGCTTGTGGTGATCGCGTCCGCCTGGACCAGCAGCACCTCCGGCAGCGCCTTGATCCAGGCCCACCGTTCGGCGGCGACCCCGGTGGTGAACCACCGCTCGACCTTCGCCGACCCGGCCGTCAGCACGGCGACCTCCAGCCGCTGGTCGGCCCGCTGGTAGGCGACGTAGGCCCGCTTCCCCGCGGTGGCGGTGAAGAGCGCGGAGGGATTCTCCTCCCGGATGGCGATCCGGTCGATCTCGGTGAACGGCGCGAAGTCGATACCCGGATAAGGCTCCCGGTTGAGGTAGAGCAACACCGTGACGACCACTCCGACCAGTGCGAGCAGGGCGCCCGCGCCGATCCAGACCGCCGGCCGGCGTACCGGACCGGGCAGCCGGACCGGTACAGCCGGACCGGCCGGTGAGGTCGGACCGGCCGGTGAGGTCGGACCGGCCGGTGAGGTCGGCATCCGGGCGCCGCCCGGCGGCACCGGCACCGCCACCGGGAGTTCGGCGAGCGCGCCCTCGGCGACCGGCAGCTCCGGCTGTTCGAGTACGGTCGGCGCGATCCCGAGCTCGGCGTGCAGCAGCCGGGCCACCAGCGGCACCCGGGACGAGCCGCCGACCAGGAAGAGCCCGGCGAGCTGGTGGACGCTCAGCCCGCAGCGGGCGATCACCGAGGCGGCCTCGAGAACACCCCGGCGCAGCAGCGGGGCGATGACGCTCTCCAGCTCGTCCCGGGTCAGGTGCAGCGCCTGTTCGACGCCGGGCACCGGCACCGGCGCGGTCGCGGCCCGGGAGAGCATCTCCTTGGCCCCGCGTACGTCGTCCCAGAACTGCCGCCGGCCGCGCCACTGGCTGGCCGTGGCTGGCCGACCGAGCCGCTCCCAGACCGACGCGTCCGCGGCCCTGATCGTCCTGCCCAGGTGCTCGACCAGCGCCTCGTCGAGGTCGAGCCCGCCGAGGTCGCCGAGCCCGCCCGCGCCGACCACCGCGAACCGGGTCCGGCCGCCGGCCCCGATGCCCTCGTTGCGGACCACGGCGATGTCCAGGGTGCCGCCGCCGAAGTCGAAGACCGCCAGCGCCGACCGGACCGGCACCGGCCGGCGCAGCACGTCGGCGAAGTAGCGGGCGGCGGCGACCGGCTCGGGCACCAGCAGCGTGCCACCCGCCGCCACCGGGGGCCAGCCGGCTCGGGCGACGGCGGCGGCCAGGGTCTCCCGGCGGCGGGCTCCCCAGGTCGCCGGACAGGTCAGCACGGCCGGCGGCAGGAACCCGACCGCCTCGACCGCCGCGCCGGCCACCGCGCCGAGCACGGCGGCCAGCAGCTCCACCGTGGGAACCTCCCGATCCCCGAGGAGCACCGCCGGCTCGTCGATCCGCCGCTTGGGGTTCGGCTCGTAGCGGCCCGGGTCGGCCTGGGCCAACCGCTGCGCGTCCCGCCCGACGTGCGGCCGGCCGGCCGCGTCGACGAGGACGCCGGACGGCAGGATCGGTTGCCCGTCGTGCAGCAGCGGCCGGGTCCGCCCGTCGGGCCAGCGCAGCACCGCCACCGTGTGCGAGGTCCCGAGATCGACGCCGAGCCCGTAGCCCCCGTCCTGTCCCGCCATGAACTGACTCAGGCGGCGGCCAGCCGGCGTCGGGCGACCTCGGCGAGCGCCACCGCCGCCGCGACACTGGCGTTGAGCGACTCCACCTCGGAGACCATCGGGATGCTCACCCTCAGGTCACAGGTGGCACCGACCAGCCGGGACAGCCCGCGCCCCTCGGAGCCGACCACCACGACGAGCGGGCCGACCGCCGCCTCCAGGTCGTAGAGGTCGGTCTCGCCGTCGGCGTCCAGCCCGACCACGAGGAACCCCTCCTGCTTGGCGAGTTTGAGCGCCCGGGTCAGGTTGGTCACCTGGCCGACCGGCACCCGGGCCGCCGCGCCGGCACTGGTCCGCCAGGCGGTCGCGGTGATCCCGGCGGCCCGCCGTTCGGGTACGAAGACCCCCTGCGCGCCGAAGGCCGCCGCCGACCGGATCACCGCACCGAGGTTGCGCGGGTCGGTGACGCCGTCGAGCGCGACGAGCAGCGGGGTGGGGTGCTCCAGCGATGCCGCGAGCAGATCCTCGAACGGCTCGTAGGCGAACGGTGGCACCTGCACGCCGATGCCCTGGTGCAGCACTCCGCCGGTCATCCGGTCGAGCTCGGCCCGGCTGACCTCCAGGATCGCGATGCCCCGGTCGGCGGCGGTGCGTACCGCCTCGTTCACCCGGTCGTCGATGTCGATGCCCTGCGCGACGTAGAGCGCGGTCGCCGGGACCTGGGCACGCAGCGCCTCCAGCACCGGATTGCGCCCGACCAGCAGCTCGGCCGCGTCCCGGGCGGGTGCGGAACGGCGTCCCGGTGCGACCCGGGGACCACCCGGACGCGGGGCGGGCTTGCCGCCGGTACGCCCGGCACCGGCCGCGCCCCGCCCGCCGGCCCCACCGGCGCCCCGCCCGGTGGCCGACTTGCGGCCACCCTTCTTCGTGCCGGCGCCACCGGCACCCCAGGTGGTGTCCTTGCTCCCCGGTACGCCCACCTTCGGCGCCCGGCCCTCCTCGGCGGCGGCCCGGCGCTCCTTCTGCTGCTTCCACGCCGTGCGCTGGGGCACCTGCTCGGTGCCGGAGTATGCCTTGTGCCAGGGACGCTCATCGGCGGGGAGCGTCTTTCCCCGGCCGGCCAGGGCACCCCGGTTCTTGCCCCCGGAGCCCGTGGTGGCGCCCTTCTTGGCGGTGACCCGACGCCCCTTCCGGGGCGAGTTTCCGGGCATCAGTCCTGTTCTCCGATCGTCCAACGCGGCCCGTGCGGGGTGTCCTCGACCACCACGCCCGCGTGCTTGAGCTGGTCACGCACCGAGTCGGCGGCGGCCCAGTCCCGGCGGCTGCGGGCCTGTGCCCGCTGCTCGAGGGCCAGCGCCACCAGCGAGTCGACCACGGACCGCAGCTCACCATCCTGCCCGTCCCCGCCCCAGGCCGGGTCGAGGGGGTCGAGTCCGAGGACGTCGAGCATCCCGCGCACCACCGCGAGCGCTGCCGCGGTCCCGGCGTCGTCGCCGCCGGCCAGCGCGATCTGGCCGTCCCGGACCGCGTCGTGCAGCACGGCGACGGCGGCGGAGGTGTTGAGGTCGTCGTCCATCGCCGCGCCGAACCCGGCGGGCAACTCGCCGAGGCCACCGGCGCCGACCCGGTCCGCGGCCCGCCGCACGAAGCCCTCGACCCGCCGGTACGCCACCGCGGACTCGCGCAGCGACTCGTCCGAGTAGTCGATCCGCGACCGGTAGTGCGGCGCCACCAGGTAGTAGCGCAGCTCGACCGGACGGATCCCGATCGAGGCGACGTGATCGAGGTCGACGACGTTCCCCAGCGACTTGCTCATCTTGGCCTCGCCGAGGTTGAGCAGGCCGTGGTGCACCCAGTAGCGGGCGAAGGGCAGATCGGCGGCCCGGGACTGGGCCTGCTCGTTCTCGTGGTGCGGGAAGGTCAGGTCGAGCCCGCCGCCGTGGATGTCGAACTCGGCACCGAGGTAGCGCCAGCACATCGCCGAGCACTCGATGTGCCAGCCGGGCCGGCCCGGCCCCCACGGCGACGGCCAGGCCGCGTCCGCCGGCTCCTCCGGCTTGAGGCCCTTCCAGAGCGCGAAGTCGGCCGGGTCACGCTTGCCCCGCTCCGCCGCCTCGTCGGCGATCTGCGTCTGCGTCGCGTCCGGCCGCTGGCCGGAGAGAGAGCCGTAGTCCGGGTACGACCGGACATCGAAGTAGACGTCGCCGGAGCCGTCGTCGGCGACGTACGCGTGCCCCTCGGCGAGCAGCCTCTCGATCAGCTCGTGCATCTGCGGCACGTGCCCGGTCGCCCTCGGCTCGTACGTCGGCGGCAGCACGTTGAGGCTGCGGTACGCGGCGCCGAGGATCACCTCGTTGTCGTACGCGATCGACCAGAACGGGCGCTCCTGCTCGACCGCCTTGACGAGGATCTTGTCGTCGATGTCGGTGACGTTGCGGATGAAGGTCACCTCGAAGCCGCTGCGCAGCAGCCAGCGGCGCAGCACGTCGTAGTTGACCCCGCCCCGGAGGTGGCCGATGTGCGGCGCGGACTGGACGGTGAGACCACACAGGTAGATCCCCACCATGCCGGCGTGCTTGGGGACGAAGTCCCGCACCGATCGGGTGGCGGTGTCGTACAGGCGTAGCGTCACCGTACAAGGGTACCGACCGATGTCCGGCAGGGCTCGCCCCGCGGCCACTGCGCGACCCCCGCCGACCGCGCCACCCGCTGCGACCGCAGCCCGTTCCGGCCGTACGCTGCCTGGTGTGGGAGCGACGGCCGGTGGCGGCGCGGCCGGCCCGGTGGACGGGACCGCCGGCCGGACCGGCGAGACCGCGCAGACAGCCGCCGTCCGAGCCGGCGAGACCGCGCAGACGCTGGACCGGGGCCTGCGCCTGCTGCACCTGGTCGCCGACGCGACCGGTGGGCTCACCGTGACCGAGGCGGCGGCCCGGCTGGGCGTCGGTCGGGCCGTGGTCTACCGACTGCTCGGCACGCTCACCGAGCACGGGATGCTCCGCCGCGACGCGGGCGGCCGGCTGCGGCTCGGCGCGGGCCTGCTGCACCTCGCCCGCCGGGCACAGCCACTGCTCGCCGAGGGATCGCTGCCGGCGCTGCGCCGGCTCGCCGAGCAGACCGGGGCGACCGCGCACCTGACCGTGGTCGAGGGCACCGAGGGGGTGGCGCTGGCGGTGGTGGAGCCGAGCTGGACGGCGTTCCACGTCGCGTACCGGACCGGGACCCGGCATCCGCTGGAGCGCGGCGCTGCCGGCCGGGCGATCCTGGCCGGTCGCGATGGCCGGACCGACCCGGTGGCGAGCAGCGGCGAACTCCAGTCCGGCGCGTACGGGGTGGCGGCGCCGGTGCTCGGGGTGCCGGGGCTGGAGGCCAGCGTCGGGGTGGTCGCCCTCGCCCCGCTGGACGTCGCGCAGGCCGGCGCCCGGGTACGGGCCGCCGCCGCCGAGATCGCCGCCGCGCTCGGCTAGCCCGTTCCCGCGCTCGGCCAGCCCGTTCCCGCGCTCGGCCGGCCCGTTCCCGCGCTCGGCCAGCCGGTTCTGCGGGAGGTGGCGGCGTTCCGACGCCAGTCGTCGAGCACGGCCGGCAGTTCGGCCAGGGTGCGGATCTCCGCGTCCGGACGCAGGCCGGCCGGGCGTGCCAGGCCGGTCCGGTTCAGCCAGACCGCGTGGAGTCCGGCCGCCTGCGCGGCCCGGACGTCCTTCTCCGGAGAGTCGCCGACGTGGACGACCGAGGAGGGCGGCATCCCGGCCGCCGCCAGCACCGCCGCATAGAACTCGGGGTCGGGCTTCTTCGGCACGCCACCGAGGTGGGCGTAGATCTCGAAGGCGAACTCGGCGGCGAGGCCGCACCGCTCCGCCCGGCTGTTGCCGTTGGTGGCGAAACCCAGCGTGTACGACCGGCGCAGCACACCGAGCGCCGGAAGCGTGTCGTCGAAGGGTCGGGTCAGCGCGAACCGCCGGGCGAAGTAGAGCTCGGTGATCGGCTCCAGCGCGGCGGTCAGGCCGACCCGGGCCAGTGACCGGGCCAGCGCCGCCCGCCGGATCGCGGTGACCGGCTCGGTGGCATGGTCGGCGAAGACGGCGTCCCAGTCGCTCTCGATCTCCGCCAGGGTCACGTCCCGGGCCGCCGGGGTCAGCCGACGCAGCTCGGCCAGCACCGCGACCAGTCCACCGGTCACCGCCGTGCGCAGGTCGAGCAGGGTCTCGTCGGCGTCGAACACCACCGCACGGATCGGCACGCGCCAAGGGTACGCGCCGCCGGCCGGTGGGCCGGTGGGCCGATGGCTCAGGGGTGGGTCATCCGGAGCACGTCGAGCGCCTCGTCGAGCTGCTCGGCGGTGAGCCGGCCCGCCTCGACGTGACCCCGGGCGAGTACCACCTCCCGGATCGACAGCTCCCTGGCCAGCGCCTCCTTGGCGATCGACGCCGCCTCGTCGTAGCCGAGGTAGCGGTTGAGCGGGGTGACCACCGAGGGGGAGCCCTCGGCGTACGCCAGTGCCACGTCGACGTTGGCGACCAGGCCGGTCACGCAGCGGTCGGCGAAGAGCCGGCTGACCCCGGCGAGGAGCCGGACCGACTCCAGCACGTTGCGGGCCAGCACCGGCAGCATGACGTTCAGCTCGAAGTCGCCCTGCGAGCCGGCGAAGGCGACCGTGGCGTCGTTGCCGATCACCTGGGCGCAGACCTGCCGGACCGCCTCGCAGACCACCGGGTTGACCTTGCCGGGCATGATCGACGACCCGGGTTGCAGGTCGGGGATCTGCAACTCGCGCAGGCCGGCCCGGGGGCCGGAGCCCATCCAACGGATGTCGTTGGCGATCTTGTAGAGGCCGACCGCGACCGTGCGGAGCTGGCCGCTGGCCTCGACCAGCGCGTCCCGGGCACCCTGCGCCTCGAAGTGGTTGCGCGCCTCCGCCAGCGGCAGCCCGGTCAGCTCGCGCAGCTTCTCGATGACCCTGGGGGCGAAGCCCGCCGGGGTGTTGATCCCGGTGCCGACGGCGGTGCCGCCGAGCGGCAGCTCGGCGAGCCGGGGCAGGCAGCTCTCCAGCCGCTCGATGCCGTACCGGGTCTGGGTGGCGTAGCCGGAGAACTCCTGGCCCAGCGTCACCGGGGTGGCGTCCATCAGGTGGGTCCGGCCCGCCTTCACCACCTCGGCGAACTCGTCCACCTTGGACTCCAGCGCGAACTCGAGGTGCCGCAGCGCCGGCAGCAGGTCGTGCACGACCGCGTGCGTCGCGGCCAGGTGGATCGAGGACGGGAAGACGTCGTTGCTGGACTGGGCGGCGTTGACGTCGTCGTTGGGGTGCACCTCGCGGCCCAGCTCCCGGGCGGCCAGGGTGGCGATCACCTCGTTGGCGTTCATGTTGGACGAGGTGCCGGAGCCGGTCTGGAAGACATCGACCGGGAACTGGTCGTCGTAGCCGCCGTCGGCGACGTGCGCGGCGGCGGTGGCGATCGCCCGGGCGACCTCCTCGTCGATCACCCCCAGTTCGGCGTTGACCATCGCCGCGGCGCCCTTGATCTGGGCCAGCGCCCGGATGTGCGCCGGTTCGAGCCCGCGCCCCGAGATCGGGAAGTTCTGCACCGCGCGCTGCGTCTGGGCCCGCCACAGCGCGTCGACGGGCACCTCCACCTCGCCCATCGTGTCGCGTTCGATCCGGTAGCCGGCCGCCTCTGGAGTGGTCACGCGTTCCATCCTGCCCCGCACCGGGCCGGCCCGCAGATGATCGCCGTCACCGGTTGCCCGGTCGGCTCCGTCACTCGACCTCCCGCAGGCGCCTCCGCACCTCGTGCTGGTCCGGGGAGTCGATCTGGATCAGCAGCCCCAGCGCCCTGGTCCAGTACGACCGGGCGGCCACCGGGTCGGTCGAGCGCAGGCAGTCGGCCAGCCCGTCGAGCGCCCGCGCCTGCTCGTACGGGAGCTGGATCTTCGTGGCGGCGAGCAGCGCCTGCCGGTGCAGCTCCATCGCGGCGGAGGTGTCCCCCAGGACCAGCATCGCCCGGCCCAGCAGGTTGCGGGCGGTGCACTCGCCGGCCCGGTCCCCGGCGTCCCGCATGGCGGTCAGCGCCTCCCGGTGCCGGGTCACCGCCACCTCCGGCCGGCCGCACATCCGCTCGACGTCACCGATCTCGTTGAGCAGGTCGGCGACGTGGAAGGGACTGCCGCGGGCCCGTTGCACCCGCAGTGCCGCGTACATCTGGCGCAGCGCCCGGTCGTGCTGCCCCTGCCGGGCGTAGATCGCGCCGATCGAGCCGAGCGTGTCCGCCACCAGCGCGATCTTGCCGACCTGGCGGGCGATGAAGAGCCGGTTCCGCAGCACCCGCAGCGCGTCCGGGTAGCGGCCGACCGCCAGGTAGATGCTGCCGAGGTTGGTCAGGGCGTTCGGCAGGGCGTGCCAGCCCGGGGTACGCCGGGCCAGCGCCAGCCCGAGTTCAAGGTAGTGCACCGCCTCCCGGGTCCGGCCCAGCATCATCAGCGGCAGGCCGAGGTTCACCGTCGCCACCGACTGCCCCGCGACGTCGCCGAGCCGCTCCCAGATCGCGATCACGACCCGCAGCGACTCGACCGAGCGCTGGTACTCGCCGAGGCGGAAGTACGCCGAGGTCAGGTAGTTGTGCATGATGGCGACCCCGGTGTCGTCGCCGAGCGCCTCCGCGGCCCGCAGCCCGTCGGTGTGCGACTGGATCAACTCGTCGAGGTGGCCGCCGAGATAGAGCTGCCGCCAGTTGGCCCGGGCGAGCTGCCAGGCGTACCGGTGCAGACCCTCCTCGACGGCGAGGTGGACCAGCGCGACCAGGTTGCGGCGCTCCGCCTCCAGCCAGTCACGCCCGTTGCCGGCGGCGGCGACGACCAGGTCGGGCCGGGCGGGCTGTCCCGCCACCGCCATCCGCAGGTTTCCGGTCGGCTCCAGCACCTGGCTCACCGAGGCGGCGGTGTGCAGGTAGAAGTCGAGCAACGCCTCGAGGGCGTGCTTCCGCTCCGGCTCGCTGCCGACCACCGTGGCCAGCTCGGCGGCGTACTCCCGGACCAGGTCGTGCAGGCGGAACCGGCCGGCCTCCACCTCGTCGACCAGATGCGCGTCGACCATCTCGTCCAGGTGCTCGCGGGCGACCGCCAGCGGCAGCCCGGTCAGCGCGGTCACGGCGTACTGGTCGTATTCCACGCCGGGAAACAGGCCCAGCAGCCGGAAGCTCCGCTGCACCGGCTCGGGGAGTTGGGCGTACGACAGCGCGAAGGCGTCCGCCAGGGTCCGGTGCTCGACGGCGAACTCGGCGAGCACCCGGCGGTCCGCGTCGCCGAGCCGCTGTGCCAGGTCCGCCACCCGCCAGCGCGAGCGGTGCGCCAGCCGGGCGCCGGCGAGCCGGATCGCCAGCGGCAGGTAGCCGCAGCGCCGCACCACGTCCGCCGCGGCCTCGGGCTCGGCCCGGACCCGCTCCGGGCCGACGATCCGGGCCAGCAGCTCCACCGCCTCGGCCGGCTCCAGCACGGTCAGCGACTGTGCCCGTACGCCGTCCAGGCCCATCAGCCGGCGCCGGCTCGTGATCAGGGTCAGGCAGCCGGGGGCGGCCGGCAGCAGCGGACCGACCTGGGCCGTGCTGGCCGCGTTGTCCAGCACCAGCAGCGCCCGCCGGCCGGCCAGCTCGGTACGCCACAGCGCCAGCCGGTCGGCGAGGTCGGCCGGTATCCGCTCCCCCGGCACGCCGAGCTGGCGCAGCAGCGTGGCGACCGTCACGCTCGTCGGCAGCGGGCTGTGCACGCTGTGCCCGTGCAGGTCGACGAAGAGGTGCGCGTCCGGGTAGGCGTTCCCGAGCGACGTGGCCAGGTGTACGGCGAGCGCCGTCTTGCCGCTGCCCGCCATGCCGTCGATGACGTACACGGGGGAGAAGTTCGGGCCGGCGTCCTCGATCTCCTTGCACAGCCGGGCGACGGTCTCGTGCCGGCCGGTGAAGTCCTCGATGGCCCGGGGCAGGCAGCGTACCGGTGACCGGGCCGGCTGCTCGCCGTCGGCCGGCCCGACCTCGCCGGCGAGGACCCGCCGGTGGATCTCCCGCAGGGCCGGGCCAGGCTCGATGCCGAGCTCCCCGGCGAGGATCTCCCGGCCGGCCCGGAACACCGCGAGCGCCTCGGCCCGGCGACCGCTGTCGGCGAGCGCCAGCATGAGCTGACCCCGGAGCCGCTCCCGCAACGGATGGCGCTCCACCAGCTCGGTCAGCTCGGCGACCAGGTCGCCGGTGCGGCCGAGTCGCAGTTCGACCTCGAAGCCGTCCTCCATCGCCAGCATCCGCTGCTCGTCCAGCGAGGCCGCACCCCGGCGGACCGCCGTACCCGCGATACCGGCGAGCGCGGGGCCCCGCCACAGCGCCAGGGCCGCCTGGTAGCCCTCGCGCGCCTCCGTCCAGTTCTGCTCGGCGGCGGCGGCACGGGCCCCGGCCACCAGCCGCTCGAAGAGTTGGGCGTCGAGGTCGTCCGGGCCGAGCACGATGCGGTAGCCGGCCGGGCCGGTGACGATGGTCTCGCCGGGCACTCCGGCGGCGGAGAGCAGCCGGCGCAGCCGGGAGACGCAGGTCTGCAACTGCCCCCGCGCCGTGACCGGCGGGTCGTCGTCCCAGACCGCGTCGACCAGCTCGTCGACCGGCACCACTCTCGGGGCATGCAGGAGTAGCACTGCCAGGACCACTCTGTCCCGGCCAGCGGTCACCGTCGACTCACCGCCGCTCACCTGGAGCGGCCCAAGGATCCCGAACCGCATGCCAGCTCCTGACCGAGGTCGCATCCGGCAGCAGAGTAACCCGTCAATCACGCGCAGCAGAATCGACTTGATAGCGGGCTGGCAGCGGATCGAGAGCGACAGCGCACAAACTGTCCGGTGGGACGCACGACACAGGTGAGACACATCGACGGGGGCGGTGCGTCCGCCGGCCCGTGGGGGCGACGGACGCACCGTGTCGGAGCAGCGGTTTCGCCGCCATCCACACCTGAGGGAGACGCCGAACATGGACGCCTCTGCACGATCGGAAATGTCCCGGCCGGTGCCGGCCGCCGGGGACGTGTTGCAGTTCGCCGAGTCCGACTACTGCTACGGAAGCGGTCCGCTCGTCCTCCGGGTCACCGGGGTCAGCGCGGATCTTGGCAGCCACCCGCGTCTGGAGTGGCTGTCGCTACGCGGGGTTGAGCTGCTCGGAGACGGCAGCATCGGCCCCGAGCGGCAGGTGCTGGTCCGCACCAGCGCCCTACAACGCGCCGCCTGACGCGGAGCTGAACAGCGTCGTCCGTCGGTCAACGCCGCCCGACGGGCCGACGCCGTACGTCCTTTTGCCCCCGGCCCGCCCAGGATCCGCCTGGGCCGGGCGTCACTCCTCCCCGTCCCGGATGATCTGGCGGATACGCTCCCGGCTGTAGCCGGTGACCTCGACGATGTCGCGCTGGCGCGTCCCGGCCGCCGCCTCGTTCCGGATCGCCTCGGCCAGTTCCGCACGTGCCTGGTCCAACCGGGCCCGAGCGTCGGCCACGAGTCGGGCGGCCCGCTCCTCGGCACGGGGTATCCCCGCCTGCGCCGTGCGCAGCTTCCGTACCGCCGCCTCCAGGTCCGCCACTTGGCCATTCCAGCAGGTCAGACGCTAGGCCGAATCGCGTACCCCTTCAGTTGGCCAACCATCGTGCTTGATATTTGGCCAACTGGATGGTGGAGTATTTGGCGTCTCCGAATACTCCGCAAAGCGGTAGCCCTCCGAGCTTCCGGGTGGGATCGCTCCAACACGAGGGGGAGCCAGTGGTCAGCTTCGCGCCAACGGACATCCGGGTGGTCGGCCCACGTGAGCTGCCGGTGGATGGAAGAGTGAAGGTCTGGACCGACGGCGGTTCCGGTCACGGACACGAGATCACGGTATGCACCGAACACCTGATGCTCTCCGTCCTCGACTCCGGAGACGGAGGGACGGCCATCTACGACCTCCGGATCTTCTATTGCCGGGGCTAGTCGTGACGGCGGGGCGAGCACCAAGGCTGCGGCGTCGCTGTCACGGCTCCGCCATGTCGCGGTCAGCTCGATGCTCAGGCGCTGTTGATGATGTTCAAAACTCTGCGTGCGGCGAAGACGCGCCCATGCCTGCGACCCGTACGCTCCTCCAGGATGCCCAGCTCGACGAGGCGTCTGATCGCGGTGTTCGCGGCCTGGTATGACACAGCGTGCCGTTCGGCGGTGAGCCTGGCGGTGATCAGTGGATACCCGAACAGGTCTTCGACGATCCGCACGGCCACGCCGCGTACGTCCGCAGCAAGCAACTGTGCCAGCGCCTCATCTCGCCAGTCGTGCAGTGCGTCGATCTTCTCCACCGCACGAACCGCCTGTGCGCGCACGGCCTCGGAGAAAAATCGGATCCAGGGCTCGAAGTCGCCGGTTGCGCTCACGGATAGCAGGTGATCCTGGTACTGCCGCCGCCTGCCTTCGAGCCAGGGTGAGAGGTTCAGCACCGGCACTCGAAGCTCACCCCGGTGAGCCAGCTGCAGCACGCAGATGAGGCGACCGAGCCGGCCGTTACCGTCGTTGAAGGGATGCAGGGTCTCGAACTGGTAGTGGCCGAGCGCCATCTTGATCACCAGGGGGATCGTGTCGTCGGCCATGAGCCACGACGCCCAAGCATCGATTCCGGCGCGTAGCTGATCACCCGGAGGTGTCGGGACGAACCGTGCGTCGGCTACCCGGCCACCGTCAGCGCCGATGAACACCTGGCTTGTCCGGATCCGACCGGCGTCGTATGAGTCTCCGCGGGTTCCTCGCACAAGGATCCTCTGCAGTTGCTCAAGCATGCCAACGGTGATGGGCTTGTCCTTGATCCACTCGAACGCGAGCTCGGCAGCCTCGACGTAGTTGTGAACCTCCGCGACGGACGTGGTCAGCTGGTCCCGGTTGAGGAAGTCAGCCTCGAGGACGTCGTCCAGCGCCGCATAGGTGCCTTCAAGCGCCGACGTGCTGACGGCCTCCTGCCGGATCGCGGGTCGTGCGAGGAGTCCCAGGTCAGGTAGGCGAAAGGCGGCTTGGTCGAGGCGAGCCACCGCGACTGCCGCGTTCATCGCCGCCAGGTAGGTCTCCTGCGCCAGGTCGAGCTTGCTCGGCAGCGGGTCGGGGATGAAGGCCGAGCAGTCGTAACTTTCGTTGAACCGTGGGTCCCATCCGGCAACTCGGACAAGCGTCCCTACAGGTGACGATCGGAACACTTCATCGTCCATCGTTGAAGTAAACCACAGTAAACTTGAAAACTAGACCCGGCTTTTCAAGTGGAACCGACGTGTGCGTTCGGGTATTTCAAGTTTTCCCACTAAAACTTGAACCTACAGCCCGGGAATTCAACCACGCTACGTACTCAGCACAGGGGTCAGCGCCGCCCCACGGTCAGTACCGGCTTGGTCACCTCGGCGAAGAAGTCGTTGCCCTTGTCGTCGACGACGATGAAGGCGGGGAAGTCCACCACCTCGATCTTCCAGACCGCCTCCATGCCGAGCTCCGGATATTCCAGGACCTCGACGTGCGTGATGCAGTCCTGCGCCAGCCGCGCCGCCGGGCCGCCGATGGAGCCGAGGTAGAACCCGCCGTGCTGGTGGCAGGAGCGGGTCACCTGGCCGGAGCGGTTGCCCTTGGCCAGCATCACGTGCGAGCCGCCGGCCGCCTGGAACTTCTCCACGTACGCGTCCATCCGGCCGGCGGTGGTCGGCCCGAACGAGCCGGAGGCGTAGCCCTCGGGGGTTTTCGCCGGGCCGGCGTAGTAGACGGCGTGGTCGCGCAGGTACTGCGGCATCGACTCGCCCGCGTCCAGCCGTTCGGCGATCTTGGCGTGCGCGATGTCCCGGGCGACCACCAGCGGGCCGGTCAGGGAGAGCCTGGTCTTCACCGGATATTTCGACAGCTCCGCCCGGATCTCGTCCATCGGCCGGTTGAGGTCGACCCGGACCGCCTCGGCACCCTGCTCCAGTTGGGCGTCGGTGACGTCGGGCAGGAACCGCGCCGGGTCGGTCTCCAGCCGCTCGAGCCACACCCCGGACGGCGTGATCTTGCCCATCGCCTGGCGGTCGGCGGAGCAGGAGACCGCGATCGCGACCGGGCAGGAGGCGCCGTGCCGGGGCAGCCGGACCACCCGGACGTCGTGGCAGAAGTAGCGCCCGCCGAACTGCGCGCCGATGCCGAACTGCCGGGTCAGCTCCAGCACCTCGGCCTCCAGCTCCAGGTCGCGGAAGCCGTGTGCCCGCATCGAGCCCGAGGTCGGCAGGTTGTCCAGGTATTTCGCGGAGGCGAGCTTGGCGGTCTTGAGGGCGTACTCGGCGGAGGTGCCGCCGATGACCACGGCGAGGTGGTACGGCGGACAGGCGGCGGTGCCGATCAGCCGCAGCTTCTCCTCCAGGAACTGCATCATCCGGGTGGGATTGAGCAGCGCCTTCGTCTCCTGGTAGAGATAGGACTTGTTGGCCGACCCGCCCCCCTTGGCCATGAAGAGAAACTTGTACGCGTCCGGGTGCCCGTCCGGGTCCTCGGCGTAGATCTCCACCTGGGCCGGCAGGTTGCTCCCGGTGTTCCGCTCCTCCCACATGGTGAGCGGGGCGAGCTGCGAGTAGCGCAGGTTCAGTCGGGTGTACGCCTGGTAGACGCCCCGGGAGATCGCCTCGTCGTCGGACCCGTCGGTCAGCACGTGCCGACCCCGCTTGCCCATGACGATCGCGGTGCCGGTGTCCTGGCACATCGGCAGCACACCGCCGGCCGCGATGTTGGCGTTGCGCAGCAGGTCCAGCGCGACGAACCGGTCGTTCGGCGATGCCGCCGGGTCGTCGATGATGGCGCGCAACTGAGCGAGGTGCGCCGGCCGCAGGAAGTGGGCGATGTCGTGCATCGCCTCGGCGGTCAGCGCGGTCAGCGCGGCGGGCTCGACGGTCAGGAAGCGCCGGCCACCCGGCCCGTGGACCATGTCCACGCCCTCGTCGGTGACCAGTCGGTATTCGGTCTGGTCGGCGCCGAGAGGCAACAGGGGGGAGTACGAGAACGGCGCGCCACTGCTCATAGCCGGCAAGCCTAGGCCAGCCGGCCGGACCCGGCGCACCCGCCGGGTCGCCCCTGCGATGCCGCTCTCATCGGAGCCGGGATGCCGCTCTCATCCCCGACCCGGGCGGGTCGGCCGGGTCAGCCGTCCTTGTCGCTGGCGGATGGACACTCGGGCTGCTTGGGGCCGCCGCACTCGGTGCCCGGATCGGGTTCCTGGCCGCCCGGACCGGCCGTCGGGGCCGGGCCGCCGGTCGAGACCCCGGCGAACCGGAGATAGCCGATGTCGCGCCCCTCGCCGATCACCATCCCGGCCGGACCCACCGCCAGCACCTCCGCCGACGAGCGGACGTTGACCAGTTCCCGGCCGCTGCGCGGGTCGAGCGCGACGATCCGGTCCGGACGGCGGTCGACAAGCACGGCGGCGTACCGGGTGAGCGCGGCACTGCCGTCGGAGTTGAGCGGCCGGGTCCACCGTGCCCGGTCGATGGCGAGTTCGCTGCCGATCACCGACCGCCCGTCGGCGGAGCGGGACAGCGCGTACCGGTCGTCGACGGCGAGCAGCTTCTCGCCCTTCGGCCCGGACCAGAGCACCCGGCCGTCGTACGCGTCGACGACCGTCTCCCGGGCGTCCGGCGCGACCCCGACGAAGACGTTCTCGCCGCCCTGCGGGTCCTCGCGCTGGGCGCAACCGGCGCCGTCGGCGGTACGCAGGTTGAGCCCGTCCCGGCGCCACACCTCCTGCCCGGTCGTCGGGTCCCGGGCTGTCACCGTGAAGTAGCAGGTGCCGTCGGCGGACCGGGCCTCGATCCGCAGCATCCGCCCGCCGACCACCACGATCCGGTCCTCGGGGCCCGGCTCCACGTCCTGCATCACCCGGCCGGTCGCGGTGTCCACGATGTGCACCCGGCCGTCGACGGAGAGCCCGAGCAGCGGCGGCATCTCGACCGGGCCACTCGCTCCGTCGTCCACCTGCCGGGCGGTCAGCCGCCGGGTGCCGAGCGTGTCGGGGTTGCCGGCGAGCGGGCCGGTCTCCACGCCGGGCAGGAACGTCGTCCAGATCGGATTGCTGCCCCGGGGGTCCCAGGCGGTGAGCGTGCAGTCCCGGGGCTCCCGGCAGCGCGCGTCGAGCAGGGCGTTGCGGTAGGTCCAGACGCCGACCGCCGAGTCGTCGCTGCGGCGTACCGCGCCGGTCTCGGGGTCGAGCAGTTCGTAGCCCTTGCTCAACAGCTTGCCGGCGGCGACGACGGCGTCCCGGTCACCGCCGGCGACGGCGGCCCAGTCGGCCTTGCGCTCCCACAGTCGCAGCCCGGTGGTGAGGCTGCGGGCCTCGACCCGGGTGCGGTAGCGGATCACCACGGCGTTGCCGGCAATGGTCACGCTCTGTGGCGTACCGCCGATCCGCTGTTGCCAGACGACGTCCGGATCGGAGATGGGCTCGTCGCGGTTGACCCAGTCCCAGACACCGGGGAAGGGGTTCCAGACGTTGGTCGCGGCGAGCACGATCACCGCGATCAGCGCGATGGCCAGGGCGGACATGAAACTGCCCCGGGCGCTCCCCTTCGCCATCCGGCTACCGTAAACGAGATCGTCCCGCAAGGCCGCTAAGGCGATTTGTCCGTGTCGCGGGCGCCGACGGTGGTTAGGCGGGGGCCCTTCTTCTACAGAAAACGATAAGTGGGGGCCCTTCCTTCTATCCGAACCTTCTATCCGACGGCGGAGCGGAGGAGCGGGAGTACGCGGTACGGGATCTTCTCCGCCAGCGCGATGATGCTGGAGGCGCGGGCGACGCCCTCGTGCGAGACGATCCGGTCGAGCACCCGTTGCAGGTCGGCGTTGGAGCGGGCGACGATCCGGCAGAGCACGTCGCCGGAGCCGGTGATGGTGTGCGCCTCCAGCACCTCGGGGATGCCGCTCAGGTGCGCGGTGACCGGGTCGTGGCCGTGCCGCTGGTTGATCTCCAGCGTTACGAAGGAGGTCACCCGGAACCCGATCGCCGCCGGGTCGAGCTGCGGCCCCAGCCCCGAGATCACTCCCCGGGCGAGCAGCTTGTCCAGCCGGGCCTGCACGGTGCCCCTGGCCACCTGGAGCCGGCGGGAGCACTCCAGCACTCCGATCCGGGGTTCGGCGTCGAGCAGGTCGACGAGCCGGACATCAAGCCGATCGAGCTGCACATCTTGCACAGTACTCATGGTTTTTCACCATACCAAATGCACAACCTGACCAGCGTATTGCGGATGGGTTGCCCAGGTTCGCACCGCGACGGATGCTGCGGGGAAGACGGCCGCGCCGCCGGCCGGCCGCGGCACCCAGGGAGGTAGGACGATGACCAGCGCACTCCACCAGCCGTCCACCGCCGGCTCGGAGCTGGACTCCGACATCGACGTCGATCGGCTCGTCGGGGCCGTGTCACACGACGACGGCACCGACCCCTTCCCGGTGCAGGGCATCGACCACATCCGGTTCATGGTCGGCAACGCGAAGCAGACCGCCCACTACTACTCGACCGCGTTCGGGATGACCCGGGTCGCGTACCGGGGGCCGGAGCAGGGTCACCGGGACCATGCCGAGTACGTGCTGACCAGCGGCTCGGCCCGGTTCGTCTTCACCGGCGCCGTCCGGCCGGGCGCGGCCGACGCCGACCACGTGGCCCGGCACGGCGACGGCGTACTCGACATCGCGCTCGCCGTGCCCGACGTCGACGCGGCGTACGCGCACGCCATGGCGCAGGGCGCGACCGGCCTGGCGGAGCCGCACGACGTCACCGACGAGCACGGGACGATCCGGATCGCCACCATCGCCACCTACGGCGAGACCCGGCACTCACTGGTCGACCGGTCCCGGTACCGGGGACCCTTCCTGCCCGGTTTCGTGGCCCGGGGCCCGATCGTGGACCGGCAGCCGATGATCGACGCCGGGGTGCAGCCGAGGCGCTTCTTCCAGGCCGTCGACCACGTCGTCGGCAACGTCGAGCTCGGCCGGATGGACGAGTGGGTGGAGTTCTACCGCCGGGTGATGGGCTTCACCAACATGGCCGAGTTCATCGGCGACGACATCGCCACCGACTACTCGGCGCTGATGTCGAAGGTGGTGGCGAACGGGACCCGCAAGGTCAAGTTCCCGCTCAACGAGCCGGCGGTGGCCCGCCGCAGGTCGCAGATCGACGAGTACCTGGAGTTCTACGGCGGCCCGGGTGCCCAGCACATCGCGCTGGCCACCAACGACATCCTGACCACCGTCGACGCGATGCGGGCGGCCGGCGTCGAGTTCCTCGACACCCCGGACTCCTACTACGACGACCCCGAGTTGCGCGCCCGGATCGGCAGGGTGCGCGCCCCGATCGAGGAACTGAAGGCCCGGAAGATCCTGGTCGACCGGGACGAGGACGGCTACCTGCTGCAGATCTTCACCAAGCCGGTGCAGGACCGCCCCACGGTCTTCTTCGAGCTGATCGAGCGGCACGGATCGCTCGGCTTCGGCAAGGGAAACTTCAAGGCGCTCTTCGAGGCCATCGAGCGGGAACAAGAGGCGCGCGGAAACCTGTAGCACTGTCCTGCGTGAGCCGGGACCGTGGTGGTTAAGGTCTCAGCGTGAACGTCAGGACGCAACCGAGGTCGTTCCGGTGACGGTGGAACCGGGCTGGTACGCCGACCCCGCCGAGCCAACCACCCAGCGGTACTGGGACGGAGAGGGCTGGGTCGGCACGCCGCTGCCCGCCGACGCCACCCCGCCACCCGGTCCACCGCCGGCCGACGAGCCCGAGCCGCTCCCCGCGCCGACGAGTGGCGCCGGGGCGGCACGGGGCTCCCCCGCCACCCTGGCCGGAATGCCGCCGGTCGGTGGCACACCGCCGGTCAGTGGCGCACCGCAGAGCGGGCCGCCGTACGGCACACCGCCGGTCAGTGGCGCACCGCAGAGCGGGCCGCCGTACGGCACACCGCCGTACGGGCCGCCGCCAGGCTGGCCGGGGCCGTACTGGGTGGCACCACCACCCCGGCCGCACGGGCTGGAGCTGGCTCCGCTCGGCGCCCGGGTGCTCGCCCGGCTGATCGACATCGGCCTGGTGCTGCTGCTCAACGTGCTTGTCAACGGCTGGTTCGTCTGGCGGTTCGTGCAGGAGATCGAGCCGGTGACCCGGGAGATCTTCCGGCGTGCCATGGCCGGCGACTCGACGACCGAGGGCCTTCCGCAGGCGAGTCCGCAGGCCGACTGGTTGCAGGTGGTGATCCTGCTGATCGCCGCCGCGCTCTGGTTCGCCTACGAGGTCCCGTCGGTGGCGAACTCCGGGCAGACCTTCGGCAAGCGGGTGATGGGGATCAAGGTCGTCGCGCTGACCGAGACCGAGCAACCGGGCTTCGGCCGGTCGTTCCGGCGGTGGAACATGCTCGGCCTGCCGGTCTTCCTCTGGAGCTGCTGCGGCATCGGCTTCCTGATCCAGCTCGTCGACTGCGCACTCGCGTTCTTCGACCGGCCGCTACGGCAGGCCCTGCACGACAAGCGGGGGCAGACGGTGGTGGTCCGGCTCCCTTCCCGGGCCGGCTCGCCGCCCGAACCCACCCCGACCGACAGCTCTGGAGGCCCCGCGTCATGACCGGTTCGACCAGTTCCGCCCCCGACCGGCGCTCCGGGGCTCCCCGGCTGACCCGCGCCGACCTCGACGCGCTGCCGAACTACGTGCCGGGGCGCAGTCCGGCGGACCTGGCCCGGGAGCTGGGGCTGCCCGAGGCGATCAAGCTGGCCAGCAACGAGGTGCCGTACGGCTTGCTGCCCGGGGTGGCCGAGGCGGTCACCGAGGCGGTCACCGAGGCGCACCGCTATCCGGACATGGGCGTGCTGGCGCTACGGTCCGCGCTGGCCGAGCGCTACGGGGTGGACGCGGAACGGATCGCCACCGGCTGCGGGTCGGTGGCGCTGGCCGAGCACCTGGTTCGGGCCACCTGCCTGCCCGGCGACGAGGTGGTCTATTCGTGGCGCTCCTTCGAGGCGTACCCGATCATCGCGGCGACCAGCGGCGCGACAAGCGTGCGGGTGCCCAACGACGCCGGCCACGGGCACGATCTGGCCGCGATGGCGGCGGCGGTGACCGACCGGACCCGGCTGATCTTCGTCTGCAACCCGAACAACCCGACCGGTACGAGCCTGCGCCGCGCCGAGCTGGACCGGTTCCTCGGCACGGTCCCGGACGACGTGCTGGTGGTGCTCGACGAGGCGTACCGGGAGTTCGTCACCGACCCCGAGGTGCCGGACGGCCTGGTGACCTACGGCGACCGGCCGAACGTCGTGGTGCTGCGCACCCTCTCCAAGGCCTGGGGGCTGGCCGGGCTGCGGATCGGCTTCCTGGTCGGCCAGCCCGAGGTGGCGGCGACGGTCCGGAAGGTGGTGACCCCGTTCTCGGCCAGCCTGGCGGCGCAGGCCGGGGCGCTGGCCGCGCTCGCCGAGGCCGATGAGATGCGGCGACGCTGTGCGCTGGTGGTTGCCGAGCGGGACCGGATGATCGAGGCGCTGCGCAAGCGGCTGCCGGCCGGCCCTGCCGGCGCGGGTGGCGCAGGGAGCGGGGGCGTGCCGGAGAGCCAGGCGAACTTCGTCTGGCTGCCGCTGGGCGATGCGTCGGTGCCGTTCGCGCAGGCGTGCGAGGCGCGCGGCATCATCGTCCGGCCCTTCGCGGGTGAGGGCGTACGCGTCACCATCGGCACCCCGGCCGAGAACGACGCCTTCCTGGCCGCCGCGGATTCCGTGCTCTAGGCGCCGGGCTCCTCGTCCGGGCCGCTACGTCGTTCCGGGTGGTTTGTGGGTTTTGCACTACATCATTCCTTCTTCTGGGTATTTTCGCGCTAGTCGGGCGATCCAACCGGCCCGCAGACTCTGCCGAAAATCGACACGAAGTGGATGGGAATCGTGCGTATCACCAGAACTCTCCTGGTCGGCTCCGCCGCCCTGCTGGCGGCGGGGCTGATCGCCGCCCCCGCCGCGGCGGCACCGACCGGGGACACCGACGTCACCTTCGAAATTCTCGCCGGCACCCTGGACATCACCGTGCCCGCCACCGCCGACCTCGGCACCGGCTCGCCCGACAGCGCGATCGAGGGACAACTCGGGGCGGTCACCGTCACCGACGATCGGGCCTCGGACGACGCTTCCTGGACCGCCACGGTGACCTCCACCGACTTCACCACGGGCACGGGCACCGCGAGTGAGACCATCCTCGCCTCCGAGATCGACTACTGGTCCGGCGCGGCGACCGCGACGACCGGCAACGGCACCTTCACCCCGGGACAGGCGAACGCGGGAGCGGCGGCACCGCTCGACACCACCACACCGCTCACCGCCTTCACCCACGCCGGCGGCACCGGCAACAACAGCGCGTCCTGGAACCCGACCCTGGTGGTGAACGTCCCCCTCGACAACGTGGCGGGCGTCTACACCGGGACGGTGACGCATTCGGTGGCGTAGCGGCGGGAAGGCCGCCGCCGCACGGCTGCTCCTCGCCGTCTCCTGCCTCGCCGGTACCGGGCTTCCCGCCCGGGCCGGCGAGGCCGCTCCGGCATCCGATCCGGCGACGATCGGAATCCAACTGCTGGAGGCCCCGGTCGAGCGCCGCGCCGATCCTCGGGCCCGGCGGCACATCGTCGACCACCTGCCGCCGGGCACACTCATCCGGCGCAACCTGCGGGTGGTGAACAGCTCGGACCGGAAGCAGCGGATCGACCTCTACGCGGCGGCGGCCACCGTCGAGGAGGGCCGGTTCCGGTTCGGCGAGGGGCGGGCCCAGAACGAGCTGACCTCGTGGATATCGCTGGACAAGACCCGGGTGGACCTTGCGCCCGGCGCGGAGACGCGAGTCGAGGCCACCCTCGACGTGCCGCCGCCCGCGCCGACCGGCGAGCGCTACGCGGTGATCTGGGCCTCGACGACCTCACCGCGCGAGACCTCGGCCGACGTCACCCAGATCCACCGGGTCGGCGTACGGGTCTATCTCGACGTCGGTCTCGGCGGCGAACCGCCGTCGGACTTCCGGATCGGGGAACTCGTGCCCGCCCGCGACGTGCGGGGCGTGCCGTCGGTCGCCATCCGGGTCGACAACACCGGAGAGCGGGCGCTCGACCTCGCCGGGGCGGTGTCCCTGTCGGACGGTCCCGCCGACATGCGGGCCGGGCCGTTCGACGTCGTCCAGGGTACGACTCTCGCGCCGGGCGAGGCCGGACCCGTCACCGTCCGGTTCCCCCGGGAACTGCCGAACGGACCGTGGAAGATCGACGTCGCTCTGCAGAGCGGCACGGTGCGGCGGACCGCCACCGGGGAGGTCACCTTCCCGGATCCGGGCAGGGTGGGCGAGCCGAGCCCGCTGCTCGCGCCGTTGCGCACCCGGTGGGGGATCCTCGGCGGTTCGCTCGTCGCCGGTCTGCTCGTGGCCGCCGGGCTCTTCGTGGTCGTCCGCCGCCCGCACCACCGGCGACGACGTGTCGCCACGGCGAGGCCGGGCCCGGGTGACTCGTAGCCGGACTCAGGTACCGGCCAGGATCACCGGCTGGGCCGCCAGGTAGTACCGGTCGTCCCCGGCGGCCGGGTCCACCGGCTCGGCGAGCCGCTCGACGGCGACGAAGCCGCCGGCCGCGTAGGCGAATCCGGGTGACCAGGTCGTCGAGTCCCGGTCGTACGTGAACGGGAAGCGGGACCGTTCCGCCCCGGTCGCCGCGTCGAGGGTGACCAGGTCGCCGTCCCCGGTGCGCAGATGCACCCGCCCCGGCTGGGTGGCGATCAGCCGAACCGCACCGGTCGGGCTCACCGGCTCCGGCTCCGGCTCCGGCGTCAACGTCGGCGTCGGCGTCGGCGTCGGCGTCGGCGTCGGCGTATCGGACCAGCGCCACCGCTCGGCACCGGTCCGCGCCGAGCGGGCCACCAGCCCGGCCCCGTCCGGCGCCACCGCGATCCCGTCGACCAGTACCGCCTCCGGTGCGTCCAGGGCCGGGGCGGGCACCGGGCGGACATCGTCGATCAGCCAGCCCCGGGTCACCCCGCCGCCGACCGTCCGCAGGGCCCGGCACCCGGAGCGGCCGGCCGCGCAGCCGACCGGGGCGATCTCGATCGGCGGGTCTGCGTCGGCGGGCCGGTTCACCTCGTCCGGCCGCCAGCGGGTGGTCAGCGCGCCCGTGCCCACGTCGTAGAAGTCGACTTCTCGTGATCCGGCGCAACTGTCGACGACGGCGAAGAAGCCGGCCGTGGTCGTCACCCCCTCGCCCGCTCCGGGCGCCAGCTCGCCGCCGGGAACGCCGTCCGGCCCACCGTCGGGAACGCCGTCCGGCCCAACGTCCTGGCAGGCAGCCGGATCGGTGGCGAGTCGCCAGAGGTGCCGGCCGGTGTCCAGGTCGATGCCGCGCCGGTCGGCGGACTCGCCAACCACCAGGACTCGCCGTCCGGCCGGGCTGCGGGCGGTGTGCAGGCCGGTCGGCGCGTACACGGTGGCGGCTCCGGTGCGCCGGCCGAGATAGCCGTGCCCGGGGCGGGGCCCCGACGCGCGCCAGCGGACCGTGCCGGTCCGGGCGTCGAGCGCCACCAGTTCGCCGTCCGACCAGCGGGTCACCACGGTGGTGCCGTCAGCCACCACCCCCGCCACCTGTGCCGGCCAGCGCCGGTAGGACCAGTACGGCGTACGCCGGGTGGGGGCGTCGACCGGCTGGTCGGCCCAGACCTTCCGGCTGGTGGCGTACACCCGGAGCCGGTCGTCGACGATCAGCGGTGCCGCGTTCAGCGTGCCGAGCACCCCGGGGCGGGCGCTCGCCGGGGCCGGATAGTCGTCCCTGGTCGGCGTGGTCACCTCGGCGGGTGCCAGCACCCGATGGACGACCACGGCGGACCCGGCCACGAGCAGCACCGCCACCGCGAGGGCGATCGCCGTCCGCAGCCACCTCCGCGCGCCGTTCGGCGTTGCCATGCCCGGACACCTCCGCCCGGAACCCTATCGACCACCGCCCGGCCGCCGCCCGGCAGGTGCGCGGTCCGGCGCCGTCGCGAGCCATGATTCACCAGGTCAGCGTGGGTAGCCAGCACATGCTGGACGGGCACGCCACCCCGGCACGGCGCGGTGCCGCCACCCGTCGGGCAGGGCCGTGGGGCCGCGAAACGCGCGGGCGGGGCGGTGCTCAGGCGGCCGCGGCCGGGTCGATCCGGTCAGGCTCGGTGATGGTCGCGAGGTCGGCCAGGTCCCGGCGGAGGGCACCCTCGCCGGCCCGCGCGGCAAGCCCGCCGAAGACCACCGCCAGCAGCCGGCCGTACCGGGCGGTGGGCGCGCCCTCGTGGCTCACCGTCACCACGGTGCGGCCGCGGCCCGGCCGTCGCGCCTCGACCGGGATGAAGGTGTACGTCGTCAGGTAGTCCACCCCGTCGCCGGAGGAGCTGACCACGAGCCGTCGGGGCGGCACCGCCTCCCGGACGGCGAACTCCTCGACCATCCCGATGCCGTCCGGCCCGGTCCGGCTCTCCCGCCAGACCGTGCCGATCCCGAAGGCCGCGCCCATACGCGGCGCGGGTGGCGGAGAGCTTTCGCCCGGCCCGCCCGGCCCGGCCGTTGCCAGCACCTCGACGGCGTCGACCTGGCAGAGCCAGCGGGGGCGGGCGGGCAGGTCGGTGAAGACCCGCCAGAGCTCGTCGGCGGGTGCCTCGATCAGCCTGCTGAACGTCACCGTCGACATGGGAACCTCCCCGGATACCACGGTACGGCGTGGGAGAGGCCGCCCACAGCCCGGGCCGCCGCAGAGTGATCAGAACGTGACAGGACGACGTCCGGAAGCCGCCCCTGAACCGAGGGCGTCAGCCTCGTCGGTTCGGGGGATCTGCTCCGGACGGACACTGTCGAGCTGCCCCGCTCGTGCGCCCAGCGGACAGCACCCCTCCTGCGTCCCCCCGTCCTGCATTTCGGGGTGCCCCGGCTGTGCACCCAGCTCGACAGTGCCACCGCAGGACTCGGGCCGTCCTGCGCCGGTCGTCAGCTCTCGAACGCGCCCGTCCTGGTCGCGGAGACGAATGCCGCCCAGCTGGCCGGCTCGAACGACAGGACCGGGGCCGGGTCCTTCGAGTCACGCACGCCGACGACCCCGGGCAGGTTGTCGGCCACCTCGATGCAGAGTCCCTGGTCGTTGGAACGGCTGCTCTTGCGCCAGCGAGCGGCTCCCGCGTTGAACATTTTTGTACCCTTTCAAGGTGAATCACACTTGATGACGGGTTTGTACCCGTCTGGGTAAGTCAACGCGTGATCGAGACTCCCGTAACGCTACGGGAGCATCCTGTTACCCACCGCCGCCGGGCGATCGCACACCTCGTGCGACCGTCCCGGCGACCTCGCCGAGGCCGACCGTGGTGCCGTCCGGCCCCGGCGCCGTGGCGCCGATGACGACGGTGTCACCGTCCTCCAGGAAGGTCCGGGTCGCACCGTCGGCCAGTTTCACCGGGTCCGCCCCGCCCCAGGTCAGTTCGAGAAAGGAGCCGACCTGGTCACGCCGGGGTCCGGAGACGGTGCCGGAGACGTAGAGATCGCCGGTACGCAGCGCGGCCCCGTTCACGGTCAGGTGCGCGAGCTGCTGGGCCGGGGTCCAGTACATCCCGGCGAAGGGTGGCTCGCTGACCCTGGTGCCGTTCCACTCCACCGTCAGCCGCAGGTCCAGCCCCAGGTGCGGTACGTCCCGCAGATAGTCGAGCACCGCCGGCTCCTGCTCCGGCGCCGGCACCCAGGCGTCGGCCAGCGCCTCCAGCGGCACCACCCAGGGCGAGACCGAGGTGCAGAACGACTTGCCGAGGAAGGGCCCGAGCGGCTGGTACTCCCAGGCCTGGATGTCCCGGGCCGACCAGTCGTTGACCAGCACCACCCCGAAGACGTGTGCGGCGAAGTCGTCCACCCCGACCGGCTCACCCAGCGGCGACGGTACGCCGACCACGAAGCCGACCTCGGCCTCGATGTCCAGCCGGGTCGAGGGTCCGTATACCGGCCCCTCCGGGGTGCCGCGCTGCCCCGCCGGGCGGACGACCGGCGTGCCGGAGACCACCACCGTGCCGGCCCGGCCGTGGTAGCCGACCGGCAGGTGCCGCCAGTTCGGCAGCAGCGCCGCCCCGCCGAGCCGGAAGATCTGCCCCACGTTGGCCGCGTGGTGCTCGGACGAGTAGAAGTCGACGTAGTCGGCGACCGCGAAGGGCAGCTCCAGCTCGACCCGGTCGAGCGGGACCAGCAGCGGCGCCACCGCGGCCCGGTGCTCCTCCCCGGTCAGCAGCTCCACGATCCGGGCCCGGATCGTCGTCCACTGTGCCCGGCCGAGCGTCAGGAACGCGTTCAGGGTCGGCTGCCGCAGCGCGCCGCCGGCCAGGACCAGCCCGGCCGCCTCCGCGCCGTCGAGGTCGAGCACGGCGCTTCCGATCCGTACGCCGATCCGGGGCGGCCGCCCCGCCGCCCGGAAGACCCCGTACGGCAGGTTGTGCACCCCGTACGGCGATCCGATCGCCTCGGCCACCCAGGTCACGTCAGCTCCTCTCCTCGACTGTCACGGCACTCCTCGGCTGTCACGGCTCGAAGCCTCCGTTCACCAGGCCCAGCCGGACGAGGTCGATCAGCGGTTCCATCACGCTGCACGAGCCGAACCCGATCCAGAGCGGGCGCCGCTCGTCCCGCCGCGACCGGATTGCCTCGACCAGCGGCACCGGGTCGGTCGAGGCCAGCACCTCGGCCACCTCGGTCACCTCTCCGCCGGAGCACGCCACGGCGGCGGCGGCCAGCACGTTGACGAAGCCGTGGTGGGTGAAGCCGGTCTCCGGGTCGATGTGCCGGATCGCGTGGTGCAGCCCGGCGGTGAGCTTGAACGGAAGTTCCCGGTCGCGGCAGGCACCGATCACCGCGGCGAGCTCGACCGGGGTCGGGAAGAGCTCGGCGGCGAGCCCGCCGGTGCGGAACTTGGCCGCGATCCGCTTCCCGGCGGCCCGTTCCTCGGCCATCCGGTCGAGGGCGCCGAGCAGTCCCCAGGTGAGCGGGATCTCGGCGTAGACCTCCGCGTCGTCCAGCTGGGCGGAGAGCCCGGCGAGCGCGGCCAGGCCGGGCAGCGGGTCCTCGCCGCGCTTGGCGACCGCCATCTCGACCTGCCGGATACGGATCCGGGGGTCGGTCCGGTCGCACCGCGGGTAGAGCTCCGGCACCGGCACGTCGCCGATCACCCCGACCTCGATCCGCTCGCCGTCGTCGAGCAGCGCCGGCAGCTCGGGCAGGGCCGAGGCGGGCAGCAGCAGCGGGCCGACGAGCGGGGCGTACCAGGCCCCGCGGTACCGGCGGTGCGCGGCGACCGCGTCGGGCAGCGTGGCGCTGCCGGGCGGGAAGACGGCGGCGTCGTCCACCAGCCCGGCGAAGAGCCGGGGCACCTGCGTTGACACGAACAGAGAACTTACGGGACGCTACGACTAGCGGACAACACCGTCCGATTATCGGACGCTCTTGCCCGTTCACTGGGACAAATGGGAGGCGATCATGCCGTACTACCGCAGCGTCGGCGAGGTGCCCCGGAAGCGCCACACCCAGTTCCGGCAACCCGACGGCAGCCTGTACGCCGAGGAGCTGATGGGCCAGGAGGGTTTCTCCTCCGACTCGTCCCTCCTCTACCACCGCCACCTGCCGACCGCGATCGTCGCCGCCGAGGAGTTCACCCCGCCGGGCGCGCCGACCCGGGTGCCGAACCTGCCGCTCAAGCCCCGCCACCTGCGTACCCACAAACTCGACGGCGGCGCCGGCACCGACGCGATCCTCGGCCGGACGCACCTGCTGGCCAACGAGGACGTCCGGATCTCCTACGTCGTCGCCGACCAGCCCTCCCCGCTCTACCGCAACGCCGTCGGCGACGAGTGCCTCTACGTCGAGTCCGGAGCCGCCCGGATCGAGTCGACCTTCGGCGTGCTCGGGGTGACCGCCGGCGACTACGTGATCATCCCGACCTCGGTGCTCTACCGGGTCGTGCCGGTCGCACCGGTGCCGCTGCGGATGCTCGCCGTCGAGGCGACCGGGCACATCGGCCCGCCCAAGCGCTACCTCTCGGTACGCGGCCAGTTCCTCGAACACTCCCCCTACTGCGAGCGGGACGTACGCGGCCCGGAGGCGCCGCTGCTGGTCGACGGGACCGACGTCGAGGTCTACGTCCAGCACCGCCGGGGCTGGACCCGGCACGTCTACGCCAACCACCCCTTCGACGTGGTCGGCTGGGACGGGCACCTCTACCCGTGGGCCTTCTCCATCCACGACTTCGAGCCGATCACCGGCCGGCTCCACCAGCCGCCGCCGGTGCACCAGACCTTCCAGGGCCCCAACTTCGTGATCTGCTCCTTCGTGCCCCGCAAGGTCGACTACCACCCGCTGGCCGTCCCGGTGCCCTACAACCACCACAACGTCGACTCCGACGAGATGCTCTTCTACACCGGCGGCAACTACGAGGCCCGGCGCGGCTCCGGGATCGAGCAGGGCTCGATCTCGCTGCATCCGGCCGGTTTCACGCACGGCCCGCAGCCCGGCGCCCCGGACCGGGCCATCGGGGCGGAGAGCTTCGACGAGCTGGCGGTCATGGTCGACACCTTCCGCCCGCTCGACCTCTGCCCACCCGCGCTCTCCTGCGAGGACACCGGCTACGCCTGGACCTGGTCGGGGCGTCCACCCTCCGCCTGACCGGCCCGGAAAGCAGGATCCGCGCGGAATCAGTCGCGTCCGCTCGCGGGTGACCAGCCGAAGAGCACCGCCAGCTCGGTGGCGGCGGCGGTGAAGAGCGCCAGCACCAGCGGCCACGGGGACCCGACGAACGCGTAGAGCAGGATCAGGCACGGGCCGGCGATCACGGCGTAGACGGCGAGGGCCAGCAGCCCGTCGGAGCGGATCAGGTCGGGCAGCCGCCCCCGGCCCATGGTCGGCACCCGGCGGGCGAAGCGCCAGACCAGGATGCCGCCGGTGACCGCCGCCAGCCCGGCCCAGACCCGGGACGCGAACGGGTTTCCCGCCGCGAGACACGCCACCAGCACCGAGACCACGATGGTGTAGCCGGCGCCGTACATCAGCAGCCGGCGCAGCCCGTCGCCGACGGTACGCCCGCTGTTGCCGCTGGCCGGGGCGAGCGCGGCGGCGTCGGCGAGGTGTTCCAGCGCCTCGGCGTAGCGCCGCTGCTCCAGCCGGATCACCCCGATGTTGTGCTGCGCCTCGGCCAGCTCGGGGTCGAGCCGCAGTGCCTCCCGGTACGACCGCTCGGCGAGGTCGAACATCTCCATCCTGGCCGCCACCAGTCCGAGTACCAGATGCGCCTGCGGCTCCTCCGGTGCCAGCTCGACACCGCGCCAGGCCGCGTTGAGCGCCTGCTGCCCGTTGCGCGACTCGCCGAGGATCGCGGCGGCGCTGCGCTGGGCGTACGCGTCGTCCCGGCCGAGCGCCAGGATCTGGCCGGCGACCGCCGCCGCCTCGGCGAACCGGCGCAGGTCGGCAAGGGCGTGTCCCCGGATCACCAGGGGGCGGACCAGTTCCGGAGCGGCGGCGACGGCGGCGTCGGCAGCGCTCAACGCCTCCCCGGAGCTGCCCGCCGCGAGTTTGACCATCGCCAGCATGACCAGCGCGGGCACATGGTCCGGGTCGAGCGCGATCGCGAACCCGACCTCGGCGGCGGCCTCGTCGTAGCGGCCGAGTTCGGCGAGCAGTTCGGCGCGCTGGACATACCCTTCGGCGGAGGAGGACTGGTCGGAATCGGCGTCGCTGGACACGGGCCGAGCCTATCCGGCGCTGTCCCGCCGATCTTCACGGCCGACCCGGCCAACATCGACACTCCGGGCGGTTAACGGCCGGCCTCCGGCCAGTTAATCGACGACCCGCCGAATGCCCACTCCCCAGGCGCGCGATTGCGCGGTACCGTAGACGGGACCAAGCCTGGCGCTCCCCCCGTGGTGTCAGGCTTGGTCCCTATCTCGCCCCCGGAGGCCGGCGGCGCACGGCGCGACCGGTCGGGACCCGGCAGCGGCTCAGCGGTGGATCAGGGCGACGGCGATCCCGGCCAGGCCCTCGCCCCGGCCGGTCAGGCCGAGTCCGTCGGTGGTGGTGCCGGAGACGGTGACCGGGGCGCCGACCGCCGCCGTCAGCGCCCGCTGGGCCTCGTCGCGGCGGGGGCCGATCTTCGGGCGCACACCGATCACCTGGATCGAGACGTTGCCGATCTCGAACCCGGCGGCCCGGACCCGGCGGGCGGTCTCGGCCAGCAGGGTGACCCCGGCGGCGCCGGCCCACTCCGGCTCGGCCACCCCGAAGTTGCCGCCGAGGTCGCCGAGGCCGGCGGCGGAGAGCAGCGCGTCGCAGGCGGCGTGCGCGGCGACGTCGCCGTCGGAGTGTCCGGCGAGCCCGTCCACCCCGGGCCAGTGCAGGCCGGCGACCCAGCAGGGCCGGCCCGGTTCGAACCCGTGCACGTCGGTACCGACACCGACCAGCGGAACGATCACGTGCGAAAGCGTAGGCGATCAGTGGTGCCCGGCGAGCGGCACGGCGGTGAGCAGGTGCTCGGCCAGGACCAGGTCGAACGGGCGGGTGATCTTCATGGCGTACTCGGAGCCGGGGACGCAGGTGACGCGTACGCCCTGCTTCTCGACCAGGCCCGCGTCGTCGGTGAGCGGGTCGACGGCGGCGGCGTGCGCGGCGGCGAGCACCGCCCGCCGGAAGCCCTGCGGCGTCTGCACGGCCCGCAGCGCGGCCCGGTCGACGGTGCCGAGCACCGCACCGGCGGCCGAGACCTCCTTGATCGTGTCGACCACCGGCAGCACCGGGACCACGGCGTCCTCACCGCCCCGCACCGCCCCGGCCACCGACTCGACCAGGGCGGTCGGGGTCAGTGCCCGCGCCGCGTCGTGCACCAGGACGATCTCGGGGCCGGCCGGCACCGCCGCCAGCGCGGCGGCCACCGACTCCTGACGGGTGGTCCCGCCGGCCACCACCGTCAGCGCGGCGACCGGCCGGAGCAGCGCCCGGACCGCCTCCTCGTCGCCGGGCGGCGCCGCCACCACGACGGTGTGCACGGAGGGTGCGGCCGCGATCCGCCGGACGGCGTGCACGAGCAGCGGCTCGCCGCCGATCCTGCGGAGCGCCTTGGGGCCGCCGGGCCCGAGTCGGACCCCGGCACCGGCCGCAGGAACGAGGACCGCGACGTCACCGCGCGGATTGAGCTGCGCGGTCACGTCGCGGTCCTCGGACTTTCTGCGGGGTACGGCAGGCACGGGCGGAAGTGCCTGACATAGCGGCTATGCCTCGGTGAGCACCTTGTCGAGAAGGGTTTCCGCTTCGTCCTTGGTGCTCTTTTCGGCGAGCGCGACCTCACCGACGAGGATGTCGCGGGCCTTGGCGAGCATCCGCTTCTCGCCCGCGGACAGGCCCCGCTCCCGCTCCCGACGCCAGAGGTCACGAACGACCTCCGCCACCTTGAGTGGGTTACCGGAGGCCAGCTTCTCCAGATTTGCCTTGTAACGCCGCGACCAGTTGGTCGGCTCCTCGGTGTGCGGGGCACGGAGGACATCGAAGACCTTACCCAGGCCCTCTTCGCCGACCACTTCGCGCACGCCCACGATCTCGGCATTCTCCGCGGGCACCCGGACCGTCAGATCACCCTGAGCGACCCTGAGGACGAGGTACTGCTTGGGCTCGCCCTTGATGACCCGAGTCTCGATTGCCTCGATGAGTGCGGCCCCGTGGTGGGGGTAAACAACGGTCTCGCCGACACTGAAAACCATAGGTTCGAAACCCCTTTCGCTGTGTCTAGGGTAACACGCTCAGGCACCGATGTCCCACCGCAGTCCTGACCGTTAGCGCAGCTCAGAGGCCCTGTGAGAGGTCTTTCTTCGGCTTGACACGGCAGGAATCCATGGATTTGGGCACGCTCTGTGACACACGGATCACCGGCCGACAAGACGGATCGGAAAAATCGGATCTAGGGCGTTGCGGTCCTTCCACCATATCTCTTCCGCGCCCGGCGCCGCCCCCACTGGCGGTACGACCTCCGGTGGGGGAGGCTGGAACGACAACCCGTTCACACCTCAGGTGCGAGCCAGGGGGTGCGCATGAGCACGTCGGCGGATGGCGACGGCCGGCCGGAGAACGGCCCGTTCGAGGGCCTGCCCGACCTGCCGGCCGAGTGGGGGCGGATAGTCATCCCCGACGATCCCGCCGACCTCGCCGCCGAAGCCGCCGAGGTCCGCCGGGAGCTGCGGCTACGGGCCCGCCGCGACGGGTGGCGGCGGCTTCTCGGACTCTCCTCGGCCAGCTCCGGCCGGTCTCCGCTCCGGCTCTGCCTCCTGATCATGTCGGTCGCGCTGCTGGCGACCCTGACCAGCCTCTTCGCGATCACCTGGCCCGGCCAGCAACGTCCACAGGCCACCGGCCGGACCAGCCCGGGCAGCCCGGGCGACACGCCCGGCGGTGCCCTGCCGGCGCTCGACCTGGTGGGCGAGGACGGTCAACTCGTCCCGTTGCGCGGGCTGCTCCCCGCCGTGATCATGCTGGTCGACGGCTGCACCTGCACCGGGGAACTCGACGCCGCCGTCCGGTCCGCTCCGCCCGGGGTCGCCGTGCTGGCGGTCAGTAGCCGCCGGGCGGTGCCGAGCGCCAGACCCGTCGCGCCACCGGCCCGGACGCCGCGCCACCTGACCGACCCGACCTCGGAGCTGCGGACCGCGCTGCACCTGAACGACGCCGGTGACGCGGTCAGTGTCGTCCTGGCCAGCCGCTCGGGCCGGATCGTGCGGACCGTGCCGGACCTCACCTCGGCGGCGGACTACCAGCCCGACCTGTCCGGCCTGCCGACCGCCGCCTGAACGGCACCGCCCGGACCCCGCCGCGGCTCCGGACCCCGCCGCGGCTCAGGAGAGGTCGACCACCTGGAGCACCACCTTGACGTGCCGGTGGTTCAGCCGCCGGGCCCCGATGGTCAGCTCGTCCCCGGTCGCGACAAGCTGCACGCTGCCGAACGGTCCGGGGCAGCTCACCGACCTCGACCAGCTTCCCGCCACCCCGCGCACCACCCGCACGTAGAGCTGGCCGTCACTGAGGCAGACGTACTGGAGCAGGTAACGGCCACCCGGATGGGTCTGCACCGACCAGGTGACGAACCTGCGCTGGTCCAGTGTTGCCGTCTGGCGCCAGAGCGTCTCCGGAAAGCGGGGCAACGCCTGCGCCGCCGCGCTGTCGCCCCGCCCGCCGGCCAGGTCCGCACCCCCGCCCCCGGAGCCGACCACCGGCGCGTCGACCCCGGTCTGCCCCGGCCGGGGCGGCTCCGGCGCCGACCAGACCGACCACCAGCCGCCCAAGCCGACCAGAAGCACCGCCGCCATCGTCAGAGCCAACCTACGCATCCGGTCGCCTCCCTGTCGTCGGCACAGCGCACCTGTCCCTAGGAGCCACCCCGGCCGGTCACACCGGCCGTGCGCCGCCCACCACTCCCGGCTGCCGGTCCAGCAGGGCCGCGTAGAGGGTCAGTCCGGGGCCGAAGGCGAGCATTACCACGGTACGGGGTGGAACGTCCGACCGCCGCAGGCGTTCCAGGATGAGCAAAGACGTCGGCGACGAGCAGTTGCCGTGCTCGTCGAGGACCGCCCGGGAGGCGGCCAGCGCCTCCGGCGGCAGTCCCAACTCCTCCTCCACCACGTTGAGGATCCGGGGCCCGCCCGGATGCACCGCCCAGCCGTCCACCTCGGATATCCGCCGGCCGTGCCGGGCCAACAGGTCGGTGACCAGGGCGGCCACGTGCGCCGCCAGCACCTGCGGCACCTTCGGCGACAGTCCCATCCGGAACCCGGTGTCGGTCAGCTCCCAGGTCATGTGGTCGGCCGTCGAGGTGTCGGTGACGGCGGTGACCTCGCGGACCGCGTACCCGGGGCGGGTGGTAGGGGCGATCACGACCGCGACCGCCGCGTCGGAGAAGAGCGCGTGCGAGATGATCTGCTGGGTGTCCATCCGGGCCGTGGAGGGCTGGAGGTGCAGGCTGGTCAGCTCGGCGCAGAGCAGCAGCGCCGGACGACCCCGGGCGGCGACGAAGTCGTTCGCGGCGGCGAGCCCGGGCAGCGCCGCGTAACAGCCCATGTGGCCGACGAACATCCGCTGGGTGTCGGGGGCCATTCCCATGTCCCGGGCCAGCAGGATGTCCAGCCCCGGTGTGGCGTACCCGGTGCAGGAGCAGACCACGAAGAGGCCGATCTGCCCCGCCGCGAGGCCGGCGTCGGTAAGTGCCCGGCCGACCGCCTCCTTGCCCAGCGGCAGCGCCTCGATCTGGTAGCGCCGCATCCGGCGCTCGGTCGGCCAGTCGGAGACATCCTCCAGCAGCGGGCTGACCGCCGCCTGCCGGTGCCGTACGCCCGAGTTGGCGAAGATCCGCTCGGCGAGCGCCCGGGTGGCTCCGGAGAAGTGCCGGGCGAAGAAGCCCGCCCACAGTTCCTTCTGGCTCGCCCTCGGCGGCAGCGCCACACCCACGCCGACGACCACTCCGGAGCCGTCCTGCCTGCTTCCGCTCACAACCCGTCCTCCGATCGCGACTGCGCACCCCGCGCGCTCCGCGCGCCCATCGAGCCCAACCCCCGAGCGTGACCTCGGGACTCGCCGGCCGGACGCACCGCTCGCGGTGCCGAGATCGGCGGCGGTCGCGCCGGCCGGCCGCACAGCACGGTTCGCGTACGCCGGAGCCGACGCTCACCTTCCCGATCCACACTCACCTTCCCGATCGACGGTCATCCTTCACCGATACCCAGTCACCCGGGGGGCTCACCACCGTGGGGTGGAGGCGTCCAGGTCCGGGTCGCCACCGAGGGCGGCGATGCCGAGCCAGTCCGCGCAGACGTCCGAGGTCGCCGGGTGCAGCGAGCCGCAGCGGGCGTCCCGGTAGAGGCGTTCCAGCGGGTGTCCCCGGCGGGTCGCCGAGGTGCCCGCCGCCTCCACCATCGAGGCCGCCACCTCGGCGGCGGTCGTCCCGGCGAGCAGCTTGGCCCGCCACACCCAGCGGTTCGTCTCGGCGTCGCCCGGCGCCGCGTCGACCCGGCGGGCCGCCTCGGTCACCGCCAGCGAGGCGGCGGCGGTGGCGGCGTCCGCCCGGCCGAGCCGGGCGCGTACCGCCGGCAGGCCGTCCAGCCCACGGGCGGTCAGGTGCTCGACGGCGGCGTCGATCGCCGCCCGGGCCACCCCGACGTAGACGGCGGCGTAGCTGGCCACCAGCCAGTGCGGCATGAGCTGTGCGACCACCAGGGCCAGCCCCTCCACCCCGCCGAGCAGCCGGTCGGCCGGCACGACGACGTCCAGGTGCAGGTCGTGCGAGGCGGTTGCCCGCATCCCGAGCGAGTCCCAGGTCGGCTCGACGTGCAGCCCGTCCGGCCCGGCCGGGACCAGGAACTGCGACACCACCGACTGGTCGGCGACGCTGCGGGCGGCGACCAGGTACGCGTCCGCGTGCCCCGCCCCGGAGCAGAAGGTCTTGGCGCCCTTGATGTGGTAGCCGCCCGCCACCGGCTCGTACGTCGTGCTCAGCTTCGACAGCCGGGAGCCGACGCCACGCTCGCTCATCGCCACGGCGTACCAGGCGCCGGCCGCCGCCTCGGCGAGCAGCCGGTCCCGGGCCGCCAGCGCCTCGGACGGTACGCCCAGCGCCTCGGCCAACTCCTCGGTCAGCGCACCGAGTGCACCGGTCACCGAGGCGTGCATGTTGAAGACCAGCGCGGTGGCGCCGTTCCCCCTGGCGAGCTCGGTGGCGACCGCCGCGTACCCGGCGAAGGTGGCGCCGAGGCCACCCAGTCTCTGCGGCACCATCAGCCCGAAGAAACCGGCCGAGCGCAGGTCGGCGAAGTCCTCGACCGGAAACGTGCCGTCCCGGTCGTGTCCGGCCGCCCGGGCCGCCATTCTCGGCGCCACCCGGCGGGCCGCTGCGAGCGCGTCCACCGTCATCCGTGTCCCCTCCCGCACCGGCCGGCGGCCGGTGCTGTCGCCCGCCGCTATCCGTTCCTGGTGCCCCACCCCTGGTAGAGCACTGCCGCCGACCAGGTCGGCACGATCCGTGGTGCGCCCCGACCGGCGGCGGCCGGCACGCCCTCGCCCGCCCGGGTCGGTGTGTCCGGGCCGGGCTCCATCGGCGCGGCCGGACCAGGCCCGATCGGCGCGGCCGGACCAGGCCCGATCGGCGCGGCCGGACCAGGCCCGATCGGCGCGGCCGGACCAGGCTCCATCGGCGCGGCCGGACCGGCCGGAGGGCCGGGGCGGGTCATGGCGCGGCGCAGCAGCCAGCGCGCCGTGCCCCAGACGGCCGGCCGGATGCCCCGGACCCGCAGCGCGATGCCGTGCCGGGCGCACTCCCGCACCAGCTCCCCCGAGCCGACGAAGAGCCGGGGATCGTGGATCCCCCGGGGCACGCCCCGGAACATCTCGGCCACCCGCACCGCCAGCAGGCGGCTCAGCGCGGTGTCGTTGAGCGTGTCCAGCACCAGCGTGCCGCCGGGCCGGAGCAGCCGGGCCGCCTCGGCGACCACCCCCGGCCAGTCCGGTACGTGCTCCAGCACCTCACCGGCGACGACCACGTCGGCACAGCCGTCGACCAGCGGCACCGCCCCGGCATCCCCGTTGACCGGGCGCACGCCGTGCGCCGCGGCCTGGGTGAGGGCGGAGCCGACCAGGTCCACCCCGACGTGCCGGTAGCCCCTGCCGGCCACCCGGGGAGCGAGCAGCCCGGCGCCGCAGCCGAGGTCGACCAGGACCGCCCCGGCGCGGGCGGCCGGCGGCACCAGCCCGGCGCGGGCCTCGGCCAGCCAGTGCAGCATGGCGAAGGCGCCGTCCGGCTGCCACCACTGGTCGGCGAGATCGTCGTACTGCCGGGGATCGTTGCGCGGCAGCGCGCGGGACCGGCCGCCGGGCACCGTGACCCCGGCGCCCGTGTCCGACCTGGTCCGCGCCATCCGCATGCGATCGAGCCTGGCACGACCACGCGGTAACAACCAGACTTCCCATATGTCGCATGTGGTGTTAGGGCTGGTCCGGGCGAGTCATCCCGAGCCGGCGGTCGCGGTGACCACCGTCTCCGCCCTGCTCGCCTGGGGCGTCGGGCACCCGCCGGGCGGCATCGCGGCGGTCGCGCTCACCGTGCTCGCCAGCCAGCTCGCCGTCGGCTGGACCAACGACCGGATCGACGCCGACCGGGACGCCGCAGTCGGCCGCCGGGACAAGCCGGTGGCCGACGGCATGGTCGGTCGCCGGCTGGTCGCCGTGGCCGGGGTGCTGGCCGCCGTGCTCACCCCGCTGCCGGTGCTCCTCCTCGATCCGGCCGCCGCCGCAGCGGCCACCCTCGCCCTGCTCTCCGCCCTGCTCTACAACTGGCCGCTGAAGTCCACCCCGCTCTCGGTGCTGCCGTACGCGGTCTCGTTCGGGACGTTGCCGGCTCTCGTCGTACTCGGGCTGCCCGGCGCGCCCGCCCCGCCGGCCTGGCTGGTGGCGGCGGGCGCGCTGCTCGGCGCCGGGGCGCACTTCGCGAACGTCCTGCCGGATCTCGCCGACGACGAGCGGACCGGGGTACGCGGGCTGCCGCACCGGCTCGGCCCGACCGGTTCCCGCGTCGCCGCCGCCGGGCTGCTCCTGGCGGCGACCGCGACGCTGGTGGTGGGGCCGCCCGGGCCGCCGTCCTGGGCCGGCCTGGCGGCGGTCGCGGTCGCCGCCGTGGTCCCGCCGCTCGGCTGGTACGCGAGCCGGGCCGCCGCCGCCCGGGGCGACCGCCCGGTGGCCGTCTTCCGGGCCGTCATGCTCGTGGCACTGATCGATGTCGTGCTGCTGGTGACGAGCGGCCGGGTGGTCTGACCCGCCGCGTGATCCAGGCCGGTCCCGCCGGGACGGGGCCGGCCGGGATACCGGGTCGGCGTACGGGAGCGGATCACCGCCCACTACCCTGGAGCCCGTTGAGCCGGGTACGGCCCGCGTATCCGTGCGGCCAGGCCGGAGATCGCGACGGCACCGTCCGCGACGGCGACCGGGATCGCAATGAGGAGGACCAGGTGACGCGCTCGATCGGTGGGGCTCGGCGAGCCGCTGCGGTGCTGGCCGGTACGGCAGCCGGCGCCGCCCTGCTGCTGTCCGGGTGCGGCGCGGGCCAGATCGCCGAGACCGCCGAGCGGATCCCCACCAACCTCGGGGTCAACGCGGAGTCGCCCGACAACAACTACCTGGTCCGCAACGCGTTCGTCGGATACCCGGGCACGGCGGGCTACCCGGCCGGCGCCAACGCGCCGATGAGCGTCACCCTCTACAACGAGACCGGCGAGCCGGTGACGGTCCGGGTCGGCAGCACCGCGGCGGGCGGCGTGACCCTCACCGGGCCGTCGGCCGCGCCGAGCCCGGGTGGCGGTGCCCCGGCGAGCCCGTCGCCGGAGGCGACCGCGGGTAGCCCCGCACCGGACGCGACCGCGGGTAGCCCCGCACCGGACGCGACCGCCGGTAGCCCGTCGCCGGAGGCGACCCAGGAGAGCCCCTCGCCGGGCGGCAGCCCCTCGGCGGATTCCACGGCCGCCCCCGCACCTGCCACCCCCGCCGAGATCCAGATCCCGGCCCATGGGTTCGTGGTGCTCAACCAGGAGACCGCCGGCCGGTGGCTGCAGCTGACCGGGCTGGCCGAGGCACTTCCGCCGGGGCACAGCATCCAGGTCACCTTCGACTTCGGCGGCACCCAGGTCCCGGTCCAGGTGCCGGTCACGGTGCCGCTGGAGCCGGCGCCTCCCGGCACGCCGGTCGTCGGTGGCGAGGAAGAGGAACACGAGTAGGCCGTCGGTTGCCCGGGCGGCTTCCGTCGTACCGGTTGGTTAGCGTGCTCTGGTGACGACCAGCCGAGCCACCTCCCGCCCCGCCTCCGGTCGCGGCCGCGCGGCGGGCCGCGACCCTCGCCCCGCCTACGAGTGCGACGCCTGCGGGCACCAGCCACCCAAGTGGGTCGGCCGGTGTCCGGAGTGCGGCGAGTGGGGTGCGGTCGTCGAGTCGATGCTCACCGGTCCGACCGTCTCCGGCCGGGTGGTGAGTTCCCGGGCACCCGCCGAGCCGGCCCGGCCGATCGCCACGATCAGCGCCGCCCCGGCCCGGGCCCGGCCCACCGGCGTCCCCGAGCTGGACCGGGTGCTCGGCGGTGGCCTGGTCCCCGGCGCGGTGGTGCTGCTCGCCGGTGAGCCCGGGGTCGGCAAGTCGACGCTGCTGCTCGACGTCGCGCAGCAGTGGGCCGCCGGTGCCGGCAGCCCGTCGCTGGTGGTCAGCGGCGAGGAGTCGGTGAGCCAGGTCCGGCTGCGGGCCGAGCGGATGGGCACCCTGCACGACCAGCTCTACCTCGCCGCCGAGAACGACCTCGGCGCCGTCCTCGGCCATCTCGACGCGGTCGAGCCCGGGCTGCTGGTGCTGGACTCGGTGCAGACCATCACCACCCCCGGCACCGAGGGGGTGCCCGGCGGGGTCACCCAGGTCCGGGCGGTCACCGCCGCACTGGTCTCGGTCGCCAAGGAGCGGGGCATCGCGACCGTGCTGGTCGGGCACGTGACCAAGGACGGCCAGGTCGCCGGGCCCCGGGTGCTGGAGCACCTGGTCGACGTGGTGCTGCACTTCGAGGGCGACAAGCACTCCTCGCTCCGGATGGTGCGGGGGGTGAAGAACCGGTTCGGCACGGCCGACGAGGTCGGCTGCTTCGAGATGCACGAGGGGGGCATCACCAGCCTGGCCGATCCCTCCGGGCTCTTCCTGACCCGCTCCGCCGACCCGGTGCCCGGCACCTGCGTCACCGTGGCGATGGAGGGGCGCCGGGCCCTGGTCACCGAGGTGCAGGCGCTGATCGGCGCCACGGTTGCCGGGTCGCCCCGGCGGACGGTCTCCGGGCTCGACAGCGCCCGGTTGGCGATGGTGCTCGCGGTGTTGCAGCGCCGGACGGAGCGGCTGACCCTGCACGACCGGGAGGTCTTCGCCGCCACCGTCGGCGGGATCCGGGTGGTCGAGCCCGCGGCCGACCTGGCCGTCGCCCTCGCGGTCGCCTCCGGCGGGCTCAACCTCGCCATCGCGCCGACCCTGGTGGCGATCGGCGAGGTGGGGCTGACCGGCGAGGTGCGCCGGGTCGCCGCCGTGCCCCGGCGGCTGGCCGAGGCGGCCCGGCTCGGCTTCCGGCATGCGCTGGTGCCGGCCGGCTGCGGCCCGACAGCGAGCGGTGTGACCCCGGAGAACATGCGGGTGATGGAAGTCACCGACGTACGATCGGCGCTGCAGTGCGCGGCCCGCGCGTCGGCTGAGTAACCATACCGTCACAGCAGGTCCGTATTCGCCCGGTCATGGCATGCTTGCGGCCGGCGTCACCCGCGGTCGGCGGCACGTCATGATCGACCAAGATCCGCTATTCAGCTACAAACTGGACATCATGCGGCCGATCCTCCGCACGGTACCGACGGCCCGCCCACGGGAGGAAGCAGGCACAGTGGCACGTCACAGTAACCACGACGGCACCGAACGCAGGGCGGTCCGTAGAATGTCCGGGTGCCGATCGACCGCGACGCGAACCGGACTGCCAGCGCGGCGTCCTCTGTCCGCACCGGCGCCGGGCCCTCGGCGCGCCCTACCAGCATCGGTCTGACCGTGAACGGGACAGGGCCGACCGGAGATCCGTTGCGGGCCAACCTCGCGCTGATGGCGCCGGGCACGGCGCTGCGGGACGGGCTCGAGCGCATCCTGCGCGGCCGCACCGGTGCGCTGATCGTGCTCGGCTACGACCGGGTCGTCGAGACGCTCTGCACCGGCGGGTTCCCGCTCGACGTCGAGTTCTCCGCGACCCGGGTCCGCGAACTGTGCAAGATGGACGGCGCTGTCGTGCTCTCCAGCGACGGCACCCGGATCGTCCGGGCCGCCGTGCACCTGATGCCCGATCCGACGATCCCCACTGAGGAGTCCGGCACCCGGCACCGCACCGCCGAGCGGGTCGCCCGGCAGACCGGGTTCCCGGTGATCTCGGTCAGCCAGTCGATGCGGATCATCAGCCTCTACGTCAACGGTCAGCGGCACGTGCTCGACGACTCGGCCGCGATCCTGTCCCGGGCCAACCAGGCGCTGGCGACGCTGGAGCGCTACAAGCTCCGCCTCGACGAGGTCTCCGGCACGCTCTCCGCGCTGGAGATCGAGGATCTGGTCACCGTCCGGGACGCGGTCGCCGTGGTGCAGCGGCTGGAGATGGTCCGCCGGATCGCCGACGAGATCGCCGGCTACGTGGTCGAGCTCGGCACCGACGGCCGGCTGCTCGCGCTCCAGCTCGACGAGCTGATGGCCGGGGTGGACGCCGACCGGACCCTGGTGATCCGCGACTACCTGCCGACCGGCCGCAAGGCCCGCACCCTGGACGAGGCACTGGTCGAGCTGGACCTGCTCACCGCCACCGAGCTGATCGACCTGGTCGCGGTCGCCAAGGCGATCGGCTATCCGGGCGCCTCCGACGCGCTCGACGCGGCGGTGAGCCCTCGCGGCTTCCGGCTGCTCGCCAAGGTGCCCCGGCTGCCCGGACTGGTGGTCGACCGGCTCGTCGGGCACTTCGGCAGCCTGCAACGGCTGCTCGGCGCCACCGTGGAGGACCTGCAGGCCGTCGACGGGGTCGGTGACGCCCGGGCCCGGGGCGTACGCGAGGGCCTGTCCCGGCTCGCCGAGGCGTCCATCCTGGAGCGCTACGTCTGACGACCCGGCGGGGCGGCGGCGGCACGCGTCCGATTCCGGGAAGCCGTCCCCGAACCTGCACCCCCGCGCCGCGGTGGGGCGCGACCGGCCCCGTCCGGGTCAGCCGGTGATGGTTATCCGGACCGGGTCGCTGTGCTTGTTGCCGAGCCGGCCGAAGAGCTGGTAGGTGCCGGCCGCCGGATAGGGCCCGGCGGCGAGCTGGTTGGCGCACTTGGAGCTCTCCCGGCCGTTCCACGAGACCGTGTATTCGTTCTCGTGGCTGGGCGGGAACGGCCGGATGTCGTTGGAGCGCACCTCGCTGCAGACGTCCGACGACCAGACCTTCCGGGCCCCGGACTTGATGTAGAGCTCCTGGAGGTCGGCACCGACGTCCCGGTTGCAGGTACGGCCGGACACATTTTTGATCTTGAGTCGCAACTGGATCTGCTCCCCCTGCCGCGCGGAGGTCTGCGACGGCACCGGGGTGACCGATATCTCCTCGTCGGCGCACTCGTTGTCGACCGGCGGCGGCGGTGCCGGCACCTGCCCGCCGCCCGCCGGCTCCAGGGAGGTCCCGTCACCCTCCGCCGGCGGCACGTCGGTCGGCTCACCGCCCAGATCCGGATCACCGGCATCGGGTGGGGCGGACGCCGAAGGGTCGACCTGCGGGGTGAGCGTCGGGGACGGCGCGCTCGTCTGCCCCGGGTTGGCCTGCCCGTCCTTTCCGGAATCGCCCGACTCACCCATACCGATGCAGGAGTAGAGCAGCACGATCAGGAAGAGCAACAGGGCACCGAGCACGACGGCGCGACGCCGCCAATACACGGCGGGCGGAAGGGGGCCAACCGTCAGACGCATAATGTCTTCACCGTATCGGCACGGCTGGTGTCGACCCTCACGACGCGCCGGGGTCCGCCGCGCCGTATCACCGCCGTCGGCCTGTCCCTTGGCGATCCGCGGCGGCGTTGGGTCGGTGCCCGGTGTCGACGACCGTCACAGATAGACCTTGCGCTGGTAGACCGCGTGCGCCCCGGCCACCCGGTCGAGGAAGAGCCGTCCCGCGCAGTGGTCGATCTCGTGTTGCAGCGCCCGCGCCTCGAAACCGTCGGTGACGAGCCGGACGGCCGCCCCGGTGCCGGGCAGGACCCCGCGGACCACCACCCGGCTGGCCCGCTTCACGTCGCCGGTCAGGTCGGGGACCGACATGCAGCCCTCCCGGCCGGGCCGCCAGCGACTGGACTCGACGACCTCGGCGTTGCAGAGCACGAAGGTGCCGTGCGACGTGACGGTCTTGGGATGCCCGGTCACGTCCACGGCGAAGACCCGGGCGCCGACCCCGACCTGCGGCGCGGCCAGGCCGACGCAGCCCGGCGACACCCGCATGGTGGCCACCAGGTCGGCGGCGAGCCGGACCACCTCGTCGTCGAGCGGATCGACGGTGGCGCCGACCCGGCTCAGCACCCCGGCCGGCGCGGTCACCACCGGCCGTACCCGGCCCGGATCGCCGAGCGCCGCCGGAGTCCAGTCACCCAGACCGCACGTCTCGGCCGTTCCCGCGTCCTCGCCCGGCCCGGAGCCCTGGACCATCCCGGAGCCCTGGGCCATCCCAGAGTCCTGGGCCGTCCGGGGTGCGTCCTGCCCGCTCACAGCAGATCCGAGTCGGCTCGCCGCAGGGTGACCTCCACGTCGAGTCCGGCGGCCACCTCGGCCAGCCGGACGGCGACGCCCTCGGCCGTCTCCGGCCGCAGCTCCAGCTCGGCGACAAGCACGTAGAGCGGCCCGGTCAACCGAGTGGTCAGGTCGGTCACGTTGCCGCCGGCCTCGGCCAGCACCCGGGTCAGCGCGGCGACGATGCCCAGCCGATCGGCCCCGTGCACGGCCATCAGGTACGGCTCGCCGAACGGCTCGCTCGTCGCCTCCGCACCGACCTGCCGAACGGTCGCCACCAGCGGGCCGTCGGCGACGACCGGGGCGAGCGCGGCCTCCGCCTCGGCGCCGGACGGGCCGACACAGATCAGTGTCATCGCGAAATGCCCCCGCAACCGGGTCATCGTGGAGTCGGTCAGGTTGGCCCCGACCTGGGCGAGCGCCTCCGCCACATCGGCCACTATGCCGGGGCGGTCCGGACCGATCACGGTGATCGCGAGCTCGTTCATCCGGGCAGTCTGCCCCATCGACCGCCCGTCCCGGGGCGCGACCCGACGTCCGGCCCACGCTCCGGGACGGCCCCGGGACGGCATGGCAGGATCGACGGCGCCATGTCGACAACACAACTCGCCGCCGAGGCGATCCGGTGGTACGACGAGAACGCCCGCGACCTGCCGTGGCGGGAGCCCGGCATCGGGGCGTGGCCGATCCTGGTCAGCGAGGTCATGTTGCAGCAGACGCCGGTGGTGCGGGTGCTGCCGGCCTGGCGGTCCTGGCTGACCCGGTGGCCCGCGCCGACGGATCTGGCCGCCGACACCCCGGCCGAAGCGATCCGGATGTGGGGGCGGCTCGGCTATCCGCGCCGGGCGCTCCGGCTGCACGAGTGCGCGGTGGCGCTGGTGCGGCGGCACGGTGGCGAGGTGCCGACCGGGCTGACGGAGTTGCTGGCGCTGCCCGGCGTCGGCGAGTACACGGCCAGGGCGGTGGCGGCGTTCGCGTACGGGCAGCGGCATCCGGTGGTGGACACCAACGTACGCCGGCTGGTGGCCCGGGTGGTGGCCGGCGAACCCGACGCCGGACCGTCGACCCGTCCCGCCGACCTGGTCGCCACGGAGGCGCTGCTGCCGGCGGCACCGGCCCGGGCCGCCCGGGCCAGCGCCGCGTTCATGGAGCTGGGCGCGCTGGTCTGCACCGCCCGCGCCCCCCGGTGCGTCGACTGCCCGCTCGCCGCGAGCTGCGCCTGGCGGCTCTCCGGGCGGACCGCACCGCCCGGCCCGACCCGCCGGCCCCAGCGGTACGCCGGCACCGACCGGCAGGTCCGGGGCAGGCTGCTGGCGGTGCTGCGGGAGGCGACCGGCCCGGTGCCCCGGGAGCGGCTGGATCTGGTCTGGGCCGACGACCTGCAACGATCCCGGGCGCTGGCCGGGCTGATCGAGGACGGCCTGGTCGAGATGGTCGACGACGCCTGCGTACTCGCCGGTGAGCAGCCGGCCACCGCCCCGTGAGCCGGGGTGTCAAGCGGGGGTGTTAGGCGGGGGCCCTTCCTCTACAAAAGGCGATAAGCGGGGGCCCTTCCTTGCGCCCAGTTGCAGCGGGAAGGGCCCGGCGGCTGCGCCGCCGGGCCCTTCGCGGGTGCTGCTACTCGTCCGCGCCGGCGGCGGCGGTGTTGCCGAGGTCGGCCGGCACCGCGTCGGGCACCGCGACCGGCTTGTCCGCACCGCGGAACACCAGCTTGGACTTGTCGACGTTGTCCGGGTCGCCCTCGCAGTCCACGACCACGATCTGACCGGGGGTCAGCTCGTTGAACAGGATCCGCTCGGACAGGTTGTCCTCGATGTCGCGCTGGATCGTCCGGCGTAGCGGCCGGGCGCCCAGCACCGGGTCGAAGCCCTTCTTCGCCAGGTACTTCTTGGCGTTGTCGGTGAGCTCCAGCCCCATGTCCTTGTTGCGGAGCTGGGTCTCGATCCGCTGGATCATGATGTCCACGATCGAGAGGATCTCCACCTCGTTGAGCTGGTGGAACACGATCGTGTCGTCGATCCGGTTGAGGAACTCCGGCCGGAAGTGCTGCTTCAGCTCGTCGTTGACCTTCTGCTTCATCCGCTCGTAGTTCGAGTCGGAGTCCTCGGAGGCCTGGAAGCCCATCGAGACCGCCTTGGCCACGTCCCTGGTGCCCAGGTTGGTGGTCAGGATGATGACCGTGTTCTTGAAGTCCACGATCCGGCCCTGGCCGTCGGTCAACCGCCCGTCCTCCAGGATCTGGAGCAGGGTGTTGAAGACGTCCGGGTGGGCCTTCTCGATCTCGTCGAAGAGGACCACCGAGAACGGCCGGCGCCGCACCTTCTCGGTGAGCTGGCCACCCTCGTCGTAGCCGACGTAGCCGGGGGGCGCACCGACCAGCCGGGAGACCGTGTAACGGTCGTGGAACTCGGACATGTCCAGCTGGATCAGCGCGTCCTCGCTGCCGAAGAGGAACTCGGCGAGCGCCTTGGACAGCTCGGTCTTACCCACACCGGACGGACCGGCGAAGATGAACGAGCCGGACGGCCGCTTCGGGTCCTTCAGGCCGGCCCGGGTCCGCCGGATCGCCTTCGAGACCGCCTTGACCGCATCCTCCTGGCCGACGACCCGCTTGTGCAGCTCGTCCTCCATGCGGAGCAGCCGGGAGGTCTCCTCCTCGGTCAGCTTGTAGACCGGGATACCGGTCCAGTTCGCCAGCACCTCGGCGATCTGCTCGTCGTCGACCTCACTGACCACGTCGAGGTCGCCGGCCTTCCACTCCTTCTCCCGCTGCGCCTTCTGGCCGAGCAGCTGCTTCTCCTTGTCCCGCAGCTGCGCGGCGCGCTCGAAGTCCTGCGCGTCGATCGCGGACTCCTTGTCCTTGCGGACCTGGGCGATCCGCTCGTCGAAGTCCCGCAGGTCCGGCGGCGCGGTCATCCGGCGGATCCGCATCCGGGCACCGGCCTCGTCGATCAGGTCGATCGCCTTGTCCGGCAGGAACCGGTCGGAGATGTACCGGTCGGCCAGCGTCGCCGCCGCGACCAGCGCGGCGTCGGTGATACTCACCCGGTGGTGTGCCTCGTAGCGGTCCCGCAGGCCCTTGAGGATCTCGATGGTGTGCGCCAGTGACGGCTCACCCACCTGGATCGGCTGGAACCGCCGCTCCAGGGCGGCGTCCTTCTCCAGGTGCTTGCGGTATTCGTCGAGGGTGGTCGCGCCGATGGTCTGCAGCTCGCCACGGGCCAGCATCGGCTTGAGGATGCTCGCCGCGTCGATCGCGCCCTCGGCGGCACCCGCGCCCACCAGGGTGTGGATCTCGTCGATGAAGAGGATGATGTCGCCCCGGGTACGGATCTCCTTGAGCACCTTCTTCAGGCGCTCCTCGAAGTCACCGCGGTAACGCGAGCCGGCCACCAGGGCACCCAGGTCAAGCGTGTAGAGCTGCTTGTCCTTCAGCGTCTCCGGCACCTCGCCCTTGATGATCCGCTGGGACAGCCCCTCGACGACCGCGGTCTTACCGACCCCGGGCTCCCCGATCAGGACCGGGTTGTTCTTGGTACGGCGGGAGAGCACCTGCATCACCCGCTCGATCTCCTTCTCCCGCCCGATGACCGGGTCGAGCTTGCCCTCCCGGGCGGCCTGGGTCAGGTTGCGGCCGAACTGGTCCAGCACGAGGCTGGTCGACGGCGCGGCCTCACCCGGCGCCGTACCCGCGGCGGCCGGCTCCTTGCCCTGGTAGCCGGAGAGAAGCTGGATCACCTGCTGGCGGACCCGGTTCAGGTCGGCGCCGAGCTTCACCAGCACCTGGGCCGCGACGCCCTCACCCTCACGGATCAGACCGAGCAGGATGTGCTCCGTACCGATGTAGTTGTGGCCGAGCTGCAACGCCTCGCGCAGCGACAGCTCAAGCACCTTCTTGGCCCGCGGCGTGAACGGGATGTGCCCGCTCGGCGCCTGCTGACCCTGGCCGATGATCTCCTCCACCTGCTGACGGACGCCCTCCAGGGAGATGCCGAGGCTCTCCAGGGCCTTAGCCGCCACGCCCTCACCCTCGTGGATGAGGCCGAGCAGGATGTGCTCCGTACCGATGTAGTTGTGGTTGAGCATCCGGGCCTCTTCTTGAGCCAGGACGACAACCCGCCGCGCTCGGTCGGTGAACCGCTCGAACATGCCCTCGTGCTCCTCACGTGCCGTGCGCACTCGATCTTGATGGTCCAAGCATCGTGGCGGGGCCACCACTCGGGCGCCCTGGGTGGACGTCCGTGCTCCCTTACTCTATCGCCGCGAGCCGACTCTCCCGAGGTCGTGTGTTCCTCAGAAGAAGCACGGTCGCGACGTTTTCCCCAACCGCCCACGCTCAGCGCCGCTTCCCGGGCCGCCGGCTGTACGCGCAGAGCGAAATCCCCGACCCTCGCGCCGACGACGCGACCCTGGTCGTCCACAGGCTGTGGACAACTTCGTCCACTGGCTGTGGACAACGCCTGGGCGGCCAGGATGTTCCCGGGCCGACATGCTCCTCTCCGGGCGGGCGCTTCGACGGAACCGACATTACGCCCAATAGTCACATATCAGCTCTAAGCACGAGTAAAGCGCGCGGGGTGGCTGGGCACACCGGCCCAGCCACCCCGCACAGCGATCAGATGAGAACGACGCCTAGCGACCCGCCTTGGCGTGGTACTCGTCCACGATCTCCTGGGGGATGCGCCCCCGGTCGGAGATCTCCTTGCCTTCCTTCTTGGCCCAGGCCCGGATCGCCTTGTTCTGCTCACGGTCGGCAGTGGCGCCGCCTCGTCCCCGTGCCGCACGGCCACCGACGACCACGCCGCCCCGACCGACCTTCGAGCCGGCCGCCACGTACGGGGCGAATAGGTCCCGCAATTTGCCGGCGTTCTTGTTCGAGAGGTCGATCTCGTACTGCACGCCGTCGAGCGAGAACTTGACGGTCTCGTCCGCGTCTCCGCCGTCCAGGTCATCGACCAGCTTGTGAATGATCTGCTTGGCCACGTGTCGCTATCCTTTCGAGCAGGTTCGCCGCAAACAAGAGCACAATAGCCCGCGAGATGCTTGCTCCGTCAATAGGATGGCGAAACTACGCGAGGCCGGCGGCGCCAACTACTCCGGGCGGACCATCGGGAAGAGGATGGTTTCCCGAATTCCGAGGCCCGTGAGGGCCATCAGGAGCCGGTCGATTCCCATTCCGGTGCCCCCGAGCGGCGGCATTCCGTACTCCATGGCCCGCAGGAAGTCCTCGTCGAGCCGCATCGCCTCGTCGTCGCCCTTGGCCGAACGCTGGGCCTGGGCGACCAGCCGCTCCCGCTGGACCACCGGGTCGACCAGCTCGGTGTAGCCGGTGCCGAGCTCGAAACCGAGCACGTAGAGGTCCCATTTCGCGGTGAGGCCCGGCTCGTCGGGGTGTGCCCGGACCAGCGGGCTGGTCTCTTCCGGGTAGTCCCGGACGAAGGTCGGTTGCCGCAACGACGGGACGACCAGTTCCTCGAAAAGCTCCTCGGCGAGCTTGCCCGGACCCCACTTCGGATCCACCGCCAGGCCGACCTTTTCGGCGTAGCCCAGCAGGTCGGCCATGCCGGTCCGGACCGTCACCTCCTCGCCGAGCGCCTCGGAAAGGCTGCCGTAGAGGGTCACCGAACGCCACTGACCACCGAGGTCGAACTCGGTGCCGTCGGCATGCCGCACCACGTGCGATCCGGCGACCGCGAGCGCCGCGCCCTGCACCAGCTCGCGGACGAGGGTCGCCATAGTGTCATAGTCACCGTACGCTTCGTATGCCTCAAGCATGGCGAACTCGGGCGAGTGCGAAGAGTCGACCCCTTCATTACGGAAGTTACGGTTGATCTCGAACACCCGGTCGATGCCGCCGACCACCGCCCGCTTGAGAAAAAGCTCGGGGGCGATTCGCAGATACAGATCCGTGTCTAGCGCATTGCTGTGCGTCACGAATGGCCTGGCCGTGGCCCCGCCCGGCAGCGCTTGCAGCATGGGGGTTTCAACTTCGATGAAACTCCGCTCGTGCAGTGAATCACGCAGACTACGCAGCGTCGCCGCCCGGGTGCGTACCATCTCGCGGGCCCGGGGGCGCACGATCAGGTCGACATAACGCTGCCGGACCCGGGCCTCCTCGCTAAGCGGCTTGTGCGCCACGGGCAGCGGACGGAGCGCCTTCGCGGTCAGCTCCCAGGAATCGGCGAGCACGGAAAGCTCCCCCCGCCGGCTGGTAATCACCTCACCGGTGACCCCGACGTGGTCGCCGAGGTCGACCAGGCGCTTCCAGGCGTCCAGCCGATCCGCGCCGACCCGGTCGAGCGAGAGCATCGCCTGCAGTTCGGTGCCGTCGCCGTCCCGAAGGGTGGCGAAACAGAGCTTGCCGGTGTTTCGGATGAAGATCACCCGGCCGGTGACCGACGCGGAATCACCACTCGCGGTGTCCGTCGCCAGCGCCGCGTAGCGGGCCCGGATCTCGGCCAGCGTGGCGGTGCGCGGATAACCCGTCCGGTACGGTTCGACGCCCTCGGCGAGCATGCGCTCCCGCTTCTCCCGCCGGACCCGCATCTGCTGGGGAAGGTCGTCCACGGGATCGGTCGGGTTCGGGATCTGCTGGCTCACGGCATGCTTCCTCGGAGATCGGGTCGGCGGAGTTCGGCACCGAGCGTACTCAAGCGCCGGGACGTCGGGGCACTGGATAACCTTCGGGCATGGACGATCAGGCCCATGCGCTCTCCTTCGGCGCGGCGGCCGACCGGTACGACCGGTACCGGCCGAGCTATCCGGAACCGGCGGTGCGCTGGGCGGTCGGCCGGCCGGTCCCGGCCCGGGTCGTCGACCTGGGCGCCGGCACCGGGATCCTCACCCGGGTGCTGCTCGGCCTCGGCTACCAGGTGCGACCGGTCGAGCCCGATCCGGGGATGCGGGTCAGGCTCGACGCCGTCACCCCCGGCGAGCTGGCCCTGGACGGGGCTGCCGAGCGGGTGCCGCTGCCGGACGGCTCGGCGGAGGCGGTCGTCGCCGGGCAGGCGTACCACTGGTTCGACCAGCCCGTCGCGCACGCCGAGGGAGCCCGGCTGCTCCGCCCCGGCGGGACGTACGCGGCGATCTTCAACCAGCGGGACGAGTCGGTCCCCTGGGTGGCCGCGCTCACCGCGATCACCGTCGACCTGCTCGGCGGGCGGGGTGCCCGGGACGACGGCCCGGGGGTCGACGGGTACGGCCCGGACTTCGCGCCGGTCGAGCGGGGCGAGTTCCGGCACGCCCTGCGGCTCACCCCGGAGGAACTGGTCGGGATGATCAGCACCCGCTCGTACTACCTGACGGCCGCGCCCCGGCGGCAGCGGCGGGTGGACGGGGCCATCCGGGAGCTGACCGCCAGCCATCCGGAGCTGGCCGGCCGGGAAAACTTCGACCTGCCGTACCGGACCCTCGTCTTCCGGGCCCGGCGGCGCCGAACCGCCCGGCGGTGATCGGCTCGCCGCCACTCCCGGCCGGTCACCTGTTACGGTCGTAGACCATCCGCAGCCCGATCAGAGTGATCATCGGCTCGTGATGGGTGATCGTGCGACACTCGCCGATCACCAGCGGTGCCAGCCCGCCCGTGGCGATGACCGCCCGCAGCTCGCCCAGCTCCCCGGCCATCCGCTCGACGATCCGGTCCACCTGGCCGGCGAAGCCGAAATACATCCCGGCCTGGAGGCACTCCACGGTGTTCTTGCCGATCACCGAGCGGGGAACCGCCGGCTCCACCTTGCGCAACTGCGCCGCTCGGGCGGCCAGGGCGTCGAAGGAGATCTCGATGCCGGGCGCGAACGCCCCGCCGAGGAACTCGCCCCGGCCGCTGATCACGTCGAAGTTGGTGGTGGTGCCGAAGTCGACAACGATCGACGGCCCGCCGTAGAGGGTGTACGCGGCCAGCGTGTTCACCACCCGGTCGGCGCCGACCTCCTTGGGGTTGTCGATCGCCAGCTGCACGCCGGTCTTCACGCCGGGCTCGACGATCAGGTTCGGGATGTCGCCGTAGTAGCGGGCCAGCATCGTACGCAGCGAGCGCAGCGCCGCCGGCACGGTCGAGCAGGCGGCCACCCCGGTGATCTCCACCGCGTCGCCGGCCAGCAGGCCGCGCAGCTTGAGACCGAGCTCGTCGGCGGTGGAGCGGGCGTCGGTCTTGATCCGCCAGGAGTGCACCAGCTTTTCGCCCTCGAAGGTCGCCAGCACGGTGTTGGTGTTACCGATGTCGATACAGAGCAGCATTCGTCAGTCCCGGCGCCCGAGGTCGTGGGGGTGGTGCCTGTGGTGCCTGTGGTGCGCGTCATGCAGTGGTGCGCGTCATGCAGTGGTGCGTGTGGTGCTACCGCCGCGCGTCCGACGAGCGGAGGTCGAGTGCGATGTCCAAGATAGGCGAGGAGTGCGTCAGCGCCCCAACCGACAGGTAGTCGACGCCGGTCGCCGCGTACCCGGCGGCGGTCTCCAGGGTCAGCCCACCGGTCGCCTCCAGTTCGGCCCGGTCACCCACCGCCGCCACCACCTCGGCCAGCAGTTCCGGGGACATGTTGTCGCAGAGCAGGAAGTCGGCACCGACCTCCACCGCCTCCAGCGCCTCGGCCACCGTGGTCACCTCGACCTGGATCGGCACCTCCGGGAACGCCTCCCGGACCCGCCGGTACGCCGGACCGATGCCGCCGGCAGCCAGCTTGTGGTTGTCCTTGATCATCGCGACGTCGTAGAGCCCGAGGCGCTTGTTGGCGCCGCCGCCGACCCGGACGGCGTACTTCTCCAGCGGGCGCAGCCCAGGGGTGGTCTTCCGGGTGTCCAGCACGGTCGCCTTGCTGCCGGCCAGCTCCGCCACCCAGGCCCGGGTGTGCGTGGCGACCCCGGACATCCGGCAGAGCAGGTTCAGCGCCGTCCGCTCGGCGGTGAGCAGCCCGCGGGTCGGCCCGGTCACCGTGGCCAGCACGTCCCCCTTCCTGACCTCGGCACCCTCCTCCGCCAGCGGAAGCACCCGGACGTCCACCCCGGCGGCCACCACCGCAGCGGCCACCTCGGAGCCGGTCGCCACCTCGGAGCCGGTCGCCACCTCGGAGCCGGTCGCCACCTCGGAGCCGGTCGCCACCTCGGAGCCGGTCGCCACCTCGGAGCCGGTCGCCCCGGCCGCCAGCTCGAAGACGGCTGCCGCCACTGCCAGCCCGGCCACCACCCCGTCGCCCCGGGCCACCAGCTCGGCGGTGTCGACCTGCTCGGCCGGCACCGTCGCCACACTTGTCACATCCTGCCCCTGCGGCCCCAGGTCCTCGTCCAACGCCCCCCGGACGATGCGTTCCACCACCACCGGATCCAGGCCGGCGGCCCGCAGCGCCTGCGTGGTACGAAGTGTCAGCACAGTGCCTCCCAGTCCTGTTCGAGGGTGCCCGCCGGACCGATCGACCCGACCAGGTGCCCGAGCCAATCGTCGCGCGATTCCGAGTAATCCTCGCGCCAATGACAGCCCCGGGTCTCCTGCCGGGCGTACGCGGCACCGACCAGCGCCGCCGCCACCGTGACCAGGTTGGTCGCCTCCCAGCTCGCGGTACGCGGCGCGCCCCGGCTCGCGCCGAGCGCCACCAGATCGGCCGCGGTCGCCCGCAGCGAGCCGGCGGAGCGCAGCACCCCTGCTCCCCGGGTCATCACCCGGGCCAGGCTCGGCCGCACCGCCGGGTCCACCGTCGCGCCACCGCCCCGCCAGGCTCCGGTCGGTGCCGGCTCGACCTGGGCCGGCAGGTCCCGGGCGATGTCCTGGGCGATCCGGCGGGCGAAGACCAGTCCCTCCAGCAGCGAGTTGCTGGCCAGCCGGTTGGCGCCGTGCACGCCGGTGCAGGCGACCTCGCCGCAGGCGTACAGGCCCGGGATGGAGGTGCGGCCGTGCAGGTCGGTGCGGACTCCGCCGGAGGCGTAGTGCGCGGCCGGCGCGACCGGGATCGGCTCCACCGCCGGGTCGATGCCGGCCGCCAGGCAGGACGCGACGATGGTGGGGAAACGGCGGGCAAGATGATCCCGGCCGAGGTGCCGGGCGTCCAGATGGACGTGGTCGGCACCGGTGGCCAGCAGCACCCGGTGGATGCCCTTGGCCACCACGTCCCGGGGAGCCAGCTCGGCGAGCTCGTGCTGGCCGACCATGAACCGCTTCCCGTCGCCGTCGACCAGGTAAGCTCCCTCGCCGCGCAACGCCTCGGTGACCAACGGCCGCTGCACCGCCAGGTCCAGGCCGGCACCATCCACCTCCGGGCCGGCACCATCCACCTCCGGGCCGGCACCATCCACCTCCGGGGCGGCACCCTCCACCTCCGGGGCGGCACCCTCCACCTCCGGGGCGGCACCATCGACCGCCGGGGCGGCGGGCGCCAGCAGGGCGGTCGGGTGGAACTGGACGAACTCCAGGTCGGTCACGGCGGCACCGGCCCGCATCGCGAGCGCGACACCGTCCCCGGTCGAGACCGCCGGATTGGTGGTGGCGGCGAAGATCTGCCCCATGCCGCCGGTGGCCAGCACCACCGCCCGGGCCAGGATCGCGCCGACGCCGTCCTCGCTGCCCTCGCCGAGTACGTGCAGGGTGACCCCGCAGGCCCGCCCGGCGCCGGCCGAGCCGCCGTCCGGAGCCCGGAGCAGGTCGAGGACGAGCGCGTGCTCGACCAGCCGGATCCACGGGTCACGGCGGACCGCGGCGTGCAGTGCCCGCTGCACCTCGGCCCCGGTCGCGTCGCCACCGGCGTGCACGATCCGGTCGGCGCGGTGCCCGCCCTCCCGACCCAGCATGAGCGAGCCGTCCGGGTGGCGGTCGAACTCGGCACCGACACGGATCAGTTCACGCAGCCGGGTCGGCCCCTCCTCCACCAGGACCCGGACGGCGGCCGGGTCACAGAGCCCGACCCCGGCGAGCTCGGTGTCTGTCGCGTGCGCCGCGGGGGTGTCCAGCGGATCGAGTACGGCCGCGATCCCGCCCTGCGCCCACCGGGTGGAGCCGTCGTCGATGTTGACCTTGGTCACCACGGTCACGTGCAGCCCCGCCTCGCGCAGGTGCAGTGCGGCGGTGAGCCCGGCGATGCCCGACCCGACGACGATCACGTCCGTCGTCTCCACCCAACCGGGCGCCGGGGCGGCCAGCATCCGGGGTACCACCGGCAGGTCGACGGTCGGAAACTGCATCATTCCAGTCAACCGCGGATCCCCGGCCCCGGCGTGCCCGGGGCCGTGAGAAGTGGCCTACGACGCTCTCCCGCCGCGTGAGGAGGGGGCCCTTCTTATACAAAAAGCGATAAGCGGGGGCCCTTCCTTTCACCCTGTCCGGATCGGGAGGCCGGCGGGGCCGGCGCCCTTGAGCGAACGGGTGAAGGTGCGGTCGGAGATCCACAGGTAGCACCGGACTCCCCGGTTGCCCGAGGTCCAGTCGTCCGGCCCGCCCGGCAGCACCACGACGCCGGTGCGGAACCGGACGGTGCTCTGCGACACCCCGACGTAGCGGGCGGCGACGGTGTAGCAGCCGTCGTAGAAGGTCTGCCAGTCCCGGTCCGCCGTCGGATACTTGAGCGTCGCCGGTGCCCGCCACACCCCGGCGAACTCGGCGTTGTGCCGGGCCGAGCACTCCACCGAGGTCATCCGGTCGACGGTGCGGTTCCGGGTCAGCGTCGTGCGGTAACAGCCCAGGTGCAGCGGACCGGCCTCGCGCAGCGCGCCCTTGAGGGTCGCGGTCCGGCCGACCGCGTCACCGTCCTCCTCGACGTTGGCGAGCTCGGTCAGGTCGCAGCGGAACCAGCGGGCCCCGGCGGTCCAGCCGATCGGCGCGGGCAGCGCCACCCCCAGCCAGAGCCGGCCGGTCCGCCAGTCCGCGCCGAGGAAGCCGCGCGCCCGGTCGTCGCACTCCGCGTACGCGGTGCCGAACTGGGCCGAGCCCGGCTTCGGCGGCGCCTCCAGCTCGCCTGCCGCCCCGGCGAAGGTGCCCACGTGGACGGTCTCCAGTCGATGGTTGGTGGCGCAGTCGACCGGCAGGTACGACGAGAGGTAGACGGTCTCGGAGAAGTCCGCCGAATGGCAGGTCTCGGCCGCCGGGGTGAAGACCGCCGGCTCGCCGAGCGGGGCCCAGTCGTTGGTGAGGTCGCCGTCCGTGCCACCCGGCGGCGCGCAGCCGGTGGCACCGAGCACGACTGCCCCGGTCACCGCCAGGGCGCTCATCCAACGGCGCATCACGTCCTCCCCAGGGCGACCAACGGTCCGGATGGCTGCACTTTACGTTAACCGGCGCGGGCATCCGGACGGAGAGATCATCCACTGGGCGGGTCGGCGCGGGGTCGGATCAGCCGGTGGCCAGGAGGTCTCCCCGGACCGGGTCACCGACCATCCCGGGCGCCGCCGCGGCCGGGTCGGCGCCCAGCTCGACGATCCGGTTCTCCGCGTCGACGTGCACGATCCGTGGCCGGTACGCCCGCGCCTCGGCGTCGTCGAGCTGGGCGTACGAGATGAGGATGACCAGGTCGCCCGGATGCACCAGGTGCGCGGCGGCGCCGTTGATGCCGACCACGCCGCTGGCCCGCTCACCCGGGATCACGTACGTCTCCAGCCGCGCCCCGTTGGTGATGTCCACGATCGCGACCTGCTCGCCCGGGAGCAGGTCGGCGGCGTCCAGCAGGTCGGCGTCGACGGTCACCGAGCCGACGTAGTGCAGGTCGGCCTGGGTCACCGTGGCCCGGTGGATCTTCGACTTGAGCATGGTGCGGAACATCTGCGTCCTCCGTGGTGCAGGGGTCTGGGGCGGTCGGCGGTCGGCACGGCTGTCGGCTGTCGGCTCGGCGGTCGGTGCTCGGCACGGCGGTCGGGGTCAGCCGCTTGGCGGGGTGGCGACCGCCACGGAAACCGGCGCCAGCTCGACCGGCACGTTGTCGATGAGTCGGGTGCCGCCGACCCAGGCGGCCACCAGCATCCGGGCCGGCCCGGTGACCGGTGCCGGGCCCAGCTCCGGATCGGTCAGCACCAGGTAGTCCAGCTTGGCGCCGGTCGTACCCTCGCCGAAGGCCCGGTGGGCGGCGGCGAGCGCTCCGTCGGCCCCCCGGCCGGCCTCGGCGGCGGCCGCGCCTGCCCACAGCGCCGCCGAGAGCCGCAGCGCGGCGGCCCGCTCCTCGGTCGAGAGGTAGCGGTTGCGGCTGGAGAGCGCCAGCCCGTCCGGCTCGCGCACCGTGGGCACACCGGCGATCTCGACGTCCAGCTCCAGGTCACGGACCATCCGGCGGACCAGAGTGAGCTGCTGGTAGTCCTTCTCCCCGAAGATCGCGACGTCCGGCCGGAGCAGGTTGAGCAGCTTCAGCACCACCGTCAGCACCCCGGTGAAGAAGCCCGGCCGGCTGGCTCCCTCCAACTCCTCGCCGAGGTCGCCACCGGTCACCCGGACGGTCGGCTCGCCGCCCGGATACAGTTCCTCGCGGGACGGCGCGAAGACCGCGTCCACTCCGGCCGCGCGGCAGATCGCCAGATCCGCGTCCAACGTCCGGGGGTAGCGGTCGAAGTCCTCGTTCGGGCCGAACTGGAGCGGATTCACGAAGATCGTCGCGAGTACGACGTCAGCCCGCTCGCGGGCCGCGCGCAGCAGCGCCTCGTGCCCCGCGTGCAGGGCGCCCATGGTCATCACCACCGCCAGCCGCCCCGGCAGCGGTCCCAGGGTGGCCGCCAGTTCCGCCCGGGTACGCAACACCGTGGTCATCTCCGCTCCCTCCTCCGGCCGGTCACGAGCGGCGACCCGCCGGGCGGGCCATCCGGTGTCCCCGGCCGGTCATGCGGCAGCGACCTTCCGGTCGCGGTCGGCCAGCACGCCGAGCAGCGACTCGGCGTCGACCGGCCGGAGTCGTCCGGCCGCGATCGCCCGGTCGGCGGCGCGGCGGGCCAGCGCCAGATAGCCGGGCACCGAATCCGGGGCGGTCTGCGCCAGCCGGTCCAGGTGCCGGGCGATCGTACCGGCGTCGCCCCGGGAGACCGGCCCGGTCAGCGCCGCGTCACCGAGCCGCAGCGCGTTGTCCAGGGCGGCCCGGAGCAGCGGCCCGAGCAGCTTCTCCGGCTGGTCCACCCCGGCGTCGCGGAGCAGGTCCGCCGCCTCGTTGACCAGCGTGACGAGATGGTTCGCGCCGTGCGCGAGAGCCGCGTGGTAGAGCGGGCGGTCTCCTTCCGCCACCCACTCGGGTACCCCGCCGAGGTCGGCGACGAGCCGGACGGCGAACGGCCGCAGCGACTCCGGCGCGGTCACCCCGTAGGAGATGCCGGGGAGCCGGTGCAGGTCCTCGGCGGTACCGGTGAAGGTCATCGCCGGGTGCAGTGCCAGTGGGCGGGCACCGGCCCGCACTGCCGGGGCGAGGACGTCCAGCCCGTGCGCGCCCGAGGTGTGCGCCACCACCTGCCCCGGCCGGAGCGCACCGGTCCGGGCCAGCCCGGCGACGACCCCGGCCAGCGAGTCGTCCGGTACGGCGACCAGCAGCAAATCGGTGGCGGCCCGGGCCACCTCGTCGGCGGGGCGTACGGCGGTATCCGGCAGGAGCCGGTCGATCCGGTCCCGGGCGGCGGTCGAGACCCCTGCGGCGGCGACCACCCGGTGTCCGGCGCGGCCCAGTGCGGCGCCGAGCACGCCGCCCACCCGGCCGGCACCGATCACGCCGATGGTGAGCCGGCGGGGGATCACGGGATGCGGCTGGCCCTGACCGGCCGTCTCACGACCCCGGACGGCGGCCGGAAGCCCGGCCGACCCGTCGGCGGCCGCGGTGGCCGACCCGCCGGAAGCGGCGGTACGCGGGCGCGCGGAAGCGCTCATGGCGATGATCCAGTCCTCGATAAGTGGTACCGGTCGATCGCAAGTATGCGCCGTCCGGCCAGCTCAGGACCAAGGGGTTGTGAAAACCTTCACCGCCTGCCCGACACCCCTCAGACGATGCCCGGGCCGGTCCGGCTGGCACGCGACGACCGGTCCGGCGGTGGTTTCCGGCGCTGGGGTGCAGGGCGCATAACCTGGGCCGGTGCCGATCGGATGGCGAGCCGCGATGAGCGACGCACTCTATGGTGACCGGGGGTTCTTCGTCAGCGGCGCCGGGCCGGCCGCACACTTCCGGACCAGCGCCCACGCCGTGCCGGTGCTCGCAGCCGCCGTGCTGCGGCTGCTGGAGCGGCTCGACGCCGCGCTGGGCCGGCCCGACCCGCTGGACGTGGTGGACGTCGGCGCCGGCCGGGGCGAACTGCTCGGCACGCTGGCCCGGCTCGCGCCGCCGGAACTGGCCACCCGGCTCCGGCTGACCGCGGTCGAGCTGGCCCCCCGCCCCGAATCGGTGCCGGCCACCGTCGGCTGGCGTGCCGACCTGCCGGAGCGGGTCGTCGGGTTACTGGTCGCCACCGAGTGGCTGGACAACGTACCGCTGGACGTGGCGGAGTGCGGCCCCGGCGGCTGGCGGCGGATCCTCGTCGACCCGGTCAGCGGCGCCGAGTCGGCGGGCACGCCGCTGGACCCGGCGGAGTCGGAGTGGCTGGCCCGGTGGTGGCCTCCGGAGTCGAATCGGCCTCCGGAATCCGATCGGCCTCCGGGGTCGAGTAGGACGGAGCGACCCGCCGAGCCGACGACGACCGAACCGACAGCGACCGAACCGTCGGACGGGGTGGGGGCGGCGGAGCGGCCGGTTGCCGGTCGGGCCGAGATCGGGCTTCCCCGGGACACCGCCTGGGCCGCGGCGGTGCGCAGCGTGCACCGAGGGCTGGCGCTGGCCGTGGACTACGGGCACCTGCGGGAGGAACGGCCCCGCTCGGGGACGCTCACCGGCTTTCGCGCCGGCCGCCAGGTCGAGCCGGTGCCGGACGGCAGTTGCGACCTGACCGCCCACGTCGCGATGGACGCGGTGGCCGCCGCCGGTACGGCGGTCGCCGGCCTGCCGTACACGCTGGTCGACCAGCGCAGGGCGCTTCGTGCGCTCGGTGCGGACGGACGACGCCCCGCCCTGACGCTGGCCACCACCGATCCGGGCGGCTACGTCCGGGCGCTGGCCAGGGCGTCCACGGCCGCCGAACTGACCGATCCGGCCGGTCTCGGCGGCCACTGGTGGCTGCTCCAACCGGTCGGCACCGACCTCGACCTCGGGCCGCTCGCCGGCCCCGGAGAAGGCTCCTCCTGACCCAGGGCTCCTCCGCTCTGGTCCGCTTCGCCCCGTGGCCGTCCGGCGAAGCGTGGCACGATGTCGGGCATGACTGCCGACACCGGGGCGCTGCGGGAGCTGACCGTCGGCACCGGGGCGGGCCTCGACACCGCCGACATGGTGCTTAACATCGGACCGCAGCATCCGTCGACCCATGGCGTACTCCGGCTCAAGCTCGTGCTCGACGGCGAGCAGGTGATCTCCTGCGAGCCGATCGTCGGCTACATGCACCGGGGTGCGGAGAAGCTCTTCGAGGTACGCGACTACCGGCAGATCATCGTGCTGGCCAACCGGCACGACTGGCTCTCGGCCTTTTCCAACGAACTCGGCGTGGTGCTGGCCGTCGAGCGGCTGATGGGAATGGAGGTGCCGGAGCGGGCGGTGTGGCTGCGCACCGCGCTGGCCGAGCTCAACCGGGTGCTCAACCACCTGATGTTCCTCGGCTCGTACCCGCTGGAGATCGGCGCCATCACGCCGATGTTCTACGCCTTCCGGGAACGCGAAACCCTCCAGGCCGTCATGGAGGAGGTCTCCGGCGGGCGGATCCACTACATGTTCAACCGGGTCGGCGGGTTGAAGGAGGAGGTGCCGGCCGGCTGGACCCGGCGGGCCCGGGAAGCGATCGGGCAGGTGCGTCGCCACCTCCCCGACCTGGACAACCTGATCCGGCGCAACGACATCTTCCTGGCCCGTACGGTCGGCGTCGGCGTGCTCTCCGCCGCCGAGGCCGCCGCCTTCGGCGCCTCCGGCCCGGTCGCCCGCGCCTCCGGGCTCGACCTCGACCTGCGGCGCGACGAGCCCTACCTGGCGTACGGGTCGCTGGAGGTGCCCGTGGTCACCCGGACCGCCGGCGACTGTCACTCCCGGTTCGAGGTCATGCTCGACCAGGTGTACGCCTCACTCGAGCTCGCGGAGCGCTGCCTGGAACAGGTCGACCGGATCGGCGGTCCGGTGAACGTGCGCCTGCCCAAGGTGCTGAAGGCCCCCGAGGGGCACACCTACGCCTGGACCGAGAACCCGCTCGGCATCAACGGCTACTACCTGGTGTCCCGTGGCGACAAGACGCCGTGGCGGATGAAACTGCGGACCGCCTCGTACGCCAACGTGCAGGCGCTGGCCACGCTGTTACCCGGCTGCCTGGTGCCGGACCTGATCGCGATCCTGGGTTCGATGTTCTTCGTGGTCGGCGACATCGACAAGTAGTGTTCGGACAGGGCAACCGCGCGTCGTGGCCGGAGGCACGGAAACGCGTGGTCGGCAGGCCGGGAACACCTCCTCGGCCCGCCCTCCTCAGCGCCAGCCGCCGTTGTCGTAGCCCTGCTCCGATCGTCGGGTGCCGCCGGCCCGGGGTGCCTCGTCCAGCGGCGGGTAGCCGTACTCCTCGTCGTCCCGGTGCCGCCGCCCCCGCCGGGTCGGCTCGGGTTCCGGCTCCTGGTGGGGCGGCCTCCAGGCGGCCGGCGGCTCCACCCCGCCGGCCGGCAGGGCCCCGGCTGCGCGGGTACGGCCCCAACCGCGGTCCTCACCCGGGTCATCGCGACCGCCACGCCGGGCGCCGTCCTCATCGGACCAGCCGGAAGAGCCGGGGCGCCCCGGGGACGCCCGGTCGTCGTCGCGCGGCTCCGACCACTGGCGACCGGCGCGCCGTTCCTCGTCCGGTCCCGGCCCTTCCCGGCGCACCGCCGAAGCCCAGCGGTCCTCGACCCGCAACTCCGTACCGGAGTCGTCGGCCCGCATCGAAGCCCGCCGCTCGCCCATCCGGACCTCCCGGCCGCGGTCGTCGGTTCGCACGGAGGTCCAACTGTCGCCGGCCCGCAGTTCGGCCCAGTACGAGTCGTCTTCCGGATCGCCGGTCCCCAGGTCCCGTTCCGGCTCTGTCAGGCGACCACGCCAGCCGGCACCGCCGAATCGCCACCCCTCCCGCTCGCCGTCGGCAGGATCGCCGGCCTGCCCGTCCGGCGTCGGTCGCCGCTCCTGACCGGCACGCCCGCCGTCCCGGCCGTCCCTGCCGTCCCGTTCGGGCCCGCCGCCGTAGCTGCCGCCGCCCCCGTAGGTACCGCCCCCGTAGGTACCGCCGCCGTAGTTCTCGCCGCCGTAGCCTTCGCTGCTGCTGCCGCCGTAGGTACCGCCGCCGTAGCCCTCGCCGCCGTAGCCCTCGCCGCCGTAGCCCTCGCCGCCGTAGCCCTCGCCGCCGTAGCCCTCGCCGCCGTAGCCCTCGCTGCTGCCGCCGCCGTAGGTACCGCCGCCGTAGCCCTCGCCGCCGCTGCCGCCGCCGTAGGTAGCGCCGCCGCTGTGGTGCCCCCCGCCGTAGGTGCCACCACCGTCATCGGTGCCGTCGCCGCCGCGCCTCTCGCCGCCGTAGGTGCCACCTCGGTCACCGCTGCCGTAGCCGTCACGCTCCCCGCCACCCCCATAGCCGCCGCCCTGGGCTGCGCCATAGACACCGCCACCGCCATAGACGCCTCCGCCGTACGTACCGCCGCCGTAGACACCGCCGCCGCCGTAGGCACCGGCCCCGTGGTCGTCGTCCTCATGACCGCCGACGATGGTGTGCCGCGTGGTCACCTGCACGGTCTCGGTGTGCCGGACCACACCGCGGCCCAGGCGCGGCCCGGGCACGCCGCCGGGACTTCCCGGCATCCCGGCCGGTCCCCCTCGGTGCGACCGTCCGCCCTGCGCCCGCGGCTGGCCGTACTGACCGGGCTCGCGGCCGTACTGGCCGGAGTCGCCGCCGTGCCGCCCGGACTCGCGGCCGCCGTACTGGGCAGACTCGCGGCCGCCGTACTGGGCAGGCTCGGCGGCTGGGCCGTCGTCCCGGCCGTAGCTGCCGGAATGCGCGCCATCCCGGTCGCCACCGGGATATCCGCCGGCCCGGTCACCGCGGAAGTGGCCGTCGCGCTGATATCCGCTGCCCGGGCGAGCTCGGACCTCGCCGGTGTCGCCCGGATCCGCAGCATGCGACGGTCTCGACCCGCCGACGGCTCGGCGAGGGCCGTCAGGGCGCGAGCCGGACGTGTCGCGCCCCGGTGCGGCAGGCGTCCATCCCGCCGAGGCCGGCTCGTCCCGCGCCCGAGCGGCCGGGGAATCGGCTGCCGGGGCCCAGGCGCTCCGGCCCGGTTCGCCTGCCGCGCCATGGGCCGGCACGCTGGCGGCACCCGCCTGGCCGGCCACCGGCGCCGCGCCGCCGGCCGGGGCCGCGCCGACCGACGCGCTGCCGGAGGCGGGCGACACGCTGCCAGAGGCGGCCGACACGCTGCCAGAGGCGGCCGGCGCGGAAGCGGCACCGGACCGTACGGCATCGAGTTGACCCCGCAGCGCCTCGACGTCGCCCTGCACGATCTGCAGCTTCTCGCCGAACGCCTTGTGGGTGGCACGGGCGGCCGTGGCGATGTCGTTGCGCAACTCTCCGCGCAGGTCGTCGAGTTCCTCGACCAGGGTCTCCTCGATGTCCAGCCGGATGCCCTCCGAGTCGCCGCGCAACGTGATCGACAGTCCGATGAGTACGACCGCCAGCACGGCGAGCACGGCCGCGATCCGCAGCGGCCCGTTGCCCTGCCCGATCAGCAGTAGGAGGGCGGCCAGCGGAGCCAGCCCCACCCCGACCCAGAAGAGCACGGTCAGCAGCGGCCTGCGGCGGGATTCCTCGGGGGCCTCGCGGGCTGGCATGGCACCCGAGCCTACCCACAGTCGCCGGGGACGGAAATGCCGGATGCAGGGCCGGTCGACGCCGACCGGCCCTGCATCCGCGATGCCGACGGGTGGCGGCCCGTCAGACCTCCTGCCCGGGCGTCACACCTCCCGCCCCGGCAGCAGCCGCCCCGTCGTCAGCTCGTGGCGAGCGCGCCGTCCGAGGAGAAGACCAGGCCGACGCTGATCGCGCCGGTGGTCAGCGCCGACTTGGTCTGCGGTCCACCGGCGTCGAGCGAGTCGAAGCGGCCCGCGTTGAAGTTGTAGACCTCGACCAGCCCTGCCTGGCACTTGGGCCGCTGCGGGCACTCCGGCGGCCCACCCAGGACGGTCGCCGAACCGGAGCACTTCGCCGCCAGGTCGCTGAGCGTGCGGACGTCGTACTTCTCGGCGAACTCCTTGGTGACCGCGAAGGCGTTCTGGTCCTGGGCGGCCGACGGCTTGCCGAAGGTGATGCCCACCTGCTCACCGACCGACCTGAGCCCCGCCACCGTCTGGTTGAGGTCGGGCGAGGAGATCGGCGGCGGGGTGGCACCACCCTTGGCGTTCACCTTGTTGTTGAGGAATTCGGCCATCGTCGCGGCGTACTCCGGGACGACCTGGACCTCGCCCTTCTCCAGCGCCGGCTCGTAGAGCTCGCGGTTGCCGATCTGCTGGACCCTGACCTGGTAGCCGGCGGCGGTGAGGGCGATCCGGTAGAGCTCGCCGAGGGTCTGGTTCTCGCTGAAGTTGGCCGCGCCGACGGTGATCGAGCCGGTGCCGCCGGTCGGGATCCCCTCGGTGAGGTTGTTGGCGGCGGCGAACTCCTCGGCCGCCACCTTCGGGGTCTTCCGGTCGACGTCGACCGCCTTGTTGAGGTTGATCAGCTTCGTGGTGTCGAGGCTGTCCGACACCTTGTCCAGCGCGGCGACCAGCTGCGGCCGGGCCGCCTTGCTGTTGATCGCCGGGATGATGTTGTCGGTGTTCTGGAGCTTCTTGTCGTCTTCCAGCACCACCAGGCTCGACCCGGCAACCGGCGCGCACCCGGCGCCCTGCGACCCGGTGGCCGGTGCCTGGGTGCCGGACGACCCGGCGCCGCCGCAGCCGGCGAGAAAGCCGGCCGCGACGACGGCGCCGGTAGCGCCGAATGCCAGACGTGTACGTATGCGCATGAGAACGCCCGCCTCCTGTGTCCCGGCGCGGCCCCGGTGGGCCGGCCGCGTGTCCGACGGGCGACATGTCAGAACGGCCGCCCGCGACTACCCACGAAACATCTTCCCGTTGGGTACGACAATCCGCCGAGAACTTCGTCACCGGATCGTCACGCAAACGGGCACGATGTTCGCACGACCGACTACCGGGCAGATAGGTTCAACCACTCAAAGTGATGGCGTGGCCACCGGACGGGACGCCGGCTCAGGAACCGGTGATCGCGGCGGCGGCCCGCTGATCGGCCCGCCGGCCCAGCCGTCGGCGGTTCCGGCGCAGCGGCCGGGGCGTGACCACCCGCTCCACCAGTGCGAAGACCAGCTCGACCAGGAGCGCGAGGACGGCGACGAGCAGCCCACCGGCCAGGATCTGGCCGCCGCCGACCGAGATGCCCAGCCCGAATCCGGCGCTGATGATCTGGCCGAGGCCGCCACCGTTGACGAACGACGCGAGCGCGGCCGTCGCCACCACCTGCACGGCGGCGGTCCGGAACCCGGCGGCCAGGTACGGCACCGCGAGCGGCAGTTCCACCCGGCGGAGCAACTGCCCGCCGGAGAGCCCCATCCCCCGCGCCGCGTCCCGCACCTGCGGATCGACCTGCCGGATCCCGGTGTACGCGTTCGCCAGCAGCGGTGGCACCGCGAAGACCGCCAACGCGATGATCACCGGTGGCTTGCCGAAGCCGAGCGCGGTCAGCGGCAGGATGGTCAGCAGGGCGATGGTGGGGATGGCGAGTGTCACGTTGGAGACGAGCACCACCAGCCCGCCGCCCCGGCCGCTGTGCCCGAGCCAGAGCCCGAGCGGCCAGGCGACCAGGCAGCCGAGCGCGACCGCCGCGGCGGAGATGCCGAGGTGCTCGACCAGCCGGTCGAGGACGCCGCCGGGGTTGGTCCAGTTCAGCGGATCGTTGAGCCAGACGACGGCCTGCTCGATCGGGTTCATCTCAGCTACCCCCGGTCCGCGTCCAGGGCGTGAGCAGCCGGCCCAGCCCGGCGAGGATCAGGTCCAGGACCAGCGCCAGCAGCACGCAGAGCAGCGTCCCGGTCATGATCTCGGCCTTGAAGAAGTTGTTGCGGAAGCCGCCGAGGATGAGCTGCCCGAGGCCGCCGTGCCCGACCAGAACACCGACCGTGACCAGCGCCACGGTGGAGACGGTGGCCAGGCGCAGGCCCGTGACGATGCCGGGCAGGGCCAGCGGCAGGTCGATCCGGAGCAGCCGGGCGAAACGGCCGTACCCCATGCCCTGGGCCGCGTCCCGTACCTCCGCCGGCACCTGGTTGAGCCCGGCGAGGACGTTGCGGACGATCAGCAGCAGGGCGTAGATGACCAGGCCGAGCAGCACCGTCGACGTCCCCGTACCGAGGTAGGGTGCGACGAAGGCGAAGAGCGCCAGCGACGGGATCGTGTAGAGCACCCCGGAGAGTGCGAGAATCGGCCCGGTGAGCGGCCGGAACCAGTACGCCAGGACACCGAGCGGGATCGCGACCAGGGCGGCGATCAGCACGGCCTGGGCGGTGAGGGAGGCATGTTCCCGCAGTGCGGCGATAATCGTCTCCGAGTTGCCCTGCACATAGTCCCAGGAGAACCACGGATTGGCCGGCTCGGCCCGGTCGATGATCCGGAAGGACATACGTGGACGTTACCCCGGAGGCCGGCTCCGGCGGGTCCGCCGGCACCCATGGTGCTGCCGCGATCACGCTCGACCAGGTGCGCAAGCAGTATCCCGACGGCACGGTGGCGGTCGGCGACCTGAGTTTCGAGGTCAAGGCCGGCGAACTGGTCGTGCTGATCGGCCCGTCCGGCTGCGGCAAGTCCACCGTGCTCCGCATGATCAACCGATTGATCGAGCCCACCTCCGGGCGGATCCTCCTCGGCGACGAGGACGTGACCCGGGCCGATCCGGTGCAGCTCCGGCGACGGATCGGCTACGTGATCCAGAACGTCGGGCTCTTTCCGCACCAGACGATCAGCGCGAACGTCGGCACCGTACCCCGGCTGCTCGGTTGGTCCCGGGCCCGGATCTCGGCACGCGGCGCGGAACTGCTCGACCTGGTCGGCCTTGATCCGGCGACCTTCGGCCCGCGCTATCCGCACGAGCTCTCCGGCGGCCAGCGGCAGCGGGTCGGCGTGGCCCGGGCGCTGGCGGCCGATCCGGTGCTGCTGCTGATGGACGAGCCGTTCTCGGCGGTCGACCCGATCGCGCGCGGCCGGCTCCAGGAGGAGTTTCTGCGGTTACAGGCCGAGGTGCGCAAGACGATCGTGCTGGTCACCCACGACCTGGACGAGGCGGTGCGGCTCGGCGACCGGATCGTGGTGCTCTCCCAGGGCGGCAGGCTGGAGCAGTACGCCGGCCCGGCGACCCTGCTCGGGGAGCCGGCCTCGCCGTTCGTCCGCGAGTTCGTCGGCGCCGACCGGGCGATCCGCCGGCTCGCGGTCACCCCGGTCACCCGGGACCTGGTACGTCCGCTACCGGCGGACGCCGGGGCGACCGCCGGGCTGCCGACCGTGGCGCTCGGGTCGTCCCTCTACGACGCGCTGGCGCTGCTGCTCCGGACCAACTCCGACGAGGCCCTGGTGACCGACGGGGCCTCGGCGGCCGGCGAGGGGGCCGGCGAGGGGGCCGGTCCGGTCGGGACGATCAGCCGGCACCAGATTCTCAGCATCGACTATCCGGCCGACCCGGTGGGCGGGTGACGGACCTCGGCACGAGCACCGCGCCCGGAGCGACCGATCCCGGGAGGGGGTGATGGTCGCTCCGGGCGCGGCGAGCGGTGCCGCGGCCCTCGGGGAGGGCGGTGCGAGCGGGCCGCGGCACCACGGTCGGGTCCGGGGGGGCGTCTCAGCGCCGGCCGCGCCAGCCGCCGAGACTGGCGAGGCCGACGATCCAGCCGACGAAGAAGCCGTAGCCGGCACCGCTGCCGGCGGCCTGAAAAGCGCCGAGCAGTGTGGGGTTGCTGCCGATCAGCGTGGCGAGGAGCGCCGCGAATGCACCGGCGAAGATGTACGCCGACCAGCCGGCGAGGAGCTGGCTGAGCGTGCCCCTGGCGCGGGCCAGTTGCGAGCCGGGGAGCATGAAGAGGAAGACCCAGGTGAGCACCACCACGAGGATCGCCTTGAGGTCGGCGGCGATGATGTTCTGGATCGTGTCGTCCGAGTCGAAACGCCAGGCCGGCCAGGCGAGCAGCCGGAGGAACCAGCCACCCGCGGTGTCCGGGTCGGTTTCGTCCCGGGCCCAGTCGGCATACCAGGGGCTGCCGAAGACCAGGACCAGTACGAGCGCGGCGAGCGTGCCCGCACCCGTGGCCGTCTTGTACCTGTTGGTGAGAGCCATGCATCCGTTATTTCCCAACGGAATCCGGCCGTGAAACCCGGTGTCTGATTTCCGGTGACCCGCCGTGGTTGCTCCACTGGAGACCTTCCGCGTCCCAATGGCGCCATTCACCGGACTCATCGCCGTTGCCGCCATCTCGGCGTGCCGGCACCGCTCCGGTGACACGCCCGGCGTCGGCGCGGCGATCGATGATACGTTGACTTTTAGTAGCTATTGAGTAACCTGTCCTGATTTGTCTCGTTCACCCGAGAGGCGGGACCACGCGGCTCCGTCTGTCCAGACTTGCCTGTAGACAACGGGGGAAACGTGACTTCCACTCGGAGACGATTGTCCATGCTGTCGGTGGCGTTGCTCGCCGCCGGCACCGTCCTGAACCTGCCGGCGCCGGCGCTGGCACAGCCCGGCTCCGCCAATGCCCGGGGCCTGGTGGTCGACCTCGACGCCGAGGTCGCCGGCGTGGCGGTGATCAGCGCGGACGCCACCGTCGGCAGCGCGACCGCCCCGGCCGGCGGCGGTACGGACACCTCGACCCTGATCCCCATCGCCCTGCCCGGCGCCCTCGGGGTCACCGCGAGCGGCACCGTCGAGGAGGTCACCGCCACCCGGGGTGCGACCGAGTCGTCGGCGTTCGCCGCCGTCAGCGGGCTCAACCTGTCGGTGCTGGGCATCGACGTCATCGACACGGCCGAGGCGACCGCCTCGGCCACCTGCCCGCTGGTCGGGGCGCAGAGCGCCGAGACCACCATCGCCGGCCTGGAACTGTTCGGCACCACCGTGACGCTGCTGCCGAACGGCCCCGCCGTCACCGGCAGCGCCGCCGTCACCGTGCCGGGACTGCTCGGAGCCGCGCTCAACGCCTCGCTGACCCGCACCGAGACGACCACCGCCGACGGGGCGGCAGCCACCGCGATACTGGCCGCGCTCACCCTGACCGGCACCGTCCTCGGCCAGCCGGTGACGATCCCGGTCGGCACCGTGATCGTGTCGCAGGCGACCTGCGAACGGCCGCCCGCACCGGCGCCGCCGACCGCCTCGGCGATCGACCCGGACTCCGGACCGCAGTCCGGCGGCCAGACCGTCACCATCACCGGCACCGGCTTCGCGCCCGGCGAGACCACGGTCACCTTCGACGGCGTACCGGCCACCGGCGTCGCCGTGGCACCCGGGGGCACCTCGCTGACCGCCGTCACCCCGGCCAACCCGATCGGACCGGCCGCGGTCGTGGTCACCACGCCCGCCGGATCGGCCGCACCGCTGGACTACACCTACCTCGCCGACGGCAGCGACGCCGTCATCACCGGGCTGACCCCCACCTCCGGCCCCACCTCCGGCGGCACCACCGTCACCATCACCGGCACCGGCTTCACCGGCGCGGCCGGGGTGGACTTCAACGGACTGCCCGGCACCGACTTCACGGTCGACCCGGCCGGTACGACGATCACCGTCGTCACCCCGCCGAACCCGGCCGGTCCGGCCCTGGTCGAACTCGTCTTCCCGGCCGGCCGGGTCACCGCGCCGACCTTCACCTATATCGCGCCGACCATCACCTCGATCGTGCCGGACACCGGGCCGAACACCGGCGGCACCAGTGTGACGATCACCGGCACCGGCTTCACCGGCGCCACCGGGGTCACCTTCGGCGACAATCCCGGCACCGATCTTGTGGTCGACCCGAGTGGCACCTCGCTCACCGTCACCACCCCGCCCGGCGTACCCGGACCGGTCGACGTCACCGTGCTGATCCCCGGCGCCGACGCCGTCGCGCCGGACGGCTTCACCTACCAGGCCGTCGCGCCGACGGCCTCGGCGATCGCCCCGGACTCCGGACCGCAGTCCGGCGGCCAGGTCGTCTCCATCACCGGCAGCGGATTCGTGCCCGGTGACACCACGGTCACCTTCGACGGCGTACCCGCGACGGGTGTCACGGTGGCGCCCGACGGCACCTCGCTGACCGCCGTCACCCCGGCCAACCCGGTCGGCCCGGCGGCGGTCGTGGTCAGCACGTCCGGCGGCTCCGCCGCACCGCTGGACTACACCTACCTCGCCGACGGCAGCGACGCCGTCGTCACCGGGCTCGACCCGACCTCCGGTCCGACCACCGGCGGCACCACCGTCACCATCACCGGCACCGGCTTCACCGGCGCCACCGGGGTGACCTTCGACGGCGTCCCGGGCACCGGCTTCACGGTCGACCCGGCCGGTACGACGATCACCGTCGTCACGCCGCCGAACGCCGCCGGAGCGGCGGACGTGGCGCTGGTCTTCCCGGCCGGCACCGCCGACGCGGGTGACTTCGCCTACGTCGGTCCGACGATCGCCGCGGTCTCGCCGCCGGCCGGACCGAGCACCGGCGGTACCCGCGTCACGATCACCGGCACCGGCTTCACCGGCGCCACCGGAGTCCAGTTCGGGGGCAACCCGGGCACCGACCTGGTGGTCGACCCGAGCGGCACCTCGCTCACCGTCACCACCCCGCCCGGCACACCCGGACCGGTGGACGTCACCGTGCTGCTCCCCGGAGCCGACGCGGTGCTGGCGGACGGCTTCACCTACCAGGGGATCGCCCCGGTGATCGACGCGGTCGACCCGGGTCAGGGACCGACCTCGGGCGGAACCGACGTGACCATCGGCGGGTCCGGCTTCGTACCGGGCCAGACCACGGTGACGATCTGCGGCCGGACCATCCCGGCCAGCCAGGTCAGGGTCGCGGCGGACGGTCTCTCGTTGACCTTCCGCACCCCACCCTGCCCGGCCGGTGACACCACGATCACCGTCGCCACGCCGGGCGGCGTCTCCAACACGGTCGCGTTCCGGTACGTCGGCCGGAGCCTTCCGGTCACCGGCAGTTCTCTCGGCGGGCTGCTCCAGGTCAGCGCCGGTGCGCTGGTCACCGGAGCGCTGCTGATGCTGCTCACCCGTCGCCGACGCGGTGATCAGGCCCTCGGCTGAGCACCGGAGAAACACGGGCCCGGGGAGCACAACTCCCCGGGCCCGTGATCTTCGCCGGCACGCCGGAGGGCTCAGTGCCTACGGCGTGCTCGGTGCTTCTGGACGGCTCGGTGCTTCTGGACGGCTCGGTGCTTCTGGACGGCTCAGTGCTTCTGGAGGTAGTCGATGAAGGCGGCCCGGAGCAGCGGCGCGGTCTCGTCGTACCCGTGGCCGGTGAACTCCCGCCAGAGCGCCACCGCCTCGTCCACGGTCGGCCCGGCCGCGTTCGGCGCGCCGTCGAGCGCCGCCGCCTCGTCCGCGTTCGGCAGATGCCGGATCACCGACCAGAAGAAGCCGATGTCCCGCCGTTCGCGGGCCAGCGCGAAGGCCCGCTCTCGCAGCTCCTCCGTGGGAAGCGCGTCCAGCTCGGCGAAGGTGGGACTGCTCTGCGCCTCGGCACCCGATTCCGTCATGGGCCGAGCCTAACCGCCCGAACCACCGCAACCGGCACCGGCCGCGGCCGGCTCAGCGGTCGGCTCCGTCCCACCGGTCGCCGCCCCACCGGTCGGTCGGCTGCCCCGGCAGCGACGACGTCCAGGGCTCGGGCGGCTGTGCCGGGGCACTGTCCCAGCTCGCCGTGGTCGCCGGCTCCGCCTCCCAGTCCCGGTCCCGGTCCCGCTCGGTGTAGGACCGGGGGCGACCGTTCGCCTCGACGAGCCGGGTCACCAGCAGGCCGGCGGCCACCAGGACGGCGGCGAGGGCGGTGGGTGCGATGTCGAGGTTCCGCTCGTCGGCGTACCGGATGAAGAGGGTCAGCGCGGTGGCCGCGAGCAGCCCACCAGCGATCCCGCCCCGCCGCCCGAAGGCACTGGTGCCGGCGAGCAGCGCGGCGCCGAGGGCCAGACCGGTCCACTCGATGCCGGTGGTCGGCGCCACCCGACCCGGGCCACCGGCGGCGAGCAGCATCCCGGCCCCGACCGCGAAGAGCATCGACAGGGCCAGGGCGAGCGTGACGACGGCTCCGGCCGCCCCGCCCCGGCGCAGCGCCGGATCGGCCACCGGCCGGAACCGTCCGACGGCCCGGCGCACCGTCTTCACGGTGCCGAGGAGGCCGGTCAGCACCGCGACGGCGGCGAAACCACCGAAGAGGTAGGTCGCGTGCCGGGTGGGGTCGTACTCGCCCTGCACGTCGACCGGCCCGGTCCGCTGCTCGATGAAGACGATGACCGCGAGTCCGACCGCGAGGCTGGCCGCCCAGCTCGGCACGTGGAAGCCCACCACCAGGACCGCGATCACCAGGCCGGCGACGAGCCCGGCCACCAGCGCCGGCAGCATCGCCGGCACGACACCACGGTCGGAGTTCTCCGCGAAGTGCAGCGCCGCCGCGACCGCGACCGGGCCCAGCGCGAGGTTGGGTGCGGCGGCCCGCAGGGTCAGCCCGGCCGCGAGGGTGAGCAGCCCGATCGCGGTACCGAGGACGAGCAGCTCCTCCCGCTGCGCCCCGCGCAGCAGATCCGGGTAGTCCCGGTTGGTCAGGAAGAGCAGCGCCCCCACCACGACCAGCAGGACCACTTCCCAGAGCAGGTGCACGGCGATCCGGTCCCGGCCGGGCTCGCCGTGTGCCGGATCGTCGAAGACGTTCTCCAGGGTGGCCGGCGAGACGTTCCGGCGCCGGGTCGGCCCGACCGGATCCGACTCGTCGGACATGGTCGGCTCGCTTCCGATGAACCGGCCGGTCACGTGGCTGGACGACGTACGGGTGTCGGTGCCGTCCCGGTATCCCTGGTCACCGCCGTACCGAGGATCCGCACCACTGGCGGCCGGGTCCGTTCCCGGGTCCCGTCGCCGATAGATCGAATCGTCGTACGCCATCTCGCGCGCCTCCTGTTTCGTCCCGCCGGACGGCACCGGCCCGGGGCGGCTGCCGGGACCGGAGCGGTCGGACGTGGGCCCGATCCGGCGGAGCGGGGCGGATCCGGCCCGGTCGGAGGCACCGTACCCGCGTGCACGCCCAGCCGTCACCCCCAGTGCGCGTCGATTCGGCGCGCGGCCGCTCAGCGCGGGTCGGGCCGATCCAGATCGTCACCCTCCGGAGTGTTGTCATCACGATCGGGCACCCGGCAGGAAGATTCCAGCCAGAGCGCCGCACCGATCAGGGCGAGCGACGCGGCGAGACCCGCGCTGGCCGCCGGTACGTCGTTCGCGGCGGCCCGGGTCCGCTCGATCAGCAGCCAGGCGACCAGACCGGCGTAGAAGCCGGCGAAGATCGCCCCGGCCAGCGCCGACGCCTTGGCCAGCACGACGAACCGGGCCACCGCCAGCGGATCGACGGGGTCCCGCCCCGGCCTGCGCTCGATCCGGGCCCGGGTGTTCGCCGCGGCGTACCCCTCCAGCGCAGCGAGCCCGAGCAGGGTGACGGTCGGTAGCCAGGGCAGCGGGGGGATGTGACTGTAGAAGCTGCTCACCAGCAACCAGGCCAGGGCCGCCGAGGCCAGGCCGGCCACCACCAGGGTCGCGGGTCTGGTCGGGCCCATCCGCCCCCGCTCCGGGGCCGGGCCGCGGGTCGGAGGTCTCCGCTCGGTCACGACTCTTCCTCACTCCGCTCGTCCGTCGTCACTGCACGCCCGCCGCCACCGGAACCCGCCGGACCGGACCGGGCCGTCCTCCGCCCGACCAGCGCCGGATACCGCCGGCCGCCGGACCGGTGCCGCCCACCGCGGTCACCGTCAATCCGACTCTATCCGTAGATCCGGACGAGGGCGCAGGTCCAGCACGTCGCTGGCGAGCGGTTCGCTGGTCAGCAGGTCGGTCAGCCAGCCGTGGCCGGGCAGCTGCCCGTACGGCTGGATGTCGATCCACGGCCGGAGCACGAACGCCCGCAGGTGCGCCCGGGGGTGCGGCAGGGTCAGTTCCGGATCGTCGACGACCAGCGGCGTGCCCTCGGCCGTCCAGACCGCGACGACGTCGACGTCGAGGCTGCGCGGCCCGAAGCGGCGTTCCGGGTCGCGGACCCGCCCGGCCGCCGTCTCGGCCGCGCGGGCCCGGACCAGCCAGTCCCGGGGGCCCGCCGTGCCGTCCTCGACCAGCAGCACGGCGTTGAGGTACGCCGGCTGGTCCGGGTCGCCCCACGGTGGCGTCTCGTAGACCCCGGACGCCACCAGGAGCACGTCCCGCAGCCCGGCCACCGCCGTACGCAGGTGTGCCAGCCGGTCGCCGAGGTTGCTGCCCAGCGAGAGCACCGCCCGGGTCACGCGGTCACCTCCCGCCCCGGCGGCCCGCCGCAGCGGAGGATCGCGTCACCGTCACCGCCACGTCGGCGAAGTCGTGCGGGATCGGCGCCTGCGGCTTGTGCACGGTGACCGTGGTGACCAGCACCCGTGGATCGGCGAGGCAGGCGGCGGCGAGCCGCTCGGCCAGCGTCTCGATCAGGTTGACCGGCTCGCCGGTCACGATCGCGACCAGCCGGTCGGCGAGCTCGCCGTAGTGGACGGTGTCGGCCACGTCGTCGGAGCTGCCCGCCGGGCGCAGGTCGAGCTCCAGCACCACGTCCAGGACGAACTCCTGCCCCCGAACCCGCTCGTCGGGGTGGACGCCGTGCCGGCCGCGCGCCCGCAGCCCGGTCAGCACGATGCGGTCGGTGCCCGGCCCGGTCATCCGGCTGTCCGTTCCGTCGCCGGCCGCTCCATCGCCGGCCGGTCCGTCGCGAGCCGGGGCCGGCCGCTGGCCACCCAGACCGCGAGCGCGTCCACGGTCTCCCGTACGTCGTGCACCCGTACCCCCCAGGCGCCGGTCGCGACCGCGAGCACGCTGGTGGCGATCGTGGCGGCGGTACGCCCGCCGGTCGGCCGGGGCGTCCCGTCCGGAGCGGCCAGCAGCGCACCCAGGTACGACTTGCGGCTGGCGGCGAAGAGCACGGGATAGCCGAGCGCCAGCAGCTCGGGCAGCCTGGCGGTGAGCTGCCAGTTGTCGGCGGCCCGCTTGGCGAAGCCGAGACCCGGGTCGAGGACGATCCGGTCGGCCGGGACGCCGGCGGCGAGGGCGTCGGCGACCCGCTGGCGCAGCTCGGTCCGGACGTCGGTGACCACGTCGGTGTAGCGGGCCAGGTCCTGCATCCGCTTGGCGTGGCCGCGCCAGTGCATCAGGATCCACGGGCAGCCCGCCTCGGCGACGACCTTGGCCATGTCCGGGTCGGCCAGGCCGCCGGAGACGTCGTTGACCACGGTGGCGCCGGCCGCGAGCGCGGCGGCCGCGACGCCGGCCCGGTAGGTGTCGACGCTCATCGGCACGCCCCGGGCGGCGAGTTCCCGGATGACCGGCAGCACCCGCCCGGCCTCGGTCGCCTCGTCGACCCGGTCGGCACCGGGCCGGGTGGACTCGCCACCCACGTCGATGAGGTGGGCGCCGTCGGCGTGCATCTGCACCCCGTGCCGGACGGCGGCGTCAAGGTCGGCGTAACGGCCGCCGTCGGAGAAGGAGTCGGGCGTGACGTTGAGAACGCCCATCACCACCGGCTCCGGCGGGCGGAGCAGATCCACCACCGGTTCCGGCGGGCGGAGCAGATCGCCGCGGGGCGGGGCCGCGCCGCCGACCGTGCCGGGACCCTGGACTGGCTCTCTCACGGCTCGACGTTACCCAGCCCGCCACCACCCCTCTGGGCCACCCGCCGCTCCCTCCGGGCGCGGGGCCGGGCCGGGCACGTGAAAACCGGCCGGTCGGGACGGATCGGTGGCACTCGGCCGCGCTTGTTCGAAACAGGCACGGGCCGTACGCTCGCATCAGCCAGATGCCAGAACTTAAGAGATGGGCCAAATCAGGACACAAACGCCCACAAACCATCACCCTTCGCGGTGATTGCAGGACGCAGGGTCGATCAACACCCCACGAGCGACCCGGTTGACCGGGCTTGACAGCAGTGCGGAGGCGGGGCGTCACCGCACCGGGGGAGGATTCCGATGTTCGCCATGGAGCTGGTGGAGACGGCATGGCCGGCTGCCACGCACGCGCTCCACTCCTTCGCCCTCGTCGTGGCGGCCGAGCCGTCGCCCGAGGGCAAAATCGACACCGACGGGATCGTCGGCTTCTTCGCCACCAACATCGCGCCCATCCTGCTCGCCGTGCTCGGTGTGATCTTCATCGGGCGGGCCAGCAAGGGCGAGGTTTCCAAGGTGCTGACCAGTTCGGCGATCGCACTGCTCGGCCTGGCCTTCATCGCCGGGGCGGCGACGCTGTTCTTCGTCGGCGAGAACCTGATCAACCTGATCTTCGAATAGACCGCGGAGCACGAGATGCGGCTGCGCACCGACGACGACATCTATCGGGCCCGCCTGGTCTATCTGGGGCCGCCCGGCTACACGTTGCCCATCCACCTGCCTTACACGCAGTACGGGCTCTTCATGGTGCTGGTGCCGCTCTTCATGTTCATTCATTGGCTCTTCACGTTCACGGTCGAGCTGATCCCCGCCTGGGAGATCGCGCTCGCGATCGTGACCACCTCGTTCGTCTTCCGGTACGTCGACCCCGATCGGCCCGCCCGGATGGTCATCCGGACGGCACTGACCGACTGGCGGCGCACCCGCGAACCGGCAACAGAGCAGCGCGACCCGCGGCTGGTCGCGACCCGCATCCGGATCCGGGAGCAGTTGACATGACCGACCGCAGCGAGGTGACGGCGTGATCGAGCAGACCAGACCTACCCGCCACCGCACAGCGGAACCGGTCGGGCCGGGCGGGGCGACGGCATGACCCGTCCCTCTCCGCCGGGCTCCTCCCCGGCCGGCCGGCCGGGCGACAACACCGGTAACGGTACGCAGTCCTCCAGCTACCAGCCGTCCGAGCCCGCAGACGAGGCCGAGTACGACGCCGCGCTGCTCAGCAACACCGGGCACGGTGGAGTCGCCGTCTTCCAGGCACCGCAGCCACCGGCCCGCAACCGTCCATCCCGACCGGGCGCCCCACCGCCGGCCCCGCCGCACGCCGCGGCCCCGGCCCGACCGCCGGCCCCGGCCGAGCACCCGGACATCGACTCCCCCTTCCTCGACCTCTTCGGCGCCGGCCCGGTCCCACCGCCGGCGCCGGCCGCGCCCGCACCCCGACCGGCCCCCCGCACCCCGCCCGCGCCGCAGTCCCGGCCACACGGTCGTTGGGGCGAGGATCGGGGCGCCACCGTCGGCCTTCCGGCCTGGGAGCCGGAGCAGTCCCCGGCGGGCGGCAGCGCCGGTCGGGCGCCCGCGGCGGCACCCGGTCAGCCCGATGCCAGGGGCGCCGACACCAGGGGCGCCGACACCAGAGCCGCGACACGGTCCACGGCCCGGCCCGGTCCGGGCGCGCCGTCCGGTGCCGGCTGGCCGCCCGACGCGGCGGTGTCCCACCCGGCGCCGGGCGGCGCGCCGGTGACCCACAACGGCGGCCCCGCCGAGACGTACCCCGGGCGGCCGGGTCCGGCGCCACAGCAGCGCGGCGGCGCGCACGCCGAGGCGCTGCCGACCGTCCGCGAGCCGGCCGAGCAGCCGGCCCGCCGACCATCCGCGCGACCCGCCCGCGAGACACCGCCGGGCCCGCCGAAGCAGCGGCGGAGCACCCCGAAGCCGACCAGGCCGCAGCCGGTGACCACACCCCAGCGGGTACGCGCGCCCAAGCTCCGCTTCGGCGACCGGGATCCCGCCGTCGAGCTGGCCATCACCGAGATCGCCGGTCACCTGACCTTCACCCCCAACACCGTCACCGCCTGGTACTGGCTGCCGGAGGTGCGCTGGGCGTTCCGGCCGGACGCCGAGCGGGAGGCGCTGCTGGCGGCCATCTCCGAGCAGTACGCCGGCCTCGCCGGCTTCCGGCTGCACCTGCGCCGGACCACCCGACCGTTCCCGGCCGACGAGTGGGCCCGGACGATCGACGGCCACACCCCGCAGCCGCTGCCCGGGGTGGCCGGCGCGCCGAGCTGGTCGGACCACCTGGTCGCCGCCCAACGGCACCTGCTCTCGGTCAACCACGCCGAGGGGCAGACCTACCTCGGCGTCACCTTCGCCCGCCGCTCCCTCGGCAACTCGCTGGCCGAGCGGTTCCTCCGGGCCTTCGGCCGGGGCACCGCCGACGGCGAGCGCCGCAAGCTGGGCCGCACGGTCGAGCAGTTCGACGAGGTGCTCGGCGCCTTCGGCATGCGCGGCCGGCAGGTCACCGCCGAGGAGCTGGAGTGGCTGATGTACCGCTCCGTGGCGCTCTGCATGGCCCCGCCCGGGACGCTCTCGCCGGTCACCAACGGCCACTGGGAGCGTGGCGACCTGCTCGCCCTCACCGAGCAGGTGGAGCGCTACCGCACCCCGTACGGCTCCACCGTCAAGCTGGTCAACCGGATGACCGGCGAGGAGCGGCACGTCGCGGTGCTGGCGGTGGGCCGGATGGAGCCGCTGGAGATCCCGGAGCGGCACGAGCCCTGGCTGCACTTCCACGAGCGGCTGCCCTGGCCGATGGAGATCTCCACCCGGGTCGACATCCTCGGCCCCAACGACTCGTTCCGCAATCTGGAGCACCGGCTGCGGATGATCCGCTCCCAGCAGCTCGACTACGCCGAGCACGGCATCGACGCCCCGCCCGAGCTGGAGCGGCTGGCCAAGCGGGCCCTGGTGATCGGCGACGAGATGACCACCGGGCTGCCGGTGGAGTCGGCGAGGGCGCACGGCTGGCACCGGATCGCGGTCGGCGGGCGTAACCGGGAGGAGTGCCTGGAGCGGGCCCGGCGGCTGATCCAGCTCTACAGCCGGGAGCTGCGGATCTCGCTCCAGCATCCGAAGAACCAGGACTGGCTGGCCCGGGAGTTCATCCCCGGCGAGCCGATCGCCAACACCGGCTACCTGCGTCGGATGCCGGTCAACCTGCTCGCCGCCGCGCTGCCGCAGGCCGCCTCCACCGTCGGCGACCGGCGCGGCGACCTGATCGGCCGGACCGCCGGCACCTGCCGCCGGCCGGTCTTCCTCGACCTGCACTTCCCGATGGAGGTACGCGAGCGCTCCGGGCTCGCCGTCTTCGTCGCCGAGCCCGGCGGTGGCAAGTCGACCCTGCTCGGTGCGCTCGGCTATCTGGCCGCCCGGCGCGGGGTGCAGGTGACCCTGCTGGACCCCTCCGGCCCACTGGCCCGGCTCTGCGCCATGCCGGAGCTGCGACCGCACTCGCGGGTGCTGAACCTGACCGGCTCGGAGCACGGCACCCTGGCGCCGTACGCGCTGATCCCGACCCCGCTGCGCACCGAGTTCCCGGCCGGCGCCGCCGGTGACCGGGAGTTCCAGATCGCGGTCTCCAACGCCCGCGCCGAACGGCGGATGCTGGTGCAGGACATCTGCATGATGCTGGTGCCGCCGCAGGTGGCCCGGGAGGCGTCCACGGCGACGCTGTTCCGGCACGCGGTCCGGCAGGTGCCGGCCGAGGAGACCTCCACCCTGGACGACGTGGTCGCCTGCCTGGCCGGGCTGGAGGACGAGGGTCGGGAGCTGGCCAACCTGCTGCTGGACACCGCCGAGATGCCGCTGGCGCTGCTCTTCTTCGGCCGCCCGCCGGAAGGGCTGCTCGGTGCCGACGCCACGCTGACCGTGATCACCATGGCCGGGCTCCGCCTCCCCGACCTGAAGATCGAGCGGGAGTACTGGTCCGCCGAGGAGGCGCTGGCGCTGCCGATGCTGCACACCGCGCACCGGCTGGCCGTACGCCGCTGCTACGGCGGGTCGATGTCGTCGCGGAAGCTGGTCGGCCTGGACGAGGCGCACTTCATGGAGGGCTGGCGCTCCGGCCGGTCCTTCCTGGTCCGGCTGGCCCGGGACTCCCGCAAGTGGAACCTCGCCGCGCTGGTCTCGTCGCAGAACCCGAAGGACATCCTCGGCCTCGACGTGCAGAACCTGGTCTCCACCGTCTTCGTCGGGCGGATCGCCGAGGACGTCGACATCGCCTCCGAGGCGCTGCGGCTGCTCCGGGTGCCGGTCGACGACGGCTACGAGGCGACCCTCGCCGCGCTCTCCAGCGTGGACGCCGGCTCGGCCGACCGGCTCGGCTTCCGCGAGTTCGTGATGCGCGACGTCGACGGCCGGGTGCAGAAGGTGCGGGTCGACGTCTCCTACGTCCCCGGCCTGCTCGACCACCTGGACACCACCCCGGTCGCGGCGAAGGCGGTCGCGGCCAACCTGCCCTCCCCCGTCGCGGACCTGGAGGCGTAACGATGGCGAGGATCGGAGCCCGGGTCGCCGCCCTGCTGCTCGCGATCGGGGTGCTCGCGACCGCCACCCTGGTCTGGCCGGTGCTCGGCGCCACGGCACCCGCCTCCGCCGCGCCGGTCCCGACCCGGGCCAAGGCCGCGCTCTGCACCACCGCCGAGTGGGAGGCCGACTTCCGGGCCTGCGTCGACCGGCTCGCCGACGTCGGCCAGAACGTCCGCGACTGCGTGAAGGCACCCACCCCGGGCGCCCCGGACCAGGGGTTCGGCGGCTGGTTCGGCAGCCGCCCGGAGGCGAGCACCAAGCCGGGCGTGAAGGGGATGTACACCGAGTACGGCAACGCCGGCTACAGCTACGAGACGTACGACGACACCGGCGGCTGCGCCTCGGACGTGATCGACCCCGGGAGCAAGGTCTTCAACAAGATCGCCGACGGCGAGATCCGGATCGCCTCCGGCATCATCGGCGCGTCGAACGCGCTGCGCGAGCGGGCCTGGGACCCCGGCAGCATGTGGGACTGGGCCGATCCGCTGGTCGAGCAGGCCACCAAGGCCGTCTACGAGCGGGTCTTCAGCGTCTTCGGGATCATCACCCTCTGCGTCGTCGGCATCTATCTGCTCTGGCGCTCCCGGCAGTCCGACATGAGCAACGCGATGACCACGGCCGGCTGGGCCGTGTTCGTGATGGTGGCGGTGACCGCCGTCGCCGCCTGGCCGGTGCACTCCGCCAACGTCGCGGACGGCACCCTGGTCACCACGCTGAACGTGGTGCACGAGGCGGTCGGCCCCCGGGACAAGAGCATCCCGGCCGACCGATGCGGCGCGCTCAACCCGGCGAGCTGCAAGGACAACCGGCCGCCGGCGCTGCGGGCCAGCGACACCGCGACCGAGACGATGCTCTACCGCAACTGGCTGCGCGGTGCGCTCGGCTCCTCCGACAGCGAGACGGCCCGCAAGTACGGGCGGGCGCTCTACGACGCCAAGGCGTTCACCTGGGAGGAGACCGCGAAGATCGCCGCCAACCCGGAGACCCGGAAGGCGACCGTCGAGGCCAAGCAGGAACAGTGGATGAAGGTCGCCGAGCAGATCCGGCAGGAGGACCCCGAGGCGTACGAGTACCTGCGCGGCGCCCGGGACTCGGACCGGATCGGCGCCGGGCTGATCGCCATCCTGGCCGCGATCCTCTTCGCGATGTTCGACCTGACCGCCTCGGTGTTGGTGCTCCTCGGCTTCCTGCTCTTCCGCTGGGCCGTGATCGCCGCCCCGGTGCTCGGCACGGTCGGGCTGCTCCGCCCGGCCAGCGCCGGGCTGCGCCGGCTGGGCAACGCCGTGGTGGCGGCCGTGTTCAACATCGCCATCTTCGGCACCGGTGCGGCGATCTATCTCTTCGCCGTCGACCTGGTGATGGGCACGTCCACGATTCCCGGCTGGCTCCAGGTGGTGCTGGTCTGGCTCTGCGGGGTGGTGGGCTGGCTGCTGCTGCGGCCGTACCGCCGGATCACCCAGCTCGGCGGCAAGGACAGCAGCCAGGTGATCGCCTCGCCCGGGTCGTGGCACCGCCGGTTCTTCCGGGACGTCCGGGCCGCCTCGCAGCTCGACGACGACGACCGCCGCACCGACATCCGGATCAAGAACCGGAGCGTGGTGATCCAGCAGACCAACGTACGCCCGGAGACCCGGCACGAGGAGGCGGTCTCCAGCGGTGCCGGCAGCCGCCCGGAAACGGCCGACCGGGGCACCGACCGGCCCGAGACCGCCCCGGCCGGTGCTCCGGAACGGTCGACCGGTTCACCGCCGTCCCGGAGCCGGCCGTCCCGGCGCCGGCCGGCCGAGTGGACCGAGCCCGACGTACCGGTGGAGAACCCGTCCTACGTCATCTACCGGCCCGACTCGGCGCCCGCGCCGGACCCGGCGCCGGCGCCCCGGGCGCCCCGGATCCGCTCCGAGGCGAGGTAGCCGATGCGGCGGGCGCTGGAGTACCTCGTCACCCGGATCCTCCGGTCCCGGCTCGGGTTGGCACTCGGACTCGCCGTGGTGATCATCGGCATCGTCGGCGCGGCCCGGCTGGTCGCCGGACCGGGCGACGACCGCCCCGGCCTGGTCGGCGGGACGCCCGGCCCGATCAGCATCACCGACCCGGCGGCCGGCGACGACGGCCTGATCGCGACCGAGGAGCCCTCGCCCCGGACCAGCCCCGGCGCCCCGGAGCCGGCGGAGGTGGCCCGGTCGTTCGCCACCGCCTGGCTCGACCACGACGTGACCGCGCAGGAGTGGCAGGAGGGTCTCCGGCCGCTCGCCACCGACGATCTGGTCGAGCAGTTGACCGGCGTCGACCCGGTCACCGTGCCGGCCGACCGGATCACCGGCGAGCTGGTGGTCGTGCCCCACAACGACAGCCTGGTCGAGGTGGTCGTACCGGTCGACTCCGGCGAGCTGCGGCTCGGCCTGGTGGCGGCGGAGGGCCGCTGGCGGGTCGACACGGTGGACTGGCAACGGCGTTGAGCGGGTGCGGGGAGGTGGGGCGACGATGACCGAGCAGGGTCCGGCCCGGCGGCCGGTACGCCGGGTCGCGCTGGCGATGGCGCTGACCGGCGTACTCGCGCTGCTCTGCTGCGGCGGCGGGACCGGGGCGTTCCTGGTGACCATGTTCGCCTCCGAGCAGGAGAACCTGGCGGCGACCACCTTCGGCTGCGGCAGCGGCGACCCGGTGAAGACCGAGGGGGACCTGCCGCTGGTCGGCCCCTACAAGGCGTCGCAGATGCGGAATGCGGCGATCATCATCAAGGTCGGCCGGGAGACGGGGCTGCCACCCCGGGCCTGGGTGATCGCGGTCGCCACCGCCATGCAGGAGTCCGCCCTGAACAACCTCGGGCATCTCGGCGACCGCAACGACCACGACTCGCTCGGGCTCTTCCAGCAGCGGCCCAGCACCGGCTGGGGCACCCCGGAGCAGATCCTGAATCCGGAGTACGCGGCCCGGAAGTTCTACGAGAAGCTGAAGACGATCGGGAACTGGCAGCGCCGCTCCCTGACCCGGGCCGCCCAGGCGGTGCAGATCAGCGCCTTTCCGGACGCGTACGCCAAGCACGAGCCGCTGGCGACCGACATCGTGAACGCGTTGACCGGCGGGGCGGCCCGGGCCGCCGGCACCGATCTCGAGCTCGACTGCGCCGAGGGAGCGGAGATCGCCGCCTCGGGCTGGACCGCACCGGTCCCCGGCGCGGTCACCTCCGGCTTCCAGACCCGCCAGCGGCCGTCGCACAACGGCGTCGACATCCCGGCGGCGAAGTACCGCACCGAGATCCGGGCGGCGGCGGGCGGCCGGGTGATCGTCTCCCGCTGCGATCCCGACCGGCGCGGCCGGTTGAGCTGCGACGTGGACGGCTTTCCGGGCAAGGGCGGCTGCGGCTGGTTCGTCGACATCCTGCACGCCGGCAACGTGATCACCCGCTACTGCCACATGGTGACCCGACCGATGGTGTCGAAGAACGACACGGTGGAGGCCGGGCAGGTGATCGGGCGGGTCGGGTCGAGCGGCAACTCCTCCGGGCCGCACCTGCACTTCGAGGTGCACCTGCGCGGCGACCGGAGCAGTGCCGGTGCCACCGACCCGGTGCCGTTCATGCGGCTGCGGGGCGCGCCGCTGGCCGACCGCGGATAGCTGAAGCCTGCGGTGGGAACTCCTCCTCGCCTCGGCGCCCCACTTGCGTCACCGCCCCTCGAGTGCGGAAGAATGTCCGCATGACCGAGGACCGGGCGGTTCCCTCAGGCTCCAAACTGGACACCACGGTTCCACACTCGGCGCGGATCTGGAACTACTGGCTCGGCGGCAAGGATCACTTCGCGGTCGACCGGGCCGCCGGCGACGAGGTGATCGCGCACATCCCGGACATCCCCATCGGGGCCAGGTCCGAGCGCGCTTTCCTCAAGCGCGTGGTCAGGTTCCTCGTCGAGGATGCCGGCATCCGTCAGTTCCTCGACGTCGGCACCGGGCTCCCCTCGGCGGACAACACCCACGAGGTCGCGCAGTCCCTCGACCCGCGCTGCCGGGTGGTCTACATCGACAACGACCCGCTCGTCATGGCGCATGCGCGGGCACTCCTGGCCAGCACGTCGGAAGGCAGCTGCGACTACGTCGAAGCCGATCTGCGGCAGCCGGAGACGATACTCGCGGCCGCGCGGCAGACGCTCGACTTCTCGCAGCCGATCGGGCTCATGCTTCTCGGCGTCGTCAACCACCTCATGGACGACGCCGTGGCGTACGGCTCCGTCGCGCAGCTGGTGCAGGCGATGCCCACCGGCAGCTACCTGGTGCTCACCCACTCCACCGCGGAGATCCACGGCGAGCCGATGCTGCGCGCGATGCGGGAGACCACCGAGCGCGGCGGCACGCCGATCCGCGCCAGGACCAAGACGGAGCTCGAACGCTTCTTCGACGGGTTGGATCTACTGGAGCCCGGCGTCGTCACGTGCTCGCGCTGGCGCCCCGACCCGGAGTCCGACGAGCCGGAGGTCTACCTGTTCGGCGGCGTCGGCCGCATCGGCTGAGTGAGCCTCTCGACGCCGGTCAGCCACGAGGGCAACCTGTTCGCGAGTCACGGGTCGGCGGGCGTCACAGGGCATCGCAGACGTCCGTCTGCGCGGCCTATGCGGGGCCGAGGCTCAGGAAACCGCGGACCACGGCGACAAAGGCGGCCGGCTGATTGCGGTGTACGTGGTGACCGGCGGCGATCGTCACGAACCTGGCGTCCGGCATGCGCCCGGCCAACTCCGCGAGTATCTCCTGCGGAATCTGGCTCTCCGGGCCTCCGCCGACCACGAGCGTCGGGACGGCGATGTCGGCGCTGCGCTCCCACCACTGCGGATCGGGGTTGGTGAGCTGGTGGCGGATGGCGTTGACGACGGCGAAGTCGTATGGCAGGGGCTCGTCCGGTGGCTCCAGCGGCGGCCGGTCCAACGCACCCGGCTTGGGCGGCGGGGCGTCCTCCAGGACCAGCCGCAGCACCCGGTGCGGCGCGGCGTCGGCGACGAGCAACCCGACCACGGCGCCCAGCGAATGCCCTATCAGGACCGTCTCCGGCACCCCGAGCGCGTCGAGGAAACCGAGCACGTCGTCGCGGATCAGCTCGAAGGAGTATTGCCCGGGAAAGCCGCTGGCGCCGTGCCCGCGCAGGTCCGGGACATGCACCCGGTGCGTCCGGGCGAGTTCGGGGAGCACGCCCCGCCAGTCGTGCCCGCTCTCGCCGAGCGCGTGGAGCAGCAGCATCGGCGGGGCGGCCGGGTCGCCGGCAACCCGGTAGACCATCGTCAACCCGCCGACGTCGACGCTGCGCAGCTCACCAAGATCGCGCTCCATCCGCCCACCCTAGCCGGGCCGGACGGCGTCGCAGCGCATGTTCGTTGCCGGCGAACACGTCGGCGACGGATCCGGCTCCGGTCCGGATCACCGCCCGGCGCGGACCGGAGCCGGCGCGGCCGCGGGCGACGGGGCACGGCGCAGGCCGAAGAACCTGGAAAGTCGACGGGAGAGCCTGGAAAATAGCCAGGTGAGGGTTCAAGCTGCGGTCAACCGAGGATCTACAGATAGGTCGAGCGACCCGTGAGCCACGATCCACTTCCCGATCCGTTCGCCGGGCAGCCCGACTGGGCCCCGGCGCCACCCCGTCCGATCGTGATCGCCGCCGCGGCCGACCGGACGGACCTGCGGGGGTGTCGGGTCCTCGTCGGCCTGCCCGGCCTCGGTTGGCGGGCCGACCTGCGGGCCGACGAGCGGGTGGTGCAGGGCAGCCGCACCTACGTGCCGGTGCTGGCCGAACACGAGTGGTACAGGGCGGAGGCCGAGCAGATCGAGGTCTTCGCCCCGCTGGTGCCGGCGGAGCGGGTCTGGGTCGAAACCCTCGGCGAGGTCTCCGGCCGGGACGCCGCCGCGCCGCCGATCCCCCGACCGACCCGGCCGGACGTGATCTCCCGGCTGGTCTCGCTGGACGCGCCGACGCACCGGGCCCCGGTGCCGGTGGTGGAGGCGGACGCGGTCGCCGGCCGCCGGGTGGTCCAGGTCGCCGACGCCGTCGAGCGGCGCGACCTGCGCGCGGTCACCGAGGTCCACACCAGCGCCGACGGGGACATCTGCGTACGCGTCACCGCCGAGCTCGACTGGTACCGCTGGGCGTGGAGCGGCCGGCCGCCCACCACGCTGGAGGTCCCGGTCCACCTACTCTGGGTCGAGTGACCGGTCAGCCCCCGCTCAGCCCGCCGGGGCGGCCTCGCAGACCCGCCAGCCGTCGTCCTGCTCGGTCACGAACCGCCACGGCTGGTGATCGGTCTGGGCCAGGTTGTCGACCCGGTACGAGATCACCAGCTCCACGAGCACCTCGGCGGTCGACTCCTGGGCGCGGACGTCCAGCGGCCCCCACTTGACCACGAAGGTGATCTGGAACTGCCGCTCCCGGGCCGCCAGGTCGGCCCGGAGCGTCTCCAGTGGAGCCAGTCCGGCGCGGTCGGCGCACTCGAACTGCTCGGCCAGTACGTCGTTCTCGTCGACCAGGAAGGCCCTCAGGTAGTTGTCCACCACCACGCTCGGGCTGCTCCGGTCGGGCGCGGTGAACCGGTCGTAGGCGACGTATCCGATGGCGGCACCGGCCAGGCAGAACAGTGCGAGCGCACCGCCGACCACCGCCAGCACCAGGCCGAGGCGCCGCCGGCGCGGCGCCGGTGGCGGCGCGACCGGCTCGCCGACGGCCTGCCCGGGTGGGGTCCGCTGGGACGGAACCCGGGACACCTGGGAATCGGCCGGGGGGTGCACTGATTCCACCCCCTGAGGCTAGCCGCTGGCGGTCCCGTACCCAATGGGCGGAAATTCCAGCTTGATAACCAAACGCCAACGCCAGCTCACGCTCCGCCACGCCGCCGCCGCGCCGGGTCTCGGCGGGTTAGGCGGGGGCCCTTCTTCTACAGAAAGCGATAAGAAGGGGCCCTTCCTTGCGCGAGTGCCGTGGGAGGTCCGCGAGAATGCCGCCGCGCTGGGATACCGTCTCAGGGCAGGACGAGGGAGTTGGTGCGGTGGACACCTGGAGGGGACCGACCGGCCACGCCGCCACGCTACGCTGGCGGGCCGCCGCCGGCACCGCGGCCGCGCTGCACCGCCGGGCCGCCGCCACCACCGCCGCCGCGAGCAGCGCCCTCGACGCGCTCCGTCCGGTCCCCGCCGACCAGCGTGAGCAACACGAACTCGCCGAACGGCTACGCGCCGCCGCCAGCCTGCTCGCCCCCGGCTGGCTCGGCGCCCCGCTGGACGCCCAGTCCGAGGACGCGCCGCTGGGCGGTCCGGCCGCGCCGGCCTTCGTCCGGATCGGCACCGCCCAGCCGCTGGACGACGCCCGGTTTCCGGTGGTGGTGCCGCTGCTCGGCACCGGTCACCTCACCGTCGACGCGGACAGCCGCGATCCCCGGGTGGCCGGGCTGCTCCGCTGCGTACTGCTCCGGCTGCTCGCCGCCGCCCCGGCCGGCTCGCTGCTGGTGCGGGCCGTCGACGCCGCCACCGAGGGGCAGCTCTTCGCGCCCTTCGCACCGCTCGCCGACGCCGGCCTGATGCCGCCGCCGGTCGCCGACCGCACCGGCCTGCGCGCCGTGCTGGCCGAGGCCGAGCACTGGGTACGCCCGACCCGGCCGGCCGCCGCCCGCTACAACCGGCACGACCGCACCCTGCTGGTGGTGCTCGGCTCGCTGCCGGAGCTGACCGAGGCGACCGACCTGGCCCGGATCGGCGCGTTGGCCCGGGAGGGGCCGGAGGCGGGGCTGCACCTGGTGGTCGCCGGCTGGCCGCCCCCGCCGCTGACCGCGCAGACCAGCGTCGCGCCGCTCTCCCGCGCCACGATGATCGCGATGCGCAACCCTTACGCCCTGGTCGGCGATCCGCCCGGGGCGTCGTTCAGCGCTCCGGGACCGCATTTGCCGGGCACCGGGCTCAACGCGCCGGTCTTCCTCGACGAGTCTCCACCGGCCCCGCTGCTCGACCGGGTCTGCCGGGACCTGGCCGCACGGTTCCACGCCGACTACCGCCGTACCCTGCACGATCTGCTGCCGGACGCGCCGGACGGGTTCTGGACGGAGTCGGCCGGCGACGGGCTGAGCACGCCGGTCGGGCACGACGGCGAACGGACCGTGACGCTCGGCTTCGACGACCGCACCCCGCACTGGCTGGTGGGCGGGCGGGACGGTGCCGGCAAGACCGCGTTCCTGGTCAACGTGCTCTACGGGCTCTGCAGTCGCTACCGCCCCGGCGAGCTGGCGCTCTATCTGGTCGACTTCGCCGACGGGAGGGCGTTCACCGAATTCGTCCCGGAACCGGCGGACGGGGGCACCGGGCCGGGCCGGCCGTGGCTGCCGCACGTCCGGGTGGTCGGGATGCAGGCCGACCGGGAGTACGGTCTCACCGTGCTCCGCGAGCTCGATGCCGAGCTCGACCGCCGGGAACTCGCTGGCCGGGAACTCGCTCGCCGGGAAGCGGCTGACGCCTCCCCGCCATCCGCGGACCGGCAGCAGCCGGCGGCGACACCGTCGGTGCCCGCCCAGCGGCGCGGTGCCGACGGGTCGGCCGAGCGGCCGACGCCCCGGATCGTCTGCGTGCTGGACGAGTTCGCACTGCTGCTCGCCGAGGAGGACGCGGTCGGTGTCGAGGCGCTGGCCCGGCTGGAGTCGGTGGCCCGGCGGGGCCGGGCCGGGGGCGTACACCTGATCCTCACCGGTCGCCCGACGCCGGTGCTGGCCGCGTTGCGGGCCCGGCGGGACTCGCTGCTCGGGCAGTTTCCGGTCCGGGTGGCCCTGCCCGGCGGCGCGGACGTGCTGGAGCCGGCGAACGACTCGGCGGCGGGCCTGCCGGTGGGCACGGCGGTGGTGAACACCGCCGGCGGTCTCGGCGGGCCGCGCGGCGCGACCCGGGGACACGAGCGGATCATCCGGTATCCCGACCCGTACGCCGATCCGGGCGCGCTCAGCGGGCTACGGCACCGGCTCTGGGCGGACCGACCCGCCGGTACGAGCGGTCCGGCGGTCTTCACCGGATATCTGTCCCCGCCCCTCCCCCCGGTTCCGCCCGGAGACGGGCCGGATGCTGTCGCGACGGAAGATCCGGAGGCTGTCGCCGGAGGGCGGGTGTCCGGCTGTGCGCCGGTCGGGATGCTGGTCGACGTGTCGCCGCGCCCTGCGGAGCTGCGGCTTGACAAAGCACCCGGGCGGCACCTCGCGGTTCTCGGGCCGGATCCGGCCGGCGCCGGGGTGCTGGCCGGTGCGGCCCGGGGACTCGCCGCGCGGCATCCCGCCGGAAGCGTCGAATTCGTGATCGCCATCGCCGGGCCGGACCCGGTCGCGACGGCGCTGGCCGCCACGCTCGGCCGACGGCACCGGGTCGACCTGGTCGGCGCCGCCGGGCTGGCCGACGCGCTGGCGCTGCCCGGCCCGGGCTACCTGGTCGCCTTCGGCCTGGACGACCTCCTCCCAGACCCCCCGGCCCCGGGCCCGCCGGCACCGGACTCCCCGGCACCGGACTCCCCGGCACCGGACTCCCCAGCACCAGACTCCCCGGCGCCGGGCGGACTGGCGGCGGACCGGCTCCGGGCCCTGCTGCGCGACGGGCCGGCCCGGGGCGTGCACCTGCTCGGCTGGTGGCGGGCGATACGCCCGTTCGCCGACCTGGTCGCCGTGCCGCCGGAGCCCGGACCATCCGCCGACCCGGAGCCCGGCGCCGGTGCGGAGGGCGGCCCGGAGGTTGAGGCACCGGCCATCATCGACGGTCTGGTCTTCCTCGACGTGCCCGAGCCGGAGGTGACCCGGCTGCTCGGCCGGGCGGTCGGCTGGCGCCCCCGTCCCGGCCGGGCCCTGCTCTACGACCGCCGCACCGACCGGGCCAGCCTGGTCGTCCCGTACGGCGCACCGGACCGCAGGGAGGGGACGGCATGAGCGGCGACCCCTGGCAGGACTACCTGGCCGCCGCCCGTGGGCTGGACGCGGTTCGTCGGGCCGCGGCCGGCGCCGCCGCCGAGCAGGACCGGGGCGTGCACAGCGCCCTGGCGGAACTGGCCGGGGTACGGGCCCGGCTGGTGCCGCAGCAGTCCCGGCTGCGGGCGTTGGGCGTCGCCGAGGCCGACCTGGTGCCCTCCGAGCCGGAGGTGGCGGCGGCGGGTCAGGCCATGGCCGGCGGCCCGCAGGCGGTGCTGGCGGCGTTGCGGGCCGCCCGGGCGACCGCGGACGCCGCCGACGCCGCCACCCGGCTGCCCGGTGCGGGCCCACTGCCCTGGCCCCGGACGCTGCTCTACGGCGCGCTCGCACTGGCGGTGCTCTGCGTGCTGTCCCTGCTCTGCCTCGGCGGATTCTGGCTGGTCAGATAGCCGGACCGGCGCCTCGGACAGGCGGACCGGGTGCCGCAGATCGGCGGACGGGTGCCGCGAGCATCGTCGGCCGGACGCGCGGAAACGACGGTCCGGCCACCGCGCGGCGAGGCGGGGCGACGGCGGGTCGGCCGGGAAGTCGCGGGGCCCGGTTCAGGCGGTGCGGTTGGCGCCGAGGATCAGCATCATCGCCTCGGCCCGCGACTTGGCGTCCCGCTGCAGCAGGCCGCGCACCGCCGAGGTGATGGTCTTGGCGCCGGCCTTCTGGATGCCGCGCATCGCCATGCACATGTGCTCGCACTCCAGCACCACCAGGACGCCGCGCGGTTCGAGTCTGTCCATCAGCAGGTCGGCGATCTGCGAGGTCAACCGCTCCTGCACCTGCGGGCGGCGGGCATAGACCTCGACCAGCCGGGCCAGCTTGGAGAGCCCGGTTATCCGGCCGCTCTCCCCCGGGATGTAACCGATGTGCGCCGAGCCCCGGAACGGCAGCAGGTGGTGCTCGCAGAGGCTCATCACGTCGATGTCCCGGACCAGCACCAGCTCCTCGTGATTGGCCTCGAAGGTGGTGCTGAGCACCTGGGCCGGATCGACCCGCAGCCCGGCGAAGAGTTCCGCGTACGCCCGGGCCACCCGGGCCGGGGTCTGCCGCAGGCCGTCCCGGTCGGGGTCCTCGCCGACGGCGGTCAGGATCTCCCGCACCGCCTTCTCGATCCGGGCCAGGTCGACGGCCTCCTCCACCGGCCGGCCGGTGAGATTGCCGTTGACCAGCCGGGCGGCGAGGTAGTCCAGCTCCTCGTCACCGTCGGGCTCGGTGGCGGACGCGGACAGGCCGCCGGCGTCACCGCCGGCGGCCTGTGAAAACGCTGCGCTCAGTGTGGACCGTCCGAGTTGGGCGTCGTGTTGTTGGTGTTGTTGCCGATCGTCGCCTGGACGCCGTCCGCCTCGGCCTGCGCCTTGAGCTTCTCCTTCTCGCCCGGGGTGAGCACCGGCGGCTCGGTCGACGGCTGCCGCTTGCCGAAGCCGTTGTAAGGTGCCATCGGCGGCCGCTTGACCACCCGGGCGCAGATCCGCGCCATGTCGGCGGTGGAGAGGGTCTCCTTCTCGATCAGCTCCAGCACGAGGTTGTCCAGGACGTCCCGGTATTCGACCAGGATCTCCCAGGCCTCGTCGTGGGCCAGCTCGATCAGCGACCGGATCTCGGCGTCGATCTCGGCGGCCACCGCGTCGGAGTAGTCCCGCTCGTGCCCCATGTTGCGGCCCAGGAACGGCTCGTCGCCGCTGGTGCCGTACTTGATGGCGCCGAGCTTGCTGCTCATGCCGTACTGGGTGATCATCGCCCGGGCCAACGCGCTGGCCTTCACGATGTCGTCCGCGGCACCGGTGGTCGGCTCGTGGAAGACGAGTTCCTCGGCGGCCCGGCCGCCCAGCGCGTACGCCAGGGTGTCGATCATCTCGGCCCGGGTCTGGGTGTACTTGTCCTCCGTCGGCAGCACCAGGGTGTGCCCGAGGGAGCGGCTGCGGGAGAGGATCGTGACCTTGTGCACCGGGGCGGAGTGCGGCAGCGCCCACGCCACCAGCGCGTGCCCGCCCTCGTGGTAGGCGGTGATCTTCTTTTCCTTGTCGCTCATCACCCGGGTCCGGCGCTGCGGGCCGGCGACCACCCGGTCGATCGACTCCTCCAGCGACTCGTTGGAGATCGCCCGCTTGTCGCTGCGGGCGGTCAGCAGCGCCGACTCGTTGATCACGTTGGCCAGGTCGGCACCGGTGAAGCCGGGGGTACGCCGGGCCACCGCGTCGAGGTCGACGTCGGGCGAGAAGGGCTTGCCCTTGGCGTGCACCCGCAGGATCGCCTTGCGGCCCTCCATGTCGGGGGTGTCGACGGCGATCTGCCGGTCGAAGCGGCCGGGGCGCAGCAGCGCGGGGTCGAGAATGTCCGGCCGGTTGGTGGCGGCGATCAGGATCACGCCGCCCTTGGTGTCGAAGCCGTCCATCTCCACCAGGAGCTGGTTGAGCGTCTGCTCGCGCTCGTCGTGGCCGCCGCCCATGCCGGCGCCACGGTGCCGGCCGACCGCGTCGATCTCGTCGACGAAGACGATCGCCGGGGCGTTCGCCTTGGCCTGCTCGAAGAGGTCGCGGACCCGGCTCGCGCCGACACCGACGAACATCTCGACGAAGTCGGAGCCGGAGATCGAGTAGAACGGCACGCCGGCCTCGCCGGCCACCGCGCGGGCGAGCAGCGTCTTACCGGTACCGGGCGGGCCGAAGAGCAGCACACCCTTGGGGATCTTGGCGCCGAGGGCCTGGTATTTCCCGGGGTTCTGCAGGAAGTCCTTGATCTCGTGCAGCTCCTCGACGGCCTCCTCGGAGCCGGCGACGTCCGCGAAGGTGGTCTTCGGGGTGTCCTTGGTGATCATCTTGGCCTTGGACTTGCCGAAGTTGAGCACCCGGGACCCGCCGCCCTGCATCTGCGACATGAAGAGCAGCAGCAGGATCACCAGGATGGCGATCGGCAGCAGGTTGACCAGTAGCGAGACGAAGAGATTGTCGCCGGAGACCTCCGTGTCGGTCGCTCCGGTGATCCGGCCGGCCGCCTTGGCCGCGGCCACCTGGTTCCAGACCTCGTCGCTCACCTCGTACGGGAACTGGGCCTGGATCTTGTCGGTGTCCGTGTCGCCGAACTTGGCCGACTCGGCCAGGTCGAGCTGGAGCGTCTGCTCCTTGTCCTGGAAGATCGCCTTCTCGATGCCACCCTGGTTGAGCCGGTCGAGCACCACGTTGGTGTCGACCTTGTGATAGCTCGGGCCACCACTGAAGAATGAGCTGAGCGCTATCGCACCGATGATCACCAGGATGATCCAGACCACCGGGCGGCGGAAGAAACGCGTACGTTCCATGCTGTTGTCGAGCGCCGTAAACGCCCGGACCCTCCTGATCGACGTCCTGATCGTCTGGTTGCCTGCTGCCGCCGCCGGAGCGGCGGGCCGGTGCCGCCCCCTGCGGGCCGGCTCCGACGCCGGGCGCTTGGTACCGCGCCGCGGTCATTCGACGGTACACCGTTAACGCGAGGAGCGAGCCTGCGAGCCCTGGGGTAGCAGGTTGGCTTCCGCGCCACCACCGCATACCGTAACCGCGTTTCCTGAAAGTGCGCTGTACGTCGCCTCGATATTTCGGCGCCGACACCCAGGACGGTCAGGGCGGACCGGGCGGCGATTCCGGTCGACGACGGGACGGCGACCTCAGGACCGGGCGTAGACCTCGGGCTTCAACACGCCGACGTAGGGCACCTCGCGGTAGCGCTCACCGAAGTCCAGCCCGTAGCCGACCACGAACTCGCTCGGGATGTCGAAGCCGACGTACTTCACCGGCACCCGGACCTTGATCGCGTCCGGCTTGCGGAAGAGCGCGACCACCTCGACGCTGGCCGCCTCCCGGGACTCCAGGTAGCGCAGCAGCCAGGAGAGGGTGAGCCCGGAGTCGATGATGTCCTCCACCACCACCACGTGCCGGCCGGCGATCTCCCGGTCCAGGTCCTTGCGGATCCGGACGGTACCGGAGGAGGTGGTGCCCTGCCCGTACGAGGATAGGGCCATGAACTCCAGCTCGGTCGGAGGCCCGTGCCGGCCGAGCGCCCGGGCGAAGTCGGCCATGAACATGACCGCGCCCTTGAGTACGCAGACCAGGAGCAGCCGGTCCGTGACGGCGACGTAGTCCGCTGCCACCTGTTTGGCCAGTTCCGCGATCTTCTCCCGGATCTGCTCCTCCGAAATGATCACGTGGTCGATGTCGGCGTCGTACCAGGAGCCCTGAGCCATGCGCCTAGCCTGCCGTACGCCCGTTCGCGTCCGTCGCCGGGGCGGCCCCTTCGGCACGGCGCCACCCCGGCTGGCCAGGTGCGAACTCCCCGGCACGGCCCGTCAGCCACGGGGCGACGACCGCCGTCCGCCGTTGCTGGGCCGCCAGTCGGCCGAGTCACGGCTGTCGGCGGTGAGCCCCAGCACGGAGGCGAGGAGCAGGACGAGGAAGAAGAGCAGGACGAAGAGTTCCATGGCGGCGTGACCTCCGCAGTCGATGCGGTCGGCCCGTCTTCACGGGCCCGACCGGTGGGTTCGCCGCCGGTGCGCACCGGCTGTTACGACTACCAGTCTGCGCCGGACGGTACTCGCCGGACAGTGGCAGCTTTGCCATGCACCCTCGATTTCCTGCCACTTCTCGGTTATCGTCGATCCATGCTGCGGAACGTTGCCGTCATCGCGCTGGACCCGGTCGCCCCCTTCGAGCTGGGCGTGCTCTGCGAGGTCTTCGGCACCGACCGGGTCGCCGACGGCTTCCCCGGCTACCGCTTCGACGTCTGCACCTCCGACGGCAGACCCATCCGCACCCGGTCCGGCTTCCAGCTCACCCCGAGCGCCGATCTCGGCCCGGTCGAGGACGCCGACCTGGTCGCCGTGCCGGCGACCAGCGCCATCGGCGCCGCGGTCCCGGCGAACGTGCTGGCGGCGCTGCGCCGGGCCGCCGACCGGGGGGCGTACGTGCTCAGCGTCTGCTCCGGTGCCTTCGTGCTGGCCGCGGCCGGCCTGCTCGACGGACGCGAGTGCACCACCCACTGGAAGTACGCCGACCAGTTCGCCGAGATGCACCCGCTCGCGAAGGTGCGGTGCAACGCGCTCTACGTGCAGGACGGCAACCTGCTCACCAGCGCCGGCACCGCGGCCGGGATCGACGCCTGCCTGCACCTGGTCCGTCAGGAGCACGGCTCGGCGCTCGCCACCAAGCTGGCCCGGCGGATGGTGGTGCCGCCGCACCGCGACGGCGGGCAGGCGCAGTACGTCGAGGCGCCGATCGCACCGACCCCGGCCGCACCGACCCTGGAGCCGGTGCTGGGCTGGCTGATGGCGCACCTCGACCGCCCGCTCACCGTCGACGACCTGGCCGGGCGGGCGCACATGGCGCCCCGCACCTTCGCCCGGCGGTTCCGGGCCGAGACCGGCACCACGCCGCACGACTGGATCACCAACCAGCGGGTGCTGCTGGCCCGGCGGCTGCTGGAGGAGACCGAACTGAGCATCGAGGCGGTCGCCACCCGGGCCGGCTTCGGCGACGCCGCCACCCTGCGGCACCACTTCGGGCGGCGGGTCGGCGCCACCCCGCACGCCTACCGCTCCACCTTCCGGGGCCGCGACCCCGGCCGGGCACCGGTGGGCTGAGTCGGCCCGGACCGCAGAGATCGGGTCAGCCCACCGGCGGTCGGCACCCGGCGGACGGACCGGCCGGCCCCGGCGGCGACCGGCGGCGTCAGAACACGATCTTGAGATCGACCTCGTTGTTCTCCCGCTCCGGGTCGCCGTACGCCTCGCCGACCGACACGCCGACACGCGGTTGCGCCCACGAGCTCACCGGCACCGGCGTCGTGAACCTGAACACCACCTCCCGTGCCCTGCCGGGGGCGAGCGGGGCATGGTCGCAGTCCACGCTGAAGACGGCGTCACGGGTGTCCGTCACACAGCCGTCCGGTGCCACCAGGGTCAGCCCACCCGGCAGGGTCATCGCCAGCCTGAACGGCAACGCCGTCCTGCCGAGGTTGCGCACGGTCGCCGTCACCGAGCCGGTCCGTACCCCGTCCACCGGCGGCCCGAACACCAGGTCCGAGCTGGCGACGGAGTAGTCGGTGACCCTGGGGTTGGCCGGAAACGCCGCCGGACCGCCGACCTGCCGGAACCGGTCACCGTCCCAGCCGTAACTCCGCCACTGGAACTGCGTGTGGGGCGCCGGTTCCAGGCCGCGGAGAAAGGCCGGGAGATCGCCGACCCTGGCGTCGATCCGGCCGCCCTCGCCGGCCCGGATGCCGGCGATCGTCCGGACGCTCGCGGTCTGCGTCAGGACCTGCCCGATCGTGCGGATCCGGCCGTCGGCGCTCCGGTCGAAGGCCACCACCTGGAAGGTGCTGCCCTGGTCGCCGCAGGCGAACCGCACCACCGTGTCGACCGTGCCCTCGCCGTCGGCCTGGAGGTGCAGCACGTCCTCGATCCAGATCGACATCGAGTCCCGGACGGGATGGGAGCCGTTCGAGAACGTCGTCGGACCCGAGGGGCAGCCGTCGGCGGTCGCGTGCGGCCCCCAGGGCGGGAGGTCGAGCGTCGCACCGTCCAACACGGCCCTGCTGATCCTGCCATCGAGGGCCGCCGACGGTGTGCCCGTGCGACCGGTCGGCGGGGGCGAGGTCGGCGCGGCCGTGGTGGGCGTGGGTGTGGAGGACTCACCGACGTCCACCGGCGGGCCGTGCGGATCGCGGTTCACCATCACGTACCCGGTCGTCGGCCCGGCCACGACCAGTGCCGCGAGGACGCCGGCCGCGACCATCCGGTTGCGGCGCCGGCCGCGGAGCGTGGCGTACGCCGCGGCCGCTCCGGCCGGCCGCACCTGCGGCGTCGTCCCGGCGCGGAACTCGGCGAAGGCAGCGGTCAACAACTCGTCGTCGAAGTCAGCCATCCCGCTTCCCCTGTTCCGATAGTTGGGCCGCGAGTGCCTTCCGCCCCCGGTGCAGCCACGACCGGACGGTCGCCTCGGCGACACCGTCCTGGCGGGCTATCTCGCCGACCGGCAGATCGGCGAGATAGTGCAGGATCACCGCCCGCCGCTGCTGTCCGGGCAGCACCCTGAGCGCCGCCGCCAACGCCACCCGGTCCGGGCTCGGCGGCGCCGCGTGCTCCTCACGCTGGCGTTGCAGGAACCGGGCCGCGGTCCTGGCCCGGCGCCACCGGCTCGTGGCGAGGTTCCAGGCGACCCGGCGGACCCAGGCGGCCGGATCGTCGTACCGGGCGATCCGCTGCCAGCGGGCGAGCGCCCGGACGAACGCCTCCTGGACCAGGTCCTGGGCGGCACCGAGGTCACCGGTGTACGCGAAGAGCTGCACCGTCAACGGCTGGAAGCATGTCGCGTAGAACTCCTCGAACTCCACGTGCCGTGGTGGTCCGGTGTCGGCGACCACCCGCGGGCCGGTCTCGCTGTGCAACGCGACCACACCTGCCTTCCTCCCCGGGTGACCGGTCTCCTCCAGCCACTTCCGGAGAACACGTGCCGACAGGCATGGATGTTGCAGTCGGTCCCGGGTCTGCCGGACCGTCAGTGGCCGAGTCAGTGGCCGACCGCGCAGCCGTCCGCCCTGGGCTCCGAGCCGGCCACGTAACCACCGCCGGGCAGCCGCCAGATCGCCTGCCCGTACCCGAAGGCCGACGGATCGGCCTCGACGGTGATCTCGTGCCCCCGGGCGCGCAACCGCTCGACCCCGTCCCCGCCGGCGGCCAGGCCCGGCTCGACCAGCAGCGCCCGGCCGGCGTGCCAGTACCAGCGTGGCCGGTCCAGCGCCGCCTGTGGGTCGAGCGCGTCGTCCACGGTCGCGGAGACGACCTGCACGTGCCCCTGCGGCTGCATGTGCCCGCCCATCACCCCGAACGGCCCCACCGGCTCGCCGCCCCGGGTCAGGAAGCCGGGGATGATGGTGTGGAACGGGCGCTTGCCCGGTGCCACCACGTTCGGGTGCGCCGGGTCGAGGCTGAACCCGGCACCCCGGTTCTGCAGCCCGAAGCCGAGCCCGGTCGGCACCACGTACGAGCCGAAGCCCAGGTAGTTGGACTGGATCAGGCTCACCATCATCCCGTCCGCGTCGGCGGCGCAGAGATAGACCGTGCCGCCCCGGGCCGGGTCGCCGGGTGCCGGCGTACCGGCGGTGTCGGTGACGAGTGCGCGGCGGGCGGCCGCGTACTCCGGGGTGAGCAGCTCGGCGGTCGGCACCGTGACCCGCTCCGGGTCGGCGACGTACGCGTGCGCGTCGGCGAAGCCGAGCTTGACCGCCTCGATCTGCCAGTGCAGCCGCTCGGCCGGGTCGAGGGCGGCCAACTCCACCCCGTCCAGGATGTTGAGCGCGAGCAGCGCCGCCACGCCCTGCCCGTTCGGCGGGAGCTCCCACACCTCGTGCCCCCGGTAGCCGGCCCGGACCGGGTCCACCCAGGTCGAACGATGACCGGCCAGGTCGTCGCCGCCGAGCACGCCACCGGTCCGGGCCGCGTGCTCCACCAGCGTCCCGGCGAGCTGTCCGGTGTAGAAGTCCACCGCACCGGTCGCCGCGATCCGGCGCAGCGTGCCGGCGGCGTCCGGGTTGCGCCACCGCTCGCCGGCCCGGGGCGCCCGTCCACCGTCGACGGTGAAGACCCGTCCCCACTCCGCGTACTCCTCGCCGACCAGCTCGGCGTGCACCCGCACCGACCGATCCCAGCTCGCGGCGACCCGCGGCGAGACCGGGAAGCCGTGCTCGGCGTAGCCGACCGCGTCGGCGAAGAGGTCGGCAAAGGGCAGCCTGCCGAAACGCTCGTGCAGGTCCCGCCAGCCGGCCGGGGCACCGGGCACGGTCACCGGGAGCCAGCCCCGGGCCGGCATCGCCGGCCCGACCGCCTGGTCGCCGCCGTGTGCCGCCGTCGGCTCGGCGCCCCGGCCGCCGGTCGCGGCGAGCACCACCTCCCGGGTCAGCCCGGCCGGTGACCGGCCGGAGCCGTTCAGCCCGTGCAGCCGGTGCCCGTCCCAGACGATGGCGAAGAGGTCACCGCCGATGTCGTTGGAGCCGGGCTGGACCACGGTGAGGGTGATCGCGGTGGCCAGGGCGGCGTCCACAGCGCTGCCGCCCCGGCGCAGTACCGCCAGCCCGGCGGCGGCGGCGAGCGGCTGGCTGGTGGCGACGGCGCCGTTCGGCGCGAAGACCGGCTGTCGGGGATGCGGGGACATCCCCCATGTCTACTCCGCGATCAACATGCCGCCGCGCCGGGTCGCCCGGAGGTCGCCGGGCAGGTGCACCGGCCCCTGTCCACGCCACGCGGTGACCAGGGCGTTCAGCGCCGCGATGTGCCGGTACGACAGCGCGGCCGGCGGCGCACCCAGCTCGCGGCACCACAGGTGCAGGACCCGGGTACGCACCGCCGGCGGCATCCCGGCCAGCACCGGCACGGCCAGCCCGCCCCGCGCCGACCCGCCGCCACCGGCCGACCCGCCGCCACCCGCCAACCCGCCGCCACCCGCCAACCCGCCGCCGCCGGCCGACCCGCCGCCACCGGCCGACCCGCCGCCACCGGCCGACCCGCCGCCACCCGTCGACCCGCCGTCACCTGCCAACCCGTCGCCAGTTGCCAATCCGGCTCCGCCTGCCAACCTGTCGCCAGCTGCCAATCCGGCTCCGGCGGCCGGGGCGGCCTCCACCGCCGGTCCGGCCGGCGAGATCCGGGCTTCGGCGTAACCGGCCCGGGCCAGGTCGTCCAGTGCCGCGCCGTCCTCCGCCGCGAGCCGGGCGGTGCGGGCCAGGTTGTCCAGCACCCCCGGGCCGAGCGCCCGGACCAGCACCGGCAGCACGTCGGCCCGGACCCGGGCCCGGGCGTACCGGTCGTCGGTGTTGTGCGGGTCCTCCCACGGGGTCAGGCCGAGCAGCGCGCACGCCTTACGGGTCTGCTCGCGGGTGATCTCCAGCAGCGGGCGGGCCAGCGCCACCCCGGCGTACTCCCGGACAGTCGGCATCCCGGCGAGCCCGCGCGATCCGGCGCCCCGGGCCAGCGCGAGCAGCACCGTCTCGGCCTGGTCGTCCCGGGTGTGCCCGAGCAGCACCGTCGTGGCGTCGTGCCGGCGGGCGACCTCGACCAGGGCCTGGTAGCGCGCTTCCCGGGCCGCCGCCTCCGGCCCGCCCGGCCGGCCGGCGACCTGGACGGTCGCCACCTCGACCGGCGCGAACCCCTGGCCGGCGGCCCACTCGGCGACGGCGGCGGCCCGGCGCTCCGACCCCTCCTGCAACCCGTGGTCGACGGTGACCAGCCCGGCCGGCACGCCCAGCCGGGGCGCCACGAACGCGGCGCCGGCGGCCAGCGCCAGCGAATCGGCGCCGCCCGAGCAGGCGACCAGCACCGGCCGGTTCCGGGGTACGCCGGCCAGCGCCCGCCGGACGGCGACCCGGACGGCGGCGACCGGCGGCGGCAGGGCGGCCACGACCGATCCGGCCTCAGCCGGTGGCGGCGACCGGGCCGACCGGACCGTGCACCCGGGCCACCCAGGCGTCCGGGTCGGAGAGCTCCTCCAGCCGGGGCAGGGTCAGCGGAGAGCTGAAGATCTTGTTGAAGCCGTCCATGCCGACCCGGTCCACCACGCCGTGCACGAACTTGCGACCCTCGGCGTACTGGCGCATCTTGACATCGACGCCGAGCAGCTTGCGGATCGCCTTCTCCAGCGGGTTGCCCGACTCGCGGCGGCGGTTGAACTTGGCCCGGATCGACTCCACGCTCGGGATGACCTCCGGCCCGACGCCGTCCATCACGAACTCCGCGTGCCCCTCCAGCAGGGTCATCAGCGCGGTCAGCCGGTCGAGCACGGCCCGCTGGCCGGGCGTCTGCACGATGTCCAGCACGCTGGCCCGGCTCTCCGGGTTGCGGATCGAGTCGGAGAGGGTGCCGACGCCCCGGCGCACCCGGTCGAGGAAGTTGTCCCCGCCCGCCTGCGAGGCGTCGACGAACGCCTGCACCTCGCCGAGGAAGTGCCCGCGCATCCACGGCACGGCGGTGAACTGCGTGCGGTGGGTCACCTCGTGCAGGCAGACCCAGAGCCGGAAGTCCCTCGGCTCGGCCTGCAACTTCCGCTCCACGTCGACGATGTTCGGGGCGACCAGCAGCAGTTGGCCGGGGTCGGCGGAGAAGACCTCGTACTGGCCGAGGACCCGACCGGAGAGGTAGGCCAGCACCGTGCCGGCCTGCACCCCGGTCAGCCGGGAGCCGATCGTGTCGGTGATGACCCCCGGCGGCCTGTCGCCGGAGAGACGGTTGACCAGCGGGGTGATCACCTCGCGCAGCCCGGCGATGTTGGTCGCCGCCCAGTCACGCCGGTCCACCACCCGCACCGGCGGGTGGGCGACCTGCGAGCGCAGCCCCGTGTACGCCAGCACGTGCCCGGCGGCCTCGTCGGTCAGCCGACGCAGCTCGGCCACCACCGCGGTCGCCTCGTCGTACGAGACACGCGGTCCCGCCTTGCCCAACGCCCCAGCGGTGGCGGCGGCCAGATCCCAGTCCACGAACTGCGCCATGCTCCCACCGTACCCGCGCCCTCACACCGCTACGCGGGTGAAAGGAAGGGCCCCCGCTTATCGCTTTCTGTAGAAGAAGGGCCCCCGCCTAACATGTGAGCGGCAGCCGGAGTTCAGCGGCAGCCGCACCGGGCCAGGGTGGTGGCGATCCGGTCCAGTTCCGGTTGCGCCACGTCCTGGCCCACCGGCACCTTGTTGGCGAGCACGGCGAAGGCCAGCAGCCGGCCATCGGCGGTGGTCACCACGCCGGAGATCGCGTGTACTCCGCTCAGCGTGCCGGTCTTGGCGCGTACCACGCCGGCCCCGGGCCTGGTCGGCTTCTCCCCGGAGCGGTCGAACCGGTCGCTGAGCGTCCCCGACCAGGCCGCCACCGGCAGCCCGGGGAAGAGATCCGCCAGCTCGGGCCGGTCGCCCTTGGCGGCCATCGTGAGCAGGTCGGTCAGCAGGCTCGGGGTGACCCGGTTGGCACGGGACAGGCCGCTGCCGTCGGCGAGCGCGCTCTCCGCCACCGGCAGGCCCAGCTCGCCGACCATCTCGTCCACCGCCTCGGCCGCGCCGACGAACGAGGCCGGCTTCTCCCGGGCCAGCGCGACCTGCCGGGCCAGCGCCTCGGCCACCACGTTGTCGCTCTCCCGCAGCATGAACTCGACCAGCCGGATCAGCGGCGGCGACTGGACCCGGCCGAGCTCGGAGCCGGGCCCCGGCGTGCCGGGGCTCGGCTCGCCGGGAGTGGGGCTGTCCGTCGCGGCCGGCGCGGTCCCGGTGGCGGCCGGCGCCGTACCGGTCACCACCGCCGAGACCGGCAGCCCGAGCAGCTTGGCGAAGGCACGCCCGGCCGCCTCGTCGGGCTTGGCGTGGCGTGCCTGCCCTCGGCCCTGGTCCCGCGGGTCCTGCCGGGCGCCGTCGGTCATCAGGGCGGTGATCACCGCACCGTACCCGCCGGTGGGGATGTCCGAGTCCCAGGCGGGTTCGAGCACCGGGCCGGAGTAGAGGCTGCCGTCGATGATCACCTTTGTCGGCGCGGTGCCGCCGAGCGCCTTCTTCACCTGGGCGGCGAGCCGGTCGAGTCGCCCCGCTCCCGGGTACCAGCCGGTGGCGTTCACCGCCAGCGTCGGGTCACCGGCACCGATGATCACCACTTCGCCCGGGTTCGCCCCGGCCACCACCCGGGTGCTGATCCGGTACGCCGGTCCGCGCGCCGCGAGTACGGCCGCCGCGGTGACCAGTTTCGTCGTCGAGGCAGGGATGGTCGGGGTGTCCTGGCCGTTCTGGTAGAGCACCTTCCCGGTGACCGCGTCGACCACGGAGATGTTCACCTCGTTGCCGAGCACCGAAGAGGTGAGCAGCGGGCCCAGCGCGGCCCGTACGCCCTCCGGGGTGGGCTCCGGGGCGCTCGCCCCGGCGGCGGTCAGTACGGGTGGCGGCGGCGGTTCGGTCGGATCGACCTGCGGGCCGGAGGTGGCCGGGCCGCCCCCGCCGAGCCACTCGTCCACGGGTCCGGGGCGGAGCACGGCCACCCCGGCGATCGCCAGCGCGAGGACGAGCGCGGTGGCGAGCGTGCCGACCAGCCTGCCCCGACGGCGGCGCGCCGGCACCGGCGCCCCTCCGGGTGCCGCCGCACCGGCGACCCCGCCCGGCGGCGCCGTCCCGGTAGGTGGCACCGGGGCCGCCCCGGTGGACGGCACCGGGGCGCTGCCGGATGCCGGCGTCTTCGGCGGCACCTGCCCGCCGTGCGCGCCCGTTGCGAGCCGCCCGCCGGACGCGCCCGGCGACATCTGCCCACCCGGCATACCCGGCGACATCTGCCCGGCCGGCATACCCGGCGACAGTTGCCCGTTCGGCATACCCGGCGGCACCTGCCCGGCCGGCATACCCGGCGACAGTTGCCCGTTCGGGGTGCCGGTGGCCGACCGGCCGGGCCAGGCGGGCGGTGCGGGCCGGTCCGACCGGGTCGGCGGGGCCGCCGAGGGTTGCGGCGGGCCCGCTCGACCGAGGTCGAGCCTTTCCGGCCACACCGGCAGGGGCAGGGTCTGCCCCGACCAGCCGGGTGCGCCGGTCGGCACCGGACCCGGCCGGCCGGGCGGAGTGGACGGGAGATTCGCGGCGCCCGGAGGCGGGACCGCCCCGTTTCCGGGCGGCGACGGGACGACGGCCCGGCCCCGGGCCGACGCGGAACCCGACGACCCGGATCCGCCCGACGACCCGGATCCGCCCGACGACCCGGATCCGCCCGACGACCCGGATCCGCCCGACGACCCGGAACCAGCCGCCGACGCGGGGGCGCCCGGCTGCCGGCCGCCGGCGCCCGGCACCACCACGCGGCCCTGCGCCGGGTGCTCCGGCGGGTTCTCCCCCGTCAGGCCCGAGTGTGAATCTTCACTCCCCACCGGCCCCTCCTCCCCGTCGAATTCTGCCTAGGCGACACTACTTTGGTCCGAACACCGCACGGGGGTCGGCGCAGCCAGTGAATCGCCCGATCGCCCGCGCCGGTGCCGACCGTTGTGGTTCCGTTGGCCAGCGCCGGCAAACGAGGGAGCGTGCGAGATGGACTTCGACGTCACGGTCGAGATTCCCAAGGGTCACCGCAACAAGTACGAGGTTGACCACGCGACCGGACGGATCCGGCTGGACCGCACACTCTTCACCTCGACCCAGTACCCGGCGGACTACGGTTTCATCGAAGGCACGCTGGGTGAGGACGGCGATCCACTCGACGCTCTGGTTCTGGTCCCCGAACCCACGTTTCCAGGTTGCCTCATCCGGTGCCGGACGATCGGCATGTTCCGGATGACGGACGAGAAGGGCGGCGACGACAAGGTCCTCTGCGTGCCGTACGAGGACCCGCGCCAGGAGCACCTGCGGGACATCCACCACCTGGGCGAGTTCGACCGGCTGGAGATCCAGCACTTCTTCGAGGTCTACAAGGACCTGGAACCGGGCAAATCGGTTGAGGGCGCCACCTGGGTCGGTCGTACCGAGGCCGAGGCGGAGATCCGCACCTCCTTCCGCCGGCACCAGGACGCCGTCGCGCGCGGCGAGGACCCGCACTGACCCGCCCGCCAGAGGACCCGCACTGACCCGCCCCGCCACGGGCCCGGTTCAGCCGAGCAGCCCTCGGGCCTCGGCGTAGAGGCCGAGCACCGCGCAGGCCACCGGCACCACCGCGACCACCAGCAGGGTGTCGAGGATGTCGGCGGTCCGGCCGAGGTACGGACCCGGCTCCCGCTTCGAGTACGTCGCCCCGGCGCCGATCACCACCAGGGCGAGCACCAGGCCGCCGACGGTGACCAGCAGCAGGCCGGTCTCCTGCATCCGGAACAGCCAGGCGGTGCCGAGCACCACCGCGCAACCGATCCCGGCGACCATCAGCGGGACCCGCTGCCGGACAGTGACGAAGAGCCGGGAGCGCAGCAGCAGGGCGGCGGCGGAGACCGCCACCATCAGCCGGCCGGAGAACCCGCCGGCCACCACCAGCACCAGCGCCGCCACCACGGCGAGGACGGCGTGCCCGACCAGCATCCCGGTGAGCATCTCCTCGGTCCGGGCGACGGCGGCGAAGACCCGGCCCCGATCCGGCCGCTCCCGGACGCCGCTGGCCACCGGGCTGGCCGCGGTGAAGCCCTCCGCCGCCTCGGCACCGGTGGGCAGGGTGATCGGCGGCATCGGCAACTTGCCGAAGCGGATCGCCAGCAGCGGCAGCATCCCGATCGCGCAGACGAGCACGGCCATCAGGATCGCGGCGGAGCCGGCCGCCGACAGCAGGAAACCGAGCAGCGCGGTCACCGCGCCGAGCAGGCCGACCGAGATCCCGGCGGCGAAGACCCGCAGCCCGGCGGCGACCCCGACCATCCCGAGCACGGCGACGAGCAGCAGCGCGACCGATCCGGCCAGCGCCTCGGGCGCACCGAGCCAGCGGACCGGGCCGAGCACGCCGACCGGGTCGCCGGAGGCCACCAGCAGGGCGCCGCCGAAGAAGGCGAAGGGCAGCGCGTACCCGCCGAGGGCGGCGCCGGCCGTCGCGTCCCCGTACGCCCGGGAGGCCACCACCGCACCGAGCGAGAGGAGTACGGCGGCGCCGAGCGCGACGAGACTGCCCAGCTCCCAGGCCGTGCCACCGACGACCACCGCGAAGAGGCAGACCGCGAGCACGCCACCGGCGGCGGTCAGGGTGCCGATCCGGGTGTTCCGCCCCGACCACGCGCTGCCGCGGCGCCGGGCCCCGTCGGCGATCGCCTCGACGACGTCGTCGTACTCCAGCTCCGGCCACTGTGCCCTCGCCGGCACCAGGTGCAGCACGTCGCCGTCGCGTACGCCCTGCGGCAGCAGCGCCTTGCCACCGACGAGCGGCTCGCCGTCGGTGCGGCGCAGCAGCCACCCGCCGTGCTTCTCGCCGTCGTCGGCCAGCCCTTCGCCGGCATGCCGGAGCACCTCGGGGAGGAGTTCGGCCAGCGGCAGGTGTTCGGGAAGCGCGACGTCCACCCGTCGTTGCGGCGCGCTGATCGTGACGCGGGCGAGCCCCGTACTCATCGACAGTCCTCCATCGAGGCGGCAGCCGTGGCTGCGCGGACGACCGCACTTTACCTAGGATGGGTCAGGCTCGTCCGACCGCGCACGAGGACATGTGCGACGCTGCCGCGTCGAGTGGCCCGCCGGCACCGGACAACCGCTCCACCGCCTGCGGCCTTAGGGGAGGCTCACATGGACACGGCTAGCCAGCGCCGCGGCGGTGCCGCCGGCCTGCACCCCGGTGGTGCCGGCAGGCCGGGCGGAGGTGAGCGGTGAGCACCGTCGTCATCAAGCGCCCGCCGCGCCGGCCGGCGCCGGAGATCCCGACCGGCGAACTCTCCGTCGAGCCGCCGCCGGAGATTCCGCAGGCGGCCGGCGGAAAGTGGCAGCAGATGATGATGGTGCTGCCGATGCTCGGCGGTTCCGTCGCGATGGCGATGATGTTCGGCCGGGGCGGCGGCGCCTACTCGTACGTCATCGGCGCGATGTTCGGCGTCTCCTCGCTGGCCATGGTGGCCTCCTCCTGGGGCAGCGCCTCCGGTTCGCCGAAGAAGTCGGAGATGATGCAGGCCCGCCGGGAATACCTGCGGCACCTGGCCACCCTGCGTCGCCGGGTCCGGGAGACCGCCGCCAGGCAGCGGGCCGGCCTCTTCTACCGGCATCCCGACCCGGCCCAACTCTGGTCCACGGTGGGCAGCTACCGGGTCTGGGAGCGGCGCCCCACCGACGGTGACTTCGGCGTCGTCCGGGTCGCGGTCGGTCCGCAGACCCTGGCCACCCCGCTGATCCCGCCGGTGACCAGGCCGCTGGAGGACCTGGAGCCGATGACCGCCGGTGCGCTGCGCCGGTTCCTCGACGCGTACTCGGTGGTGCCGGACCTACCGGTGGCGCTCTCCATGCGCGGCTTCGCCCGGGTCTTCGTGCGCAACGCGCCCGGCCAGCGCGACCAGTCCCGTGAGCCGGCCGGCGGCGAGCCGCAGGCGCTGGCCCGCGCGGTCCTCACCCAGCTCTCCGTCTTCCACGCCCCGGAGGAGCTGCTGATCGCGATCTGCGCCGGCCCGGAGCGCCGGGCCCGGTGGGAGTGGGCCAAGTGGCTGCCGCACGCCCACCACCCGACCGCCGTCGACGCGCTCGGTCCGGTGCGGCTGGTGGCCAGCTCCGCCGTGGAGCTGGAGAAGCTCATCGACGACGTGGTCGGCAACCGGTCCCGGTTCAGCCTCTCCGGCCCGGCGACCGACGGCCCGCACGTGGTGATCGTGCTCGACGGCGGCGACCTCAACGGCGCCGGCTATCTGGCCGGGGACAGCGGCATCGACGCGGTGACCATCATCGACCTGGACAGCCCGCCGCCCCGGCTGCTGGACCGGGCCATGCTGGTGCTGGAGACCGACGGCGGCCGGCTCAACACCTACTCGATGGAGGGCGAGGCCGAGGTCGGCCGGGCGGACCGGCTCAGCGTCGAGGAGGCCGAGGCGGTGGCCCGCCGGCTCGCGCCGCTGCGGCTGGCCGCCGCCCAGAAGGGCTCCACGGACGCCCCGCTGGTCAAGGAGATGACCCTCGGCGAGCTGCTCGGCGTCGGCGACCCGGAGAACTTCACCACGGTGCAGGGCTGGGCGGCCCGACCCAACCGGGACAAGCTCCGGGTGCCGATCGGGGTCGGCGGCGACGGCGGCGTGGTCGACCTCGACCTGAAGGAGTCCGCACAGGACGGTATGGGCCCGCACGGCCTGCTGATCGGCGCCACCGGTTCCGGCAAGTCCGAGCTGCTGCGTACGCTCGTGCTCGGGCTGGCGGCGACACACTCCTCCGAGGCGCTCAACTTCGTCCTCGTCGACTTCAAGGGTGGCGCGACCTTCGCCTCGCTGGACCGGCTCCCGCACACCGCCGCCGTGATCACCAACCTCGCCGACGAACTGCCGCTTGTCGACCGGATGGTCGACGCGATCAACGGCGAGATGATCCGCCGGCAGGAGCTGCTCCGCAAGGCCGGCAACTACGCCAACCTGAAGGACTACGACAAGGCCCGCTCCGGCGGGGCGGCGCTGGCGCCGCTGCCGTCGCTGCTGATCATCTGTGACGAGTTCTCCGAGCTGCTCAGCGCCAAGCCGGACTTCATCGACCTCTTCGTCCAGATCGGCCGGTTGGGCCGGTCGCTCGGGGTGCACCTGCTGCTCGCCTCGCAGCGGCTGGAGGAGGGGCGGCTGCGCGGGCTGGACACGCACCTGTCGTACCGGATCGGCCTGCGGACCTTCTCGGCGCTGGAGTCCCGGGCGGTGCTCGGGGTGCCGGACGCGTACGAACTGCCCCGGGCGCCGGGGCACGGCTACCTGAAGTTCGGCACCGAGCCACTGGTCCGGTTCAAGGCCGCGTACGTCTCCGGCCCCTACCAGAAGGCGACCGGCAGTGGGCCGGGCGCGCAGGGCTACACCGGTCCCCGGCTGCTCTCCTACTCGACGCACCACGTGCCGGTCCCCAAGTCGACCGTGCCGGCCGCCCCGAAGCCGGAGCCGGAGGACCCGACCGCGCAGAGCCTGCTCGACGTGATGGTCTCCCGGCTGGTCGGCCAGGGCCCGCCGGCCCACCAGGTCTGGCTGCCGCCGCTGTCCCAGGCGCCGGCCCTGGACGAGATCCTCGGACCGGTGGTCACCGACCCGAACCGAGGGCTCACCTTCGGCAACCCCGAGCTGCACGGCGCGCTCCAGGTGCCGGTGGCGATGATCGACAAGCCCTTCGAGCAGCGCCGCGACCTGCTCTGGCTCAGCCTGGAGGGCGGCGCCGGGCACGTGGCGGTGGCCGGTGGTCCGCAGTCCGGCAAGTCGAGCCTGCTGCGTACGCTGATCTGCGCGCTGGCCCTCACCCACACCCCGGCCGAGGTGCAGGTCTACTGCCTCGACTTCGGTGGCGGCTCGCTCGGCACGCTCCGCGACCTGCCGCACGTCGGCGGCGTCGCCGGACGGAGCGAGGCGGCGGCGGTGCGGCGTACCGTCGGCGAGATCTCCACCCTGCTCAACGAGCGCGAGCAGCGCTTCGCCGAGCTGGGCGTGGAGTCGATGGCGGCGTACCGGAAACGGCGCGCCGCGGCCGGCGGCGTCGGGGTCGGCGCGGACCCGTTCGGTGACGTGTTCCTGGTCGTCGACGGCTGGCCCACCCTGCGCGGCGAGTACGACGACCTTGAGCCGCTGGTCACCGACATCGCCACCCGGGGCCTCTCGTACGGCGTGCACGTGGTCGCCGCCGCGCCCCGCTGGATGGACTTCCGCCCGGCGATCCGCGACCTCTTCGGCTCCCGGCTGGAGCTGCGGCTCGGTGACCCGACCGACTCGATCGTCTCCCGCAAGGCGGCGGCGAACGTGCCGGAGAAGTCGCCGGGTCGCGGGATCACCGCCGAGAGCCTGCACTTCCTGACCGTCCTGCCGGAGCTCTCCAGCCTGAGCGGCGGGCAGACGCAGGCACTGGTCAAGGCGGTGGCGGGCAACTGGAGCCGCGCACCGGCCCCCCGGGTCCGGCTGCTGCCGCCGGTGCTGCCCTACGCCGACCTGGACGTCGCCGGTGCGCCCGGCCTCCGGCTGCCGATCGGCATCGCCGAGGCGGATCTCCAGCAGGTGTCGGTCGACTTCGCCTCCGAGCCGCACTTCCTGCTCTTCGGTGACGCCGAGTGCGGCAAGTCGTCCTTTCTGCGGGCGCTGGCCACCTCGATCACCAGCCGCTACACCCCGGAGCAGGCCCGGATCATCCTGGTCGACTTCCGGCGCAGCCTGCTGGGTGTGATCCAGTCCGACCACCTGATCGGGTACGGCACCGCCGCCCAGGCGACAAGCGAGCTGATCGAGTCGGTCGCCGGCTACATGCAGCGGCGGTTGCCGGGGCCGGACGTCACCCCGCAGCAGTTGCGGGACCGCTCCTGGTGGACCGGGCCGGAGCTCTTCGTCCTGGTCGACGACTACGACCTGGTGGCGACCGGCCCGAACAACCCGCTGCTGCCGCTTGTCGAATACCTTCCCCAGGCCCGGGACGTCGGCCTGCACGTGGTGCTGACCCGCCGCTCCGGCGGCGCCTCCCGGTCGCTCTACGAGCCGATCATCCAGCGCCTCCGCGAGCTCTCCTCGCCCGGTCTGGTGATGTCCGGCAGCAAGGACGAGGGTGCGCTGATCGGCTCGGTGCGCCCCGGCCCGATGCCGCCCGGCCGGGGCCGACTGGTGACCCGGAAGGAGGGCGTCCGGCTGGTGCAGCTCGCCTACCTGCCGTCGACCTGATCCGAGCAGGGTTCGGAGAACGGCGTCAACCATGCCGGTCTCGGGGCGATGGACAGCCGATCTCGGATCGGTTGCAAAGTTTCGCCACCCGACGGGGGTGAAACGGGGTAACCTCCGTGCATCATGTGTCCCCAGGGGTGAAATGACCACACTGTGACCAGGCTGCCGCATCAACACAGACGTGCTGTCGCCCGGGTCGCCGGAGCGGCCTTACTCGCCACGGCCGGGATCGCCGGACCGCTGGCCGGTCCACCCACCGCACCGGCGGCTGCCGCCGTGCCGCCGGTCGCTGCCGCGCCGGCACCGCCGGCAGGTGCGCCCGTGCTGGCCGACCCGGTGCGGGACGAGCAGTGGCAGCTGACGGAGCTCGACGCCAAGGCCGCCTGGAAGGTCGCCACCGGCAGGGACGTCACCGTGGCAGTGATCGACTCCGGCGTCGACGCCTCGCACCCCGACCTCGCCGGGCAGGTCCTGTCCGGCATCGACCTGGTGGACGGGACCGGCAACGGGCAGACCGACCCGGTCGGTCACGGCACCACCGTCGCCGCGCTGATCGCCGGACGCAACGACGACAGCCGCGGGGTGGCCGGGCTGGCTCCCAAGGCCAAGATCCTGCCGGTCCGGGTGCTCGACGAGGAGAACCGCTACGACGACGCCCTGATCGTGGCGAAGGGCGTCCGCTGGGCGGTCGACAACGGCGCGCAGGTCGTGAACCTCTCCCTCGGCGGCACCGGCGACAGCCCGGCCCTCGCCGCCGCGCTCGACTACGCCTTCGCCCGCGACGTGGTCGTCGTCGCCTGCACCGGCAACCTCGGATCCTCTTCCGGCAAGCGGGTCTGGTACCCGGCCCGCGAGCCCGGCGTGGTCGCGGTGGCCGGCCTGGAACGGGAGAGCGACGCCCTCTGGTCGGGCTCGATCACCGGGCCGGAGACCGTACTCACCGCGCCGGCCACCAGCATCACCGGTGCGCGGCCGGGCGGCGTCTGGCGGGTGCAGGGCACCAGCTTCGCCGCTCCGCTGGTGGCTGCGGCGGCGGCGCTGGTCAGGTCGCACTGGCCGAAGATGTCCGCCGGTGACGTGGTCAACCGCCTGATCAGCACCGCCCGGGACGTCGGGCCGTCCGGCCGGGACGACCGGTTCGGCTTCGGTGTCGTCGACCCGGTCGCCGCGCTGAACGGCGAGGTTTCCAGCGTACGGGCCAATCCGCTGGACGACGGTGGGGCACCGCCCGGCGTGGCCGGGTTCGGCTCCGCCCCCGGTCAGGAACCGACGACTCCGCCCGCCGCCGAGCAACCCGAGGGGGTCGGCACGGCGGCATCCGGCAGCTCGGCCAACTGGGACGCCGAGCCGGCAGGCAATCAGGTCGTCCAACGGTTCTCCGGGCTCTGGGGCGGCGGGGCCGCCGCCCTCCTCGCCCTGGCCGTCGCCGCAGCGGCGCTCGCCCTCCGCCGCCGGTTCCGCCGCAACGGTTCCTGACGCCGCCCCGCCCCACGGTACGGCCGCCGGTCGCCGGTTCCGGGGTTATATCGGTTGTCAGGGCGCCGGTTGTCAGGTGCAGGCGCCGGTGCTGGTGACCCTGGTCCGCTCCAGGCCGGTTTCGGCGGTGGACCGGGCCTCGTCGGCGGTCACCGCGAAACCGGTGTTCGGGTCGTCCGCCGCCGCCGCGAAGATCACGCCGAGCACCTGCCCGTCGCGGGCCACCAGCGGGCCGCCCGAGTTTCCGCTCCGGACCAGGCCCCGGATCGTGTAGATCTCCCGGTTGACCCGGCCCGATTCGTAGATGTCCGGGCCGGCGATCTCCCCGACGTCCCGGATCCGGGCCGGCTGGGCATTGTAGGGGCCGTCCAGCGGAAACCCGAGCACGATGGCGTCGTCCTCGATATCCGCCTCGGCGGCGGCGAACGGCATGGCCGGCGCCTCCAGGCCCGGCACGTAGAGCACCGCCAGGTCGCGCTCCGGGTCGTAGACGACGACCCGGGCGTTGCGCCGGTCGCCGTCCAGCTCCACCCAGACGGTCCGGGTGCCGGCGACCACGTGCGCGTTGGTCATCACCCGGTCCTCGGCGTAGACGAAACCGGAGCCCTCGATCCGGCGGGAGCAACTGGGCGCCCTGCCGAGCACCTTGACGACCGAGCGCCGACCGTTCACCACGACCTGCGAACCGGCCAGCGCCGGGTCGGGCGAGGCCACCTCCCGGGACCGGGTCGGGGTCAGCCCGCCGAAGACGTCCGGGAAGCCGCGCGTGTCGACCGTGTCCCGCAACGCCTTGGACAGCGCCTGGGCCTCGGGCGGCAGCACCCGGTCCACCACGGTCAGCAGCGCGCTGTTGCGGACCGCGCTGGCCAGCCAGGGCAGCGAGGAGGAGGCCAGCGGGACGGCCACCAGCCAGGCCACCAGGAGTACGGCGAGCAGCGAGACGACCGCCCCGCCGATGTCGTCGGCCGTGCGGCCGGCCCGGCTGGTGATGGCGTGGCGCAGGTGTGAACCGAGCCAGCCGGCGAGGGCCTGGCCGAGCAACGCCAGTCCGAAGATCGAGACGAGCGCGACCACGACCCGGGTGGAGTTGCTGGAGAACTGCTCCGCGAGGAGCGGGCCGACCTGCAACCCGATCAGGGCGCCGCCGAAGAACCCGGTGAAGGAGAGCAGGCCGATGACGAACCCCTGCCGATAACCGCTGATCGCGAAGAGCAGCATGAGCAGGACCAGTACGACATCCACCACCGACACCCGTTAAGGGTACGGGGGAGACCTGAGAACCGCCGCCAGCGCTCCTGAACCCGCGCCGGACGCGGGCTCAGGAGAGTGGCGGGCCGGCCATCTTGTCCAACTCGGCGGGCTGCTCCTCGGTGCCGACCGCGGGAGTCGGTGGCGGGCTCGTCGGCGGCAGGTCCAGCACCCGCTCCTGCGACCAGGGCCGCGACCAGCCGGCCATCTCCAGCAACGCGGCGAGCACCCCGGCGGTGAAGCCCCAGACCAGCATGCCCCGGGACTGGAAGGCCGGACCGATCCAGCCGCTGGGATGGCGTACCCGGACCCGGTTGGCCGGATCGACCAGCTCGGCGATCGGCAGCCGGGCCACGTGCGCCACCTCGGCCGGCTCGCGGGGGTGCACCGGGTGCGGGCGGTGCCACCAGGCGAGCACCGGGGTGACGACGAAGTCGCTCACCGGGATCCAGAGCCGGGGGAGCTGGGCCAGCACGGTGACGCTGCCGGGGTCGAGGCCCACCTCCTCGTCCGCCTCGCGCAGGGCGGTCGCCGCCGCGTCCACGTCGTCCGGATCGCAGGCCCCGCCCGGAAAGGCGGGCTGGCCGGCGTGGGTACGCAGGGTCGCGGCCCGTTGCAGGATCAGGACGTCGAGCCCGTGCTCGGGCTGCTCGCCGAGGAGCACGAGCACGGCACTGGCCCGCCCACCGTCGGCCGGGGTGGGCACCCGGGTGAAGTCCTCGGTGCGGGCCGACCGGACCCGGGTGAGCAGCGGCTCGCACCACGCCGGAAGGTCGCGCCCGGTGTCGTGCCGGGTCTCGTGCTCGGTCACGACGGCACCGCCACCCCCAGGTGCCGCCGGACCAACGCGGTCAGCGCGGCGTCGTCGAGGGCGCCGGTTTCGTCCCGGTGCCGGATCCGCCCGTCGGCGTCCACGAAGAGGGTGATCGGCAGCACGGCGCGGCCGCCCAGCTCCCGCAGCAGCGTCTGGTCGCGGTCGTAGAGACTGGGAAACTCCAGCCCGAAGTCCACTCCGATCGACTCGGCCGCGGGCCAGCTGTCCCGGGTGTTCACGCCGATCACCCGGAGCCGGTCGCCGGCCCGGGCGGAGAGCCGCTGGAAGGCGGGAAGCTCCCGGCGGCACGGCGGGCACCACGAGGCCCAGAGGTTGATCACCGCCGGCCCACGCAGCTCGCCGACGGCGACCTCGGTCTCCCCGGAGAAGCAGGGCAGACGCACCGCCGGCAACGCCGATCCCGACCCCGCCGACGCCCCCGAGCCCGCCGACCTCCCCGGCACCGCGGGCGTCCCCGGCCCCGCCGACCTCCCCGGCACCGCGGGCGTCCCCGACCCCGCCGACATCCCCGGCACGGCCGGCGAGGTGCTGAGCGGGGCGGTCACGTCGCCACAGTCGGCGAACGCCGTCGTCGTGGCCCTTCCGTCGGCCGGCGCCGCGCCGGTCTCCGGCTCCGCGTCCCGCTCCGATCCGGTGCATGCGCCGGTGCCGGCGAGCAACGCCAACACCAGCAACGCCCCGGGCAGCGGTGACAGCGCCCCGCGCCGTGCCGGCACCCCACGCGGTGACAACGTCCCGCGCAGCGGCGGGCGTGTCACGGAACGTCGCCGACGGCGGCGGTCGCCGGCACCAGATCGGGATCGACCCCGGCCTGCACCGCCAGCTCGCGGGCCCGAGGGCCCTTGAGCAGTTTCGCGGCGGCGGCCGGGTCGGTCGGGCCGGTCCCGTAGGAGGGGCAGAGCCTGGCCAGGGTGCAGGCACCACAGGCGGGCTTGCGGGCGTGGCAGACCCGGCGACCGTGGAAGATCACCCGATGCGAGAGCATCGTCCAGTCGCGTCGCTCGAAGAGCGCCCCGACGGCATGCTCGATCTTGACCGGGTCGGTCTCGGTGGTCAGCTCCCAGCGGTGCACCAGCCGGTCGAAGTGGGTGTCGACGGTTATCCCGGGCACCCCGAAGGCGTTGCCGAGGATGACGTTCGCGGTCTTCCGCCCGATCCCGGGCAGGCTCACCAGGTCGGCCATCCGGCTCGGCACCTCGCCGCCGTACCCCTCGACGAGCTGCTGGCCCAGGTTGATCAGGGAGTTGGTCTTGTTCCGGAAGAAGCCGGTGGGCCGGATCATCTCCTCCAGCTCGGCCCGGTCCGCCCCGGCGTAGTCGGCCGCCGTCGGGTAGCGGGCGAAGAGCTTCGGTGTCACCTCGTTGACCCGCTGGTCGGTGCACTGGGCCGAGAGGATCGTCGCCACGGCCAGTTGCAGCGGGCCCTGGTGGTTGAGCTCGCAGTGTGCGTCGGGGTGCGTCTCGGTCAGCACCCGGCCGATCCGCCGGGCCCGCCGCTTGCGGCCAAGATCGGATTCCACGGTACGCCGGGTCGGCCGCGCCGCCCGGATCGCCCGGGTCGCCTCGCCCGGCGCGACTCCAACGTCGGCGGCGCCGGCCGAGTCGTCTCTCACACTCACGCCGGCCAGCCTACGTCGCCGCGCCGACACCACCGCCCGGGAGCCCGTGCGGCGCCGAACCCCGGGTTTGGCAGGGCTGAACCGCCGGTGGTACGGGGAACCTCCGGTCAGCTCGCGGCGGCCGGTGGCGAGATCTTGCCGTCCGCCGCCACCCGTGCCCCGGTCTTCGGGAAATCGGTCCTGCAGAGGTCCCGGACGAGGCCGGCGGAGCGCCGCTGCGGATCCATCGTCGGCTTGCCCGCCCCGTTCATGTACGTCGAGACGAGCTGCCCGCCCGCCCACTCACCCTCGGCGGTCAGCGACACCTTGAGCACGGCACCCCAGCCGAGCCGGCCGTTGTTGCTGAGCGTCCCGCCACCACCGGCGAAGTTGCCGAGGCTGTACGCGATCAGCCGCCCCTTGTAGAACTCCAGCGCCCGCATCACATGCGGCCCGTGCCCGACGACCAGGTCGGCACCGGCGTCGATCATCGAGTGCGAGAACTTGATCGGGTCGCCCCGGTTCTCGCCGAGAAACATCTCGGTGCCCGGCCGCACCCGGGTCTTGTCGGAGCCCTCACCGCCCATGTGCACCTGCACGACGACCAGGTCGGCCATGGTGGCCGCCTTCTGGATCACCTTCCTGGCGGAGCCGATGTCGATCAGGCTGTTGGACCAGACGTACGACGAGAAGCCCGCCACCGCGACCGTGACGCCCTCGACGTCGACCACCGTGATCTGGTCCGGCGCGCCGGTGTGCTCCAGGTCGTGCTTCTCCAGGGCCTCCTGGGTGTTCTCGTAGCCGGCCCTGCCGTAGTCGTACCCGTGGTTGTTGGCCTGGTTGAGCAGCTCGAAGCCGGCATCGGCGAGGTGCCCGGCGTACGACGGCGGCGCCCGGAACTGATGGCAGCGGGTGGAGTTGGCGCCGCACTTGGAGGTGCCGGTGTCGTCGGTCAGCGGCTCCTCGAGGTTGCCCATCACCAGGTCGGCGGCGAGCGCCTTCTTGACCGAGTCGAAGAAGCCCTTGCCGCCGCCGGACGGCAACCGCCCCGGCGCGTTGCCCATCACGATGTCCCCGGTCGCGGACATGGAGACGACCTTCGGCTCCGGCTCACCGGTGGGCGACGGAGCGGGGTCGCTGCCCCAGCTGGCGCTCGGCGCCGCCTCCGGAGCCGCGGCGTCGTCGCCCAGCATGTCGAAGGCGGCCACCCCGACCGCGCCCACACCGAGGAGCACGGCGAGCACGGCGGTCACCACGAGCGCGGTGCGGCCGGCTCCGCCGGACTTCCGGCGCGGCTTCGGCGGGGTCGGGTCGGTGTGGTACATCGCTCGGGAACAGTACCGGCATCCGGCAGGCGGGGCGACCACCGACCGGCCGATGTTCCCTCACTTCAACGTCACGGTCCCGGCGTCGCCGGCACCTGGAAGGCGCCGGACCAGGTGGCCGGGACGGTCACCGTCGAACCCGGCGCCTGGTGGGCGGGCACGGTCAACCTCGTCCCGGCCGGAATCCGCAGCACCTGCCCGGCGGCGGTCCGGACGGTGAGGCTGCGCGGCAGGTCGACCTTGAACGCGACCCGACCGGGGTTGGCGTGGAGCTTCACGATGAGGTGTGCCCAGGGCGCGCCCGCTGGGGGGCGCACCCCGCTTGTCGTCGTACCGGCTCAGTTCGACCTCGATGTCGACGTCGATCAGGGCGTCCCGGCCCAGGCCCGGCTCGCGGTGGGGCAGGGTGACGTGGTCCGCCAGACGCAGTCCGCCCGAGGCGACGGGCCGGTCCGCCGGGGGCGGTGTCGGGCAGGCTACCGCACGGGATCCGGGAGCGGGGGACGCCTACCGGTGCGACCAGGGGACGGTGGGCCGGGCGCCGCCGTCGCGTACGGCCCGGTGGGCGGCGCGGGCCAGCGGGGCGCCCCAGCGTGACCGTGGGCCACCGTACGGGGCCGGGCGGCCGTCGGGTGGGCAGAGCAGGGTCACCGCGTCGGTGGCGGTGCCGGTGGCCGGCAACCCCAGCTCGCACAGCGCCTGCGCCTTCGCCTCGGTGACCGTGGCGACGGCGTTGACCAGGGCGGCGTCACCCAGCCGCTCCGGCAGCAGCGCGACGATGTTGACCGTCCCGACGGGCCGGGGGTCGACGTGCCCGGCTCCGGGGGCGGGATCGGCCGCCGCCCAGATCGGGGCACCGAGACCGATCGTGGCCCAGACCCGGACACCGGCGTCGTCGGCGGTCACCACCTCGGCGACGTCGACGCCGGTGAGCAGCCCGACCCCGGGTCCGCGCAGGTCGAGCAGGTCGGCCAGCTCGCCGAGGTGGACGTCCGGGTCGTCCCGTCCGTACGACATCGGCACGGTCGCGTTGACCACCCAGTGCCGTACGCCGATCCCGCCGCCGAGTGGGCCGGAGCTGACCGCCAGCACCGGCCGGTCGAGCCGCCAGACCAGCAGCGGGACGTCCCGACCGTCCTCGGGGCGAGAGGTGAGCAGCGGATCCGTGGGCACCGGACGACCCTACGGTCCGGGCCCGACCGACCTCCCGCCCGGCCGGGCGGGTTCGTCGGCTCCCGGCCCGGCGGGCGGTGGACCCGCCCGCCCGGACACACCCTGCGCCAAACCGGGCGCACCCCCGGCCCATCTGGGGTTACGCTGCCCCGTACCAGATCAAGATTCCAGGGGTGCTCCTCCGATTACTCTTCACATGCGCCTAGACTTGGCGACGCGCGCCGGAACACCGGCCGGAACTCGGCCGCGGACGGCTCGCGCGGGCGGAGGTGCGCGATGGACGAGGTATTGGCTCGGAGCGGGATCTTCCAGGGCGTGGACCCCGAGGCTGCCGAGGCACTCGCGAAGGACATGGAGACGATCGAGGTTCGCAAGGGCGAGATCGTCTTCAACGAGGGCGAACCGGGCGACAGCCTCTATATCGTCCTGAGCGGCAAGATCAAGGTTGGCCGACGGGCCGCCGACGGCCGGCAGAACCTGATCGCCGTGATGGGCCCCTCCGACATGGTCGGCGAGCTCTCCCTCTTCGACCCCGGCCCGCGTACGGCCACGGCCACCGCCGTGATCGACACCCGCCTCGCCCGGCTGCGCAAGCAGGCGCTCCGCCCCTGGCTGAACAACCGCCCGGAGATCGCCGAGCAGTTGCTCCGGGTGCTCGCCCGCAGGCTGCGCCGGACGAACGACAACCTGGCCGACCTGATCTTCACCGACGTGCCCGGCCGGGTGGCGAAGAACCTGCTCCAGATGGCGGGCCGGTTCGGCACCCGGGACGGCGGCGTGCTCCGGGTCACGCACGACCTGACCCAGGAGGAGATCGCCCAGCTCGTCGGCGCCTCCCGGGAGACCGTCAACAAGGCACTCGCCGACTTCGCCTCGCGCGGCTGGCTCCGCCTCGACGGCAAGAGCATCATCATCCTCGACCCGGAACGCCTGGCCCGCCGCGCCCGCGTCTAACCCACACACACACACGCCAAACCGCCCCCCCACCCCCACCCCCACCCCCTCCTCAACTGCAAGATCGCAGATCTTGGAACCGGAACGTCGCCATAGCGGCACTCACATTCCTAGATCTGCGATCTTGGTGTTTGGCAGAAACAAGCAGGCTTGACTGTTTGTTTCTGAGCCGGCAGGGTGGATGCCGTGTCCACCAACCCGAGCCGTACTCCGCAGCGGGAGCGCAGCCGGGCCACCCAGGCCCGGGTGCTGGAAGCGACCGTGGAGTGCCTGGTCGAGCGGGGCTGGTCGGGCACCACCACCACGGTGGTCGCGGCGCGGGCCGGGGTGTCCCGGGGTGCCCAGCTGCACCACTACCCGACCAAGACGGCCCTGGTGGTGGCTGCGGTCGAGCACCTGGCCGAGCGACGGGCGGCGGAGATCCGCGCCGAGGCGGCCGGCCTGCCACGCGGCCCGGAACGGCTCGACCAGGTCATCGACATGCTGGCCAGCGCCTTCACCGGCCCGCTCTTCGTCGCCGCTCTGGAACTCTGGGTCGCCGGGCGGACCGATCCGGAGTTGCGGAACGCGCTGGTGCCGCTGGAGGCTCTCGTCGGCCGCGAGATGCACCGGCTCACCGTCGATCTGCTCGGCGCCGACGAACGGCGGCCGGGGGTGCGCGAGGCGATCCAGGCAACCCTCGACCTGCTGCGCGGGCTCGGCGTGGCCAACCTGCTCTCCGACGACTCGACCCGCCGCGCCGCCCTGCTCGGCCTCTGGAAACGCCAACTCGCCTCGATCGTCGCCACCCCTCGAGGAGACCGCCACACCGGCAAGGAGTTCCGCATGGTCGATCTCGACAACCTGCTGACCGACCTGGACGCCGAGTCGTCCGCCCTGGAATCCATGGTCGTCGACCTGCCCGAGACGGAGTGGGCCCGGCCCACCCCCGCAGCGGGCTGGACCGTCGCGCACCAGATCGCGCACCTGGCCTGGACCGATCATGTCACCACACTGGCCGCCACCGACCCCGACGGGTTCACCGAGTGGCTCCGGCGGGCGACGGACGATCCACACAACTTCGTCGACAAGGGTGCGGAGGAATTCCTGGCACCCGTACCGGAGCTGCTGCAACGCTGGCGGGCGAGCCGGGCGGCCCTGCGCCGGGCGCTGCGTGACCTGCCGCCCGGGGCGAAGATCCCGTGGTACGGCACGCGGATGTCGGCCACCTCCACGGCCACCGCCCGGATCATGGAGACCTGGGCGCACGGCGAGGACGTGGCGGACGCGCTCGGCATCACCCGTACGCCGACCGCCCGGCTCCGGCACGTCGCCTACCTCGGCGCCCGGACGATCGGGCACGCCTTCGCCACGCGCGGCCGCCCGGTCCCGGACACACCCGTACGCGTCGAACTGACCGGCCCCGACGGCGGCCTCTGGCAGTTCGGACCGCCCGACGCGGCGGACCGGATCACCGGGCCGGCGCTGGACTTCTGCCTGCTCGTCACCCGGCGCCGCCACCACACCGACCTGGCCCTGGTCACGGTCGGGCCGGTCGCCACGGAATGGCTCGGCATCGCCCAGGCATTCGCCGGCCCGCCCGGCGCCGGCCGGCAACCCGCCGGCAACCGCGAGCCGGGTGGGGCGGTGCGGTGATCGGCGCCGACCCCGACGTGCTGCGGATCGGCAACGCCTCCGGGTTCTACGGTGACCGGTCCAGTGCCTGGCGGGAGATGCTCGACGGTGGCGACCTCGACGTGCTGACCGGCGACTACCTGGCCGAGCTGACCATGCTGATCCTCGGCCGCGACCGGCAGCGCGACCCGGGGCTCGGCTACGCCCGCACCTTCCTCCGCCAGCTCGAACCCTGCCTCGGCACCGCGCTGGAACGTGGCGTCCGGATCGTGACCAACGCCGGCGGGCTCAACCCGGCCGGGCTGGCGACCGCGCTGCGCGACCTCACCGACCGGCTCGGGCTGCCCGCCCGGATCGGGTACGTCGAAGGCGACGCCCTCGATCACCCCGGCGCCCTCACCGCCAACGCCTACCTCGGGGCGTTCGGCATCGCCGCCTGCCTTGCGGCCGGGGCGCAGATCGTGGTGACCGGTCGGGTCACCGATGCCTCGCTCACGGTCGGCCCGGGGATCGCCCACTTCGGCTGGAGCCGCGCCGACCTCGACCCGCTCGCCGGGGCGACCGTCGCCGGCCACCTGCTGGAGTGCGGCGCCCAGGTCACCGGCGGCAACTTCAGCTTCTTCACCGAACTGCCGGACGGCGGCCGCCGCCCCGGCTTCCCCGTCGCCGAACTGCGCCGGGACGGCTCGGCGGTGCTCACCAAACATCCGGGCACCGGCGGCGCGGTCACCCGGGAGACGGTCACCGCCCAACTGCTCTACGAGATCGCCGGCCCGGACTACCTCGGCCCGGACGTGGTGAGCCGGCTCGACACGGTCACCCTGGCCGACGCCGGGCCGGACCGGGTACGGGTCACCGGGGTCCGTGGCACGCCTCCGCCACCAACCGTCAAGGTCGGGGTGACCCGGCTGGGCGGCTTCCGCAACTCGATGACATTTGTCCTCTGTGGACTTGAGATCGAGGCGAAGGCGGCACTGGTCCGGGCCCAGCTCACCGAGGCGATCGGGGCCGAAGGGCTGGAGTTCGCGCTCGCCCGTACCGACCACGCCGACGCCGCGGACACCGAGACGGCGAGCGCGCTGCTGCACGTACACCTGACCGACGGTGACCCGAAGCGGGCCGGGCGGGTCTTCTCGGCCGCCGCCGTGGAACTGGTCCTGGCCTCCTACCCCGGCTGCACCCTTACCACCCCGCCCGGCGACGCCAGCCCGTTCGGTGTCTTCGCCGCCGAGGAGGTCGGCCAGGACGAGGTACGCCACCTCGCCGTGCTGCCCTCCGGTGAGCGGCGCGACATCGCGGCTCCGACGGTCACCGCCCGGCACGACGACCAGCCCGGCACCGACCAGCCCGGGAGCGGGTTGACCAGCGGCGGGCCGGAAGGAAGCGAGGCGACCGGCAGCGGGTCGGACCGCAGCGAGGCGACCGGCAGCGGGTCGGATGGAGCCGGGCAGACCCGGCGGGCGGCGCTCGGGGCGGTGGTCGGCGCCCGCTCCGGCGACAAGGGCGGCGACGCCAACCTCGGCGTCTGGGCCCGCTCGGCCGCCGGATACCGCTGGCTGCTCGGCTGGCTGACCGTCGAACGGCTGCGCATCCTGCTGCCCGAGACGGCCGGGCTCGCCGTGCGCCGCCACGAGCTGCCGAACCTGCGGGCGGTCAACTTCGTCATCGCCGGCCTGCTCGGCGCCGGAGCCGCCGGCTCGACCCGGTTCGACCCGCAGGCCAAGGCGCTCGGCGAGCTCCTGCGGGCCCGCATCGTCGAGCTGCCGGCCGCGCTGCTCGATGCACCAGCCGGCACCGACGCCGAGAGGAACGAAGCGTGAGTGTGTTGCGGACGGCCGTCGATCCGGCGGCTGCGGCGTACCGGGAGAACCGGGGCGCGATGCTGGCGCGGCTGGCGGAGCTGGAGAGCGCGCTGGACGCCGCCCGGGCCGGTGGCGGGGAGAAGTACGTGACCCGGCACCACGACCGGGGCAAACTCCTGGCCCGGGAACGGATCGAGCTGCTGCTCGACCGGGACGCGCCCTTCCTGGAACTCTCCCCCGTCGCCGCCTGGGGCACCGACTTCCCGACCGGCGCCAGCGTGGTCACCGGAATCGGGGTGGTCGAGGGCGTCGAGTGCGTCATCGTCGCCAACGACCCGACCGTACGCGGCGGCGCGATCAACCCGTACACGCTGCGGAAGACCCGGCGGGCCGGCGAGATCGCCGCCGCGAACCGGCTGCCGCTGGTGAACCTGGTCGAGTCCGGCGGGGCCGACCTGCCCAGCCAGGCCGAGATCTTCATCCCCGGCGGAGAGGTGTTCCGGGACCTGACCCGGCTCTCCGCCGCTCGGATCCCCACCATTTCGGTGGTCTTCGGCACCGCCACGGCCGGTGGCGCCTACGTGCCGGGGATGTCCGACCACACCATCATGGTGCGCGACCGGGCGAAGGTCTTCCTGGCCGGGCCGCCGCTGGTCAAGATGGCCACCGGCGAGGACGCCGACGACGAGTCGTTGGGCGGCGCCGCCATGCACGCCGGCACCTCCGGGCTCGCCGACTTCGTCGCCGCCGACGAGCGGGACGGACTGCGGCTGGCCCGGCGGTGCGTACGCCGGCTCAACTGGCGCAAGCAGGGCCCGCCGCCCGGCCGCGCGACGCCCGAGCCGCCGAAGTACGACCCGGAGGAGCTGCTCGGCATCGCCAGCGGCGACCTGCGGGTGCCGTTCGACCCGCGCGAGGTGCTGGCCCGGATCCTGGACGGCTCCGACTTCGACGAGTTCAAGCCGGCCTACGGGCGTGCCCTGGCCACCGGCTGGGGCAGCCTGCACGGCTATCCGGTCGGCATCCTGGCGAACGTGCAGGGAGTCCTCTTCTCCGCCGAGGCGCAGAAGGCGGCCCAGTTCATCCAGCTCGCCAACTCCGCCGACACCCCGCTGCTGTTCCTGCAGAACACCACCGGCTACATGGTCGGCACCGAGTACGAGCAGCACGGCATCATCAAGCACGGCGCGTTGATGATCAACGCGGTGTCGAACTCGACGGTGCCGCACCTGACCGTCAACCTCGGCGCGTCGTACGGGGCGGGCAACTACGGCATGTGCGGCCGGGCGTACGAGCCGCGCTTCCTCTTCACCTGGCCGAACGCCAGGTCGGCGGTGATGGGGCCGGCGCAGCTCGCCGGGGTGCTCTCGATCGTGGCCCGGCAGGCCGCGCAGGCCAGGGGACGGCCGTACGACGAGGACTCCGACGCCGCGATGCGGGCCACGGTGGAGCGGCAGGTCGAGGCGGAGTCGGCGGCGCTGTACCTCTCCGGCCGGCTCTACGACGACGGCGTCATCGACCCCCGGGACACCCGCACGATCCTCGGCCTCTGCCTCTCCGCCATCCACAGCGGACCAGTTTCCGGCGCCCACACCTTCGGCGTCTTCCGCCACTGACGTGCAAGGTGCAAGGAAGGGCCCCCGCTTATCGCATTCTGTTGTACAGGGGGCCCTTCCCAACACATCACCCGGTCCGAGCCCGACATCGACAGGAGGAGTGGCGGATGATCCGCAGACTGCTGGTGGCGAACCGGGGCGAGATCGCCCGACGCATCTTCGCCACCTGCCGGTCGCTCGGCATCGAGACGGTCGCCGTGTATTCCGACCCGGACGCCGACGCGCCGCACGTGGCCGAGGCCGACTACGCGGTACGGCTTCCCGGCGCCGCGCCGGTCGACACGTACCTGCGGGTGGATCTGCTGGTCGCGGCGGCCGAGCGGGCCGGTGCCGACGCGGTGCACCCCGGCTACGGCTTCCTCGCCGAGCACGCCGGCTTCGCCGCCGCGGTCGGCGACGCCGGCCTGACCTGGGTCGGCCCGCCGGCCAAGGCGATCGCGGCGATGGGCGACAAGACCGAGGCCAAGGCGCTGCTCGCCGACGCGGGCGTGCCGATGCTGCCGACGTACTCCGCCGCCGAGCAGGTGACCGCGTTTCCGGTGCTGGTCAAGGCGGCGGCCGGTGGGGGCGGGCGCGGGATGCGGATCGTCCGGGACCCCGGCGAGCTGGCCGGGGCGATCGAGTCGGCCCGGCGCGAGGCCGCCGCCGCGTTCGGCGACGGCACGGTCTTCGTCGAGCCGTACGTCGAGCGGGCCCGCCACGTCGAGGTGCAGATCGTCGCCGACGCGCACGGCACCGTGCTCTCCCTCGGGGAACGCGAGTGCTCGATCCAGCGCCGGCACCAGAAGATCGTCGAGGAGGCGCCCTCGGTGGCGGTCACGCCGCAGGTGCGTACCGCCCTGGCGGAGGCGGCGGTCGCCGCCGCCCGCGCCGTCGGCTATCTGGGGATGGGCACCGTCGAGTTCCTGCTCACCCCGGCCGGCGAGTTCCACTTCCTGGAGATGAACACCCGGCTCCAGGTCGAGCACGCGGTCACCGAGTGCGTCACCGGCACCGACCTGGTCCGGCTGCAGCTGCTGGTCGCCGAGGGTGGTGCGCTGCCGCCGGCCGCACCGCCGGTCACCGGACACGCGATCGAGGTACGCCTCTGCGCCGAGGATCCCACCGCCGACTGGCTACCGGCCGCCGGCACGTGGCACCGGTTCGCCGTACCGGGGGTGACCGTCGAGTTCCGTCCCGATCCGCGGCGCGACGCCGGGCTGCGGCTCGACACCGGAGTGCGGGACGGCTCCGTCGTCGGCATGCACTACGACTCGATGGTCGCCAAGCTGATCGCCTGGGCGCCGACCCGGGACGAGGCGGTCCGCGCGCTGGCCACCGCGCTGCGTCGGGCGGAGTTGCACGGCGTGACGACCAACCGGGACCTGCTGGTCCGGGTGCTGCGTTCGGCGGAGTTCCGGGCCGCCGAGATCGACACCGGCTTCCTCGGTCGTCATCCGGAGGTCTTCGCTCCGCTGATGCCCGCGGGCCGGGTCGGGCTGGCCTGCCTGGCCGCCGCGCTGGCCGGGGCAGCCGCCCGCCGGGCCGGCGCGCCGGTGCTCGGCACCCTCCCCTCCGGCTGGCGCAACGTACCGAGCGGGCCGCAGGTCGTCGGGTACGCCACCCCGACCGGTCCGGTGGAGGTGGCCTACCGCCTGGACCGCTCCGGGGAGCTGCTCGACTGGCAGTTCCGGCCGCTCACTGCCGTGCCGGCCGAGCGGGCGGGGCCGGCCGAGCGGGCGGGGCCGGCCGAACAGGCGGAGCCGGCCGAACAGGCGGAGCCGGCCGAGCGGGCCGAGTCGGCCGAGCGGGCGGGGCCGGCCGAGCGGGGCGAGCCGGTAGGGCCGGCCGAGCGGGGCGAGCAGGTAGGGCGGGTCGAGCGGGGCGGGCCGGCCGGGGTGGTGGTGCTCGATGCCGGACCGTCCCGCACCGTCGTGGCCGTCGACGGCGTGCGGCTCGCCTTCGCCGTACACCGGGTGGGTGACGTCTCCTACGTGGATGGTCCGGACGGTTCGGTCGTACTGACCGAGCTGCCCCGGTTTGCCGAGCCGACACCCGCGCTGGCCGAGGGCTCGCTGCTGGCGCCCATGCCGGGTGTGGTCGGCCGACTGCTGGTGGCGGCCGGGCAGCGGGTCACCGCCGGTGAGCCGCTGCTCGTGCTGGAGGCGATGAAGCTCGAACATCCGGTCACCGCCCCGTCCGCCGGGGTGGTGACCGAACTTCGGGTCGCCGCGGGCTCCCAGGTGGAGACCGGTGCGGTGCTCGCCGTGGTCACGCCCGAGCAGCCGCCCGGCGCCGCAGACCCCGGACCCTAGTCACCCGCCGCCGGCACGTCCGGCACCACCCAGGTCCCCACACCTCCGGAAGGCAGACCGAATGGATTTCGACCTCACTCCCGAGCAGCGCCAGCTCCGCGAGGCCGTACGGGCGCTCGGCCAGCGCTACGGCCACGGCTACTTCGTCGCCAGGGCAAAGGCCGGCGAGCACACCACCGAGCTCTGGGACGAGGCCGGCCGGCTCGGCTACCTCGGGGTCAACATCCCCACCGAGTACGGCGGCGGTGGCGGTGGGATCACCGAGCTGGCCATCGTCTGCGAGGAGCTGGCGGCGGCCGGCTGCCCGCTGCTGCTCCTGGTGGTCTCACCGGCGATCGCCGGCACGGTGATCGGCCGGCACGGCACCGAGGCGCAGCGGCGCGCCTTCCTGCCCGGGCTCGCCGACGGGACGCTGAAGATCGCCTTCGCGATCACCGAGCCGGAGGCGGGCTCGAACTTCCACCGGCTCGGCACCGTCGCCCGCCGTGACGGCGGCGACTGGCTGCTCTCCGGCCGCAAGTGTTTCATCTCCGGGGTCGACGAGGCGGCGTACGTGCTGGTCGTCGCCCGGATCGAGGACAGCGAGCAGGACAGCGAGCAGGACAGCGAGCAGGACAGCGAGCAGGGCGGGGCCGACGGCCGGCAGGGCGGCACGGGCGGAGGGCGGCTTCGGCCGGCGCTCTTCGTCGTACCGACGGACGCACCCGGGCTGACCAGGTCGAAGCTGGAGATGGAGGTCGTCTCTCCGGAGAACCAGTGGCTGCTCTACTTCGACGACGTCCGGCTGCCCGCCGACGCCCTGATCGGCGGTACGGCCGAGCCGGGCGACCGGGGCGGACTCGAGGCCGGGCTGCCGGCGCTCTTCGCCGGGCTCAACCCGGAACGGATCACGGTCGCCGCGATGGGCGCCGGCACCGGCCGGTACGCCATCGAGCGCGCCTCGACCTACACCGCCAGCCGGCAGGTCTGGGGCCGGCCGATCGGCGCCCACCAGGGAGTCTCACATCCGCTGGCACACGCCGCCATCCAGGTGGAACTGGCCCGACTCATGATCGCCAAGGCCGCCACCCTCTACGACGCCGGCCGGGACGTGGAGGCCGGCGTCGCCGCCAACATGGCGAAGTACGCCTCGGGCGAGGCCGCCGCGCTCGCCGTCGACACCGCGATCCAGGTGCACGGCGGCAACGGGATGACCACCGACTACGGGGTGGCCACCCTGCTCGGCGCGGTACGGGCCGGCCGGATCGCCCCGGTCAGCCGCGAGATGATCCTCAACTTCGTCGCCCAGCGGGTGCTCCAGCAGCCGAGGAGCTACTAGGAGCGGATCCCCGGACTACCGGAGGCCGGTGTGTCAGGAGGTGATGGCGGTCCGGCACTCCGCGTTGATCCGGTTCACCGGGCGTACCCGCCGCCCCATCCCCTCCAGCAGCGAGTCCTCGACGTGGAAACCCTGGACCCGCAGCCGGTAGCGGGGCAGTTCCTCCTCGGTCGGGCAGAGCACCTGCGCCTCGACCTGCCCGGCCGGCACGTACCGGACGCCGCCGCGCTCCTGCAGGATCACCATGCTCACGTCGTCCACCGTGATCACGTGCCCACGGATCCGCTCCATTCCACCCGTCTCCGGCGCGGTGGCCGGTGCGGCGGGCGGGCCGGTATCCGGCTCCGGTCCGGCCGCCGCACCGGTGCCGTCGTCACCCACCCGGATCGTGGTGACCGTCAGCGGCAGCACCGGTGTGGTGATCACCGGTAGCGCCGCCCAGCAGAGCATCGCCAGCACCGCCGTCTGGGCGGTCATCGCCAGCGGCCGGGCCACCGTCACCGGTACCGGCCCGGAGACGAGGAGCGCCAGCAGCGGCGGGGCCGCGATCACGAGTACGGCGAAAATCTCCCGCAGGTCCCACGCGTCGAGCAGGGTCGGCAGCATCACCACGGCGTAGCCGGCCAGCAGTCCACCGAGGAGCAGCAGCCGCGGTATCCGCCGTTCGTCCAGCCGGGCCGGGCTGAGCTGGAACGCGGCCGCGAACGCCGGCAGCAGCAGCGGCAGGTAGAGGATCGGCCAGGTGGCGAGCGCGACGGCGAAGCTGGCGATCACCAGCCAGGGCGGGCTGATCGCCCGCCACCGGGCGAAGATCGGTGGACGCCGGCCGATCCGGTGCGTCGGCGCGTTCTCCGCGCTGACCAGCAGTACGGCGCCGACCGCGAAGATGGCGACCAGCCCGGCCGATACCAACCGGGCGGCGGTGGTGACCAGGGCGGCGGCCAGGTTCACCGGATTGACGTTGGCGACCAGCAGCAGTGTCGTCTGCAGCTCGCCGCCGGCCTCCACGCTCAGCCGGAGCACCGAGAAGATCGCCGGCACCCCGACGACCAGCGTCCAGAAGGACTGGCTGGCCCGGGATCTCCGCTCGGCCGGGTCTGTGCCGGAGGGCCAGCCGAGCGCCGCCGCCACCGGGCGGCCGTCCGGGGATTTGTCACCTGCCATGCCCGGTCCGGAACCCGTCGGCTCCCGTACGGGGAGAGTCACACCGGTGCCTTCTCGTCGAAGTCCACCAGGTCCGGCACGTCCAGCGGCGGTGGCTGCTGCCGGTCGGCGCCGAGCCAGGGACCGAGATTCCGGTGGTACGCGGTCAGCCACGGGCTCGTCCTGCCGCTGCGTCCCTCCTGATAGCTCTTGTGCAGGAAGAAGGCGACCAGGTCACGGAGGGCGGGATCGCTGATCGGTACCCCGATGCCGAGCTGTTCGCTGGTGCCGAAGGGCATGTCGATGATCTCGAACGCGGCCGGATGGGCGGAGCGGAACCCGGCCAGGATCGTCTCGTCGGAGCTGACCGCGTCGTACCTGCCGTCGAGGATGCCCTTCACACAGTCGCTGACGCTCTTGACCACCAGCACCTTCACCTGGTGCCGCTCCAGCTCGGCCTCGGTGGTCGACCCGCCGCCGACGCAGACCCGGACGTCGGGACTCCGCAGATCCTCGATGGTCCGGACCCGGCTCTTCAGGGCGACCGGGATCATCACCTCCTGGGTGGTGACGAAGTACGGCCCGGCAAAGCTCACCAGCTTTTGGCGCTCCTCGGTGATCGAGAAGCTGGAGACGACTATGTCGACCTGCCCGCTCTGCAGGGCGGGAATGCGATCCTCGGTGGCGAGTTGGACGAAGTCGATCCGGTCGTCCCTGGCGTAGCCGAGTGACGAGGCGATGTAGCGTGCGATGTCGATGTCGAACCCGACGTACCTGCCGTTGTCGTCCAGCACACCCATCAGCGGCTCGAAGACGGCGACCCCGATCCGCAGCTTGCTCTGGCCGTAGATGTGGGACTGCTTGAGCTTCTCCTGCACCGAGGGCGGTTCGGGCCCCCGCTGGCTGTCGCAGCCCGCGCCGGCGGCGAGCAGCAGGGTGAGCACGACCGCCATGGTCGTGCCGAGCAGTCGTACGCGGCCTCGAAGCGATGTCTCGATCATCGGCAGACCTCGGTCTGGATGGGGGATAATGCTGCCGAGCGTAGTCGGGAGCGTCTACTTCGGTCGCGGGCCGGCCCGGCCGGCGATCGGAGCCGGTCTCCCGGACCGCCGGCTCAGTCCGTGAGGGTCGGGCCGGTCAGCCGGTCGACGCCCTGCCCGGCCAGGCAGCGGAAGGTGCGACCGGGCCCGTCGTCGGCCGGTGGAAGGATCTCGAAACGCCACGCCGAGGTGTCGATCAGCGTCGTGGTCCGCCGGAAGATCGTCGCGTTGCAGACCCGACGGACGGTCGCGTCGTTCTTCACCGCCTGGTGGTCGGCCGCGTCCACCTCCTCGGGCAGGTCACCCTCCGCGTAGGACTCCCAGGTGTGCCGGCCCGTGCAGGGCAGCGGATCGGCCTCCGCCTCGGTACGCCGGATGCGGACCGGGCCGAAGCACTCCAGCTCGGCGGGGCAGCGGACGTCGGCGGGCAGTGGCAACTGGCAGCCCGGCAGCGCCCCTCCCACCGTCGCCGTCGTGGGTCGGTCGACGGTCGGGCCGGCCACCGGTCCGCTCGGCGGCGTCACCGGCACCCCGCGGGTGGTGACGAGCCAGAGGCCGCCGGCAACGGTGGCGATCAGGAGCACGGCACCCAGGCCGCCGAAGATCCAGTAGCGGAGCCTGCGGCGCCCCGCGCGGGAAACGGTCGGATCACCGTCGACGTACGGGGGGCCGGACTCCGGCCGGGGTGGCGGAGGGGTGTAGGAGCTCGACAGGTAGACACTCGGCGGCGCACCTCCCGAGGTCGGCCCGCCACCCGAGGTCGGCGCGGCGGAGACCGGGACGCCTGACACCGGGATGGCCGGGACCGGCCCGCCGGAGACCGGTGCGCCCGACACCGGAACGCCGGGGGCCGGAGCGCCGGGGGCCGGTCCACCGGAGGTGGGCGTCCGGGGTGCGGGCGTACCGGTGAAGGCGGGCGGCGGTCCGGAGCTCGCGGCGGCACCGGCCGGCGCCGCCGCGCCGCTGCCGGACGGATCGGCCAGCGACGCTCCGGACCCCGACCAGGAGCCGCCGGCAACCGGAGCCCCCGAGATCTGCCCAGCCGGCGCCGAGCCGCCCGAAACCGAGCCGCCCGAGGTCTGCCCAGCCGAGACCGAGCCACCCGAGATCGAGCCGCCCGAGACCGGGACGGCGGCGAACACGGTCGGTCCCGGCGGGTTCGGCGCGCCGGGCGGCCCCAGCGGTACGGCGGCGAGCAGGTCACGCAACTGCTCGGCGGTGGGACGGTCGGCGGGGTCGTTGGCCATCCCGTAGCGGAGCAGGTCGAGCAGCCGGGTCGGTACGCCCGGCAGCTCCGGGATCGGCTCCGTGAAGAGCTCGAGCAGGGTGAGCAGCCCCGGGTTCCGGTCGACCTGCCAGCGCGGCGGCTTGCCGTGCATCACGGCGTAGAGGGTGGCGCAGAGCGCGTACACGTCGACGGCCGGCGAGGGCGGGCTGTGCCGGAACATCTCCGGTGGCGCGTACGCCGGGGTCAGCACCTCCAGGGTGATCGCGGTGTCCCGGGCCTCGGCGAGTACGGCCAGTCCGAAGTCGGCCAGCGCCGGCTCGTTGAACCGCGAGTAGAGGATGTTGGCCGGCTTGACGTCCCGGTGCAGGACCCCGAGCTGGTGTGCGTCGGCGAGCGCGTCGGCGATCTTCACTCCGACGTCCCGTGCCTCGGCGGCACTCAACGGCGAGGTACGCATCCGCTCCGCGTACGACCCGTCGCAGAGTTCCATGATCAGATAAGGGTGCTGGTCCTCGGTGACCCCGGCGTCGAAGAGGTCGACCACGTGCGGGTGGGACGACATCCGTCCGGCCGCACGCGCCTCGCGGAGAAACCGGCGCTGGTCCCGCTCGCTCTCCAGGGTGCGGTTCTCGACCTTCACCGCCACCTCGCGCCCCACGGACTGCTGGGTGGCCCGGTACACGGTGGCGTAGCCACCACGGGCGAACACCTGCAAATCCGTCAGGCCGGGCACGACGGGCAGCGGCAGTGCGCCGGGCGGGGTGTCGGTCACAGACTCGAAAATACCGGCAACGTGAGTCGTTTCAGTCCCCCGCACCGCTGGCCGTTACCGGCTGGTTGCGATTTCGACGCCGGTCGTACCAGAGGCCGGCCGCGGTGGCAACCGCACCGAGACCCTCCCAGAGGGCCACTCCGAAGAAGCGTGCCGGCGCGGTCCCGGTCAGCACCAGGATGCTGAAGACGACGAAGGTGAGCAGCCGGAACGGCACGGTGAACCCGAAGAACGGCTGCCAATCCATCCGCGCCGCCAGCAGGTAGTAGACGCCGACGTTCACGGAGGCGATCGACGAGGCGGCGACGAAGGTGCGGGTGTGGTCGCCGTCAGCACGGTCGGCCGGTTGGAGCACCTCGAAGCCGAGCAGGGCGAGCAGCCACTCCGGTCGGGCCAGGCCGACGATGCCGAGCAGGAGAGCGAGCACTCCGAAGACGGCAATGGTCCAGCCTGCGGCCGAGCGGGGAAGCAGCACCGCGATCCTCCGTGCCGGCGTCAATCCGCCATGGATGTCGGTGAATCCAGGCTAACGGCTGCCCGGGTCGCGCGGCATCCCCTGGCCGGACCAGGTCGTCGCCTCACCCGGGCCGGAATAACTCACGGCCTCACCCGGGCCGGAATAGCTCACGGCCTCACCCGGGCCGGAATAGCTCACGGCCTCACCCTGGCCGGAATGGTCCACGGCGGTCGGCGCCGGGACGTCGGCGGCGATCCGCTGCCGGATGACCACCGGGCCACCCGAGGTGGGACCCGCCGTCCCGCCGGCCAGCCGGTCGCGCAGCGCCTCCGCCGCGGCCCGCTCGCTGGTCTGCTGCGTCGAGTACGCCAACCGGACCGCCTCCTCGGCGGCCCGGGCCGCCTCCGCCGGCCGCCCCGCCCCGGCCAGCGCCTCGGCCAGCACCCGGGCGGCGATCACCCGGCTGCGGATGTCCTCCCCCGGAGCCTCGACCGCCTGCCGTGCCCAGTCCAACGCCTTCGCCGTCTGCCCGTCGGCGAGCAGCGCGGCGGCGTACCGGGCCAGGGCCTGACGCCGGGAGAAGAGCACGGAGGGGACCGCGCCGGCCGCCGCGATCGGTTCGAGCAGGCGCACCGCGGTCGACGCGTCGCCGTCGGCCAGCCGACTAGCGGCGAGCAGCATCCGGGGACCGAGCTGGGTCGGCGCGAGCGGATTGTGCGGCTCCACCACCGCCAGCACCGCCTCGGCATCCCGCTCCGCCGCGCAGACGTCGCCCCGGTCGAGGGCCACGAAACCGCGCAACGTGCCGGCCAGGCCGGTCAGCAGCGGGTGCGACGTACGCCGGCCGTACGCGAGCGCGTCGGTCAGCAGGTCGGTGGCGTGCTCGGGCTCGCCCACCCCGCGCGCCACGGCACCCCGTACGACGAGGGCGAAGCCCCGACCCCAGTCGTCCGCGGCGGCGGCGAAGTCCCGGTACGCCCGCCGCGCCTCGCGGTCCGCCTCGGCCAGCTCGCCCAGCTCCGCGGCGGCGAACGCCTCCACGGCACGCAGCGTACCCACCGCCCACGCCTCACCGACCCGCTCGCCGAAGGGCAGGAAGACCCGGGCCAGCCGGCGCGCCTCACGGAGCCGTCCGGCGAGCAACCTGGCGAAGGCCGTGGTCCCGCGCAGCCAGGCCCGGCCCACCGGATCCCCGATCTGGGCGAAGAGCCGGGCCGCCCGGCCGAGCACGGCATCGGTGCCGGCGAAGTCTCCCCGGGTGGTGGTCACCCACGCCAGGTGCTGCAACGACCACGCCTGTCCCCGACGGTCGTCGGCCTCCAGGTTGACCTGGTACGCCCCGGCGAACCGGCTGCTCGCCTGGCTCAGCCGGCCGCTGACGAAATCCGCCATCCCGAGCCGCCGCATCGCCGAGGCCCGTGGTCCCGGCAGATTCGCCCGGGTGGCCACCTGCAACGCCTCCTGCCAGGAGTTCACCGCCCGCGCCTGATCGCCCTGGGCCAGGTGTGCCTGGCCGACGACGAGCAGCGCACCCGCACGCACCGCGAGGTCGTCACCGGCGTTCGCCCCGATCTTCTCGGCGAAGGCGAGCGCGTCGGCGACCCGCCCCACCTGGAGCAGGGCACGGGCGTGCACCAGCCGGTCGCCACCGGGCACCGACTCACCGGCGAGCCGGGCGGCCCGCTCCGCGTACTCGACGGCCAGTGCCGGCTCCCCGGCGGCGAGCGCCCGGCGGGCGGAGCGGCTCAGCGCCGCCATCCCGAGCGGCGCCACGTTCCTGGCCGTCGCGTCGGGGCGCAGGTTGACCGCATCGGCCAGCACGCTGGCGCGTTCGGCGTGGTCGGCGATGAAGGCGTCGCGCTCGGCGACCGGCAGCCCGCCTCCCCCGGCGCCTGCCGCGACCGCCTCGCCCGAACCCGCGCCGCTCGGCAGCGCTGCCCACTCGACCAACGCCGCATGCCGGTCGGCGAGATCGGCCTTGCCGATGCCGGCGTAGACGGCCTCCCGCATCAGTGGTGTGGCAAAGATGTAGCCGTTCCGGTTGCGGTGCAGCATCCGTCGCTGGAGCAGTTCCTCGACCGCCCGTTCCAGCTCGACGGCGAGTACGGCGGTGGGCCGCCCCTCGCGGCCGGCCCGCCGTTCGCGCAACGCCTCCAGCGCGCCCGCCGGCACGGTGTCGCCGACCACGGCGGCGTCCCGCAGCGCAGCCCGGGCGTCGGCCGGCAGCGCGTCGATCCGGGCCGCGAGCACGGCGGCGAGGTCGCGGGAGAGCAGCCGGCTGCCCAGCGAACCGGGAACCAGCCGCCATGTGGCACCGGCCCCCGGCACGACGGCAGGCACACCGACGGCACCTGTGACGACCGCTGCGGAGCCGCCCGGTGCGGCGACAGAGCCAGCAGAAACCCCCGCAGCGCCGGGAGAAACCCCCGCAGGCCCGGGAGAAACCCCCGCAGGGCCGGCAGGCACAGCGGCAGGGCCGACGGAGAGAGCGGCAGGGCCGACGGAGAGAGCGGCAGGGCCGAGGGAGCGAGCGGCAGGGCCGGCAGGCACAGCGGCAGCGTCGGCAGAGGCACCAGCGGAGCCGGCAGAGGCGGAGGCGGTGGCGTGGTTCGCGATCCCGCTCGGGGCACCCGCCCCGGTGCCGCCGGCGTTCCCTCGCCCCCGCCCGGCGGCAGCCGTCCCGGCGGCGGCGCCGATCGCGGATGTCCCGGCGCCGGTCGCGCGGCGCAGCGGTGCCCGGTCCCGCACCGTGGTGAGCGCGCCACGCTCCATCAGGAGGGTGACCAGCTCGGCAAGATAGAACGGATTGCCCTGGGCGGTGGCGAGCAGCCGGTCGATGTCGGCCTGCGGCAGCCGCCCTCCCCCGAGGTACGCGGTGAGCAGCCGGGCGGCGTCCGCGCCCCGCAGCGGCGGCAGGGCGTGCACCTCGGCGTCGGCGACCCGGGTCAACGCACCGGCGGCGCGGACCAGTTCGGGACGGCCGAGCAGGAGTACCAGCACCGGCCCGGTCAGCCGGGACAGCGTCACCCCGAGCGCATCCGTGGTCTCCGGAGTGGCGTCGTGCAGGTCGTCGACGATGACCGCCAGCGGCGTCTCGGCGGCGAGCGCGCTGAGTAGTTCGGCTACGGCGCCCGGGATCGCATCGGTGGCCGGGGTGAGTTCGCCCGCCGACCACTCTGCCGGTCCCGCCGGCACGGTGCCGAGCGCGGGCGGCAGCTCGGCGTAGCCCAGCAGGGCGAGGAGCAGGTCGACGGCGACCGGTGGTGGGTCCGGCCGGTGCCGGGAGAGTCGCTGACCGAGCCGACGCAACCGCTCCTCCACCACCGAGCGGGTGACCGCGGTCGCCGGCCCGTCCGGCAGGCCGACCGCGGCCCGGACCAGGTCGGCGAGCGGAGCCAACCGGCGGCGTTCACCGAAGGCGGCGCACTTCACCGAGAGCACCCGGGCACCGGTGTGCGTCGCGTACCGGCCGGCGCCGACGTCGTAACCGGCGGCCAGCCGCTCCACCTCGGCGGCGAACCGGGACTTGCCGATCCCCGCCTCGGCGGTCATCAGCAGCACCCGGGGTTGCCCCTGGTCGACGACCTCGGCCAGCCGGCCGGCGACCCGCCCGATCTCGGTCTCCCGGCCGACGAAGGGCGCCTCGTCACCGAGCCCGGACCGGGTGCCTGGGGCGTCCAGCAGACCCAGCAGCTCGTACGCCTCGACCGGCTCGCGCTTGCCCTTCAGCCGCAGCGGCCGGAGCTGTCGCCAGGAGGCGACCCGCCGGCTGGCCCCCGCCGTCCGGGCGCCGGCGTAGACGGCGCCGATCGCGGCGGCGTCGGCCAGCCGGGCGGCGGTGTTCACGGTGTCACCGATGACGGTGTACTCGATGGCAGCCTGGATGCCGGCGACCACGTCGCCGGTGTTCAGGCCGACCCGCAGACCGAGCGGCGCACCGCCGCCCTGTTCGTCGTCGAGCACCCGGCGCACCGCGCGCTGCATCGACAGCGCCGCCCGGACCGCCCGCTCGGCGTCGTCCTCGTGCGCGACGGGTGCACCGAAGACGGCCATGATCCCGTCGCCGGTCAGCTTGTCGACGTGGCCGCCGAAGGTCTTGACGGCGCCGGCGAGCGCGGCGAGGACCCGGTCGGTGACCGCGCTGACCCGCTCAGGGTCGAGGTCCTCCGACCAGGAGGTAAAATCGGACAAGTCGCCGAAGAGCACCGTTACGACGCGGCGTTCCGCCTCTGGAAGGGTCGCGGCGGCCGGGAGCGCGGCTCCGCAGTTGTGGCAGAACCGCGCACCGGGTACGGCGACGGTTCCACACACCGGGCAGGTCACGGACTGTCCAACCCACCGGCCCCCGGGCCGGATTCCCGGTCCCCCCGATCGGGAGGTTCCCGGTTCTCCCGATCGAGGTGGGCGAGCTGTGCCCGGACGGACCATTCCGCCGCCGGCCAGAGCGACCGGTCGACGTCCGCGTAGACCGTCGCCACCACCTCGGCGGCGGTGCGTGCCCCCCGGACCAGCGCGGCGCGCACCTGGTCGAGCCGGGCGTGGCGGTGGGCCAGGTAGAACCGGGCCGCGGCGGAGCAGTCGGCCAGCGCCGGGCCGTGCCCGGGCAGCGCCACGACGCCGTCGAACCGGGTCAGCGTCTCCAGGCTGGCAAGATAGTCGCCGAGGTCGCCGTCGGGGTGCGCGACGACGGTGGTGCCCCGGCCGAGAATCGTGTCGCCGGTGCAGACGGCCCGGCCGCCCTCGCCGTCGATCACGAAGCAGCGGGAGTCGGCGGTGTGCCCCGGCGTGACCAGGAGCCCGATCCGCAGGCCGGCCACCTCGACCGTCGACGCCCCGCCGCGGAACGTCAGCGCCTCGGCCCCGGTCAGCTCCAGGAACCGGTCCAACCCCTCGGTGTGGTCGGGATGCCCGTGCGTGACCAGCACCCCGGCGACCGGTCCGAGCGCCGCCACGGCGGCCAGATGACCGTCGTCGAGCGGGCCCGGGTCGACCACGACCACCTCGCCCGTGCCCGGGGCGCCCAGCACCCAGGTGTTGGTGCCGTCCAGGGTCATCGGCCCCGGGTTGGGGGCACGGACCAGCGTCGCCCAGCGGGGTAGCTGGTCAGCCAGCGCCGCCGCCGGCGCGGTCAGGTGCCCGGTCATGGCTGCGATGGTACGACCCGCGAACGACAACGCCGTGACCTGCGGGTGTCGTCGCTCGACCGGGCCTTACCGGCTCAGGCCACCTCGACGATCACCTCGACCTCGACCGGTGCACCCAGCGGCAGCTCGGCGACCCCCACCGCGCTGCGCGCGTGCCGGCCCGCCTCGCCGAAAACGGTGCCGAAGAGTTCCGAGGCGCCGTTCACCACGCCAGGCTGGCCGGTGAACCCCTCGGCGGAGGCCACGAAGCCGGTCAGCTTGACGATCTTGACGACGCTCTCCAGGCCCACCAGGGCGTCGATCGCGGCCAGGGCGTTGAGCGCGCACTGCGCGGCCAGGTCCTTCGCCTGCTCGGCCGAGACTCCCGCGCCGACCTTCCCGGTGGCCAGCAGCTTGCCGTCACGCAGCGGCAACTGCCCCGAGACGTAGACCTGCCGACCGGACTGGACCGCCGGTACGTAGGCAGCCAACGGCGGCACCACCTCGGGCAGCGCGAGGCCCAGCTCCGCGAGTTTGGCGTGCGGCCCAGCCGTCACGACTTGGCCCGCTTGAGGTACGCGACGAGCTGCTCCGGGTTCGGGCCGGGGATCACCGTCACCAGTTCCCAGCCGTCCTCGCCCCAGTTGTCGAGAATCTGCTTGGTGGCGTGCACGAGCAGTGGCACCGTGGCGTACTCCCACTTCTGCATTGCTGGACGTCTCCTCGTCTCGGGCTTGTCGGCGACAGCCTACGGGCTGGGGCGGCACCGCCACGCGCACGCCTCCGGACCGGTGGCCGAAGAAGTCTCCGCCCGGCCGGGAACCGCTCCGGCTGGCCGCGCCGGGATACCCTCGCCGGGACGGTTCGGCATATCTGCCGTTACGCCCTACCGCCGCCGGTACGGCACTACCGCCGCGCCCACGGACACGCCGACCCGCCGCCCGGGGCGGTGGCCGGCACCTTGACCACCGCAGCGCGCCCCTGCGGGGATTGGGGAGACCATGAGGCAACCCTCCGACGATGACGCCGAGGCCGCCCGACAGCCGGCCGAGCCGGCCCCGCCCGACATCCCGGTCCAACCGACCGGGCAGCCGGCACCAGCCGATCCACCGGCGTCGACAGAACCGGCGGTATCGACGGAACCACCGGCACCGGCCGAACCACCAACAGCGGCGGCACCACCAACACCGGCCGAAGCGGCAACACCGGCCGAAGCGGCAACAACCGCTATGCCTCTGCCTGCCCACCAACCCCCGCCAGGCCAACCACCGACACTCGGCTATGCGTGGGCACCCGGCCAGGTTCCCGCGCCCCCGGGCCAGGTTCCCGCGCCCCCGGGCCAGGTTCCCGTGTCCGGCGCCGGCGTGCCGACCGGTGCCCCGGCCGGTCAGCCGCGCGGCAGATCGCGCGCCGTGCTCGTGGCGTCGATCGTGCTCGGGGTGACGCTGCTGCTCTGCCTCGTCGGGGGGATCTCGGGCTTTCTCGTGCTCCGCAGTGCGGAGCGGGGCCAGGGTGCGACAGATCCGGCCAGCGCCGTACAGGACTTCCTGACCGCCGTCTACACCGAGCGGGACGCCGACCGCGCCACCCGCCTGGTCTGCTCCGCCGCCCGGGACGACGAGCAGATCTCGGCAAAGGTCCGGGAGGTGGCGGAGGCTGCCGAACGGTACGGCACGGTGCGGTACAGGTGGGCCAGGCCGACGCTCGACGAGCAGACTCCGGAACGGGTCCTCGTCTCGACCACGCTGACCATGACGACCGAGGACGAGCGGATGGTGGACCAGCAACTGACCTTCGTGGTGGTGGAGGAGACCGGGTGGTGGGTCTGCGACGTCATCTGACCGGCCGGGCTGGTTAGGCTCGGAGGGTGCGAGCGGGCGAGGAGTCAGGCGACGGGGCGACCACCGGACGGGCGAGTGCCCGCTGGCCCACCCGGCTGCACGTGATCACCGGCAAGGGTGGGACCGGCAAGAGCACGGTCGCCGCCGCGCTGGCGCTGGCGCTGGCGGGTGGTGGCCGGCGTACCCTGCTGGTCGAGGTGGAGAGCCGGCAGGGGATCGCCCAGCTCTTCGGCACCGACCCCCTGCCGTACGAGGAGCGGTCGATCGCCACGGCGCGCGACGGCGGCGAGGTACGCGCCCTGGCCGTCGACTCCGAGGAGGCGCTCCTCGAATACCTCGACATGTTCTACAGGCTCGGCGCCGCCGGTCGGGCCCTGCGCAAGCTGGGCGCCATCGACTTCGCCACCACGATCGCACCGGGGCTACGCGACGTGCTGCTCACCGGGAAGGTCAAGGAGGCCACCACCCGCACCGTCGACCGGCGCCGGGTGTACGACGCGGTGGTGCTGGACGCCCCGCCGACCGGCCGGATCGGCCGGTTCCTGAACGTCACCGCCGAGACCGCGCGGCTGGCCAAGGTCGGCCCGATCAAGACCCAGAGCGAGGGGGTGGCGGCGCTGCTCCGCTCTCCGATGACCGCCGTACACGTGGTCACGCTGCTGGAGGAGATGCCGGTCCAGGAGACGATCGACGCGATCGCCGACCTCAACGCGCTGCGGATCCCGGTCGGCCGGCTCATCCTCAACGCCACCCGCCCACCGCTGCTGGCCGGCAGGGTCACCCAGGCCGAGCTCCGGCGCGGGCTGGCCGCCGCCGGGCTGCCGACGGACCGGACGACCGTGGCCGGGCTGCACGCCGAGGCCCAGGACCAGCTCGTCCGCCGGGATCTCGAGGAGTCGCTCCGCGCCGACCTGGCCGAACTCGGGCTGCCCCTGGTCGAGCTGCCACTGCTCACCGAAGGGGTGGACCGGGCCGGCCTGGACCTGATCGCCGACACACTGCTGGCGGCCGACTGAGGCGTCATACGCTCGGAGAGGTTAGGAAGGGGCCCTTCTACAACAGAATGCGATAACAGGGGGCCCTTCCTTACGCCCCGGAGGGGCGGACGTGGGCGGCACCACGCCATGGTCGGGGCGCCGTCCCGATACGCTCGGTTCGTGCGTCCCGATCATCCAGCGCCGCAGCTGGACATCGACCAGATCCTCGCCGACCCCGGCGTGCGGATCGTGGTCTGCTGCGGCTCGGGCGGGGTGGGCAAGACCACCACCGCCGCCGCGCTGGCGCTCCGGGCCGCGGAGCGGCACGGCCGGCGTACGGTGGTGCTGACCATCGACCCGGCCCGCCGGCTCGCCCAGTCGCTCGGGCTGACCGAGCTGGACAACACTCCACGGCAGGTCAAGGGGATCGACGTCGAGGCCAGCGGCGGTGAGCTGCACGCCATGATGCTGGACATGAAGCGCACCTTCGACGACGTGGTGCTGGCGCACACCGATCCGGCGAAGGCGGCGGAGATCTTCGCCAACCCGTTCTACCAGGCGATGAGCTCCACCTTCGCCGGCACGCAGGAATACATGGCGATGGAGAAGCTGGGTCAGCTGCACGCCCGGGGCGAGTGGGATCTGATCGTGGTCGACACCCCGCCGTCCCGCTCCGCGCTGGACTTCCTCGACGCGCCGGCCCGGCTCTCCCGCTTTCTGGACGGACGGATGCTGCGGCTGCTGCTGGCGCCGGCACGCACTGGTGGGCGGAGCATGTTCAGCCTGGTCACCGCCTCGTTCGGGATGTTCTCGCGGGTGGTGCAGAAGGTGCTCGGCGCGCAACTGCTCACTGACCTGTCCGGATTCGTGGCAGCGCTCGACTCGATGTTCGGGGGCTTCCGGCAGCGCGCCGAGCAGACGTACCGGGTGCTCCAGGCCCGGGAGACGGCGTTTGTGCTGGTCGCGGTGCCGGAGCCGGATGCTGTCCGCGAGGCGGCGTACTTCGCGGGTCGGTTGAGCGAGGAGCGGATGCCGCTGGCCGGCCTGGTGCTCAACCGGGTGCACGAGCCCGCGGTGGAACGCCCCGCCGCCGCCGAGAGCCTGGCGGCGGCGGAGCGGCTGGCGGAGCTGGGTGGGCACCAGGCGACGGTGGAGACGCTGCTGGCCCACGCCGCCCTGGTCCAGCAGGCGGCGCGGGAACGCCGGGTCGCCCGGGTCTTCACCGATGCCTTTCCGGCGGTGCCGACGGTGGCGGTGACGGCTCAGCCCGCCGACGTGCACGACGTCGACGGGCTGCGCACGATCGGTGCCGCGATCAGCCGGCGTTGACGAGGACCTTGTCCTTGTTCTTCAGGGCCGCCTCGAACGTCTTGCGCCAGCTCGCCACCTGTGGGTGTCGGCGCAGCAGGGCGCGACGTTCCCGCTCGGTCATGCCGCCCCAGACGCCGAACTCGATGCGGTTGTCGAGCGCGTCGGCAAGGCACTCGTACCGCACGGGGCAGCTGCGGCAGATCCGCTTCGCCACGTTCTGTTCGGCGCCCTGTACGAACAGCGCGTCAGGATCACCGTTCTGACACGCCGCCAACGTGGGCCAATCTGTGATCATGCCCATCTGTGTCTGTCCCCCCTTGCAGTCCCGCTACCGACCAGAGCCGGTCAGCCGGCGATAACCCCCCGGGTCATCCGTGCCGCCCTCCCCCGGGCATCACGGACGACATGCGATTCTCTCGCTCGACCATCATGCTCTGTAGTCAACTGATTACGCAACGTTGTCAGCCAAATCCGTCAACCCGGACATTTTTGGGCCCTTCATCCGGCAATCCGGCCCTGACTACCCGGCGGCGATCAGCGAAAACGCTGCGGAGACTTCCCGGAGGGAGGAGACTCTGCAGCGGGAGCTCGCAACCGCGCACCAGGGGTCGTGCGTTTAGCACAACGAGGCCGGCGCCCGCAGGAAATGGGGAAAGTACTGCGGCGCGCGACCTCTGTGCTGATTCACGTACCCTGACGAGGTGACCTGGATGCGGAAGCGTGACCACAATGTCTTCACCAACGCCGCGTCGCTGCTGATCTGTGGGCTGCTGGCCGGCGTGGTGGTAGCCGCGGCCGCGTTCCCCGCAGTGGCGATGTCCGGCCTCGCCGCCAAGGCCGGCGCGGAGACATTCGACAAGCTGCCCACCGAGCTGACCGTCAAGAAGGCTCCCCAGATCAGCTACCTCTACGCCTCCGACGGCAAGACACCGCTCGCCACGATGTACGACGAGAACCGCCGCGACGTGCCGATCAAGGATGTCGCGCCGGTGATGGCCAAGGCACTGATCGCCGCCGAGGACAAGCGCTTCTACGAGCACAACGGCGTCGACGTCAACGGCGTCGCCCGGGCGTTCGTGGCCAACAACCAGGCGGGAGTCACCACGCAGGGTGCCTCCACGCTCACCATGCAGTACGTCCGGCTCACCATCGCCTACTCCGCCACCCACCCCCAGGACGTGGTGGCGGCCACTGAGGACACCAGCGCCCGGAAGCTGCGCGAGATGCGGTACGCGCTCCAGCTCGACGGTGACATGACCAAGGACGAGATCCTGGAGGGCTACCTCAACATCGCCCCGTTCGGCAACGGCGCGTACGGCATCTTCGCCGCCAGCCAGGTCTACTTCGGCAAGCACCCGAAGAACCTGAAGCTCGAAGAGGCGGCGATGCTGGCCGGGATGGTCAAGGCGCCCTCGGACAACGACCCGACCACCAAGGCCGGCTACCCGGCCGCGCTGGAGCGGCGCAACTGGGTCCTCGACCAGATGGTCGAGACCAGGGCGATCACCGCGGAAGAGGCCGCCAAGACCAAGGCGATCAAGCTGGTGGTCAAGGACAAGCGGACCCCCAACGGCTGCGTCGACGTCGGCAAGAACGACTGGGGCTTCTTCTGCGACTTCTTCTACCGGTGGTGGATGCAGCAGGAGACCTTCGGCCGCACCCAGTACGACCGCGAGCGGCGACTGAAGAGCGGCGGCTACACCGTCGTCACCACCCTCGACGCCAAGACGCAGAAGGCGGCCAAGGACGCCGTCGAGCGCAACGTCAAGACGGGCAAGAAGGAAGCCATGATGGTGGCGGCGATCGAGCCCGGCACCGGACGGGTCCGCGCGCTGGCGGTGAACCGCAACTACAAGCTCGACGACCCCGACAAGCCGCAGAACAAGATCTCCACGAATCCGGCCAAAAAAAAGAAGAAGCTCCGGGGTACGTACCCGAACACCACCAACCCGCTGCTGACCGGCGGCGGTGACATCACCGGCTACCAGGCCGGCTCGACCTTCAAGATCTTCACCGTGGTGGCGGCGCTGGAGAACGGGTACCCGCTGGAGACCACGATCAACGCCAAGGACGTCGCGCAGACGAAGTACATCGTCGAGCGCGGCTCCCCGGCCGCCTGCCCGGGCACCAACAAATACTGTCCGCAGAACGCCAGCAAGAGCATGGCCGGCGTGCACAACATGTGGAGCGCCTTCGGGGCGTCGGTCAACACCTACTTCGTACCGCTCCAGGAGCGGGTCGGGGCCGCCAAGGTCGTCGACGCGGCGAAGCGGATGGGCATCACCTTCCGGGCCAGCAACGACGCCAACTTCGCCGCCACCAAGCAGGCCGCGAACGGTTGGGGCGCCTTCACCCTCGGTGTCTCCCAGACGACCCCGCTGGAGCTGGCCAACGCCTACGCCACGCTGGCCGCCGACGGCAAGTTCTGCGAACCGATTCCGGTGCAGCTCATCCGGGACCAGGAGGGCAACAAGCTCGACATCGCCAACCCGCGCTGCGAGCAGCGGATCAAGACCGAGGTGGCCCGGGCCGCCGTGGACGCCGCCCGCTGCCCGGTCGGTGACCGCTCCGCCACCTCCCGCTGCAAGGGCGCCACCGCCCGCAACGTGAAGGGCATCGTCGGCAAGCCGGTCGCCGGCAAGAGCGGCACCACCGACGGCGAGAAGACCGCGTCGCTGGTGGTGATGACCAAGCAGCTCGCCGTCGCCGGCATCCTCGCCGACCCGGACTGGGCCGAGACCACGCAGAACATGGAGCACAACGCGCCGGGCGGCGTCAACCACGCGGTCTACCAGACCCTCCGGGACGCGATGAAGGGTAAGCCCGCGATCCAGTTCACCCCGCCGGGCGGAAAGATCGTCAACGGCGACCAGCGGAACATCCCGAACGTCAAGTGCCAGCCGATCCAGACCGCGGTCTCCCGGGTCAGGGGCGCCGGCTTCGACGCCGAGGTGGGCGGCCGGGTCGACTCCGAGTGCCCGGCGGGCACGGCCGCCGGCACCAGCCCGGACGGCCGGACCATCAAGGGGGGAGCGGTGACGATCGAGGTGAGCAACGGCAAGGGTGGCGGCGGCGCCAACGAACCGGGCGACGGCCCGGGCGGGCCCCGGCCACCCCGCCGCTGAGCCGGAACGCCGGCTGACCACCGCCGGCCAGAGCAGGTCACGCGAACGGGCGGGCATCCCCGGTGCAGGGGAGCCCGCCCGTTCCGCGGCTATCCGGCGCCGAGCTGCCGGCGTACCTCCGCGGCCACCCGACCGCCCTCGGCCCGGCCGGCCACCGCGGCCTGGGCCGCCTTCATCGCCGGGCCCATCTGGCCACGCTCGGTGAAGCCGCCGGCGGTCAGCGCCCCGCCGACCAGCTCGGCCAACTCCTCGTCGGAGAGCTGCTTCGGCAGGTAGCGCTCCAGCACCTCGCCCTCGGCCCGCTCCCGCGCCGCCTGCTCGGCCCGCCCGGCGTCGCCGAACGCGGTGGCCGCCTCCCGGCGCTTCTTCGCCTCCTTGGTGAGCACCGCCAGCACCTCGGAGTCGGAGAGCTCCCGCTTCTCCCGGCCGGCGACCTCGGCGGTGCCGATCGCCGCCAGCGCCATCCGCAGGGTCGAGGTGGTCAGCTCGTCACGGGCCTTCAGGGCCGTGCGCATGTCCGTGGTCAGGAGGTCCTTCAGGGTGCCCATGGAGGGTCAAACTACCCTGAGCGGCATGCAGAAGCGCACAGTATTCCGGCTGGCCGCCGCGACCCTCGTGGCCGGCGGCGCCACCCTGGCGTACGCCTCGCTGGTCGAGCGCAATCTCTTCACGCTGCGCCGGTACGACGTACCTGTGCTCGCCACCGACGCCGAACCGCTGCGCATCCTGCACCTGTCGGACCTGCACATGATGCCCGACCAGCGCCGCAAGCAGTTTTGGGTCGCCTCGCTGGCCGCCACCGACCCGGACCTGGTGGTGGTGACCGGGGACAACCTCGCCCACCCGGAGGCGGTGCCCGGCGCGCTGCGGGCGCTGCAACCCCTGCTCGACTTCCCCGGCGCCTTCGTGTTCGGCTCCAACGACTACCGGGGGCCGGTCTGGAAGAACCCGTTCAGCTATCTGCTGCCGGAGCGGGAGTACGTGCAGGGGATCGAACTGCCCGCCGAGGACCTGCGCGAGGTGCTGGTCGGCGCGGGCTGGCACGACCTGAACAACGCCCGTACGTCGATCAAGGCCGGCGGGCGGCAGGTCGAGCTGGTCGGCGTCGACGACCCGCACGTCGAGCGGGACGACTACTTCGCGGTCGCCGGACCGGTCCCGGAGCAGGCCGACCTCGCCATCGGATTGACCCACTCGCCGGAGCCCCGCGTCCTGGACGAGATGGCCGCCGACGGCTTCGCCCTGCTGCTCGCCGGGCACACCCACGGCGGGCAGGTCCGGGTCCCGTTCGTCGGCGCGCTCACCACCAACTGCGGGCTGCCCCGGTCGATGGCCAGCGGCCTGCACCGCTGGCCGGACACGGACGCCTGGCTGCACGTCTCCGCCGGCCTCGGCACCCACCCGACCGCCCCGGTACGGTTCGCCTGCCGACCGGAGGCGTCGCTGCTGACGCTGATTCCGCGCTGACTCTGATCCTGCGCAAACCGGCTCGTCCGGGCCGGCCGGCGTGCGCGGTACGGCCCGGCCGGTGTGGGCCGGGACGCACCGGGCGGGATACCGAATTTGCCCGCCCGGACGGGTGGGCTACTATTGCTCGGCACGCCTCGGGGTGTGGCGCAGCTTGGTAGCGCGCTTCGTTCGGGACGAAGAGGTCGTCGGTTCGAATCCGGCCACCCCGACCGATGTGCGGCCCCGACCAGCAGGAATGCCGGTCGGGGCCGCACAATTGTCTATGGGATTGTGAACCACCCCGAAGGCCGCCGTCGGCGAGGTGGTTCCGGTCGCGGTCGCTCGACAGAGGATAGATTCACCCACCCACCGGCCTCAGCCCCGCGATGAGGACGTCGACCAGTCGGCGTGGGTTGTAGCGGGGGTGGCCCGCGCCAGCACAGATGCTTCCGACCCCGCGCATGAGTTCGTAGGCGTCCTGGCCCGGACGGATCTCCCCTGCGCCTGCGGCGGCTTCGAGCAGACGGGCGCAGACGGGCTCGAGCTGTTCGAGGAAGTAGGCATGCAGTGGGTCGTAGCAGGGGTCGTCGGATTGCAGGACCGCGGCGAGCCCCTGCTTCGTGATCACAAATTCGAGGAACAGGTGAATCCACTGCTGGAGCGCGGCATAAGGGCTGGCGCTGCCCGCAAGTAGGGGCGGCGCGACCTCCGCCAGGTTTTCGACCTGGTGCCGATAGACGGCGACGATGAGGTCGGCTCGCGTCGGGAAGTGGCGGTAGATCGTGGCCGTCCCGACGCCCGCCCTGGCTGCGATGTCACGCAGTGGCGCCTCCACGCCGGAGGTTGTGAAGACCGCGGCGGCCGCGTCGAGCAGCGCCCCCTGGTTGCGTCGCGCGTCGGCCCGCCGGGGTCGGACTGCCTGCTCCGGGTTCTGCCCGATCTTGTCCACCCCGCCCTTGTTCACTGCACCACCTTCACCTTGGCGAAACGGGACAGCGTCCCGTATTGTCTTCCGGGACAGCGTCCCGCTTTTCCCATGTTGCCAGGTGGGAAGGGCACGGCGGAACAGCCGTTGGAGAGATTTCCATGACCGAGTCAGACATGGCGGCCACAGACGTCGCCATCAGCACACCCGCTCCGATCGTCTCGGTGAAGCCGCTCGCGCTACGCTCGCCGGGCCGCGGCATCGACGTGCAGGTGAGGGTGTCGGCCCCGACGGTCGGCAGCCACCTGCCCATCATCCTCCTCTCGCACGGCTCCGGTTCGTCGCTGGACGGCTACGGCCCGTTGGCCGACTACTGGGCCGCGCACGGCTTCGTGGTCATCCAGCCCACTCACCTCGACTCCAGGACCGTGGGCCTGAGCAAGGACGATCTCCGTACCCCGCGGATCTGGCGCTACCGCGTCGAGGATCTCAAGCGCATCCTGGACCAGCTTCATCTTCTGGAAGCTGCCGTTCCCGGCCTTCAAGGTCGTCTCGATCGAGGCCGTATCGCCGTGGCCGGTCACTCCTTCGGTGGCCAGACGGCGGGCAACCTGCTCGGCTTGCGGGTCCTCGATCCGGTGAGCAGGACGGAAGCCGACCTGTCGGACGCACGCGTGAAAGCAGGCGTGCTGCTGGCCACCGCCGGAGAAGGCGGAGCCAACCTGACACCGTTCGCCGCCGATCACATGCCGCACATGAACCCGAACTTTGCGCAGATGACCAAGCCGACTCTCGTGATCGTCGGTGACCAGGACGAAATCCCGCGGAAGTACCAGCTGACCGTCCGCGGCCCGGACTGGATGGCCGAGCCCTACTACCTGAGCCCTGGCAGCAAGAGTCTCCTCACCCTGTTCGGCGCGGAACACTCACTTGGCGGAATCACCGGCTACGACGTCCAAGAGACGACGGACACCAACCCGGAACGCGTCGCGCTGATACAACGCGTTACATTGGCCTACCTCAGACACGCACTCGGTATCGAGGACGAGAGCTGGGCGGCCGCCCAGAAGGCCCTGTCGGCGAGCACCTCTCCCATCGGTCGGATCGAGTCGAAGTAGCACTGAAGAGAAGTAGCACTGAAGAAGAGCGGAGTGGACGGCCGACGGTTCATCGGGGCGCCTCGCCCGAGCCGGACCCGGGCCTTCTGCCGGGGAAGGTGACGCGGGTGCCCCGGTGCGGCTGCGGCTACCCGTACCCGCCGCGCCGCAGTCAGACGTTCGGGATGGCGTGGGAGTACCTGGAGATGATTTCCTGGAGTCGGTCACGGGTGGTGGCAAGGTCGGCTATCTGTACGTCGATGGCCTCGCGTTCCGTGACGAGCCGGGCAATCATGTCGTCGGTCGCGACGCCGGTGTGCACGCAGGGCAGTAGGGTAAGGATGGCTTTGCTGCTCAGCCCGGCGGCGTAGAGAGCCTGGATCCAGCGCACCCGATCGAGAGCATCCTCGCTGTAGTGACGCTGGCCACTCGGGCTCCGGATCGAGGTCAGCAAGCCCTGCTCCTCGTAGTAGCGCAGCGCTCGCGGGCTGACTCCGGCCGCCTCTGCCACTTCACCGATGCGCATGGTTTCTCCGATCCCGGTTTCGCCGAACCCGACCCAACAGTTGCCCTTGACGCTAACGTCAGGTTATAGCGTGGCGACAGGACGAACAACCAAAGGAAGAACACCATGAACATCGAAGGTTCCGTCGCACTGGTGACAGGCACCAGCCGGGGCATCGGCCGCCAGTTCGCCACCCAGCTCGTCGAGCGGGGCGCCAAGGTCTACGCGACCGCCCGCGACCCGCGTCAGATCGACGTGTCAGGTGTCGAGAAGCTCGCCCTGGATATCACGGATCCGGCATCGGTGACCGCCGCCACAGAGGCCGCCGGAGACGTCAGTCTGCTGGTCAACAACGCCGGGGTGTCGGTGTACCAGAACCTTGTCACCGGCGACCTCGGACAGATCCACACCGAGCTGAACACCCACCTCTGGGGCACCCTTGGCGTGATCCGCGCCTTCGCGCCCGTGCTCGGCCGCAATGGCGGCGGGGCGATTCTGAATGTGCTGTCCGCTATGTCCTGGTTTTCCTACGAAGGGGTGAACTCCTACTCCGTGGCCAAGGCCGCACAGTGGGCATTGACCAACGGAGTGCGACTGGAACTCGCCGGACAGGGGACGCTCGTCACCGGTCTACACATGGGTGCGGTCGACACCGACATGATGGCCGGCTTCGACATTCCCAAGCTGGACCCCGCCGACGTGGTCCGAGCCGCCCTGGACGGCATCGAGCAGGGGCGGCTCGAGGTCCTCGCCGACGACTGGTCCCAGCAGGTCAAGACCGCCGTCACCGACCCGGCAAGCTTCTACACGCAGGTGGCCCGATGATCCGCCGGGCCGGTCTCGGAGTCCTGACCTGCCTCTCCTGCTCGGTTCGCTAACGGGCCCGGCCGCCTCGTCTCGCTTCGCGGCGACGGGGCGGCCGGTAGCTCGAACGGTCGGCCTCGATCATGTCTACGGCCTCGTCGTGCCGCACGCGGGCCACTCCTGAGCAGGTGATGCCGCGGTGAGACGGTGGCGATCCACGCCCAGGCGTACCAGCGCCTGGTGGAGCAGCTACACGACGGGAATGATTGCCCCGTCAACCCGAAACTGCGCCCCGGTCAGCCACTTCGCCCGCCGGGATGCCAGGAACGCGATCATCTCGGCGACGTCGCCGGGTTCGCCGGCAGTCCCATCGGTGTTCCGCCCCCTTTGCCCCGCCGACCGTGTCGAGCACCTTCGCTGCAACCGCCGTGGCCCCGGCCGCCGTGGAGAGGTCGCCCGTCACGAACGTGGCGGGCAATTCCCATCCCTTCGATCGGTTTGATTGAAGCGCACGGACAACGGCATGCCTCGGGTCACACCGTCCTGCGAACACGTGGTGGCCGGGTCAGGAGCAGGTCCCGTCCAATGTCGACGACGGGCTCCCCATCAGGTCAAAGCAGGGCGAGAGAGACCGACGCGGGCGCTCAGCTTGCGAGATGTCGTCATGTCGTGGGAGATGTGGCGGCCGCCGTGGGCGTGAAGGATGAGGCGGCCCGCGACCGCGCCGAGCGGTCGCACCCACAACGCCAGGTGGTCGCCTGCCCCGATCTCCGCGTAGGTGGCATCCGTGGGCTCGATGCCGGTCAGAGCGCCCAGGTAGGCGCCGGTGCCCAACCTCGGCTCGAGGACGAGTCCGTGCATCGTCGGTTCAGCCGAGGCTCAGGCGTTCGATCTCGGTGACGGCGTCGTGCTCTGCGTACACCTTCGCCATTCGCCGCACGTTCTCGCGGATCTCGGTGTCGTCGAGCACTCGGCGCACAGCGTCGGCCACGGCTTCCGGGGTCGGGGTGGCTGTGCCCAGATCGAGGCCCAGACCGTGGTGGGCGACCCGGGCGGCGTTCGCGGGCTTGTCCTCGGTCTCGCCGGCCACGATGACCGGTGTCCCAGCGGCAAGAGCCTGATGGATCCCACCGGCACCACCGTTGGTCACCAGAACTGCGCTCTTCGGCAGCAGCTTGTCGAACGGGACGAACTTTCCCACACGCGCGTTGGCCGGCGTCGGGATCGAGAGCGCTTCCGGATCCTGCCCGCCGAGCGCGGCCACCACGGTCACGTCCAGGTCGGCGAGGCCGCGGAGTGTCGGCTCGACCAGGTTGGAGAGATCGTTGTTGGCCAGGGTGCCCTGAGTCACCGCGACAACCGGTCGGGTCCCGTCGAGTTCCTGCCACCAGGCCGGTGGTTGCCAACCGTCCACCGCGACCGGCGGCAGAACGCCGACCAGGCGCGTGTTACTCGGCAGATCGCTGCGGTGGAACTCGAAACCAGGCACGGACATGACCGCGGTCGCATCCGGCAGGGTGATGATGCCATCGGTGAAATGCGGGAAGTCCCCGGTCGCCCCCATCTCGGCCAGCAGCTCGTTGACGCGGTCGCGCACCGGACTCACCGCCGCCATGAAGGCGGCATTGGCGGCACGGTTCGCCGCCCGTTGATCCTCTCCCGGGCCGACGGGTGCCGGACCGAAGAAGGTGGAGTCCTCGCTGCTGATGGCGAGTCCGGCCATGCTGACCGCCGTCCAGCGCCGCGGAGCCAGGCCGGGTACGCCGAGCTTGCCCGGCACGGCACCGAGGAACAGGGCGTTGCAGACCAGGTACTGGTCCGGATCGCGTTCGAGTAGTTCCTGCAGGCAGCGGTGCTGATCTGGCATGGGATTCACCAGGCCGTGGATCCAGTCGAAGACCAACTGCGCCGGCCCAGGTGGCAGGGCGGTGCGTTCCGGCGACGTCACGATCCCCGCCGGGTCGTAGTCGGCGGCGCCGGTCAGCGGCGCGAACGTCAGACCCGCGTCCTGCACGACGGCACGGAACAGGTTTCCGGTCAACATGGTGATCTGATGACCACGGGCGTCGAGAGCTCGACCGAGCTGCAACAGGGGCAGTAGCTCACCGGGGATCGGCGGCGCTGCCATAATGATCTTGGCCATGGCGACCTTTCGATGAATTGGTCACATCACGATCTAGCTGATGGATCGTCCCGCCCGAACGCTACGACCTGACGCCAGCGTCAAGGGCAAGTCCCGATCGGGGGCAGGGAAACCATGGGTTCAGTGACGTGCCAGGAGCTCTCGGAGAGCGTGCGTGAACCAGGCCGGGTCCTCTTCCGCAACGAAGTGGCCGGTGGGCGCCACCCGTCCAGTGACGTCGACGGCGCGCGATCGAAGGGCCCCAGCGACACGTTCGCCCATGCTGGAGCCTCCGATCGCCAGAACCGGCATCCGCAGTCTCGTCGACTTCAGTAGTCGCCGGAAATCGACTGCGTCACGCCTGAAGGCTCGGTACTGCTCGAATCCGCCGCGAAGCCGCTCCCGGCCGCTGTAGGCGTTCACATGGTAGGCAATGTCGGCGTCGGTGAAGGTGCCGTCGTTGCTGAGCGCATGAAAGGTCGTGGTGAAGAACTCCGCTACGTGGCCGTCGAGCAACATCTCAGGGAAGGGAAAGGGCGCGGCGAAGAAGTCGAAGTGCCACATGGCACCCTCGGACGCGGTGACCATTTCCTCGAGTCCGAGGCCGGGGAAGGCGACGTCGACGACAGTCAGCGAGGCCACTTCGTCGGATCGGCTTGCGGCCCAGGCCAGGGCGACCATGGCACCTATGTCGTGACCGACGACGTGCGCGCCGCGCGGCAGTTCGAGCGCCTTGAGCAGGTCGCTCAGGTCCTTCGCCTGATCCACCTTGGCGTAGCCGTCGTCGGCGATCTCGCTGTTTCCGGCGCCCAGCAGATCGGGAACCACGACTGTCTGTGTCCTGGCGAGTTCAGGCATGACATGGCGCCAGGCGCGACTTGTCTGCGGCCAGCCGTGCAGGAGCACGAGGTTCGGCCCCGAGCCTCCGACTGCTACGAAATAGCGCTTGTCATCAACCTTGACGTCGTGCCGGGAAAATCCGGCCGGCAGCCAGTCGGTAGGGACCGGGTCGGGCATGTCGCTCTCCTTGGGCAGCGTCCTCATGGCGGACGGATGATCGGCGGCCTCGCGGCAATGTGACCGGAGGCTTGCCGTGAAGCGCCGGTTCGTGCTGACGGCGTGTGTGGCAGGAGGTGGTCGCAGACGCCGCACCGGGGCGGGGCCAGGCGATTTGCCGCATGGCCGCCGCCTTCCCGGCGCGTTGGTCGGAGCGCATGCGCACGCTGAGCAGCGCCGCGTTGGTCAGTCCTCCGTGATGACGATCGACGTCTTCGCGGAGCGGTGGCGGAGGTCACGCAGAGGGCGGTACTCCTCAGACTCGTAGTACTCGAGGATCCGGTCGGTCGACGGAAACTCGATCAGCGCGATCATCCCCGGATCCCACGAGCCCTCGATGGCCCTGGTCGTTCCTCGCGGCACCAGGTATCTGCCGTCGAACTGCTTGACCACCGCGTCGACGTTCGCCGCGTAGTGCTGCATGGCCTCGGCGTCCACCATCTCTTCGATGGTCACGATCATGTAGGCGGACATGTGGCCGCTCCTCTCATCGTCGCTTGCTTCTATTTTACAAGCGCACTACTGTCACCGTAGCACGCACGTCATCGGCTAGGCTAGGTCCATGACCGAAGGCCAGAGCCACCCGTGCCGACTCTCCGGTGAGGTTGACCCGCAGGCACATCTCGTCGAGGTCTTCGAGCTACTGGGCAGACGCTGGAGCGGCGTGATCATCGGCGCACTGCTGCGTGGTCCCGCGCGCTTCAACGAGTTGTCCCGGCAGGTCTCCGGGATCTCGGACAGCGTCCTGAACGAGCGACTGCGAGCCTTGATGGCGGCCGGCCTGGTCGAACGTCAGCTGGCTGACGGACCGGCTACGGCTGTCCTCTACCAGCTCACGCCAGCCGGAGAGGATTTCCGTGCCGCGTTCGAGGAGCTACGCGCCTGGTCAATCCGCAACCAGGTCATTTCATGACATGTCCGGGCACTGAGACTGCGGAACAACCACGTCGACGCCGTGACCGCTACCGGCTCACCGGTCGCCGGCAACCCGGGCCACGATCCGTCCACGGTCCCTCCGGGAACGCGGCTTCGTCGAACCGATCCGCTACTCGTCACTGTCCGGGCAACACCAGGTGGCTCATGGTGGCGTCGGCGCCGTCCCGAATCGGCTCGGTCCGCCCGTCCGCGCGGAAGCCGTAGCGTTCGTAGAGCCGCCTGGCGCCCGGATTGCCGTCGGCGACCCAGAGCTCGACCCGCAGGTCGCGCTCGCGGGCCCAGCCGACCACGTGGCCGAGGACCCGCCGGCCGACGCCCTGGCCGCGGCGGTCCGGCTCCGTCCACATCGCCACCACCATCAGCCGGCCCGGCTCGTGGCACCAGCCGGCGCCGATCCCGACGACCTCCTCCCCGGCGTACGCGAGCACGGACGGTCCGTGGGCGCCGTCGAGCCGGGACCGCCAGGTCTGCTCGGGAAACGCCGCCTCGCGCTCGTGGGTCGAGCCGAACGCGTCGGGATCCTCGCGGAGCGAGCGCAGCCGGATCTCCTGCCACGACCTCCAGTCGTCGGGGCCGACCGTCATGGTCCGAACGTCACCCACCCGCAGCCCTCCTCGCCCCACCGCGGTGCAACGGCCCGCCAGGTCATCGTCACCGGTCGGTCAAGGCGATTTCCGTCCCGGCCGCCCGGTTTCCCCGTACGGCCGGCGGAAGGATCCGCGCACACCACGGTCGAGCCCGCCGTCACCGTCAGGTTCGACATCGACGCCGTTCGACATCGACGCCTTCGCGGGGCTGGACGGCAAGCAGGTGCTGACCTCGGTCGGCCACCGCAGGCAGGTGATCATGACCAGGGCCGCCTCCACGCGCAACGTCGGAGAGGCGCGGGAACCGACCGGGCGGCGCGGGCAGCACTCTCAGGACGCCGGCACCGGGTCGTTGTTGAGCTGGGCGGTGACGATCGCCACCAGCCGGTTCCGCGCCTCCAGGAGCTGTCGGGACAGCTCGTCGAGGGCGCGTGGGTCGACGAGCTGCCGGATGTAGGTCCTGTCGTCGAGCAGTTGCCAGCGCTGCACGGACTCGTCCGGCGCCTCGCTGATCCACATGGCGGAGACGACCGCGTGCCGCCTGGCGAGCAGCTTCGCCGCGATCTCCACCACCGGCAGGTAGGCCCGCCGGTACTCCGGGGTAGCGAATTCGACCGAGCCGCGGGCCGCGCGTACCGGCTCGCCGGGGCGGGCCAGCACCTCGAACGCGTTGCCGCCCGCCTGGTCGGCGCCGATCCAGGCCAGGATGAGTTCGAGGTCGCCGGCCGCGATCGTGAGCCGACCGATCGCCGACACCACCTCGTCGGGCAACCTCGCCATGTCGGGTCTCCGTCCGCCGACTTCTCATCGCCATGATCATAAAGACTGCGGCCGATCCTAACGGGTGCCGGCGCCGGCCGCCCCGACCCGACGAGGCGCGGATCACTCGCACACAGCAGATTCTCAGCACCCTGAGTAATCTTGGTCGGGCCCCTCGCCCCCTCCTCCCCGGATCGGAAACGGTGTCCCTCGACCACTCCCGCGTAGTCCGCGACGTGACCACCCGGCTGCCCACGGCGTCCAGCGCCGTCGAGGCGGGCCAGGTGACGGTGGCCACGCTGGGCCGGCACACGCCCGGCCGGATCGCGGTACTCCTCTGGGTGCGCGATCGACTCCGTTGTGTCGCCGCCACCGGATCGTGGCAGGTCTTCGCCTCGGTCCCGGCCGGCGCCGGAACGGTCGGCCGGGTATACACCTCCGGCAAGACCGAAACGGTGCCGGAGGTGACGAACGAGCCCGACTACGTACCGCTACGACCGGACGTGCGAGCCGAGATCTGCGCCCCGATCCTCGACCGGGCGGGGCAGCCGATCGGCGTACTGGACGTGGAGTGGCCGACCGCCGAGATCGACCTGGACGCCCGGCGGCGTACCGTCGAGCGGGTCGCGGATCTGCTCGGCGCCAGGATCGGGCAGCTCGGCGGCCCCCCGGCCGAGTCACGCAGCGAGAAGCTGCTCCGGCACGCCTCCGCGTTGACCTCCGCCGCCACCGAGTCCGGGCTGATGACCGCGGCCGTGCGGGCGGCCCGGGAGGTCTCCGGGCTCAGCTCGGCGGTCTTCGTCCTCGACGGGCCGCCCCCCGGCCCGGCCCGCGGCTGGCAGGCGACCGGGGCCAGGGTGGCGACACCGGACCTGGTGCCCGACGCGCTCGAGTCGCGGGTGCACGCCGCGCTGGCCGGCGCCGGCCAGGCGGTCCTGGAACGGCTCCGGGCGCACGCCCACCGCTACGGCGCCTCCTACACCCTCGGCGAGGGGCACCATCCGACAACGCCGGACCAGGACGTGCTGATCGCGGCCGGGGTACGCACCCTGATCTCGGTGCCGCTGGGACCGACCGAGTTCTGTGGCGTACTCCTGGTCGGCGACACCCGCACGCTGCGCCCCGACCCGACCACTGTCAACCTGATCGAGCTGCTCGCCGCCCAGTCGTGGATCTGCCTCGAACGGCTGCGCGGGCTGGCCCAGTTGCGGGAGCGGGCCAGTTCCGACCCGCTGACCGGGCTGCGCCACCAGGGATCGTTCGGCGAGCGGATCGCCGAGTCGCACCCCGGACGGACGGCCCTGCTCGCCATCGACGTCGACGGCTTCAAGACGGTCAACGACACCTACGGCCACCAGGCCGGTGACCGCGTACTGGTGGATCTCGCCCGGGCACTGCAGGGCGCGCTGCGGCACGGCGACGAGCTGTACCGGACCGGTGGCGACGAGTTCGTGGCGGTGGTCGAGGTGCTCCGCCCCGAGGAGGCGGTCGGGATCGCCGAGCGCCTGGTGGAGGCGGCCCGCCACACCGGCCGGACGGTCAGCATCGGGGTGGCGGTGCAGCAGGACGGCGAGCCCCCCGCCCTGACCCTGCACCGTGCCGACGAGGCCCTTTACGGCGTGAAGCGCGAGGGCCGCGACGGCGCACGCCTGGCCTCCGCCGCCTGACCCATCCACCCCGCGAGCCTGCCAGAGGGTGGCGGTCAACGGGTGGCGATGAACTCGGCGGCCAGCAGCTCGGCGATCTGCGCGGTGTTGAGCGCGGCGCCCTTGCGCAGGTTGTCGCCGGTCACGAAGAGATCCAGCGCCCGGGGGTCGTCGACCGAGCGGCGGATCCGGCCCACCCAGGAGGGGTCGGTGCCGACCGCGTCGATCGGCATCGGGAACTCGCCCGCCGCCGGGTCGTCGACCAGGATCACCCCGGGGGCGTTGCGCAGCGCCTCCCGGGCACCCTCCGCGTCCACCTCGGTGCCGAAGACCGCGTGTACGGCCACCGAGTGCCCGGTGACCACCGGCACCCGTACGCAGGTGGCGGAGACCTTCAGGTCGGGCAGGCCGAGGATCTTGCGCGACTCGTTGCGCAGCTTCAGCTCCTCCGACGACCAGCCGCCGTCGCGGAGTGACCCGGCCCAGGGCACCACGTTGAGCGCCATCGGTGCCGGGAACGGGCCGAGATCGTCACCGACCGCCTGCCGCACGTTGCCCGGCCGAGAGCCGAGGATCCGGTCACCGGCGATCTTGGAGAGCTGGTCGTGCAGGGTGTCCACCCCGACCTGCCCGGTGCCGGAGACCGCCTGGTAGGAGGCGAGCACCAGCTCGCGCAGCCCGTACTCGCGGTGCAACGGCGCGACCGCGATGATCATCGTCAGGGTGGTGCAGTTGGCGTTCGCGATGATGCCCTTCGAGCGGTTGCGCACCTGCTCCGGGTTGATCTCAGGCACCACCAGCGGCACGTCCCGGTCGCCGCGGAAGGCGGCGGAGTTGTCGACCGCCACCGCACCCCGGGCGACCGCGACCGGGGCCCACTCCGCGGAGACCTCGTCCGGCACGTCGAACATCGCCACGTCCACGCCGTCGAACGCCTCGGCGCTCAACGCCCGGACAGTCAACTCCTCGCCCCGGCACAGCCGCTTCTGCCCGGCCGAGCGGGGCGAGGCGATCAGCCGGATCTCGCCCCAGACGTTCTTGCGGGAGGAGAGCAGGTCGCACATGACCGTGCCGACCGCACCGGTCGCCCCGACCACCGCCAGTGTGGGGAGCGTCGTCATCCCGGCTACCTCCCGGTCCCGGCGTAGACCACCGCTTCCTCGCTGCCACCGAGGTCGAACGCCTCGTGCACGGCCCGGACCGCGGCGTCGAGGTCGGTGTCCCGGCAGACGACCGAGACCCGGATCTCGGAGGTGGAGATCATCTCGATGTTCACCCCGGCCTCGCCGAGCGCGGCGAAGAAGCTCGCCGCCACGCCCGGGTGCGAGCGCATGCCGGCGCCGATCAGCGACACCTTGCCGACGTGGTCGTCGTAGAGCAGGCCCTTGAACTTCACCTGCTCCTGCACCTTGCTCAGCGCCGCCATCGCGGTCGGTCCGTCGGTCTTGGGCAGGGTGAACGAGATGTCCGTCCGGCCGGTGCCCTCGGTGGAGACGTTCTGCACGATCATGTCGAGGTTGATCTCGGCCGCCGCCACGGTCTCGAAGATCCGGGCCGCCGCACCGGGCTCGTCCGGTACGCCGACTGCCGTGATCTTCGCCTCGCTCCGGTCGTGGGCGACCCCGGTGATAAGTGCTTGCTCCACGGGTAGGTCCTCCGTCGATCCGGTCACCATGGTGCCGGTGTTGGTCGAGTATGACGAACGTACGCGGATTGGCAACCCCGCCCTTCGGGCGTACTCCACGCTCCGCAGGTGCAGTACCTTCGCGCCGCACGCCGCCAGTTCCAGCATCTCCTCGTAGGTGATGACCCTGATGTGCCGGGCGTTCGGCACGATCCGGGGGTCGGCCGTGAAGACGCCGTCGACGTCCGTGTAGATCTCGCAGACGTCCGCGCCGAGGGCCGCCGCCAGGGCCACGGCGGTGGTGTCCGAGCCACCCCGGCCCAGCGTGGTGATGTCCTTGGTGTCCTGGGAAACGCCCTGGAAGCCGGCGACGATCACCACCGCGCCCTCGTTCAGCGCCGAGCGCAGTCGACCCGGAGTCACGTCGATGATCCGGGCCCTGCCGTGCACCGAGGTGGTCAGCACGCCCGCCTGCGATCCGGTGTAGGAACGCGCCTCGTAGCCGAGGTTGTGGATCGCCATCGCCAGCAGCGCCATCGAGATGCGCTCGCCGGCGGTGAGCAGCATGTCGAGTTCGCGGCCGGGTGGCAGTGGGCTGACCTGGTTGGCGAGGTCGAGCAGTTCGTCGGTGGTGTCACCCATCGCGCTGACCACGACCACCACGTCGTCGCCGGCCTTGCGGGCGGCGACGATCCGTTCCGCCACCCGCTTGATCCGCTCGGCGTCGGCGACCGACGATCCGCCGTACTTCTGCACTACCAGTGCCACGACGGTGCACTCCTTCCCTGGGCCGGGCGAGGCGCACCGGCCCTGAGCGTGCCGACGCCGCCGGGTCGAGGCCGGCGGCGCCGTGTGAGACCCCCTCAGGGTACCGGCCGGCGTCGTCGCCCCGACCAGGCGTTCCCACCATCCGACCGGGCGGCGACACGCGGGGGTAGCTGGACTGATCCCCCGTCGCGGCGGTATACCCCGAGAATGGCGAGGTGCATCCCGGCGTAGCCCCCCTGCCCGGCGCCGCCCGGGACCGGACCCTGACCCTGCCGACCCGCACCCGTGCCCGCCTCGGCACTCACCCCGACGGCGACAGCCGCACGCACACCCGCACTCACCCCGACGGCGACAGCCGCACGCGCACCCGCACTCACCCCGACGGCGACAGCCGCACGCGCACCCGTGCCGCCGCCGGCACCGGCGCCCGTACACGTGTCGGCACCGGCGCCCGGACACGTGTCGGCACCGGCGCCCGGACACGTGTCGGCACCGACGGCCGGACAGGCGCCACCATCGGCATCGGGAGCGGCACCTCCGCCGCCGCACGGCGCCGGGGCGCACTCAACACGGCGCTCGGTGCGCTCCTGCTGGCCGGGCCGGTGCTGCTGGCCGGCTGCGGCACCGACGCCCCGGCACCGGCGGCCAGCACCCCGGCACCGGCGAGCCGGCCGGCCGACGACCGGGACCGGCTCGCGGCGCTCGCCGCCGCCGCGCAGGACCGGCACCTGACGGCCGTCTACACGCTCGCGGTGGATGGCCGGCCGGACCGGTCGATCTCGGTCGTCCGGGCGACGGACCGCTCCTGGCGGGTGGACATCCCGGCCGGCGCACTCGGCGGCACCGTCGACGTCTCGATGGCGCGCACCAGCGCCGGACTCTTCCAGTGCACGCTTCCCCCGACCGGTCAGCCGGAAACGGCCGGTCAGCCGGGCTCCGCCGGCTGCGTACGGGTGGCCGATCCGGGGCAGCCACTGGCTCCGGGCATCGACCCCCGGATACAGCATCCGTTCACCGACTGGCCGGAGGTGCTCACCGACCGGCAGGCCCCACTCTCGGTCTCCGCCGCCACCCTCCCCGGTGCCCGGGGCTCGTGCTTCGCGGTCGAGTCGACCTCGGCGTCCGTCGATCCGCCGCTCGACCCCGGCATCTACTGCTACGCCCCCGACGGCACCCTGACCGCCGCCCGGCTGCCCGACGGCACCCTGACCCTGGCCGGTACGCCGACCGCCGCGCCGGCCACCGTCACCCTGTCCGGCCCGCTGGTCGACCGGGAACCGCTGGCGATCGCCGGACCGCCGCCCGGCGACCCGACCGGGGAGGCCCAACCGGAGAGTGCCAACGGATGATTTCCTCTCACGTTCTGGGTGCGCCCGATCACTTCTGGTGACCCCGGGTGGGGGACAGAGTGCCCGATACGGCACACTCGGCACCATGGCCCAGCTCTCCCCGATCCTGGCGACGCGGTGGAGTCCGTACGCCTTCGACCCGGTCGCCGACCTCACCGACGCGGACCTCGCGTCGCTGCTGGAAGCGGCCCGGTGGGCACCGTCGGCCGGCAACAGCCAACCGTGGCGCTTCCTGGTGGGCCGGCGGCACGCCGAGGCGTTCAAGCGGATCCTGACCAACCTCTCCGCCGCCGACCAGCGGTGGGCCGGCCGGGCCTCGGCGCTGCTGCTCGGGGCGCACGCCGTCGCCGGGGCCGACGGCGGTCCGCTGCCGTACGCCGCCTACGACCTGGGTCAGGCGGTGGCGCATCTCACGGTCCAGGCCACGGCGCTGCGCCTCCACGTACGGCAGATATCCCGCTTCGACGCCGCCGGTCTCCGCGCCGACCTGGAACTCTCCCCCGAGGTACGGCCGCACGTGGTGGTCGCGGTGGGCCGGCTCGGTGACCCGTTCGCGCTCCCCGACGACCTGCGTGCCCGGGAGATCGGCCTGCGCCAGCGCCGCCCGCTGGCCGAGTTGATGCTGGGCTGACCGCGACGACGGCGGCTTCCGGCACGCTCCGGTGGCACCGGGGGCGGTTCCCAGATTGCGGACTGCGTTTACGGATCCCGGACCAAGCACATATGGTGACAGTTGTCATGTGGCAGGCCCTGCTTCTTCGCTGCCGCGACGAGGCCCCTCAGGCCGGCACCTCGTCGCGGAGTTGATGCGCGCCGTCCTGCATCCCCGGTCGACCCTCCGTCGCGGCCGGACTCTCGAAGATCCGACATCTCGATCTGACCCTCGGTGCTGCCCGCCGATCCTCGGCGCTCAGGCCACATGACCACAGGAGCAACCCGTCATGGCACAACCCGCCGGCACGACCTTCAACGGCACCACCGTCGACAGCGACACCGCTGCCGACAGCAGCACCACCGTCGACAGCGTTCCCCCCGTCGGCGCCACCGTCGACGGTGATCCGATCGCCCGGCAGCGGCCCAGCCGGATGCCGTACCAGCGCTACGAGCCCTACCACCGGCAGTTCGCGATCGACCTGCCCGACCGGCGGTGGCCGAGCCGGCGCGTCGAGGCCGCGCCCCGGTGGTGCGCGGTCGACCTCCGCGACGGCAACCAGGCCCTGATCGACCCGATGTCGCCGGAGCGCAAGCGGCGGATGTTCCAGCTGCTGGTGCAGATGGGCTACAAGGAGATCGAGGTCGGCTTCCCCTCCGCCAGCCAGACCGACTTCGACTTCGTCCGGCAGTTGATCGAGCAGGACCTGATCCCCGAGGACGTCACCATCCAGGTGCTGACCCAGTGCCGGGAGCACCTGATCGACCGCACCTTCGAGGCGATCCGGGGTGCGAAGCGGGCGATCGTGCACTTCTACAACTCGACCTCGACCCTGCAACGCCGGGTGGTCTTCGGCCTGGACCGGGCCGGGATCACCGACATCGCCACCTCCGGCGCCCGGCTCTGCCGGAAATACCACGAGATCCACACCCCGGACACCGACGTCTTCTACGAGTACTCGCCGGAGTCGTACACCGGCACCGAGCTCGACTACGCGCTGGAGGTCTGCGCGGCGGTGATCGAGGTGATCGACCCGACGCCGGCCCGGCCGCTGATCATCAACCTGCCGGCGACCGTGGAGATGGCCACTCCGAACGTCTACGCCGACTCGATCGAGTGGATGCACCGGCACCTGCCGCGCCGGGAGAGCGTGGTCCTCTCCCTGCACCCGCACAACGACCGGGGCACCGGGGTCGCCGCCGCCGAGTTGGGGCTGCTGGCCGGGGCCGACCGGATCGAGGGCTGCCTCTTCGGCAACGGCGAGCGGACCGGCAACGTCGACCTGGTCACCCTGGGGCTGAACCTCTTCTCCCAGGGCATCGACCCGCAGATCGACTTCTCCCACATCGACGACGTCAAGCGGGCCGTCGAGTACTGCAACCAGCTACCCGTGCACGAGCGGCACCCGTACGCCGGTGACCTGGTCTACACCGCCTTCTCCGGCTCCCACCAGGACGCGATCAACAAGGGCTTCGACGCGCTGCACGCCGACGCGAAGGCGGCCGGGGTGCCGGTCGACGAGTTCGCCTGGGCGGTGCCGTACCTGCCGATCGACCCGAAGGACCTGGGCCGCACCTACGAAGCGGTGATCCGGGTCAACTCGCAGTCCGGCAAGGGCGGCGTCGCGTACGTCATGAAGACCGAGCACCACCTGGACCTGCCGCGACGGTTGCAGATCGAATTCTCCGGCGTGGTGCAGCGGGTCACCGACGACGGCGGTGGCGAGGTGGAGCCGGCCCGGATGTGGCAGCTCTTCGCCGAGGAGTACCTCGTCGACCGGCAACCGGAGCCGGCGCTCCGGGTGGAGAGCTACACGATCGGCACCGTCGACGGCAAGGTCGAGATCGAGGCGGACGCCCGGTTCGGCGGCGACCGCCGGCCGCTCTCGGCTACCGGCAACGGCCCGATCGACGCGTACGTCAACGCGTTGCAGGCGCTCGACGTCCGGGTACGGGTGCTCGACTACCACGAGCACGCGATGTCCGCCGGCGGCGACGCCCTGGCCGCCGCGTACGTGGAGTGCGAGGTCGACGGTCGTACGGTCTGGGGCGTCGGCCTGGACGCCAACATCGTGACGGCGTCGGTCCGGGCGGTGACCAGCGCCGTCAACCGCGCCCTGCGCTGAGCTGAAGCGTTAGGAAGGGCCCCCGCTACAACAGAAAACGATAAGCGGGGGCCCTTCCTTACACCTCGTGCTGGTGCGTGGGTGGGGGCGGAAGGGTCGCGCAGGGCCGGGACTTCTTCGGTTCCCGGCCCGGCCGGTGCACCAGCACGGCGGCGAGGGCCGCACCGAGCACCATGAGCCCGGCGCACCAGAGCACCGCCTGCCGGTACGCCGGAGTGAGCTGCCCGGAGCGTTCGTAGCCGCCGCCGGAGAGCCCGACCACCAGCGGCAGCGCGGAGACGGCGAGCAGCCCGCCGACCCGGGAGGCGGCGTTGTTGAAGCCGCTGGCCGCGCCGGCCAGCCGGTCCGGTGCGGCGGCCAGCACCGAGGCGGTCAGCGGGGCCACCACCAGAGTCATGCCGAGGCCGAAGAGGGTGATCCCGGGCAGGATGTGGATCCAGTACGAGTCGCCCCGGCTCACCCCGTGCAGCAGCAACAGCCCGGCGGCGGAGACGAGCGGGCCGATGCTGAGCTGCGGGCGCGGCCCGATCCGGGCGGCGAGCGCGCCGGAGCGGGCCGAGCCGACCAGCAGCAGGACCGTCATCGGGAGCGTGGCCAGGCCGGTCTGGAAGGCGGAGTAGCCGACGGTGTTCTGCAGGTAGACGGCGAAGAAGAAGGTGAGACCGGTCAGCGCGGCGTAGACCAGCACGGTGTAGACGTTGAGCACCCCGAAGAGCCGGGTGGCGAAGAGCGTCGGCGGCAGCATGGCCCGCTCGCCCCGGTGCCGCTCCAGCAGCACGAACCCGACCGCGGCGGCCACCCCGAGCACACCGGCGCCCACCACCTGCACGGCGCCGGAGCCGAACTGCTTCGCCTCGATCAGCGCGTACGTGACGCCGGCCAGGCCGAGGGCGCCGAGCAGCGAGCCGGCCACGTCGAACCGGGCCGCCGCCGCCCCGTCGGACCGGCTCTCCGGGGTCCAGCGGAGGGCGGCCAGGATCACGATCACCGCGAGCGGCAGGTTGAGGAAGAAGATGGCCCGCCAGGAGAGCGCGTCGATCAGCCAGCCGCCGAGGAAGGGGCCGAGCGCGGTCGAGACACCGGCCAGGCCGGACCAGGCTCCGATCACCCGGCCCCGCTCGTCGGGATGGAAGCTGGCCTGGAGCAGCGCGAGCGAGCCGGGGGTCAGCAGTGCGCCGCCGAGGCCCTGGAGGAAGCGGGCGGCGATCAGCCATTCGATGTTCAGCGCCGCACCGCAGAGCACGGAGGCGGCGGTGAACGCCAGCACACCGGCGAGGAAGACCCGCCGCCGGCCGAGCCGGTCGCCGAGGGCGCCGCCGAGCAGTACGAAGGCGGCCAGGGTGAGAAGGTAGCCGTTGAGGGTCCACTGTAGGCCGGCCGTGCTCGCGTGCAACTCGGCACCGAGGTGGGGCAGCGCCACGTTGACCACCGTGGCGTCCAGGAAGACCATGCCCGAGGCGACCACGGCGGCGAGCAGCGTGCCCCGGCCGGCTCTGCTGGCCATCCGCAGCGGCGACGCCCGCGACCCATCCGACGTCGGGGGCCCGCCCGACTTCTCGGACCCGCCCGAGGTCGGCGATCCGCTCGACTCCTCCGATCGATTCGACTCCTCCGACCGGTTCGACTTCGGCGACCTGCTCGATGAATCACTCACGGTGTCAATCTGCCCTGCCTGTGTCGTAAGATGCCGCGAAACGCCGGAACCGCGGCCGGTCGCCTCCCCACCGGTCCACACCACCCAGGCTGGAAGCGTGCCGTTCATCCGTACCAGATCACTAGCCCGGTCGGGAACAGCGGCCGTCCTCGCCGGCCTGCTCGCCGCCGGTGTCGCCTGCGCCCCGGTCGAGAGTCCGCTGCCCGAGCGGTCGTCCGGGCCGGCCGACACCCGGGCCCAGCTCGACCAGCTCACCGTGGCCAGCGCCGGTTCGATGCGGGGCTACAGCCGGGAGCGCTTTCCGCACTGGCGCAAGGCGGGCAAGAACTGCGACGTCCGGGACACCGTGCTGCAGCGGGACGGCACCGACATCAAGCTCTCCGGCTGCAACGTGGTCGGGGGGCGCTGGTCGAGCCGGTACGACAAGCGGACCCTCGCCGACCCCTCGGACGTGGACATCGACCACATGGTGCCGCTGGCCAACGCCTGGCGCTCGGGCGCCGACGAGTGGAACGACGACAAGCGCAGCGACTTCGCCAACGACCTGGACCGGCCGCAGCTGATGGCGGTTTCGGCGTCGTCGAACAGGGCAAAGGGTGACCAGGATCCGTCGCAGTGGAAGCCGTCGAACCGGGACGACTGGTGCCGGTACGCGAAGGACTGGATCGCGGTCAAGCACTACTGGAAACTCTCGGTGACCTCCGCCGAGCAGGCCGCACTCGGCGACATGTTGGGGAGCTGCTGATGGGCGAGACACCAGCTGCGGCGCAGAGCACCGACATCACCGCCGGTCCCGGCGGGGTGATGACCGACGACGTCGGCGTGATCACCGGAGAGCTGACGCTCCGCACCGAACTGGACGGGAAGCACGCCGTGCTGCGGGTGCAGTACAAGGACGCCGCCGAGTGGTACACGGTGACCGGCGGCCGGGCGCCGCTGGCCGACCCGGCCGACGTGGCCGCGGTGCACACCATCGCGGTCGGCCTGCTCGACCGCCCCGAAGGCTAGCGGCCGCCGCCTGACCTGACTGCCGACCCGGTCGCCCGGGTCGGCTCCGCCATGACTCCACCGTAGGCAATTGACAAAATCTAATTTTACGTACAGGATTGTTTTTGCCATGAGAGACGTCATGTACCTGGAGCAGATGGAGCAGGCCGAGACCCTGCTCAAGCCGCAGCGCATCGAGGTGCTGCGGCAACTCGCCGAGCCGCACACCTGCACCGAGGTGGCCACGCAACTCGGCCAGACCCCGCAGCGGGTCTACTACCACGTCAAGCGCCTGGTCGAGGCCGGCCTCGTCGACCAGGTCTCCGAGCGCAGGGTCCGGGGCATCGCCGAGGGCATCTACCAGGCGAGCGCCCGGTCCTACTGGCTCTCCCCCCGGCTGGTCGGCCGGATCGGGCTGCGCAGGGCGCAGGACGAGATGAGCCTCGGCTACCTGCTCGACCTGATGGAGGAGGTCCAGGCCGACGTCGCCGCGCTGGACCGCACCGCCCCCGAGCTGCCCTCGATCGGGGTCTCCGGCGAGATCCGGGTCCCGACCGAGCAACGCCAACAGTTCCTGACCGACCTGCAGACCGCACTGCAGGACCTCTTCACCCGCTACGGCGGAGCCGAAGGCGACGCCTTCAAGCTGGCCGTGGCCTGCTATCCACATGGAGGCACCACATGACCGCACCGTTGACCCTCCGCGCCCGGGCCGCCGCGCCGGCCAAGGCCGTCTGGCAGGCCCTGACCGACGCCACCGAGCTGCGCGTCTGGCTCGCCGAGCACGCCGAGGTCGAGCTGCCGCACCGGTACGAGTTCTGGGGGCGGTACACCCCGGAGGGGGACGCGCCGCACCAGCGGCTGCTGCACGCCGATGACCACACCCTGCGGTTCATCTGGCTGCTCGACGGCGAGGAGACCACCACCGAGATCACCCTCACCGAGGAGGGTGCCGAGTCGACCGTCATCGCGCTCTCCCAGACGCACTGGAGCTTCGACGACGTGATCAGCGGGGCCAGCATCCGGGGCGTGCTCCAGACGTACTGGGCGCTGGCGATCGCCAACCTGGTCGACCACGTCGAGGGGCGACCGCTCACCCCGAAGACCGACTTCACCTCGGCGAAGATGGCCGAGGAGATCGTCATCGACGCGCCGCCCGAGGCAATCTACGAGTCGCTGACCGACTCGGCGAAGGCCTCGGAGTGGTTCGGCCACCCGATCGAGATCGAGCCCTTCGTCGGCGGCCGCTGGGCAATGGGCGGCTTCGACAACAACCCCAACCCGGCAAAGGTGCTCGACCTGACTCCCGGCCGGGCGATGACCGTCGACTGGGGTCCGATCGGCGTGGTGAGCTGGGAGCTGGAGGGGAGCGAGGGGAAGACCAAGCTCTCCTTCGTGCAGAGCGGGTTCGACCGGCCGCCGTACGCGGGCTGGACCGGCTGGCTCAGCGGCCTGGCCGAGCTGCGCCGCTATCACGAGCTGCCCGACTGGCGCCCGATCTGGCTACCCGCCTGAACGGTTAGGAAGGGCCCCCGCTACCACAGAAAACGATAAGCGGGGGCCCTTCCTTACACGAAGGAGCCGGGTTCGCTGGGGGCGGAGACGACGGTGGGGGTTTCGCCCTCGTCGGTTGGGTGGGTGAGGTGGGCGCTCACCCGGTGCGGGCGGAGCTCGCCGCTGGCGATCGGCTCCGCCCAGTGGCAGGCGACCTGGGTGTCGCCGATCGGGCGCAGCGCCGGCCGCTCGTCCGCACAGCGGGTCGGCTGCGCCCACGGGCAGCGGGTGTGGAAGCGGCAGCCGGCCGGCGGGTTGGCCGGCGAGGGGAGGTCACCGGCGAGCAGGATCCGCTCCCGGCGGTCCTCCACCTCCGGGTCCGGCACCGGCACCGCCGACATCAGCGCCCGGGTGTACGGGTGCAGCGGCTCCCGGTAGAGCCGGTCGCTCGGCGCCTCCTCGACCAGCGCACCGAGATACATCACGCCGACCACGTCGGAGATGTGCCGCACCACCGCCAGGTCGTGCGCGATCACCAGGTAGGTCAATCCCAGCTCGTCCTGGAGTTCGTCGAGCAGGTTCACCACCTGGGCCTGGATAGACACGTCCAGGGCGGAGACGGGCTCGTCGGCCACGATCAGCTCCGGGCCGAGCACCAGTGCCCGGGCGATGCCGATGCGTTGGCGCTGCCCGCCGGAGAACTCGTGCGGATAGCGGGACAGCGCCCACTTCGGCAGCCCGACCGCGTCCAGCGTATTGGTGATGATCTCCCGGCGGGCGGCCCGGTCGGCGCCGATCCCGTGTGCCTGTAGGCCCTCCACCAGGATCGACTCGACGTTCTGCCGGGGGTCCAGGCTGGACATCGGATCCTGGAAGATCATCTGCATCCGGCGGCGCATCGCGCGGAGCCGGTTCGGCGGCAGCCCGGTCAGCTCCACACCGTCGAAGCTCACCTGCCCGCCGGTCGGCCTGGTCAACTGGAGGACCGCCCGGCCGAGCGTCGACTTGCCGCAGCCCGACTCACCGACCAGCCCGTACGTCTTGCCGCGCGGAATGGTCAGGTCGACCCCGTCCACCGCCCTGACGTGGCCGACGACCCGGTCGAAGATCACCCCCCGGGTGATCGGGAAGTGCACCTTCAGGTCGCGGACCTCGACCAGGTTCGCGGACTGCCCGGTCGTGTCGGACCTGTTGACGTCGGTCATGCCGACTCCTCCCTGCCCGGGACGGGCGGCGTCGCCCGCTCCTGCGCCGGCACCGCCTCGTCTCCGGGCGGCGTCGCCTGTGCCGGCATTCCCTCCGCCGATGCCTGCGCCGGGCCTCCCCCCGTCGTGGCCTGCACCGGCACGACTCCCTCCGCCGCCGGGTCCGGCGCGGTCGGCGAGGCGGGTGGCGCCGAGGTCGCGCCGGCCGGCGGCACCGGGTTGACGCACCGGTACGTCCGGTCGGTGTGGGTCAGCGCGAGCTGCGGCGGCTGGCCGAGACACGCCTCGATCTGCCGGTCGCAGCGGGGGGCGAAGGCGCAGCCGTCCGCCCACGGCAGCACGTCCCGGACCGAGCCGGGGATCGGGGAGAGCCGTTCGCCGTGACCGGCGTCCAGCCGGGGAATCGAGCCGAGCAGCCCGACCGTGTACGGGTGCCTCGGCTCGGCGAAGAGCGGCCTGCGGCGGGCGGTCTCCACCACCCGGCCGGCGTACAGCACGTTGACGGTGTCGCACATCCCGGCGACGACGCCCAGGTCGTGCGTGATCATCACGAGCGCGGTGCCGGAGTCGTGCACCAGGTCCTTGAGCAACTCCAGGATCTGCGCCTGGATCGTCACGTCAAGCGCCGTGGTGGGCTCGTCGGCGATGAGCAGCCGGGGGCGGCAGGCCACCGCGATCGCGATCAGCGCCCGCTGCCGCATCCCGCCGGAGAGCTGGTGCGGATATTCCTTCAGCCGCCGGTTCGGGTCCGGGATGCCGACCCGGTCCAGCAGCTCGGCGGCCTCCTTGCGGGCCGCGTCGCCGCCGAGCCCACGGTGCCGGGCCAGCACCTCGGTCACCTGCCGGCCCACCGGGACGACGGGATTCAGCGAGGAGAGCGGGTCCTGGAAGATCATGGCGACGTCCCGGCCCCGGATGTCCCGCATCGTCCGCCGGTCGACCCGGAGCAGGTCGGTGCCGTCGAAGTCCGCCCGCCCCTCGACGGAGATCCCGGGCTGCCGGGGCAGCAGGCCCATCAGCGCCAGCGAGGTCACGCTCTTGCCGCAGCCGGACTCGCCGACCAGGCCGACGACCTCGCCCGCGTCCACCGAGAACGAGACCCCGTCGACCGCCCGCACCGTACGCTTTCCGCGCTGGCGGAAGGTGACGGAGAGATCGTCCACATCAAGCAGTGCCATGACAGATCACTTCCGCAGCTTCGGGTCGAGGGCCTCGCGCATCGCCTCACCGAGCAGGGTGAAGCCCAGCGCGGTGATGATGATCGCCACGGCCGGATAGATCGCCAGTGCCGGCCGGATGCCCAGGTACGGCTGCGCGTCGGCGAGCATCACGCCCCACTCCGGCACCGCCGTGTCCGGGTTGCCCAGGCCCAGGAAGGAGAGCGCCGCCGCCTCGATGATCGCGGTCGCCAGGGTCAGCGTCGCCTGCACGATGACCGGGGCGAGCGAGTTCGGCAGCACGTGTCCCAGCGCGATCTTCGAGCGGCGTACCCCGAGCGAGGTGGCGGCGAGCACGTAGTCGCTGTTCGCCTGGGCGATCATCGAACCGCGCAGCAGCCGGGCGAAGACCGGCACCGAGACCACGCCGACCGCGATCATCACGGTGATCAGGCTCGCCCCGAGCAGCGCGGCGATGCTGACCGCGAGCAGCAGGCTGGGCAGCGCCAGCATCATGTCGACGACCCGCATCAGCGTGGTGTCGACCCAGCGTCCCCAGCGCCCGCCGAGCCCGGCGGCGGCGCCGGCGACGCCGCCGATCAGGGCGCCGACGGCCAAACCGATAAGCGTGGCCACCACGCCGACCAGCAGGGTCTGCCGGGCCCCGACGACGAGCCGGCTGAACTCGTCGCGCCCCTGGTGGTCGAAGCCGAGCCAGTGGTCGCCGGAGGGGCCGGGGATGATGCCCTGGCCCGACTTGACCAGGCCCTCCCGGATCCCGATCGTGTCGGTCGGGCCGTACGGCACGAAGAACGGCCCGACGATCGCGACCAGCAGGAAGATGCCGAGCACGACGGCGCCGGCGATGGCCGCCGGGTTGCGGCGGAGCCGGCGGAACGCCTCCTGCCAGAGGCTGACCCCGCGTTCCTCGTCGCGGGCCGCGGAGAGCTCGCCGAGCCGGTCGAGCTTCTCCGCCTTCTTCCGGGCCCGGTCGGTAAGCGTCATCGGAGCTTCCATTCCATCGCGGCTGCGGGGCTCATCGGACCCTCACCCTCGGGTCGATCAGGCTGTAGGAGAGGTCGACCAGCAGGTTCACCAGTACGAAGACGACCGCGATGATCATGATGAAGCCCATCAGCACCGGATAGTCACGCTGGCTGATCGAGTCGGCGATGAAGGCCCCGATGCCGCTGAACGCGAAGACGGTCTCGGTCAGCACCGCGCCGGAGAGCAGGCCACCGGTGAGCAGGCCGATCGTGGTGGCGACCGGCAGCATCGCGTTGCGCAGCACGTGCCGCTGGCGTACGACCCGCTCGGTGAGTCCCTTGGCCTCGGCGGTACGGACGAAGTCCTCGCCCAGCACCTCGAGCACGCTGGCCCGGGTGATCCGGACGATGATCGCCAGCGGGATGCTGGCCAGCGCCAGGCCGGGGAGCACGAGGTGCCAGAGCGCGTCGGCGGCGGCGTCCCACTCGCGGGTCAGCAGCCCGTCGAGGACGAAGAAGTTGGTGATCCGGGTGGCGTCGATGGTCGGGTCCTGCCGGCCGCTGGCCGGGAAGAGGTGCAGATTCTCCGCGAAGATCGCCTTGAGCACGTACGCCAGGAAGAAGACCGGGATGCAGACCCCGATCAGCGATCCGGTGACCGAGAGATGGTCGAGGATCCGACCGCGACGGCGGGCGGCGAGATAGCCGAGCGGGATGCCGACGGCGATCGCGATGAGCATCGCGGTCGCCGCCAGCTCCACCGTGCCGGGGAAGCGTTGCAGGAACTCGGTGGTGACCTCGCGCTTGGTGGAGATCGAGGTGCCGAGATCGAGCCGGAACATCCGGGACATGAACCGGCCGTACTGCACCAGGATCGGCTCGTCCAGGCCGAGGTTCTCGCGGATCGCGGCGCGCATCTCGGGGGTGCCGCGCTCGCCCAGGATCGCGGTCTCCGGACCGCCGGGCAGCCGGTGCAACCAGATGAACAACAGGATGGAGAGCCCGAAGAGCGCGGGTATCAGCTGCAACAGGCGTCTGACGATGAACCGGAACACGGCGGCCTCTGGCGGGGTGCGGAGGGCGACACGGGCGGGCGCCGGACTGACCTCCGGCCGGGGTCACCGGCCGGGATCAGGGCGCGCCCGCCCGCGTTCCCTTTTCTATGTGTCAGGACGTGAACTCGGCGGTGGCGAACCGCTCGTCGGTGAGCGGGCTCGGCTTGACGCCGGTCACGTCCTTGGCGAACACGATCGCCGGCGGCGAGTGCGACACCGGCACACCCGGCAGGAACTCCATGATCTTGGCGTTGAGTTCCTTGTAGAGCTCGTACCGGGCGGTGGTGTCGGCGGTGGTGTCGGCCTTCTGGAAGAGGGCGAAGAGCTCGGGGTTGTTGAAGCCCCACTCGTCCTTCTGCCGGTCGAAGAAGGTGCCGATGAAGTTGTAGCCGTCGCCGTAGTCACCGGTCCAGCCGAGGAAGTGCAGGTCGTGTGCGCTGCCCGAGGTGGTCGCGTTCAGGTAGTCCGGGCTCCACTTCAGCGGGATCGGAGTCACCTTGATCCCGACGGCCTGGAGGTCGGCGGAGAGCAGCTCGAAGAGGTCCTTCGGGTTCGGCATGTACGGCCGGGTGACCTCGGTCGGGTAGTGGAACCGCAGGGTCAGGTCACTCGCACCGGCCTCGGCCAGGAGCTGCTTGGCCTTGTCCACGTTGTAGTCGTACGTGGTGACCGACGGGTTCCAGCCCTCCACGGTGTCCGGGAAGAACTGGGTGGCGACCTTGGCGCCCGGGGGCAGCTTGGAGTCGACAAGCGCCTGCCGGTTCAGGGCGTACGCGATGGCCTGCCGGACCCGGACGTCGGCGAGCTTCGGGTTCCCCTTCTGGTTGATCGCCAGGTAGAGGATGTTGAACGCCGGACGGGTGAGCATGTTGAAGCCCTCGCTCTTCAACGGCTCGACGTCGGCGGGGCCGACCAGGTCGTACCCCTGGATGTCGCCGGAGCGCAGCGCCTGCTTCCGGGCGTTCTCGTCCGAGATCGTCTTGAAGATGAGGGTCTTCAGCTTGGCCTTGCCGCCGGGGCCGGTGTACTCCTCGTTCCGCTCCACCGTCAGCGTCTTGTTGGCGATGTCCCAGGACTTGAACTTGAAGGGCCCGGTGCCGGTCGGGTGCTCCATCGCGTACGCCGGGTACTGGATGTTGTCAGCACTGCCGCCGATGGTGCTGGCCTGGAACTCCTCCAGGGCCTTCGGACTGTGGATGGCGAACGACGGCAGCATCAGGGCGGCCGGAACCTTGCTGGAGACGCGGGTGAAGGCGAGGTCGACGGTGGTCGCGTCCTTCGGCGTGCAGGACTTGAAGAGGCTTTCTCCCAGGTCGTCCCGCTCGTTGGCGGCGAACCCGCCCATCACGTCCTGCCAGTACGCCGTCACGTCCGGGCTCTGCATGAGGCCCTTGGCGTTGTACCAGCGGTTGAAGTTGACGCAGACGGCCTCGGCGTTGAAGTCCGTACCGTCGTGGAACTTCACGCCCGAACGGAGCTTGAAGGTCCAGACGGTGCCGGTCGAGTCCGGGGTCCAGCTCTCGGCGAGGCCCGGCGTGATCTTGGTGCCGCCCTCCTCGGGGCGGACCAGGGTCTCGAAGATCTGCCGGGCGACCCGCAGCGACTCACCGTCGCTGGCGAGGCTCGGATCGAGCACCTTCGGGTCACCGGCGACGCCGAAGACCAGTGTGTCCTTCTCGCTCGTGCCCGAATCGCCGCGGTCGCTTTCGGCACAGCCGGCTACCGCGAGGGCCGCGACCGCTACGGCCGCGATGGCGGCCTTCGGTCCTGGTGCACGCATGGTGTGCTTCACCTCGTCCTGTGGATACGACAAACGCGGTGACGGGGGCCACCGATGGCGAGACACTAGCCGCCGCGCGGACCGAGCGGAAACGGCCCAGGAAAGGGTTGGTACCGGATCGTGTCTTTACCGTCATGGCACCGGCGACGGAGCGTCGCGCCTGGTCGACAATCGAGGCATTTGTCCGTGTCTGACTATGCGAATTTGTTACATCGTCCGTTAACTCGATCACCGCCGATGTCAGACCCGGACGGCGCCGGCAGCGCTCCGGAACGGGGCCCCCGTGGGCCGGGAACGCCCCCTCGGAGCGGGGGCGCGGTCAGACCGCCCGGCGACCCTCGAAGGCGCGACCGAGCGTGATCTCGTCGGCGTACTCCAGGTCGCCGCCGACCGGCAGGCCGCTGGCGAGCCGGGTCACCGAGATGCCCATCGGCTTGACCATCAGGGCCAGATAGGTGGCGGTGGCCTCGCCCTCGGTGTTCGGATCGGTGGCCAGGATCAGCTCGCGGACCGTGCCGGTGCCGAGCCGGCCCAGCAGCTCCCGGATCCGCAGGTTGTCCGGGCCGACGCCCTCCAGCGGGTTGATCGCGCCGCCGAGCACGTGGTAGCGGCCGCGGAACTCCCCGGTCCGCTCGATCGCCACCACGTCCTTGGGCTCCTCGACGACGCAGAGCACCTCTTCGGTCCGGCGCGGGTCACGGCAGACCCGGCACTGCTCCGACTCGGCGACGTTGTAGCAGACGGTGCAGAACCGCACCAGCTCCTTGACCCGGCGCAGCGCGGTGGCCAGCCGGGTGACGTCGGCCGGATCGGCCGAGAGCACGTGGAAGGCGATCCGCTGGGCGCTCTTCGGACCGACCCCCGGCAGGCGCCCCAGCTCGTCGATCAGATCCTGGATGGCACCCTCGTACATCGCGGGGTGGCTCAGAAACCGGGCAGGCCGAGGCCGCCCATGCCGCCGGTGACCGGACCCATCTTCTCCTCGGTCAGCTTGCGCACCTCGTCATGGGCGTTGTGCACGGCCGCCAGCACGAGGTCCTCGAGGGTCTCCACGTCCTCCGGGTCGAGCGCCTTCGGGTCGATCCTGATGGCCCGGACCTCGCCGGCACCGGAGATGGTCACGGTGACCAGCCCGCCCCCGGCGGTACCGGTCAGCTCCGCCTCGGCCAGCTCCGCCTGCGCGGCGGCGAGCTGCTGCTGCATCTTCTGCGCCTGCTTCATCATCTGCTGCAGGTTGGGCTGTCCACCCGGGCGCACGGCGACTCCTCGGTTGCGGAACTGGTCACGTCCAGTCCTCGGTCGCGGAAACTGGTCGCAGCCAGCCTAGTCCGGCCGGTCGCGGACGGCTCGACCACCCGCGACCGGCCGGCGGGTCGCTCAGTCCACCACCACGGTCTTCATGATCTTGTCGGCGATGGTCTGCCTCTTGGCGTCCCAGAGCGGGAAGAGGTAGCCGATGTAGCAGATGATCTGGTCGACGAAGTGCGCGATGTCCCGGACGAACGCCTTGCCGGCGCCGATCGGCTCACCGCCGGCCTCGTCGACCAGACGGATGCCCAACGCCTTCTTGCCCCAGCTCTGGCCTGTCCTGCCGGCGAGGAACCATCGGTTGTAGCCGCTGAGCGCGATCGTGAGGACCAGGAAGACGTAGTAGAGCGGACCGGGGCCGGTGACCTGGCCGCTCTCCGCGTCCATGCTCGCGCCGCCGGTGATGTAGGCGAGGATGACCAGCGGCAGCACGACCACCGCGTCGATGAGGTAGGCGCCCACCCGGGGGCCCCAACTGGCGTAACTCAAGGGGTGTACTCCTCAGCACAAAGGGGTGTCGGAAAGTTGCCCGGCTCAGCTCACGCCGAGCCGGTGTAGCTGGAACAACCAACTCGCGCAGGCGAGCACGCCCACGCCCCACCCCGTACGCCGCCGTGCCCGGTCCGACCAGCGCACCGGCGGGGGCAGCACGCCGGACATCCGCAGCGCGAGCAGCGGAAGCACGGCGAGCGAGAGCACCGCCAGACCGACGATCACCGGGTTGGCCGCCACCGCGCCGGCCAGGTCGCCCCGGACCAGGGCGACCGCTGCCGTGGTCAGGCCGCAGCCCGGACACGGCACCCCGGTCAGCGAGCGCAGTGGGCACGGCAGCCCCAGGCCGGTCGCCTCGGTCAGGTACGGCCAGGCCGCCGCCGCGACGGCGACACCCAGACCGAACACGCCAAGGCGCTCGGGCACGGAAAGCTCGCGCACACCACACTCACAGGGAAGTCACAGGAAACGAGGTTGGGCGACTGATGGTAGAAGATCATCGCTCGCCGCGACGTCCCGTTTTCCGGCGTACTCCGGAAGCCGACAGTCGAGTTGCCGGTAGCGGTTCGATCAACGCGTGGCTCGGTACCGACTACTTGAGGTCGATCTCGCCGATCCGCTCCGCGCCCAGGGTCTGCTGCAGCAGTTGCACCGCCTGCTGCTCGCTGGTCTGGCGGGCGGTCCGCTCGTCGATCACCTCGTCGAGAGGTTCGTCACCCGGATCGAAGCCCTCGTAACCGACGGTGGACGGGCGGGAGCCGTCGTGGCCGGCCGCGGACGGGCGCCGACCGTCGTAGTCGGGGTCGTAGGGCGGCTCGCCGGCCCAGTCCCGGTCCGCCGTCCGCTCGGGGGCGGGGCCGGGTCGGGGCCGGACGCCGGCCGCCGCCGCGCGGGCCGCCGCGAGCCCGGCGCTGCCGGCGGAACCGGCACTGCCGGCGGAAGCAACGCCGCCGGCGGTCGGCGGACGGGTGCCACCGGACGCCGGTGCGGCACGCCCGCCGCCCGTGACGCCGGACGCGGTACCGGCCCCGCCGGCCGGCGCACCGGCACTGCCGGCGGGACCTCCGGGGCCGGGGACGGAACCCGGACCGGCGCCCGGGGCGGAAGCCGGACCGGCGCCCGGGGCGGAAGCCGGACCGGCGCCCGGGGCGGAAGCCGGACCGGCGCCCGGGGCGGAAGCCGGACCGGCGCCACCGGGCGGGGTCGGCGCCGGCCAGTCGTCATCGGCGGACGCGTCGCTCGGCGCGGCGCCACCGGGTCGGGCCGGTTCCGGCCAGTCGTCGTCATCGGTGCCGGCCCGCGAGCCGCCCGCACCGGCCGCCGAGCCCTCCCCGCCGGCCGAGCCGGACCCACCACCGGCCGAACCGGACCCACCGGCCGAGCGCTCCCGATCGGCGGTAGCCCGCCGGCCACCACCGGCCGGGGTCGCGCCGTTGCCGCGCGGCGGAGCACCGTTCGCCGCCGGCCCGCCGCCGGTCGCCTGGCGCGGCGGGGCGGCCGGAACCGGCCCGCGTTGCTCTCCGGCGACCTCGCAGCGGATCTGCCAGCGACCACCCAACTCCTCGTAGAGGGCGTCGGTGAGCACATCGGCGGCGTTGGCGAGCATCTGGGCCAGGACCGGCGACTTGACGGTCAGCACCAGGGTGTCGCCGTCGAGGTCACGGACGACGGCGTCGCGCATCAGGGCGGCGATCCGCTTGTTGCTGCGATTGACCATGCCGACGACATCGCCCCAGACCCGGCGGATGGCGGCGGCATCCAGCTCACCGGTGGGCGCGGCGCCGCCCGGCACCGGATCCGGGGTGGCCGGGTCGGGCATCACCGCCTCCGGGGGCACCGGACGCCGGGCCGGCGGCTCCGGGTCGGCCGGCACCTCCCCGACCGGTCCGGCCGGCGCCTGGCCGGCCCCGGGTGCGGCAGTTTCGCGTACGCCCGGAGGTGGCGCGACCGGCGGGGCGCTCGCGGCGGCCGACGGCGCGGGACCGGCGGCGGGCGGCGGGCCCGGGTCGGCGGCCGGGGTGCTGGCGGTGGCCGGTGGCCGGGCCGGGGCGACCGGTGCGGCCGGGTCGCCGTCGCCGGAGAGGGTCAGCCGGCGCTCCATGCGCTCGAGGCGCTGCAGGAGGCTGCCGGTGGAGTCCTCGGCGCCGGGCAGCAGCATCCGGGCACAGATCAGTTCGAGCAGCAGCCGGGGGGCGGTAGTCCCACGCATCTCGACCAGGCCGTTGTGCACGATGTCGGCGCAGCGGGAGAGGGTGGCCGGGCCGAGTCGTTCGGCCTGGGCGGCCATCCGCTCGATCTGGTCGGCCGGGCCGTCGATCAGGCCCTTGGCGACCGCGTCCGGCACCTGGCGCAGCACGATCAGGTCACGAAGGCGCTCGAGCAGGTCGGCGGCGAACCGCCGCGGATCGTGCCCGGCCTCGGCGACCCGGTCGATCGTGGCGTACGCGGCGGCGCCGTCACCGGCGGCGAGCGCGTCGCACATCTCGTCGATCAGGGCGACGTCGGTCACCCCGAGCAGCGCGACCGCGCGGGCGTAGCTGACCCCCTCGGGGCCGGCACCGGCGATGAGCTGGTCGAGCACCGAGAGCGAGTCCCGGGCGCTGCCACCGCCGGCCCGGACGACGAGCGGGAAGACGGCGGGCTCGATCTTGACGCCCTCGGCCGAGGCGAGCTGTTCGAGGTAGGGGCGGAGCACGCCCGGCGGGATCAGCCGGAACGGGTAGTGGTGGGTCCGCGACTTGATCGTGCCAAGGACCTTCTCCGGCTCGGTGGTGGCGAAGATGAACTTGACGTACTCCGGGGGCTCCTCGACCAGCTTGAGCAGGGCGTTGAAGCCCTGGGTCGAGACCATGTGCGCCTCGTCGATCACATAGATCTTGAACCGGCTGCTGGCCGGCGCGAAGAAGGCGCGTTCGCGCAGCTCGCGGGCGTCGTCCACGCCGCCGTGGCTGGCCGCGTCGATCTCGATCACGTCGATCGAGCCGGCCCCGTCGACGGCCAGGCTCCTGCAGGAGTCGCAGACGCCGCAGGGCTCCGGGGTCGGCCCCTGCGCGCAGTTGAGCGAGCGGGCCAGGATCCGGGCGCTGGAGGTCTTGCCGCAACCACGCGGGCCGGAGAAGAGGTACGCGTGGTGCAGCCGGCCGGTGCGCAGCGCCTGGGAGAGCGGCTCGGTGACGTGCTCCTGGCCGATCACCTCGGCGAACGTGCGGGGCCGGTACTTGCGGTAGAGCGCCAGTGCCACCCGTCCCGCCTCCTCTCGACCGGGCCATTCTCCACCCGCCGCCACGCTGCCGGGTGCCAGGCTGTCACGCGCGCCCGACGTTTTCCACACCGGTCACGTGTTCGACGCCAGTCATGTGTTCGACGCCGGTCATGCGGGACGGTGTGCCGGGTGGCGAGGCCGGGGATGATCGTGGGAGGGTGCCGGCCCGTCGACCGGCACGCCGGACCGACCCGGCGGCCCCTGCCCTGGCCAGGAACGACAAGGCCCCCCGTGCACCCGCCAGAGCTCGCTTATCCTTGCTGCCTTCCGGCCCTGGGGAGGTTCACGAGGTAACGCCACACGGGGGGTACGGTCGAGTGTACCCGGGTAGGGTTCGGCGGATCTTCGGGGGACCGGCGGGCTGGGCGCGCGGTGGGGAGCCTGTATCCTGTCGGACGGAGGATTCGCCTAGAGGCCTAGGGCGCACGCTTGGAAAGCGTGTTGGGTTCACACCCTCACGAGTTCGAATCTCGTATCCTCCGCTCACCTGAGCAGCAGAAACGCCCGGCAGATCCCCCAGGGGACCCGCCGGGCGTTCTTTGTCTGATCTCGGTTCCCATCTCAGTTCCGGCCTCGGGTCCGTCTCGGTTCGACGATCCCGCACTCTCCACGTCGACAGGTCCCGCCATGCCTACCGGTCGTGGTGCGGGTCCGAGCAGGTAGCCACGCGGCGGAGAGCTGCCCGCGCAGGGCGAGAAAATCTATGCGCTAACTAGTAGACATGCTCGCCGCCGTTGGCTAGTCTTCCTGAAGTCAAGGATGAAGAAAAGACGCCGACGTAACCGTCCCGTCCGAGGACGAAGGAGCAGGGCCGCGGCATGTTCCGGTTCCGCTCGCTAGGCAACAGAGTTCCATCGCAGTTGAGCAGGACGCACGAGTAGTTGGAAGGTGGTGCCCGGACGTGCTGCACGACCGGGCGTGAGAGCGGGTGGGGCCGATGCGGTATTCGGGGCTCCGCCCGAGGCAAGGAACGTCCGTCGCACGTGCACGGGGCCATGAAGTCGCGTGGGCTCCGACACCGGCGGACAGCACGGAGTACGACAGAGGAAGTCAGAGGAAAGGGAGGGCTCGTACACCGTTGGATCGCCCGCTGCCGGCCGCGGTTCTGGGTTGGGCGCGGACACCGCAGTCTCCATCGAACGTGAGGTGGTCTCCGGTCACGCTTATGCGATCCTCGCACCCGTTCCCGTCTCGCACGGGCGGTGCGGATACGACAAGCCGGCACTCCTGCCGGTAGATGGTGTTTCTGACCCGTAACCCTTGGGCCCCGGCGCTTTCCAGCGCCGGGGCCCTCGTGATGGAGGTTTCATTGGCGCAACCCGACGACATGCTCGATGACGAGGACTACCCGGCATACACGATGGGCCGCGCAGCGGAAATCGTGGGTTGCTCGCCGGATTTCCTGCGCCGGCTCGGCGAAGCGAAACTGATCGACCCGTACCGCTCCGGTGGTGGGCACCGCCGCTACTCCCGCTACCAACTGCGGCTGGCCGCGCGGGCGCGGGAGCTGTGCGACCAGGGCACCGACATGGCATCCGCCTGCCGCATCATCATTCTCGAGGACCAACTCGCCGAGGCCCTGCGCCAGAACGAGCGCTATCGGCAGGGCTGATCGCACCCGCCCGGGTAGCCGCCCGGGACGACACGAGCACCGTACGGTCCCTCCCGTCAGGGCAGGGGCCGTCTGTCGTTCCTGGGTGCCGGCGACGTTCACCGGGAACCTTCCCCCGCAGAGGCTCCCGGTGGGCGGGGCCCCCGGTCGGAGGCCGCCCACCGGAAGCACGAGCTGTCACCGGGTCAGGCGCAGATGGCGTACGCCCGGACGGCCCAGCTGTTGCCGTAGCCGCCCTCCTCCTCCGCGCCGGTCACGGTGACCGTGCTCGACGTCGAGGCCCACATCGCGGTCATCCGCACCTCGCCCTGATCGTTGTCGATCTCGCCGCCGATGCCGTGCACCCGCTTGCCGGCCGGGCAGCGCGCGACCGCGCTCTTCGGGGTGGTGGAGTCGAGCACCCCGAAGGCGGCGACCCGGACCAGTCCGGCCGGGGGCGTGGCGCAGATCGCCTTGCCGCTACTCGTGGCGTACCGCCGGGGTGTCGGCGCCGGAGCGGCGCAGCCCGGCCCGGATCACCTCCAGGGCCAGCCCGGCGGCGACCGCCAGACCCACCGCCGCGCCCGGCGCCACCACCCCGACCAGGCTCAACTGGAAGAACTCCTGGAGGAACGGCACCACCAGGATGACCGTGAACGCACACCCGAGGGCCAGCACCAGCAGGACCCGCCACCAGGTGTACGGCCGGGCGATGATCGCCACCGCCCAGAGCCCGACCAGGAAGAGGGTCAGCGTCGCCGCCGAGGTCTCCGCCGCCAGGTCGCCGCCGTGGCCGCCGACGCCGTCGTAGACGCTCCGGGCGAAGAGGTACGACGTGATCGTGGCCCCCATCGCCACCACCCCGGCCGGCACGGCGAACCGCAGCACCCGGCCCACGGACCCCGGCCGGGCCCGCTCCGAGTTGGGCGCCAGCGCCAGGAAGAACGCGGGAATGCCGATGGTCAGCGACGAGATGATGGTCAGATGCCGGGGCAGGAACGGATACGGCACCTGGCTCAACACCACGACGACGGCGAGCAGCACCGAGTAGACCGTCTTGGTCAGGAAGAGGTTCGCGACCCGCTCGATGTTGCCGATCACCCGCCGCCCCTCGGCGACCACCGCCGGCAGCGCGCCGAAGTCGTTGTCCAGCAGCACGATCTGGGCCACCGCCCGGCTGGCCGGGCTGCCCGAGCCCATCGCCACCCCGATGTCGGCGTCCTTGAGCGCGAGTACGTCGTTGACCCCGTCGCCGGTCATCGCCACCGTCTCGCCGGCAGCCTGGAGCGCGGCGACCAGGCCCCGCTTCTGCTGCGGCCCGACCCGGCCGAAGACGGTGTGCCGGCGTACCACCTCGGCGAGCTCCGCCGGATCGGTGGGTAGCGTCCGGGCGTCGACCGGATGCTCGGCGCCGGGCAACCCGAGGGTACGGGCGACCGCGCCCACCGAGAGGGCGTTGTCTCCGGAGAGCACCTTCACCGCCACCCCCTGCCCGGCGAAGTAGCGCAACGTCCGGGCCGCCTCCGGCCGCACCCGCTGCGCCAGCACCACCAGCGCGACGGGGTGCAAGGAAGGGCCCCCGCTTATCGCTTTCTGTTGTAGAAGGGCCCCTTCCAAGCACGTCAGCAGGAGCACCCGGAGGCCGCGGGCACCGTACGCGTCCGCCTCGGCGAGCACGGGATGGCCGGCCGGCAGCAGCACGTCCGGAGCGCCGAGCCGCCATCGGGCGCTGTCCCCGGACGGGTCGGTGACGGTGGCACCGCTCCACTTTCGGGCCGAGGAGAAGGGGATCCGCTCCTCGATCCGCCATCCCTCCGGCGCCGGGTGGTACGCGTCGGCGATCGCGCGCAGGCTGGCGTTCGGCCGCTCGTCGGCCGCACCGAGCAGACCGAGCAGCTCCGGCACCGGGGCGGCGGGGTCGAGGTGGCGTACCTCGGTCACCGCCATCGCGGCATCGGTGAGCGTGCCCGTCTTGTCCAGGCAGACCACGCTGACCCGGGCGAGCCCTTCGATCGCCGGCAGCTCCTGCACCAGGCAGCGCCGCCGGCCGAGCCGGATCACCCCGACCGCGAAGGCGACCGAGGTGAGCAGGACCAGCCCTTCCGGCACCATCGGGACCAGCCCGGCGACCATCCGCCGGACCGCCTCCGGCAGGTCGTCGGCGTTGACCAGATACTGGCTGACGATCAGGGCCAGCCCGGTCGGCACGATCAGCCAGGTGACGAACCGGAGGATGGTGTTGAGTCCGCCACGCAGTTCCGAGTTGACCAGCGTGAACCGGCTGGCCTCCTCGGCGAGCCGGGCCGCGTACGCCGTCCGGCCGACCTTGCCGGCACGCATCGCGCCCCCGCCGGCCGCGACGAAGCTGCCGGAGAGGAGCAGGTCACCGACCTGCTTGACCACCGGCTCGGCCTCGCCGGTCAGCAGCGACTCGTCGACCTCGAGCTGTTCGGCCTCGGTCACCACCCCGTCGACGGCGATCTGGTCGCCGTGCCCGAGCTCGATCAGGTCGTCCAGCACCAGGTCGGCGGCGGCCACCTCGACGGCCAGACCGTCCCGGCGGACGACCGGGCGGGCCGCACCGACGATCGCCAGCCGGTCCAGGGTGCGCTTGGCCCGTAGCTCCTGGACGACGCCGATCAGGGTGTTGGCGATGATCACGCCGCCGAAGAGGGCGTCCTGGATCGGGCCGACCACGAGGATCATCCCGAACAGCACGCCCATGATGGCGTTGATCCGGGTGAGGAGGTTCGCCCTGACGATCTCCGCAACGGTCCGTCCGGACCGCACTGGTACGTCGTTCACCTGCCCCGCCGCGATTCGTTCGGCAACCTGGGCAGTACTCAGCCCGGCGTCGGTCGTCAGCATGGGACCGAAACTACGAAGCCGGGCAGCCCGCCCGATGCGCCCGATGGTCAACCGCCGACCCTGACCTTTCTCAGGGTTCGCGCCGCCGCCATTTCCGGGTCGGCGGGACGGCGTCCCGGAGGCCGGGATCTGGCCGGCTGCGTACCGTCGGCGGGGTGCGAGATTCGGAGTGGCGCAGGCGGATCCGGCCCAGGCCGATCCGGCCCAGGCGGATCCGGCAGTGACCGGCCCAGCAGTGACCGGCCCAGCAGTGACCGGCCCAGCAGTGACCGGTCCGGCAGTGACCGGTCCGGCAGTGATTGGTCCGGCAGTGACGAGCGAGCCGGACCGGCGCCTCTGGGCCGGTGACGGCTCGGTCTACGGGACACTGTTCCGGGGCCTGCTGCTCTGGGCACCGTTGGCCGCTGTGGTGGCCTCCGCCTGGACCGGGCACCGGGCGTACCCGGTCGGGCTTCTGCTCGGCGGCCTGGTGGTCTGGGGCGGCGCGGTCGCGGTGCGGCGCCGCCTGCCACTGGTCCCGCTCTTCGCCGTGGTGTTGCTCTGCGTCCTGGACGGCAATTTCTGCCTCGGCCTGCCGCTGGTCAGCTACCTGCTCGGTCGGCGCACCGCCCGGATCTGGCCGGCGGCGGTGAGCTTCTCCGCCCTGGCGGTGCTGGGCACTCCGCTGGTGCTGAGCTGGTCCGGCTTCGTACCCTGGGTGACGATGGCCGGTGCGCTGGTCTACGCCGGCCTGTTCCGTGGCTGGTCGGCCGATACCGGCGACTCCAGCGCGCACTGGTCGCGGCCGGTTGGGAGCAGGCCGAGCAGCTCGAACGCGAACAACGGATGCTGGCCCGCGAGGTACGGCTCCGTGAGCGGGCCCGGATCGCCGAGGACATGCACGACTCGCTCGGTCACGAGCTGAGCCTGCTCGCGCTCCGGGCCGGCGCGCTGGAGCTGGCGCCCTGCCTGGACGAGCGGACCCGGGCGGTCGCCGGCGGTCTGCGGGCCGGCGCAGCCACCGCCACCGGGCAGTTGCGGGAGATCATCGACGTGCTGCGGGACGATGCGGTGCCTGGCGAACCCGGCATCGACCCGGTATCCGGAGACCCGTGGTGCCGGCCGGGTCCGGCGCACCAGCAGGGTTCCGAGAGCGTCGCCGCACTCGTGGACCGGGCACGGGCGGCGGGGATGCCGGTCGAACTGCACGCGACGGGAGCCGGACCACACAAGGCGGGAGCCGGGCGGCGCAAGGCGGGAGCCGGGCGGCACAAGGCGGGAGGGTCAGAGCGGCTACCGCCGTTGGTGGAGCGGGCGGCCTACCGGGTGGTGCAGGAGTCGTTGACCAACGCCAACAAGCACGCGCCGGGCGCCCGGGTCACCGTCCGGCTCGGTCCTCAGGATGACGGGACGCTGCTGGTCAGCATCTGGAACGGCCTGCCGACCGGTGTGGCACGGCCCGCGCCGGGCACGTCCCGCGCCGGGCGCGGCCTGGTCGGGCTCCATGAGCGGGTACGCCTGGCGGGCGGCACCCTGCACACCGGCGAACGGGACGGTGGCTTCGAGGTCGTCGCCCGACTGCCCAGCCCCTCCGCTGACGGCAACCGTCCCGGCATCGCATGGACACCGGTGCCGGTGCCCACCGTCACCGCTCCCGCCCCCGCGTCCGCCCCCGCCGCCGCGTCCGCCCCCGCCGCCGCGTCCGCCCCCGCCGCCGCGTCCGCCGCCGAGCGGCGGCGTCTGGTGCACCGGGAGGCCCGGCGTGGGCTGGTTGCCGCGACGATGGTGCTGGCCGCGCTCGCGACGACGCTCGGCGGCGCCGCCGTCGGCTACTACCTCTATGCGACCAGCAACTCGGTGCTTACTCCGGGCCGGTACGCGGAACTGCGGATCGGTCAGGACTGGGCGGACGTCCTTCCGTCACTGCCCCGCCGGGAGATGCTGGATCCACCGGAGCCGGACCCGCTGTCGGTGCCCTCCGGCGCCGAGTGCCGGTACTACCGCGCGCACGGCGAGGTGCTGCAACCCAGGCTGGACGTCTACCGGCTCTGTGCCGCACAGGGCCGACTGGTGACAAAGGACGCGCTCCCCGCCCGGTGATCCGTCGCCGGCCCGCACCGGCCCGGCAGCGACGTCGACCTGCACGTCGCCGACGGCGTGGTACCGCCCTGTCAGTCGTACACATGTGCTATCCACAGGTTGTGGATGCCCTGGGCTTCGATCGGACCACCCCGGCTATTCGGACCAATCAGGGATAAACTACGCTTGTCCACCGGGGGGTCACAATGGAGGCACGTAGAGTCGTACGGATCGTGGCGGTGCTCGTGGCGGGCGCGGTCGCGCTCTGTCATGCGTACCGGACGGTCTCGGACGAGCCGGCGGCGAAACCCGCGTACGGACCGGACGTGCTCCATCTCAAGGGCGTCCGCGACATCGAGTTCGGCGACACCGAGCAGGATTTGCTCCGCCGGGGTCGGCTCGACGCCGGGTCGGCTCCGGCCTGCGGTCCGAGCCTGACCGGGCCGTCCACGGTCAGTCCGGTCTTCGCCGACGACCGGCTGGTGCTGCTCTGGGCCAGCCCGCCCGTGCGTACCCCGGAGGGCGTCACCGCCGGCACCCCGGTCGACCAGGCCGAGGCCGCCTATCCGGCCGCCACCCGGCTGACCGCACCTCCCGGCACCTACCGATACGACGGCCTGCTGGCGAGGCAGGGTGACCGGGCCTATCTCTTCCTCCACGACGGGCGGACGGTGCGGAAGACCATCGCCGGGTACGCCGACTACGCGCAGCGCCTCTTCGACGAGGGCTTCGGGACCTGCTGACCACACCGGCTTTCACACCGGCTCCTGCACCCCTCCGAAACGCAGGCTCGTCGCACCGGCGTGCTACCGACCGCCGGGCCGCGACCGACATGGGACTACGGCGTTTATGGATTTCAATGTGATCCAGAGGGAGCGAATGGAAGTTCCACGGATTGCGTGACATGATGTCGGACAGTCTACGGGCCCACCGGTTCGGTTTGTTGAATGAACATGCATGACACGGGAAATCATCGGAATCCGCCCGGCAGAATCGTCATCTGACCCGTTCCCACGGAGGAGTCGAGGATGGCGGTTCGCGAGACCCACGGCATGGGCGACCTGGGCCGCAAACTCAGTCGCCCGATTCTTCTCATCGCGTCGACGGTCCTCCTCGGCGCAACGCTACTCGTCGCAACGGTGTCCCCGGCCATCCTGAACCGGCTCTACCGCGACGAGGACGACTATTCGAAGGCTAGCGACATCGGGCAGGCGTACGGCGCCGCCTCCGCACTGCTGGCCGCGCTCGCCCTGCTGGTCGTCGCCGCCTCGCTCGCGGTGCAGTACAACCATTTCAGATACGAGCGGATACAGGCCGTCTACCAGCGCACCGACGACCTCGTGAAGCTCGCCATTGAGAACCCGGAGTACTGCCAGTGCTGGGGTTCCCGGGTCTCACCGGAGCAGGTGGACGAGCGGCTGTTCTACTACTGCAGTCTCGTCATCAAGTCCTGGACCCGGGCCTGGGAGCGAGGCGGCCTGACCGAGCCCGAGGCACGCCACTTCCTCACCCAGTTCTTCGACAGCGAGGTCCCGCGTTCCTTCTGGCAACGGCACGGCGACTGGCACCTGCACCGCAAGCCGCGTACCCGGGCCGCCCGGTTCATGGCCATGGTCAACGAGGAATATCTCTGCGCGGTCAAGGCCGGTCCGCCCTCGAGGGCCTACGAGCCGCCCGACTTCCCGGTCAATCCGCCGTGGAACGGGCTGCACAAGGCAACCTCACTCGCCGACAAGGTCGTACGCCCGCAGCGTCGGCGGGAGTCGCGCGCGACGGAGTAGGAACGGCGCCCCGGCAGGCTATCCGACCGAGCCCGGCGGAGCGAAGCAACCGTCCTTGATCGCGGCGACGAGATCACGCCAGCCGCCCGGAGCGATCAGCAGCACGTCCGCCGGGCGCTGGGAATTCCGCAGCGCGACCTGGTCACCCAGAAGAGTGAACTCGACGCAATGGTGCTCGGTCACGCATCGGGAACTGCGCCGCCACGTTGGCTGACTGAGAAGCGTACGGTCGGAGGCCACCCCGGTGCCCTTTCCACTCCTACGAAGGCTCGCCCACCAAGCGGGCTGGCCGAAGGACCATAGCATGACGGAGAGGGCAATAGCCGCATATTGCCCGAGCGGCGGGCCTCGTGCATCTTGGCATCCGCACGGTGAGCCAGCTGATCCGGGGACGATGATCCGGGGATGCTGATCCGGGGACGATGGCCACGGGTGGCCCGGCCGGTCGGCGGGTCGGTCCGGGCCACCCGTGGCCGACCCTCAGCCGACCCGCTCGATCACCGGCCGCCGGATCAGGAACTTGCCCGGCTCCCGGACCTGCTCGAAGGCCGCGTTGTTGAGCAGTACGCAACTGCCCGACGGGCTGGTCACCCTGACCGTGACGCTCTTGTTGTTGTCCAGGTTGGTCACCTTCAGCGTGGTGCCGATCGGGAACGTGCCGCTCGACGCCGCCGGCCCGGCATTCTCGTTGAAAAGCGTGACGGTGGAACCCTTGCAGACGACCTCGCCCGCTCCGGCCGAGCCGTCGCCGCCGGAGTCGGCCGGTGGCTGGGCGGCGGGTGGCTGGGCTGCCGGTGGCTGGGCGGGTGGCGCCTCCGGGGCCGCGGGTGGCCGGGCGGGCGGCGGAGGAGCGTCCGCGCGTACGTCGGCGGTGCAGCCGGCGGTGGCCCGGCGCTGCTGGATGAGGTCGACCACGGCCTGCCGGTTTGCGATCCGCGCCTCCGAGAGGGCGTCGGGATTGGCACGCTGCCCCGCGATGAAGGTCAGGTTGTTACGCAGGGCGGTGTCCAGGCCGGCGCAGCTCTCCCCCGCGTTGCCGAGCCCGGTGCCGACGGCCAGCGCCCCGCCGAGCAGGGCCGCCGCCGCCACACCGAGGAAGACCTTCCGCCCCCGGCCGGTCGTCCTGCGTCGCCTGTACATACACCACTCCCTCGCCTCGTTCCGCTGCCCGGTCGCAGCCACCGAGGGGTACGGTCGGCACCTCCTACGTGGATCAGTACAGATTCCTAAATGTTCTTTAACTACCCACCGCGACGCCTTCGACGCGATAGGGCTCGGCACACTTGACCACCCCACCTCCGGGCCATACCTTTCAGAGCACCGGAAAGTTTCCTAACTGTTCTGCCGACGCTCCATCCCCCTTCCAGGAGTGCATATGCGCGGATCCGTCCTCCGTCGACTCAGCACCGCCACCGCGGTCGGCACCCTCGCCGCCGTGCTGGCCGGCATCGCCGTACCCCCTGCCTCGGCCGCCCCCGGCGTGCCGGCCAGGCACGACGGCGGCCAGCGGGGCGACTTCGTCAAGGTCGGCTACTTCACCCAGTGGGGCATCTACGGCCGGGCCTTCACCATCAAGAAACTCCACGACTCCGGCGCCGCCGGCCGGCTCACCCACCTCAACTACGCCTTCGGCAACGTCAGCCCGGACGGCCGCTGCTACGTCGACGGCGGGCCGGGCGAGGGCGACGCCTGGGCCGACTACCAGCGGCCGGTCCCCGCCGAGGAGAGCGTGGACGGCGTCGCCGACACCTGGGGCGAGCCGCTCAACGGCAACTTCGGGCAGCTCCAGAAGCTCAAGGCGCTGCACCCCGACCTGAAGGTGCTGATCTCGCTCGGCGGCTGGAGCTGGTCGACACACTTCTCGGACGCCGCCCTGACCCCGGAGTCGCGCCGGACGTTCGTCGCCTCCTGCATCGATCTCTATCTCAAGGGCAACCTGCCCAACCCGGACGGCAGCGCCGGCGGACCCGGCTCGCTCGCCGGGGTCTTCGACGGCATCGACCTGGACTGGGAGTGGCCCGGCTCGGCCGGTGACGTCGACACGGTCTACCGGCCCGAGGACAAGCAGAACTTCACCGCCCTGGTCGCCGAGTTCCGCCGCCAGCTCGACACGTTCGGCAGGCCGGCCCGCAAGCACTACGAGCTGACCGCGTTCGTACCGGCCAACCCGGCCGCGATCGACGCCGGCTACGAGGTGCGGAAAATCTTCACGAACCTGGACTTCGCCACCGTGCAGGGCTACGACTTCCACGGCAGTTGGGAGCCGGTCGCCAACCAGCAGTCCGCACTCCGGGTGCCGGCCGGAGCCACCGAGCCGGACTTCTCGGGTGACCGCACCATCGACGCCTGGCTCGACCGGGGCGCCGAGCGCCGCAAGCTGGTGCTGGGCATCCCGTACTACGGGCGTGGCTGGGCCGGGGTGACCGGTGGGCGCAACGGTCTGTTCGGCACCTCCACCGGCGGCGCCGCCCCGGCCACCTTCGAGGCGGGCTACGAGGACTACAAGGTGCTGAAGACCAAGGTCGGCCAGGACGGCTTCCGGGTCTACCGCGACCTCCGCGCCGGCACCGCCTGGCTCTACGACGGTACGACCTTCTGGACGTACGACGATCCGGCCGTCGTGCTCCAGAAGATGCTCTACATCCGGGCCGAGCGGCTCGGCGGCGCGATGATCTGGTCGCTGGACGGCGACGACGACCGGGCGACCCTGACCCGGACCATCGATCTCGGCCTCTGGACACCGTAACCGCACCCGAGATCGACGGCGCCCGGCGGATCCGTACAGGTTGATCCGCCGGGCGCCGCGCACGTCAGATCACTTTCCAGATCTCGTAATACCCGGGCCGAACCGGAGACCCACCGCAGCATCTCACGGCGATCAATGACCACCACGTTTAGGCGGCTTTCCGAGGTATGTCGTCATGCACTGTCCCTGATCGATCGATGACAGGTTGCCGGGCCGCAGATTAGGCTCTGCTCTTCGGATTGACCGCCAGCGGCGGGAAACGGATCTCGAAAGCGCCGTACGACGACGACCGCGAGTCGATCGACAACAGGGACCGGAAAGTGATCCAGAGCCCGGGGGACAACCCTTGGGAGTACGATGCCTTTATCAGCTATGCCCGGGCCGACGAACGCTTCAGTGGACTGATCTCCGAGATCGTGACCAAGGCCCGAGCCATCTTCAGATCGTTGACCGGTCGCGATCTCCGGCTGTTTCTCGATGACGCGGACGTTCCGTCGCCCACACCGCCCGGACCGGATGGTCCCGCTGGTGGCCACGCACTCCGGCGCGGGCGAGCACCGGCTGACCCGGCTACTCGCCGATGCCCATTCGGCGACCATCGTCGGAGTCACCAACGACTGGGTCGCGGAGTGTCTGGAAGACGCGTTGACGCTCAAGCGGAGCCGGTCCGGCCCGGACGCGTTCTGGGACCACCTGCACATCGTCTTCCTCGCCGACGAGCTGCTCCCGTTCGTGCACGACGACCTCTCGATCGATTTTCCCGATCCCGGTCAGGCGCTCAAGGAGCGCAGCCGGCGCAGCGGCCGGACGAAACGGCGGGTGATGTCCCTACTCCTGCGGCAGGGGACGGCGGGCCGCTGGAGCCTCTACACCTATCCGCACCAGCTCCCGTTCGTCGGAAGCATCTTCTCGCTGCCCGAGGACCGGCGCGTGGTGCAACTGGCGGTCACCCGGCCCTCCCGCGCGGAGCAGGGCGCACTGTTCATCGACTTCCTGGACCGGGTGGATCAGTACCTGGAGTCGGCCTTCCGGGAAGTGGTGGAGGGCAGCCGGGAGGAACACGAGGTCGTCCTGGTCGGCGCTCCGGGCAGCAGGCCCGGCTCGTTCGTCTGCCGGTCGGCACGCTTCCGGCGCAGCGTCCTGGTCGAGGGCAGGAACAGCGACGACTGGCTGGCCGCGATCGTCATCCTGACCTGGCGGCAGGGAGATCGCGGGCCCGAGCCGTTGCTACAGGTCAACACGCCGCACAACTCGACCCGTGAGATGGGCAAGGCGTCCCATGTGAGCGGCTACGTCAACCAGCTCGACCACTCACGGAGTCGCCCGGCGGAGAACCTGACCGGCGAGTTCGAGATATCGAGGGAGACGATCGAGTCCGCCGTCCGTCGGGAACTCGCCGACGACTTCGCGATCTCCGAACTGCCACACCGCCCGCGGCTGCTGGACACCATCCGGTTCTTCTATCCGGACAAGGAGAACCTGTTCTTCTATCTTCTCGCGCAGGAGCTCCCGGCAACCTATCGGTTTCCCGCCAGCGTCCAGATGTTCTCGTGGAGCGTGGAGAGTCTGATGACGATCCGCCGCGGTCAGGTCCTCGCCAACACGCTGCGCATGCTGAACGCCAGCCTGACCATCAACCAACGCAGCCGGGCGGCCCGGATCGGCTGCGCCAACCTGCGCGCCCACGGCGAGGGGGAACTCGCCGACTCGGTCGCGGAGGCGGTACGCCGGGGCCAGCGGCCGGAAGAGTTGGTCAGGCGTTTGCAGGACGGCTTGGCCGACGCGACCGTACATCGGTACTCGGCCGGCCGGGAACTCTACGTCAACGGGCTCGCGGGCCTCCAGTACCGCGCCTTCTTCTCGCATCTGCTACCCGCCTACGTCGAGATCGGGGTGACCGGCGCCCGGGAACTCTCCGAGGCGATCTCGGCCGATCCGTCGCGGGCCGACGCGGTACGCGAACTGGCGGCACTGTACGACGAGAGCGAGTTCATGGTCTCCATTCCGATCGAGGTGTGACGATTGTGCACGAGATCGAGGAGTTCTTCGGCGCACGCTACGAGTCGACGCCGAGATACTGGTGGGACGTCCCGCACGCCTACTCGGTCTCACCCGACGACCACGGCGCCTCACTCATGGCGCAACAGGTGCTGCGGCACGCCATCGCCCGCGGCCCGGGACGGGCGATCGATCTGGGCAGCGGCGAAGGGGCCGACGCGATCCGGCTCGCCCGGCTCGGCTGGGACGTCGAGGCGGTCGAACTGACCGCACCCGGTGCACGGAAAATCAGACAGTTCGCCGCCGAGAACGGCGTGCAGGTCACGGTGCACCAGGCCGACATCGTCGACTTCGAGCCCGACGGACTCTTCGACCTGGTGATGTGCCACGGAGTCCTGCACTACGTCCCGGACAAGCTGACCGCGTGCCGGAAGATGCAGCGGATGACCCGGCCCGGCGGAGTGAACGCGGTCTCGCTGTGGAGTGACTTCAGCCCGGTTCCGACGGTTCACCAGGTAGTGCCGACGTATCCGGACGCCGAGCAGGGTGTGGTCGTCTCCGCGTACGCGGATTGGCCGAAGTCGCTCCTGTACTTCGAGCGCAACCGTCCGGAGGTCGGGCACAGCGACACCCCGCCACACGTGCACAGCCACATCAAGATGATCGCGCGGAAGGTCTGACGCCTTGAAGGAACCAGCGATGCGGGACATCGTCAACGAACAGGACGAGGTGGTCGGCCAGGCCGCCAAGGAGGAATTCTCGACGGGGGAGCTGATCTGCCGCGTCGCGTTCGTGATGCTGGCCAACAGGTCCGGGGAGCTCCTGCTCCACCAGCGCTCCGCGAAGAAGAAGGCGTACCCGCTCTACTGGTCCGGAGCCGCCGCCGGCCACCTGCACAGCGGAGAGACGTACGAGGAGGGTGCACGGCGGGAGCTCCGGGAGGAGCTCGGCATCGAGGTGCCGCTCGAGTACGTCGGAAAGTTCTACTCGGCACCGGACCGGGAGATGGTCGGCATCTTCCTCGGCTCGTACGACGGACCGGTCCAGGTCGAGACGCACGAGGTCGCGCGGGTCGAGCACTTCAGCCCGCAGCACCTGGCCGAGAAGCCGCCGGACATGCGGGTCACGAGCTTCGTCGAGCGCTCACTACCGCTCATCCTGCCCCGCCTGAGGGAAGCAGACGGGTCGCCCACCCCCCAGACCCGGAGATGAGACTGGCCAACGAGGCAGGGCGCCCGGAGGGCCGCTGTCGACTCGCCGGGGCGTTCTGCCCGGTCAGTGGCGGTGTGGGCCGGCATGCGGCGAGCTGAAGGTATTATTCGCGGCCTTCGGTTATGCTGGTAAATATTTACACGCGGGCAAGTCGTGGACACCATCACCGGTACGCATCCCCTTCGGTCTGGAGTCCAAAATGCTCAGACGCACCGTCAGACTGGTCGCCGCGTTCACCCTCGCTGCCACGACCAGCCTCGTCGCGGCGGTTACCACCGCCGCTCCGGCCCACGCGGACGGCTGCTACACCTGGAACCGCACTCTGCGGGAGGGAATGTCCGGTGAGGACGTCCGCCAGCTACAGATCCGGATCTCCGGCTACCCCGGCCAGGGCAACGTGCTCGCCATCGATGGAATCTTCGGCCCGGCGACGGCGAACGCCGTGCAGCGCTTCAAGAACGCCTACAACCTCGACAACAACAAGACCGCCGGCCCGGCGGTCTTCGACCGGCTCTACGCCCTACAGGACAACGACTGCACGCCGAAGAATTTCAGCTACGCCGAGCTGAACGACTGTAACTCCAACTGGTCCGGCGGTGCGGTCTCGGCCTCCCAGGCCCGGGCGAACGCCCTGGTGAGCATGTGGAAGCTCCAGGCCATGCGGCACGCCCTGGGCGACCAGCCGATCGTCGTGACCAGCGCCTTCCGCAGCCACGCCTGCAACAACGCGGTCGGCGGCTCGGCGACCAGCCGGCACCTCTACGGCGACGCGGTCGACCTCGGCGCCGGCCCACACTCGCTCTGCACCCTCGCCCAGCGCGCCCGTCACCACGGCTTCCGGGAGATCCTCGGCCCCGGCTACCCCGGGCACAACGACCACACCCACGTCGCACACAAGTCGAGCCAGACCTGGTCGGCCCCGAACTGCGGAATCTGACCCTGCGCCCAGGGTCCGGCGCCGAACGCCCGGCAGGTCATCTCCGACCCGCCGGGCGTTTTGGGCTGTTCCTGAGCGGTGGCGGCGGGATTTGAACCCGCGGAGGGCGTGAACCCTCACACGCTTTCGAGGTCTGCGATCATGCGTCCGGACCGGTCTGACAGTGGCCGTAACCAGCAGTCCGGCTGTCCGTCGGCCCCGGCACGGACGACCGCGTACGGGCGCGAATGAGACCACAACTGAGACCAGCAATCGATCCCGACTGCCCGGCGCGTCCGGTAGCAGCACCGGCAGCTTGGGAGTGCCGAAGATCGGTCTTCTGACCAGCCGCGCCCCGGTCACTGCGGTCTCCAGCGGTCCTGGTTGACCCTCGTTGTCCTGGCTCAATGCGGCACGCTAACGGCACGCGCCAGCCCGGACATCGAGGCCATGCAGCAGATGGCGCTCCTGCGCCCGCTGGGTTGTAGGGTGACCAAGCCGCGTCCCGTCCGGTGGCAGGTGCTAACCGAGCTGCTAATGCGAAGGCCCGAGGCGACTTCGCTTCAGCGGGACGAGCCGAGACGCGCTGGACGCTGGCAGACCTGCCGAGCACCGGAGGACAGTCCGGGACGGCCGGACTGCCAGCCCGGACACAGGTACGTCTGGACTAAGGTTCCCCTAACCCGCGAGCCTGGTCCGCATCGAGTGGAAGCGGACGCATGCGCGCTCGGACCTCGGCCGGACCGATTGGGATTTTGTCCTGCCGGAGCAAAAAGGGTGGGTGGCAGCGGTCGAAGCTGTGGCCGCGCTAAGGGCCGCGATCCGCGCCGACTTGGTCGGCCCTTCAGATCGCGGCAGCCGGCGCCGGTGGTGGAAACCTACCGGGAAGTTCGACCGCACGAGGTAGCGATGGCAGGTGCCGAGCTGGGTAACTACCTAAAATTTGTGGGAGTATCGATACTGCGCTGATCGTCATCCGTGTGCGACCCTTCTGGTATGCGGCAGAGGAGACAGGCGAAGAGCAGGCCGCAGACACGGCAGCTCCTGGACACACTGCGACTACTCGGCTACGGCTCTGACCTCATCGAGCATGAGTACACAGTCTGGCTCGGCGACCGCCAGGTCGAGGCGGACCTCGTGGCGTTCAGCCGCAGCGAGCCGAAGGACATGAGCACGGCTGCTCTAGTCGTCGAGTTCGCTCAGGGCCCGAGTGAGGACGTGTGGAGCCAGGCCGCCCAAATCGGAAGATCTCTCGCCGCACCGGTCGTCGGCTTGGCTGATTCAGCGGGACTAGCTTTGGCGACTGTGAGGCGGGACGGTGGAACCCATCGGCTTGTCGATATCCCGTTTGGCGACCTAAGCCTAGCGACGGATGTTCGAGAGCATTTAAGTCCACGTCACATCTTCGAGATGAAGACCGGAAGCCGTCAACCCGGCCTTTTTCCAATCGACGTGTCCTTGTTGGACTACGCACGGCAAGCGACCGAGGACCGTCTGGCGCCACGGGTCGAGAGGGCTTTGATTGCCGCCTTCGATCACCTCGGCTACGAACGCGAAGTGAACCCTGAACGAGATGCATTGGAGAGGTCCCACAAGAAAGCTTCCAGGCTGGTGGTAGGCGCGCTCGCAGCGTTAGTCCTCAGGGATAAGGAGGATTTCCCCGAACTCTCTGCTGGGGCTCTGCTCGATACAATTTTACAAAGGTATCCAGACGAGTTTTCGTGGGTGCAGGCATTAAGCCCGCTGGAATTGGACGGCTTGACCGGCGCCGTTGCCGGATTGGGCGGAGATATTAACTTCAGGAGCCTGGACCCACTCGTCCTGAGCGGAGTTTACGAGAGCACTCTTGTCAGCGACATCACAAGGCGACAACTAGGCACCCACTACACGCCTCCTGGATTGTCTCGGCGGATGCTGGCGGAACTGCCGGTCGAACTAATCCCACCAGGCGACAGATCTGTGCTAGACCCAACCTGCGGCTCGGGAAGTCTTTTGCTTGCGGCACATGACCGTTTGCGAGCTCTTCAACCTGCGGAATGGAACCTAGCCCAGAGCCATCGCGACCTGGCAGAGCACTTACGGGGTTTCGATACCGATGCGTTTGCGGTAGAGATCGCTCGCCTAAGCCTTCTACTTCACGCCATGCCAGCGGGTAATGGGTGGGACGTAAGGCAGCGGGACGCATTGCATGAGCGCATTGTTGAAGCCGACAGACCATCCATCGTAGTAGCGAATCCTCCTTGGAGGAACACGAACACGGTCCACGGTCGCAGAGCAGAGGCTGCAGACGACTTCCTGAGATGGATGCTGAATAGCCTCCGCCCAGGGGGTTTGCTTGCAGTCGTGTTGCCGGTTGGCTGGCTTCGCAACAGAAGTAGTAGGGAAGCAAGGTCGGCCTTCCGCGAATTTTGCGACATATTTGAGGTATGGCGTCTCCCTAAGGGATCCTTCGAGTCGGGAAACATGGCGCCGACGGTGCTGTTCGCGCAGAAACAAGCGTCTACACCTTCTCGCAAGGGTCCTATTCTCTTCCGTAGAGTCTTCCGCAAGTCGAGCCTTGACTCATTTTATCGAGGATTATCTGGCGGGGAAGCTTACCTAGCTGACCCGGACAAAATTCCTGAGTCCGGTCCGCTGCTCTCCGGTTTGCTGACCGCCTCCTTTGTCGGGCGCGAGGTTTCTACCCTTTCCTCTGTTGCGACCGTGACAGCAGGGCCCCAACCTGTGGCCGGATTCGCGGGTCGAACTGTAGGAGAGGCGAACTGCCTGTATCTTACGCGTCTCCGCGACATGCGTCCATTTGCCGAGGTGGCCGGAGAGCAGCTGAAACCAATGCGGTTTCCTGAGGACTTCCAAACGGGTCGCGGTGCAGCCGGCTTGGGGCGCCGGAAGGTTGTTGCCCCTGCAGCCAGTGGTCCCGACACCCCTTGGCGAATGTGGGCAGGACTCGACGACCTCGGGGTGCTGGTCAGGAACAGCATGCACATGGTTATTCCATACGATGACAATGAGACGTACCTCTTTGGTCTGATGGCCTTCCTCTCTTCCGCCTTCGCGTCGTGCTGGATCGACGAACGCGCTGTTGAGAGAAACATCAGCACGGCAGACGTCCTGAGTATCCCCTCCCCGTCTCGGCAATCGGACTGGGCAGCACTGGCCGAGCTTGGGCGAAAAGGGTTTAGAGCTGCGTCCGACTCCCGAACTCTAGGCAGCATCACTCGTGACATTGACGAGCTTGTCTGGGAATCCTTGGACGTTTCCTCAGCCGTGCAAGCAATTCTGAAGCATCGCCTGTCGGATTTTGTGGCGCCCGAGGGAGGTTACCGGTACCGACGCCCGACCGCTCCCGCGCCAAGCAACAGCGGCGAGCCTCGGTCTAGGTTTGGCGTCGTGCATGAGGTTAGCGATCAGCGCATGTTGATCGAGATTATTGGCATTACTTCGTCTGAGGGCGTGTGGATTGATCCGCCGCCCAGCTTGCCGGCTGCACTGTGCCGCCCTGGCGCAACCTTCGACGTTCTTATTCCAGATGGGGCTTCACTTGCAGACGGGCAGTACTTCTACCAGCCTGAAAGCTGGGTTGACGCCGAAACCTTGATGCAAGACCCCGCCTACCACGACGCCCATCCGGCCGTGAGTGGCGCCAACTGAATCGGTGACAGGGAGGGAACGTGGATGAGCAAGCCGCCGGGATCTTCTGTATCTCCCGATTCCACCGAACAGGTCAACGTCGAGATTCTATTCCTAGATGTCGGCCAAGGCGATGCGACCCTTGTCGTCGATCATGCAACTAAAGAGGCGATACTGATTGACTGTCCGGGTGGCCGGGAATATGTTGTCGCGCAAGCCCTTCGCGAACGCGCATGTAAGCTAGCGCTCGCGCTAATCACACATTGGGACCTAGATCACTTCGGCGGCATTATTGGAGTCTTAGATCAGTGCGAAACCAAGGCGTTGCGTTTCAACCATGAAACGCTGTTGGCTCATGGGAAGCAAGGCCGCGTATTGGCTACCCTTCGAAGATTGCGAGATAACCGTTACAACCACATCGAGTTCAGTGACGCCCGGCAGGGTTTTGTTGGGGCGGTTGGAGCGGTTCGTTTCGAACTACTAGCCCCATCCTATCGACAGTTACTCTACGCTGTTTCTTCCTTCGACCGAAATCTTGCTAGCGGCGTGGTTGCAATCGAGGCCAACGGCACGAGGGTACTTGTGGGAGGCGACGCAGACGGCCGAGTCTGGAGCCGAATCCTGTCTGAGGGAACCTCGATCAGGTCCGACGCCCTCAAGTGGCCACACCACGGCGCAATGAGGCACACGGAACGACATGTCGACGACCAGCAACTACTCGAGGCCGTAGAGCCTTCGCTCGTGGTATTCAGCGCGGGAAGTAACAATACGTACGGCCACCCTCTACCATCGACAGTTCAGCTTGTTGCCCAACACAACATCGGCATCGTGTGCACGCAGGTGACGGAGAGATGCCACTTTGGCCTGCATGGGACCGATACTCCCTGTGCCGGCACCGTTTCTTTAATGCTTAGTCCCGGCGGACGCGTAACCAGGTCGCCCAACAGTGTCCAGCTCGCTAGCTTGATCGATGGCTGGACGCGGCCGCTATGCAGGCCGGCCACTGCCGATCCCAATCCCACTGGCGTTGCTGAAGGCGAAGACGCTCTGGTGAATTAGGGACGGCGGGTTCCGCAACATCGCCCCGTGTGCCATCCCGTCTGCCGCCGACCCACACACCGTGGAGCGGGCCAGGGCCTGAGACAAGGTCGTATGTCCAGTAGGGCGCTCCACCTTGTCACCCAGGCCCTGGCCTGCTGTGTCATCGAGTGCACGCCTCTCCTTCGGGCAGGGGCGCAGATCCGGCTGCGGAGCCCTAGTCACGCAGCCGGACCACCTTTTCCGCTGGCCCTAACGTCGATGCGGAACCATCGGCTCGAGGGACGCTAGGCAACCGCGCCGTGCCCCTAAGCTTTCCGATCGCGAGAGGCAATGACCAGTGACGAAGTGTTCGCCGATGTGTATGCGGACGAGCTCTGTTTTCAGTCAGTCGCCCAGCGGAATTTCGTACTGGACCGTCATGAGGTCGGAGCGCATGGTGAAGCGGGTCACCTCGAAAGGCGTGCCGTTGTCGTCGGTGGCTGTGTGCAGTACGAGGATCACGGGTACGTAGGGTGGCGCCTTGAGGGCAAGGGCTTCCTGGCGGGTGGGAAAGCGGGTAGTTACCTGTTCCCTAATCCGCGCCACACGGTACCCGAGCTCCTCTAATCTCTCGAAGAGCCCACCCGGACCTAAGTTCGATTTCTCGAAGAGTGCCGACAACTTCGCGATTTCCAACGGGATGTATGTTTGGCCGAGTTGGACGGGTTCTTCATCCGCATAGTATCGGTTCTCCCGGCAGACGACCTGTTCGCCTGGCGCCAGGGACAGCAGTCCGGCTATTTCGCTCGGTGCCGATTGTCGTGATATCGCGTAGCATTCCGCACGTGGCGCGCGACCCTGTGTTGTCGCTTCCATGCGGAACGGTGATGCGCCCGTTCTTCGTCGTAGACTTCTCGAATATCGCTCGGCGCAGAGGCGCATGAGGGGTGGCCGGTTGCGAACGAAGATTTCATAGAGCAGGCTTGCTGCCTGTGCCCATTGGGATGCGCTGCTGTGCGGGGGTTGACTGCCCGACATTCGCTGCGCTGATCCCGCTGTTTGAACGTCCACGCTGTGTGAAACGGAGTCTGAGTTGAGCGCTGTGGGTGGTGAAGTATTCGCCACATAAACTACTTGTGACTCGACGGCGACCAGCTGCGCGAGTCGACCGTTTGCGTTCAGACCTCTGTCGAGCGCTTCGGCGACATGGGGCGTGGGTTGTTTGATACCGGTTTCGATGTCCCATAGGTATGTGTGTGAGTAGTGGACTATCTTTGCCAGTCGACGGAAGGACAGGCCCTGTCCCTGTCGAAGTTCTCGCATGAGGCGGGCGAACCCCAAGTCAACGACAGTCATGGGGCACCGTTCCGGGTGGTCGCCGAGTCGCGTTCTCGGGTGATGAGTCTTGGCGCGTGGCGCTGTGTCAGTGCGACGCCACCAAGTACGAGGAGCATGCCGAGCACCATCGGTACGGTGACGGGCTCGGCTACGACCAGGGCGCCGAGGACGACGGCGACCACCGGCAGGAGGTAGGTCGTGGTGGAGGCGAGGGTCGGACCCTCGTCGCTGATCAGCCGGTAGTTGAGCACGTAGGCCACGCCTGTACCCAGGGTGCCGAGGATCAGGAGGCTGATGACGGCGTCAAGGCGCCAGTGCGGCGCGGTGAGTCCGCCGAGTGGCAGCGCCAGGACCATGAGCATGGTTCCGGCCGCGAGCTGTGAGGCGGAGAGCATGATTGGGGGGATGTCCCGGTTGGTGAGGAATCGGCCCATGTAGACGTACGAGATGCCGTAGCTGGCGGAGGCGGCGAGGATTGCCAGCCCTCCCCAGCTGGCTATCTCACTTGCCGATTCCCACGGCGTGAAGATGAGCACGGTTCCGGCGAAGCCGAGTGTTGAACCCATGCCTCGTGACCAGGTGGCTACGCGGTCGGTTCCAGCGACGTAGGCGAACAGCGCGGTCCAGAGGGGTGTGGTGGCGTTGATGACCCCCGCCACGCCGGAATCGACGGTCTGCTCACCGACTCCGAAAAGGGTGTACGGGATCGCGTTAGCGACCAGTGCGGCGACGAACAGGTGTCCCCATGTCTTGCGGTCCGCCGGGAGCCGTAGACCTCGGTGAAGTGCTATGGGGATGAGGACGAGTGAGCCGAGAGCGAGACGGACAAGAACGATCTGGACCGGGGAGAAGCCGCGTAGCGCCAATTTGATCCAGAGGAATCCGGACCCCCATAGTAGTGCGAGCATCAGCAGCCGAACGAGACTGCCGCGACTCATCAGGCACCTTTCGTCAGTCCTCGACGGGCATTTCGTAGTCCAGTCCGTTGAGGTCACCGCGCATGACGAAGCGGGTGACCTCGAACGCCCTATGTTGTTCGTCAAAGCTGGTGTGTAGTACCTCGATGACCGGTACACCCGGCGGCATGGCGAGGCCGGTGGATTCGTCGTGGTACGGCATCCTGGCCGAGATCTCTTCCCGGATGCGCGTGATCCGGTAGCCGAGGTCTTCGAACCGTGCGTAGATGCTGCCCTTGCCGAGGGTCCGCTCTGAGGCGAGCGGCGACTCACCGGCGACATCGATGGGGATGTAGGTCACGCCTACCTGTACCGGTTCGTCGTCGGCGAAGTACCAGTTCTCTCGCCGGATGACTGTCGCGGTGTTCGGGTCGAGGCCGAGCCGGTCGGCAACGTCTGCGGGCGGCGTGTCCCGGGTGACGGACCGACACTCGGTCTTCGGCGTCCGGCCCTGTTTGGTGACTTCGATGCGGAACGGCGACAGACCCGTTTCGCTCCGGAGTCGTCGTGAGTAGCGGTTGGCGCCGAGTCGCATCAGGGGTGCCCGGGGGCGGACGAAGACGCCCCGGCCGTGCTGCGCCACGACCAGGCCCTCCCCTTGCAGGATGCTTATCGCTTCCCTGGCGGTGTTCCGTGCGGTTCCGTACTGGGCGGCAAGCTCCCGCTCTGACGGCAGCTTGGCGCCGGACGCCAGCGCGCCCGTCTGGATGCTGGTGCGCAGGTCATCGGCGATGCGTCGGCTCGGTGGGCGCTTGTCTGTGCCGGACTGCTCGTCCATGGTTTGCCTGCCTGGGTCGGTGGTCCCTGCCAGCACCACACTACCGCAACTGGCTCAAGCCACCTCTTGACAGATGTTCGCCGCGCCTCCCAAACTGGCTCAAGCCAGTCGACTGGCTCAAGCCAGTTGCTTCCGCTTCTAGAGGCAGGGAGTTCGCGTGCACACCCATCTGTCCGCCGATGACGAACCCACACCCAAGACCTGGCCGCGATCGACCGTGAGTGGCCGCTGATCGAGGCCGAGTTGGCGCTGCTGGACGCAGAGATCATCGCACTCAACGCCGACGGTGGCCCGTCGCCGCTGGACCGGCGCCGGATCCGCCGGGCCGACCAGCGGGTGATGCGGGAAGCCGCCGCCCTGGGCGAACTGCTGACCGAGGCGCCGCGCGTGTGGAAGGCGGTGGCCTGATGACCACGCCGACCATGAGCGCCTACCCCCGCGCTGTCGAAGACCTGATTCCCGCTGCCCGCGCCCTGGCCGACAAGCTCGGTCGGGTCCCGTCCCGGAACCTGTTGATGCGGGAGCTGCGGGTGGGTTCGCCGAAGGCCACCGCGCTACGGGAAGCCCTCACCACCGCCAACTTCACCTCCACCGCCCCGCCCGCTGCGGCGCCGGTTGACACCCCGCTGGTTCCGGCGGTGGACCCGGTTCCGGCCGAGCCGACGACCGAGCCCGAACCGTCACCGATTCCCGCCGAGCCGGTCAACGAGCCGGACGTGTCTGCGCCGGTCGCGGTGGCCGGACACCCGGGTTCCACGATCACCACCAACCCGATTCCAGCGGCGCGGAAGCCGATGCGGTCGTGGGTGTTGCTGCTGCTCGCCGCTCCCGCGTTCGTCGCGATCTGGTCGGGGTGGGTCGGACTCGGTGAACTCACCGGGTTCGGGGTGGTTCACCCGCTGCCGGGAATCTGGGACAGATTCTCCCTGAACACCGCGATCACCCTGCCGGTCGGTGTCGAAGCCTATGCCGCGTACGCACTGCGGGCGTGGCTGTCCGGCGACGGCGTACCCCGCCGGGCACGCCGGTTCGCGGCCTGGTCGGCGATCGGGTCGCTGCTGCTCGGCGCGGCCGGACAGGTGGCGTACCACCTGATGGAGTCCGCCGGGGTGACCTCGGCCCCGTGGTGGATCACCACCCTCGTTGCCTGCCTGCCGGTCGCGGTGCTCGGCATGGGCGCCGCCCTGGCCCACCTGCTGCACACCCGCGACGAGTCCTGACTTCGCCCGGCGGCGCGGCCTCTGGCCTCGCAAACCTTCGCCGCGCCGCCGGCCCTGCCATCCCGAGATCACCAAACCCCTGATGGAGGAACACCAATCATGACCTCCCCCAACGATGATCGGTTCGACTGGACGGCCGCCGAAGCGGACCTGTCCGCCGATGCCGAGGTCGTCGACCTGGCCGCCCGCCGCCGCAAGCCCACCGACAGCGGGAAGGCGTTCATCGTCGACCTCGACGACGAAGCCGACGACCAGGAGACCGACACGCCGCCGCCGGTCGACCCGCCCCACGTACCGGCGCCGTCGGCGTTCGCGTCGGTGCTGGCGGGCAAGACCGCGACCCGCCGCCCGATCGTCCCCGCGTGGCTACGCTCCCGGGTCGAGTTGGTCACGGCTGGCCGGTGGGTGTTCTCGCACTACACCCACGTCAGCCTCTATCACCTCCCGAAGTGGCGGCACGGTTGCGCCGAACCGTGCGGCCGGAAGCACGGCGGACACTGCCCGGACCGGCAGCTGACCCGGGCCGCTACCGCCGACACGAAGTCACGCGCCGGCCGCCGCAGCATCGGGCTGCCCGACGAGCTGGTGGCCCTGCTCCGCAAGCACCGGGACGAGCAGGACCAGGAGCGCCAGAACGCCGGACAGCTCTGGTACGACGGCGGTTGGTTGTTCGCCACGCCGACCGGTGAGCCGGTGAACCCACGAACCGACTACGACGAGTGGAAGCGGATGCTCAAGCTGGCCGGACTCCGGGACGGCCGACTGCACGATGCCCGGCACACCGCCGCCACGGTGCTGCTGATCCTCGGCGTGGCGGAGCGGGCCGTGATGGGCATCATGGGCTGGTCCAACTCCGCGATGGCCGTCCGCTACCAGCACTTGACGACACAGGTCCACCGGGACATCGCGAAGCGGATCGGCGGGTTGCTCTGGGAGGCTCCGAAGGATCCGCCCGACGATGACGACCAGGGCGCCGCCGGGGTGCGCGTACCGGCCGCCTGAGCGGCAACTGAGACCAAAACTGAGACCGCAAGCCGAACGCCCGGTAGGTCATTTCCGACCCGCCGGGCGTTTTGGCTGTTCAGTGGCGGTGGCGGCGGGATTTGAACCCGCGGAGGGCGTAAACCCTCACACGCTTTCGAGGCGTGCTCCTTAGGCCACTCGGACACACCACCGCCGAGAAGGGTACCCGACGCCGCCGGGCGACGTCGCGGCGGTATCGAGCGGGCCGACCTGGCAGGATCACCTCACATGAGTACGCACATTGGCGCCAAGCCTGGCGAGATCGCCGAGCGGGTCCTGATGCCGGGCGACCCGCTGCGGGCCAAGTGGATCGCGGAGACCTACCTCGAGGACGCCAAGTGCTACTCGACGGTGCGCGGGATGCTCGGCTTCACCGGCCGCTGGTCCGGCACCGAGGTCTCGGTGCAGGGCTCCGGGATGGGCATGCCGTCCGCCTCCATCTACGCCCACGAGCTGATCAACGAGTACGGCGTGAAGTCGCTGATCCGGGTCGGCTCGTGCGGCGCGCTCAGCGAGGACCTCCAGCTCCGCGACGTGATCGCGGCGAGCGGGTCGTCGACCGACTCGAACATGAACCGGATGCGCTTCGACGGGCTGATCGACTACGCCCCGGTCGCCGACTTCGGGCTGCTGCGTACCTCGGTCGACGTGGCGGAGCGGCGCGGCATCGCGATGCGGGTCGGCCCGATCCTCGCCGCCGACGCCTTCTACACCGATCGTCCCGACCTCTACGACACGCTCGCCGACTACGGCGTCCTCGCGGTGGAGATGGAGTCGGCGGCGCTCTACACGATCGCGGCCCGGTTCCGGGCGCGGGCGTTGACGCTGCTGACCGTCAGCGACCACATCAAGCGGGGCGAGCAGACCACCGCCCACGAGCGGGAGCAGACCTTCGGCCAGATGGTCGAGATCGCCCTCGACACGATCGTCAGCTGACCCCCGACAGGAGTTAGGAAGGGCCCCCGCTACAACAGAAAACGATAAGCGGGGGCCCTTCCTTGCACCCTTACGGGGTGGCGAGTGCCTCCGTGGGTGCGAGGCGGGCGGCGCGGATCGCCGGATAGAGTCCGGCGAAGGCGCCGATCAGCAGGGTCGCGCCGACCCCGCCGAGCATCGCCCAGCTCGGCACCACCGTCGGCCAGTCCCGGGACAGGGCGTAGCCCGAGGTCACCGCGATGCCGATCAGCACCCCGCCGACCCCGCCGAGGGCGGAGAGCAGCAGCGACTCGGCGAGGAACTGGGTGCGTACCTGGCCCCGGGTCGCGCCGAGGGAGCGGCGCAACCCGATCTCGGCACGCCGTTCGAGCACCGAGATCACCATCGTGTTCGCCACCCCGACCCCGCCGACCAGCAGCGCGACCGCGCCGAGCCCGAGGAGCAGCCCGGTGAAGGCCTCGTCGGTGGCCTGCTGCGCCTCCAGCGCGTCGGAGGGCCGGGAGACCTTGACCTCGTTCGGCGCCTCCGGGTTGGCGGTGGCGCCGAGTACCGCCTGCACCGCCTCGACCGACTGCTCGGCCGACCGGGTGTAAACGGTGGTCGGGTGCCCGTCGAAGTCCAGGTAGGTGGCCGCCGCCCCCCAGCCGACCAGCGCGGAGAGGTCCAGCTCCGGGGCGAGCGGCACCGGCGCCAGGATCCCGACGACGGTGAACCACCGCCCGCCGAGATGGACCTGTACGTCCGGTCCGGCGCTGCCCAGCCCGAGCCGTTCGGCGGCGGTCGCCCCGAGCACGACGGCCGGGTAGCGCGCCGTCGCCTCGTTCAGCCAGGTGCCGCTGGCGACGCTCCCGCCGACCGTGTCGAGCAGGTCGAGCCGGGTCGCGCGGGCGGCGATGCCGCCGCTCTCGACCTCGGGGATCCGGTCCGAGCGGTACACCCGGGCCTCGGAGAGCAGCGCGGTGGCGGAGACCTGCTGGACCGGACCGATCCGGCCGATCATCGACACCGACTCCTCCGGCAGTTGCGCGCTGTCGCCGAAGAGCGTGTTGCCGGGGGCGACGGTCAGCAGGTTGGTGCCGAGCGCGTCCAGCATCCGGTCCAGTTCCGCGCGGGAGGAGGACGAGATGCCGACCACCGACACCATCGCGGCGATGCCGATCGCGATGCCGAGCGCGGAGAGGAACGCTCGTAGCGGCCGGGTGCGCAGCCCGACCCCGCCGACCCGGAGGATGTCGCGGGGGCGCAGCCGGGCCGGCACCAGCCGGGGCCGCGTCCCGCCGTCGACACCGGACGCCGACCGGCCCGGCTCGACCGTCCCGGACGCCGGTCGGCCCGATTCGACCGTCCCGGACGCCGACCGATCCTGTTCGACCGTCCCGGACATCAGGCCACCCCGCTCGACGCGATCGGCACGAATCGGCCGCCGCCGCCCGAGAGCTTCCGGCCGTCGGCGCTGTCCGGGAGCACCCGGCCGTCGGCGCTGTCCGGGAGCACCCGGCCGTCGCGCATCTGCACCTGCCGGGGCAGGCTCGCCGCGATCTCCCGATCGTGCGTGATCACCACGACCGTCGTACCGGCGGCGTTCAGCTCGCGCAGCAGGGTGAGCACGCCCGCGCCGGAGACCGAGTCGAGGTTGCCGGTCGGCTCGTCGGCCAGCAGTATCGCCGGGTTCCCGACCACGGCGCGGGCGATCGCCACCCGCTGCCGTTCGCCGCCGGAGAGCTCGTGCGGCCGGTGGTCCAGCCGGTGCCCGAGACCCACCCGGGTTAGCGCGGCCTCCGCGCGCCGCCGCCGCGGCCCGAGGGGTACGCCGGCGTAGAGCAGCCCGTCCGCCACGTTGTCCCGCACCGGTACGCCCGGCGCCAGGTGGAACTGCTGGAAGACGAACCCGATCCGGGAGGAGCGTAGTGCGGAGAGCTGGCGGTCGGAGAGCGTCGCCACGTCGTACCCGTCGATGTGCACCCGGCCGGTCGACGGCCGGTCGAGGGTGCCGATCAGGTGCAGCATGGTGGACTTGCCGGAGCCGGACGGCCCGACGATCGCCACCAGCTCGCCCGGGCGGATCGTCAGGGTCACCCCGTCGAGCGCCCGGACGCCGCCGGGATAGACCTTCGTGACGCCGTCGAGCACCACGACGCCGTCGGTGCCGCGCACCACGGTCCCGTTGGTGGTCCCGTTGGTGGTCCCGTTGGTGGTGCCGACGGATGTCCCGGCGCCCGGGGTCGCCGCTGCCGAGCGGCGGCTCACTTCGGCATCCCCACGGTCGCGCCCTCGGCCAGTCCGTCGCCGGAGACCTCTACCCGGCCGGCGGCGAAGAGTCCGGTCTGCACCGCCACGATCCGGGTCGCGTCGCCCTCCACGAGCTCGACCCCGTAGCCGCCCTCGGCGAGAGCGAGCAGCGCCGCGACCGGGACGGTGAGGACATCTTCCCGCTGGGCGGCGGTGAAGGAGACGTCGACCGAGGCGCTGTCGAACCCGGCCAGGGCCTTCGGGTCGGCGGCGGTGACGGTCACCTCGATCTTCGTCTCCGGTTCGCCCTGGGCGCCGTTGGCGCCCGTACTGGTCTCGATCACGGTCTCCGTCGCGGCGACGGTGCCGGCCACCTCCTTTCCGTCCGGCAGGGTCACCGTCACCTTGGCGCCGCGCTCGGCCAGCCGCTGGTCGTCCACGTCGAGTGAGACGGTGACGACCCGGGTGGTGGCGGTGTAGCCGAGCACCGCCCCGCCGGGCTGCACGGCGTCGCCGACCTCCGCCTCGGTGCTCTCCACCCGCACCTCGCGGCCGGCGTAGACGACCTGGCCCAGCTCGACCCGGCCGGTCTCGTCGAGACCGAGGTCCTCCTGCCACTCCCGCACCGCGTCGGCCGTCGCCCAGGTGTACTCGTCGTCGATGGTGAAGCCGTCGTAGCCGAGGGCGCTCAGATTCTTCTCGAACTGCGCGACGTCGTCCCCGCTGTCGCCGGGACGGAGCGTCCGGTAGGCGGGCAGGCTCCCGTAGAGGAGCACCACCTTGGCGTCGTCGAGCGCGTACAGCGGCTTGCCCCGGGTGATCCGGGCACCGGCGGCGGCCATCCAGGTGACCGTGCCTCCCGTGCGGGCCGTGACGGTGCGGGTCTCGCCGTACCCGAGTTCACCGCCGGCGGTCTCCGAGTCGACGAGTGTCTGCCGGGTGACCTGGGCGTTCGCCGGTGGCAGGGTGCTGGCGGTCGCCGTACCCGGATCGTCGCCGCCGAATCCGACGGCGGCGACGGTTCCGGCCGCGACCGCCACGACGGCGGTCGTCACCACCGCCACCGCCCGGGTACGGCCACCCCGTCGCCGCCGTCCCGGCCGGTTGCCACTGGCCGGGGCCGGTCCCGTGGCTGTCGGTCCCGTGCCGGCCGACGCTGTGCCGGCCGACGCTGTGCCGGCCGACGCTGTGCCGGCCGGCGCTGTGGCCGCCGGAGCTGCCGCCGCCGGCTCGGCAGCGGCCGGGGCCGGCCCCTCCCCGGAAGGGCCGGCTCCGGTCATGGAGGTGCCCGCCGTCATTGGCCGCCACCCCGGATCCGGATCGGGAATTCGCCCCGGCACTTCTCCATCGCGGCCTGGAACGTCGGATCGTCCAGTTTCAGCGCGCCCCGGCCGGGAAGCTGCATGGTGCCGTCCGGTCCCGGGTCCGGGAAGTCCGGCACGCCGTTCTCCCGCATGCACGTGGCCATCTTGCGCAACTGCTCCACCTGCTCCGGGTTGAGCTGCACCTGGCCGCCGTCGGGCAGCAGGTGGCGGCACGCCTCCATCGCCGCCTGCGTCTTGGCCGGATCGTCACCGGGGCGGCGCTGGATCCGGATCCCACCCTCGCCCGGCTCCGGGTCCGGCATCTCGACCCCGTTCTCCCGCATGCACTTCGCAAACTCCAGGCGGCGGTCCTCGTCACTCATGGCTGCGGCACTGGCGCTCGCCGTGGGGCCGGCTCCGCCGCCCCCCTGGGCGGTGGCCACCCCCGGCCCGTCGTCGGCCCGGGCACAGCCGGCGAGCGCGAGACCGAGGAGGGGCAGGGCGAGCCAGATGCCCGACATTCGTCGGCGCATGGCACAACTCCTTCCGTGGGCCGGCGCGGTTCGCCGGCCGATACGGACAAAGTCAAGCCGCAGGCGCGTATCCGGGGCGTAACCGTCGACGTTTACGGCCCGGTTATCCGGCGCCGAGTCACCATGGGACGGTGCGCATACTGGTGGTCGAGGACGAGAGGCTGCTGGCGGACGCCATCGCCGAGTGGCTGCGCCGGGAGGCGTTCGCGGTCGACGTCGCGTACGACGGCGACGCCGCCCTGGAACGGCTCGGCGTCAACGACTACGACGTCGTGGTGCTCGACCGCGACCTGCCGGTGGTGCACGGCGACGACGTGTGCCGGGCGATCGTGGAGGGCGGCGCCGAGACCCGGGTGATGATGCTCACCGCCGCGGCCGCCGTACGGGACCGGGTGGCCGGGTTGGCGCTCGGTGCCGACGACTACCTGATCAAGCCGTTCGCGCTTGTCGAACTCTCCGCCCGGGTGCACGCGCTGATCCGGCGGGCCCGACCGGCGGCCCCGCCGAAGCTGACCCGGGGCGGCCTGGTGGTCGACCCGGCCCGGCACGAGGTATACCGGGACGGCCGCCACGTCGCACTCTCCCGCAAGGAGTTCGCGGTGCTGGCCGAGCTGATGCGGGCCGGCGGCGCGGTGGTCTCCGCCGAGGAGCTGCTGGAGCGGGCCTGGGACGAGCACATCGACCCGTTCACCAACGTGGTGCGGGTGACCGTGATGAAGCTGCGCCGCAAGCTCGGCGAACCACAGATCGTCGAGACCGTGCCGGGAGTGGGGTATCAGATCCGGTGAAACGACTGACCATCCGGGCCCGCCTCACCTTCGTCTACGGCGGCCTCTTCCTGCTCGCGGGCGTGGTCCTGCTCGCCGTCACCTACGTACTCGTCGAGCAGCGGATGCCCGGCACCTTCGGGGTCGCCTTCAACGCGTCCCGGCTGCCGGAGCCGGGCCCGGACCGGGTGATCAGCCCGAGCGACGCGGAACAGCTCCGGATCTTCGCCCGGCAGGTCCAGGACGAGGCCCGGCAGAACGCGCTGGAGACGCTGCTCACCCAGGGTGGTATCGCGCTTGCCCTGGTCTCGGCGACCGCCTTCGCCTTCGGTTGGCTGATCGCCGGCCGGGCGCTGCAACCCCTGCACCAGATCACCGGCACCGCCCGGCGGATCGCCGGCGCCGACACCGCCGGCCGCGGGCTGCACGAGCGGATCGCGCTGGACGGCCCCCGGGACGAGGTCAAGGAGCTTGCCGACACCTTCGACCTGATGCTGGAGCGGTTGGACCAGTCCTTCGACGGGCAGCGGAGGTTCGTCGCCAACGCCTCGCACGAGCTGCGTACGCCGCTGGCGGTGAACCGGTCGCTGCTGGAGCTGGCGATCACCCGTCCGGGCGCACCGGTCGAGTTGACGCAGCTCGGTGAGACGCTGCTGGCCGTCAACGAGCGGCACGAACGGCTCATCGACGGGCTGCTGACCCTGGCCGACTCGGAGCAGCAGGTGGTCGACCGCACCCCGCTCGACCTGCGCGAGGTGGTCGGCCACGTCGCCGAGCAGCTGCGGACGGAGCTGCCTGTGCACCGGCAGCTGGAGCCGGCGCGCACCGCCGGTGATCCGGTGCTGCTGGAGCGGCTGACCCAGAACCTGCTGGAGAACGCGGTCCGGCACAACGTGCCGGCCGGCGGTCAGGTCTGGGTCAACACCGGCACGATGCAGGGCTGGGCCATCCTGGTGGTGGCGAACACCGGGCCGGTGGTGCCGGGGTACGAGGTCGAGACGATGTTCCAGCCGTTCCGCCGGCTACGTCAGGAGCGGGTCGGTGGCGGACGGGGCTTCGGGCTGGGGCTGTCGATCGTGCGGGCGGTCGCCACCGCGCACGGCGGGTCGGTCCGGGCCGAGCCCCGGCACGGCGGCGGGCTGGTCGTGACGGTGCTGCTGCCGGTCGAGTCGCCGATCGGCGCCGAGCCGCAGCCAGGGCCACAACGGGCGCTGCAACCGGAGCCGCGGCCGGCGGGGCCGCAGCCAGGGTGGCAACCGGGTTCGCAGTGGCCGCCGGTCACAGCCCCACACGTCCCGTACTCCGAGCTGAGCACGCCTGGTCGCTCTCCGAGCTGAGCACGCCTGGTCGCATTCTGCGCCGACCTGTCCGGTGACGGCCCTGCGCGGTTGCCGGCGACAACACCCGACACGAGAGTTTTCCACAGGCGTCCAAGGTTATCCACAAGGGTGTGCACAACCTCCGGGATACGCCGGAGATCCGTGTGTCCTCGACCGGACCGCGCCAGCGGCACGGTCAACAGTCAGCGGAAAAAGGCGCGGAGCGCGGCAGCGCACTCGGCTTCCAGTACGCCGCCGTAGACCTCCGGGCGATGGTTGAGGCGCCGGTCGCGTACGACGTCCCAGAGCGAGCCCACGGCACCGGTCTTCGGCTCCCACGCACCGAAGACGAGTGTGGAGATCCGGGCGAGCACCAGGGCACCCGCGCACATCGTGCAGGGCTCCAGCGTGACGACCAGGGTGCAGCCGGTCAGTCGCCAGGCACCGACGACAGCGGCGGCCCGGCGCAGGGCCAGCACCTCGGCATGTGCGGTGGGATCGCCGGTCGACTCGCGCTCGTTGCGGGCACTCGACAGCTCCGTACCGTCGGGTCCGTAGACGACCGCGCCGACCGGGACGTCGCCGGCCAGCGCCTCGGCCGCCGCCTCCGGCACGCCCGACGACGGCACGCCCGACGACGGCACGCCCGACGACGCGCCGGCCGGAGCGGCGGAGACCTCCAGTGCGCGGCGCATCCACGCCTCGTGCCGGTGCCGGCGCCCGATCGAGGGCCCGCCCGGCACATCGGACCCGCCGGAGCGTCGGCCTGCCGAGCCGGTCACGCCTCGCGAAGCTCCTCGACCTCGGTGGCACAGCCGATGACCTGGCAGATCTCCGCCGTCACGTCGGCCGGCAGCATCCCCTCGTGCGCGCAGAGCGTGAGCAGGCGGTGGGCCGAGATGCCGAGGTCGGCGAGAAGGTCGGCGTCACCCACCGGATCGGCGTCCGGATCGACGGTGGGCTCGTCGGCGTCCTCGTCGTCGTCGGCCCCGCCCGCCGCGCGCTCCACCGGCTCGACGACATCGTCGATCTCCAGGGCCGGAGCCTTGATGTCGCCGACCAGCAGGGCACCGAGCCGCGACTCCTCGGCGAACGCCGAGTCCGAACCGAAGACCCGCAGATCCTCGCCCTCGTCCAGCCGCATGACGGCCAGGTAGGCGTCGTCGGACTCGACGAAGAGCAGGGAGATCTCGGCATCCTGGTCGACGTCGCGGAGCAGGTCGGCGACCTCGTCGATGTCGCCGGCGCCACTGAGATCAACTTCAGCCGCGGTCCAGCCGGACGGGCGGCGCACCACGGCCGCAGCGAAGTACGACACGGTCCCCCCAATTACCCAGCGGCGCCCAGCCGCACCACACAGCCGACTTTTCGATCCACAGCCGGCCCTCTGTCACGCGTGACGGTATCCGGTCGTATCCAGCCGAGCCCACGCAACGCCCCGAAGGAGAGCCGGGGAATCGAAGTGGGCAGGGTCGGCGCTTCGCCTGCCTGTCGTCGGCCGCTCAGCCCGCCAGCCGGCGGCGGGTGGCGATCAGTTCACGCAGCCGATCGGCGCGGGCACGTCGAGGATGTTCGCGCTCGCGCACCGACTTCGCCCCGGCGAGCTCGGCGAGGAGCTGCAACCGGCGACGGCTGCGGTCGGGGTCGAGCCGATGCTCTGTCCAGGCCATACCGCCGAGAGTGCCGAGTCCCGCCCCGTTCGTCAAGACCGGTCGCACAGCGCAGTCATGGGATCACCCAGCGCCGTGACCGCGAGGGATTCTCGGCCTCCGTCACGACGTCGACCGGACCGGTACGGGTCCGTCGCGGCACGCGCTCGCCGACCGTCCGGCGGTTGCCCCGCTACCACAACGGCCAGTCGCCGCTGGTGGACCAGCGCGTCACGACGGCCGCGAAGGCGACCGCCCAGCCCAGGCCGGTGGCCAGGGCGATGCCCGCGCCGGCTCCCCGGTTGCCCCGGCTGGTCAACAGCAGCGCGACGAGCCAGGCAACGGCGCCGGCGAGCAGTGTCCAGAGCGCGTAGCCGCGCAGGTCATGGCCGAGCAGCCCGAAGGCCAACAGCCAGGCGGCGGTGACGGCGACAGCGGCGGTGACGGCTCCGGGGCGTACCGGATGGGGCTCCCGGTAGGTCGGGTGCGTCTGCCCCGGCGGCGGGCTCGCCGGAAAGAGGCCGGAGGGGCTGTGCCCGGAAGGCCGTGGGTGCCAGACCGGCGCCGCGCCGAGCGGAGTGGGAGTCCGGTACGGCGTGCCGGGTTGGAGCACGCCCGGCTGGGCCACGTCCGGCTGGGCCACGGGCCGGATCACGTCCGGCTGGGCCACGGGCCGGATCACGTCCGGCTGGGCCACGGGCCGGATCACGTCCGGCTGGGCCACGGGCCGGATCGCGTCCGGCTGGGTCGGGGTGCCGAACTGGAGTACGCCCGGCGGGGCCGGCGGACCGGAGTGGCCAGGCCGGTCCAGCCCGGGGTGCGGGAGGCCGGATCGGGGCTGGAAAGCCGGCTGTTCCGCCATGACGCCCGCTCCTTTCCCCGCCACCATCCGCCGGGCCCGGCCCGGCCGAGGCGACCGGCCACGCCCGGGCGACCGCACCCCGTCGCCGTCACGCAGTGGCCGCACCTCCGTGGCCGTGCCCGCACCTCCGTGGCCGTGCCCGCACCTGGTGGCCGTACGCGTGCCGTACCGCCTCGCAGCCTACCCGGCGGGCACGCAACGCCGCCGGATCCGACCGCCCCGGCCGCAGACCCGAGGAATGCCGATGATTTCGGGCCGACGCGCACGGGATCGGTCTGTCACTATGACCGGGTGCCATGGGGAGGATCTGCGGGCCCGGATCGGGTCCGTCGGCGTCGGGCGTACCCGGTCGCCGTACTGCTGCTGACGGCGCTTGTCGCAGGCTGCGCCGAGACGCGGCAGCCGACGGGCGCACCGGTCTTCGCGCCGATGGACCGGTCGACGCCGAGCGTGACCGCCGACGGTACGTCCACCGCCGCGCCCACGCCGACCGGCGGTGTCACGCCGAGCCGTACGCCGTCGCGGAAGCCGACCACCGCACCGCCGACGACCAGCGGCAACCACCGTTACGTCTTCCCCGTGCAGACGGGGAACGTCGCCTACCACCCGACCCATTCCGTGTACCCGGCCACCGACATCTTCGCCAACTGCGGCTCACCGGTGGTCGCCGTGACGGCCGGACGGATTCTGGAGGTGAGCCGGGTCGACCGCTACAGCAAGTCCGGCCCGCAGGGGCCGGACAACGGCGGCAGGTCGGTCTCGTTGCTCGGTGACGACGGCGTGCGCTACTACGGCTCGCACCTGACGAACGTCTCCGGCGGCATCGAGGCGGGCGTCCGGGTCCGCGCCGGCCAGCAGGTCGGCACGGTCGGCCGGACCGGCAACGCCAACAACGTCTGCCACCTGCACTTCGGCATCTCACCGCCGTGCCAGAAGACCGCCGACTGGTGGATCCGGCGTGGCGTGGTCTGGCCGGCGTCGTTCCTGGACGCCTGGCGCAAGAAGCGGAACACGTCACCGGCGGCCAAGGTCAGAAGCTGGCGCGCGGCGAACGGCTGCCCGGCCACACCTTAACGGCGAACGGCCGCCCGGCCACACCTTGGCCGCGCCGGCTGCCCGGCGGCACCGTGGCCGCGCCTGGTGTGCGAGAGTTCCGGGCGTGGACGTCGCGGTGATCGGGCTCGGTCTCATCGGCGGCTCGGTGCTCCGGGCACTGGCCTCGACCGGTCATGTGGTGCTCGGCTACGACGCCGATCCGGCGACCAGGGCCACCGCCCGGACCGCCGCCGCACAGGCGCCGCCGGCACAGCGCTGGCAGATCGCCCGGACGGTACGCGACGCGGTGGCCACCGCCGATCTGGTGGTGATCGCCGTCCCGCTGCCGGCGGTCGCCGACGTCCTCGACGAGCTCTCCGCCGCCGGCTACACCGGACTGCTCACCGACGTCACCTCGGTCAAGGAGCCGGTACGCCTGCTTGTGCACGAGCACCTGGGCAACGGGCGCCGACCCGACGAACGACCGACCGACGAACACCCGACCGACGAACGACCGGGCGACGAACGACCGGGCGACGGCACCGACCGGCGCGCCGGATTCGTCGGTGGGCATCCGATGGCCGGCCGGGAGACCTCCGGCTTCGGTGCCGCCGACCCGGCGCTCTTCACCGGCTGTGCCTGGGTGCTCTGCCTCGAACCGGAGGAGACCTCGGTCGCCGACTGGCTGGAGTTGGCCGCGCTGGTCACCACGCTCGGCGCCCGGGTGGTGCCGGCGGTCGCCGCCGAGCACGACCGGGCGGTGGCCGCCGTCAGCCACGTACCGCACCTGCTGGCCGCCGCGATCGCGGCGGTCGCCGCCGACGACCCGCTCGCCGGCACCCTGGCCGCCGGTTCGTTCCGGGACGGCACCCGGGTCGCCGCGACCCGGCCGGACCTGGTGGCGGCGATGTGCGGCGGCAACGCCGTCGCGGTCGGCCCGGCCCTGGACGCCGTACGGGACGCGCTGGAGCAGGCCCGCGCGGCGGTCGGCTCGGCGGATCCGATCGGTGCGCTGCGGAGCTGGCTGGCGCCCGGCTCGGCGGCCCGGCGTGCCTGGCCACCCCGGGCGGGTGCTCCGGTGGAGCTGCCGGCCCGGCCGGACGCGCTGCTCCGGCTGGGCCGCTCGGGTGGCTGGGTGACCCGGGTCTCCGGCGACCGGCGTACGGTCACCGGGGTCAGACCCGCTCCGCCCGATCCAGCCTGATCACCCGTCGCTCGGTGACGATGGCCGTGACCAGCTCGTGCGGCGTCACGTCGAAGGCGGGGTTGACCGCGTCGACCCCGTCCGGCCGCGCCGACGACGGGAGCACCTCCTCGGCGCCCCGGTCCTCGATCTCGACCTCTTCGCCGCCGGCCGTGTCGGGGTCGACCGTCGACTCCGGCGCGACGACGACGAACGGGATGCCGGCCCGGCGGGCACCGAGGGCGTGCGCGTACGTGCCGATCTTGTTGATCACGTCGCCGTTGGCGCAGATCCGGTCCGCGCCCAGCACCACCCCGTCGACCTCGCCCCGGGCCATCAGGAACGGGCCCGCCCCGTCCACCGCGACCCGGTACGGCACCCCGGCCCGGCCCAGCTCCCACGCGGTGAGCCGGGCGCCCTGCAACAGCGGCCGGGTCTCGCTGGCCAGCACCGCGCCGAGCGCGTCCCGCCGGTGCAGCTCCAGCACCGCCCCGAGCGCGGTGCCGCCGACCACCGCCGCCAGTGCGCCGGTGTTGCAGTGGGTGAGCAGCCGTGGCCGGGCACCGCAGAGCTCGGCGAGCAGGTCCGCGCCCCGGGCTGCCATCGCGGCGGAGGCGGCGATCTCCTCGTCCCGGACGGCCAGCGCCTCAGCGAGGACCGCGTCGGCACCCTCCGGCAGCCGGGCGGCGGCCCGGCGTACGCCCCGGGCCAGGTTCACGGCCGTCGGCCGCGCGGTCTCCAGCCGGCGCACCGTCGCGGCGACGTCGTCGGGGTGCCGGGCGGCGAGCGCGACCCCGAGCGCACCGGCCACGCCGAGGGCGGGGGCACCGCGTACGGCGAGGCGCTGGATCGCCGCGACCAGCTCCTCGACGGTGCCGATCCGCAGCACGGTGAGCCGGGCCGGCAGGGCGGTCTGGTCGATCAGCTCGACGGCACCGTCAACCCAGTCGATCGTGCGCACGACCGCCAGGGTACGGGACCGGTCGATCGACGAGGCGACTACCGTGGGCCCATGACCGAGCGGGATCCCGTTGCCGACCTGCGCCGGATCGCCTTCCTGCTGGAGCGGGCGAACGAGGCGACCTATCGGGTCCGGGCGTTCCGGTCGGCCGCCGGGACCCTGGCCGAGCTCCCCGACGGGGAGCTGGCGACCCGGGCCGGGGCGGGCACCCTGACCGAGCTCTCCGGCGTCGGCGACGTGACCGCGCGGACCGTCACCGAGTCGCTGCGCGGCGAGGAGCCGGTCTATCTCCGCCGGTTGCTCGCCACCGAGGGGCTCGACCTGGACGAGCAGGCCACCGCGCTGCGGGCGGCGCTGCGCGGCGACTGCCACAGCCACTCCGACTGGTCCGACGGGGGCTCGCCGATCGAGGAGATGGCGCTCGCCGCCGTCGAGCTGGGCCACGAATATCTGGTACTGACCGACCACTCCCCCCGGCTGACCGTCGCCCGGGGCCTCACCGCCGCCCGGCTGCGCCGGCAGCTCGACCATGTCGCCGCGGTCAACGACGCGCTGCCGGAGGGCTTCCGGATCCTCACCGGCATCGAGGTCGACATCCTCGACGACGGCTCGCTGGACCAGGACGAGGAGCTGCTGGCCCGCCTCGACGTCGTGGTCGGCTCGGTGCACAGCAACCTGCGGGACCCGAGGGCGCGGATGACGAAGCGGATGTTGGCGGCGATCGCCAACCCGCACCTGGACATCCTCGGGCACTGCACCGGACGGATGGTCTCGTCCCGGCCGCCCGGGGTCACCGGCCCGGGTGACCGGGGGCACCGGGCCCGCACCCGGCCGCCGAGCGACTTCGACGCCGAGGCCGTCTTCGCCGCCTGCGCCGAGCACGACAAGGCCGTCGAGATCAACTCCCGGCCGGAGCGGCAGGACCCGCCGAAGCGGCTGATCCGGCTGGCCGTGGAGGCGGGCTGCCGGTTCGCCATCGACACCGACGCGCACGCCCCCGGTCAGCTCGACTGGCAGCGGTTCGGCTGCGAGCGGGCGGCCCGGTGCGGCGTGCCGGCGGAGCGGGTCGTCAACGCCTGGTCGGCCGGGGAGCTGGTCGACTGGGCCGGCTCACACGCGGGCTGACGGGATTCTCGCACGCGGGCGGGGTGCGTCACACGCGGGCGGACGGGGTCGCCAGCCGCGCCGGGATCTGGGCCGGCGGACCGGCCGCCGGTCCGGGGCCGCCGGCCGCGGGTGCGGCGGGGCGACGCCGCCGGCCGGGAAGAAACCCCTGCGAGACCGCCACCCCGGCCAGCACGATCGCCGCGCCGACCGGCTGGTACCAGGCGAGGTGCTCACCGAGGGCGAGCACGCCGATCAGCACCGCGAAGACCGGGATGACGTAGGTGACCATCGACGCCGTACTCGCGCCGGCCAGCCGGATGTTCCGCATGTTGATCACGAAGGCGAGGCCGGTGCCGAGCGCGCCCAGCGCCAGCACGCTGGCGACCACCTCGGCCGAGAGCCGGGTCGGCACCGGCGGGGCGCCGGCGATCAGCGGCGCGGCGATCGCGAGCTGTGCGGTCGCCATCAGCAACTGCGCGGCGGAGATCGCCAGCCCGGACTCGGGCCGGCCCGCGAGGAACCGGCGCTGGTACGGGATCGACACCCCGTAGCAGGCCGCCGCCGCGAGGCACATCAACTGGCCGGTGAACTCGGCACCGCCGAGCCCTCGCCACACTCCGAGCACCACCAGCACCCCGGCGAAGCCGAGGCCGAGCCCGGCCGCCCGGCGGGCGGTCATCCGCTCGGTGCGGAAGACCAGCACCGCCAGCGGCAGCACCAGCAGCGGGGTCGTCGCGTTCCAGATGCCGGCGAGCATCGAGGAGACCCGCTGCTCGCCGTAGCCGAAGAGGGTGAACGGCAGCGCGACCCCGACCGCCGCCAGGACGGCGGCGTGCAGCCAGAGCATCGGGTCCCGGGGCAGCCGGTCGCGGAGCACCGCGAGCACCACGAGCAGGGTGAGCGCGCCCGCGCCGGCCCGGCCGAGGGTGACGTGGACCGGGTGCAGCTCGCTGATGCCGACCTTGATGAAGAGGAAGCTCGATCCCCAGATGGCGCCGAGCGCGACGAAGCCCGGAAGCCACGACCGGAGGGCGACGGTGTCAGGGGTGGTAGCGGTGCTCACCCCTGACACTCTGCGCCAGGGGTAGGACATTGTCGCGCGATTTCCGGACCTCGTGTCCGGCGACACACATCCCGGAGAATTGGTTCCTCCCGTCGACCTCCGAGATCGACTTCGACCCGCGCGAACTGCTGCCCTGACCGGACCGGCGGCACGGCGCGGTGTCGGCGCGACGACCTCCGCGACCCGCGCGGCGCTACCCGGCGTATCGCGGATGAGCGGGGCCGCGTCGATCACGTAGGGTCGTGGCGTGGGACGAATCAACGAGTTGGCCGACCGCTACGTCGACGAGTGGGCCCGGCTCAATCCGACCGGCGCGACCTTCGTCGGCATCGGGGGCTACGACGACCAGCTCGGCGACCTCTCGCCGGACGGCTACGCGGCGCAGGCCGAGCTGACCCGGCGTGCGCTGACCGACCTCGACGCCACCGAGCCGGACTCCGAGGCGGAACGGACCGCCAAGGAGGCGATGCGGGAGCGGCTGGGCCTGGAGGTGGCCCGCTACGAGGCGGGCGAGACGACAAGCGAGCTCAACGTGATCGCCAGCGGGCTGCACGAGCTGCGGCAGGTCTTCGACCTGATGCCGACCGAGGGCGCCGAGGCGGTCGGCAACGTCGCCGCCCGGCTGAACCAGTTCGCGGGCGCGCTCGACGGCTACAAGACCACGCTGCGGACGGCGGCCGGGGCCGGGCACGTCAGCCCTCGGGCGCAGATTCTCGAGGTCGCCAAGCAGTGCGACATCTGGACCGACCCGGACGGTGACAACTTCTTCCACAGCCTCGCCGAGCGGCTGAAGGCCGAGCCGGCGCTCGCCGCCGAGCTGCGCCGGGGAGCGGCCGCCGCCACCGCCGCCACCGCCGAGTTCGGGCACTTCCTCCGCGACGAACTCGCTCCGCTGGGCCGGGCCAGGCAGGCGGCCGGGCGGGACCGCTACGAGCTCGCCTCACAATACTTTCTCGGCGCCAGGGTCGACCTTGCCGAGACGTACGCCTGGGGGTTCGAGGAGCTGGCCCGGCTGGAGGGCGAGATGCGTGCGGTGGCGGCGGAGATCGCCGGCCCGGGCGCCGGCATCGACGCCGCGGTGACCGTCCTCGACGCCGACCCGGCCCGGCGGATCCAGGGCAAGGAGGCGTTCCGCGACTGGATGCAGGCGCTGGCCGACAAGGCGATCGCCGAGCTGCACGGCACCCACTTCGACATCCCCGAGCAGGTCCGCCGGATCGAGTGCTGCCTCGCGCCGACCAGCGACGGCGGCATCTACTACACCGGCCCGAGCGAGGACTTCTCCCGGCCGGGCCGGATGTGGTGGGCGGTGCCGCAGGGCATCACCGAGTTCTCCACCTGGCGCGAGGTGACCACGGTCTTCCACGAGGGCGTGCCCGGCCACCACCTCCAGGTGGCACAGACCCAGGTCCGGGCCGACCTGCTCAACCGCTGGCAGCGACTGCTCTGCTGGACCTCCGGGCACGGCGAGGGGTGGGCGCTCTACTCCGAGCGGTTGATGGACGAGCTGGGCTACCTCGCCGACCCCGGTGACCGGCTCGGGATGCTCGACGGGCAGGCGTTCCGGGCGGCCCGGGTGATCGTGGACATCGGCATGCACCTGGAGCTGGAGATTCCCCGCGACAACCCGTTCGGCTTCCACCCGGGCGAGCGCTGGACGCCGGAGCTGGGCTGGGAGTTCATGCGGGCGCACTGCCGGGTGCCGGACGAGAACCTGCGCTTCGAGCTGAACCGCTATCTGGGCTGGCCGGGGCAGGCGCCGTCGTACAAGGTCGGTGAGCGGATCTGGTTGCAGGCCCGGGCCGACGCGAAGGCCCGCAAGGGTGCCGACTTCGACCTGAAGGAGTTCCACCGGGCCGCGCTGAACCTCGGCTCGATCGGGCTGGATCCGCTCCGCGCCGCGCTCGCCCGGATCTAGGAGGCCGAGCCGCCGCCGGGCGCCGTGCGGGACGGCGCGGGCCCGGCACATGCCCCTTGGTCGATATTTCCATACTGACGTGAATCGCGCGGAATACTCCTCTTTGCCGGTGATGGGCCTATCCAGCCGATGGAGGAGACGTGAGTCGAGAAGACGGGACCGGGAAGCGGACGCGCTCGCCCGCGTCGACCGGGGCCGAGGTCGCGCTGACCCTCACCGTGAACGGCGCCGACCACGGGCTGCGGCTGGACGGCCGGGTGACCCTGCTCGACGCGCTCCGCGACGACCTCGGCCTGGTGGGCACCAAGAAGGGCTGCGACCAGGGCGCCTGCGGCGCCTGCACGGTGCTCCTCGACGACCGGCGGGTGCTCGCCTGCCTCACCCTCGCCGCCCAGTGCGACGGGCGGCAGGTGACCACCATCGAGGGCCTGACCGGCGACGGGCACGGGCACCCGCTGCAGGACGCGTTCCTGCGCCACGACGGCTTCCAGTGCGGCTACTGCACCCCCGGGCAGATCATGTCGGCGGTCGCGCTGCTGCGCGAGGGGCGCGCCGGCTCGGACGAGGAGATCCGCGAGTTCATGAGCGGCAACATCTGCCGCTGCGGCGCGTACCCGAACATCATCGCCGCCATCCGCGAGGCCGCCGGGGCGGGGGTCCGGTAGCCGTGCGTGCCTTCGAATACCTGCGCCCCGACGACGTGGGCGCCGCGGTGGCGCTGGTCGGCGCCGACCCCGCCGCCCAGTTCCTGGCCGGCGGCACCACCCAGGTCGACCTGATGCTCAAGGACGGCATCCTCGACCCCGAGCGGCTGGTCGACATCACCCGGCTGCCGCTGACCGGGATCACCGCCGACGACCGGACGCTGCGGGTCGGCGCGCTCACCACGATGGAGGAGATGGCCGCCGACCCGACCGTGGCCCGGCGGCTCCCGCTGGTCCGCACGGCGCTGCTCGCCGGGGCGTCGCCCCAGCTTCGCAACATGGCGACGATCGGCGGGAACCTCCTGCAACGCACCCGCTGCCGCTACTTCCGGGACCCGACCGTGCCGGACTGCAACAAGCGGATCCCGTCGTCCGGCTGCGCGGCCGTCACCGGCGCGGCGACGCGGATGCACGCCATCCTCGGCGCGGGCGGGAGCTGTATCGCGCTGCACGCCTCGGATCTCTGCGTACCGCTGGTGGCGCTGGACGCGGTGGTGCACGTCCGGGGCGTCGACGGCGAGCGCGACATCCCGCTGACCGAGTTCCACGTGCTGCCCGGCGACCGGCCGGACGTCGAGACCGTGCTGCGGCACGGCGACCTGGTGACCGCGGTGACCGTCCCGCTGCTGCCGGCGGCGGCCCGGTCGGGCTACCTGAAGGTACGCGACCGCGCCTCGTACGAGTTCGCCCTGGTCTCGGTCGCCGCCGTGCTCGTGCTCGAACAGGGCATGATCGCCGAGGCCCGGATCGGCCTCGGTGGGGTGGGCACCGTGCCGTGGCGGGCGCGCGCGGCCGAGCAGGTGCTGACCGGTGCGCCGGCGGTCGCCGAGACGTTCCGGGCGGCGGCAGCCGCCGAGCTGCGGGACGTCTTCGTCGTGCCCGGCACCGCGTTCAAACCGGAGCTGGCCCGGCGGACGATCGTGCGGGCGCTGGAGACCGTGGCGGAGGAGCGGCCGTGACCATGACCGAGCCGACCACCGTGGTCGGGGCCGGCATCGACCGGGTGGACGGGCCGCTCAAGGTGACGGGCGCGGCGGGGTACCCCTCCGACGTCAGCTATCCGGGGATGGTGCACGCTGCGACGGTCCGCAGCACCATCGCCGCCGGGCGGATCAGCGGCATCGACACCGCCGCCGCCGAGGCCATGCCCGGCGTCCTGGCGGTGCTCACCCACCGCAACGCGCCCCGGCTCGGCCGGGGGCCGGCGAACAGCCTCGGACCGACCCCGCCCCCGCCGTTGCAGGACGACCGGATCCTGCACAACGGGCAGTACGTGGCGGTGGTGATCGCCGAGCGGCCGTACCAGGCCGCCGCGGCGGCCCGTGCCGTCACCGTCGACTACGAGCGCGCCGACGACCCGATACTGGAGATCGACGACCCGCGCGGGGAGGTGCTCACGGACCCGTTCCAGATGGACGCCGAGCGGGGGGACGTCGCGGGCGCGCTCGGCTCCGCCGACGTCGTGCACGAGGCGACCTACCGGACCGCGGAGAACACCAACAATCCCCTGGGGCTCTTCGCCACCGTGGCGGCCTGGGAGGGCGACCGGGTCACCGTGCACGACTCGACGCAGTGGCCCGCCAACGTGCGTACCACCATCGCCGAGGTGTTCGGGCTGCCGGAGCCGGCGGTCCGGGTGTACGCGAAGTACGTCGGCGGCGGCTTCGGCTCCGGTCTGCGGGTCTGGCCGCACGTGATCCTGGCGGTGCTCGCCGCCCGTACCGTGGGGCGGCCGGTGAAGCTGGTGCTCTCCCGGCCGGAGATGTTCACCGGCGTCGGGCACCGGTCCGGCACGGTGCAGACGATCCGGATCGGTGCCCGCCGCAGCGGCGAACTGGTGGCGATCGAGCACGAGTCGCTGCAGACCCTGGCGATGGAGGACGAGAACCCGGAGCCGGTGGCAGCGGTCAGCGGCAACTCGTACGCGTGCCCGAACGTGGCGCACCGGGACCGGCAGCGGCGGCTGAACATTCCCTCTCCGGGCTCGATGCGGGCACCCGGGGAGGCGCAGGGCAACTTCGCGCTGGAGTCGGCGCTCGACGAGCTCTCCTACCGCCTCGGCATGGATCCGCTGGAGCTGCGGCTGCGCAACTACGCCGAGACGCAGCCGCAGTACGGCCTGCCCTGGTCGAGCAAGGCGTTGCGGGAGTGCTACGAGGTGGGCGCGGAGCGGTTCGGCTGGTCCCGCCGCGACCCGGCGGTCGGGGCGATGCGGGACGGCCGGTGGCTGGTCGGCTACGGCATGGCCGGGGTGAGTTACCTGTGGTGGCAGGTGCGCTGCGAGGCCCGCGCCGGCATCGGCCGGGACGGCACCGCCCAGGTCAGCAGCGCCGCCACCGACATCGGCACCGGGACCTACACGGTGATGCGGCAGCTCTCGGCGGAGCTGCTCGGGCTGGACCTGGCGCAGGTCCGGTTCGACCTCGGCGACTCCGACATGCCCTGGTCACCGCAGGCCGGCGGCTCGGGGCTGACCGGCGCGCTCGGCAACGCCGTCTACGCGAGCTGCCGCGAGCTGATCGGGCGCTTCCTCGACACCGTCGCGGACGATCCCGAGTCGCCGCTGCGCGGCTGCGCCGTCGACGATGTGGCGGTCGGCGGCGGACGCATCCACCAGCGGGCGGATCCCGGGCGGGGCGAGAGCTACGTCGCGATCCTGACCCGGCACGGGCTCGACGAGCTGACCGCCGAGGCGGCGAGCACCCCGCCCGAGGCGCAGCAGGTGGGGATGGCACCGGCCGGGGCCTTCGCCGCGAAGTTCGTCGAGGTGCGCGTCGACCCCGACCTCGGCCTGCTCCGGATCCCCCGGGTGGTCGCGGTGGTCGACGGGGGCCGGATCCTCAACGAGAAGCTGGCCCGCAGCCAGATCATCGGCGGGACGGTCGGCGGGATCGGCCAGGCGCTCTTCGAGGAGACCATCACCGACCCCCGCACCGGCCGGATCGGCAACGCCAACCTCGGCGACTACCTGGTGCCGGTGCAGGCCGACATCGGCGAGGTGGATGTCGTCTTCGTCGGCGCACCCGACCGGCTCACCCCGATCGGCACCAAGGGGGTCGGCGAGGTCGGCCTGCCCGGCATCTCCGCCGCGATCGCCAACGCCGTCCACCATGCCACCGGCCGGCGGATCCGCTCCCTTCCCATCACCATCGAGCAGCTGCTCTGAACCGTCGCTCCCGGCGCTGCTCCGACATCCCGCTCCCGGCACCGCCCTCGGCCGCCCGCCGGTCGTCACCCCCTCGGCCGGGGTGGGCCGGCGGGCGATGCCGCCCCGACCGGCTCGACGTCCGCGACCGGCTGGGTGAACTGCGCCTGGTAGAGCCGGGCGTACGCGCCCTGCGCGGCGAGCAGCCCGGCATGGCTGCCCTGCTCGACGATCCGGCCGTCCTCCATCACCAGGATCAGGTCGGCGTCCCGGATGGTGGAGAGCCGGTGCGCGATCACGAAGCTCGTCCGGTCCGCCCGCAGCGCGGCCATGGCCCGCTGCAGCAGCACCTCGGTACGGGTGTCGACCGAACTCGTCGCCTCGTCCAGGATCAGCAGCGACGGGTCGGCCAGGAACGCCCGGGCGATGGTGATGAGCTGCTTCTCACCGGCGCTGACGTTGTTGCCCTCCTCGTCGATGACGGTGTCGTAGCCGTCCGGCAGGCTCCGGACGAACCGGTCCACGAAGGTCGCCCTCGCCGCCTCGAGGATCTGCTCCCCGGTCGCCTCCGGGTTGCCGTACGCGATGTTGTCCCGGATGGTCCCGCCGAAGAGCCAGGTGTCCTGGAGCACCATGCCGATCTCGCCACGGAGCGTGTCCCGGCGCAGCTCGGTCAGGTCGACCCCGTCCAGGGTGATCCGCCCGGCGTCGAGCTCGTAGAAGCGCATGATCAGGTTGACCAGGGTGGTCTTGCCGGCGCCGGTCGGGCCGACGATCGCCACCGTCTGCCCCGGCTCGGCGACCAGGGAGAGGTCGTCGATCAGGGGCTTCTCCGGCTCGTACCGGAAGGAGACGTGCGCGAACTCGACCCGGCCGCGCCGCTCGGTGAGCCGGGCCGGCTCGGCCGGGTCCGGGCTCTGCTCGTCGGCGTCGAGCACGTCGAAGACCCGCTCCGCCGAGGCGACCCCGGACTGCATCAGGTTCGCCATCGAGGCGACCTGGGTGAGCGGCTGGGTGAACTGCCGGGAGTACTGGATGAACGCCTGCACGTCGCCGAGGGTCATCGCCCCGGACGCCACCCGCAGGCCGCCGATCACCGCGATCACCACGTAGCTCAGGTTTCCGATGAACATCATCGACGGCATGATGATGCCGGAGACGAACTGCGCGGCGAAGCTGGCCCGGTACAGCTCCTCGTTCTTGGCGGCGAAGGTGGCCTCGACCTCGCGCTGCCGGCCGAAGACCTTGACCAGCTCGTGCCCGGTGAACGCCTCCTCGATCTGCCCGTTCAGCGCGCCGGTGTGCGTCCACTGCGCGATGAACTGCCGCTGCGAACGCTTCGCGATCTGCTTGGTGACCAGCACCGACGCCGGTACCGCGATCAGCGCCACCACGGCGAGCAGGGGCGAGATCCAGAACATCACCGCCAGTACGCCGACCACGGTGAGCAGCGAGGTGAGCAACTGGCTGAGGGTCTGTTGCAGGCTCTGCGCGATGTTGTCGATGTCGTTGGTGACCCGGCTGAGCAGCTCGCCCCGGGGCTGCCCGTCGAAGTACGGCAGCGGCAGCCGGTTGAGCTTCGCCTCCACGTCGGAGCGGAGCTGCCGGACCGCGCCCTGGACCGCGCCGTTGAGGATGTAGCCCTGTAGCCAGCCGAGCAGACTGGCGGCGAGGAAGAGCAGCAGCGCCAGCAGCAGGACCTGGCCAAGCCGCCCGAAGTCGATGCCGACGCCCGGGACCACGTCCATCCTCGACAGCAGCTCGGCGAAGCCGTCGTTGCCGGCCGCCCGGGCGGCCTCGGCGGCCTGTTCGGTGGTGGCACCGGGCGGCAGCTGCCGGCCGATCAGCCCGGCGAAGATCACGTCGGTGGCGTACCCGAGGATCTTCGGCCCGGCCACCGACAGCCCGACGCTGACGACCGCCAGCAGGATCACCGCGACGAGCTGGAGCCGGTGGGGCCGCAGCCGGCCCAGCAGCCGGCGGGCCGACGGGCCGAAGCTCATCGACTTCTCGGCCGGCATCCCGGTGGACATCCAACCCGGGCCGCCACGCCCGCCGGCACCGCCGGGCAGCCGGGCCGGTGTCGCCCTGGCCGTCTGCTGGCTCATGCTGCCACCTCCACGGTGAGCTGCGACTCGACGATCTCGGCGTAGGTCGGACAGCTCTCCAGCAGGTCCGCGTGCCGGCCGATGCCGACCACCGACCCGCCCTCCAGCACGACGATCTGGTCGGCGTCGAGGATCGTGGAGACCCGCTGCGCCACGATCACCACCGCGGCGTCCGCCGTCACCGGCCGCAGCGCGGCGCGGAGCCGGGCGTCGGTGCCGAGGTCGAGTGCGGAGAACGAGTCGTCGAAGAGGTAGATCTCCGGCCGGCTCACCAGGGCGCGGGCGATCGCCAGCCGTTGCCGCTGCCCGCCGGAGAGGTTCGTCCCGCCCTGCGCCACGGAGGCGTTCAGCCCTTCCGGCAGCGCCTCGACGAAGTCGCGGGCCTGAGCGATCTCCAGACTGGTCCAGAGTTCCTCGTCGGTCGCGTCCGGCCGGCCGTAGCGGAGGTTGCTGGCGATCGTGCCGGAGAAGAGGTACGGCCGCTGCGGCACCAGGCCGATCCGCTCCCAGAGCAGCTCCGGATCCAGCTCGCGGACGTCGACCCCGTCGACGAGCACCGCCCCGCCGGTGACGTCGAAGAGCCTGGGGACCAGCCCGAGCAGGGTGCTCTTGCCCGCACCGGTGCTGCCGATGACCGCCGTGGTCTGGCCGGCCCGGACCGTGAAGGAGACGTCCCGGAGCACCGGAGCCACCGCCCCCGGGTACTGGAACCGCACGTCGCGCAGCTCCAGCTCGGCGCGGAGCGCCACCTCGCGGACCGGCTGCCGGGGCGGGACGACCGATGACGTGGTGCCGAGCACCTCCATGATCCGCTCGGCGCAGACCGCCGCGCGCGGCACCATGATCAGCATGAAGGTCGCCATCATCACCGACATCAGGATGAACATCAGATAGCTCAGGAAGGCGGTAAGCGCGCCGATCTGGATCTGCCCCGCGTCGATCCGGTGTGCGCCGAACCAGAGCACCGCCACGCTGGAGGCGTTGAGCACCAGCATCACGATCGGGAAGATCAACGCCATCAGCCGGCCGACCCGGAGTGCCGTGACGGTCAGCTCCTCGTTGGCCGTCTCGAAGCGGCGGGTCTCGTACGGCTCGCGGACGAACGCCCGGACCACCCTGATGCCGGTGATCTGCTCCCGCAGCACCCGGTTGACGGTGTCGATCCGGGTCTGCATCAGCCGGAACTGTGGGACCATCCGGCGGATCACCAGCCCGATCGAGAGCACCAGCACCGGTACGCAGACCAGCATCAGCCAGGAGAGCCCGACGTCCTCGCGCAGGGCCATGATGACGCCGCCGAGCAGGGTGATCGGTGCCGCGACCAGCATCGTGCAGGTCATCACGACCAGCATCTGCACCTGCTGCACGTCGTTGGTGCTGCGGGTGATCAGCGAGGGCGCGCCGAACTGGCCGACCTCGCGCCCGGAGAAGCTCATCACCCGGGAGAAGACCGCCGCCCGGACGTCCCGGCCGAAGCTCATCGCGGTGCGGGCACCGAGATAGACCGCGGCGATCGTGCAGGCCATCTGCACCCCGGTGACCAGCAGCATCCAGCCGCCGGTGCCGACGATGTAGCCGGTGTCGCCCCGGGCGATCCCCCGGTCGATGATGTCGGCGTTGAGGCTGGGCAGGTAGAGCGAGGCCATGGTGCCGACGAGTTGCAGCAGCACCACGGCACCGAGCGGCCGGCCGTAGGGCCGCAGATGGGTACGCAGTAGTTGGATCAGCATCGACGATCCCCCGAATCGTCCGGTCGGTCAGTATCCGCCGCCCCAGGCGCAGGTACACCTGGCTGCGGTACGCCAGGCTCCCGTACACCCGGCTCCCGCACGCCGTCCAGCAGCACGGCGGCGATCATCTCGGGGCGCAGTGGTTCGTTGTCGGTGATCCGCGGATGCGAGCCGGCAAAGGTGAGCAGGCGCAGCAGCCGGGCCACCTCGGGCAGCGGATAGCGGAAACGGTCACGGTCCGGCTCCAGCACCCGGACGACGGCCTGGTGGATCTCCTCGTTCGGCGGGTGCGGCGTCGTCGGCTCCGTGCTCCGGGCCGCCGGGTCCCCGGGCGGCCCGTGCATGCCGACGGAGTGCAGCAGGTTGAAGATGCTGGTGAGCCGGTGCTGGAGGATCGTGGCAAGCGCGGTGAGCCGCTCCGGCAGCGGCCGGTCGAGGTCGATCTCCGCCAGCTCGGCCAGCAGCGGCGCCGGGTCGAGTGCCGTCTCGACGGCCACCCTGACCAGCCCGTCCTTGTGCGGGAAGACCCGGAAGATGGTCCCCTCGGCCACCCCGGCCGCCTCGGCGATCTGCCGGGTGGTGACCTTGACCCCGTGTTCGGTGATCAACTCCAGGGTCGCGGTGATCAGGGCCGCGCGCCGCTCGTCCGGCGGCAGCGGCCGGGCCCGGCCGGAGGGGGTCTGGGAGTTCACGGCGGCAATCTTAATGAGTGAGTCACTCACTCACAAGCGATTTTCCGGCGCCCGCACCGCGGTGCGGCAGTTCACACCGCTGGACGCCCGGCGAGGCGGGGCGCCGCCTCCAGCCTGGACGTCCCCGCCCGGAGCCGGGTGACGCGGGACTAGAGTTTGGGCGCGTACCGGAGGGAGTTGTCAAGTGCAACTGGCGGATCTGCACGGCCGGCGGGTCGCGGTCTGGGGCACCGGCCGGGAGGGCGTCGCGGCGATCAACGCGATCGCCCCGGTCGGAGCGGCCGACCTGGTCGCGGTGATGGACCGCGAGACGTACGCCGCCAAGCCCTGGACGGGCCGGCTCGCCGAGCTGGCCCCGCTGCACACCGGCCCGGCCGCCCTGGAGGAACTGCTCCGGTCGGACGTGGTGGTCCGGTCCCCGGTGATCGGCGAGACCCACCCCTGGGTGGTACGCCTGCGCGAGAGCGGCATCCCGATCACCAGCGGTACGGCGCTCTGGATGGCCGAACACGCGGCCACGACGATCGGGGTCACCGGCAGCAAGGGCAAGAGCACCACCACCAACCTGATCAGTCACCTGCTCACCGCCGCCGGCCACCCCAACGTGATGGGCGGCAACATCGGGGTCCCGGTGCTCGACCTGCCCCCCGCGCGGCGCTACGTCCTGGAACTCTCCATGTACCAGTGCGCCGACCTCAGCGACTCGCCCGAGGTGGCGGTGCTGACCTCGCTGGCACCGGAGCACCTGGACTGGGCCGGCGGCGAGGCCGAGTACTACCGCCACAAGCTGAACCTCGTCGACCACGGGCCCCGCGCGGTGGTGTTCAACGCGCACGACGAGCGGCTCCGCGCCGAACTCGGTGCCCGGCCAGGGCTGCCGCTGTGTCCGGCCGGCTCGGCCACCGCATCCGACGCCGCCGGGGAGCCCACATCCCGCGCCGCCGGGGAGCCGGCGTTCCATGTGGCCGTCGCCCCGGACGGCAGCCGCTGGATACACCTCGGCGACCGGCCGCTCTTTCCGCGTACCGCGCTGCCGCTTGTCGGGCGGCACAACGAGTGGAACCTCTGCGTCGCGCTCACCGCGCTGCGGGCGGTCGGCGTCGACTGTGCCGCCGAGCGGGACCGGCTGGCCGCCGCCCTGGCCACCCTGCCGGTGCTGGAACACCGGCTCACCCCGATCGAGGACCCGTCCGGGATCACCTTCGTCGACGACTCGCTCTCGACGATCCCGCAGTCGGCGATCCACGCCATCGAGGCGTACGCGACGCGTCCGCTGACCGTGATCGTCGGTGGCGAGGACCGGGGGGTGGACTACACGCCGCTGCGCGACTTCCTCGCGGAGCAGCAGGTGGCGGCGACCCTGATCGGCATCCCGGACAGTGGGCCACGGATCCTGGACGCGGTCAAGGATCTGGACACGATCACCACGCTGACCGCCGAGGACCTCGTGCAGGCGGTCCGGCTCGGCCGGGAACGGACCCCGGCCGGCGGGGTGGTGCTGCTCTCACCGGCCGCGCCCAGCTATGGCCGGTTCGACAACTACGCGCACCGGTCCCGGGTCTTCCGGCAGGCGATCGAGGAGACCGCCGACCAGTCGTAGTACGGCTGCGGCGCACGCACGGCGAAGGGGGCCGGTCGGTCGACCGGCCCCCTTCGTTACCCGCGTTCCTTCGTTACCTGACGCTGTTGCCAGCGGTCACCGCCGGGAGAGCGGCTCCCTGAGCTCGTTTCCAGGGGCCTTCGGCTCCTCGGCGATTCGGGCACCACGTGCGGTCTGGTTCTGCACGCCCCGCTCCAGACCGGCGAGGCCGATGTCGGTCGGGTTCTGCCCGGTGGTGAAGCCGCCCGGACCGCTGAGCCAGGTGCCGATCGGCCCCTGCTGCCCGTTAGAGACGACACCGGAGGCTCCGAAGATGATCCCGGTGTGCACGGAGCCGCTGTGCTCGTCGAGGAAGAACTCGGGGTCGAGGGAGAGCGCCGACGAATCGCCCCGGGTGAGCAGGAGCGGACCGTTGAGCGTCGCCATCAGGGCACCGCCGGAGAGCGCGTCCGGCCAGTTCAAGCCGGTCGCCACACCGGCGTAGTTGGTGCCGCCGAAGAACTTGTACGCGACGAGGAGTGCCGTCTCGTAGCGGTTGACGCCGACGACGGGGCCCGACCCGTACGCCTCGGTGGCGGCGTAGCCCTGCCCGCCGATTCCATAGATCTCGGCGCCGCTCTCGACCCGGTCGAGGTAACTCTTGGTGTCGGCCGACAGCCGGTTGTCGGCGGTGAGCACGACGACGGCCGACACACCGTAGCCCGGCAGGTTGAACGAACCGGCCGCCGCACCGGCCGCGAGCGCGTCCGGGAAGTTGACGCCGGTCGCGGCGAGCACGAGGTCCGGGTTCGGGTTGATCTCGTCGGCGATCGCGACCGAGGTGCTGTAGCGGTTCGCCCCGGCGAGCCGCTCGGTCAGGTAGCCCAACGCCTTGATCCGGTTCTCCACCGCCGTCGAGATCGCGCCGGTGCTGCCGAGCAGGTAGACCGTCTTGCCGGCGGGCAACACCCGCTTGAGTTCGGCCTCGGTGTCGACGTTCAACGTGGTCGGCAGGGTCATCAGCAGCGGACCCTGCTTGGCGGCGGCCAGCGCCGCACCGCCGAGCGCGTCGGCGAAGAGGTCCGACCGGGAGAGCACCACCGACTCGGCGAACTGGCGTGCGTCGTTCTCGTCGGCGGCGGTCGCCCAGTGTGCCCGGGCGACGGCGGTCGCCGTGCCGAACCGGTTCGCACCGGCGAGTCGGGCCACCCGGTCGGCCATGCGCGGCTGGTAGGCCGGCACCCCGGACAGCCCCGGCACGGTGGTCGGGTTCGCCGCCCCGCTGCCGTCGGCGGGCGCCGTCGCCACGCCCGAGCCCTGGGTGAAAGCGATGGTCGAGCCGTCGGGCGACCAGGTCGGGTCGTCGTGGGTGGCCGCGTTCGAGGTCACCGCGACGACGTCGCTGCCGTCGATGTCGGCGACGTGGACCTGGCCGCCGCGGACGAACGCGACCTTCTTGCCGTTCGGCGAGATCGACGGGCTGCTGGCGTCCTCCAGGATGGTCTGCCAGGTGAGACCGTCGAAGACTCCGACATCCGCTTGCCCGGAGGGCGTGTCCGCGCTGCCACCCTGGGTCTGGTAGACGGTGAGCGCTCCGGGCCCGGAGTCCGGGGCCAGGTAGTGACGCCCGTCGCCGGGGCTGATTTCGGTCGGCGAGTAGCCGCCGGAGGCGACCTGCGCCTCGATACGCCAGAACTGGCCGGGCTCCTTGGCTGCCCAGAGCACGCCGAGACCCTGGCTCCGGTAGACCGGGTCGCGGCGCACCGCCGACGGGGGCGAGGTGTGCGCGTGGTAGGGCGAAACCCACCAATAGTTGGCGCCGTCGTTGTACCGCATGGTCACGATGTCGCCGGCGTCGGTGGCGAAGATCGCCCGGCTGCCGTCGGGCGCCCAGGCGGCGTCCCGCACGTTGTAGGTGTGCTTGTCCTCCTCCCACTTGACGAACTGGAGAGCGGAACCGCCGCGGAACTGGATGCTGTCGCCGCCGTTGCTCGCGGTCAGGGTGCTCGGGGCGCCGGGATCGCCGGGGTGGCTGGCCTGCGCGGCCGTCGCACCCGCGACCACCGCGGTCGCGGTGAGCGCGATGGCCGAGGCGAACGCCAACGGCCGGTAAATGGAACGTGGAGGCAAGGGGACTCCTCGCAACAGATCACGCGTCGCACTGCCCAGATAGGGAGTTTGCCCCCCGTGGGGCGACGCCGGAGTAACCTTAAGGGCTTCTTTATTCGGCGCGCTGCCCCGTTTCGGCTCTGCGCACCAAGATGGTCCGTTAGGCCGGTCACACCAGGCCGATCCGGCGGTCTCCGTTGGCAAATCCCTGCTGTGGTAGGGTCCGGGCGAGTAATCCGATTTGCCATCCACAGGGGACTGTGCAATGCGGCGGACGCCCTACGGCACGTATCCGGACGGTAATTCTCCGAGCACCCCGAACAGATTGCGTATGGACCGGATTGCGGAACGTATCTCCTGGAGATAGCGGTCCGCACCCAGTTCGACCGGCCCGTGTCCGGGGAACAGACCCGGGTCCAGCCCGATCGTCTCCACCTGGCATCCGTAGCCCAGCCCGAGCGTCCGGATCGCGTCGCAGTGCTGGAACGGCACGTAGAGCCGCGAGGTCAGCACGAGCACCCGGGCGCCGGGCGCCGGGCTCACCTCCGCCGCCCAGAAGTGGTACGTGTCGGAGGTGTGCGCCCGCCGGGTCGCCGGCTCGGTCGACGGGGCGGCCAGCACCCGCACCACCGGCCCGGCGGCCGGCCGGTAGACCGCGACCGACCAGGAGCGATGGGTGATCTCTCCCGTCGAGCGGCGCTGCTGCACCGGCGCCGGGCAGCCGAACGCGGCCCGGATACCCAGCTCCATCGCGTCCACCTCGTAACCGCCGTCGAGTTGGGCGGCGCGCTCGCCGGCATCCCGCCAGGCGGCTCCACCGTCGAATCGGGCGACGTGCTCGGAGTCGGGCCGGGCGGCACGCTCGGCGGGGTCGCCGCCGGTGCGGCCGGCCGGAAGGTGGAGCCGCTCGATCTCGACCGGGCGGAGCGGACGGAAGCTGCCCAGCGCGGCGACCTCGCCGACCTCGACCGTGCCGGTGCCGACCAGCCAGGCGGCGTAGCCGGTCCGGTCCAGGCAGGATCGGGCCAGCCCGCCCAACACCAGCAGGTGGTCGTAGCGCCCGGCGGGCACCGGGCAGGGGCCGGCCAGTCCGAGCGCCTCGGCGGCCGTCCGGACCAGCTCCGCGACGGCGGGGGCGAGAGCGGTCTCCGCCACCTCGTCCCGCTCGACCGCGCCGTGTCGGCGCCGGAAGTCCCAGTGCCGGGCCGAGAAGTCGTCGAGCCAGGCCAGCAGCTCCGCCGGAGCCATCCGGTCGGGCAGTTCGGCCCCGTACGCGGCCACCAGATCCCGCAGCGGCCGGGACCGCACCCAGTCGGTGAGGCCGGCCACCAGGTCGTCCCTGGACGTCCCGGCGGCGCCGCTCGGCAACGGTACGGGCTGGTAACCGCTCACCCTCGTCCCTCCCACCGGCCCGGACAGCTACCGCCGCCAGGGCAGCTCCGACAGACGACTGCGGGTCCGGAACCGGTCACCGGCCCCGGACCCGCAGTCGCGACGAACTAGCTCAACCGTCGGTCAGCGCTGAAACCGTCGGTCACAGCCTGGCACATTGTCCGGCCTTCGGCCCCCGGACCGTGTTGGCCCGGCCGTCGTTGCCCGGCGCCGGGGTGTTGGCCGCACAGGCCAACGGCCCGCTGATGGTGTTGCCGGCGACCAGCACCGGCTGGCTGCCGGTGTTGCCAACCAGTGAGACCGGACCGGAGACGGTGACGCCGTCGACCCGTACCCCGCCGGTGCTCAGCGCGACCGAGACCGGGCCGCTCACCCGGCCCTCCTCGACCAGCACCGGACCCCGCGCCGCGACCACGGTGACCGGACCGGAGATCGTGGTGCCGCTCAGGGTGAGCAGCTCCGAACCGGTGGCGGTCACCGGACCGGAGATCCGGCCGCCGCTCGCCCGCAGCGACGCACCGGGCAGCACGGTCACCGGACCGGAGACGGTCGCGCCGTCCAGGCAGGTCAGCCCGGAGAAGACGATCAGTGGCCGGTGGTGCCGGCCGGTGATCGTCGTGTCGCACTGCGGCCCCGGCCGACCGACCGCCGAGCGCGGCTCCGGGTCGGCGGTGACCGGCGAGTGCTCGGCGAAGTAGTCGACAAGCATGGTCAGGTCGTTGTCCCCGGTGGTGAACGGGTCGGTGCCGCCGGCCAGGGTGGCGAAGTTGTCCCCGCCGGCCGCCAGGAACGAGTTGACCGTCACCCGGTAGCTGCCGGCCGGGTCGATCGGCACGCCGTCCAGGGACATCGAGGTGATCCGGGAGCCCTGCGCCGCCTCCGGGTCGTAGGTGTAGTAGAACCCGTCGGAGACGCCCAGCCAGAGCACCGGCCGGGAGGCGCCCGCCGGCTGCCACTGCTCCTCCAGCACCTGCTTGAGCTGGGCGCCGGTGAAGGTCTTCGTCACCACGTCGTTGGCGAACGGCTGCACCGAGAACGCCTCGGCGTAGCTGACCACCCCGTCGGGGGCGTACACCAGGTCGGCGCGGAGACCGCCCGGGTTCATGAGCGCGATCTGCGCCCCGCCCCGGCCCGGCGCGCTGGTGCCGGCGAGCTGCACGTCGGCGATGAAGTTGCCGAGCACCGACTCCTTGCCCCGGTCCTCGTTCCCCGCCTCGTTGTACGCCCGCCGGATGTCCCCGGTGATCGAGCCGAGCTGCTGCTGTCCCAGCTCCTCGGCCCGCTCCTTGGCCGCCGCCACGATCGCGGCGACCTCCGGGTCCTGCGGCGCGCCGACCACGTCGACCAGTTCGGCGTCGGCCGCCGTGACCGTGCCGCCGGCCGGGTCGACGGTCAGGTTGACCCGGCCCAGCCGCTTGCCGTAGTCCTCGGCCTGCACCACCGGCCGCAGCCGGTCGGTGCCGGGCACCGGCACCTCGAAGGCGTACGGCTGGTGGGTGTGCCCGCTGAGGATGGCGTCGATGGTGGCGTCGGCCCTGGTGAACTTCCCGAAGACCGGGTCGTTCGCCAGCTCCTCGGCCGAGTCGATGTTCTCGGTCGCGGCGCCCTCGTGGGTGAGCAGCACCACCACGTCGGCCTCGCCGTTGGCCGGATCGCCGTCCTTGAGCTGGCCGGCCACGGCGTTCGCCTCGGCCACCGGCTCCCGGAAGGTGATCCCGGCGATGCCGTCCGGGCTGACCAGCGAACCGGTCTGCTCGGTGACCACGCCGACGAAGCCGACCCGGACCCCGCCGACCGTGCTGACCGAGTACGCCGGCAGCGCCCGCTCGTCGCCGCGGTAGACGTTCGCGCCGAGCAGCGGGAAGTCGGCCCGGTCGGTGACCCGGCCGGTCAGGTCCGCGATGCCCTTGTCGAACTCGTGGTTGCCGACCGCCGAGGCGTCCAGCCCCATCTCGTTCAGCGCGTCGATCGTCGGGTTGTCCTGGTCGATCGCGGAGACGAACGTCGACGCGCCGATGTTGTCACCGGCGGAGACGAACGCGGTGTTCGGGTTCTCCGCCCGCAACTGGTCGACCAGGCCGGCGAGCTGGGCGGCCCCGCCGACCGGCCGGCCGTCGGGCGCGTTGCCCGGCGACTCCAGCCGGCCGTGGAAGTCGTTGATGCTCAGCAGTTGCAGCTCGACCGGGCCGGTCGCCCCGGTCTCCAGCCCGACCAGGATCGGGTTGTGGTCGCTGGCCCGGTACGGGTCCGGCGCGAAGAACGCCGGGTGCCCGTCGTACTGGAAGGCGTACGACTCGTGCGAGTTGATCTGCCAGACGTCGACCCCGGTGACCCGCTCCGCCAGCGACGGCGAGGCGACCGCGTGGTCCAGCGACCCGGACTCGCCGCCGAAGACGTAACTGGACCTGCCGGTGTCGTTCAGGTCGGCGTACCCGGCGTCGTAGAGGACCTGCATCGGGTCCTCCCGGGTGTACGCGTTGAAGTCGCCGAGCAGCAGCACCTCGTCGCTGCCGCTGTCGGCCTTGAGCCGGTCGACGAAGGCGGTAAGCGCCTGCGCCTGCCGGACCCGGTCGCCGTTGAACGCGCCCTGCCCGTCACCGCTGTCGGCGTTGTCGCCGGTCGCCGAGTCGGAGCTGCTCTTCGACTTGAGGTGGTTGGCGACCACGGTGAAGGTGAGCGCGCCGGAGGTGAAGGTCTGTGCGATCGGCTCCCGGGCGTTGAACCAGACGGTCTCGTCGTCGACCGACCGGGGCGGGCCGGCCGGCTGTGCCTTCGCCGGCTTGAAGATGATCGCCGTGGTGATGACGTCCTGCTGCGCCGCCGCCGGCAGCTCCGCCGGGGTGCGCACGTAGTCCCAGGTGCCGGCCCCGGCCGCGGCGTTCAGCGCGTCGACCAGCCGCTTGAGTGCCTGCTGCGGGTCGGCGGCGTTGAACCGGACCGAGTTCTCGATCTCCTGGAGCGCGACCACGTCGGCGCCGAGCGCGTTGATCGCCGAGACGATCTTCGCCTCCTGCCTGGCGAGCGCCGCCTCGTCCTCGGCACCCCGGGCGTCTCCGCCGAAGTGGACGAAGTAGTTCAGCACGTTGAAGGCGCCGACCGTGAGGTCGCCGCCGACGTTGCGCGGTGCCGGGGTACGCGGGTTGGTGACCTTGAAGGTGGTCCGGGCGGCCGGCGGGGTGTCTGCGCTGACCGGGGTGGTCGGCTGGAGCCGCCAATCGTCGAAGCCGTACGAGAGCACGGTCGGCCCGAACGCCTCGACGCTGTCGCCGACCCGCAGCGGGCTGCCCGGCGCCAGGTAGGGCGGCAGCAGGCCGGCGCTTGCCAGGTTGGTGGTCCGGCCGTCGTCGACCAGCAGCCGGGCCAGCTCGTTCGCCGTGGCCGCGGCGCGGGCCGCGTCGGTGCCGGGCCGGGCGACGTCGGTGGGTATCACCGCGGCACGGTCGCCGGCGGCGAGCACGACCTCGCCGTACCGGTTGGTGTTGTAGACCTCGGAGACGGTGAACTGGCCGACCGGGGCGACCAGCATCGACTCGACCGACTCCCGGGCCGGCGCCGCCAGCGGCAGCGGGAGCGCGACCGGTGCCGGCAGCGCGACCTGCTCCCCGCAGACCTGCACGTCGGCCTTTGCCGCGATGCTGACCTGGGTGAGCCCGTTGTATTCGCCCGCGGTGCCGCTGACCCGGACCCGGTCGCCGACGGCGACGCCCGGGTGGTTGGCGGCGTTGCTGGTCAGGTAGACGAAGATGCCGTCCGAGGCGGTGCCGGCGGCCGGCGCCCGCCCGCCGCTGCCGGCGGTCTGGAGGTAGATGCCGTTGTAGCCACCGGTCCGGTGGTCGGCGGTGACCACGCCCTCGACGGTCACCCGGGTGCCGGCCAGCGGTGTCGCGTCGCCGGTGCCCTGGACCTGGGCGATGGTGTGGCTGACCGGCACGTCGCAGCCGACCGGATCCGGGTCCGGGTCGCCGCCTCCGCCGTTGCGGGTGCCGAAGCTGTTCGGGGCCGGGGCCCGCCACTGTCCGTCGATCCGCTGCAGCGAGTGGCCGGTCGGGGTGCTGCTGGTCTCGGCCACGCCGATGTCGGTGGCGGCCAGCCCGCCGGCCGGGCCGCCGACCCCGGTCATCCCGCCCTCGTAGCTGAGGAACTCGGCGACCGCGCCGTCCGGCGCGACCAGCGCGATCCCGTCCGGCGCGCCGTTCTGGACGCCGTCGGTCGGGTACGTCGCGACCACCACCCCGGCCGCCGGCACCGCGCCGCTCAGCGTCCGGGTGTTGTACGGCGCCCCGCCGTTGCCGTTGTAGAGGACGAGCTGCCATCCGGTGAGGTCGGTACCGGCCGGAGCCTCCACCTCGATGGCCTCGCCGGTGTCGGTACCGGCATTGTCGTAGTGGATCTCACTGATCAAGGGCGTCGCCGCAGGTTCGTCGGCGACGGCCGGGACTCCGCTGGTCAAACCGAGCGCGCCGCTGGTGAGCAGCACACCCAGCGCCCGAAGCGAACGTCCGCGTCTGTTCCGGCGCATCAAGTTGCCTCCGTTAGGGGGTGGACGGTCGGAGCATATGCGGGCCCGGTGGCGAACCGAGAGCTGCCAGGTGTACGGAACACCATGGATGTTCGGTCGTAACGGGGCGGAAGATCGGACTATTCACGTATTTCGCGTCGACCGGCCGAGCGGGGGAGGACACACCCTCCATATCGGCTCCGGCCGGACCGGGTGCGGCATCCTGATCGGGTCTTGGTTACCGTAGTCGGTCAAGGTCTTGCCGCGCGGGCCGTCTCCGGGCCCGCCGTACCGCCCTGATCGAGGTGTCCGTGAGTCAGTACGGCAAGAGGGTGCCCGCCGACGAGCAGCCGACCGTGCAGATGCCCGCCGTCGCGATGCCTGCCGAGGAGCGCCCCACCATCCGGATCACCGCCGTCACCCTGCCGGCCGACCAGCGCCCCGACGGTGCACCGGCCGGTGGTGCCGGAGCGGGCGCCGGCCCGGCACCGGTCGGTGGGGACACCCCGTCCCGGCCCGGTTCCGGCGGTCCGGTAGGTGCACCGGGCGGGCCCGCACCCCGGCGCCGGCTGCGGCGGATGCTGCTCGCCGGTGGCGCCGCGGCCGCGGTGCTCGTCGCCAGCGGCGGCGCCACCGCCGGCTACGCGTACGCCGGTGAGGTGCCCCGGGGCACCACCGTGCTCGGCGTCGAGCTGGGTGGCAGGAGCCGGGCGGAGGCGGTGCAGGCGCTCCGCGCCGACCTGACCTCCCGGCCCGAGGCGTTCACCAGCCCGGTGCCGGTCCGCATCGGCGACCGGACCGGCGAGGTCTCGCCGGACGCGGTCGGCCTGGCGGTGGACGTGGAGGCGACGGTGGCCGCGGCCGCGGCACACCGGCCCGGCCCGCTGAGCCTGCTCTTCGGCTCCCGGAGCAGCGAGCCGGTGGTCACCCTCGACGCCGAGAAACTCGACGCCGAGCTGCGGAAGATCGCCGGGGACGCCGGGCAGCGGATGACGCTGCCGGCGATCACCTTCCGCGGCACCACCCCCCGGCCGGTCTACCCCAGGCCGGGCCGGGTGCTGCGGGCCGAGGACTCGGCGGAGGCGCTGCGCGCGGGCTGGCTGAGCGGCCAACCGGTGGAGATACCGCTTGTGGAGACGCATCCGGCGACCACCACCCACGAGGTCGACCGGCTGGTCGACGAGCTGGCCAGGCCGGCGGTCGCCGCCCCGGTCACGGTCAGCACCGAGCGGGGCGACTTCTCCGTCCCACCGGCCGCGATCGCGAAGAGTCTCGTGCTGACCGCCGACAGGAACGGCAGGATCGCCCCACGGATCGACGGGAAGAAGCTGCGCGCGGCACTCGCCGGCCAGCTCGGGAAGGTCGAGGTGGAGCCGAAGGACGCCGGCATCTCGATCCAGGGCAACAAGCCGCGGATCACCGCCGGGTCCGGTGGGCGGCAGGTGGACACCGGCGCGCTGGCCCGGGACCTGATGGCGGTCCTGCCGAGGGCCGACGGGCGCACGGTACGGGCGCAGCTCAAGCCCGTCGCACCGAAGCTCAGCGCGGATGACCTGGGGAAGATGGGGATCAAGGAGCGGGTCTCCACCTTCACCACCAGGTTCACCGGTGGTGCCGGCTCGCCGCGCAGCCAGAACATCATGACGATCGCCCGGAAGGTGGACGGCACGGTGGTCAGGCCCGGCGAGACGTTCTCGCTCAACGGGCACACCGGGGAGCGGGGCTACGCCCAGGGCTACCGCGACGCACCGGTCATCCTGGACGGCAAGCTCGTGCCGGGGGTCGGCGGCGGCACCTCGCAGTTCACCACCACGCTCTTCAACGCGACCTACTACGCCGGGCTGGAGGACGTGGAGCACAAGCCGCACTCCTACTGGTTCAGCCGCTATCCGCCGGTCATCGAGTCGACCATCTTCTGGCCGGACCTCGACTTCAAGTTCCGCAACGACAGTCCGCACGGCGTGCTGATCGACACCTCGTACACCTCCAGCTCGATCACCGTGTCGGTCTGGGGGACCAGGGTCTACGACCGGGTGACGACGGAGTGGAGTCCGCGCCGCAACGTCACCAAGCCAAAGGTGATCAAGCTCCAGCCGGGTCCGTCCTGCATTCCCACAAACGGCATCGGCGGGTTCACCCAGGACGCGTTCCGGCTCTTCCACCGGGACGGAAAGGTCGTCAAGCGGGAGAAGTTCACCTGGAAATACCTGGCCGAGCCCCGGTACCGCTGCGGCTGACCCGCCCGCCGCCCGGTGGTATGACGCAACCGGGATGACATGTGCACATTGCGATACAGCGATGGAGGTCCATACGCTGCCGGCATCGTGATCTGGGGCGCGCCCACAAGGCGCGCCATCGATGCTCGGAGAGGACCCCCATGGCTCGTTGGCGCTTCCTCAGCCGCCTGGCCGCCACCGCGTTGACCGCGGTGAGCGTCGGCGCCGTCACCCTCGCCGCACCGGCGAACGCCGCCCCGGAGGGCGACGTCACACCCTTCGTCGTCGGCGGCACCCGCGCCGCGCAGGGCGAGTTCCCGTTCATGGTACGACTCTCGATGGGCTGCGGCGGAGCGCTCTACAGCCCGCGGCTGGTGCTCACCGCCGCGCACTGCGTCGGGCGGACGGGAAGCAACTCCAGCATCACCGCCACGCTGGGCGTGGTCGACCTCCAGTCGTCGAGCCGGATCCAGGTCCGCTCCAACTACGTCTACCGGGCGCCGGGCTACAACGGCTACGGCGACGACTGGGCGCTGATCCGGCTGGCCAGCGCGGTCTCCGGGCTCAGCACCCTGCCGATCGCCACGTCGAGCGCGTACGACAGCGGCACCTTCACCGTCGCCGGCTGGGGCGCCACCCGCGAGGGCGGGGCCCAGCAGCGGTACATGATGAAGGCGAGCGTGCCGTTCGTGAGTGACTCGGTCTGCAACGGTCCGAGCTCGTACGACGGTGACGTCATCCCGGCCGAGGAGATCTGTGCCGGCTACATGGCCGGTGGCGTGGACACCTGCCAGGGCGACTCCGGTGGCCCGATGTTCCGGCAGGGCGGCAGCGGCCTGGTCCAGGTCGGCATCGTGAGTTGGGGTTACGGGTGTGCGCGGGCGAACTATCCTGGCGTCTACACCCAGGTCAGCTACTTCTCCTCGGCGATCGCCTCGGCGGCGGCGAGTCTGGGCGGCTGACCCGTCGGGGAGACCTGGCCGGGTCCGTGGGGACCGGCCAAGCTCCAGACAGGGCCGGAAATGCGAGTGGCGCCACCCGTACCGGGTGGCGCCACTTCGCTGAGAATGTCCGGCGGTGTCCTACTCTCCCACACCCTCCCGAGTGCAGTACCATCAGCGCTGGAAGGCTTAGCTACCGGGTTCGGAATGTAACCGGGCGTTTCCCTTCCGCCATAACCGCCGTAACCCTATCAACACAACAAACAACACCCCGGCCACACCCGGGAACACATCGTTGTTCGTTTGCTGTGAATCACACAGTGGACGCGTAGCAGCTTTGTAGACAAGTCCTCGGCCTATTAGTACCGGTCAACTGAACCAGTTACCTGGCTTACATCTCCGGCCTATCAACCCAGTCGTCTCACTGGGAGCCTTACCCCCACACGGGGTGGGATACCTCATCTCGAAGCAGGCTTCCCGCTTAGATGCTTTCAGCGGTTATCCCTCCCGAACGTAGCCAACCAGCCGTGCCCCTGGCGGGACAACTGGCACACCAGAGGTTCGTCCGTCCCGGTCCTCTCGTACTAGGGACAGCCCTTCTCAAGTATCCTACGCGCACGGCGGATAGGGACCGAACTGTCTCACGACGTTCTAAACCCAGCTCGCGTACCGCTTTAATGGGCGAACAGCCCAACCCTTGGGACCTGCTACAGCCCCAGGATGCGACGAGCCGACATCGAGGTGCCAAACCATCCCGTCGATATGGACTCTTGGGGAAGATCAGCCTGTTATCCCCGGGGTACCTTTTATCCGTTGAGCGACACCGCTTCCACACGCAAGTGCCGGATCACTAGTCCCGACTTTCGTCCCTGCTCGACCCGTCAGTCTCACAGTCAAGCTCCCTTATACACTTACACTCAACACCTGATTGCCAACCAGGCTGAGGGAACCTTTGGGCGCCTCCGTTACCATTTAGGAGGCAACCGCCCCAGTTAAACTACCCACCAGACACTGTCCCTGAACCCGATAAGGGCCCCAAGTTAGATACCCGAACCAACCAGAGTGGTATTTCAAGACTGCCTCCACCCATACTGGCGTATAGGCTTCACCGGCTCCCACCTATCCTATACAAGCTAATTCAAGCACCAATGTCAAGCTATAGTAAAGGTCCCGGGGTCTTTCCGTCCTGCCGCGCGTAACGAGCATCTTTACTCGTACTGCAATTTCGCCGGGCCTGTGGTTGAGACAGTGGGGAAGTCGTTACGCCATTCGTGCAGGTCGGAACTTACCCGACAAGGAATTTCGCTACCTTAGGATGGTTATAGTTACCACCGCCGTTTACTGGCGCTTAAGTTCTCAGCCTCGCCCCGAAGAGCTAACCGGTCCCCTTAACGTTCCAGCACCGGGCAGGCGTCAGTCCATATACATCGAATTACTTCTTCGCATGGACCTGTGTTTTTAGTAAACAGTCGCTTCCCCCTGCTCTCTGCGGCCATACAACGCTCCACCAGCAAGTGGCTTCACGTCTCCGGCCCCCCTTCTCCCAAAGTTACGGGGGCAATTTGCCGAGTTCCTTAACCACAGTTCACCCGATCGCCTCGGTATTCTCTACCTGACCACCTGTGTCGGTTTAGGGTACGGGCCGCTCGGAACTCGCTAGAGGCTTTTCTCGACAGCATAGGATCACTGACTTCACCTGAATCGGCTCGGCATCACGTCTCAACCACATACACCACGGATTTGCCTATGGTGCGGTCTACACGCTTACCCCGGCACAACCACCGGCCGGGCTCAGCTACCTTCCTGCGTCACCCCATCGCTTGACTACTACCCGCCAGGACCCCACGCAACCCCATCTTGGTCCGAAGACCGCCACAGGATCGGATGGTTAGCACAACGAGGTTCATCACGGGCGCTCCTACACGGGTACGGGAATATCAACCCGTTATCCATCGACTACGCCTCTCGGCCTCGCCTTAGGCCCCGACTCACCCAGGGCGGATTAACCTGGCCCTGGAACCCTTGGTCATCCGGCGGAAGGGTTTCCCACCCTTCTTTCGCTACTCATGCCTGCATTCTCACTCGTGCCGCGTCCACAACTCGATCACTCGGCTGCTTCACCCCCGGCACGACGCTCCCCTACCCACCCACACACCTGCACAACCACCCAAAGATGATCGCGAAGTCAATGTGTGAATGCCACAGCTTCGGCGGTGTACTTGAGCCCCGCTACATTGTCGGCGCGGAACCACTTGACCAGTGAGCTATTACGCACTCTTTAAAGGATGGCTGCTTCTAAGCCAACCTCCTGGTTGTCTATGCGACCCCACATCCTTTTCCACTTAGCACACGCTTAGGGGCCTTAGCTGGCGATCTGGGCTGTTTCCCTCTCGACTACGAAGCTTATCCCCCGCAGTCTCACTGCCGCGCTCTCACTTACCGGCATTCGGAGTTTGGCTGATTTCAGTAACCTTGTAGGGCCCCTAGACCATCCAGTGCTCTACCTCCGGTAAGAAACACACGACGCTGCACCTAAATGCATTTCGGGGAGAACCAGCTATCACGGAGTTTGATTGGCCTTTCACCCCTAACCACAGGTCATCCCCCAACTTTTCAACGTTGGTGGGTTCGGCCCTCCACGCGGTCTTACCCACGCTTCAGCCTGCCCATGGCTAGATCACCCCGCTTCGGGTCTAGAACACGCGACTACACGCCCTATTAAGACTCGCTTTCGCTACGGCTACCCCACACAGGTTAACCTCGCCACATGCCACTAACTCGCAGGCTCATTCTTCAAAAGGCACGCCGTCACCCCACCAGAAAAATCCGGCAAAGCTCCGACGGATTGTAGGCGAACGGTTTCAGGTACTATTTCACTCCCCTCCCGGGGTACTTTTCACCATTCCCTCACGGTACTCGTCCGCTATCGGTCACCAGGAAGTATTTAGGCTTACCAGGTGGTCCTGGCAGATTCACGGCAGATTTCAGGAGTCCGCCGCTACTCGGGAACACCCACAAAGAAGACCAGGCGCTTTCACCTACCGGACTATCACCGCCTACGGTTGGCTTTTCCACACCATTCAGCTAACACCCGGCTTTGTAACTTCTCGGAGAAGTGTCAGCTTCCCCCACGGAGTCCCACAACCCCGACCACGCAACCCCTGACAGGTATCACACGCAACCGGTTTAGCCTCATCCGCTTTCGCTCGCCACTACTCACGGAATCACAATTGTTTTCTCTTCCTACGGGTACTGAGATGTTTCACTTCCCCGCGTTCCCTCCACACACCCTATGAATTCAGGTGCAGGTGACACCACATGACTGGTGCCAGGTTACCCCATTCGGACACCCTGGGATCACAGCTCGGTTGACAGCTCCCCCAGGCCTATCGCGGCCTCCCACGTCCTTCATCGGCTCCTGGTGCCAAGGCATCCACCGTCCGCCCTTGACAACTTGACCACAAAGATGCTCGCGTCCACTGTGCAATTCTCAACAAACGACCAACCCACAACCCACCACCCCACACCAGCCCCCAGGACACACACATCCCAGAACGGTATGCGAGGCCAGGCCGCACCTGGCAGAAGAACCAACCACACACACGCGGTTGTTCCCTCAGGACCCAACAGGATGCCCAACACCCACCACCAGCCGCACCAACCCGACCTTCCACACCACCCCGAAAGATGGCCGTACTCGCCGGACCAGCCGTTGCCAGCCGTGAACTAGCCAGTGTCTCCGCCAACAAGCACCCCAACCCCCACATCCGGAGGGCCCGAGGCTCCTACCCGACCTTCGCCGAGAGGCGCTCCTTAGAAAGGAGGTGATCCAGCCGCACCTTCCGGTACGGCTACCTTGTTACGACTTCGTCCCAATCGCCAGCCCCACCTTCGACCACTCCCTCCCCCGAAGAGGTTAGGCCATGGGCTTCGGGTGTTGCCGACTTTCGTGACGTGACGGGCGGTGTGTACAAGGCCCGGGAACGTATTCACCGCAGCGTTGCTGATCTGCGATTACTAGCGACTCCGACTTCACGGGGTCGAGTTGCAGACCCCGATCCGAACTGAGACCGGCTTTTTGGGATTCGCTCCACCTCACGGTATCGCAGCCCATTGTACCGGCCATTGTAGCATGCGTGAAGCCCTGGACATAAGGGGCATGATGACTTGACGTCATCCCCACCTTCCTCCGAGTTGACCCCGGCAGTCTTCGATGAGTCCCCGCCATAACACGCTGGCAACATCGAACAAGGGTTGCGCTCGTTGCGGGACTTAACCCAACATCTCACGACACGAGCTGACGACAGCCATGCACCACCTGTGACCGCCCCCGAAGGACCCCACATCTCTGCAGGTTTTGCGGCCATGTCAAACCCAGGTAAGGTTCTTCGCGTTGCATCGAATTAATCCGCATGCTCCGCCGCTTGTGCGGGCCCCCGTCAATTCCTTTGAGTTTTAGCCTTGCGGCCGTACTCCCCAGGCGGGGCGCTTAATGCGTTAGCTGCGGCACAGAGAACCGGAGAGGCCCCCCACACCTAGCGCCCAACGTTTACAGCGTGGACTACCAGGGTATCTAATCCTGTTCGCTCCCCACGCTTTCGCTCCTCAGCGTCAGTATCGGCCCAGAGACCCGCCTTCGCCACCGGTGTTCCTCCTGATATCTGCGCATTTCACCGCTACACCAGGAATTCCAGTCTCCCCTACCGAACTCTAGCCTGCCCGTATCGACTGCAAGCCCACAGTTGAGCCATGGGTTTTCACAGTCGACGCGACAAACCGCCTACGAGCTCTTTACGCCCAATAAATCCGGACAACGCTCGCGCCCTACGTCTTACCGCGGCTGCTGGCACGTAGTTGGCCGGCGCTTCTTCTGCAGGTACCGTCACTCCCGCTTCGTCCCTGCTGAAAGAGGTTTACAACCCGAAGGCCGTCATCCCTCACACGGCGTCGCTGCATCAGGCTTCCGCCCATTGTGCAATATTCCCCACTGCTGCCTCCCGTAGGAGTCTGGGCCGTGTCTCAGTCCCAGTGTGGCCGGTCGCCCTCTCAGGCCGGCTACCCGTCGTCGCCTTGGTAGGCCATCACCCCACCAACAAGCTGATAGGCCGCGAGCCCATCCCAAGCCGAAAAACTTTCCACACACCACCATGCGGCAGCATGTCATATCCGGTATTAGCCCCCGTTTCCGAGGGTTATCCCAAAGCCTGAGGCAGGTTACTCACGTGTTACTCACCCGTTCGCCGCTCGAGTACCCCCGAAGAGGCCTTTCCGCTCGACTTGCATGTGTTAAGCACGCCGCCAGCGTTCGTCCTGAGCCAGGATCAAACTCTCCAACAAAAACCAGAGAAATCAAACCCAGCAACAAAAAACACTTGCTGCCAAACAAACAAAACCATTTGGCACTGGCATATCAAGCACCCTGTTGAGTTCTCAAAGAACAAACACACACCAGACAACCAGCCACACAAGCCAGCCACCCAGGGCCATCTCTCCACACCCAGCGTCACCGCCAGGCACTTGTTGTACTTTACCCGACTGTTTCCACCCCGTCAAACCGATGTCTCCCGGTTTGTCGTGCTTCGTCCTACCGTCGGGCACCCGTACGCGCGCGGCAGGTCACCGCCGCGATCGTCCGGGGTTTGGCAGGCCGGCCGCCGCGGTATCGCTCCGCGGGCTTGCCCGGTGCCCTGCCGACGCAGAAAGTTACACCGCCGGACCGGGAACGCCAAATCGGGGTCCGGCTGATCCGGGGGCTTGCCCGGAAATGTGTTTAATGTCGACTTACTCAGCCGTCGAGCTCACCGAGTTGGGTCAGGTATTCGGTACCCGTCCTGACGATCGCGGCGGCCAGGGCCGTGGTTTCCCGCTCGGCGCCGGCACGCTGCTCGGCACCCGCGATCCGGACGGACTGCTTTAGGTGCTCCCGGAGATGCTGGCCGAAGAGCCGCCGGAACTCGGCGTCGGGGGCGGTGCCGAGCGCGCTCAGCTCGGTTTCCGTCATCATGCCCGGCATGTCGTGCCCCTCGTGCGGGTTCGTCTTCGGTGCGCCGGATCGGTCGAGCAGTCGGCGCGACAGGTCGAGCTCGGCACGGTGGGTGTCCCGGACCCGGGCGGCGAGCCGGCGCAGGGCCGGCTCGCCGGTCCGCTCCGGCACCAGTTCCAACAGCGGCAGTACCCGTTCGTGCATGGCGACGGTCAGTTGCAGCCAGGCGATGTCGGTGCCGTTGAACGGGCTCGACGATCCCGGCGTACCCGGCGGGTCGGCCGCCGGACCGGCGTCGGCCGGAGCCGCGCCGCCGGGCGTACCGCCGATGGTCGGCCCCGGGACGGCGGAGCCGGCGCAGCCGCCGACCAGCAGCACCGCGACGAGCAGCGCGCCGGCCGGTACGACGGCGGCCGCCTGCCTCATCCGCGCCCCCTCCTCCTGGCCCGTCTTCGGGCCTCCGGGTGCCGACCCGTCGGCGTGCTCCGCGGCGGGCCGGCTCCGGCCGAGCCCGCCGCACATGCCACGTCAGCTCGGGCTGCCGTCCGCACCACACTTGATCACCGGGCGGATGCAGTCCCGGACCCGCCGCATCATCTCGGCCTCCGGCCAGGCGTTGAAGAAGTCACCGTGCATGGTGAAGCCGCCGCCGGAGGCGAGGCGGAACCGGGCCGGGTTGCCGTTCACCGGATAGCGCAGCACCTGACGCAGCTTCGGCACCGCCACGGGATGGCTCGACGGGCAGGCCTGGTTCACCGGGTACGCCATGTGGCTCTTGTGGTCCGGCGAGTCGAGGTCACGGCCGTTCCAGCACTGCGGGAAGTCGAGGTACGACTCGATCATCGTCCCGGCCGGGCAGTTGACGAAGTCCTTGGAGGCGCCGACGTGCCCGGCGTGCAGGCAGGACCACCGGGAGATGGTGGTCGAGTCGGGGCCGGTGGCGCGGGCGTTGCCGGCCACGATGCGCAGGCCCAGCGGGAGCGGCTGGGTGTTGGCGACGATGTCGCTGCGGACGCCTTCGCCGAGGTAGTAGAACGTGACGATGGTCGGCTCCACGGGGACGTTGTCCGCGTAGAAGGTGGGCACCCAGTAGGACGAGACGTCGACCCGCGGGTTGCAGGTCGTGTTCGAGTTCAGCAGGTCGGCCAGGTTGGTGTAGGCGTTGGTGGCCGTGCTGCCGAAGAAGCTGTGCATGTGGGAGGCGCCGGGCAGGCCCGGGTAGATGATCGGGTCGTCCGGCAACCGGTGGCTGTAGGGACAGTCGGCCAGGAACTCGGCGACCCGGACGACCCGGGCCTCGGCCGGCTCCGCGCGCTCGATCACGGCGTAGCCGCCGAGCAGGGCCAGCAGGGCACCGAACAGCGTCACGATGCGTAGCCGGCGGCGCGTGCCGGGGAAGGGTGCGGCCCTTTCCATGGCGAAACTCCTCGCTGGTGAGCGGCCAGCGGGGGTTCCGGCGCCGCCGCCGAAGACGCGGGAGACCGCTGGCCAGACTGGTGGTGGTCTGCCCTCGTTCGAGGGCGTAGAGAGCGCTCTCTATTCCTCTCAGCTTGGGCCCGCTGTTGAAAGCTGTCAATACTCCCGCTCGATCGCGGCGCCAGGTCGGCACGGGCCGGGCGGGCGCGGCGACTCGTCGTCGTACCCGGTACCTAGGCTGAACGCCGAGCTTGCGGGTCTGACGGGAGGGGGACCTCGTGGCGCACGAGGCAGTGGCGGTGGAAACCGACGAGCGGCCCGACCGGGCGGGCGGTGCCACGGTCGATCCGGAGGACGGGGCGGTCGATCGGGAGGACGGGGCGGTCGATCGGGTGGATCCGCCGGTCGACGCCGCGCACGCCCGGCCCTTCGCCGACCGTCCGGCCTATGCGGCGGCGATCGCCGAGATCAGGGCGGCGGCCGCCGCCTACTACGGCGGCGCGGAGCTGGCGATGGACGACGCGACCTACGACGGGTTGATGGCCCGGGTCGTCGCCACCGAGACCGCACGACCCGACTGGAAGGCCGACGATTCGCCGAGTGAGCTGGTGGCGGCCGGTGCCGGGGTGGTCGGTGACGTGGTGCACAGCATCCCCATGCTCAGCCTCGACAACGTCTTCGGCGAGGCCGAGCTGGCCCGCTGGGCGGCCCGGCTCGACAAGCTGCTCGGCCGGCCCGCCGCCGGCTACACCGTGGAGCCCAAGATCGACGGTCTGGCCATCGCCGCCCGTTACGTGGACGGTCGGCTGACCCAGGTCGCGACCCGGGGCGACGGCCTGGCCGGCGAGGACGTGACGCCACAGGCACGCCGGGCCGCGGGCCTGCCCGAGCGGCTCGGCGAGCCGCTCACCGTGGAGATCCGTGGCGAGGTGTTCATGACCGACGCCGACTTCGCCCAGGCTCAGGAGCTGCGCACCGGGCACGGGGAACCGCCCTTCGCCCATCCGCGCAGCGCCGCCGCGGGCACGCTGCGGGCTCAGGACCGGGCGTACGACGCGCCACTCTCCTTCCTCGCCTACTCGGTGCACGGCCTCGACGACGCCGGCGGGGCGACCGACCCCCGATCCCACTCGGCCACCATGGCGTACGTCGAGAGCCTCGGCGTCGCCACCACCGCCGGCTCACCGGCCGGGATGCCGCTCTGCGCCACCGTCGAGGAGGTGCTCGCCGTCGTGGAGTCCCTCTACGCCCGCCGGGGCGGGCTGGGCTTCGGCATCGACGGGGCGGTGATCAAGGCGGACCATCCGGCCGACCGCGAACTGGCCGGCTCGGGCACCCGCGCACCCCGCTGGGGCATCGCCTACAAGTTCCCCGCCGACACCCGCACCACCACCCTGCTCCGGATCGAGGTGCAGGTCGGCCGGACCGGGGTGATCACCCCGGTCGCCGTGCTGGCGCCGGTGCAGGTCGGCGGGGTGACCGTCACCTCGGCCACCCTGCACAACTTCGACGACCTGGTGCGGCGCAACGTCCGGGCCGGCGACACCGTGTTCGTCCGGCGGGCCGGTGACGTGATCCCCGAGATCACCGGCGCCAAGCTCGACGAGCGGCCGGCGGAGTCGACCGCGTACGAGCCGCCGAGCAGGTGCCCGCGCTGCGACGGCGAGATCGACCGGTCGCAGAAGCGCTGGCGCTGCACGCAGGGGCGCGCCTGTGGGGCCCGCGAGTCGCTCGCCTACTACGCGGCCCGGGACTCGATGGACATCGAAGGACTGGGCAGCAAGATCATTGATTTGCTCGTCGGTGCCGGCCTGGTCACCGATCCCGCCGACCTCTACGATCTCGATCCCGGCACACTGGCCACGATGGAGCGGCTGGGCGAGACCTCCGCCCGCAAGCTCGTCGCCAACGTCGACGCCTCGAAGCGCCAGCCCCTCTCCCGGGTGCTCACCGGTCTCGGGGTACGGATGACCGGCCGGTCCATGTCCCGCCGGCTCGCCCGGCACTTCGGCACCATGGCGGCGCTGCTGAATGCCTCCGTCGCCGACCTGCAGGAGGTCGAGGGCGTCGGCCCGGAGCGCGCCGTCACCATCGCGGCGGAGTTGGTCGAGCTGGCCCCGGTGGTCGAGAGGCTCGCCGCCCGAGGAGTCAACATGACCGAGCCGGGCATCACCGGTCCGGCGCCGGCCGGCAGGGGCGGCAGCGACGAGGACGGCGGTCCCGGCGTCCCGACGGCGACCGCCCTGCCGCTGCGCAGGCCGGACGGGGCGCCGATGACGGTGGTCGTGACCGGCTCGGTGCCCGGGCTGACCCGCAACGAGGGCAACGAGGCGGTCGAGCGGCTCGGCGGCAGGTCGTCCGGGTCGGTCTCCAGGCGGACCGACCTGGTGGTGGTCGGCGACGGCGCGGGCAGCAAGGCCGAGAAGGCCACCGATCTGGGTCTCCGGGTGATGCCGGCGGAGCGGTTCGCCGAACTGCTCGCCGCGCACACCGCCGGGGACGCGGCGAAGATCGCCGAGATCCTGGCCGCGCCGGAGCAGTGACAGGACGTGCCGCGGAGCAGTGCGGCACCCGGCGCGGAGCCTTGAGGCACCGGTCGCGATCTGCCCGGTCAGCTATCGCCGCCGACGACCACGGTGGTCATCGGAAACTCGTTCTCGGTGAACACCGCCGGGGCGAGGCCGGCCCGTACCAGCTCGGTGACCGCGACCTCGACCTGCTCCGGGTTCGTTTCCAGCAGCAGGTGGCCACCGGGAGCGAGCCAACCCGGCGCTGCGGCGGCCACCCGGCGCAGCACGTCGAGCCCGTCGGGGCCACCATCCAGGGCCACCAGCGGCTCGTGCAGCCGCGCCTCGGGCGGCAGCAGGGCGATCGCCTCGCTGGGCACATAGGGCACGTTCGCCACCAGCACGTCGACCTGGCCGCGCAGCCGCGGCGGGAGGGGGTCGTACAGGTCTCCGGCGTACACCCGTCCACCGAGTGGGGCGAGGTTACGCCGCGCGCAGCGCACGGCGGCCGGCTCGACGTCCACCGCGTACAGCGCGATGTCCCTGACCAGAGCGGCGAGCGCCAGCCCGATCGCACCACAGCCGCAGGCCAGGTCGAGCACCGTGCACCCCGGGCGGGCCAGTGCGGCCGCCCGGCGCACCAGCAGCTCCGTGCGGCGACGCGGCACGAAGACCCCGGGGTCCACGGCAACCCGCAGCCCGCAGAAGTCGACCCAGCCGACGATGTGCTCCAACGGCACACCAGCGACCCGCCGATCCAGCATGGCCAGCAGTTCGGCCGGGGACCGCGCGGCGCCGGTCAGCAGTTCCGCCTCTTCCTCGGCGAAGACACAACCGGCGGTACGGAGCCGGTGGACGAGGGCCTCCCCGTCGAGCCAGCGCGAGGATGACGACGGCGGCGAGGCCGAGGACGAGGACGAGGAGGACGGCGAGGCCGCAGAGGTGGCGGAGGGCGAGGAGTCGGTCGCGCCCGAGGACACCGGCGCGGGTTCCGGGGTGGACGCGGGGGCGGAGATCGGTGCCACCTCCCCAGCTCGCGACGGCCAGGGCGTCAACGTACCCCACCGCCGCGTTGCCGGAGACGGCGAAGGGGCCCGGTAGCGCCACCTCGACCTGCCATCCGACCTGCCACCCGCCGCGGGATCTGGGCGATTCGCACCTACCCGGGGCAGGGTTCCGGCAGGCTCGTTCCGGGCGGGGGTGGCGGCGGTGCGAGTGGGACTCGATGTCACGGTACCGGCCCGGGGGGTGGCCGTCCGGGTCGGTGTCGTCCTGCTGGCGGCCGCGCCGGCCGTCGCGATCCGACTCTCCGGCGGTCACCTGCCGGCGCTGGCCGGGATGGCGGTCTTCGGGGTGGCGGTGCTCTCGGCGGTGGCCCTGCTGATGTGGGGCTCCGAGGTGGCCCGCGTCGACCTGCCGGGCAGCCTGTCGCTCGCCCTGCTCGCCCTGGTCGCGGTGCTTCCCGAGTACGCCATCGACATCTACTTCGCCTTCTCCGCCGGCTCCGATCCGGCGTTCGCGGCGTTCGCACTGGCCAACATGACCGGCGCCAACCGGCTGCTGATCGGGGTCGCCTGGCCGCTGCTGGTCTTCGCCGCCATCTGGGCCGTCCGCCGGCGCGGGCAGCCCGGTGACCGCAACGGCGTCAGCGTCTCGGCACACCGCCGGACGGAGACGGCCTACCTGCTCCTCGCCACCGCCTACGCCCTGGTGATCCCGGCGACCGGCCGGCTGGCCTGGTACGACACCATCGTGCTCGGCGCGCTCTTCGGGCTCTACCTGTCCCGGACCGGCCGGACGGAGCACGCCGAGGAGTCCCTGGTCGGGGTGGCCGCCACCCTCGCCAGGCAACCGACCACCCGCCGCCGGCTGACCGTCGCCGCGCTCTTCGGTACGGCGGCCGTGGTGATCCTGAGCGCGGCCGAGCCGTTCGGCAGGTCTCTCGTCGAGGCTGGCGCGGCGCTCGGCATCGACGAGTTCCTGCTCGTACAGTGGCTCGCCCCGGTCGCCTCGGAGGCACCCGAGGTGATCGTGGCGGTGGCCTTCGCGCTGCGCGGTCGGGCCGACGACGGACTCGGTGCCCTGCTGGCGGCGAAGCTCAACCAGTGGACCCTGCTGATCGCCTGCCTGCCGGTCGCCTTCTATCTCGGCGGTGGCGAGTTCGCCGGGCTGGCCCTGGACGAGCGGCAGACCGAGGAGCTCTACCTGACCGCCGCGCAGACCCTGCTCGGCGTCGCCGTCCTGGCCGACCTGCGGATCTCCCGGGCCGAGGCGGCGCTGCTCTTCCTGCTCTTCGCGGTCCAGTTCGCCGTCCCCACCCAGACGGTCCGGTACGGCGTCGCGGTCGCGTACGCCATCCTGGCTGGACTGCTGTTGGCCCGGCACCGACGGGAACTGCCCGCGCTGGCCCGAGCCACCTGGCCGACCGGCCGCGCCCGTCCCAGGTCCTGACCCGGCCGGCGCGGCCCGGCCCCCTGCATCCCGGCCCCTGCGTCCCGGCGCGCTGCCCCGGGCCGGCGGCGCCGCACACCGGTACGGCCCGCGGCGGCATCCCGCACGCCGGCCCGGAGATCGGCTACAGGTAGCCCTTGGCCTCCCGCTTGGCGACCATCGGTTCGGCCCCCTTGCCCATCTTCTTCAGCGCCTCGCGCAACTGCTGCTCGTTCATCTTGGAGTTGCCCTCGATGCCCGCCTCGTGTGCGCGCTGGCGCAGCTCGTGAAGTTCGTCCCGATCACCCATGTCGAGCCTCCCGGTTCCACAGACGAAGGGTGCCGGCGCCCGGCCCCGTCCCACCCGGCCTGGCTTCCCCGGCCCCGCCCGCCGAAACTCGGCCTGGCTTCCCCGGCCCCGCCCGCCGAAACTCGGCCGTAGCCGGTGGCTACCCGGACGGGGACGAAGCCGGTGGCTACCCCCGGACGAGGACGAAGCCGCTGCGGGGCCGGGTCGGCACGCGTCGCAGCGGAATGTCGAGATCCTGCTCGGGCACCTCGTAGTCGAGCCCGACCAGCCGACCGGCGAGCGCGTTCAGCAGCGCCACCGTGGTGGTCTCGCCGGGACAGCGGTGCCCGGTGCGCGGGTCACCACCACCCTGCGGCACCAGGTCGAACGCACCGATCTCGCGGCCCAGGAACCGTTCCGGGTCGAAGACGTACGGGTCCGGCCAGAGCTGCGGGTCGTGGTTCTGGCCGTACAGGTCGAGCAGCACGAGGGAGCCGGCCGGGATGGAGACGTCCCGCCAGGTGAGGTCCCTGACCGCGTGGCCGGCGACGAACGGCGCGAACGGATAGAAGCGGCGGACCTCGTGGCCGAACGCGGTCACGTAGTCGGCGCTGCCGGAGCGTAGCCGGGGTCGCAGTTCCGGCCAGCGGTGCAGGGCGTGCGCCGCAAAGGTGACGTACCAGCAGACTGCAACGACCGGCCGGACGAGATTGAGGAGTTCCACGGCCGCCGTCCGGGAGTCGAGCGGCCGGCCGTCGGCGTCCCGGTAGCGCGCGATCACGTCGACCGCCGAGCCGGCGTCGGCGGCCTGCCGACCCTCCCGGACCCGGTCGACCAGTTCGGCGAGCCACCGTTCCCGCCGGCTGCGCGCCTGCCGGGCGCGCCAGTGCCGGGGCCCGAACGTGCCGAAGCCGTCCACCATCGCCACCGCGTCGGCGGCCAGCCCGGCGACCTCCGACCCGGCCAGCGGCACCCCCACCCACTGGCAGACGGCCCGGGTCAGCACCCGGCTGGCCTCGTCGAAGAGTACGACGGGCTGCCAGGCGGGCCAGCGGGCGACGGTCTCGTCCCAGGCCGCCGTGGCGTACCGGCCAAGGTTGGCGATCTCGTCGGTGCTCAGCAGCGAGGTGAAGATCGCCTTGCGGTGCCGGTGATCGGCGCCGTCGAGGGTGTGTACCGCACCCCGACCGAAGAGGGTGACCTGCACCGGGCCGGGGATCGCCCCGTGCCGGCGGATGTGCTGCTCGTCGTAGAAGAACCGCGCGGCGTCCGGGCCGCAGAGCCCCACCGCCCGCTGTCCCAGCAACCGGGTCCGCACGGCGTACCCTTCGGCGCGGCGGCGGCGGTTCGGTAGCCAGCCGTAGCCCTCGGCCGCCAGCAGCAGTGTGTTGTCGACGAGTGGGGCGGAGTGCGACGGCATTCGCCCTTCATGCCCCGGCGGCCCGGGGCTAAACCGGACCGGGCCGAGCGCGCCGAACCATCGCCGACGAGGGGTTCATCCACGCCGCCCGCCGTGGGCAGGTGCTCGGCGTGGCCGAGGCGTTCTACGCGGACGCCGGCCCGCTGCTGCTGCTGAGCGTCGACCCGTCCCGGCTCTCCAGCCCGGTACGCGACGACGAGGTCGCCCCGGGGATCGTCTTCCCGCACATCTACGGGCCGATCGACCTCGACGCGGTGGTCGGCGTGGCACCCCTGGAGCGGGACGCCGACGGCAGGTTCGTGATGCCGCCCGCCTGATCGGGAGCGCGGCCGAGGCGTCGGAGCCGCCTGGTGGGCCGGCGGTCAGGGCTGCGGTTCGCGGCCCTGGTAGACGTCGGGGATCCCGTCGGCGTCCGCGTCGCGCTCCTCGACCTCGTGCAGGCTCTGGTAGTGCCGGTTGCGGATCCGCAGCACGACCGTGGCGAGCAGTGCCGAGAGCAGGGAACCGACCAGTACGCCGATCTTGGTGTGTTCGGTGCTTTCCGTGCCGACGCCGAACGCCAGCTCACCGATCAACAGCGAGACGGTGAAGCCGAGCCCGGCGAGCAGGGCGAGGCCGAAGACGTCCCACCAGCTCAGTCCCTCGGCGAGCTGGGCCCGGGTAAAGCGTTGGACCAGCCAGGAGGCTCCCAGCACACCGGCCGTCTTGCCGGCGACGAGGCCGACCGCGATGCCCAGCGCCACCGAGTCGGTCAGGCTGCTGGTGAATCCGCTCAGGCCGCCGACCGACACCCCGGCGGCGAAGAAGGCGAAGACCGGCACCGCGACCCCCGCCGACAGCGGTCGGAACCGGTGCTCGAAGTGCTCGGCCAGCCCGATGCCCGGTCCCTCGGCCCGGCGGATCACCGGCACCGTGAAGGCGAGCAGCACCCCGGCGACCGTGGCGTGCACCCCTGAGGCGTGCACCAGTCCCCAGGTCACGGCCGCCAGCGGCAGCAGCAGCCACCAGGACCGCACCCGCCGCTGGACCAGCAGTGCGAACAGTGCCAGCGGCAGCAGCGCCAGCAGCAGCGGGGCCAGGTGCAGGGAACTGGTGTAGAAGAGCGCGATGATCAGGATTGCGAGCAGATCGTCGACGACCGCCAGGGTCAACAGGAAGGTCCGCAGCGCCGCCGGCAGGTGCGTACTGATGACACCGAGCACGGCCAGCGCGAAGGCGATGTCGGTGGCGGTCGGGATCGCCCAGCCGGCCAGCGCGTCCCCGCCGGCACGGGCGTTGACGGCGACATAGATCAGGGCCGGCAGGATCATCCCGCCCAGGGCGGCGGCGACCGGCAGCACCGCCCGGCTCGGGCTACGCAGGTCACCGGCGACGAACTCCCGCTTCAGCTCCAGCCCGGCGACGAAGAAGAAGATCGCGAGCAGGCCGTCCGCCGCCCACTGGTTCAGGGTCAGGTCCAGGTGCAGGCCCGCCGGACCGATCCGGGCGTCGCCAAGCACGCGATAGAGATCGCGCCACGGGCTGTTCGCCCAGACGAGAGCGAGAAGGGCCGCGGCGAGCAGCAACGCGCCGCCGACCGTCTCGACGCGGAGGATGTCAGCGATCCGGCGGACCTCCGGCCAACTGCCGCGACCGAAGATCCGGCCGGACGGCTTGCCAGGGGTCGATGTCACACAGGCCTCCCGGAGGGTCGACAGCGGGGGTCGCCGACCAAACGTTCCGGCGCGCGCACCTACCGTAGCCGATCAACGTGTCGGCCCGGTTGTTCCCGCGTGTCGGTCCGGACGGTCCGCGCCCGCGTGACGGGCTCGGGGTGCGCCTCCCGCGCTAGGCGATCGGGGTCGACGCGTCCCGCGCCGAATCGTGTTGCGGCGGGCGGACCCGGTCACGTACGTTCCCCGGGTATCGCCGACGAGCCGGAAGGAGGTCAGACCGTGTCCGACGTTCTGCGCCCCCTCCGCGCCCCGGCGTTCGCGCGGATCTGATCCGGGGCGCTCGCTCCCGGAAGGATCACCCCATGACCGATCTGGTCGTGCGTCCGCTCGTCGCGGGCGAGGAAAGCCTGTTCGAGTCCATGCCCGATCCGCTGCCCGAGTTGCGCCAGGTCGGCTACGCCGCGGGGATAGCCGGCGGCGGCTACCGGCCCGAGCGCACCTGGGTGGCGCTGCGCGCCGGCCGGGTCGTCGCCCGGGCGGCGTGGCTCCGGCCGCCCGGTGCCACCGGAGACCCGTGGCTGGAGCGATTCGAGACCACCGACCCCGAGGTCGGTGCCGAACTGCTCCGCGCCGCCCACGAGTCGTTCGGCGGTCCCCTGGCCTACTACGCCGCCGTGCCGGCGTACTGGCGGCGCCGACCGGAGGTGCGAGCCGTGGTCGAGGCGCCGATGGCGGCGGCCCGGCTCGTCGGGCTGGTCGAGCGGGAGGAACGCCTGCGCTGCACCTGGACGGGGACGCCGTTGCCGGCGGCCTCCGGCCGGTACACGTTCCGGCCCGCCGCCGACGAGACCGAGATCAACGCACTGGTGGCCCGGATCCCCGAGCCGGAGGTGCTGACCGGCAGGGAGGTGGCCCGGTCGGCCGGCGTCGACCTGGGCACCGACCCGCTGGCCTGGCTGGACGGTCCGGCCGCGGCCTGGCGGGTCGCGCTGGACGACGGGCGGCCGGCCGGGCTGGCCGGCACGGCCGGGAACGCCTGCTATCCGCTTCTCGCCTATCTCGGCCTGCTCGACGAGGCGGTCCGGGCCGATCTGCTGGCCGACGCGGTCGGCGTACTGGCCGGCGGGGGTGCCCGCGAGGTGGTCGCCGACGTCGACGCGCACCGGGTACGCATGGTCGCCGAGCTGGAGCGGACCGGCTTCCGGCGGCTGCGGTCCCGGGTGGTCTTCACCCCGCCCGAGGATCTGCCGAGCTGACCGGCCCGAGGGACCGTCCCCTCGGGCGACTCCCGCGGTCCGGGATCGCCACCCGCCCGATCCGGCTGTTCGGCGCCGAGAACCCGGCCCGGTTGAGACGCTGGTGAGGCCGCCGGCAGGAGGCCCCGGCCGGTGGGCGGCCGGGGGGTGGGACGGTGGCGTCGACGCGCTGGCAGAGGTGGCGGCCGTTCGCGCCCCTGGCTGTGCTGACCGTGGTGGTGCTGCTCGGCGGCGGGCTCTGGTTCGCCGGCCAACGCACGGGCGCGCACGCGTGCTGGGCGGCGGCCGCGCTGGTCACGCTGCTGGTGACGCTGCGCTGGCTGCTCCAGTCGCTGCGCCGACGCAGGATCGGCGTGGACGTGATCGCGACCCTGGCACTGCTCAGCTCGCTGCTGGTCCGGGAGTACCTCGCCGGGGCGGTGGTGGCGTTGATGCTGGCGACCGGGCACACGCTGGAGGCGTACGCCCAGGGCAGGGCGACCCGCGACCTGCGCGCGCTGCTGGCCCGGGCGCCACGCACGGCGCGACGCCGCAGCCCGGACGGGGGCATCGAGGTCGTCGACGCCGACCGGGTACGCCCGGGCGACCGGCTGCTGGTGGGGCCGGGTGACGTCGTACCCGTCGACGGCGTCGCCGAGGACGCGGCCACGCTGGACGAGTCGGTGGTGACCGGCGAGTCCCGGCTCGCCGAGCACCGGGCCGGGGAGAACCTGGCCAGCGGCGTGGTCAACGCGGGTGCGGCGTTCGGCCTGCGGGCCACGGCGAGCGCCGCCGGGAGCACGTACGCGGGAATCGTCCGGCTGGCGGAGGAGGCGAACGCGGGCAGGGCGCCGATGGTGCGGCTGGCCGACCGGTACGCGGCGGCCTTCGTGCCGTTCACCCTGGCCCTGGCCGGCGTGGCGTGGGGGCTCTCCGGGCAGTTCGTGCGGGCGGTGGCGGTGCTGGTGGTGGCGACACCGTGCCCGTTGCTGCTGGCGACGCCGATCGCGATCGTCTGCGGACTCTCCCGGTCGGCGCGGCGCGGGGTGCTGGTCCGGGACGGCGCTTCGTTGGAGTCGCTGGGCCGCGCCCGGACCCTGCTGGTCGACAAGACCGGGACGCTGACCGCCGGCCGCCCGGAGGTGGCCGGGGTGGTGACGGCGGCGGGTGGCGACCGCGACGAGCTGCTGCGGCTGGCCGCGTCGGTCGAGCAGCTCTCCTCGCACGTGCTGGCGGCGGCACTGGTGCGGGCGGCCGGTGATCGGGGCCTGCGGCTGGCGGTGCCCGAGGGCGTGACCGAGGAGCCCGGCCAGGGTGTCCGCGGCCGGGTCGAGGGGCGGCTGGTGCGGGTCGGGCAGCACGGCGCCGACCTGCCCGCGTGGGCGCTGCGCGAGCGGCGGCGGGCGGAGCCGGACGGGCTGTCGCCGATCTGGGTGAGCCTGGACGATGCGCTCGCCGGGGCGGTGTTCGTCCGCGACCCGGTGCGTCCGGACGCGGCCGACACCGTACGCCGGCTGCGGGCGGCCGGGCTCACCCGGCTGGTCATGCTGACCGGGGACCGGCCGGAGGTCGCCGGGCGGGTGGCCCGGGAGGTCGGCGTGGACGACGTGGTGGCCCGGTGCTCGCCACAGGAGAAGGTGGACCGGGTGCGGGCCGAGTCGCGGCGGGCACCGACGGTCATGGTCGGCGACGGGATCAACGACGCCCCCGCGCTGGCGACCGCCGGGGTGGGGGTGGCGCTGGGTGCGACCGGCGCGACGGCGTCGGCGGACGTCGCCGACGCCGTCCTCTCGGTGGACCGGCTGGACCGGCTCGCCGACGCAGTGGAGATCGCCCGCCGGTCCCGCTCGATCGCGGTGCAGAGCGCCAGCGCGGGAATGGGCCTGGCGGTCGGTGCCATGGTGGCCGCCGCCCTCGGGGTGCTTCCGCCGGTGGCCGGCGCGTTCCTCCAGGAGGGGATCGACGTGGCGGTCATCCTCAACGCGCTCCGCGCGCTCGGCGGTACGCCGCGGGCCGGCCGGCCGGCCCGCGCCACCGAGCGCCCTACCCGGCCGGGCCCGACCGATCCGGGCCCGACCGATCCGTCTCCGGGTGGGCCGTCTCCGGGTGGGCCGGGGCGCGGCCCGGACGCAGGGACACGGCGGTGACCTTGTATTCGGGGCATCCGGTGACCGTGTCGACGCAGTCCGAGGTGAGTGCGTTGGTGGGGCGGTCCGGGAAGGCGAAGGTGGCGAAGACCTGACCTGGCGCGACCGTGTCGGTGAGGCTGACCGGGAAGACGACGCGGTCCCGCCGGCTGGTCACCTCGACCAGGTCGCCGTCGGCGATCCCGAGCCGGGCCGCGTCCTCGGGGTGCAGATCGAGGACCTCGCGGGGGAAGAGCTCCAGGTTCGGCGTACGGCGGCTCATCGACCCGCTGTTGTAGTGCGGCAGGCGGCGGCCGGTGACGAGCACGAACGGGTACCGCCGGTCGGGTTGCTCGCCCGGCGACAGGTAGGGGCGCGCGGCCAGGGCGGCCCGGCCGTCCGGGGTGGCGAACCGGTCGAGGTGCAGCCTCGGCTGTCCCGGCAGATCGGGATCGGGGCAGGGCCAGTAGAGCGGGCCGTCCCGGTCCAGCCTGGCGTGGGAGATGCCGGCGAAGGTCGGCGTCAGGGCGGCGCACTCGGCCATCGCCTCGGCCGGGGTGGCGCAGCCCAGCTCGGCACCCATGGCGGCGGCAAGCAGGTGCAGAATCTCGAAGTCGGCCCTGGCCTGCCCCGGAGGCGGCAGCACCGGGTGGACCCGCTGGACCCGCCGCTCGAAGTTGACGAAGGTGCCCTCCTTCTCCAGGAAGGAGAGGGCGGGGAAGACGACGTCGGCGTGCTCGGCGGTGCGGGAGAGGAACAGGTCGTGGCAGACGACCAGCTCGCAGGCGGCCAGCGCGGCCCGGACCCGCCGGGAGTCCGGGTCGGTCTGCGCGATGTCCTCGCCGATGACGTGGAGGGCGCGGAGCCGGCCGGTGGTGGCGGCGTCGAACATGTCGAGGATCCGCAGCCCGGGGCGCTCGGGCAGGTCGACGCCCCAGGCGTGGGAGAAGCGGGCCCGCACCCGCGGATCGGTGACGGGCTGGTAGCCGGGAAGCAGGTCCGGCAGCGCACCCATGTCGGAGGAGCCCTGGACGTTGTTCTGCCCCCGCAGGGTGAGCACGCCGCAGCCGCCGGTCGTGCCGACCGCGCCGGTGAGGATGGCGAGGTTCGCCAGCGTACGCACGCCGTCGGTGCCGTGGGTGTGCTCGGTGACGCCGAGTCCGTAGACGATCGCCGGTGCCCGGGCGGCGCCGTAGAGCCGGGCGGCCTCTCGCAGCGCCGCCGGGTCGACCCCGGCCAGCCGGGCGGCCCGGTCCAGCGGGTAGTCGCCGAGCAGTTCGGTGAGTTCGGTGAGCCCGCTGGCACGCTCCCGGAGGAAGTCCCGGTCGACGAGCCCTTCGTCGAGCAGCGCCCGGGCGATGCCGTTGAAGACGGCCACGTTGGATCCGGGGCGGGCCGGCACGTGGACGTCGGCGAAGCCGGCCAGGTCGATCCGGCGCGGGTCGACGACGACGAGCCGGGCGCCGTCGATGACGCGCTGCTTGATCCGCGCGCCCACCACCGGATGCGCCTCGGTCGGGTTCGCCCCGGCGACCAGGATGCAGTCGGCCCGGTCGAGGTCGTCCAAGGGATTCGTCCCGCCGGCCATCCCGAACGAGGCGGTGAGGCCGGTCGCGGAGGGCGCGTGGCAGAGCCGGGAGCAGTTGTCGACGTTGTTCGTGCCGAGCACCACCCGGGCGAACTTCTGGGCCAGGTAGTTCTCCTCGTTCGTCGCCCGGGCCGAGGAGATCAGCCCGATCGCGTCGCCGCCGTACCGGTCGCGGATCGCCGCGAGCCGCTCCGCGACGATGCCGAGCGCCTCCGCCCAACTCGCCGGCCGCAGCGGTGAGTCGCGGCCGGCCCGGCGGACCAGCGGGGTGGTGAGCCGGTCCCGGGAACGGGTGAAGGCGTGCGCGAAGCGGCCCTTGACGCAGGCATGGCCACGGTTGACCGGAGCATCGTGCACGGGAGTGATCGCGGCGATCCGGTCGGCGCGGAGATGCACCCGCAGCGAGCAGCCCACTCCGCAGTAACCGCAGGTCGTGGTGGTGCTCCGGTCGATCGGTGCCAGGTCCCGGAAGCCGGGCTCGGCCAGTGCGCCGGTCGGGCAGGTGTCGACGCAGCCGCCGCAGGCCACGCAGGGCGAGGAGAGCCAGTCTCCGCCGGTGCCGGCCACGACCACGGTGTCGAAGCCCCGCCCGGCCAGGGCGAGCGCGAAGGTGCCCTGTACCTCCGCGCACATTCGTACACAGCGGCCGCAGGCGATGCAGAGATCGCGGTCGAGCTTCACGTACGGGTGCGAGTCGTCGACGCCCCGGGTGTGGCCGGCACCGTGGAACCGGCTGCCAGGGCCGGCGCCGTGCGGCCGGCTGCCGGTGCCCTGCGGCCGGCTGACACCGCCGGTGCCGTGCGGCTGCTCTTCGGCGAGCCCGAAGTACCGGCAGGCGCGGAGCAACTCGCTGCGGTCGGCCGGGATCTGGAACGCCCGGGCCGGCAGCTCGGAGACGAGCAGTTCCAGCGCCAGCCGCGCCGCGCCGGCGGCCCGGGGATCGTCGGTGCGCACCGCCATCCCGTCCCCGGCGGGCAGTGTGCAGGAGGTGACCGGCGGGCCGCCGTCCACGCTGACCAGGCAGACCCGGCAGGAGCCCTGCGGCGAGGTCCGCTCGTCGTGGCAGAGGCCGGGCAGTCCGGTGCCGGTCGCCCGCGCGGCGGCCAGTGCGCTGGCCCCCTCCGGCACCTCGACCGGCGTCCCGTCGACGGTCAGCCGGATCACGGTGCCGTACCGGAGAGGTCGGCGGCGTAGGCCCGGGTCAGGCTGCGGACGGCGCAGGCCACGCCGCGCCCGAAGGCGCAGAGGCTCGCCACGTCCATCACCTCCAGCAGCGGCTCCTGCCCGGCCAGCATCCCGGCCGGATCGCCGCCGTCGACCACCGGCGCCGCAGGCCCGGCCGACGACCGCGCGGCGACGCCCGGCTCGGCGCCCCGCTCGGCGACCGGCTCGACGACCGGCTCGACGACCGGCCCGACGACCGGCTCGGCGCCGAGCTGCGCGGCGAGCCGCTCGGCAAGCTCCAGGCCCCGGCGGGTGCCGACCCGACACGGGGTGCACGCTCCGCAGCTCTCCGCCGCCCCGAACGACCACTCGTGCCGCAGGATCGCCGCCGCCGGCGTCGCCGCGTCGAACGCGATGAGGCTGGCGTGCCCGAGCGCCGCCCCGGCCCGGGCCAGCGGTGCGGTCAGCAGCGGCAGGTCGAGCTGGTCCGGGGTGAGAAAGCCGCCGAGCGGGCCGCCGATCTGCACCGTACGCAGGGTGTGCCCGGGACGGAGCCCGCCGCCGTACTCCTCCACCACCCGGCGCAGCGGTACGCCGTACTCGACCTCGTAGACGCCGGGCCGGCGGAAGAGCTGGCTCAGGCAGACCAGCTTGGTGCCGGGCTCGTCGGGATGACCGAGCCGGGCGTACGCCGCACCGCCGTGCCGCACGATCCACGGCACGGCGGCCAGCGTCTCGACGTTGTTCAGCGCTGTCGGCCGGCCCAGGAACCCGCTGCTGGTCGGGTACGGAGGACGAGGGCGGGCGTCGCCGCGCAGCCCGGAGACGGCGCGCATCAGTGCCGTCTCCTCCCCGGCGACGTAGGAGCCGGCACCCTCGACGATCCCCACGTCGAAGTCGAAGTCGGAGCCGTGGATCCGCCGGCCCAGATGCCCGGCGGCCCGCGCCTGCGCCACCGCCGCGCGCATCCGGGCGACCGCCGTCGGATACTCCGACCGGACCAGCACCAGGCCGTGCCGCGCCCCGATCGCGAAGGCGGCCAGCGCCAGCCCCTCCAGGATCCGGTGCGGGTCCTGCTCCATCAGCAGCCGGTCGCAGTACGAGCCCGGGTCGCCCTCGTCTCCGTTGGCGATCACGTAGCGGGGTCCCGGCTCCCCCGCCGTCATCGACCACTTACGCGCCGTCGGGAAGCCGGCACCGCCCCTGCCCCGCAGCCCGGCGGCGGCGACCTCCCGACTCACCTGCTCCGGCGAGCCGCCGGTGACCACCTGCGGCCACACCTGCCACTCCTGCTCGGCACCGAGCAGGCCGGCGAGCACGACGGGCGGCTGCACCATGCTCGCGTACGGGATCGGTGGCGGCGGGGCGCCGATCGAGGCGGTCCGCCGGTTGCCGGCGGACCCGCTGGCGGCGGCCCCGGCACCGGCCGTTCCGGGCCCACCATCCGCTCCGTGCCCGCCGGGCGTCTCCGCGGCGTCGAGCAGGCCGCCGAGGTCGCGGCCGGTGCCCGCCCGGTCGCCGTCGAGCACGGCGGGCGAGTCGTAGCAGTAGCCGAGGCAGCGCACCGCCTGCAGCGACACGGAACCGTCGGGGGCGCAGCCTCCCAGACCTACGTCGAGCAGGCGTTCCAGCTCTCCGATGTGCCGACCCTGGGTGCTGGCGAAGCACGACGTCCCCTCGCAGACCCGGACATGACGCCGTCCCCGGCAGCCCTCGGTGAAGTCGGCGTAGTAGGAGGCGGCCCCGGTCACCGCCGCCACCGGCCAGCCGAGTTCGTCGGCGAGCCGCGTCAGGTTGTCCGGGCCGATGCCGGCCGGTTCCCGCCGGGCAGCGCGCAGCCGCTCCAGCAGCGACGTGCCCGGTCGGCCCAGTCGGGCCTGCAGGCCGACGAGGACCTCCCTCGGCTCCGTCACCCAGTCCTCCGCCCCCCGGTGTCGACCTTCAGTGGGGAAGCTACGTCGGCGCGGCCGGCCGGGCGGGAACAATCGTCGGGAAGCACCCGAAGGAGACCGGCCGGCCGCCGGCCCCCGCCCCGGGGCGGGGGCCGGCGGCCGCCGGTGATCCGTCGTCAGCCGCCCACCCCGCCGGGCGAGGTCGGCGCCGTGGTGCGGACGCGCCGGCGCCGCGCCACACCGACGAGGGCGTCGACGACGAGGAACGCCGCCAGGCTGACGCCGAGCAGCGGCAGCGCCCAGCCGACCGCGACGGCCAGTACGACGACGCCGATCACGACACCGGGATGTGCCCGCCGCCACGCCCCGCGCTCGGGGGGTGCGCCGAGCGGGGCGGCACGGTCGGCCCGGGTGGGGCGCCGCTGCCACCACATCCGGTACGCCCAGACGATCGCGCAGAGCAGGCCGACCGCCAGCGCGGTGAGCAGGAGCTGGTTGACCAGGCCGAAGAGGAAACCCATGTGGAACGCGACACCGAGCTTGGACAGCTGGGCCAGCAGCGGCCAGTCGGCGAAGTCGCTGCGGGCCACGATCGCGCCGCTGCTCGGGTCGACGGCGACCCGGTCGAAGCCGACCGGCCAGGTGGGGTTGTCCTGGGCCACCGTCCACGCCGTACCGGGCTCGGTCGGCGGGCTGGCCTCGACCCGGCCGCCGAGCCCGGCCTGGCGGGCGGCGGCGACCACCGCGTCGACGTCGGCGGGATCGGCCACCGCACCGGTGCCGGTCGGCGCGCCGTGGTGGCCGCTGCCGGGCGCGGCACCGGAGGCTGCCCCGGGCAGCGTGGTCTCCAGCGTCGGACTGTGCGCGTTGAACGCGTTCTGCACCACGTCGAAGCTGGCACCGGCGTACCGGGACCAGGTGAGGCCGGTCGCCGAGAGGGCCAGCAGCCCGACCGCGAGCCACACCCCGGTGGCCGCATGCCAGCCCCGGGTACGCCGTACGCCCCGGCCGGCGGCCAGGTCCGGCAGGACGATGCGGCGCAGGCGCTGCCGGCGGCCGTTCCACTGCCGGTGCAGCCAGAGTGTGAGTCCGCCGAGGACGAGCGCCCACAGCCAGGAGGCCGCCAGCTCGGAGTAGTGCCGGCCGACCACGCCGAGGTGCAGGTTGCGGTGCAGGTCGTCGATCCAGGTCATCAACGGGGTCTCGCCGAACCACGTGGTCAGCGTGCCCTTGACCTCGTTGGTGTACGGGTCGACGTAGACCGTGTGCTGCTTCTCGCCCAGCTCCGGCAGCGAGAAGACCACCTTGGTGGTCTCCGCATCCGCGATCGGCGGGATGACCGAGGCGAGGTCGCCGTCCGGATGCGCGACACGGGCGGCGGCGACCTGCTCGGCGAGGGGCCGCGGCTCCCCGGTGACCTGCGCGACGCGGAGTTCGTCGGCGTAGACGAGCCGGTCCAGTTGCGGGGTGAAGACGAACGCCAACCCGGTGAGCGCGGCCACGATCAGGAACGGCGCGACCAGGACGCCGCCGTAGAAGTGCATCCGTAGCAGCAACGGAATGATCGACGAACGATCCCGGTCACCCCGGCGGCGCGGCGGCACGGAGGGGGTGGCCGGCGCCGGCGGCCGGGAACCCGATGGTGGACTGACTGTGGTGGACAAGGAAACCTCCGCTGCGTCCCGGACGTAATCGCTGGCAGATGCCCGACCGTCGGCGGTCTGGCATTGAAAATCACCTATTTAGTCGCTCGGGCGGGCGCGGTAGTTCCCGCCACTTTGGCGACGCATGGTCCATCGATCTTTTTGGATTGATCGGGAACCGGTGTGGCGGGCGCACCGACTACTGGGTTATCCGCTGTCCAGTGCCGGGAGCCGGTCGCGCTCCCGGGAGAGGAGGACCCGCCATGAAGAAGCCGCTCAAGGTCGTCGTACGCCGGAAGAAGACCCGCAGCCGGCTGCTGAACAACCACGGCTGACAGGTCGCGATCACGTGGGGACGGTCGCCGCCGGGATCTTTCCGGCGGCGACCGGCCGGATCCGGGTCGCGGTCGGTGCTTGCCGCACCCCCCGCGGAGGGCCGCTGCCGGCCCTGCCCGCGATGTCGAAGGGAGAATGGCGTGGCGCAGGTGGAATTCCGGCGGGCGCAGACGTTGATGATCTACTGGCACGATGGGGAGCTGACCGCCGAGAACTACCTCGAAAGCCGTTCCACCGACGCCGAGGCCGAGAACGCGGTGGCTGTCGACGCACGGGCGGTGGAGTTGCTGGAGCACTTCACCGACTGGTCGACGGTCGAGAAGGTGGTTGCCGGGCTCGGCGACTTCGACACCGACTCGGTCCGGGAGGCGGTGGAGGCGCTGGCCGGCGCGGGCCTGCTGGTCGACCGGACCGGGGCGGAACGCGAGGAGCGGTTTCTCGGAGCCTGGCGGGCCTGGGGCGAGGAGGCGCGCTTCTTCCACTTCGGCACCCGCAACACCATCTACACCGGTGACAGCCTGGAACAGCGCCGGTCGGATGCCCGGTGGGTACGGGAGACCGGCGGGACCCCGCCGGCCATCTTCAAGTCCTACCCGGAGGCGCCACGGGTCTACCTGCCGCGGGCGTTCCTGCCGCTGGCCGAGGCGTTCGGGCAGGTGCTGACGCGGCGACGGACGCACCGGGTCTTCACCGGCGAGCCGGTCGGCCTGGCGCAGCTCTCGACGGTGCTGTTCTACACCTTCGCGCCGATGCAGCTCTACGACGCGGGCGATCTCGGCACGTTGATGCTGCGGACCAGCCCGTGCGGCGGCGCCCGGCACGAGTTGGAGGGCTACGTCGCGGTCCTCGACGTGCAGGACGTGCCGCCGGGGCTGTACCACTACAACGCCGAGGCGCATGCGCTGGAACTGGTCGATCCGGGCTTCGACCGGGCCCGGCTGCATCGCCTGACCTACGAGTCGGAGATGTGCACGCCGTCCGCGTTCGTCTGCTTCGTGACCGCCGTCTTCGAGCGGACGATGTACAAGTACCGGCACTCACGGGCGCTGCGGGTGACGCTGCTCTCGGCGGGACACCTGGGGCAGACGTTCGTGCTGACGTCGACCGCGGTGGGGCTCGGCGCCTGGCAGAGCGCCGCGTTCCGCGACGAGGAACTCGACGAGGCCCTCGGCGTCGACGGTTTCGCGGAGGGCTGCCTCTACATGTTCGGCGCCGGCGTACCCGTACGCGACGAGACCGGGATGCCGGCGGGGATCAGCCGGGCCCGGCTCACCGATCCGGGCCGGCTCGTCGCGCCGCATCCGGCGGACGTACGCGCGGGTGGCGGGTAGCCGGCCGGCCTGGACCGGCAGCGGTGGCGGTGACGGTGGGTGCCGCCACCGCTGCTGACAGCCGCCTGCGCCAACCCGGGACACCGCCGACGCTGGAGAGATCATCCGTTCCGGCGATCCCACTCGCCACTCCGTAGCTTAGGCTTACCTAACAACGGAGGTGCGACGTGGGATTCGCGACCAAGCTGCGAGAGCTGACCCGGGCCGATCATGCGGCGGCCCAGGGCACGGGATACTTCGACGCGCTGCTGGCCGGCCGGCTCGACCGCACCGGGTACGCGGCCCTCGCCGAGCAGCTCTACTTCGTGTACGAGACCCTGGAAGCGGCCGCCGAGGCGATGCGCGCCGATCCGCTGGCCGGCCCGTTCGTCCTCGACGAGCTGCACCGGTTGCCGGCCCTCACGGCCGACCTGGCGTACCTGCTCGGCCCGGACTGGCGGGGCCGGCTCACTCCTGGTGAGGCCACCGCCGAATACCGGGAACGGCTCCGGGAGGTGGCCTTCACCTGGCCGGCCGGGTTCGTCGCGCACCACTACACCCGCTACCTGGGCGACCTGTCCGGTGGCCAGATCATGCGCCGGGTACTGCACCGCTCGTACGGTCTCGGCGAGGCCGGCGCCAGCTTCTACGCCTTTCCCGGCGTGGACGCCCGGACGTTCAAGCGGCACTACCGGCAACTGCTCGACGAGGCGCCGTGGGACACCGTCGACCAGGACCGGTTCCTGGACGAGGTCTCCCGGGCCTACCGGTTGAACACGGCGCTGGTGGACGAGCTGGGTCGCCGCGTCCTGCCGCAGCGGGAAGCCGCCTGATGACGCCCTTCACGCCCGACGTCGTCGCCGCGATCGTGCGGCACATGAACGGCGACCACGCCGCCGACTGCCGGGTGATCTGCCAGGGACTGGGCGGGCTGCCAGAGGCGACGTCGGCGACGATGTCGGGGATGGACGCCCAGGGGATGGACTTCGTGGCCACCCTGGACGGCCTGCCGGTGCCGGTCCGGATACCGTTCGCCAGCACGCTCACCGAGCGCCGCCAGGTACGCGCCGAGGCGGCCCGGATGTACCGCGAGTCCTGTGCCAAGCTCGGCCTCGCCCCCCGCCCCGACGCGTCCTGAGGTCACAGCGCGCGGCTCACAGCAGGCCGGCGCTTCCGACCGGCGCCGCGGCCTCCATGCGGTCCGAACCCCGCAGGTACCGCGGCAGCGCGGCGGTCGGCCGCTTCACCGTACGTCGGAGATATGCAGCTCTTCAGCGATCTCCACCGTCCGGCGGCCCGTCGCGACAAGCTGCCGGAGACGGGCCCGGCCACGGACCACCCCGGGGGTTCGGCCGGGCCATTCAGGCGTGGTCCGGAAGTTCTCCGGAAGTTTCGGTGACACCAGTCCGGATCTTAATCCTCCGGCCAGGGCCTCGTCAGGTCAACCCTGAAGACCCAGCGTTCAGGTAGGACTATTGGCCAGGCTCGATGCCTTCCCTGGCCAGACACGTCACCGTGGCAAGGTTTCCACAATGTTTCCGAAAGTTGTTGACAAGTTGGCGACTTTGGACCAATACTGGCGCCATTGACGGAGCTCAATCACCGTCGTGCCACCCACCGCGACCCACTCCTCCGGTCGTAGCACAGGGACGACCGGCCCACCACCACCGTGGTGCGACGCCGACGTCCGGTGGCCATCCCCGGGCCACCGGCGATCTCCGGATCGTGCCGCGCAGCTGGCGCCCCCGCCAGCCGTCAAGAGGAGGAAACACGTACATGAACGACGCCCCCGTCCAGGTGAGAAGCCGCAGACGCGGCCTACTCAGGATGCTCATCGGCGGCGCCTGCGCCGTAGCGCTGGCCACGACCGGGACCACGGCGATCCTGTCCGGACCCGCGTACGCGGAGGCCGACCGGACCCTCACCTCGAACGCCACCGGCACGCACAACGGGTTCTTCTTCTCGTTCTGGAAGGACAGCGGCAACGCCAGCATGACGCTGCGCGAGAACGGCCGCTACTCCAGCAGCTGGAACAACAGCACCAACAACTGGGTCGGCGGCAAGGGCTGGTCCACCGGCACCCGACGGACGGTCAGCTACTCGGGCACCTACAACCCGGGCAACAACAACACCTACCTCGCCCTGTACGGATGGACGCGGAACCCGCTCATCGAGTACTACGTCGTGGAGAACTTCGGCAGCTACAACCCGAGCAGCGGCGCCACCCGGATGGGCACGGTCAACACCGACGGTGGCATCTACGACATTCTCCGCAGCCAGCGGGTCAACCAGCCCTGCATCGACGGCAACAGCTGCACGTTCTACCAGTTCTGGAGCGTCCGGCAGCAGAAGCGGAGCAGTGGCACGATCACCTTCGGCACCCACATGGACGCCTGGGCCCGCGCCGGCCTGAATCTCGGCACCAACCACAGCTACCAGGTCATGGCTACCGAGGGCTACCAGAGCAACGGGAGCTCCGACATCACGGTCCGGGAAGGCGGCGGCTCCAACCCTCCGCCCAACCCCACCAACCCGCCGCCCGGTGGTGGCAACTGCTCGGTCAGCGTGAGCCGCGCCGAGGACTGGAGCGACCGGTTCAACACGCGCTTCTCGGTCAGCGGCGCCAGCAACTGGGTCGTCACCATCCGCACCAACGGCGGCCAGAGCCTACAGAACAGCTGGAACGCGTCGATCAGCGGCAGCAGCGGCACGCTGACGGCACGCCCGAACGGCAACGGCAACAACTTCGGCATCACGCTCTACAAGAACGGCAACAACACCACACCGACCGCGAGTTGCTCGACGGGCTGACCTGATGCCGGCGGGTGGGGTGGCGACCTGGTCGCACCCCGCCCGCCGGATCGGATTCCGAGGCCCTCCGGCGGACCCTCCCACGGACTCCGGGTCCGCCGGAGGGCCTTCGCGGTGCGGCGGGGCCGCCGCAGCCTCCGGACAACAAGATTCACATACCTAAATATATCTAGTAGCATCGCCGCGGGAGCCAGTTACCCGGCGCAGGGCGCGCGCCTGTCGCCCGCGACTCCGGGGTCCTTGAAGATGATCGGCGCATGTCTCCTTGCGGGTCCGGGCATCCCGTCGAGCGACAGGCGCCGACGGAAACGCTGGAGCATTGATGAAAGTCTCACGAAGAGCCCGCCGCCTGGTACTCGGTGCGGTCGCCCTCCTCGCCGCCGGGTTCACGATGGTCGTCGTCAACCACGCCGGCCCGGCCTCGGCACACGGATCCGTCACCAACCCGCCGTCGCGGAACTACGGTTGCTGGGAGCGCTGGGGTGACGACCACCTCAACCCCAACATGGCGCAGACCGACCCGATGTGCGCCCAGGCCTGGCAGGCCAACCCGAACACGATGTGGAACTGGAACGGCCTGTTCCGGGAGAACGTCGGTGGCAACCACCAGGCCGTCATCCCGGACGGGCAGCTCTGCAGCGGCGGCCGTACCCAGGGCGGGCTCTACGCGTCGCTCGACGCGGTCGGCGCCTGGGTCGCCAAGCCGATGCCGAACAACTTCACGCTGACGCTCACCGACGGCGCCCGGCACGGCGCCGACTACATGCTGATCTACATCACCAAGCAGGGCTTCGACCCGACCCGGCAGCCGCTCACCTGGGGCAGCCTCGACCTGGTGCTGCGCACCGGCAGCTACCCGACCACCGGCCTCTACGAGGCCCAGGTCAACGCGGGCAACCGCACCGGCCGGCACGTGATCTACACGATCTGGCAGGCGAGCCACCTCGACCAGCCGTACTACATCTGCAGTGACGTGACCTTCGGCGGCGGCACCAACCCGCCGCCGACGAACCCGCCGCCGACCAACCCGCCGCCCACGAACCCGCCGCCGACCACCCCGCCGCCCGCCGGCAACGGTGGCTGCACCGCGACGTACGCGAAGACGAACGAGTGGTCGGGCGGCTTCGGCGCCCAGGTCACGGTCCGGGCCGGCAACTCCGCCATCAGCGGCTGGACGGTGAGCTGGACCTGGCCCAACGGCCAGAGCATCACCAACTCGTGGAACGCGTCGATAACCTCGAGCGGTTCATCGGTGACCGCCACGAATGCCGGTCACAACGGCTCCCTGAGCGCCAACGCCTCTACCAGTTTCGGATTCAACGGTGCCTGGAACGGCACGAACACCGCGCCGACCCTGAGCTGTACGGCCAGGTAGCAGCGCCTGCGACGGGGGTGGCGCCGTTCGGTGCCACCCCCGTTTCGCGTACCCGGCCGATGGGGCGGCGGCGCGTGGTCATGCTCGGACCTCCCTGACGCCGACCCGCGCCGGCCTCACCTCGCGATGCCGATCGGTGGAGACGCCAGCCCGAGCGGTGTCACCAAGGTCCCGCTACGACCTTGGGCAGCGGTCCCGCCACGCCTCAGGTGCGGGAGTCACTCGTACGGCTGCTTCGGCGGCGGGATCCGCTGCCACGACTCGATCCGGACGTAAGGGATGTCGACATCGCTCACCGGGTCCGTGCCCCGTTGGGTGGTGTACCGGCCGACCACCTCCAGCCAGGTGTCCGGCGGCAGCCCGGTCGGGACGTCACCGGCCATGCCCACCTTGATCGGGCGACCGTCGGCGGCGCAACAGGAGAGCACCATGCGGGCGAGGATCGGTGCTCCGTCGGCTCCGGGAGCGGTGAAGGCGACGATCCGCACCCGCCGGTCACCGAGGGTGTAACCGTCGTCGATGATGGCCCGCCCGGCGTAGTCCAGCATGCTGAGCGGCACCGGGTCTCCCGGCGGCAGCGGTGGATAGTGGTCGGTCTCGTCACCGGTCAACGCGGTGCCGGCCTGGTTGACCGCGTACGAGCCCAGCGCCGGTGGGGCGATGAGCAGCAGCCCGACCGCCGGCAGAATGAGCAGCCACCCGATCCGCGCCCCGTGCTCTCCGTGCCCGTCGTCGTCCTCCGACCGGTCGTGGTCGTGGCGGTGGTCGGCGGGCCGCCGCAGCTCGTACCAGAGCGTCATCACCGCCGCGGCCACCAGCAGGGCGGCGGCGGCGATCAGGAACGGGCGCAACCCCTCCCGGACGTACCGGAGGTAGACGTCGGTGACGCTGGCCTTGAGCACCGAGCCGCCGAGCAGCAGCAGGACCACCGCCTGCGCCTGCCGGTTCATCTCGGAGCCCCGACGGGACGACCGGTCACGACACGTCCCGCCCCCGGCGGCCGGCAGCCCGTCACAGCAGCACCATCCCCACCCCGGTCGCCGAGAGTACGGCGACGACGAACGTGGCCGGAGCGAACCGCACCGCGAACCGGCTGCCGAAGACTCCGGTCTGCATGGAAACCAGCTTGAGGTCGACCATCGGACCGACCACCAGGAATGCCAGTCGGGCGGAGAGCGAGAACTGCGACAGCGACGCGGCCACGAACGCGTCCGCCTCCGAGCAGATCGACAGGAGCACCGCCAGCAGGGCGAGCGCCAGCACCGAGAGCACCGGGTTGTCGGCCAGCGTCTGTAGCCACCGCTCCGGCACCAGCACGTTGATGCAGGCCGCGGCCATCGCGCCCAGCACCAGGAAGCCACCGGCGTGCACCACGTCGTGCCGCACCGCCGCCCAGAAGGCCCGCCACCGGGAGAGGTCGTCCAGCTCGGGCCGGCGGGGCAGCCTGATCCAGTCCGCGCGGCCGAGTCGCAGCCAGAGCCAGCCCATGGCCACCGCGACGACCAGGCTGGCCACCGCGCGGCCGACCACCATCTCGGGGTTTTCCGGGAAGGCGACCGCGGTGGCGGCGAGCACCACCGGGTTGATCGCCGGCGCGGCGAGCAGGAACGCCAGCGCGGCGGCCGGCGTCACCCCGCGCCGGATCAGCGAGCCGGCGATCGGCACCGCCCCGCACTCGCACCCGGGCAGGACCACGCCGGCGGCGCCCGCCACCGGCACCGCGAGCGCCGGGTGCCGGGGAAGCGCCCGCGCCCAGAACGACCGTGGTACGAAGACGGCGATCGCGGCGGAGAGCAGCACGCCGAAGACCAGGAACGGCACCGACTGGACCAGCACCGAGACGAAGACCGTCGTCCAGGTCTGCAGCCGTGGCGTCGAGACGATCGACCCGATCGGCCCCTGGAAGACGATCAGCAGCAGGAAGAGCAGGACGAGCGCCTCGACCGAGCCGACGCGCCACCCCCGGGCCCCGGCGTGGTCCTCGTCGGGGGACGCCCCGGCACCGGTCGCCGGCTCGGCGACCGGCGGATCAGCCGGGGGAGGTCCCGATGCGACCTCCTCGGTCGAGGGGCCTCGATCGGTCACCCTGTCTGGCACGGTCAGGTGTCCTCTCCGGAGGCCGGACTGGCCACCCATCCTAGGCGGAGGAACGTCCCGGAGGCGGACCCGACCGGATGTCAGCGTTCCTCGCGGAAGTCGACGTGCCGACGGACGCTCGGGGCGACCTGCGCAGGACCAGCCGCGATTGACGGTGCCGGCGGAGTGCCCCTGGCCGGGGGCCACCCGGGAGAATATTATAATGGGAATCGTTTCCATTAGTTCGTGAGGACCGGAATGCCGATGCCGACGTCACCACACGCACCCACCGACACCACCACCCCGGCAGCCGGCACCCGCCCGTCGCTGACCGTGCTCAGCGGCTTCTGGCCCGCCGCGACGTACGCGGTCGCCCGTGCCCTGCTCACGGCGGACCCGTCGCTGCTGCTGGTGCGGCACGACGTCTCGCGGGTACGCGACGGCGCGGTGCGCCGGGTGGTCCGGGACGGCGCGGGCGTGCTGGAGGACGTGCGAATCGCCCTCAGCCACGGCTGTGTCTCCCGCACCCTCCGCGAGGACGTGCTACCGACCCTGGCCCGCCTCGTCCGCACCCGCCCCGGCCGGGACCTGGTGCTGATGCTGCCCGAGGTCGTCGAGCCGCAGGCCGTCGCCGCCGCCTGCGCGCGCTGCCTCGTCGACGGCGCACCGATCACCGATCTGCTGCGGGTCGACTCCTATGTCACCGTGGCCGACGCCGAACACCTGCTCGACGGGTTGGCCTGCACCGAGGATCTCAGGGCCCTCGACATCCACGCGGCCGACGACGACAACCGGGGACTCGCCGACGTCGTCGTCCGCCAACTCGAGTACGCCGACACCGTCGTCCTCTGGGGAGAGTCGCGGGACGGGGCGTACGACACCGACCGCCTCTCCGTGCTGCTGGGACGGATGGTGCCCTGGGCGGCGCAGGTACGCGTCGACGGCGACACCGTCGACGCACAGGCGCTGGGCCGCCAACTGTGCGGCAGCCGGCGCCATCGGCCGGAGACGCCGGGCGTACTGGCGCGCGGCCTGCAGGGATATCTGCTCGGCGTACACGAGCCGGACCCGGACTGCGGCGTGGTCTCGGTGGTCTTCCGGGCCCGCCGCCCGTTCCACCCGGGACGGCTGCACGACGTGCTCGAGGATCTCGGCGCCGAGATGATCCGCTCCCGTGGCCACCTCTGGCTCGCCAGCCAACCCGACACCGTCATCGCCTGGGACTTCGTCGGCGGCGGCCTCCACCTCGGCTGCCTCGGCCGATGGCTGGCCGCGCTTCCGGAGCGTCACTGGGACGAGGTGCCGGTCCACCGACGGCTCGCCGCCGCCCTCGACTGGGATCCCTACTACGGGGACCGCCACCAGCACCTGGTCTTCATCGGCCTCGACCTCGATCCGACCGATCTGCGCCGCACCCTCACCCGTTGCCTGCTCACCGACGCCGAACTCGCCGACGGCGAGGAGACCTGGCGCGGCTACCCCGACCCGTTCGCCGACTGCTTCCCGCTCCCCGACCTCGGAGCGGCCGACCGGGACCCGGTCGACACCGCAGGAGACCCCGCATGAGGCCCGGCATCCACCCCGAGTACCGGCCCGTGGGCGGGCGGCCGGTGCCCGCCCCGGCCGCCCGCCCCGGCCGACGTCAGGCCTGCTGGAGCAGCCCGGGGCGCAGCGCCTCGGGGCCGAGCAGCGCCTCGGGGCCCGGCAGCGCCTCGGGGCCGAGGACGAAGTCCGGGTCGACCTGTGCCGCGAGGTCCTCGCCGGTCCGGTCGTTGGCCCAGGCGTCGGCGTTGCGCAGGTGGAAGTGCACCGCCTGCCGGGTGTACCTGACCCAGTCCTGCTCCGCCGCGTCCACGGCACCGCGCATCGTCTCCAGCGCCGCCCGGTTCGCCGGTTCGAGGGTGTCGATCGGGCGCGGCCTGCCCCGCTCGGCCTCCTTGACGTAGCCGGAGCGGCCGAGCCAGGTGAGCAGGTCGTCGCCGACGTGTTCGCGCAGGAACCCGACGTCGGAGGCGTCCTCGACCTTGTTGCCGACCACGTGCACCCGGACACCGAAGTCGGCGGCGTAGCCGACATACTGCCGGTAGACGCCGACGCTGCGCTGGGTCGGCTCGCAGACCAGGAACGTCGCGTCGAAGCGGGTGAAGAGACCGGAGGCGAACGAGTCGGCGCCGGCGGTCATGTCCACCACCGCGTACTCGCCGGGGCCGTCGACGAGGTGGTTGAGGATGAGTTCCACCGCGCCGACCTTGGAGTGGTAGCAGGCCACCCCGAGGTCCTCCGTGGTGAACGGGCCGGTCACCGCGAGCCGGACGTCGCCGATCTCGCGTACCAGGGTGTGGTAGATCGGGTTGGTCTCGGCGATGCGCAGCAGCCGGGAGCCGCGTCCGGGCGGGGTGGTCTTGACCATCGCCGAGGCCGAGGAGATCCGGGGGTTCGTCCCCCGCAGGTATTCCTTGATCTCCGGCAGGTGGTCGCCGAGCGCGGGGAGCTGGATCGCCTCCTCCTCGCTGGCACCGAGCGCCACCGCCAGGTGCTGGTTGATGTCCGCGTCGACGGCGAGCAGCGGGGTGCCGGCCGGCGCCTGCGCCGCGAGGTGGCGGGCGAAGAGGGCGGCGAGCGTCGTCTTTCCGCTGCCACCTTTACCGACAAAAGCAATCTTCACGGCCGGTCCTCCGGGAATGGATACGTTTCCTACGGTTCCGGCCACACCTTAGCGGACTTGGTAGTCATTTCCACAAAGCTGCCGCTACGTGGGACGGAGATGCCCCGAAAGTGGTACGCACGGCCGCGGAGTGGCGCGGCACCCGCCCCAGACCGCCCGGGTCTCAGCCGGGAACGGACGGACCCGGACCGTCAGCCGGGAACGGACGGACCCGGACCGTAGCCGGGGACGGCGAGGTGCGGCAGGACCTCCGTGCCGAGTCGCGCGATGTTCGCCAGTGTCCGGTCGGGGTGGCCGGCGGCCTCGACGGCGAGCATCAGCCGCCGGGCGCCGGTGGCGGCAAGGGTGCCGGTCAGCCGCGACACGCAGTGCTCGGGCGGGCCGACCGGGTGGATCGCGAGCAGGTGGTCGACGTAGGCGTCCAGGTCGCGGTGCGCGGGTGGACTGCCGTCGATGCGGACGTACTCCCGGGTGCGGGCGAGCCAGCCGGGCAGCGTGTCACGCAGTTCCTTCTCGGCTTCGGCGACGGTGTCGGCGACGTGCGCCAGGTGCGCGCTGACGTGCTCCGCCCCGGTCGCGTCCCGACCGTTGGCCGTGGCGGTCGCCACGTACCGGTCGAGGGTGGCCGCCTTGGCGGCGTCGTCGACCTGCATGCCGAGCAGCAGCGGAAGCCCTCGGGCCGCAGCGAGGTGCACGGTCGGCGGCGAGGTGGCGGCCAGCCACACCGGCAGCGGCCGGGCCGGCCGGGGCACCATGGCGACCTGCCGGAACCGGTGCGTCGGACCACTGCCGGCAACGGTCGGCCGCCCGGAGAGCGCGTCGAGGAGCAGGTCCAGCGATTCGGGAAAGCCGGTGGTGTAGCGGTCGAGTCCGGTGCCGAAGACCTCGAGGTCGACCCAGGGGCCGCCCCGGGCCACGCCGAGGTCCAACCGGCCGCCGGAGACGGCGTCGAGCAGCGCCGCCTCCTCGGCGAGGGCGACCGGATGCCGGTTGGGCAGGATCGCCGCCGCCGTGCCGACCCGGAGCCGGCTGGTCCGGCCGAGCAGGAAACCGGCGAGCGTCGTCGCCGACGGGCAGACGCCGTACGAGATGAAGTGGTGCTCGGCGAGCCAGACGCCGTCGAAGCCGGCCGCCTCGGCGGCGACGGCGTACTCCACGGCGTGCCCGAGGGTGGCCGCGTGGTCGGCACCGGGAAACTCACCGGCGAGCAGGAACAGGTCGACGCGCGGCCGGGTCGGCCGCGCGTCGACGGGCGGCGGGTCAGCAGTCACGCAGCTCGGGCGACTGGTTGAGCAGTTGGCCCCGGATCGAGACGAAGGCGCGGTAGCGTTCGCCGTCCACCGCGGACGGCGTGAACGCGGCGACCCGGTGGCAGTTCTGGAAGGCCAGCTTCACCCCGAAGTGGCGTTCCAGTGCTCCCCGGATCGCGTCGCTGGCCAGCGCCCGCAGCAGTTGGCCCCGCTCGGCCTCGCTCGGCGGAGGGACCGCGTGGTCGGCGAAGTCGCCGCCGTCGCGGCCGAGGTCGCCGGCGACCTCGCTGACGACCGCCCAGGCGTAGGGCAGCGAGTCGCGCACGCAGGCGACGAACTCGGCGTCGTCGACCGGGCCGGCCTCGGCCCGTTCCAGCAGTGCGGTGGGTACGTCGAGGGACATGCAGACTCCTTTGTGGTCGGAACCGCTTCCGTCACCATGAGTATCGATCAATGTACTGACCGCGACTCTAACCTTGCCTGACCGCAGTCGATCCGTCCAGCCCTCGCCCAGCCGTCGTCGGAGCACCGCGCCCCCGACCGGTCCGTTGCCGGCGGTCGGGGGCATGGTGGCCAGGCTGGCGTTCAGCCGACCTGGAACGTGTAGCTGACGGTGGGGCTGGCAACCCCGGTACCGCCCTGCGCGGTGGCCCGGAACGAGAGGGTGTAGGTGCCCGGCGCCGAGAACGCCCAGTTGCCGTGGGCGTGGGTGCCGGCGCCGATGTTGCCGGGCCAGACCGGAGTCGGGCAGCCGGCGGCGCTGTTGGAGTTGAGCCGGAAGGTCGGCGCGCCGAAGGCGTTGGTGGTGTAGATGGCGAACCGGCCGCCGGCCGGCACCGACGACACACCGACCAGTTCCATCCGCACCGGCCCCTGGGCCGCCGGCACGTCCTCGGTGTTCCAACCCGCCCAGATCAGACCGGCGTTCTCCGCCTGCGGGGCGACATAGACGGTGGATCCGGCGGCACCGAGGCAGTTCCAGGCGGATCCGCCCGGCACCGCGACGGCGGAGCTCGACGGCAGCCGCAGGGTGGTACCCGACGGCGACAGGTCGTCGTCGGCGGGGCCGTACGACCTGATGTCCAGGGTGAGGGCCCCGGCGACGTAGTCGACGTCGAGGACGTCGAGGTGGCCGGTCTCGATGGTGGCCGCGACCGCCGGGGTGGCGGTCAGGCCGACGACGGCGGCGGTCGCGGCCGCCACGAGGGCGAGCGTCTGGCGGACCAGTCTCATCGCTTCTCCAGTTCCGTTGCTCGACTCGGGTCCGGGCTCAGCTCTTGACCTTGAAGGTGAGCCACACCGGGTCGGAGGTGACAGGCTCCCCGGTCGCGGCGAGCCTGCCGGTCACGTCGACCTTGATCCGGTACGTGCCGGCCCGCTCGAACGCCCAGTTGACGTGCATGTGACCGCCGACCGGCCGGGTGACCACGTCGGGCAGGCCATCCTCGCTGTCGACCAGCACCTGCGGCGCGCCGACCGGGTCGGTGACGAAGAGGCTGAACCCGTCCGGGCCCTTCACCCGGGTGAATCGGATCCGGACGCTGTCGCCGACGAAGACGCCGGACTCCAGCTCCTCGGTGGCGAGGCCGGCCCAGAGCAGGTTCTCGTCCTGGACCTCGGGAAGAATGTGGACGGTCGTGCCCGGTGCGCCGAGGAACGCGTACGCCGGGTCGTCCGGCACGGTCACCGCCGCTCCCGGCTTGGCGACGAAGATCACGTCTGCCGGGTCGCGCTCCACGTCGGGGTCCACGGTCTCGTCGTGCACCGAGATCTCGAACTCGCCATCCTCGAAGGCCACGTCCACCGCGTCGACGTGTCCCTCGGACAGCCGGACGGCATCCGCCTGGGCGGGTACGGCCCAGGCCAGCAGCCCGGCGGTCATCGCCGCGGTGACCCCGGTCAACGCGGACATCCTGGCTCGCATGCAAATCCTCCTCACGCCGCCGGCACGGTGTCGGCGACTAGAGCAAACGGTAACCATTTTCAGTAGGCTGTCAACACCGGGCGGGCGACCAGCGGTCCGAGCCCTCCGGCATGCCCGATCACCCGCTCGACACCATCCCGACAGCCGTGTTAACTTCCCGGCGAATCTGAAACCCGTTTTCATTTACGAAAGAAGTTGGAGGAGGGATGACGACGAGAACTCCTGACCACAGACGTCTTGCCACCGCGGCCGGCGCCGCCGTCGTGTGCCTCGGCGGCCTGCTTCTGCCCGGCGCCGCACCGGCGCTCGCGCAGGAGAAGGTCGTGCTGTCCGCCGGGCACACCGACGCGGTCGACGTGCACCACGAGGACGGCCGGCTCGTGCTGAAGGTGCACGACGACACCGTGGAACCGTCGGTCACCCGCGATCCGGCGGACGTCACCTTCCAGGTCCTGCCGGAGGCCGCGGTCGAGGTGCCGGACCTGCCCGAGTACGCGTTCCTCGGGCCGGCCGGCTCGACGATCTGGCTGCTGCCCATGACCCAGGACCCGAACCTGCTCTGGCCCGGCTGGAACACCACCACGCTGCGCTCCGGCGTGTTCCAGGGCAACAAGGTCAGCCTGAGCCTGGTCGACGTGGCCGGGCCCGGCCGGGTGTCGGTCTTCATGACCGACCCGGTCGGCCAGCCCCTGGTCAAGTTCCGCAGCGACGACGGGCTGCCGGACGCGATCGACGTGCCGATCGGCACCCACGCCCACGCCAACTGGGTCTTCAGCGCCCTGGGCAGCTACACGCTGACCTTCCGGGCCGACGCCACCCTGGCCGACGGCACGCCGATCTCGACCGGCCCGGTGCCGTACCGCTTCGTGGTCGGTGACCTGCCGGGCCCCGACCCGGAAGTCGGGCTGTCCATCCAGGGCCTGCGACCGGCGTACGCCCCGGGCGCGGCGGTGACGTTGACCGCCGTCCAGGACCCCGTCACCGACCTGGACCGTTACCGCTGGTTCAGCAGGTGTCCGGGAGCGGCGGAGTTCGCCGAGATACCGAGCGAGGTGTCGGCGGCGTACTCGTTCACCGCCACCGCGCAGTTGGACGACTGTCGTTACCTGGTCCGCCTCTACCGCGACGGCGCGGAGGCACCGGTGGCCGAGAGCGCCCCGGTGACCCTGAACGTCGAGAACACCGGTGCACCGGCGGCCTCGCAGACGATCAAGGTGACCGTCGGGGCGCAGGGCACGTTGGTGGTCAGCGTCGACCCCGACGACCGTACGGTGAACCTGCCCCCGACCGTGCTCTCCCCCTCCGGCGACCGGTGGCAGAGCAGCGGCGACCTGCGTCCGGTCACCGTGACCGACACCCGGCCGGGTTCACCCGGCTGGAACGTCGCCGGGCAACTGAGTGACTTCACCGCCGGCCAGACCCGGGTCGGCGGAGAGTACCTCGGCTGGACACCCACCGTGCTGGCCCAGGCCGAGGGGCAGGGTGTCGCCGCCGGCCCGACCGTCGCCCCCGGCTTCACGACCGGAAACGGCCTGGCCGCGAGCAGTCTGCTCGGCACCGCACCGGCCGGCGACGGCCGGGGCACCGCCCGGCTCGGCGCCGGACTGCACCTGGAACTGCCGACCGACACCGCCGCCGGCCAGTACGTCGCGACGCTGACCCTGACCGCCATCTGAGGAACCGCCGGCATCCGAGGAAACCGCCTGCTCGGCAGCCGTGGTGCGCGTACCGCGGCTGCCGAGCTGCCGGCGGGTCGACCGTCGAGATCCAGCGAGGAGACTCGACGTCGGCCGCGGCCGCCGCGTCGCCGCGCATCGTCGATCGGGTCCGCCCCGTCGTCCGGCTACGGGACGGCCGGCGACGCCTTCCCGGCGCGGGCGATGTCGTCATGGTCCACGTCGGCGCCGCCGGCCGAGGGCGCCGCCGCGGGACGGCGCCGGCGGCGGGTCAGCAGACCGTGTCTCGGTGCGACGAGCCAGGCGGCGAGGAAGACGGCGGTGGCGACCAGCACGATCGTGCCGCCGACCGGGGTGTCGTAGCTCCACGAGAGATAGAGCCCGACCAGCGCGGAGGTGCCGCCGATCGCCGGGGCGAGCAGCATCATCACGCCGAGCCGGTCGGTGAGCAGCCGGGCGGCCGCCGCGGGGGTGATCAGCAGGGCCAGGACGAGGATGTTGCCGATGGTCTGCAGCGAGATCACCACGGCGAGGGTGACGAGGACGTAGAGGACGATGTCGAGCCAGAAGACCGACATGCCCATGGACCGGGCCATCTCCCGGTCCAGGCAGACGGCGACGAACTCCTTGTGCAGCGCGAAGACCAGGCCGAGGATGACCAGTCCGGTGCCGCCGACGAGGTAGAGGTCCCGGTCCGGGATGCCGGTGATCGAGCCGAAGAGGAACTGTTGCAGCGAGCCGGCGTACCCGGGCGCCTGCGAGATGATCACGATGCCGAGGGCGAAGGCGGCGACCAGGAAGACGCCGATCAGGGAGTCCTCCTTCAGCCGCCGGTTCTGCGCGAAGATCGCGATCAGCAGGGCGGTCGCCACCCCGGCGACGGCGCCGCCGAGGACCAGGCTGCCCTGCAGGACGAAGGCGACCGCGAGGCCGGGGAAGACCGCGTGCGCGACGGCGTCGCCGATGAAGGCCATCCCCCGGAGTACGACGTAGCAGCCGACGACGCCGCAGACGACGCTGGACATCACGGCGATGGCCAGCGCCTTCGGCAGGAAGGCGAGGTCTGGGTTGAGCAGGTCGGTGATGAAGTCGGTGATGGACACTAGGCCGCCCTCACGAGTTTCAGCAGCGGGGAGGTCTCGCCGACCCCGAAGGTGCGCATCCACGCCCGCACGTCCTGGAGGTCCTCGGGTCGCCCGTCGGCGATGACCGTGCCGTTGAGCAGGACCAGCCGGGTGCAGGACTCGATGGCGGCGACCAGGTCGTGGGTGGTCATCAGCACCGCCCGGCCCTCGGCGGCGAGGCCGGCGAAGAGGTCACCGAGGAGTTCCTGGGTCGGCATGTCGAGCCCGGTGAACGGCTCGTCGAGCAGCAGGATCCGCGGCGCCAGCGCGAGGGCCCTGGCCACCAGGACGCGTTGCCGCTGCCCGCCGGAGAGCTCGCCGACCGGGCGTCGGCGCAGGCCGGTGAGTCGCACCCGGTCGAGCGCGTCGCCGACGGCCCGCCAGTCGGCGACACCGGGGCGGCGGAGCAGACCGATCCGGCCGGTCCGGCCGGTCAGCACCGCCTGCTCGACGGAGATCGGAAAGTCCCAGGTGAACTCGTGGCGCTGCGGGACGTACCCGATCCCCGCGCGTCCGGGCCGGGACGGCTTCCCGTCCACCAGCACCCGGCCGGCCCTGGTGCGGACCAGCGCCAGGACGGCGCGGAGCAGGGTGGTCTTGCCGGCCCCGTTGGGCCCCAGCAGCCCTACCAGTTCCCCCGGTTCGAGGCGCAGTCGTACGCCGCGCAGGACCGGCCGGCCACCGAGGTCCACGTCCAGCTCGTCGATGTCGAGCACTCTCACGGCCGACCGTCCGACGGCCGTGCGGTACGGTCGCGTTCGGCCCGTCGCTTCGCGGCGGCGCCCCGGGTCAGGACCACGACCAGCGCGACCGCCATCAGGACGGCGATCCCGACCAGCATGGCGAGCAGCGGCGTGCCGGGGCCGCCGGACGGGTCGCCGCCCTCGGTTCGCCCGTCGCCTGCCGGTGGCCGGCCGGCGGGTCCCGGGGTGTCCGCCGTGGCCGCGAAGGCCACGTCGACGCCGGTCGCGTCGCCGACCGCGAAGCGCAGCGTACGGCTCGCGGAGACCTGCTCGCCGCTGATCAGGTCGGCGGAGACCTGGATCGTCACCAGGTAGACGCCGGGTGCGCTGAAGACCCAGTTGGCGTGGGTGTGGGTGTTGACCTCGACCCAGATCGGCCGGGCCGCCGACTCCGCGGAGCGCCACAGCACCTGCGGCGCGGCGAAGTTGCCGGCCTGGAGAAAGGTGGTGAGTGTGCCCGGGCCGCGCACGCCGAGCAGCTGCAGCGTGACACCCCGGTCGATCGTCCGCATCACCCGGGGGTCCTGGGTGTTCCAGCCGAGCCAGACCACCTGCTGGTTCTGGACCTGCGGCACCACGTGCACCTCCGCTCCGGCGTCGACCCCGAGAAAGGCGTACGCCGGGTCGTCGGGCACGGCCTGCAACGCCGCGTCGGAGACCCGCAGCACGGTCTCGTCGGGGCTGCGCCACACCGGCTGTGCCCGGGTGCCGTCGTGGATCAGCAGAGTCCACTCGTCGTCGACGTAGCGGGGGCCGATGTCCACGTGTCCGGTGCCGAGCGTCGCCCGACCGCTCGCGAGGGGCTGGTCGGCCGCGATCGACTGGTCGAGACCGGGGGTCGGCTCCTCGGCCAGTGCGGGGGCCGGCACCGCCACCAGCGCCACCAGTACCGCGGCGCGGCGCAGAATCGCCCCGGCCCCGCGGGCGCTCCGCCCATCGTCCGGCCTCCGCCCGGCACGGCTGCGCCGCGGACCGGCCCAGCGGCGCGATCGCGCTCGTCCTGCCGTCACTGCTTCCTCCCTCATCGTGTCCTGGCCAGGCAGTCGTGCAGTGATTCGGCGTTGAACCGCATCATCTGCAGGTAGGTGGTGACGTCGTCGTCGAAGGTGTCGCCGTAGATCCGGCAGATCCGCAGCCCCTCCTCCCGGGCCACCTCGGTCAGCGTGGTGGAGCGGGCCGCCAGGTTCGGTTCGAGAAAGACGGCGGGGATGTCGAGGTTGCGGATCGTCTCGGTGAGCCGGCGCCGGTCGGCCAGGCTCGGCTCGGTGGCCGGGTTCGGGGTGACGAATCCCGAGATCTCGATCCCGTACGCCTGACCGAGATAGCCGAAGGCATCGTGGGTGGTGACCAGGTGGCGCCGCGAGGGCGGGATCCGGGCGATCGTGTTCCGGACGAAGCCGTCGAGTCGTTCGAGCTCGCCGACGTAGGTCACGGCGTTGGCGCGGTACTCCGCCGCACCCTCCGGGTCCACCCCGATCAGCGTGTCCCGGATCAGCTCCACGTAGGAGATGGCGTTGCGGACGTTCTGCCACAGGTGCGGGTCGATCTCGCCGTGCACGTGCCTGCCGAGCACCGCCTGCGGAAGCTGGTGGACCTGGGTGCCGGGCCGGCCGAGAAACCGGAACCGGCGGTCGCCGGGCACCTCCCGCAGCGCCCTGTTCGGCACCTCGATCACCGTGCTGGCCGGCTCGTACGCCCGCTGCTGCACCTCGTGGGTCTGCTCCGGGCGAGGTTCCGGGTCGACGAGCAGGTACAGCCGCCCCTGGTCGAGGTCGACGGTGATGTCCGCGTGCCCGGCGTCCAGCACCGCCGCACCCGCCATCCCCGGCACCGAGTGCGGGTCCACCCCGACCGCGAAGGTGAAGACCTGCTCGCCCATCGGCACCGGCGCGGAGTCCGGAGTGACCGCGAGCTGTGCCCGCATGGTCAACCGGTAGACGCCCGGCTCGGTGAAGGCCCAGCTCATGTGGGTGTGCGCGTCCGGCGGCAGGGTCGCGGTGTCGTCCCGGTAGCCGTTGCCCGGGTCGAAGCCGTCGGTGGAGTCGACGTAGAACGACGGATCGCCGAACGACCCGGTCAGGTAGGCGACCAGCCCACCCGGCCCCTCCACCGCGGTGGCGCGCAGCAGCACGTCGGAGGAACGGTTGGCGCCGTGCGCCTCGCCGGTGCCGCGGACCCGCATGCCGAGCCAGATGGTGTCCAGCGAGACGTCCTCGACCAGCGGGATGATCTCCGCCGCGTACTTCACCGCACCCTCCGCCAGCGAGACGTTCGGTACGCCGTCGCGCAGGTTCGCGTCCAGCGCCTTGACGACGGCCTGCTCCTCCAGCAGCAGGTAGTTACTGAACGCGACATCGGCGTAGACGACGTTGCGGACGTCCCGCAGCGACGGCTCGTAACTGTGCGGGTCGGCCCCGTCCGGCACCAGGGCGCTGACCCGTACCCGGTCCCCGCCGACCTGGCTGGCCAGGTCGCGCAGGATGCCGGTGGTGGCGACGACCTGGAGCCGCTCGTCGTGCGCGCTCAGCGTCACCTCCGACCGGCAACCGGCGGTCAGCACCCCGACCAGCAGCGGCAGCACCAGCAGCCGCGTCCCGCGGCCGGCAGCAGGCGTGCGCACCCTTCCTACCGTTCCATCCTCGTCCGGCCGCCGGAATCACCACGACGTCGCGCGGCGAACCGCAGCAGCACGCCGGACAGCACCAGAAGCAGACCTCCGGAGACCGCCGCGGGAAGCCAGGAGGTGCCGGTACGCGGCAGCCTGCCGTCGCCACCGGAACCGTCCCCCGAACCGTCGCCGGAGCCACCGCCGCCGAAGCCCGGACCCGGATCGGTGTCGTCGCCCACCGCTATCGCCAGGGTCCTGGTGTCGGTGACCGCCCTGCCGTCCGTGGTGGTGCCGCTCATCTGCACCCGCAGCCGGTACAGGCCCGGCTCGCTGAACGCCCAGTTGCCGTGCGCGTGCGCGTTGGGCGGGATCGCGAGCCGCTGCGGCAGCGCCTTCGCCGAGTCGAAGAGCACCTCGGCGTTGCCGAACGATCCGGTGAGGAAGAGCGTGAACCGCCCCGGGCCGTCGACTCCGACGAGAGTCCAGGTCACATCCCCCCTGGTCCCGGAGACCACCGACTCGTGCTGGGTGTTCCACCCCGGCCAGACGATGCCGGACCGCTGCGCCTGCGGCAGCAGCCAGACCTCGTCGCCCTCCTCGCCCAGGAAGTCCGCCCCGGCCGGGACCTTCGTCTTCGCGTTGTCCCTGACCTGAAGAACCACATCGGCCAGGTGCCGCCACACCGCCGGGGTGACCGTGTCGTCCTTGATCCGGATCGTCCAGTCCCCACCCGCCAACTGCGGCCCCATGTCGACGTGCCCGTCGGAGATCACCTTGCGCTCGTTGGCGGCCGGAGCGACGTTCGCCACCGACCGTGGCGTCGACGGCGTCGGCACCGGCGCGGCCGGAAGCGCCCTGGCCCGGGTCTGCGGCAACGGCCCGCCGGGCCCGGCCGGAGCCGCCGCGGCGGGCGGCGGCGCCGGTCCCGGCCGCAGGTAGGGAACGCTGACCTGGTATGTCGCCTCGGCGGTCACCGTCTCGCCCGTCGTCAACGTCGCCGACGAGCCGAGGGTCAGCCGGTAGTCTCCGGCCGCGTCGAACGCCCAGACCACCGGAGTACGGGTCGCGACCGGCAGGGATACCTCGCCGGCGCCCGCGCCGAGCAACTGCCGGGCCGTGCCCAGCCTGGACACGGTGTAGGCGGTGAACCGGCCCGGTCCCTCCACCGCCGCCAGCGACATCGTGACCACGTCGCCCCGGACCACACCCCGTCGCACGCCCGTGGTGTCGAAGGCGGCCGGAGCCTCGTTTCCGGAGGTCAGCGACCAGACCGCCCGGCCGGGCGCGCCGAGGAACGCAAACGCCGGATTGTCCGGCACCCGTACCGCCACGCCGCCCTCCGGGCCCAGCCGCACGTCGCCCGGGTCGTGCCCGACCGCTTGCCGGGCCACCTGGGCAGCGTCGCGGACGCGCATCGAAAGGTCACCGTCGACGACGGAGACGGAGACCAGATCCGCCCCCGCCGTGTCGACACCGGCCGGCGCGGCGCCCACCGGTGCGGCAACGCCGGGCAGCCCCAGTACGGTCAGGGCGAACCCGGCCGCGGAGACGCGCACGTGTGCTCTTCTCATCATCCTCCCTGCCCTGCTCCACTGGTGTCTGTCGATATCGCGGGCGGCCTGCCGGCACGCCGCGCCCTGAGAGGGCGACGTACCTGTGCCGCACCCGGGGGGTCACGGATCGCCGCCCTGGTGCGCTGCGGGCATCTCGGGCGCGCCTTCCGGCGTACGCCTGTCCGGCTGTGACTTCCTGCCTCCCGGGTCGCTCGACCGTTCGCCCGGCGCGGCGGCTTCGGCGCGGCCCTGCTCACGTGCGGCGGCAACGGCCTGCTCCAGGCGCCGGGCAGCACGGCGGCGCCTGCGGCGGCGGGCCGCCAGGAGGACGCACGCCGCGCCGCCGACGAGGGCGACGAGCAGCAGTTGGGTCCACGGCACGGCCCAGACGGTGGTCGCCTGGGACGCCACCGCCGGCGCCGGTCGGAGCACCTGACCGTCGACGGCCGCCGGGACGACGGCGGTGGTCGCCGTGAGCCGGAACAGCGGCGCCACTCCGGGGAGGCGGACGGTGGTCCGGATCGCGTCACCGGGCAGGATCTCCGGCAGCACCGCGCCGGACGCGTCGCGACCGCCCAGGCCGAAGAGCCCGGCGGCCTCCAGCGTCGGTTGGCCGGCGAGCCGGACGTTTCCGGTGTTCCGGACGGTGGCCGTGGCGACGATCTCGCCACCGGCGAACGGATTGCGAGAGGCGTGGTGGCGTACCCGAAGGTCTTCCAGGGCCAGCGCAGGCGAGAGTCCGCCGGTGACGCGCAGGTAGATCCGCGCCCCGACCCGGTGGTCGACCGCGACCTGGCTGCCCTGGCCGTCGGTGCCGGTGGCAGCGAGCGAGGCCACGATGCCACCGGCGTGGTCGCCCGGGGTGGCGTTGTCGGGCACCGTCAGGGTGAACGGCACGTCCATCCGGGACGTGGCCGGGATGGTCAGCGTCGCGGCGGTGAGCCGCACCCAGGAACCCACGTCGACCGGCCGCTCTGCCCCGGGCAGCAGGTCGAAGCCGCCCTGCGGTGTGGTGACCGCGTCGCTGGCGTAGAGACGCAGGGTGAGCGGCCGCACGGAGTGGTTGGTCACCGCCACGTGGTCCGTCACCACGGCACCGGGATCGAGCTTGTACGCGAACATCGCCCGCCCGTTCGGTCCGGTCGGACCCGACGGCGTCACCCCCCACGTCACCGGCGCGGGCCGGGCGGGCGCGCTGCCGGTCGGCGTCGGCACCGGGGCCGGCCCGGCAGCGGCGGCGGCCGGGACAGCACCGAGGACGGCGATGCCGACCGCGACGGCGACGGCGGTGGCGGTGGCGGTGGAGAGGCGCATGGTGCGTGACGGATCCGTTCGGGTAGGGGTGCACCGGCGCGGGACCACCTGACGTTCGGGGACAGTTGGCGCCGGTCGGCTCCTGGTACCGCAAGACTATAACGGCAACCGTTTTCGTTTCCATCGCCGACCCCGTCGGGTCGCGCCTCGGATGCACGTCACGACCGCCCGGGACCCGGTCGCCGGTTCCTGAGTCGCGGTACGCCAGCGCGGCGCTCCGAGGTGCCCGGCCGCCACCCGCCCCGCAGCGGGTCCGGTTCCGGTCAGCCCGTGTCGTGCAGGCTGAGGCGGTAGCCGCGCAGACCGTCCCCGTCCCGCGTGCGCCGGTGCGGACCGGCCTCCCAGCCCAGGCGTTCGTAGAAGCTGGCTGCCCCGGCGGGCCCGGTCGGGGTGACCAGCTCGGCCGTCCCGGCCCCGGCACGACGGGCGTCCTCGACGAATCGGGCCACCAACGCCTCGCCGATCCCGCTTCCACGCCACTCCGGGTGAACTGCCAACGCGATCATCACCGCCACCCGGGCAGCCGGAGCCGACGGCCGTGCCGGCGTGCCCGCCGCGCGCCGACGACGCAGCTGGCGTACCCACGGCCAGGCCCGCGAGCGCAACAGCCGGGTGGCTACCCGGGGCCGGCACATCAGTGCCCCGACCCCGGCGAGCGTGAGAGAGGCCACGGCCCGCCGGTCGGTCAACAGGGCCGTCATGTGCGCGGCCTGGTCAGTGGTACCCAACAGAAATCCGACAATGCCGTCCGCCGGTGCGGTCGTGTCGACAACGACGTAACCGACCCCGTAGCGGGAGTCGAGAAAGGTCCGCTGCCAGCGGCGGACGAATCGCGCGCCGAGCAACGGGAAGAGTCCGATCGGCAGGAGATCCACATGGCTGCGGGCCGTGACTCGAAGGTCGTCGTGCGTCGCCGGCCGTACGACGAGCGGGGCGAGCCGCGCAGAGGCTCCGGCGCCCCGGTTCTCCGGCAACGGCGTCGAGTTCCGGGTGTCGGGCCCGCTCGCCCTCCGGCGGCCGGGACGCGTCATCGCGACGAGCCCGGGGCGAGCCGGCCCGGTTCCTGCCGGCACAGCCCGTGACCAGGCGCGGGTGGGCGCGAAGCGGCAACCACACCCACGACCTTAGCGAGCGCCGGCGGGCGTGGCGGGCGTTCGCACGACGAGCAACCGGCCGCCCGCACCGGTGGCCGGCACCATCGCCGAGGCCCCTCGACCCACCGACCCGCGTGGGCACGGAGGGCGGTCCGTCGGCAGCCTCCCGTCCCGACCGGCCCTCAGTGACACCACGTCACATCGTTGTGGTGACACGGCGCCACTGACCGACGACCGCGGCAGCTGCTGTCATTGCGGAGTGTCAGGGCCGGTCACCGGATTCGAACGGCTCAACACCACCGACGGTGAGAGGAGACCGAACATGTATCGACGGCGTGGCGCCGCCCTGGTGGCGGTGCTCGGCCTGCTCGGCGCCATGGTTGCGGCGATGCCGGCCGCTGCCGGGAAGTCCGCGGCCCGGTTGACCTGGGCCGCGTGCCCCGAGGACGTCGTGGTGACGCCGCCGCTGCAGGTGCGGTGCGCACGCGTGCCGGTTCCGCTGGACTACCGCGACCCCGACGGCACCCAGATCGAGATCATGGTGTCGCGGATCGCCAGCACGAAACCGGAGAAGCGGCGCGGCGTGCTGATCTTCAACCCGGGCGGGCCGGGCGGCACCGGGCTGGACCAACCGGCATTCATGATCAACAAGGGGTTGCCCGCAAGTGTCATGGATGCCTATGACCTGATCGGCATGGACACCCGGGGCGTCGGACACTCGTCGTCGGTGAGCTGCGGCTTCACCGCCACGGACGCCTACTGGGCCAACGTCCCGCCGTACGCGGTCGACGACGCCGCCGTGCTCAGGCAGGCCGGGATCGTGGAGGAGGTCGCCGCCCGCTGCGCCGAGAACGACAAGGACGGGCGGCTGCGGCACCTGTCGACGGCGAACATGGCCCGCGACCTGGACCGGATCCGGGCGGCGCTCGGCGAGGAGAAGGCCAGTTTCTACGGGGCGTCCTACGGATCGGCGCTGGGCGCGGCGTACGCCTCCATGTTCCCGGAGAGCACCGAACGAATCGTGCTCGACAGCAACCTCGACGACACCCACCTCGACCGCGACGGTCTGCGCCGGTTCGCGCTCGGCTTCGCGCAGACCTTCCCCGACTTCGCGGCGTGGGCGGCCGCCCGGCACGACGCGTACGGCCTGGGCCGGACTCCGGAGCAGGTGCGCAGGACCTACTTCGCCATCGCCGAGCGGCTCGACAGGACGCCGGCGCCCGACGGGACCGACGGCGCCGTCTTCCGGTTCGGCACCTTCTTCGGGCTCTACGGCCAGACGCAGTACGGGAACACGGCGCGGCTCTGGCAGTCGTACCTGGACCCCGGCAGCGCGCCGCGGGCCACGGCGGCGGCAACTCCGCACCCGGCCGACAACGCCCTGACGGTGTTCCTCGCCGTCACCTGCAACGACGTCGACTGGCCCGAGGACCTGGCGACCTACCGGCGCGCCGTCGCCGTGGACCGCAAGCGGTACCCGATGTTCGGCGCGGCCACCGCCAACGTCATTCCCTGCGCCTACTGGAGGTACGAGCCCGCCGAACCGCCGGTCGAGATCGTCGACGACGGACCGGCAAACGTGCTGATCCTGCAGAACCGGCACGACCCGGTCACCCCGTTGGCGAACGCGAAACTGCTGCACGAGAAGTTCGAGAAGCGCTCCCGGCTGGTGACCGTCGACGGGAGCGGGCACGGCGTCTACGTCCTGGGCGGCAACGCCTGCGCGTTGAACATCACCACGTCCTACCTGGTCGACGGCAGGATGCCGACCAGAGACACGACCTGCCGCCAGGACTGACCATGCCGAGGGCGCGGAGCAGTTGTTCCGCGCCCTCGGCGTCGGGCTGCCGGCCCGGGAGGACGGGCAGCCGGGATCAGCTCGACGTCATCTGCGGCCTCAGAAGTCACCGTTCGTGTTGCACTTGGCCCGCTGCACCAGGCAGTTCTTCACCCGCTCTCCCAGCGCCCGGTTGTCCCAGGCGAAGAACGCGTCGCCGTGCATGGACGAGGCCATTCCGGACGCCAGCCGGAAGCCGGCCGCGGACCCGCTGGTCGGGTAGGCGATGAGGAACGACAGGTTGGGGATGGCCACCGGGTGTTCGCCCCGGCAGGTGCCGTCGTAGCTGTATGCGACGTGTGCCTTGTGCGTCGGGCTGTCCAGGTGCTCGCCGTCCCAGCAGTCCTGGAACACCAGGTGGAACATGAGGGTCGCGGTGGGCGCGCAGACCGGCCAGTTGCCGTCGGCGCTGCGCCCGACCTCGCCGCCGGGCCCGGCGCAGTAGAACGCGTTCACCGAGCCGGCCGGGGTGGGTGACTGCAGCCGGGCGTCGCCGGCGATCATCCGGAAGCCCTGCGGGAACGGCACGGTCGGCGCCGGGTCCGTGAGCCGGGAGCCGTAGTAGACCACCACGTCCTTCGGCTCGATCGCACGGTCGTTCTCGTAGAGCGTGGGGATCCAGTACGCGGAGAGGTCGGGTGCCGGCCGGCAACTGGTCCCGGCGTTGGCCAGCAGCGTACCCGTGGTGGTGTGCGCGTCGGTGCCGTGGTTGCCGAGGAAGCTGTGCATGTGCGACGCGCCCGGCAGGCCCGGGAAGATGATCGGGTCGTCCGGACCGGAGTGGCTGTAGGCGCAGGTGGCGTTGAACTCCGGCACCCGTACGGCGTTGGCCGGCACGGGCCGCGGTGTCAGGGCGCGGAATTCGGCCAGCTGTGCGTTCCACGCGGCCTGGTCGACGGGCACCCAACCCACCTCCGTGGTGGGCGGCGCGCCGTCGCCGAACGAGAACCAGTTGATGTTGACGAAGTCGCCGCCGGTGGTGTTGCGCAGCACCGCGAACACCGTCTGCCTGCCGGTCGGATGGGTCGCGGCGGTGGTGGTCAGCGTGGTCCAGGACTGCCAGCCGCCGGTCGCCGCGATGGTGAACTGGGCGAGCAGCGGTCCTGCCGTCGAGCCGGTGCGCAGTTCCACCCGGCCGGTGCCGACCGCGGAGGCGACCCGCGCCGACACGGTCAGGGTGCCGGCCCCGCCCAGCTCGACGCCGTCGTACCGCATCCAGTCGCCCTCGGCGAGGTAGGAGACGTTCTGCCCGCCGCCGGCATCGGCGGTGGGCTCGACACGGGCGCCGGACTGCGCGGCGTAGGACTCCGCCTGGACGGTGACGGTGGCGGCCTCGGCGGAGCCGGCGGTCAGCACGACGCCGGTGGCGGCGGCGGTGAGTACGGCGGCGAGCAGGATTCGGATGCGGGGGGACGGATACACGGGATCCTCCGGCGGTGGGGGACGAGGGCTCCCGGAGTATCGACGCTCAGGAAGCGCTTTCTCAAGATCTGCGCTTGCCGACACTCGCCATGTGCGGAAACGTGCGCTGATTCCGGAGAAGCGCTTCCCCGCACCCACCCTCCAGCACCTCTCGGTCGGCCCGCACGTCGCACCCACCGGACCCGCGCCTCGCCCCCACGCGATGGCCTCGTCGACCGTCGGCGTTCGTGCCCACCCGACCGGTCGGGGGCCCGAGCCGTGACGCAACGTTTCGGGCCCGTCGGCGCTAAGTCCTTAACATGCGGTTCACCTGCGGGAGCCATGGCCGTGCAGTGGCCGCACACGCGAGGAAGCGCTCCCCAAGTACGCGACCAGGCATTGACAGCCATGGGTCAGCGGGTCAGAGTGAGCGTGCCGAAAGAGCGCTCTCTCACACCGCGTAACAGCGCCGACACATCCCCGTCCCGTTTCTCGATCCTCGCAAGGAGGAGGCGTCCGATGACATCCTCTGTGTTCCGACGAGGCCGGCCGCGCGTTGCCGTCCTCGGCGCCGGGCTGGCCGGCCTGCTCGGCGCGTATCTCGTCGTCACCACCACGACCGCCAGCGCCGCCGAGGTGGTGGTCTCGCAGGGCCGTCCGGCCACCGCCTCGTCCACCGAGGTGCCCGGCGCCTACCTGCCGTCCGAGGCGGTGGACGGCAACACCGGCACGCGCTGGGCCAGCGCGTACTCCGCCTCCCAGTGGTTCCAGGTCGATCTGGGCACGGCCACCGCGGTGAGCCGGATCGCGATCAACTGGGAGGCCGCGTACGCCCGCGCCTTCACCATCCAGTTCTCTTCCAACGGCAGCAGCTACACCCAGGCGTACGCGACCACGACCGGCACCGGCGGCCAGCAGAGCATCCCGGTCACCGGCACCGCCCGGTACGTCCGGATCAACATGACCCAGCGGGCGCTGGAGATCTACGGCTACTCGTTCTGGGAGTTCCAGGTCTTCTCCGGCGGCGGCACGCCGCCCACCGACCCGCCGCCGACGGACCCGCCGCCCACCGGAGGCACCCGGCTGCTCTCCTACAACAAGCCGGCCCAGGCCTCGTCCTGGCAGAACGACGTCAACTGCAACCCGTGCAGTCCGGACAAGGCGTTCGACCACGACCCGGCCAGCCGCTGGGCGACCAGTTCGACCACCGGTTGGGTGGACCCGGGCTGGATCTCGGTGGACCTGGGCGCCACGGCACAGATCAGTCAGGTGGTGCTGCAGTGGGATCCGGCGTACGCGACCGCATACCAGATCCAGGTCTCCAGCAACGGCAGCAGCTGGAGTTCGATCTTCTCCACCACCAGCGGTGACGGGCTCAAGGACGTCATCAACGCCACCGGCACCGGACGCTACGTCCGGATGTACGGCACCGCCCGCGGCGGCCCGTACGGCTACTCGCTGTGGGAGTTCAGCATCTACGGCACCGGCGGCGCCCCGGTGGCCCCGCCCGCCGAACCCGCCGACCCGACCTTCCCGGCCACCCGGCTGGTCTTCGAGGACAACTTCAACGGCCCGGCGGGGAGCAGGCCGGACGCGGCGAAGTGGACGATGGACCCGGGCGTGCCGCAGAACGGCGAGATCCAGTACTACACGCCGAACAGCGAGAACGCGTCGATGAACGGCCAGGGCAGCCTGGTGATCGAGGCCCGGCGGCAGGACTACCAGGGCCGGCAGTACACCTCGCACCGGATGAACACGAGCAACAAGTTCCACGTGCAGTACGGCCGGATCGAGGCCCGGGTGAAGGTGCCGAAGGGCAACGGCCTGTGGCCGGCGTTCTGGATGATGGGCGAGGACTTCCTCACCGGGCGGCCGTGGCCGTACAACGGCGAGATCGACATCATGGAGGTGCTCGGCCGCAACACCAGCGAGGCGTACTCCACGCTGCACGCACCGGCCTACAACGGTGCCGGCGGGTACGGCCAGAAGTACGCCACCGTGGACCTGTCGCAGGACTTCCACGTCTGGGCCGCCGAGTGGGACAGCAGGGGCATCCGGTTCTTCCTGGACGGCCGGCAGGTCTTCAACGCCAGCAAGGAGACCGCGGAGAACACGCGCGGCCCGTGGATCTTCGACCACAAGTTCTACCTGATCCTCAACCTGGCCGTCGGCGGCGACTTCCCCGGCCCCATCGACGCCACCACGCCGTTCCCGTCGCAGATGCTTGTCGACTACGTCCGCGTCTACCAGTGACCTGACCACAGGCTCGGCAGAGCAGTGCCGGGGCGGGGACCATCCCCGCCCCGGCCTCCTTCCCACCCTCCGGAGAGCGGGGAAGCGCTCTCTGAGCCACTCGACCCGGTGCTATATAACAGACGCCATGACGACGCGGCCCGCACGCGGCGGGCGGAACCCGACGATGGACCAGGTCGCCGAGGCGGCCGGGGTGTCGCGGGCGACCGTGTCCCGCGTGATCAACGGCGCGCCGACGGTGGACGCGAAGATCCGCGAGATGGTGCAGCGCGCGATAGCCGCGACCGGGTACGTCCCGAACCTGGCCGCCCGTACCCTCGTCACCCGCCGCACCAACTCGGTGGCCCTGGTCATCTCCGAGCCCGACCGCCCGGACGACTCGTCGTTTCTCAACCGCGTCTTCACCGATCCCTACTTCGGCCGGATCACCGCCGGGGCGACCGGCGCGCTGCGGCTGCACGACATCCATCTGGTGATCATTCCGACCGACTCCAGCGACCACCACCACGTGATCCGCTACCTGCGCCAGGGTCACGTGGACGGCGTCCTGCTGATCAGCAGCCATGAACGGGACCCGCTGCCCCGGCAGGTGCACGACCTGGGCATCCCGGCGGTGCTGTCGGCACGTCCGGCGCAGCCCATCCCGATCAGCCACGCCGACGTGGATCAGCGGCTGGGCGCTCGGCTGGCCGCCGAGCACCTGCTCGGGCGGGGCTGCCGGCGGCTCGCCACGATCAGCGGCCCGCTGGACATCCCGGCCGGGCTGGACCGGCTGGACGGCTTCCGGTCGTACCTGGCCAACCGCGGCTTCGCCGACGTGCCCTCGGTGGAGGGCGACTTCACCCGGGCCGGCGGCGAAGAGTGCGCTCACCGGCTGCTGGCCCAACATCCCGACGTGGACGGCCTCTTCGTGGCCAGCGACCTGATGTCCGAGGGCGCGCTGCGTGCGGTGCAGGACCTGGGCCGCCGGGTACCGGACGAGGTCGCCGTGGTCGGCTTCGACGACAGCAGTGCCGCGCTGGACTGCCGGCCGCTGCTGACCACCGTCCGGCAGCCGCTCGAAGAGATGGCCGCCGAGATGGCCGAGCTGCTGATGGCCGACATCGCGTCGCCCGGCCGCCTGCCCCGTTCGGTCACCTTCCAGCCAACCCTGGTGGTACGCGACTCGGCCTGACCCCGGGGTCGCGACGGAATGCCGCGAGCCCGGACAGCATCTCCCTGAGCGGCAGTTTCTCCCTGGGGGCGGCCGCTTCTCAGGGGCGGTCGGCGAGCCACCCCGGATCGCGAGTACGGAGATGCCACCGCTGATGGTCATCGGCCACTGGCCACCCATCGCGCGCCGGTTGACACCCACGAATGTTTCGGTATCCGTGGCATCGACGACAGGCACGATCGGACGTTGTCCTCTTACCCGAATCCACCGATCCGGCCCCGAATTTCTGCTACCTGCGCAAACATCCATTCGCCGACTCCTCGACCACACCAATGATTTCCGGAATATTTCCGGAAGTTGTTGACAGCGTGACCGGCCGATGCCGATACTGACCTTTCAAGGCATGCATGAGCATCGATTACTGGCGTCAGGTGTCGAGGAGGTCCCGTGAACAGCAGCCTGAGGCAGCGCAAGAAAGTTACTAGGGTGGCTCTGCCGATGGCGATGCTGTTGCTGGTGGGCAGCGCCGTGACGGTCCAGGCCATCGACCCGGCCGCCGCGGCCGAGACCACGCTGCGGGCCGCGGCCGCCAAGGCCGGGCTGTTCTTCGGCGTCGCCGCCTCACCGGGCCGACTCTCCTCGATCGTCGGTCAGGAGTTCAACCAACTGACTCCCGAGAACGACATGAAGCCGGCCACGATCGCCACGTCGAGCGGTGGACTGCAGAACACCGGAAGCGCGGACACCCTGGTCAACTACGCCCAGACCAACAACATGCTGGTCCGCGGGCACACGCTGGTGTGGCACTCGCAGGCCGGTGCGCTGCAGGGTGCCAGCCAGGGGACGCTGAACACCTTCATCGGCAACGCCATCAACCGCTGGGGCAGCAGGATCGCGTACTGGGACGTCGTCAACGAGGCGCTGGACGACAACAACACCGGCCGGCGCCGTACCCAGTGGCCGCACAGCCTGAGCCGGGACGCGAACGGCGACGGTGACTACTTCGACGCCGGCGACACCGACGTCATCCGGGACTCGTTCATCCGGGCCAAACAGGTCGTGCAGGCCGGCGGGCTGAGCACCAAGCTCTGCATCAACGACTACGACGTCGATGGCCTGACCGTCTCCGGCGGCACCCCGAACCGCAAGGCCAACGCGCTGTACGACATCGTCCGCACCTACCGGCAGTACATCGACTGCGTCGGGTTCCAGGCGCACTTCAACGACAACCCCAACAGCATCATCACCAACGACCTACAGGCCAACATCCAGCGCTTCGCCGACCTCGGCGTCGAGGTGCACCTCACCGAACTGGACATCGACGACGACCTGAGCAACAACGACATCGGCGCGGGCCAGGCGGAGAACTACCGAAAGGTCGTCCGGGCCTGCCTGAACGTCGCGAGGTGCACCGGCATCACCGTCTGGGGCATCGCCGACAGCGAGTCGTGGCGATCCTCGGAGCGGGGCCTGCTGTTCACCGGCGGCGGCGGAAACTACCAGAAGAAGGCCGCCTACCACGCGGTCCTCGACGAGCTGAACAAGGGGCGCGACGTCTCCACCGACCCGACCTCGCCGGGCACCCCGACGGCGACGCCGTCCGTCCCGCCGACCACGCCGCCGGTGACGCCGTCCGTCCCGCCGACCACGCCACCGAACCCGACCACGCCGCCGGCCACCGGCTGCTCGGCCACGGTCTCGCTGAACTCCTGGACCGGCGGCTTCGTCGCCACCGTGCGGGTCACCGCCGGCGCCGCGCCGATCAACGGATGGAGCGTCCAACTCACCCTGCCGTCCGGGGCCGCGGTGACCAATGCCTGGAACGCCAACCGCAGCGGTAGCAGCGGCACCGTGCGGTTCAGCAACGTCAGCTACAACGGCCGGGTGAACGCCGGCCAGTCCACCGAGTTCGGCTTCCAGGGCACCGGGGCGGCCACCGGCCTGACCCCGGTCTGCACCGCCTCCTGAGCACCGGCTGCCCTGGACGGGCGGGCCGAGCCCGTCCAGGACAGCCGGCACGGGGGCCGCTGGTGCCATCTGTCAGAAGCCGGTCCGGCCCGCGCCGTACGGATAGAGCGGGTTGCCGTAGTTGGTCGGCACCGCCTGTCCGGCGTTGATGCGGTTACGGATCTCGGTCCGCTGCGCCGCCGTGGCGCCGAGGTCGTACGGCAGGTCCCACTGCTCCGTCGCGTCGGCCGGAATGTCGGTGCCGCCCGGCCGCAACACCTGGTCGAGGCTGCGCGGCAGTTGCCAGGGCAGCCTGCCGCCCGGCGCGTAGTCGCCGAAGAGCAGGCTCGCCAGCGCCGGACCCATCTCCTCGCCACCGCGATAGGTGACCACGATCGCACTGGCCAGGTCGTGCCACTCGGTGATCACGTACGGCCTGGGCAGCACCAGGGCGACGACGACCGGGATGCCCTGTCGCTGGAAGTTCTGGATCAGGGCAAGCTGGTCCGGCGGCAGGTACGGCTGTTCCTTCACCCACTGCGTGCCGTGGGTGTACGAGCCCTCGCCCACGGCCACGACCGCGAGCTTCGGGTTCGGACCGGTGTCCTGGTGCACGTTGACCCCGGCCGTCGCCGCGCGGGCCCGGACCGCGTCGAGGATGGTCTTCGACCCGTACTGCTCGTGGAAGTAGCTGGTCCAGACGCAGCAGGCGCCGCCGTCCGTGGCGCGGGGGCCGGCGACCACGATGTTGTCGCCCGGGTTGAGCCGGATCGGCAGCACGCCGGTGTTCTTCAGCAGCGTCATCGACCTGCGCGCCGCCTGGTTGATCAACTGCGTGTACGCCGGCTGGTGGAACCGGTAGGGACCGTTGACCGGGTCGCCGTACGGCGTCTCGAAGATGCCGAGCTGGAACTTCAGCCGCAGGATCCGGCGTACCGCGTCGTCGATGCGCGCCGCCGGCACGTTGGCGGTGAAGGTCGCGATGGAGAAGCCCGCCGCACCCGGGTCGGCGCCGCCCATCACGTCGGAGCCGGCCCTGGCCGCCCCGACCCAGGAGCCCGACGGCAGCCAGTCGGTGGTGATCAGGCCGGTGAAACCCAGGTTCTGGCGCAGGTAGGCGAGGATCTTCGCGCTGTCACCGGCGCCGGGTCCGCCGGGGTCGAGGTAGGAGCTTCCGGCGTACCCGGGCATGATGTTGACCGCGCCGGCCTCCATCGCCGCCCGGAACGGGATCATGTGGTACTTGATGGTGACCTCGTCGAAGACGATGAGCGCCTCGCCGCCCGCGCCCTCGCCGGGCCAGTGCTTGACCGTCGCCAGCACCGACCTCGGGTTGAGTTCGGGGCCGCCCTGCAGGCCGGCGACCAGCGCCCGCACCTGGGCGGCGGCGACGTCGGCGTTCTCGCCGTTGCCCTCCTGGATGCGCGGGTAGATCACCTTCGTGCCGACCTCCGCGAGCGGGCCGAGCACGCCCCGGGTGCCCACCTCCAGTTGCTCGCGCCGCTGGAGGTCGCCGAGCCGGTAGTCCAGTGGGTAGTCCCTCGCGGCGGCAAGCGCGCTCTGCGTCGGCCAGGTCGTCTCGTACCCGTGGATGGTGTCCCCGGCGGAGACGAACGGGATGCCCAGCCGGGTGCCGGAGGACGCGATCAGCATGGTGTGCAGGTCCTGCGGCTGGGCCGGGCCGAAGTGCCAGCCCGAGCGCGGGAACGCCTGGGCGTTGTAGAACATCTGGTACGCCTTCTCCTCGGCCGTCATCCGGGAGAGGAGGTCGTTGACCCGGGCCTCGACCGGCTGCCGCCAGTCCTCGTAGGGCTCGACCGAGCCGTTCCGGTTGAGGTCGCGGGCCCCGTTGACGATGCCGACGCCGTCGGCGACGGTCTCGATCTCGGGCAGGTAGACGCTGAACCGGCGGATGTTCGAGGTGGTGGTCGTGCCCGATCCGCCGACCGCGACGACATACCACTTGTAGGTCCAGCGGTCGGGGAGGTCCCAGCTTGGCGTGTAGCTGGTGCCGGTCGGCTCGGCGACCCTGGTGTAGAGGTCGATGAGGTTTCCGGGCTGGGCGAAGTCGTAGTCGGTGCGGCTGACGTTGATCCAGACCTGGTACCGCGCCGCGCCGCCGACCGCGGCCCAGGACAGGGCCGGGCGCCGGGTGCTGGTCACCATCGCGCCGTCGGCCGGTGCGGAGAGCGCGAACTGACCGGTGGTCGCGGGTGGCCTGGTCGGTCCGGAGAGCAGGGGCGGTGTGGTGGCGCCGGTGTCGACGGTGCCGAAGACCTGGAACTCCCAGAGCGAGTAGCCGTAGCCGGTCGCCCGCGCGGTGCCGGTCAGCCGGACGAACCGCCCGGTGCCGCTGACGGCGAGCGTCTGCACCCCGCCGGTGCCCGCCGCCGTCGAGTAGACGGTGGTCCAGGTGGTGCCGTTGGGCGACGTCTCGATGCGGTACGCCGTCGCGTACGCCGATTCCCAGTTGAGCACGACGCGGTTGACCGTGGCGGTGCCGCCGAGGTCGACCTGGATCCACTGCGGGTCGCTGAACTGGCTCGACCAGCGTGTGGTGGTGCGTCCGTCGAGCGCGGCGGCCGGGGCGTTGCCGCCCTCCCAGCTGGAGGCCGTGACGGGCTTGAACTCGGAGATCGGCGTGCCGGTCGGCGGTGGGGTGGTCCCGGTCGTGCCGAAGACCTGGAACTCCCAGAGCGAGTAGCCGTAGCCCGTGGCCCGCGCCGTGCCGTTCATCCGCACGTACCGGGCGGTGCCGTCCACGGCGAGGGTCTGCACCCCGCCGGTGCCGGTCGTCGTGCTGTAGATCGTGCTCCAGCTCGTCGCATTGGCCGATGTCTGGATCTGGAATCCGGTCGCGTAGGCCGCCTCCCAGTTCAGAATCACCTGGTCGATGGTGGCGCTCGCGCCCAGGTCGACGTAGATCCACTGCGCGTCGTCGAAGGCGGAGGACCAGCGGGTGCCGGTGTCACCGTCCACGGCCGCGCTCGCCGGTGTGCCGGCGCCCTCGGTCGACGACGCGGTGACCGGCCTGCCCTGGGACAGCAGGGCGCCCGCGGCGCGGGCCTCGTCGCCCGTCAGTGCGGTGTACGACCCGAGCAGCAGGACGAGTACGGCGAGGATCGCGGTCCTGGCTCTGGCTCTGACCGGTCCTGTGTCCGACGGCGGCGACAGGCGGGGAACTGTGGAGGGGATCATGGGGACTCCTCTGGTGCGTGTCAGCGGTTCGCTGGGGACGGGTGGTCGGCGCGCGTGCATGCGTGAGACATGGCGGGGTCTCCCGACCTGTGAGCGGTGGCGGCAGTCTTCGGCACCCGCCGGAGCGGGCCGTCGACCGGCCCGTCCGGCGCGAGGGTGACCGAGAGAGCGCTCTCAGCACTGAGTTTTGTCGATCCATCCCCCACTGGCAAGAAATCTCGGCCAGGCGATCCACGGACCGGAGTACTTCTTCGGTGCCGGCCGCGCCGATCCCGCCCCGGGTGCCGATGTCTCCATCAGACCCGGGGCGGGACACCGGCGCGGCCCGGTCGTTGCTACGGCCTCGGCTTGGGGTCGGGGTAACAGTGGAATCGGAAGCGGGAGCTCTTGTCATTGATCGCCGCCGCGAGCGGCTTGTTCAGGACCAGCTCGGAATGGGTGTGCTCTCCGTTGGAGAGGCCGATGGTCAGGTCCCGGTCGCTGACCTTGAAGATCAGTTGATCGTTGGCGGTGATGTAGGTCTCGAACAGTGACTCTGGATGATGTTCGGCGAAGTTCCGATCGCCCTCAAGCCTGATCAGGTGGCCGGCCTCAGAGCCCCCGGCGGTGTGCATGGTGAGATCGATGCCGCGGACCTGGTACAGGAACGAGTCGCCGTAGCGGATGGGCCTGAACTGCGAGCCGTCGTGTGACCTGGCGAAATCCAGGTCGCCGAGCATCCACAGGGACGTCCCGCTGCTGATACCGTCCCTGGCGGTCACCGTGAGGAAGTCATGCGTCACGGACTGCAGGATCAGGTAGCTACCCTCGTTGCACCGCGGCTCCTTGAGCTGGAACAACGGCGGGTTGGGCGTGCTCTTGTGCGCCTGTAGCGCGGCCATGACGGTCGAAAATTCAGGCGTGATGTACGTGGCGCGAACCTGATTGGTGCGGGTGTTGACCAGGTTGTCAGCGTGCGCCAGGGCGCTCTTGTACTCCGGCTGCTCGGGCGGTTTGGGCGCGATGATGCCAGACCAGGACATCACGCCGCTGTCGTACAGCGTCTTCTTCAGGTAGTTGTCCCGGACATAGATCCTCGCCCGGGAATAGCACCACACGGTGGCGCACTCATTGGGGAAGGTCTGGATGTGGCGGGTGAAGCGGCCGTTGAGGTGCTGATCGAATTTGGCTTTCAGCTCGTTGAGGAAGACGATGCTGTCGTCCGCCTCCGTCGTCCGAGCGGCAGCCAGGTCGCGCCAGCTCTGCAGTCGCGCCGTCTGGGTTTCCATGGCGAGTTCCAACGTGGCCATCTTGACGCCGGCCAGGGCGGTCATGCCCGGCAGGGCGGCGAAGCTCAGGGTTCCGCCCGTCGACTCGAGCGAGCTGAGAGATGTCCAGATGCCGTTGAGGAACGCCACCCGGTCCTGGCGGTCGGAGTCGGTGGGGTAGTCCGGCAGCTTCGGCAGGTTCTCCAGCCGTTCCACCTCGTCGTTGAAGTTCCCATCGAAGATCTCGACCATGTTCTGCTCGAATACGATCTGCGCCTGCTGTATGGCGATCTCCGTCAACTGCTGGGCGACGCTCTCGCCACCGCACAGCCAGCCCGAGCCGATGTCGGACAATAGGCCGATTAGACCCGAGGCCGGCCCGGCGCCCGGAACGGGCACGATACCGGCGGCGTCGCCGATGAGGCCCAAGACATCCGCCGCCTTCTGGCAGTCGTTGCTCGCGGCGGTCCGCGCGTGGGCGGGGTCGGCGGTGGCAACGGTCCCGGGCACGAAGGCGAGCAAGGCGGCCAGAACAGCGAGCAACCGCAGGGGCGTCGCGCTGCGCCGTCGCCCGGGTTCTCTGTTGAATGTCGGTCTTCTGAGTTTGATGCGCATCGCTGTCGAGCCGTCCCTTCGTTCGTCCCCCCAGGCCGCGACGATGCCTGCACCATTAACCGAGGGTGGGTCAGCACCGGAAACGTGCCGAGGCTCGGATGAGGCAGGCCCGCCGCCAGCAGCCGATGCGTCTGGCATCGCGCATGCGGGGTGAGCTCGCCGGGCGAGCGTATGGGCGGCCCAGGCACCGACGCTTGAGGAAGATCTGAGGAAAGTATTGACAACGCTGATCAACCGATGAGGTCTCCCCAGAGTGGGCCGCCGACCAGCACATCCGCGACGTCGACCCGCCGATGTCGGTATCTGGACAACACATGGACCCGTAGACCGATCCTGAGTGCCGGCTCTCGCACGTCCGCCCAGCAACGCCGCTCGCCGTGTACACCCGCCACGGACCAACACCCACCGGCCCCGACGGCCTGTCCCGACAGGCGCACGGGCGGCCAGATCAACGTGTCGGAGACTCGGCAGGAGAACAGCAATGCCGTCTGTACGATCCCAGCCATGGCACATAGGACATACCGGTTCGGCCACTACGAGCTGGACATAGATGGCCTCGAACTGCGGCAATGCGGTCTGGAAGTCCGGATCGAACCCCGAGCCTTCGACGTGCTGTGCTACCTGGCCACGCACCGGCATCGCATCGTCAGCAAGGACGAGTTGCTCCGAGCTGTCTGGCCGGACGGCTTCATCACCGAGGCGGCACTCTCCACAGCCCTGCGCACCGCTCGCCTCGCCGTCGGCGACACCGGCACCCGGCAGGAGGTCATCCGCACCCACCACCGGCGTGGCTACCAGTTTCTCGCCGGCCTGAACCCTCCACCGGCCACCACACCAGGCACCGACGATGCCACAGCACCAGCCAGCCCACCGGACGGACGCGACTGCACCACATCCGCCGAGACCGTCAGCTTCTGCTTCACCAACGACGGCACCCGGATCGCCTACGCGGCCTCAGGCACCGGCCCACCCCTGGTCAAGGCCGCCAACTGGCTGGCCCACCTCGACCTCGACCGGACCTGCCCGATGTGGACGCACTGGGCGGACGAGCTGACCCAGAGCCGACGCCTGATCCGCTACGACGCACGCGGCGGAGGCATGTCCGACTGGTGCCCGCCGGCCAGATCACCCGAGCAGTGGGTGGACGAACTCGACGCCGTGGCCGACGCCGCCGGGCTCGACCGCTTCCCGCTGGTCGCCGCGGCCGACGGTACGGCCATCGCCATCGCGTACGCCGCCCTGCGGCCCGAACGAGTGACCCGGATGGTCCTCGTCGGCACCCACGCACGGGGTCGACACGCACGAGCCGACACCGGACTGGATCAGAAAGCGGCCGACCTCGACCTCGACCTGGCCACGGTCGGCTGGCAGACCCGCAACCGCCGCTACCTGCGAGCCTTCGCCGCCCAATTTCTCCCCAACGCTCCTGCGGAGGCATGGGACTCACTCATCGACTTCCAACGACGAACGACCTCACCCGGCAACGCGATCCGCATGCTCGAGACCATGTCACACGCCGACATGTTCCCCTTCGCCACGAAGATCACCTGCCCCACGCTCATCCTCCACTCCCGAGGAGACACCCGGGTTCCCGCCACGGAAGCCACCGAACTGGCCGCACTCATCTCCGGCAGCCGACTCGTCACGCTCGACAGCCGCAACCACCTGCTGACCGCCGCCGAGCCCGCCCGGGCCGTGGCGGGAAAACACATCACCGACTTCCTGGCCGAATAGGCCGACCTCTGGGGCCGTCCTGATCCCCGGCGTATGTTCCCGGGAGGTTTCGGAGGCGGTTCAAGCCCACATGGACAGAAGCGAGCCCTGGCCAGCGGAAGCACTGGCCAGGGCTTACCTGGCGCACCCGAAGCCGTTACTCGCAGACCCCCGGTCGTTATCGATAGAGCTCGTCGAGGCGCACCGGCCCCTGACCACGTTCGCTGAGTCCATCGCCCGGGTTGAGGAGGCTGCATGCCTTCATCGAAAGGCATCCACACCCTATGCAGCCGACCAGCTCATGCTCGAGATTCTCGATGTACCGCCGACGATTCTCCAGTTCACTTTTCCAGGACCGTGAGACGCGTTGCCAGTCCCGATGGGTCGGCGCATGGTCGGTGGGCAGGGTGGCGAAGACCTTGGCAACTTCGACGAGATGGATTCCGAGCCGTTTGGCGACGAGGATGAGTGAGATGCGGCGAAGCATGTGCCGCCGGTAGAGGCGCTGGTTGCCATCGCTTCGCTCGGCGACGATGAGTCCTCTGCCCTCGTAGAAGCGCAGAGCGGACGCGGGCACCCCGGTACGGGCGATGACCTCCCCCATGGTGAGGCGGTCCTCTGGGCTCGCACCCTCGCCGCCCGCACCGCCTTCGGAGGTGGTTCGGGGCCGGTGTGCAGCTGACGAGGCGGTGCGCGATGGCATGCGTCCTCCTCCGAGCGGCGTGTGCGGAACCGGGTGCCGGGGCACACCCGGTTCCGCCGGATCAGCTCTGCTTGGTCTCCCAGAAGATCTTCGAGATCTCCTCGATCTTCGTGAGGAGTTGCTCCGCGACGGCCGGGTCCACGGAGCCCTTCACGCCACTGGCGCCGGCCAGCTTGGTGGCCTCGTTGAAGAGCGTGTGCAGCTGCGGGTACCTCTCGAAGTGCGGAGCCTTGAAGTAGTCGGTCCACAGAACCCAGAGGTGATGCTTGGCCAGTTCGGACCGCTGTTCCTTGATGACCAGCGAGCGGGACCGGAACTCCGGGTCATCGCTGGCCTGGTACTTCTCGCAGATCGCCTTGATCGATTCGGCCTCGATGCGGGCCTGGGCCGGGTCGTAGACGCCACAGGGGAGATCGCAGTGTGCGCTCGCGACGTGGCGGGGGCGGAAAAGGCGGGGCAGTGGCATCAGATTCCTTCCGGCAACAGTGATGAGGTGACGAACCTGCTGGCGTGATAGATCAGCCGCCCGTCGTGCGGACCGTGAAAGACCTCCATCACGGAGGCGACGACGAGAGTCGCGTCGCCGACCGCCACACGTTGCAGCGGCCTGACGCGAAGTGCGGCAAGGGCGCTGGGCAGGATCGGTTCCCCGGTCGGCAGAGTGCTCCAACCCTGTTCCGGGGTGAAGCGTGGTCGGCCCGCCCGGGCGAAGTCCCGGGCCAATCCGGCGTGCCTGGCCCCCAGCAGGTGGACGACGAAGTTGGGCGCTTCGAGGAGAGCCCGTGCCGTGGGCGTGCCCATGAGCGAGAAGGACAGTGCCGGTGGCGTCCTTGACACCGACGCGACGCTCGAGGCGGTCAACCCGACAGGTCCCTGAGCGCCGACCGCACAGATGACGGCGACACCCGTCGGGTACCGACGAAAGGCCTCCCTGAATCGCTCGGTCAACGGCTCCCGCGCCGTTCCCTCATCCACCACGAAAGCCTAAAACCTCAACCACGCTTCAGGTCAACCGTCGGCCGGCTCCGGACAGGTTGACAGCGGCGCGGCCGACCTCCCGCGTGGCGTCGAGCACCGTCGGGACGCCGGCTACCGCGTTGCGACGCGGTACCAGGCTGGGGCTACGAGGGTTGCGTGCAGGTAAGGGCCGAGTTATGTTATCGATCACATCGATAGCTGCCTATGCAAACATCCCGGGCCACTCTGCCTCGACGGTTGCAGTCGCCCACCTTCCCACCACCCCCTCATAAGAGGAGAGACCAGATGGTCATCCGCTCAGGTCGCTCCAGGTTCCGGTCCACGATCGTCGCGTTGGCGGTAGCGGCGCTCGTGGTCGGTGGAGCGGCAACCGTGGTGTTTCAGTCCACTACTCCCGCGCTGGCGGCTTCGCCGGTGGAGGACGAGGGTGCCGATTGTCCGGTGTCGGTGCCTGGTTCGTTGACGGCGAACTCGCGGCTGCCTGACCCGTTCCGGAGGTTGGACGGCACGCGTATCTCCAGCAAGGCCGACTGGCGGTGCCAGCGGGCGCAGGTCAGGGAACTGGTCGAGCGTTACGTCTACGGTGACAAGCCGGCGAAGCCGTCGAGTGTGACCGGCACGGTGTCGGGCAGCAGTATCACGGTGAACGTGTCGCACAACGGTAGGAGTTCGAGTTTCTCGGCGAGTGTGCAGCTGCCCGGTGGCAGTGGCCCGTTCCCGGCGGTCGTGGTGTTGGGCGGGTTCGGCGCGGACACCGCGGCGATCCGGTCCGCCGGCGCGGCGGTGATCAACTATGACCCGTACGTGGTGGGTCGGGAGGGCACGCCGCGTAGCAACAAGCAGGGCGCGTTCTACAGCATCTACGGCAACACGAGCAGTACCGGGTTGCTGGCCGCCTGGTCGTGGGGGGTGAGCCGGATCATCGACGTGATCGAGTCCTCCGGCGGCAACGTCCTGCGTACCGACATCGGCGTGACCGGCTGTTCCCGGTTCGGTAAGGGCGCCTTCGCCGTGGGTGCGCTGGACCAGCGGATCGCGTTGACCATGCCGATCGAGTCCGGCAGCGCCGGTGTGCCGATCTTCCGGGGCATCCCGGGCGAGGGTGCGCAGAGTCTGAGCAGCGCCTACGGCGAGCAGCCGTGGCTCGGCGACGCGTTCGGCTCCTTCACCGGCAACCCGAACAACCTGCCGGTGGACACCCACGAGATCGTCGCCATGGTCGCCCCGCGTGGCCTGTTCATCATGGACAACCCGCACATCGCCAACCTCGGCCCCCGCTCGGCCAGCGTGGCGGCGCTGGGCGGAGCGGAGGTCTACAAGGCCCTCGGCGCGGGCGACAACATCACCTACTGGTCCGACGTCTCCGACGGCAGCCACTGCGCCAACCGCGCCGAGTGGCGAACCCCGCTGCAACAACACATCCAGAAATACCTCCTCAAAACCGGCAACGCCCCCGGCACCATACGGATCGCCAGCAAAGCCGCCGGCAACCTCTCCCAGTGGCGCGACTGGCAGACCCCGACCCTCACCGACGGCCCGACCACCCCACCACCCACCGGCCAACCCACCACCCCACCACCCACCGGCCAGCCCACCACCCCACCCCCGACCACCGGCGGCCCGACCGGCGCATGCTCGGCCTCGTACCGGCAGGTGAACTCGTGGCAGGGCGGCTTCCAGGGCGAGGTCACCGTACGCGCCGGCACCTCGGCGCTCACCGGCTGGTCCGTCGGGATGAGCTTCCCGGGCGGCACCACGATCAGTCAGCTCTGGAACGGCACGCTGAGCGGAAGCGCCCCGAACTATACGGTGCGTAACGCCTCGTACAACGGTTCGCTGGCGGCGAACGGTTCGACGACATTCGGCTTCCTTGGCGGCGGTACCGCCGCGACGCCGACACTGACCTGCGACTGAACGCACCCGGCTGATCCCCGGGGTGGTCCTAGACGAGTTTGTGGAGTGAGATTGTGAAGAAGTTTCGGGTTGTGGTGGTGGCTGCGGCGACCGCCCTGGTGACGATCGCGGGAGGAGCGCTGACCGCTCCGCCGCTGTTGGCGGCGACGCCTGACCTCACCGTGAACACCGGCTCGTCGTTCCAGACGATCGACGGGTTCGGTGCGGCGACGCCGATCTTCAACGGTTCCGGTGGCCCGTGGACGGACAGTGAGACGCAGACCCTGGTGGGTCTGGGTCCGGGTCAGCTCGGTATGTCGATCGTCCGGACGGTGATCTCGCCGGTGTCCAGCGAGTGGGGCCTGTACGCGGCCAGCCTGCGGACAGCGAAGTCGTACGGCTCCGATGTCAAGATCCTCGCCTCGCCGTGGACGGCGCCGGCGAACTTCAAGACGAACAACAGCCGGGTCAACGGCGGGAAACTACGCACCGACTACTACGACGACTACGCCAACCACCTGAACAGCTACGTGCAATACATGAAGGGTCAGGGCGTCACGATCGACGTGACCTCCGTGCAGAACGAACCGGACTGGCACCCCAACTACGACTCGATGGACTGGACCGGCACCGAAATGCGCAACTGGGTCCGCGACCAGGGCGCGAAGGTCAGGGACACCAGCCTCATGGTGGGCGAGTCCCTACGATTCAACCGCGCCTACACCGACCCCACACTGCAGGACCCCACCGCCCGCAACACCATCGGCTACGTCGGCGGGCACCTCTACGACGCCGAGAACAGCGGCAACCTCTCCCCCTACCCACTGGCCACCCAGCACGGCAAGAACCAGTGGATGACCGAATGGAACCTGCACGCCGCCGACGGCAACGGTTCGAACATCTGGGGCAACCCCAGCAACGCCGCCGTCTGGAACGAAACCCTCGACGACATCATGCGCACCGTACACCGATCCATGGAATCCGGCTGGAGCGCCTACGTCTGGTGGTACGGACGCCGCTTCTACTCCTTCATCGGCGACGGCGACGCCCAGTACGGCACCACAAAAGGCACAGTCCTGCGGCGCGGCCAGGCATTCTCGCAATACGCCAAATACGTCCGCCCCGGCGACCGACGCGTCGCCCTGTCGAAGAGTTCGCGGACCTCGGCACTGGAAGTCACCGCCTACCAGGGCCGGGGCAAAACCACACTGGTGATGCTGAACCGTTCGAACAACACGGTCAACAACGTCGTCGTCCAGACGCCGCGAAGCATCTCCACCGCCGAATACACCGCCACCTCGCAGAACCAGGGCGCCGCGTCACAACCAGTCAACCTCAGCGACGGACAGGCGACCATCACCGTCCCCGCCCGCAGCATCTCCACCATCACCATCACCGAAAGCACCACCACCCCCACCACCCCACCCACCACCAACCCCACCACACCACCAACCGTTCCACCCACCACCCCACCCACCACCACACCACCCACCACCACACCACCCACCGTCCCGCCGACCACCCCACCCACCGGCACCGGAACCTGCCGGGTCACCACCTCGATCAACGCATGGAACACCGGCCTGACCGCCAACCTCACCATCACCAACACCGGCACCAGCGCCGTCAACGGCTGGTCGCTGAGATTCACCCTCGCCCCCGGACAGACCATCACCTCCGGCTGGAACGCCACCTACACACCAACCAACGGCCAGATCACCGCAACAAACGCCAGCTACAACGCCTCCATCCCACCCGGAAGCTCCACCACCATCGGCTACCAAGCCAGCCACAACGGCAACGACACCCCACCGAACGGCTTCACCCTCAACGGCAACACCTGCAGCTGAACACACCGCTCCGGACGGGTCCGGCCAATGCCGGGCCCGACCTGCGCACCTCGCAGATATCGGCGATATACGCATGAAGTGAATGAATGCATCACCCTCATTTCGTCAGGAGTGTCTTGTGGCCAGACTCAGATCTACCAATGTTGCCCTGGCATCGGCTGGCGTCGCGTTGCTGGCGTCGGCGGCGGTTGTCGTGGCGGTGCCGGCCGGCGCCGCAGCCGCAGGCTGTTCAGTGAACTATGCCGTCTCGTCGCAATGGCCGGGCGGCTTCGGCGCCAACGTGACGATCACGAACCTGGGTGATCCGTTGACCGGTTGGACGTTGACGTGGTCGTTCGGCGCCGGGCAGACGGTGACGCAGGCGTGGAACACGTCACTGACCCAGAGCGGCTCGGCGGTGACCGCCAGGAACGTGAGCTACAACGGTTCGGTGCCGACCAACGGCACGGCGTCGTTCGGCTTCAACGGGTCGTGGACGGGCAGCAACCCGGCACCGACGAGCTTCGCCGTGAACGGCGTGACGTGTACCGGCAGCACAACGCCGACCACGGCACCACCCACCACCGCACCACCCACCACGCCGCCACCCACCACGCCGCCACCCACCACGGCACCACCCACCACGCCGCCACCGACCACGGCACCACCCACCACCCCGCCGCCGACCGGCACGTGCAATCTGCCGTCGTCGTACCGTTGGTCGTCGACGGGCCCGCTGGCGCAACCGAGGTCGGGGTGGGTCTCACTGAAGGACTTCACCCACGCCCCCTACAACGGCCGGCAACTCGTCTACGCGACCACGCACGACAGCGGAACGACGTGGAGTTCGATGAACTTCGGCCTCTTCACGAACTGGTCCGACATGGCCTCGGCCAGCCAGAACGCGATGCCGTTCTCCGCTGTCGCGCCGTCGCTGTTCTACTTCGCCCCGCGCAACATCTGGGTGCTGGCCTACCAGTGGGGTGGGCCCGCCTTCTCCTACCGGACCTCGACCGACCCCACCAACGTGAACAGCTGGTCGGCGCACCAGACACTCTTCACCGGCAGTATCTCCAACTCCAGCACCGGTCCGATCGATCAGGCGCTCATCGGCGACAGCACCAACATGTACCTCTTCTTCGCCGGGGACAACGGCCGGATCTACCGGGCGAGCATGCCGATCGGGAACTTCCCGGGCAGCTTCGGCTCGAACTACGCCACGATCATGACCGATTCGCAGAACAACCTCTTCGAAGGCGTCCAGGTCTACAAACTCCAGGGCCAGAACCGGTACCTCATGCTCGTCGAGGCGATCGGCGCGAACGGCCGCTACTTCCGCTCCTTCACCGCCACCAGCCTCGGCGGCACCTGGACCCCACAGGCCACCTCCGAGAGCAGCCCCTTCGCCGGCAGAGCCAACAGCGGCGCCACCTGGACCAACGACATCAGCCACGGCGAACTCATCCGCAGCAACGCCGACCAGACCATGACCGTCGACCCCTGCAACCTGCAGCTGCTCTACCAGGGACGTGACCCCAACTCCGGCGGCCAGTACGGCCTCCTGCCCTACCGACCCGGCCTACTGACACTGCAACGCTGACACAGGACCAGACGGGCGCAACGGCGGGCCCGGCCTTGTGCCGGGCCCGCCCGGCCATTCGCCCGGGTACGGTGAACCGCGTGGCCCGCGTGCGCAACCCGATCCTTCCCGGGTGCTATCCCGACCCGTCGGTCTGCCGGGTGGGTGACTCGTTCTACCTGGTGACCTCGACGTTCGAATACTTTCCCGGCCTGCCCGTCTTCCACAGCACCGACCTGGTGAGTTGGCAGCAGGTGGGGCACGTGATAGATCGACCCGGCCAGCTCGACTACCAGGGGCTGCGCTACTCGCACGGCCTGTTCGCCCCCACGATCCGGCACCACGACGGCGTCTTCTGGGTCGTGTGCACCCTGGTCGGCACCCCCGACGGGGAGCCGGGCGGAAACTTCGTGGTCACCGCGACCGACCCGGCTGGCCCATGGTCTGACCCGGTGTGGCTGGACGAGGACGGCATCGACCCGTCCATCTTCTTCGACGACGACGGCCGCGTCTGGCTGCACGGCACCCGCCCGGCGCGCGAGCCGACGTGGCCCGGGCAGACCGAGGTGTGGGTGCGCGAGCTCGATCCGGTCAGCAGGAAACTCACCGGCACCGAGCACGTGATCTGGCACGGCGCGGTGCTCGGTGCCGTGTGGGCCGAGGGCCCGCACCTGTACAAGGTGGACGGCGCCTACTACCTGCTCGCCGCGGAGGGCGGCACCGAGTTCCACCACGCGACGTCGGTGGCCCGGGCCGAGTCGGTGACCGGGCCGTACGTGGGGAACAGGTCCAACCCGGTGCTCACCCACCGGCACCTGGGGCGGGGCATGGAGATCGTCGGTGTCGGGCATGCCGACCTCGTGCAGGCCGTGGACGGCTCGTGGTGGGCGGTACTGCTCGGCATGCGACCGTACGGCGGATACCACTACAACCTGGGCCGCGAGACGTTTCTCGTGCCCGTGGTCTGGGAGGACGGGTGGCCGGTGTTCGCCCCCGGCGTCGGCCGGATCCCGGACGAGGTCGAGGTGCCGTTCGCCGGTGAGCCGAGGCCGGGCGAGGCGCAGGGCTCCACCTCCGGTGTCGTACCGCCGGGAAGCCTGCGCTGGACGTCGCTCCGCGGGCCGGCGACGGAGTTCGCCACCCCGGACGGCCAGGGCTGGACGCTCGCGGTGCGGCCGGCCACCCTGACCGAGCCGATCACGCCGGCATTCCTGGGCATACGCCAGCAGCACCAGGACGTCGACGCACGCGCCGTCGTCGTCGCTCCCCTGGCGCCCGGGGAGGAGGCAGGACTGGTGGTGCGGCAGAACGAGCGCGACCACGTGACGCTCGCCATCACCGCCGGCGACGACGGCACCCGGCGGGTACGCGCCATGCACCGGCGCGCCGACGTCGAGACCGTTATCGGTGAACTACCCACGCCAGCGCCCGACGGTCCGGTGACCCTGGTCGTCAGCACGCGCGGGCAGGAGTACGCGCTGCTCGCCGCCCCCGACGGCGGCGAGCCCGGACTCGTCGCGGTTGCCGACGGGACGACTCTGGACAGCACTGCCACCGGCGGGTTCACCGGAGTCTGGCTCGGCGTCTACGCCACCAGCAACGGTCGGCCGACGTCCACCCGTGTCCGGGTGGAACACCTCAGCTACGAGCCCCGCGCGCTGTCCCCTCCGCGCTGAGCACCGCCGCCGCGGGCGCTGACGATCCGTCGGAAGCGGCAGTGATCCGGCTTCCGGCGGCAGGTCCGCTAACCGCCCGTCGTGTCCAGGCGTCCGGTGGCCGCGATCCTGGCGAAGGCGTGGGCGCTGGGCCTGGGAGTCCGCGCGAGGTCGTTGGCGTGGTCGACGGCGATGAGACCGAACTTCGGACGGTATCCTTCGCTCCACTCGAAGTTGTCGAAGGCGGACCAGTGCAGGTAACCGCGTACGTCGACACCTTCGGCACGCGCCCGGGCGAGCGCGGCGAGATGGGTGCGCAGGTAGTCGATCCGTTCGGCGTCGTCTTCGGTGGCGATGCCGTTCTCGGTGACGTAGAGGGGCAGGCCGGTCCGGGCGGCGCGGTGCAGCACCTGCCGCAGCCCGTCCGGGTAGTTGGCCCAGCCCATCTGGGTGCGGGTGAACCGGTCGGGTGGGTCGGCGAAGAACGTGGGTGCGGCGGGGTCGACCCACTGCTTGCGGTAGTACTGCACCCCGAGCCAGTCGCCGCGATCGGGTCCGGTGAGGCCGTCGAGGTACAGGTCGACGATCTCGTGGCGCATGAGGCGACAGAAGGCGTGGCACGCGTCGTCGTCCCGGATCGGCGCGAGCAGCGGCAGGTTCACCGCGAGGCCGACCCGGGACCGCGGTGCCGCGTCGCGGACGGCGCGCACGGCGGCGTGGTGCGCGGCCAGCAGGGTACGGCCGGCCCGTTTCCACAGGACGGGGTTGGTGATCCCGGGCGGGTGGTAGCCCTCCAGGTAGCCGTGCAGCGCCACCATCTGCGGCTCGTTGACGGTGCACACGTACGGCATCAGGTCGCCGAGCTCGCCTGCGACGTACCGGCAGTAGCGGGCGAACACGTCGACGGCGTCGGGGGCGAGCCAACCGCCGGCGGCGGCGAACCAACGCGGGAGCGTGAAGTGGTGCAGGGTCACGAACGCGGTCATGCCGGTGCCGGCCAGCGCGGTGAGTACCCGCCGGTAGTGGCCGACGGCGGCGCGGCTGAACTCACCGGGCGCCGGTTCGACGCGTGCCCACTCGACGGAGAGGCGGTGGGCGTTGTGGCCGAGGGAGGCGAGCAGGGCGAAGTCCTCGCCGTACCGGTGGTAGTGGTCGATGGCGTCGCCGGAGGGTTCCCGGGCGGCGGTGCGCGGGTCGTGTTCGAAGTCCCACCAGTCGCTGTTGACGTTGCCGCCCTCGACCTGGTGCGCCGAGGTGGCGCTGCCCCACAGGAAGTCGGCCGGGAAGTCGACGCCCACGATGCTCCGATCCGGGAAGGGCGTGGCCCGGCCCGCCGGACGGCGGGCCGGGCCACGCGGCGTCACGTGTTGACGGTGGTGAAGGTGTAGGTGCCGGAGCCGACCCGGTAGACGGCGTAGCCGTCCTCGACGCGGACGAGGTCGGCCCGGTCCGGGGTGCCGGCCATCCGGCCGCCCCGGATCGGTACCCATACCTCGGCGCTGGTGTTGGTGGGGACGGTGACCGTGAGCCGGAACGACCGCTCGCTCCTGCGCCATTCGGCGCGTGCCTCGCCGGCCGGGGTGCGGTAGCTGCCCCTGGCGTAGGTCAGGTCACCGACGATCTTCGGCTGGAAGACCAGCTTCCGGTACGCCGTCGATCCGGCGGCCTCCCGGATGCCGGCGATACCGCTGTGGAACCACTCCTCGATCTGGGCCAGGATCATGTGGTTCTTCGAGTCGCCACGGTTCCACCGCTCTCCCATCGTCGTCATGCCGCCCGGGTTGGCGGTGGTGGATTCCATGAAATAGCCGTAGCTGGGCTGCTCGTCCTCCTGCAGCAGATCCCACAGCACGTCGTCGCGGCCCGCCGCGGCCAGCGCCCGTACGGTCGGCGCCATGCCGATCGTGCCGCCGCTGAAGTGCGGTCCGTCGCCGTTCGGGTGGAACGCGTAGACGAGCTCGACAAGCGCGTCCAGCACGGCACCCCGCTCGCTCTCCGGCACCAGGCCGGCGTCGAGAGCCAGGGCCTGCGCCGCCTGGGTGGCGCCGGCGGTGCCGGCGTCGCCGGTCGCGGTGTAGCGGCGCAGCGTGGTGTTGTAGAAGTGGCTGTTGAAGGCGGTCCTGATCTCCGCGGCCAGCGCCGAGTATCTCTCGGCGTCGGCGCCGTGCCCGGTCAGCCGCGCCATCATGGCGAGCTTGTTGATCATCGTGTAGTACCCCCAGGTGCCGGTGATCCGGCCGGAGGTCTGCTCGGCCGAGACCCAGTCGGCGAGGGCGGCGTCGACGATGTGCGCGTCCGCGCCGGTGCCGGCCTTCTCCCGCTGGATGTAGTCGGCGAAGGTCACCATCTGGTCGTAGTAGCGGGCCATCGTCTGGGTGTCGCCGTAGAGCTCGTACAGCATCGCCGGTACGAGGACGATGGCGTTGCCCCAGTTGATCTCGTCGCCGAACCGGCCGCTGTAGCCCCAGTCGTACACCGGGGTCTTGAGGGCCACGTTGCCGAACATCGGGGTGTCCGCCCGGGACTGCCCCTCGACCAGGTGGTGCATGGTGGTGCGCAGGTATGCGGCGAGTTGGTGGTTGCGGTGGATCGCACCCATCGGCATGGTGTAGTCCGCCGGATAGGAGAGCTTCTCCCGGCCCGGGCAGTCGGTGAAGACCGACATGATGTTGCCGGCGAAGGAGTAGCGGGCCATCTTGTTGATCCGGTTGATCCGGGCGTTCGAGGTGACCACCTCACCGGCGACCGGCGTGGCCGCCTGCAACCGCAGGCCCCTGATCGTGTCCTTGGTGGGTACGTACCCCTCGGGCAGTCCGGTGACCTGGACCCACTGCATTCCGAAGTAGTTGAAGTCCGGATGCCAGGTCTCCCCGCCCGGCAACCCCGCCGTGGTGTAGGTGTTGAACAGGTCGACGCCCCGGCTGCCGCCACCGCCGCGCAGCGACGCCTGGTCGACGGTGCCGTCCGGGGCGAGTGACTCGGCCGGGGACATCCGCACGGTGGTGCCGGCGGGTGTTCCCTTGAGCCGCAGTTGGGGCCAGCCGACGATGTTCTGCCCGAAGTCGAAGACCCAGGTGCCGGGGGCGGGACTGGTCACCGACACCGGGGTGAACGTCTCGACGACCTTCACCGGCTCGGCGGCGCGGGCGACAAGCCTGGTGGCCAGGTTCGGCGGCGGGGCGATGCCCGCGTCGACCCAGCCGGTGGCGGTGCCGTCGCGGCGCTTCGCGGTAGCGGAGAGGTCGGCGCCGGGCTGGTCCCAGCCGGGCTGCTCACGGCGGGCGTCGTAGTCGGCGCCGGAGTACCAGGCGTCGGTGACCAACGGCCCGAGTGCGGCGCGCCAGCGACGGTCGGAGACGACGACGTCGCGGCCGCCGCCGGCGTACGAGATCTCCAGGCGGGCGATCAGGCGCGGGGTGACGGCCGCGCCGGCGCTCGCGTCGCTGGCCGCGATGTTGTTGCCCGATCCGGTCACCAGCGCGCCGGCGGTGTGCGGCTTGGCCAGCCCCGGCGTGAAGCTGATCCCGGTGCCGTCGGTGCCGGCGGTGCCGATCGCGGTGATGACCCGGGACTCCAGGCGGTCGCCGCCCTCACCGGTGTCGACGTTGATCGTGCCGCCGACGTGGTAGTTGGCGACGCTGTCCAGCTTCACGGTGGTCGCACCGGTCTCGACGTCGGCGACCAGCGCGCCACTGCCCTTGAGCTGGCTCTGCCACCACGAGTACGGTGCGGTGCGGCCGACCGCAGGGTTGGTGACGCTGCGGCGCACGTACGCGGGGCCGTTGCCGAGCTGGACGCCGAGGGTGTTGCCGCCCCTGCGCAGATCCCCTGTGACGTCATAGCTGCGGTACTCGCTGGAGAGCTGGTAGTTGGAGTTGCCGGGGGCGAGTACCTCGTCGGTGAGGGTGCGGCCGTTGAGCGTGGGCTTGTGCAGGCCGACGCCGGAGAGGTAGAGCCGGGCGCCGGTTATCGTGCGGCGGCGGTCGACGGTGAACTGGCGGGCCAGGATCGGCATCGGCTGGGCCTCGGTGCGGCCCGGGTACTCGATCCAGCGTGCCGTCCCCCAGTCCGAGGGCGAGAGCAGGCCCAGTTCCCAGCCGGACGTCCGGCTCCAGTCGGAGGGCCGACGGTCGGCGTCCCAGACGCGGACCTGCCAGACCACCTGCTGGCGGGAGGCGAGTGGCCGGCCGGCGTAGGGGATGCCGGTCTGCCGGTCGGAGGTGATCTTGCCGGAGTCCCAGAGGAGCCGGCCACGCTGGAGGTCGCGCACGCTGCCCGCCGCCCGGATCTGGTAGGCGGTCTGCCGGTCGCCGGGGCAGGCCGCCCGGGAGTGCCGCCGGTGGCACGGGTGGCTTGCGGCGCGCCGTGTCTCGGCGATCTGCCAGCCGAGGGTCGGGGTGGGATTGTCGATGCCGAGCGGTGCGTCGTGGCGGCCGTCGACCTGCAGGTTCACCACCTCGACGTGAGGTCGGCCGCCGGCGTGCCCGGCGGCGGGGGTGGCGCTGAGCGCCTGCGGCGCGAGCAGGGTCAGGCACATCCCCACTCCCGTCAGCATGCGCCGACGATTTCTGACTGATGACACTGCTGCCCTCCCTTGTCGCCGGCCACGTTCAGGCGCCGGCGGAGCCGTCCTGCGTCTGATCGGTCTGCTGGTGGTGCCGTACGGCGGACGTGTCGCACCGTTGCGCGACCGCACCGGAACACGCGGCATCACGTGCCCGGCCCGTGCGCGCCGGGGTGGCCCCGCCGGAGTGACCCGGCCGGCGGGGCCGGGATGGGATGTCGGGGCTAGCTGCCGGACTTGTAGTCGGCGTCCATCGCGGCGAGAACCTTGTCCGGGGTGGACTGGTTGCTGAAGATTTCCTGAAGGCCGGAGAGCATGGTCTGCTGCACCTTGGCGTTGGGCCAGAGCTGGTCCATGAACGGCACGGTCCGGTTCTCCTGGATGAAGGTGTTCAGTTCGGCGATGCCGGGGTCCACGGCGGAGCCGCTGTCCGGCAGGGAGGGCAGGCTGCCCTGCTTGCCGTTGAACACCTTCATGCCCTCCGGCGACATGACGAAGTTGACGAACTTCAGCGCGAGGTCTTTGTTCTTCGCCTTGGCGTTCACGCCGTAGCCGGCGCCGGCCGCGGCGGGCATGAAGAACGAGGCGGGGTCGTCGGTGGCCGGCAGCGGCTTGAGCACGTAGGTGCTGGCCGGGTTCTTGCCCTTGAGCAGGGCGACGACCCAGTTGCCCTGGATGATGCCGAGCGTCTTGCCGGTGGCGGCGAGTTCCTGGCTGGCCTCGTAGCTGGTGCCGAGCGGATTCTTCTGGAAGCAGCCGCCGGCGTTCATCTCCTGGTACTTCGCCATCGCGGTCGTCCACGGCGAGTTGGCGAAGGTGGCCTGCCCGGCCTGCATCCTGGTGTCGAAGTCCGGGTCGGCGGCGTAGACGGTGGTGGCGACCAGCGCGTACAGGGCGAGTTGGGTGACCCAGTTGTCCTGGATGCCGAGGGCGAACGCGGGGGTGCCCTTGGCGGCGGCGGCCCTGCAGAAGGCCAGCAGGTCGGTCCAGGTGCCCGGCGGCTGCAGGCCGGCCTTCTCCATGGCCTGCTCGTTGTAGAGGGCGCCGATGCCGTTGAGGCCGAAGAGCGCGTTGTAGGTCCTGCCCTCGTACTGCGCGACGCTGCGGACCGCGTCCGGCAGCTTGGCCGCCCACGGCTGGTCGGAGAGGTCCAGCAGGTAGCCGGGCTCGGCCAGCACGTACGTGGCGCCGGGGTTGCCGTTGCCGGGCCAGACCGTCATCACGTCCGGGGCGGTGCCGGAGGCGAGCTGGGTGCGGATCTGCTGCTGGTACTGGTCGGCGCCGCTGGTGGTGAAGTTGACCTTAACGCCGGGGTTGGCGGCCTCGAATGCCTTGACGACGTCCTCGATCGAGCCCTGGTCGACCGAGGCGAGGGTCAGGGTGTTGTCGTCGCCGGAGCCGGCGTTGGTGCCGCTGCTGCACGCGGCGAGCAGGGCCGCCGCGGTGACGGCCGCTGCCACGGCCGGAAGGGTGCGTATCTTCATGGTGTCTCCATGGGGGAAGGAGCGGGTTGGGTGGTCGCGCCGGGTGCCGCGGCGCTGACGGTGTAGCGGCCGGACGCCAGCCGCAGGGTGACCCCCACGGCTGCCGGCTCGACCCCGAGAACTCCCGGCCGGCCGGCCACGGGTGCGACGTCCTCACGGACGCTGTCCGGGTCGGAGGTCGGTATCTCCAGCAGTGCGGTGCTGCCGGGGGGCACCGTGACGGTCACGGTGATCCGGCCCTCTTCGATGGACCAGCCGCAGGCGACCCGTCCCCGTACGGTCTCCTGCTCCGCGCGGGCCCAGCCGAGCCGGCCGCCGGGCAGCGGGCGGAGCAGAAGTTCCCGGTACGCCACCGACGAGGCGGTCTGGTCGATGCCGGCGACCCGGCCGTAGAGCCAGTCGCCGACGCTGCCGAGGCTGTAGTGGTTGAACGAGTTCATCGCCGGGGACTGGAACCCGGCGTGGTCGGTCCAGCCGTCCCAGCGCTCCCAGATCGTGGTGGCGCCGTGCCGGATCGAGTAGCCCCAGGACGGGTACCCGTCCTGGTGCAGCAGGGCGTAGGCCAGGTCGGCGCGGCCGTGCTCGGCCAGTACCGGGCAGAGCAGCGCCACCCCGACGAACCCGGTGGTGAGGCGGTGGTCCCGCTTCTCGATGTCGGCGGCGAGGTGTCCGACCGCCGCCGGCACCAGCCGGCGCGGCAGCAGACCGAACGCCAGCGCGAGCAGGTACCCGGTCTGGGTGCCGCCCTCGACGACCCCGTCGTCATCCACATAGGATTCGACGAACGCGGCGTGGATGCCGTCGTGCAGGGACCGCATCTCGGTCGCCTCGTCGTGCCGGCCCAGCACCTGCGCCGCCTCGGCGACGAGCTGGGCGCTGTGCGCGAAGTACGCCGTCGCCAGCACGTCCCGGGGAGTGGTCGCGTCGACCTGGAGCCAGTCGCCGTAGGAGTTGCCGGTGCGGTGCCGCCACCGCAGGTCCGGATTGTGCCGGCGCACGTGGCGGACCCAGCCGAGCATCGCGTCGAAGCTGCGCTCCAGGGTGCGGCGGTCGCCGTAGCTGCGCCACAGGTGCCAGGGGACGATCACGCCCGCGTCGCCCCAGGCCGGTGCGGCCTCGCGGGTGACGGAGACGACCGGGGCGACGTCCCGGAACGCGCCGTCGGGGTCCTGGCCGTCGACCACGTCACGCAGCCAGCGGGCGAAGAACGCGGAGACGTCGGCGTTCCGGCTCGCGGTGGGCGCGAAGATCTGCGCGTCGGCGAGCCAGCCCAGCCGCTCGTCACGCTGCGGGCAGTCGGTCGGTACGGCCAGGAAGTTGCCCCGCTGCCCCCAGGCGATGTTCGACTGCAGCTGGTTGACCGTCGGGTCGGAGCACTCGAACCGGCCGGTGAACGGGGTGTCGTTGTGCAGTACCCGGGCGGTCACGTCCGCCGGCCGCAGCTCACCCGGATGGTTGTCGACCTCCAGGTAGCGGAAGCCGTGGAAGGTGAACCGGGGCTCGAAGACCTCCGCCGGACCACCGGCGGCGACGTAGACGTCGGTGGCCCGGGCCCGGCGCAGGTTGTCCACGTACAGATCGCCGCCGCCGTCGAGGACCTCGGCGTGGCGCAGCACGATCCGCCGGCCGGGCCCGGCGTCGCGGAGGGTGAGGCGGACCCGGCCGACCAGGTTCTGGCCGAAGTCGACGACGTACCGGTCCGGCCCGGCCCGCCGGACCTGGAGGGCGGGCAGCTCCCGGGTGACCCGGATCGGCTCGTCCGGCTCGGCCACCAGCGGGCCGGGCACGGTGTCCAGGATTCCCGCCGGCACGAACCCGTCGGGCTCGCCGACGGTGTCCCAGCCGGGCACGTGCCGGCGGGCGTCGACCTGCTCACCCATCAGCAGGTCGGCGACCCGGATCGCCCCCGACCGCTCGGTCCAGCCCGGACCGGTGGCGATCACCTGCCGGGAGCCGTCGGTGAAGTCGACGACCAGCTGGGCCAGGAGGGCGGGCTGGTCGCCGTAGTGCCGGGCCGGGCGGCGGGCGTCGAAGCCGACGAACCCGCACCACCAGCCGTCCGCGACGATCGCCGCGAGGACGTTGGCGCCCTCGCGTACCTGGTCGGTGACGTCGTAGGTCTGGTACTGCTGCCGGCGGTGGTACTCGGTCCAGCCGGGCGCGAGTTCCAGGTCGCCGACACGCACGCCGTTGAGCCTCGGTTCGTAGACGCCACGGGCGGTCGCGTAGAGGCGTGCCCGCGCCGGCGGCCAAGCCAGGTGGAAACGGTGGCGCAGGTAGAGCGGCGGCGCGACCAGGGAGGACTCGGTCTGCACGTCGTCGCCGGGCGGGTCGGCCGGTGGCAGGGCCAGCGGGTCCCGGCCAACCCACACCGCGGTCCAGTCGTCGAGGTGCAGCAGGCCCGTCTCGAACCAGCTCTGGGCCCCTCCGGCCAGGACGCCGCTCTCGTCCCAGACCTCGACCCGCCAGTGGTAGCGGGTCGCCGACCGCAGCACCGGGCCGTCCCACGGCACGCCGATGCTGTCGGCGGAGTCGCGGCGCCCGCTGTCCCAGACCAGCCGGTCGGGGTCGTCCAGGTCCGCCGCACGTTCGGCGGCGGTGATCCGGTACGCGGTCTGCGCCGCCCCGCGCCGGGTCGACTCCAGCTTCCAGGACAGCCTCGGGCGCGGCTCGCCCAGGCCGAGCGGCTCGTGCCGCTGTTCCGTCGTCAGGCCGTACGGTGTCATCCCTTGAGCCCTCCGGCGAAGCCGTTGATGATGCTGCGTTGCAGCGCGAAGTAGACGGCGAGGATCGGCACGATGCTGATCACGAGCGCGGCGAAGATGAGGTTCCAGTCCGAGACGAACTGGCCGACGAAGCCGGCCAACGCCACCGGGACGGTCTGCTGGTCGCTGCCGGAGAGGTAGAGCAGCGGGGTGAAGAAGTCGTTCCACACCGCGATCGCGTTGAGCACCAGGGCGGTCACCGTGATCGGCTTGAGCATCGGGAAGACGACGTACCGGAAGACCTCCAGCGGCCGGCACCCGTCGATGAGTGCGGCGTCCTCGAAGTCGCGGGGCAGCGCCCGCATGAAGCCGACGTAGAGGAACGTGGTGAACGGCACCTGGAGGCCGGCGTAGAACAGGATCAGCGCCCAGACGCTGCCGAGCAGGCCGAGGTCGCGCATCGTCTGGTAGAGCGGCAGCGAGGCGAGCTGGAACGGCAGGATCAACCCCAGCATGATCAACAGGAACATTCCCCGCGACCATCTGGCGGTCGCCCGGGCCAGCGGGTAGGCCGCCAGCGAGGAGACCGCGAGGACGATCAGCACGCTGGCGGTGGTCACCAGCACGCTGTTGGCCAACGCGCCGCCGAGCCCGCCCTCCTGCCACGCCTGGGTCAGGTTGTCCAGGGTGGGGCTGGTGGTCGGCCGGATCGGTGACGAGGTGTCGGAGGTGGGCCGGATCGCCAGGTTGACAAGCACGTAGAGCGGGAAGGCGACGACAAGCGCGGCGGCGATCATCACCATCTCCAGGCCGAACGTGCGCCAGCGGTAGCGGTTCACGACGCGGCCCTCTCGCTGCGGGACAGCACGAGGTACTGGCTGGTCGAGGCGACCGCGACGATGACCGTCAGGACGACCGCGAGGGCGATGCTGTAGCCGAACTCGCCGAGGGTGAACGCCTCCTTGTAGATCAGCGTCGAGATCGTGTCGGTGGCGTGCCCGGGGCCGCCCCCGGTCAGCGCGTACACCTGGTCGAACAGCTTGATGCCGCCGATGATGGAGAGCATCAGGTTGATCGTGAACGCCGGTGCGAGCAGGGGCCGGACCACCCACCAGAACCGGCGTACCGGGCCGGTGCCGTCGATCGCGGCGGCCTCGTAGATCTCCTTCGGCACCGATTGCAGCCCGGCCAGGAAGATCACCATCGAGTAGCCGGCGAACTGCCACACGATCACGCCGACGATCGCCCAGAGCGCCAGTTGCGGGTCGCCCAGCCAGTTCTGCCGCCACGACTCCAGCCCGACCGCGCCGAGCAGGCTGTTCACCGCACCGTCCGGTCCCAGCAGGTTGCGCCACAGGTACGCGGTCACGATCGGGGTGATCACCGCGGGAGCGAACAGGAGCACCCGTAGCACGTTCCGCGACTTGATCATCGTGTTGACACCGAGCGCGAGCAACAGACCGACGCCGTTCTGGATGATCGTGATCGCCACCGCGATGACCAGGGTGTGCCAGATCGCCTGCCGGGCGTTCGGGTCGTCGACCATGGTGGTGAAGTTGCCGAACCCGACCCAGGAGAAATCCGGACTCAGGCCGTCCCAGTCGGTGAACGCGTAGTAGACGCCGCGCACGCTCGGGACCAGGACCACGAAGGCGAACAGCAGCAGCGCCGGCACCACGAACCACCACGGAGGCGTACCGCCCGAGCCCGGGCGGCGTGCCCGGTCGCGCCTGTTCGGAATAGTTGTCATCTATCGGATCTACTTCCTTGGAACGTTTCATCCGGGCCGGCGTACGGAGGGGCTTCCACGGCATGACAACACGGAGAGTAAGTGGGCAACGTTTTCCAAGATGTTGCGCCTGACCCTAGGAGTTCACAAGTTTGACGTCAAGAGGCCGGCCTGTTCGGCGCGGAGATGAACCGATTAAACTCCCGGGGCAACGTTCCCCATCCCTGGCTGCCCGGGAGGACCCGGATGGACACCCCCGTCGCGCCACCATCCCGGCGCGTCACCATCATCGATGTCGCCCAGCATGCCCAGGTCTCCACGACCGCGGTCTCGAAGGTGCTGCGAAACGCGTACGGTGTGAGCCCGAGGATGCGCGACCGGGTACGGCAGTCGATCGCCGAACTCGGCTACCGCCCGCACGCCGCCGCGCGGGGCATGCGCGGCCAGACCTACACGATCGGCGTGATGCTGCCCAACATCCGCAACCCGTTCTTCGCCGAGATCCTCGACGGGCTCACCGGGCATCTCGCCGACACCGACTACCAGGTCCTGCTCGGGCCGGGCTGCAACGGCCGGGAGGCCGAGGCGAAGGTCACCCACGCCATGATCGACCGCAGCATGGACGGCCTGATCCTCATCGCGCCGATCTCGACGCGCGCCCACCTCGACCATGTCGCCGCGACCGTGCCCACCGTCGTCGTCGGCCGGCACGGTCGATCGCGCAGCTACGACAGCGTCGCCGACGACGACTTCACCGGGGCCGCGCTGGTCGTGGACCATCTCGTCGACCTCGGACACCGGCGGATCGCGCACATCGAGCACCACGAGACCGACCCGGACTGCCTCGCCGAGATGCCCAACGCCATCCGCGCCGCCGGATACCAGCAGGCGATGCGGGCCCGCGGCCTCGCCGACGAGATCGACATCGCCTCCACCAGCTACACCCAGGAAGGCGGCTACCTCGGCGCCCAGCACCTACTCGCCCGGCCGGTCCGGCCGACCGCCATCTTCGCCGGTGCGGACATCGTCGCCATGGGCGCTCTCGACGCCATCGCCGAGGCCGGCCTGCGGGTGCCCCAGGACATCTCCGTCGCCGGCTACGACAACACCACCTTTGCCTCATTCCGGCCCATCTCCCTCACCAGCGTCGACCAGGCCGATCACCAGATCGGTGCCAACGCCGCCCGCCTGCTGCTCGACCGGATCGCCGACCGGCAGCGACCCGCCGCACAGGTCAGGCTCTCCCCCACCCTCGTCGTCCGACACACCACCGCCCCGCCACCCGCGTCGTAGCGGCCGGCATCCGAACGCGCGGGTCGGGGTACGAGGTGTTGCCGGAAAGGCACGTCACCCGCTGCCGCCGTCCAAGGCGGTCGCCGCCGCACACCTCCGGTGCCACGTGCCCCCTGGGGACATCGCCGCCCCCTGGGGACATCGCCGGAGTCTGCCGGTCGGCGCTCAGCGGGTCGGCACCGCGGTGCTCGCCCGGACCGTGAGGGTGGTCGCCAGTTCGAGGCCGAGCTGCGCGGTCTTCTCCCCGCGGCCGAGCGCGAGCGCGAGCTCGGTGGCGGCCACCGCCATCTCCGTGAGCGGCTGGTGGACCGTGGTCAGCGCCGGCTCGACAAGCGCGGCGATGGGCAGGTCGTCGAAGCCGACCACGCTCAGGTCGGCCGGGATCCGCAGGCCCAGCTCGCGCGCCGCCCGATAGACACCGAGCGCCTGCAGGTCGTTGCCGGCGAAGATGGCCGTGGGACGGTCCGGACGGTCGAGCAGGCCCAGGGCGACCGTGTGACCACCCTCGGTGGTGAGATCGGCACGAGCGACGAGATCCGCGTCGACCGACAGGCCGGCGGCCTCCATCGCCGACCGGTAACCGTCCAACCTGGCCCGGCAGCACAGCACCCTGTCCGGGCCGGCGATGGTGGCGACACGGCGGTGACCCAGCTGGATCAGGTGGCGAGTCGCCGACCGGCCACCGGTCCAGTTCGTCGCCCCGACGAAGGGAACCCCGTCCGGCAGCTCGACCGTGGGATCGAAGACCACGAACGGGATGCCCCGGGCCCGCAACTGGTCACGTTGCTCGTCCGAGAGCTGGGCCACCGAGACGACGCAGTCCGGGCGGCGCGCGAGGGTGTCGTCGATCCAGTAGTGGATCGCGCTGCGTTCCGGCCCGAACTCGGTCAACATCACGCCGACCCGGTTCTGCCGAGCCACCCGTTCCACGCCCCGGATGATCTCGACTCCCCACATGTGCTCCAGTTGGTCGAAGACCAGCTCCATCACGTTGCTGCGGGTGGTGGGCGTCGGCCTGCGATAGCCGTACCGGGTGATCAGCGCCTCCACCCTGGCGCGCGTGTCGGCGGCCACGCCGGAGCGGCCGTTGATCACCTTCGACACCGTCGGGATCGAGACTCCCGCCGTCTCCGCGATATAGGAGATCGTCACCGGACGGGCCGGATCACCATGTGGGTTCTCCCGGCCGGCGACGACCTCGCCCGAGTCGGCGTGTGACACCTGGCTCCCTTCCCCGCCCAGCCGGCCACCTCCGTCGACAGGCACCGGCCGTCGCAGACCGGGCTGGACCGCCGGATCCGGGTATCGCCCCCGTCGCCAGGAGCAGGCCCACAGGAGCAGGCCCGGACGCACCTTCGGTCGCGATCCATCGACCAGTGGACAAGTGCGAAAGTTTCTCGATCGTTCTCGACACTTTCCGAACAAATGTTAGTGAAGGCCGGCGATTCCGTCAACGAAGCCGGTATCCGGCCGCCGCCATTGACGGTAATCAACGAAAGGCGTAGCGTCCGGACCGAAACTTTCGATTCCCGGGCCTCGAAAGTTGTCACGCCGGGGGAGCCGTGCAGTGCGTGCGGAGGAAGGGCAGCCTCCGCCAACTATCGATCCTGCGCCCGTCCAGGCAGGTATCCGGCGGGACCCCGCGACAGCGTCGCGCCCTCTCCAATCGACGGAGGCCCCATGTCTTCGCCCGCAGAGCTGCGCCGGCCGTTGACCGTCGCCGCGCTCGCCCTACTCACGCTCAGCCTCACCATGATCAACCCGCGACCCGCCGCGGCGCACGGATCGGCGATCGACCCGCCGTCGCGGCACTACGGCTGCGCCACCCGTTGGGTCGACTGGCTGGACCAGGCCATGAAAGTTCAGGAGCCGATGTGCTGGGAGGCCTACCAGGCGAATCCAGCCGCCATGTGGACCTGGAACGGCCTCATCCAGGACAACGTCAACGACAACCACCAGGCCCGGGTACCCGACGGACAACTGTGCGGCGGCGGCGATCCCACCTACGCAGCCCTGGACAACCCCGGCCCCTGGCGTGCCCAGAACGTGAACAACAGCTTCACCTGGACCATGCACGACCAGGCCCGGCACGGTGCCGCGTACATCCGCATCTACGTCACCAGGCAGGGATTCAATCCGCTCACCCAACGCCTGCGCTGGAGCGACCTGGAACTGGTAAAGGACACCGGCCCGTTCCCGGACACCGGATGGCCCACCAGACCGGGCGACCCGCTGCTCAACGGCGTCGACTACTCCTTCCCGGTCAACGCCCCCGGACGGTCCGGCCGGCACATCGTGTACGCCGTCTGGCGTGCCGGCCACGCCGACCAGAACTACTACATGTGCTCCGACGTACGCTTCCCCGGCGGCGCACCCGACCCGACCACCCCGCCGCCGACCACACGGCCGCCGACCACACCGCCCGGCGGCAACGCAGGGTGCTCGGCCACCTACGCCGTCACCAGCCAGTGGAGCGGCGGCTTCCAGGCCGAGGTGCGGGTGACCGCCGGCTCCGCCGCGATCAGCGGTTGGACGGTCACCATGCAGTTCCCGGACGGGCAGACGGTCGGCCAGTCGTGGAACGCCTCGCTCACCTCGAACGGGTCGACGGCGACCGCTCGCAACGTCGACTACAACGGCAGCCTGGGCGCCGGCGCCAGCACCAGCTTCGGCGTGCTCGGCTCATGGGCCAACACGAACCGGGCGCCCACGCTCGACTGCGCAACGACCAGATAACCCGACGGCGGTGAGCCGCCCCACCGATCGTGGAGCGGCTCACCGTGCCGCACCGACGCCCCTACAGCAAGGAAAAACCGATGAGCCTGCAGAGCATACGAAGCGGCCGCCTACGCGTCGGCGTGATCGCCGGCAGCGTGGCGGCGCTGTTGACGACCTGGATGACCGTTGCTGTGGACGCACAGGCCGCGGCCGGCTGCCGGGTGGCCTACGCGGTCTCGGCCCAATGGCCCGGCGGCTTCACCGCCAACGTCGGCGTGACCAATCTCGGCGACCCGATCAACGGCTGGAACCTCGCCTGGACCCTTCCGGCCGGGCAACAGGTCACCCAATCCTGGAACGCGACGGTCACCACCTCAGGCAGCCGGACCACCGCGGCGAACGTCAGCTACAACGCCGCCATCGCGACGAACGCAACCGTCTCGTTCGGCTTCAACGGTACGGCGACAGGCGGGAACACCGCACCGACGTCGTTCACGCTCAACGGTGTCCCGTGCACCGGCACCGTCGGCGGCAACCCCTCACCGACAGCCGGCGTCTCCCCCACCGCCTCGCCGTCGGCCCCGGCCACGCCTCCCCCGGCGGGCAACCCCATGGCGGCCGTGGCCGCGATGCAGCCCGGCTGGAACCTCGGCAACACCCTCGACGCCATCCCTGACGAAACCGCCTGGGGCAACCCCCTGACCACCCAGGCGATGCTGCGGCACGTGCGGTCGCAGGGCTACCACAGCATCCGACTCCCGATCACCTGGAGCAACCACCACGGAGCCGCGCCGACCTACACCATCGACCATGCCTGGCTCAACCGCGTCCGCCAGATCGTCGACTGGTCCCTCGCCGAGGGCCTCTACGTGATGATCAACCTGCATCACGACTCCTGGCAGTGGATCAACACGTACCCCACCGACCAGGCGGACGTGATGGACAGGTACCGGGCGTTGTGGACCCAGATAACCGCCGCGTTCCGGAACCATCCGCCGAAGCTGGTGTTCGAGAGCATCAACGAGCCGCAGTTCGCCGGCACCGCCGGTGACGACCAGAACTACCAGGTACTACGCGAACTCAACGCCGAATTCGTCCGCATCGTACGGGCGTCGGGCGGCAACAACACCACCCGGCTACTGGTCCTGCCGACCCTGCACACGAACGCCGACCAGGACCGGCTCGACGCGCTTGCCGCCGAGCTCGACCAGCTCCACGACCCCAACCTCGCCGCGACCGTCCACTTTTACGGGTTCTGGCCGTTCAGCGTCAACATCGCCGGCTTCACCCGCTACAACGCCGAGGTGGAGCAGGACCTCGTCGACACCTTCGACCGCGTCCACCACACCTTCGTCGCCCGCGGTGTCCCGGTCATCATCGGCGAGTGGGCCCTGCTCAACTGGGACCACAACCGGCCCGGCGTCATCGAACGCGGCGAGTTCCTCAAATTCCTCGAAGCCGTCGGCCACCACGCCCGGATCAGACGCCTCACCACGATGGTGTGGGACGCCGGCCAGTTCCTCGACCGCGACGAGTTGCGCTGGCGCGACCAGGGCGTGTACGACATGTTCAGGACCAGTTGGACCACCCGCTCCGGCACCGCCTCCTCCGACCAGGTGTACGTGCCCCGTACCGGACCGATCACCAGCACGTCTTTGACGCTCAACCTCAACGGCGCCTCCTTCCGGGGCCTGTGGCAGGGCGGCACCAACCTGGTCGACGGCGCCGACTACACCGTCTCCGGCAACATCCTCACCCTCACCGCGACCGCCCTCACCCGGCTGGTCGGCAACCGCGCCCACGGCGTCAACTCGACCATCGAGGCCCGGTTCTCGCAGGGCGTGCCATGGCAGATCCACATCATCACCTACGACCCCCCTACCCAGGCCGCTGCCACCGGCACCACCGGCTCGTTCGCCATTCCCACCCAGTTCCGCGGCGACCAGCTCGCCACCATGGAGGCCAGGTACGCCGACGGAACCCCCGCCGGCCCCGCCGGCTGGACCCCGTTCAAGGAGTTCTGGCAGCACTTCCAACCCGACTACAACGCCAACACCGTCATCCTCAAGCCCGAGTTCTTCGCCGAGGTGAACGACGGCACCGTCACCCTCATTTTCCACTTCTGGAGCGGTACCCAGATCACCTACCGCATCACCAGGTCCGGCAGCACAGTGACCGGCGCCGCGTGACCGGGAAGGAGGTGCCGCGGCCCACCGGGTGGCGGCACCTCCCTGCGCGTACTCGCCTCGGTGGCGTCCGCGCGTCACGCGTGCCGGGGTATCCAGACGCGCATCGTGGACGGACCACGGTTGGCCCAGGCGTGGTATGCGACAAGGGGCACCGCATCGAACTCCGCGTCCGGCGCGGGCGTGCACTCGGCCGGGTCGGTCCGGTACGGCCAGGTGTGGTCCTGCGGGTGCACCCGGTGACAGCGCACGGTGACCCGGCCGTCCGTGAGTCGGGGCGGCTCGCTGGTGTCGACGCGGAGTTCGTCGACCGTCTCGACGCCCGGGACGTCCACCGACTCGAGGGCGAAGACCACCGGGCCCCGCTCGACCGCCACGCAGCCGCGGACCCCGTCGATGCGCGGGTCCGGGTAGGTGAACCGGGGTGCCATCGGCAGGCACAGCACCACCTCGTCGCCCGGCCGCCACGCCCGCCGCTCGGTGACGACGCCCGGGGTGACCTGCCGGGTCTCTCCGTCGACGGTGAGGGTCGCCCCCTCCGCCGCCCAGCCGGGCACCCGCAGTGACAGCGCCCACGGCTGGTCATCGTCATCGTCGCCGTCGATCCGTACCCGGATCTCGCCGTCGCGCGGGTAGTCGGTCGCTATCGTCACGCACAGCTGCCGACCGTCGGCGCGGCGGTGCCGGACCGTGCCGGGGGCGTACTGGTGCAGTTGCAGGCCGTCGTCGTCGGCCGTCGCCAGATACGCGGTCAGGCTGGCCAGGGTACGGGCGATGTTTGTCGGACAGCAGGAGACCTCGAACCACGGCGCGCGCAGCGAGGCCGCCGCGCGCGGGCTGGGCCGGTCGGCGTCGGGCTGGGTGCCGAGCTCGCGGCGGTGCAGCGTGTTGGTGTAGAAGAAGCCGCGCCCGTCGGTGGCCGGAGAGGTCGAGACCACGTTGAAGAGCGTCCGCTCTATGAGGTCGGCACAGCGGGGGTCACCGTCGGCGAGCAGCAGCCGCCAGGCGAGCATGACCGAGCCGACGCCGGCGCAGGTCTCGGAGTACGCCCGGTCCGGCGGCAGCACCCAGTCGCCGCCGAACGCCTCGTCCTGATGGCGTGCACCCTGCCCGCCGGTGACATAGGTGCGCCGCGCGACCGCGTTCGTCCACTGCGCGCGGACCGCGTCCAGCAGGCCGGCGTCCTTCAACTCGACCGCGACGTCGACGGCGCCGGCGGCGAGGTAGTTGGCGCGTACCGCGTGTCCGCGCAGGACCGTCGCCTGCCGGACCGGGGTGTCGTCCTGGTAGTACTCCCGACCGTACTCCACGTCGCTGAGCAGGCCGTGGCCGCGCCGGTCGACGAAGAGTGCTGCCTGTGCGAGGTAGCGGTGGTTTTCGGTGACCCGGGCGAGTTCCACAAGCGCGGTCTCGATGCCTGGATGCCCGCAGATGCCTTCGATGCCGTCCGGTCCGAACGTGTCGCAGATGTTGTCGGCGGCGCGGCGGGCGAGTTCGAGTAGCCCGTCGTCGGCGCCGGGCCGGGTGCGGGCGCGCGCCACGGCGGCGTGCAGCAGATGGCCGACGCAGTAGATCTCGTGGCCCCACTCCAGGTCGGACCAGCGCGGTGCCTGCCCCGGCCGGCCGAACCGGGTGTTGAGGTAGCCGTCAACCTCCTGCGCCGCGGCGACCCGGGCCACGACGGCCCGAAACCGTGACTCGAGTTGCTCGTCGTCGCTGCGGCCGATCTCCCACGCGAGCGCTTCGAGGTACTTGTAGACCTCGGAGTCGGAGAATTCGCGGCCACGGCGCTCGGCCGCGAGGTCGCCGGCGCCCGCGGCGAGGTCGAAGTTGCGGATCCAGCCCTCGCGCTCCAGCCAGTGTTCGATGTGCGCGAGGCTCGCGTCGGCGTTGACCGATTGCCGCCCGGCCCAGAACCCGCCCGTGATCCGGACGTCGCCGAGCCCGAGCGGCCGAAGCCGGCCACGGACCGGGAGGACAGGTGCGGCAGCGGGTGCGGTGGCTTTCATGCTCAGCCCTTCAGCGCGCCGGACATGAAGCCGCGCACGTAGTGTCGTTGAAGTAGGAGGAACAGGACGATGCACGGCAGGGCGAGGATCACGACGCCCGCTTCGGTCGCTCCGTAGTCGACGACGCCCTGCACCTGGCCGCGCAGGTTGGACACCGCGAGCGGAAGCGTCATGCGCTCCGAGTCGTTGATGAGGATCAGCGGCGCCATGAAGTCGTTCCACGCGGCGAGAAACGAGAACAGCCCGACAGTGACCAGGCCCGGCTTCACCGCTGGCAGTAGCACCCGCCACAGCACGCCCCACGCCGAGCAGCCGTCGACCGTCGCCGCCTCGTCGAGCTCGCGGGGCACCGCCTCGAACGAGATGCGCATCAGGAAGGTGGAGAACGGCAGCTGGAACATCGTGAGCACGAGCGCGACGCCGACCAGCGAGTTCGCCAGGCCCACCGTGTTGAGCAGCACATAGAGCGGGATCAGCAGGGTCGCGTACGGGACCATCAGGATCGCGAGCGTGAGCAGGAACAGGAAGTTCCGGCCCGGGAAGCGGAACCGCGCGAACGCGAACCCGCCGAGCAGCGAGATCGCCAGCGTCAGGACCACGCAGAGCAGCGAGACGAACGCCGAGTTGAACAGGTACCGCCAGATGCCGGCCTGGTAGTCGGCGAGTGTCTCGTAGTTGCCGAAGCCCCAGCCGTCGATCTGGTTGGTGCCGGCCTGCGGGGAGACCGAGGCGACCGCGGTCCAGACGAGCGGGGCCAGGAAGATCAGCCCAACCGCGCCCGTGAACACCCAGTACGGCATCCGCAGCGCGATCCCGGCCACGGTGGCCCGCCTCGGCCGGTGCCGATGGCCGCCGGGGGCTCGACCGGCGGTCCGCACCGTGCGGCTGGCTGCCCCGGCTTCCGGTGATACGACGGTCATCGCGTCAACTCTCCTCGGACCGGAACGCGCGCAGTTGCGCCGCGTTGATGAGGATCAGGGCAAGCAGCACGATGACGGAGATGGCCGCCGCGACCCCGAGGTCGTTCTGGCCCTGGAACGCCACCGAGTAGATGAGCTGGACCACGGTGATCGTGCTGTTGTCCGGGCCGCCCTTGGTGAGGATGTAGAACTGCTCGAAGGCCAGCAGCGAGCCTGTCACGCACAGCACCGTCGTCAGCGCCAGCGTGGGGCGCAGCAGAGGCAGTGTGACCGTCCGGAAGATCTGCCACCGACTGGCACCGTCTATGCGGGCGGCCTCATAGACCTGCGCCGGAATACCTTGCAGGCCGACAAGCATGAGCACCATGTAGAAGCCCGCGAATCGCCACACGATCAGGAACGTCGTGGAGAGCAGGGCTCCGTTCGACGAGCCGAGGAACGTGAACCCCCAGCTGTCCATCAGCGGCTTCAGCGGGCTCGCGAACGGCGAGTACAACACGTAGAACAGCAGCGAGGCCGACGCCAGCCCCAGCGCGCTGGGGATCAGGAACGAGGCCCGGAGCAGGTTGTTCCAGCGGCTCGACTCCTGCACCAGCAGGGCCAACCCCAACCCCAGGACCAGCAGCAGTACGGTCGCCAGCACCGTGTACTTGACGGTGAAGACCACGGAGTCGGTGAAGAAGCGGTGGTTGACCGCCTTTTCGAAGTTGTCCGGAGCGTTGAGACCCTGATCGCCGGTGAGCAGCGGCCACCTCGACACGGACATCCTCACCACGAGCCCCAGCGGCAGCACGAAAAGTGCCACCACGAACACCGCTGTCGGTGTCGCGTAGAGCCAGCCGAGCAGGGCAGGCCGGCCACGGGGTCGCACGCGGCCCCGCCGCCCCGCGTGCGACGTCCGCGTCGATGCGTTCATGCTCATGGAGACCTCTCGTTCGGCGGGCTGTCGGCCGGGTGGGTGGGTCGCTCGGGTACGGCGTGCGCCGGGCATCCGGCACACGCCCACCACTACACCTACTGTCGGAGCACCGCGGTGATCTCGCCGTTGTCCTTCTGCAGGTCGCCGTTGCCGTTGAGCACCTGGTTGCGCACCAGCGTCAGCCACGGGCTGTTCGGCGCGTTGAATGCCTGCTGGAAGTTCAACGCGACCGGGGTGTCGCCCTTGCCGGCCACCTCGTTGATGGTGACCAGGCGCGGATCGGTGGCGGCGTACCTGTTGGTGGCGAGATCGGCACGCGCGACCACGTCCTTGTTCTTCGCCAGCACCTCGACCTGGGCGTCCTCGGACATCATCCAGCTCAGAAAGCTCCATGCCTGAGCCGCCTTCTTCGAGTCCTTCGAGACGCCGATACCGTCGCCACCGACGAACGTGGAGGCGCCGCCGGAGGGGCCGGGAATGCCGGCCACACCGGCGTCGAACGGGGTGGAGGAGAGCAGGGTGGCCGGGTAGAGCATCAGGCCGACCTTGCCCTCGGTGAAGCCCGCGGTCCAGGTCGGGCCGGTTTCGGCCGCCGAGGACGGCAGCACCGCGCCGGACCTCCACAGGTCCGCCCAGGTGCTGTAGACCTGGTTGGCGATGTCGCCGGCGAGTTCGGACGACGTGCCATCCTCGCTGAGCACCTCGCCACCGCTGGCCCAGATCGAGGGAAACCAGGTGAAGACGAGGCAGCCGCCGCAGTTCAGTCCGGTCGCCGTGCCGTAGACACCGGGCTGCCCCAGCGCCTGGATCCTCTTGGCCGCGTCGGCGTACTCCGCGAGGCTCGCGGGAGCCTTCTCCGGGTCCAGCCCGGCGTCCCTGAAGAGTTGCTTGTTCCAGAACAGCATCGAGAGGTCCAGGACGAAGGGCAGTACGTGCGGCCTGCCGTCGAGCGTGCCGGCAGACAGGTGTCCCTTGTTGATCTGGTCCTTGAACGCCAGATTGTTGATGTTGGAGCTGATGTCCTGGAACAGGCCCTGGCTCACCCAGTTCGGCACGTAGACGATGTCCGCGGCGAACAGGTCCGGCAGGCCGCCCGAACCGGCCGCCGCACCCACCTTCGCCACGTAGTCGTCGTTGGGCACCACGGTCAGCTTGACCTTGTTCTGGTGACCGGCGTTGTATGCCTCGACGAGAAGCTTCGCCTGCTTCTCCAGCGGCGCACGGGTCCACATGGTGAGCTCGCTGCCGTCGTCGACGCCGTTGGGCCCGGCCTGGGCGGCATCCGTACCGCCCTCGTCATCGCCGCAGCCCGCCGCGGCCAGCACGAGCGTCGCCGCGAGAGCACCGGCCAACGACCGCAGGACGGTCCGCCTTCCCATCATGGTCTTCATCGTTGCCTTCCTCGGTCTTGAGTTGATCTTGGGGTGTCTTCTCCTGCGGAGGCGGGATTTACCACCGCTGCGCGAACCCGATCCGCGCCGACGAGGCGAAGTCGGAGCGCCCCGCAGCCGACCGCGGTGCCGCAACGGTGTGGCGCGGCCCGGCGGCCAGCGGGCAGCACCCGGCCGGCGCGGCGAGGTCGGGTCGGGGCTTCCGGACCACGCCGGCGACCGGCAGCCGTGGCGGCGGCTCGTGCGGCCCGACGAGGTCGATCCGCCGGCTCCATCGAAATCCCACGACGGTCCCATCCGCAGCTGAGTCGTCCCCGAAAACCTTTTCGGGGATTGTGGTCCCCTGTTTCGGCTCTGTCAATACTTGATTTCCTCTGCCTCGGAGGCGACCACTGGCCAGCATGGTTCGGCGCTGACGACATGCCGAAGAGGATCCCGAAGCCCTGAAAAGATTTCGGCCGTGCGGTCCGCCGCGGTCGCAGCGGTAGAACGCGTGCCGATCACGAGGTGGTCCCACACGTCCGGCGCCCGGAGATCCAGCACGCCACAGGCAACTCGGGCACATCGGGTCCGCCGGGCGCACCTCGCGCGGTTGCCGAAAACTTTTCGACCGAGACAGCCTCTGCCTCCTTGAGGCAGCTGCGCGGACATCGAAACTCACTGTTGACAGCCTCGTAACGTCGTGGCACTATTCCCGAAAAGGTTTTCTGGCCGGGGAGATGAGCGCCTATTGACACATCGAGCAGTAGCCGCTCCACCAGCGCCTGTCCCCGCCCCACACACGAGGCGGCGACATGGCATCGATGAGTGCCACCTGCGGCGTCCGGTGACAGAGCCGTGTCGACGGCGCGGTGGCGCCGCGACGGGTTCCACACCCGACGGCGCGCGCGGTGCCTGCCGGGCGTGGACCCGGATGTGCGCCACGGGTTCAGGCCCGGACCGCGGTCGACGGCCTACCGGCCGGGCGCCGGACGAGGCACCGCGCATCATCCACCCTCGGCGCGGTCGTTCGGACGTCGTGTAGGTCTGACAACCGCCTGATGGAAAGTCCGTCCACCGGTCACTGAGCGGTCGGAGCGCGCCGGCGCGCCGACCTGTCATCCGCCGAAATCCACTGGCGTGATCCAAGGCTCTTCCAGGGTCCGACGCGTGAAAGATGGTCGTGTTGCGCCCTGTCCAGCGCCGACGGCGACGACGAGGATCCGGGCACATGCTCGATGGTCTTCGTCCGCCGCCACCCCCACCGCTGAAGGAGGCGACGACGTGCTGTTCACGCGTCGAAAAGAAAGCGCACATCCCAGGACGCGCATCACCTCGGTCACATTGGCCGGGCGGGGAGTTCTGGTCCTCCCGCTGGCCGTCGCGGTCACGGCATCTCTTACGCTGGCGACCCCGACGGCGCCAGCGGCCGCAGCCACCTTGAACCTGGCGTCGAGTTCCTTCAACGTTCAGGTGGAGAGCAGCACGGGCGGCGTCTACCAGCTGTCCAACCCGTCTGATCCGTACCGGACGAACTACGTCATCAATCCGACGTCACGCCCAGCGTTCAACGTCAACGACTCCCGGTGGCTGGGAGATATGGTGTTCAGCGTCAGAAGGGGCGCCGCCACGACATCGACCTCGATGAACACCGCGTTGTCCGACGACACCAGGACAGTCACGAGCGGCGCCAACAGCATCACGGTGGCCTACTCCGGCGCCGCAGCGCATGCCAACGGCATCAACGGTTTCAGCCTCACCGAGGCTTACTCGCTGGGCGGCGCCTCGAACAACCAGCTGAATTGGACGATGAAGCTCAGGAACACATCTGCCGGCCCGATCGAGTTCCGGGACATCGGTCTTCCACTCCTGATGGACGGGTACTGGAGGAGCAACAACCAGACCGCGATCTACGAGCAGAACGTCGGCCGGCACTCATTCGTCGCCGACGACGGCTCATATATCTACTGGCAGCGCCCGAACGGCATCGGCCCGTATCTGGTGATGACCCCGCAGGACGGGACGTCACTGGAGTTCAAGGACAAGGCCCGCACCGGCGAGGGCCCGTTCGGCGAGTCCGACCCGGCCTGGGAGGGTCTGGTGGAGTACTACATCCATTCCAAGGACGTTTCCGTGGCCCGTGCGACGAAGTCGGCCGCATACCTGCCGGCCACGTCGCTGACCCTCGCCGCCGGCGCGGAGAAGACCTACGGCTTCACCTTCCAGTGGGCCTCCAGCTACGCGGAGCTGCAGAACGTGCTGTACAACGCCGGAGTGGTCGACGCCATCTCGCTGCCCGGTATGGTCGTTCCCACCGACACCAGGGCGACACTGGCCGTGCGGGCCAGGGCCGGCATCACCGGCGTCGTGGGACAGGCCGGCAGGAACATCACCGTGACCTCGCGGGGTACGTCGAACGGGTATTCCATCTATGAAATCAGCATGCCGACCCTGGGCACCAACAACGTAACCGTCAACTACGGAGCCGGCCGACAGTCGGTTGTCCAATACTACGCGATTCAGCCCATCGAGACGCTGATCGCGTCACGCAGCAACTTCATCACCACGAAACAGCAGGCGAGAACCACCCGGGGTTACAACGGAGCGTTCCTGCAATGGAGCATGAGCACCCACAAGCTGATTACCTGGGACGACTACCCGGGTGGCGGATGGAAGGAGTGGATGGCCGGGGGTTCGGACGACCTGGGCCTGGCACCTGCGGCGTTCATCTCGGAGAAGAACACCACCGCACCGATACAGAGCCAGATTTCGTCGGTCGACTACTACATCACCAATTTTCTCCACCGCTACCTGCAGTCCAGGACCGCGAACGGTCAACGAACCTACGAGGTCTATCGCTGGTACGACGGCCAGGACGGCACACCCAGGGATCAGGGCGTGTGGCGCGTCTACAACTACGTGCACATCGCCAACACCTACTACAATATGTACCGGATCGCCAAGTCCTACCCGACCATGCAGACCGCCTTCACCGCAGCACAGTACATCGACATGAGCTTCCGGACCCTCGATGCGATGTTCACCAGGATTCCACCGAACAACCCGCTCGGCGACGCCGCGAACACCCTCGGCCTGATGGGCGAGTCGACGTACCCGGACATCCTGGCCGCGCTACGGAGTGAGGGTCGGACCGGCGATGCGACCCGGCTGGAGGGTCTGATCAGGGCCAAACGCGACCGGATGTTCGCGCAGGCGTACCCGTTCGCGTCGGAGATGAGCATCGATACGACCGGTTTCGAGACCACGTACACGCTGGCGAAGATGTACGGCAACACCGCAATGGCCAACAAGGCGATGTCGGCGTCGATGGCCAGCCGCGGACTACAGCCGTTGTGGTACTTCTACGGCTCGGACAACCGGCACATGGGTGAGTCGTGGTGGAACCTGGGCTACGAAACCCAGCTGGGTGCCTGGCAGCAGCAGGACTACATGCTCACCTACGGTGGCACCAGCGGCGCGGAGTTCAGCCAGGTGATGCGGGTGACGAGCGGAGCGTACGTCGCCGGCTGGGCAAACATCAACTCCGGCCAGATCAGCTCGAACTCAGCCGACATCGGTGCCGCCTCCTGGCAGTACCAGAGCGAGAAGGGCACCACCGAATACAGCCACATTCCCCACCTCAACGGCTGGTGGGCCTGGTCGGGCGAGGCGGACCTCGGCTTCTGGGGCGGCCTTCGGGCGGCATCGGTCAATGTCGTCGACGACGCCGTCGTCGGCCTGTATGGCTACGGCGGCGACGTCACGTTGGCCAACGGCTCCTACACCATCACGCCGAAGGATGGGATCCGTACCCGCTTCGCCATGTACAACAGGAACAAGTTCGCCGTGGAGATCCAGAAGGCGCGGTACACCCGGGCGGTGGTCGCAGACTCGCTCACCGACATCCGGATCACGCTGCAGAACGTGACCGCCAGTGCGTACTCCCCGCGGATCACACTGCGCAACCTGCCGGCCGGCACCTACCAGGTGTCGGTACCCGGCGCCGCAACCAGGCAGATCACCAGCAACGGCGGTGTGGTCACCTTCGACGTGGCCACCCTCACCGGTTCAGGACAGGTGTTGAGCGTCGTGAAGATCTAGCGTTCCGCGCCGGAGACTCGCCTGTCGAGTCGGGGGAGTGATTCGGGAGTCTCTTCGGCGGCCGGGCCGACCGCGCGGTCGGCCCGGCTCCGCCAGAGCTCGGTGCGGAGCAGCGCGGCGAGCCGGTCCAGGCCCTGTTCCAGTTGGGCCGGGGTCACCGCGCTCACCGACAGTCGCAGTGCCCGCACCGGCACGCCGCCGTCGTAGAAGTGGTGCATCGGCGTCCACAACACGCCGTGCCGTCGCGCCGAGCGCTCAAGCAGCGCGTCGTCGGCCGGCACCGGCAGGGTGACCACCACGAAGAACCCGCCGGCCGGCGCCGTCCACGAGATCCACCGGCCGACCGGGTCGTCGGGTGGGAACCGGGCCGCCAGCCCGTCCAGCGCCTGCCGCAGGTTGCGCCGGTACGCCGCGATCTCCCGTTCGTTGGCCCGGACCAGGCTGCCGCCGTACTCCAGCAGTCGACCGCCGACCACGGCCTGGGCGATCGGCGAGGTGTTCACGGTGACCATGCTCTTGATCTTCGCCAGCTCGTCGGCGAACCAGCCCACCGTGCCGTCCGGCGCGCCCACCCGCTGGTCGGCGACGACGTAGCCGACCCGGGCACCGGGCAGCGCGGTCTTGGCGAACGTGCCGAGATACACCACCCGGCGGTCCCCGTCGAGCGCCTTGAGCGTCGGCGGCCGGTCCCCCGGCGCGAGCTGGAACAGCCCGTACGGGTTGTCCTCCAGCAGCAGGATCTCCTCGGCGGCGGCCACCGCGAGCAGCTCCCGCCGGGTGGGCACGTCGAGACTGGCGCCGGACGGGTTGGCGAAGTCCGGCATCACGTAGCAGGCCCGGGGCCGGCGACCGGCCGCGCGCGCCCGGCGGATCTGCGTCACCAGGTCGTCGAGGTCGATGCCGGCCGGGCCGCTCGCCACCGGCAGCACCGGAAGGTCCACCAGGCGGGCGGCCCCGGTCAGCCCGACGTACGTCGGTGCGACGGCGAACAGCACGTCGCGCGGGTCCGCGCGCAGCGCCCGCAGGACGAGGTACATCGCCTCCTGGCAGCCGACCGTCACCACGATCGCCTCGGGGTCGACCGTGATCTTCTCCTCGACGGCGAGGTGCTCGGCCACCAGGTGGTGCACGATCCCCTTGGTCCGGCCGTACTGCAGCAGGGTCCGGCGCACCTGGTCCGGCGGGTGACCGAGGTCCTCGGCGAGGTGCCGGCAGAACCGGTCGAGATAGCGGTGCACGGCCTCCACCTCGAAGAACTCCTCGTACGGCCGGCCGGCGGCCAGCGAGATCGCGTCCGGGTATCGGCCGGCCACCTCGTTGAGGAAGTTCATCGAGGTCAGCGCGGGGTCGACCAGCGCGCCGTGCAGCTCGTCGAGGCGCAGGTCCACGGTGGGCGGTACCTCGGGCATGGCGGTCCCTCAATCCACGGTGACGGTCCGCAGGTCACGTGCGGCCGCCGGGTCGGCGCAACCGGCGAGGGTGAGCGCGTCGCGCAGCTCGGCGCCGAGCAGTGACAGCGCCGCGGCGGCCCCCGGCCCGCCGCCGACGGCCAATGCCCAGAGCAGTGGCCGGCCGACCAGCACGGCCGACGCGCCGAGCGCCAGCGCCCGCAGCACGTCCGTACCGCTGCGGATGCCGCTGTCCAGCAGGATCTCGCAGCGTCCGGCCACGGCGTCCACCACCGGCGGCAGCGCCACGATGCTCGGCGGTGCCGCGTCGAACTGCCGCCCGCCGTGGTTGGAGACCACCACCGCGTCGGCGCCGGCCTCGACCGCGCGCACCGCGTCGCGCGGGTCGAGGATGCCCTTGACGACCAGCGGCAGCCGGGTGCGTGCCCGCAGCCAGGCCACGTCCCGCCAGGCCAGGCCGGGGGCGAAGGCGGCCCGGGTGTGCGCGGCGACCGCCGATGTCCCGGCCAGCACGGTGTGCGCCCGGTCCGTCGGACCGGCGCGCAGGTTGGCCGCGACGACGTCGGTCGGCAGCGCGAACGAGTTGCGCAGGTCGCGCAGCCGCCGGCCGAGGATCGGCACGTCGGCGGTGAGCACCACGGCGGTGCAGCCGGCCGCCTCCGCCCGGTCCAGCAACCCGGCGACCAGATCGCGGTCGCGCAGCCAGTAGAGCTGGAACCAGACGGTCGCGCCGGTCGCCGTGATCTCCTCGATCGGGCGGCTGCTGAGCGTGCTCGCCGCGTAGGACACGCCGGCCCGCGCCGCCGCCCGGGCCAGCGCCGGCTCGCCGTCGGGGTGCGCCAGATGCTGGTACGCCATCGGCGCCACCGCCACCGGCAGGTCGCTGGGCCGGCCCAGCACGGGGGCCCGGGTGCTGACCTGCGCCACCCCGGCCAGCACCCGGGGTACGACCGACAGCCGGTCGAGCGCGGCCCGGTTGCCGTTCAGCGTCGTCTCGGCACCGCTCCCGCCGGCCAGGAAGTCCCACACGTCGCCGGGCAGCCGCGCCCGGGCCAACTCCTCCAGGTCCGCCAGGCAGGCGATGCGCGACCGCGGGTCCGGCCCGGTGCGGGCGGCCGGTACCGGGACGGCCCGGACGGGCCCGGTGTCAGCGGCCACGGCCCGCTTCCGCCCGTCCGGCGTCGCCGACGGCCAACCGGCCGCCCAGGAAACGCGCCGCCTGCGCCAACGCCCGCCGCCCGTCGTCGAAGAGACCGGACATCGCGAAGAATCCGTGCACCATGCCGTCGTACCGGGTGGTCTCGGTCGGCACGCCGGCCTGCCGCAGCCGGTCGGCGTACGCCTCGCCCTCGTCCCGCAGCGGGTCGTACTCCGCGGTGATCACCAGGGCCGGCGGCAGGCCGGTGAGGTCCGGTGCGAGCAGTGGGGAGGCCAGCGGATCGGTCCCGTCGCGGGGGTCCGCCAGGTAGTGATTCCAGTACCAGGCGACCGAGGTGGCGTTGAACAGCCACGGGTCGTCGCTCTCGCGCATGGAGGGGGTCCGCGCCCCGTGGTGGGTGTTCGGGTAGACCAGCAGTTGCGCGGCGAGCGGGGGGCCGCCCTCGGCGCGGGCCAGCAGTGTCACCGCGGCGGCGAGGTTGCCGCCGGCGCTGTCACCGCCGACGGCCAGCCGCGTCGGGTCGACGCCCCACTGCGCGCCGTGTGCCGCGATCCACCGCACCGCCGCGTAGCAGTCGTGCACCGCGGCCGGGAAGCGGTGCTCCGGGGCGAGTCGGTAGCCCACGGTGACCACCGTGCAGGGCACCGTGTTGGCCAGCCGCCGGCAGATGCCGTCGGCCGTGTCGATGCTGCCCAGCGTCCAGCCTCCGCCGAAGAAGTAGACCAGGACGGGTTGACCCTCGGCCGGCCCGGGCCGGTACACCCGCACCGGCACCGTTCCCTCCGGGCCGCCGGCGGGGGCGGCGGAGCGGGGCGGGCGGTCGAGCGGCCCGGCCTCCCCACCGGCCCGGGGACCGGGCAGGTGGCGGTCGACCACCTCGTAGACCGGTTCGACGTCGCCGCCGCCGGCCCGGATGCTGGCCAGGTCCGCGGCGCGGGCGTCGGCCAGCGACCGGGTGTAGAGCTGCGGCACGGCGTCCACCTGCCGGCGTGCCCGGTAGGCGGCGACCTGCGGATCGAGGGGCATCAGCGATTGTCCCTTCTGGACCACGGAGAACGGGACCACGCGAGGCGCCCGGATGCCACGCGGCACCCGGATGCCACGCGGCGCCGGTGCCTCACGGGGCACCGGAGACAGCCGCCGGGCGCGGCAGCCGCTCGATCAGCAGCCGACCGATCGCCGCCCGCAACTGCTCCCGGCTGGGCTGCACGGCCCGGTCCAGTGCCTCCGCGTACGGCAGTACCGCGCCGTCCGGCCGGGTCACCCGCGCGGGCGGCGCCAGCAGCGGCTGCCGCTCCAGCACGCTCGCGATGATCTCCGCCGCCATCCCGCAGGAACGGTTGGAGTCGTCGAAGACCACCAACCGGCCGGTCCGCGCCACCGAGGCCGAGAGCCCGGCCCAGTCGAACGGATGGAGCGTACGCGGATCGAAGACCTCGACCGACACCTCGCCGGCCAGCTCCTCGGCGACCGCCAGCGCGTCGTGCACCAGGTGACCCACGGCCACCACCGTCACGTCGGTGCCCGGCCGGGCGACCGCGCCCACGCCGAGCGGCACCGGCGCGAGGTGCGCGTGGTCCACGTCGGCCCGGACGCCCAGCGCGCCGGCCGGGGCGAAGAACACCACCGGATCGTCGTCGTGGATCGCCGCCCGGAGCAGCCCGTACGCGTCCCCGGGCGTCGCCGGCGCCACGGTCTTGAGGCCGACGTGCGCGAAGAGGCTGTACGGGTGGTCGGAGTGCTGCCCCGCCCAGCCGCTGCGCGACCCGGAGCCGGTCACCACGTAGGTGACCGGTACCCGGCACTGCCCGCCGGTCATCAGGCTGAACTTGTGCGCCTGGTTGGCGATCTGTTCGAAGGTCAGGAAGAGCAGCGACGGGATCTGGAACTCGATCACCGGTCGCATCCCGGCCAGCGCGGCCCCGGTGGCGAAGCTGGTGAACGCCTGCTCCGACAGGGGCGTGTCGAGCACCCGGTCCGGACCGAACCGGTCGAGCAGCCCGGCGGTCAGGTGGGAGGCGGCGACCCGGACGTCCTCGCCCAGCACGAAGACCGACCCGTCGGCCGCCAACTCGTCGGCGAGCGCCCGGTTGAGCGCCTTCAGGTAGGACAGCCGGGGCATTCAGGGACCTCCCGGTCGGGGGCGCAGGCCGCTGGCGTACAGGTGGTCGAGGGCGTCCGCCGGGTCCGGCTCGGGACCGGCGAGGGCGTACCCGACCGCGGCGTCGAGCACCCGCTCCACCTCGGCGTCGACGGTGTCCCGCCCGGCCGCGTCGATCCGGTCGCCCTGGATGGCGACCGGATCGCGGGCGCGGCCGGCCGCCTCCTCCTCGGGTGGCCGGTACCGCAGCCGGACCCGGTACTCGAAGGTGTGGTGCACGTCGAACCGGTACGTGCGGCACTCCAGCAGGGTCGGCCCGTCGCCGGCGCGGGCCCGCGCCACCGCGGCCCGGGCGGCCCGGTGCACCGCCTCCGCGTCCTGCCCGTCGACCACCTCGGCCGGGATGCCGAACGCCTCGGCCCGGCCGGTGATGGTGCCGGCGACCGCGCCGGCCACCGGCATGGTGGTGGCGTAGCCGTTGTTCTCGCAGACGAAGACCACCGGCACCCGCCAGAGCGCGGCCAGGTTCAGCGCCTCCAGCAGCATGCCCTCGTTGACCGCGCCGTCGCCGAAGAAGGTGACGCCGACCTGGTCGCCGCCGCTGCGGCGCAGCGCCCAGACCGCGCCGGTGACGATCGCGGCGGCCGCGCCGACGATGGCGTTGGCGCCGTAGACGCCGACGCGGAAGTCGGCGGCGTGCATCGAGCCGCCCCGGCCCCGGTTGAGGCCGGTGGTGCGGCCGCACAACTCGGCCAGGACGGCGGCCGGGTCCGCCCCCTTGGCCAGCACGTGCCCGTGGCCCCGGTGCGTGCCGGTGACGATGTCGTCGGGGCGCAGGGCGGCGCACACCCCGGCCGCGACCGCCTCCTGCCCCAGGTACGGGTGGATGCCGCCGACGATGTGGCCGGCGCGGACCAGGTCGATGGCCCGCTCCTCGAAGCGGCGGATCAGCCGTACCGTGCGGTAGAGGTCGGTCGCGGATGGCATGGCGTCCCCTACCGGCTCTCGTCCCAGATCACCGGGCAGTACGTCGGGTCGGCGTAGTCCGGCCGGCCGTCGGGCGTACGGCGGACCAGCACGTCGTGGTTGTAGCTGGCCAGCCCCCCACCGGCCAGCGGGTACGGCCGCCAGCCGTTCTCGCCGTCCTGCAGGTGCAGCGAGACCGCCCGGCGCGGCCGGTCGCTGACGTTGGCCCCGCTGCCGTGGTACGTGCGGCAGTGGTGGAAGCTCATGTGCCCCTTGGGAATGACCATCGGGACCCTGCGCACCTCGGCCCCGTTGAAGGCCGCGTTCTCGGCCAGCAGCGTCTCCAACTGGTCGCGGTCACGCTCGGCGAAGTGCCGCACGGTGCTGTCGTCGGCACCGGTCTCCCGCCAGCGGTGGCTGCCGTCGACCATGGTGATGGTGCCCAACTCCTCGTCGCAGTCGTGCAACGGGATGAACGCGGTGAGCATCCGCTCCGACGTGGAGGTGGCCCAGTAGTGCTTGTCGAAGTGCCACGGCACGATGTTGGTGGGCTCGTCCGCCACCGGCGGCTTGAGGATGAGCGTCGACTGGAACACCCGGATCGCGCCGGCCTCGGCGAGTCGGGCCGCGACCGCCCCGATCAGGGGCTTGGTCAGGATCCGGGCGAGGGTGTCGTGCTCGTGGTGGACGTAGTCGTTGTGCCGCTGCACCGGGCCGTGCTCCGGCTCCCAGTACGCCAGCTTCGGCGGCCGCACCGGCAGCCGGCGGTGCCGCTCGCCGCCGTAGTACCGCTCGCTGGCAGCGAGCAGCTCGTCGACCTCGTCGTCGGTGAGCAGCTTCTTCGACAGGTACCAGCCGTGTTCGGCGTAGTGGCGCACGTCGTCGTCGGAGGGGAGCAGCGCCCGCTCCGCGTCGGTCAACGGCCCGGCCGTGGTCCCGGCCGGCCCGGTGGTGGTGGCCGGTCCTTCCGTGGAGATGCTCATCCCGGCACTCCGCTTCGCTCCGGCGTCGCGCCGCTGGCCGCGAGCGCGGCCAGTTCCCGCTCCTTGGCCTCGTAGAGCGCCCTGACGTTGCCGCTGCCGAAGGTGCTCGCCCCGCGCCGCTCGATCAGCTCCAGGAAGAGCGTGCGCCGTACGTGCATCGACTCGGTGAAGATCTGCAGGAGCTGTCCGCCGTGGTCGCGGTCGACCAGGATGCCGAGATCGCGCAGCCGCTCCACCGGGTCGCCGATGGGGCCGACCCGCTCCTCCAGCCGCTCGTAGTAGCCGACCGGGGTCCGGCCGAAGCCGACGCCCCGGGCGGAGAGGTCGGTGACGGAGCGCACGATGTCGTCGGTGAGCAGCCCGAGGTGCTGCACGCCGCTGCCGTCGTGCCAGCGCAGGAAGTCCGACACCTGCCCCGGCCGCCGGGTCGGGTCGGGCTCGATCAGCACCAGCGTCACCTGCCCCGACGGGCTCTGCACCACCTCGGAGTTCATCCCCTGCCCGGCCACCTCGACGTACTCCGCGAAGATCTTGTGGAACCCGAAGACGTCCTCGTAGCGGCGTACCGTCTCGGCGAGCTGGCCCGACGGGACGCAGACGGCCAGGTGGTCGATCCGCCGGAACAGCTTCCCGGCCCCGGCGCCGTCACCGGCGCCCTCCCGGGCGGCGTGCGCCGGACTCGTCCGGATCGCCCCCGGCAGGAACTCCGCACCGTCTCCGCGCCGCTCCACCAGGCGGTGTACGACGTCGCCGAAGCCGCCGACCAGGGCGGTACGTACCACGGCCTCCCCCTCGGCGTAGCTGACCGGCGGGGTCAGCGCCGCCGCACCCCGGGCGACCAGTTCGGTGTACGCGGCGACGACGTCGTCGACGGCCAGCGCCACGACGGCGATCCCGTCGCCGTGCCGGTGGACGTAGTCCGCCGCCGGATGTCCGGGACCCAGCCCGGATGTCAGCAGCACACGGACCTCGCCGTGTCGCAGCAGCAGCGAACGCTGCCCGTCCAGACCGGTCTCCGGGCCGCCGTGCCCGCACTCTTCGAAACCGATCGCCGTGCTGAAGTAGTACGCGGCCTGCCGGGCGTCGCCCACGTACATCTCGACGTGGTCGATGCCGAGAATCTCCATCCTGCGGTCCTTCCTCTGGTGGTGGTCCCCCGCGGTCCGCCTCATCCCGTCCCGGGCGGCCCGAAAATCAACGCGCTTGCCGTGGGTGGCTCACCGGCCGGCTCCTCGACCCGGACGACGAGCACCTCGGCGGCCTCACCGCCGCGCAGCAGATCCACGGCCTCCCCCCGGGCCGCCGCGGCGGCGTCGCCGACCGGGCAGAGGCAGATCACCGGCCCGCGCAGTCCCCAGCGGGCGGCGACGTGTCCGACGACGCTGTTCGGCACGGACTGGTAGAACAGCAGCGGGCCGGGCCGGCCGCCAGCCGCGACGGTCTGCCGCACGTGCCCCGCGCTGGTCCGGTCGCCGCTGGCGCTGACCAGCACCACCGCGGTCTCCGCCCCGACCTCCGCCGGCGCGGGGCGGGTGCCGTGCCGGCGGGTGAGGCAGCGGCCCGCGACCGCCGCCGTCAGCGGGTTGAACGGGGAGAGCACGAAGCCGGGCAGCGCGGGCGGGTCGCCGTCGCCCTCCTCGGGCCAGTGCGCCTCGGCGAGCACGGTCAGGGCGGCGGGGTCGGTGGGGTCGAACGCCGGCGCGGTCACGGGGTGCGCACCAGGACCGCGGTGTTGGCGCCGCCGAACGCGGAGTTCAGGCTCAGCGCGTACGGCGAGACGACCGGGCGGGGCGCGGCGGTGATCACGTCCAGCGGGCAGGCCGGATCGGCGGCGAGGAAGCCGGCGTTCACCGGCAGCTTGCCGTGCCGCAGGGCCAGCGCGGTGATCACCAACTCCAGCAGGGCGGAGCCCTCCAGCCCGTGGCCGTGCACCGACTTGGTCGAGCTGACCGGGACCGCGCCGACCGCCGCGCCGAAGATCCGGCCCAGGGCGGCGGCCTCGGCCGCGTCGCCCAGGCTGGTGCCGTTGGCGTTGGCGTTGACGTAGCCGACGGCGGCCGCGTCCAGCCCGGCGCGGCGCAACGCCGCGCCGGCCGCCCGGGCCAGCCCCTGGCCGGTCGGGTCCGGCTGGCACGGGTGGTACGCGTCGCCGGCCCGGCCCCAGCCGGCGATCGTGGCGATCGCGTCCCGGGTCGGCCGGGCCGTCGGTGCTTCGAGCACCACGGCGGTCACCGCGTCGCCGAGCAGCAGGCCCTGCCGTCCGGCGCTGAACGGCCGGACCGCGCCGTCGCGGGCCAGGGTGAGACCGCTGTCGAAGAGCGCGAACTGCTCCGGCTCCACCAGGTAGCCGGCGGCCACCACGGCGCGGTCGAGCGTGCCGGCGGCGATCCGGGCGGCGGCGGCGATCAGGGCGGTGCTGCCGGAGACGCAGGCGGTGGTGTAGACGCGTACCCCGGCGCGCAGGCCCGCCCCGGCCGCGACCGCGCCGGCCAGTTCGACGGTGCCCGGCCCACCGTGCACGGCGAGGAGGAGCGGGCAGCCGGCCCGGCCGGCTGCGTCGAGGCCGGCGTCCCGGCATGCGCCGTCGACGGTGGCGACCAGTTCGTCGGCGAGCGGCCCCGCGCCGGCCAGCGTCGCGGCCGTGCCGACCCGGCGCGCGGTCACCTCGAACCGGTCGACCGCGCGGAACGCGGGCGCGCCGGTCAGGACGGCGGCCAGTTGTGCCTGCGCCCCCCGCCCCGACGCGCTGAGCACGTCGATGCCGGTGATCCGGGGACGTGCCGGATCAGCCATGGCCGTCGGCCGTCAGCGCCGCGCCGAGCACCGCCACGGCGTCGGTGACGGTACGGATGGCGACGAGCTGGTCGTCGGTCAGGTCCAGGCGCTTCCCGTACCGCTGCTCCACGCCGTGCACCAGCCAGGCCAGTTCCATCGAGCTGACCCGCTCGGGCACACGGTCGGCGGGGCGGTCGGCGAGTTCGGCGAGCATCGCGACGAGCTCGGCCCGGGTCAGGGTGGGTTGGCCGGCCATCAGGAGCCACCGTCCGTTCCGGACGCCGTGGCCGTACCGGTGCCCGTGGCCGTTGCCCGGGTCGCGGCCCGGCGCAGCACGGCGGGCGTGCGCACCAGCTTGCCGGTGGTGGTGCGGGGCAACTGGTCGAGCAGGTGCACCACCTGGGGTCGCTTGTATCCGGCCAGTCGCACGCCGAGCTCCCGCTCGATCATCTTCCCGGTCAGCGGGGCGTCGGGCCGGCCGGACTCCGCCTGGACGTAGGCGGTGATGTCGCCGTCGTGGACCACCACCGCGGCGCTCACCCCGGGCAGTCCGGTCACGGTCGCCTCGACCTCGGTCAGGTCCACCTTCATCCCGCCGACCGACACCTGCGAGTCGAGCCGGCCACGGATGGTGACCAGGCCGGTCTCCGGGTCGACCACGCCCGCGTCGCGGGTGTGCAGCCAGCCGTCGGACCAGCGCGACGGGTCGGACAGCCCGACGTACGGCGAGCGGGGGCAGCTCACCCAGAGTTCGCCGGCCACCTCCCGGACGGTCAGCCCGGGCGCGGGACGGATGGCGGGGCGGTGCTCGCCGTGCAGGTCGGTGCCGATCACGCCGACCTCGGTCATGCCGTACATGTTGGCCAGGACCGCGTCGTGCCGGTCCCGGAAGGCGCGCACGGTGGCGGCGGGGACCAGCTCCCCGCCGGTGGTCATCCGCTTGAACTGCGGCAGCGGTCGGCCCGGCGCGGTGGCGGCGAGCAGTCCGATGTGGAACGGCACGCCGAGCACGGTGGCCGGCGAGTCGTGCGCGGCGACGGCATCCAGCACGTCACCGCCGGTGAACCGGCGCGGCGGTTGCAGCTCCACCCCGGCGTGCAGGCCGTAGAGCAGGCCGCCGACCAGGCCCAGCACGTGCACCATCGAGGGGAGCAGGATGATCCGCTCCCCGGGCAGCGGCACCCCGTCGATCTCGGTGTAGCGGCGGACCTCGGCGGTGAGGTCGGCCGCGGTGCGTCCGATCACCTTGGACGGGCCGGTGGAGCCGGAGCTGAGCTGGATCACCGCGTGCGGCGAGCCGGCCGGCCCGGTGCCGTAGCCGGTGACGACCACGTCGGCGTCGGCGAAGACCTGCAGCGGGGCGAGCCGGATCCGCTCCGCGGCGACCACCACCTGGGGGTGCAGCAGCCGCAGGGCCCGGTCGACCTCGTGGTCGGTGAGCCGGTGGTCCAGCAGGATGGCCTGGCCGCCGGCCCGCCAGACGGCCAGCAGGTGCACCACGTACGCCAGCGACGGGGGCAGCCGCAGCGCGGCGGCCCCACCGGCGCGCAGTCCCGCCCCGGTCAGGACGGCCTGGCGCTCGACCACCAGCCGGCGCAGCGTGGTCCGGTCCACCGGCTCCGGCAGGCGGAAGCAGACGCTGCCCGTGGCGCGGTCGCCGAGGAGGAACTCGTCCACCCAGTCCGCACCGACGTCAGGAAGGTCAACAGTTGGTAGCGTCATTCCTCCCGCCCCGACAATTGTTCCGACCCCCGCGATGAGATGCCTGTTCGGCGCGGGTCCCCGTCGACGCGGCGGCGGTGCGACAGGCTCTCCCCGGGTGTCACCCGATCCCTGAATGGCAATTCCGCCAACATCATTACATTGATCAACACCAAAGGCCATAGGCGGGCACGGCCAATGTTTGTGAAGCGTATTGAGCCTTCTGGGCCATTTCTCCGGGTAACGGTGCCGTACGTTGAAATGTCGAACGGCGGCCACTACCTCGACAAAGTGCAGCCATTGACCAGAGCCGATCAAGGTTGATATCCTTCGATCCCATTGTGGCTGGTCCGACCGGGACCGGCACCCGGCGCCCAGCACGGCGGTCGGTCCGCACCGGGCCCGCCGGGCAACCCGAGGCCCCGAAGCGACCCGTGCTCATCGAAGCAACCACGAACCCCCGACCAGCCCGGAGGTCCAGCGTGTCCGAAAGTCCCGAACTCTCCACCATCGCCGGGCCTCGGCCGAATTCGGAGGTCACAGAATCATCGGCGACCGACGAGGTCATGTCGTTCGTCCGCGGCGCACTGGGCGAAATGAACTACGACGTCGCTGAAATCGACGCCGATACGCTGCTGGGACCGGCCGGGATCGACCTGGAGTCATTGGCCGTGGTCGAACTCTCCTTCCGGCTGGAGGACGCCTACGGAGCCCGGTTCAACGAGGAGGACATGGAGCGGCTGGCCGTCATGACCCTCGGCGAACTGATCACCGAGGTCATCCGCCGGTCGAAGCCGACGGCGGGGTAGCCGTGTAGCCCTCGGCCTGCAGCCGGTACAGCTCCGCGTACGCGCCGCCGGCGGCCATGAGCTGGTCGTGGTCGCCGAGTTCGGCGACCCGGCCGCGCTCGACGACGACGATGAGATCGGCCATCCGCACGGTGGAGAACCGGTGCGAGACCAGCACCGAAACCGTCCCGTACCCGGCACCGGCCGTCCGGGCCCACTCGGCGAAGTAGCTGAACAGCTCGTGTTCGGCCTGCGCGTCCAGGGCCGCGGTCGGCTCGTCCAGCACCATCAGCACCGGCGTCGGCCGCATCAGGCCCCGGGCCAGGGCCAGCGTCTGCCACTGGCCGACGGAGGGCTCGGCACCGGCGAAGTCCCGACCGAGTTGGGTGTCGAGGCCGGCGGGCAGCCGCCGGACCACCGGTTCGGCGTTCGCCAGCGCCACCGCCCGCTCCACCGCCACCCGGTCGTGCAGCCGGCGCAGGTCGCCCACGCCGATGGTCTCCCAGGCGCGGAACTGGAACCGGGCGAAGTCCTGGAACACCCCGGACAGCCGGGCCCGCCAGGCGCCGGGCGCGATCCGGGCCAGCGGTCGACCGTCGACCGTGATCTCGCCACCGGTCGGTTGGTACATCCCGGTCAGGAGCTTGACAAGCGTGGTCTTGCCCGCCCCGTTCACCCCGACGAACGCCACGACCTGGCCGGCGCGCAGCCGCAGGTCGACGCCGTGCAGCGCGTCCCGCGCCGCGTTCGGATAGCGGAACCGCACGTCCCGCAGGACGATGCCGTCCCGCGGCCGCCCGGGCGGCGGCTCGGAGCCGGCCTGCCGGTCGCCCGCGTACCCCATCAACCACCGGTAGTGCCCGACCAGATGGCCCGCCTCCGCCACCCGGCCGGCGTTCCAGACCACCAGCCGGATCTGCGCCTGCAACTGGGTGGCGAGCGAGACGATCAGCACCGCGTCGCCGGCGGTGGCCCGCCCGGCGGCGATCAGGTCGGCCACCAGCGCCAGAGCGGCGAGCAGGCCGGCCGCGTAGCACGCCCAGCCGCCGAGCTGCCAGGCCGTCCCGCGCAGCCGGCCCACCGCTTCCCGACGCGTGGACCACCGCCAGAGCTGGTCCGCGCGGTCGTCCAGGACCGCCGCCGCGCCGGTGACGTGCAGTTCCTTGGCCGCCTCCGGGCTGAGACACATGGCGTGCATCCGCTGTTCGCGGCGGTTGGCCTCCGCGCAGGCGTCACGCACGTCACGGGCGATCGCCGCCGCCCGGCGGCTGGCCAGCAGCGGCGGGACGGCGAGGACCGCGAGGACCGCGACGAGCGGGTGCACCAGGGCCAGCAGGACCACGCTCGCGGCCAGGCTGACCACCGCCGACACCGCGCCGAGCACGGACCAGACCGAGGTGGCCAGCGCCCACGTCCCCTTGCGCAGCAGGTCCAGCCGATCCAGGTACGCCGGGTGTTCCAGGTGCTCGACGGTCGGGATACCGGCACTCGCCTCCAGGATCTCCCCGGTCAGGGCGACGTCCACCCGTTCCATCAGGTACACCCGCATGGTGAAGGAGACCCGGATGCCGATCGCACCCACCCCGGCCGCGACGGCGCCGACGGCGATGGCGGCGACAACCGCGGCCCGGTCCCCGGCGAGCGCGGCGTCCACCAGCCAGCGCAGGCTCACCCCGGTCGCCGCCACGACGCCGGTCTGGGCGACCAGCAGCACGACCAGGATGGCCGTCGCCCGCCGGTCGGCCCGCAGCGTCAGCACGAAGGCATGCCGCAGGAACCGCAGGAACTCGATCACCGCCGCTCCTGCCCCTCGGACTCCCCGCCGGACCCGGCGGACCCGCCGGACCCGTTGGGACCGGGAGGCCGGCCGGACCCGTCGGGCTCGGCGAACCGCGCGGCCTGGAGCGTGAACAGGTCGTGGTAAGTGCCGGCGACCGCCATCAGCTCGTCGTGGCCACCGGTCTCCACCACCCGGCCGTCGGCGACCAGCACGATCCGGTCGGCCGGCCGGACCGTGGAGAGCCGGTGCGAGATCAGCACGATGCTCGCGCTGCCGCGCACGGCGGCGACCACCCGGCGGTAGAAGCTCGCCTCGGCGCGTACGTCCAGGTGCGCCGTTGGTTCGTCCAGCACCAGCACCTGCCGGCCGTGGGCCACCGCGAAGAGCGCCCGGGCGATGGCGAGCCGCTGCCACTGCCCGCCGGAGAGGTCCACGCCCGCGTCACCCTCGCCCCACAGCGAGGTACGCAGCCCTTCCGGCAGCGCCTCCACCAGCTTGTCCGCGCCCGCATCGCGCAGCGCGGCGCGGATCCCCGCCTCGTCGTCGATCGCCTCGGGCGCGGAGAGCGCCACGTTGTCGGCGACGGTCGCCGGATAGCGGACGAAGTCCTGGAAGAGCACGGCGATCCGGCGCCGCCAGGCCCGCACGTCGACCTCGGCGAGGTCCCGTCCGTCCACGGTGACCCGGCCGGCGGTCGGCTGGTACAGGCCGGCCAGCAGCTTGACCATGGTGGTCTTGCCGACACCGTTGCGGCCCACCACGGCCAGTGTCTCTCCGGGCCGCAGCAGCAGGTCCAGTCCGGACAGGACCGGCCGGTCGGGCTGGCCGGGATAGTGGAAGCCGACCTCTTCGAAGTGGACGGTGGGCGGCCGGTCGGTGGCGGGTGGCGGGGCCGGGCGCGGGGCGGCGGTGACCGCGTACCGGGTGGTGAGCCGCTCGGTCGCCTCGGCGGCACCCACGCCGTACTCGATGTCGAAGGCCTCCGGGCCGAGCTGGCTGAGCCCGAGCACCACGAGTCCGGCGAGGGCGTAGCGGACCAGTGCGTCGCCGCCGAGCCCGCCGCGCAGCACGTCCAGCCCCGGGACGGCCAGGGCGGCCGCCGCCGCCAGGGCCAGCACTGCTCCGGGCAGCCACTGTCGCCGCAGCACCCCGACAATGCCCCGCCAGTGCTCGGCGTTCGTGCGGACCGCCAGAGCGGTGCGCCGGGCCACCAGCCAGGACCCGAGGCCGAAGAGCCGCACCTCCTTGGCCGCTGCCGGGCCGGCCAGCCCGGTCCAGTACCCCAGCCGCTGCTGGTGGCCGAGGGCGGTGTCCTTCAGCTCGGCCAGCCGGGCCCACTGCCGGCTGACCGCGATCCGGGCGGCCAGCGCCACCGCCAGCAGCCCCACCGCCAACATCACCGAGTACGCGGCCAGCACGGCGGCCGCCGTCATGGCGGTGAGGTACCGGGACAGGACGAGCAGTTGCCCCACCGAGGCGGTGCCGGGTGAGCGGATCCGGCCGAAGTCCTGCCCGCTGTCGGAGGCGCGGACCGCGTCGGCCTGGAAGTCGGTCGACTCCAGGTGCTCGATCCGGTGCGGCACAGCCGCCGCGGCGCGTACCCGGCGCCGGATCCGGCCGTCGATGCGGCGGCCGACGATCGCGGCGCAGACCTCGTGTCCGAGCAGCGCCGCCTCACCGGCCAGCACCGCCGCCGCCAACAGGCCCGCCGCCAGGAACGGGCCGGCACCGGGACGGCCCAGCGACGCCACGAACGCGCCGGCGGCCACCGCCTGCGCGGTCGGCGCCACGGCCGCCACCAGGAGCAGCCCGGTCACCGTGCCGGCGGCGCCCGCGCCGCCCAGCGGCAGCAGCCGCAGCAGCCGCCACCGGCGGCGCAGGTTGGTCACGGACGCGGTGAGCAGACGGCCGAGCGGGCGGTCGATCAGGCGGTCGACCGCACGGCGAGAATCGACGCTCGAAGATCCCACCAGCAGAAAGATAGACTCCGCTCACTTTATTGTCACGAGACGCAGGTCAACCCCGCGCGGATCGACGCCTGTCGAAGCTGAAGGGTGGCCGGACGCGAGGAACGGAGTCGGCATGGCGGAGTCCGAACCCTTCCCCCTGCTACCAGGTCAGGCGTGGTTCATGACGGACCTCCACCCCCGCCTGCTCCATCCCGCCCGGTGGTCGCTGGCCCGGCTCTACCGGCTCCCGCCGGGCCAGTCCCCCGGCTCGGTACGCGCCGCCGTCGCGGAGATCTGGCGCCGGCACGAGGCGCTGCGCATCCGGGTCGTGCCGGCCGGCTCGGGCTGGGCGCAGCGAATGGCCGATGTGGACACGCCGGAACCGTTCCGCCTCGTCGACCTCTCCCGGGTGCCAGCGGCCGAGCGCCGCGCCGAGATCGAGCGATGCGCGATCGAGGCGCACGGCACGCTCAGCCTGGAGGCCGGCCCGATGGCCCGCTTCGTCCACCTCTACCTCGGCCCGGACGAGCCGGGCCGGCTCTTCCTGGCGATGCACCACCTCGCCGCGGACGGGCTGTCGTTCATGCTCGTCCAGTCCGGGCTGGAGGTGCTGCTGGGCACCCCGCCCGGGACCGCCCCCGGCCCGGCCCCGCGCGCGGCGGCGTACCGGGAGTGCGTCGACGCGACGGTCGACTACGCCTCCTCGGCCGAACTCGCCGACGAACTCGACCACTGGGCGGCACAGCCCTGGGAGAGCTGCGTCCCGCTGCCCGCCGACCATCCCGGGCACACCCCGGAGACGGTCCGGGGCTGGACGACCCTGCGCACATCGATGCGCGGGCCGGAGGTCGAGACCCTGACCCGGCGGGTGCCCGCCGTACTCGGCATCGACCTCTCCGACATCCTTCTCGCCGCCGTCTCCGAGGCCCTCACCGCCTGGTCCGGCGGGGCGCTGTCGGTGCGGGCCGTGCACCACGGCCGTACGCTGCGCCGTGCGACCGGCACGCCGGTGCTGCCCAGGCGGGCGGCGCGCACCGTCGGCTGGTTCTCCACCTTCGGCTGTCTGGCCCTGCGCCCGCGCACCGAGCCGGACCCGGCCGACTACCTGCGCCGGGTCCGCGACCAGGCGACCGCCCCGCCCAACCGGGGAGCCGGGCTGGCCCTGCTGCGCTGGACGAGACCGCCCGGCGCACACCGCGAGCTGGCCGGCCGGATCTGGCGTTCGGCGCAGATCATGTTCAACTTCGGCGCGGTCGGCGGCCGGCTCGGCGGCGACGAGATCCTGGGCGCGACGGACGAGGCGTTCGGGCACCGGCCGGATCCCCTGGAACCGCGGTTGCCGCTGCACGTACGGGCCAACGTCGCCGGCGACGAGGTGATCGTGAACTGGGACTACGACCCACGCCTGCGCCGGGCGGAGACCATCGCCGCGGTGGCCGAACGGTGCCGGCGGACCCTCTACGAGTACGCCACGAAGCTCGGCTGACAGCGTGGACGCTCCGGCGGCCGGCCGGCGTCACGGGCGGCCCGGCCGGCGTCGTCGGGTGCCGTGACGGTGGACGGTTCGGCGAACGGGGGTTCACGGGCGGCCGACGTCGAACGCGGCCAGGCAGAGGTAGCCCAGCATCGTGTCGTGGTCGGCGAGCACCAGGCGCCGCCGGACCGGGTCCAACGCCGGAGCCGGCACCGTGCCAGGGCCGGCGACCGGGTCCGGATCGGCGCCGGCCTCGGCCAGCTCGTCGGCCAGCCCCCACCACACTCCGGTGCCCGGCTGGCCGGCGGGTGCCACCCGGACCCGATCCACCGGCAGCGCGTCGACCGGAGTGCCGGCGAGCCCGCCGCCGAGGACCAGCGTCGTCTCCCCCGCGTCGGCGCGCAGGTCCGCCAACTCGGCGGCGAGTCGGGCGGGCAGCATGTCGGCCGGGATTCCGGGATGCTGCCGGTGGGCGACGAGCCGGGCCGGGCCGGCCGGGCCGAAGAGCAGCCCCACCGCCGCCGGCCGGGCCGGCAGGACGACCGGCCCGGCCGGCTGGTACGCCAGTGCCGGCTGCTCCACCACCAGCAGCAGACCCCGCCGGCAACCACCGGTGCGGGTGAGCTCGCCGACCAGGCGCAGCGCGGCGAACGGCGCCGCGCCGCCCTGGTCGCAGACGGCGAACGCGAGCGGGTCGCCGGGGCAGGCGTGGCCCCGGTAGGTGGCGACGGTCCGGCCGGCGCGGACGTCGGGCACGGCGAAGGCCAGCACCACGACGTCGACGGGGTCGGTCGGCGGCACCAGGGCGGCGATCAGCTCCTCGGCCATCTCCTCGTAGCGGTGTGCACCGCCGTCCGCGAGCACCTCGGCGCGGAGCGGAGACCCGTACGGCCGGGCCAGGTCGGAGAGGTACTCGTCGAGGAAGGCCAACTCGTCCGCGCCCGGGGCGGCGGCGCCGGGTCGCCCGGTGAAGTCGCGCCGGGCCACCCGGCGCAGGTGCAGCGGGCCCGCGCCGGCCGGTGGTCCAGCCTCGGCCGGCCGGAAGGCGTACACCGGCGGCCTATCCGGCCGGCCGGGCGTTCGCGACGACGTACTCGGCCAGCGTGGCGACCGACTCGACGTGCTCTTCGTCGAGCCCCTCCACGTCGACCTCGATCGCCAGCGCGTCCTCGAGTTCCAGCATCAGCTCCAGCGTGCTCGCCGAGGTCATGCCGAGTTCGTCGCGCAGCCGGGTGGCCGGTGACACCTCCCCCACGTCCCGGCACAACACCCGCGACAGCAGCCGCCCGACGCTGTCGAACACCCGCTGCCGCAACTCGCTGTCGGCGACTCCGACCTGCGACTCCATCCGGACCGTCCCTTCTGGCTCGGCACGCCCGCCGACGCCGACTCTGCTGCGGTGCAAGACGTCAGTGCTGGAAGACCATGGCGGAGAAGGTGGCCCCCCGGGCGGATCCGGCGGCGGTCACCAGGTAGCGGTCGCCGGGGCGCAACAGGTCGCGGTCCCGGGCGGTGCGGTAGTTGAGGAACGCGTCGGCGCAGAAGGTGTGCGCCAGCAGCGGGACGTTCTCCAGCAACACCCGGTCGACCGACAGCCCGAGCCGGCGGCAGACCCGCTGCCACGAGGCGATGTTCACGTTGTGTGGCAGCACCAGCGAGATCTCGTCGACCGCCACCCCGGCCCGGTCCAGCGCGGTGCAGATGACGGCGGCCATCCGGTCCGGGTACTCCCGTTCGACCCGGACCGCGACGTCCGGGCGGTCCAGGTCCAGCTCGGTGTCGACGTCGGCGGCGTAGGAGAGCAGCCGGTCGCGTTCGCCGTCGGCGCGGACCAGGGCGGCCCCGGACCCCTCGCCGAAGACCACCCCCGCCTGCACCTGGGCGTCCGGGGTGAACCGCTTCTCCCCGGCGAGGACCAGCGCGAGCGCGTCGCCGGCGGGCCCGGCGGCGAGCAGCCGGCCGGCCAGATGCAGCGCGAGCAGGCCGGAGGCGCAGGCGTGGTGGGTCACCGTGAAGGCCACCGCCCGGTCCAGGCCGTGCCGGCGGCAGACCTCGTGCAGCGGATTCACCGGGTACGGCACCACGGCCGGCAGGGTCCGCGCGTACAGCACGTAGCGGACGTCCCGCTCCCGGCCCGGCAGTTCCTTCAGCTCGGACACCGCGTTGCTCAGCAGGTCGGCGAGGGTGCCGTCCGGGTCGGCCCGCACCTCGGCCAGGCCGTGGTAGCGCTGGAAGATGCGCACCTGCATGGGGCTGAGCCCCAGGGGCCCGGCCAGCTCCGCCAGGGTGATCCGGTGGGTGGGACGGTACGCCGCCACGCTCTCCAGAGTGGTCACCGGCGCCCCACCAGGCCGCACGGCCGCTTCGTCAAGGGCCTCTCCGTTCGACCCGCGCCGGACTCCCCACCGGCACCAGATCGACAGTATAGTTGGTCATCGATCTTTGCCGGAGCCTTCCCCGCCCGGATCTTCACCCGGGCGGTGCCGCTGCGGCGCGTCCCAGGGACGGAGCGGACCGTGACCGCTGACAACCTTCGTGCATCGCTGCTCGCCGACTCCGAACTCGGCGCGGGCAACGTCCTGGCCCGGCTGCTGCACCACGGTGCCGCGCCCACCACCCCGGCCGTCGCCTTCGACGTCGACGTCGACGGCCACCCCGCGTACCGGAGCCTCAGCCTGGGCGAGCTGCGCGAGCGCGTGGCGGCCCGGGCGAGCTGGTTGCACCGCAACGGCGTCCGCCCGCGCGACCCGGTGGCGATCTACGTCAGCTCCTCGGCCGACTGCCTGCTGTCGTTCCTCGCCCTGAACTGGCTCGGCGCGATCCCCACGCTGATGAACGGCGGCATGCCCGGCGAGATCGCGGTCGAGTTCATCCGCCGGCTGCGCGCCAGCTACGTGCTCACCGACGCCGCCCATCGGCGGCTGCTCGGCGACGCCGAGCTGGGCGCCCCCCTGCTGCCGGACGTCGCCGAGGCGGGCACCGGCGATCCGGCCGGCGCCCCGACGCACTACCGGTTCCACCCGGAGGATCCGATCGTCATCACCCACACCTCCGGCACCACCCGGCTGCCCGCCTCCGTCGTCCACTCGCACACCAGCCTCTTCGCGGCCACCCGGGAGCTGCGGCTGGCCGGGCTCAAGGTGCCGCGGGGCGAGCGCATCCTGTCGGTGCTGCCGGCCGCGCACACCGCCGGCATCCTCACCCTGCACCAGGCCCTGCTCAGCGGCTCGGAGCTGCTCTTCCTCTCCGGGCAGGGCAGTCGCTCCGGGCAGGGCGGCCCGTTCGAGTCGAGCGCGGCGGTCGTGGTGGCGGCGATCGAGGACTGGCGGCCCACCAACGTGTACGGCTTCGCGGTCACCTGGGCCGAGCTGGCCCGCGTCGACCTGTCCCAGCACGACCTGAGCTCGGTGGAGTACTGGTTCAACACCGGCGACAGCGCCCACGAGACGCACATCCGGCGGCTGGTGGCGGCCGGAAGCCATCGCACCTACACCCGGGGCGGCTGGGTCCGGGAGCCCGGGTCGCGCTTCATCGACGGCATCGGCTCCTCCGAGATGGGCTACTCGGCGTTCCGGATCATCCACGGTCCGGACACCGAGCGGTACGGTCGCTGCGTGGGCAAGCCGCACATCTTCGCCGACGTGGCCCTGCTCGACCTGGCCACCGGGGAGGAGGTGCCGGTCGGCGAGGTGGGCCATCTCGGGTTGAAGTCCCCCACCCTGGCGCTGGGCTACTGGAACGACTCGGTGCTCACCTACCGGACCCGGCTGCGGGGCTACTACCTCACCGGCGACCTGATGTACCGGGACGCCGAGGGCTACCACTACCACCTGGACCGGGCGGCCGACGCGGTCGACCTGGGCGGGGGTGCCTGGCTCTACACCGCGATGACCGAGGAACGGATCCTGGTCGCCTGCCCGGAGCTGCGGGACTGCACCGTGGTCGCCGGGCGGGAGGGCGACCGGGCCGTCACCGACGTACTGCTGATGCTGGAGTCGGACGCGGACCCGGCGGCCGACCGCACCGAGGCCGTCCGGGCGGCGCTCGGCCCGGCGGCCGCGGCCACGTTGCGCAACGTCGTGGTGGTGCCCGAGGACGAGATCATCCTCGGACCGACCGGCAAGGTACGCAAGTTCCTCATGCGGCAGCGCCACCTGCACGGCGGCCACCTCCCCGGCACCGCGGGGCGGACCCCGGTGGCGCACACCCCGGCCACGGCCGGCTGACCATGGCCGGTCCCCCCGCGCTGTCGGGCGACCCGGGGCCGCGCGACCGCGGGCTCCGGGTCGCCGCGCCCGCCGGCGGCCCGTCGGACGAGCCGCTGGACCGCCGGCAGCTACGCGAACTGGCCCGGCGCTTCACCCAGCGGGAGATCACCCCGCACCTGCCGGAGTGGGAGCGCGCCGGCCGGGTGCCGCGTACGCTGCACGCCGCCACCGCCAAGGTGGGCCTGCTCGGTGCCGGGTTCCCGGAGGAGGTCGGCGGGTCGGGCGGCGACTTCCTCGACTACTGCGCGGTGGCGGAGGAGATCATCCTGGCGGGCGGCTCCTCCGGGCTCTTCGCCGCCCTCTTCACGCACAGCATCGCCGTCCCACACATGATCACCTCCCGCGACCCGCGACTGGTCGACGGCTACGTCCGGCCGACCCTGGCCGGCGAGAAGATCGGTTCGCTGGCCATCACCGAACCGGACGGTGGGTCGGACGTCGCCGCGGTGCGGACCACCGCCCGCCGCGACGGCGACCACTTCGTGGTCAACGGCACCAAGATCTTCATCACCAGCGGAGTACGGGCCGACTTCGTCACCACCCTGGTCCGCACCGGCGGCAGCGGGCGCGCCGGGGTCTCGCTGCTTGTCGTCGACGCCGACGCCCCCGGCTTCACCGTCGGCCGGGAGCTGGAGAAGCTCGGCTGGCACTGCTCCGACACCGCCGAGCTGTCCTTCGTGGACGTCCCGGTGCCGGCCGGCAACCTGGTCGGCGCCCCCGGCACCGGCCTGGCCCAGCTCATGCGGCACTTCGCCACCGAACGCATCTCCATGGCCGTGCAGGCCTGCGCCACCGCCCAACGCTGTCTGGACCTCACGATCCACTGGTGCCGGCACCGCAGCACCTTCGGCGAGCCGCTGGCCGGCCGCCAGGTGATCCGGCACCGGCTCGCCGAGATGGCCCGGGTCACCCAGGTGGCGCGCACCTTCGTCTGGCAGGTCGCCGCCCGGGTGGCCGGTGGCGACCAGCGGGTGACGGACGTGGCGATGGCCAAGAACACCGCCGCTTCGGCCTGCGCCTTCGTCGTGGACGAGGCACTCCAGTTGCACGGCGGCGCCGGCTACCTGCGCGACTCGGAGGTGGAGCGGCACTACCGGGACTCCCGGATAATGTCGATCGGCGGCGGCACCAGCGAGATGATGAACGAGATCATCGTGAAGGGCCTGGGTCTGTAGTGCGCGCCGTGCAGGTCTGGCTGGTGCGGACCGGTCCACCGGGCGCGGTCGCAGCTGCGGCTGGGACTGCGGCTGAAGCCGGGATTGAAGCTGGGACTGCGGCTGAAGCCGGGATTGAAGCTGGGGCTGCGGGTTCAGCCGGCCTCGAAGCCGAGACCGCCGCCGTCGCCGAGCTGGCGGCGCTGCTCGACGCCGACGAGCGGGCCCGCGCCGACCGGCTGGAGCCGGCCGGGCGGCGACGCTTCACGGTCTCGCACGGCGCGGTACGGATCATCGTCGGCCGGTGTCTGGACACCGCCCCGCAACGGATCCGGTGGAGCCACGGACGCTACGGCAAGCCGGCCCTGGCCGACGCCACGGCCGGGTTGGAGGTCAACCTCTCCCACTCGGGTGACCTCGCCGTCGTGGCGGTGAGCCGGGGCCGCCCGGTCGGAGTGGACGTGCAGCGGTTGCTGCCCCGGCTGGACCCGGTGGCGATGTCGCTGCGCTACTTTCCGCCGGTGGAGGTGCGGTTCGTGACCGGGGCGGACGATCCGGCCGAGCGGTCCGATCGCTTCACCCGGCTCTGGGCCCGCAAGGAGGCGTGCGTCAAGGCTGCCGGAGGGCGGCTCGCCGACGGCCTGCGACTGCCGGTGCACCGGCCCGACGACGAGGCCGGCCGCGAGCCGGCCGAATTGCTGGTGGGAGAAGTGGAGCCCGCGAGGAGACCGGACCGCGCAGGGAGGCCGGGCGGCCCGGAGGGGCCGGACGGCCCGGCAGCACCGGGCGGCCCGGAGTGGCCGGACGGCCCGGGGAAGCCGGACCGCGCGGGGGGATCAGACGGCACCGGGTCCGGCCGCTTCCGGGTACGGGACCTCCTGGTGCCGCCCGGCTATCGGGCGGCCGTCGCGCTGCTCGGCGCCGACCCGTTCGCGACCACGGTGCGATGGTGGAACCCTGATGACTGAGCACTCCGATCCGCCTGCGGTCGCCGAACTCGCCGGGCTGATCGCCGCGGCGGTCGGTGAGGAGGGGACCGGCTGGGCGGCGGGCATCACCGCAGCCACGTCGCTCCACGACGACCTGGAGTTGGAGAGCATCGAGGTGGCGGCGCTCGGCACGGCGCTACGGGACCGGTACGGGCCGACGGTGGAGCTCGATGCCTACCTGACCGGGCTCGACCTCGACCAGCTGGTCGAGCTGACCGTGGGTGACCTGGCCGCGTACGTCGCGCGGTGCCGGGCCGGTGACTTCCCGGATCTGAGCCGGTCGTGAGCCGGTTCCTGTTCGTCATGCCGCCGCTGGCCGGGCACCTGAATCCGGCCGTGCCGGTCGCCCGGGTGCTGACCGGGCTCGGTCACGAGGTGGCGTGGACCGGGCCCGAGTCCCACCTGCGGCCCCGGGTGGGCGAGGCGGCGACGGTCTTCCCGACCGGCCTGCGCCCCTACCGGGGCCAGCGGGACCGCGGGCTGCGGGCGCTGCGGTCACTCTGGCAGGGCTTCGTCGTGCCGTACGCGCGGGCGATCCTGCCTGCGGTGGACCGGGCGGTGCGGTCGTGGCACCCGGACGTGCTCGTCGTCGACCAGCACACGCTCGCCGGCGCTCTGGTGGCGCACCGTCACCGCCTGCCATGGGCGACCCTGGCCGCCACCCTGATGGAGCTGACCCAGCCGTACCGGGCGCTGCCCCGGGTGGACGCCTGGATCCAGGGGCACCTGGCCGGGCTCTGGCGGCACGCCGACCTGCCCGGCGAGCCCGAACACGACCTGCGCTTCTCGCCGTACCTCGTGGTCGCCTTCACCACTGCGGCGCTCGTCGGACCTGCTCCGCTGCCGGGGACGGTCGCCCTGGTGGGGCCGGCGTTCGCCGAGCGCCCGCCCGTGCCGGACTTTCCGTGGCACCGGCTCGCGCCCGACCGGCGGCGGGTGCTGGTCACCACCGGGACGCTCGCCGCCGACCTGTCGCGAAACTTCTACCCGAGGGTGGCCCGGGCGTTCGAGCCGCTGGCCGGGACCGTGCAGGCCGTGCTGAACACCGATCCGGCCACGGTGCCCGGCATCGCGCCCGACAGATCGACCGACGCCGGCCCGGCGGCGGCGCCGGCCGATCTCGGACGCGCCGGGCCGCTGTTCGCGCCCCGGGTGCCGATGCTGGAACTCATGCCGAGGCTGGACGCCCTGGTGTGCCATGGTGGCCTGGGCACGGTGATGGAGGCGCTGGCGCACGGCGTACCGCTGGTCGTCGCGCCGATCCGGTACGACCAGCCGGTGATCGCCCAGCAGGTGGTGGCGGCCGGTGCGGGCATTCGCGTGCCGTTCGGCCGGGTCACCGCGCGGCGGCTGGGTGCCGCGGTCACCGCCCTGTTGGAAGAGCCGGGCTACCGTGCGGCGGCCGGGCGAATCCGGGATTCCTTCCGCCGCGCGGGTGGCGCGCCGGCCGCCGCGCGGCATCTCGTAGCCCTGGCCCGGTCCCCGAACGTCCATTAGGGACCGGTGAGGGGTGTGGCGGTGTCATGCTGGTCCTCCAGGGGCGACCGCCGCGAGCCACGCCGGTAACCCGGGACCGAGATTCGACGGCGACTCTTCGGTGCGAGACCGGCATCCACCACGAACGCGCCATGATCGGTGACTGGCAGCCCGGCTCGGCGGAGATCACCACAGGGATCGATACGAGTGGCATCCGGGGCAACGCGAGGATCCCCGTCGCCGCCCGTACCTACCGGCCGCCCCCGGGCACCGTCAGGCCGACCCACCCAGACGACTGGGCCGCCAGCAGGCTGATGCGTATCGACTTCGACTGTCGATCTTGAGTGGAGCATTTGACGGGTAATCAGATGTGCCGGGCCGCAGCGGTGTTGCCGGCGCGCCCTAGGGTAGGGCCGCTACCTGCGGAAACAAGCGCAATGCCTTCTTGGCGTCCCGGTTCACGGGACCGTGGGTGCTCCGAGGGTGCTCGGCCGTCGAGAGGTCGCTCGAGCGGGAAAAAGCGCCCCTGAGCTGCGCAAACGTGGGTCACAACCGTGACCCACACGTGCCCCATACGAAAGCAGGCAATATAGTCTGTTGGCTATATTGCCTGCTCAGGTGGCGCGCCCGAAGGGATTCGAACCCCTAACCTTCTGATCCGTAGTCAGATGCTCTATCCGTTGAGCTACGGGCGCAACTGCCGGGCCAGTCTACACACCAACCTCAGCGCGGAGACTCCGGGATTCGAACCCGGGAGGGGCTTTAAGACCCCAACCGCATTAGCAGTGCGGCGCCATAGACCAGACTAGGCGAAGTCTCCTGGTGGTCCACCAGACCACGTTGGTCGAGGATACAGGGCGCCGGCCCGGCGGGGCAAAACGACTTCCCGGCCGGCTCGTGGCCCTGTTGGCTGCGCCCGCCACACCCCGGTCAGCCCCGGCCAGCACCCGCCAGTTCCTGTCCGGTGCCGATGCGCTCCCGAGACTAGGCTCACATGATATGGAGGAGCAGTCGCCCAGCGAGCCGCCACGCCGCCGCCCGGAGCCGAAGCCGAAGCCGACGCGCAGGTCCGGCTCGGCCACGGCGGCCTTCGCCTCCGCCCCGGAGTCAGGACTGGAGACGCCCGACCAGCCTCGCGTGCCGCCGCGGCCCCGAGGTCGGAAGGTACCTCCGACGGTGCTCTTCCAGCCGCCTGCCGAGCCCGAGTCGTTGCCACCGCTCTCCCCCGCGACGCGACCGGAGCCACCGCCCCGGTCCGTCGAGCAGCCGGACGCCGGCACGCAGCCGGCACCGACGACGCAGCCCGGCGATTCGCCGATCGCGGCGGCACCGCCCCGGCCTGAGGCCGATTCCGGACCGGAGGAGGCAGCGCCGCCGACGAGTTCGGCCACGGCGAGCGACGAGGTGAACAGCGGCGAGGTGAACGCGGACGGGCCAACCGCCGAGACGCCCGCCCCCGGCGATGATGGCGGGACGGCGACGACCGAGACCGCGCTGGCGAAGACCACCCGAAAGTCGACCGGCGTTGTCAAGGCCGGCGCCAGGGCGGCCAAGAAGACCAGCACAGCAAAGAAGACCACCGCCCAGAAGGCTCCCGCCAAGAAGGCTCCCGCCAAGAAGACCGCGGCCAGGAAGAGCACCGTTCAGAAGACCACCGGAGCCAAGAAGGCGGTAGCCAGGGAGGTCACGGCCGAGGAGGCCACCGGGCCGGCCGCGGCCAGGTCGGCCGATGTCGCCGCCGAGGCCGCCGCGCAGGAACCGGTTGGTACGGCCAACGGGATCACCACGGTGGCGGAACGGGCAGCGTTGGGGCGTACCGCCGGATGGGAAGCGCAACCATCGACGGCCCGGCACGTCATCGATCACCCAGGCTACGCACCCGAGCTGCTCGCGCTGGCGGCGGTACGCGGGCTCGGCCCGGTGGCTGCGGCATGGGTGGGGCAGGTCCGGGCCGCGTATCCCGGCGCCACCTCCGACGGCCTGGCGCGCCTGGCCACGCGGCGCTTCGTCCGGTTCGCCGCCGCCGGCGGTGCCCTGTCGACCGCGACGGGGCTGCTCGCCCCGCTCGTCGAGTTGGCCGCTGTCACCTGGACGCAGGCCGGCCTGGTGCTGCGTCTGGCGGCCGCACACGATCATGATCCGACCCACCCGGACCGGGCCGCCGAGTTGCTGGTGCTGACCCGCTTCCACCCGGACATGCGTCGTGCCCGCGCCGCGCTCTCGGCCGCCGAGGTCGCCGTCGCCGGGCACGCCGACCAACCGGCGTCCGGGACGCCGGACGACGTGTCCGGTGGTCGCCTCGCAGGGCAGCACGGCAACGACCTCGCCGGAGTCCGCGACGCGGAGGCGACTCAGCCTGCCGAGAACGGCCGCAACGCGGAGACGGAGCACAACACGGAGACGGAGAACGGCCACAACACGGAGAACGGGCGCAACGCGGAGGCGGGCGGGCTGGCGGAGGCGGGCCGGCGGCTTGGCGCGCCGATCGTCGCCCGCGCTGTCAACCGCCTGGCGCTACGACTCGCCGTGCGGCGACTCCCCGGAGCGGTGCCATTGGCCGTCGCCGTACTGAGCGCCATCGGCACGGAAGCACTCGCCGGCCGGGCCACCGCCTACTACCGTGCGGCATCGCGGCAGCTGCCGTCCACCGCGACCACGGCCAGGGCCGGCTACAACCAGTCGAACCAGTCCCGAGGGAGCAGCGCATAGCCGACGAAGGCGACCACGTCGAGCAGGGTGTGCGCCACCACCAGCGGCAGCACCCGCCTGGAGCGCAGGAAGAAGAGCCCGAACACCACTCCCATGACCGCGTTGCCGACGAACGCGCCGAAGCCCTGGTAGAGGTGGTAGGAGCCGCGCAGCAGCGCACTGGTCGCGATCACCGCGCCGACCCGCCACCCCAGCTCCCGTAGCCGGGTCATCAGATAGCCCACCACGACGACCTCTTCGAGGATCGCGTTCTGCGTGGCCGAGAGGACGAGTACCGGCACCGCCCACCACAGGTCCGGCAGCCCCGCCGGCACCACCGTGGCGTTGACGCCGAGGTGTGCGGCGATCCAGAAGAGTCCGAGGCCGGGTAGCCCGATCGCGGCGGCCAGCGCGGCGCCCCAGGCCAGGTCCTGGCCGGGCCGCCGTCCGTCGAGGCCGAGCGCCTCCCGGGCGCCGCCGCGTCCCGGCTCCGGCAGCGCGTCCCGGGCGAGCAGCCCGTCCCGGTCCACGGGGCGGTCGCGGTTCAACAGGTGTACGGCGAGCAGCACCGGGACGAGGGCGAAGCCGATCCCGAGAAGCTGGTAGGTGAGATCGAGCCAGGGGCGGGGTGACTGGGAGGCGTTGAGCGTCGCCGTCTGCTGACTCAGCGGCCGGTCGGCGGTGAGCCGGGCGATGATCGTCACCGCCGAGTAGACCGCGGACTGGCCGAGGGACACCCCGAGGACGAGGAGCACCTCGGTGCCGAGCACGCGGCGGGAGCGCGGGCGGGCGAGATCAACCGTCACCCGACAACTGTGCCCGATCCGGCGGCCGGCCGGGAGCGTCCGGTGCCGGTACGCCTCCAATTGGCAATCCGCGACGAGAGGGAATCGAGCCCCACCCGGGCCGGGTCACCGGATACGGACCCGTGAGCCGTCGATCGCACAGTCTGTGCGACGAAAACTGACTCACGGTATTCATTCTTATCCGCGCAGTGGCCTCGACCGGGAAGGTGCCATGGACAATCTCGCGCAGCTGTTGAAGGAGAGCTGGACCCTCGTCGAAGATCGGCGAGACGTGGTCGCGGGATATTTCTACGCCCGGATTTTCCTGTCCGATCCCGCCCTGCGCACGCTCTTTCCGATCCAGATGGACGCCCAGCGGGACCGCCTGCTGGAGTCCATCGTGACCGCAGTCCAAACCATCGACGATCCGGAGAACTTCGACGAATATCTCCGTTCACTCGGCCGCGACCACCGCAAGTATCATGTCGAGCCGGCCCACTACGACACGATGGGGACCGCGCTGCTGGCCGCCCTGAGGGAGGTTGCCGGCGAACGGTGGAGCGTCGAGCACGACCAGGCGTGGCGCGATGCGTACCAGATGATCGCCGAGCGCATGCAGGCGGGCGCGGCCGACGACCCGAACCCGCCGTTCTGGCACGCGGAGGTCGTCGGCCACGAGCGCCGGGGCACCGACGTCGCCGTACTGACCTGCCGTCCCCTCCAGTACCACCTGCCGTACCGGGCCGGCCAGTACGTCAGTGTCGAGGTGCCGCGCTACCGGCCCCGGCTCTGGCGGACGTACTCGATCGCCAACGCCCCGCGCGAGGACAACGCTCTGGAGTTCCACGTCCGGGCGGTCGGTGCCGGCTGGGTTTCCAGTGCCCTGGTCCGCCGGGTCAAGGTCGGCGACCTGCTCCGGGTGGCCGCTCCGATGGGGGCGATGACCCTGGACCGGGACTCCACCCGGGACGTGCTCTGCGTGGCCGGCGGCGTCGGGCTCGCTCCGATCAAGGCGCTCGCCGAGGAGTTGGCCGGATACAACCGCACCCGGTGGATGCACGTCTTCGTCGGCGCGGAGCGCCGCGACGACCTGTACGGGCTGGCCGAACTCTGCAAGCTCGCCGCCGAGCACCCCTGGCTGTCGATAGTCCCCGCCTGTAGCGCGGATCCGGACTATCCCGGGGAACGCGGTGAGATCACGGACGTCTTTGCCCGGTACGGCCCGTGGCGCGCCCACGACTGCTACATCTCCGGATCGGCGGCACTGGTCCGGTCCGCACTACGCACGCTCGCGGCCGACGACGTGCCCCCGCAGCACATCCGGTACGACGCCTTCGGCGATCTCTAGACCCTTCCGCCCCGATAGCACTCCCTTTCCACCCGAGGATCCTTCCTCTCCCCCAGGCCGGGTCTCCGTGCCCTCGCCGTGCAGGGCACGGAGACCCGGCCCCCCGTCTCAGAGAGCGGACCGGGGGCGGGAGTGCTGTCCAGAGGGCGGCGGAGAGGGGTTACGGGGACCGGCGGCGGAGGGTCAGTAGCGCCAGGGGTTGCCCGTGTCCCGGTATTCCTCGATCGGCACCAGCGGGACGTCCGGGTCCATCCGGTCGACGTAGAGCCGGCCCTCCAGGTGGTCGATCTCGTGGGCGACGAGCCGGGCCATGGCGAGCTCGAACGAGGTGATCACCCGCCCGCCGTCCCAGCGGGCGTGCTCGATGTCGAGCCGCAGCGGCCGGGCGACCAGGCCGCGCAGGTCGAACAACGAGAGGCAGCCCTCGTACTGCTCGTCGGTCTCGATGGAGGCGTCGACCACCCGGGGGTTGAGGAGTACGACGGGCTCGGCGTCGCGGTCCGGCGGGCGTACCACGGCGGCGGCCCAGGGCAGCCCGATCTGTGGGGCGGCGAGGCCGACGCCCTTGCTGAACGGGTGCAGTTCGTCGAGGCGTTCCAGCGCGGCCCGGAGCCGGGCCACCACGTCCCGGGCGTTGGCGTCGTCCCGGGGCAGGTCGAAGTGCCGGGCGGGCTGGCGGAGCAGATCCGCGCCGAGCTGCACGATGCCGGCGGCGCGCATCCGGTCGCTGGCCCGGCCCTCCGCCTGTGCCGGCGCGGCAACGGAGACCGCCGGCCGGGCACGGTAGCGCCACTCCAGGCGGTACCGGGCGTTCAACGGCGGATCGTCGGTCGACCATTCGAAGAGCGTCCGGCCGTCCTCGTCGCGCCGGACCAGTGGCGTACGCAGCGGCCCCTCCTCCGCCGACAGCGAGGTCTCGACGCCCCAGACCTGCGGGTCCAGGTCGAGCGGCAGGTCGAGCCGGAGCACGAGCCGGCGGGTGGGGAGCCGGACGGCCCGCTGGAACCACTGGCCCCACTTGTCCTGGTTGACCCGGTAGGAGTATTCGGTGGTGACCCGCTCTCCCGGATACAGCGGGAACCGCCCGTCGCTGTTCTCGAAGAGCAGCCAGACCTCCTTGAACGCGTCCCGGTCGTGCTTCTTGCGCCACTCCATCGGCTCGCGGCTGCCCTGGTCGTCGCAGAATGCCTGGAGGTCCAGTTCGGCGAAGGTGAGCGGATTTTCCCGGTGGTGCCGGTTGGACCGGGCCGGGTCGTTGGGATAGCGATCGACGGCGATCCGGACCAGGTAGCGGGTCACCGGTTCGGTGCCGGCGTTGTAGAGGGCCCGGCGGATCACGCAGCGGTACGCACCGTCCTCGTACGCCAGCGTGGCTGTCTCCTGCTCCACGATCAGACCCGTGCCGGGCGGCATCCACTGCTCGGGTACGGGTGGATCGCGGTGCGCGACCGCGCTCGACCGGGCCTGCCGGAGTTCGTCGTACTCCTGGAAACGCTGCCAGATCGCTCCGGCGGCGCCGAGCACGGCCTCCGCACGGCGGGCGAAGTCCTCGGTCGGCCGGTGCCGGCGACCCTCGACATGGCTGACGTACGACGGGTCGAAGCCCATCCGGGCCGCGAGCTGTTTCTTGGTCATGCCCCGCTCGACCCGCCGGCGGGAAAGCTCGGCCGCGAACGAGTCGGCAGCCCGCTCGATAGGCGTGGTCATCAGGTTCCTCTGGCCGGGAATCTCAGTCTCCCGGCCGAGCCGGCCAGTCTGGCAGAACTGGCGCGTTAACGACAATGGCTTGACATTCCGGCCTCAACTGCCGATCATCCTGCCCTTCGTCTCCGCATCCGGGTCGCGGCCACGAGGCGGCGACGACGAACTCCATCCTGCCGGTCGCGTCGCCCGATGTGCCGTCCGCGACGCCGGTTCCCTTGCGTTTCGAGAGAAACATCCGGGGAACATCCCGCACGGGCACCCAACTCTGGTTAGCCTTGCCTTAGTAGGCTAAGGTAACGATCGGTCGTCAGACGTGGGGGGTTGATCCTGGTGACAACAAGGCAGACCAGTCCGGTTGCGCCGGCCGCGCCGGACACCTCCCCGTACGCCGCGACGCAGCGGATCGGCGACGCATAGTGACCGTTCTGATCGGCGACCGGGCCGCCGCACCGCTGGCTCCGGTGACCGCCACGCTGCGTGCCGCCTTCGGCACCGACGAGCTGCCGGGGCTGGCGACCGGCCTGCTGGTCTCCGACGAGACCGGCTGGGCCCCGGCCACCGAACTCGTGGACGGCACCCGGTGGCCCGAGCTGTTGGCGGTGACCCGGCAGCGGTGGGGGGCCGCCCCGCACGCCGCCGCCGCACTGGCCTGGAAGTCCTACACCTACTGGCTGCTGCTGCCGGTGGTGCTCGGCTGGGCGTCCGCGCGCCGGGTGCCGCTGCTGGGCCCGGCCGACGTCCTGGTCCGCTTCGAGGAGGGGCGGCCGCTGCTCACGCTGGGCATGCGCCGCTCGACCGCGATCGCGGTACTCCCCTCGGACCCGCTGGCCCTCTCCGGCCTGCCCGAGGTCAGGGTGGTGCTGGGCGAGGCCGAACTCCTCACCGCCCTGCGCACGTCCCTGCTCGACTCGCACCTGACCCCGATGCTCGACGCGCTGCACCGCCACGTCCGGGTCGGCGCGCGCACGCTGCTCGGCTCGGTCGCCTCGGGCGTGGCGCAGGGCATCCTGCGGGCCGCCGACGCGCTGCCCGGCGGCTCCGCCGAGACCATCGGTGCCCTGCTCGACACGCTGGGCGTGGCCGACCTGGTGGAGCTGGTGCCCGGCCCGGGCGGCGAGCTGACCGTGCAGCGCAGGACGTGCTGCCTGGCCTTCACCCTCCCGCAGCCGAAGGTCTGCACCGGCTGCTGCATCCGCACTCCCTGACGCCGGTCCGCCGGCCTGCCGGCGGACCGGCCCGGCAGCGCCCGAGGCAACCGGCCCGAGCAGCGGCGGACCGGCCGAGAGATCGACGCTGGACCGTTATCACGGTGACACGACCGCCGAACGTGGTCGAGCTATCTTCGGGTGGTCTGGAACGAAACGCCCCCGAACTGGTCACAACCGACACCCCAACTCGTGAGTTCGGCTCGCAGGAGTGCCCCAATTTCCCTACGGTCGTCGTAGATGGTTCACTCTGTCGGTCCAGTGCAGGTCGAGTCAGAGCGTGAGGATCTACGCATGGCAGAAATAACTGGAGATCAGCGCATTCAGGAAGAGGTGCTCGAGGGCCTGGCCACGGCGGTCAACCACCGGCGCTGGTTTGTCGAGCTGGCCCTGCCCTACCTCGGCGACAACCCGATCGAGATCGGCAGCGGTCTGGGCGACTACGCCATCGAGTGGGCACCCTTCCTCGAGCGGTTCACCGCGACCGAGGCGGACCCGGACCGGCTGGTGGCGCTGAAGGAGCGACTCGCCGGCGACCCCAGCATCGAGGTGCGGCAGATGCTGCTGCCCTGCACCGAGCAGGCCGACTACAGCGCCGCCGTCTCCTACAACGTGCTGGAGCACATCGAGGACCATGTCGGCGCGCTCCGGAGCATGCGCGACCTGGTCCGGCCGGGTGGGGCGATCGTGCTGATCGTGCCGGCCTTCGAGTTCGCGATGAGCCCGGCCGACATCGCCACCGGGCACGTCCGCCGCTACACCAAGAAGACCATGCGGGCCGCGCTCGAAGGGGCCGGCCTGGAGATCGAGACACTGCACTACGCGAACGCACTGGGCCTGCTGGGCTACTACATGGCGACCAGCGTCTTCCGGCTGATGCCCAAGGAAGGGCCCATGGTCAAGGTGTACGACACCCTCGTACTGCCGGTGACCAAGGCCGCCGAACGAGTTGTCCGCCCGCCGTTCGGCCAGTCCGTCTTCGCGGTCGCCCGGGTGCCCGCCTGAGATCAGCGGGGCACGGGCCGGCACCGGCACGCTCCCGGTGCCAGCCCACCACCGACCCTCAGCCCTTGACCTGGTAGGTCGGCCGGATCACGGCCCGCGCCAGGGTGTGGAACGCCAGGTTGAACCCGACGTACGCCGGACTCGCCTCGGGCGTGAGATCGAGCTTCTCCACGTCCAGGGCGTGCACCGCGAAGACGTACCGGTGCGGGCGGTCTCCGGCCGGCGGCGCGGCACCACCGTACGACTGTTCGCCGTAGTCGTTGCGGACGCTGAACGCCCCCTCGGTCCCGGCCGACGACGCACCGCCGGCGCCCTGCGGCAGCTCGGTCACGTCGGCAGGCACGTTGACCAGCACCCAGTGCCAGAATCCGCTGCCGGTGGGCGCGTCCGGGTCGTAGCAGGTGACAACGAAGCTTCTGGCCTCGGCCGGGAAGCCCGTCCAGGCGAGCTGCGGCGAGCGGTTGGCACCGCCGACGCTCGGGTGGGCGAACTCGGCGGCCATCGGCTCGCCGTTCCGCACGTCGTTGCTGGTCAGCGTGAATGCCGGAACGGTCGGCAGCAGTTCGTACGGGTCCGGTGCGACCGGTCGGTCGAGAGTCATCGCGAAGTCCTTTCCACACAGCGGGTGGCCGGCGCCGGATGGCCGGCGCCGTGCCCCTTTCTACCCGTTCGACGGATAGCCACCCGCGCGGACCTCGCCGCCTCCCCATCCGGCGGCGCAGCGGTGGAGCTCGACCACGAGCGGTCGCCGCGGCTCCTCGACCCGGGCCAGATAGCCGAGCGCCGCGCTCAGCGCCTCGCAGTGCAGCACACCGCAGGCGCGGCAGACCCCCTCGACGTCCGGGCCGTGGTCGGCGACTATCCGCCGGGCCACGAGGATCAGTCGGTTACGCACCTGCACCGGGGTGAGCCGCGGTTCCATGGCACCCTCGCTTCACTCCGTACGCCCCGCCGGGCGTCCGCCATCCCGGGCGGCCCCGCTCCGCCGACGAGAACATGCGTCACCTACTCATCATCACCATGTGATTACCAACGGTAGAGATTAGGAGTGCGGAGGGCGGAGCCGTCAACCGAGTGTCGGGCATCTCCCAGTTCCGCGCCGCCCCTGCCGGAGCCAGCGCCGGGCGGAGCCGCGACAGCGTGGCCGGCCCATCCGGACGAACCGGATGGGCCGGGGATCGGGGGTCGGGGTCGGGGGCGGGGTCGGCTACAGGTTCACCTGCCGGCCGCCGATGGTGACGACGAGCCGGCCGTCCGAGGCGAAGGACCACGCCAGGGAACCGCTGTAGTTGGCGCAGCGGGACCCGTTCGAGCCGGACCAGAACTGGTTCGAGCTGTCCGTGTTACCCACGATCCGGTCGTTCGACCCGCTGTTGCACGAGGTGTTGTTCCGGAACACCGAGCTTCCGGCGTCGAAGTTGAAGTTGCGCTCCTCGTTGCCGATGCTGAGGTTGTTCGAGATCGTCATCGCACCGGGGTTGCGGTTGAAGGTGAAGCCGTGCTTGCCGTTGTCCGCGGCGATGCTGCGCCGGACGGTGTGGTTGACCGCGATGTCCTCGCCACCCAGCTTGTAGCCGTTGCGGTCACCGTCGCCGGCCTGCCCACCGTTGCTGAGGGTGCCGTTGTCGTAGGCCAGGGAGTCCTCGATGGTCACCGCGCCGATCGCGCCGGTGTCCGACTTGGTGTAGAGGTCGTAGCCGTCGTCGATGTTGTTGTGCGCCACGGTGTAGCGGAAGACGTTGCCGGGTCCGACGGTGAGCTTCGGCGCGAAGCCGTCTGCGTCCTCGCCGTCGGAGTCGGCGTTGTCGTGCGACTCCGCGCTCAGGATGAGGTTGTTGGCCGGCCACTGGTCCTTCGGGGTACTGGAGAGCGCCCGCGACAGTTGCAGCCCCGAGTCGCGGTTGAACCGGGTGATCGTCCGCTCGATGATGTTGTTGCTGCCACCGACGAAGATTCCGTTGTCGCCGGCCCGCTCGACGATGATGCCGTATATGTGCCAGAAGTTCCCGTTCACCGCGAGTCCACGGTTGGCCGAGTCCTCGCTCTGCGCGGAGAAGTTCAGCACCGGCCGCTCACCCTGGTAGGCGACCAGCCTCTTGCGCGCGCTGGAGGTGCCGTTGTTGCCCGACTCGATGGTGACCGTCTGCGAGAAGTTGTAGGTACCGCCACGCACCTGGATCGTTCCACCGGCACCGATGCGGGTGATCGCGGAGGTGAGTGTGGTCGGATTCGACTGCGTACCCGGTGCGCTGGCGCTGCCGTTGGGTGCCACGTACAGCTCGTTGCCCGACGGCGGAGGGGTCGTCGGCCCCGGTGGCGTGGTCGGCGGTGCCGTGCCGTCCGTGGTGACCTCGAGGTAGTCGACGTTCGGCAGGCCGGCGGAACTGGTCGGGTGGAGCCGGATGGTGTTGCTGCCGGAGTTCAGGGTGACGGTCAGGGTCCTGGTGGCCCAGGTGGACCAGGCGCCGGTGCCCTCGAACGAGGGCGACCCGATGGTGCCGCCGTTGACGAGCAGATTGGCCGGACGGGCACCGGTGGTGCCGTTGGCGAAGCGTACGGCCACCGTGGCCGCACCGGCCGAGGCGTTCACCGTGAACTGGACGTAGCCGCCGGTGGAGTTGGTGCCGTTGCAGAAGCCGGAGCCGGAGTACCCGGGCCACTCGGTCTCGATGGCACCGGTGCACACCGCCGGGGAGTTCTCGGCCTCGTACCGGGTGGTCGCGGCGAACGCCGATCCGGTGGTCCACACCCCGACCGCGCCCACCGCCACGGCGGCGGTGGCGATGCCCGCGACGAGGATCTTGAGTCTCATCATCAGTTCTCCAAACTCTGGGCGCGGCACGGGAAAGCCCCGAGGCCGCGGACGGATCTCACGCACCGGGGACGCGATGCGTCGGGGTACGCCTAGAACCGGGCCCCCACGTCCGCGCCGTTGCTCGGGCGCAGGAAGTCGGAGGACGGGACGGAGCCGTCGTCGTCGCGTGGTCCGGTGATCGTGCTCGGGTTGGTGTTGACCAGGGCCCAGCTGCCGCCGATGTTCCACGAGTTGCCCGAACCGCTCGAGTCGGACCCGAGGTTGACGTCGGTGCCGTTGGCCACCGCGAGGTTCGCGGTCAGGGTGCCGTCGGAGCGGTCGAAGAGGAACCCGCCGGACGGGTGGTCCCAGGCCGTGCAGCGTTCGACGCGGTGTCGACCGGGGTTGTTGTTGTCGATGAAGCCGCTGCGGGCGTTGTCCCAGGCCATGCTGTTGCGAACGGTGTGGCTGGCGGCCACGCCGTTGCCGCCGAGCTTGAACCCGTTGCCGTCGCCGACGTAGTCGGGCAGGTTCCAGCGGTTGACGCCGTTCCCCCAGGCCAGACTGTCTTCCACCAGGATGGGGGATTCGAACATCCACCAGTCCAGGCCGTCGTCGGAGTTGTTCCACAACCGGGCACCGCGCACGACGTTGCCGGTGCCGGATCCTTCCTTGATCGCCAGCCCGTCGGCGCTCTCGCCGTTCTTGCGGGGATCCCGGTTGCCGTAGCTGTCCAGGTTGATGATCTGGTTGTTGCCGGAGTTCAGGACCAGGTGGAAGCCGGACTCGTAGTTGTCCCTGGTGACCAGGCGCTCGTAGTGGTTGTTGCTGGAGTCCAGGCCGAAGATGCCGTACGGACCGTGGATGATCTCCAGGCCGATCAGCCGCCACCAGTCACCTTCGATGTGGATGGCACCGCGCTCGGGCCGGGGAATGCTGGAGTCCACCGCGCCCGGCGTGTACGGCATGTTCTCCCCGTCGATGACGACGCGCTCGCCGTTGTGGTTGCGCATCGTGATCGGTTGGCTCGACGTGCCGTCCCGGAGGATCTGGATGTTCGTGCTCGGCGCGTACGTCCCGCCACGAATGAAGATCGTGTCTCCGGGCTGGGCCAGGTCGACCGCCCGTTGGATGGTCTTCAGCGGCGCGTTCAGGGTGCCCGCGTCGCTGTCGTCGCCGTCGGTCGCCACGTACAGCGCGTTGGTCGGCTGCGGCTCGGTGCCTCCGCCCGCCTCGACCTCGAGGTAGTCGACGTTGGGGAGCCCACCGGAGGTGGTCGGGTGGAGCCGGATGGTGTTGCCGCCGGAGTTCAGGGTGACGGTCAGGGTCCTGGTGGCCCAACTGGACCAGGCGCCCGTGCCCTCGAACGACAGCGTCCGCACCGTCGACCCGTTGACCACCAGATCCGCCGCCCGGGCAGTGCTGCCGCCATTGGCGAACCGCACGCTCAGCGTCGCGCTCCCCGCCGTGGCGGCGCTCGCGGTGAACTGGAGGTGGCCGGACGTCGAGTTCGCGCCGTTGCAGAACCCGCTGCCGGAGTACCCGGGCCAGTTGGAATCGATAGTGCCGGAGCAGACCGCTGGTGCGGTCTCCGCCTCGTACCGGGTCGGCGCTGCCTGGGCGGCGGACGGGGACACGACGACCAGCACGCCGGCCAGCAGGCCGAGACAGGCGACGAAGGGTTTCAACGCCATCCGCCCGGAGGGGCGCCGCCGGGCAGGACGACCGCCGGATCGTCGACGGCGTGGATGGTGGGCGCACGTACCGACAGACGGTTCTTCCTTGACACGCATACAGGTCTCCGCGGGACGGGGCGGATGGTGTGACAGGCGGGTACCTACCGGGGCCGGCATCGGTCCGGCACGAGCCCGTCGTGGTTGACGGCCTCGAACGCGCCGCACGTCACCGGCACTGCCGGGCTGGCACCGGAAAGCGCTTTCCGGCTCTCGAAGGATGTCAGACCATATCGATGAACGCAAGGCTCTTCGGGCGGACTCCCCGAGTTCGGGCGGGCGCAGGGCCGAACGGGGCCGGAGGGCGCGTCGGGTTGCCCAGGAGCGGGCACGACGACACAGATGCGACCCACCGACACGACGACCCGCGTGGGGCAGCGACCAAGAGGGCATGAGGCTTGCGATTTCCCGGCCGCTGCCCCACCGACGGAACTAGGCGAGCGGGCGCCGCGCGGTCCAGGCTACGAAACGCTGAAACAGTGCCCTTGAGTCTGGCTCGGGTTGCGGGCTCAGCTTGTAGAGATCTTCCAACGCCCGTATCAACTGGGCAGCCATGTACAGAGCCAGGCCGACCGGCGCGTCCTGAAACTCGGCCTTGAGGAGCAGGCGCGCCATGCCACACGGCCACGGCTGCCCCGGGCAGCCGGAGCAGTGCCAGAGCGGGCGACGGGGCCGGTGCGGTCTGAGTCGGAACGGGGTCGGCCGGTCGAAGACCGTGGGTTCATTCGGGAGGCTCATCCCTTGAGTGTTGACGTCGCAGTTGTCGACGTCAACGGCAAGCGTCGTTGCATAGCGTCGATCATGTGGAGGAGTTGGTTGGGGTCGCCGAGATCCGCGACATGTTGGGCGGCAACCTGTCCCGACAGCGGGTGCATGTGATCACCAGCCACCGCGACTTCCCGGCCCCGGTCCAGAAGTTGAAAATGGGGCACGTGTGGTTGAAGCGCGACGTTGAAGAGTGGATCAAGAACCGGCAGGCAGTCGAGTAGAAGGCCCCTCCCGGGTTCGCCAGGACCAGCTACGACGAGACGAAGTGAGACCGCACGTCTGACAGACATGCCCCTGACCGACATCCGCACTGGTCAGGAGCATCTTCGCTGCTCGGGGAGCGGAGGGCGTGGGATTCGAACCCACGAAGAGGATCACTCCCCTTACCGGTTTTCAAGACCAGCGCCATCGGCCACTAGGCGAGCCCTCCCGGCCCGTGGTCCTCGACACGCAGGCCACGGCCGTGCCTAGTCTGCCACGACCGCTCCACCCGGCGCGCGTCCCGCCGAACCGTCGCGCGGGTTGCCGTTCGGACCCCTCGCGCGGGTTGCCGTTCGGGGCGTACCGGAGATCGGGTAAGACTGGACGGATGAAGGCGATCACGATTCCCGAGCCGGGTGGGCCCGACGCGTTGGTCTGGTCCGACGTTCCCGATCCGACGCCCGGCGCGGACGAGGTGACGCTCGACGTCCGGGCCAGTGCGGTCAACCGGGCCGACCTGCTGCAACGGCAGGGCCACTATCCACCGCCGCCGGGCGCGCCGCCGTACCCGGGTCTGGAGTGCGCCGGAGTGGTCAGCGCGGTCGGCGCCGGGGTGACCGGCTGGCGCGTCGGCGACGCCGCCTGCGCGCTGCTCAGCGGCGGCGGCTACGCCGAGCGGGTGGCGGTGCCGGCCGGGCAGCTCCTGCCGGTACCGGAGGGGGTCGACCTGGTCGACGCGGCGGCGCTGCCCGAGGTCGCCTGCACCGTCTGGTCCAACGTGGTCCAGTTGGCCCGGCTCGGCATCGGCGAGACCCTGCTGGTGCACGGCGGCGGCAGCGGCATCGGAACCTTCGCGATCCAGCTCGGTGCGGCGCTCGGCGCCACCGTGCTGACCACCGCGCGGGCGAACAAACACGACCGGCTCCGCGAACTCGGCGCCGCCGGGGCGATCGACTACGCGGAGGAGGACTTCGTCGAGGCGGTCAAACGGCTCACCGACGGCCGGGGCGCCGACGTCATCCTCGACATCATGGGCGCGTCCTACCTGGGCCGGAACGTCAAGGCGCTGGCCACCGGCGGCCGGATCGTGGTCATCGGGCTCCAGGGCGGCCGCAAGGGGGAGCTGGATCTGGCCGCGCTGCTGGCCAAGCGGGGTTCGGTGGCCGCGACCGCGCTGCGTTCCCGGCCCACCGCCGAGAAGGCCGCGATCGTCCGGGGCGTACGCGAGGAGGTCTGGCCGCTGATCGAGTCGGGCGCGATCCGCCCGGTGGTGTACCGGCGGCTGCCGATGTCGGAGGCGGCCGAGGCGCACCGGATCGTGGACTCCAGCGACCACGTCGGCAAGGTGCTGCTCACCGTCGACCGGTGACCCGCCCGCCCGGCCGACCGGGCGGCGCGGGCCCGCCCTCCCCGCGGCCAGCTCGTCGTCGGGGTTGTAGAGGGCACGGCCGCGCAGTGACAGCCAGCCGCAGCCGATGCAGCCGGTCAGGTCGTCCCGGAGCCGGATGAGCAGGTCGATCCGCTCGTCCAGCCGGCGCCGCCAGCCCGCCGAGAGCCGCGCCCAGTCCGCCTTGGTCGGGGTACGCCCCTCCGGCAGCGTCGCCAGCGCCTCCCGGATGTCGGCCAGCGAGACCCCGGGTTGCTGGGCGATCCGGGGGGCGCCGTCGTGGTCAGCGTCGGCGTCTCGTACGACGGGTCGCGCATGGGCCGCACGCACATGTCCCCGGGCGACGTGGCACTGCTGGACACCCTCACCGGCTGGACGGTGAGGGTGTCCGGGCACCCGGCCGAGGTGCCCGGCCTGCTCCGTGCCGCCGCCAACCACGACGAGCGGGTCTATCTGCGGCTCTCCACCCAGGTCAACGAGGTCCCGCTGCCCGGAGCCGGACGGCTGGCGGTGCTGCGCCGGGGCACGCCGGCCGCCCCGCTGGTGGTGGCGGTCGGTCCGATGCTGCGCCCGGTGCTGGCGGCCGTCGCCGGGCTGGACGTGACGGTCGCGTACACCCACACGCCGCGCCCCTTCGACGTCGACGGGCTGCGGGAGCCGCCCGGTCCGGCCGCCGCGACCGGCGCACGGCCTCGATCCCGCGGGGCTGCGCCGCTCGATCACCGCCTTCCTGGGCTGACCCGGACGAGGCCGGCGACCAACGGGGCCGGCGACCAACGGAGTGGCATCCGGCGGAGTCGGCCGCGACGAAACGCATCTTGTGGTGGGCGGCGTCCTGCTCTACTCTCCGCCCTTGCGACGACGGATGGGGACGTCCTCAGGCGACCGAGGGCGGCCGACACGGGCTTCAGGGGGCGGGCGGAACAGTGCTCAGTGGCAACACGACGAGGAGGCGCCGTCCGGCGCGCCGGGCGGTCCGTCCTCGCGGACACGACACCGCCGTCCGCCGGTGACGAGCATCGCCTCGCCGGCCGAGGAGCAGCCCACGGAGGCGCGCTCCCGGCGGCTGTCGGGATTCGCCTCGTGGCCGGCCGCCCGGCGTAACCACTGGCTGCTCGTCGGCGTCGCGGTCTGCTTCGCCGGCTACGTGCTGGTCGCCGTCGGGCTGCGTTACCCGTACACGACGGACGAGGCGATCTATTTCAGCCAGGTCAACCCGCAGGTTCCCGACTACACCTGGGTGGCGTGGCGGGCGTGGGGCGTGCCGCTGGTCGTCGCACCGGCCGCGCTGCTCGACCTCTCGCTCACCGGGGTGCGGTTCTATCTCGTGGTCGTGGCGAGCGCCGGCATCTTCCTGGCTTTCCAGCCCTGGCTGACGGTCTCCCGGCACCCCGTGGCGCCGGTCGCCGCCGCGCTGTTCGGCGGCACCTCGGCGGCCGCCTACAACGGTTCGCTGGCCCTGCCGAACCTCTACTCCGCGCTCGCGGCTGTCGCGGCGACCGGCTATTTCATGAACTGCCGGCGCGGTGGCGACAACTACCGCCGTTCCCTGCTGGGTCTCGCCGTCGCGGTCGCCTTCGCGGCCCTGGTGCGCCCCAGCGACAGCGTGTGGCTCGTGCTACCGCTCTTCCTGGTCTGGCTCGGGCTCTCCGCCTGGCGGCGGTGGGAGGTCTTCGCGGCGCTCGCGGTGGGCCAGATCGTGGGCTGGGCACCGTGGCTCGTCGAGTCCTTCGTCCGGTTCGGCGACCCGTTCAACCGCCTGCACCTCTCGTCCGCCTCGCTCGGCGGCACCCACCTCTATCCCGACGCCGCCATGCTCCGCCTCTACCTGCGGCTGTGGAACACCGGCAACCCGCAGGCGGTCAGCCTGAACGTGCCGCCGGAGTTCCGGGGCGGGGCGGCCACCCTGGCGAACGTGCAGCTGGCCCCGAGCGGTGCTCTCGCGGTGATCTGGTGGATCGCGCTGGCCTGTGCGCTCGTGGCGGCGGTCGCCGGTGCCGCGCTGACCCGCCGGACCGCGCGGGACGGACTCGCGGTGGTGCTGGTGCCGCTGGCCGTCGGCGTCAGCGTCGCCTTCCCGTACCTCTTCATGATGCGGTACGGCCAGCTCCGCTTCCTGCTGCCGGCGATCGGGCTGCTCGCCGTCCCCGTCGCCGCGGGCGTGCTCCAGATCGCGAGGCTGCGCCGGGCACCGCTGCGGGTGCTCGGCCCCGCCGTCGCCGCGATCCTGGCGCTGGCGCTGATCGGTGTGCAGGTGGCCGCGACCGGACCGTACCGCGAGACGGTGGAACGCGCGGATGCCTCCGCGACGGAGCTCATCCGGGCGCTGCGGCAGGCCGGCGTCCCGCAGCCGTGTGCGCTCTTCGGCGAGGCCCCGTTCAACGTGGCCTACCAGATGAAGTGCGAGACGGCCGAGCGGTTCCGCCAGCCCGGTATCGGGGAACCGGCGGCGGTGACGTCGGCCCGTGGCCGGGGGTTGTCGGTCGCGGTCGTGCTGCGCCGGCCCGCGCCGGCCGGGACCTTCCTGGACCGCTGGCGGCTGGCCACCGGTGGCGGGCAGCCGGGCCGCTGGCACGTCTACCTGGCGCCGGCCTGACGGCCGGCGGGACGGTCAGGTCAGCGCCCGTCCGGCAGGCCCCGGCGGCGGCTGCGTTCCCGGCCGAGGATGAAGAGCGCCTCCACGCCGTCCCTCCAGGTGATCTTTTTGCCCTCTTCCCTGCCCCGGGCGCGGTAGCTGATCGGCACCTCGTACGGGCGGATCCGGCGGCGCAGCAGCTTGCCGGTCACCTCCGCCTCCATGCCGAAGCCCCGGGAGCGAATGTCGAGCGAGCGGTAGAGCGCGACCGGCATCAGCTTGAAGCAGGTCTCCAGGTCACCGATGTAGGAGTTGAACAGCACGTTGGCGGCCGTGGTCACGGCCTTGTTGCCCATCACGTACCAGAAGCTGTAGGCGCTGTGGCTGCCGAACGTCCGATTTCCGTAGACCACCGTCGCCCGGCCGTCCAGCACCGGCGCCAGCAGCTTCGGAATGTCCTGCGGGTCGTACTCCAGGTCGGCGTCGAGGATCACCATGTATTCGCCCTCGGCCGCGTCGACTGCGGTCTTGATGGCCGCACCCTTGCCGGCGTTGCGCGGATGGGTGATCACTCTAAGGCGCGTGTCGTCGGCCCGACCGAGGATCTCTCCGGTAGCATCACGGCTGCCGTCGTTGACCACGACGAGCTCGATCTCGCACGGGTAGTCGACCGCGAGTGCCTGTTTGAGGGCATCCGCGATGCGTTCTTCCTCGTTGTAGACCGGCATTAGGATCGAGAGCTTCACAGGGTTCTCCACGGAGCCGACGATGGATCGGCCATAGCCTAGCCTGCTTGGGCCCATCCTGAGAGCCTGGCATGTGCTCGCCTGCCCACTTCTCAACCACCGCCCACATCGCCCCGGCCGGCGTCACCGGCGGGGTACGCACCACCGCCGGCCGGCAACCAGACGGTGAACCGGGCGCCACCCTCGGGGGCATGTCCGGCGACGATCATCCCGCCGAGCCGGCGGACCAGCCCGGCGGCGAGTGCCAGGCCCAGGCCGCTGCCGACCTTGCGTACTCCCTGATAGCGCTGGCGCAGCGCGCCGCGCTCGAAGACGACGGTCAGGTCGTCGTCGGTCAGCCCCGGCCCGCCGTCCCGGACCTCGAGCACCCCGCCGGGCAGCTCAGCCGGGCCGGTCCCGCGTACCGCCAGTACGATCGGCGCCCCCGGCGGCACGACCCGCAACGCGTTCTCCAGCAGGCCGTCGACGACCTGCCGGATCCGCCCCGGGTCGGTGTGGACCGGCACCGGTGCGTCCGGGATCTCGGTGCGGGGCACGACGCCGGCGGCGGCACAGCGGGCGCTCCAGGTCTGGGCGGCGTCCGAGACGAGTTGGGTGAGGTCGACCGGCACCGGTTCCAGGACGAAGTCGGCCGCCTCCAGCCGGGCCAGCGACAGCAGGTCGGTCACGAGCCGGTCGAGGTGGTCCGCCTCGGTCAGCATGACCTGTCCGGCCCGCTGCCCTCCCGCCGGGCCCACCACCCCGTCGGCCAGCGCCTCCGCGTAGCCCCGGATGGCGGTCAGCGGAGTACGCAACTCGTGCGAGACGGAGAGCAGGAACTCCCGCTGCCGCCCCTCGCTCAGCGCCAGCGCGGCGGCGAGGTCGTTGAGCGCCTGGGCCAGGTCGGCCGCCTCCTCCGGCGGCTCCACCGGCACCCGGACCGCCCGGTCCCCCGCCCGGAGCCGGGCCGCCGCCGTCGCCGCGTTGCGGATCGGCCGGGAGAGCCGGCGGGCCAGCAGCGCCCCGGCCACCGACCCGGCGACGAGCCCGGCGAGCAGCGGCAGCCAGAGCCGGCCGACGACGTCCTGCCAGATTCCGGTGGTGGCCGGCCGGGTCAGCGCCACGCCGTTGCCGTCGGGCAGCCAGCGGGCCTCGATCATCGCCGGCTCACCGGCGACCGCCCGCCGGCCGGAGAAGTTCCGCCCGGCGGCGATCCGGTCGACCACCTCGGGCGGCAGCCCCTCCCGGTCGGCGCGACCGGCCCGGACCAGGTACGCGTCGATGCCCTGGTTGCGCAGTTGCCGGATGATCCGTTCCTCGTCGGCGGTTCGTCCCCGGTCGATACGTGGTCGCAGTGCCTCGGCGGCGAGCCGGGCCTGGGCGACGAGCGCCTCCCGGGCCTGCCGCTCCGCCGAGCGGGTCGCGAGCGGGATCGCGACCAGCGCGGTCACCAGGACGGACACCAGGGCGACCGCGCAACTCACCCCGACCGCGCGAGCGGTCAGCGTACGCCCGAGCCGGTGCCACCGCGCGGGCCGCTCACCCGACACAGGCGTACCCGACGCCGCGATGGGTGCGGATCACGTCGGCCGCCGGGCCGAGCTTGCCGCGTACCTGCGCCACGTGCACGTCGACGGTGCGGGTGCCGGAGTGCGCGGCGTAACCCCAGACGCTGGCCAGCAACTCCTCCCGGGTGAAGACCCGGCCCGGCCGCCCCATCAGGTGCGCCAGCAGGTCGAACTCGGTCGAGGTGAGCTGCACCGGATCACCGGCGACGGTGACCTGGCGGCGTACCGGGTCGAGCGTGACCGGGCCGACGACCCGGGGCCGCTCGGCGCCGTCGGGCGGGCCGCCGGTCCGGCGCAGCACCGCCCGGATCCGGGCGACCAGCTCCCGTGGACTGAACGGCTTGGTCACGTAGTCGTCCGCGCCGAGCTCCAGCCCGACGACCCGGTCCACCTCGTCGTCCCGGGCGGTCAGGAAGATCACCGGCGTCCAGTCGCCCCCGGCGCGCATCCGCCGGCAGACCTCGGTGCCGGAGAGGCCGGGCAGGGCGATGTCCAGCACGCAGACGACCGGCCGCAGCCGCTGGGCCGCGGCAAGCCCGGCGTCGCCGTCGTGTTCGACGTGTACGCCGTACCCGTCCCGGGTCAGGTAGAGCCGGACCAGGTCGGCGATGGACCGCTCATCCTCGACCAGCAGGACGAGACCTCGATGCGGGACGTTGCCCGGTTGCGCGGTGTCGTCGGCCACCGGTCAATGATCTCCGATCGCCGGCGCGATGCCCTCGCCGGCAACGTTCGGATCCGGTACGGGATCCGCCGACCCGACGGCGACGCCACCACCGACCGCTGACCCGGAGCCGACCGGCGACCCGACGGCGAGCGGCCCCTCTGCCGGGCCCGCGTCAGAGGGCGGCGGCGGGACTGAGTCGCGGCATCCGGGCCGGAGCGGTGTGCCGGGGCGGTGGGGTGACCCCCAGCGCCGGGACCGGACGGGAGACGTGCTCCGGACCGTGCTGCCCACCGGCGGTGCCGGCGGCGGGCGCACCGGCGACCCGGGACCGGGCCACCATCTTCGGCCGGAAGAGCTGGCCGAAGAGGGCGTCGAGCTGCCAGAGCTGGCTGGGCCGACCGGCCCGGATCAGGAACCGCTCGCGTACGCCGTCGACGGCGGTCGCGGCCAGCTCGACCATCGAGGCCCGGGGGTCGGGGTTCCAGCTGACGTTGCTGAGGTGCCGCAGTTCGGTGTTGAGGTGCAGCCGCAGCCGGTGCAGCAACCGGCTCTGCTGGGTCACCACCAGCCGACGGGTGGTGAGCAGGAGCAGGTAACCGCCCTGCGCGGACTCCGCGGGACGGGCGCACCGGGTCACCAGCACGGTGACCTCGCCGGCCGGCACGCAGTTGCGCAGCAGCGGCAGGTGCCGGCTCACGGTCGGGCCGGCCACCCCGGTCTCGGCGGCGGCTGGCAGGAACGTTCGGAAGAACACATCCACGCCCTGCCCAACGAGATCACGCCGGGGATGACGCGGCCGAGGCATGGATGAGAATGAACTTATAGAAGTTCCACGATGGTTGCGTTGGCCATCCCGCCGCCCTCGCACATCGTCTGGAGGCCGTACCGGACGCCGTGGTCGCGCATGTGGTGAAGCATCGTGGTCATGATCCGGGCCCCGGAACCGCCGAGCGGATGACCGAGCGCGATCGCGCCGCCCCGGGGATTGAGCCGGGACGGGTCGGCCCCGGTCTCGGCCAGCCAGGCCAGTGGCACCGGGGCGAATGCCTCGTTGACCTCGTACACCCCGATCTCGTCGATGCCGAGCCCGGCCCGGCGCAGCACCGTGGCGGTGGCCGGGATGGGTGCGGTGAGCATCAGCACCGGATCGTCGGCGGTGACGACGGCGGTGCTGATCCGGGCCAGCGGTCGCAGGCCGCGCTGCCGGGCCCACTCCGGGGTGGTCACGGCGAGTGCGGCGGCCCCGTCGGAGATCTGCGAGGCGGAGCCGGCGGTGACCACCCCGTCGGCCCGGAACGGGGTCTTCAGCCCGGCCAGCTTCTCCAGGCTGGTGTCGAGGCGGATCCCCTCGTCGGCGACGACCTTGCTCCCGTCCGGCAGCACCACCGGGACGATCTCCGGGTCGAAGGCACCGGCGTCCTGGGCGGCCGCCGCCTTCCCGTGGCTGGCCAGCGCGTACCCGTCGAGCTGCCGCCGGGTCAGCCCCCAGCGCTCCGCGATCAGCTCCGCACCGACACCCTGGCTGAACGGCACCGGGTCGTCGGCCGCGAAGCCCGGCGTACCGCGATAGCGGTCCCGCACCTGGTCGCCGTAGGGCAACCCGGTGCCGGCCGCGGTGGCGGCCGGAGCCAGCGCGATGCTGCTGCCCATCGGCACCCGGGTCATCGACTCCACGCCGCCGGCGACCACCAGGTCGGCCTGGCCGGAGGCGACCGCCGCCGCCGCGAAGTGCAGCGCCTGCTGGCTCGACCCGCACTGCCGGTCGAGTGTGGTCCCGGGCACCGACTCCGGCCAGCCGGCCGCGAGTACGGCGTTGCGGGCGACGTTCCAGGCCTGCTCGCCGACCTGGGAGACGCAGCCCCAGATCACGTCGTCCACCTCGGCCGGGTCCAGCCCGGCGCGTTCGGCGAGCGCCGTCAGCACCCGCGCCGAGAGATCGACCGGATGTACGGCCGCGAGCGCACCGCCGCGCCGCCCGACCGGGGTCCGTACCGCACCGACGATGACCGCGTCCGCCATGTCTACTCCCCAGTAACTTGGCTGCCCCCGATACTACGCCGTCGAGGCGCGGCGACCGGGAGGGCGCCCCACCCGCTGCCGCCGGTGGCCGGGCGGGCACCCGGCACAGCGGCGGTGGCATCCTGGAGCCGTGCTTCCCGGACCGGACATCCCGCACCGGCAGTGGCGGGTCGAGACCACGCTGCCGGTTGCCAAGCTCGGCGGAGCGGCCCTCTTCGTCGCCCTCGGCGTCTACCTCGCCGACGGCGACCCGGTACGCCTCGGCGCCGGGGCGCTCGTCGCCGCCGGCCTGCTCGGCTGGGGCGTACGCGACCTGGTGGCGCCGGTCCGGCTGGCGGTGGACGCCGAGGGGATCACCGTGATCCGGGGCTTCGCCGGTCGGCGGCACCTGCCATGGACGGAGATCGAGCAGATCAGGGTCGACACCCGTCCCCGCCTCGGGCTGGCCACCGAGACGCTGGAGATCGACAGCGGCGGGTCGCTGCACCTGTTCAGCCGCTACGACCTCGGGACCGCACCGCGCGACGTCGCCGAGGTGCTGCGTACGGCGCGGGCGAGCCGGCCGTCCGGCCCACCCGGCGGCCCGCCGCGCTGATCCGCACGCCCGCGCTGATCCGCACGCCCGCGGCCCGGGCCGTGCGACGCCGGCCCGGGCCCCCTGTGCGGACGGTCAGGCGAGCAGGACGGCGGTCTGCATCACCGTCAGCCCGGCCAGCACCAGGCCGATGACCGCGCCTCCGCCGACCTGGAAGAGGGTGCGCCGGGAGCGGGGTGCGTAGGCGAGCACCAGCGCCATCGCCGCCCCGACCGTCATCCCGCCCAGGTGGCCGGCGATGGAGATCCCGGGCACGGCGAAGGTGAAGACCAGGTTGATCACGAGGATCGGGATCACCGACGAGGTGTCCCGGCCCAGCCGACGCATAATCACGAAGAGCGCGGCGAAGAGCCCGAAGATCGCCGTCGACGCGCCGACCGTCCGGGCGTTCGGCGCGCTGAACAGGTACGCCGCGACGTTGCCGCCGATGCCGGCGACCAGGTAGAGCGCCAGGAACCGCAGCGGCCCGAGGGTGGCCTCCAGGGTCCGGCCCAGCACCCAGAGCGCCCACGAGTTCATCAACAGGTGCAGCAGCCCGTAGTGCAGGAACATCGCGGTGAAGAGCCGATAGTATTCACCGGCCGCGACGCCCTCCGCCAGGCCGAACGGACCGACCCGGTCCAGGCCGAGCACCGCACCCCACTCGGTCAGCGGGGTCGAGCCGCCGAGCAGGCCGCCGAAGCCGGCACCGGCCACCGCCTCCGCACCCCGGGCGGTGGAGATGGAGATCAGGAGCAGCGTGACGTTGATCGCGATGAGCGTCTTGGTGACGTAGCCCCGGCGGCCGGCGGCACCGCCACCGAAGGCGGTACGCGCCGGCCGCTGCCCGCGGCGACCCTCCGCCACGCACTCCGGGCACTGGTGCCCGACCGAGGCCTCCCGCATGCAGTCGGGACAGATCGGCCGGTCGCACCGCGTACACCGGACGTAGGTCTCCCGGGACGGATGGCGGTAGCAGACCGGTGTCGTGGGAGGTGACTCACTCATGCCGGCCCACCGCCGCGCCCGTTCATGCCGGACCTCCACCCGCTACGACTCATGCAGGCAAAGGTACCCGGGATCGACGTCAGCCGTCCTTGCGCTCGATCTCGACGCGCTCGATGACCACATCCTGGAGCGGCCGGTCCTGTGCGCCGGTCGGGGTGTTGGCGATCGCGTCGACGACCTTCGCCGACTGCTCGTCCGCGACCTGGCCGAAGATGGTGTGCCGGTTGTTCAGGTGCGGGGTCGGGCCGACCGTGATGAAGAACTGCGACCCGTTGGTGCCCGGCCCGGCGTTCGCCATCGCGAGCAGGTACGGCCGGTCGAAGCGCAGGTCGGGGTGGAACTCGTCGGCGAAGTTGTAACCCGGGCCACCGCGACCGGTGCCGGTCGGGTCACCCATCTGGATCATGAACCCGCTGATCACCCGGTGCGAGATGGTGCCGTCGTAGTACGGCCCGCTGCCCGGCTGGCCGGTGCGCGGGTCGGTGTACTGCCGGGTCCCCTCGGCGAGTTCCACGAAGTTCCGCACCGTCTTGGGGGCGTGGTTCGGAAACAACTCCAGCCGGATGGCGCCGGCGTTGGTGTGCAGGATTGCGTAGGCGGCCTCGGCCACGAATACTCCTCGATCCTCATGCCGCCCGGCCGTTTCGTGGCGGCCGGGCGGGCGCGTCCGCCGGCCAGGAGCGCAGGCCGGCGCTGGTAGGTGGTTCTATGCGGATCCTCCCATGTGCCCGTTCTGGCAGTGCGGGCGCATCCGAAGGTGCAGGATGACGGGGGAACAACACCCAAGGAGGTGGGGACCGGTGTTCGGATTCGGGGGGCGCAGATCCCGCAGGAGGCTTGTCAAGGCCGAGCTCGGCGAGAGTTTCGATCACCTGATGCGGGCGGCCACCCACGCGGCGTCGGGGGTCGGGGCCACGGTGGGGCCACGGGCGTACGCGGCCCGGACCTATCTCGCGCCGACGGCGGGCAGGGTACGGGCGACGGCGTCGGAGAGCTGGGAGTCGGCGCTGCACAGGTTCGCGCCGTTGGCCACGGCCGCCGCGGACGGCGCCCGCCAGGCCGGCTCGGTCGCCCACAAGGCGAGATCGAAGAAGATGAGGGCGATGCGGAAGAAAAACTCGACGGGGCGCCGCCGCTGGCCGGTGCTGACCGGGCTGTTGGTCGCCGGGGCGGTGGCCGGCGCCGTGGGCGCGGCGGCGATGCGCAGGCGCGGACAGCGCCCGTGGGACGAGTACGACCCGGCGGCCGCACTGGACGCCGTGCGCGGCGACGCCGCCACGATCATGGACAGCTCGGCGGGCGGGACGACCCGGGAGACCACCGCGCCGAAGAACGCACCGACGGTGAAGGCGAAGGACCGGACGGCTCCGGCCGGCGAGAAGATCTCGACCGCGCCGATCGCCGAAGGCGCCAAGAAGGTGGTGGCCGCCAGCGGTGGCGAGAAGTCCGACGGACTGCTCGGTACGGCCGCATCGCGCAACAGCGGCGGCTGAGTCGCCCGCACAGCCCGGTGGCCGGGTCACGCCACAGCGGTAGCTGACCGGTCGGCGTGGGGTCTGCCACGGCCCCACGCCGGCCCGTGCCGCCACGCCCCACGCCGGCCCGTGCTGCCGCAGGTGGCGGTCAGCTCAGAGCCAGCGGTTGCGCCGGAACCAGCGGTAGAGCCCGAGCGAGATCACCAGCATCAGCGCGAGTACGACCGGATAGCCGTACTTCCATCCGGTCTCCGGCATGAAGTCGAAGTTCATCCCGTAGATCCCGGCGATCGCGGTCCAGACCGCGGCGATGGCGGCCCAGGCGGCGATCTTGCGCATGTCGTTGTTCTGGTCGACGGTGACCTGGGCCAGCCGGGCCTGGAGGATGGAGTTGAGCAGGTCGTCGTAGGAGTTGACCTGCTCGACCGTGCGGGCCAGGTGGTCCTGCACGTCGCGGAAGTACTTCCGGATCTCCTTCGGCACCTCCCGGTTGACCTGCGCGGTCAACGTCATCATCGGGCGCTGCAACGGGACGACGGCCCGCTTGAACTCGACCAGCTCCCGCTTCATCTGGTAGATCCGCTGGATCCGGCCGTGTGCCTGCCGGGCGAAGACCTCCGCCTCCAGCACGTCCAGGTCGTCGCCGACCTGGTCGGTGACCTCCAGATAGATGTCCACCACCCGGTCCATCACGGCGTACGCCACCGCCCAGGGGCCCTGGCGGAGGATCTCCTGCCGGGCCTCCAGCTCGGACCGGACCGGCGCCAGCCGGCAGGCGTCCCCGTGCCGGACCGTGACCACGAAGTTCGGCCCGATGAAGAGCATCATCTGGCCGGTCTCGATCACCTCGGAGGTCTCGGTCAGCTCGCCGTGCCGGACGTACCGGACGGTACGCAGCACCAGGAAGCTGACCTCACCGAAGCGCTCCAGCTTGGCCCGCTGCTCCGCCTTGACGGCGTCCTCGACGGCAAGTTCGTGCAGCCCGTACGCCGCCGCGATGCCGGCCATCTCCGGCTGGCTCGGCTCGTGCACGCCCAGCCAGACGAAGGCGCCGGGCCGCTTCCGGGCCGCTTCCAGCGCCTCGGCGTAACCCACCTGCTCCGACTGCCGGACGCCGTCGACGTAGAGACCGCAGTCGACCACGCCCAACCCGTCCGGCCGGGAGTCCTCCGGGGTCCGCCCCTGGCCGACCTCGGTGTTCAACATCCGGGTCACGGCCGCCCGCACCGGTGCCGCCCAGGCCCGGGGTCTCGGCCGGCCGTTCCCGCTGACCGCCACTCGATCGGAATCGACCTGATCGGGCATCGCCACCGCCCCCCTTCGGCCTGCGTTCGGGTGCGCGTTGCAGCGTACGCCGCCCGCGCTCGACCGCGGACATGTCGCAGGTCACGCCCGGCAGCGGGAGCGGGTGGACGGGACGGGTCCGGCGGCGGCCGCGGAGGGTGGCGCCGGGTGGACCGTCCACGTCGGGGGGTGAGGTGCGGACGGCCCACCCGGCACCCTGGGGGCGGGGGTTTGGTTCCGGGCGCGCCAACCGCAGCACGATGCGTGCCCGCCGTCCGGGCGCGGGACGGGGGCGTAGCCGCGAGTGGCGCTCGCAGCATTGTGGGCCGGCTACCGGCGCGTAGGAAGCCCCGAATCGACCGTCGGCCACTTTTGTCAGATATCCGACAGAATATTGCCAGGAACGACTGCGCCACTATCGCGCAGCCGTTCCTGGTCGTCGGCTACCGGGGCGCCTCCCCCGCATGCGCTTCTCCGGACCGCCCCTACTGGCGTACCGCCTGGATCGCGTCGGCCAGCCGGCGCACGCCCTCGTCGATCTGGTCGACCGTCACCCCGGAGTACGCCAGCCGCAGCGCGTGCTGGCCACCCTCCACCAGGAAGTCGCTGCCCTTCACCACGGTGACGCCCCGCTCGGCCGCCGCCGGTGCCAGCCGGTCCACGTGCACGTTCTGCGGCAGCTCGATCCAGAGGAAGTAGCCGCCGTTCGGCTCCGTGAAGCGGGCGTCGGGGATGTGCGCGCGCAGCGCCGTGGCCAGGGCTGCGGCCCGGTCACCGAGAGCGCTGCTGACGGTCGCGATGGAGCGATCGAGGTCACCGCTGAGGCAGAACTGGTACACGATCGCCTGGGCCACCATCCCGGGCGAGATGTAGAGGTTCGTCGCCTCCCTGGCGATGTCGGCGATCAGCGGCGCCGGCCCGACCAGGTAGCCGACCCGGACTCCCGGGCAGACCGTCTTGGTGAAGCTGGAGGCGTGCACCACGCTGCCCCGCCGGTCGAGGGAGAGCATCGACGGCAGCGGCTCGCCCCGGAACCGGATGTCCGCGTACGGGTCGTCCTCGAAGATCGTGAAGTCGTACTCGGTGGCGAGGTCGAGCAGGGCCTGCCGCTTCTCCAGCGACAGGGTCACCCCGGCCGGGTTCTGGAAGTTGGGGATGATGTGCGCCAGCTTCGGGCGTACCCCCGACTCGAGCAGCTTGCCCAGCTCGTCGACGTCGACACCGTCCGGCTGGATGGTGACGGGGTGCAGTTCACCGCCGGAGCGCTGCAGGTTCAGCAGGGTGCGGTCGTAGGTCGGCCGCTCCACCACGACCGCATCGCCGGGGCGCACGAGGTGCTGGAAGAGGAAGGCATCCGCCTGGAGGGATCCGTTGGTGACCAGGACCTGGTCGACGTCGACCCCGTGCTTGTCGGCGATCCACTTCCGCAGGGGCGGGTAACCGACGGATGTCCCGTACCCGGTGATGCCGGCCGGGTCGGCGTCGAAGGCGCGTCCGGCCGCGGCCTTCAGCCCCTCGATGTCGACGATGTCCAGCGACGGCGCCCCACGGGCGAAGGAGATCAGCTGCTCGACAGTCATGACTACCCAGCGTACGGGCGCTGCCAGCGTCCCGGGCGGAGGCACGACAATGTCCGTATCTTGGGCGGGCGAAACCGACCGGCGGGCGATTCGCCCCGGCTGGTGCCGATCTCGCCGGCCGCAGAGAGCTCCACGAGGCCGCCGGTCGGATCGGGCGACGCCGGTCAGATCGCGGCGACCGCCGGGGCGCCCAGCCAGACCCGGACGATGTCCCGGACCGAGATCATCCCGACCACCTCGCCGTCCTCCATCACCACCAGGTGCCGGAAGCCGCCCCGGGACATCGCCTCGGCCGCCTCGTGCACCGTCCAGTCCGGCCCGGCGTAGACCACGTCCCAGGTCAGGTGCGCGGCGGCCCGCTCCGCGTCGACGTCGAGGCCGGCGCCGACCGCCTTGAGGACGTCGCGCTCGGTCATGATGCCGACGCCCTCGGAATCGGGATCGACGACGACGGCGGAGCCGACGCCCCGCCCGGACATCATCGCGGCGGCCTGACGCAGCGTGTGCTCGGGGCCGACCACCAGGACATTGCCGGACATCGCCTCACGTACCAGCATCACACATCACATCCTTGGGACGAGGAGACCGGTCAGGGACAGACTGGACGCTTCCCGCGCGGAGTACAAGACGCTCTAGCGGGAAGTACGAGCGGCGATGTGGGCCGCGGCCCGGATGGCTAGTCTCGACGCGTGTCCACAGAGCCCCTACGCTGCGCCGGAGCCCTGATCGTCGACGACGAGGGCCGGATCTTCATCCAGCGACGGTCGCCCCACCGGAAGCTCTTTCCCGACACCTGGGACGTCGTCGGGGGTCACGTCGAGCCGGGGGAGACCGTCGAGGAGGCGCTCCTCCGCGAGGTCACCGAGGAGACCGGCTGGACCGTCTCGCTGGTGCTCGGCACCGTCGGCGAATACCGCTACACCCCCGACGACGGGATCGAGCGGATCGAGACGGACTTCCTGGTCCGGGTCGACGGCGACCTGGCCCGTCCCCGGCTGGAGCCGGGCAAGCACACCGAGTTCCGCTGGCTCGCCGAGGACGAGGTGGCACTCCTCGACGAGCACCGCGACGTCAACGACGGCCTGATCCGGCGGATCGCGGAGGACGGCTTCCGCGCCCTGCACCTGATCGGCCTCTGAACGACCCGTCCCGCTCGCCCCGCACCAGGCCGACCCACTCCCGGGTCCGTTACCGCCCCTGACGGGCGCTTTCCTCCGCTTCACGAGTTGACACGTCGGCCCGGGTTGGCCCGCCGTTCGCCGGGAATTCGCCTACCGGACACCCGGCGCTATCCTCCCTGCGTTGGACGTGTCGCGAGGAAGGACCCGGGATGATCGGTGTGGTATTGGCCGCGGGGGCAGGTCGCCGGCTGCGGCCGTACACGGACACCCTGCCCAAGGCGCTCATTCCGGTCGACGGCGAGACGACGATCCTCGACATCGCGCTGCGCAACCTGGCCGAGGTCGGGCTGACCGACGTGACCGTGGTGGTCGGCTACGCCGCCGGGGCGGTGCGGGCCCGGCAGTCCGCCCTCCAGGACCGGTACGGCGTGACCCTCAACCTGGTGCAGAACGACCGGGCCGAGGAGTGGAACAACGCGTACTCGCTCTGGCTGGCCCGGGAGCACTTCGCCCAGGGAGCGCTGCTGGTCAACGGCGACACCGTGCACCCGGTCGACGTGGAGCGCATCCTGCTCGCCCGGCGCGGTCCCGGGATCCTGCTCGCGGTCGACACCGTCAAGAAGCTCGCCGACGAGGAGATGAAGACGGTCTTCGACGACTCCGGCCGGCTCACCCGGATCAACAAGCAGCTGGACCCGGCGCAGGCGTACGGGGAGTACATCGGCGCCACCCTGATCGAACCCGGGGTCGCGGGCGGGCTGGCCGACGCGCTGGAGGCGACCTGGCGGCGCGATCCACACCTCTACTACGAGGACGGCTACCAGGAGTTCGCGGATCGCGGCGGCGAGGTGCGGGCGGCCCCGATCGGTGACCTGCCCTGGGTGGAGGTCGACAACCACGACGACCTGATCCGAGCCCGGGAGATCGCGTGCCACTACTGACCCGTACCGTCAACACCCCGCTCGCCATCGACGTGCGCCGGGGCGCGGTCGCGGACCTCGGCGCGCTCCTGGCCGACCGGCGCATCTCCGGCGGCGGCGAGGTGGCGGTGGTGGTCGGCCCGGGGCAGGGCGAGCGGATCGCCGAGCTCTGCCGGCCCGGCCTCGGCAACGCCGACGTCTTCACCGTCACCGGTGGCAGCATCGACGCCGCCCTGGAGCTCGGCGAGCGGCTCCGCTGCCGCTCCTACGACGCGGTGGTCGGCATCGGCGGCGGCCGGACCATCGACACCGCCAAGTACGCCGCCTCCCGGTACGCCATCCCGATGGTGAGCGTCGCGACCAGCCTCGCCAACGACGGGATCGCCTCCCCGGTCGCCTCCCTGGACCACGACGGCGGCAAGGGCTCCTACGGCGTGCAGATCCCGATCGCCGTCGTGGTCGACCTGGACTTCGTGGAGAACGGTCCGGACCGGCAGACCCAGGCCGGGATCGGCGACGCGCTGAGCAACCTCAACGCGGTCGCGGACTGGGAGCTGGCCCACCGGGTACGCGCCGAGCCGATCGACGGGCTCGCCGTGACCCTCGCCCGGACCGGGGCGGAGGCGCTGGTCAACCACCCCGGCAAGATCACCGACGACGGCTTCCTCACCGCGCTCGCCGAGGCGCTGATCCTCGGCGGGCTCGCCATGTCGGTCAGCGGCTCCAGCCGGCCGGCCAGCGGCGGCTGCCACGAGATCTCGCACGCCCTCGACGAGCTCCACCCGGGCACCGCCTCGCACGGCGAGCAGGTCGGGCTCGGCGCGCTCTTCTGCACCTACCTCCGGGGCGACCTGGAGCGGTTCGGCCAGCTCGCCTCCTGCCTGCACCGGCACGGCCTGGCCACCACCCCGGCCGAGCTGGGACTCGGCGACGACGACTTCGTCGCCGCCGTGCACCACGCCCCGCGTACCCGGCCGGACCGGTACACGATTCTCGAACACCTCGACCTGTCTCCTGCCGAGATCGGTGAACGGCTGGCAAACTACAGCGATGCGATCCGTGAACATCTCGGTTGATCTGGTGTCCCCGCCCAGCACCGCCGACTTCTACCGGGTCAACCGGGGCGGCGGCCTGTTCAGCGAGGCGGTCAGCCAGCGGATCGGCGCCGCCCTCGCCATGGCCGCGCACCGCACGGGACTGCCCCCCACGGCGCTGACCATGGCCAACCTGGTGCTCGGGCTGGCGGTCTCGGTGACCGTGGTGACCCTGGCCGGGCCGGTGGCGGCCGGGGACGTACCGGCCTGGGTGGTCGGGCTGACCGCGCTGCTGGGCTGGCAACTCGCGTACGCCCTGGACTGCGCGGACGGGCAGCTCGCCCGGGTCACCGGCCAGGGCAGCCCGGCCGGCGCCCGGGTGGACGTGCTCTGCGACGTGGCCGCCCAGATCGCGCTTGTCACCGCCCTCTCGGCGACGGCGGTGGCGCAGCGGCCCTCGGCACCGATCTGGCTGGTCGCGGCGTTCGCCGGCACCTGGATGGTCAACCTGGTCACCTCGGTGATGGCCGCCGGCCCGAACGCGGCCAGCATGGTCACCTCGACCTCACTGCCGGTCCGCCTGGTCAAGCTGATCCGGGACTACGGCGCGGTGATCTTCCTGGCCGGGCTGGTGCTGACGGTCGTGCCCGAGTGGACGACCTGGCTGATCGCCGCGTTCACCCTCGTCAACGGCGGGTTCCTGCTCGCCAGCATCGCGTTCTCCGCCCGCGCCTCGCTCCGCTGAGGTGTAAGGAAGGGCCCCCGCTTATCGTTTTCTGTTGTAGAAGGGCCCCCGCCTAACACCTAACACCTCAGAGCTGGCGTAGACGTCGAGGAGCTGCTTGGTGACGACGTCGGGGTGGAAGGTGCGCTCGTAGCGGGCGCGGGCGAGCGGCGCGACCGCGGCCGCGGTGTCCCGGGCGCTCGGCAGGGCGGCGGCCAGGGCGGCGGGGTCGGGCTCGACGAGCCAGCCCGCCAGCCCGGCCGGGTCGTCGGCGCCGACCAGGTACGGAATGCCGCCGAGCGCCGTACCCAGCACCGGGCGGCCGGCGGCCAGCGCCTCGATCACCACCGTCGGCAGCACGTCGTGCCAGGTCGGCACGGCCAGCACCACGGCGGTGGAGCGGAGCGCCGCCGCCACCCCGGGCCGGTCGAGCGGGCCGAGGAACTCGATGTCGGTCCGGTGCGCGGCGGCCTCCTCGGCCAGCGGGCGCAGCTCGCCGTCCCCGGCGATCCGCAGCGGCCCGAGCGAGCCGACCGGATGGCGGCGCCAGGCGTCGAGGAGCAGCCCGACCCCCTTCTCCGGGGAGAGCCGGCCGAAGAAGAGGAAGCCCTCGCCGAGCGGTGGCGGCGGGCCCGGGTCCGGGATCGCGTTCGGCTTGACCACGATCCGCTCCGCGGGGATGCCGTAGTCGCGCAGGTGCGCGGCGATGCCGGAGGTGAGCGCGATGTAGCGGTCCACCGAGCGCCAGGTCGGCCGGTGTACGGCCAGCGTCGTCGCCATCAGCGCGCTCTGCGCCCGGGAGCCCCGGTAGCAGCGGTGCACGATCGCCGGCACCCCGAGCGCCCGGCCCCGGCAGTCCTGGCAGATCCGCCCGTCCCGGAAGTAGAGCCCGGAGGAGCAGACCTGGCGGTAGTTGTGCACCGTCTGCACCACCGGCACCCCGTGCCGGTGCGCGGTCCGGACCACCCAGGGCGAGAGCAGCGGGTACGGGTTGTGCAGGTGCAGTACGTCCGGCCGGTGCTCGGTGATCAGCCGGCTCAGCTCCTGCTGGGCGCGGGGCGCGTAGATCGGCGAGATCGGCAGCAGCACCTTCTCGGCCGTGGAGAACTCCGCGATCTCGTCGGAACTGCGCAGGAAGGGATGTACCGTCACCCCGGCCGCCCGAAGCTGGCCGATCTCCTGGTCGACGATGGTGTTCTCGCCGGACGGCTGCGCCTCGCGGTAGCGGTTGTGCGCGACGATGACCTGCACGCCCGTCTCCTCCTCCGACCCCGGTCGTTCGCTTCCGGGCGGGCGCGTCCGGCGCGTCCGCGGGATTGAACGCTACCGTTAACTCCGTGCCCGAGTTACCTGAGGTGGAGGCGCTCGCCGGTTACCTGCGCGAGCGGGCGGTCGGCCGGCGGGTCGACCGGGTCGAGGTGGCGGCGATCAGCGCCCTGAAGACGTACGATCCGGCACCCTCGGCGGCGGCCGGCCGGGAGGTCGTGGCCGCCGGCCGGCACGGCAAGTTCCTCGACGTGGAGTTCGCCGGGGATCTGCACCTGGTGGTGCACCTGGCCCGGGCCGGCTGGCTGCACTACCGGGAGGCGTTTCCCTCCGCCGCACCGCTCAAGCCCGGCAAGGGCCCGATCGCGCTGCGGGTACGGCTCGACGACGGGTCCGGTTTCGACCTGACCGAGGCCGGTACGCAGAAGAAGCTCGCCGCGTACCTGGTGACCGATCCGGCGCTGGTGCCGGGGGTGTCCCGGCTCGGGCCGGACGCGCTCGCCGCCGACCTGCCGACCTTCGGCACGCGGCTGCGCGGCCGGCGTGGCCAGGTCAAGGGGGTGCTGACCGACCAGGAGGTGCTGGCCGGGGTCGGCAACGCGTACTCCGACGAGATCCTGCACACCGCGAGGCTGTCGCCGTTCGCGCTGACCAACCGGCTCACCGACGAGCAGGTGGCGACGCTGCACGAGGCGACCCGGCAGGTGCTCGGCGACGCCGTGCAGCGGTCGCTGGGCCAGCGGGCGGCGGAGCTGAAGGGTGAGAAGCGGGCCGGGTTGCGGGTGCACGCCCGGACCGGGCTGCCCTGTCCGGTCTGTGGCGACACGATCCGTGAGGTGTCGTTCGCCGACTCCAGCCTGCAGTACTGTCCGAAATGTCAGACCGGCGGCAAGCCGCTCGCCGACCGCCGGCTCTCCCGGCTGGTGCGCTGAGCACCGACGCCCGTCCCGGCCCAGCGGGTCGACCTCCCCCTTCCTGCGCGGTCGACCTCCCGTCCTGCGCGGTCGGCTTCGCTTGTTGCGCGGTCGTGTTTGGATGTTGAGCGATCGTGCTTGTACGTTGGGTGATCCCGGCTCCTGCACCAGGGCAAAAACGCCCAGTGGGCAAGAAACCGGCCGCCACCGGGCTCTACCGTCAACCTCTTCCGTCGGTATAGTGACCCGGTCTGCGACTCCGCTGTGGGCGGCCCGGCTTCTGTGGGCGGGCGGGCGGCGCACTGTCCCTCGGGTCGGCGTCCCCGTAGGGCCGGCATGGGAGAGACTGAGACGGTGGGCGACCCGAGCCCTTACGGCAGATGGGCGGCACGTGTCACGCGGGAGGACGTGGGTGAGGTGACGACAAGCCTCCAGCGCCCGGTAGGCAACGGCCGACCGAGTACTCTGCGTCACGTCGACAGCTTCGAGATCCAGCCACCGACCGCTCCGCAGCCGAACGGGATACCCCGCTCGGCGTGGGCGCGGGCGCGGCGGAGGGTCTCCCGCTGGCACCGCCCCTACATCGCGATCCTGCTGCTGCTGGACTTCGGGGCGGCGGTGCTGGCGAGCTGGCTCGCCATCTGGTGGTTCGACCAGGCGGCGGCCGGCTTCACCGATGCGGGCACCGACCCCACCTGGTTCCACACCGTCTCCTACCTGCTGTTGCCGCTCGGCTGGCTGATCGTGCTCTGGGGCAACGGCGCCTACGACCGCCGCTACCTGGGGCTCGGCACCGACGAGTTCAAGCGGGTCACCCGGGCCGGGGTGGCGGTCGCGGCAAGCGTCTCCTTCCTCGCCTTCGCCACCAAGACGGACCTGTCGCGATACACGGTCGGCACCGCGCTGCTCGGTGCACTGCTACTGATCCTGGTCGCCCGCTCCACCGCCCGGCTGGTCCTGCACACGGTGCGGCGCCGGGGCACCCAGGCCGCGCAGCGGATCGTGCTGGTCGGCACCCTGCCGGAGGCCCTTGAGGTCTACACGGCGGTCAGCCGGGTGCCGGCGGCCGGCCTCACCCCGGTGGCGATCCACCTCACCGACGGTTACGCCGCCGCCCGGGGCATCGAGACCCCGATTCCGGTCTACGCCGGCCGGGACATCCTCTCCCTGGTCCGCGAGGTCGGCGGCGACACCATCGCGGTCTGCGGCTCGGCCAGCACCGAGCCCGGCGAGCTGCGCCGGCTCGCCTGGCAACTGGAGGGCTCCGGGGTCGACCTGATCGTGGCGCCGCAGCTCACCGACATCGCCGGCCCCCGGGTGCACATCCGGCCGATCGAGGGCCTGCCGCTGCTGCACGTCGAGGAGCCGACGCTCTCCGGGCCGGCCCTGCTGGCCAAGAACCTGCTGGACCGGGTCGCCGCCGGGCTGGGGCTGCTGTTCCTGGTCCCCCTCTTCGTGGTGATCGCGATCTCGATCCGGGTCTCCGACCCCGGGCCGGTCTTCTTCCGGCAGCCCCGGGTCGGTCACGAGGGCCGGACGTTCCGGGTCTGGAAGTTCCGGACCATGTACGTCGACGCCGAGCAGCGGCTCGCCAGCCTGGTCGACCAGAACGAGACCGACGGCATGCTGTTCAAGATCAAGAAGGATCCCCGGGTCTTCCCGGCCGGCCGGTTCCTCCGGGCCAGCTCGCTCGACGAGCTGCCCCAGCTGATCAACGTGCTCTGGGGCGAGATGTCCCTGGTCGGTCCCCGCCCACTCCCCGCCGACGACGGCGACTTCCTCGGCGACGTGCGCCGCCGGCTGCTGGTCCGCCCCGGCATCACCGGGCTCTGGCAGGTCTCCGGCCGCTCCGACCTCTCCTGGGACGAGGCCGTCCGGCTGGACCTCTACTACGTCGACAACTGGTCGCTGGCGTACGACCTGAGCATCCTCTGGCGCACCGTCGGGGTGGTGCTGGCCCGCAAGGGCGCGTACTGACCCGTAAGGGCGCGTACCGAGCGGTCCGGGGCGTACCCGGGCCGATCGCTGGCTTGGCGAACCGGCCGGCCAACCGGCAGGATCTCTGCGTGGGGTGGCCGAACCTCTCCACGGCGGTCGCCGTGGTGGCGATGATCAGTGCGCTGGGCGCCGCGCTCTTCGCCGTCGTCCGGCTGCGCGCCCGGCGGGGCATCGCCACCGCCACCCAGCGGGCCACCTACGACGTGTTGCACACCGCCGGGCTGGCCGCCGAACCGCTGCGCGCCGGGCTCACCCCGGCGAGCGCGGCGAAGGCGGTGCGCCACCTGCGTACCCTGGTCGGCTCCGCCGGGCTGGCGCTGGCCGACCAGGAGCGGCTGCTCGCCATCGACGGCCGGGGCGGCCACCATGCCGACCAGCTCGTCGCCGCCGCTGCCGGCACCATCAGGGCCCGCCGCTCGACCGTGCTCGGCGAGTCGGAGCTGCGCTGCGACCGGGTCGACTGCCCGGTCCGGGGCGCGGTGATCGCCCCGCTCACCGGCCCCGACGGCCGGGCGGCGGCGGCACTGGTGGCGATCGCCGACGACCAGCCGGCGCCCGGTCTGGTGCAGGCCGCCCTGGAGACCGCGCACTGGGCCGGCGCCCAGCTCGCCCTCGCCGAGCTCGACTCCTCCCGGGAGCGGCTCGCCCGGGCCGAGGTACGCGCGCTGCGGGCCCAGATCAGCCCGCACTTCATCTACAACGCGCTGACCGCGATCGGCTCGTTCGTCCGGACCGACCCGGAGCGGGCCCGGGAACTGATCCTGGAGTTCGCCGAGTTCACCCGCTACTCGTTCCGGGCGCACGGCGAGTTCACCACCCTCGCCGAGGAGCTGCGGTCGATCGACCGTTATCTGACCATCGAGCGGGCCCGGTTCGGCGACCGGCTCCAGGTGAAGCTCCAGATCGCCCCGGAGGTGCTGCCGGTCAGCCTGCCGTTCCTCTGCCTCCAGCCGCTTGTCGAGAACGCCGTCCGGCACGGGTTGTCCCGCAAGCCGGGGCCGGGAATGCTCAGTATCGAGGCCCAGGACGCGGGCGCGGAATGCTACATAACGGTCGAGGACGACGGCGTCGGGATGGATCCGGCGGTGCTGGCCGCCGGCATCGCCGAGGCCGCCGCCGACCCGATCGAGGACTCCGGCCAGCACGTCGGCCTCTCCAACGTGGACGAAAGGCTCCGGTCGGTCTTCGGCGACCAGTTCGGCCTGGTCGTCGAGACCGGCCTCGGATCGGGTACGAAGGTGAGCATGCGGATACCGAAGTTCCACCGACACGTCCGGGCGAGCGCATGAGGGCTGTCCCGTGACCGGCTTCCTGCGGGTGCTGGCCGTCGACGACGAGCCTCCGGCGCTCGACGAGCTCGCGTACCACCTGCGGGCCGATCCACGGGTGTCCAGGCTGCACACCGCCGGGGACGCCACCGAGGCGCTGCGGGTGCTCCGGGACGCCGACGTCGACGTGGTCTTCCTCGACATCCGGATGCCGGGACTGGACGGCATGGAACTGGCCCGGGTGCTGCGGCGGTTCGCCCGGCCACCGGCGATCGTCTTCGTCACCGCCTACGACGACGGAGCGGTGGACGCCTTCGACCTCGGCGCCACCGACTACGTGCGCAAGCCGGTCCGGGCCGAGCGGCTCGCCGAGTCGCTGCGCCGGGTGGTCGGCTCCCGGGTGGTGCCGACCCATCCGGCGGCACTGGCCAGGGCCGAACCCGACCCGACGATCCCGGTCGAGCTGGCCGGCACCACCCGGATGCTGCCCCGCTCGGCCGTACGCTGGGTCGAGGCGCAGGGCGACTACGCCCGGCTGCACACCGCCGACGGCTCACACCTGGTCCGGGTGCCGCTGGCCACCCTCGCCGAGCGGTGGGCGGACGCCGGGTTCGTCCGCATCCACCGCTCGTATCTCGTGCAGCTCCGGCTCATCGCCGAGCTGCGACTCGCCAACTCCGGCTACGTGGTGGTGATCGACGAGGCGGAGCTGCCGGTCAGCCGCCGGCACACCCGGGAACTCAAGGACAAGCTGGTCCGGGCCGCGAAGCAGGACTGGAACCGCTGACCGACCTGGCCCGGCCCGCGACGTCAGGACTTCGGCTGGGTGATCCGGATGTGGTTGCCGAACGGATCCCGCAGAGCGCAGTCGATCCCGTAGAAGCGCTCGGTCGGTTCCTCGGTGAACTCGACGCCCCGGCCCAGCAGCGTCTCGTACGTCTTGCGACAGTCGTCGGTGGCGAAGATCAGGGTGCCGCCGGTGGCGCCCTTGGTCACCAGCTCGCGGACCTGCTGGGCCGTCTCCTCGGACATCGCCGGCGGGCCCGGCCGCTCCAGCAGCACCTGCCGCTCCGGCTGCCCGGGGACGTTGACGGTCAGCCAGCGCATGAAGCCGAGGTCGGCGTCGGTGTTGACCTCCAGGCCGAGCTTGCCGACATAGAAGTCAAGGGCCTCGTCCTGGTCGAGGACGTAGATCTGCGAGTGCGTAATGGCGTTCAGCATGTGCGTCACGGTACGGGGCGGACCCGGCGGGAAACTTATCCAAAACCGCTCGATCGGCGGACCGTACCGGCAGCTCAGCGGGGTGGCCCGGCCGGGCGCGTCCAGGCCATCGTGAAACACGTCGGTACGTTCGCGGCGGCCGCCGCCGCCCGGCGGTACGCCCTCGGCGAACGGCCGACGACGTCCCGGAACGTGCGGCTGAAGGTCCCCAGGCTGCCGAAGCCGACCGCGAAGCAGATCTCCGTCACGCTGCGGTCGGTCTCCCGCAGCAGGAACATCGCCCGCTCGACCCGGCGCCGCTGGAGGTAGCGGTGCGGCGTCTCGCCGAAGGTGGCCCGGAAGGTGCGGGTGAAGTGCGCCTCCGACACGTGGGCGATCCGGGCCAGGGACGGCACGTCCAGTGGCTGGGCGTAGGCCCGGTCCATCGCGTCCCGCGCCCGCAGCATCCGGCGGTTGGTCTCCTCCACGGCGCGACTCACGCCACCATCACAGCACGTCCTGCCCGGTGGCCGGCCCGGTGGTGGATGGGCCGTCGTCTCAGGATCAGGCGGACATCGTCGGCCGGGGCAACGGCACGGACGGGGCCGGGGCCGGCGTGCTGCGGTAGCCGGCGGCCTGCAGGGTGAAGAGCTCGGCGTAGCGCCCGCCGGTGGCCATGAGGTCGTCGTGGCTGCCGGCCTCGACGAGACGACCGTGGTGCAGTACGTAGATCCGGTCGGCGTGCCGGACGTTGGCGAGCCGGTGGGTTATCAGGATGGTGGTGGCCCGACCCTGCCGGTCCCGGATGGCCTGGAAGAGGGCGTCCTCGGCGCGCGGGTCGAGCGCGGAGGAGGGCTCGTCCATGATCAGCAGCTCCGCGTCGCGGAGGAAGCCACGGGCGGCGGTGATCCGCTGCCACTGCCCGCCGGAGAGGTCCTGGCCGTTGGCGAAGGTGCGGTCCAGCAGCGTTTCGTACCCGTACGGCAGCTCCCGGATCATGTCGTGGGCGGCTGCACGGGCGGCGGCGGCCTCGATCCGGTCCTGCCGTGGCTCGGCCCCGATGTCGCCGATGGCGATGTTGGTCGCGGCCGTGAACGGCCACTTGTGGTACTCCTGCGTGACGACCGCCATCCGGGTCCGCAGGCCGTTGAGATCCCATTCCTCCAGCGCCCGGTCGTTCCAGCGGATGCCTCCCTCGGTCGGCGTACGCAGGGTGGCGATCATCGCGGCCAGCGTCGACTTGCCGGAGCCGTTCTCGCCGACGAAGGCCACCGTCTGCCCGGCGCGGATCGTCAGGCTCACCCGGTCGACGGCCCGATCCTCCCGGTCGGGATAGCAGAGACTGACCTCCTCGATCCTGATCTCGCGCAACCGCTCCGGGATGCGGGTGGAGACGGGGGCGGGGGCGGTCTCGTCGCCGGCCGGGCGAGTCGACCCGGTCACGTCGGGCAGGTAGGCAGCGGCGCGGGTCATGAATCCGGTGTAGTCCCGGAAGTGCTGCCCCTCCGTGTAGACCCGGTCGACCTGGAAGGTGGCGACGGCGAGGGAACGCTGGGCAGCCTGGACCGCGACGACACAGGTCGCGGCGGCGGCGAGCGGGATCTGCCCGTTGATCAGCAGCAGCCCGAGCATGATGTAGACCACGGCGGTGGCCCCGCCGCCGATCATGGCCCCGACGGTGGTGGTCGTGGTGACCCGCCGGGCCAGGGCCAGCTGGATGTCGGTCTCCACCCCCATCACCCGGTCGTACTGGTCGAGCAGGAACCGGCGCAGCCCGTAGGAGCGGAGCTCGGGGGCGGAGTCCCGTTCGGCCATCAGGCGGTGCAGCAGCCACAGCCGTCGCCGCCGCACCGAGCCGGCCGCATAGGTCCGGTAGCGCAGGTGGCCGGCGCGGAGGGAGGCCCAGGCGTTCGGCACGGTCGCCACCAGCAGCGCGAGCAGCAGCAACGGGTGGATCACGACGACGGCGACCGCCACCGCCAGCAGCCCGGTCAGGCCGGCGAGCAGGTTCATCGACGACTGCACCAGCCCGGCCGTGGCCTCCGCTCCCCGGGAGGCCCGTTCCATGTCGTCGGCGAACGCGTCCGCGTCGAACGCCTCCAGCCGAACCGCCGTGGTCACCTCGAAGAGGCCCCGCTCCACCTCCCGGTCCACCTTCGGGGTCAGCCCGTTCTGCGCGTACCCCATGGCGCTGGCCATCCCGGCCCGCAGCGCCGTCACCGCGGCCAGCACCGTCAGGGCCGGCAGCGCCGCGACCACCTTGTCCGCGGTGGGTCCGCCGGCGAAGAGCTCCACCAGCACCCGTTGCGTCGCGAGAAGCCCGAACGCCGACATCACGCCCGCGCCGACCGTCATCGCTGCCACCACCGAGGTGCGGGCCCGGTCGGCGCGCCAGCTGAGCCGGGACGCGGCCCAGACCAGTCGGGGCAGCTCGACGAAGACGGCGAAGAGGCCGGCCTCGGCCCGGGCCCGTACCCCGGTCTCCCACCACATCGCCCGCAGCTCCGGCAGGACCGACTCCGCGGGCCGGTCCGGCTCCACTTCGCCGGTACGACCACCGGCGGGATCCGCATCGCCGGGGTTGCCGGTCTCCCGCATGGTCGTGGGCATGCTCTCGGCCATCGACGTACCTCCCGGGGGATCACGAGCCCAGCCCAGCCTGGTGGTCACGGTGGCCGATCACGTGCGGGCACCGCACCAGGCATGGCGCTCAGTATCACCCCTGGCACCGACAGTCATTGCGGCGATATGACCGGTTGTCGCGTTATCTCTATCGATCGCCGTATTGCCGCCACCCGGCGGGGGTCACCTGACGCTGCCGGCCAGTGGGAAGGTGACGCCGGTGAGCCGCTCGGAAACCGTCCACAGGCGGCGCGCGAGGTCGCCGTCGCGAGCGCTCGCCGACCGGCCGACGAGCGTGGGTGTGCCGCGCGTCTGCAGGAGGCCGCGTGGGCCGGCGTAGCTGTTGCCCGGGATGTCGGCCACCGCCGCGTAGAGGGTCGGCAGCGCGCCGTCGTCGTCGCTCTGGGCGAGCAGGCGCACCATCCTCCGCTGGATGGCCTCGATCCGGGGCCGCCTGCCGGGCGGGCGCAGGAGGTTGGTGGACGCCAGGCCGGGATGCGCGGCGGTGGCGAGGACGGGCGAGCCGACCTCGGTGAGCCGGCGTTGCAGCTCGGCGGTGAACAGCAGGTTGGCGAGCTTCGACTGCCCGTACGCCGCCATCGCCCGGTATGGCCGGCGCTCCCAGTTGAGATCGTCGAAGTCGATCGAGCCCATCGCGTGGGCGCCGGAGGAGACGGTCACCACCCGCTGCCTGATCCGTGGCAGGAGCAGATTGGTCAACGCGAAGTGCCCGAGGTGGTTGGTGCCGAACTGCAGCTCGAAGCCGTCGGCGGTGCGGCCCAGCGGCGGGATCATCAGGCCGGCGTTGTTGACGAGCACGTCGACGGGCTCGTCCAGCCCGTCGGCGAACTCGCGTACCGAGGCGAGGTCGGCGAGGTCGAGCCGGCGCACCTCGGTGTCCCCGGCCATCGTCGTGGCGGCCTCGCGGCCCTTGTCGATGTCCCGCACCGCCAGCACGACGCGTGCTCCCCGCACGGCGAGCGCACGGGCGGCGGCCCGGCCGATGCCGCTGTTCGCACCGGTGACGACGACGGTGCGGCCCGTCATGGTGGGTATGTCCGCCAAGGAGAATGCAACCATGAGTACCAATGTAGGCGCCGACAACAATGTCGTCAACGGCAACACAGGTTCGGTAGAATCCGGTCGTGCCCGAAGCCCACCAGCGGCCCTACCACCACGGACAACTCCGGTCGGCCCTGCTCGCCGCCGCCGAACGCAGCCTGCGCGCGCACGGCGAGGAGCAACTCTCCCTGCGCGAACTGGCCCGGGAGATCGGCGTCAGCCACGCCGCGCCACGGCGCCACTTCCCGGACCGGCAGGCCCTGCTGGACGCCTTGGCCGAGGCGGGCTTCGAGCGGCTGCACACGCAACTGCGCGCGGCGTACACCGAGGCGGGGGACGGCTTCCTGGCGCGCCTGCGGGCCACCGTGGCGGCGTACATCCGGTTCGCCACCGAGGACGCGGCACTGCTCGAACTGATGTTCACCAGCAAGCACCGACCGGGCGCCGACCGGCTGGTGGCGGCGGCCGACCCGGCGTTCGACCTGATGTACGACCTGATCAAGCAGGGGCAGGCGGCCGGGGAACTCGTCGAGGGGGACCCCGAACGGGTGGGGATCGTGCTCTTCGCCACGATGCAGGGCATCGCCACGCTGACGAACGGCGACATGGTCAGACCAGAGCTGCTCGACGGCCTCGTGGAGACCGCAGTCGAGCAGTTCGTACGCGGAGCACGCCCGGCCTGACGGCAGAGACGGGACGCCGGCCTCCTCGGCCCTCGCCGTCACCGTTGCCGTCGGCGACCACCTACGCCGATCCGGGACAGGGGACCGAGCACGTCCCGCCACAGCCCTCGTGTCAGGGCCCGGTGTCGGGCGGTCCCGCCACGCGGCATCAACTGGTCGGCCCACATCCTGATCATGCCCGTCCAGCCGAGGGCCACGCCCCCGGCCGTCGCCACGGCTGCGACAGCGAGCAACGCAACAGTCAGCGGCGGGAGACGAACAAGCGCCGAGGCAAGGACAACAGACCGAAAAAGAGCCCAACGGCCAGACAGCGGTACGCCCAGACCAGTCGTGCATCCCGGAGTCAGGCCCGCCGCAAAACTCGGATGCGGATGACGCCTACTCAGCCGTAGAACACACGAGTGACTTCTCACCTCTTCGCGGTCTGTCTCCTCGCGCGCCAACCGCTGCGACTCGCACGGTTCTGGTCCGGGCTGCTGGGCCGGGAGCAGTCCGACGGCGCCACGCTGCTGCCCGACAACGACACCGGGTTCCGGATCCGCTTCGTGCCGACCGACGAGCCGAAGGTCGGCCAGAACCGTGCGCACTTCGAGCTGACGAGCGCCTCCCTGGATGACCAGCAGCGGACGGTGGCCAGGGCGCTGGAGCTCGGCGCAGCGCACGTCGACGTGGGGCAGCGCCCGGAGGAGGGTCACGTGGTGCTCGCCGACCCCGAGGGCAACGAGTTCTGCGTCATCGAGCCGGGAAACACGTTCCTGGCCGGGTGCGGGTTCGTCGGGGCACTCTCCTGCGACGGCACGCAGGAGGTCGGATACTTCTGGAGCAGGGCGCTGCAGTGGCCGCTGGTCTGGGACCAGGACCAGGAGACCGCGATCCAGTCGCCGAAGGGCGGCCCGAAAATCGCGTGGGGTGGTCCACCGCTGATGCCGAAGACCGGCAGAGATCGAGTGCATTTCCACCTCGTACCGGATGTTGGCGCCGATCAGCAGGCAGAGGTTGAGCGGCTGGTCTCCCTCGGCGCGACACGCATCGACACCGCCCGCGGCGAACCCGGCTCCGTGGCGCTCGCCGACCCCGACGGCAACGAGTTCTGGGTACTGCCGCCCCGATAGCCTGCCCACACGCACGGACTGATCGAGGCGGCGATTGCCGCCATTCAGTCGTCTCCGACCGGAGACTCACGGCACGAGGAGATCCATGAACGCTTCCTTCAACTCCCATCGCATGCTCGTCTGGACCGCGCCCGTGGCGCTCGCGCTGACCGCGCTCGCCCCGGCCCTGCCCGCCCAGGCCACTGCCACGACCCGCTCCTCCCATCACCGGCCGCTTCTTCGGTGAGACCGAAGAGGACTTTCTCGTCTACTACCCGGGCGGGGTCCACGCCGGCGGCGGCCTGGTCATCAGGGGCGCCGGCGACGGCACGATGCCCAACCCATACGGCAGCGGCACCGTGGCGGTCATCTCCCGGGATCGGCTCCTGGACGCCAACGGCAACTCGCCGCTGACGCTGGTCAACGGATACGTCGCTGATGGACTCGACAACGGCCTTCCAGACCTGATTGGCATCTCCGGTGACGCCACCAACGGGTACCGCCTCGACTACCACCCCAACTGGGGCATCCCAGGCGGTTACTTCGGCACCACCACGCTGACCAACCCCACCCCGACGGGCGGCTACGACTGGCAGGACTGGAGCATCGCCAGCACGGAGATCGCGTCCGGCCTCGCGCTCTTCCTACGCAACGCCACCACCGGCGACCTGTACCTGTGGACCGGGGTCACCATGCTCGACAACGGCGACGGCACCGGCACGCTGACACACATTCAGTACCGGGTAGCAGCGAACTGGAACACCGGCGTCACGATCAGCACGCTGTGGGCCGCCGACATCAACACCGACGGCACGCCGGACCTGTGGACCGTGCTGCCGAACGGCACCTACCGGGCGTACCTGATCTCCGGCCTGTCCGCCGACGGCACCGCGACGGTGACCACCACCCGGGCCAAGCAGCTCGCCTGACCTGCTGGGGGCGTGCCACCACCCGGCGGCGCGCCCCAGCCATCACCGTCGAGGAACCGCTGATTGGTCCGCCAGGCGGCCTCACGTGCGCGATAGTGATAGGGAAAGCCCTGGTCGGCCTCCCGCCTGACCTGACCGGGATTTTCCTGGAGCGGGTGACGGGAATCGAACCCGCGCTGTCAGCTCGGGAATCGCCGAAGATCCGCCGTCGCAGGGCCTCGGCACCTGGTCACGGCTGATCCCAGCGGCCTGGACTGGTCCTGATTGTCCTGCCCGAATGGCACGACCGGGTCCGCTCGCCCCTACTTGAACGGTAGAGGACGGATTCGGAGCCGCTCATCGGTCAGAACCACGAACGCACCCTTCGCCAGATCGTCCGCAACCTCGGGGATGTTCGCAACGAGGATCGACGCCAAGGACGCCGCCGATCGATCGGAGCGCCGGAACAGGACCACGCTGGGCGTGCCCTCCCCGGACCGGGCCAGGATCTCGCCGAAGTCCGTGTCGGCGGAGAGCAGGATCCGTCCGTCACCGACCGCCTTGCCAAGCACCCGCTCGTCCGGCTCTCCGGCCAGACCGCAGTCAACGACATGAATGGCGTCGTGCCCGGCCGCCACGAGGAGGGCAGCGACCCTGATCGACAGACACTCGTCGACCAGGAACCTCATGCGGACAGCTTCAACGGCAGTTCTCGCTCGTCGACCGCCCGTGCGGCGAAGCGCAGAGCCGCCAGAACGTCGTCCTTGGTCAAGGTGGGGTGCTCCTCGACCACCTCACTGACGCTGTAGCCCTGGCCCAGCAGCCCGATCACTGTCGCCACGGGGATGCGGGTCCCGGCGACACACGGCACGCCACCCATGATCCGATGGTCGATGGAGATCCTGTCGTTCATACACCCATGATGTCCTGTCCACGGGGCCGCTCGCCAGTAACAGGCGCTCGACAGGCCAGCAGTGCGAGGATCGACGGAGCCCGACGCCAGGTGCCTCCACCGACCCGGCTCCCGGATTCCGTCGGAACAAGGCAGGCGCACGGCTGCCTTGAAGGTCAAAAATGACAAGGGCCCGGTATCGGAGAATCGACTTTACAGTTGAGCCCTTGTCGGTGGAGCGGGTGACGGGAATCGAACCCGCACTGTCAGCTTGGGAAGCTGATGTTCTGCCATTGAACTACACCCGCGAGCGGACCCCACTGTACCTGGTCGGATCCGATCATGCACTCACCCTCCCCGCCTACGCCCACGGCTGCCCTGTCACCCGGTCGGAGCGGGTCGGGGACCACGCCGTGCCGCTTCGTTTGCAACAGGGACAACGACAGGTAACGTCCGCCCCACCTGCAACTATGGCTCTGCGTTATCGCGGCGCCACTCTGTGAAGGCAAAGGGTGAGGCAATGGCGTTCCGTGGACTGCGATGGTCGTCGCGTTCGACCGGCGTGGCGAGTGTCTTTCTCGTCCTGCTGCTCGGACCCGGTCCGGTGGTGGCGGCGCCGCTCGGGTCGGCCGGGGCCGTGGACCCGGGATGCGCCGGCAACACCGCCGGTCATCCGCACGCGAACGCGCACGCGAAGGCGAGGCCCGGTGCCCCGCACGCGGCCGAGCCGAACGAGCTGACCGCGGCCGAGGCGGCCGAGCAGGACCGGGCGGTCGACTCGGCGTACGCCCGGCGGGTCGGTGTCGCACCGCTCGGCGTACCGCACGGGAAGGTCGGGATCAGCATCGACGTGGTGTTCCACGTCATCGCCGAGCGGCGCACCCGGGCCGACGGCGACATCCCGCTGGCGCTGATCGAGGCACAGCTCAAGGTGCTGAACGACTCGTTCGGCGGGCGCACCGGCGGCGCCTGGACACCGTTCCGGTTCAAGCTCAGGCAGGTCAACCGGGTCGTCAATCCGGCCTGGTATCCGATCGTGCCGGAGAGCCCGGCCGAGGCGCAGATGAAGCGGGCGCTGCGGGTCGGCGGCAAGCACACCCTGAACGTCTACACCGGACTGCTGGACGAGGAACTGCTCGGCTGGGCCACCTTTCCGAAGCAGGACCTCGACCCGTACGACGGGGTGGTGGTGCTCGGCGAGTCGCTGCCGGGCGGGACGGCCACGCCCTACAACGCTGGGGACACCGCCACGCACGAGGTGGGGCACTGGCTGAACCTCTACCACACCTTCCAGGATGGCTGCGACGGCCAGGGCGACCAGGTGGTCGACACCGCCGCCGAGGCGGAGCCCGCCTTCGGCTGCCCGGAGCGGCGCGACTCCTGCCCCGCCAGATCCGGCCTCGACCCGATCCACAATTTCATGGACTATTCGGTCGACGCGTGCATGTACGAGTTCACGTACGGCCAGGTGTTCCGGATGCTCAAGGCGTGGAAGGCGTTCCGGGAGCCGTAGGCGGCGGGACGGGACGGGTCAGGGGGTCGGGACCGGCTCGGATTCGGCGGTGCGGCGACGGCCGCGCCGCCGTGCCGCGGTGGCGGTGCCTTCGGCAGCGGGGCCGGTGAGGGCACCGGCCGGGTCGAGCCAGACCTGCACCGCGGGTCGTTCGGAGCGCTCACCGGCGAGCGGGGTGGCGCCGTTGCTGCCGTGCCGGGCCACCATCGCCACGTCGACGGTGAACTCGAAGAGCCGCCAGTCGACCTGGGGCGCGGCCCGCAGGTTGCCGGCGAGCTGCTCCACCCGGGCCCGGTCGGTCACCGGTCGGGCCCGGCCGGCGACGTACGCCTCGTCGTCGCTGTCTTCGGGCGGGAACGAGTGCAGGGCGTAGCGCCCGTCACGCTCCAGGTCGCGCCGCTTCGGGGAGTCGACGACGAAGCAGAAGAGCCCCTCGTCGGTGATGACCGGCGAGACCGGGTGCACCCGCGGCCCACCGTCGGCGCGCACGGTCGCGAGGTAGCCGAGACCCGGCCCGTACTGCTGGATGAGGACGCGGATCGCGTCGGCGAGGCGGGGCTCGTCGGAGGCGAATTCGGACCAGGATGCCATGCGGACATTCTATCGAACACATGTTCGATCACCTACCCCGGACCGGGCCCGAACCGGACCGGACCCGACCCTGATCCCACCCTTGCGCGAGGTCGCGGCCGGTGAGCTTCCCGCCACTCGCTAAGGTGGCACGGTGCTGCTCTCCGACCACGACCTGGTGATCGAGATCAAGGCGGGACGGCTCGGGCTGGAGCCGTTCGAACCCGCGCTGGTGCAGCCGTCCAGCATCGACGTACGCCTGGACCGGCTCTTCCGGGTCTTCAACAACCACCTCTACACGCACATCGACCCGGCCGCGCAGCAGGACGACCTGACCTCGCTGGTCGAGGTGCCGGACGGCGAACCGTTCGTGCTGCACCCGGGCGAGTTCGTGCTCGCCTCCACCCTGGAGGTGATCTCCGTCGGCGACCATCTCGCCGCGCGCCTGGAGGGCAAGTCCAGCCTGGGCCGGCTCGGCCTGCTCACCCACTCGACCGCGGGCTTCATCGACCCCGGGTTCTCCGGCCACGTGACCCTGGAGCTGTCGAACGTGGCGAACCTGCCGATCCGGCTCTGGCCGGGGATGAAGATCGGTCAACTCTGCATCTTCCGGCTCTCCTCGCCCTCCGCCCATCCGTACGGGTCCGCCGTCTACGGCTCCCGCTACCAGGGGCAGCGCGGCCCCACCCCGAGCCGCTCCTGGCAGAACTGGCGCACCTGGCCGACCCGCTGAGGCCGGCCCGGCGCGGCTGGACGCGAACGGAACGGGAACGACACGGCAGAGCCCCCGTCGCGGGTGCGACGGGGGCTCTGCCGTAGGAACGGTCGGGTGACTCAGCCGGGTCTGCCGAAGCTGTGGATCTGGCCGTCGTCCATCCGCTTCATCTTGATCGGTTCACCGGCCCGGGAGGCGTGCACGATCCAGCCGTCGCCGACGTACATGCCGACGTGGCTGAGGTCGGCGTAGTAGAAGACCAGGTCGCCGGGGCGCAGCGCGGAGCGGCTGATCCGGGACGTCTGCCCGCGTTGCGCACGGGCGTTGTGCGGCAGCGACACACCGCCCTGCCGCCAGGCGGCGAGGGTCAGGCCGGAGCAGTCGTACGCCCCGGGGCCTGCCGCGCCCCAGCTGTACGGCTTGCCGATCTGGGCGCAGGCGAACTTGACCGCCTTGCCGGCCCCGCCACCCGGGTAGGTCGACGGGCAGGGTGCGGGCCGCAGCGGACCGGCGGAGCCGTTCCCGTACGCCTTGATCCGCAGCTCCTGGAGCTTGTCGATCTCGGCGTCGATCTCCTTCTTCTTCGCCGCCAGCTCCTTCTCGGTCTTGGTGAGCTGGCTGACGAGCCGGTCCAGCGGAGCCTTCTGGGCGGCCAACTTGTTCTTGAGGTCGACGACCGCCTGCACCTCGCGCTGCTGCTGCCGGGCGAACTGGTCGAGCACCGAGAGCTGGCCGACGAGCGCGGCCGGGGACTTGTTGCTGAGCAGCGCGTTGAAGGTCGAGGCCTTGTCGCCCTTGTACGCCTGCACGGCGAAGTCGCTGACCCGGTCCATCGCGGCGTCGATCCGCGACTGGAGCGGGGCGATCTTCTTCTGCAGGGCGGCGGCCTGCTTCTTCTTCGCGGTCAGGTCCTGGCGGGTGGAGTTGTGCTTCTCGATGACCGGCTCCAGCTTGCGCCAGGCGACGTCGATCTGCTCTTCGATCTCGGCCACCGACGGCTCGGCGAGCGCCGGCGTCGTGCCGGTGAAGAGCACGGCGGCGCTGGCGAGCACGGTGAGTGCGATGGCGAGAATGGACCTTCGAGTGTGCGGCTTCGCCGTCCCGGCTCCGGCGCGAGATGCCGGCCGGAGGGATGGCGACCGCGGTGGGGCAGGGGGAGCCACCGGGGTCCGTACTCCTTCTTCCGTAGCCCGCCTACCGGGTTAGCTGACGGGTTCGGGCGGGAAGATTGTCGCCCTTCCGCGTGCGACGCGGATTCACCCCATGGTGCCCGGGTCCCCGGCTCGCTCTCTGTGACGATTCGGCGGTGTCGAACCGTCGCCGCCCGGGCTGGGCGACCTGCCGTCGGTTCGACGGTCCCCAACCTTAGAGAAGGGTGTTATCCAAACGCAACCCACGATCCGGATCGATTCGTTTCGTGTCAGACCGGTCGCGGATGGTGCGGACCGCTGGAACCTCCCGAACACTCTCGGTATGGATGAAAACTTTCTACATAGTGATGACCTTGCTCGGCATGTATTGACCGCCGGCGGGTGTCGGGTGGAGGGTGATCATCAAGCCCACCCCCGGCTCTGGGAGGTTCCATGCGTCGCACCACAACAGCACTGAGCAGGAAAATCGCGCTCAGCACCGCCGTGGCCGGCGTCGCCGCGCTGCTGCCGGCCGGCACCGCGCCCGCCACCGCCGCACCGCCGGAGGACCGGCAACGGGAGTACGCCGCCGCGGCCGCCGAGTTCGGCGTACCGGAGAGCGTGCTGCTCGGCGTCTCCTATCTGGAGTCCCGCTGGGACACGAACGCCGGCACGCCGAGCACCAGCGGCGGGTACGGCCCGATGCACCTCACCGACGTCGCCGGGCTGGCCGGCGGACCGGCGGAACATCCCGAGCACGGCGAGGACCGGCGCGGCGACCCGGCCCGCCCCGCCCGCCCGGCAAGCACCCCGGCCCGGCCGGCCAGCACGGCCACCGGGCCGCGCGTCGGCGGGAGCGGTGCCGCGCCGCCCGGCGGGCAGACCCTGGACTCCGCCGCCGCGCTGACCGAGGTCGACCGGGCGAGGCTGCGCGCCGAACCGGAGGCGAACATCCGGGGCGGGGCGGCGCTGCTGGCGTCGTACCAGACATCGCTGGCCGGGCCGACGGGGCGGGCCAGCGACCCGGCGGCCTGGTACGGCGCGGTGGCCCGGTACGCCGGCAGCGACCACGCGGACGCCGCGGCGGCCTTCGCCGACGAGGTGTACCGGACCATCGCCGACGGCGCCACCCGGACCACCGACGACGGCCACCGGATCAGCCTCCCCGCCCGGCCCGGGACCGTCCCGCAGCGCTCCTGGCTGGACCGGCTCGGCCTGCCCGGCCGGCCCCGCCCGGACGGGCTGGAGTGCCCGCGCGGCATCTCCTGCGAGTGGATCCCGGCCCCCTACGAGGCGTTCGGGGACGGCGACTACGGCAACCACGACCTCTCCGACCGGCCGGCCCGGCAGAAGGTCGAATACATCGTCATCCACGACACCGAGGGCAGCTACGACACCACGCTGCGGCTCGTCCAGGATCCCACCTACGTGAGCTGGCACTACACGCTCCGCTCCGCCGACGGGCACATCGCGCAGCACGTCAGGGGCGCCGACGTCGCCTGGCACGCCGGCAACTGGTACGTCAACGCGAAGGCGATCGGCCTCGAACACGAGGGCTTCGCCGCCCAGGGCACCTGGTACACCGAGGCGATGTACCGGACCTCGGCCAAGCTGGTCCGCTACCTCGCCGACCGCTACGACATCCCGCTCGACCGCGACCACATCATCGGGCACGACAACGTCCCCGGCATCCTGCCGGCGAACGTGCGCGGCATGCACTGGGACCCGGGCCCGTACTGGGACTGGTCGCACTACTTCGACCTGCTCCGGGCGCCGTTCCGGGGCATCGGCATCCCCGCCGCCGGCCTGGTCACCATCGACCCGGACTTCGCCACCAACCGGCCGGCCTTCACCGGCTGCGAGACGACCGGCGTGCCGTGCCCGGCCCGGGGCTCGTCGTCGGTGATCCTGCGCGCCGCACCAGCCGCCGACGCACCGCTCGTCAACGACCTCGGGCTGCGCCCGGACGGCACCCCGAACACGATGCACATCTCCGACCACGGGGCGCGGGCCTCCGCCGGGCAGACCTACGCGCTCGCCGGCCGGCAGGGCGACTGGACCGCGATCTGGTATCTCGGACAGAGGGCCTGGTTCCACAACCCGAGGGGCAACCCCACGGCCAGGTGGTCGGTCGGGCTGGTCGCGACGCCGAAGCCGGGCCGGGAGACGATTCCGGTGTACGGCAGGGCGTACCCGGAGGCGGACGCCTATCCGGCCGGCGTGCCGGTGCAGGCGGTCACGCCACTGCAGTACACCCTCGCCGCCGGGCAGCGCTACGCCGTCGGCAACGTGCTGCCCAGCGAGTACTACCGGGCCAGCACCTTCGACGGCTCGTCACCCGGTGACTGGACGGTGATCCGGGGCGACCTGCGGTATGTCCAGATCCAGTTCGGCCACCGGATCATGTTCGTCAACGCCGACGACGTGCTGCTGCTCCCGTCGCCGATCGGCGCACCGCGCTGACCGGCCGCGCCGCTCGCCGGGCGCGCTGAGCCGGCCGCGCCGGCCTGGGCCGCAGCTCAGGCCGGCGCTCCGGCGCGGTCGGTACCACTGAGGTCGGCGCCACCACGGTCGGCGCCACCACGGTCGGCGCCACCACGGTCGGCGCCACCACGGTCGGCGCCACCGCCCCCGGGGCCGCTGCGGCCGGTGCCGGCGCGATCGGTGCCGGCGCGATCGGTGGTCGTGCCGACGACGGCGGTGAGCACGTCGTCCAGGGTGACCACCCCGATCGGCACCCGCCCGTCGCTGACGAGCATCATGTGCCGGCGTTCCCGGCGCATCGACAGCAGCAGGTCTGCCAGGCTGCGGTCCGGCGGGACCACCGCCAGCGGCCGGAACAGCTCCGGCGGCACCGGCGCCCGGCGGGCCGTTCCCTCGTACCCGATGATGTCCTTGACGTGCACGAAGCCCAGCACCCGGCGGGTCGCCCGCTGCACCACCGGGAAGCGGGACCGGCCGGTCCGGGTCGCCAGCACCTCCAGCGAGGCCGGCGAGACGTCCTCGGCGACGGTGGTGACCGCCGCCCAGGGCCGCAGCGCGTCCCCGGCGGTACGGCGGTGCAGCGCCAGCGCGCCGGTGATCCGGGCGTGCTCCTCCGAGCCGAGCAACCCCTCGGTACGCGCCTGCGAGACCAGCCCGGCCAGCTCCTCGGCGGTGAAGACCGTCTTCACCGCGTCGGCGGCCTCGACCCGCCACAGCCGCAGGATCCGCGCGGAGGTCCACTTCATCGCCAGCAGCAACGGCTTGGTCGCCACGCAGAACGCCAGCATCGCCGGCCCGAGCCAGAGCGCCGCCGGCTCCGGGCCGGCCAGGGTGATGTTCTTCGGCACCATCTCGCCGATCACGGTGTGCAGGAAGACGACCACGCCGAGCGCGGTGACGAAGGCGACCGGGTGCAGCACCCGGTCCGGCAGCCCCAGCGCGTGGAACGGCTCCTCCAGCAGGTGGGCCAGAGCCGGCTCGGCGATGGCGCCGAGACCGAGCGAGCAGATGGTGATGCCGAGCTGGGCGCCGGCGACCATCAGCGGGATCTGGTTCATCGCCGACAGCGCCCAGCGGGCCCGCCGGGAGCCGGCCCCGGAGCCGGACTGGGCGCCGGTGGCCAGCGGCTCGATCACGGTACGCCGGGAGGCGATCAACGCGAACTCGCTGCCCACGAAGAAGGCGTTGCCGAGCAGCAGCCCGAGGGTGACCAGTACGTTGATCATTCGTCGGCCTCCTCGGGCCGGACGATCCGGACCTGCTCGATCCGGTGCCGGACCACCTCGACCACGGTGAACTCGAAGCCCTGCTCCTCGACGGTCTCGCTGGCCGACGGGATGTGGCCGAGCCGGGCCAGCAGGAACCCGGCAAGCGTCTCGTACGGGCCCTCGGGCAGCCGGAAGCCGGCCTGCTCGACCAGCTCGTCGGCGCGCAGCACCCCGTCGACCAGCACGGCGCGCTCCCGGCCCGGCGCCGTCGGCTCGACCGGGTGTTCGCCGGCCGGCGCTCCGGCACCGTGGTCGGCGTGCACGTCCGCTCCTGCGCCGGCGTCCGCCGTCGCGTGCCCCGCCTGCCGCCCGGCGGGGTCGCCCGGGTCCACCGCCGCGTCCCCGGTGACCGGGTCGAACTCGTCGGCGATCTCCCCGACCAGCTCCTCCACCAGATCTTCCACGGTCACCACGCCGTCGGTGCCGCCGTACTCGTCGACCACGATCGCCAGGTCCGCGCCGGCCGCCCGCAGCGCCGCCAGGACGCCGTCCAGATCCAGGCTCTCCGGCACGTAGACCGGCTCGCGCGCCACCGCGGCCACCGTGGTGACGGCCCGGCGGTCCGGCGGTACGCCCAACGCGTCCGGCACCCCGGCCACTCCGGTGACCAGGTCGACGGTCTCCTCGTACACCGGAAACCGGGTCCGGCCGGTCTGCTGGGCCAGCGCCAGCAGCTCGGCGACGGAGGCGGTGGCCCGCAGCGCGACCACGTCGACCCGGGGGGTCATCGCCTCGGCGGCCCGCTTCTCCGCGAACCGGATCGTCCGGCGCAGCAGCATCGCGGTCTCCCGGGGCAGCGCACCGGCCCGCGCCGAGATCGCCGCCAGCAGGCCGAGTTCCTCGGCTGACCGGGCGCTGGCCAGTTCCTCCTGCGGTTCGACCCCGAGCCGCCGGACCAGCCAGTTCGCCGAGTTGTTCAAGGCCCGGATCAGCCAGCCGAAGATCCGGGAGAAGGCGCGCATCGGCGCGGCGGTGGCCAGCGCGGCAGGCATCGGCCGGGCCAGCGCGGCGTTCTTCGGCACCAGTTCGCCGAAGAGCATGGAGAGGAGGGTGGCCAGGGCGAGGGCGAGCAACGGGGTGACCCGGCCGGTGGCGTCGCCGAGGAGCGGCCGGAGCACCGGAGCGAAGAGTTTCGCCAGGGCCGGCTCGGCGAGATAGCCGGTCAGCAGCGCGGTGATGGTGATGCCGAGTTGCGCCCCGGAGAGCTGGAAGGAGAGCTCCCGCAGCGCCTTGCGGACCGTGCCGGCCCGCCGGTCACCGCCGGCCGCCCTCCGGTCGAGTTCCGCCCGGTCGACGGTGACCAGCGCGAACTCGGCCGCGACGAAGAACGCGTTGCCGGCGGTCAGCAGGGCGAAGGCGGCCAGCGGCAACAGGGTGGTGAGGAGTAGGGCGTCGATGATGCGTTCACCTCGACCGTGGTTGCGTCCCGCCCGTGACTATCGAGCACAGTACGCGGCCCCGGTGTTCCGCGAGGTCCCGTCCACGGCGGATCGGGGGAACCGGTGCCGACCGTGGCACCTTGCGCACGGAGCGTCCGCTGAGCCGCCCATGCCACCCGCGGTCGCCCATGCCACCCGCGGTCGCCCATGCCGCGCGTGGGTCGCCTTATGCCACCCGCGGTCGCCCATGCCACCCGCGGTCGCCCATGCCGCGCGTGGGTCGCCTTATGCCACCCGCGGTCGCCCATGCCACCCGCAGTCGCCTGCGTCAGCCGCCCGCCGAGCCGCCCGCTGAGCCGCCCGCTGGGGTCGTCGGCCTCACCGGCGGAAGCAGCGCCAGCCGAACGGGTCCCGGCCCTGCGGGTTCTCCGCGAACGCGCCGTCGCCGAAGGTGTCCCGGCAGGCCCGGTCCAGGTCGACGGCTCGGGACGAGAGCAGCAGCCGCCGGCACTCCCAGCCGTCGCCCCGGGTCTCCGCCCAGCTCAGGCCGCCGACGTGTTCGTCGCAGTAGCTTTCCATCATCCGCACCAGATCGCTGCGGCCGTCGGGTCCGAGCAGGACGGGCTGCGGAGGCGGTGGGGCAGCCGGCGGGGCCGGTGGGGCCGGGTCGGTGGCCGGGGGCGTACCGGTGGTCGCTGACGGCGCCGGCACCGCCGCGCCCTGTAGCGGTGGCTGCGGCGACGGGGAACCGGTCGGCGGCGTCGGGCGGGTCGTCGCCCGCGGTGTCGGGCTCGGGTCCGGCGCCGTGGGGGACGGGTCGGGCGTACCGCTCGGTGCGGTTCCGTCGGCGGCCGGTCCGGGCTGCGGTGTCGCGATCGGTGGCGACGCCGGCGGATCCGTCACCGCGGTGGGCACGCCGGCCTGCGGCCCGGTCCCGCCGTCCAGGCCCACGGTCCGGAGGAGGTCCGTCCCGAACGGGATGGCGATCAGCAGCAGCCCGACTCCGAGCCCCACCGTCGAGACCAGCCGGAGCCGCCGGCTGGACCGCCTCCGCCGCTCGGCCGCCCCGGCTGCCCGATGTCGCCCGCTGGGCTCCGGCGCCGTCCTGGTTGCCGCGCTCTCCGCCACGGGGCCCCCGCCTCCTCGCGGTCGTGGGGCCGTCGCCGGCCCGCCGTCATCCGGTTGGACCCTGCCGGAGCGATCCAACATCGACATTTACGAGCGAACACAGTATGTGGTTCACCACAGCGACGAAACTGTGGTCCCCGGCCGGCGGTCGGGCGCCGCTCCCCAGGTTCTGTACAGGCGTCCGCGGCTAGCGTCGAATTCATGATCGATACTACGGTTCTGGTCAATCCGGGACACCCGGCAACCCGCCCAGCGGCACTCGCCGCAGAACCTCCGCCGCTGACCGGGATCGCCGAGTGGGCCACCGACCTGATGGAGCGGCTCGGTGCGCCCGGAGCAGGGCTGGCGGTCGCCCTGGAGAACCTCTTCCCGCCACTGCCGAGTGAGATCATCCTGCCACTCGCCGGCTTCGCCGCCAGCCGGGGCGAGATGGGCCTCTGGTCGGCGATCTTCTGGACCACCCTCGGCTCGGTGGTCGGCGCGCTCGCGCTCTACTACGTCGGCGCGCTGCTCGGCCGGGAGCGTACCCGGGCGATCGCCGCCCGGCTGCCGCTGGTCAAGCTCGCCGACGTGGATCGCACCGAGGCCTGGTTCGTCCGGCACGGCGCCGTGACGGTCTTCGCCGGCCGGATGATCCCGATCTTCCGCAGCCTGATCTCCATCCCGGCCGGAATCGAGCGGATGCGGATGCTTCCCTTCCTGCTCTGTACCGCCCTCGGCAGCCTGATCTGGAACACCGCCTTCGTGCTGGCCGGCTACCTGCTCGGCGAGAACTGGCACCGGGTCGAGGAGTACGCCGGTCTGGTGCAGAAACTGGTGATCATGGCTGTCGTGATCGCCGTCGGCTGGTTCGTCGTCTCCCGCCTTGTCCGGCACCACCGCCCCCGCAGCCGCCACCGCCACTGACGAAGGTGCAAGGAGGGGGCCCTTCTACAACAGAAAACGATAAGAAGGGGCCCTTCCTTGCACCTCAGCCGCCGAGGTAGCGGAGCACGGCGAGCACCCGCCGGCTGTACCCGGTGACGTGCACCAGGTCGAGCTTGTCGAAGATGGCGTTCACGTGCTTCTCGACCGCGCTCTGCGAGACGTGCAACGCCTCGGCGATGGCGGCGTTGGTGTGCCCCTGTGCCATGCGGTCCAGCACCGCACGTTCCCGTACGGTCAGCCGGTTCAGCGGGTCGGCGTGGCTGGTCCGGGCCAGCAGTTGGCGTACCACCTCGGGGTCGAAGGCGGCTCCGCCGCCGCCCACCCGGACCAGCGCGTCGAGGAACTCGCCGACCTGGGCCACCCGGTCCTTGAGCAGATACCCGACGCCGCCGCTCTGGCTGGTCAGCAGCTCGACGGCGTAACGCTTCTCGACGTACTGGGAGAGCACCAGGACCCCGACGGCGGGCCAGCGGCGGCGGATCTCCAGGGCGGCGCGCAGCCCCTCGTCGGTGTGGGTCGGCGGCATCCGCACGTCGACGACCACCGCGTCCGGCGGATCCGCCGCGACGGCCGCGACCAGGGCGGTGGCGTTCCCGACCGCGTCGGTCACGTCGTGCCCCTCCTCGGCGAGCAGCCGGACCAGCCCCTCCCGGAGCAGGGTCGAGTCCTCGGCCAGGATCACCCGCACGGCAGCTCCGCGACGACGGTGGTGGGGCCGCCGGCCGGGCTCCGCACCCGGAGCCGGCCGTCGAGTGCGGCGACCCGGCGGGCCAGCCCGGATAGGCCGCCGCCGGCCGGGTCGGCGCCGCCGACACCGTCGTCGTGGACGGTCACCACCAGTCGGTCCTCCCGGAGCGCGACCTCCACGTCGACCCGACCGGCCCGGGCGTGCTTGGCGGCGTTCGTGACCGCCTCGGAGACCACGAAGTACGCGGCGGTCTCGACCGCTCCCACCGGCCGCTCGGGCAGCCGGTAGTCGATCCGGACCGGCACTCCGGCGTGCTCGGCGACCCGGGCCAGCGCGTCGGCGAGCCCGAGGTTGTCCAGCGCGGTCGGATAGACCCGCCAGGCCACCTCGCGAAGGTCGTCGAGGACCCGCCCGGACTCCTCGTGTGCCTGGCGCAGCAACTCGGCCGCCCATGCCGGGTCGCCGGCCCGCCGTGCGCGGCCGACCAGCATGCCCAGGGCCACCAACCGCTGCTGTACGCCGTCGTGCAGATCCCGTTCGATGCGCCTGCGCTCGGCGTCGACCGCCGCCACCACTCCGGCCCGGCTGGCGGCCAGCTCGCTGATCCGACGTTCGAGCACCTCCCGCCCGCTCGGCCCGAGGAACCGCCGGGCCAGCCGGCGGTCCAGCGCGGCGACACCGGTGGCGCCGCGCACCACCAGGAAGAGGCCGACCACTCCGAGGACGAGTTGGCCGAGCAGCGACACGGGGCCGCTCTCGCCGTGCAGCGCCTCCGCGACCCAGACGCCGCCGGAGAGCACACCCCAGCCGAAGAGCAGCAGGACGAAGCCGCCGAGCATCCCGACCGCCCAGCGCAGCGCGAGATAGCGTACGGCTCGTCGCCCGCTGTAGTCGGCCGCGTTCTCGCTGCCCAGGAAGGTGGCGAGCCGCCACCGCTCGACCTCGGTCAACTGGCGGGCTCCGCTCTCGATCCGGTCGACGATCCCGTCCGCCGCGCTGTCGACGATCCCGTCCGCCGCGCTCCGGCCGGGTCTGGGCCGGGTACGAAGCAGCAGCAGGATCGAGCCGAGACCGAGCAGGTAGGTCAGCTCCACCGCTGCGGTCACCGCACCGGCCAGCAGCCCGACCCCGAGCCGGAGCCACCGGCGGGGCGCGCCGGGCATGCCGTCCCGACGGATCTTTTCCGGCTCTGGTGACACCTCTGGAGGCTACCGGTGTGGTTTTCCGCAGCAGGCGGGCTGGGGAGCGCCGCAGCAGGGCGTCGGCGTGCCGGGAGTGGCGCGGGGCAGGGCGTCGGCGTGGCGGGCGTGGCGCGGGGCAGGGCGTCGGCGTGGCGGGCGTGGCGCGGGGCAGGGCGTCGGCGTGGCGGGTGTGGCGCAGCGCGTCGGCGGGTGGCGGTGGAGGTCGGCCCGTGGCGGGCGGGGTCAGCCTGCGGTGGCGGCCGGTTCCGGGTCGGCCGGGTCCGCCGGCCTGACCGAGCGGAGCAGTACGGTCGCCACGTCGACGACCTCGACCTGGTCGCCGGCCTCCTTGCCGTTGACCCCGTCGTTGAGCATCGTCGAGCAGAACGGGCAGCCGACCGCGATCGTCCCGGCCCCGGTCGACATCGCCTCCTCGACCCGGTCGACGTTGATCCGCTTGCCGATCCGCTCCTCCATCCACATCCGGGCACCGCCCGCGCCGCAGCAGAACGAGCGTTCCTGGTTGCGCGGCATCTCGGTGATCCCGCCGGCCGCCGCCGCGCCGAGCACCTCGCGCGGCGGGGTGAAGACCCGGTTGTGCCGGCCGAGATAGCACGGGTCGTGGTAGGTGAGGTCGCCCTGCACCGGCTGGACCGGGGTGAGCCGACCCTCGGCGACCAGGTGGGCGAGCAACTGGGTGTGGTGCACGACCTCGAACTGGCCGCCCAGTTCGCCGTACTCGTTGCCGAGGGTGTTGAAGCAGTGCGGGCAGGTGGCGACGATTTTGCGTTTGGCCGGCTCGCGGTCGCCGAACGCCTCGTTCAGGGTCTCCACGTTCTGCTGGGCGAGCATCTGGAAGACGAACTCGTTGCCGATCCGCCGGGCGGGGTCGCCGGTGCAGGTCTCGCCCTCGCCGAGGATGGCGAAGTCGACGCCGGCCTCGTGCAGCAGGGTGGCCACCGCCCGGGTGGTCTTCTTGGCCCGGTCCTCGAAGGCGCCGGCGCAGCCGACCCAGAAGAGGTACTCGAAGTCCTCGGCCTCACCCACCCGGGGCACCTCGAAGTCGAGACCCCTGGTCCAGTCCTCCCGGGTGTTCGGCGGGGCACCCCACGGGTTGCCCTTGTTCTCCAGGTTGCGCAGCATCACGCCGGCCTCGGAGGGGAAGCTCGACTCGATCAGCACCTGGTAGCGCCGCATGTCCACGATGTGGTCGACGTGCTCGATGTCGACCGGGCACTGCTCGACGCAGGCGCCGCAGGTGGTGCAGGACCAGAGCACGTCCGGGTCGATCACGCCCTGTTCCTCTGCGCCACCGATGAGCGGGCGGTTCGCCTCGGCCATCGCCAGCACGTCGACGTGCGCGAGCTGGGCCTCGGTCGCCTTCTCCTCACCGGTGGCGTCCCTGCCGCCGCCGGCCAGCAGGTACGGCGCCTTGGCGTACGCGTGGTCGCGCAGCGAGAGCACCAGCAGCTTCGGCGAGAGTGGCTTGCCGGTGTTCCAGGCCGGGCACTGCGACTGGCACCGGCCGCACTCGGTGCAGGTGGTGAAGTCCAGCAGGCCCTTCCAGGTGAACTGCTCCACCTGGGCCACCCCGAACTGGTCCTTCTCGGGATCCGCCTCCTCGAAGTCGAGCGGCTCGCCGCCGCTCGTCATCGGGCGCAGCGCGCCGAGCCCGGAGCCGGCCCGGCCGGGGTCGCGCTTGAAGAAGATGTTGGGGAAGGCGGCGAAGCGGTGCCAGGCGACACCCATGGTGACGTTCAGTGAGATGACGATCACCCAGGTCATCGAGATGGCGATCTTCACCAGGGCGATGACGCTGGTGCCCGCCTCCCAGTCCGGCAGCAGCCCGCCGACGGCATGGCTGACCGGGGTGGCCCAGGCCGGGAAGTCGAAGTGGTCGGTGGCGACCTTGAAGCCGCGGATCAGGAAACCGCAGATCAGTACGGCCAGCACCACGGCCTCGACGAAGTAGCCCTGCCACATGGTCGAGCCGGTGAACCGGGAGCGGCGGGCCGGGTTGCCCGGCCGGTTACGCAGCCGGATGCCGATCAACACCAGGATTCCGACCGTGCCGAGGATCCCGATCAGTTCGGTGACCAGGCCGTAGCCGATCCAGTGCCCGATCAGCGGCAGTCCGCCGGACGGGGTGACCACCTCGAAGTACGCCTCGAGCACCAGCAGCGAGAGGACGACGAAGGCGACCATCACGAACCAGTGCGCGGCGCCGACCACGCTCCAGCGCAGCATCCGGGTGTGGCCGACCGTCTCGACCAGCATGTTCCGGGCCCGGACGCCCGGGTCGGTGAAGCGCCCCGGATCGGGCTGGCCGACCCGGATCACGGCGGTCATCCGCAGCACCGCGCGCGTCGCCAGCCAGACCGCGACCGCGGTGATGGCGGCGGCGAGGATCGTGGTGACGATCTGGACGCTGCCCATGCTGTTGGCCTCCCCGTCCTGCTGCCTGACCCGTCTCCGCCGGACCGGCGCTACACGAGCCGGGGCGGCGATGTGTTGCAGCCTACGCGGCGAGGTTACTCGGTGGTAACGTGACAATCCTCGCAAGCACGGTCACCCGTCGCCGGCCGAGAGGGCGGGTGGGGGCGGGGTGCGATGCGGTCGCGGTCAGCGCCAGCGGGAGAGCAGGCCCAGCGAACCGACCATCGCGCCGAAGCCGATGGCGAGGTTCCAGTACCGCCAGGAGGCGACGGGGTATTCCATGTCCGACAGGTAGAAGACCACCAGCCAGCCGATCCCGAAGACGATCAGCGCGACCGCCGTGGCCGGCAGCCAGATCGGGCTAGGCTTGCGGGTCGCCGCGGTGGACGTGGGACGGACGTCCGTCGGCGGGGTGTACACCTTCTTCTTACGTACCTGAGACTTTGGCACGGCGCTCTCCTGAGGGGGTGGTGATCCTCGTCCGGCCTGACAACCGGACGCAAGGGCGACGGTCCATGGCCAATAATGTTCGACAGCTAGCGTAGTCGCGAGAACCCGTTCCGGCCACGGACCCCGGCAGTTGGGTACGGAAGGTCGAACGCCCGGATCGCGCGAGTAATTTCCCGCCATTGGGACATAATTATCAAAACGGCATGATCGTAAGGGGGAAGGCTCGATGGAGTACACCTCCGGCGTCGCCTCCTGGCGGAAGGTGCTGCGCCGCGCCGTCGTGGGTCTGCTGCCCCGGCGGTCGGCCGAGCGCCGCCCGGGATGGTCGGTGGGCGTACCCCTGATCGCTCTTGCCGCCGGGCTGCTCTTCACCACCACGGCCACCACCGCCGGCGGCACCTCGCTGCGGGAGGACCGCCGGCCCGAGCTCGCCCAACTGATCGAGGACCGCCGCGAACAGGTGGCCTCCGGTCAGCAGCGGGCCGCCGCGTTGCGTGACCGGGTGGAGAGCCAGACCGAGGCACTCGCCGGCTCCGACGACCGGGTGGCGGCCCAGCGGGACCGGGCCGCGGCCAGCCGGGAGGCCGCCGGCTTCACCGCACTGACCGGCCCCGGGATCACCGTCGAACTCGACGACGCGCCCCAGCAGGGCGACGGCATGGCGACCGGCGATGCCAGCAACGACGACCTGGTGGTGCACCAGGGAGACGTACAGGCCGTCGTCAACGCGCTCTGGGCCGGCGGTGCGGAGGCGATGACCATCATGGGCGTACGCGTCCTCTCCACCAGCGCGGTACGCTGCGTGGGTAACACTCTGCTCCTGCACGGCCAAAACTTCTCACCGCCGTTTCAGATCACCGCCATCGGCGATCCCGCCGCCCTGCAACGAGCGCTCGCCGAATCCGAGGGGGTCCGGTTGTTCAAGAACGCCGTCACCCACTACCAGCTCGGATACCGCGAGGCAGTCGAGCCCAGCGTGACCATGCCGGCGTACGACGGTCCGGGCGGGCTCCGGTCGGCCAAGGTCCCGGGATGAGCCCGGTGCCCGGCGACCCGACGCCTGCCCGCAACGGCCGGCACCGCGCGCCGGACGGCGACGACGCGACCATGTTCATCCCCCGGCTGCCGGAGCCCGAGGAGCCCACGGCGACCGACCCGACGCCGCGACCGGAGCCGACCGAGCCGGCCGGCGGGCGGATGCGGATCGTCGTCGACCACGTCCTGCCGGCACCCGGGCGCGCGGCGCGCCCGCCCGTGGCCGCGTCGCCGGGCACGGAGGACACCATCGGCCTTCCCACCGGCGCCTCCGCACCACGCCCGGCTGCCGGCCAGGCCAACCCGGCTTCCTTCGCACCCGAGCCGCGTCCCTACGGCCACCCCGCCTCGTCCGGCCACACGGCCTCGCCCGGCCACACGGCCTCGCCCGGCCACACGGCCTCGCCCGGCGAGCGCCGGGGCGGGCACCACCCGGCACGCCGCCAGCCCGAGCCGTACCCGCCGGTCGGCTCCGGACGCCTGCCGGTCGAACCGGAGTACCGGACGGCCCGTCCCCCGGCGGACCGGCGGGAGGCGGCCTCCTCCGCCACGTTCCGGGAGCCGGACGGTGGCAGCCGTTGGGAACCAGGTCCCGCCACCGGTCAGAGCGCCTGGGCGGCAGGTCCGCCCGGCAGTGCCGGTCGCGGGCCGTCCGGGCCGACCGGCCCGGCTGCGGAGCCGAACCCCTGGGCATCCGCCACGACCGCCTTCGGCGATCTCCGCCAGAGCCCCGGCGGTACGTCCAGCCACGCACACGGGACCGACCACGCCACCGGGGCCGGCCACACCAACGGGGCCGGCCACACCAACGGGGCCGACCGCGCGAACGGGGCCGGCCACGGGGACTCCCCGACCGCGCTCATGCCGAAGGTCACCTCGCCGGATGCCGAGACCACCGCGCCGATCCCTCCGCGACCGGGCCGTCCCGCCTCGGACGACGCCACCACGGCACTACCGCAGCTCCGCTCCGCCGGCACGCCAAGCCAGGCGGACATCGAGTCCACCACGCTGATCGGGGCGATCCCGCCCCGGCCGGCAGCGATGGACGGCGGGGACGGCGAGACGGGCGGGGAAGACCCGGAGCAGCGTCCACGACGCAGCGAGCGGGTCGTCAGGCTCCGGGCGGAGCAGACCCGGGAGGGCTACCGGAGCGTCTACTCCGAGCTGACCCGGCCGTCGCTCGGTTCCCGGATCAGGACCGCCATCCGGGGCACCGGCGAGCTGCTGATCACGTTCGGCCTGGTCGTCCTGCTCTTCGCGGCGTACGAGGTCTGGGGCAAGTCGACGATCGTCAACGCGCATCAGGACGACCTCGGTCAGCAGTTGGCCCAGCAGTGGGACGAGCCGGATCCGACGGTCGGCCCCACCCCCACCCCCGGCGCCACCGCCACGCCCAAGCCGAGCAAGCCGGTGCAGGGCAAACCGATCGCCGGCCTCTACATCCCCAAGCTGGACAAGCACTGGATCGTGGTGGAGGGGGTGACCCAGAAGGACATCCGGTACGCCCCGGGCCACTACCCGAGCAGCGCACTGCCCGGCCGGGTCGGCAACTTCTCGGTCGCCGGCCACCGTAACCGGGCCACCTTCTGGCGGCTGGACGAGCTCCACAACGGCGACGCGATCGTGGTGGAGTCCAAGGACACCTGGTTCGTCTACCAGGTGTCGCAGACCCGGATCGTCAAGCCGACCCAGGTCGAGGTGGTCGCACCGGTCCCGGGCAAACCGAAGGCGAAGCCGACGACGGCGATGCTGACCCTGACGACCTGCAACCCGAAGTTCGACAACTACCAGCGGCTGATCGTGCACGCCAAGCTGGTGCGCACCGAGCCGAAGGCGGCCGGGGCCGCCCGTCCGGCCGAGCTGGGCGGCTGACCGGCGATGTACGCGTGGATCTGGCGCAGGCTGCCGTTCGGGGTGCCGGGCAAGCTGATCGGCTCGTTGCTGATCACGGCGAGCGCGCTCGCCCTGCTCTGGTACGTCGTCTTTCCGTGGGCCGAGCCGCTGCTGCCGTTCGACGACGTCCAGGTGACACAGGAGGGCGGCGTGCCCGGCGACGAGCCGGGGGGCGACGAGCCCGGGGGCGACGAGCCCGGGGGCGACGAGGCGCCGGGCGTCGGTGACGAGCCGCCCGGCGACGAGCACGACCTGCCCTACGACACCACCCGGAACAACACCCCGCCCCCGAGCCCGACCAGGTAGGCCGATGCGCGTCCTCGTGATCGACAACTACGACTCGTTCGTCTTCAACCTCGTGCAGTATCTCGGCCAGCTCGGCGCCGACTGCGAGGTGCACCGCAACGACGAGATCGACGTCGCCGAGGTGGGCCGGCTCGACGTCGCCGGGGTGCTGCTCTCCCCCGGCCCGGGTACGCCGGACCGGGCCGGCATCTGCCTCGACGTGATCCGCGAGTACGGCGGCCGGCTGCCGATCCTCGGCGTCTGCCTCGGCCACCAGGCGATCGGCGCCGCGTTCGGCGGCACGGTCACCCGGGCGCCGGAGCTGCTGCACGGCAAGACCTCCGAGGTGCGGCACCGAGGCGTGGGTATGCTGGCCGGGCTGCCGGATCCGTTCACCGCCACCCGCTACCACTCGCTCGCCGTACTGCCGGAGACCCTGCCGGCCGAGATCGAGGTGACCGGCTGGACCGGATCGGGTGTGGTGATGGCGATGCGCCACCGCGACCTGCCGATCGAGGGCGTGCAGTTCCACCCCGAGTCGGTGCTGACCGAGGGCGGCCACCTGATGCTCGCCAACTGGCTCGCCGGCTGCGGCCTCCCCTCGGCGCTGGACCGGGCACCGGCGCTGGCCGCCGAGGTCGACGCCCGGCGCCGGGCCGCCTTCGTCACGGTCTGACGCGGCTCGCCGACGACCCGCTCGCCCGTCACGGTCTGACCCGGCACTCGCCGACGCACCGTGCGGTGCCCCCACCCGTTCGCCGGCGTCCGGGGACGGCACGCCGGCGACGGGTCACCGGGTCAGCGTTCTCCGGAGCGGGTCGCCGGCTGGTTCAGCGGTGGGAAGAGCCCGCCACCTCCGCCGTCGTCGGTGGGCGTGGGAGTGGGGGTGGGCGGCGGGTCCTCGTCCTCCTCCTGCGGCACGCTGACCGTGATCGTCACGGTGGTGCCGCGTACCCGCTTCTCCCCGGCGCGCGGGTTCTGCCCGGTCACCTCGCCGGCCTCGGCGGGTGGCACCGCTTCACCGTCCACGACCTGCACCTTGAAGCCGGCGTCCTTCAGCCGGTCCCGCGCGTCGTCCTCGTCGAGCCCGAGCACCCGCGGCACCTCGCGGACGTTGCCCTTGGAGACCTCGACCACCACGGTGCTCTCCGGCGCGACCTTCCGGCCCTCGGCCGGGTCGACCTTGGTGACCTGGCCCTCGGGCCGGTCGCTGTCCACGTCCTTGCGGTCGACCTTCAGGTCCAGTTCCTCGAGTCGGGCCTTGGCGGACTCGAAGGTGCTGCCGACGAGTCCGGCCGGGATCGCCACGGTGCCGGGGCCCTCGCAGACCCGGATCTCGACCTCGCTCTCCGGCGCGGCCGTGGCGGGCGGCTCCGGATTCTGTGCGCTGACCTGACCCACCGTGCAGCTCTCGCTGGTGTCCGCCGGGCCGGTCTTCGGGGTCAGGCCGGCCTGCCGCAGGGAGTTCTCCGCGGCCTCCTGGGTCTGACCGACCACGTTCGGCACCTCGACCGGGGTCGCCTCGCCAGCACCGTCGTCCCGGTTGAGCATCAGGGCGGCGACCAGGGCGATCACCGCGAGCACGCCGAGACCGCTCAGGGTGGCGATCACCCAGGCGGACGCCCTGCGGCGGCGGGCGTCGCCGACCCGGGCCGGTGGCATCGGCCGGCCCGCGCCGGCCGGGATCTGCCGGGTGGTGGCGGTGTGCGACATCGCCATCGTCTCGTCCTCGCGCATCACCGGGGTGGCCATCACCGGCCGGCCGGCGGCCGCGCGGAGCAGGTCGGCACGCATCTCGGCCGCGCTCTGGTAGCGGTTGAGCGGGTTCTTCGAGAGCGCCTTGAGCACGATCGCGTCGATCGGCGGGGTGACGTCCGGGTTGAGGTCGCTCGGTGACGGCGGATCCTCCCGGACGTGCTGGTACGCGACGCTGACCGGGCTGTCGCCGACGAACGGTGGATGGCCGCAGAGCAGTTCGAAGAGCACGCAGCCGGCCGCGTAGACGTCGGAGCGGGCGTCGACCGCCTCGCCCCGGGCCTGCTCGGGGGAGAGGTACTGCGCCGTACCGATCACCGCGCTGGTCTGCGTCATCGTGGTGGCGCCGCTGGCCAGCGCCCGGGCGATGCCGAAGTCCATCACCTTGACCTGGCCGGTCTGGGTCATCATCACGTTGCCGGGCTTGATGTCCCGGTGGATGATGCCGTGCCGGTGGCTGAACTCCAGCGCGGCGCAGACGTCCGCGGTGATCTCCAGAGCCCGGCGGGGCATCAGCCGGCCCTCGGCGGCGAGCACCTCCTTGAGGGTGCGGCCGTTGACGAACTCCATGACGATGAAGGGCAGGGTCTCGCCGGTCGGCGCGATCTCCTCGCCGGTGTCGTAGACGGCGACGATCGCCGGGTGGTTCAGCGAGGCGGCGTTCTGCGCTTCACGGCGGAAACGCATCTGGAAGGTGTCATCCCGGGCCAGATCCGTCCGAAGCATCTTTATCGCGACATCGCGGCCGAGCCGGAGGTCGCGCCCGCGGTGCACCTCGGCCATGCCGCCGTAACCGAGCAGCTCGCCGACCTGGTACCTGCCACCCAGCAGGCGGGCCTGCGCCGTCATCTCGTCTGTCGTCCTTCGCTCATCTGGTCACCCCGTCGGGGTACGCGGTCCGCTCCACCTGACGGTACGGCGCGCCGCGCGGCGCGTCGCGTCCGGCTTCCGACCGCAGCTCTGATATCGCCGCCTGCGGCGCTGGCATGCTGCTGCTGTTGTCGAGGTTCTCTCTCCACCTGAAGGCAATCACGCCCGAGCAGATCAGTACCAACAGCCCCAGCACGACGAAGAGCGCGATCAGCAACGAGCGGTTTCCGGGCGACGGCGGCGGTGCGGCCGGGCGCCCCGGATACGAGTATGCGGCCTCCGGGCGGGGCCGGGCTGGCTGCGGCACGGCGGCGGCGCCCCGGTTGTAGCCGGCCGGTCCGACCGCCGCACCGGCCGGCGGGCGGGCACCGGGCGGCACCGCCGGTGAGTGCGGGCTGACCCGGGCGGCGGCGCCGGGCGGCACGGCCGGCGAGTGCGGGGTCACCCGGGCGGCGGCCGGCGGCACCCGGGGGGCCGGCGGCACCGAGGTGGGTCCGTGCGGGGGCGCGGGCGGCTGGCCGGGCCGCTGCGGCGGCAGCGGCAGCGCGGCGACCGGCCGGCCGGGCTGGCCCGACATCCCGGTCGTGGCGGCGGCCTGCCGGGCCACGGCGGCCAGCTCGGCGGCGGTCTGCCAGCGGGCCTTCGGATCCTTGGCCATCGAACGCTCGACAATGGCCCGGATGGCCGGCGGGATGTCGCCGGGAAGCTGCCGGGGAGTCTCCCGGACGTGCTTCATGGCGATCTCGATCGCGCTGTTGCCCTCGAAGGGACGCCGGCCGGCGAGGCACTGGTACGCGACCACACCGAGCGCGTACACGTCGGAGCAGGCGGTGGCGACCTCGCCGGCCGCCTGCTCCGGGGAGATGTAGGAGGCGGTGCCGAGCACCGACCCGGCGGCGGTGAGCTGGCCGACCAGGGCCGAGCGGGCGATGCCGAAGTCGGTGAGCACCAGGGTGCCGTTCGGCCGGACCAGCAGGTTGCCCGGCTTCACGTCCCGGTGCACGATGCCCTTGTCGTGCGCCGCCTGCAGGGCGTCGGCGGCCTGCGCGACCAGCGCCATGGTGCGGGCCGGAGTGAGCCGGCCGACCCGGCCCAGCGTCCGGGAGAGCGCGTCGCCCTCGACGTATTCCATCACCAGGAAGGCGATCTGCTGGTCGCTGCCGTAGTCGTAGACGTCCACCACCCCGGGGTGGTTGATGGTGGCCATCGTCCGGGCCTCGCCCCGGAACCGCTCGGCGAAGCCCGGCTCGTCCAGCAGCGCCGGCAGCAGGATCTTGACCGCCACCGTCCGGCCGAGCACCTCGTCGGTGCCCCGCCACACGTCGCCCATGCCGCCACCGGCGATCCGCTCGTCGAGGCGGTACCGGTTGCCGAGCAGGACTCCGGGCTTGAGCATCTCAGCGGCCTCCCCGGTCGGCGATGACCGCCCGCATGATCTGCTGGCTGATCCGGGCCGCCTCGGCGCTGCCGCCCGAGCCGGCGGCCTCCAGGAAGACGCAGACCGCCGAGACCGGTTTGCCGTCGTCGTTGATCGCGAAGCCGATGAACCAGCCGTGGTCGTCGCTGTTGCCGCCGGTCTCGGCGGTGCCGGTCTTGCCACCGACCCGGTAGCCGCTGATCCTCGCGTTGGTGCCGGTGCCGTTCTGCACCACGCTGACCATCATCTCCTGGAGCTGCCGGGCGACCTCGGCGCTGACCGGCTCGCGGAGCTGTCGCGGCACCGCCGTGTAGTAGTCGGTGGTGCGGTCCGGGCCGAGCTGCTGCTGCACCAGGTAGGGCCGCATCTGCCGCCCGTCGTTGGCCACCGCGGCGGCGACCAGCGCGCCCTGCAACGGGGTCATCCGGACGTTGTTCTGGCCGATCGAGGACTGCGCCACCTGCGGCGGGTCGTCGTTGCCGCCGGGTGCGGTCATCTCACCGGTGCGGCTCGCCGCGACCTTCTGGCCGCCGTCGTTCAGCCGGCCCACGGCCAGCTCGTCGTCCTCGAAGCCGAACTGCCGGGCCTCCGCCTTGAGGACGTCGGCGGTCAGCTTGACGCCGAGCTGGGCGAAGCCGGTGTTGCAGGACTCGGTGAGCGCCTCGGTCAGCGTCACCTGGGCCTCGGGGCAGATGCTCGACGCCGCGTTGCGGATCGGTGTGCCGGCGGTCGGCGGCAGGTAGCTCGATCCGGCCGGGATCCGGGTCTCCGGGGTGTAGCCGTTCTCCAGGGCGGCGGCCGAGGTGATGACCTTGAAGGTGGAGCCGGGCGGGAAGGTCTCGGCGAGGGCCCGGTTCTTCAGCGGCCCGTCCTCGTCGGCGTCCAGCTTGTCGTACGCGGCCTGGGCCTGCTCGGTGTCGTGGTCGGCGAGCGGGTTCGGGTCGAAGCTCGGCATCGAGACCAGCGCCTGGATCGCCCCGGTCGTCGGGTCGAGCGCCACCGCCGCGCCCTTGGTGACGCCCCTGCGGTTCTCGGTCAGCTCCCGGTACGCCGTCTCCTGCGCCCGCGGCGAGAGGGTGAGCAGGATGTTGCCGCCGGCGGTCTGGTTGCCGGTGAAGAGGTCCCGCACCCGGTCGCCGAAGAGCTGGTCGCTGGTGCCGGCGAGGAACTCGTTCTCGCTCTTCTCGATGCCGGTGGCGGCCATGTTGACCGGCTTGTAGCCGATGACGTGCGCGTAGAGCTCGTCCTTGGGGTAGGTGCGCAGGAATTTCAGCTTGCCGCCGGTCTCCCGGCTGCTCGCCAGCGGGGTGCCGCCGGCCTCGATGATGCCGCGCTTGCGCTCGTATTCCGCGACCTGGACCCGGCCGTTGTAGTCGCTGGTGCGGTATTCGTCGGCCTTGTATGCCTGCACCCAGTTGAGGTTGACGAAGAGCAGGCCGAAAAGGACCATCACGACGATGCCGACCCGGCGCAGCGGTGCGTTCACGGCCTGATCACCTCCGTTGTCGCGCCGTGCAACTGGACCGGCGGGCCCGCGGGCGCCCCGCCCGGCCGGGCCTGTGACGTGGCGTCGACCGGCCGGCGGGCGGCGTCGGAGATCCGGAGCAGGGCCGCGACCAGCAGCCAGTTCGCCATCAGCGACGAGCCACCGGCGGAGAGGAACGGGGTGGTCTGGCCGGTGAGTGGGATCAGGCTGCTGATCCCGCCGATGATGACGAAGAGTTGCAGGCAGAGCGTGAAGGAGAGCCCACCGGCGAGCAGCTTGCCGAAGGAGTCCCGGACGGCCAGTGCGGCGCGCAGCCCCCGCTCGATGATCAGCAGGTAGACCACCAGCAGGGCGGAGAGCCCGAAGAGGCCGATCTCCTCACCCATGCCGGCGAAGATGAAGTCGTTGTGCACCTCGGGAATCTCGGTCGGCTGCCCGCCGCCCGGCCCGGTCCCGAAGAGCCCGCCGGTGCCGAGTCCCAGCAGCCCCTGCAGCGGCTGCCAGCCGGCGCCGTACGGGTCGCCGTACGGGTCGAGCCAGATCTCGACCCGGGTGTAGAAGTTCGCGAACGGCCCGCCGACGGTGCTGCCGAGGAAGTACGCCGTGAAGGCGCCGCCGAAGAAGAGGAAGAGACCGATGATCAGCCAGCTGACCCGCTCGGTGGCGATGTAGAGGGTGACCACGAACATGCCGAAGTAGAGCAGCGAGGTGCCGAGGTCCTTCTGGAAGACGAGGACGCCGAGGCTGACCAGCCAGACCACCACGACCGGCCCGAGGTCCCGGCCGCGCGGGAAGTCGACGCCGAGGACGCGCCGGCTGGCCAGCGAGAGCACCTCGCGCTTGCGCACCAGGTAGTAGGCGAAGAAGACCAGCAGCATCAGCTTGGCGAACTCGCCCGGCTGGATCGTGAACCCGCCGACGCTGATCCAGAGCTTGGCGTCCGACTGGGGGTTGACCTGCGAGTAGCGGGCCGGCAGCACCGTCGGGATGATCACCAGCACGATGCCGGCCAGGCCGAGGGTGTACGCGTACCGCGAGATCGCCCGGTGGTCGCGTACCAGGACCAGCAGCCCGGCGGCGAGGATCACCGAGAGCAGGGTCCAGGCGAGCTGCCGTCCTCCGGTGCCGGAGAAGATCGCGAAGTCGACCCGCTCGTCGGGGGCGGCCCGGGCCAGGTCGAGCCGGCGGAGGAAGCCGACGCCGAGCCCGTTGATCAGGGCGACCGCCGGCACCAGCACCGGGTCGGCGTACGGCGCCAGGAAGCGGATCACCACGTGGATCGCCACGAAGACACCGGTCAGGCAGGCCGCCGGCACCCAGAAGTCCAGCGTCACCCGGTCGAGCAGGGTCGCCTCGACCGTCGCCGCGTACGCCGCCGAGACGCCCATGGCGAGCAGCAGCAGGGCCAGCTCGGCGTTCCGCCTGGACCGGGCGGCGACGCGGACACGCGGCAGCTCGCCCGTTGGTGCGGGCGTCGCTGCCGATCCAGGCGGGGCGGTCACGTGAATTCCCTCGGCTCGTCGGAGCTGACGCTCACTCGATCGACCGGCAGCCCGCGGGGTCGGTGACCGGCGGGATCGGGTCGGACGGTGGCGCGTCGGGCGTGCCCGCCGGGGTGGCGGTCGCCTGCACGGTCAGGCCGGGGGTGGGAGTCGGGACGGACGGGGTCGGGGAAAGGCTCGGGGTGGGGGTGACGGCGCCCAGCGTGGGGGTCGGCGGGCAGAGCGGCTTCAGATTGGGATTGTCCGGGTCCTCGTTGGTCAGCTCGGCGAGCCGGCGGACCGCGTCGGGTTCGTCCTCGGCCTGGATGCCCTGCTTCACCTGCTCCTGGGCGGCGGCGGTCAGGTCCTCCAGCTTCGTCGCGCTGGTCTCGTGCACGTTGGAGAGGTCGAGCCCGGCGATCCGGCCCGGGATGCCCTGGAAGACCGCGAGCTGGCCGTCGTCGGTCGCGCCGACGTAGTACTGCCGCTGGGTGTAGTCCCAGCCGAACCAGAGGCCGGCGCCGACCACCCCGATCAGGGCCACGACCAGCACCGCCGTCCGCAGCGGCCGGCGGCGGGGACGCTCGGCGTCGTCGTCGCCGCCCGGCTCCGACTCGGCCGGCTCCGGACTGGCCGGACGCGGCGGGGAGAGCGCCGAGGCCCGGGCGGCCGGCGTCGAGTCGTCGGCCGAGGTCGCCATGCCGCGGTCCCGGGACGCCGCACCGCCGACGATCGGGGCCGCCTCCAGGATGTCCTGGTCGCTGGCGTCCGCGATGATCACGGTGATGTTGTCCGGGCCGCCGCCGCGCAGGGCGAGCTGCACCAGCCGCTCGACGCAGGCCTGCGGATCCTTGATGTCGCGCATCGCGTCGGCGATGGTCTCCGCGCTCACCACGCCGGATAGCCCGTCGCTGCAGATCAGGTAGCGGTCGCCGGGAAGCACCTGGCGGACGGAGTATTCGGGGTCGATGTCGCGACCGTCCAGCGCCCTGGTGAGCAGCGACCGCTGCGGGTGGCTGCTCGCCTCCTCCAGGCTGATCCGGCCCTCGTCGACAAGCATCTGGACGTAGGTGTCGTCCTTGGTGATCTGGGCGAACTCGCCGTCGCGGAGCAGGTAGGCACGGGAGTCGCCGATGTGCACCATGCCGATCTTGCTGCCCGAGAAGAGCAGCGCGGTCAGGGTGGTGCCCATCCCCTCCAGATGCGGGTTGGCGTCGACCGTGTCGCGTAGTTGTTGGTTGGCGGTGTCCACGGCCGAACGCAGCGCGTCGACGAGGGCGTCACCGGGGACGTCCTCGTCGAGCGGGGCCATGGCACCGATGACGATGTTGCTGGCTACGTCACCGGCGGCCATCCCGCCCATGCCGTCGGCCACGGCGAGTAGCCGTGGCCCGGCATAGACGGAATCCTGGTTGCCGTCTCGGATCAGCCCGCGGTCGCTGTGCGCCGCGTAACGCAGGGTCAGAGTCATGGCCGTAATTCGAGAGAGGTGCGGCCGATCCGGATCGGCACGCCGAGGGGGACGGGGGTAGGTCCGGTGACCTTAGCGCGATCGAGGTAGGTCCCGTTAGTCGAACCGAGATCTTCGACGAACCACTGCCCGTTGCGCGGCACGAGCCGGGCGTGCCGGGCCGAGGCGTAGTCGTCGGTGATCACCAGGGTCGAGTCCTCCGCCCGGCCGATGGTGATCTGTGCTTCGCCGAGCGTTATCCGGGTGCCCGCGAGCTGGCCGCCGGTGACGACCAGTTGGTGGGCGGCCCGGCCCCGTTTGACCTTCGCCGGCTTCTGCTGCCCGAGCGCGGCCCCCACCCCGCGTGGCGCGGCGACGAGGCGGCTGGACCTCGCACCGGCGAAGAGGTCCCGACGGATCACCCCGACCACCGTGAAGACGAAGATCCACAGCAGGACGATGAACCCGATCCGGGCAACGGTGATGACGAATGGGGGCAAGGTGATTAGCCGTCCACGCGGAAGGTCAGGGTGGTCGTGCCGAGCTGGATCATGTCGCCCGGGTTGAGCGCCACGGCCGAGACCCGCTGGCCGTTGACCATGGTGCCGTTGGTCGACCCGAGGTCGGTCAGCACCACCTGGGCGCCGTCGAAGTCGAGCCGGGCGTGCCGGCGGGAGATGCCGACGTCCGGCAGCCGCAGGTTCGCCTGGTCGCCCCGGCCGATCACGGTCGAGCCCATCTGCAGCGGATAGGTGCGGCCGTCACCGGAGACGAGCCGGATGTTGCGGCCACCCCCGCCCTGCCCGGGCGGCGCGTAGCCGCCACCCTGGTCGTACGGCGGGTAGCCGCCCTGCTGGTCGTAGGGCGACTGGTGCACCGGCGCCACGTCGCCGCCCGTGTAGACCTCGGCGGTGACCCGGAACATCCCCGTGTCGAGGCCGTCCCCGCGCTCGATCTCGACGATCACGTCGCCGTAGACCGTCCACGCCTGCTCGCCGATGAACTCCGCCTGCGACTGGGCCAGCTCCTGGGCCAGCGCGGCGGCGTACGGCGCCAGCCGACTGTGGTCGTACGGCGAGAGATCGATCACGTAGCGGTTCGGCACCAGAGTGCGCCCGCCGGCGAGGATCGCCTTGTGCGCCTCTGCCTCCCGCTGCATCGCGTTGAGGATCTCGACGGGGTGCACGACCCCCTTGAACACCTTTGCGAAGGCCCCCTCGACCAGGCCCTCCAGACGCTTCTCAAAGCGTTGCAGCACGCTCACCGGCTCCTCCTCGGGTTCCGAGGACATGATGGTATCCGGCCGCCGCACGTGCGGCTCGCACGCCGCTCGGCCGCCCTGCACCGGCCTCTCCTCAGTGGCCGGGATAGTCGTGCTACTCTTCCATCCGCTGCGGGCGGCAACGCCTGCGGCGGCAACAGGGACAGCGTAGTATGTCCCGGCACATGCCGAAGAGCGGGCTCCGGACACGATTGTTATCGTCCTGTGGCGCGTTCGGGGATGAGCCGGGTTGGCCCGGCCTCTCATCGGAAGAGGCACCGGGGCGACGCGGGTCACACCTCGCACGGGGAAGTGGCGGAATGGCAGACGCGCACGGTTCAGGTCCGTGTGCCCGAAAGGGCGTGGGGGTTCAACTCCCCCCTTCCCCACCGCTTCGAGGGGCTCCGTGGTGACACGGGGCCCCTCGTTCATATCGGGGCAAAGGCGCCTCCGCGCTATGCTCCGGGAGTTTTGACCCCGAGGGCGACCCAGGAGTGACGTGTGACAGTCGCGTTGGTGACCGGATCCGGCGGTCTGATCGGCTCCGAGGCGGTCCGGCACTTCGCCGGGCTCGGCCTGGACGTCGTCGGCATCGACAACGACATGCGCCGGCAGTTCTTCGGCGCGGAGGCCTCGACCGCCTGGAACGTGCTGCGGCTCACCAGTGACCTGGGTGCCGCGTACGCGCATCACGACGTCGACATCCGCGACCGGGACGCGCTGGCGGCGATCTTCCGGCGCTACGGCCGCGACATCGGGGTGGTGATCCACACGGCCGCGCAGCCGTCGCACGACTGGGCGCTGCGCGACCCGTTCACCGACTTCGACGTGAACGCGGGCGGCACGCTCAACGTTCTGCAGAACGTGCGCGAACACTGCATCGAGGCGCCGGTCGTCCACTGCTCCACCAACAAGGTCTACGGCGACCGGCCCAACAGCCTCCCGCTGGTCGAGCAGGAGACCCGCTGGGAGCTGGCGACCGACCATCCCTACTACGAGGGCATCAAGGAGGACATGTCGATCGACGGCTCGATGCACTCGGTCTTCGGCGCCTCCAAGGTCGCCGCGGACGTGATGGTGCAGGAATACGGCCGCTACTTCGGCATGAAGACCGCCTGCTTCCGGGGCGGCACGCTGACCGGGCCGGCGCACTCCGCGACCGAGCTGCACGGCTTCCTCGGCTACGTGATGCGCTGCAACATGGAGCGGCGGACATACAAGATCTTCGGCTACAAGGGCAAGATGGTCCGGGACGCGATCCACAGCCACGACGTGGTCGCGGCCTTCGAGGCGTTCTTCCGCGCGCCCCGCTCGGCGGCGGTCTACAACCTCGGCGGCGGGCGGCACTCGAACTGTTCCCACCTGGAGGCGTTCGCGCTGGCCGAGCAGATCAGCGGCCGGGAGATGATCACCGAGTACCGCGAGGCGAACCGGGTCGGCGACCACCAGTGGTGGATCGGCTCCAACGCCGCGTTCCAGCGCGACTATCCCGACTGGAAGCAGATCTACGACGTGCCGATGATCCTCCAGGAGATCTACGCCGCCAACGTCGACAAGTGGGTGCCCCAATCGTGAGCGGGAACGGCAGGGAGAAGGCGTGATCTCGCGGGGAAAGCGGAACGTCCTCGGCGTCCTGGTCGACGCGGTCGACTACGAGGCCGCGACCGAGCAGGTGGTGGCCGCCGGGCGGGAGCGCCGCCCGCTGGCGCTGACCGCGCTGGCCGTGCACGGGGTGATGACCGGGGTCCTCGACCCGGCGCACAACGCCCGGCTCAACGCCTTCGACGTGGTCACCCCGGACGGGCAGCCGGTCCGGTGGGCGCTCAACCTGCTGCACCACGCCGGGCTCGCCGAGCGGGTCTACGGCCCGGACCTGACACTGAGCGTGCTGGCCCGCTTCGCCGACGAGGGGATGCCGGTCTACCTCTACGGGTCGACCGACGAGACGCTCGCCCGGCTGGTCCCCGAGCTGGAGCGGATGTTCCCGGCCCTGAAGATCGCCGGGATGGAGTCGTCGAAGTTCCGGGCCGTCCAGGCCGGCGAGGACGCCGAGATCGCCGACCGGATCCGGAACTCCGGGGCCCGGCTCGTCCTGGTCGGGCTCGGCTGCCCCCGGCAGGAGGTCTTCGCGTACGCCATGCGGCCGCTGCTCGACATGCCGCTGATGGCGGTCGGGGCGGCCTTCGACTACCACGCCGGCCTGCTCCGCAAGCCGCCGCCGTGGATGCAGCGGGTCGGCCTGGAGTGGCTCTGGCGGTTCGGCCTGGAGCCGAGGCGGCTCTTCCACCGCTACATGGTGCTCAACCCGGCGTACGTGGCCCGGCTGACCGCCCAGCGGCTCGGCGTCTGGCGGCCGAGGCCGCCCACCCCGGCGACCGAGCGGCCGGCCAGCTTCGCCGTCTGATCGCCCGCCCAGCTCCGCCCGCCCAGCTCGACCGTCGGCACTGGCGTTTCGGGATAGCGCTTTCCTATGCTGACCCGATGAGGATCGACCAGGGGCTGACCCCGTCCGCGCTGTTACCGAAGATCGACCGGCTCTGGGAGGCGTCGGCCCAGAAGATCGACTCGATCGAGAAGACCTGCCCGCCCGGCACCGCCTCGCCGGTCTTCACCGTCGAGGGGCAGTACACGGCGCGGGGCTGGACCGAGTGGACCCAGGGCTTCCAGTACGGCTCCGCGCTGCTCCAGTTCGACGCCACCGGCGAGCGGCGCTTCCTCGACTCCGGGCGGGAGCAGACCGTCGCGGTGATGGCCAGCCACGTCAGCCACATCGGCGTACACGATCACGGGTTCAACAACGTCAGCACGTACGGGAACCTGTGGCGGCTGATGAACGAGGGGCGGATCCCGGCCGACCGCGCCGAACGCGACTTCTACGAGCTGGCACTCAAGCTGACCGGCGCGGTGCAGGCGGCCCGCTGGCGGAGCACCGCGGACGGCACCGGCTACATCTACTCGTTCAACGGCCCGCAGTCACTCTTCGTCGACACCATCCGCTCCTGCCGGGCACTCGCCGTCTCACACCTGCTCGGGCACGTGCTGATGGGCGAGCGGGACGAGCGGATCTCGCTGCTCGGCCGGCTGCTGGAGCACGCCGGCAACACCGCCCGGTGGAACATCTACTACGGCGAGGGCCGGGACAGCTACGACGTACCGGGGCGCACCGCCCACGAGTCGATCTTCAACGTGAACGACGGCAGCTACCGCTGCCCCAGCACCCAGCAGGGGTACTCACCGTTCAGCACCTGGACCCGGGGACTCTCCTGGGCGATGCTGGGCTTCCCCGAGCAGCTGGAGTTCCTCGCCGTCCTGCCCGACGAGGAACTCGCCCCGTACGGCGGCCGGGACGCCGTCGAGGCGATGCTGCTCCGCGCCGCCACCGCCACCTGCGACTTCTACCTCACCACCACTCCGGCCGACGGGGTGCCGTACTGGGACACCGGGGCGCCCGGGCTGGTCCGGCTCGGCGACCACGTCGAGCGGCCGGCCGACCCGTACAACGCGCACGAGCCGGTGGACTCCTCGGCGGCGGCGATCGGCGCGCAGGGGCTGCTCCGGCTCGGTCGCATCCTCGACCGGGCCGGCCGGACCGAGGAGGGTCGGCGGTACTGGCAGGCCGGGCTCACCGTCGCCGACACCCTCTTCGGCGAGCCATACCTGAGCACCGACCCCCGGCACCAGGGCCTGCTGCTGCACTCGGTCTACCACCGCCCGAACGGCTGGGACCACGTGCCGGCCGGGCAGCGGGTGCCGAACGGCGAGTCGAGCATGTGGGGCGACTACCACGCCCGCGAGCTGGCCCTCCATCTCCAGCGGGTGGCCCGGGACGAGCCGTACTACACCTTCTTCGGCCCGGCCGGGATGTCAGCCGGCCCCGCCGGGACGTCAGCCGGGCAGGTCGGGACGTCAGCCGGGCAGGTCGGGACGTCGGCCAGCCCCGCCGGGACGTCGGCCGGCCGGGTCGGGCCGGAGGTGCCGGCGTGACCGGGCGTCCGGTGGCGATCGTCACCGGCGGCTCGCGCGGGATCGGCCGGGGGATCGTGCTGGCGCTGGCCGGCGCCGGCTACGACCTCGTGGTCAACTACGCCAGCAACGCCGAGGCGGCGGCCCAGGTCGGCAAGGAGGTCGAGTCGCGGGGCGGCCGGGCCCACCTGGTACGCGCCGACGTCTCCCGCCCCGACGACCGGCGACGCCTGGTCGACGAGGCGACCTCGGCCCTCGGCCGGATCGACCTGCTGGTCAGCAACGCCGGGGTGGCCCCGAACGTCCGGGCGGACCTGCTGGAGGCCGGCGAGGAGTCCTTCGACCGGCTGGTGGAGATCAACCTGAAGGGGCCGTACTTCCTGATCCAGCTCGTCGCCAACACGATGATCGCGCAGCAGGCGGAGGGCCGGACCACGCGACCGAAGATCGTCGTCATCTCCTCGATCAGCGCCTACACCGCCAGCGTGAACCGGGGCGACTACTGCGTCACCAAGGCCGGGCTGGCGATGACGGCCCAGCTCTACGCCGCCCGGCTGGCCGAGCACGGGATCAACGTCTACGAGATCCGGCCCGGCATCGTCGAGACCGACATGACCGGCCCGGTCAAGGCCCGCTACGACGACCTCATCCTCAACCAGGGTCTCACCCCGATCCGGCGCTGGGGGCAGCCGGAGGACGTTGGTCGGGCCGTCGTGGCGGTCGCCACCGACCTGCTCCCGTTCAGCACCGGCCAGGTGATCGACGTGGACGGTGGTTTCCACCTGCGTACGCTCTGAGACGTGAAGAAGGGCCCCTTCATATACAAAAAACGATATGAAGGGGCCCTTCCTTTCACAGGGTGAGCGACCAGGTGTTGATGTAGCCGGTGTCGCCGCGGAAGACGTCCCGCACCTGGAGCCGCCAGAGGCCGTTCGCGGCCTCGGAGGAGAGGTTGACGGTGTACGTCGCGTTCACGTTGTCCGCGCCGTCGAAGATGCTGCTGTTCTTCAGCCGGTACGCGCTGTTGTCCGGGGCGATCAGGTCGATGACCAGGTCACCGCGGTAGGTGTGCACGATGTTGACCTCCACTGTGGCAGAGCTGGAGGCGTTGCGGTTGCAGCCGGAGATGGTGATGCTGCTCGTCACGTTGACGTTGGTGTCCGGAATGGAGACGTCGGTGGCGTTGCTGCCGGAGCAGCCACTCCCGCCGCCGGTCACCGTCAGCGTGTAGGTGGCGCTCCGGCTGACCCCCGTGCCGGTGCCGGTGACGGTCACCGGATAGGTCCCGGGGGCGGTGCCGGTCGCGGTGGCGATGGTGACCGTGGACGAGCCGCCCGAGGTCACCGTCGCCGGGCTGAACGTGGCGGTCGCCCCCGCCGGCAGGCCGGCGGCGGAGAGCGTCACCGACTGTGCCGCACCGGCGGTGGTCGCGGTGCCGACCGTCGCCGTGACCGAACCGCCCGGCGCCGTCGAGCCGCTGGTCGGCGAGACGGAGACCGAGAAGTCGTTCGCCGGCGGGTTGCCGTCGGCGACCACGTAGAGCAGCCGGTTGGGGGTGCCGGTGCCGACGTTGCTGATCACGTCGGGGGTGGCGTTGCTGACCAGGTGGTCCCGGACCTGCTGCGGCGACCACGACGGGTTCGCCGAGAGCACCATCGCCGCCGCGCCGGCCACGTGCGGCGACGCCATCGACGTACCGCTGATGGTGTTGGTCGCGGTGTTGCTGTCGTACCAGGCGGAGGTAATGCCGACACCCGGCGCCAGGATGTCGACGCAGGTGCCGTAGTTGGAGAAGCTCGCCGCCGCGTCGGTGTTCGAGGTGGCGCCGACGGTGATGGCGTTCGGCACCCGGGCCGGCGAGTAGTTGCAGGCGTCCTGCCGGATGCCGAGCGCGTTGCCGTTGCCGGCCGCGACGACGTAGGTGATGCCGGCGTTGATGGAGTTGTTGACCGCGGTGTCGATGGCGCTGGACGCACCGCCGCCGAGGCTCATGTTCGCCACCGCCGGGCGCACCGCGTTCGCGGTGACCCAGTCCATGCCGGCGATCACCTGGGCGTTGGTGCCCTGGCCGGAGCAGTTCAGCACCCGTACGCCGTAGATCCGGGCGCTCTTGGCCACCCCGTACGACGTGCCGGCGACCGTGCCGGCGACGTGCGTACCGTGCCCGTGGCAGTCGTCGGCGCTGCCGCCGTCGATCGCGTCGAACCCGCTCACCGCCCGGCCGCCGAACTCGTTGTGGCTGTACCGGATGCCGGTGTCGATGACGTACGCGTTCACGTTCGACGCCGTGTTCGGATAGGTGTAGGAGCTGTTCAGCGGCAGGTTCCGCTGGTCGATCCGGTCCAGCCCCCAGGACGGGGGGTTCGGCTGGGTGCCGGTGATCCGGACCGTCTGGTTCTGCTCGACGTACGCCACCGCCGGGTCGGCGGCGATCCGGCGCGCGGCCCTGGCCGACGTCGTGATCTCGAAGCCACGCAGCGCGGCACCGTAGGTGCGGCGCATCGTGCCGCCGTGCCTGCCGACCAGGCCGCCGGCCTTCGACGCGACGTCTGCCCGGGCCACCGTGTTCTCCTTGAAGACCACGATGTAGCTGTCGGCGATGGCGCCGGCACTGCCGGCACCACGGATGCTGCCTTCCGGTGGCACGGCCGCGGCCGGCGCCGCCGCCGCCGCGATCATGGCCAGAGTGGACACTCCGACGACTACGAACCTGCGAGGGAGACTCATCTCCCCTCCTCCCCTCCGATCGGCGCACGACCGCCCGCCCCGTCCTGAGTCACGGGTCAGCACAAACCGATCGAGCTGAGATTAGTCAGGAGCCGTGCAAAACAGTAGATCCCGAATCTTCTATCACCATGGAAAGATGGCCGTCTCTGCGAGTGGTCGGGAGGAGCCCGGGTACCCCTACGGGTGCCTTCTCCGGGCACCGCTGGGGGCGGGCCCGGATCCGCCGGAACGGAAACCGGGCAAGGCTTGTCGTCATGGACACCGATCTCGCCATCCTGCTCGCGATCGCCACCGTCTGGCTGGTGGCGGGCCTCGTCGTCGAGGGGATGCCCCGGTTGACGGCCGCGCGGGCGCTGCGCCGCCGTACCGGCCTGCTCCTCGCGCTGGTCGGCGCCGGCCTGGCCGGGCTGGCCGGGGTGCTGCTGGTCGGGCTGGTCGCGACGGAGCCGACGCTCGCCGACCGCACCGCGACGGGGCTCGCGCTGCCGGCGGTGCCCGCGGTGGTCGTCGCGGCGCTGACCGTACGCCGGCTGTGGTGGCTCCGGGTCGGGGCCGGCGCCTTCTCCGCCGCGCCGGAGACACCGGCCCCGCCGGCATTGCGGGCCGGCGCCGCCCATCCGATGATCGCCCTGCCGGTGCAGGTGACCGGCCTGGTCATGCTGCCGGCGCTGGTCACCGCGACCGGTCTGGTGCCGCTGACCAGTCCCGGCATGATCGGTGTGGTGCTCACCGCGGCGGTGCTCGCGGTCGGCATGATCGGGGTACGGCACGCCCTGCGGCACAGCCGCCTGGTCGAACGCGCGGTCACCGTCCGGTCGCGGTCATCGCGTACGGCTGGCGTCCTGCACGTATAGCAGTTCGAGGATCGCCCGGGCGGCCTCGAACCAGCGGTCGAGCCAGAGCGAGTCGGGGATGCTGCCCTTCGGCGGCAGCTCCATCAGCAGCCCGCGCAGCAGTGGATGGTCGACGAGCGGCTCGGAGGGCACGTCCGGCCAGCCGGCCGGCGGAAAGACCGGCTCGGTCAACCCGCCCATGTCGAGCGACGGAAGCTTCGGTACGCGCTCCGGCGGACTCGCCGCCGGTAGCATCCCGCCCAGCTCCGAGGAGTGGCTCGCGCCCGGGTTCGACGCGTGGCCCGGCCCCAGGTCGGAGACACGGCCCGCCCCCAGATCGGAGACACGGCCCGGCGACAGGCTCTCCGGCGATCCGAGGTCGGTGCCGACCGACGATTCCTCCGTGGTGGTGCTGGTGTCCCGGCGGGCGCCCCGGTATTTGTTCCCGAGCCGTTCCGGCTTGGCCGAACCGTTGCCCAGATTCTCCGATCCGATCGTCATCCGCCTCGCCCCTGCCTCATCCGGTTATGGACCCCCTGCGGCGGTGGTCGGTGGACCGACTCCGCCATCGGGTACAACGACCCGGCCGCGCGCCGGCGACGGCCGACGGGTAGGCCGGGAGGGTGCCCGGGGAGGTGGGGATGTCCGGGCTGCCCGGGGTGGCGGGGAGGCCGGGTGGCGCGTGGCGGTCAGCGGTCGGCGGTCGGTATCGGATGCGCGACCGACTGCGCCATGACAGGCGCGGCCACCCGGCCGGCATGGCGCCGACCGGATGACCGCGCTGAACTGATTGGCGAATCCGACGGCCGTCAGGCCAGGTCGAATTCACCGTCCTTGGCGCCGCCGACGAACGCATCCCATTCGTCGGGCGTGAAGATCAGGGCGGGGGCGGTCGGGTTCTTCGAGTCCCGTACGGCGATCGCGCCGCCTGCGAAGGCCACCTCGACGCAGTTGTCACAGTTGGGTCCGCTACGCGAACTCTTGTGCCACGCTGCCCCGCTCAGGTCGACGCGGTACCCCTTTGTCTCCACTTCCACAATGGCTCCTCTGCCAACTTCGAAATCAGCGCGACGGACTCCTCCGGGCGCAGGGCTGCCGCGCGGATATGATCGAAGATAAATATGTATTTCTGTAGTTCATCCCGCTTCTCCAGAAAAAGCCCGCCCGTGGCATTTTCGGCGTACACCACGTCCGGATCACCCGGTTCCGGGAAGCCGAGGATGGTGAAAGTGCCGTCCATGCCGGCATGCGCACCGGCATCGAACGGCAGGACCTGGAGCGTGACGTTCGGTAGGTCAGCGGCCTCCACCAGCCGCTCCAACTGGGCCCGCATGACCGCGTCGCCGCCCACCGGCCGGCTGATCACCGCCTCATCGAGCACCACCCACAGATCGATCGGATCGTCCGGGTCAAGTAACGACTGACGGCCCAACCGGACACGGACCCGCTGGTCGACTTCCTCGGCCACCCAGTCCGGCCGGGCGGACCGGATCATCGCCTGGGCGTACTCCTCGGTCTGCAACAGCCCCGGAACGGTCTGCTGCTCGTACGCCCGGACCGAGGCGGCCGCCGCCTCCAGCCCGACGTACGCGCCCGCGAGCACCGGGCTGTACGGATGCCACCAGCCCTTCTGGCGCGCCTCCCGGGCGATCTGGATCAGCTCGTCGCACTCGGCACCCGTCACGCCGTAGATGCCGAGCATGTCCCGCACGTCGCGGACCGTGGCTGTGGTGTGCCCGGTCTCGATCCGGGACACCTTGGACGCGGAGCATTCCAGCAACTCGGCGACGGCCTCGATCGTGACTCCGGCCTTCTCCCGACGCTGGCGCAGCTCGGCTCCGAGCCGGCGACGGCGGATGGTCGGGCTCCGGCGCTCGGTCACCGGATCACCTCCGGTAAGTCAATGGAAAAGTCGGATTGCCGCCGGATCTTCGCCCGGCGGGCGGGGCGGGCGTCCATTCGCGGCGGATGGAGCGAGAGACTGTCGGCCGCAGCTGCCGAAACGGCTCCAGTCTGCCGCCTCCAGGACCGGGGTATCAAGCGCCGGACGGCCCGCTGTCGCCATCCCGGAGCAAAAGGCAAACTGCAACTTGCATTGATCATGTTCTTGATGCACCCTGTGCGTATGGCTCGGGCTACGCAGCGTCTCCCTTCGGTCAGGCGACGCAATGCTCCCCCATTCTCGCCTGGCCGGGGTGACGGTCGTGCCGGCGGTACGGCACGAAGCCCCGCTCCGGGGTAAGAGCCCCCGCCGCTGTATGCCAGGGCCGCTACGGCGGCTGGCGCGTCCCGGAGTCGACAGGTGTCGGCCGGGTTGGTGTGATGGCAACGACGCATCGACCCGGTCGACGCCCCAGCCGGGCCGCTCCGGCACGAGTCCGAACGTCCGCAGCACCGACGTCCGCAGCACCGAACCGCCGCGCCGGTTCCGGACCTCCGGGTCCAGGACCCTCCCCCAGACCCCCGCCCGCCACTTCCGCCGGCCCGCCCCGGCGCCAGTCGGACAGGAGCAGATGTGCATCTTCCCCGCTCCGGTGACGTACTCCACGTGACCCGCTCGGCGAGCGTCCAGTTCGCCGCACCGATCTACTTCCGGGTGATCCGGGCCCATGACTGGCCGACCTACCACGGCTGGATCTGGCTCGACGGTTACGAGCTGAACGCGAGTGGCGACGCGGTCGAGCGGCGGTCGATATTCGTCCAGATCAACGGGCTGCGACACCTGCAACCCAACGCCGGACGGCACAACCATCCGCAGGCCCGGCGGCCGATGCGGACCAACTCCAGCGCGTTCACCGCACGCGTCCGGGTCGGTTGAGCCGCATCTCGGCGAACGTCCGGCCCCGCTCCCGGTAGCAGCCCTAGACTGGGCTCATCCACCCATGGCTTTGACCAACCCGCACGCTGTCGAGGGCCGCCCGAACCTGGGAGCCGCCGATGGCCAAGGACCCCTCCGACCGGGACCGGACGACGTACCGGAGCATGCGGGTCAGTGTGCTGCTGATCCTGATCACCGTTGGCCTGCCGGGCTGCGTGGGCAGCGCCGGCGGCAACCGACCACTGTCCCTGCGGCACCCGGCCGCCAACCCGGCGCCGCCGCCTGCCGAGCCCGCGAGAATGACGGTCGAACCCCGGCCCGGCGAGCCCGAGCCCGGACCCGGGCTATCCGGCGGATCCGAGCCGCAGCCTGACGGGGCGACCGGCTCCGCATTCTCCGCCGGGGCCGACCGTCGCTGGCCGAGCCGCCGCCTCGGCGCCTGGCGCGGAGTGCCGGCCCAGGGTGGTCCGGAAACGCCGGAGCCCACCGTACCGACCGGTCGGGCCGGACACCCGGACGACCCGGGCCCCCGGTGGGCTGCCGACGTACCGCAGCGACAGCCGGGCGGATCCGAGGAGCAGCGGGCCGGGCCGGCGCCGGCCACCCACGGTCCGCCGCCGGGCTATCAGCGATCGCTGGCGTACTCCGGCCTGGCCGGCCTGGTCATCTCGGTCGTCGGGCTGGTCATGGTGGGCAGCAGACGCCGCTACTGGTGAGCCCGTCCCGCGTTCCGCTCCCCGGGCGGGCCGGACGCCCGGCAGGCGCTCAGCCGCCCGGGGTGGGTTGGATCGGGCCGGGAGGACCGGAGGTGCCGGTCGGCGCTGCCGGCGGCGCGGCGACCACGAGGATCACCTCGCCGCCCGGCTCGATCTGCGTGCCGGTCGACGGATCCGTGTCGAGCACGGTCCCCGGCGGCCGGCTGGATACCTGGGTCTCGATCCGGGGAACCAGCCCCAGCCGCTCCAGCGACTCGACCGCCTCGTCGACCTGGAGCCCGACGAGCGGCGGCAGCACGACCGGACCGGCGGCGGTCGCGGTGGCGCTCGGGGTCGCGGCGGTGGTGGTCGGCGGCGGGGTGGTCGGCCTGGTTGGCGCGATCGGACTGGTGACCGCCGGGGAGGGTGGGGTGGGGGTGTCGCGCCGGGCCGAGTCGACGATCAACCAGCCGGCGACGACGAGGATGCCGAGCAGGATCAGCGCGACGGTCCCGACCAGGATCGGCATCCACCAGCGCCGGTCGTCGGCCTCCTCGCCATAGCCCCAGCCGGCCGGTGGCGGCCCGGCCGGCTCCGGACCCCGGGCAGGCACTCCGGCCCGGCCCGACCATGCCGGCGACCGGGGTGGAACCGGCTGGGTACGGTCCGCCGCACCGTCCTGCGGCTGCCCACCGATCCAAGTGGCGTCGCCCTGGGGCGCGTCGCCGTGCGCCCCGCTGATCCGGGTCGCGTCGTCGCGTGCACGCCCGCCAGCGTCACCGGGCGGGACGTCCCCGGCGGCGGCCGGCGGCTCCTCGTCGCCTCCGCCCCGCTCTCCGTGCGTGCCCGGACCCTCCGGAGGCTGCTGCGGGTCGTCGGCCATGGCCTGTCCTCTCGCCGGCGGATGTGACCGGGGCGAACAGCGTCAAATCTATCCGGCCGGCATCCCCGCAGCCATCGTCCGGCGGCTCCGGCGTGTCCGGTCCTCCGGCAGCTCCCGCCATGGCGAACCCCACTGCGGCGAACCCCGCCACGGTGAACCCGTCAGGGCGGATTCCGTCAGGGCGAGGGCGGCACCGACGGGCCGGAAGAGTCGGAACAGTACAGCGCCACCCGTTCGTTCCACCGCAGCACCGTCCCACCGGCCGGCTCCTGGCTGCGTACCTCGCCCTTCCGGCCGGTCGGGTACGCCGGATAGAGGCCGTCGTCGACCAGGCGTTGGGCGGCCTGGTCGCAGGAGTGTCCGGTGAGCGCGGGCACCACCACGTCCGGCGGTGCGCCCACCACGGTGACCCGGACCGTGATCCCCCGCTTCACTGCCGTCCCGGCCCGGGGATTGGTGCTGGCGACGCTACGGTCGTCGCCCGCCCTGCCGAAGATGAACTGCACGCCGAGCCCCATGCGCCGCAACTCGTCCCGGGCCTCCTCGAAATCCTTCCCGACCACGTCGGGCAGCACCATCTGCCCCGGCGCCGGGGCACTGCTGCTCGGCCGGCGGCCGGGGGTCCGGCTCGGCGTTGTCCGGGGCGGTGTACTCGACGACTCCAGCGTCGGCGTCGGGCCCTGCGGCCCGGCCTGCGTGTCACGGTCGTCGCCGCCACCGGCCAGCAGGTAACCGCCGAGGGCACCGACGATGGCGCAGAGAACAAGCCCGACCGCCGCGCCGACGTACAGACCCGTCCGGTTCGAGGGACCGTGGTCGCCGCCAGGAGGTCCCGCCACAGCCTCATCCGTCATACAGCCTCATCCGTCATGGAGACCCTGCCTCACCGCCCGGCGTCGGAGTCGCGCCGGTGTCACGTCCGGCCGGTGGACACATCCGGCCGGTGGAAGTGTGCTGCCCGACAGCATCGGTGGACCGGCCACCGGAATGCAACCGGCCACGGTCCGTGTCGGGGTCGCTGCGCCCCGGTCTGCGGCTCGCCGCAACCGCCGGTGGACGCTACGCTGCCCCGCATGGCCGCACGAGGCTGGGGAGTTTCCGTCGCGACGGCGATCGGCGTCGGCGCCGGTGCCGGCGCCGCTCAACTGGGCTTCGGCTACGGACTCGGCATCATCGCCTGGCTGCCGTCTGCCGGCGGCACGAGCGCGGCCGCCTGGGTCGCCAGTCTCACCTGGGCCGCGTGGGTGGCCGCCACCTCCACCGTCGCCGGAGCGATCTGCGCACACCGGCTCGGTGCGGGTGGCCGGAAATCCACCGCACCGGCCGCCCCGACGGGAGACCCACCGCCGAACCTGGCCACCTTCGTCTGGCGCGCCGCACTCGCGGTCTCCAGCGCGATCGGCGCACTCATCACGGTGTTGCTGGTCGCCGTGCCCGCCCGGGCGGCGGTGCCGGTCGACACCACCTCCCCGCAGGCCGTCGCCGCGGGCTACGCCGTCCTCGGGGTCGTGCTCGGGTTGGTGATGGCGATCTGGGCGATCTCGTCACCGGCCGTCGCCCGCAACGTGATCGGTACGGTCTGCTGGCTCTGGGCGCTCGCCGTGATCGCGGTCGTCGACGGCGTACTCTCCGGTCGCGGCCTGGGCGCCGCCCAACTCGGCGTCTGGCAGCTCACCTCCGACGGGGAGCGCTACTGGTTCCGCGAGTACTTCTACTGGCCCGGGGCCGCGCTGTCGCTCGGTTCGGCACTGGTGATCGGGGCGCTCGCCGCCCGGACGGCGGCCCGTACCCCGGTGACCCGGGTCGGGGCCGCCATCTCGGGGATCAGCGGGCCGTTGCTGGTGGCGGTCGCCTACTTTTTCGCGGCTCCCCGACTGGTCGGCATCCGTCCCGAGCAGGTGTCGGCGCACCTGATGGCGCCGTACGCCGTCGTCGCCGGCCTGGCCGGGTCGGCGTTGGTGGCGGCTCTGGCGCAGCGTTCGGAGGCGTTGGCCGCGCAGGCGGCCGACAGCCCGGACTCCCGCTCCGACCCGCTGCCCTCCGGGGCCCAGCCCTCCGGGGCCCAGCCCTCCGGGGCCCAGCCCTCCGGGGCCCAGCCCTCCGGGACCGAGCCCTCGCGAGCCGAGCCGTCCGGAGCCGAGCCGTCCGGGACCGAGCCGTCCGGGACCGAGCCGCAGGATGCCGGTGCCACCGCCCGGTCCGGCAACAGCGACGCCGGGGCGACCGCGGACAGCGACCGGGGGCGGTTGCCCGGTCAGCCGACCGGCGGGGCGCGGCGCAGCGCCGACGAGGCCGACACCTTCCGGGTACGCTCGACCGCCGGCTCCGGCAGCAGGCGACCGGACTCCGGGACGGCCGGCAGGCCCACTCCGGTCGCCAGCGCGTCCGGGGTCGCCAGCGCGTCCGGGGCAGCCACGGCCGACGATGCCGCCGACGAGACCGAACCGGCCGGGACGGCAGAGCCCGCCGAGCCGGCCGGCGGGGACAGGCCGAAGGGAAGCAGGCTGGGCAAGCTCGGCCGCCGCTCCCGCTGACCAGCCACCGCCTCCGCTGACCAGCCACCACCTCCGCTGCCCGGCCGTTCACGCTGACCGGCCCGGGGGTCAGTCGACCGGCCAGGTGTGCACCGGCTCGTCGGTCCGTTGCAATTCGCCGTACCGGCGCAGCATGTGGTGCAGGGCCTGGGAGCGGTCCATCCCCCGGCCGCGTTCGGCGGCGTGCACCGTCTCCACCTGCCACACCGCGCCGTTGCGGCCGGTACGGCAACGCTGTTCGATGATGCCGAGCAGCCGGTCCCGGTGCGCGGCACCGACACCGAACCGGTCCAGCCCGGCGGCCGCCCTCGGGAGCAGGACGTCGAGCACCAGCTCGGTGACGCGTACCTCGCCGAGCCGGGGCCAGGCGACGACGGCGTCGATGCCCCGCCGGGCGGCCGCGTGGAAGTTCTCCTCGGCGGCGCTGAAGGTCAGTTGACTCCAGATCGGCCGATCGCCCTCGGCGAGGTCGCGGGCCAGCCCGAAGTAGAAGGCGGCGTTGGCCAGCATGTCGACCACGGTCGGCCCGGCCGGCAGCACCCGGTTCTCCACCCGCAGATGCGGCCGACCGTTCATGATGTCGTAGACCGGTCGGTTCCACCGGTAGACGGTGCCGTTGTGCAGCCGGAGTTCGGCCAGCCGGGGTACGCCGCCGTTGTGCAGGATCTCGACCGGATCCTCCTCGTCGCAGATCGGCAGGAGCGGCGGGAAATAGCGGACGTTCTCCTCGAAGAGGTCGAAGATCGAGGTGATCCATCGCTCGCCGAACCAGACCCGGGGGCGTACGCCCTGGGCCTTGAGCTCGTCGGGGCGGGTGTCGGTGGCCTGCTCGAAGAGGGCGATCCGGGTCTCGGCCCAGAGCTGGCGGCCGTGCAGGAACGGCGAGTTGGCGCCCAGCGCGACCTGTATCCCGGCGATCGCCTGCGAGGCGTTCCAGTAGTCGGCGAAGCTGTCCGGTGCCACCTGGAGGTGGAACTGGAGACTGGTGCAGGCCGCCTCGGAGACGATCGAGTCGGTGTGGGTCTGCAACCGCTCGACACCACGGATGTCCAGTTCGATGTCCTCACCCCGGGCGGCGACGATCTGGTCGTTGAGCACCCGGTAGCGCTCGTTGCTGGAGAGGTTGTCCCGGACCAGGTGGCTGGGGGTCAGCGTGGGCAGGATGCCGATCAGGATGATCGCCGCGTCGGACTTGGCGGCGAGTTCCTCCGCCCGGCCGAGGCTCTCCTGCAGATCCTGCTCGTAGTCGGCGAATCCGGCGGCCTCGATCAGGCGTGGCCGGGCGTTGAGTTCCAGGTTGAACTGGCCCAATTCGGTCTGGAAAGTGGGATCGGCGAGGTTGTCCAGCACCTCGGCGTTGCGCATCGCGGGCTCGGCGTCGGCGTCCACCAGGTTCAGCTCGATCTCCAGGCCGGTGGTCGGCCGGTCGGCGTCGAAACCGAAGTCGTCAAGCATGAGCGCGAAGACGTCCAGACACCGGCGTACCTTCTGCCGGTATCTGATCCGGTCCTCCCGGGTGAAGGGGACCTCCGACACGTCCTGGCCCATCTATCCTCCCCGCCGCGAGGCGCTGTCTCGGCACTCCGGGAGCCATGCCCACCCGGAGCCCGTTCGAACCACTACCGTAGGAGCGCCGCGCACACGTGGCCACAACCACAGCGTCGCGGGCCCAGCGTGAGCGGCCAGCGGCGCTGCGTCCACCATTACACACGAGCGGGTGCCCCCTGCCATGGACGCATTACCCAACGAGGTGCCCCGGTCACCATGTGATCGGTAACCGGGGCTCCCGTGGTGTGAATTGACCGGTCGGCCGCCCGGGGCGACAACCGACCGATCCGTCGTTCATGGGTCAGGACTGACGAACGGCCTCGCCCTCGATCTCGATCTTGATCTTCCTGCCCACCAGCACGCCGCCGGTCTCCAGCGTGACGTTCCAGGTCAGCCCGAAGTCCTCCCGGTCGATCTCGGTGGACGCGGTGAAGCCGAAGATGTCCTGGCCGTACGGGCTGCGTCCGGCGCCCTCGAACTCGACCGTCAACTCGACGGGGCGGGTGACGTCCTTGATGGTGAGCTCGCCGTCGAGCACGAACTCGGCCCCGCTGTGCGACTTCACGCCGGTGCTGCGGAACTCCAGCGTCGGGTACTTCTCGGACTCGAGGAAATCGCCACTGCGCAGGTGGTTGTCCCGGTCGGTCTGGCCGGTGTCGATGCTTGCGGCCTGGATGGTGGCGGAGACCGAGGACTCGAGCGGGTTCTCCGCCACGGTGATCGTCGCCTCCGCCTCACGGAACTGGCCGCGCACCTTGCTCACCATCATGTGCCGGGCCATGAAGCCGACGCGCTTATGCGCCTGGTCGAGCAGGTAGCTGCCGGCGGTGGGGATCGTCAGCCCCTCCCAGGTACGGGTGGTGGCGGATTCGGCGCTGCTGGTCATGAGAGATGGCCTTCCCAGGAGATAGGTTGTGGGACCGATGACTGACGAAGCAACTATAGTTCGAGCAATATTCCCTCTGTCAACGACTGCTACGATCGGTTCGTGACCGAGAACCTGTACGACGACGCCCGGATCACGGCCGTGGGCCTGGTCATGGAGGTGTACGCCGGGCTCGCCGCCAGATTCGCCGCCCAGTTCGAGGAGCACGGGCTGTCGACGGTGGAGTTCGAGGTCCTGATGCGGCTGGCCCGCTCGCCCGAGCATCAGCTCCGGATGACCGACCTGTCCGCCCAGACCTCGCTCTCCACCAGTGGCGTGACCCGGGTCGTCGACCGGATGGAGCGCGACGGCCTGCTCCAGCGCCGCGCCTGCCCCTCCGACCGGCGCAGTGCGTACGCCGTGGTCACCGAGTCCGGCATGGCGCGGCTCGACGAGACGCTTCCCGGACACATCAAACTGATCCAGGACTGGTTCATCGGTCAACTGGAGCCCGCCGCCCTCCAGAGCCTGCTCGACTCGCTGCGCATCGTCCGGGACGCGGTCCATCCCGGCGCCACCGCCGGCAGCGCGGAGACCGGCACAGCGGAGACCGGCAGCGCGGCCAGCACCGGAGCGGACACCGCCGGGGCGACCACGCCCCGTTGAGCCGTGACCACGGTCCGCCGGCAACGCCGCGAACCCGGCGATCATCACCCGAACGGGATAACCGCATTTTCGGGGATCACCGGCAGAAAGACCGGCAGAACCGACCCTCGTATCGCCACTTCATGCACTGAACGGATAAAACGGGCAGTGGATGCTGGTTAATCTTCAGGCAGCCGGGGGGCTCCGGGGACGTGGCGCGGGCGTGGATCTGTGAGGGGCTCTGTCGGGGGGCTGTCCCGCTCGCGCCACGCCCCCGGGGTGGCGCGTTCCGCACCGCCGGTTCAGCGGGCATCGCCCCGCAGCCGCTTCAGACCGAGCCGCGCTGTTCAGACCGAGCCGCGCTGTTCAGACCGAGCCGAGCAGTGCCCGCTCCTGCGGCAGCAGGACGATCGCACCCTCCCGGCACACCTGGTCCAGGCGCTTGAGCGCCGCCGCCCGGTGCGCCGGCTCGTCGGTGCTCGCCACCAGTCCGACCAGCGCCTCCGCCACGTCCCGCAGGTCCCGGGACCCGGCGCAGGCCTGCACGGCTGCCGCGTACCACTCGGCCGCCCACTCCCGGTCGCCCCGCTGCATCGCCAGGGTCGCCTCGATCAGCGCGCACATCCCGTCGTCCCGGACGGCGAACTCGTCCGGCCGTGCGCGTCCCGACTCCAGCTCGGCCCCTCCGACGTCGTCGCCCGCCTTTCCGCTGCGCAGCTCGGCGAGGACCGCCGTCGCCTCGTCGATCCGGCCCTCCTGGGCGAGGGCGAGCCCGACCGTGCCGAGCACCCGTCGGCGGTGTCCGGGATCGCCGAGGTCGGCCAGGGCCACCATCACCCGGCGGCCCTGCCGGACCGCGTCGGCGTACCGGCCCTCCAGGCGGGCCACCTCCGCCAGGTTGGCCCGGGCGAGTACCCGGAGCCGCTCCTCACCGCACTCCCCGGCGAGCCGGTCCACCGCCGCCAGCCGGCGCCGGGCCGCGCCGAGGTCACCGACCCGGATCTCGTGCCAGGTCAGGTTGTTCTGTGCCACCGCCATGTCCCGGACCCGGCCGGTACGGGTGGCCAGCTCCAACGCCGCCTCGCCGTGCCGCCGCGCCTCGTCGTGGCCACCGAGGGCGGTCCAGATCCCGCAGATCACGTTCCGGGCCGCCAGCTCACCCGAGGCGTCGGAGAGCCGCTGGAACGTCGACACCGCCGCCTCGGCGGCCGGCAACTCCTGCGGCCCGGCACCGTGTTCCTGGGCGAGTTGCGCGACACCGACCTGTGCCCACGCCCGCACCGCCGGATCGGCGTCACCGGTACGCGGATCGTCCAGCAGCCGACGCAGCCACTGCCGGCCGGCCACGTCCCGTCCCCGGTAGCGCCACCAGCGGGCGAGGTTCCCGGCCAGCCACAACGCGGTGTGCGGATCGTCGTTGGCCGCGTACGCCAGGGCGGTCCAGATGTCGCCGGCCACCTCGTCGAGCCGGCCGACCGCCTCGACGATGCGGGCACCGGCAAGGTCCGGCGCCACCCGGGCGGCAAGCCGGGCGAAGACCGAGGCGTGCCGGCGGCGGATCGCCGCCAGCTCGCCGTGGGCGGCGGCGCGTTCGGCGGCGAAGTCGCGCACCACGTCCAGTACCCGGAACCGGAGCGGCCCGGTGCCCCGGGCGCCGATCAGCCCGTGCTCCAGCAGGCGGTCCAGCAGCCGCACCGGATCACCGGTGAGGGCGGGATCTGGGACGAGCATCGCCTCGGCCAGCTCCACCGACCAGCGGTTGCGCAGCACGGAGAGCCGGCGCAGTGCGGCGCGCTCGTCCGCCTCCAGCAGCCGGTAGCTCGCGGCGACGGCATCCCGCAACGTCGCCACCGCCGCACGACCCACCGGCGGGATGCCGAGGTCGAGCAGCCGGTTCCCGTACCGGTCGAGCATCTCGTTGAGGTTGAGGACCCGGCCGTGCGCGGCGGCCAGCTCGATCGCCAGGGGAAGCCCGCCGAGCCGGCGTACCAGTTCGACGAGCGCACCCACCTCGTCGGGTTGCGGCGGCTCGCGACCGATCTGGCGCAGCCGGGCGAGCAGCAGCGCGACGGCGGGATAGTCGGCCACCAGCGCGAGGTCGGCCGGTGCGTCGGCGGGCGGCACCTCCAGCGGGGTGACCGGCCGGACCTGCTCGCCGGGGAGCCCGACCGGGTGCCGGCCCGTCGTCAGGACCTGGAGCATCGGCGCGATCTCGGCGAGCCGGTTCAGCGCCTCGGCGGCCGCGCCGGGAGCCCGCTCCACGGCATCCACCAGCAGCAGCGACGGCGTGTCCGAGAAGCGCTCGGCGAGTTCGCTGGCCCGGCCCACCCCGAAGACCGTGGCGACGACCGACAGCACGTCCGCCTCGGTGGAGCCGTCGATCATCACGATGCCGCTGGTGCCACCGGGGTAGGCTCCGGCCACCTCCCGGGCGACCTTGAGGGCCAGCCCGGTCTTACCCACCCCGGCGAGGCCGACCAGGCTGACCACCCCGCGCGCCATCCGGGGATGCTCGGTCAGCATCGCGGCCAGGTCGGCCACCTCCCGGTCCCGGCCGATCAGCTCACCCGGCTCCGGCAGTCCGAAGCCGCGCCGGGGCAGGTGCGGGCCTGGCGGCACCGGGACGGCACCGAGCTCCACCCCCGGCGCGCCCTGCCCCCTGGCCAGGGCGACGAAGTCGGCGCGGTCCCGGCCGGCGAGGCCCAGCGCCGCCGCGAGCAGTTCGACGGTTGTCCGTTGTGGACGCGACGCTCGGCCCCGTTCCAGGTCACGGACTGTGCGGATCCCGACGGCGGCCCGTTCGGCGAGTTCGGCCTGGGTCAGCCCGGCCGCCAGCCGACACCGGCGGAGCACGTCGCTGAAGCCACCCGGGATCCGGTCAGCACCATGATCCGGTGTCATGGGCAGGAACACTACGCACCTCGATGCGGTCCTGGCAGGCAAGCGTCGAGGTACCGACGGAACTGGACATAGATATCCGACAGATTACTGATGAGACGTTTCGGGCGGTGATCGAATGATCAACAGAACGTGACGAATCCGCAGAGGTCGGACGTTCGTGTCTGGTCGCGACGACGCCGCAGCCGCGGTCGCGACGACGCCGCAGCCGCGGTCGCGACCACGCCGCGGTCACGGTTCGGCGGCGACCGGCACCGGGGCCGGCGGGACGGACCCGGTGCCGGGCCGCGCGCCGTCGCCGGAGAACCGCTCGTGCAGCCGGCGCAGCGGGCCGGGCGCCCACCAGTTCCACTCGCCGAGCAGGCTCATCACCGCCGGCAGCAGCAGCCCGCGTACCACGGTGACGTCCAGCAGCACCGCCACCGCCATGCCGAAGCCGATCTCCTTGACCGCGGTCAGGTCACCGAGGAGGAAGCCGAGGAAGACGATGCTGATGCAGACCGCCGCCGAGGTCACCACCGGGCCGCTCCGGACGATGCCGGCCAGCACCGCCCGCTCGCCGCCCCGGACCCGGGCCGCGGGCGTACGCAGGCCGGACCAGCGCCGCCACTCCTCCCGGATCCGGGCGAGCAGGAACACCTCGTAGTCCATCGACAGCCCGAAGACGAAGACGAAGAGCAGCACCGGGGTGGTGAGGTCGATGGCCCCCCAGGACTCCACCCCGAGCAGGGCGGCGCCCACCCCCCACTGGAAGACCACGACCAGGACGCCGAGCGTGGCGAGCAGGGTCAGCACGTTCATCACCAGCGCCTTGACCGGCACGACCAGTGAGCCGGTCAGCACGAAGAGCAGCACGGTGGTGACCAGCAGCAGCACCAGTACGGCGTACGGCAGCCGCTGCGCGACCGAGGACCGGTAGTCGACCAGCTCGGCGGCGGGCCCGCCGACCAGCAACGGCAGCGGCTGGTCCAGGGCGCGTACCGCGCGTACCAGGTCGCGGGACTCCGGCCCGCCGGTCGCGCCGTGCGGGGTCAGGTCGATCACGAGCGCCGCGCCCGGCACGTCGGGCCGGGGCTGCATCCTGATCACCTGGGGCAGGGTGTTGAGCTCGTTCATCAGGTCCCGGACCTCGGCGCTGGCCGGGTCCGCCGCCACCACCACGGTGACCGGGGCGGCGCGCCCCGCCTCGAAGTCGTGCAGCAACACGTCGTGCACCTGCCGGGCCTCCATCGGCCGGGGCAGCGCCCGGGCGTCGGAGTTGGCGAGGTTGGCGCCGGCCAGGAAGGGCAGGGCGAGCAGCAGCAGGCCGGCGGAGGCGCCGAACGCCACCAGGCCGGGCCTACGCTGCGCATACCCGGCGAGCCGGGCGAGCATACCGGGGCTGTCCGTGCGGCTGCCGGGACTGCCGGGCCGGGTACCGGGGCGGCGGGGCGGCGCGGGGCGGACCGGGACGATCCGGCGGAGCGGGCGGGCGGCGGCGGCCAGGCTCCGGCGCACCCAGGTGTGGGCGCCGGGCTCGGGGATGTGCCGGTGGGCGACGGCGATCAGCGCGGGCAGCAGGGTGAGGCCGGCAAGGGTGGCCAGGGTCACCGCGAGCGCACCGCCGAGCGCCATCGCCGCGAGCAGCGGCTCGGCGAAGACGTAGAGGCCGAGCATGGCCGCCGCGACGGCGAGCCCGGAGACGAGTACGGTCCGGCCGGCCGTCGCCATCGTCCGGGCGAGCGCGTCGACCGGGTCGGAGGCGTCCGGCGCATCCCCGGCCGCGGCACCCGCGTCGTCCCGGGCAGCACGTTCCCCGGGGCGTGCCACGGCGCGTTCCTCGCGGAACCGGGCGATCAGCAGCAGCGCGTAGTCGACGGTCAGGCCGATGCCGAGCAGGGTGACCACGTTGACGGTGAACTCGCCGACCCCGGTGACCGCGCTGAGTCCGTAGAGCCCGAGCAGGGTCACCGCGACGGCAGCGAGCGCGCCGAGCAGCGGAAGCACGCCGGCCAGCAGGCCGCCGAGGATCACCACCAGCGCCACCAGGAGTACGCCGAGCGCGACCGACTCCCCCACGACCGCGTCGTCGATCGCCTGCTCGGCAAAGGCCCGCTCGGCGAGTTCCTCGCCGCCGACCAGCACCTGTGGGGCGTCGATCTCCCGCAGCAGGGCGGCCACCCGGTCCTCGGTCTCCTCCCGCCGCTCGGTGGGGAGCCCGTCGACGAGTTCGACCCGGACCAGGGTGCTGCGGTTGTCGGCGCCGATCCGGCCACCCGCCGCGTTGTAGAGGTCCTCGACCTCCCGCACCCCCGGTACGGCCTGGATGTCGGTGTGTACCCGCTGGACGCTGGCGACCAGGGCGGGGTCGTAGGGGTCACGGTCCCGGACGATCGCGACCACCATCGGGCCCTCGGGGAGGAGTTCGGCGATCCGACGGTCGGCCCGCTGCGACTCCGCGTCCGGGCGCAGGTTGTCGGTCTCGACCAGCCGGTCGAAGACCTGCCCGCCCAGGATCGCCCCGGCCAGGGTGAGCCCCAGCCAGCAGATCAGCACCGGCCAGCGCCACCGCCACATCGACCGGCCGAACACTGCGAACATGCCCCGAACCTCCCCACGCGACCCGGGCTGGTCGCCCTCGGCGCACATGCAAACACCCTGGGCATCCGGACGTCAGCCCCTATCCGGTCAGAATCGACGATCCGGTACGCCGGCCGGCAGCGGGCCCCGGGCCGGCAGCCGATCCCCGTCGACAACCGGCCCCGGTCAACAGCCGGCCCAGGTCGGGAAAGGATCAGCTCCGTTCGGCGGCGCGGCGCGCCCGGAGACGGTCGGCGAGTGCGCCGAGCGCGGGTGCGGCGCAGGTCACCGCGGCCCGCTGGTCGTCGTCGAGTTCCGCCAGGGCGTCGGCGAAGAGCCGTGCCCAGGACTCCTCGACCCGGGCCGAGCCGTGCGCCGCGTCGACTGTCGCGTGCAGCCGTACGGCCCGCCGGTCGTGCGGGTCGGGCTCGCGGCGTACCAGATCGCGGGCGACCAGGGCGCGGACGGTCGCGCTGACGTTGCTGGCGTGCAGCCCCAGGTCGCGGGCGAGCGTGCCGACCGAGACGCCGGGGGACTCCGCGACATACCGGAGCACCTCCAACTCCGACGGGGGGAGTTGGCCGAGCCCGGCCTCGTCGACGCCCTGTAGCCGCATCACCCGACCCAGCTGGTACAGAACCGGTACGAGTGTCCTCGCCTGCCGCAGGACGGTCTCGTCCGCCATGGTCACTCGTTTCATCTCACGAGGGTACCGCTAGCCATAGTTATATAGTTATAGTAATTTGACGTTCGTGACTTCCGCCCCCACCCGGACCGAAGACTCCAGCCCGACGCCGCCGCCCCGGTCGCGTACCGGTGCGCGCCGGCTGCTGCTCCCCGCCCTGGTGCTGCTGGCCTTCGTGCCGCCGATGGGCATCGACATGTATCTGCCGGCCTTTCCCCGGATGGCCGACGAGTTCCGGACCGACCCCTCCGGGATCCAGCTCACCCTGACCGCGTTCGTCATCGGGCTGGCGCTCGGGCAGCTCGTCCTCGGCCCGCTCTCCGACCGCTACGGCCGGCGACCACTCATCCTCGTCGGCACCGCCGTCTGCGCCGCCTCCGCCGCCGCCTGTGCCTTCGCACCCACCCTCGAGACGCTGACCGCGCTGCGCTTCGTCACCGGGTTCAGCGCCGCCGCCGGGGTGGTCGTCGGCCGGGCCGTCATCTCGGACACCGCCGAGGGGCCGGCCGCCGCCCGGATGTTCGGCATCCTGATGGCGCTCAGCGGCATCGCCCCGATCACCGCACCGCTGATCGGTGGCGTGGTGACCAGCGCCGCCGGCTGGCGCGCCGTCTGGGGCACCCTCGCCGCCGGACTGCTGCTCACCCTCCTGGTCGCGCTGGTCGGCGTACCGGAGAGCCTGCCGCCGGAGCGCCGGCATGCCGGCGGGCTCCGCGCCACCCTGAGCACCGCGCGGTCGTTGCTGACCGACCGGGTCTATCTCGGCTACATCTTCGCGTTCGGGTTCGGGTTCGCGGCCCTGTTCTGCTACATCGCCGCGTCGCCCTTCTTCCTCCAGTACGTCCTGGGCCTGACCGTCCGGCAGTCCGCCGTCGCCTTCGCCGCCGGTGCGCTCACCGCCACCCTGAGCAGCGCGGTCAACGCCCGGCTGGTCGGCCGGGGCGTCGTCCGCCCCGCGCTCCTGCTCCGGCTCGGCCTGGCCGGCATGCTGGTCAGCACCGCCGGCCTGCTCGCGGTGACCCTCGCCGGGCTGCTCGGCCGGGCGGTGGCGGTCGCGCCGCTGCTGCTCTTCTTCGTCGGGCTCGGCATGATCATGGGTAACGCGACGGCGCTGGCGCTCCAGCGGGCACGACGGGCCGCCGGTAGCGGGTCGGCGGTGCTCGGCACCCTCCAGGGCATCCTCGCCGGGGTGACCGCGCCGCTGATTGGGCTCGGCGGGCGGGACGTCGCCGTACCCCTCTTCGCCGGCATGACGGTCTGCGTCACGATCGCCGCCCTCGCCCTGCTGCTCACCCGGAACGCCGACCGGCCGCCCGCATCCTGACCAACCCCCGACCGACGGCCCCGACCCCGAACGCTATTCGTCGTGGATCTTGACGACTTGTTGTCGTCCTAACCGCAACAAGTCGTCAAGATCTGGGCCGAGCGCGGCTGGTTGGCTATCCGGTGGTGGTGACGGTAGGTAGGAACGAGTGCCAGGCGGGTGGAGGGAAGAGCAGCACCGGGCCGGTCGGGTCCTTGCTGTCCCGCACCCCGACGAGCCCCGGCAGGTTGCCCGCCACCCCGCATCACCCCGGCCCCGCCGACCGACTGGCGCAGCACCCGCTCGTCGACGACGGCGGTGAAGAGCGGCGGGTTCGGCCCGGACAAGATCTCCTGCCGGGCCAGCCTGGCGGCGACCTGCTGCTCCACCTGCTCGGCGGTGAGCAGCCCGCCACTGCGCAGCAGCGCGTGGGCGTACGCCTCGCGGTCTGCAACAGGCCGGGGATCACCGACAGCTCGAAGCAACGGACGGCGATCGCCTCCTGCTCGACGCCGACCCAGTGCCGGAACCACGGCAGCACCGGGGCCGGGCCGAGCACGGCCTCCGGCAAGTTCCGCCGGGGCACGAAGCCGGCCGGCGGCGACACCCGGATCGGCGAGTCCGGCGACGCCGATCCCTCCTGGACGGAGTCGTGGGAGGCAGACGAGAGTACATTTCCGGACTTACCGGTACCCGATATCTGAAACTTCCACCCGGACGTGTGACGACGATTACTCTCCGGAGTATGGCTCGGGGTTTGCTCGTACTCAGAGTGGTCAGTGCCGTCCTGCTGCTGCCGTCGACCACGGTGGCCGGACCGCCGGGAGTGGCGGCAGCGGGCACGCCGACTCCGACGGCAGCGGGCACGCCGTTCCGGCCGTGTCCGGCGCCGAACCCGCCGGTGGCCCGGCCGACCCGGCCCGCGCCGCCACCACTCGACCCGGCGAAGGCGGCGGTCGGCGGTCCGGCGCTGGCCACCGCCGGGCTCGTCGCCCCGCCCGGCGCCGCCGAGCCGCCGAAGGTCACCGCCACCTCCTGGCTGGTCGCCGACCTGACCAGCGGCGCGGTGCTCGGCGGCTGCGGCCCGCACGAGTACGGCGTGCCGGCGAGCGTGCAGAAGCTGCTGCTGGCGGCGGCGGTGCTCCCCCGGTTGGATCCGAAGCAGGTCGTCGAGGTGACCGAGTCGGATCTCGACTTCGAGCCGGGCAGTTCGGCGGTCGGGCTGGTCCGCGGCGGTCGCTACACGGTGGAGACGCTCTGGCTGGGCCTGATCCTCAACTCCGGCAACGACGCGGCGAACGTGCTGGCCCGGCTCGGCGGCGGGGCCGGTGGGCTGGCCGCCGGGGTGGCGGCGATGAACGCCGAGGCGAAGCGGCTGGGCGCGTACCAGACGCACGCCGCCACACCCTCCGGGCTGGACGGTCCGGGCCAGTACACCAGCGCGTACGACCTGGCGCTGATCGCCCGCGCCTGCTTCGCGCACCCCGACTTCCGCACGTACGCCGCCACGAAGATCGCCAACGTGCCGGCGCAGGCGGCGAACAACACCAAGGGCTTCCCGATCTGGAACGACAACCAACTGCTGCACCGCTATCCCGGCGCGCTGGGCGGCAAGACCGGCTACACCGACCTGGCCCGGCACAGCTTCGTCGGGGCGGCCGAGCGGAACGGGCGTACCCTGCTGGTCACCCTGCTCGGCGCGGAGTCGCAGCCGCAGCGCGGCTGGGAGCAGGGCGCCGCGCTCCTCGACTGGGGGTTCGGGCTGCCAGCCGACGCGGGCGTCGGCCAACTCGTCGCACCAGGACAGGCCGACTCCCACAACCAGGTCGCGTCCCCGGTCGCCGGGGCCACCCCGGTGGGCCAGGACCACAGCACCCGTCCCGGCTGGCTGCTGATGGCGGGCGCCCCGGCCGTGCTCGTCGGTGCCCTGCTGACCCTGCTCCTGCTGCGACGCCGACGCCGACGCGGTGCGCACAGCCACGGCCACGGCCGCTAGGCCACAGCCGCTAGGACACAGCCGCTAGGACACAGCCGCTAGGACACAGCCGCTAGCCGCTGGGCCACGGCCGCTGGTGCGGCAACCATCCTGAGCTCGCGACCTGCTGCCAGCGGCCCGGCCGCTGGGGCGTGCTGTCGCCTCCGCCGCTGGTCCCGGTGACGTCCTCGGCGACTAGCCTTGGTGACGCCAGGAACCAGCCGGCCCGGTCGGAGGAGTGCGGATGACCCGCTACGTGGCGCTGTTGCGCGGCGTCAACGTCGGCTCCGGTAACCGGATCGGCATGGCCGACCTGCGCCGGATCGCCGCCGATCTCGGCCACGACGACGTCAGGACCTACCTGCAGAGCGGCAACGTGGTGTTCGGAGCCGACGACCGCGCCGGGCCGGAACGGCTGGCCGGCGACATCCGGCGGGCCCTTGCCGACGAGTTGGATCTGGACGTTGCGGTGATGGTCCGCTCCGGCCCGGAGCTGGCCGGGCTGACCGGCGGCAACCCGTACGCGGCCGGGCAGCCGGAGGAGGTCAAGATGCTGGTGGCGTTCCTGGCGGAACCGCCGGAGGCCGACCGGGCGGCCGAGCTGTCGGTGCCGGGCGGCGAGACCGCCGAGTTCCGCTTCGCCGACACCGGCCGGGACGTCTACCTGCACTATCCCGACGGGTACGGCCGCAGCAGGTTCAGCAACGCCTACCTGGAGAAGCGGCTCGGCGTCGCCTCGACCACCCGGAACTGGCGGACCGTCCGGGCCCTCGTCGACCTGGCGGCGGGCGGCTGAGTGAGGGCTACGGGCCAGGTCACGAGCGGTTACAGGCCCAGGTCACGGGCGATGATCATGCGTTGCACCTCGGAGGTGCCCTCGCCGATCTCCAGGATCTTCGCGTCCCGCCAGAACCGGGCCACCGCGAACTCGTTCATGAAGCCGTAGCCGCCGTGGATCTGGGTCGCGTCCCGGGCGTTGTCGACGGCACACTCGCTGGCGTGCAGCTTGGCGATGGCGGCGTGCCGCTTGAAGTCCTCACCGGCCAGCATCCGGGCCGCCGCGTCGTGGTACGCCAGCCGGGAGGTGTGTGCCCGCCGCTCCATGTCGGCGATCTTGAACTGGATGGCCTGGAAGTTGCCGATCGGCTGGCCGAAGGCATGCCGGTCCCGGGCGTACCGGACCGACTCGTCGACACACCCCTGGGCCAGGCCGACCGAGAGTGCCGCGATGGCGATCCGCCCCTCGTCGAGGATCCGCAGAAACTGGGCGAAGCCCCGGCCCCGCTCGCCGAGCAGGTTCTCCGCCGGCACCCGGCAGTCGTCGAAGGTCAGCTCGTGGGTGTCCGAGGCGCACCAGCCCACCTTGGAGTAGCCCGGCGCGACGGTGAAGCCGGGCGTGCCGGCGGGCACGATGATGGTGGAGAGTTCCTTGGAGCCGTCCGGGTTGGTGCCGGTGACGGCGGTGACCGTGACCAGGCTGGTGATCTCGGTGCCGGAGTTGGTGATGAACGCCTTCGACCCGTTGATCACCCACTCGTCGCCGTCCAGCACCGCCCGGGTCGCCGTGCCACCGGCGTCCGAGCCGAAGCCTGGCTCGGTCAGCCCGAAGCCGGCCAGCGCCTCCCCGGTGACGAGCTTCGGCAGCCAGCGGGCGCGCTGCTCCGGAGTGCCGAACCGGTAGATCGGCATCGCGCCGAGCGAGACCGCCGCCTCCAGGGTGATCGCCACGCTGGAGTCGACCCGGGCCAGCTCCTCCAGGGCGAGGCAGAGCGCGAAGTAGTCGCCGCCCATCCCGCCGTGTTCCTCCGGAAAGGGCAGGCCGAAGAGCCCCATCTTGCCCATCTGCGCGACGATCTCGTACGGGAAGGTGTGCCGCTCGTAGTGTTCGGCGATCACCGGCGCGACGACCTCGCGGGCGAAGGAACGCACGCTCGATCGCAGCGCCTCGTACTCCTCGCTGAGCCGGAAGTCCATGGGTTCCTCCATCGTCGTCGGTCGGGGGGTGGTCGGTCACCCGGTGGTCAGACGGGCGTGACGCCGTGCCGGCGGCGGGAGAAGCCGCGGTCCTTGCCCCGGGCGGCGGCGAACCGCCGGACCAGGTCGGCCCGCAGGTCTCCCGGCTCGACGATCGCGTCGACGACCAGTTCGCTGGCGAGCCGTACGAGATCGATGTCCTGCTCGTAGGCGGCGCGGCGCTCGGCGACGAAGGCCGCCCGCTCGTCGGGGTCCGCGATCGCGGCGATCTTGTTGGCGTAGACCGCGTTCACCGCCGCCTCGGCGCCCATCACCGCGATCTTCGCGGTGGGGAGCGCGATGGTGGCGTCCGGCTCGAAGCCGGGGCCGGCCATCGCGTAGAGCCCGGCGCCGTACGCCTTGCGGACCACGACGCAGATCTTCGGTACGGTCGCCTCGCTGATCGCCGTGATCATCTTGGCGCCGTGCCGGATGATGCCCTGCTTCTCCACCGCCGTGCCGACCATGAACCCGGGCACGTCGGAGAGGAAGAGCAGCGGCACGTTGAACGCGTCGCAGAGCTGGACGAACCGGGTCGCCTTGTCGGCCGAGTCGACGAAGAGCACCCCGCCCTTGAACATCGAGTTGTTCGCCACCACGCCGACGACCTGGCCGTCGAGCCGGCCGAAGCCGACGGTCAGCTCCTTCGCCCAGAGCGCCTGGATCTCCAGGAAGGAGTCGGCGTCGAGCAGGCCCTTGACGTACCGCCGCATGTCGAAGGCCTGCCGCTCGCTCGCCGGCACCAGCCCGGCGAGGTCCACACTGGTCGGTGCGGCGACGGCGGGCGCGGCCGGCGGCGGCTGCGTCCAGTTCGCCGGCAGGTACGACAGGTAGCGGCGGACCACGTCGAGGGCGTCCGCCTCGGTTTTGCAGAGGAAGTGCCCGACCCCGGACTCGGCGCAGTGCACCCGGGCCCCGCCCATCTCCTCCAGGGTCGTCTTCTCCCCGGTGACCATCTCGACCATCCGGTCCGAGCCGAGGTACATGCTGGCGTTGCCGTCCACCATCGCCACCACGTCGCAGAAGGCCGGGATGTACGCCCCGCCGGCCGCGCTCGGCCCGAAGAGGGCGCAGACCTGCGGGATCGAGCCGGAGGCGCGGACCTGGTTCCAGAAGATCTTTCCGGCGCCGCGCCGGCCGGGGAAGAGGTCGACCTGGTCGGTGATCCGGGCGCCGGCCGAGTCGACCAGGTAGACCATGGGCAGGCCGGAGGCGTACGCCCGCTCGATGATCCTGATGATCTTCTCGACCGTACGGGCGCCCCAGCTCCCGGCCTTGACCGTCGAGTCGTTGGCCATCAGGCAGACCGGCCGGCCGTCGATGCTGGCCGCACCGGTGACGACCCCGTCGGCGGGGAGCCCGTCGGCGAGCGCGTTGGCGTAGAGCCCGTCCTCGACGAAGGATCCCTCGTCGACCAGGAGCGCGATCCGCTCGCGGGCGAAGAGCTTGCCCCGGGCCGCGTTGGCGGCGTGGTACTTCTCCGCACCGCCGGCCCGGACCCGCTTGCCGAGTTGCTCCAGCGCCTCGCCGTCGAGTGTCACGCCGCCCCCCTCGTCCGGTACGCGCCCGCCTGCCTGCCGGGCATGGCGCGATATGACCTGAACGATCGTTAGGTTACTGCATCCCGGCACGTCCGGGCCAGTCGACGGAGGGTCATACCGAAAGGCTACGTATCCGGACAGGATGGTGTAATTGACGGCCGTCAATTACTCTGCTCCCACCCCCGACACACCTTCCGGATCGGAGAAGTGAGCCATGACCTCACGCATCAGCCGGCTACTCGTCGCGTTCGTCGCGACCACGGGTGCCACCCTCGGCGTCACGCTGGCGAACCCCGCGCCCGCCTCCGCCGCCATGACCATCTGCTACAACACCAGCCAGGCACCCAGCTACGTCAGCATCGCCAACCAGGCCGCCTCGATCTGGAACAACGCCACCTCGAACCTGACCCTCAGCGCCAACTGCGGCAACAACCTGCGGATCTACCAGATCACCGGCGGTGGCTCGTACGCGATCCGGACCAGCCTCGGCAACGGGCGGGTCTACATCGACACCCGGCAGGCGCAGCAGTACAGCCCGCTGCGGATCATGTCGCACGAGATCGGGCACATCCTCGGGCTGCCGGACAACTACAACGGCAACTGTTCGCTGCTGATGTCGGGCGGCAGCGCCGGCACGAGCTGCACCAACCCGTACCCGAGCAGCGCCGAGGCCAGCCGGGTCACCCAGCTCTTCGCCGGCACCCGGGTCGGGGCCGAGCGCGCCGAGAGCGTCGGCGGCGAGGTCTTCCCGGACAGCTGGCCGGCGGTACTCGCGCCGATCGGCTGACCGGCCGGGCAGCGGACACCACGTGCGGAGGGGTCGGCACGATGCCGACCCCTCCGGTCATGTTCGCAGCCAGGATCGCCGTCAGTCGAAGGTGACCGACCGGCCGGGTGGGATCCGGGCGTACTCGGTCTCGGCCTTCTGCTCGAACCAGCGGTCCACGATCGGTGCCCCGCGCTCGCTGAGCAGCGCGTCGTGGATCGAGTAGGCCCGCCGCGGCTTGACCGCCCGGACGAAGTCCAGCGACTCCGAAACCTTCAACCACGGTGCACTCGTCGGCACCAGCAGCGTCGCCACCGGCAGATCCGGGACGAAGAAGGCGTCACCCGGGTGGTAGAGGCCACCACCGGCAGTGCCGACGTCGATCACGTAGCCGAGGTTCGGGATGCCCGGCAGCCCCTGGTAGATCTCGGCGTGGTCGCCGCCGACGACCCGGACCGGAAACCCGCCCGCGTCGAACTCGTCACCGGTGGCGACGGGGACGAGCGCCGGACCGAGCTCCTTCACCTTCCCGGCGACGTCGGCGTGGGCGTGGATCCGCAGCGCCGGGTTGGTGGCCACCGCCGCGCTGAGCCGCTCGACGTCGAGGTGGTCGGGGTGCTCGTGCGTGATCAGCACGTGGTCGACCCCGTCCAGCGCCTCGGCCTCGGTCCACATGCCCGGATCGATCACCAGCGACTGTCCGTCCGCCTCCAGCCGTACGCACGCATGGGTGTACTTGATCAACCGCATTGGCCGAGCGTATCCCGGTTTGCCGCTCCGTGAGCCGTTAACAGGGGGCCCTTCCTATGCAGAATGCGATAAGTGGGGGCCCTTCCTTACATGCCTTCCTTACGTCCGGGGGCCGGCGCGGAGGACGCCGGAGGGGAGTTCCCGGCCGACGAGCTGCTCGGCGTAGCGCGCCGTCTCGAGGAGTGCGCCGAGGTCGATGCCGGTGTCGACTCCCATGTCGTGCAGCATGTGCACGACCTCCTCGGTGGCGACGTTGCCGCTCGCCCCGGGGGCGTACGGGCAGCCGCCGAGGCCGCCGACACTGGCGTCGTACTCGGTGATGCCGAGGTCGAGCGCGGTGAGCAGGTTTGCCAGCGCGGTGCCCCGGGTGTTGTGGAAGTGCAGCAGCACCGGGATGTCGGGCTGCCGGTCGCGGACGGCGGTGACCAGCTCGCGTACCCGTCGCGGGGTGGCCATGCCGGTGGTGTCGCCGAAGGCGATCCGGTCCGCACCGTCGGCGACCACCCGGTCGACGATCCCGGCCACCCGGGCCGGGTCGACGTCCCCCTCGTACGGGCAGCCGAAGCTGGTCGCCACGATCACCTCGGCGGTCGCCCCGGCGTCGTGCAGCAGGCCGATCAGCCCGGCGATGTCGTCCAGCGACTCGGCGGTGGAGCGGTTGACGTTGCGCCGGTTGTGCGTGTCACTGGCCGAGACGACCACCTCGATCTCGGTGAAGCCGGCGGCCAGCGCCCGCTGGGCGCCCTTCGAGTTCGGCACCAGTGCCGAGTAGCGCACGCCCGGCGCCCTCGTCGCCCGCGCCCACACCTCGTCGGCGTCGGCCATCTGCGGGATCGCCCTCGGGTGCACGAAGGAGACCGCCTCGATCCGGCGTACGCCGGTGGTGGCGAGCAGGTCGAGCAGGCGTACCTTGCCGTCGGCCGGGACCGGGTCCTCGTTCTGCAGGCCGTCGCGGGGCCCGACCTCCCGGATCGAGACCGCGGCCGGCAGGTCGGCGCTCACTTCTTCGCCCGCATCCGGGCGACGATGCCCGTGTCGTAGTCGCCGCCGAGGAACTCGGGATTGTCGAGGAGTTCGGCGAAGAACGGCAGGTTGCACTTCGGGCCGGCGATCTCGAAGCCGGCCACCGCCGACCGGGCCCGGTCGATCGCCTCGGCCCGGTCGGCGCCGTGCACGACCAGCTTCGCCATCAGGGAGTCGTAGAAAGGCGTGACGGTGGTGCCGAGCGCGTACCCGGAGTCGACCCGCACCCCCTCGCCGGTCGGTTCGGTCCACGCGGTCACCGCACCCGGGCCGGGCAGGAACCGCTTCGGGTCCTCGGCGTTGACCCGCAGCTCGATCGCGTGCCCGCGCGGCGCCAGCGCGTCCGGGTCGAAGGTCGGCGCCAGGCCGGCCGCGACCCGCAACTGCTCCTCGACCAGGTCGATGCCGTGGACCAGCTCGGTCACCGGGTGCTCGACCTGGAGCCGGGTGTTCATCTCCAGGAAGAAGAACTCCCCGGTGGTGGCGTCGAGCAGGCACTCGACGGTGCCCGCGTTGCGGTAGCCGACCGCCTCGCCGGCCCGGACCGCCGCCGCGAGCAGCCGCTCCCGCAGCGCGGCGTCGACGGCCGGCGACGGCGACTCCTCGACCAGCTTCTGGTTGCGCCGCTGCACCGAGCACTCCCGCTCGCCGAGCGCCACCATCCGGCCGTCGGCGAGGCCGAGGATCTGCACCTCGACGTGACGCACCCGGGGGAAGTAGCGCTCGATCAGCACCGAGCCGTCCCCGAACATCCGCTCGGCGAAGGTGCGCACCTTCTCGTACTCGCCGGGCAGGCCCGCCGGGTCGGTGGCGACCGCCATCCCCATCCCGCCGCCACCGGCGGCGGCCTTGACCATCACCGGGAAGCCGATCGCCTCGGCTGCGGCGAGCGCCGCGTCGGCGTCGGCGGCCGGGTCGGTGGTGCCGGGCGCGACCGGCACCCCGGCTGCGGCCATCAGGTTACGAGCATTGATCTTGTCACCCATCGCGGTGATCGCGTCGGCGCCGGGCCCGACCCAGACCAGGCCGTTCGCCTCGACGGTACGCGCGAAGTCCGCGTTTTCCGACAGGAAGCCGTAGCCGGGGTGGATCGCCCGCGCACCTGTCGACTTGGCGGCGGCGATGATCGCCTCGGCGTTCCGGTAGCTCTGCGCCGGATTCGCCGGCCCGACGCAGACCGCCTCGTCCGCCTCGCGCACGAACGGCAGGTCGACGTCGGCCTCGGAGTGGACCGCGACGGTCCGCACCCCGAGTCGTCGGGCGGTACGGAGGATCCGGCGGGCGATCTCGCCACGGTTCGCGACGAGCAGGGACTCGATCATGTTGAGTTCTCTACCTCTCGGTACTCGGTCCGACAGCGCTGGCGGACCGTCGTGCGCCGACGCGGCGACGTGAAGCGCGGGGAGTGCGGCTCAGTCGTCCGGGTCGGCCAACAGTGCGGCCAGGGTAGCGGCGCGCAGCAGCGCGGCCCGGCGCTGGCGGTCGACCTCGCCACCGAGAAACGGCGTGGAGTTCATCAGGCCGAACGCGGCGTGCGCCAGCACCCGGGCCTCGCCGGCCGGCAGCTTCGGGTGCAGCGCGGTCAGCACCCCGACCCACTCCTCGACGTAGAGCCGCTGGAGCCGGCGGATCTGCCGGCGGGGCTCCTCCGGCAGTCGATCGAGCTCGTGCAGGTGCAGCGCGATGACCGCCGGGTTGGCCAGGGCGAACTCCACATGGAAGTCGATGAGTGATTCGAGCGCGGCCCGGGCGTTCTCCGGATGCTCGGCGACCCGCTGCCGGCCACCCGCCAGCAGCCCGTCACTCACCGGCATCAGCGCGGCGACGAGCATCGCCTCCTTGCCGGCGAAGTGGTGGTAGAGGGCCGGACCCGTCACCCCGGCGGCCGACCCGATGTCGTCCATCGAGACCCCGTGATAGCCGCGCGCCGCGAAGAGGCCGACCGCGATTTCCAGGATCTCCTCGCGACGGGAACGCCGTCGCCGTACGCCACTGGCGGGGGCGTCGGCCGCCGCCAGCACCTGCTCTTCCACCGTCACCCGCCCAGCCTAGTCAGCTGTCAATCTCCTGCCGCCCGCCAAGTGGCGTGCACCACGGCACGACCGGGCCGGCTAATCGTCGTCGCTGTCGAGGCCGTATTCGGCGCGCAGGGCGTCGGCCTCGGTCGTCCGCCCGAGCGCGGCGAGCGCGCCGCCGAGCAGCCAGGCCGTGCGGCGTACCGCGTCGGAGTGTTCGGGCAGGCTCCCGAGGGTGGCCCGGAGCAGTGGCTCGGCCTCGGCCGGGCGGTCGAGCCGGAGCAGCACCTCGCCGGTGAGCAGGTCGACGAGGAGGGCCTCGCCGAAGGCCTGGATCGACCGCAGGGCGTCGGCGGCACCGTCCAGCCGGGCCAGCGCCTCCTCCGGCCGGTCCGCGCCGACCAGCGCGCGGGCCGCCGCGTCGGCCAGCATCGCCCGCTCCCAGCGCACCGCCGCACCGACCTCGGCATCCTGCTGATCCGGCTGCTGGGCGCGCTCCCGGTCCGGCGTTCCGGATCCACCGGGCGTGCCCGCTCCGCTCAGGGGGTCGGCCCCGTCCGGAGCGCCGACGTCGTCCGGTAGCGCCGCCGCCACCCGGTCCGCGGCCGCCAGCGCGGCGAGCGCCGCCGCCGGATCGCCCGCCCAGTGCTGGGCGGAGATCTCCCGGCGGCGCGCCCGCAGCTCGTCGAGCGGCAGCCCGGCGAGCTGGAACGCCGTCGCCGCCGCGCCGAACCGCTGCGCGGCGAGATTGTCCCGGTCCTGGGCGTAGAGCAGGTCGCCGGCCTCCTCCAGCACACCGGCCCGGGCGGGCAGGTTGTCCGGCCCGTCCAGGTTCTCGGCGAGCTGGTCCAGCAGGGCCAGGGCCGCACCCTCCTCGCCCATCGAGCGGTAGATGCCGGCGAGCAGGTGCCGGCACCGGTCCGCGTCCGCCTGCCGGCCGAGCCGGTCCAGCTCGCCGACCGCCTCCTCCGCCGCCTCGGCCGCCTCCACCGGACGACCGGCCCGCCGGTAGGCGTCGGCCAGCTCCCAGCGCAGGTAGGCCACGCCGTCGGTGATGCCGCGCTCGGCGCAGAGTGCCACCGCCTCCACCAGGTCGTCGACCGCCTCGGCCGGCCGGTTGGCGGCGACGAGCGCCCGAGCCCGACCGGTCCGGGCCGGCAGCGCCAGCCTGTCGGTGGCGAGTCGCACCGCGTCGTCGTACGCGGCGACCGCCTGTGCCGGATCGTCGAGGGAGCCCGCGTAGCCGAGGCTGGCGATCGCGGCGTGCTCGGGCAGGCCGAGCTCGTCGTAGAGCTCCCGGGCATGCTGCGCCGCCGTGCCGATCTCGACCCGCCGGCCCAGCAGCTCCAGGACGCGGAGCCTGGTCAACGCGACCCTGGCCACCAGGTGCCGGTCGCCGGCCGTGGCCGCCTCGGTCGCCGCCCGGTCCGCCGCCGCCACCGCCTCGTCGCCCCGGCCCCGCTCGGCGAGGGCGATCGCCAACCGGTCCTGTGCGGCCGCCCGGTGCCAGGCGTCGCCGTGCGCCATCAGGTAGTCGGCTGACTCCTCGACCAGCGGCAAACCCTCCTCGGGCTCGCCGGAGAGCAGCAGCAGTACGCCGAGTCGGCCCGCCACCACCTGCGCACGGTGCGGATCCGGGATCTGCCGGTGCAGCGCCAGCGCCTCCCGGTTCGCCACCACCGCCGCGTCCAGGTCGCCGTCCACCTGCCGCTCGACGGCCCGGAACTCGGCCCGCCGGGCGACGACGCCCGGCTCCTGCTGCTGCCCGGCGAAACGTTCGTCGAAGACCGCCAGCAGCGCGAGCATCTCGTCGTCGCGCTCACCGCGCCAGGCCGCGTCGACCAGGTCGAGCAGCTGCTCGGCGGTGGCGTCCGCCGGCACCTCGGGCCGGGACGGCGGGGAGGTCGCCGCCCGGCCGGCGGCGCGCCCGGCGGCGGTCCGGACAGCTCCGCCGGCACCATCCGCGGCACCCTCACCGCTGCCGCTCCCGGTGCTCGTGCCGCTGCCGCTGCCGGTGCCGGTGCTCGTGCCGCTGCCGGTGCTGGTGCTGGTGCTGGTGCTGGTGCCGGGGCCGGGGCCGGTCGGTCTCGGGCCGGGCGTGGGGCGGCTGCGCGCGGTCGCGGAGAGTGGCAGGTAGTCCCCGACCGGTTCCCGGGCGAGCACCTCGGCGACGAAAGCCGACTGTGCGGTGCTGCCGTTGCGGGCGTCGAACCGGACGGCCAGCTCCCGGGCCGTCCCGGCCAGCTCGTCGGCGAGCACCGCCACCGGCACCTCGGTCGCCGGCCGATCTCCGAACTCCCGGCGGCGCACGGCCAGCTCGGCGTGCCCCTCGGCGGCCAGCCGGTGCAGCAGCAGCGCACCGCTGGCGGCGAAGGCCATCGCGTCGCCCGGCGACGGCGCCCGGTCCAGCCACTCCAGGTGCCGTTCGAGAATTTCCAGCCCTCGCGCCTCGTTGCCGGTCACCGCGCAGAACGCCAGATGGTCGCCGATGTTCCACAGGTCCGCCAGGTTGGCCCGATGCCGGCGGTACGCCCGCAGGTGCGCGTCCCGGGCCTGCTCCCGCCGCCCCGTGTGCAGGTACGGCAGCAGCAGCGCGGCGAGGACGTTCTGCGGCTGCTCGGTGCAGCTCAACCGGCCGGCGAGCACCGGCTCGGCCAGCGCCACCGACTCCTCGTAGCGGCGCAGGGTGTTCAGGTAGCCGATCTGGCCCGTCGGGTCGCAGCCGGCGCAGTCGGAGAGGTCGTCCCGGGGCGTGGTGGTCCACCGCCTGTACCACTCGGCGGCCTCGTCGGTCGCGCCCACGTGCAGGGCGACCTGGTGCCGCTGCTTGTAGACCGCCTGGAGGCTGTGGCCGCCGTCCCGGTAACGCCGCTCCATGTCGTCGAGCACCGCCCTGGTCCGGTCCAGCGGAATCTCCGGGAAGTAGAGCAGGGCGCTGATCATGTGCTTGAAATACCAGAGCAGGTTGTGCTCGTACTGCCGGTGGTAGGGCTGCGGGTTACGGTCGAAGTCGGCCAGGCACCAGGAGAAGCTGACGAAGGACCGGGCCGGCTCGCCGCCGTAGTAGTAGGCGCTGGTCGCCAGCATCCGGGCGACGAAGGCCAGCCGCTCGTCACCGGCGGCGTCGACCTGCCGGAGCAACTGCTCGGTGGCGGCGATCTGGCCGCTGCCGAAGGGCATCTCGGCGACCCGGTCGAGCGTACGCCAGAGTTCGTCGGTGCCGGACGTCATCGCCTCACTCCTGTCCCGGTACGGCCCGACCGAGCAGGCCGAGGAACGAGCTGTTCAGCAGGGCGGCGTCGGCGGGGCGGATCGGATGGTAGCCGAGCAGCAGCGCCTGGCCGTACAGGGCTTCGACGGCGAGCCCGATCAGCTCCGGGTCGCCGAGCGCGCTGACCCGGCGGACCAGCGGGTTGCGGTGGTTGAGCACCAGCTGCGGTCGCTCCGCCGGGCCGGAGGCGGCCAGCGCGTCGAGCACCCCGGCCCAGGTCTCGTCGGCCCGCTCCCGGGTCGAGCGGAGTTGCTCCTCGAAGGCCGCCGACCGGCTCACGACATAGAGTGCCGGCAGCGACGCCGGGGCGTACGCCCGGAGCACCACCTCGCAGCCGAGCCGGTCCAGGGCGCGCTGGGCGGCGACGACGAAGGGCCGCAGCGCCAGCTCGGTGGCCGGGTCGAGGGCGTCGAAGCGGGTGGTGAGGTCGTCCGGCTCCAGCCGCTCCACCAGGACCGACCGGTCCACCGCCGGCAACCGCTCGATGATCTCGGTGTCGTAGGTGTATCCGGCGTTGACCACCGCCAGGTCCTGCGCCGCCGCCACCGCGGCGAGCTGGCGGAACTCGTCGATGCTCGCCGCGTAGCGGATCAGGCCGTGCCGCTCGCGGAACTCGGCCAGGGTGGTCTGCCCGGTGTTGGTCTCCATCGGCCACCAGCGCTCGACCAGCCGCAGCATCTCGTCGTCGTGCAGGGCCAGCGCCTTCACCCCGAGGTGGTGCACCTGGAGAAACTCGGCGAGCCGGCGCGGCGCGTTACCGGCCAGCCGGACCAGCCAGCCCCGGAGCTGGTCGCCGAGCGCCTCCCGGGTCGCCTCCAGCAGGCTGTCCTCGTAGAGCGCCTCCCGGCTGGCGGTCGGGCGCAGCTCGGTGGAGTCGACCACGCAGCGGGCGAAGAACGCCCAGTCGGGAAGAAGCCCGTCGGCGCCCTCGGTGAGCAGCATCCGCTTCAGGTAGACCCGGTGTCCGGGCCGGGCCGCCGGGTTGACCGGGGTGGGCAGGACGAACGCGGCCCCGGTCAGCCCCGCCTCCGGCACCGAGAGCGGTACGACGTCGAACGGGGTGAAGCCGAGCGCTTCGCGGGCGTACCGGAGGAGGTTCTCCCGGCGGGCGGCGGGGGAACTGCCGGCGGCGGCCGACCACGGCGGCGGCCCGGCGGTCGTCTCGACGTCGCCGACGCTGACCCGGATCGGCAGCAGCGACCCGAAGAGGCGGGCCAGCTCGGTCACTGTCGGCCCGGTCAGCCACTGCTCGGCGCCGCGCCGGGGGACGATCGTGACGGTGGTGCCCGGCTCGGCGCGCTGCGCGTCGGCGGCGGCCGGCCCGACCCGGTAGCGGCCGTCGGAGTAACCGGTCCAGAGCACCGTCGGCTCGTCGCCGTGCCGGGTGCGGACCCGCACCTCGTCGGCGACGAGGAAGCAGGAGAGCAGGCCGATGCCGAACTGCCCGAGGAACTCGTGACGGGCGAAGCCCAGCTCGTCCCGCTTCGAGCTGCGGCCGATGGTGGCCAGCAACTCGTGCACCTGCTCCTCGGTGAGGCCGGTGCCGGTGTCGTGCACCCGCAGGGTGCCGTCCCCGGTCAGCTCCGGCGGCTCGATCCGGACCACGGCCGGCGCACCCGGCTCGACGGCCCGGCGGGCGGTGATGGCGTCCACCGCGTTCTGCAACAACTCCCGGACATAGACCCGGGGACTGCCGTAGAGGTGGTGGCTGAGCAGGTCGACCACGCCACGGAGGTCGACCTGGAAGGTACGGTCCACGATCTTCTCGCCCACTCCCGTCCGTAACGGTGCTCTACTCCTGCCCGGTGACGGCGCCGCACGCCGATCCGGTCACGGCGCCGCACGCCCGCCCGCGGATAACGGCGCCGCACGCCCCGCGCGCCGGGTGACGGCGCTCACGGTACCGGCCCGGCACGACACCTCGCGTCCTGCACTACCGCCGACTTTCCCGCACTCACTCCCGCCGACTTTCCCGCACTCCCGCCGACTTTCCCGGGCGGTCGCCGGATGGGCGACTTGACTCTCGACCCGATCGAGGCCGCAGCCTCGGGCCGGTCAGGCGGATCCGGTGCCGGTCGGTCACTCTCGACACGATTCGGTGCGGCGCGGTGCGGAGGTGGTCATGCCGGGTGGTGGCTTCTGGTCACTGTGGACGGCCACGGTGGTGTCCCGGCTCGGTGACGCGCTGCGCACCCCGGCGCTGGCGCTGCTCGCCGCGTCGGCGAGCCGGGATCCGCGTACCGCCGCGGCGGTGGTGGTCGCCGGGCAGCTCCCGCCGCTGCTCTTCGGCCTGGTCGGCGGCGTCTACGCCGACCGGTGGGACCGGCGGCGGGCGATGGCCACAATGGACGGGCTGCGCGCCGCCCTGGTCGCCGGCCTCGCGCTGCTGGTCGCCACCGGCGACGCCGGGATCGCCGTGCTGGTCGGCTGCGCGTTCCTGCTCGCCACCCTCGGCACCGTCTTCGACGCCGCCGCGTTCGCGCTGCTCCCCGGCATCGTCCCCGCCGACCGGCTCGCCGCCGCGAACGGCCGGCTCCAGGCGGGTACGGCGGTGGCCGGCGGATTCGTCGGCGCCCCACTGGCCGGGGTGCTCTTCGCGATCTCGGCGGCCCTGCCGTTCGCCGTCGACGCCGTGACGTTCGCTCTCGCCGCGCTGCTGGCGCTGACCCTGCGGGTCCCGAGAGGGTTGCGAACCGGTCCGACCCGAAGCAGCGCCGCCGCCACCGGGCGCGGTGCCACCGCCGGGCGCGGTGCCACCGCCTGGCGTGCGGCCGGGGATGGGCTGCGGTGGATCTGGCGGGACGGCACGCTGCGCCGGATCACCCTGCTGACCGCGATCACCAACCTCGCCACCAGCGGCCTGATCGCGATCATCGTCCTCTACGCGCTGGAGGTGCTGGCGGTGCCCGCCGCCGGCTACGGGCTCTTCATGTCGGCGGCGATACTCGGCGCGCTGACCGGTGGACTCTGCGCGGGCCGGGTCGCCGCCCGGCTCGGCACCCTGGCCGGCCTGCGTTGCGTGCTGGTGGTCGAGACGCTGGCGCTCGTCGCGCTGGCACTGGCCCGGCATCCGGTGCCGGGCGCCGTCGCACTCGCCGTCTTCTCCGCCGGCACCGCCATCTGGAACGCGCTCTGGTCGGCATACGGGCAGAAGAACGTCCCCGCCGCACTGCTCGGCCGGGTCGGCAGTGCCCAGCGTACGGTCGGGATGCTGGCCGCCCCGGTCGGCGCGGTCGGCGCCGGCTTCCTCGGCTCCGCTGCCGGGCTTCCCTCGGTGCTCTACGCCGCCGCCGCCGTTTTCGCCCTGGTCACCGCCGCCTCCTGGCACACTCTCCGCAGTGGGGCACGGCGCGACAGCAGGTTCAGCGGTGTGACAGGCTCATAACCGTGACTCAGCTCGTGATCCTGACCGGCCCGATCGCGGCGGGCAAGAACACCGTCGCGGACGCGCTCTGTCATCGCCTGACCAGATGCGGCCGTACGGTCGTGGTGGCGGACGTCGACGACGTCGCGGCGATGGTGGGGCGGCCCGGCGCGGCGAGGGTCGGTCTGTGGTTCGCGGCGCACGAGGCGCACGGTGCCCTCGTCGGCCAGTGGATGCGCTCCGACGTCGAGTACGTCCTGGCGGTCGGCCCGTTCCACACCGAGGAGGAGCGCGGCGCGCTGACCCGCACACTGCCGGTCGATGCCACCGTGCTCTGGGTGGTCATCGACGCCCCGGTGTCCGTGACCCTCGCACGCGCACGGGCCGACCCGGCACGGGTACTGTCCCGCGATCCGACGTTCCACCGCTCCCGGCACCGCCACTTTCGGAAGCTGCTGCCGACGATCCCGGCCGACGTGACGTTCGACTCGGAGACGTTGGACGCCGAGCAGATCGCCAACGCGATCATGGATCGGTTGGACGCTCACCGCGCCGGCAGGTGCGTGACGCGGACCCCGCCCGCTTCGATCCGCACCTCACCCGTTTCCTGACGAAACTCCACCGGTCGCGCCCGAGGCTCTGAAACGATGACGCCCCCGGTACCGGACACGAGCTTCGGTACCGGGGGCGTGCGGGCCGTACCGCGGATCCACAGTCTATGCGGGGCGGTACGTCACGCCGTCGACGACCATCGGGAACAGCTGGTTGGTGCGGGTGCCGGTGCGACAGGTGGTCCTACCACCGATCAGAGGCCCCAGCCGTACCGGACGCGGTCGCGGCCGGAGTTGTTGCGGACACTCAGATTGAGGTTGGTGCCACTGCCGCTGAGGGAGAACATCGAATACCAGTCGTACCCGGAGCTGCCGGTGGGCTTGCCGCCCGTCGCCGGCCAGTAGGCGCCACCAATACTCCGCGAGCGTGTGGTGTCGGTGATCGCCCGGATGTAGTTGACAAAGTTCTCCGTGCCCGCGTTGGAGCCGTAGTTCAGGCCGTTGTCCATCGGGGCGCCGAACTCGGTCAGCACGGCGCGGGACGAACAGTTGCCGAGGCGCTCCTCGAAGTGGTTGCGCCACCCCCAGTAGTCCTTGGTGCCGTACATGAAGGCGTAGTGGTGGATGGAGAGCAGGGTGCCGTTGAGGCGGCTGTCATTGCAGACGTCCCGCAGGTCCTGGCTGTAGCCGGTGCCGCCGATGAGCACCCGGCCCCGGTTGGCGCCGGTGTGACGGTCGAGCCAACGCACTGCGACGTCGCGCCACTCCTGCGACGAGTAACCGTGCGGCTCGTTCATCGGTTCGAGGTAGACCCGGCTGTTGCCGCCGTAGGCGTTGATCACCGTGGTCCACATCGAGTGGAACGCGGACGAGTTGGTGACCCGGCCGCCGGAGGCGGCGCCGTCCTCCCAGTAGGCAAGGATGACGTTGAAGCCGCGGCCGGTGGCGGCGTCGATGGCGCCCCGGTAGTTGTTCCACCAGCCGTCGGCCACGGTGTGGGTGTTGATCGGAAGCCGGACGGTGTTGACGCCCATCGCGGCCATGTCGTCGTAGAGGGCGTTGGCCTTGGCCCGCACCGTGGCGTTGCTGTCGTTGATGCTCAGGCCATGGGGGACGAGCCGGCCGGTGGTGAAGTTGTCGCCCTGCCTCGCCCAGTTCATGCCTCGGAACTGGTTGGTGGCCGCGTTGGCCGGTGTCGCGCCCTCGACGGCGGCGACGGGGATCAGCAACACTGCGGCCAGGGTGCTGATGACGACGCGACGGAGAGATCGTCGACGGGACGTCGATACCTCATGTGCGGTGTGGTTCATGGTGGTGACCGAGCTGGTGCCCTGCTGGGTTGTCAAGGTCTCGTCCTTCCTCACGAGGCTTCTGGTGGCGGGTACGACGGTTCATGCCGTGGTGCCCCGGGGCGCGTCCGCCCCCTGTAGTGCTCCGGTGCGGGCTCCGATTGGCCGGTCGGCGCCGGGCAGCGCCGCAGCAGTAACACTTTGGTAATCGAACGTGAACGGCTGCGCCATCATTCGAACCGACTCGTCCAAAAAGGGGCACAGACGAACATGGGTGTAGTCGCCCACGGAGTTCGCGACTTCGACCGAAGGTGACAGACCCGTCGTGAGGAGGCGGTCACACCTTCTCGACTCCGGCAGCCGGGGGGCAATCTGTGGTTCGCCGCGAACCGCGAACCAGAGATTGCCAAGATCTTTGGCATCCGCGGAGCCGACCGGGGAACCGGCCGCCGGTGCCGTGCCTCAACCCGGCATGACGAGGACAGCGCGCGACGGCGCGACGGGGTACGGCGCGGCGGGTTACGGCGCGGCGGGTTACGGCGCGGCGGCACGACCCGACGGAACAACGCCCCGGCGTTCCCCGGCGACGAGGCGCGATGTGCTGCGGTTGACCGGGGCTGCGCTCGCCGGAGCGGCCGGGCTCGGTGCGGTCTCGGCGAGCGCCGGCTGCGAGTTCCGGGCCGGGGAGCGGGCCGGGGAGCGGGCCGGTGGACGCGGCGAGCCGGGGCCACCGGACGCGCTCGTGGTCGAGTTGGCCGGCGGGAAACTGGCGGTGGTGCAGGCGGCGACCGGGCGACTGCTGGTCCAACCGGCTCCGGCGGTGATCAGCGGCGACGGCCGCCGGCTGGTCCGGGCCGAGCAGTCGGCCGGGACGACCCGGTTGACGGCGCACCGGTTGCCGGACGGCGCGCCGGTCAGCGCCGGCACCCTGACCGGCGCGCTCGCGGTCCGGGCCACCTCGCCCGAGGGCGGGTTGGTGGCGCTCGCCGACGACGCCGGGCCGGGGCACACGCCGTACCGGCCAGGGCCCCGGGAGCGGACCACGATCGTGATCGCCGACGGTGCCGGCCAGCGCCGCCGGCTGGAGCTGCCGGGCAACCTGGAGCCGGAGGCGTTCGACGCCGCCGAGCAGGCGCTCTTCGTCCTCGACCACCTGCCGCCGACCGCGCCGGACCGCTACCGGGTACGGGTCGTCGACATCGCCTCCGGGCGGGTGGAACCGCTGCTGACCAGGGTGAAGGCCGTGGTGCCGGAGGGCACCGAGGAGGAGATGCGCGGCGAGGGCCGGCAGGCGGTCTACGATCCGGTGCGCAAACGACTCTTCACGCTCTACACGCACCAGCCGGACCACGTGCACACCCGGGACCGGATCGCCGCCGCGAACGGCGCCGGGGACGAGGGCGGGGACGGCGCCGCCGGGGCCCGCGAGGACGCTCCGCACGTGCACGCCTTCGTGCACACCCTCGACCTGACCGAGCGCTGGGCGTTCTGCGTCGACCTGCCGGCACCCTACGGGGAGCAGCCGGCCGCGGGGCACACGATCGCGCTGAGTCCGGACGGCACCCGGCTCCACGTGGCGGACACCGGCAGCGGAGCACTGGCCACGATCGATCCCGAAGGACTCACCGTGCTGGAGAGCTTCCGGTTCGACCCGCCGACGGGCGGCACCGGGGCGGGCGGCGCGGCCCCGGGTGACGCCGCGCCGGCCGCCTCGACCGCGCACGCCGACGGGATGGTGCTGGTCGGGGCCGGTCGCGAGGTGGTCGGCCTGGCGGGCTACACGCGCGGCAGGGCCCCGCGCTGGTCCACCGCGGCCGAGGTACGCGGACTCGCCGCCCCACCCTCCGGCGACCGGCTGTACGTCGGTCAGCCCGACGCGGTGCTCCGGGTGGAACCGGGCAGCTGGGCGATACGGCAGCGTATCGACGTACCCGGGTTGGTGGCCGTGCGTCGGGTCGTCCCCGTCGGCTGACGGACGGCCGGACGGCCGACGGACGGCCGGACGGCTAACGGGCGGCCGGGGCGGATTCCGCCCGGCCCGACCGGCGCGGACCCGGTCAGGGGGTGAGCGTGCCCGGCTGGTCTCCCTTGACCACGGGCGCCCGGACCAGGTTGCCCCACTCGGTCCACGAGCCGTCGTAGTTGCGCACCCTCGGATAGCCGAGCAGGTGCCGCAGCACGAACCAGGTGTGGCTGGAGCGCTCGCCGATCCGGCAGTACGCGACCACGTCGTCGTCCGGCGCCAGCCCGAGCTGGTCGGCGTAGATCGCCCGCAGCTCGTCCGGGCCCTTGAACGTGCCGTCGTCGTTCGCCGCCGACTTCCACGGCTTGCTCAGCGCGCCCGGAATGTGCCCGCCGCGCAGCGCCCCCTCCTGCGGGTACTCCGGCATGTGGGTCAGCTCGCCGGTGTACTCCTTCGGCGAGCGGACGTCGACAAGTGGCCGGCCGGCCGCGATGTGCGCCAGCACCTGGTCCCGGTACGCCCGGATCGGCGCGTCGTCGCGCTGCGGCGTCGGATAGTCGGCCGGGGGCCGCTCGGTCTTCTCCCGGGTGAGTTCCCGCCCCTCGGCGACCCACTTCTGCCGGCCGCCGTCGAGCAGCCGCACGTCGGGATGGCCGAAGAGGGTGAAGACCCAGAGCGCGTACGCCGCCCACCAGTTGAAGTTGTCGCCGTAGAAGACGATCGTGTCGTCCCGGCCGATCCCCTTGGCCGCGCAGAGCCGGGCGAAGCCCTCGGCGTCGAGGTAGTCCCGGGTCACCTGGTCGTTCAGCTCCAGGTGCCAGTCGACCTTGACGGCGCCGGGGATGTGCCCGGTCTCGTAGAGCAGCACGTCCTCGTCCGACTCGACCACCACCAGGCCCGGCTGGCCCAGGTGCTCGGCCAGCCACTCCGTGGTGACCAGACGCTGCGGGTCGGCGTAACCCTGGAGGCTCGGTGCGGGATCGCTCGGCATCGGCATGATCCCCACCGTACGCCGGGCGCCTGCTGGAGGTGGCCGGCTCGTCTCGGTTACCGTCGTCACATGGCGGAGCCGACCCGGACAGGCGTACGACACGAGGGTCGGACCTTCCGGCGCGACGACTGGTACGGCGACGAGTTCGTCGAACACGAGTACGTCGACTGCGAGTTCTTCGACGTCGACCTGACCGAGGCGACCGTGCGGCGCTCCAGCTTCACCAACTGCGCCTTCGGCAACGTCCGGTTCAACGCCTCCCGGCACACCGACTCGGCCTTCCTGCGCTGCACCTTCACCCGGTGCAACTTCTTTGAGGCCGAGTTCGCCGGCTGCAAGCTGGTCGGCAGCACCTTCACCGAGTCGGCGGTCCGGCCGCTGACCGTGCTCGGCGGGGACTGGTCCTTCGTCGGCCTCTCCGGCGCCGACCTGCGCGGCGTCACCATCCAGGGGGTCCGGATGCGCGAGGCGGACCTGACCGGCGCCAACTGCACCGACGCCATCCTGACCGGCGTCGACCTCTCCGGTGCGCAGTTGCGCGCGGCCCGGTTCGTCCGGTGCGACCTGCGCGGCAGCGACCTCAGCACGCTCGACCCGACCACCGTCGAGCGCTCCGGCGCGATCGTCGACCCGACCCAGACGATCGTGCTCGCCCAGGCCCTCGGCTTCCAGGTCGGCTGAGCCCGCCACACCGGCGCCGACGGGGAGCGAACCCGCCGCGTGCACAGTCAGTCCACGGACGACTGCCGCTGCGGATACGGCCCCAGCACCGGCCGCTTGGCCGTGATCGTGTCGCCGGAGGAACGGCCGGTGAGGCGGCGCCGCACCCAGGGGGCGAGGTACTGCCGCATCCAGCGCAGGTCCGCGCCCCGGGCCGCCAGCCACGGCGTCGGCGCCGGCCGGGGAGGGACCACCAGCCAGCTCTCGTCCGGGGAGACGCCGAGGGCGGTCAGCACCCGGGCCGCGACCCGGCGGTGCCCGGCCGCCGACAGGTGCAGCCGGTCGGCGCTCCAGAGCACCGGGTTGCCGAAGGCGTCGTCGGCGTAGAGGTCGACCAGGGTGGCACCGTGCCGGTCGGCGATCTCGCCGATGCCCCGGTTGAGCACCGTCACCCGGGGTGCGACGATCCGCTGGCCGGGCAGCCGGGCCATCACGTCGGCGAACCGGAACAGCACCACGTCCGCACCGGTGTCCCGGAATTCCCCGATCACCTGGTCCGCGCGCGCTATCAGCGCGTACGGGTCGCAACTGCGGCGCAGCACGTCGTTGCCACCGGCGGCGAAGCTGACCAGGTCGGGGCGCATGTCGAGCGCGGTGGGCACCTGTTCGGCCACGATGTTGTCGAAGAGCCGCCCCCGGATCGCGAGGTTGGCGTACCCGAAGTCGGGCCCGGCCCCGGCGGCCAGCGTCGCGGCCACCAGGTCGGCCCAGCCCCGGAAACCGCCGTCCGGGTACGGGTCGTCCAGTCCCTCGGTGAAGCTGTCTCCCACCGCCACGAAGTTGCGCCAGCGCACTCGCGCCTCCCCTTGCCCTACTACCCACTCTCGCCAACCCGGCGCCAGTCTGTCAGCCGGGCCCGGGCCGGCAAACGCGGTGCCCCGCTCCCCAGCCCGGGTCTAGGCTGCCCGGATGCTGCTACGGATGTCCACGCTGTTTCTGCGTACGCTGCGCGAGGACCCGGCCGACGCGGAGGTGCCGAGCCATCGGCTGCTCCTCCGGGCCGGTTACGTCCGTCGCGCCGCCCCGGGCGGCTACACCTGGCTTCCGCTCGGCCGGCTCGTGCTGGACCGGGTCACCGAGGTCGTCCGCGAGGAGATGGTCGCGATCGGCGGCCAGGAGGTGCTCTTCCCGGCCCTGCTGCCCCGGGAACCGTACGAGACGACGGGCCGGTGGACCGAGTACGGCGACGACATCTTCACCCTCACCGACCGGCGGGGCGCCGACTATCTGCTCGGCCCCACCCACGAGGAGATGGCCACTCTGCTCGTCCGGGACACCTTCACCTCCTACCGGGACTTCCCGGTCTCGATCTTCCAGATCCAGACGAAATACCGGGACGAGGCGCGGCCCCGGGCCGGGCTGCTGCGCGGGCGGGAGTTCCTGATGAAGGACTCCTACTCCTTCGACGTGGACCGGGCGGGGCTGGCGGCGGCGTACGACCGGCACCGGGCGGCGTACCAGCGGATCTTCGACCGACTCGGGTTGACCTACACGATCGTCGCGGCGACCTCCGGCGCGATGGGCGGCTCGGCCTCCGAGGAGTTCCTCGCCGCCACCGAGGTCGGCGAGGACACCTTCGTCGGCTGCACCGCCTGCGACTACGCCGCCAACACCGAGGCGGTGGCCACCCCGCCGGCGCCCGCCGGCGACGTGCACGCCCATCCGCCGGCGCAGGTGCACGACACCCCGGAGACGCCGACCATCGAGTCACTGGTGGCGCTCGCCAACGACCGCCGGCTCGGCGGCCGGAGCGACTGGACGGCCGCCGACACTCTGAAGAACGTGGTGGTCGAGCTGCGCCGGCCGGGCACCGACGAGCCGGAGCTGCTGGTCGTCGGCGTGCCGGGGGACCGCGAGGTGGATCTCAAGCGGCTCGGCGCGGCGGTGAGCCCGGCCACCGTGTCGATGTTCGACGGCTTCGCCGACCGGCCCGAGCTGGTCCGCGGCTACCTCGGTCCGCAGGTGCTGGCCAAGCTCGGCATCCGCTGTCTGGTCGATCCCCGGGTCTCCACCGGCACCGCCTGGCTGACCGGTGCCAACGAGCCGGGCCGGCACGCCACCGACGTGGTCTGCGGGCGGGACTTCACCCCGGACGGCACGGTCGAGGCGGCCGAGGTGCGGGCCGGCGACCCGTGTCCGGCCTGCCGGCCCGGGGCGCTGACGATCCGCCGGGGCATCGAGATCGGGCACGTGTTCCAGCTCGGCCGCCGCTACACCGACGCGTTCCGGGTCGACGTGCTGGGGCAGGACGGCAGGCCGATCCGGCCGACGATGGGCTGCTACGGCATCGGCGTCTCCCGGGCGGTGGCGGCGGTCGCCGAACAGCACCACGACGCCCGGGGCCTGGTCTGGCCGGCGGCGGTGGCGCCCTGCGACGTACACCTGGTGGCCGCCGGCAAGGGGCCGCAGGTGGCGGCGGCGCTGGAGCTGGCCGGCCAGCTCGCCGGGCGCGGGCTGCGGGTGCTGCTCGACGACCGGACGCACGTCTCGGCCGGGGTGAAGTTCGCCGACGCCGAGCTGATCGGCATCCCCCGCACCGTCGTGGTCGGCCGCCGCTGGGCCGACGGGTACGTCGAACTGCGCGACCGGGCCACCGGCGAGCGCACCGAGCTGCCCGCCCCGGAGCTGCGGGACCTGCTCACCCCGTCGCGCTAGCCCGAGGTCAGCCAGCCGGGCGCCGGGCGTACTCGATCCGGTAGTCGTCGGTGTACTCGGTCCAGGCGTCCCCGTCGCAGAGGTAGGTCGAGGGCGCCGGATGGGCCGTCAACCGGTCGGATCCGCGGTCGCGGCCGTTGAGGACGAACCGGCTCGACCCCTTCGCCACCAGCGCGGAGTAGAGGATGGTCCGGTCGACGGTCCGGATCCGTCCGGAGATGGTGCCGGTGACATGCTGCTGCCACCGGTCCCGGCCGATCCGGGCGGTCCGCGGAGCGCTCGGACCGTAGTCGTGCACGAACGAACCATCCGCCCGGATGGTCTTCACCGTGCCGCCGGAGCTGGTGAAGGTCGTCGGTACCCGGTCGATGTAGTTGGTGATCGAGTAGTTCGTGGATTCCCAGGTACCGACCAGGCAGGGGTCCACGACCGGGCTCGGGCCGGGTGTCGGGGTCGCCGAGGGAGTCGGGCCACCGGCCAGCGTCGCGGCCGACCGGGACGGAACCTGCTCGACGCGGCCGGCGGGCGACCATTCGCGCAACCCGAGCCACAGCCCGGCAGCGATCAGCACCGGCACCACGACGGCGCCGATCCAGCGACCGTGCCGACCGGCGCGCAGCGGCCACGGCCGGCCCAGGGCCGTCGGTGCCGGCCGCATCCGCCCGGGCTCGCCTCCGGTCGGCGGCCGGACGTCCGCCGCGGCCCCGTCCGTGCCCGGCCGGCCCTGCGCGGCGGTCCCGTCCGTGCCCGGCCGGCCCTGCGCCGCGGTCGTGCCGGTCGGCAACCGCCCGTCGGCGTCGCGCAGCACCGCGCTGGCCAGCGCGCCCTCGGCGACGACGAGTTCCGGCTGCTCGATTCCGGTCGGGACCATTCCGAACGCCTGGTGCAGCCGTGTCTGGACCAGCGGCATCCGGCTTCCGCCACCGACGAGGAAGATCCCGCGCAGGGGTCCGCTGGCGTCGACGGCGGCCGACAGGTCCCGGCAGACCGCGACGGTACGCTCCAGCACCGGACCGGCCAGCGCGTCGAGCCGTTCGCGCCCGAGCGGCAGGTCGTCGTCGAACGACGGCACGTGCACCAGCGTCGTCGCGGTACGCGACAGCACCTCCTTGGCGGTGCGTACGCTGTCCCACAGGTGCCGGCGGGCCCGCCGGTCTGCCCGGTCACGCGGGTGGCCGAGCCGCTCCCAGCGGTCCGGATCGCGGGCCGCGAGGATGTCGCCGAGATGGTCGACGACGGCCGCGTCGATGTCCAGGCCGCCCGCGTCGTCGAGCCCGGCGGAGGCCAGCAGCTCGACTCCCTCGGGCGTGTGGCGCACCACCGAGGCGTCGAAGGTGCCGGCCCCGAGGTCGTAGACCAGGAAATGGCCGGGGGCGGTGGCCGGGATCCGGGAGAGGTGGTGGTGAGCCGCCGCGACCGGCTCCGCGAGCAGGCGCACCCTGCCGAAGACACTCCTGCCGGCCGCCTCCAGGCGTCCCCGCCGGCTCCCCGCCCAGGATGCGGGACAGGTCAGCACGGCGCTGTCGACGTGGTGACCGAGCACGCCGTCCGCCTCGGTGGAGACGTGCCGCAGGATCGCCGTGACGACCGCCACCAGCGGAACCACCCGCCCGTCCAGCAGGAGGCTCTCCTCGTGCATGTGCCGCTTGGGAAACGGTTCGAGGCCGGCCGGGTTACTCGAACCCGCGTGCCAGGCGTCCCGGCCGACGACCAGCCGACCGTCCGGTCCGGCGTAGACCGCCGACGGCAGCAGCGGCGACCCGTCGAAGAGCAGCGGTCGCGGCTCCCGGCCCGGGACCGACAGCATCGCGACCGTGTTCGAGGTACCGAAGTCGATGCTGATCCACGTCGTCTCCATCGAGGTTCACGGTAGCGACGCGGCCACGCCGCGGAACAGCGTCCGGTGCGGTGCGGTGCGGTGCGGTGCGGTGTCGCGGGATCCCGTCCTCGTCGCGGGATGCCGGCCGCCCGTTCAGCGAGTCGCTGCCGCGCCGCCCCGATGCCCCGCGCACCTGGCCTGATAGAACCGCTGGCACTCGTCGTACCGGGGCAGCAGGTCGGCGGCGCGCAGCTCGGCCAGGGTGGGTGCGTGGGCGTCGCGCTCGGAGAGGATCGGATCGATCTCGGCCGGCCAGGGCAGTGCCAGCTCCTCGTCGTGCACGTGCACGATCCGCTCGCGCGCCGGAGCGTACCGGGCGGAGCAGAGGTAGCTGACGATGCTCTCCTCCTCCAGCGCCACGAAGGCGTGCCCGAGCCCCTCGGCAAGGTAGACGGCGCGGTTGTCGATGGTGTCCAGCCGGGTCACCTCGTGCTGGCCGAAGGTCGGCGAGCCGACCCGCAGGTCGACCACGATGTCGAGGACGGCGCCGCGCGGACAGTAGACGTACTTGGCCTGGCCGACCGGCACGTCGGCCCAGTGCACCCCTCGGATCACACCCCTGCGGGACACGCTCTGGTTGGCCTGGGCAACGGGGAGGTCGAAGCCGAGGGCGTCGGCGAAGGCCGCCGCGTCGTACCAGACGAGAAGCCTGCCCCGGTCGTCGGAGAACTGCTGTGGGAGGAACTCCCAGGCTCCGGGGATGGACAGCTCGGTAACCTTCACTGGTCACACCTCCACAATCGCGTGGCCCCCTCCGACTTATCGGGCCAACCGCACGATACCGCCCAGCAACCCGGAGTGGCCGATCGGAAACCCGACATGGTGTCAGCGTGCCGGCCAGGGGGTAGCAGGTGGTATCGGCAGACCGGGGGTTCGGGAGGCACACCGTGACTGACGTCAGGGTCCGCGACGTGATGGCCAGAAAGATCGTCTACCTTCCCGTCGCCACGACTCTGGACGAGGCCGCACGGGCGATGCGGGACGCCGACATCGGCGACGTGGTGGTCACCGACGGATCGAGCCTCTTCGGCATGCTGACCGACCGCGACATCGTCATCCGGGCCGTTGCCGAGAACAGGGACGCCCGGCAGACCACGATCGGCTCGGTGACCTCCCGGGAGATCGTGATGATCGAGCAGAACTCGACCGCCGCCGAGGCCGCGACCCTGATGCGGGAGCGGGCGATACGCCGGATTCTGGTCTGTGACACCGACCGCCAACTGGTCGGCATCGTCTCCCTCGGCGACCTGGCGATGCGGACCGGGCGGGCGACGGCGTTCAGCGAGGTCGGCGAGACCACCGCGGGCCGCTGACGACCGGAGCCGGCGACTGCCCGAGCCGGGCCACGCATCCGCCGGGCCACGCATCGGCCGGGCGCGCGTCAGCCGGGGAAGCTGACCGGGGCCGGAGCCGTCTCGGTAGCCTGGGGCCATGCCGCAGTCGATGCCACCGAAGCTCGCCGAGATCGTGGCGGAGTTCGCCGCCGCCCCCCGGGACGTGGTCCTCGAGATGCTGCTGGAGTTCTCCGACGCGGTGCCGCCGCTACCGGCGGAGCTGACCGGGCACGCCGGGATGGAACAGGTCCCGGAATGCCAGACGGCGTTCTTCCTCCGCGCCGAGGTGGCCGCCGACCGCACGGTGACCACCTGGTTCGACTGCCCGCCGGAGGCGCCCACCACCCGGGCCTTCGCCGGCATCCTCGCCGAAGGGCTGGCCGGGGCGAACGCCGACGAGGTGCTGGCCGTGCCGGACGACCTCTATCAGCAGATGGGTCTGGCCCAGGCGATCAGCCCGCTGCGGGTGCGGGGCGGCAACGCCATCCTGGCCCGACTCAAGCGGCAGGTCCGGGAGCAGCTCGGCGGGGTGTGACCCGGCGCGGGGACGGGCGATCTCGGCACCCGGGTTGCGGGGCGGAATTCGCGACGCAGCACCGTTTCACGTGCAACAGTATTGATATCTATCACTTCGTGGACGGGTTGCGGGCAGGTCACACCGCCGCGCCGGCCACCCGTTCCACCTCGGCCAGCATCAGCCGCAGCGACAGGCTGTGCCGCTCCGGCGGCAGTCGGTCCAGCGCCCGCCGCGCGTACCCGAGGCCGGCGGCCGCGTCCCCGGCCGACGCCATCATCAGTCCCCGGTGCAGCTCGATGTGGGTGGCGAACCGGGGAAGGGTGGCCGGCCGGGTCCGGTCCGCCGCCTCCTGCGCGGCCACCGCTGCCGGGTGACCGAGCCGGGAGAGCAGCATCGACTCGAAGGTGTGGAAGCGCCACGGCGGCACCGCGAAGTCGGAGATCTGCTCGGAGCTGCCAGCGGCGTCGAAGAGCCGCCGGGCATCGTCCAGTCCGGCCAGTGCGGCCGTAACCTGCCCGCGGCAGGCGGCGACATGCGCCTGTGCCGTCAACGCGTTGAGCCGCCCCAGGGTCGGGCGGTCGGCGAGCGCCACCGCCTGCTCGGCGAAGCGGGCGGCGACCGGCAGGTGCGCCCCCTCGTACGCCAGCGCGAGCGCGGCGCGGCCGCGTACCCAGACCCGTGTCTCCAGGTCGCCGGAACGGTCCGCCGCGACCGCCGCCATCTCGTACGACCGGATGGCTCCCCGGCCCCCGTCGTTGTCGGGCAGGGTCTTGCCGTGCACCGTCATCAGCCGGGCCGCCACGCCCCACAGGTGCGGGCTGTCCAACTCCTGTTGCAGCACGACGAGATCGGCGGCGAGCCGGCCCTGTAGTTCGGCGGCACCGAGTGACATGTAGTCCTGCCCGTACGCCTCGGCCCGGGCGACCCACTCGTCCACGTCCCGCCGTGGGCCGATGGCGGCGGCGAACCCGTGCTGGACCAGATCGGCGACGGCGGCGGAGGCGACGACGGTCGCGGCGAGCGCGAGGGCACCTCTGCGGTTCACGCTGTCTCCCAACACCCGCTCGTAGGCCAGGATCAGGTCCGGCGTTGCCGGCCGTTTGCCGAGCTCGACGTTGCACAGATGACTCTTGCTGTAGTTGGTGCGGGCCGCCATCTGGGTCAGGGTGACGTGGGCGTCCGTACGCGCCACCCTCAGCCTTGCGCCGACGTGATCCATCCGTCTACCGCCTGTGCGCTCCGGAAAACACCTGAAAACCGCGCCTACTATCGGTAGTTCTCTGGTTACGGGAATGTGGGGATGTGGATCGCTTCCGTTTCAAATGGCACCGGTCAATGTTCTACCGCTTCCGGGCCCGCAATGTAAGCCCGGGATGACCTCGGGACCGGCGCCGGGACGGTGGCTCCACGGCCCGCGGGTATGACGCGGCCGATCTCAACGGGTTTGGGTCGGCCCGTGATCGGTCCACGCGGACCGGGGCGCGGGCCCGCTCTCTTCCCCCTGGGAAGCGGGCAGCGCCCCACCGGGTGCGGCGGTCGTGCCGGCGGCCGCCGCACCTTTCCAGGCAGCTCAGGAGGCGGCTCGTGCGCGGGAGGGGTCCGGTACGCGGCCGGGGAGGGCGCCGAAGGCGCGGCGGCCAGCCATGACCGGTTCCGCCGCCCGCCGGGTACGCAACCGAATGGCGCTCTCCGCCCGGCTGATCATGATCGAGCACTGGCCCCGCGCCAACGGCCTTTGCCCCATCTGCAAACTGTCGGACTGCCGGGCCCTGGCAACGGCGCGCGCCTATCTGGAAATGGTGAACGATCCATTCGTACCCACACGGCCGGACGTCGATGTGATAGACATCGACAGCCGCGCGGCCTCATCGGCACGTGCGACCGGCACCGAGCCCGTCGACGGAGGCCCGCTCGACGGGGGTGGTTAGCAGAATGGCCTGCGAGTTGGCGGGACGCACCGGGTGGGCCACCGGATGAGCGAGACCACGCTCTGCCTGCCGTGCGCGCTGGCCCTGCGTCCGCCGGTGACCGAACCGCCACACCACTGCCCCGGACAGGTACGCCTCGTCTCCGGCACCGGTCAGGTCCGGGTGGTCCACTGTGGATGCCCGGTGTGCTGGCCGGACCGCGCCATTGCCGGGCCGGACTCCACCGCCGGGCCGGAGCGGCCGTCAGCCGGCCTCCCGGGCCAGCCCCTCGACGATCTCGGCGGTGGGCAGCAGCCGGAGCGCACCCCCGGGCAGGGCGACCTTGCTGTGCCGGACACCGGACCCGATGATGACGTACGGGGTGTCGACGACCCTCGGATCGACCAGGACCGGACATGACCCGGGCAGCCCGATCGGCGTGATCCCGCCGTGCTCCATCCCGGCCAACTCGACGGCCTCGGCCATCGGCGCGAAGCTCGCCTTGCGTACGTCGGCGCGAGCAGGTCGTGGCGGGTCCGGGCGGGTTCCGTCCTCAGGATACCCATCACGCCCGTGATCCTCACACCGACCGTCCCGCCCGGTCGGCGAGGGTTGGCCCCGCCGCACCCACCGGCGGGGAGCGGGTCAGCTCCCGGCGAGGAAGGCGTTCTCCGGCACCAGGGTGCGCTCCCGGAGCCGGGCCTGCTCCGGCGCCTCGGCGGCCCGCTGCCGGCGCGCACCGATGTCCTCGATGCCGTGCCGCACGGCGAGCCGGACGACACCGTAGAGGAAGACGAAGCCGCAGACGTACATCATCGCGGCCAGAGCCATGTAGATCATGATTTCGAGCCTAGGCAGCGGAGCAGAGTATTTTTCGCATGTCGGCCGAAGTCGCCCGGTCGGGGTAGCGCCGACCGGGGACACACGAGGAACCTGGACATTGGTTGAGGTATTCGGGATAGTCTCGACCGGTGACCGAACCCGCACACACCCTCACCGTCGGGCAACTCGCCGAGCGCAGCGGCGTGGCCATCTCCGCCCTGCACTTCTACGAGGCCAAGGGGCTGATCACCAGCACACGGACGAGCGGCAACCAGCGGCGGTACGGCCGCGACATCCTGCGCCGGGTCGCCTTCATCCGGTTCGCGCAGCGGGTCGGCGTGCCACTGGCCCAGATCCGCGAGGCGCTGGCCAGCCTCCCCGGGCAGCGCACACCCACCCGGGCCGACTGGGCCCGGCTCTCGTCGGACTGGCGTGGCCAGCTCGACGAGCGGATCGTCGCCCTGCAACGACTCCGCGACGACCTCGCCGACTGCATCGGCTGCGGCTGTCTCTCGCTGGACCGGTGCGCGCTCTCCAACCCCGACGACGTGCTGGCCCGCACCGGTCCCGGCCCGCGCCACCTGCTCGCCGGCCTCACCGGACCGGCACCCGCACCCGACGACACCGCCGACGAGACAGCCCACGACCGCCCCGGCGCTCCGTCCGGCGGGCCCGCCGGTGGCGGGACCTGCGCCGAGGGCGCCGCCTGCACCCCGGCCGGGGCCGCCGACCCGGCCATGACCCGGGCCTGACCCGGGCCGGGGCCGATTCGACGGCGGTAGGGGAATTGCCGCCGGAAGCGGGCATAAGGCCCCGTTGACCGGGAACGCAGGGCCGATCCACGGCTCTGGGAAACGGCTGGGAGGGTGAAACATGCGGTACCCGAGTGCGGTCAGCGACATCCGCACCGCCCGGCGGCGGAGCGGCCGGCCAGCCGGCGGCTCCGGTCGATGACCCCCCTCGGGCTGAGACTTCCCGGGGTGGACCTGCGTCGCGTCCACCTGCCCGCCCTGCCCGAGGCCCTCTCCCCGCGCGGCGTGCCGCAGCTCGTCGCCGGAGTCGCGCACAACGCGGAGTCGATGGCCGCCCGCGCCGCCCGGGCCGCCGGGTTGCGGCGCCGCGCCGTCTGGTCCCGGCCGGGCCGGCACCACATCGAGGTGCACGGCGTGGCACAGCCAGGGGGCGAGCGGCTGGCCGCCCGGATCGAGGAGGCGCTGCAGCGGCTGCCCGGGGTCGAGTGGGCCCGGGTCAACGCCCCCTCCGGGCGGGTGGTGGTGGCGGTCGCCCCGACCGGTCCCCGGGTGCGGGAGCTGACCGCGACGATCGCCGCCGTGGAGCGTACCGACGGATGGGAGCCCGACCCGGACTGCGCCGAACCGCATCCCCCCGAGGAGGGCCCGCGGACCCGGCGCGCGATGACCCGGATCGCCACCGACGCGCTCGGGCTCGGACTCTCGGCGGCGGTCCGGATCATGCCGTTCACCAGGGCTCCGGGGGAACTCGCCGGCCTGCTGCGCGCGGTCGACCTGCACCCGAAGCTGCACGAGCTGGCCGGGCGGGGGCTCGGCGGCGACCACCGGGCCAACTCCTGGCTGCCCCTGGCCACCGTGCTCGCGCAGGGCCTGACCGGCGGCTGGGCGGGAATCGCGCTCGACGGCGCCCAGCGCGTACTGCAGTGGGGCGAGGCCCGGGCGCAGCTGGCCGCCTGGGAAGAGGCCGAGCCGATGCTCGCCGGCACCCCGGACCGGGCCCGAGCGGTCCCGCCGCCGGACGAGCGGCCACGGCCGAAACCTGACGGTCCGGTCGAGCGGTATCTCGCCCGGGTGCTGGAGTCCGGCACCGTCGCCGGAGCCGCCCTGCTCTCCCTCGCCGGGCGGAAACGCGCGGCCGCGCTCGCGCTGGCCAGCATCCCGAGCGCGGCCGTCGCCGGCCGGGAGGGGTACGCCGCCCGGCTCGGCTGGCTGCTCGCCCGCCGGGGTGTGATCGCCATGGACCGCAGCGTGCTGCGCGAGCTGGAACGCCTCGACGTGCTGGTGCTGGACGCCGCCACGCTGCGCTCCGCCCGTGGCGTCCTCACCGACCTGGCACCACTGCCCGGCGCCGACGCCGAGGAGGCGGCGACCCGGGCGTTCGACCTCTTCGACCCCGACGCGCCGGACCGGGTACGCGACGCCGACGGCTGGAGCCTCGGTCCGCTCGACGCGCTGCGCCTGCCCGCCGGCGCGGGCGCCGAGGAGATCGCCCGGCTCCGCGCCGACGGCGGCAGCCTGCTCGGCCTGACCAGCGGCGGGGCGCTCGCCGCCGTCGTCCGGGTGGCCGCCGAACCCGCCCCCGGCGTCGACGCGCTGCCGGCGGCGGCCCGGCGGGCGGGCCTGCGCCTGCTGGTCGCCGCCGACGGAGGCCCCGACGGGGAGGAGTACGACTTCGCCGACGGTCATCTTCCCGGCGGGCAACGGCTCGCGGCGTCGATCCGGTCGCTCCAGCGCGACGGCGCCATGGTCGCCCTCGTCTCCGCCGACCCTCGGGCGCTGGCCGCCGCCGACTGCGGACTGGGCGTGTGGCACGCCGACCAGCCACCGCCGTGGGGCGCCCACCTGCTCGTCGGCGCCGACCTGGCGGTGGCGGCGCTGGTGGTCGAGGCCGCCGGCACGGCCCGCACGGTGGCCCGGCAGAGCATCGCGCTGGCCGGTGCCGGCAGCGGCCTGGGCGCACTGGCGGCCTTCACCTCGGCCCCGGCGCGACTGCCGGGCCGGACCATGGCGCCGGTGAACGCCGCCGCCGGGCTGGCGATCGGGAACGGCGTCTGGCGGGCGGGTCGGCTGCCCCGGCGGCGTGACTCGGCCGCCGCGCCGCCGACGCCGTGGCACCTGATGCCGGTGCGGGCCGTGCTGAAGCGGCTCCGCACCGACGAGGCGGGGCTTCCCGGCGAGGAGGCCGGTCGGCGCGGCCGGCCGGCGGCGGCCGGTCCGACCGACGGTGTCGACCTGCCCCGGGCGTTCGTCGAGGAGTTGGCGAACCCGCTCACCCCGGTGCTGGCCGGCGGTGCCGGGCTCTCCGCCGCGGTCGGTTCGGTGGCGGACGCCGCACTCGTCGGCGGCGTGATCGGGCTGACCGCGCTGATCGGCGCCGCGCACCGGGTCTCGACCGAACGTTCGCTGGCCGAACTGCTCTCCCGGTCGGCGGTGACCGCCCGGGTCCGGCGGGACGGTGCCGAACGGGTGGTGACCGCCGACCAGCTCGTCCCGGGCGACATCGTGCTGCTTGAGCCGGGCGACGCGGTTCCGGCGGACTGCCGGGTGCTGGAGGCGGACGGCCTGGAGACGGACGAGTCCTCGGTCACCGGCGAGTCGCTGCCGGTGGCGAAGACCAGTCAGCCGGTGATCGCCGCCGCCGTCGCCGACCGCCGGTCGATGCTCTACGAGGGGACCACGATCGCCGCCGGCCGCGGCGTCGGCGTGGTGGTGGCGACCGGCGCGGAGACCGAGGTCGGCCGGGGCATGGCGCTGGCCGGGGAGTCCGCCCCGACCAGCGGCGTCGAGGCCCGGCTCGGCAGGCTGACCAAGATGTCGATCCCGCTCGCCGCCAGCTCGGCGGTGGCGGTCGCCGGGGCCGGGCTGCTCCGGGGCGTGCCGCTGGTGGAGTCGGCCGGCACCGCCGCGAACCTGGCGGTCGCCTCCGTGCCGGAGGGGTTGCCGTTCCTGGTCAGCGCCGCCCAGCTGGCCGCCGCCCGCCGGCTGGCCGAACACGGCGCACTGGTGCGCAACCCGCGCACCATCGAGGCACTCGGCCGGGTCGACGTGCTCTGCTTCGACAAGACCGGCACCCTGACCGAGGGCGAGCTGATGCTGGCCGGCGTCGGCGACGGCGACCGGTACGCCGACCTGGACGCACTGGACAAGCCGCTGCGTCCGGTGCTCAGGGTGGCGCTGCGGGCCACCCCGGCGGCCGACCGGCCGGAGGAGGTCAGCCAGCAGACCGACCGGGCGGTGCTGACCGGCGCCCGGCGGGCCGGCGTCGGCACCGGAACCCGGGCCCACGGCTGGCAGCAGGCGGACGCGCTGCCGTTCGAGCCCTCCCGGGGCTACCACGCCACGGTCGGCCGCTACCGTGGTCGCCACCTGCTCAGCGTGAAGGGTGCGCCGGAGACGATCCTGCCCCGGTGCACCCGGCGACGGCGGTCGGACGGCGACCGGGCCCTGGACGAGGCCGGCAGCCGGGCCCTCCGGGAGGTGCTGGACCAGCACGCCGGTGCCGGCCAGCGGGTCCTGGCGGTCGCCGAGCGCGAGCTGCCCGGCGACACCGTCGGCGAGGACGACGTCGGTGAGCTGACCTTCGTCGGCTTCCTCGCCCTCTCCGACGGGGTACGGCAGAGCGCCGCCCCGGCGGTGGCGCGGATCCGGCAGGCCGGCGTACACACGATCATGATCACGGGGGACCATCCGGCGACGGCCGAGGCGATCGCCGCGATCATCAGTACCGACGGCACCGCCCAGCGGGTGGTCACCGCCATCGAACTCGACCGGCTCGACGACGACGCGCTGGCCGAGCGGCTGGCCCGGACCGACGTGGTGGCCCGGTGCACGCCGACGCACAAGGTGCGGATCATCCAGGCGTTGCAGAAGTGCGGCCGTACCGTGGCGATGACCGGCGACGGCGCCAACGACGCGCCCGCGATCCGGCTCGCCGACGTCGGCATCGCGCTCGGCCAGCGGGGCACCCCGGCCGCCCGGGCCGCCGCCGACCTGGTGGTCACCGACGACCGGCTCGAAACGATCATCGCCACCCTGGTCGAGGGGCGCGCCATGTGGTCCTCGGTGCGGCACGCCCTGAGCATCCTGGTCGGCGGCAACCTCGGCGAGATCGCGTTCAGCGTGCTCACCGCCGCGCTGACCGGCCGGTCGGCGCTGAACGGCCGGCAGATGCTGCTGGTCAACCTTCTCACCGACCTGGCACCGGCGATGGCGATCGCGGTCCGGGCGCCCCGGCCGGACCGGATGGACGGCCTGCTCACCGAGGGCCCAGAGACGTCCCTCGGTGCCACCCTGAGCCGGGAGATCGCGCTGCGGGCCGGTACCACGGCCCTCGGCGCCACCACCGGCTGGACGCTGGCCCGCTACACCGGCACCCGCCGCCGGGCCGGCACGGTCGCGCTCGCCTCGCTGGTCGGCACGCAGCTCGGCCAGACCGTGCTCGACGGCGGGGCGAGCCGCAGCGTGCTCGCCTCGACCGCCGTCTCGGTGGCGGTACTCGCGGGGGTGATCCAGACGCCGGGGCTGAGCCAGTTCTTCGGCTGCACCCCGCTCGGGCCGGTCGGCTGGGGAATCGCCGCCGGCAGCGCACTGAGCGCGACACTCACCAACACCGCCGTGGGCCGCCTGATCACCCCACCGGCCGCCGACGGTCACGGAGACGCGGCCCCGGCCGACAGCTAGGCCGTCCGACCAATCAGGACGATCGGCTTCGCGATCCAGAAGCCGCTCCGGTACGGCACGATCGAATCTTCGGCACGGTCACGGGTCCCCGTGACCGTGTCTAGCAATGTAGTTAGATATCCCGCTCCTTCTATTAATTTCCCTTCGAGATCAGTAGCGTCACGATAGCCATCTGGTGGCGGGGGCCACCGATCGATGGCACGACGGAGGGGAATACATGCGTCGACCAATCGCGATGCTGGCTGCCGGAACGCTGGTGGCCGCGGTCCTGACACCCACGGGTGCACAGGCCCGGCCGGGGTCGGACCAGCGCACCACCGCCGCACCGCCGGCCAGCCTCGTCAAGCTGAAGCCGGGTGCCGCGAAGCAGCCGTCCGGACCGAACCCGTACCTCGCACTGCTGCCCGACCCGGCAGAGGCCGACCACGTCGGCTGGCGGAACTGGCTGGCCCAGAAAGGTGCGCAACGGGCCGGCCTGCGGGCCCAGCAGCGGGCGGCCGCCGCCGCGCCGATGCTCGCCGACGAGGAGGAGCCGACCGGCGTACGCGGCAGCAACGACAGCCCGGCCACCGCACAGCGGATCGCCGGCTTCGGTACGGGCGGCAGGGACAACAACCGGCTGCGGATCCTCGGCACGCTCTCCCCGGAGCAGGTGGAGGCGGAGGAGATCGAGCCGAACCCCGAGGACGACGGCGCCATCCCGCTGGCCGGCGAGACCGGTGTCGGCGCGGACCGGCAGGCGGTCACCACCTCGGCGGAGATCGGTGACGGCCCGCACGGCAGCGACGGCACCGGCAGCGGTGACTTCGACTTCTACGAGGTGACCGGCACCGCCGGACGGACGCTGACCGTCGACATCGACACCCCGACCGGCGCTCTGGACCCGGTCGTGCTGCTCTACACCGCCGACGGCGAGCTGATCGACCTCAACGACGACAGCCCCGAGGGCCTGGACAGCCTCCTGGTGCACCAGTTCGCGGCGGACGGCACCTACTACGTGGCGGTGATCGGCTTCCCGACCCTGCCGGAGGACCCGTTCGACTCGGGCAGCGGCGGGGGCGCCGGCAGCGAGGGCCCTTACCAGGTCACCATCTCCACCGCCGACCAGGACACCGACTTCTTCGCGGTACGGCTCCGGCCGGGTGACGTGCTCGGCGCCTCGGTCGAGGGCTCGGCCGCCGAGATCACGGTCTTCGACCCGGACGGCCGCGAGGTGCACGGCTCCGCGCAGGACGCCACCGCCCTCTACCCGCCGAACAGCCCCCTGCCGGGCGGCGGCAACGCGGTCACCGAGCACGTGGCGTCGAAGGCCGGTTGGCACTATGTCGGCGTCAGCCTCGGCGACGGCATGTACGACATCACGGTCGAGGCGTACCGGCCGGGGCAGCAGCCACGGCAGACCCTCTTCCTCGACTTCGACGGCGCGCGGATCAACACCGCCATGTTCGGCGGGCCCGGCGTGCGCACCCTCAGCCCGATGCGGGCCTTCCTCGGCCGGTGGGGCCTCACCGCCGCCGACGAGGACGCGGTGATCGACGCGATCGTCGCCGAGGTCCGGGAGAACCTGCGCCACGACATGGTCCACAGCGGTCTCAACCCCCGCTTCGACATCCGGATCCTCAACAGCCGGGACCACGCCGACCCGTTCGGGCAGGCGAACGTCAGCCGGGTCATCGTCGGCGGCACCATCGCCGAGTCGGGGGTGCCCACCATCGGCATCGCGCAGTACATCGACCCGGGCAACTTCGGCACCGAGGACTCGGCACTGGTCCTGCTCGACGTGCTGAGCGAGCCGACCGGCGACGACCCGTCGCTGAACACCTACCTGACCGCCGAGAGCGACCGGATCGCCTTCGTGGGTCAGGCCGTCGGCAACGTCACCGCGCACGAGGCCGGCCACTTCTTCGGCAACTGGCACGTCGACCAGTTCAACGAGCAGCCCAACCTGATGGACCAGGGCGGCAACTTCCCGGTCATGTTCGGGGTCGGCCCGGACGGGATCGGCGGCACCGCCGACGACATCGACGTCGACTTCGGGGAGGACGAGTTCAACCCGGGTGAGGGCTTCACCGGCATCGAGGACACCCTCGGCCGGATCGCCTTCACCGTCACCCGATGACGATCGACTGAACCTCGACGAGGCGCCCCTTCCGGCCGGACCTCCGGCACGGGAGGGGCGCCCTGCCGTGCCGGAGGGGCACGCCGCCGAGGTCGGCACGGGTTTCGCGTACGCCCGCCCGCCGGTACCTTGCGGAAGGGCCGGTGATCGACAACCCGCCGGTGACAGGCGCGGCCACGGTGACGCGCGGCCACGGACGCGGCGAGGAGAACTGATGCGGTACGTACGCCTGGGCGGCTCGGGACTGGAAGTGTCGGCCATCGTGCTCGGTTGCATGACCTACGGCGACCCGCGGCGCGGCACCCACGCCTGGTCGATGGGGCTCGACGAGGCGCGGCCCTTCTTCCGGCAGGCGATCGAGGCCGGGATCACCACCTTCGACACGGCGAACGTCTACTCGCTCGGCAGCAGCGAGGAGATCACCGGGCGGCTGCTCGGCGAGTTCGCCCGCCGCGACGAGGTGGTCATCGCCACCAAGGTGCACGGCCGGATGGGCCCCGGGCCGAAGGGCGGCGGGCTGTCCCGGGCGGCGATCCTCACCCAGGTCGACGAGAGCCTGCGCCGGCTCGGCACCGACTACATCGACCTCTACCAGATCCACCGCTACGACCCCGAGGTGCCGATCGAGGAGACGATGGAGGCGCTGCACGACCTCGTCCGGGCCGGCAAGGTGCGGTATGTCGGTGCGTCCTCGATGTGGACCTGGCAGTTCGCGCAGGCGCAGTACACCGCCGACCTGCACGGCTGGACGCGGTTCGTCTCGATGCAGGATCAGTACAACCTGATCATGCGGGAGGAGGAGCGGGAGATGCTCCCCTTCTGCCTGGACCAGGGCGTCGGGGTGCTGCCGTGGAGCCCGCTCGCCCGGGGCCGGCTGACCCGGGACTGGGACGCCACCACCACCCGCAGCGAGAACGACCGGTTCGGCGGCACCCTCTACCGGCAGGCCGAGGAGGCCGACCGTCGGGTGGTCGGCGCGGTCGCCGAGGTTGCCGGTGAGCTCGGCGTGTCCCGGGCGCAGGTCGCGCTCGCCTGGCTGCTGCACCAGCCGGCGGTGACCGCGCCGATCGTCGGGGCGACCAGGCCGGAGCAGATCACCGACGCGGTCGCCGCGGTCGAGGTGACGCTCGACGAGGAGGCGCTGCACCGGCTCGGCCAGCACTACGTGCCGCACGCGCCGGAGGGCTTCTGAGCCGTCCCCCGTCCAGGCCGGCCGGGTGGGCCGGCCTGGACGGCACGGACTCGGGGCTCAGACCAGGTCGAACCGGTCGAGGTTCATCACCTTGACCCACGCGGCGACGAAGTCCTGCACGAACTTCTCCCGTGCGTCGTCACTCGCGTAGACCTCGGCGAGGGCGCGCAACTCCGAGTGCGACCCGAAGACCAGGTCGACCCGGCTGCCGGTCCACCTGACCTCACCGGTGACCGGGTCACGAGCCTCGAAGGTGCTGGCCTCCTCGGAGGTCGGCTTCCACGTCGTGCCCAGGTCGAGCAGGTTGACGAAGAAGTCGTTGGTCAGCACCCCGGGGGCGCTGGTGAGGACACCGAGCGGCGACTGCTGGTAGTTGGCGCCGAGGACGCGGAGACCACCGACCAGGACCGTCATCTCGGGTGCGCTCAGGGTCAGCAGGTTCGCCCTGTCGACCAGGAGGAACTCGGCGGGCAGTCGTACGCCCTTGCCGAGGTAGTTGCGGAACCCGTCGGCGGTCGGCTCCATCGCGGCGAAGGACTCCACGTCGGTCTGCTCCTGCGACGCGTCGGTGCGCCCCGGCGTGAACGGGACCTCGACCGGGTGACCGGCGTCCCGGGCCGCCTGCTCGACGGCCGCCGAGCCGGCCAGCACGATCAGGTCGGCGAGGGAGATCCGCTTGCCGCCGGTCTGGGCGGCGTTGAAGGACTGCTGGATGCCCTCCAGGGTGTGCAGCACCCTCGCCAGCTCGTCGGGGTTGTTGACCTCCCAGCTCTTCTGCGGCTGGAGGCGGATCCGCGCCCCGTTCGCGCCGCCGCGCTTGTCGCCGCCGCGGAACGTCGACGCCGACGCCCAGGCGGTGGAGACGAGCTGCGACACCGACAGCCCCGAGGCGAGGATCCGGGTCTTGAGGGTGGCGACGTCGTCGACGCCGACGAGCTCGTGGTCCAGCGCCGGGACGGGGTCCTGCCAGACCAGCGTCTCGGCGGGGACCTCGGGGCCGAGGTAGCGCTGGATCGGGCCCATGTCGCGGTGGGTCAGCTTGAACCAGGCCCGCGCGAACGCGTCGGCGAACTCGTCGGGGTTCTCCATGAACCGTCGCGAAATCTGCTCGTAGACCGGGTCGAAGCGGAGCGCGAGGTCGGTCGTGAGCATGCCCGGGGCGTGCCGCTTCGCCGGGTCGTGCGCGTCGGGGACGGTTCCCTCACCGGCGCGGTGCTTGGGCTTCCACTGGTGCGCGCCGGCCGGGCTCTTGGTCAGCTCCCACTCGTACCCGAAGAGGTTCCAGAAGAAGTTGTTGGTCCACTTCGTCGGCGTGGTGGTCCAGGTGACCTCCAGACCGCTGGTGATGGTGTCCCCGCCCTTGCCGGTGCCGAAGCTGTTCCGCCAGCCCAGCCCCTGCTCCTCGATCGGGGCGGCCTCGGGCTCCGGACCGACGTGGTCGGCGGTGCCCGCGCCGTGGGTCTTGCCGAAGGTGTGGCCGCCGGCGATCAGGGCGACGGTCTCCTCGTCGTTCATCCCCATCCGGCGGAAGGTCTCCCGGACGTCCCGCGCCGCCGCGATCGGGTCCGGGTTGCCGTTCGGGCCCTCCGGGTTGACGTAGATGAGGCCCATCTGCACCGCGGCGAGCGGGTTCTCCAGCTCACGGTCGCCGGTGTAGCGCTCGTCGCCGAGCCAGGTGGTCTCCGGCCCCCAGTAGACGTCCTCGTCGGCCTCCCAGACGTCGGGACGGCCGCCGGCGAAGCCGAAGGTCCTGAAGCCCATCGACTCCAGGGCGACGTTGCCGGTGAGGATCATGAGGTCGGCCCAGGAGATCTGCTGGCCGTACTTCTTCTTGACCGGCCAGAGCAGGCGGCGCGCCTTGTCCAGGTTTCCGTTGTCCGGCCAGCTGTTGAGCGGCGCGAAACGCTGCTGCCCGGCGCCGGCACCGCCCCGGCCGTCGCTGATCCGGTACGTACCGGCGCTGTGCCACGCCATCCGGATCATGAACGGGCCGTAGTGGCCGAAGTCGGCGGGCCACCACTCCTGCGAGGTCGCCAGCAGCTCCGCGATGTCCCGCTTCACGGCGGCGAGGTCGAGGCTGTTGAACGCCTCGGCGTAGTCGAACTGGTCGCCGAGCGGGTTGGCCACGGCGGGGTTCTTGGCGAGGATCTTCAGGTTGAGCTGGTTCGGCCACCAGCCGCGGTTCCCGCCACCCTGGGTGGGGTGCGGGGCGCGTCCGTGCGCGACCGGGCAGCGGGACTCGCTGCCCGCCTCCGCGTCGTGTACGACGGCGTCGTGGTTCTCGGACATCGGGTTCCTTCCGTGACGTGGCGGATCGGGATGACGGGGTCGGCAGATTAGGAGTTTCGGGAGTTTCCCCTGGTGGTGCAGTCGGGACAGAGCCCCCGGTAGACGACCTCGGCCTCGTCGACGGCGAAGCCGCCGTGGCCGGAGGTGGTCGGGTGGGAGGCACTCAGGCAGGGCGCCTCACCGACGGCGCGGTCGACGTCGGCGATGAGACCGCAGGACCGGCACACGAGATGGTGGTGGTTGTCGCCGACCCGCGCCTCGTAGCGGGCCACCGAGCCGGATGGCTGGAGGCGCCGCACCAGCCCGGCGGCGGTCAGTGCGTGCAGCGAGTCGTAGACGGCCTGGTGGGAGACGTTCGGAAGATCGCCGCGAACGGCACCGATGATCGATTCCGTGTCGGCGTGCGGATGCGCGTGCACCGCGTTGAGCACGGCCAGCCGAGGACGGGTCACCCGCAACGCGGCCCCGCGCAGCATCTGGTGGAGATCCAGGGGCTGGGGCACGCCGTGAAGTCTGGCCACTTTTCTGGAATGAGTCAAGATTATGGGCCGAACATCACCCGGCCACCCGGCAACGGAGCCTCCGCCTGCCCACCCGGTCGTCAGTCCTCTGGTACGCCCGGTACCCCGCCACGCCGAAGGCGCGGCGACCACACGCGTCCGCCCAGTTCCCTGCCGCTCCGGCCCGGCCGGTAGCCGGGCGGGACCTGCGACTGCCCGCCGCGTTCCAAAACGGCGGCTGCCCCTACTAACCGAGGAGTTCGCGGATGTCGGCGGCGGTGAGCCCCGCGGAGGCGAATTCTCCGCCGTCCATCACCCCGGCGAACAGTTCGGCTTTCCGCGCCTGCAACGCCATCACCTTCTCCTCGATGGTGTCCCGCGCTACCAGGCGATAGACCATCACGGTGCGGGTCTGCCCGATACGGTGAGCCCGGTCCACCGCCTGCGCCTCCGTCGCGGGATTCCACCACGGGTCGAGCAGGATGCAGTAGTCCGCCTCGGTCAGGTTCAGGCCGAACCCGCCGGCCTTCAGGCTGATCAGGAAGACCGGCGCGGTGCCGGTCTTGAAATCCTCGACCACCCGCTTCCGATCGCGGGTGGTGCCGTCCAGGTACGCGCAGGTGATGCCCGCCTGCTCCAACCGGTCGCGTGCGCTACCGAGAAAGCGGGTGAACTGGCTGAACACCAGGGTGCGATGCCCCTCCGCAGCGATGTCGGTGACCTGCTCCACCAACAGATCGAGCTTGGTGGAGGAGATCGCGCGGTGTTGTTCGTCGACAATCGCCACGTCGAGGCTGGCCTGCCGCAACAACGTCAGCGAGCGGAAGATCTCGAAACGGTTCTTCTCCATGTCGCCCAGCAGGCCGAGCACCTTCTGCCGTTCCCGCTGCAGGTAACGCTGGTAGACCCTGCGATGGCCGGGCGACAGATCGACCTCGATCAACTGTTCCTGCTTGGCCGGCAACTCGGCGGCCACCTCGCTCTTGCGGCGACGCAACACAAGCGGGCGGATCCGGCGGCGCAACTGAGCCAGCCGGTCCTGGTCCCGTTCGCGTTCGATCGGATGGCGGTAGTAGTCGGTGAACCGATCGAGCCGGGGGAACAGACCCGGTGCCACGATCGAGCAGAGTGCCCACAGTTCGGCCAGGTTGTTCTCCATCGGCGTCCCGGTAATGGCGGCCTTGAAGGGTGCCGGGAGGCGGCGGGCACACTTGTATGCCTGCGACTGCGGATTCTTCACGAACTGCGCCTCATCGAGCACCAGGCCGGCCCAGTCGAGCACCGCGTAGTCGTCGTACTCCAGACGGAACAGGGTGTACGACGTGACCACGACCTCCGCCTGCCCGATCGCCTCCGCCAGGCCGGCACCTCGCCGGGCCGTGGTCGAGGTGATCGCCCGGACGTCGAGGTCCGGGGTGAAACGGGCAGCCTCGGCCGCCCAGTTGTGCACGACGCTGGCCGGCGCCACGACCAGGAAGCGGCCATGTTTGCGGGCATGGCACAGCAGGGCGAGCGCCTGCAGCGTCTTGCCGAGTCCCATGTCGTCGGCGAGGATGCCGCCGAGGCCGTTGTCGTGCAGTGCGGCCAGCCAGCGGAAGCCCTCCTGTTGGTACGGGCGCAACTCGGCGTGCACCTCGCTGGGTACCGACTGGTCGAGGAGCACACCCGCCCGGCTCAGCGTGGCCACCGTGCGCTGCCAATCCGCCGCCTGACCGGTCAGCTCGCCCAGTTCGCCCAGCTCGTCCCAGACGCCGGCCTGGAACCGGCCGACCCGCAGCATGCCCGGTGGGCTGTCGGTGAGTTCGCGGGACTCGGCGATCAGAACGCGCAACTGCTGGAACTCGGGCCGGTCCAGGCCGAAGTAGACACCGGTGGGCAGGATCAGGAACTCCTGCTCCCGGGCGAGCGCGACGAAGAGCGCCTCGAAGTCGACCTGCTCACCGCCCACCTCGACGCGGACCGACAGATCGAACCAGTCCTGCTCGCCGATCTCCGCGGCACCGGTGAACGTGATGACCGGCGCCGCGTCGCTCTCCTGCAGATCCCAGTCGTCCGGCTCGATCACGGCCACTCCGAGGGCGGCCAGCTCGGGGAGCACCGTACCCAGAAAATGGATCATCGCGTCACCGTTCAGCACCGACTCGGCGGCGAGCCGGGGACCCATCGGACCGGGTTCGAGCAGAGCGGGCACGCGGGGCCCGGCGAGATCAGCCACCCGCCGCACGAGATCTGCCTGCTCGTCCGGTAGCTTCGGTGACCAGAGCGGCTCACCGTGCCGCCCACCGCCGACCTCGACCACCCATTCCCAGCGCAACCGCAGCTGATGCGGGCGTTCGGCGCTCAACGTCACGGTCAGGGCCGGAGCACTCACCTGAGGCAGACTCACGGTTGTGCCGGCCGGCACGACCTCCATCTGCCGGACCAGGTCGGGGTAGAACTCGGCGAAGAACCGCTCCCGCTGCTCACCGGGAATCTGGATACCCGGTGCCGTCAGGGCCTTACGAGCCGTACGCGGCAACGGACGTGCCAGCGGAGCCAGCCGCCAGACCGGCTCCGCCGCCTCCGCGGTGCCGCGTGCACCCCACGAGGCGAGGCCGTGCGCCGGCTCGCCGACGAAGAGGGTGCGCTCCAGGTCGACAGGCACGCCGTCGACCTGGAGCACGGCTTGCAGCGACAGGTCACTGTCGACGCTGTCCACCTGCATCGACACCCACGCCGGGCGGCTTGCCACGACCACCGGTCGGGCGTTCTTGCCGTACTGCACCAACGGCAGGCCGGATTCCTGTGCCTCTGCCAGCAGGTCCCAGATCCGCCGGCTGCCGAACTCGTCGAGGTAGATGTTCGCGCTGGCGCTGCTGTAGTAGCGCGCCTGGGAGCCCGAAAGTGTGGCGATCTCGGTGAGCAGCCGGCGGTGATGCTCCAGGTCCGGCGACCGTCCCCCGGCGTAGCCGAGCGAGTGCCAGCTGATTCCGGTACGCACCCACCCTTTACGACCCGGCAGAACCGGACGCATCGAGATTCGCCGCCCTGTCCTGCGTACCCGCGGAACGTAGGCATCCACCAGCTCGAACTGCAGGCCGATCCCCGGCTCCTCGGGCTGCGGGAGCAGCGGCGTCCCGGCCAGGTCACGCACCCACGCCGACAGCCGTGACTCCCATCGGCCGGCCTTCGGCCGCCGCTGCGCCGGTGCCGGTGGGTCCATCGCCCGGTCGTCCCGCTGAACGGCAAGCAACAGCGCGACCAGATGTACGCACTCCGCGTCGGCACAGGTGCAGGAGCCGTTCAAGGCGGGCTCCGCCCCCGGGACGAGCTCGCCGGTCACCACCCCGCCGTCCCGAACCCCGCCGGCCGCCTGCCCGGCCGGGCCGACCGTGGGGTTGACGATCTCTCCGTCGAGGAGCACTGCTCGCGCTTGAAGAAAGACGCGAACTCCCACCAACTCGCAGACAACCGCCTCGTCCGGAGACAGGACCAGCTTCGCCATCGTCACCTCTCGCCCGAACCTGCGGCAACCCTGGACGTGCGGAGAAGCGGTGATGCGGTATCCCACGTCCGTCCGGCGATCGTACAGACCGTCACGTTGGCCTGCGGAGGCGCTTGTCGACGGCAACCACGAGGCTGGCCGCCGCCGCGATGCCCAGGATGCGCAGCCACACGCCGGCGCCGATGGGCGCGGTGCCGAACAGGGTATTCATGCTGGGCAGATATGTGATGGCGAGCTGGCCGACCGCCTGGACGGTGATGCCGGCAGTGACCCACGGGTTGGAGAACAGGCCGATCCGCCAGGCGGAGTGGGTCAGGGAGCGGCAGCTGAACAGATAGAAGGCCTCCACCACAACGAACAGGTTCATCGCCGCGGTCCGGGCCTCGGCCAGCGTTGCGCCGCTGCTGCGTTCCCAGTGGAAGAGCCACCACGATCCGGCGACCAACAGTGCGGAGACCAGCAGGATCCGCAGCATCAGGGCGTGGGTGAGCAGCGGCTGTCCCGGGTCGCGTGGCGGCCGGGTCATGATGCCGGCCTCCTTGGGTTCGAAGGCGAGCATCAGGCCGAGCGCGACCGCGGTGGTCATGTTGATCCACAGGATCTGGGTGGGCAGGATCGGCAGCGCGGCGCCGGCCACGATGGCGGCCAGGATGACCAGGCCCTCGCCGATATTGGTGGGCAGCGTCCAGGTGATGAACTTGACGAGGTTGTCGAACACGCCCCGGCCTTCTTCGACGGCCGCTTCGATGGTGGCGAAGTCGTCGTCGGTGAGCACCATGTCGGCGGCGTCCTTGGCCACCTCGGTGCCGCCGGCACCCATGGCCACACCGATGCCGGCCTGCCGCAGGGCGGGAGCGTCGTTGACCCCGTCGCCGGTCATCGCGACCACGTGGCCGCGCGACTGCAACGCTTCGACCAACAGCAGCTTCTGCTCCGGCGACACCCGGGCGAACACGACCGCGCGGTCCACCGCATCCGGCAGGTCCTCGGCGGGTAGCGCAGCGAGGTCCGTCCCGGTCAACACGGCACCGTCGCCGGCCGATTCCGGGTCGAGCAGGCCGGTCTGCCCGGCGATGGCGGTCGCGGTGGCGGCATGATCCCCGGTGATCATCTTCACCGCGATGCCGGCGGTGCGGCAGGCGGCGACCGCAGCGGCGGCGGCCGGTCGAGGCGGGTCGAACATGGCCTGCAACCCGACCAGAACCATGCCGCCGGGCCGTTCGTCCTCCTCGAACCCGACCGGCCCGGTGGTGGGGCCGATGGCGGTGGCCAGCACACGTAGTCCGCGAACGGCGAGGTCGTCGGCTGCGTCCAGCACGGCCTGGCGCTCCAGTGGCCCGCTGGTGCCGTCGGCGTCCAGCTGAGCGCCGCACAGGTCCAGCACCCGCTCCACGGCTCCCTTCGCCAGAACCACGTGGTCTGCGGACGCATGGCCTCTGTCGCGGTCATGGCCTCTGTCGCGGTCATGGCCTCTGTCGCGGTCATGGCCTCTGTCGCGGTGCAGCGTGGCCATCCAGCCCCGCTCGGAGGTGAACGGGATGGTCGCCACCCGTGGGAGACGTTCTCCGACGTAGTCGGCGGCGATTCCGGACTTGCGGGCGACGACGAGCATCGCGCCCTCCGTCGGGTCGCCGAGAATCTCGTACCGCCCGTCCTCGCGATTCAGTGTCGCGTCGTTGCACGCGGCACCGGCCAGCATGCACCAGCGCAGCGCCTGGTCGCCGTCCAGGGACGCCGACGCGCCGCCGCCGGTTCTCACGGCGCCGTCCGGCGCGTATCCGGAGCCGGTCACCTCGTAGGCAGCACCTGGCGTCCACACCGCCCGCACCGTCATCTGGTTCTCGGTCAGCGTTCCGGTCTTGTCCGTACAAATGACCGTGGTGCCGCCAAGGGTCTCCACCGCGGGCAGCCGGCGGATCACCGCCCGCCGCCGCGCCATCCGGGCCACGCCGATGGCCAAGGTGATCGTGACCGCCGCCGGGAGCCCTTCCGGGATCGCACCCACGGCCAGCGCGACGGCGGCGGTGAACGTCTCCACCGCGTCATAGCCGCGCAACAGACCGACGGCGAACGTGGCCCCGGCCAGAGCGACGATGCCTACGGTGAGGATCCTGCTGAACTCGGCGAGTTTGCGGGTCAGCGGTGTGGCCAGGGTCTCCGCGGCGCCAACCAGACGGTGAATCTCGCCCAATTCGGTTTCGGCGCCGGTGGCGACCACGATCCCGGTGCCGCTACCGCCGGCGACCAGCGTTCCCGAGTACGCCATGTTGCGCCGGTCGGCGACCGGTACCGCATCGGGCAGGACGATCTCGTCCTTTCTCACCGGGACGGACTCACCGGTCAGCGCCGACTCGTTGATCCGCAGTTCGGCCAGCCGGACAAGCCGCAGGTCCGCGGGGACCTTCTCGCCGGCCTCGAGCAGCACCAGGTCGCCGGGTACCAGTTGCTCGGACGGCACGATCCGCTGGCGGCCGTCGCGGATCACCGTGGCCCGGGTACGCACCATCGACCGCAGCCCTTCCAGCGCCGCCTCCGCTCTGGACTCCTGGATGAAACCCACGATCGCGTTGATCAGCACCACCCCCAGGATCACGGCTGAGTCGACGTACTCGCGCAGCGCCGCGGTGATCGCGGCCGAGGCGAGCAGCACATAGATCAGCGGGTGATGGAACTGGCTGGCGACTCGCAGCAACAACCCGTCGCCCTGGACCGCGGGCAGGCTGTTGGGCCCGAACCGCGCCAGCCGCTCCGCGACATCCTGACTGCCCAGGCCATTCCGAGCATCGGTCTCCAGGAGCAGCACGACTTCGTGAGCGGCCAGCCCGTGGTGAGTGGTGTCGGAGCGGGACACCGAGGTGGTCACCATCTCTCCCTCGCCGTGGCCGAAAGTCCTGGCCGGGTCCCTGCGGTAACCACGCGCCGAGAGCGTCGCGTTCCGGCGGTCATCGGTGGCGGCCTCGGCGGACAGAGGCGGTGTGCCCTGACGGCCCGAGTTGCCGGCGTGCTGGTGGTATCGCCGCCGCCATCAGCCCTCTCAGGTTGATCAACTCGTTGCCGCCGTGGATCGGGACGGCACGTGGGTGGTCGGCGGCCGGTCGGCGCCGGCCCGGCCGGCAGCGACCACCGCGGCGAGTTCGTCAGGATCGAGCAGGTAGGCGTACGGGCACTCCTGCGGGCTCGGTGCGATGCAGGCCCCGCAGGGACGCGTCCGGTCGATGATGCACTTCGGCGCAGGGCGCATTCCCGACTTCTTTCCGTGGGCGGCTGATCCGGTCCTCTCTCTCGAGTCTCGTGCCGCTGCCTCGTCGCCGGACAGGGGCCAGCGTCCCGACCCTGAGGACCGGATGGCCTCCGCTCTCCGCCGCCCGTCCGGGCAGCTCGGGCCCGCTGGGCGAGCAGGTGAACGACGGTGGGTGGGCGGTCACCGGCATCATGCCGCTGCCGGTTCGCCGCTGCCGCTCTGTTGCGCGATCTTGCCGCGAACCTCTTCCATGTCCAGGCCGCGGACGGCGGCGACGAGTTCTTCCAGCGCTGCGGACGGTAGCGCGCCGGGCTGGGAGAAGACGAGAATCCCGTCGCGGAACGCCATCAGCGTCGGGATCGAGGAGATCCGGGCCGCAGCCGCGAGTTGCTGCTCGGCCTCCGTGTCGACCTTGGCGAAGACGATGTCGGCGTGCCGCTCGCTGGCCTGTTCGAAGACCGGGGCGAAGCGGCGACACGGGCCGCACCAGGACGCCCACCAATCGACCAGGACGATGCCGCCACCGGTGACGGTCTTCTCGAAGGTGTCCATCGTCAGGGCAGTCGTACTCATGGCTGTTCTTTCCCCTTCTCGCCGGCCGGGCCGGCGCCGGATTCGTGCGCTGCGGTCAGCCCAGGGACAGGAAGAGCTTCTCCAGCCGGGCCACGGTCTCCTTGCGCTCGCCGTCGGCCGGCGCGCTGAGACACTGCTCGAGGCCGTCGGCGAGCATCGCGTAGCCGGCGCGGTGCAGGGCGCGGGTGACCGCGGCCAGCTGCGTCAGCACCTCGGTGCAGTCGCGTCCGTCGTCGAGCATGGCGATCACGCCCCGCAGCTGGCCCTCCGCCCGGCGCAGTCGCCGGCGTACGTCGGCGTTGCCGGCCTCGTCGAGATGCATGTCGCCCTCCTTCTCTGCGCTCAACGATACCCCTGGGGGTATTTATTCCGCCGCGGCCGGGCGGTCTGGACGTCGCCCGAACAAGGGGGGTTGACGACCGCCGCGGCCCGCGCGCTATGGTCGGATACGGATACCCCCTGGGGTATGTGATCGGAAGGAGTCAGCTATGCGCGAGGTCGATCTGGCCACGTTCGCCGCCCGCCACCGCGACGGCGCCGTCGTCATCGACGTCCGTGAACCGTTCGAGTACGCCAGCGGGCACGTGCCCGGAGCCGAACCGGTCCCACTGGGCCGGCTTGCCGCCCGCGCCGGTGACCTGCCGCGCGGCGTGCCGGTGTACGTGATCTGCGCGACCGGCAACCGCAGCCTGATGGCGGCCGACCACCTGCACCGCGCGGGCATCGACGCATGGTCGGTCGCCGGTGGCACCACCGCCTGGCAGCGCGCCGGCTACCCGATCACGCGCGGCCGAGCCGCCGTCTGACCCCAGCCCGCTTCTCCCACCTGCGCGAAGGAGTCCACACCGTGTTCCGTGTCCTGCCCATCGACACACCCACCCTCGGCGACCGCAGCTACCTCGTCCACGACGGCACACACGCCTTCGTCGTCGACCCGCAGCGTGACATCGACCGTGTCCTCGACCTCGCGACCGCCGAGGGTGTGACGATCACGCACGTCTTCGAGACGCACATCCACAACGACTACGTCACCGGCGGCTACGCCCTCGCGCGCGCTACCGGCGCCGCCTACCACATCAACGCCGACGATCCGGTCACCTTCGACCGGGTCGCGGTGCGCGACGGCGACGTGGTCGCCGTCGGCGACACCCTGCGGGTACGGGTGCTGGCCACCCCCGGACACACCTTCACCCACCTGTCCTACGCCCTGGAGGCCGACGGGCAACCGGTGGCTGTGTTCTCCGGCGGCTCCCTGCTGTACGGCTCCGTCGGCCGTCCCGACCTGCTCGGCCCCGCGCACACCCACGACCTGGTCCACCACCAGTACCGCTCGGCCCACCGGCTGGCCGGCGAGCTACCCGAGATCGCGGGCGTCTACCCGACCCACGGGTTCGGCAGCTTCTGCTCCGCGACCCAGTCCGACGCCTCCGCCTCGACCATCGGAGCCGAGAAGCGCGCCAACCCGGTGCTGACCCAGGCCGAGGACGACTTCGTCGACGCCCTGCTCGCCGGGCTCGACGCGTGGCCCGCGTACTACGCGCACATGGCCCCGGCCAACAGCTCGGGTCCCGCCGCGCCCGACCTGAGCACACCGGAGCGGGCCAACGCCGAGCAGATCCGCAAACGCCTCGCCGACGGCGAATGGATCGTCGACCTGCGCAACCGCGTCGCGTTCGCCGCCGGACACGTCCCCGGCACCTTCAACTTCGGCCTCGACGGCAGCTTCGCCACCTACCTCGGCTGGCTCATCCCGTGGGGCACCCCGCTCACCCTGCTCGCCGAAACTCCCGAACAGATCGCCGAAGCCCAGCGCGAACTCGTCCGCATCGGCGTCGACCGGCCCGCCGCCCACGCCACCGGCGACCCCGCCACCTGGACCGGCGACCACCCCCTTGAGTCCTTCCCCCGGGCCACGTTCGCCGACCTCGCCCAGGTCCGCCATCACCGCCCCATCGTCATCCTCGACACCCGCCGCCGTCTCGAGACCGCCGAGGCGCGCATCGACAGCGCCGTCCACATCCCCCTGCACGATCTGCCCAACCGCCTCGCCGAGGTTCCCGACGGCGAAGTATGGGTGCACTGCGCCGCCGGCTACCGCGCCGCCATCGCCGCCTCCCTGCTCGCCGCCACCGGCCGTCACGTCGTCGTCGTCGATGACGACTTCACCAACGCCGCGACATCGGGGCTACCCGTCCGCGCCGCATGACCACCGAACGGGTGCCTGATACGCCGTAGGATGTCTGTCTATCGCAACTCAGATCATCCAGGCGTTACCAAGGCATCCGTTCGTCCATCCGCATCGTGTCGCGTCGACTATCTGCGGATTCGCGTCGGTGCGCGCTAGGTCGCGGGCCGGGCATCCGGGGCGCGGTCGCCCTCGGTGTCCCGGATCGGGTGCCGCCGCAGTGGGGTCCGGCTGTCCGCGCTCGTCGGCACGCTCGTGCCGGGCCTGGGCTAACGCGGGCGGTCGGCCGCCACGCCCGGGAAATCCGGCAGTTTTCCCGATCTCACCTTCGAGAACCGGGCGCAGGGCGGCCGGGTCCGCGTTGACTCTGCGAACTGCTTGCGGGCATGAACATCCGGGTGTGACAGGGCCCTGGTTCTTCCTCGTCCTAGGCCGACGCGTTGTTGGAACGGTCGGCTGTTCGAGCGCGCATCAGCCGTACGCCGGTCGCGAGCAGCCACACGAGCCAGGCGGCGTAGCCGGGCATTCCCACGAACAGGAACGCCGAGCCGTCCGCGATCGCGAGGTTGGCCGCCCCGGCGGCGAGCAGCAGGGCTCCCCCGGCCACTCCGAGCAGACGCTGCCACCGCGGTGTCAGCCCGCTCGTATGCGCCGCCAGCGCAGCGCCGATGAAGGTGGTGCCGAGCGCCGGCAGTGCCAGCGCGAACGCTGCTGCATGCAGCTGCCAGGCGAGCTCGAACGCCGGGCTCGGCTCAGCGAGCTCGCTGGCGGACAGCACGACTCCGTTCCACAGAACGGCGTAGAGCGCGAAGACGGCCGAGAGAGTCGCGCCCGCGGCGACCGCGAGGCGCGACCAGTCCGCGCCCGCACCCCCGCGGCGCCCGACAAGCCCGTGGAGACCGGTCACGAACCCCAGCAACAGCGGCAGGTTCAGCGCCTCCAAGCCGACCGCGATCGCGACCGCGAACCGGTGCTCTGCGTGGAATGCGAGCACCTCCTTGATCGGGTCCCCGTAGGCGGGCGCTCCGGCCCAGACCACCACCGCGTTCTGGATCGCCACCGACGCTGTCAACGCGATCGCCGTCGCGCCGACGACCCGCTCTCGGAGCGCTCGGGTCGGAGTGGTACCCGTCGTTGTCGCTGCCGCACTCATTCGAGGCTTCTCCGGCTTCCTAAGCTGGTCCACGATGGCTCGTACACCGTACGTCGTACGCTGTACTATGGCCGTACGACGTACGATTGTCAAGCCGTGCGAGGGAGCGAGGAGACCCGTGGCCGCCAGGGAGCAACACCAGGCCGCGTCGGACGCAGGGCTGAGCAAGCAGCGGGTGGTGGTCGAGGCGATCCGGCTCGCCGACCACGAGGGGGTCGACGGGCTGAGTATGCGCCGGCTGGCCGGCGTGCTCGGCGCGGGCGCGATGTCGCTCTACCACTACGTGGCCAGCAAGGAAGAGCTGCTGGACGCCATGATCGATGTCGTGTTCGAGGAGATCGAACTCCCGCCCGAGCAGACCGACTGGCAGTCGGCGATGCGACGGCGGTCGGCATCAGCCCGGCAGGTTCTCGCACGCCACCCGTGGGCGATCGGCCTGATGGAGTCGCGGACATCGCCGGGGCCCGCGAACCTGCGCCACCGCGAAGCGGTCACCGCCTGCCTACGCAGGGCCGGCTTCTCGGTCGTGATGGCGACGCACGCCAACTGGTTGCTCGACAGCTACGTCTACGGGTTCGCCCTGCAGGAAGCCAGTCTGCCGTTCGACACCGCCGACGAGCTCGCGAACATGACCGAGGACGTCTTCCTGCCCCAGCTTTCTCCTGAGGAGTTCCCCTACCTCAACGAGTCGGCCGCGGCGCTCGTCGCTGCCGGCTACGACCCGGCGGAGGAGTTCACCTTCGGCCTCGACCTCGTCCTGGCCGCCCTCGAGCCCCTGAGAGCCTCCGCCTAGCCACGCTCACGGACCGTCGCGCGGCCCTCTGCACGGCAGGTCCTTTCCCCAAGAGCCGCACCGAGAAGGACGGTGCCTCCACCACTCGGCGAGCCTCGGGCGGGGTACCGCCGCCTCGGTTCCCACGACATCCGCGGCAACCTCTGTAAGGCGCAGACCGTCGCGGTGCGCTCCCACCGGGGTCGAAGCCGATCGAGACGGAGAGCCGGTTCGCCAAGGTCGATCGAGCGTCCACGACTCACATCCTCCACGACGCTCGCTCAACTCGGCATTAGTGTGCACGCTGGAGACACCGCCTCTCTGCGGCCCCTGAGCGCCCGGCTTGGTGCGCATATCCGCCGCAACAAACCCACGACACCCCAGGTCACGATCCCGGCATCGCCAAGATCGCAGCGTCCTGAGCCAGGTCGGGGGTCCGGGGGCGGTCGGCTGCCTTCGGTCCGTTCGGCGCTCAGCTGCTGAGCTGGTCCAGGGCGGCACGCAGCCGGACGGCGGCATCGTCGGCGACCGCTTTGAGCTCGGCTCGGCCGGTGACCTGGACCATGGTCTGCGGGTCCAACGCCTGCACGAGGGTGGCGTCGGGTCCGTCGGCGCGGACGACGACGTTGCAGGGCAGCAGCAGCCCGATCTCCCGGTCGAGGCCCAGGGCGCGGTGCGCAAGCGGTGGGTTGCACGCGCCGAGGATCAGGTAGTCCTCCATGGTCACGCCGAGCTTCGCCTCCAGGGTGGCCCGGACGTCGATCTCGGTGAGCACGCCGAAACCCTGATCCTTCAGTGCGGCGCGGACCCGGTCCACGACGGCGACGGAGAACGGCTGCGGAAGGCGGGTGGTGTATGCGTAGGACATGTGCGGGTCTCCCTGGTTCGGCTGATAGAGCACGCGCAGGTGTTCACGGTCACCCAGCAGCGCCAGGCGGCGGTGCAACACGTGGTTGTGCAGCGACTGGCTACGGTGGGCGGTGATCGCCCGCCGCTGGCGGGTGCGGACGACGCTGAGCCGCGCGTCGATCTCGTCCGGCCGCCGTCCGACGAAGGCGGTGCCGAACTGGTCGTTGAGCCGGTCGGCGATGTCATGCGGCAGCGTCCAGGCCAGCACGGTGCGGCCGGTGGCGTGGGCCGCGGTGAGTGCGGCCCGGGTGGCCTGCTGGTGGTCGGGGTGGCCAGTGACCCCGCCGGTGTCGAACACGATCAGGTGGCTGGGGTGTTGTGCGGCGATCAGCCGGCGGACGTGCCCGGCCAGGTGATCCAGCGACTGCCGGTTGAGTTGACCGTCGGGATAGTCGAGCAGTTCCACCGACTCGACGCCGAGTACCGCCGCGGCCGCGCGCAGCTCCGTGTCGCGGATGGTGGCCAGGTTGCCGGCGCGGCCGTGCAGGGTGGACGCCTCACCATGGGTGAAGCAGAGCACCGAGACGGGAATCCCGCAGGCGACGAAACGGTCCAGCACCGCGCCCAGCGCAAACGACTCGTCGTCCGGGTGCGCGACCACGGCGAGGACACCTTCGACGTCTCGAGTCAGATCGGGGCGCTGCTCAGGTCGGCCGATGGCCGGATTTGTCGGGCGGCTTCGCACCTCTCAAGCATACCCCCATGGGTATCAGTGGTCGTGGGTGAACCGGAGGTGAGCCAGACCGCAGAGTGCGGAGGATCCGGCCGGCACCAGAGATGGCGCTGGATGGAACCGGAGCGGGCGCAACGGGTCGACCGGCCACGCGAAGCCCTTGACCGGCAGCATTAAGATCCACTCGAGCACTGTGGAAATCTGTCGCAACAAGGGACACCGAATGAGTGACGAAGAAAATCGTCCGATTTACTCCGCCTCCGAGACAGCCGCAATCGTACTGGATTTCTTGACCTTTCTGACGACCCTGCATCGTGACCCCGACGATCTTGTGATGCCGCCGCCGGGAGGATGGCCCAGCTACACGCCCGAGAACTGTGCCGGCTTCAAGTCTGATTTCACCGTCGAAGTTCTGAGGAACCTTCCGTACCTGGGTAGTCGCACGTCAGATCACGGCGACAGTTCAGGGCACATCCACTACAAGTCGCACCTACTCGACTACAGCACGTTCGACAGCGCCCGATTCGCGGAGCAGGAGTACCTCTGGTCAGGGGATGAAGACTCCGTTCCCGACCACATCTTCGTCTTCGCGGAGGGTTACGAAAGTGGCGGCCGAACCCTTTTCCTCAACCTGCGAGAAGGCACGGTCGTCGAGGAAGAGCTTCGGTGTGACTCTTTCGAGCAGGATCTCAGAGAGTACTTCGAGGACCTGAAGGATAAATACCGGAGGCTGGAGCTCATTCCCTGCCCGGGTCGGGAGATGATAGAGGTCAGAGCGCTTGACGTGGTTCCGGAAGAACAGGGCGTGGAGCTGAGCGAGGAGGAAGTTCTGGCGCAAACCGATCCGTACTGGGGGTACAGCACTCTGGACGTTCAATACGCACGGCAACTGTACCGGGCGTTCGGATGGCCGGACAATTTTCGGAGGGACGAGGCGTTCCGCGAAATCAGGAAACTGATAGAGAAGCGGGAGGCCAAGGGAGGTGAGGGATGACGCGTCCGACGCTCCGGTCCTCGGTCCCGGCACCATCGGTAGTGGGTAGGTAGGTCGGGCTCGCTGGCCTTCCAGCAAACCATGACCGTAGTACGTGACTGCCCACGGAACCTGCAAGATCACATCGGGCTCGTGCCAATTCCGGCACGGGCTCAGGCGATCTGCCGAAGGTCGCCGCCGTAATCGAAGATGATCCGCATCCGGGCGCCCGCGTACCGACTCAGGGTCGCCACCTCGTTGGCCTCCAGATCCCCGTTCTCGATCTGACTGACCCGGCCGGGCGTGACCCCCATCAGCTCGGCCACTTGCCGCTGGGTGAGCCCGAGACGCTTACGTTCCTCAACCAGGTGGAACGCGCTGATCCACGCCTCGGTGCGGGCGCGCTCCACATCGAGCGCATCGTCGTCCCCGTCGTGCAACTCGGCACGGATGTCGTCCCAGTCATGGAAGTCGCTCATCAGCCCTCCCTTGACGGGAGCGTCCGCAACCAGTCGCGGACGTCGCTGGTCGTTCTGATCGCCCAGCGACCGGCGGGGCCATGAGGCATGGTCCAGCTATAGCTCAGCCTATACCTCGGGACAGCATGCGAACCGAGAGGCGCAGGTCGAAGGCTGGATATCGTCGGTTGGTGGGCCGGAGGTACCACCATGCGAACCACACCGCCACGATCGCAGGCGATCCACTGACCCTGAATTTGCCCGGCTCACGGACCCCGGGCCGTGCGCGATGATTCCGACGCCACCCGCCGGCAGCCGGGCCAGTCACCATGGCCTGGACCTCGTCGACCTCTCTGGTCGGCGGACCGGCAGCCCAGATGACGCCAGAAGCTAGAAACGTAGAACATCTAGTTCTACACTCGTGTGCATGGAACGCATCGGTGTCCGGGAGCTGAACCAGAACACGAGCCAGGTTCTGGCTCGGGTAAGTGGCGGCGAGACCGTCGAGATCACCGACCGCGGACACCCGATCGCCCGACTTGTTCCGGTAGGCGACGACAGGTCGATTCTGGCCAAGCTGGTAGCGGCAGGACGAGCCGTCGCCCCCACCGGCGGTGGCTCTGTGCCACTTCCGCCAAAACTCGGTGACGAAGAGGTGGACGTGGCCGCCTCCCTCGCCGCGATGCGTGACGAGGAGCGCTGGTGATCTATCTCGATTCAGCTGCCGTCGTCAAGCTGGTTCGGCAGGAAATGTGCAGTGCCGACCTTGTCTCCTGGCTGAACAAGCACGACGACGTGCCGCTGGTCTCCTCCGCTCTCGTCGAGGTGGAAGTGCCCAGAGCGCTGCGCCGATCAGCTCCGCAAGCGTTGATCGGAGTGCCGGCCGCCGTCGGACGGCTCTTCCGACTGGAGATCGACGGTACGATCCGCGCGACCGCAGCCGCGTTCGCCGAGCCGACGCTCCGCAGCCTCGATGCCATCCACTTGGCCACTGCCCAAGTGCTGACCAACGAGTCCGGCGCAGCACTGACCGCCTTCGTCACCTACGACCGGCGGCTGCTCGAATGCGCGAAAGAAGCAGGACTACCCGTAGCAAGCCCTGGCCAGAACTGACCCACGAATCCACCACCCGGGTGCAAGGTTCCGGCCGCCGCCCGGCAGTGCGGCCACGGCATCGACCATGGCCTGCGCTTCTGCCACCTTGCACCCCTCCGTTTGGGTATCCGTTTCGGGTGGGCCGGAGGTACCACCATGCGAACCACACCCAAACGGTCGCCGGTGACCCGCTACCACTGAACCTGCCCATCTCATGGGGTTGGGTGCAGCCGATGATTCCGGCCCGACCGCGAACCACCAGTGCGGTTCGACCACACGGAGAACATCGCGCCCGTCGCAACCTCGGACAGCATCAGACCGACCAGGCCTGGACGATGTCATCAGGTCCCCAGATGACATCCGCGGCCTCGGCCGGGAGGTCGGCTCCGGAGCGGCTGACGACGACCAGGCCGCTGATCCCGGGCTGAAAACCCGGAATCACCGGGGCGTGGCGTCGCAGTTCGTCGAGATGGTGCCGGTCGAACGGGGCGTCTTGCCACTTGACGGAGCCGGCGAACGCAATGCGGGAGGCGATCGGCGCACGATCAGCTCCGACAAGATCGATCTCCGGGTTGGACTGCCGATTCCACCAGCCGCCGACTTCCCACGTGTCGCTCCAGGGTAGGCCGCCGGCGCCGGCGGCGATGGCGAGCGCATCGCGGATGATCGGCTCGACGGCGTTTCCCCGCCAGGCGGACCATCGACTATCAAGGGTCGCGCGGGCGGCCGCTGTCCGGTCGCGCAGAACCAGTTGATGCACGTCGCGCAAAATGGCCAGGTACAGGCGCAGGTTACTGTCCGCGATCCGATACTGGGCCAGTTTGCTGGGCTTGGTGGACAGCGGCTTGTCCACGGCGAGGATCTGTTTCTCCTCGACGAGCCGGTGGAGCAGCGGGGACAGGGTGCCGGAGCTGACCGGGCCGCCGCGGTCACCAGCGGCAGCGGCGATGTTGCTGAAGGTGCGACTACCTGTCCCACCGACCGCTTCCAGAATGCGCCGGGCAGTGTCCGGGGCGGGAAACTCAGACGCCAAGGACTGTTCGGGGACGGTGAACAACGCTGAAGTCCTGTTGGAGATCTCTTGCCTCAGAAAATCGGCGGGGGGCGTTCCCGGGGACCACTCCAGGGCGACACCGGGCAACCCATTGGTGATCAGTTGCGCATCGATTGCGTCCGCTCCACTCAGTCCGGTCACGGCGGCGGTTTCGGCAAGATTGAACGGGCCGAGGACCATGTTCGTGGCCCTGCCGTAGAACGGCCGGTCGTACTCGGTGAACCGCCGCATCATGTGCAAATCACTGCCGAGCAGTAGTAGTAGCACTGGTTTGCTGGAGATGAGCCGGTCCCAGGCAACCTGCAGATGCCCGTCGAACGTCGCGTCCTGCTCGGAGATCCAGGGCAGTTCGTCGAGGACGACCACGCTTGGCGTGTCGGGCAAGACAGCCGCCAGGACCCGCAGCATGTCTCCCCATCCACCGGCCGTCGGCTGGGACGGCAGAAGGTCACGACCGCCAGGGGTGAGCAGCGACGAGTCGCGCAAGGCGCCGAGGAAGGAGCCGACAGCTTCGATGCTCGACGCGCCCTTGACCGCTGTGTAGAAGCAGTACGGCAGATCGACACGGTCGCACAGTTCCTGCACCAGCCGCGACTTGCCCACCTGCCGCCGTCCGCGGATAGCGACAGAACGACTCTCGCCAGTGCGCGTTACATGATCAAGCTGTTTGGTGAGCAGGTCGAGTTCCATGTATGAACATCGACCCTCCGAAGCTAGATCCAATCTTACTTCGGAGCAGTCTACCTAAACCGGGGAGTCGCTACGGCTATATGTCCCCGCAGACTCAATCGCTACGCCGTCGGCGGCCGGCGCCCTCTACCGCACGGACGAGTTGCTCACGCTCGCCAGGGTCGCCACCAAGCTGAAGTGGAACACCATGGGACAAGCCAGGAGCAGGTCGACAGGATGACTCGGCTCCTTAACAGTCGCTCCGGATCACTGGGCCCGGAGGCTACCTTCCCGATCCCACCTGTCGTCCAGCTGGCGAGAACTTCACACCAGAGGCCAGCGTCGGATTCTCGCTCACTGCTCAACCCCAGTGCTCCTCCTCTTGGCGAAGATCAGTCGGCCGACAGCCGCAACGCTGACCAGCCTGCCGCGACCACAATCCCCGCCCCTGCAACAGCTTCGAGGAACCCGGCCACGCGTCGGGCGCAAGCCATGCCTACCGGCGGAAGCACCGCCAGTCGCACCCACAACACCAAGATCAATCACTCATTGAGAGACCGAGGCTAGCCACAGGGGTGAGGCGGCAACCTCAGTCGCCTGCGGCGTCGCGCAGATGGAGATGGTGGGCCGGAGGTACCACCATGCGAACCACACCGCGACGATTGCCGGCGACCCCCTACGGCTGAGTGCTACCAGGTCACGGACGTGAGGAGGGATCGGGTGACGCTCATCGAAGCCCGTCGGACACGAACACCGGCCGCGCCGTACGCCTTCGTGGCTCCGGGCTCAGCCCTGTGCCGGTCGCGTATGGCGGTACAGTCTGCCCGTTCACCCGCTGCCTAGCCCTCCCCCTCGACTCGGCCAGCTTCGTCAACACACCGAGTGAACGCCCCACGCGCCCGATCCACCTCTCGCTCGCCGTACCCTTGATGTACCATCAAACGTACGTTCAGTCGTACGTTCTGCTCGTGGGGGTCAAGATGAAGGTGCTGACGATCAGCGACGTTCGCAAGAATCTCGCCGCCGTGGTCGATGCGGTAATCGATGATGCCGAGGAGTGCATCATCCCACGCGGCGGCGGCAAGGCCGTCGTCATGGTTTCGCTCGATGAGTGGAACGCTATGAACGAGACGCTGCATGTTCTCGGTTCCGCCTCGAACGCCCGCCGACTGTTGGAGAGCATCGCCCAAGCCGATGCCGGCCTACTCGAGGAGCATCCGCTCGACTCGAGGTCCTACTCTCCGACACCAGGCAAGGAAGCCGCATGAGCTTGCGCATCGCTTTCACGCCCAACGCATGGGAGGACTACGACGGCTGGTTACGCCGGGACGTGAAGATGGCCCGCCGCATCAGCAAACTGATCCTCGACGTTCAACGGGATCCGCACGGGACCGGTCTCGGCAAGCCCGAGCTACTGAAAGGCCCGCTCTCTGGATGGTCGTCCCGCCGCATCAACGACGAGCACCGGCTCATCTACCGCGTCCGTGGCGGCGACCTGGAAATCGCCGCCTGCCACGGCCACTATCTTGACAAGTAGAAGCGGCCCTTCGCGGCATCCCGCCTACACGGATCGGCGGTCCCGGCGTTTCAGCCTTCCGCCCGCGAACGAGAGTGAACAGCATGCGAGCCGCCGCCCTCATCAGGACCCGGCGGTTCGCATCCAACATCAAAGTGGAGCCGAGGGGACTCGAACCCCTAAAGCGCAGGCGCCCGGAAGATCAACGCGAAACGGACCGATCGAGATCCCGGCCTGCACCGCATCCCTCGGCGCCTCTCGGCACTTCCCACTGCTTGCGACAGTCACTTGTACTGAAGCTGTACTAGTTGATCTTGCAAAGCCCCACCCCGACCTCCGCCACGCAAAGATCAAACCTGTTGCCGGCATCGTCGCGTCCTCGTCGACCGGCCCGCCGCGTCTGGCAGCGTCGAGCTTCGGCGTGGCCGGCCGACCGGCTTGGCTGCATGAATGGCTGTACAGCCAAGCCGGCCCTGGCTCCTACGAAAGCACCTTGTGTAGGAGAGCTGCGAGCGCGATGCCGACGGTGATCCCGGCGACCAACCCTGCGGCGGTCCCGACGGCGAGACCGACGCCAGTCGAGACGGCGATGATCACTACCCACCGGAGCGGCAGCGATGTGGGTGTGGACTCGGCGGCTTCGGGCCGCGTGTCCTGAGCGCGACGTCGTAGGCTGGTCATCGTTCGGCATTCCTCATTCCGGTTGACGTGCAGTGGACTGGACGGACAGTCGAGCAACGGCCTCCGGGGCTCCACCCCCGGGGGCCTTCGACTTACATGGCTGTAACTACGCCCTGCTATCGAGCAGCGTAATGCCAGGTGTGACAGGAGCCGCCTCGTGCGGTGGACGAGCTTCGGGACAACCTGTGCACTGCTATCCCCAATCTGTGCATCGACCGGTGGACAAGCTGTGGATGATGCCTGTGAGAGGTTGCTGAACCTTGCGTCGGCCAGGCAGTTCTCAACTCCAACCTTGTGGAGGAAAAAATTCTGCTGTGCGTGTCGAGAAGAGTTCGAGCGGGTGAGGAACAAGTTGTGCAGATCGATCATTGACAGGCTGAAGAACCTCCTTGACAACACACAGTTTGGAAGATCGTTTCCGGCTGCCCCGGTCTGTCCGGAGTGCCTGGTCAGCGGCGGGTAGTGCCCGGTACTCCCCCGCTGGTGACCGTCTACGGCACCGGCTTATGGCCCGTGAATGGCCCGCCTCGGAGGGCGCGGCCGGCCGGCGTCGTACGGCTTCCCGCCCCGGCCTTCGGGCCGGGGCGGTTTGCCGTGGCGCCGGGTTACCGCGCGCCTGGACTACGTACTCCGGTGGCAAGCCGCGAAGCGGCGCGGCAGCGAGCGCCGCAACCCCGACGGCGGCCGGCCACCCTCGCGATCGTCACGGCCTTCCTCCTCCGGGAGGCGCCGAATCTTCCACGCGAGGTCGCGCGCACTGCATGATCCCTTCGTGGATGTGGACGAACTTCTACGGCTGTCCCGATCCGCCGCGTGGTCGGATCGCGCGGACGCTGGTCGCGAGCTGAGCGCGTTCGCCGGGAGTTTGGAGGTCGACGCGGCGTTGGGTCGGCTGTTGCTCGACATCGGCGACACGGCGGTTATCGATGCCACCGCTGAGGCGTTGTTGCGGCGCGGTGATGTGGTGGCGCTACGCCTGTTCGCCGCCGCCTGGGCGTCGGCTGAGGGAGAGACCTCCGATCACCTCTACGGTTGCCTGAGCGGGCACCTCTATGAGCTGTCATGTGCCGCTCCGGAGGACCGGATTCGGTACCGGATGATGTTGCGACAGCTACTCGCTAGCCCCGACGTAGCCGTCAGGGCTGGGGCACAAGGTCTACTGGACCAGGTAGCCCGAGCGTTACCGGACTGATGGGGCGGGTCATCCGGATGAGCAGGCGGATTCGCCCAGGGTCGAGGACTTCGCGCTCGTGACCGTCAGTGCCCGACCGCGCCGGCCGATGCCGGCCGGAGGCCGCCAGCAGGCCGAGCGCGGGCGGGCGCGCCGCGCTTGCGCGGCGCCTTGATCCTAAAGAGAACGTCTCGGCAGTGGACACGTTGGTAGAACTGTCGTGTCCCGGCAGATGCTTTACACCTGCGTCCCAGTTGATGCTTGACAAGATCCCGAGTTGGATCGTTGATCGCATGTTGTTTTGCGGGTACCGGGTGGTCAGGGGAGGGGATTGGCGCTGGTTGGGTTGTCGGTGGTGGAGCGGCGGTGTGGGCCGCCGCCACCTCGCCCCCGACGCCAAGGAGACCGCTTCGGTGTGAAGGAATGATCACAGCTCGGTGAGCTGCCTTCATACGCCGACTGACCTGCCGTGATGGTCCGCTGTCGTCCAGGTCTGTCCGTCGGCGTCCGAGTCAATGGTCACTCGGTTAGTCACCCACGACCTTCACGCCGTTGAGGCTCAACCATGACGTAAAGTCGCCACGCTACTTCGTTGATCGAGCGGAGCCATCGTCGGCCTACTGCACACCCGGCTTGGAGGGTCTAAGTTCCGCACCTACAACCCGATCCAGCATCACACAGAGTTCACTTTGTTCCTCGACGTCGAAGAACATGAGGCAGTAGGCCGAAAGCCGTAGGACATCGTCCCAGTCGTTCCGCTCGCGTAGCAATCGTGGCCAGATGCCGAGTTTTTCCATAATGTACGTCTCGTCATGCCAGGCCCCTGGGTGAGCCCGGGCATAGCTTGCCCAAAGCTCGCTCCGCTTCGTGTGCTCCGCCGGAGGAGCCATGGCGAGCAGGCTGAGCAACAGTCAGACATCGGGGTGATCAAGCGGAGCCTGGTCCATCGGGCAACAGTAGTCGTCAATGGACAATCTCGAAACCGTGCTCACTCCAGTCCGACCACATAGACGGGCCGGGCGTGGGCGCGCTTGATGATCTATCAAGCAAGATCGCATTGATCGGTTTCCGCTGTCTGATTCCGGACATGGTCGGCATCTACTGGACGTGAGGGCGTAGACACGTTTAGTCGATCACGGCTACCGTCAACGCCCATGGGAAGGAAGCGAGGAGAGCGACGTAAGGCCATCAAGGTGCGCGGGGGGCGCATCGCTCGTCGCATAGTCAACATGGCCATCCGGCCCAAGAAAGATCGTTACTATCCGCCTCCTGACGAGGCATGCGAGCTTCCCAATGTCTTCCATATTTATCCGACTGGCGAACCTAATGATCCACACCGCATCGCTGTGCGACAAAAAATCTACAAAGGACAGGTGGTAGATTTCGCCATAAATCAGACAACTCTTGTCGGGAAGAAGTGGAGGGATGTCGCCCGCATCGATTGCTGCCTAGGATTTATCCACCGGCATCAGTTTGATCAAGACGGAAATGATCTTATCGGGCATCAGAAGATCGTGGATATTCCCCTGGTTGACCCGTGGGTTGTAGTGAGCAAGGGGTATCTAGACGCCCTCACAGTGATGCATGATGAGTGGGAAGACAACTACCGGAGGTGGCAAGGTGACGGAGCGTAACAGAGAACGCGAAGCTGCGTTCGAGTTTGCCCGCCGGCTAGGCGATCCTGCCTTCCGGGCAGTCTTGGCTGACCACGGATGCACGCGGGATCAGGATGTTGTGGTCACGCTGGATGAGGTCTCGATGAGCGATGTCTTGGAGCGAGTCTTCATACGCTGCCGTCCACCAGCTCTTGTGGCTATCCGCCGTGAATCGGCAGCGCAGGGCTTCGTCTTCCTGGTTGTAGGCGCTCAGACCGACGGGGCATCCACCGACACCGAAGCGGACAAGATGTCCGAAGAAGTATCGGTAGGCATGGTTTACGACTCAATGTCCGTTGCTCATGGCCGGACCTTCGAGATCGGCGAACACTTCGCCTACAACATTCAACCGCTTGATCCGAGCTTGCAGCTCGCTGAGGCGTCATAGCCACAACTTGCTGGGCATGCCGTGTAAGTCCAGTCACACCCTGTCCATGCTCTGACTGCTACCCATTCCGCCTGCCGTCGACCCGCTGGGCTGCGGTCTGCTCGGCTTGCCCGGGTCGTCGGTGGCGGGATGGTCCTGCGCAACTACCCACGGTCCGCATCGCACCGGAGGGAGCCTCGGCCATCCTGGAGCCTAAGGCCAGCCGGAGGCGGCACTAGACCCTGTCGTCGCCCAGGTCCTCACCGAGCACACCCGCGACTTTCCGCCGGCCTCGGTCAACCTCGTGGACCTCACCACCGGAGAGCCTGTCCGGCGGTCGGTGCCGCTGCTTTTCACCACCACCCACGGCAACCCGTTCACCGATCGGACCTGGTCCCGAGAGTGGGCCGGTTGGCGGGACGCGGCGGGCTGGCCGAAGGAAAACGGCGGCTTCCATGCGCTGCGGCACTTCTTCGCCACCACGCTCATCACGAACCACGCCGAACCGCAGGAGGTGCAACGGCTACTCCGGCACAAGACGCTGCGTATCACGCTGGAGACCTACGTGCACTGGTGGCCGAAGCGGGAGCGTCCCCGAGGCGTGGTCGGCTCGGTTCTCCGCTCGGCGTCAGCCCGGTCGAACCGCGACGCGACGAACCAAGATCAAGGCTAGGTTGTACTGACGTTGTACTCGATGATCTTGCATCAAGCGTTGCGCCTGGTCAGGGCATTGGATGGTGGAGCCGAGGGGACTCGAACCCCTAACCCCTGCCTTGCAAAGGCAGTGCTCTGCCAGTTGAGCTACGGCCCCGGGCGCAGGACGACGCGGCCTCGGCGGCGACGTCCGGCGGAGCTACCGCAGATCCGGAGCGGTGGTGGCCTCGTGCCAGAGGGCACGCTCGTCGTTGGACTCCCTGACCTTCTTGTAGACGAGGGCCGCGACACCCACGACGCCGACAACGAGCAGGATCTTCTTCAACATGGGACGCATCCTTACGCTCGACGAGCCGTCGGACGGTATGAAGTGGGGCTAGATGGAATCGAACCATCGACCTCAGAGTTATCAGCTCTGCGCTCTAACCGACTGAGCTATAGCCCCCCGTTGCGACGAGCAAGGTTACCGTACCCGTCGCGCCGTCCCCAACTCGGGGGCGCCGGGTCGGAATGACACCCGGCCCACCAGGCACGACGCCGACCATACCGGAACGACGGACGCCGGGGCCACCGCATTGCGGCGGCGGCCCCGGCGTCCGGAAGCCTGCTGCCGTCCGCTCAGTCCCGCTCGGCGAGGGTCAGCTCGACCCCACCGACCAGGTCCGCGCAGACGTTGTAGATGAACGCACCGAGGGTGGCGAGCGCGGTGAACAACACCACGTTCACCAGGCCGATCAGGCCGGAGGTGAGGATGACGCCCCGGGCGGTGATCTGGAAGGTGTCGCCGCCCTGCCCGCCACTCGCACTGATCATGTCGGTCAGCGTGCTGTTCACGCTGTCGAAGACGCCCATCGCGTCGAGCGCCAGATAGAGCACCGAGGTTGCGACGATCACCACGATGAAGAGCACCAGCGAGACCGCGAAGGAGAACTTCATCACGGACCAGGGGTCGATCCGCTTCAGGTTCAGCCGGGCCCGGCGGGGCCCCCGGGAGGCGGCGGAGCTGACGGTGCTCCGGGCGGCCCGAACGGCCTCTGTCACCCGGGCCGCACCGACGGCGCCCCCGGCGGGCCCTCCGGCCGCACCAGCGCCGGCGCCGGCGGGACCTCCGGTGGTCGGCCGCGCCGCCGGACCGCCGAGGCCGAACCGACTGGTGCCGGCGGACGGGGATCCGCCACCGGCCCGGCCCGGCCGGAACGCGCCCGGCGAAGCACCACCCGAGATCGGCTGGGTCGCCTCGGCGCCGGTGCTCCCCGCGGAACCGGGCCGGTCCGACCGGCCCGGCAGCCGCTCGGTACGGTCCGGCGAACCGGGCTGCTCCACCCGGCCGGTCGTGGTCGAGTCAGCCTTGCCGACCTGGCCGGGCCGGCTCGTGCCGGTGACCGGAGACGCCGAGCCGGTCGCCGCCGGAGACGTCGCGGCAGTCGCGGCTTCCGCCGTGCCCGACGCCGGCGAGCCGCCCTCGGCCGCACCCGCCGAGGCAGCGGCCGGCTCCTCGGGAAGCTGGTCGGGTGGCGGCGGCATGCCCGGCGCCCGGGTGAACTTTGGGGACGGCGTGTCGGCGCTGACCATCGCCCGGCCGACGGCCGCGCGTCCGGTCGCGGCGCCGCCGGAGGCGGCCTCCTCGTCGACCGGATTGGCCGAGGTCCCCGCAGCCCCCGACTTCGCCTGTGTCTCCGTCATCAACTAGTCCTGTTCGTCAGGCTCGTCGGCATTGCGAGCAATCGCCACGATGGTCACGCCATCTGGTAGGTCCATCAGTTTGACCCCCATTGTGTTCCGGTCACGCGTTCGGCGTACAGGCTTCACCGGAGTCCGGATCACGCCGCCGTTGCTGGTGATGGCAAACAGCTCATCGTCCGGGCTGATGACGACCGCGCCGACCAGACCGCCGCGGCGCTCGGTGATCTTCGCGGTCAGCACCCCTTTACCTCCCCTACCCTGCACGGGGTATTCCTCGATGGGCGTACGTTTCGCGTACCCCCCGTTGGTCGCCACGAGAACATCCAGGTCCATGCCCTCGCGGACCACCTCCATCGCCAGCAGGACGTCGTCGTCGGTGAACCGCATCCCGATCACGCCGGAGGTGGCCCGACCCATCGGCCGGAGCGCCTCGTCGGTGGCGCCGAACCGGATCGCCTGTGCCTTCTTGGAAACCAGCAGGAGATCGTCCTCGGGCCCCGCCAGCGCCGCCCCGACCAGCTCGTCCTCGTCGCGGAGGTTGATCGCGATGATGCCGCCGGAGCGGTTGGAATCGAACTCCTCCAACCTCGTCTTCTTCACCAGACCCTTCCTGGTGGCCAGGACCAGGTACGGCGCCACCTGGTAGTCCGGAATCTCGATCACCTGGGCGATCTGCTCGTCCGGCTGGAAGGCGAGCAGATTGGCCACGTGCTGGCCTCTCGCCACCCTACTGGCCTCCGGCAACTCGTACGCCTTGGCCCGGTAGACCCGCCCCTTATTGGTGAAGAAGAGGATCCAGTCGTGCGTGGAGCAGACGAAGAAGTTGCTGACGATATCGTCCTGACGCAGCGTCGCCCCACTGACCCCCTTGCCGCCCCGGCGCTGCGAGCGGTAGAGGTCGACCTTGGTCCGCTTCGCGTACCCGGTCCGGGTGATGGTGACCACCACGTCCTCGCGGGCGATCAGGTCCTCCATCGAGACCTCGCCCTCGAAGGGCACGATCCTGGTCCGGCGGTCGTCGCCCCACTTGGCCACGATCTCGCCGAGCTCCTCGGAGATGATCCTCCGCTGCCGCTCCGGCTTGGCCAGGATGTCCTTGAGATCGGCGATCTCCAGCTCGATCTTGGCAAGCTCGTCGATGATCTTCTGGCGTTCGAGGGCGGCGAGCCGGCGGAGCTGCATGTCCAGGATCGCCGTCGCCTGCACCTCGTCGATGTCGAGGAGCTGGATCAGGCCCTGCCGGGCCTCCTCCACCGTCGGCGAGCGCCGGATCAGCGCGATGACCTCGTCGAGCGCGTCCAGCGCCTTGACCAGACCACGCAGGATGTGCGCCCGCTCCTCGGCCTTGCGCAACCGGTACGCCGTCCGCCGCCGGATCACGTCGATCTGGTGGTCGACGTAGTAGCGGATGAACTGGGCCAGGTTGAGCGTGCGCGGCACCCCGTCGACCAGAGCCAGCATGTTGGCGCCGAAGGTCTCCTGGAGCTGGGTGTGCTTGTAGAGGTTGTTCAGCACCACCTTGGCGACCGCGTCGCGCTTGAGCACCAGCACGATCCGCATACCGGTACGCCCGGAGGACTCGTCCCGGATGTCGGCGATCCCGGCGAGCTTTCCCTCCTTGATCAGCTCGGCGATCCGCTCCGCCAGGTTGTCGGGGTTGACCTGGTACGGCAGCTCGGTGACGACCAGGCTCGTCCGGCCCTTCTTGTCCTCCTCGACCTCCACCACCGCACGCATCCGGATCGAGCCGCGCCCGGTCCGGTACGCCTCCTGGATCGGCGTGGTCCCCACGATCAGCCCGTGCGTCGGGAAGTCCGGACCCTTGACGATCCCGATCAGCGCGTCGAGCGTGCTGGCCTCGTCGTCGTCCGGGTGCTCCAGGCACCACTGCACGGCCTGGGCGATCTCCCGCAGGTTGTGCGGCGGGATCTTGGTGGCCATCCCGACCGCGATGCCCTCGGAGCCGTTCACCAGCAGGTTCGGGATCCGCGACGGCAGAATCGTCGGCTCCTTGGCCCGGCCGTCGTAGTTGTTCTGGAAGTCGACGGTGTCCTCGTCGATGTCCCGCAGCATCTCCATGGCCAGCGGGTCGAGCTTGCACTCGGTGTTGTGGCTGACGAACCCGTCGCTGACGAAGGAGTGGTCCTCCGTGTCGACCCGCAGGCTGTAGACCGGCTGCACACCCGCATCGGTCACCTCCGCGACCTCGGCGTAGTAGAACCGGCCGTCGACCAGCGGCTCGACGACGTCCAGCACCTCACGCTCGGTGATCCGGGCCGCGATCTCGGCCCGGTCCCGCTCCCAGCGCTCGACCCGGTCGACGTTGTGCCGGCGCAGCCAGTCCCGCTCGGTCCGGCGCCGCGCGCCGTGCTCCCGGATGAAGTCGCCGACGTACGGCACGTGGTCGCTGGACAGCGCCGTGCTGGTGGCCGGCACGGTGGCCAGCTCGGACTCCAACGTCGCCTGCTTGCGGCCGAGGAAGCCGACCTGCTGCGCGAAGCGCCGGGCGTCCCGCCGGTTGGTCACCACGATCTTGATCTCGCCGTCGTCGTACCGGCACTGTCGGCTGACGACGCCGAACTCGAGCAGCAACTGCTGGATCTCGCGGGCCAGCCGCTGGCTGCGGGTCGAGTACGAGATCTGGATGGTGTTGCGGGGCAGCAGCGACGAGGAGCCGTCACCCTCGAAGAGCGCCTGGAGGAAGGCCCGCTTGACCGCCGCCGGCCCCTGCCAGACGAACTCCGGCACGAACGTCGCCGCGCTCCGCGCCCCGACCAGCTCACCGAGCGGGCTCCGACGCAGCTCGGTCAGGTCCGGCACGTCGAGTTCGTGCAACACGCTGCCGGAGGCGATCACCCGCTCGGAGACGTACCGGTGACCGCCGACCGCGAGGTCGTAGGCGGCGAGCACCCGGACGAAGAACTCCCGGTCGACGTTGTGGAACCCGGCCCGGTCGGCCGAGACCCAGCCCTCGCCGACGAACACGCCGGCCAGGACCGCGGCCTCCACGTGCTCCAGCATCGGGTAGCCGATCTCGTCCGGCACCGTCCGCTGCAACAGCACCCGTTCGCCGGGGCGGACCTCGGCGAGCAGCTTCCAGAGCAGGGTCGGCACCCCGGCCACCTGCACCAGGCAGAGCACCGGGTGGTTGTGCGTACCGGTCAGCTCGTAGCCCTCGCGGGTGCGCAGCCGCAACGTCGGGTGCTCGCCGGAGTGGAAGAACTTCGAGGCTCGGACCAGGTCGCCGTTGCGGTCCCGGACCTTGAGGTCGATGTCGGTCTCGGAGCTGGGCGCCGCATCGGGAACGATCTGGTCGATACGGAGCGTTCCCTCGGCGGTACGAATCCGGGCATTTCCGGTCACGCAGTAGCGCATCGCCGCAGCCGGATCGTTACCTGGCGAACCGAAGTTGCCGTTGCCGTCGACCAGCGGGTAGCGCAGCGACCAGGTCTGGGCCATCCGGACCAGCGCGTCGTAGATCGCCGAGTCACCGTGCGGGTGGAACTGCCCCATCACGTCGCCGACCACCCGGGAGCACTTCACGTAGCCCCGGTCCGGGCGGTAGCCGGAGTCGAACATGGCATAGAGGATCTTGCGGTGTACGGGCTTCAGCCCGTCCCGTACGTCCGGCAACGCCCGCCCGACGATCACGCTCATCGCGTAGTCGAGGTAGGAGCGCTGCATCTCCACCTCGAGCCCGACCGGCTCGATCCGGTCGTGCGCGACGACGGCGGCGATCGCCTCCTGTTCCGACTCGTTCGCGGAGGACTCGGGAGTATCCGTCACTGTCAACCCTTATCAGACTCAATGCCGCAATCCGCTGTGGATAACGGCTGTGGAAACCGTGGAAGCTGTGGATAACTGTGTGGAACGGCGGCCCCGGTCGGCCGTTCGGACGGGGCGGTCCTGACCCGTCCGGCCCGACCGACGTCGGGACCACCGGCCGCCGTCAGATGTCGAGGAAGCGCACGTCCTTGGCGTTGCGCTGGATGAACGAGCGGCGCGCCTCCACGTCCTCGCCCATCAGCACGCTGAACAACTCGTCGGCGGTTGCCGCGTCGTCGAGGGTGACCTGGCGCAGCGTACGCGTCGCCGGGTTCATCGTGGTCTCCCACAGTTCCGGGTAGTTCATCTCGCCCAGACCCTTGAACCGCTGGATGTCGTCCGGCTTGGCGTTCGGCTTCTTCTGCTGGCGCAGCGCGATCAGGCCGTCCCGCTCCCGGTCGGAGTAGGCGTACTGGGCATCGTCGCCCTTGCGGTTCCATTTGATCTTGTAGAGCGGCGGTGCGGCGAGGTAGACGTGCCCCAGTTCGACCAGCGGACGCATGAACCGGAAGAGCAGAGTGAGCAGCAGCGTCTGGATGTGCTGGCCGTCGACGTCGGCGTCGGCCATCAGCACGATCTTGTGATAACGCAGCTTCTCGATGTCGAAGTCGTCGTGGATGCCGGTGCCGAGCGCGGTGATCAGGGCCTGGACCTCGTTGTTCTTCAGCACCCGGTCGATCCGGGCCTTCTCCACGTTGAGGATCTTGCCCCGGATCGGCAGGATCGCCTGGGTACGCGGGTCCCGGCCCTGCTTGGCCGAGCCGCCCGCCGAGTCACCCTCGACGATGAAGACCTCGGACTCGCGCGGGTCGGTGGACTGGCAGTCGGCCAGCTTGCCCGGCATCGAGCCGGACTCCAGCAGCGACTTGCGCCGGGCCAGCTTGCGGGCCTGCTGCGCGGCGATCCGGGCCCGCGCGGCCTGGGTCGCCTTGGTAATGATCAGCTTGGCCTCGCCCGGGTTGCGGTCGAACCAGTCGACCAGCCACTCGTTGCAGACCCGCTGCACGAAGCTCTTCACCGGGGTGTTGCCGAGCTTGGTCTTGGTCTGTCCCTCGAACTGCGGGTTGGTCAGCTTCACCGAGATGATCGCCGCGAGCCCTTCCCGAATGTCCTCGCCGGAGAGCTTCTCGTCGCTCTTGAGCAGCTTCTTGTCGGTGCCGTACCGGTTGACGACGCTGGTCAGCGCGGCGCGGAAGCCCTCCTCGTGGGTGCCGCCCTCGTGCGTGTTGATGGTGTTGGCGAAGGTGTAGACCGACTCGCCGTACGACTCGTTCCACTGCATGGCGATCTCGACCGACATCCCCTCCTCCTCCGAGCCGAACTCGACCACGGTCTTGTGGATCGGGTTCTTGGAGGCGTTGAGGTGCCGGACGAAGTCGGCGATGCCGCCCTTGTAGCAGAAGGTGACCTCACGTGGCTTGCCGTCCCCCTCCTGCACCCGCTCGTCGCGCAGTTGGATGGTCAGGCCGCGGTTGAGGAAGGCGTACTCCTGGATGCGCCGGTAGATCGTCTCGAAGACGAAGTCGACGGTCTCGAAGACCGACGGATCCGGCCAGAAGGCAACCGACGAACCGGTGGTGTTGGTGGTCTCGCCCTTCTCCAGCGGAGAGGGCTTGGAGTTCGTGTAGGACTGCCGCCAGACGTACCCGTCCTTGTGGATCTCCACGAACATCCGGGTGGAGAGCGCGTTGACCACCGAGACGCCGACGCCGTGCAGACCGCCGGAGACCGCGTACGCCTTGCCGTCGAACTTGCCGCCGGCGTGCAGCACGGTCAGCGCCACCTCGACACCCGGCTTCTTCAGCTTGGGGTGCAGGTCGACCGGGAAACCCCGGCCGTTGTCGGTGACCCGGACGCCGCCGTCGGCGAGCAGCACCACCTCGATGGTGTCGCAGTAGCCGGCGAGCGCCTCGTCCACCGCGTTGTCCACGACCTCCCAGACCAGGTGGTGCAGACCGCGCTCACCAGTCGATCCGATGTACATACCGGGCCGCTTGCGAACGGCCTCCAGCCCCTCCAGGACGGTGATCGACTCGGCGCCGTACTCCTGCTTCTTCTGCGCTGCCACCTTGGCCACTTTCTCGCGCCGCCCGGCGCCGGTCGGCGCGGGGACGCGGGTTTGGTGGGCGGCCCGCGACAGGCACGTGGGCCGGCACCACGAAACATTCCGGGGTACGGTCGAACGTGCCGGTCGCCGTGGCTGCCCACGGATCGCGATCGGCTCGGACCCGGCGCGGCGCCGGCCCGGACCGCCCTGGCCCGGATCCCTGCACCACACCGTGTCGTCGTCTCACCGTCAATCTTACTGTGCCGAGAAGACATATTGGGTATGCGGCACCCCTGCGAGGCGGTCTCAGACCTCCATAGGCGGCCGTACCCCGCTCCCGCGACTCCCCCCACAGGCACGGGGTCGAATCAGGGGCGGTTTCCGGCACGCGTCGTACCGTCCGGGGGCCCGCACGCTCCGCGGCGCGGCGCCGCCGGGGCGGCCCGGTCCCGACCGGTGCTGGCGGCCGTGCCGGGCGGGCTGCCGGATCGGGGGTCGCGCGAGGGGTGCGCGGTGCCGTAACTTGGCGACGCCGGAAGTAAGCTCCGTGGCCAGGGATGCCCGGTAGGCGCATCGGGCGCCCCGAACGACCGGTTTCGTCAGGTGCATGAAGAGGTGACGCCCGATGGGGCTGGACAACGTCGCGGTGCGCTGGCCGCGGACCGGCCGCTTCTACGATCCGGTCGCTCCGGCCGAGTTCGTCGACTTCGGCGAGTTCGCCGACGACCCGGAGGTGGCGGCGCCGACGGCGGCGCTCGCCGGGTACATCGCCAAGAACGGCTCGGTCCGGGCGACCGCCTACACGGAGCTGGTCGATCTGCTGCTCGGCCTGGACGGTGTGCTCTACGCCACGGAGGCGGCCGCCGAGGACGAGGATCCGGTGATCGACCCGGACGGCTGTGCCTGGATCGCCGGCGGTCTGGAGCGCTTCGTCGACGGGCACCGGGAGCACGGCGAGATCGTGACCTTCGACACGGTCAGTGCCGTGCTGCGGGCGGCGCTCGCCGACGGCCGCCTCGCCGACCAGCAACTGCGCTGGCTGGACGGCCGGCTCGACGCGCTGCGCGACGATTCGGGGGCACCGCCGCAGTGGAGCTTCCCCCGCTCGGAGCTGGCGGTGCTGGCCGGCTTCTACCGCCGCTGCGCCGAACGCGGCTTCGCCGTCTACGCCGACTCCTGAGACCGTCCAGGCAGACAGGGCCCCCGGGGACCGACCAGAGCCGGCCGGCACCGGACGGGCGCGGCGCTCATCCGTAGGTGTCCCGGGGGCCACGTCCGCGTACCCGCCGGGGGCCCCGGGACCAGGACGGCGCCGTGGGGCCGTGCACGTGCAGCCGGCGGACCACCCCGTGCCCGACCTCGGCCCCGATCCGGCGCAGCAGCGACGCGGCGAGCAGCCGGAGCTGGGTCGCCCAGGCCGTCGACTCCGCCTCGACCGCCAGCTCCCCGTCCTCCAGCTTCACCGGGCGGCTGTGCTTCGCCACCTCGGCGCCGACCACCCGCTCCCAGGCACCGAAGACCGTCGCCTCGGCGGCCGGCTGCTGCCAACCCCGGTTCTTGACCAGCCGGGCCAGCACCGTACCGAGGAGTTGCGGATCCCGGGGGTCGGGCCCCGGCCCGGAGTAGCCACGCGGCCGACGCCGCTGCCCGCCCGCCCGGCCGGCGCCTGAGCCGGCACCGCCGGTTTCGCCGGGCGCGCCGTCGGCCGCCGGCTCCGCCTCCGGGTCGGCCCCGCCAGGGGTACGCCGACGCGGGCCGGACGCCTTCCGCCGGGCCAGCGCGGCATCGAGGACCGCCCGGGCCAACGCCGGCCCGGCCAGCTCGCCGTGCTCGCCGTCGGTCGTCGGCGAACCGGTGTGTGCGGGCCCGGCACCGCGATCGCCATTGCCGCCGCGTGCGGCCTCGGCACCATGTGCGTCGTTGCCGGCGCGATCGCGCTTGCCGGCGCCCACCCCCGTGCCGCCGTGATCGTGTTTGCCGGCGCGATCGTTCCTGCCGGCGCGATCGTTCCTGCCGGCGCGGTGGGCGGCCGGGGGATCCGCCGGGCCACGCGGCTCCGGCTCAGTGGACACGGTGCACCTGCCCGTCCGCGACCTCGTAGCGGGCGCCGCGCAGGGCCTGCGGCACGTCGTCGGCGACCGCGCAGGTCACCAGGAGCTGGCTGGCGCCGACGACCAGCTCGGCGAGGCGTTCCCGGCGGCCGCTGTCCAGCTCGGCGAAGACGTCGTCCAGCACGAGCACCGGCTCGACACCGTCGGCGCGCAGCAGGTCGTAGGCGGCGAGCCGGAGCGCCAGCGAATACGACCAGGACTCGCCGTGACTGGCGTAGCCGCGGGCCGGCAGCGTGCCGAGGGTCAGGGTCAGCTCGTCGCGGTGCGGGCCGACCAGTGTCACGCCGCGCTCGACCTCCGCCGGCCGCGCCTCGGCGAGCGCGGCGTGCAGGGCCGACTCGAGCGCCGGGCGGTCCGGCGCCGGGTCGGCCAGTTCCACCGACGGGCGGTACGCGATCCCCGCCGCGCCCCGGCCGGCGGCCACCGCGTCGTACGCCTTGGTCACGTGCGGCCCCAGGGCGGCGACCAGCTCCAGCCGCCCGGCGAGCAGTTCCGCGCCGTGCCGGGCCAGATGGGCGTCCCAGACCGCCAGGGTCGACAGGTCGCCACCGCCCCCGGCGGATTGCTCGGCGTCGGTGCGGGTCGACCGGCCCCGCCCTCCGGCACTCTTCCGGGCCAGATAGGCGGTACGCAGCAGTGCGTTGCGTTGTTTCACCACCCGCTCGTAGTCGGCGCGGACCGCCGCGTACCGGGGCATCCGGGTGACCAGCAGGTCGTCGAGGTAGCGCCGCCGCTCGGCCGGATCGCCCCGGACCAGCTCCAGATCCTCCGGGGCGAAGAGCACCAGCCGCAGCGCGCCGAGCACGTCCCGGGCCCGCCGGGCCGGCGAGCGGTTCAACCGGGCCCGGTTGGCCCGGCCGGGGGCGATCTCGAGCTCGACCAGGAGCTCCCGGCCGTCGTGCACGATCGCGCACCGGAGCACCCCGGTCGCCGCGCCGGCCCGCACCAGCGGGGCGTCGGTGGCGACCCGGTGGCTGGCGAGCGTCGCCACGTATCCGAGCGCCTCCACGAGGTTGGTCTTGCCCACCCCGTTCGGGCCGACGAAGACGTTTCCACCCGGCTCCAGGTCCACCCCGACCCGCTCGTACGAGCGGAAGTCGACCAGTTCGAGCCGGCGGACGTACACGGCTAGTTCTTGCGGACGGCGTGCCCGCCGAACTGCTGCCGAAGCGCGGCGACGGCCTTCAGCGCCGGCGAGTCGTCCTGGCGGGAGGAGAACCGGGCGAAGAGCGAGGCGGTGATGACATTGAGCGGCACGGCGAGCCGGACGGCCTCGTCCACCGTCCACCGCCCCTCGCCGGTGTCCTCGGTGTAGTCGCTGAGATCGGAGAGGTCAGGGTCCTCGTCGAGCGCCCGGTCGAGCAGGTCGAGCAGCCAGGAGCGGACCACCGTCCCGTCGCGCCAGGACTTGAAGACGCCCGGCACGTTGGTCACCAGCTCGGAGGCGGTGAGCAGCTCGAAGCCCTCGGCGTAGGCGTGCATCAGGCCGTACTCGATGCCGTTGTGCACCATCTTGGCGTAGTGCCCGGCGCCGACCGGTCCGGCATGCACGAAGCCGAACTCGCCCTCGGGCCTGAGCGCGTCGAAGATCGGCATCAGCCGGTCCACGTGCTGCTCGTCGCCGCCGACCATCAGGGCGTAGCCGTTCTGCCGCCCCCAGACGCCGCCGGAGACGCCGACGTCGAGATAGCCGATGCCGTGCCGGTCGAGCTTCTCCGCCCGGGGCAGGTCGTCGGCGAACCGCGAGTTACCGCCGTCGATGACGATGTCGCCGGGCGAGAGCACCTCGATCAGCCCGTCGACGGTCGCCTCGGTGTACTGCACCGGCACCATCAACCAGATGGCCCGGGGCGCGGCGAGCCTCTCGGCCAGTTCGGCGAGGCTGGCGACGTCGGTAAGTGCCGGATTCTGGTCGAAGCCGATCACCTCGTGCCCGGCGGCGCGCAGTCGGTCGCGCATGTTGCCGCCCATCCGGCCGAGGCCTATCAGGCCGAGTTGCATGAACGTTCCTTCCAGAATCGCGTGGGCTTTCCTGCCGGAACCGGTCCACTCAGCGGGTGACCCGGATCGGCATGATCAGATAGCGGTAGCCGGGGACGATCTCGCCGTCCTCGCCGCAGGGCGAGATCACCGCGGGCTTGAAGGCGTCGACGAAGGAGAAGACGGCCAGCGCCGAGCCGAGGTTCTGCAGCCCGTCGATCAGGTACTGCGGGTTGAAGCCGATGGTCAGCGGCTCGCCGCTGAAGGTGGCGTCCATCGCCTCGCTCGCCCGGGCCTCCTCGGTGCTGCCGGCCTCGACGACCAGGCCGTCGGAGCTGAAGTTGAGCAGCACCGGCGTGGTCCGGCCGCCGACCAGCGAGACCCGCTTGACGACCTCGGTGAGCGCGGCGACCGAGACCCGGGCCTCGGCGTTGGAGCTGGCCGGGAAAAGGGAGCGCACCGGCGGATAGTTGGCGCCGTCCAGCAGCCGGCTGGTGGTCCGGCGGGTGCCACCGGCGAAGCCGATCAGCCCCTCACCGGCGGCGCCCTGCGACAGCGCCATGGTGACGTCACCGCCGAGCGGGCCGAGGGCCTTGGCGGTGTCGTGCAGGGTCCGGGCCGGCACCAGCGCGTTGATGCTGACCTCAGGGTCGTCCGGCCGCCAGTCGATCTCGCGCAGGGCCAGCCGGTAGCGGTCGGTGGCGAGCATCGCCAGGGTCGAGCCGTTCAGCTCGATGCGTACCCCGGTCATCATCGGCAGCGTCTCGTCCCGGCCGGCGGCGATCGCGACCTGGCCGACCGCGGCGGCGAAGGTGGCGGCGTCGATCGTGCCGGCGCTGCCCGGCATCTCGGGCAGGGTCGGGTAGTCCTCGACGGGCATCGTCGGCAGGGTGAACCGGGCGCTGCCGCAGACCAGCTCCAGGTGTGCTCCGGCGGCGGCGATGTCGACCGGCTTCGCCGGCAGCGCCTTGGTGATCTCGGCGAGCAGCCGCCCGGAGACCAGCGCGGCACCCTCCGCCTCGCTCTGCACGTCGACGGTGACCTGGCTGGAGACCTCGTAGTCGAAGCCCGAGACGTGCAGGCCGCCCTCACCGACCCGGAGCAGGACGCCGGCGAGCACCGGCACCGAGGGCCGGTTGGGGAGACTCTTCGCGGTCCACGCCACGGCGTCGGCGAGCGCGTCACGCTCCACGCGGAACTTCATGCCTTGCCTCCGGATCGACGTCAGCGACAACTGTCTCATGCCGGCGGCCGCCTTCCGGCCCCGCCAACCGTGCGGGTCTGCATCGCACCTTAGGCCCCGGCCGCATCGGCTGTGCGCCCGACCCCGGTCCTTCGGCAGATCCTGACCTGTGGGTACGACGGATCAAAAGACTCCACAGGATGCCCAACGCCGATGATTGGTTTTTGTTCTCTTGAAGAGATAACTCAATCGTCTTCATCGGTGCTGTGCAAACTGTGGAGAAGTCACCTTCGCGCAGGTCAGAGGCTTGTCCACAGGTGTGCGGGGTGTGGAGGACCGGTGCGGAAAGTGGCTTCGCGGTCCACAGGCGCCGCCGACTCACAGGTTTTCCACCGTTGTCCACCGGCCGTCCACCGGGTTACCCACCGGCTTTTCCCCATCTGTGGGCACAGCCTGCCAGAGATCGACGGGCGCTGTCCCCAGAACCTTCAACACGTCGTGCACAGTGCCGCCCGGTCGGTGGAGAAGTCAGTGACTCCAGGTAACTGTCCACACACGTTTCCCCAGGCTCCGTCCACAACCTGTGGGTTGCCCGGTCGAAGCGGGTTGGAGTTATCCACCGTCGGTGGACAACCGGCTGTGGACAGCCTGGGTACGACACGCCGCTGCCGCGTACGACCGACCGACGACCGGCGTACGACCGAGGGCCGGGTACGGGCCGACGCGACCCCTACCCGGCCCTCGCCGGCCTCTCCGGTTACCTCAGGTGTTCTGCTTGATGCGGTTCGTCAGCTCGGCTATCTGGTTGTAGAGCGAGCGGCGTTCCGCCATCTGCTGTCTGATCTTCCGGTCGGCGTGCATCACCGTCGTGTGGTCCCGGCCGCCGAAGGCCTGACCGATGCGGGGCAGCGACAGGTCGGTCAGTTCCCGGCACAGATACATCGCCACCTGCCTGGCGTTCACCAGCACCCGGGACCGGGACTGGCCGCGCAGGTCCTCCAGGCTGACCCCGAAGTAGTCGGCGGTGGAGACCATGATCTGGTCCGCGGTGATCTCCGGGCCGGAGCCGTCCGGGATGAAGTCCCGGAGCACCTCCTCGGCCAGCGAGAGCTCCACCGGAGACCGGGTCAGCGACGCGAACGCGGTGACCCGGATCAGCGCGCCCTCGAGCTCGCGGATCGAGTTGGCGATCCGGGAGGCGATGAACTCCAGCACGTCCGGCGGGGCGAAGAGCCGCTCCTGTGCCGCCTTCTTCTGCAGGATCGCGATCCGGGTCTCCAGGTCGGGCGGCTGGATGTCGGCGAGCAGGCCCCACTCGAAGCGGGTACGCAGCCGGTCCTCCAGCGTCGCCAGGTCCTTCGGCTTCCGGTCCGAGGTGATCACGATCTGCTTGTTGGCGTTGTGCAGCGTGTTGAAGGTGTGGAAGAACTCCTCCTGGGTCCGCTCGCGGTTCTCCAGGAACTGGATGTCGTCGATCAGCAGGATGTCGACGTCCCGGTAGCGACGCTGGAACGCGCTGGTCTTGTCGTCCCGGAGCGAGTTGATGAAGTCGTTGGTGAACTCCTCGGTCGAGACGTAGCGGACCGAGCGGGCGTTGCCGAGCGTCGTGGCGTAGTGGCCGATCGCGTGCAGCAGGTGCGTCTTGCCCAGCCCCGAGCTGCCGTAGATGAAGAGCGGGTTGTATGCCTTTGCCGGCGACTCGGCGACCGCGACCGACGCGGCGTGGGCGAACCGGTTGGAGGAGCCGATCACGAAGGTCTCGAACATGTACTTCGGATTGAGCCGGTTGCCGCCGACGTCCCCGGCGCCGCCGACGCCGCCCGGCCGGCGGTCGTCCCGGACACCCGGCCGGTGCGAGGGGGCGGCGGTCCCCCGCCCCGGCCCGCTGTCGGTGCCGCCGTCCCGTCCCGGCCCGAGTCGTCCGCCGGCGTCCCGGGCGTCGTGGTAACGGTGATCCGCCGGCCGGTGGTCGGCGCCGAACCGGCCGAGTTCGCCGGTGTCGAGCCCTCGTTCCTCGAAACCCCGTCGATCCTGGTGCGGCGCGGTCGGCCGGTAGGGCTCCGGATACGGCGCGCTGAAGAGCGTCTCCTGGCCGTCCCGGCTGGACGGGATCATGTTGGTGCGGGGGGCGTCGGGCCGGGGGATGTCGGGTCGGCCGGGCGGTCGACCGGCGCCGTCGACCGGCACCTGGGCCGAGCCGGTGAAAGTCGGGGGTTTGCGGCCGGCGGGCTGGTCCGGCCCGACGCCGCGGTTGCCGGGTACGTCGTGCTCCGGCCCGTCCGGTGGCTCGTGATCCGGTCGTGCCGGGTACTCGCGATCCGGCCGCTCCGCCGGATACCCGTGGCCGGTCGGGTTCGGGAAGCGGAGCGGTTCGGCACGGTAACCGAGCGGCGGATCCGGACTGCCGTAGCCGGTCGGCGGATCGGGGGCGCCATGACCGGCCGCCGGCTCGCGATCGCCGTAGCCGCCGGACGGGTCCGGGTGGCCGCCGGACGGATCCGTCGGCCCGGCGTACCCGGCCGGTGCGGCGTACCCGTCCGGCGGGGTGTCCTGGTATCCGCCGGTGGTCCCGATCTGACCCGGGAGGCCCTCCAACGGGAAGCCGTCCGCGCTGCCCGGGCCCGGCTCGGCCGGGGCGCCGGCGAGCCCGGTGTCCGGCCCGGCCGGGTAGCCGGCACCGGCGGGCCGGGTCGGGCCGTCGCCGGGCGAGCGCACGGTGACCGCCACCTGGACCGCCCTGCCCAGGCGACGGGAGAGGGCTTCCGTGATGGCGGGGCGGAGCCGCGTCTCGATCACGTCCCGGGTGAAGGCGTCCGGCACGGAGAGCAGCGCGGTGTCCTCGATGATCGTGTGCAGGCGGGTCAGCCGGAGGTAGGCGCGCTGCTGAGCCGAAATGATCTCGTCGGCCAGCTCCTCGGTCGTCGCCGCCCACACCGCGCCAAGGTCGATCGTGTCGGCCACCGTCGCGCCACCCCCATCGCCTCTGCGTCTCCGGCCGCCGTTGCCGTCCCAGTCGACCGTTCCAGGCTTGCTAACCGTGCTCGAACAGGTACGACGCGGCGTCCGGCGGTCGCCGGCGCCGTCCACAGGTTATCCACAGCCTGTGTATCGACCGATTGTGTCGCCCGGCCGGGCGTCCGTGTCGTCTGCCCCCGGCCCGACCGGCGTTGACGCGGGTTCATCTGTCGAACGATCGACGAGCTTGTCCGGTTTTGCCCGTCAGCGGCATCCCCACCCCTTGACGCTGACGTGCAATCGGGCACGCTAACAGCGTTGTCCACACCCCATCAACCGTCGGCCGGCCGGACGCCTGTCAACACCCTTGTCAACATCAGCGAAATCCCCCGTCGGCCGGGTCGCGACCGCCGCCGCGCCCGCCCTCGGCGGAACAGCCCGGGGGCGGCTAAGACGTTTGACGGCCATTGTCGGGCTGCGTAGGCTCCAACGGTTGCTCTGTCGCCCTCTGCTAGGGTGGGAGAGACTTGACTGCGGCCCGACACGGGCCGTGGCTGATTCCTGGGCGGTGCTGATTGCCGGACGGCATCTGGCCGCCCGGTGGTCGACGCCAGACAATCACACGACCCCGCTCTCACACGACCGGGGCGTAGGACGACGGAGAGCCTGACGTGAGCAAGCGCACCTTCCAGCCGAACAACCGCCGACGCGCGAAGACCCACGGCTTCCGGCTGCGCATGCGCACCCGGGCTGGCCGCGCCATCATCTCGGCCCGCCGCGGCAAGGGTCGCACCCGCCTGTCGGCCTGACGGCTGGCGGGGCCGGTCCGGGGATGTAGGCAGTCGTGCTGGCGGCCGCACAGCGACTGCGGCGCAGCAGTGACTTCGCCGCAGCGATCCGGGGTGGACGACGTGCCAACCGAGGCTCCGTCGTGGTCCACCTCGATCCCGCCGCCGTACCCGTCTCCCCGATGACCGAAACGACACCGAAGCCGGCCCCGGATGCCGGTGCGCGGCAGGAGCCCGCGCCGGCCCGGGCCGGCTTCGTCGTCTCCAAGGCCGTCGGCGGTGCGGTGGTCCGCAACCGGGTCCGCCGCCGCCTGCGCCACCTCGTCCGCGATCGGCTGCCGGGCCTGCCGCCCGGCACCACGATCGTGGTACGCGCGCTACCCGCCGCGGCCGGGGCCTCCTACGCCGCGCTCGGCGCCGACCTGGACGCCGCCATCGCGGCATCGCAGGCTCCCCGGAAGCCCTCCCGGCGGCACCGATGACGGACTCCTCCGCCCGTGCGCGTGGGATGACACTCGGTGCCCGAGTGCTGACCGGAGCCATCGTCGCGTACCGTCGTTGGATAAGCCCGGCGCTGCCGGCCCGCTGTCGGTTCTACCCGTCGTGCAGCGCGTACGCCCTGGAGGCGGTCACGCGGCACGGTGCGATCCGGGGAGCCTTCCTGGCGGTCCGGCGGCTGTTGCGCTGCCACCCCTTCCACCCCGGTGGATATGACCCGGTGCCGGAGCCGGGCGCACACCGCCACGCCGATGTGACTGGAGCCCCGAATTGAGTCTCGACTGGATCTACTGGGCGATCTCGTGGGTCCTGCTGCTCTGGCACTCCGCCTGGGACGCCGTCGGAGTCTCGGAGAACGCGGTCCTGGGCACCAACTGGTCCTGGATCCTGGCGATCGTCTTCCTGGTGGTCACCCTGCGGGTGGTGCTCTTTCCGATCTTCGTCAAGCAGATCAAGTCGCAGCGGGCGATGCAGGCGCTCCAGCCCCAGCTGAAGGCGCTGCAGGAGAAGCACAAGGGTGACCGGGAGACGCTCCAGAAGGAGATGATGGAGCTCTACCGGAAGGAGAAGGCCAACCCGCTGATGGGCTGCCTTCCGATCTTCCTGCAGGCTCCGGTCTTCATCGGCCTCTTCCACGTGCTGCGCCGGCTCAATCCGGCTAACGGGCAGAAGACCCTGTATGGCTGGACGGTCGAGCAGTTCGAGAGCGCGACCCACGCACGGCTCTTCGACGTGCCGATCGCCGCCAAGTTCGGCTCCAGCCCGGCGGACCTGGCCCTGCTGAACGCGAACGGCACCTCGGTCAAGATCCTGGCCGGCATCCTGGTCGCGATCATGATCGCCACCACCTACCTGACCAGCCGGCAGATGATCCTCAAGACCGGCTGGGCCGAGGACCCGCAGCAGCGCATGATCCAGCGGTTGATGCTCTACGGCATCCCGGCCTCGCTGCTGGTCTCCGGCGCCATCTTCCCGATCGGTGTCGTCATCTACTGGGTCACCAACAACCTCTTCACCCTCGGCCAGCAGCAGTGGGTGCTGCGCAAGTACCCGCCGCCGCCGACCGCGACCACGGGCCGGCTGCCGAAGCCGGGCGAGTCGACCCCTCGGCGTACCACCGCGACCGGCTCCCGGCGCAGCACCGACGCTCGCAACCCGGTGCAGCCCGGCAAGCCGGCGAAGCCGGCGGGACGGTTCGGCCGGTCCAAGGCCAACGGCGCGCAGCCGGAGAAGCCGGCCGTCGACACCAAGGCGCTGGCCCCGAAGCCGGGCGCCAAGCCGGTCAACCCCAAGAAGGGGCGACCGGCGAAGCGTCAGGGTTGACGCGAAGGGTCACCGTACCGTAACTGTCGGTCGGTGACCCGGTAGGACTTCGGCCCGTGCTGCCACCACCAGCGTCGGCGCCGGACCGGAGTCCGCCGCGCCCCGTGACGACGGGCATCGTTGCCCGCGCAGACGTGCCCGTGGCACTCGGCGATCTCCCGCCGGGCCCGGGAAACCAGCGGGACCGTTACGGTCCGGCCGAGAGAGTACGGAGATGAGACCCGTGACCGACACCAGTATCCCGCGTGCCGAGCAGCCGATCGGCGACACCGAACCGGACCTGCCGGCGGGCTCGTCCGCGGAAGCCGAAACCACCGAGGCCGCTGCGGTTGCCGGACAGAGCGCGGACGCCGGTCTGGACCAGGAGGACGACGCGGACGGCGACGAGGCCGGCCAGTCCGGCAACGGCGGCAGGCCGGCCGGGGCGACCAGCGACGAGGACCTGTTCCGGCAGAGTGAGATCGCTGCGGACTACGTCGAAGGACTGCTGGACATCCTCGACTACGACGGCGACATCGACGAGCTGGTCTCCAGCGGGCGGCCGGTGGTCGAGGTGGTCGGCGGGCGGTTGCAGGCACTGGTCGGGCAGCGCGGTGCCACGCTGGAGGCGCTGCAGGAGCTGACCCGGCTCGCCGTGTTCCGGCAGACCGGCTCGCCGAGCCGGCTGCTGCTGGACGTCGGCGGCTACCGGGCGAACCGGCGCAAGGAGCTTTCCGCCGTGGCGAAGAACGCCGTGGAGAAGGTCAAGCAGCACGGCGACGCGGTCCGACTGGAGCCGATGTCGGCCTTCGAGCGCAAGTGCGTGCACGACGTGGTCAACGCGATCAGCGGGGTGGAGAGCGAGTCGGAGGGCGTCGAGCCGAACCGCCGGATCGTCGTACGGCCGGTCGACTGAGCGGTCGATGACGCCTCGATCCGATCCCGGCCCGGGTGGTGCCCCACCGCCCGGGCCGTTGCCTGGGCGGGCCGGTACGGGCCCGGACCCCGTCGATCCTCCGCCCGTACCGCTGCCGGACGACCTCGTCGCCCCGGCCCGTACCCTCTTCGCCGACCGGCTTCCGCTCGCGGCCGCGTACGCCGAACTGCTCGCCGGCCCCGGGGTGGTACGCGGCTTGATCGGCCCCCGGGAGACGACCCGGATCTGGGATCGGCACCTGCTCAACTGCGCCGCGATGGCGGAGTTCGTCCCGGCCGGCTCCTCGGTCGTGGACGTCGGCTCCGGCGCCGGGCTGCCCGGGATCGTCCTGGCGATCGCCCGACCGGACCTGGCGGTCACGCTGGTGGAGCCGCTCGCCCGCCGGTCCACCTTCCTGGCCGAGGCGGTCAGCGCGCTCGATCTCGGGGAGACGGTCACCGTGGTACGGGCGCGCGCCGAGGAGCTGACCGCCGCCCGGCGCGCCCGGCGCGGCGCGCGTCGGGCCGGCAGGGGCGGCCGGTCCACCGACGCGTCTCCGCACCGACCGGGCGGACCGGTGGAACTGGCCGACCTTCCGGACGACCTTCAGGTGCCCGCCGACGTCGTGACGGCGCGGGCCGTGGCGCCGCTCGACCGGCTCGCCGGCTGGTGCCTGCCGCTCGCCGTGCCCGGCGGGCGGCTGCTGGCGCTCAAGGGAGCCAGCGCCGCCGAGGAGGTGGCGCGGCATGCCGAGGCGGTACGCCGACTCGGCGGCTCGCCGCCGGCCGTCCGGCTGGCCGGTGTCGGGCTGGTCGACCCGCCGGCGACCGTGGTCGAGGTGGTACGGGAGCGCACCCGTCCTCCGGCCGCCACGCCGCCGCGCGCGGCGGGCGGCCGACGCGGCTAGCCTTCCCGCCGTCGCCCCGCGCGCAGTCCCGCCTTCCGGGTGCCGCCCCGATCCGACCCGGGGTACGCTCCCGTTCGGTTTCGTCCAGCCACCGGTCCGGGCTGCCGGGCACCCCGACGAGGGCACAATTTCTTGCCGGCCGGAAAATCCCTGAATCTGCTGACCAGACGCGGTTTCTGTGTCGCGTTTCGACTCGGCACGGTTTTCAACCTGCGGACAGCCGTGGCCCTGGTTGCCCAGCGGCCGTAGGCTGACCGCGCGTCGATAGTGTAGACCGGGCAGCCGGTGGCACCCTCAGGCTTCCGCTGCTTCTCGCCGGACCGCACACACTACGCCCTGAAGCGCGGGCATGGGCGCTGATCGGGGCCGACACCATCCGAAGTTGGCAGGGATGACACGGTGCATGACAACGGTAGGTACGACGATCCAGGAATGACGGACCCCGGGGGCTATCACTCCGCCGGCGCTGATGTTTCACGTGAAACCGAATACGAGGGCTGGTCCGCCAGTGGTCGGGCTCGGCCGCCGGGCCAAGCCGATGAGCCCGACGGCCAACCGGCCGGCTACGACCCGACCCCGTCGCGCGCTCCGAGCCGCGGCACGGCCAGGGTCACGCCACCGTCCGGGGCACCGGAGCACGGTGGGCCGGGCTACCGCCAGACGGGCTCTCCGTTCGCTCCGGACGCAGCGGCACACGGGCCGGCCGAGGAGCTCCCCCGGCAGTCGAGGCGCGATCCGGGGCCGGAGCAGTCCGAGGGCGGTCCGGACCACCGGAGGCCCACCGGCCGGGCCACCACGCCGACGTTCACGGCACCGGCCGACGAACCGGTGCCGCCGGTGGCCCGGCGTGGTGGCGGTCAGGCTGCACCGGTCGTTTCGGCCGCGCCGCAGCCGCCGGCGCGAATGGAGGTGGCCCAGCCGGATGATCGCGGAGGCGCCGAGTCTCGGTCCGAGCCGCCGCCCGACACGCCGCACGCGACGGCGGAACCCTTCCCCGAGGACGCCGAGTCCGACGCGTACGTTTCACGTGAAACACCGACGCGCGAACAGGACGACCCCCCGTTGGCAATGGAGGCAATGCGCGCTGTGCAAATCCTGAACCCGAGCGGCGAGGTGACGATGCCGCGTCCGGACCGGCCACGGATCATGTGTGTCGCGAACCAGAAGGGGGGCGTCGGCAAGACCACCACCACGGTCAACCTGGCGGTGGCCCTGGCGCTGCACGGCAACCGTGTCCTCGTCGTGGACCTCGACCCACAGGGGAACGCCTCGACCGGGCTCAACGTGCCCCACCACGCCGGCGTACCGGACGTCTACGACTGCCTGATCGACAACGTCCCGCTGGCCGAGGTGGCGCAGGCGGTCGAGGGCATCCCGGACCTGTGGTGCGTCCCGGCGACCATCGACCTGGCGGGCGCCGAGATCGAACTCGTCTCGGTGGTGGCCCGTGAGTCGCGCCTGGCGAGGGCCATCGCCGGGCATCCGGCCGAGTTCGACTACGTCTTCATCGACTGCCCGCCCTCCCTCGGCCTGCTCACGGTCAACGCGCTGGTCGCCGCCCAGGAGGTGCTGATCCCGATCCAGTGTGAGTACTACGCACTGGAGGGTCTCAACCAGCTGATCAACAACATCAACCTGGTACGGCAGCACCTGAACCCGACCCTTGAGGTCTCGACAATCCTGCTCACCATGTACGACCGGCGGACCCGGTTGGCGGACGCCGTCGAGCAGGACGTCCGGAACCACTTCGGCGACAAGGTGCTGCAGGCGGTGATCCCGCGCAACGTGCGGGTGTCGGAGGCTCCGAGCTACGGCCAGTCCGTGATGACTTACGATCCCGGTTCGCGGGGTGCCACGAGCTACTTCGAGGCGGCCCAGGAAATTGCGATGCGCGGGGTCAAAGAGTCTGTTGGCCGCAATGCATAGCTCGGTTGATGCGTCGGGAGGCGTGACATGAAGAACCGTCCGCGGGGCGGGCTGGGTCGAGGTCTGGGCGCGCTGATTCCCACCGGACCGGAGTCGGCCGCCGGAGTGGCGACGGCGGAGCCGCCGGCCACCAGGCCGGAGGCCGGGGCTGCCGCGTCCGGCGCAGCCTCCTGGTCCGCCCCGGTGCCGGTGCCCGCCGTTCCGGAGGAGCCGGAGGAGCCGGAGCTGGCACCGGTGCCCGGTGCCCGGTTCGCCGAGATCCCGCTCGACGCGATCGTGCCCAACCCGAAGCAGCCACGCCAGGTCTTCGACGAGGAGGCCCTGGAGGAACTCAAGCTCTCGATCCAGGAGGTCGGCTTCCTCCAACCGATCGTGGTGCGCCAGCTTGCCGACGAGCGGTTCGAACTCGTGATGGGCGAACGGCGCTGGCGCGCGGCACAGGCGGTCGGCCGGGAGTCGATCCCGGCGATCGTCCGGGACACCCGGGACGACGCGATGCTCCGGGACGCGCTGCTGGAGAACATCCACCGGGCCAACCTCAACCCTCTGGAAGAGGCGGCGGCCTATCAGCAACTGCTGGAGGAGTTCGGCGCGACGCACGAGGAGCTGGCTCGGCGGATCGGCCGCAGCCGGCCACAGATCTCGAACACCATCCGGCTGCTGAACCTGCCGGCAGAGGTGCAGAAGCGGGTGGCAGCCGGGGTGCTGTCGGCGGGACATGCTCGGGCGCTGCTCAGTCTCGACAGTCTGGCCGCGCAGGAGGAGTTGGCCCGTCGGATCGTGGCCGAAGGGCTCTCCGTACGAGCCACCGAGGAGGTCGTCAAACTCGCCGAGTCGTCGCCCAGCCGCCCCAATCCGGCGAAGCGGCGCCCCAAGGTACACGCTCCGGGGCTGAACGATCTGGCGGACCGGCTCTCGGACCGGTTCGACACCCGGGTCAAGGTCGACATCGGTCGCAGCAAGGGGAAGATCACGATCGAGTTCGCCACCGTGGACGACCTCGAACGGATCGTCGGCCTGATCGGGATGACGGGTACCGAGGCGGAGGCCGACGGGTCGACCTGATCGTCGCGGCCGGACCGCTTCCGCGCGATACGTGGCGGAAGGCGATTCGGACAGCACCACCAATGGCCACGGCCCGGGACTGCCGGGACCCGTGGCCATTGCCGTTCCGCAGCTGCGAGGCGACCGTGGCGTGGTTTCACGTGAAACGGCGACATGCGGTTGGCGGGGTGGGTGGCCCGTCCGCGCGCCACCACCAGCCGGCCGGACCGAGGCGGGGGCGCATCCGGGCGACAAGCGCCGGGCGGTGAAGGCACGGCGGTGAAGGCACGGCGGTGAAAGCACGGCGGTGAAAGCACGGCGGTGAAAGCACGGCGGTGAAAGCACGGCGGTGAAAGCCGGTGAAGTTGGGGCGCCAGTGTCCTGCCCGGCCGGCGGTCGCACTCGAAGCAGCGGTTGGGCTGAGAAGCAGCGGCTGGGCCGACGCACCCGGCCGCGCCTGGGGCACGTGGTCGGGCCCAGGGCACCCGGGTGGACGCGGTTCGATCGCAGCCGGGCCCGTCTCGGTCGGAGGCGTTCAGCAGCATTCCGCCCGGTGCTCGATCCCGGGGGCGGCCGGCCGCCCCCACCACCCCAGGAACGTCGTGGGCGGTCGGCATGCTCTCGCGGCGGGCGGCGCCGTCCGGTCCGCGGCCGACGGACCGGACCAGCCAGCACTCCCCCTGTCCGGCAGGTCCGGGCTCCGACGAGGCTGTCCCACCGCCGGACCCCAGCCCAGGAGAAGGACATGGGTACAGGGGCGTAGGGACGGGGGCATGGAGATGTGGGCATGAGGGACGAGCGCTGGCAGATTGCGGCCGGCTCCGGACAACTGGGGTCTGTCCGAGCCGGGGGTTCCTGAGGCCCGGTGGCCCACCCGAGGCGCCTCCGCAGCCCGCCCGGCAACCTGGCGCGGTAATCCACAGGAGTTGTCCACAGGGCACCCCCGTTTCACGTGAAACAGCGCGTGGCGCGCGGTGTGAGCCTGTGGATGACGGAGCAGGAGCGGTCGTCGGAGGCGCCGTGGCGGGACCGGACGGCTCTGTTCCGACGGTCAGAATCGGTGGTCGAAACAGGGTAGGGACAGCGGTGCCGAACTCGGTTAGGGTCAGCCTCGTGCCCCACACCCCTCCCGCTGTACCGGACTTCACCAGGTGGCCTTCGTTCCCCTTCGAGGGCGAGTTCCGGGTCAAGCAACTCGACGAGCCCGTAGCGGTCGAACCCCCGCGCAAGGGCGAAGGTTCCAGCGAATGCCACTCCTGCAATGCTCCCGACGACGCCTACATCTGGGTCAGCGAACGCTGGCGGGTACGCGCCATGGATCGGCCGACCGGTCTGCCGATGGTGCTGATTCTCGAATCACGTTCGCATCTGGATCTGGGTGACCTACCCAACCTGCTCGCCGCCGAACTCGGCGTGATGACCGTGCGCCTCGAGCGTGCCGTACGGTCGCTCGACGGGGTGGCCAGGGTGCACGTCAACCGCTGGGGTGACGGTGCGGCCCACCTGCACCTGTGGTTCCTGGCCCGGCCGTACGGTCGGCTCCAGTTGCGCGGCACCTTCCTCTCCCTCTGGGACGACATCCTGCCCCCGATTCCGGAAGCACAGTGGCGGGAGAATCTGGCCATGGTGGCAGCCTGGCTCGCCGAGTTCGGCGGACGCCCGCTCGCGGAACCACCTCGCATCCAATGGCAGGCGCCGTCGAGCCTGGCCCAGCAGATCGATGCGGAACCGCCCGTGGGTGTCCCGGACGACGGTCCGACCGTCGCGCCGGTGGAGGCGGCCCTCGACGCCCCAGCTCCCCGGCCCGTGTCGACGGCTCCGCGGGAAACGGTGACGGAGAAGACGGCGGGGGAGGAGACGGCGGGGGAGGAGACGGAGACGGCGACCGGGGCGACGGCGACCGGGGCGACGGTGCAGAGCAGCCGCCCAGCTGCCGGCCCGGAGGCGCCCGAGGATCCGGCCATCCGGACCCACTAGACCGGGGCGCGGCCACCCGAAGGTCGAATCTCGCATCGTGACCCGACACCCGTAACAGCGCACGGATGGCAACCTGAACCGCAGCGGCCCGACCGGACCTGAGACGACCGGTCGGGCCGGGAAGACGACCGGTCGGGCCGGGAAGACGAACGGGCGGGCGGGGAGATGCGGTCCCCCGGACCGCGTGGTCCGGCAGCCACCTCGGGAGGCCGAAGGCCGGCGGGATGACCCGCTACCGGCCGGGCCGGCCGGTCACGGGCGGCCGGGATCTCGCCGCCGGGAGGCGCGGGTGACCAGAGTACGGAGCAGCTTGCCGAAGTCGAGACCGGCGGCCGTGACGGCAAGCGGCAGCAGCGAGGTTTCGGTCATCCCCGGCGAGACGTTGACCTCCAGCACGTGCGGCCGGTCGGTGTCGTCGACGATCAGATCCACCCGGGACAGGTCCCGGAGGCCGAGCGCGGAGTGGGCCGCGAGGGCGGTCTCCGCCACCCGGGCCGCCGCGGCCTCCGACAGCCGGGCCGGGGCGTGCCAGGTGGTGAGTCCGGCGGTGTAGCGGGCGGCGTAGTCGTAGACGCCGTTGCGCGGAACGATCTCGACGGCGGGCAGGGCCTGCGGACCGTCGCCCAGGTCGACGACAGAGACCGCCACGTCCATCCCGGACACGTGGCGCTCGACGAGGGCCGTCGAGTCGTACGCGAAGCAGCCGACCATGGCCGCCGGCAGCGCCGCCGGGTCCCGGACCACCGCGGCGCCGAGGCCCGACCCGCCCTGGGCCGGCTTGATCATGAGTGGCAGGCCGAGCCGCTCCACGATCCGCTCCAGTACCGCCACGGCGCCGAGTTCGGAGAAGCGGTCGTGCGGCAGCGCCACCCAGTCCGGGGTGGGGATGCCGCTCTCCCGGAGCACCGCCTTGGCGGACGGTTTGTCCCAGGCGAGCCGGGACGACCGGGCGTCGCAGCCGACGTACGGCACGTCGCAGATGTCGAGCACGCCGCGCAGCGAGCCGTCCTCGCCGGTCGAGCCGTGCAGGGCGATCACCACCGCGTCCGGGGGGTCGTCCCGGAGCAGCGGGAGCAGGGATACGTCCGCGTCCCGGAGCTCCGCTTCCACCCCGGCCGACCGGAGGGCGTCGAGCACCCGGCGGCCGGACTTGAGCGACACGTCCCGCTCGTACGACAGGCCACCGGCGAGCACCAGCACGCGCAGCTCCGTCGTGAGCTCTGGCACGAGCTCCGGCCACTCGGCGGCGTGCAGGGGATCGTCGGCTGAGTGCGTACCCATGCCGGAGATCATGCCAAGTCGGGACCTGGCACGTCCGCGCCGGCCTGCCCCCGCCGGCTGCGGGACGGTGCCGCCACCGTGCCGAAGACCTCGCGCATCGCGGCCTCCTGCTCCATCACGGTGGCCAACCGGCGCACGCCCTCACGGATCCGCTCCGGCGGCGGGAACGAGAAGTTGAGCCGCATGTGCCCGGCGCCGGTGCCGTCGGCGAAGAAGCCGGTGCCGGGGACGTAGGCGACCCGGGCGGCGATGGCCCGGGGCACCATCGCCTTGGCGTCCAGGCCGTCGGGAAGGGTCGCCCAGACGAAGAGACCGCCACCGGGCTCGGTCCAGCTCGTGCCGGCCGGCATGTAGTCGGCGAGCGCGTCGAGCAGGGCGTCCCGGCGCTCCCGGTAGACCTCACGGTAGATCTTGAGCTGTTGCCGCCACGGCATGGTGGCGAGGTAGGTGGTGACGGCAGCCTGGGCGAAGGCGCTGGGGCAGAGGATCTGCGCCTCGCTGGCGATGACCAGCTTGTCGCGCACGGCGTGCGGGGCCAGGATCCAGCCCACCCGCAGCCCGGGCGCGAAGGTCTTGGAGAAGGTGCTCAGGTAGAAGACGCCGTCGCGGCGGCGGGCCCGCAGCGGCCGTGGCGCCTCGCGGTCGAAGCCGAGCTGGCCGTACGGGTCGTCCTCCACCACCAGCAGGCCGGCCCGCTCGCAGATGTCGAGCACCCGCTCCCGCCGCTCCTCGGTGAGCGTCACGCCGGCCGGGTTCTGGAACGTCGGGATCGTGTAGAGGAACTTGGCCCGCCGCCCCGAGCGGGCGACCTCGGCGATGGCCAGCTCCAGCGCCTCGGGGATCAGCCCGTCCGCGTCCATCGGCACGTGCACCACCTGGGCCTGTGCGCTCTGGAAGACGCCGAGCGCACCGACGTAGGTCGGTCCCTCGGCGAGCACGACGTCGCCCGGGTCGAGGAAGAGGCGGGCGATCAGGTCGAGCGCCTGCTGGCCGCCGACGGTCACCACCACGTCCTCCGGGGAGGCGCCGCAGCCGACGTCGATCCCGGAGAGCGCCATCACCTCGCAGATCCGCTCCCGAAGCTCGAGCGTGCCCTGGCCGATGCCGTACTGCAGGGTGCTGGTGCCCTGGTCGGCGGCGAGCTGGTTGAGCATCTCGCCGACCGCGTCGAGTGGCAACGCGGCGATGTAGGGGGCACCGCCGGCCAGCGAGACGACCTCCGGACGGCTGGCGACGGCGAACAGCGCGCGGATCTCCGACGCGGTCATTCCCCGTACGCGCCGGGCGTACCGGTCCGTGTAGTCGTCGAGCGTGGTGCCGGTCATCAGGCTGCCTCCTCGCTGCGCTCCTGGTGCGGTGTCGGGAGTCGGCCGGCAACTCCGCCGGTCGGCGCTCGTCGATCGATCCTAGTCCGGTTCACCCGACCTCGGCCCTCGGACCAGCGGTTGGTCCACATGGCGGACCGGCCGACCCGGCCGGCCAACGGCTGACCGGGCGGAACGGTGCGTAGTCGACCGGTCCTCTCCCCACCGGGGATGTTCCGGCGTACGATCACTCGTTGGGGGTAGGGGCCGGAGATGGCGACATTTGCCGTCTTGGGCCTCCAAGGATGATTTGTGGGGATGCGCCGATGTCGCGACGTCTGGTCAGTCTGACCCTCGACACTCTGGAAGACCTGCCTCGGCCGTGTCGCCAGTGCGTCTACTGGGAGCTGGATCCGGTGGCGGCCGGACGCGCACGCGAGGCGGGCGACCCGGGCCTGGAGAAGGAGGCATGGGTCTCCCAGACGCTGCTGGAGTGGGGCTCCTGCGGAAAGCTGGCATACGTGGACGGTATGCCCGCGGGATTCGTGATGTATGCCCCGCCCGCCTACGTTCCCCGGTCGATGGCGTTTCCGACCTCCCCGGTCTCGGCGGACGCCGCGCTGCTGACCACCGCGCACATCGTCACCGCCTTCGCCGGTGGCGGGCTGGGCCGGATGCTGGTCCAGGGGGTGGCACGCGACCTGACGAAGCGCGGGATCAAGGCGATCGAGGCGTTCGGCGACGCGAAGTTCGGCGATGCGGGCGAGGGCGCCGGTGGCTGCGTCGCCCCGGCCGACTACTTCCTCTCCGTCGGCTTCAAGACGGTACGACCCCATCCGCGCTTCCCCCGCCTGCGGCTGGAGTTGCGCACCGCGATGTCCTGGAAGTCCGACGTCGAGTACGCGTTGGAGAAGCTGCTCGGCTCGATGAGCCCGGAAGGGCTGCTCCGCCCGGTCCGTCCGGCCACCCGCTCGGCCGTCGGCTGAGAGCCGGCGCGGGCAGCGGCTGGGAGCCGGCGCGGGCAGCGGCTGGGAGCCGGCGCGGGCAGCGGCTGGGAGCCGGCGCGGGCAGCGGCTGGGAGCCGGCGCGGGCAGCGGCTGGGAGCCGGCGCCTCAGTCGAGGGCGGCGCCCGCCGCCACCACGGCACGCAGCTCGCTGACGTCGATCGAGCCGGTCGGCACGTCCTCCTCGACCGGGAAGTACATCCGTTGCACCGCCGCGACGACGGCGTCGACGATCCGGTCCCGGAACCGGGGATCGATCAGCCGGGCCCGGTCGGTCGGCGAGGTGAGGTAGCCGACGTCGACCCGGACCGCCGGCATCCGGGTCAGCCGGAGCAGTTCCCAGGTCTTCGCGTGGGTCTGGCAGTTGCGCAGCCCGGTCCGGACGACGATCTCCCGCTGGACGAGCCCGGCGAGCCGTTCACCCACCGTCGAGGTCACCCCGTTGGAGGTGCCGTAGTGGTAGGTGGCGACGCCGTCCGCCTCCGGGTTGGCGTGCCCGTCGATGTGCAGCGAGATGAGCAGGTCGCCGCCGAGCTCGTTGGCCAGCTCGGCCCGGTCGATGTCGGCCAGGGGCGCGGCGGGTGCCGGACCCCTGGTGAGGTGCACCCGCATGCCGGCGGCGGCGAGCCGGCCCTCCAGCCGTGCGGCGAGGTCGTAGGCGAGGTCCGCCTCGGTCCACCGCATCGCGCCGTCCTGGACCACGAAGCCCGGATCGAACGGGTCGTGACCCGGGTCGATGACGATGACCTTGCCGACCAGGTTCGGGCCCGACTGGCGGAACGCGTCGGACTCGCGCAGCAGGGTCGGCCGACCCCCGACCACCTTCCGGCCCAGCCGGCGCAGCGCGTGCATGGTCTGCGGGCCGCAGGCGCCGTCCGGGGAGAGGCCGACCTCGCGCTGGAACTGTGCGACGGCGCGGGCGGTGCGGGCCCCGTACACGCCGTCGGCGCGGCCCACGTCGTAGCCCATCTCCAGCAGGCGCTCCTGGAGGGTGCGGACGTCCTCGCCGATCAGCGGGTCGGGGATCGCCTGGTAGAGGGTGCGGGCGCCGAGGCGCCAGCGGGCGGCGTCCAGCGCGCGCCAGGTTTCCGGGCCGACCTGGCCGTCCACGCTGAGCCCTCGGTCCTGCTGGAAGGCGCGTACCGCGCGCTCGGTCTCCTCCTCGAACTCGTCGGCGCCGGGCGGGCCACCGGCGGGCAGCAGGTTCAGGCCGACCAGGACGGCTCGGATCTCGGTGACCGCACGTCCCCGGTCACCACGTCGGATCGGACGCACGGACGACCTCCCTCTGTCTGGCGGCGGCTGCTCTGCCCGATGGGCGGGCGATGCCGGAACGGCGTCGGCGACCGGTCCGGCGGCCGACGGTGTGCTGCTCCGGCGGCGGCGGAGGTTCTGCTGCTCCCGACTGCCGGTCGCACGGCCGGGGGGCGGATCCGCGTCGGGTGGCGCCGGCCCACCCTCGGCGAGAAGGAACGCTTCCGGAGCGTACCGTGACACTCCCGCGCCCGCCCGTTGTTGACCGTACGCGATCGGTCCAACCCCCTCCGGAGCTGGGGATATCTCCGTCGTGACCGCCGACGGTGGTGGGTGCCGGCACGCGGCGGCGGAAAGCCGGCGCGCCCGCTCCCCGGGGTACGAGGCGGGCGCGCCGGCATGGCGGTGCGGCGGCTACAGGGCCGTCTCGATGAGCTTGATCAGGTCGCTCTTGGGACGCGCGCCTGCGATGGACTGCACGGGCTCGCCGCCCTTGAACATCGTCAGGGTCGGCACCGACAGCACCCGGTAGGCGCGGGCCGTCTCCGGGTTGTCGTCGATGTTGAGCTTGACGATGCGGACCTTGTCCCCCATTTCGCCGGCGATCTCTTCGAGCAGGGTGTCGACCTTGCGGCACGGTCCGCACCACTCGGCCCAGAAGTCCACAAGTACCGGCGTGTCGGACTGCAGCACGTCACTGGCGAAGTTGGCGTCGGTGACGGCGTTCGTTGCTCCCACTAGTCCTCCTCGGGGGGTTGCTGTCGTGCGTCTGACAATCAGTCTTCTTCGAGCGTCGCGAGGAACCGCTCGGCGTCGAGAGCGGCGGCACAGCCGGTGCCGGCCGCGGTGATCGCCTGGCGGTACGTGTGGTCGACGAGGTCGCCGGCGGCGAACACCCCGGGGATGTTGGTCCGGGTGCTCGGTGCGTCGACCCTGACGTAGCCGCTGTCGTCCAGCTCCACCTGGCCCCGGAAGAGCTCGCTGCGCGGGTCGTGACCGATGGCCACGAAGACGCCGCTGACGTCGAGCGTCTTGGCCTCGCCGGTGTGGGCGTTGCGCAGCCGCACGCCGGAGACCTTGCCGTCGTCGCCGAGCACCTCTTCGACGACGCTGTTCCACTCGACGTGGATCTTGTCGTTGGCCAGCGCGCGGTCGGCCATGATCTTGCTGGCCCGGAACTCGTCGCGGCGGTGCACGATAGTCACCTTGCTGGCGAACTTGGTGAGGAAGGTCGCCTCCTCCATCGCCGAGTCGCCACCACCGACGACCACGATCTCCTGGCCCCGGAAGAAGAAGCCGTCACAGGTGGCACAGGACGACACCCCGTGGCCGAGGTATTCCTGCTCGCCCGGCACGCCGAGTGGCCGCCAGGCGGAACCGGTGCTCAGGATGACCGCCTTCGCCCGGTAGGCCGTCTCGCCGACGTAGACCGTGCTCGTCGCGCCGGAGGCCGGCACGCCGGTGTCGACCAGCTCGACCCGGGTCACGTCGTCGGTGACGAACTCTGCCCCGAACCGCTCGGCCTGCTTGCGCATCGAGTCCATCAGCTCCGGGCCCATGATGCCGTCCGCGAAGCCGGGGAAGTTTTCCACCTCGGTGGTCGTCATCAGGGCACCACCGGACTGCACACCCTCGATGACCAGCGGTGTGAGATTGGCGCGCGCCGCGTAGACCGCCGCGGTGTAACCGGCCGGTCCCGAGCCGATGATGATGAGGTTGCGGACCTCGTCCACTGCCGTCTCCCGATGTGTGTCTCAGCGCCGCCGGCGCCAGGCGCCGACGGCGGTCCGAGCGCCGGCCGCGTACGGCACCGGCACCTGCAAGCCAGAACGTCATCGTACGAACCGGGGATTCCCGAGCCGGTCATCCGGTGGGTCACGTCACTGCGTCGACGAAACGCGCCGATGAGGCGCTGTTCACCCTACCCGGGTCTGATAGGTGACGTCGGCACCGGCGGCCGGGGAGCCGCACTGCGGCCCGGTCACCCACGCCCAGCGGGCCCCCGAGCGATCCGTGAAGACGACGACCAGGGCGGCCCGGCCCTCGAACGTGGCGTAGTCGACCAACTCGACCGCGACCGGGCCCTGGGCGTGGGTCGCCGCGATCACGTCGAGGCACTCGGCCAGCGCGGAACGGTCACTCAGCCGTTCCAGCCCGCTCTGCGCCCGCATCGGCTGGCAGCACGCCTGGTCCGCGGCTGCCCTGTCCGGAGGGGTGGTCGTCCCGGCGGCCGGTCCGGCGCTCTCCCGCCGGGGCGGGGAGCTCGGGCTCGCCGGTGGCGGGGTGCGGCTGGCCGACGCGCCCGGAACGGCCTGCCTGGTCAGGCCCGAGACGGTGTCGGGCAGGGAGGTCGGGGTGTAGTCGGTGCCGGTGGCCAGCATCCGCTCGGCGGAGGGTTCGAGCACCACCCGGGGCGGACCGGAGCCGAAGACCTGGGGCGCGGCGGCCTCCTCGGCGGCGCCCGCCGCCGTGTCCGTCTGCGAGTTGCTCCCTTCCCCGGCGGTGACGAGACGGCCGACCGCGAACCCGCCGAAACCGGCGACGACGGTGGCGACCAGGACCGGCCCGGCCAGCCGGCGCATCCAGCGCCGCCGCCGGCCCGCTCTGCCGGAGCCGCCGCCGGCCCGCCCGGGTACGCCGGGACCGATCGGGCCGGGCCGGCCGGCCGGATGCGTCGGGCCGCTCGGCCGGTCGCCACCCGACGGCTTCCCAGCCGTGTCCGACGGCCTTCCAGCATCGTCCGACGGCTTCCCGAGGTCGTCCGGGGAGGCTGGGACGGCGGTCGGGGGCGCGTCGCCGAGTGCCGCCGTGAGCCGGTCGACCACCGCCGACGGCATCGGAGTCGGTTCCGCGGCCCAGCCGGCCAGGTCGAGGCGTACGGCGTCGACGGCGGCGGTGAGTTCCGTGTACGCCTCCGCCCAGGACCGGTCCTCGGCGATCAGGCGGGCGACCTCGTTCTCGTCCGAGGTGCCGTCGAGCGCGCCGCCGACATAGTCGGCCAGCAGGTCGAGATCGACCTCCCCGAACTGGCCCCCGGTCACGATTCCTCCTGGTCCTGGTGGTGCCGAGCCCGGCCTCGGCCCCGGGGCTCCCGATCGCCCGCTCCGAGCCGACTCGACCCTGATCGGACGCCCGGAGCTGGCCCGGGGTTCCCGCCGGTGACCGGGCGCACCTCGGCGCCGGACACGGCGCGGTCGCGATCGTCTCCGCCCGTCCTCAGGTGGCCGAGCAGCACCGCGAGCCGGGCCCGGCCCCGCGCGCACCGGCTCTTCACGGTGCCCTCGGCGACGCCGAGCAGCTCGGCCACCTCGGCGACCGGATAGCCCTGCAGATCGACGAGGACGAGGGCGGCCCGCTGCTCGATCGGAAGCTCGGCGAGTGCCTGCCGCACCACGAGGGTCGTGTCGTGGTCGGTGGTCGGGGCGGCGGGTTCGACACCGCCCTGCCAGCGCGCGGCGTCGTCCGACCGGCTGCTCTCCGGCAGCGGCACCGTGGGATGGGCCTGCCGGCGGCGGATGCGGTCGAGGCAGGCGTTGACCACGATCCGGTGCAGCCAGGTGGTGACCGCGGCCTCGCCCCGGAACCGGGCCGCCGACCGGTGTGCCGAGAGGAGGGCGTCCTGGAGGGCGTCCGCCGCCTCCTCCCGGTCGGCGACCGTACGCAGCGCCACCGCCCAGAGCCGGTCGCGGTGGCGGTGGAAGAGGGTGGCGAAGGCGTCCCGGTCGCCGTCGACGTGTGCCCGGAGCAGTTCCGCGTCGCTGCGTTCGGGATCGCCCGGCGACACCGCCCCGACCGCCGGCACCGCCCGGTCCGGTCCCGTTCGCCGCACCGTGCCGCTGCTCGCCGGGGTCGGCGGGCCGTCCGCCCGATCGTCTCCGGTCCCGGCCGCGCGGGGACGCGGGGGCGGCTCGTCGTCGGTCCGGTCGGCCGGGACGACCCGGCCGACCGCGTCGGAACCCCGCCCGCCGGTCATTGCCGCACGATAGCCGAACCGTGCACGCGACGGCACGACCGGCAGGTCACCGGCTGTGGACCGTGATCTCCTGGACGCCGATCTTGTACCTGCCGGAACCGGGCTCGGTCTCCGGCAGGTCGGTGATCCACAGCAGCAGGTACTGGTATTTCTGGCCCGGGGTGAACTGGCTGAAGGAGACGTTCGCCCCCTCGGTCTTCTCGGACGCGTTGCCGATCCGGTTGCTGTACGCCTCGATCAGATCCTTGTCGCCGCTGCCGGTCGCCGGGAAGTCCCTGGTGCCCCAGCGCAGCTCGGCGGAGACGCCGCTGTCGGAGAACTGCACCTGCACGTTGGTGACCTCCCGGGGCTCGCCCAGGTTGACGAGGATGCCCATGCCGGGTTTCTGGTTGCCGAAGTTCGACCTGCTCCGGTAGGTCTCGGTCTCCCAGCCCTCGTTCGCGTCGCCGTCGACCACCTTCTCCGCGCCGTCCAGCTCGCTCCGGGTGCCGCCCGGGTCGATCACCCGGACCTGGTCGCCCTTGAGGGCGAGCTTGCGGGGAGTGGCGGCCGGCTCGGGGTCGCCCGCGACCGCGGGCTGGCTGCTGGGCTGCGTGCTGGGTGCGGGACCGGCCTGGTCGTCGGCCGCGCCTCCGTCGCCGACCAGCGCGTTGATGCCGAGCGAGAGCCCGACCAGCGCGACCACGAGCAGGGCGGCGATCCCGATCAGCATCCTGCGGTTGCTCGGTGTCGAGGGGTCGGGACCGCTGTCGTCGCCGGAGGTGAAGCGGAGCGGGCCGCTGTCGAGGTAGTGCTCCTCGGCGGCGGCGTCGAGCCGACCCAGCTCCGCGGCGAGGACGTCCGAGGACGGCACGGCGAGCTGGGCGTCGAGCAGGTCCATGGTGAGGTCGTCGAGGTAGGCGGGGACACCGGCCCGGACCTGACGGGGGGCGGCGATCGTGCCGCTCGCGTCCCGTACCGCGTCGGGCAGCGGCGAGCGGGACCGCCGGGTGGAGCCGGCGGTCAGGGACGCCTCGGCGTGCGGCCAGTGGCCGGTCAGCGCGTAGTAGAGGATGCCGCCGACCGCCCGTACGTCGGTTTCGGGCGTGTCCGCGCCGTCGGTGCGCGCGTCGGCGAGCACCACCCGGCCGTCGTCGGCGACCATCACCGTGCCCGGGTGCAGATTGCCGTGCACCATGCCGGTGGCGTGGATGGCGGCGATCGCCCCGGAGACGGCGTGCGCGATGCTGGTGGCCCGCGCCGGGTCGAGGACGCCCTCGGCGACCAGTTCGCGCAGCGAGTGACCGTCGACCCACTCGCGGACGACGTACGCCCGGTCCTCCTCGTCGATCGCGTCGTAGACGCCGACCAGATTGGGGTGGATCACCCGGCTGGCCGCCACCGCGGCCTGGAGCATCTCCTTCGCCGAATCGCCTCCGGGATAGCGCAGCACGACGGCCACCGGGCGGCGGAGTATGACGTCGACGCCGCGCCACACCTGGCGGCCGGCGCTGTCGTCGTTGATGTGTTCGGCAAGCTCGTACCGCTCGGCCAGGACCTCACCGACGGCGGGCGCACCGAAGGTCATTACGGACGGGGTCGCCTCGTCCGCCTCCTGACCTTCGCCGACCTGGGTCACCCGTCCTCCCTCGGTGATCGTCTCGATCGATGGACCCGTGCTGCTAGGCATCTGGTTTCCCGCTCCGCCTCGAAGGAAATCGGACGGCCACCGGCACTCCCAGCCTAGGCGCTCGCCGCACCCGTCGAGAGCGACCTTACCCGGGTCTGACTGATCCCCGACACGTCAGCTTCCGGCCCGGTGCCGACCCGCTGGGCGGATCTGCCGGGTAGTGCGCTGCATCGCCCGCTCTCAGCCATGGTGATGGCCTGTGCATTTAAGCAATGTATAGGTTAATTTCACCAGTTTGCTACCGGGCCGGTGTGCCGGCCCGCGACCACCGTCCGGCACTCTTGTCGTCCGGGTCGTCGGCGGGCACCCGGCGCCTTCCCCTGTGCGCCGGAAGTATGCCCGACGCGCCGTGTCGGGAGCATCGGGGTCCTCGCGGGGAAACCGTCCCCCGACCACCCGCCGGGTTGGCGCCGTCGGGTCGTGGCCGGTCGTGACAGTTGGTCAGTCGATCCTGACGCGGCGTTGTCCACAGCCCGTGTCCAGTGGTCGGGCCGGGACGCGCCGGGTTTTCCACAGGAATGTCCCCAGCCCGCGCCACCGGGTTCGGTCCCGGGTCCGCCGGTTCGGAATGGACCGCTTCGGAATGGACCGGTACTCACCGGCCGAGCCGGCGCCGGACCAGACCGACCACGTCGGTGATCTCCCGGATCCGCAACAGCAGTGCCAGCCCGAGATAGGTGGCGCCGATCGCCGTACCGCCGATCGCCACCTCCAGGAAGCCCAACCAGCGGTTCTCCAGCGCCTCGCCGGGAAGCACGACGACCACCAGCAGGCCGATCAGGGCCGCGCCCAGGGCGGCCACCAGCACCCGACCGAAGGTGTTGAGCACCGCGCCGAGCCCGATCCGGCCGATCCGGGGGCGCAGCAGCCAGACGGAGATCACCGCCGCCGCGGCGTACGAGACCGCGTTGCCGATCATCATCCCGGCGGCGAGCACCGAGGTGGAGAAGGCGACGAAGACGAGCACCTGCACCAGGATCCGGAGCAGGACGACCGGAATGTTGATCAGGGCCGGCATCCGGGTGTCCGGCAACGCCCAGAACGCGAAGGTGAAGACCTGGCTCACCGCGAACGGGATGAGCGCGAGCGCGGCGACGAGCAGCACCGGGGAGATCGCCCCGGCGTCGCCCCGGGCCGCGCCGTAGTCGAAGAGCGTCACCGCGATCGGCTCGGCGAGTACGGCGTAGCAGACCGCGATCGGTGCGAGCACCGCCGTGACGGTCCGGACCGTACGGGACAGGTCGGCCGTCATGTCCCCGAACCGGCCGTCGGCGGCGGCGGCGCTCATCCGGGGCATCAGGGCGGTGATGATCGAGACCGAGATGATGCCGTGCGCCATCATCAGCAGCAGGAAGACGTTGTTGTAGATGGCCGGCCCGGCCGACTCGCCCTCCACCTGGTTGAGCAGGTTGAACAGGACGATCAGACCGACCGAGTTGACCGCGACGTAGCAGAACATCCAGGCGCCGAGCCGGCCCAGCTCGCGCAGGCCCAGCGCCCGGAAGTCGAACCGCCACCGCCAGCGGAAGCCCACCCGGCGCAGCGCCGGTAGCAGGCCGACGGCCTGGACCACGATCCCGAGCAGGGTCCCGCCACCGAGCAGCAGGATCCGGCCCGGACCCATCTGCGCCGGGTCGATGACCCGGGCACCGTAGATCGCGATGTAGAGGGCGCAGGCGGCGATGATGACCAGGTTGTTGAGGATCGGCGTCCACATCGGTGCCGCGAAGTGGCCACGGGTGTTGAGCACGGCGGCGACCAGGGCGCTGAGGCCGGAGAAGAAGATGATCGGCAGCAGCAGGTAGGAGAGCCTGGTGACCAGTGTCTGGTAGTCGTCGCCCCGGCCGCCCGCGTAGATCTCGGTGAGCAGCGGCGCGGCGATCATGGCGAAGACCACGGCCACCCCGAGGGCGAAGACCGCCAGGGTGAGCAGGCGCTGCGCGTACGCCTGGCCGCCGTCGCCGTCGAGCTTGCGGCGGCGTACCAGCACCGGCACGAGGACGCTGGTCAGGATGCCGCCGAGCAGGAACTCGTAGACCATCTGCGGGATGATCAACGCGGTGGCGTAGGCATCGTTGACGGCGAACGCACCGAGCGCGGCCGTCACCATCAGGGTGCGCAGGAAGCCCGCACCCCGGCTCACCAGGCTGCCGATCGCCATGATCGCGCTGTTGCCGGCGGCGCTGCCGGCGGTCTCCGGCGGCGGGTTCGTGCTCTCGATGATCGGCGCCGTCGAGATCAGCGTGGCGCCGTCCTGGGGTGGCGGGACGCCGTCGGGCATGGCGTTCGCGCTGCGGTACAGCCCGCCAGCCATGTCAGCCTCCCAGGGGGTACGACGGGCAGGGCACCCGCCGGCACTGTTGGAACCATAGTCAACCGGGTCACCGCCGACCGGTGCCGGGCGGTGCGATCGCTGGTGCCGCCCGGCCGGTGCCGGACGCTGCCGACCAGTTCAGTACGCTGGCGATCCCATGTCCGAAACATCCGCCCCGCACGACGCCCGCGTCACGCCGTCCGCCAACCGGTCGGCCCTGAGCGCTGCCCAGCGCAACGCCGTCGCGGAACTGCTCCGGGTCTCGCCGGTCGCCGACGAACTGGGTCGGCGCTTCGCCCGGGCCGGCCACGAGCTGCACCTGGTCGGCGGCTCGGTCCGGGACGCCCTGCTCGGCCGGCTCGGCGAGGATCTCGACTTCGCCACCGACGCGCATCCGGACGAGACGCTGCGGCTGCTGAAGGGGTGGGCCGAGGCGACCTGGGAGACCGGGCGCGAGTTCGGCACCATCGGCGCACAGCGGGCCGGGCTCCGACTGGAGATCACCACCTTCCGGGCCGAGTCATACGACCAGGTCAGCCGCAACCCGGTCGTCCGGTACGGCGACAATCTCGCCGACGACCTGCGGCGGCGCGACTTCACCGTCAACGCGATGGCGGTCAGCCTGCCCGGCCACGACTTCACCGACCCGTACGGCGGGCTGGCCGACCTCGCCGACCGGGTGATCCGGACCCCGGGGACCCCCGCCGAGTCGTTCGGGGACGACCCGCTGCGGATGCTCCGCGCGGCCCGGTTCGCCGCGCAACTGCGCTTCGCGGTGCATCCCGCCGTCCGGGAGGCGATGCGGGCGATGGCGGCCGACCTCGACCGGATCACCGCGGAGCGGATCCGGGACGAGTTCACCAAGCTGCTCTGCGGGGCCGACGCGGTCACCGGGCTGCGGCTGCTGGTCGACACCGGGCTCGCCGACCGGTTCCTGCCGGAACTCTCCGGGCTGAAGCTGGAGATCGACGAGCACGCGCAGCACAAGGACGTCTACGAGCACACCCTCACCGTGGTGAGCAACGCGATCCGGCTGGAGGAGGGCGGCTGCGACTTCGTACTCCGGATGGCGGCGCTGATGCACGACGTCGGCAAGCCGGCGACCAAGGCGGTCGGGCCGGACGGCCGGGTCAGCTTCCACCACCACGAGGTGGTCGGCGCCCGGATGACGAAGCAGCGGATGAAGGCGCTGCGCTATCCCAAGGACGTGACCGGCCAGGTGGTCGGGCTGGTCGGCCTGCATCTGCGGTTCTACGGGTACGGGCGCGGCGAGTGGACCGACTCCGCGGTCCGCCGGTACGTCACCGACGCCGGTGAGCTGCTGCCCCGGCTGCACAGGTTGACGCGTTCCGACTGCACCACCCGGAACCGGCGCAAGGCCGCCGCCCTGGCCGCCGACTACGACGCGCTGGAGGAGCGGATCGCGCGGATCCAGGCGGAGGAGGATCTCGCCCGGGTCCGGCCCGACCTCGACGGCAACGCCATCATGGAGCTGCTCGGTGTGCCGCCGGGGCCGATCGTCGGGCGGGCCTGGCGGCACCTGAAGGAGATCCGCCTGGAGCGCGGCCCGCTGGACCGGGCCGAGGCCGAGGCCGAGCTGCTGCGCTGGGCCCGGGGGCAGGGCGTCCTGGACTGAACCGGGTCACCCGGTCCCGGGCGGTCGACCAGGCCGCGCGGCTCAGCGCAGCGCGGAGCGGGCGGTCGGGGCCAGGCGCACCTGCCGCAGCTCCGTCACGCCGAGACCGGTGAGGCCGGGCAGCACGGTCGCCTGCCAGTGCCGGGACCGGGCCAGCCGGCGCTGGTGGTCGTGCAGGTGGTCGAGGCAGGCGAAGCGGGAGAACCAGACGAGGACGTGCTCGCCGGTCCGGACCGGGAGCGCGGGGAAGGTGTTGTCGGCGTACTCGGTCTCGAAGCGGGCCAGCGGGGCGGCGCCGCTCTCGGCGAGTGCCGGCCGGACCTCCCGGTCCAGGTACCCGGTGAGGGCGTCGTCGACCGGCGTGCTCCGGTGGCAGAGCGTCACCAGCACGACCGACGATGCGGGACGCCGGGCGGTCCCGACCGGCGGTCGCACGGCGGTGGCGGCCGGGAAGCCGTCCCGGGCACCCGTCGGCCGGAGCAGGAGGACGTCGTCGGAGTCGACCATCGTCGCGTTCGCCTGGTCCCGGTGCCGTCGCCAGACCGGACCGCCGTAGAAGCGGTGCAGCGCCTCGGCCCGGCGGGGCATGTCGGGAAATCCGCGTAACCAGACGAACCGCTCCGGGTCGTCGATGTCCAGGAACTGCCCGACGACCGCCATCCCCGCCGCCTCCTGCGGCTCGACGAACTCCCGGTCGAAGAGGTCGACAAGCGCGTCCCGGGCACCGGTGTGCAGGGTGTACTGCCGTAGTTCGACGACCGGATACCGGATGCCGTCGGTCATTCCCGCTCCGTCCGCATTATCTGGTCGAGTAGGGCGGCGATCGAGGTGCCCGCCAGTCGGCGACGGAGCACCGCCTCGACGTCGCCGTAGACGGCGTGCAGCGCCGGGCGGATGCCCCGGCCGACCGGGCACTCCGGGTTGGGCTCGCCCGGGTGCATCGCGAAGATCGGATCGTGCTCGACGGCCGTGTAGACGTCGAGCAGGGTGATCCGGTCCGCGGGGCGTGCGAGGCTCCAGCCCGCGCCCGCGCCGCGCCGCACGTCCACCAGGCCGGCCCGATGCAGCTCGCCGAGGCGACGCCGGATGACCACCGGGTTGGTCCGGACGCTCGCGGCGACCTCGTCAGAGGTGAGCACCGGCCGACCGCGCCGCTGGGCCAGGGCCAGCCACGCCAGCGCGTGCGCGCCGATGGTGAGTCTGCTGTTCGCCGACATCGTGTGGAAGGAACTCCCCGTGCTCGCCATCCGTGGATGTAACAAACTCTGTTACATCACTCCGCGGGTTGTCAAGGCACGCGCGTCCGCTGCCGGTGGCGTCCGCCGTCGATTAGCGTTCACTGTCTACCGGCGGCGGGAGGTGACCGTGACAGTCCCGGGCGGAACGGGCAGCCGTTCCTTCCTGGTGCCGATCGTGGCGTTGGGCTCGACGCTTGTCGTCCTGGTCGTGGCGATCGGGGTCGTCCTGGCGCTTCGCTCCGGTGCCGACGGCGGGCGACGCGAACCGGCCGGCGCCGGCGCGGCATCGCCGACGGCGGAGGGCACCTCGGCACCCGCCGACGCGCGGAGCTGCCTGGTGGGCCGGTGGCGGGTCAGCTCGCACACCGAGCAGGTCGACGTGCCCGGGATCGGCGAGCTGAGTTTCACCGGCGCCGGCTCGGCACTCTCGCTCGGCGCCGACGGGACCGGGACCGTCGACTACGGCACCGGCACGACCTACCGGAGCGGGTACGCGGGCCGGGACGTCGTGCTGGAGCTGCGCGGCACGGTCACCTACCGCTACCAGGTCGCCGGTGACCGGGTCGAACTGGCCGACGTACGCTCCGACGCCGAGGTGCGACTGCGGGTCGGCGACGGTACGGCCGGCCCATGGCGGCACTTCACCGCCTCGTCCGAGCCCTTCGGCTACACCTGCACCGGCACCGGGCTGACGCAGCAGACCCTGGTCTACACCACGTCCTACACCCGGTCCGGCTGACCACAACGGATCTGCCGGACCGGGGGCGGACGCGCCGACGGCCCGGCGCCGGAGCCTGCGCTCCAGGGCCGGGCCGCCGCCGTACTCCCGGTGGTCAGCTCTTCGGCTCGACCGCCTTGCCGCCGTTGGTCAGCGTGCCGTCGACGACCTGGTCGTCGCCGTTCCGGGCCGCACCGAGCCGGGCGAGCAGCCCGGTCAGGTCGACCCCGGTCAGGTCGCTGCCGAGCTGGAGCCCCTGGGCCACGTTTGCCGCCACCGACTTGGTCAGCGACGACGCGCCGTCGGTCGAGATCACCGTGATCTTGTCGATCGCGCCGACCGGAGCGCTCGCCGCCTCGACCACCTGCGGGAGCACCTTGACCAGCAGGTCGAGCACGGCCGCCTCGCCGTACGCCGCGAACGCCTCGGCCTTGCGGGACATCGCCTCCGCCTCGGCCTGGCCCCGGGCCAGGATGGCCGCGCCGTCCGCCTGGCCCTCCCGCTCGACCGCCTCGGCGATGGCGGTACGCCGGCGCTGCTCGGCCTCGCCCTCCTTGGCACCCTCGATCGCGTTCGCCTCGGCCAGTGCCGCCCGGCGGGCCCGCTCGCCCTCACCGGTCAGCCGGGACTGCTCGGCGGCGGCCTGGGCGGCGGCGATGGTGGCCTGCCGCTCGGCGTCGGCGGCGAGCACGGCCGCGTTGCGGGCCGCCTCCGCCTCCTGCTCCACCTTGTATCGTGCCGCGTCGGCCGGCTTGCGGACCTCGGTGTCGAGCTGCCGCTGCTTCAGCTCGGCGTTGCGCTCCGCGACCTTCTGCTGCTCGGTGAGGATCGCCTGGTCCCGCTCGGCCTGGGCGAGCGGACCGGCGGCGGCGGACTGGGCCTTGGCCGCGTCGATCTCGGCCTGGATGCCGGCCTGCTTCAGGGCCAGGTTCCGGTTCGCCTCGGCGATCTTCTCCTCGGCGAGCAGCCGTTCCTGCTCGGCGACCTGCCGGGCGCGCGCCTCGGCGATGGCCGCGTCCTTGAGCACCCGGGCCGCCTCCGGCCGGCCCAGGTCCTGGAGGTAGGAGCCCTCGGCCAGGATGTCCTGGAGCTGGAAGGTGTCCAGCACCAGACCCTGGTTGGTCATGGAGTGCTCGGCCTCCTCGGCGACCGCGCTGGCGAAGGCCGCCCGGTCCCGGATGACCTCCTCGACGGTGAGCCGGCCGACGATCGACCGGAGCGCACCGGCGAGCACCTCGCGGGTGAAGCTGTCGATCTCGTCCTGCTGGTGCAGGAACCGCTGTGCCGCCGCGCGGATCGCGTCCTCGGTGCCGCCGACCTTGACGATGGCGACGCCGTGCAGCTCGGTCCGGATGCCCTGCTTGCTCACCGCGCCCTTGATGCTGACGTCGATCCGCCGGCTGGACAGGTCGAGCGACTGGAGTTTCTGCACCACCGGCAGGACGAAGACCGAGGCACCGAGCACCACCTTCTGCCCGGACATGTCGGTGGAGCGGCTGCCGTCGGCGCTCTGGGTGGTCCGGCCCTTGCGGCCGGTCACGATGAATGCCTCGTTCGGCCCGGCGACCTTGATCCGGGAGAGCACGAAGAGGATGAGGATGAAGACCAGGAGCACTGCTCCGCCGATGGCGACGAGGATCAGCATGACACCGTCCATTTCGGATCGTGTTCTTGACGTGCGCGGTCGACGTGGGGGTGGTGTGTGAGGGGGTGAATACCGGCAGGGTGGGTGGCGCCCGGCCGGCGGGGTCGGTCCCGGTCGTCAGCTCCGGTCGGGACGCTGGTCTCGGTCAGTAGGCCTCGACCAGGACGCTGGTCTCGGTCAGGGCCTCGACCACGAAGATCTGTGCGCCGAGTGCGATCGGCCGTTCGGATCTGGCGTTGAGCTTCACCGGATGGCCACCCACCCGGACCCGCACCTCGCCGTAGCCGGCCTCCGGGATCGGGGTGACGACCACCCCGAGTGCCCCGACCAGGTCGTTGCGGGTCGGGGTGGCATCGGTCCGCATGTTGCGGGCCGCCCGGGAGATCCGGGCCGCGAGCCAGCCGGCCGGCACCGCCGCCAGCGCGCCCAGGCCGCCCGCGGCCGCGACCTGGGCCGGACTGTGCCCGCCGAGCGCCTCGTTGGCGACGGCTCCGGCAAAGCCGAGTACGCCGGCGAAACCCGCGATCGCCTCCAGGCTGATCGGGCCCTCGATGTCCGGGTTGCCGAGGTGGACCAACTCGGTGCCGAGCAGGGCGAGCGCCAGCACCGCGACACCGGCGCCGCCGATGATGAGGAAGATCAGAGTCCCCGCTGCCACGACTGTAAGGTAACCGGCCCGGGCAACCCGACCGGTGGCCGCGCCGTCCGACGACGAGGATGCCGGCGCTGACGTCCGGCGTCGGCACCCTGACCGTGATGCCCGGCCGGGCGGCGGCGTCCGCCTAGCGTGCCGGTGCGGGGGGATCGGTGCGGGGCTTGACCGCCCGGGTCGCGAAGTAGCCGGGCAGCCAGCCGGCGGTCGCGTCCGAGTGGTGTGGCGCCTCGGCGAAGCCGACCACGACGAACCCGGCGGCGAGCTGCCCACCGATCTGCTCCGCCAGCGTGTGGCTGTACTCCAGCGGCACGTCCGCACCCCGCATGCGCCCGCGTTCATCCGCCGGGATGTGTGTGAGGTCGCTGTAGGGCAGCCGGTGCCGCACCACCAGTTCGCCCCGCCGCTCCAACGCCTCGTGGTCGAAGAGGTAGACGTCGGGGTTGACGAAACCGCAGAGCAGCGCGCCGCCCGGGCGCAACACCCGGAAGCACTCCCGCCACACCGGGGCGAGTTCGGGGACGAACAGGTTCGAGACCGGATTGAAGACCAGGTCGAAGGAGGAGTCGGCGAAGGCGGAGAGGTCGCGCATGTCGCCGAGGACCGTCCGCAGTTCCAGACCGTCGCGCCGGGCGACCATCTCGTCCTGTTGGAGCTGCCGGGGTGAGTTGTCGAAGACCGTGACCCGGGCACCGGCGGCGGCCAGGGTCGGCCCCTGCTGACCGCCGCCCGATGCCAGGCAGAGCGTCCGCACCCCCGCCAGCTCGGCCGGGAACCAGCTCCGGTCCACCGGTTCGTAGCCGATCAGTACGACGGACCAGTCACCGGTCCGCGCCCGGGCGATCGTCTCCGCCGAGACCGGACGCGACCATTCGTTGCCCATCTCGACCTGCCGGTCCCAGGCCGTCCGGTTGTGCAGTACCGGGTCGATGTGCGGCGCGGGATCGGTGCGGGGCGCGGGATCGAGGTCCATCCCACCACGCTAGCGGCCGGTGCGGTCCGGCCGCAGCATCCGGACGCCGGCCGGTGGGCGGCGGATCGGGGCCAGGTTCACCGCACCCACCACGGCCGGACGTCCGTGCGACACTAGCCGCTCGCGGTCCGTGACGGACGGCAGAACCTGCTCCGCGGGCATTGTGCGTACCGGATCGTTACCGATCCTCAGCTGGCCGCGACGACGATCTCGTCGTCGCCGGTCAGGCCGGCGGGCAGCTCGGCCCGCTCGATCTCGGTGCCCTTCGTGTCGACGAGTATCGCGGTGAGCCGGCCGGGGCGGACCCTGTCGTCCAGGTAGAGCAGCCGGTCGCGGCCGATCCAGCTGACCTGGGCGGTCGGCATCTCCCGTAGCACCTTTCCCGTCTCCACATGGACGAGTCGGGCGGGTGGATCCGTGCCGAACCGCGTGGGCGCACCCCCGCCGGCCTGGGCCGTCCGCGCCAGGCCCTGCGGGGTCGGCGCCTCGCCCGGAAGCCCTGGCTTGCCGCCCGATACCACCACCAGCGAGCCGTCCAGCGACCAGGCCGACACTCCGGCGACCTCACCCTCGACGCCCAGGGTCCGGGTCGGGATGCCGTTGTCGGCCATGAAAACCTGCGGCCCGTTCCGCGTGCGCCCGAGCGACCCCGGCGGGCTGGTCCCCGGAGCGACGCCGCCCAGAGCCACCTCCTTGCCGTTCGGGAGCCAGGTGAAGCGACAGGCGGTGCCGCAGGCCAGGGGGAACGCCTTCACCCGGTGCCGCTGGAGGGTCCCACCGTCCGGGGGGAGCAGCCCGATCGAATATGTCCCGGTCTTCTTGTCGAAAAGGGTGACCAGGAGTCGTCTGCCGTCCGACGACCACTCGGTGGCCAGCACCGTGTTGCCGGTGGGATACCAGCGCACGTCGCCGGTCCGGATCCGGTAGAGCCCGACCTCGGCCGGGCGACCACTGTGCCGTACCGCCGCGAACATGCCGCGCGGCGCCACCTGGACCCCGGTGTACTCGGCCGGGATGCTGACGAAGCGGCGGCGGGCGGGGTCGTACACCCAGGTCGGCTCGTCCCGCACCGACGAACGGACGCTGAGCACCAGGGCGCCGCCCGGCAGTGCCACGGGCCCGTCCCGCCAGCCCTCCGACCGGTTCGGCGAGGCGGTCGCCGTGGGCACCGAGCCGATCGGGAGGGGCGGTGGTGCCGGGTCGGGCCGCAGCCAGACGTACGGTGCCGCGATGGCACCGACCGCGACGGCGGCCGCTGCCGCCGCAACCGCCTGCCGCCGCCGCCGCATCCGCCGCCCCTGCATCAGAGCGGTGGCCGCGAGGTCCGGCGACTGCTGCGGGTTGCCGGCCAACTCGTGTACGGCCTCCCGCAGCAGCCGCTCCGCGTGCTCGCTCATCTGACCGCCTCCACCCGCTCCGTCAACTCCGCGAACTCCGGCACGAGTTCCCGGAGTTTGCTCAGTGCCCGGGAGGCCTGGCTGGCCACGGTCCCCGGCCGGCAACCGAGTGCGGCGGCGGTCTGCTCGACGGTCTGGTCCTCCAGATAGCGCAGTACGAGTACCGCCCGCTGCCGGGGTGGCAGCATCTGCAGCGCGTCCCGCAGCATCAGGCGTACCGCCGTGTCGTGGTCGTGCTCCGCGCCGGCACCGACCGGCTCCGGCACCTCGGCGTGCGGCACCTCGGCCCGCCGGCCACGCCGCCGCCAGGCCGACACCTGGTCGTGGTAGAGAATCTGCCGGACGTACGGCTCCGCGTCGCCCCGGATCCGGGGCCACCTGGCGTACGCCTTCGCCAACGCGTTCTGCAACAGGTCCTCGGCGGCGTGGCGGTTACCGGTGAGCGCCTGGGCGGCGCGCAGCAGTACGTCGCCCCGCTCCTGGACGAATGCGGTGAACTCTCGCTCGGACGCCCGGCCCACGACACACCTCCCGCTGCTACGACGCCGGGGACCGGGAAAAGTTTGCCTCGTCCGGATGACGGCTCAGACGCCTGCGGCTCAGACCCCTGCGGGGACGCGTTCCGGTTCGGGGTCCGCCAGGTGCCGGCGCAGCCGCTCGCCCTCGATGTCGACGTTCGGCAGCAGCCTCGACAGCCAGCCCGGCAGCCACCAGGCGCTCCGGCCGAGCAGCGAGATCACCGCCGGCACGATCGTCATCCGCACCACGAAGGCGTCGATCGCCACCCCGATCGCCAGGGCGAAGCCCATCGACTTGATCACCGGGTCGTCGAGCAGGACGAAACCGGCGAAGACCGAGGTCATGATCAGCGCGGCGGCGGTCACCACCCGGGCGCCGTGCCCCATCCCGTTGACGGTGGCCTGGGTGGGGGTGTCGCCGTGCACGAAGTCCTCCCGCATCCGGGAGACCAGGAAGACCTCGTAGTCCATCGCCAGCCCGAAGAGGATGCCGATCAGCAGGATCGGCAGGAAGCTGACCAGCGGCCCCGGGGTGTCCAGCCCGACCAGGTCACTGAGGTGCCCCTGCTGGAAGACCAGCACGGTGAGCCCGAAGGTGGCGCCGACGGTGAGCAGGAAGCCGAGCGCCGCCTTGAGCGGCACCAGCAGCGACCGGAAGACCAGCATCAGCAGCAGCACCGAGAGGCCCACCACGAGCAGCAGGTACCACGGCATCGCGCCGGCGAGTTTCGCCGAGACGTCGATCCCGACCGCCGTCTGGCCGGTCAGCGCGACCTCGGTGCCGTCGGTGCCGTCGATCGGCTCGACCCTGTCCCGGATCCGCTGCACCAGCGTCTCGGTGGCCGGATCGGTCGGGCCGGTCGTCGGGATCACCGCCAGCAGCATGGTGAGCCCGTCCCGGCTCGGGTTCGGCGGGCTGACCGCGAGCAGGTTCTCGGTGCCCTGGAGGGCGGCGGTGACCTCCTGGGCGACCGTGGCGGTCCGCTGGGCCGAGTCGCTGGAGACCACCAGCGCGAGGCGGTTGTTGAAACCGGGCCCGAAGCCCTCGGTGATCAGGTCGGCGGCTTCGCGCTCCGGCGTACCGTGCGGCGCGGTGCCGTGGTCCGGCAGCGCGACCCGCATGTCCGCGGCGGGCAGCGCCAGCGCGCCGAGGCCGAGGACCGCGACCAGGATCAGCGGGATCCGCAGCCGGATGACCAGGCGGGCCCAGCGGAACCCGAAGCCCTCGGTGCTGGCCGCCGACGCCACGGCCGGCCCGCCCCGGCGCAGCCGGCGCGGCAGGATCCGCCGCCCGGCGAAGCCGAGCAGCGCGGGCAGCAGCGTCAACGCCACGAGTACGGCGACCGCCACGGTCCCGGCCGCGGCCAGACCCATGATCGTCAGGAACGGGATGTCGACCACGGCCAGTCCGGCCAGCGCGATGATCACGGTGACCCCGGCGAAGAGCACCGCCGAGCCGGCCGTGCCGATCGCCCGGCCCGCCGCCTCCTCGGGTGCCAACTCCTCCAGCAGGTTCTGCCGGTAGCGGGAGGTGATGAAGAGCGAGTAGTCGATCCCGACCGCGAGGCCGAGCATCAGGGCGAGCACGGGTGCGGTACTGGTCAGCTCGACCGTACTGCTCAGCGCGTACAGCCCGGCCATGCCGGCGGCGACCCCGATCAGCGCGTTGAGCATGGTCATCCCGGCCGCGACCAGCGAGCCCAGCGTCACCACCAGCACCACCAGTGCGACCAGGACGCCGATGCCCTCGGTGGAGCCGATCTCGGGCACGCTGGACATCACCTCGCCACCGTGTTCGACCCGCAGGCCGGCCGCCGTCGCCGCCGAGCCGCTCTCCTCGTACGCCTCGCGCTGTTCGTCGGTGACCTCGTCCGCCTGCTCGGCGAACTGGACCTGGACCAGCGCGTACCGGCCGTCCCGGGAGACCGCCCCGGTGGTGAAGGGGTCGAGCGCGCCGACCGTGCCGGGCAGCGCACCGGCCTCGCGTACCAGCTCGGCGACTGCCGCCTGGTGCTGTGGTGTGCCGAGCTGCTGGCCCTCGGGCGCGGCGACCACGATGGTGCCGGTCGCGCCGCTCGCCTCCGGGAACTCCTGCTTCAGCGCGTCGATCGCCCGCTGTGACTCCGTGCCGGGGATGGTGAAGTTCGTCGACGTCGGGCCCATGAACGCCACCGCCGCCCCGCCGAGCGCGGCCAGCAGGACGAGCCAGAGGACCACCACGAGCCGGCGGCGCCGGAACGAGGCCCGGCCTAGTCGGTAGAGGAGTGTCGCCATGTCCGTCGCTTCCTTGGTCGTCGTAATCCGTGCCCCGGCGGGACAGGGGTGGTGGTGGTCCGTGCTCAGGTGTCGGGGCGGAGCGCGCGGCGGGCCACCCGGACCAGCGCCGCGCGGAGTTCGGCCGCGTCGTCGTCGGGACAGTCGATGACGACCGCCGATATCCCGGCGAGCAGGACCCGGGCGGCGATCTCGTCCGCCGGGTCTGCCGACCGGCCGGCAAAGGCGGCGACCAGCCGGGCGGTCGCCGGTTGCAGGTCGGCGAAGGCGGGATGGTCGAGCAGGTACGGCAGGTCGTGGTAGATGAGCGCGACCTCCCGCCGGTACGCCACCACCAGGTCGACGAAGCCGTCGATGGCGGCCTCCCGGGCGGCGTCGGCGTCGAGCGCACCGAGCCGGGCGTCGAGCTGGGCGAGATCCTGGGCGGCGGGTGCGACCAGGGCGAGGAGGATGGCCTCCTTGCTGTCGAAGTGGTAGAGCAGGGTCGCCTTCGAGCAGCCGACCTCGACCGCGATGTCGTGCAGGGACGTGCCCTTGAAGCCGGCGTGCGCGAACTGCCCGGCCGCCACCGCCAGGATCTCGTCACGGGTCCTGCCGCGTGCCATCCCGCTCACCTCCGTGCCCCAGCCTGCCTGACCGATCGGTCAGGAACTAACCGATCGGTCAGAATGTGAGCCGGTTAACTGAACATCCCTCACTCCGCCCCGGGCCGGTTTCGGTGATCGGGGAGCGTTCTACCCGTGGGAGCGAGCAGGATGCTCCCCGATCACGGGCGCGGCCGTGCGGAGGCCGGGTGCGGGTGCGTCGTCGGGGCTGCCGGGGCGGCCGCCCCGGTCGGTGGGGTGGAGAATGGGTGGATGCGCTGGAGTCTGCTCGACTCCCCGATCGGGGAGCTCTCCGTCGCGGTCGACGGTGTCGGCGTCTGCGGCGTGCGCTTCGGGCCGGTGGAGGATGCGATGCCGGTCACCGCGCCGTCCCGGGCGGCCGATCCGGAGGCGGCCGGGCTGGCGGCGGCGGTCGGGCAACTGCTGGCGTATTTTGCCGGCGAGCTGACCGAGTTCGGCGTGCCGCTCTCGGTACGCCGGGGCTCGACGTTCGAGCGCGCGGTCTGGACCGAGATGTCGAAGATCCCGTACGGCGAGACGCGCACCTACGGCGAGGTGGCGACGATCCTGGGCGACCCGGGAGCGGCCCGGGCGGTCGGGGTGGCCTGCAACCGCAACCCGATCCCGGTGATCGTGCCCTGTCACCGGATCGTCGGGGCCGGCGGCAAACTCGTCGGGTTCGGTGGCGGTCTGCCCCGGAAACGGAAGCTGCTGGAGTTGGAGGCGCGGGTCGCCTTCCAACTCGCCTGGGGCTGATCCCCGGGCAGACGGCAGCGGGACCGCACCAGACCGGTCGGCCCCGCTGCCCGTAGCACCGGGTTCAGCGCTCGATGGTGCCCGCGATGAAGTCCTCGACGGCCTGGTGGGCGTCGTGGTCGGCGTACTGCTCCGGCGGCGACTTCATGAAGTAGCTCGACGCGGAGAGGATCGGTCCGCCGATGCCCCGGTCGAGGGCGATCTTCGCCGCCCGGACCGCGTCGATGATGACGCCGGCCGAGTTGGGGGAGTCCCAGACCTCGAGCTTCAGCTCGGCGTTGAGCGGTACGTCGCCGAAGGAACGCCCCTCCAGCCGGATGTACGCCCACTTGCGGTCGTCCAGCCACGGCACGTGGTCCGACGGCCCGATGTGCACGTCGCCCTTGTTGATCTCGTGCGGGATCTGGGAGGTGACCGACTGGGTCTTGGAGATCTTCTTGGAGACCAGGCGGCTGCGCTCCAGCATGTTCATGAAGTCCATGTTGCCGCCGAAGTTGAGCTGGTAGGTGCGGAGCAGCTCGACTCCCCGGTCCTCGAAGAGCTTCGCCAGCGCCCGGTGCACGATGGTCGCGCCGACCTGGCTCTTGATGTCGTCGCCGACGATCGGCAGCCCGGCGTCGGTGAACTTCTGCGCCCACTCCGGGTCGGAGGCGATGAAGACCGGCAGCGCGTTGACGAAGGCGCAGCCCGCCTCGATCGCGGCGGAGGCGTAGAACTTGGCGGCCTCCTCGGAGCCGACCGGCAGGTAGCAGACCACCACGTCGACCCGTGCCTCACGGAGCGCCGCGACGACGTCGGCCGCCTGGCGGTCGGACTCCTCGACGATCTCCCGGTAGTACTGGCCCAGCCCGTCCAGGGTCGGACCGCGCTGCACGAGCACGCCGGTCGGCGCCACGTCACAGAGCTTGATGGTGTTGTTCTCGCTGGCGACGATCGCCTCCGCGAGGTCCATGCCCACCTTTTTGGCATCGACGTCGAACGCCGCGACGAACTCCACGTCCGAGACGTGGTAGTCGCCGAAGGTGACGTGCATGAGACCCGGGACGCGGTCACCCGGGTCGGCGTTGCGGTAGTACTCGACGCCCTGGACCAGGGACGAGGCGCAGTTACCCACACCGACGATGGCGACGCGGACGGAGCCCATCGCGTTTGCCTCCTTTGTGTTCATCACGGCCGCTCCTACTCGTTCCTGGACTTCCCAGGCGGAGGCGGGATCTTCTCTTCTGACGGACCCGGGGCGGTGCCCGGGGTGGACCCATCCGGGGTCCGGCCGGAGCGCTCGTTGGCGATGAGCTCCTCCAGCCAGCGGACCTCGCGCTCGCAGGCGTCGAGGCCGTGACGCTGAAGTTCGAGCGTGTACGCGTCGAGCCGTTCGGCCGCCCGGCTCAACACGTCGCGCAGGCCCTCACGACGCTCCTCCACCCTGCGGCGCCGGCCCTCGAGGATCCGGAGCCGGGTCGCCCGGTCGGTACGCGCGAAGAACGCGAAGTGCACACCGAACCCGGTGTCCTCGTAACTCTCTGGACCGGTCTGGGCGATCAGTTCGGCGAACCGTTCCTTGCCCTCCGCGGTGATTTTGTAGACGACCCGCCCTCGACGGCTGGTCAGCGCGGGTATCTCCTCCGCGCCGGCCGGTGTCTCGGCCGCCTCGGTGATCCAGCCGGCGGCCTGCAACCGACGCAGGGTCGGATAGAGCGAGCCGTAGCTGATCGCCGCCCGGATCGCCCCGAGCTTGGCGGCGAGTTCCTTGCGGAGCTCGTAGCCGTGCATCGGGGACTCCTGCAGGAGGCCGAGAATGGCGAGCTCAAGCATGCGCGCCCCTTCCCTGTCTCCCGCCCGGACCTCCCGAGGCTGCCCGCCGTTGGGAGCCCGTTCACCGGCTCGATGTATCGGGCCGATACATCGCACGGTAGACCCTCCGGAGCAACCGTGCAAACCCCTCAACGGAGAGGGTTGATCACAGTGCGTAAGGGCGGTCGCCTCGTCCGGCCGGACCCAGTACTCTTCTGCCCATGCGTTCGCAGCGCCAGGTCGTCGACTACTCGCTACAGAAGCGAGCGCTGCTGCGTGAGGTGCATTCGGGTCGGGTCGGGACGTACGAGGTCTGCGACGCCTCGCCGTACCTCAAGAACGCTGCCCGGTTCCATGGCGAGCCGACCGAGACGCTCTGTCCGGTCTGCCGGCGCGAAAATCTGACCCACGTCAACTACATTTACGGCGATGAGCTCAAGCAGTCCGCCGGCCAGGCGCGCACCCGAGCGGAGCTGTCGGTGCTGGCGATGACCCTGCGTGAGTTCCAGGTCTACGTGGTGGAGGTGTGCCGCGGCTGCGACTGGAACCATCTCGTCGAGCAGTTCCTGCTCGGCCGGGACGGCGTCTCCGGTGACGACGGCCTCGGTGTCGACACCGGGTCCGCCGCCGCCGCGGCCGCGGCGGGCCCAGCGGTCAGACGAAGGCGCGAGGCGCGCCGGTGACCGCGACTCGTCCCCCGGCCCACGGGAGCTTCCCCCGCCGACGGGACGAGTTCTTCTCAGCAAACCGGATAAGTCCGGTTTTTTCCGATATCGCGCCATCTGGACTTCGGCAGGGTCGACGTCCGGCGGGGCGTGTTCCAGCTCACGGCAACCCGGTGGTGGCGCGAGTGGCCATCACCGCGACCGGCAGGGTGTGACAAATGAACTCGTACGGCGATCCTAGTTCCGCGCGCGGTCGGGCCCAGTACCCGGGCGCGGACGGCGACCACGGAGCAGCGGACGATCCATACCAGCGCCCGTCCCGGGACGACCCGGGAGCCGCCCGCCGCTCCTCCGACGGTGACCGGAGCGGCTGGCCCGCCAACAGCGGCCGGGCCGGCGGGGCATCGGGCCGGGCCGGGGCCAGCGGTCGGGCCTCGGCCGGCCGGGCCACACCGCCGGGTCGGGCCTCCGTGGACGGTGGCTGGGCCGCGCCCGTCTCGCCCGCCTCCGGGTCGGCCTCGGTCGGATCCGCCGCCGGCCCGGGCCGGGCCCGCGTCGGTGGCCGGGCCGGGGTGGGCAGCGCGTCGGTCCCCGACGCACCGGGCTCGGGCGGCGGCTACGGCGCCGGACGGGCCTCCAGCGGACGGGCCAGCGTCGGCAGCGCCTCGGTGAGCGGAAGCGCCTCGGTCAGTGGCGGCGGTGCGAACGGCGCCGCCGGCCGGGCGCGGGTCGGCCGGGCGGTCGTACCCGTCTCGCCGGCCGGCCCCGGTGGGCCGGACGATCCGGACGGACCGGCTGGTCGGCGGGGCCGTCGCGGTGCCCTCGACCCGGCGGCCGCGAAGCGGGCCAAGAAGCGCAAGCGGATGAACCTGCTGATCGCCGGCTTCGCCGTGCTGATCATGCTCACCGGCGGTGGGGTGGTGGCCGGGACATGGTATTCGACAAGCGTCCCGATGCCGGACCAGCTCCCGCTGCCGCTCGCGACCACCATCTACGCCGCAAACAAGAAGGATCCCATCGCCAAGCTCGGCGAAGAAAACCGGCAGATCGTCACGATCAAGCAGATCCCGGTGGAGGTGCAGCGGGCCGTCGCCTCGGCCGAGGACCGCAACTTCTACAGCCACGACGGTGTGGACTACGTCGGCATCGCCCGGGCCGCCTGGAACAACTTCACCGGCGGCAGCAAGCAGGGTGCCTCCACCATCACCCAGCAGTACGCCCGCAACGCGTACGAGAACCTCCAGGATGACAGCTACCAGCGCAAGGTCAAGGAGGCGATCCTCGCCTCGAAGCTGAACGACGAGTTCAGCAAGGACGAGATCATGCAGCACTACCTCAACACGATCTACTTCGGCCGGGGTGCGTACGGCATCGAGATCGCGGCGCAGACCTACTTCGGCAAGCCCTCGGCGAAGCTCAGCGTCGCCGAGGGCGCGGTGCTGGCCGCGGTGATCAAGCAGCCGCAGGCAGACAAGGTCACCGGGCACAAGGGCTACGACCCGGCGGAGAATCCCGAGGACGCGAAGGCGCGTTGGGGCTACGTCCTCGACGGCATGGTCGAGAAGGGCTGGCTGGCGGCGGAGGAGCGGGCCAAGCTCACCTACCCCAAGGTGCTGGCGCGCAAGAGCGCCAACGAGGCATTCGGGGTGAAGACCCCGGCCGGCAACGTGGTCAACTACGTCAAGCTGGAGATGGCCGAACGCGGCCTCTGCACCCTCGGCCCGGCCGCGAACGGGAAGTCCAACTGCTCGGACGCGCTCCGGGACGAGGGTTACAAGATCATCACCACCATCGACTGGGACATGCAGAAGGCGGCCGAGGCCGCGGCCCAGCGCAAGAAGGGCTCAGAGGTCTACGACCAGCCCAAGAACCTGATGGCCGCGCTGGTCGCCGTCGACCCGAAGAACGGTGAGGTACGCGCCTACTACGGCGGCGACAGCGGCGCGGACTACGACTACGCCGGCCTGAACACCGACTCGGCCGGCACCATCAGCGGCGGTCACCCGCCGGGATCGAGCTTCAAGGTCTACACCCTGGCCGCCGGGATCGCCGAGGACGTCTCGATCGAGTCGATCTGGGACGCCCGGCCGTTCACGGTGAAGGACACCGAGATCAAGGTGCAGAACGCGGGCCGCGACGTGCGGAAGACCTGCGACCAGTCCTGCACCCTGAAGGAATCAACCATCAAGTCGTACAACGTGCCCTTCTACCACCTCACCGAGAAGATCGGCGCGGAGAAGGTCCTGGCGATGGCCCGGCAGGCCGGCGTCCGGACGATGTGGGAGACCAAGGACATCCCGCCGAAGTGGCACGACCTGACCAAGGAGAAGCCGGAGGATCTGGCCCCGGACCCGTTCTTCAACGTGGTGGCGTACGGGCAGTACCCGATCACGGTGCTCGACCACGCCAACGGGCTGGCCACGCTCGCCAACGGCGGCGTCTACAACAAGGCCCACTTCGTCAAGACCATCGAGCAGCAGGACCCGGACACCGGCCAGTGGAAGAAGATCGGTGGCGCGAAGCTCGACCCCAAGCAGCGGATCGCGAAGGACGTCGCCGACCAGGTCACCTCGGTGCTGAAGAACATCCCGAAGGTGAGCAACGGAAACCTGCAGGGCAGGGAAGAGGCCGGCAAGACCGGCACCTGGGAATACGACAAGACCGAGTTCAACGCGCACGCCTGGATGGTCGGCTACACCCCGCAGTTGGCCACCGCGGTCTGGGTCGGCAGCAAGGACAGCAAGAAGCCCGAGATCAAGGACAAGAACGGCAAGAACATCGGCGGCAGCGGGCTGCCGGCCGACATCTGGCAGCGCTTCATGAGTGACGCCCTCAAGGGCAAGCCGGCGCTTCCCCTGCCGGACGCCCGGGAGATGGGCGACAAGGAGGCGGGCAACGGCAAGAAGAAGGTGGAGCCGCCGCCTCCGCCGCCCGGTGGTGGCAACGGCGGCCCCGGCGGTGACAACCCCTTCTGCCAGGGCCCGAACCCGAACCCGCTGCTCTGCCCCGGCGCCGGTAACCCCGGTGGTGGCAATCCCGGTGGCGGTAATCCCGGCGGGGGCAACCCCGACATCCCGCCGGGTGAGGACGATGGCGGCGGTGGTGGCAACGGCCGGGGCGGTGGCGGCTAGCCGTCGGGCGGCGCCCCGCGTACCCGGAAACTGAGACAGCTCGATCGATGCGGCCGGCGGCCGGGTCCCGCGACCCGGCCGCCGGCCGCGTTTCCGACTTCCCCCGCCGACACGGAGGACCGGGGGGACGGAACCCCGTCCGGTACGGCAGGATGCCTGTTCATGAGCGCGCAGTCGCCGGCTGGCATCGACGAACCTGAAAACGCCGACCACCCGTCCCGGTCGGACGGCTTCGTCCGGGGGTTCTCGGAGGTCATCGGCGGCCCGCTGGGCGAGCATGCCAGCGGGGCCAACCGGCGGGGCACCCAGGCGAGCGGCCGGTTCTGGACCGCGGCCCGGATCGTGCTGGCGCTGACCTGCCTCACCCTCGCCCTGCACTGGGTGCAGAAGTCGCCCTGCCAGGACGGCGCCTGGCAGAACAACGTCCAGTACACCCGGTTCTGCTACACCGACGTGCTGGCGCTCTACTACGCCGAAGGGCTGCACGAGGGCAAGGTCCCCTACCGGGACCACCCCGTCGAGTATCCGGTGGTCACCGGCTACTTCATGGGCGCGCTCGGCCTGCCGGTGCACAACATCGGCGCGGACCGGCCGGAGATCAACCAGGCGCAGTGGTTCTACAACCTCAACGCGCTGGTCCTCGGTGCGCTCGCGGTGGCCACCGTGGCGATGATCCTGGCGCTGCGCCGCCGCCGGCCGTGGGACGCCGCGATGTTCGCACTCTCCCCCGCGCTGCTGGTCACCGCCACCGTCAACTGGGACCTGCTCGCCATCGGGCTCGCCGCGATCGGCATGTACGCCTGGGCGAGACGACAACCCCTGGCCGCCGGAATCCTGCTCGGGCTCGCCACCTCGGCCAAACTCTGGCCCCTCTTCGTCCTCTGGCCACTCTTCCTGCTCGGGCTGCGTACCGCCCGGGTCAGGCAGATGCTGGTGACGATCGGTTCGGCGATCGCCACCATCGTGGCGGTCAACCTGCCGATGGCGATCCTCTATCCGGAAAACTGGCGCCGCTTCTTCGACCTCAACAGCGAACGGGCGATCGACTGGGGCACCCTCTGGTACATCGGTCGCTACCTGGACACCAAGTGGAACAGCGGCAGTCCCGGCGACCGGGGGCCGTTCCAGTGGCTCAGCGACAACATCCCGACCCTGAACACCCTCTCGTACGCCCTGATCACCCTCGCCTTCCTCGGCATCGGTGCGCTGGCGCTCTTCGCACGCCGCCGCCCCCGGCTGGCCGCGCTGGTCTTCCTGATGGTCGCGGCCTTCCTGATCTTCAGCAAGGTCTGGTCGCAGCAGTTCAACCTCTGGCTGCTGCCGCTGGTGGTGCTCGCCCGGCCGCGCTGGGGCGCCTTCCTCGCCTGGCAACTCGCCGAGGTCGGCTACTTCCTCGCCTTCTACGGCGAACTGCTGGTCGCCGGCGGGAAGCAGGTCTTTCCGGAGGGCGTCTTCGTGCTCGCCGCCACGTTCCGGCTGACCACCGTCGTGGTGCTCTGCGTGCTGATCATCCGGGAGATCCTGCACCCGGAGCACGACCCGGTCCGGAGCACCTATCCCGACGACCCCGACGGCGGCGTCTACGACGGCGCTCCGGACGCGGGATGGCTGCGCCGGATCCGGGGCCGGCCCACACCGGCACCCGCACCCGCCGCCAGCGCCTGAACAGCTTCCGACGATCCCGGGGGCTGTCCAGACGGGGGCGGCGACCGATCAGAGCCGGTAGACCACGGTCTCCCCGACGTCCTCCCGGCTGATGCCCAGGGTGTCGACCGGCAGGTCCACGGTGGCCTCCAGCGGAGTGCCGGCCACCCGGTCCCGGAGCACGATCACCGTACGCACACCCATGGTGCGCAGGTAGTCGATGCTCGCCTGGTCGGGGAAGTTCGCCGTCACCTCGCGTACCTCCGCCAACCGCTGCGGGGTGAACCCGCTGCCGCCGTTGACGATGTCCTGGAATTTGCTCGTCGACCAGAGCATCACGTGCTGGTCGGTCTTCTGGTCGGACGGCAGCACCAGGACCGGGCCGTTTTCGACCCGCATCGCCGCCGGTTGCAGCGGCACCACCGGATGCGGAGTCGTGTTGAGCCCCTCGGCGAGCACCAGGGCCACCGGCAGCAGGGTGACCAGGCGGAGGAACGGACCCGGCCGGGGCGGTATCCGTTCGGCGGCCGAGATCTGCCGGGCCCGCTCCGCGAACGCCCCGACCGAGCCGGCGGCGAGCACGCCGAGCAGCAGGGTGACCCAGAGCATCAGCCGCCCCGGCGTACGCAGGCCGTCCCAGCCGGGCAGGTGATCGAAGAGTGGGAGGTAGCTGAAGGTGCCGCCGAAGAAGCGGGTGCCCATCGCCAGCACCCCGGCGACGAGGGTGGCGGCGAGCAGCAGCAGGCGCTGACGTACCGTCCAGATCGAGAGGACGAGGCCGGCACCGGCGAGCGCCAGCAGGGCGTAACCGGGCAGCAGGGTGGTCTCCGGCAACCCGGGCAGCCCGGCCCGGACCGGCTCGTGCAGGTCCCCCCAGATCAGCGACTCCGGCGGAGCGGTGAGGAAGCCGCCCGGCGGCGGGGAGTAGTTGTGCAGATCCTCGGCGGTCCGCCGGGCGTAGGGGTGCAGGTCGGCGACCTTGAAGTAGGGGATCGCCAGCAGCGCGCCGGTGGCGACGAAGACCGCACCGCCCCAGAAGTCGGCGAGCAGCAGTCGGATCCCGAACGGCTGCCGTGGCCGGCGCAGGATCCGCCGGACCAGCCAGCTCGCCAGCACCACGACCGCGATCAGGCCCAGCACGTACGCGAAGACGAGGCCGATGCCGAAGCCCAGGCTGAGCTGCCAGGCGGCGACCACCCAACCGGCGAAGGCCCAGCCGGAGCGGCGACGGTCGGGCCGGTAGCCGTGCCGCAGCGACCAGCCGTGCCCCCGGGCCAGCATGGCCAGGGCGAGCGGGATGCCGCCGTTGGAGAGAATGTGCAGGTGACCGGCCTGACCGAGCAGCCAGGGCGCGTACGCGAAACTGATCCCCGCGACCGCCGCGCCGATCCGGCCCGAGCCGAGCTGCCGCACCAGCGCGTACGCCCCGACGGTGGCGAGCGCGTGGGCGAGGACGAACAGGATGTTGTAGCGGAGAATCGCCGCCTCCGGGCCCTGGCCGATCATGCCGGCCGGTGCGTACCCGAGCAGCGTGTCGGAGAAGGCGAAGGTCCAGGTCTCCGGGAAGAAGGCGTTGCTCTGCCAGAGCTGGGCGGGCTTGGTCAACAGGATGTGCCCGGACCAGGCGACCTGCCACGCCTGTAGCGTCGGGTCCCAGTAGTCCTGCGGCAGGGTGTGGCGCGGATAGCGGAGCGTCGGCCAGGTCATCAGGACGGCCAGGGCCAGCGCGCCGAGCCCGGCCAGGCTCCACTCGTGGACCAACCGCCGGCCGACCGCCCGGCCGATCCGCCGGAGCCGGCCCGGGATCAGCTCCGGTGCCGGCGCGAACGCGGCGAACGGGTCCGCCGGTTTCGCCGGTTCCGCGTCGGCGGTCGGCTCCTTCGCCGGATCCTTTCCCCCGTCCTCCTTTCCTTCCGCCTCCCTGTCCTTGGCCTCGGCGTCCTTGGCCTCGGCGTCCTTGGCCTCGGCGTCCTTGGCCTCGGCGTCCTCGGCCTTGGGGTCGTCTTCCCGCGCGTCCTTCTGCCTGTTCTCGTCCTTCTGTCTGTCCTCCCCCGTCGCGTTCTCCTCGGTGGCCTCGTCCTTCGGGCCCCTGCCCTCCGCCCTGTCCTCGACACTCCCGGTGGGCTGGTCCGGTCCGGTGATGTCGCCCGGTGCGGTGGCCGGCACGGTCGTCTCGCTGGCGGTCTCCGGTGACGTCGCCTCGCTGGCGGCGTTCGACTGGTCCGTCGACATCGATCCCGTCCCTACCGGCCCAGGTGATCGCGGAGGTAGGCGATGTCCGCGGCCTGGCCGACCACCCCGCCTGGAGTTTCGACGATGACCGGCGCGGCGGCCGCGCGGACCGCCGCGACCACCAACTGCGGGTCGATCGTGCCGCTGGCCAGGTTGTCGTGGCGGTCACGGCCGGAGTTGAAGGCGTCCCTGGAGCCGTTGGCGTGGATCAGGTCGATCCGGCCGGTGATCGCCAGCACCCGGTCGACGATGTCCAGCAGGTCCTCCCCGCCCGCATGGGCGTGGCAGGTGTCGAGGCAGAAGCCGACGCCGTACTCGCCCACGGCGTCCCAGAGCCGGGCGAGGTTGTCGAACCTCCGGGCGCAGGCGTTGTCGCCACCGGCGGTGTTCTCGACGAGCACCGGGAGCCCGTGCCCGCCGGCCTCGGTGGCCTGGGCGAACGCCTTCCGCCAGTTGGCGAAGCCGGTGGCGAGGTCGTCGCCCGCGGTCACGTGCCCGCCGTGCACGATCAGGCCCTTCGCGCCGACCGCGACGGCGGCCCTGGCGTGGCCGAGCAGGAGCTTGCGACTCGGGATGCGGATCCGGTTGTTGGTGGTGGCGAGGTTGATGATGTACGGCGCGTGGACGTAGATGTCCACCTCGGAGTCGCGCAACTGGTCCGCGTCGGTTCGTGGTTGCGGCGTCTTCCAGTCCTTCTGCGGATCGGCGAGGAAGAACTGGACCGCGTCCGCCTTCCGGAGGGCCGCCTCCTCCAACGGATCCGTGGCGTCGACATGGGCTCCGATACGCATGGAGGCGAGCCTACGTCGCGCGGGTCGTGCCGGCGGGGACGGGCGTACCCGCGTCCCGCGGGTCGGTGTGGCCGCACCGGCGCCCCGGGCCCGCGTTACCGGGCGGCGGGTGAATCGTTTCTCCAGGTGAGATCCGTTCGCCCGGTCTCCGGGGCCGGGTCGAACCACGAACTGTGCCGGAAGAGGGAAGCCGTGGCCCTGTCGCTGCGCCGCCGCCGCGCCACCGTAGCGGTCGCCGCGCTCGTCGCGGGTACGCCGCCGCTGCTGTCCGGCGTGGCCGTCGCCGCGCCGGGGGCGCCCTCCCCCGCGACCGCGGTCGCACCGGCCCGGATATTCCCCGCCGGATCGGTGGGGCGGATCGAGGTGGGGTCGGTGCCGCATGGTCCCGATGTGGCCGACCCACGGAGCGCCGAGGCGCCGCATCGCGTCGCGCCGGGCAGCTACCCTCCGCCGCCCGACCGACCCGGCGGGGGCTCCGCCATCCTGGTACGTCCGGCCCAGCCGTCCCGGCCGACCGGGCCGGGACCCCTGCTGGCGCTGGTCGCCACCGTCTGTGTGGTCGGAGTTTCGGCAGGGGCAATTCGGGCGATTTTCGCTCAGCGCACAACACAGACCGTTGTCGCGTAAGATGACAATACAATAGGCTCCGCGGGGCGCCTTCCGTCCAACTCATCGGTGTGGTCGTTCCTCCCCAGGTCCCACCCAAAGAATGCGGACGGGATGCGCCCCGCGGCTCTGCGCCGAAGAAGCCTCCTGCCGGTCGTACGGCCGTCGGGAGGCTTCTTCCCGCTCCCCGGCCGCTGTCGGTGTCGCTGTCCCGCCTTCGCTGTCGGCGTCGTCGGCGGCCCGTCGGCGCCGGGGAATCCGGGGAGGCCGGGGTCCGGCGAGGCCCGGCGCCGGCAGACCGGGTATTCTGCTCAGGTTGTCCGTGGCGCGACGGGAACCCCCGGAGACCGCGCGGCAACGACGCATGACCTCCTGCCACGGAAGGACCGTGGCCGCTAGCCCAGAGGAGGTGAGCACGTCTTGCGTCATTACGAGATCATGGTCATCCTCGATCCAAGCCTCGAGGAGCGCACCGTCGCCCCGTCGCTCGACACGTACCTCAACGTGATCCGGACCGCGGGTGGCTCGGTGGAGAAGCTCGACGTGTGGGGTCGTCGGCGCCTCGCGTTCGAGATCGACAAGAAGGCCGAGGGGATCTACGCCGTCATCGACCTGCAGGCGACGCCTGCGGCGGTGGCCGAGCTGGATCGGCAGCTACGACTCAACGAGTCCGTGCTACGCACCAAGGTCATCCGGCCGGAGACGCGCTGACGCGTTTCCGGCACGCCCGGATCAGCCTCATCGGCCCTGTCGTACTGCTCTGGCAGCCTGTCAGGGACTGATGAGTGCGCGAGGAGATGGTCATGGCAGGAGATACCACCATCACGGTCATCGGCAACCTGACCGACGACCCCGAGTTGCGTTTCACCCCCTCCGGCGCAGCGGTCGCCAAGTTCCGGGTCGCCTCGACGCCCCGGTTCATGGACCGGGCGTCCGGTGAGTGGAAGGACGGCGAGCCGCTCTTCCTCTCGTGCACCGTCTGGCGCCAGGCCGCCGAGCACGTCGCCGAGTCGCTGCAGCGCGGCGCTCGCGTGATCGTCTCGGGCCGGCTCCGGCAGCGGTCCTACGAGACCCGCGAGGGCGAGAAGCGCACCGTCATCGAGCTGGAGGTCGACGAGATCGGCCCGTCGCTGCGGTACGCCACGGCGAAGGTGCAGAAGATGTCGCGCTCCGGTGGCGGTGGCGGCGGGTTCGGTGCCTCCGGTGGCGGCGGTGGCGGTGGCGGTGGTCAGGGCGGCGGAGGAAACTTCGACGACCCGTGGGCCACGGCGGCTCCCGCCTCCTCGCGTTCGTCCGGTTCGGGCGGCGGAAACTTCGACGACGAGCCCCCGTTCTGACCGGGTGCGGAGACACAGCACCCGGGATCGCACACCAGGAGCAAGAGCAATGGCAAAGGCTGCGGCACTGCGCAAGCCGAAGAAGAAGGTGAACCCGCTCGACAAGGACGGGATCACCTACATCGACTACAAGGACACCGCGCTGCTGCGCAAGTTCATCTCCGACCGCGGCAAGATCCGCGCTCGGCGGGTGACCGGGGTCACCTCCCAGCAGCAGCGCCAGATCGCCCGTGCGGTCAAGAACGCCCGCGAGATGGCGCTCCTGCCCTACACGGCCACGGCCCGCTGAGGGGAGGCGCCGACATGAAGATCATTCTGACTCAGGAGGTGTCGGGCCTCGGCAGCCCCGGCGACATCGTCGAGGTCAAGGACGGCTACGGCCGCAACTACCTGCTGCCGCAGGGCTTCGCGATCACCTGGACCAAGGGCGCCGAAAAGCAGGTGACGGTGATCCGGCGGGCCCGCGAGGCGCGGGAGATCCGGGACCTCGGGCACGCCAACGAGGTCAAGGCCCAGCTCGAAGGTCTCACCGTCAACCTGACCGCGCGTGCCGGCAACGGCGGGCGGCTCTTCGGCTCGGTGACACCCGGCGACGTGGTCAACGCGGTGAAGGCGGCCGGTGGCCCCTCGCTCGACCGGCGCCGGCTGGAACTGCCCGGCACCATCAAGGCGACCGGCAGCCACCAGGTACGGGTCAAGCTGCACCCGGAGGTCACCGCGCGGTTCGACCTGAAGGTCGTGCCGGGCAAGTAACGGGCTGCCCGAGCCGGGCAGGAGAAAGACAGATTCCGGGGTGTCGTCCCAGCCGGGGGCGGCACCCCGGAGTTCTCTCCGGTACTCGTCCGCCGCTGCCCGGTAACGAGGGAATCTTCGCGGTGTCAATGGGATTCTCGCGGTGCCGGGAGGGGCCTTCCCGGTGTCCCTCCCCGGTGCGGCACCGCGATTCCCGGTCCGCCGGGGCCGGGTCGGGGCCGGCACTCAGCCGATCGGTTGGCCGCTGATCGCGCTGAAGATGACTGTGGAGAGCCCGCCGCCGACGACCGCGGCCGCGAGCCCCACCGTCACCGCACGCCAGGTGCGGTTGAACCAGCGCACCAGGGCGGCGACCACCAGACCGGTCGCGAGCGCGGCGAGAAACCGTGGCACCCCGTCCAGCAGCGCGGAGATCGCCTGCGACCGCTCCGACTCACAGTCGCCGGAGACGCCGGGTACGCAGTCCACCGGCACGCTCGCGTCGAGCGTGAGTACCCAGACGAAGATGCCGAGCACGGCGACCGCGTACCAGGCGGCGGTGTAGAGGACGGCGGTGAGCGGGCCGCTGGGCTGCGGATCGAGCAGATCGTCTTCGAGTCGCCGGCTGAGCGGACTGGGTCGGCCCGTCCTGGTCGTCAACGGCGGCGAACTGGCGCCTGACGGTCGCCGCCCGGCTCTCGTGCCCGCACCGCCGGCGCTCCGGGCGTGGCCCGCCGCACCAGCACGGCCCGCCGCACCAGCACGGCCCTCCACGCCGGTCCGGTCCGCCACGCCGGCACGGCCGCTGGCCGGTGCCGCTTCGGCCCGTCGCCGGGGCGTCGGCGGGGGATCGCCCTGCCGCCGGGCGGGTGTCGCGGGCCGGGCCGGCGGCGGAAACGCGACGGCCGGAGAGCGGGGGGCCGAGTCCGGGATGCCCATCCAGCGCGGGTCGTCACCGGCCAGCCTGGTACCGGACCAGAAGGCGTCTCCGGTCTCCGGCTCGGCGGCCCGGCCCGCAGCCGCCCCGGATGCGCCGTCGACGGCGCTCTCCCGTCCGGTGTCGCCCTCGCGGGTGAGTCCGGCGAGTTCGCCGTGTCGCCACTCGGTGGTGTCGGTGAACCGGTCCCAGTGGCCGGTATCGGTGGACCTGTCCCACCCGCTCGGGTCGGTACGGTCCCAGCGGCCGGTGTCGGCGGGGCCGCTCCAGCGTTCGCTGCCGGTCGACCGGTCCCGGCGGCGCCCGGCCGTGGTGTCCGGCGGTTCGGAGTCGGTGACAGGGTCGAGCATGCCGGTGTCTCCGAACCGTTCCCACGGTCCGGGATCACGCCACCCCGGCGTCGGTCCGGAATCACCGCGGCCCGGCGTGCCGGGATCGGCGTGCCGGGCCCGCCCGCCGCGGTCCTCGGTGCTTCCGCGTACCGGTCCGGCGGAGTCCCGGTTCCGGCGCACGGGCTCGGCATCCGGCTCACGTACCGGCCGGCCGGCCCGGCCGCTCGTGCCGCCGGAGCCGCTGGAGCGGGGCGAGGGGTCGGTGCCTCGGGCACGGCGGCCGGCCCCGCCACCGGCCGCACCGGACGACCCGATCCACCGGGCGGTCGCCCCTGACTTCCCGGTCTCCGCCGGCCCGGCCGACGGGGTCGGCTCCGGCGGTGGCGCCGCGACCTCGGTCGGCTCGTCGGCGGCGTGCCGGGACCGCCGTCGACCGCCGGACAGCGCCTCGCCGCCCGGCGGATCCTCGGGCCGCCATCCGGCCGGCTCGGCGCGGCGTCGACGCCCGGACGTACGCGGCTCCGCGCCGGCCGCTGCGGCGGACGTCCGGCCGTCGCCGTCACCGTCACCCGGCCCGCCGGCGGACCCCGACCCCTCGGCCCGGTCCAGCCAACTCGGTGTGGTCTCGGTGTGGTCGGGCCGCCGCCGTCGGCCGCCGCGGGTAGCGCCCGGCGCGGGCTCGTCGCCGGCCCTGACCCCCCAGCCCGAGGTGGGTGCTGCCGTAGGGTCGTCATCCGGGTCGGACCGGCGCCGCCGGCCGCGCCTGGACGCCGGGTAACGGTCGTCGGGCGGCTCGCCCGGCGCGCCGGCACCGGTGGTGGGCGCGGCCGCGCTCCACGCGCCCGAGGTGGGGGCGTCGGCCATCCATCCGCCGCTGGTCGGGGCGTCGGACCACCCGCCGGTGGTGGGTGCCGCCGCGATCCATCCGCTGGTCGGGGCGGCAGCGGCCCAGTGGTCGGTCTCGTCCCGGCGCCGCTCGCCGCCGGCCCGGCGCGCCCCGCGCCTGCCGGTGCTCCGGCTGTCGGTCGCCCAGCCGTCGGTGGGCGGGTTGTCGGTGGGCGGGTTGTCGGTGGACGGGTTGTCGCCGCCGACGCTCGCGCGGCCCGCCGCGGTGTCGCCCGCCGCGCCCGGACCGTGCCAGTATTCACCGGTACTGTCCCAGGTCACCTCCGGGCCGATCCGACGGCCCGGGGATCCCGGCGACCGGGTGCCCGCGGTCGACGGTCCGGTCGGCGGGTCGGCCCGGTGGTGGCGGCCTCCGACCCGGCGATCCGGATCGGAGGCCGCCACCCATGCCGAGGTCTCGGCGGATGCCGGGGAGACGCTCGGCCGGAGCGGTTCGGTGGACTCCCGGGCCCAGGAGGGCGTGTAGTCGTCGGTGGGGTCCGGCGCGCCGCGGTGCCGGGCCCGGCGGCGGCTCGGGGTGCGGTAGGTGCCGCCGGGGCGCGCATAAGGATCGCTCGGCCAGGGCGTCGCCGGGTCGCTCCGGGCGCCACTGTCCTGCCACTCGTGTCGGGCGAGCTCACCCCGCCCCCGATCCCGATGGTCCACAGCCGAGGCGTGACCTTTCTGGTAAGCCGATCGCGAGGAGTCCGGCACGTCGTTCGTGAGTAGCCGTACCCAGGATTGCCGTTGTCCGATGATACGCCGTCCCGGTAGCCCGAATTTGACCTGTTTCTTTCCTCCACAAGCTGGGGACCGAGTCGACGCAGGTCAGGGTTGTCCCAGGCTACCGTCCCCAATCCCTGTCCACAGCCTGTGCACAGGGCCGCGCACACCCCGCCGAGCGCAGTCCACAGGTTGTCCCGAGCTCCGTCCACCGGCCTGGTTGAGCCGCTGACCTCGACGTCCGTATCGTTGCGCCCTGACCCTGCCCCCCGTCCCGGCATCCCCCGGCCGAGCCAACCGGGCAGGGGCCGGTCCGGCCCGCAGCGGGGTCGGGGCGGGACGTGTCGGCACGTCGGCGGTCAGAAATGTCGTACGTCGGCGGTTCGCTGTGAGCCAGCCGGTATGGCGGAGGGGGAGATCCGTGTCGGTCACCGACCACGGCCGCGGGGAGTCGCGGCCGTCCGCGCCGTCGACGGGGTCCCCGCCGCCGCGCGACGGGCAGTTCGACAAGACCCCGCCGCAGGACATCGCCGCCGAGCAGTGCGTGCTCGGTGGCATGCTGCTCTCCAAGGACGCCATCGCCGACGTCGTCGAGATCCTCCGCTCCAACGACTTCTACCGGCCGGTGCACGCGACCGTCTTCGACGCGGTCCTCGACCTCTACGGCCGGGGTGAGCCCGCCGACGCGATCACCGTCGCCGCCGCTCTCGCCGACTCCGGCGACCTGGCCCGGATCGGTGGCGCGCCCTACCTGCACACCCTGATCGCCAGCGTGCCGACGGCCGCCAACGCCGCCTACTACGCCCGGATCGTCGGCGAGCGCGCCGTGCTGCGCCGCCTGGTCGAGGCGGGCACCCGGATCGTCCAGCTCGGCTACGGCTCGTCGTCCGGCGGCGGGCGGGACGTCGACGACGTGGTGGATCTGGCCCAGCAGGCCGTCTACGACGTGACCGAGCGCCGGGTCAGCGAGGACTTCGCCGTGCTCGCCGACATGCTCCAGCCGACGTTGGACGAGATCGAGGCGGTCGGCGCGCAGGGCGGCGTGATGACCGGCGTGCCGACCGGCTTCACCGACCTGGATCGGCTGCTCAACGGGCTGCATCCCGGGCAGTTGGTGATCGTGGCCGGTCGACCGGGTCTCGGCAAGGCCCTCGCGCTGGACACCCCGCTGCCCACCCCGAGCGGGTGGACCACGATGGGGGAAGTGGGTGTCGGAGACCAGCTGCTCGGCGCGGACGGCCGACCGACCACGGTCACCGATGCCTTCGACGTCATGCACGACCGGCCGTGTTACGAGGTCGAGTTCTCCGACGGCTCCGTGCTGGTGGCGGATGCCGAACACCTGTGGAAGACGACCACCCGGGCTCATCGGCGGCACCTCGCCGAGGTGCGGTCGACGTACCCGCGGCGGGCATCGATCGCCGCTCTCGGTCACCGTGCCGGCGGAGTGACGACCGCCGAGACGACGGCCGGGCACAGTCAGGTCCACACCACCGCCGAGATCGCGACGTCGATACGGGTCGGCACGGACGGGCGTGCCAACCACGCCGTGCAGAACTGCGAGCCTCTGGACCTTCCTGAGCGCGAGCTGCCCGTCCCTCCCTACACCTTGGGCGTGTGGCTCGGCGACGGAGAGGGCGGCGCGGCCCTTCGGGCGGTGGGTGTGCTGGGCGACAAGCATGTTCCTGCCGGGTACCTGAGGGCCTCGAAAGCCCAGCGGCAGGCTCTGCTCGCCGGCCTGATGGACACCGACGGCACGGTCGCCCCGACCGGCGATCTGCGGTTCGCCGCGACGTCCCGCCGGCTCGCACTCGATGTGTACGAGCTAATTGTCAGCCTCGGGCACCACTGCACGATGACCGAGCGGCGGGTTCGCGGACGTTCGGAGGAGTCCTCGACCGCCTACGTCCTGGACTTCAGCGCGCGCGACGACATCGTGCGGCTGAGTCGGAAGCGGGAGGCGTACGCCGCACGGCGCCGAGATGTCGGCCCGCACCCCACGGGCAGTCGATACATCGTCGACGTCCGGCAGGTGCCGAGTGTTCCGGTCCGCTGCGTCACCGTCGACAACGCCGACCACCTCTATCTCGCCGGCCGGTCGATGATCCCGACCCACAACTCCACGGCCTCGATGGACTTCGCCAGGCACGCGGCGATCCGGCACAACTGCGCGAGCGCCATCTTCTCGCTCGAAATGAGCAAGGTCGAGATCGTGATGCGGCTCCTCTCGGCCGAGGCCAGGGTGCCGTTGCACGTCCTGCGCAGCGGGCAGCTCTCCGACGACGACTGGACCAAGCTGGCCCGCCGGATGGGTGAGATCAGCGAGGCGCCGCTCTTCGTCGACGACACCCCCAACATGAACCTGATGGAGATCCGGGCGAAGGCCCGCCGGCTCAAGCAGCGGCACGACCTCAAGATGATCGTGGTCGACTACCTCCAGCTGATGAGTTCACCGAAGCGCACCGAGAGCCGTCAGCAGGAGGTCGCGGAGCTGTCCCGGGGGCTGAAGCTGCTGGCCAAGGAGGTCGAGTGTCCGGTGATCGCGGTCAGCCAGCTGAACCGTGGGCCGGAACAGCGTACCGACAAGCGGCCGCAGTTGTCCGATCTGCGCGAATCCGGGTGCCTGACCGCCGAAACCCGTCTCATCCGCGCCGACACGAACGCCGAAGTCACCCTCGGAGAGCTGTTGACGAACGGCGTACGAGGGATCCCTGTCTGGGCACTGGACGAGAAGTTGAGGTATGTGGCCCGTACCCTGACCCACGCATTCCCCAGCGGGATTCAGCAGGTCTACCGGATGACCCTTGCTTCGGGCAAGCAGATCGAGGCGACCGCAAACCACCCGTTCCTGACGTTCGACGGGTGGGTTCCGCTGCGGCAGCTGACGGCCGGCTCCCGGCTTGCCACGCCCCGGCACATACCGGCTCCTCTGGCGGTTCGACCGTGGCCGGAAGCGCGGGTGATCATGCTTGCGCACCTCCTCGGCGATGGATCCTTCGTCCGCAGGCAGCCGATCCGGTATGCCACCCGCGACAAGGAAAATCTCGCCGCCGTGGCGGCCGCGGCCGGAGATTTCGGCATCACGGCGGTTCGCGACGACCACGCAGCGGCCCGTGTCACCACGTTGCGCCTTCCTGCTCCCTACCGCCTTGCCCGGGGGCGCCGAAACCCTGTCGCCGAGTGGCTGGATGGTCTTGGACTGTTCGGGCTGCGGTCGCACCAGAAGTTCGTGCCCTCCGAGGTCTTCGCTCTACCGAAGGAGCAGATCACCTTGTTCCTCCGGCACCTCTGGGCAACGGGCGGCTCGGTGACGGTCGACAAGGCTGAGCGATGTGGGCGGGTGTACTACGCCTCCACCAGTCACCGAATGCTCGAGGACATCGCCCGACTGCTACTGAGGTACGGCATCACCGCACGAATCAGAGATATTTCAGTGCAAGAGCACCGGGCGCGGTACACGCTGGATGTCCCCGGGCGCGATGACCAGCTTCGTTTCCTACGCGAGATCGGGGTGTACGGCGAACGGGCACAGGCATGCGACCGGCTTCTCGCGGCCATCCGGGCGACGAGAAGCAATACCGATGTCGACACCGTGCCACGTGAGGTGTGGGACCGGGTTCGGGAAACGCTTACCGAACGTGGCATGACACATCGGGCGTTCGCGGCATCGACGCAGACCCGGTCCTGCGGCGGCGCACTGCGGAAGCGGGCACCGAGCCGTGCCCGGCTTGCCGAGGTTGCCCGGGTGTTGGACCGTGCGGATCTGGAGCTGCACGCCACCAACGACGTCTTCTGGGACGAGGTGCGTTCTGTCGAGCCGGTGGGTGAGCGTGAAGTGTACGACGCGACCGTGCTGGGACTCCACAACTTCATCGCGAACGGAATAGCCGCGCACAACTCGATTGAGCAGGATGCGGACGTCGTCATACTCCTGCACCGGGACGACTACTACGACAAGGAGTCACCCCGGGCCGGCGAGGCGGACTTCATCGTCGCCAAGCACCGGAACGGGCCGACGGACACGGTGACGGTGGCGGCACAGCTCCACCTCTCGCGCTTCGTCGACATGGCAATCGTCTGATCAGCCCGGCAACGGTCGCCGGCGGGCCGCGACCCAGCCAGGCAGCGAAGATCAATAGCAGCGGGGACCCGGCACCGCCAGCACGTGTCCCTGGGTGGCCACGTAGCCGTGCAGGTCGGCGTCGGCGAGGCCGTCGACGGTTGCGGTGATTCCGTCGTACGCCGAGCCGAGCGCGCGCTGCCGCAAGCCCGCCGCCCGGGCAGCGCGGTCGCCCACCGCCCGACCGGCCCCGTCGCCAGGCGTGCCCCGTTGCCCCGGCCCGGGCAGCGCGGTTGCCCGCCGCCCGGGGTCCGTCCGTGCCGCCCACCCACCACCTTCCGGCGTGACGTTCCCGCAGAGCACAGATCCCCGCACCCCGGGACACCCGCCCGCCCGTCGGCGCGCGGTTCGTTGCCTGGGCACGGGAATCCGGCGAAGACCCGTCAGCCGGCGGCAGCCCGAGTGGTATCCGGAACGCCTGCCGGCGGTGTGGATCAGTCGAAGAACTCGTTCAGAAAGCTCTTCCGCTTCTTGTGCCGGTAGTGCCCGTGGTAGCCGTAGTGCGGCTGCCCGTACGCCGGTGCCGGCGGATAGCCGTGGCCGGGCGGGGGTGGCGGTGGTGGCGGTGCGTGGCTCGGACCTCCGTAGCCAGGCTGGTGCGCGGGCGGGGGCGGTGGGGGCGGAGGCGGGTAGCCGGCACCGGGCGCCGCTGCGGGCCGTGCCGGTGACTGTTGCTGGCTCCAGTTGGCCTCGGCCTCGAACAGCTTCTCCAACTCGCCCCGGTCGAGGAAAATGCCACGGCACTCGGTGCACTGGTCAACCGTGACGCCGCTGCGCTCGTACTGGCGCATGTCGCCACGACACTTCGGACAGGTCATCTGCATCACTCGACGGTACCCGGTCGCCTCACCCACTTCCCGACAGCGCGGCCACCACTTCGGCGTCGGGCACCTCGTGGAAGTCGTCGTAGTAACGGCTGACGGCGCCGAAGTCGGCCGGCCGCTCCGGGCAGACCACCTCGTCGGCGGTGCGGCTGAGCACCGCGTACGCCTCCGGCGCGCCGACCGGCACCGCGAGCACCACCCGCCGGGCGCCCAGTTGCCGGGCGACCCCGACCGCGGCCCGGGCGGTGGCGCCGGTGGCCAGTCCGTCGTCGACGACCACCGCGGTCCGGCCGTCCAGCCGCAGCGGCGGCCGGTCCGCCCGGTAGAGCCTCTCCCGGCGCTCCAGCTCGACGGTCTCGGCCCGCACCACCGCCTCCACCTCCGCCCCGTCCAGCCGGCCGGCGATCTCCTCGTTGAGTACCCGTAGTCCGCCCGGGCCGACGGCGCCGAAGGCCACCTCGGGTGCCTCCGGCAGGCCGAGCTTCCGGACCACCAGCACGTCCAGTGGCGCGCCCAGCCGCTGCGCCACCGCCGCCGCGACCGGCACGCCGCCCCGGACCAGTCCGAGGACGACGACGCCGGGGTCACCGGCGGCCGAGAGCCGGTCCGCGAGTACGGCGCCGGCCTCCGCCCGATCCCGATAGGTCGCGTTCATGTCTCAGGTCTACGCCCTGCCGGCGCACTCCGCCCGGAGACGGCGCAGAAAACTCGTGGAGGGGGAGTGCCACCCTGACGATCACCAGGACACTGGGCACGGGCTCACGTGAGCCTGTCACAGGCTCAGCTGGGGCCGGTCACAGGCTGCCGAGCTGCCAGCCGAGGGCGGCGGCGCCGAGCCCGGCGGCGAGGGTGGTCAGCACGTTCAGCAGTGCCTGCCGGCGCCCGACCGCCCCGCTCCCGAGCATGTGCGCCGTCTCGTAGCCGAACGTCGACCAGGTGGTGAGGGCCCCGCAGAAGCCGGTGCCGACCAGCGCCCCGAGCCAGCCCGGCAGCGCGGCGCCGGTGCCGGCGAGCAGGCCCAGCAGGAGCGAGCCGGCGACGTTGACCGCCAGGGTCGCCCGGGGCGCGGGACGGGAGCGGCGTTCGACCAGCCAGTTGACCGTGAACCGGCCGACCGCGCCGGCCGCCCCGCCGACCAGCACCATCAGCCAGGTCAGCCCCGTCCCGGTCAGCATCGCGGCTCCGCCGTCCCGGTCAGCATCGCGGCTCCGTTCCGCCGGTCGGCATCGTCAGATCGCCTGCGTCGTCCGGCATCGCCAGATCCCCTCCGCCGGTCGGCATCGCCGGCTCCCCTCCGCCGGTCACGAGCGCAGCCGATCCGCCGCCCACATTCCCAGGCGTACGGCGACCAGCGCCCCGGCGAGGGTGCCGAGCAGGTAGCCGGTGGCGACCCCGGGGCGGCCGGCGGCGAGCAGTCCCCGGGTCTCCACCGCGTAGGTGGAGAACGTGGTGAAGCCGCCGAGAATCCCGGTGCCGACGAAGGGTCGGACCAGCCGGTGCACCCCGGCACGGGTGGTGACCAACCGCATCAGCAGCCCGATCAGGGCGCAGCCGGTGAGGTTGGTGGCCAGGGTCGCCCACGGTACGCCGGCCGTGGCGTGCGGCCAGGCGACGGCGAGTCCGTACCGGCCGGCCGAGCCGAGCGCCCCGCCGAGGGCGACCACGGCGAAGACCTCCCAGCCCGGCCGGGCCGGCGTGACCGGCACGTCCGGCTCGTCGGGCTCGACCGGTGCACCCGGCTGGGCGGCCTCGTCCGGCGCGTCGGCCTCGTCCGGCGCGTCGGGCCCGCTCGGCTCGTCGGGCCCGTCGGGGCGGGGCGGGTTCACGGGATGGTCGCCGCCGTCGGGCTGTTCGGCCGGGCGGACGCGGGCGCGGGCGCGCCGGCCGGGGCGGCGAGGCGGAGCGCGGGAACCCAGCCGAGGAGGGCGACGGGATAGAGCAGGTACCCGAACCGGGTCGACGGCATCAGCAGGATCGCGGCGAGCAACCCGTACCCGCAGAAGAGCGCGGCGGCCTCGGCCGTGCGGGGCGGACGGCGGACGAGCAGGACGGCGATCAGCGCTCCGGCCGCGACCAGCAGCGCGGCGGCGACCACCCGGCCGGCGGGCAGCGTCTGTGCGATCAGATAGCCCGGGAACGGTGACGCGGCCGGGCTGCTGACCAGACCGTGGCCGAGCGGGAAGCGCAGCACGTTCTCGACCAGGGCCGCCGAGTCGACGAGCTGGGCGGGGACGAGCGCGACGATCGGCAGGCCGAGCGCCCCGGCGGCCAACCGCAGCCCGGTCCGCCGGCCCCGGGCGACGGCGTGCACCAGCAGTACCAGCGCGACCGGCCAGGCGAAGAGCTTCAGCGCGGCGGCCAGCCCGACCGCCAGCCCGGCGGCGACGGGCCGGTCCCGGGCGGCGCAGGCCAGGGCGAGCAGGCAGAGGGCCAGGACCGGCAGGTCGTCGCCGCCGGTCGCCAGGGTCAGCGCGCAGACCGGCAGTACGGTCGCGAGCTGCACCGCCCGGACCAGCGCGGCGTCCCGGGCGGCAGCACGTTGCCGCCACCAGGCCGGAACCGGCCCCGACGGCTGCCCCGACGGCTGCCCTGCCGTCGCCGGGCCGGCACCGCCGGTGTCGCCGCCTGCGCCGGTGTCGTCCGCGCTGGTGTCGCCCGCGCTGGACGGGCGGCGGAGCAGCAGCACGGCCAGGCCGAGCGCGACGGCGGTCGCGACGGCGAACCAGACCCGCGCGTCGGTCCACCACGCGGTGCCGGCCAGCGCCCGGGGCAGCCCGAAGAGCGCCATGCCCGGCTGGTACGGCGTGTAGCCGAGGAGCTGCTCGCCTCCCGGCAGCGCGGCGATGGCGTCCCGCCCCAGGTAGGGCGTGCCGGTGTCGAGCAGCCGGGCTCCGGCGTGCTCGATCACCAGCACCTCCTCCTGGGCCCGGTCGAGCCGGCCGCCGGCCCGTTCGGCGGCCTGCCGGACCAGCGGCAGCAGGGCGGTGGCGGCCCAGGTGAGGGCGGTCAGCACGCCCCGGGCGGCGGTACCGGCCAGCCGGGAGCCGGGCCGGCAATGCCTGAGGAGGAGCTGCCCGAGCACGGCGACGGCGGCGACCAGGAAGCCGGCGGCGGCGACGCCGCCCCAGGCGCGGTGCGGCAGCAGGGTGGAGGTGGCGGCGGTGACGGCGGCGAACCCGGCGGAGAAGAGATAGAGCACCAGGTCGGCGGCGAGCCCACCGGCCGCCCGGTCGGCCCGATGCCAGTAGCCCCGGGGGCACAGGCGCCAGTAGCCGCGGTGCCGCTGGGCCCGGCGCCCGGTGTCCAGTTCGTCCGTGTCACTCACCCGGGCAAGTCTGGCAGACCATCCGGCCCCGCACGGTGCTCAGGCGGGCAGGTGCGGGTGTGGCAGGCGTTCCATGCGGCGGGGTCCGGGGCGGCGGCCGGGCGAGAGGCGTACCACGGCGCCCTCGTCGTGCAGGGCCGGCGCGAGCGTGCCGGGTCGGCCACCGGCGCCCTGTTGCAGCGCGACGAGCAGCCGGGCCGCCGGCATCGGCCGGGCGAAGAGGTGGCCCTGGCCGGCGACACAGCCCAGCTCCCAGAGGGCGCGCCGCTGCGGCTCGCTCTCCACGCCCTCGGCCACCACCATCAGGTTGAGGCTGCGGCCGAGGTCGACGGTGGACCGGATCACGGCGACCGCCTCGGCCGAGGTGTCCATTGCGGTCACGAACGCCCGGTCGATCTTCAACTCGTGTACGGGGATCCGGGACAGCACCGACAGCGACGAGTAGCCGGTGCCGAAGTCGTCCAGCGCGAGCTGGATCCCCGCGTCCCGGAGCTGCCCGAGCACCTGGTCGACGACCTCGAGCTGGCTGAGTGTCAGCGTCTCGGTCAGCTCCAGTACCAGCCGGTCCGGCGGCAGGTCGTGCGCGCGCAGCCGGGCGAGTACGGAGCCGGGGAACCGGGCGTCCAGCAGGCTGCGCGGAGAGACGTTCACCGCCACCGGCAGGTCGAAACCGGCCTCCCGCCAGGTGGTGGCGGCGATCAGCGACTGGTCGAGGACGGCTTCGGCGAACGCGGGGAGCAGGCCGGAGCGTTCCACCGTCTCCAGGAACCGGAGCGGGTCGATGGTGCCCCGGGCCGGGTGCCGCCACCGGGCGAGCGCCTCGGCGGCGACCACCTCGCCGCTGCGCAGGTCGACGATCGGCTGGAAGTTGACGGTGAACTCGCGGTCCGCCACCGCCCGGGGCAGGTCGCCGCCGAGCGAGAGTCGCCCGAGGTCGGCGGTGTCCCGGGTCGGCGCGTAGGTGGCGATCCGCCGGCCGGCCCGCTTGGCCTGGTACATCGCCACGTCGGCACGGCGGAGCAGCTCGGTCATCCCGCCGCTGCTCGGCGCGACCGCGATGCCGCCGCTGGCCTCGACGCTGATCCGCATCCCGTCCAGCTCGATCGGTTCGTGCAGGGCGTTGAGCAGCGACTCGGCCCGGTGCGCGGCGACCGCCGGGGCCGGCAGGGCGTGGAAGAGCACCGCGAACTCGTCCCCGCCGAGCCGGGCGACGAGGTCCTGGCCGTGTACGGCGGTGCGCAGCCGCTCGGCCACCTGGACCAGCACCCGGTCCCCGGCGGCGTGCCCGAGAGTGTCGTTGACCTCCTTGAAGTGGTTGAGGTCGAGCAACAGCAGCGCGACGACACCCTCGGTGCGGCGCTGACCGAGCTGTTCGGCGCCCCGTTCCAGCAGGTGCCGCCGGTTGGCCAGGCCGGTCAGCGCGTCGTGGGCGGCGGCGTGCGCGTGCTCTTCGGCCACCCGGTTCAGTTCGGCGTACGCGGAGGCGTTGCGGACCGCCGTGCAGAGCGCCGAGGCGAAGGTACGCAGGGTGTAGCGCTCCCGCTCGGAGAGCTTGACCGGGCCACGGAAGCGCAGCCGCAGCATCCCGATGTGACTGCCGTCGTGCCCCTCCAGGGGTACCGGAATAACGAGGTCGGTGCTGTCTGCGACGTGGCTGGGCGATCCGTCGTGGGTGACCGCCGTGGCCGTCCCCCTGACCAACCTGCCCACGTCGGTGAGCTCGATCTCCACCTCGTCGGCGGAGAAGAGTTCCGCGCCGCCTGTCACCGCCGTGCCCAGCACGGTGGTGAGGTCTACGGCGTTGAGCGCGTCGGTCGCCCGGGCCAGACGTTGCCATGCCTGCTGTTCTGTGCGGGCCCGGATGCGTCCCGAGTACGCCAGGTGAAGGCTCAGGATCAGGGGAGGGATTGCCGCGAGTAGCCGGTTGTCTGCCTGGAGGATCGCCAGTGTGCCCAGGATGAGGAGGAACCGGGCGACGAGGCCGGCCAACCGTAGATCCCAGTCCTCCCTGAAGAGGTGACCGATCTTCGTGCCTGTGGCCAGGCCGATGACCGGCAGAGTCAGCAGCTCGTCCAGCACCACGCTCACCAGGTATGCGACCGCGAGCGGACCCAGCAGGTCCGCCACGGAGAAATCCGTCCCGCCGTGGTGTCCGAGGAGGAAGAGCGTCAAGCCGCTGGCGCTGACCAGGGTCATCTCCTTGGCGACCGCGAATATAGCCTTGATCTTGGCTCGTTTGGTGATGACACAGGTGATGCCGACGCCAAGGCCGGTGCTCAGCACGACCCACGGTGCGGGCGCCACCACAAGGCCGATCATGAAGGCGACCTCGATCCAGCTGTAGCCGTGCGTACTGGACCGTATGCGGATTTTTACGGTTGCGGCGGTCCCGACGGCTACGAGCGCAACCAGGGTCGCCGCCGTCTGGAGGTTGGAGCCGCTCGCAGAATTCGATCGAATGACCATATGTATACAGATCGCGGCCGAAATGATGGCGAAAACGACGACGGGACCGACAGCCAGCCACAGCCGGTCGGTCCCAGTGTCATGTGAGGCAGGACGAGTCACAACCGTTCCTCGGACATCGGATGGCGCGTCTCGTCAGACTACGTTCAGTCGCCTTCCGGCGACACCTGCGTCACTCCCAGGTGTGTCCGCGCATGATCGCTCTCCATTCATGTTGTGGCTGCTCCCGGGCTACCGGATGCCGGTAATCCGTTGCGGTCAATCGGTTCGTTTGATGAGAGCAGCTTAAGCGGAGAGTGGTGCAGATAGAGATAAAAAATGTCGCTATGCTCACTATTAGCCAAGGTTCGCCACATTCGCTACGTTCTGTCCATGTATGGAAACTGAGTGGCGATGATCGACAATCTTGTCTGCGTCGTTACGTACCCTGCGGCTCACCCTCATGTCGCCCCTGCTGATGAATGGCTCCGGGTGCCGATCGACAGGCTCTCTTTGTGTGGCTGTGCTGCGGTTCGCTGGAACGTGGTCGGCAGGCCGATGTGACAAGTCTTGGTGTGCCAGTTATCTGTCTCCATCGGATGACCTGGTAGAACTCGCTTCGTGTCGGTTCGCTGACCCTGAGTTCTGACCCCTCTGGCGCCCATCGGTGAGCCGCAGGGGATGGCATCGTCACGGACGAAATCGGCGCGGCTCGACTCCGGGGCCTTCGAAAGGCGTTGGTGAATGTATCTGTACGTCCTTCGGTAGACTGCGGGGGGTCACCTGGCAGCTCGTCCTTTTTGTATGTCTTGGGGCGCCTACATGATCGAGGTTCGGCTTCTCGGGCCGACGCAGGTACTCGCCGGTGGAGTGTCCCTGCCGCTCGGCACGCCCAAACAGCAGGCCGTTCTGGCGATGTTGGCGATCCGGCCAGGACGGATGACCACGCTCGAGGAGCTGATCGACGAGCTGTGGCCCGACGCGGCACCCTCATCCGCCGTGGCGAACACCCGAGGCTACGCGGCACGCCTCAGAAGGGCTTTGGACCGGGCAGATGCGACCAGAGGTCTGCTGGGCCGATGCGGTCCCGGCTACGAGTTCCGGATACGGTCCGAGGATGTCGACCTGCTCGCCTTCGAAACGGAGTGTCAGCAGGCCGGCGAGGCGCTCGACACCGGGGACCTGTCCGGCGCGGACGGCCTGTTCCACAGCGCCGAGGATCGGTGGCGGGGATCGGTGCTGCCGGGAGTGCCGCTTGGGCCGGTCTTGTCGGCACGCCGGGCGATGGTCCTGGCGCAGCGGCTCAACCTTGTCGAGCAACGCGCGACGCTGTACCTGGGCGCGGGACGACCTCGCCTCGCCGTTCCGTTGCTCCGTGAGCATCTGCGGGCCAACCCGCTCCGCGAACACGGTCATGCACTGTTGATCCGGGCCCTGTACGCGGATGGCGACGTGGCTGGCGCCCTGGCCGCGTTCGCCGTCGCACGGTCGGAACTCGTCGACCAGCTCGGCATCGAGCCTGGCGACGAATTACAGCAGCTGCACAGGATGGTGCTCAATCGCGACCCTGCTCCGGACCGACTTCCGATGTCTGCCCCACCGGCCGAAGCCAGCCTGTCGAGCAGGGCCGGCGATGCGAACGAAGGTTCTCTGGCTTCGCCTGATCCGCCGGCAGCGGTGCCATCGTGCTGGCTGCCGCGGGCGCTTGCCGACTTCACCGGGCGGACCGAGACGGTGCGCCGGTTGACGGAGACGGTGGAGCAGGCCGATCCGGGTTCACCCGTGGTGCGGGTGATAAACGGGATGGCCGGGATCGGCAAGACCGCCCTCGCGGTGCAGCTGGCCACCCGGCTGACCGGCCGCTACCCCGACGCGCAGCTCTTCATCGACCTCCATGGGCACAGCGGCGCCCACCCGATCGAGCCTGCCGCCGCGCTGCTGACCCTGCTCCGGCAACTCGGCGTACCGGCCAGGCGGATTCCGACCGAGCTCGATCACCGCATCACGCTGTGGCGGTCGGAACTCGTCTCCCGGAGAGTCATCGTGCTCCTGGACAACGCAGCCAGCAGGGAGCAGCTCGAGCCGCTACTACCGTCCGCGCCCGGCGCACTGGTACTGGTGACCAGCCGCCGGCGGCTGCTGGGGATCGACGGTGTCCTGCCCGAGTCGTTGCCTGTGCTCGATCCCGGTGAGGCCGTGGATCTGCTGGCGACGACCGCTGGACGGGACCGGATTCGGGCCGAGCCGGAAGCTGCCGCGTCGGTCGTACGACGATGTGGCTACCTTCCGCTGGCGGTCCGGCTGGCGGGTGCCCGTCTCGCACATCGGCCGGGCTGGCGGGTGACGGATCTGGCGCACCGGCTGGACCGGAGCAGTCAGGCGCTCGGTGAGATCTCGGCAGAGGACCTGAGTGTCGCTGCCGCCTTCGCGTTGTCGTACGAACCGCTCCGAGAACCGGTGCGCCGGATGTTTCGACTGCTGGGTCTCCATCCCGGCGAGCTCTTTCAGACCACTGCGGCGGCGGCACTTACCGGACTGTCGTTGCCGGATGCTGAACTGGCCTTGTCCGAATTGGTTGATCACCATCTTGTCGAGGAACCGAGTGCCGGACGGTTCCGGCTACATGATCTGCTGCACCGGTACGCGGCCGACCTAGCCGTCGCTACCGATTCGGCAGCTCAACGCCAAACGGCGGTCAGCCAACTGCTCGACTACTACCTGTGCGCAGCCAATGTGGTCGCAGAGCGGCTCGAGCTGTCGTTTCACCGCCGATCGCGGGTCTCGCGAGAACCGTTGCGTGCCGAGCTCGTTGCGGCGGTCGCACCGGATACGGAGTGGATGGAGGCGGAACGGAGAAACATTCGAGAGCTGATCCGTCTCGCCACCGAAACTGACCATGCCGGATACGCGTGGCAGCTCGCCCGGCACGCCTGGCGATTTTACTACACCTGCGGCTATCCGGAGGAGATCATCGAGACGCATCGCCTCGGCCTGACGGCGGCTATTCGTCTGGGCGATGATGTGGCCACTGCGACGATGCACAACTACATGGCGTCAGCGTACCTCGAACTCGCCGACTACCAGACGGCCATCCGGCACCTGCGCATGGCGATCGACCTGTATCACATCGCCGGAGACACGACCGGGGCGTGGGGCAGCCGTACCAACCTGGCTGTTGTCTATACCCGGATCGGGCGCCTCGTCGAGTCTGTCGAAATCTATCGACAGGCGCAGCGGGCGGGCATTATTGGCATTGGCACCAATATGGGGCTGTCGCTGATGCTGCTTGGGAGGTGTGAGGAGGCGCTGCGCGTTCAGCGCATATCTCTGTTCCTCGCTATCGAAACGGGGAAGAGCTTCGCGGTTGCCCTGTACCTCGAGAACCTCGGGAGAATACGTCTCCGGATGGGGCAATTCAGGCAGGCCGGACGCCTGATCAAAGCCTCGCTCGCGCTGCGGAATCGGATCCGTAACCGGCGGGGTGAGGCCGGCGCGACCAACGGGCTCGGCTGCGCGTGTCGCCACCTGGGCCGAGTCGACGACGCGCTGCAACTCCACCGTCGGGCGATCACGTTGGCGGCCGACGCGGGCGAACGTGACGCGCAGTCGGAGGCGTTCAACGATCTGGGGCTCACGCTCATGGCGGCGGGACTGGTGGCGGCGGCCGCCGAGGCTCATCGACAGGCGCTCGACCTGGCGACCGAGATCAGTCACCCCTACGAACAGGGGCGGGCGTTGGCGGCGCTCGCCGGCCACCTTGAGTCGAGCGACGAAGCCGAGGCCCGCCGGCACTGGCAGCGGGCACTGGCGATCTTCTCCAGGATGGGTGTCCCCGAACGCTTCGAAGTCGAGCGCCGGCTCGGCAGACCGACGCTCTCAGTGCCTTGTTGATCGTTTTTACTGGTGCATGCCCGCCGCGTATCGACCCCTTATCGAGTCCTTATCGCCGGCCGAAATAGGTTCTTCCCGTTGGCCATGGGGATCGCCTGGAAGGCGAGGGCCGACTGCGGTGATCGCCCCCCGATCATCGCATAACGCAACAGGTGAAGGAACGGGCACCGCCGTAGGACGGCCGAAGCGCACCGACGGCACGTCACCGCGGAGGTCCCGTTCCTTCGCTGAGTGTCCTTCCGGTCTGCCGAGAACGCGATTACGAATCGTTCGAGAATGAGGTGAAACGAAACTATCTAGCTCTAGCTCGGCGTGCGTCGCATCGTACGCACCGGGTCGTCGTGCAGCGGTGTCGACGACGCGGGAAAAAATTCAGACGTCATTGACAAGCGGGCGCACGCGAACCAGATCTGTATATGTAGCCAGATCTGTATATGTAGAAGGGGTGGAGCGTGACCGGCACGAGCTTCTTGGACTGGGCAAAGAACCGGCGTCGCAATCGACTGTGACACGGAGAGTTGGCTGCGCCAAACACCCGGTGTCCCCGCAGGAGAGCAGGCCGTGAGCTCACGGCCTGCTCTCGCCTCGTCCGTGGCAACGTCGGCGCCGGTCGGCTGCCGTCGCATCATGCGGCGCGGCGATCGGTGCCGACGCGGCCCTGTCTGGAGACTTTCTACATGGGTGCTAGTCGTTTGGTCCTCGCCGACATGTGTAAGGTCTATCGGCGGGCGTTCACGCTGGGTCCGATCTCCCTCACCGTGGTCGAGGGCGTGACCTGCCTGGTCGGCCCGAACGGAGCCGGCAAGTCGACGCTGTTCAGGCTCGCGGCCGGAGTGGATCGGCCGACATCTGGATCGGTCAGGTTGGAGACCGACGGCGGGCAGGGACTGGGGTATCTGCCACAGGAGCCACAGTTGCCCGGCCCGGCGACCTGCGAGGAATTTCTGCACTACGTGGCCTGGCTGCAACGGGTTCCCCGGCAGCGCCGGTTCGAGGCGGTGGAACTCGCGCTTGACCAGGTGCGGCTCAGTGACCGCCGTTCCAGCCGGATACGTGAGTTGTCCGGTGGCATGCGTCGCAGGCTCGGCATCGCGCACGCCCTCGTACACGATCCCGCGCTCGTGCTGCTGGACGAACCGACCGTCGGCCTCGATCCCAGGCAGCGGATCGGGCTGCGTCAGACCATCGGCCAGGTCGGCCGGAACAGAATCGTCCTCGTCGCGACACATCTCGTCGAGGACGTACGTGGGCTGGCCGACCGGGTGATCGTGCTCAACGAGGGTGCGGTGGTGTACGACGGCGACGTACCCGGATTGGAGCGGTTGGCCGAGCCGGACGCCGCGGGCGACACCGACCTGGAGAGGGCGATCGCGGGCCTGATGGGAGACTCGGCATGAGAGCCGACGTGAGCTACGCGCTGCGAACGCTCGTCGGGCCGTGGCTGTTGCTCCCGGCGATCGGTGTCGAGGCGGCCATCTTCCTGATGCGTGGCATGCCGTGGCGGGGCGAGGGCCTGTGGACGGTTGACTGGTTCGCCATCTCGCTGTTTCTCCTGGGCCCCCTCGCCGCCGGCGCGGCGGCGGTGGACGCCGCGCGGTTGTCCCGACCCGGCAACGTCCATCTGGTGGTCTCGGTGCCCCGGCCGGCACGGGTCTACCTGCGCGCCACGCTCTGGTGCGCGGGTCCGCTGATCGCCCTGCACATCCTGGTCATCGCCATCGGGATCCTGATCGGGGAGGTGTGGCGGCCGAGCGCCGGTTGGACGATGCTCCTCGGAGCCGCGTTGGTGCAGTGCGCCGCGATTCTGTGGTTCGCCGCGATCGGATCGGCGATCGGGCGCTTCTCGACTCCGCTCCTCGCGGGACTGGCCGGTGCCGCCGCCGGCTATCTGTTGAGCTATGTGGTCAGCGACGCGTTCGACGCCGAGCCGAGGTTCCGGCTACTGGCGCTGGGCGGTGCCACCGTGACCCAACTCGGCCGGGTCTACAACCCCGACTATCTCGGCGGCCAGGCGGCCGTGCTGTTGACGACAGCACTGCTGTTCCTGATCATGCCTGTGACGGTGCGCTCAGGATGGCGCCGGCCGACCGGAGCCGGCGTGGGCGCCGCGGCGCTCGCCGTGGTGACGATCGCGGTAGCGCCGACGGTGCTGCCGGCGAACCGGAAACTGCCCGACGCCCGGCCGCCCACGCGCTGCGAGGGTACCCAGCCGCAGATCTGCGTGTACGACGAGCACCGCCGTTACGCGGACCTGGTCAACTCCCGGATCCGTACCCTCACCCAGGCCGCGTTACGCGGTGGATATACGGCCTACGTGCCAGAGCGGGTGGTGGAGCAGAGCCATAGCTACCGTGCCAGCGGCGAGGGTGTCAGATCGTTGTGGTTGCCGGCTGACGTCTACGAAAAGGGTCGATACTCCACCGAGGACGCGGCCTATTTCCTCATCGAGCCCGGACACTGTGCGTGGATGACCGGGGGACTCACGCCGGAAGGCTTCTGGACGGTCTTCTTCTCCCTGCTCGGCACCTGGCTGCACCTCGCGGGTGACAAACTCGACTACGCTCCGGTGGAGCACCGGATCCTCACCCCGGAGGAGGTGCGGACCGCCCTGGACGCCTTCGAGCGGTGTGAAGTGGTGCCCCTGACGTGAGCGGTTGGCTGACGGTACGGGGCTGGGCGGCGGTGCACCGCACCCGGCCCGCGTCGGGGGTCATGATCCTTGTGGCATCAGCGTCGACTGTTCTTGCCCGTACGAGGATCGAGGACTTCGGGCTCATCCGGCTCCTCACCCCCGTGTCGGTGATGCTGCTTCTGCCGGCGATCGCCGCGGTGGGCGCTGCGGTCGCCTGCGTCAACGGTGCCCGACTGCCGCTGCCCGATCCGCCCCGGGCGGTGGCGGCCCGCCTGGCATGGGCGGTCGGCTGGGCTGGGATCGCCACACTGGCGGCGAACCTCGGTCAGCTTGCCGGCACGGACGTGCGGTGGCCGGCGGTGACCCGGAACGTTCTGCTCTACCTGGCCGTGGGGCTGGCGATGACCCGGTTCGGGCGGGCGCACCTGATCTGGCTCCCCGTCGTGGCGTACACCGTCGTCTGCATGGTGTTCGGTTACCCGTCGGGCGAGCTGCGCTACTACTGGTGGGCGGTGGTCATGCGGGAGCACGCGACCGCCGGAGAGGTGGTCGCGGTTGGTTGCCTCTTCGCCGTGGGATTACTGACCTACCTGCTTCCCCGAGTGCGCAGCATTCGTGGAGGATCTTGACGGCTCCCGGTGCACTGCCCGATAGGCTCGCGGCGTGACCGAGCCCGCGCACCCGACCCGCGCCGACCTCACGCACGCCGATCCCGCGCACCTCACGCACGTCGACGCCGCCGGGGCGGCCCGGATGGTCGACGTCGCCGCCAAGCCGGTCTCGGTGCGCCGGGCCGTCGCCGCCGGCCGGCTGCACACCACGGCCGAGGTGGTCGAGCTGCTGCGCCGGGACGGGCTGCCCAAGGGTGACGCCCTGGCCGTCGGCCGGCTCGCCGGCATCATGGGCGCGAAACGCACCCCGGACCTGATCCCGCTCTGCCATCCGATCGCACTGCACGGCGTCAGCGTCGACCTGGAGCCGGGCCACGACACCGTCGAGATCACCGCGACGGTCCGGACCGCCGACCGGACCGGCGTCGAGATGGAGGCGCTGACCGCCGTCGCCACCGCCGGGCTCGCGCTTGTCGACATGGTCAAGGCCGTCGACCCGGCGGCCAGCATCGAGGGGGTACGCGTGCTGCGCAAGGAGGGCGGCAAGACCGGCGACTGGACCCGACCGGCGGACCGGCCGTGATCCGGGCCCGCGTCGTGGTCGCCTCCAACCGCGCCGCCACCGGGGTGTACGCGGACACCAGCGGCCCGCTGCTCGTCGCCGGCCTGGCCGACCTCGGCTGCGAGGTCGACGAGCCGGTCGTGGTCCGTGACGGCGATCCGGTCGGCGACGAGCTGCGCCGGGCGGCGGCCGACGGTGTCGACGTCGTGCTGACCAGCGGTGGGACCGGTATCAGCCCGACCGACCGGACTCCGGAGGTGACCCGGGCGCTGCTCGACTACGAGATCCCGGGCATCGCCGAGGCGATCCGGGCGCATAGCCGTAACAAGGTCCCGACGGCGGCACTCTCCCGGGGGCTGGCCGGCGTCGTCGGCCGGATGCTGGTGGTCAACCTGCCCGGCTCCACCGGCGGCGCGAAGGACGGGCTCGCGGTACTCGGGCCGATCCTGCGGCACGCGGTCGACCAACTCCGCGGCGGCGACCACCCGCGTACCGACTGACTGAACTGCCCTGCCCGACCGAACTACCCGGCGCGGCGTCGCACCCCGGGGATAGGCTCGGACGGTGAACGTGAGGAGCGGCCAGGAGCCGGCCGGACATCCGACGGGCCGGGCGGCATGAGCACCGAGACCGCCGTCGCCGCCGGGCCGCCGACCCTCGACTGGGCGCAGGCCCGGTCCCGGGTGTACGAGGCCGGTGCCGCCGCCGCACCGGAACCCGTCGAGTTGCCGGTCGCCGAGGCCGACGGCGAGACCCTGGCCGAGCCGCTCACCACCCTCACCGACCTGCCGGCCTTTCCGACGTCGAGCGTGGACGGTTGGGCGGTGCGTGGCGCCGCGCCGTGGCGGATCGTCGGCCGGGTCCTCGCCGGCAGCACCCCGCCGCCACTGACCTCCGACGGCACGGCCGTCGAGATCGCCACCGGTGCGATGGTGCCGGAGGGTGCGGCCGGGGTGCTCCGGGTGGAGGAGTCGACGCGTACCGCCGAGGGGTTGGTCGCCGGCACGCTGCGGGCGGCGCCGGAGTGGCGCACCCCGGGCGAGGAGGCGCACGCGGGCGAGGAGCTGTTGCCGGCCGGCACCCCGGTCGACCCCGGCGTGATCGGGCTGGCCGCCTCCTGCGGCTACGACACGCTCCGGGTCCGCCGGGCGCCCCGGGCCGCCGTGATCATCTTCGGTGACGAGCTGCTCACCGCCGGCCGGCCCGGCGACGGCCGGGTACGCGACTCGCTCGGCCCGGCCGTCCCCGCCTGGCTGCGCCGGTACGGCTGCACCATCACCTCCGCCGACGTCGTCGGGCCGGTCGCCGACACCCTGACCGCACACGTCGACGCGCTGCGCCGGGGGCTGGCCGGGGCCGACCTGGTCTGCAGCACCGGCGGCACCATGCACGGGCCGGTGGACCACCTGCATCCGGCCCTGCGCGAGCTCGGCGCCGAATACGTCGTCAACACCGTCGCCGTCCGTCCCGGTTTCCCGATGCTGCTCGCCCGGGTCGTCGGGGCGGACGGTCGGGTCCGGTTCGTCGCCGGGCTGCCCGGCAACCCGCAGTCGGCGATCGTCTCGGTCGTCTCCCTGGTCGCCCCGCTGCTGGCCGGGCTGCGTGGCCGGGCGATGCCGGAACTGCCCCGGGTGACGCTCGTCGAGCCGGTGCCGGGCCGGGGTGACCACACGCATCTGGCGCTGGTCCGGGTCGACGCCGCCGACAACACCGCCACTCCGGTCCGGCACGTCGGCTCGGCGATGCTGCGTGGGCTGGCCGGGGCGCAGGGGTTCGCCGTCATCGCCCCCGGCACCGGGGGCGAGCCGGGTGACATGGTGCCGTTGGTGCCGCTGCCCCTGCTGCCCGGGGAACGCGTCCAGGGAGGAGCGAGATGAGCGTACGGAGCGAACCGGCCGTCGACCGGGGAGCCGCCGCACCGCCGGCCGGACGGCTGCACACCGCGGTCGGCACCACACCGCTGGACGTGGCCTTCCACGAGTCCGTGGTCGCCGACGCCGCCGCCGGAGCCGTGGTCTCCTTCCAGGGCGTGGTACGCGACCACGACCACGGCCGGTCCGTGCTCCGGCTGGAATACGAGGGCCACCCGAGCGCGGCCGACGTGCTGCGGGAGGTGGCGGCCGAGATAGCCGCCGATCCGGACGTACACGCGGTGGCGGTCTCGCACCGGCTCGGTCCGCTGGAGATCGGCGACGTGGCGCTGGTGGCGGCGGTCAGCACCGCGCACCGGGCAGCGGCCTTCGCAGCCTGCGCCCGACTGGTGGACGAGGTCAAGGCGCGGTTGCCGGTGTGGAAGCGGCAGCTCTTCGCCGACGGCACCGAGGAATGGGTGAACTGCCCCTGACCCTCGTGCGCTGCCGCCGGCTGGCGCCCGAGTTACCGCTGACCGCTGGCGGTGCCGAGCCGCCGGTCGAAGCGGGCGTGCTCGGAATAGAAGGCCGGCTCCGCACCCGGCCGCCACGGCAGCGCCGCGACCAGCACGATGATCGCCAGCGCCAGCGAGTTTTCCATCAGGGCGCCGAAGAAGCCGTCCTGGTAGTGCGACACTTCCGGCAGTTGGTGCTCGTACGGCCAGATCGGCGAGATCAGGAAGAGCAGGTAGAGCCCGATCGCCGCCGTAGCGTGCCGGAGACCGGTCAGGGTGGGGAACCAGATCGGCGTGCGTAGCCCGGTCATTCCGGCCGGGCCGGAGCCGGACGTGGCAAGTGAACCGCGCCCCGGGCCCCGGCTGGCTGCCCGGCGCCGGCTCGCCGCGTCGGCGAGGACCAGGATCGCCGGGATGACCCAGACCAGATGGTGCGACCAGGAGATCGGGCTGATCACGTTGGTGGTGAGCCCGACCAGGGTGAAGGCGGTCAACTCGTCACCGTCGGCGTGCGAGTGGGAGGCGCGGGAGAGGCCGAGCGCCAGCAGCAGCATCGCGAAGGAGAACCAGAGCAGGGTGGGGGTCTCGATCGAGTCGTACAGTCGGGCGAGCACCCCGGCCAGCGACTGGTTCGGCGTCATGTCCGCCGCGCCGACCCGCTCGGTCTGCCAGAGCACGGACATGAAGTAGGTGGTCGACTCGCGGCCGGCGACCGCGAAGGTGCCGACGGTGACGGCGAGGGCGGTGCCGATCGCGGTCATCGCGGCCCGCCACTGGCGGGTCAGCAGCAGGTAGACGACGAAGAGCGCCGGAGTGAGCTTGATGGAGCTGGCCAGCCCGATGCCGACGCCGGCCCAGGCGCCGCTGAAGAAGAGCCGGCGCAGCGGTCCGTCACTCGCCCGGACCCGGCTGCCGCGCCGGGCGCGCCAGCGCAGCGCCACCAGGTCGGCCATGACGAGGCCGAAGAGGAGCAGGTTGACCTGACCGTAGCCGAGGGTCTCCCGGGCCGGCTCGATGGCGACCGCCAGCGGAACGGCGATGCCCAGGGCGAACCAGAGCGACCAGCCGAGCCGGTCGGTGATCGGCTTGAGCAGCGCCGCCAGGACGACGGCGAGGGCGCCGACGCTGGCGACGATGTTGAGCCAGCCGGCGAGGCCGAGCGGGATGGCCGCCATCGGCAGCATGACCAGGCCGGCGAAGGGTGGATAGGTGAAGCCGAGGGTGGTCCTGGGTGCGATGAAGTCGTAGAGCTCGTGTCCGCCCGCCCACCAGACCACCGCACCGTGGTAGATCTTCATGTCGAAGAAGTTGTACGGCCGTCCGAAAGCGGCGATGGCCAGCCACGCGGCGTAGCAGACCACGGCCACGATGCCGACCCGTACGACTGTCCGACGGTCGATCCCACGAACAAAACGGCGGACTGGGGCGAGGCGGCCTAGCCGTCTTTCGACGGTCGCCGGCATGGCGTCGCCACCCCCGTACCACATGTCGGTCTTCCGCCCAGGTCCTTTGCAGAGCCTAGAACGGTCGGTCACTCGAGTGCCTCCTGCGTTATGCGACCGTGTCCGATCCCACACTGGTTCGCGACATTTCCACCGCGTTAACGCAGGGAGTACGGTTCGGGCGATTCACAGCTGCTCGGTCAGGTGAAACTAGCATATGTCCGGCATGGAGCGTGGCCCGATCGTCGATCCTGCCACCTCCGGTAGTCCCGCCGAAATCCGCTGGTCAGCCGGGCGACATCCACTGTTCAGCCCTGGGCGCGCCGCCGCCGGCCCCGAGCCGGGCGCCGCCTCGCGGGTCAGCCGGGAAGTTTCCGGGCCACCGTCGCGGAGCGTACGGCGATCCGTGCGTCCCGTCGCGCACCGCGCACCGCCCGGCGTACCCGTCGGCGGCCGCCGCCCACGGCGTGGCTGGCCCGCCAGCCGAGGCTGGGCCGGCCCTGGGTGTCGGAGATCGCGAGCAGCAGCCCGCCCATCAGTCCGAGGTTCTTCATGAAGTGAATCTGTTGGGTCCGCCGCTCCGCCGGATCGTCGTGTTCCCAGAACGGGTGCGCGGCAAGGGTGGTCGGCACCAGCGTTCCGGCCAGCAGGGCGGCGGCCGGACGGGGAAAGCGCCCGGTGGCGAGCATCAGCCCGCCGAGCAGTTGCGCGGCTCCGTTGACCCGGACCAGGCTCTGCGGGTCGGTCGGGATCCCCTCGTGGATGCCCTGCAACACCGGCGTGACCCGGCCCGCCACCCGTTTCGCCCGCTCCACGTACAACTCGGGATTGGTCACGGCGCGGGCGCCGCTGACCACGAAGATCGTGCTCAACAGGGTGCGGGCCACGGTGCGTACCGGTCTCATGCGTCAAGTCTTACCCGTTCGCACCGTCTTTCACCCGTCGAAGTGGGAGACTGGGTGGCGCCGTGGCGGTACCGTCGCGAGCTGTGACGACTGTGCGGCTCCGGCCGGAGGGCCCGGCCGACGCGGTGGCGATCCGCCAACTCGTGGCCGAGGCGTTCGAGGCTCCGGATGGCCGGCTGCCTCCGGAGGTGCGTCTCGTCGAGGCGTTGCGGGTCAGCGACGCCTGGCTGCCCGAGCTGTCGATGGTCGCCGATGTCGATGGGGAGCTCGTCGGCTACGCCCTGCTGAGCCGGGTCGAGGTCTGGCCCGACGGCTTCCCGGCGCTGGCCCTCGGACCGGTCGCGGTCCGGCCGGCCCGGCAGCGCCGTGGCTACGGCCAGGACGTCGTCCGGGCCGCGCTCGACGCCGCCGCCGAACTCGGCGAGCGACTGGTGGTGGTGCTCGGCAACCCCGCCTACTATCGCCGCTTCGGCTTCCTCCCGGCCGCCCGGTTCGAGCTGACCAGCCCGTGGTCGGGGCTGGGTGACCCGTGGCAGGCGCTGGTGCTGCCGTCGGTGGACGGCTCCGACGCCCCGGTGCCGACCGGCGAGGTGACATTCCCGCCACCCTGGTCGCAGCTCTGATCCGCCGCCGTGCGCGCCGCTCTGATCCGCCACGCGGGTCACGGCGGAGAGTGGCGGTGAGCGGCGCGCCTCCGGTCGGTGCGGTCGGTGTCGGTGGTCAGACCGGCTGGGTGCGCAGGTACCGGCCGAAGTGCGGGACCGTGAACGCCACCGTGCCACGCTCGCCCGAATAGATCAGGCCCTTCTTGATGAGCGCGTCCCGCGCCGGCGAGAGACTGGCCGGCTTGCGGCCGAGCGATCGTGCGATCTCGGAGGTGAGGACCGCGGCGTCCATGTCGTCCCGAGCGCCGCTGCCGTCCCCGCCCTCACCGTCGGGCGCCTCGACCCGGGAGAGGGCGGCCATCGCCCGCATGTACTCGCGCTCCGCCGGAGTTGCCCGCTCGAACCGGGAGCCGAAGAACCCGACCGCCAACTCGGCCTCGGCCTCCGGCGCGGCGACCCGGACGTCGGCGGGGGTCACCGGCGACCGGGGCGCGGCGTCCCAGGTGGCCTTGCCGTACGCCTGGACGAAGTACGGGTAGCCGCCGGACTTCTCGTAGAGCAGGTCGAGCGCCTTGGGCTCGTACTCGACCTGCTCCCGCGCGGCGGGGGCGCAGAGCGCCTGGTCGGCGGCGATCCGGTCCAGCCGGTCGATGCGCTGGTAGCGGAAGAGCCGCTCCGAGTAGGACTTGGCGGCGGAGAGCACCGCCGGCAGGTGCGGCAACCCGGCACCGACCACGATCAGCGGCGCACCGAGCTGGGACAGCTCGTGGCAGGCGGCACAGAGCCCGGAGACGTCCTCGGGACCGAGGTCCTGCATCTCGTCGAGGAAGACCGCGATGCCGGTGCCGACATCGGCGGCGACTTCGGCCGCGTCGGTGAAGAGCTCCACCAGGTCGATCTCGATGTCGCCGGAGTCCGCCCGGCCGGTCGCCGCCGGTACGTCGATGCCGGGCTGCCACCGGTCCCGCAGCCGGGTCGCCGACCCGCTCCGGCCGCTCCCACCCGATCCGCCCGGCGCGGCGCGCAGCGCGAACGCCTTGAGTACGCCGAGGAAGTCGTCGATCCGGTCGGGTGCCCGGTGCCGGGGTGCCAGCTCGCGGACGGCCATGTGCAGGGCGGCGGCCACCGGGCGGCGGATCGACTGGTCCGGCCGGGCCTCGATCTTGCCGGTGCCCCAGAGCCGGTTGATCGCCTGGGACCGGAGGGTGTTGAGCAGCACGGTCTTGCCGACTCCGCGCAGGCCGGTGAGGACCAGACTGCGTTCGGGGCGACCCCGGGCGATCCGCTCCAGCACGATGTCGAAGACCTCGAGCTCGCGCCCCCGCCCGGCGAGTTCGGGCGGGCGCTGACCGGCGCCGGGCGCGTACGGGTTGCGGACCGGATCCACGTATCGCACGGTATCGGGCCGTCTAGCCCCGGCGCTAGACATACGTAGATCGGTGCAGTCGTGTCGCGCCGGAGCGGTCGTGCCGGGAACCCGCGTGGGTGAGGGTCGGAATCGGAGTGCTCTCGACCCAAAACTAGGGCCGTCTAGCGTGGATGCTAGACGGCCCTAGTTTTGCCTACCGATTCTGGTCGGTACAGGTCAGCGAGATCAGCGCCGCTTCAGGCAGAGCACATAGTCGCCCAGATCCAGCGAGTCGTCGTGGACGTAGCTGGCGTCCGACTCGGGCGCGGCGAAGATCGGGTCGTTCTTGCAGTCGTTCCGATCGGTGCTGAACGGGATCCGCGACAGCACCTCGTAGGTGTTCGGCCCGCACGGCACCTTGCGGATTTCCGGATCGTCGTCGGTGCCGTCGTTGACCAGGCAGTCGCCCTCCACGTAGCGCTCGGACGAGCCCGAGGGCGTGGTGGGACGCCGGCTGGGAGCCGCCGGGGTCGACCTGGCCGGTCCGGGCGCACCGATGCCCGGGCCCGAGTCGTCGCCCGACCGATCGACCACCCACCAGAGCACGCCACCGAGACAGGCGCAGAGCAGCAGCAGCACCACGACGCCGCCGACGATCAGGGCGATCGTCAGCCCGCTGCCCTTCTTCGGCGGTCCGCCGGGCCCGCCGTACGGTCCGCCGGGCCCGCCGTAGGGCGCAGTGCCCGCGCCAGCTCCGCCGTACGGCGGCGCGCCGGTACCGGAGACCTGGTACGGAGCACCCGAGGGCTGGTAGGGACTGCCGTACGGGGCGCCGGGCGGAGCGGACTGTGGCTGGCCGGCCGCTCCCGGGTAGCCGGGCAGAGGCGCCGGTGGTTGGTCGGCCGCTCCCGGATAACCGGGCTGGCCCGGCCAACCGCTGCCGGGTGGCTGGCCCCACTGCGGGTCCGGCCCCGCCCCGCTGCCGGGTGGCTGGCCCCACTGCGCGGTCGGTGCGTCGCCCGGTTGCGGATAACCGGTGCCCGCCGGGTAACCGCCTGCCGCCGCGTAACCCGGGCTTCCCGGCGCCGGATATCCCGGACCTCCCGGTGGCGGGTAGCCCGGCTGTGCCGGTGGCGGGTAGCCAGCGCCGGAGGTCGGTGGAGAACCGGCGCCGGAGACCGACGGATCGCCGGGCTGCGCCGGTTGGTCGTCCGGTGACGGGGCGGGTGGAGAGTCACCGGCCGGTGGACCCGAGGGCGGCCGGTTCGGGTCCTCGGGCTGCCCTCCGGCGGGCATTCCGTAAGTCGACATGCTTCTCCAGGGTCGGGCCGGCCGGGTGCGGATACCCCGACGGCTATCGTTTCCGAAGACAGAGCACGAAGTCCAGTTCGTCCAGGTCGCTGTTAAAGAAGTAGAAGTTCGTGTAGTTCTGCACCTGGGCGCATTTGGCCTTGGCGTCCGTGGCTCCGGTGGTCGCACCGTTGTAGCGGGCCAGCACCTCGTAGGTCTGCGGCGCGCAGTTCGTGATCGCCAACTTCGGCGCCGCCTCCGTACCCTCGTTCTGGACGCACTGTCCGGCCTTGACGAACCGGGCGTCGGTGGACGGTTCGGCGGCGGCGGTGGTCGGTGCCGCCGGCTCGGCCGGGGCGCTGGGCTCGTAGGCCGGCTCCTCGGTCTGCTCACTCGCCGGTGGCTGGGCCTCGGACGACGGATCCTCGCGGCTGAAGAGATAGATGCCGACCGCCGCGCCGGCGAAAACCAGCACCGCCAGCCCGACCAGGAGGGCGGCGAAGGTACGGTTGCCGCCGCCCTTCGGCATCGGGTCGGGAGCCGAGGTGGACCACGACGGGTCCGGGACCGGTGTCGCCCAGACCGGGTCGTCGTCGGATGCGGTCCAGCCGGCCTGCGGCTGGTCGAAGGGCCCGGACCCGCCGGTGCGGTGCGGCGCCGGGGCCGACCCGACGTCGTGCCGCCGGGTCGGCGGGTAGCCGCCCCCGGGCGGGCCGGAGGTCGGCGCCGGGCCGGGCCCGGGCGCCGCCGGGTATCCGGCCGGGTAGCCGGGGTGGCTCACCGGGGAACCGGGGCCGCCGGGTGGGGCCGACGTCTGCCCACCGCCCCAGTGGCCCGCGCCGCCGGACTGGTCCTGATCGCCCCACGGGTCGACCGGTTGGCCGTACTCGTCGATGCCTCGCCGGTCCGGGTCGTTCCACGGCTGCGAGGGCGAGCCGTACCCCGGCCCGCCGGGCGGTCCGTAGTTGGCCATCGACTGTCCTCCTGGTACGGATCGGTGAGAGGCTCGCCACTCGCCTGAGACGGGACTGCTGAGGTCACCGTAGCGTGACCCCCCAACGGGCCCACCTCCCGGAAGCGCGCCAATCTCCCGCCGGGCGAGCACGGACCGACGGACGCGAAACGGCTACGCGACACGGCTGGACGAAACGGCTATGGGAGCGGCTACGGACACTGGGCGGAGCAGCCGGGGCGGCGGGTCGTGACGGCGGGCGTGCCGATGATCGCAGGACTGGCCGGAGGAATCGTCGGACTCCTGGCCGGTCCGGTGCTGCGCGGACGGATCTTCCGGTACGCGGCACCTGCCGGCCAAGCATGGCGGCGGGACTGCCCGTCCTGCGGTGCGGCGGCGGTCGGCCGGCCCACCCTGCGCAACCCGCTCGGTGCGCTGCCGCCGACCGGTCGCTGCCCCCACTGCCGGCATCCGCTCGGCCCGCGCCCCGGCCTGGTCGAACTTGTCGCCGCGATCGTCTTCGCCGCCCTCGCCGCCCGGGCCGTCGACGTCGACACCCCGGCCACCCCGGTCACCTCGCCCGATCTCCTCCTCGTCCTGCCACTGCCGGCATACGCCTGGATCGCCGGCTTCGGCATCGTCGCCGGCTTCGTCGACGTGGCGGTACGGCGGCTGCCCGACCGGCTCACCCTGCCCGCGGCGGGCGGCTTCGCCCTCCTGCTCGGCGCGCCGACGATCGCCGCCGCCCAGTTTCCCCGGTACGCGGTCGCGGCGGCGTGCGCGCTGGCTGCCGCCGGGGTGTACCTGGGGCTCGTCCTGCTCTCGCCCGGCAGCCTCGGTGCCGGCGACGCCAAGCTCGCGCTCGGGATCGGCTTCGCCACCGGCTGGTACGGGTGGAGCACGGCGCTCGCCGGCCTCCTCGCCGGCCTGCTGCTGGCCAGCGGCTACGCCGCCGTTCTGCTCCGGCTGCGCCGGATCGGTCGCCGCGACCACCTTCCGCACGGCCCGGCGATGCTCATCGGCGCGCTCGCCGCCGTCGTGGGATAAGGAAGGGCCCCCGCTTATCGCATTCTGTTGTAGAAGGGCCCCTTCCTAACCGGCATCGCCGCAGCCGGCACAGCTCAGAGCAGCCGGAGTTGGCGGTCCTTCGGGCGGCGGGGGACCGCGTCGCCGAGGCGTTCGAAGAGCCCGGCGTCGACGGCGGAGAGGAACGGCGACGGCACGCACTCCCGCTCCTTGCCGTGCCGGAGCCGCCGGCCGACGTGGCTGAGATAGAGCCGGTCCTGTGCCCGGGTGAGGCCGACGAAGAAGAGCCGGCGTTCCTCGGCCACCTCGTCGTCGGTCGGCGTCGTGCCGGGGAACCGCATCGGCAGCAGCCCGTCCTCGCAGCCGAGCAGGAAGACCACCGGAAACTCCAGCCCCTTGGCGGCGTGCAGGGTGAGCAGGGTGACCGCCTCGGCGCGCGGGTCGAGCGCGTCCACCTCGGCGCCGGTGGCCAGCTGCGACAGGAAGAGTTCCAGGTCGTCGCCGCAGCGCCGGGCCAGCGGGGTGAGCAGGTCCGCCGCCGTCCAGATGTCGTCCGGCCCGATCCCGCCGGTGGCGTCCAGGGTGGGGGTGGCGTGCCGCTCGGCGAGCACCTGGCCGGCCAGGCGTACCCGGGCGGCGACCGAGCCGCCGAGCCCGTCGGCGTGCCGGAGCTCGCGGGCGATCACCGACACCCCGGGCCGGTCCCGCAGCCGGTTGTGCGAGCGCTTCTGCACCGGGACGTTGGCCCGGGCCAGCGCGTCGAGGACCGGTGCCGCCTGGGCGTCGGTGCGGTAGAGCACCGCGATGTCGGAGAAGGAGACGTTCGTGGTCCGACCGTCGATCCGGCCCGAGTCGAAGGAGCGGTGCGACAGACCGCCCACGAGTTCGTCGACGGTGCGTACCACGAAATCGGCCTCGTCCGCGACGGAGGCCGCGGGATAGCGGCCGACCAGCGGCGCCTCCGGGTCGAGCCGGGCCGGGTCGAGCCGGCGGCCCCGGACCAGGCTGCTCGGCGCGATCGCCTGCACGGCGGCGGCCAGGATCGGCGCCGACGAGCGGTAGTTGCGGGTCAGCCGCACCAGCCGGGCGTCGAGGAAGTCCTGCGAGAAGCGCAGGAAGTACGCCACGTCGGCGCCCCGGAACGAGTAGATCGCCTGGTCGGGGTCGCCGATCGCGCAGAGGTTGCCGTCGGCCGGGCTGAGCAGCCGGAGCAGCTCGTACTGCGTGGCGTCCACGTCCTGGTACTCGTCCACGAAGATCCACCGCCACCGGTCCCGATAGCGTTCGACCAGCTCCGGGTCGTCGCGGAGCAGCGTCACCGGCAGGCTGACCAGCTCGTCCAGGTCGACCAGGTCGGCGCCGCGCAGCAGCTTGACATACGCCGCGTCGTCGTCGCCGGCCTCCGACCGGGCGGTCGCCCGCTCGGTGTCGTCGGCGATCCGGAAGTCGTCCGGCAGGCCGGCGGCGCCGGCGTTCTCCCGCAGGATGGCCAGGCCGAGCGAGTGGAAGGTGCCGACGGTGACGTCCTCGGCGACCGGCCCGAGCAGCCCGTCGAGCCGGTGCCGCAGCTCCTCGGCGGCCCGCCGGGTGAAGGTGATCGCCAGGCAGTGTTCCGGAAAGACGTTCAGCTCGGCGCAGAGGTAGGCGATCCGGTGGGTGAGGGTGCGGGTCTTGCCGGTGCCGGGGCCGGCGACGATCAGCAGCGGCCCGCCGGGCGCGGAGGCGGCGACCCGCTGCATCGCGTCGAGCCGGTCCAGCAGCCCGGTGCCGACCTCCTCCATGCCGGCGAGCATCGGCTCGAACGGCTCGTGCGGCGAGGGGGGCGGGGCGAGCGGTGGCGGCGGCCCGGCCGCCGGGGTGGCGGGTCGGGCGCGGCGGCGCGGCTCCGCCGGGGCGGCGGGCGCCGGCCGGGCCGCGCGCCCCGCCGGGGACGGTGCGGCTGCCGCCGGCTCGGCGGGCGGTCGCTGTTTCGGCACGGGTACGTCGAAGAGCGCGTCCTCGAAGAGCGTCCCCGCCTGACCGGCGGCGGTGTGACCCGTCCCGCCCGAGCGCCCGGCACCGCCGGAGGGGAGCTCGCCGGGTTCGAAGAGGGTGATGACGCCGTACTCGCCGTCGTAGCCGGGGATCCGGCGTACCTGGCCCCGGCGGAGCCGCTCGATCGCCTCGGCGAGGAGTTCGCCGCCGACCCGGCGGATCTCGTCGACCGGGGTGACGGTGAGGATGTCGAGCTCGGCGCCGAGCCCGGCGACCAGGGTGTTGAGCTGCCCCTCCACCGTCTTCGACTTCGGACCGACCTTGTTGATCTCGCTGAGGATCTCGGCGAGCTGGATCAGGTGGGTGACCTGCGGCGCGTTCGTCGGCCGGTGCCCGTCCGGCCGGTCGGCCAGGTCCTCGACCCGGCTGAGTACGCCGACCGTGAGCGGCTTGCCGCACTCCGGGCAGCGCCCGCCCGCCTGCCGGGTCCGCTCCGGCTCCCAGTTGACCCCGCAGAGCCGGTGCCCGTCCGCGTGGTACTTCCCCTCCTCCGGGAAGAACTCGATGGTGCCCGCCAACCCGTCCCCGGTCCGCAGCGCCTCCCGCACCGCGTAGTAGTCGAGCGCGGTGGCGAAGACGGTTGCCTCCCGGGCCAGCGCGGGCGGTGAGTGCGCGTCCGAGTTGGAGACCAGCCGGTAGCGGTCCAGGCTGGAGACCCGCCAGTTCATCTCCGGGTCGGAGGAGAGTCCGGTCTCGACCGCGAAGATGTGCTCGGCGAGGTCGGCGTAGCAGTCCGCGATCGCGTCGAAGCCGGACTTCGAGCCGAGCGCGGAGAACCACGGGGTCCAGATGTGCGCCGGGACGAGGTAGCCGTCCGGGCTCGCCTCCAGGGTGATCTCCAGCAGGTCCCGGGAGTCGAGGCCGAGGATCGGCCGGCCGTCGGAGCCGAGATTGCCGATCCGGCCCAGCGCGGTGTTGAACCGGGCCACCGCCTCCAGGTCGGGCAGGTAGATCAGGTGGTGCACCTTGCGGGTACGGTCGTCCCGCTTGTAGATGGTGGAGATCTCGACGCTGAGCGCGTACCGCATGGGGTTGGTCTCGGCGGCGCTGGCCAGCCGGGGTGGCAGCCGGCGCGCGATGTCGCTCTCGACCTCCGGGCTGAGCCGGTAGAGGCCGGGCTCGGCCGGGTGCAGCGTCTCGCGTAGGTGCTCGTACCAGGCCGGGTGGGTGAAGTCACCGGTGCCGAGCAGGCTGATTCCCTTGCGCCGGGCCCACCAGGCGAGGTTCTGCATGGTGAGGTCGCGGCTGCACGCCCGGGAGTATTTCGAGTGGATGTGCAGGTCCGCCACGAAGGGCACGGCGGTGGAGAGGGGGCCGTCAGCGGGTGCGGCGCGCAACGGAGACACGCCGCATCCTGTCACGATCCGGTACGTGAGCGCCTGTCGCCACGCGCGAGTGTGATTTCCCGCCCGCCACCGGACGTGCCCGGCCCGGCCGTGCCGGGTGGCGGATGCGTGCCGCCCGACGGGCTGACGATTCCAGGACCCTGCCGGACCGGACAGCCGCCGGGTAGATCACCGTCGTGATTGCACCACCTGCGTGTTCCCGCGCTGGCGATGGCCGGGGGACCGGCGCAAGCCTGGCATCGAGCGGGAGTGAGACAGCCGTCTCTTGTCGGTGACGGCCACAACTCGTACGGTAGCGATCATCATCCGCGTCGATACCGGCCGGTGCGGGTACTGGGGAGGGCTCCATGTTCGGTCGATTCGTGACTCTTCCACGCGCCCGCCGACGGGCCCACGCCGACCGGCGTCGGCTGGTGCGCCGGCTCGTGCCGTCACTGGCGCTGGTCATGGTGGGCAGCATGCTCACACCGCTGCAGGCGCGCGCCGCCGAGGCGGTTGAACTGCCCAAACTCCAGCAGGAAGCCTCGGTGCCGGGCAGGTCGTTCGATCCGCCGCCGAGGCCGCAGACCGCCACCGTTCCCTCTGCGACAGCTCGGCACACGGACTGGCCGGACGCATCGGCCGGTACGGCGACGCTGTCCACGACGCGGCTGGCGCGCGCCGGTGACACACCCGTCAGGGTCGGAGCCGCACCGGCCGAGCAGGGACGCGGCGCCGACGCCGTGGCCGGGCCGGGTCTGGTGCGGGTGGAGGTGCGGAGCCGCCAGCAGGCCACCGAGGCAGCGATCCAGGGCTTGTTGTTCACCGTGCAGAGTGGCGACGGACGGCCCGGCCAGGTCAGGGTGGAGGTCGAGTACGGCGGCTTCCGGGAGGCGTACGGCGCCGACTGGTCGAGCCGGCTGCGCCTGGTGCAGATGCCCGGCTGCGTGCTCACCAGCCCTGACGAGCCCGGCTGCCAGCGGCACACCGTCCTGCCCACCCGCAACGACCAACGACGGGCCACGGCCGGTGTCGACGTCACGCTCGCCGGGGCCACCGCGCTCGGTGCGGGCGCGCCGCCGACCGTACTGGCGCTGCTGGCGGGGGCGTCGGGGACGGGTGGCAGCTTCGCCGCGACGGCTCTCGCCCCGAGCGGCTCGTGGAGTGCGGGCGGCTCCTCCGGCGACTTCGGCTGGTCGTACCCGTTGGAGCTGCCGCCGTCGGCCGGTGGGCCGGCGCCGCAGATCACGCTCGGCTACTCGTCCGGCAGTGTCGACGGCCGGATGGTCTCCACCAACAACCAGCCGTCCTGGGTCGGCGAGGGTTGGGACTACTGGCCGGGCTACGTCGAGCGGCGGTACAAGCCGTGCGCCGAGGACATGGGCTCGGGCGCGAACAACACGGTGAAGACCGGGGACCAGTGCTGGGCGTCGTGGAACGCGACGCTGTCGTTGAACGGGCGGACCACCGAACTGGTCCGCGACGACACGTCGGGCGCCTGGCGGATGGCGGAGGACGACGGCTCCCGGATCGAGCTGCTGTCCGGGGCGTCCAACGGCGACAACGACGGGGAGCACTGGCGGATCACCACGACCGACGGGACCCAGTACTACTTCGGCCGTAACCGGTTGCCGAACTGGAGCAGTGCCCGTCCGGAGACGAGATCGACCTGGACGCTGCCGGTCTTCGGCAACCACGGTGGCGAGCCCTGCCACACCAGCCAGTTCGACACCTCGTCGTGCCAGCAGGCGTGGCGGTGGAACCTCGACCATGTGGTCGACCCGCGCGCCAACTCCATGGCCCTCTACTACGTGCCGGAGAGCAACCACTACGGCCGGAATCTCAAGACCACGGGCGTGCAGTACGAGCGTGGTGGCTACCTGGACCGGATCGAGTACGGCCTCCGTGCCGGCCAGGAGTACGCGACGCCGGCGCCGGCCCGGGTCGTCTTCACCACCCAGGAACGGTGTCTGCCGGATGCGAACTTCGACTGTGCGCCGAGCAGGTTCACCGAGGCGAACGCCAGCCGCTGGCCGGACGTGCCGGTCGACCAGAACTGCAACTCGGGCGAGGCATGCACCGGCCGCCACTCGCCGACGTTCTGGAGCCGGAAGCGGCTGACCGCGATCACCACCCAGGTGCGCATCGGATCCGGGAACCGCGACGTCAACACCTGGACGCTGACGCACGGGTTCCCGGGCACCGGCGACGGCACGAGCCCGGCGCTGTGGCTGGCCGGGATCGCCCGCACCGGCAAGGTGGGCGGGACGCTGTCCACCCCGTCGGTGACGTTCGAGGGCGACCTCATGCAGAACCGGGTGGACCGGAACGAGGGCGTTCCGGCGATCACCCGGCGGCGGATCGTACGGGTCGACACCGAGACCGGCTCGACGATCGGTGTCGACTACTCGCAGCGGGAGTGCATCGGCTATCCCACGGTGGTGCTCCCGCCGGCGCAGGACACCAACGGGATGCGCTGCTACCCGGTCTACTGGCAACCGGAGGGTGAGACCGAACCGGTGCTGGACTGGTTCCACAAGTACGTGGCGACCAGGGTGGTCGAGCAGGACCGGTCCACCGACCAGCCGCCGAAGGAGACCCGCTACGAGTTCGTCGACAGTCCGGCCTGGGCCTACGACGACAGCGAGTTCACCAAGTCCACGCACCGGACCTGGAGCCAATGGCGCGGCTATGCCCGGGTACGCACCAGGGTCGGTGTCGCCCCCGACCCCATCTCCTTCACCGAGACGCTCTACTTCCGGGGCCTGCACGGCGATCGGCGATCCGGCGGCACCCGTAGCGTGCAGGTCAGGGACTCCGAGAACGGCTCCATCGACGACCTGCCCGACTTCCAGGGCATGGCCCGCGAAACGCTCTACTACTCGGGCAACGGCGGCACACTCCAGTCGGCGACGTTGAACACGCCGTGGCGCGGTGCCGTCACCGCCCGCCGTGCCCGGACCGGCACCACCGATCTCACCGCCACAGTGGCGCAGTTGAGCGCCGTGCGGTCCCGCTCGTTGCTCTCCGACGGCACGTGGCGGCGTACCGAGGTGCAGCACACCTTCGACGAGTACGGGATTCCGATCCGGACCAACGACCTGGGGGACACCACCCGCAGCGACGACAACTTCTGCACCCGGCACGAGTACACCCGCAACACCGGCAGGTGGATCCTCAACACGGTCACGCGAACCGAGAAGGTCGCGGTCGACTGTGCGACGACCCCGAACCGACCCGCCGACCTCGTCTCCGAGACCCGGATGTACTACGACGGGTCGACGACACACGGCGCGGCGCCGGAAAAGGGCGACGTGACCCGGATCGAGGAGCTGATGGAGTGGCCGGCCTCCGGGCCGCGGTACGCGGTCACCGGCCGGTCCGTCTTCGACGCGTACGGCCGGGTCACCGACTCGTACGACGTCTACGGCCAGCGGACCACCACGAGTTACACGCCGGCGCAGGACGGGCTCGTCACCGAGATCACGACGACCAACCCGAAGGGACACCGGAGCACCACCTATCTGGAGCCCGCCTGGGGAGTCACCACGGCCGAGGTGGACGCGAACGGCGCCCGCACCGACCTGGCGTACGACCCGCTGGGCCGGCTCACCGGAGTGTGGCTTCCCGGGCGGGCCAAGGGTGATTTCCCGAACGTTCCGAACAGCAGGTTCGGCTACCAGCTCGCGGCGGGGGTGCCGGTCGTCGTCACGACCGAGACCCTGAAGGAGGACGGCTCCTACCGCACCGGCCACGAGATCTACGACGGGACGATGCGGCTGCGCCAGACGCAGCAGCCGGCCGCGGGCGGCGGGCGGATCCTGACCGACGTCTTCTACGACACCCGCGGTCTGGCGTGGAAGCAGAACTCGGCGTACCACAACGACCAGGCGCCGTCGCGGGAGTTGTTCGACTACGTCGGCGACAACCTGATCCCGGCCCAGATGGTCAACCGGTACGACGGGATGGGGCGGCCCACCAACGAGATCTTCTACAGCTTCGGGGTGGAGAAGACCCGCACGGTCACCAGTTACGGCGGTGACCGGGTGCACGTCGACCCACCCAACGGCGGGACCGCCACCACCACGATCAGGGACGCTCACGGCCGCACCACCGAACTGCGCCAGTATCAGGCCGACACGCCCACCGGCGCGTACGACGCGACGACGTACGGGTACGACCGGTTCGGCCGGCTGAGCGAGATCCGGGACCCGGCCGGTAACACCTGGCGGTACGGCTACGACCTGCGCGGCCGGGTCACCAGCACCTCCGACCCGGACAGGGGTACGACCACGACGCGCCACGACGACGGCAACCGGGTGGTGTCGGCGACCGACTCCCGTGGGCAGACCGTCGCGCACACCTACGACGAGCTGGGCCGGCCCACCACCCTGCGGAACGGTTCCGTCACCGGCACGATCCTGGCCGGCTGGACGTACGACACGTTGAAGCTCGGCCTGCCGACATCCTCGACCCGTTACATCGGCTCTGACGCCTACGTCACCGCGGTCAACGGCTACAACGTGCGATACCAGCCGACCGGCACGACGTACACGATCCCGGCCCGGGAGGGGGCGCTTGCCGGTACGTACATCTTCGGCGCGACGTACACGGCCAACACCGGGCTGCCGAGGACGAACTCGTACCCGAGCAAGGGTGGTCTGCCCGCGGAGACGGTGACCTACGGCTATGACGGGCTGGACATGCCGGTCAGCGTGACCGGGTTGGCCCGCTATCTCCAGTCGACGACGTACACCGAGTACGGGGAGCCGTTGCGGCAGACGCTCGGTGCGTTCGGTAAGGAGATCTACCGGACCCTCAGCTACGAGGAAGGGACACGTCGGCTGGCGAGGGTGGTGACCGACCGGCTGCTCCCGCCGAACCGGGTGGACGACACCAGCTACCGGTACGACCCGGCCGGCAACATTCTCCAGATCAAGAGTGTCGAGCAGTCGACCGTGACCGACAACCAGTGTTTCCGCTACGACCACCTGCGGCGGATGACGGATGCGTGGACCGGGACGGACGAGTGTGCCGCCGCTCCGTCGACGTCGACGGTGGGTGGTCCGGATCCGTACTGGCACTCCTACACCTTCGACCGGGTCGGAAACCGGCTGACGGAAACCCAGCACGATGCCGTCGGCGGTGATCCGTCGCTGGCGGTGACGGCGTCGTACACGTATCCGGCGGCGGGTGCGGCACAGCCGCACACGTTGGGGTCGGTGACGACGAGTGGTCCGCCGTCGGGCGGTCTGCCAGGCGGGCAGCGGTTGGACGAGTACGCCTACGACGCGTCGGGGAACATGGTCAGCCGGCGGATCGGCGGCGGGGCCGAGCAGGTCCTGGAGTGGAACGCCGAGGGCCGGCTGGAGAAGGTGACCGAGGGGAGCAAGGTCACCGAGTTCCTGTACGACGCGAGCGGTAGCCGGTTGATCCGGCGTGATCCGTCGAGCGTGACGTTGTATCTCGGGTCGACGGAGCTGACCCTGAACCGGGCGACGTCGGCGGTGTCGGGGACCCGTTACTACTCGGGTGTGGCGGCGGTGCGTACGCCGTCGAACAAGGTGACGTTCCTGCTGGCCGACCACAACGGGACGGCGCAGGCGAGCGTGGACGCGGCCACGTCGGCGGTGACCCGGCGGAAGTTCACCCCGTACGGGTCGCCGCGTGGGGCGCAGCCGTCGGTGTGGGCGGGCGAGCGGGGGTTCGTAGGCGGGACCATGGACTCCTCGACCGGGCTGACGCATCTGGGTGCCCGGGAGTACGACCCGGCCACCGGCCGGTTCATCTCGGTGGACCCGATCATCGACCCGGGCGATCCGCAGCAGATGCACGGGTACGCCTACTCGAACAACTCGCCTGTCACGTTCACCGACCCGTCGGGGTTGCGGGCGTGTGTGGACGAGGACTGCGAGGTCACGTTCCATCCGCGTACGCCGAACAAGACGTCGGGTAAGGACCGGAACAAGACCCCGGTGCCGGGGAAGAAGAAGCCGACGGGTCCGAGCCGCGACGAGGTCGAGCGGGCGAAGAAGGTCAAGGAGAAGACCCTGCTCGACGTCGTGATCGGGGCCGGCGGGCAGATCCTGATGGAGGTCCTCGGCCTCAACGACATCCGCGACTGTGTCATGAAGGGTGACATCGGCGCGTGTGCGATGGCGGTGGTCGGGAGCCTGCCCTGGGGCAAGATCCTCAAGGCGAAGAAGATCGGCGAGGCGATCTGGCGGGCCGGCCGGGCGGTGATGAGCTGGTTCAACGAGATGAAGTGGGCCCAACGGGTCCTCACCAGGGCCGACGAGGCCGCTGCGGCTGCCGCCACCCAGGTCGACGATCTGGCACAGGCGGCGACGAAACAGGCCGACGAGGCTGCCGCCCCGGCGGCCAGACAGGGCGACGACGCCGCTGAGGGAGCGTCGTGCGTCCGGAACAGTTTCGTCCCCGGTACGACGGTGGTGATGGCCGACGGGTCCGCCGAACCGATCGAGGACGTCGAGGTCGGCGACCAGGTCATGGCGACCGATCCGGAGACCGGTGTCACCACCGTGCAGAAGGTCGCCGGTGTCGTCGTCGGTGAGGGAGTGAAGCACCTCGTCGAGATCACCATCGACAGCGATGGCGCCTCCGGTGACGGGTCCGGCACCCTCGTCGCCACCGACGGGCACCCGTTCTGGGTGGCGGACGTGGAGCAGTGGGTCGACGCCGGAGACCTCCGCCCCGGCCAGTGGCTCCGCACCTCAGCCGGCACCTGGGTCCAGGTCCAGGCCGTACGCCCTTACACCCAGACCCACCGCGTCCACAACCTCACCATCGCGAACATTCACACGTACTATGTGGTGGCCGGCGACACGGCGGTACTCGTACACAACTGCGAGGTCGTCGATGCAGTCCGTGCAGAAGCGGAGGCCGTCGCGGATCTTCCAGGATCCCAACGACCACAGGTCATTGAAGGTTTGCAGGTCTCTGGACGAAATCCGATCGTGGCGTACAGCGACGGAGGGGCGGGCAACCGACGAGTGCACCCCACCGTCCAGGGAATCTTGGATTCCATCCCGGTCGGTGAGCGCGGGGTTAATCACGGAGGCTGCGGCTTAGTGCAATGCCTGACGGAGGCTCTAGACGCTGGCCTTGACCCAAGGGGGGCTTCAGCTGCGGCCACCTTGGGACGTACGAGGGTGAACAAGAATTTTCAGAAGCTGATTGGGCCATGCCCGAGTTGTAGTGCCCTTGTTAAACACTTCGACATCGATTTCAAGGGAGCGGGGTAACGCTATCGTGCCTCGATTCGTTCGAGGGGTAGAGAGTGATCTCCGACGCGCTGGATGGATTCCGGGGCGCAGGGTCGACCTCAGTCGATGGAGGCTGGCGATGCGAGGTTTTACCTGGCATGCGGCGGCAGAGGAGTTCCTACGAGAGTTTGGTGGACTCCACGTCGATTCCGGCGGTCCAGGAGTTGATTGTTGGCGGGAGTCGTTTGAGTTCGATCCGGAACTTGCGGTCGGGGAGGAGGATAGATTTTGGGCTCACTCAGAGAAGCTTGGTCACACTTTGTTTCCGTTAGGAGAATACGGTCAGGGCGAGTTTTTTCTAGCGATCGATGAAAATAGCACCCTGTATCTTGTGGCTGCCTCGGTCCTTAGGTTGGGTCCAAGGGACTCGGCGTTGGAGCGCCTGATCATGGGGGTCGCGCCTGAGGGGCCCGGCCCACCGGATTACGGAACAGGTCAACTAGGGACATGACGGTCCTTCCGAATGTGCAGGGGCGCGCCTCTGCCTCGTCGACGAGGTGGGTCTCCCATTCGTCGGCGGTTGCCCCCTGGGATCGCCGCTACTGCACCGGGCGCGGTAGGTGCCGGCCAGCGGGACCAGGCGGATCTCGGCGCTGTCACGCCGAGCGCAGCTCGACCAGGGTTACCTGTGGATGCGCGCCGACCCGGACCGGCGGCCCCCAGAAGCCGGCGCCGTTGGTGACGTAGAGCTGGGTGCCGTCGACGGTGGCGTGCCCGGAGACGACCGGCTGTTGCAGGCCGACCACCAGGTTGAACGGCACGAGCTGGCCACCGTGGGTGTGCCCGGAGAGTTGCAGGTCGACGCCGTGCCTCGCCGCCTCGTGCACGTTGATCGGCTGGTGGGCGAGGAGCACCACCGGCCGGCCCGGGTCGCGCCCGCCGAGCGCGGCGTCGAAGTCGGGGCCGGCGGCGAAGCCGAGGTCGTCGCCGGTCGGGTCGTTCACGCCGGCCAGGTCGAGGGCACCGCCCCGGGCCAGGATCTCCGCGCGCCGGTTCTGCAGCACCCGCAGCCCCAGCCGGTCCAGCTCGACCACCCACTCCTCCACCCCGGAGTAGTACTCGTGGTTGCCGGTGACGAAGAAGCTGCCGTACCGGGAGCGTAGGTCGCGCAGGGGTGCGGCGGCGTCGCCCAGCTCGCCGACGGTGCCGTCGACCAGGTCGCCGACCACCGCCACCAGGTCGGCGTCGAGCCGGTTGATTATGGCCACGATCCGCTCGGTGTGCGCCCGGCCGGCGAGCGGTCCGATGTGGATGTCGGAGACGGTGGCGATCCGCAGGCCGTCCATGCCGCGCGGCAGCTTCGCCAGCGGGATCCGGACCCGGTCGATCTCCGGTGGGCCGAACGCCCTCCGGACGCCGTACCCGACGATGCCGGTGGCGGTCAGCCCGGCGAAGATGGCGGCGCCCCGGGCGAGCAGCAACCGGCGGCCCGGATCGTAATCCGGCGCCGACGGCGGCACCGCCGGCACGGCCGGTGGCGTCCCCGCCGCCGCTGTCGACCCGGACGGTGCGCCGGACGCCCCGCCCGGCACGGCCCCGCTCTGCGCAGACCTGCCTGGCACGGCTCCCGCGTCCAGTGGCAGGGCCCCGTCCGGCACGACGCCGGCTTCGACCGCTACGGCACCGCCATCCGCTCCCACCGCCTCGGATCCGGTGCGGCGGAAACGCAGGGCCAGCCGGGCGGCCAGCATCGGGATCTCCAGCACCGCCAGCACGACGAGCAGGTAGAACATCACGGCGAGCCAGAGATAGCCCGGCCAGGCCAGCCAGTAGTAGCCCCGGTTGGTGCCGACCAGCGTCGCCGGGGTGAGCAGCGCCAGCACCAGCGCCGCCACCCCACCGGCCCGGCGCCACCGCCCCGGCCGGGTGGTGTCCCGGACCAGCCGCTTCCAGAGGTAGAGGTGGATCAGGCCGGTGACCAGCGCCAACGTCCCGACGAAGCCCAGCACCGCGAGCACGTGCCGCCGCTCCCTCAGCCGCCCGCGAAGGGTGGCAGCACGTCGACCGTCGCACCGGCCGGCAGCGGGGCCCGCCGGTCGTGCCAGGCGACGCCGTCGACCAGGAAGCTCGCCATCTCCAGTACGGTGCCGAGCCGGGCGCCGTGCCGCTGCGCCAGCTCGCCGGTGAGCTGGTCGAGGCTGCGCACGCCGCCCGGCACGGTCTCCTCGGGCACCCCGGTGGCGGCCCGTGCGGCGGCGAAGTAGCGGATGACCAGGGTGGGCATGGACGACGACATCATCAGCCGCCGATCGCCGACATCGGCCGGGCCGGCTGGAGGAAGGACGGGTCGTCGATGCCGTGCCCGGCCCGCTTGCCCCACATCGCCGTACGCCACCGGTCGGCGAGCTCGTCGTCGGAGGCGCCACTGCGCAGCGCGGCCCGCAGGTCGGACTCGTCGCTGGCGAAGAGGCAGTTGCGCACCTGCCCGTCGGCGGTGAGCCTGGTCCGGTCGCAGTCGCCGCAGAACGGCCGGGTGACGCTGCCGATCACGCCGACCCGGGCCGGCCGGCCGGCGGCGTCCGTCCAGCCCTCGACCAACCACGTCTCGGCCGGGGCGCCGCCCCGCTCGGCGGGATCGGGCAGCAGGCTGAACTCGGCCCGGAGCGCGGCGAGGATCTCCTCGGCGGTGACCATCGTCGACCTGTCCCAGCCGTGCTGCGCGTCCAGCGGCATCTGCTCGATGAAGCGCAGCTCGTAGCCGCGGGCCAGGGCGAAGCGGAGCAGGTCGGGTGCGTCGCCGTCGTTGATCCCGCGCATCAGCACCGAGTTGATTTTCACCGGCGCCAGCCCGGCGGCGACCGCCCCGGCCAGCCCGGCCAGCACGTCGTCCAGCTTCGCCCGGCGGGTCAGCTCGGTGAAACGGGTCGGGTCGAGGGTGTCCAGCGAGACGTTGACCCGGTCGAGCCCGGCGGCCCGCAGCGGCCCGGCGAGCCGGTCGAGCCCGATCCCGTTCGTGGTCAGCGAGAGCACCGGCCGGGGTGCCAGGGCGGCGACGGCGGCGACGATCCGCGGCAGCCCGGGGCGGACCAGCGGCTCGCCGCCGGTGAACCGGACCTCGGTGACCCCGAGCAGGCGTACGGCGACGCCGATCAGGCGGACGATCTCGTCGTCGGTCAGCACCTCCGACTTCGGCAGCCAGGGCAGCCCTTCGGCCGGCATGCAGTAGGTGCACCGCAGGTTGCACCGGTCGGTGAGCGAGACGCGCAGGTCGGTGGCTGCCCGGCCGTACCGGTCGACGAGCGCCCCGACCTGCGGCCGGTCCGCCGGCGTCCGGTCCGGTGCTCCTCCGGATCGAGGCGGTCCGCCGGATCGAACGGGAATGCTCATCGCTCGACGGTATCGCGTCAGACCGACAGTGCGGCGCGAGCGGCCCGAGCTACCGCATCCCGGTACGCGGCTCCGAAGAGCGCGGTGTGCACCAGCAGCAGGTGGAGCTGGTGCACCGGGACCCGTTCCCGCCAGCCGTCGGCGAGCGGCCAGACCTCCTGGTACGCCGCCAGGATCGTCCCCAGCTGCGGGGCGCCGCCGAAGAGGGCGAGCTGGGCGAGGTCGGTCTCCCGGTGCCCGCCGTGTGCGGCCGGGTCGACCAGCCAGGCCCGCCCGTCGGCGCCCCACAGCACGTTGCCCGGCCACAGGTCACCGTGGATCCGGGCGGGTGGCTCGCTGCCGCCGTACTCCCCGATCCGGGAGATCACCCGCTCGACGAGGGTGACCTCGGCCGCGGCGAGCGCGCCGTTGTCGACCGACCGCCGCAGGTAGGGCGCGAGCCGGCGCTCGCCGAACCAGCCCGGCCACGGGCCGGCCGACGGGGTGTTGTCCTGCGGCAGCGCCCCGACGAAGCCCGGCCAGGTGGCGCCGAAGCTGTCGGCGCCGGCCCGGTGCAGCGCGGCCAGCCCGGCGCCGAACCGGCGGGCCGCCGCCGGGGTGGGGTCGCCCGGCTGCACCCACTCCAGCGCCAGCAGGTCCGGCAGCGCCACGATCACCTCCGGGACCGGCACGGCATCCGCCGCGCGCAGCCACCGCAGGCCGGCCGCCTCGGTCGCGAAGAAATTCTCGGGTACGCCCTCCGCCGCGTCCTCCGGCCAGGACTTGGCGAAGACGGAGTTGCCGTCGTCCAGGGTGAGCCGGGTGGCGGCGCAGATGTCGCCCCCGGAGACCGGCGTCTCCCGGATCCGCTGATGGGTGAGGAAGAGCGGGAGCTGCCCGGGATGTGCCCGGAGGTAGGCCAGGTCCATCTGGGCAACGTAACCGCTCGGGCCGGCCGTCCGTGTTCCGGCCAACCGGGTCGCGCCGGGTGGCGATCCGGAGTAGATATGGAGGCGTGGCCGCCACCGCGATCCGACCGTATCGTCCGGCCGACCATCGGGCCGGCCGGCGCCTCTGGGCCGAGCTCACCGAGCAGCACCGCGAGCTGTACGAGGATCCGGGCTACGGTGGCGCCGATCCCGGGGCGGCGTTCGAGGAGTACCTGACCCGGCTGGACCTCTCCGGCGTGTGGGTGGCGGAGCGGGAGGACGCCGGGGTGGTCGGGCTGATCGGCCTGATCATGGACGGTCGGGTCGGCCGGGTCGAACCGGTGGTGGTGACCGCCCGGCTGCGGGGCCAGGGCATCGGCCGGGCACTGCTGGAGCAGGTCGCCGAGGAGGCCCGGGGGCGCGGGCTCGCCAGGCTCACCGTGATGCCGCAGTCCCGTAACGTCGAGGCGCTGCGCTGCCTGCGCGGCGCCGGTTACGACGTGCTCTCCGCTGTCGAGTTGAGCGTCGAGCTGCGGCCGCGCCCCGGCACCCGGCAGGGGCCGGTGGAACTGCACGGCCAGCGGTTCCACACCTGATCCTGCCGGCGGCGGCTCAGGAACGGCTCAGCGTGGCGGTCGCGGCGTTGACCGGGTTGCCGAACTGCTGCCAGAACATGTCGATTTTGCCGTTGTCCAGGGCGATCAGCGTCCAGTCCGCCGCGTCGACACAGATCGACTTCGGGTCGCTGGTGGTGCGCTGGCGCAGGTGCATCTCCCGCTCGGTGGGCCGGGGCGCGACCACGGTGAGGGTGCCCCGGCAGCCGAGCGAGGACGAGCGGAACGTACCGACGTCCGAACCGGCCCGGAAGGTGACCGACACGCTCCACGACGTCACCACGCCGCCCGGCTGGCTGACCTTCCCGATCCACTCTCCGACGAACGGCGCCGGTACGGCCGGCACCGCGTCGGCAACGGCGGTCGACGGACCCGGCGTCGGCGAGGTCGGGGTCGATGCGCCGGTGGATGACGGCGACCGTGAGGTCGACGCGTCCGCCGGACCGGTCGGACTCCGATCGGACCAGGGTCCGAGCTGGTACACGACGCCGATCGCCGCGACGAGGAGCAGGCCGAGCCCGGCGGCGCTCCACCGCCCGAACCCGGCGCCGCTCCACCGCCAGCGGCCCCGCGGCCCTGCCCGCAGCGGCACTGCTCCCAGCTGCCCTGCCCGCAGCGGTACTGCCGCAGGCTGCCGCGGCGGCGCGGTGGCGGGATGCGCGGCCCGGCCGCCCGGTGCCGCCTGGCCGGCCGGCAGCCCTCGGGTGACCGGCATCGCCCGGTCGACCGCGACCGCGCCGTGGGCCACCGCACCGTGGGCCACCGCACCGTAGGCGACGGCGAGTTCCGGTTGGTCGAGCGCCACCGGCGCGCGGCCCAACGCCTGGTGCAGCAGGGTGCCGACGAGCGGGATCCGGGTCGAGCCGCCGACCAGGAGGATCGCCGACAGCTCCTCCTCGGCGACGTGCGCATCCCGCAGGACGGCCCGGGTCGCCGCCACCGTCCGATCCAGCAGCGGCCGGGCCAGCGTCTCGAACTGTTCCCGGCCGAGCGGTACCTCGGCATCCAACACCGGCACGTAGATCGAGGTCATCGACGTCCGGGAGAGCATCTCCTTGGCCGCCCGCACGCCGTCGGTCAGGAGCCGGCGGTTGCGCAGGTCGGCAGGGGTACGCGGCTGGCGCAGGTAGCGCCAGCCGTCGTCGTCGGGCCGGAGGTTGGCGGAGACGGACGCCATGATCGCCGCGTCGATGTCGAGCCCTCCGGCGTCGGAGAGCCCCTGGCTGGCGACGACGTCGAAGCCGTCTCCCGTCCGCCGGATCACGGTCGCGTCGAAGGTGCCCGCACCGAGGTCGTAGACGAGCGCAGGTTGCCCCTCGGCAAGCTCGACCTCGGGCAGCCGCACGAAGTGCGCGGCGGCGGAGACGGGTTCGTGGATCGTCGTCGGAGTGGGCAGGCCGGCGAGCCGCGCGGCGGTGGTCAGGGTGGCGAGCCGGCGGGCTCCCCAGGTCGCCGGGTAGCTCAGTGTCACCGCATCCACCGGGCCGGCGAGCTGCGTGGCCGCGTCGCGCACCCGGGCCAGGATCGCGGCGAGCAGCCTCTCGACCGGGACCTCCTGCTCGCCGAGCAGCACGAACCGGTCGTCGATGCAACGCTTGGGATTGGGCTCCAGGAGCGCCGGCCGGGTGGCCCCGGCGTGCCGGGCATCCAGTCCGACGAGCGCGGTGTCGCCGTCGACGAAGACCGCCGAGGGCAGCAGGAGTGCACCGTCGAAGAGGACCGGCCGGATCTCCTGGCCACGGCCGCGCAGCGCGGCGGCCGTGTTCGACGTGCCCACGTCGATCCCGAGGTGCACCGCACCAAGCGGAGCCGGACTCCCACCCATCGAATGAGGATTCTATGCCGGCGGCGCAGCACGGTCCGGCCCTGCGTCAACCGCCCACAGTGGTCCGGTTCCCCGGCCGGCTTTCAGCCGCCTCGTGAAATTTCGTCCCGACCGCAGCGGGAGCCGGTTCCCGGACCAGCAGGAAAACTACTGCGGGTAACTGTGGAAAGTCGGGCGTGTCGTCCACAGCCGGGCCCCCGGACCAGATGCGCCGTGGCCAGGCTGCCCCGCATGACCTCGAACGATCGGACCCTCCTCTCCGTCCGCTCGACTGCCGACCTGCTCGCGGCGGTCCCCTACCTCCTCGGCTTCCATCCCGCCGACAGCGTGGTGGTGATCGCTCTGCGTGGCAACCGGGTGGTCTTCGTCGCCCGCGGCGACCTGCCCGAGCCGGCCGCCGGCCCCGGGTCCGCCGCCGGGAGCGAGCCCGCCGCCGGAGCGGGCGGGGCCGCGGAACAGGTCGCGGCGGTCGTCGCCCGACAGGGTGTCGAGACCACGACCGTGATCGGGTACGGCGAACCGGCCCGGGTCACCCCGATGGTCGAGGCGGTGATCGCCGCGCTCGGCAATGTCAGCCTGCCCGTGCTCGAAGCGCTCCGGGTGACCGGCGACCGCTACTGGTCCCAGCTCTGCGGCGACCCGGGATGCTGCCCGCCGGAGGGCCGCCCGTTCGACTCCTCGACCAGCCAGCTCGCCGCCGCGGCCACCTACGCCGGGCAGGTCGCGCTCCCGGACCGGGACGCCCTGGTCCGGCAGCTCGCCCCGGTCGACGGTGCCGCCCGGGAGGCGATGCGGGAGGCGACCAGGAGGGCGGAGGCCCGCCTCGGTGCGTTGCTGGAGAAGGCTCCACCCGGTGACCTGATGGGCCGTCGGGCGCTGCGCCGGGCCGGCCGCTCGGCGGTACGCGGGGCGCTGCACCGGTATCGCACGGGTGGGCAGCTCACCGACGAGGAGGTGGCCTGGCTCAGCCTGCTCCTGGTCCATCTGCCGGTCCGCGACGACGCCTGGCAGCGGACCGGCGGCGAGGACTGGCAACTGGCGCTCTGGACGGACGTGCTGCGTCGCGCCGAACCCGATCTGGTGCCCGCCCCGGCAAGCCTGCTCGGTTTCGCCGCCTGGCGGGCGGGCCTGGGCGCGCTGGCCGGTGTGGCGGTGGAACGTGCGCTGGAGGCTCAGCCCGGCTACTCCTTCGCCGAGCTTCTCGCCGAGGCGTTACAGGCCGGGATCGCCCCCTCCGTACTCGACGACTGGCCCGGCGCGATCAGACCGTGACCCGGGCATCCCCGGCGTACACGTTCATGGTGCCGCCGCGCAGGAAGCCGACCAGGGTCATCCCGGCCTCGGTCGCCAGCTCGGCCGCGAGGGTGCTCGGCGCGGAGACGGCGGCGAGCAGCGGGATGCCGGCCATCCACGCCTTCTGGGTCAGCTCGAAGCTGGCCCGCCCGGAGACCAGCAACAGGTGTCCAGCCAGCGGCAACCGCTGCTCCCGGGCGGCCCAGCCGATCACCTTGTCCACGGCGTTGTGCCGGCCCACGTCCTCGCGGAGCGCGACGAGTTTCCCGTCGGCGGTGAAGAGGCCGGCGGCGTGCAACCCGCCGGTACGGTCGAAGCCGCGCTGGGCGGCCCGGAGCTGGTCCGGCAGGTCGGCGAGGGTACGCGCCGGCACGGTGAGCGGATCCGTCGACACGTCGTGCCGGGAGCGGGTCCGGACCGCGTCGATGCTGGCCTTGCCGCACACCCCGCACGAACTCGTGGTGTAGAAGTTCCGGGCCGGATCGGTGGTCGGCGCCGGTACGCCGTCGGCGAGGACGACGTCCACCACGTTGTAGGTGTTCGGGGTGTCGGTGCCCGCGCAGAGCTGTGCGGTGCGCACGTCCTCGGCGGTCCGGATGATCCCCTCGGTGAGCAGGAAGCCGACCGCCAGGTCGATGTCGTCGCCCGGGGTCCGCATGGTGACCGCCAGCGGCGCGCGCCGGTTCGGCCCGGCCGGACCCACCCGGATCTCCAACGGTTCCTCGGCGGCGAGACTGTCCTGCCGGCGTATCGAAAGCCGACCGCCGGCCCCGGCGGAGTCCAGGTCTATCCGCAGCACGCTCCGCCGACCACTGGCTCGTCCCATGTTCACCATCCTGCCTCGCGGCCGGCCGGTCGCCACGGTCAAGCCGGCTACCGTTACCGGATGACCGCGACGCGACCGCCGACCGCGCCCGATTCACGCGCCGCGCCTGATTCACGGGCCGGCTCGGGCTCGGATGCCGGCCCGGGCGCCGGCCCGGGTGCGGGCCCGGGCCCGGGTGCTGCGTCGGGCTCGGGTGCCGTGCCCGATCCAGATGCGGGGTTCGCCGCGGTGGTGCTGGCCGGTGGGGCGGCCCGCCGGATGGGTGGTGCGGACAAGCCGGCGCTGCCGGTGGCGGGCCTCCCGATGCTGGACCGGGTTCTCGCGGCGGTCGCGGACGCCGACCCCCGGATCGTGGTGGGCGCCGCCGTCGGCCTGCCGCCCGGAGTGCGGGCGACCCGGGAACAGCCGCCGGGTGGTGGACCGGTCGCCGCTCTCGCCGCCGGCCTCGCCCAGCTTCCCGCTGCCAGCACCGTTCCTCCGCTCGCTGTTCCTCCGCTCGCTGTTCCTCCGCTCGCTGTTCCTCCGCTCGCGGTCGCCCTGCTCGCCGCCGACCTGCCGCTGCTGACCGCCGACGCGGTGCGGCAGCTCCGCACCGCGCTCTCGCTGGCCTCCGGAGCCGACGGCGTGGTCTTCGTCGACGAGGCCGGACGGGCGCAGTTCCTCTGCGGAGTCTGGCGGCCCGTGCCGCTGCGTGCCGCGGTGGCCCGGCTCGCCGCCGGCCGCAACGGCGTCCTCACCGGTACGTCGATGCGCGCCCTGATCGCCGAGCTGACCGTGACCGAGGTGACGTGGCGGGGGGCGGGGCCACCACCCTGGTTCGACTGCGACACTGAGGACGACGTACGCCGGGCAGAGGAGTGGATCCGATGAACGCGATGGACCGCTGGGTGGCGGCGGCCTGTGCCGAACTTCACCTCGACCCGGCCGAGGTGGACGTGCCACGGGTGCTCGACCTGGCCCGGGACGTGGCACACAACGTGCTGCGGCCCGGTGCGCCGGTCACCGCGTACCTGCTCGGGGTCGCGGTCGGTCGGGGCGCGGACCCGGCGGTCGCGGCGGCCGGTCTCACCGCACTCGCCGACCGCTGGCCGGCGGACGGGGACTCCGCCGCCGACTCGTAGCCGGAGCGCCGACCGGCAACAGGCCGGAGCGCCGCCGGGCCGTAGCACGGGGCGGCGTCAGGACACCTCCCAGGACATCTCCCCAGGCGGACCCTGGGCGGCCTCGCGGCGCAGCCGGGCGAGCTCGGTCATCCGCTCGGCCATCCAGCGGCACCACCGGATCCGCGGCGGGGTGCCGGCCAGCGCCAGCTCCAGGGTGGCGTACGCGCCGAACTGCGGATGCCGGGGATCGTCCGCGCGTCGGGAGACCAGATCGGCGTGCTGTTCCTGGAAGGCGTCGAGCCGGCGCTGGAACGCCTCGGCCTCGGCGAGATAGAACTCCCGCATCTTGTCGGGATCGGCGGCCGCCAGCGCGTACGTCTTGAGGATCGCCTCGTCCCGGAAGGCCCGGGCCGCGGGCGGCTCGACCAGCCAGGCGGCCAGCGCCTCCTGGCCGGCGGCGGTGAGCCGGTGGGTCTTGCGTTGCCGTGGCCCGGGGCCGGGCTCGGCGTCGTGCTCGATCAGCCCGCTCGCCGACAGCCGCGCCAACTCGGGATAGATCTGGCTCTGTTGGGCGGTCCAGTAGTAGCCGATCGGCTTGCGCATCCGCTGGACCAGCTCGTATCCGGTGAGCGGCCCCCGATGGAGTGCGCAGAGCAGGGCGTAACCCAGTGCGCTGGCGGTAGCCAAACCGTTATCCCTCGACTCGACAAGACTATGTCAACTTTGACATAGTCTCATGGCAGGAAGCTGCGGATCGAACGGGGGACTGATGCGGAGCGCGGGACGATCGGCCCTGACGATGATTGCGTTGACGATGGTGTTCGGCGGCGCCGTGGCCTGCGGCGCGGACGGCGACACCGGCCCGGGGTCCGGCCCGGACCGGGCCCGGCCCGCCGTCTCCCCGGCCCCGGGTGACCACACCCTGGCCCTCGACCGGGCCGGCGGCGAGCGGAGCTGGGTGCTGCACGCCCCGCTCGGCTACCGTCCCGGCACCCCGACCCCGTTGGTGGTCGCGCTGCACGGCACCGACCAGAGCGTCGAGCGGCTGCGGGAGATCAGCGGCCTCGACGCGCGCGCCGACGCCGAGGGTTTCCTGGTCGCCTATCCGAAGGCTCTCAACAGGCAGTTCAGCCGGCTGGCCGAGCAGGGCGACGACGTCAACTTCGTCCGGGCGCTGGTCGACAGACTGGTCGGCGAGTGGTCGGTCGACCCGGGCCGGGTGTACGCGACCGGCTTCTCCTCCGGCGCCGAGCTGGCGTACGCGCTCGGCGTCGAGGCACCCGAGATCTTCGCGGCGATCGCGCCGGTCAGCGGGGCCTTTTCCAGCGGTCCCGCCGCCTCTGACCCGAACTACAAGCCCGGCCGGCCGGTCTCGGTGATCACCTTTGTCGGCCGGGACGACCGGATCGCCTCCCGGATCTACGCCGGGCTCAGCCGCTGGCAGCAGAACCTGGACTGCACCATCGGGCAACCGGCCTGGGTCGACGCGGCGAAGACGGTGAACCGGACGACCAGCACCTGTCCGGACGGCAGCCAGGTCGTCGACTACACGGTGAACGACATGGGACACGCCTGGCCGGCGCCGAGCGGTTACCGGGCGGCGGTCGACGCCACCGCCGCGATGTGGGAGTTCTTCACCGCCAACCCCCGTCGTTCCTGAATCTCCCGGTTGCCCGGAGGGCTGTCGCACGGGGGAACAGCCCTCCGGGCAACCGGAAGGACGCCTACTAGTGTCTGATCGGGGTCCGCACTATCCCGGCCACCCCGGCCCGCTGGGTAGGGTGTGCGGTGCCCTGACGGACGGAGGCGATCATGGCGGCTGACAACCCTGAGGTACCGAGGGACGACGTGACCGAGAGGGGGCCGGCCGAGCACCACGAGTCGATCCTCCTGGACGAGCCCACCACCGCGGACCTCCGGGTGAAGGTGACCGAGGCGTGGCAGGAGTTCGCCCGGGCGCTCGCCGGCGAGCTACGTGGCCTGCCGATCGGCGCGAGGATCGCCCTGACCCTCGATCCGACCGCCTCCGGCACCGGGGACGCCGTCTACTCCGTGAGCATCGAGGTCGGCGAGGGCGACCAGGTCGACCTGCGGGCGGTGGGCAACTCCGCCCTGCCGCAGGGCTACCGGCTCGACCGGGCAGCGATCGCCGACATGATCGCGCTCGGCTGGTCGCCACCCGGCGTGGTGGAGGGCTCCGGGGAGTATTTCGGCATGCGGGCCAGCCGGGCCGAGGCGGTCCGGCTCGCCACCACCGTCTCCCGGACCCTCCGGGACGTGTACGGGGCACCGCACCCGGCCTTCCTCGTCTTCCTGGTGCACGACGAGTCCGACGAGCCGATCCCGGTCGAGCCGCTCGGCACGGCCCGGCCCGAGCTCGCGGCCGACGCCACCCTCGAACTCGACCTGGACGAGGCGCTGGCGGCGGCCCGGGCCTCGCAGGGCGGCAACGACGTGCTCGCCCTGGACGAGCGGGTCCGCACGGTGGTCTCGGCGATGCTGAAGTCGTCGGCGGAGCAGCTCCAGGTCGACTCCGACGGCGACATCGGGATCCGGGCCGGCTCGGCGATGGTCTTCGTCCGGGTCCGGGACAATCCTCCGCTGGTCGACGTCTTCTCGCCGGTGCTCACCGAGGTCGAGCCGACCGAGCAGTTGTACGTCAAGCTCTCCGAACTGACCAACCGGATGCCGATCGGCCGGCTCTACTGCACCAACGACACCGTCTGGGCCTCGATCCCGGTCTTCGGCCGCAACTTCCAGGCCACCCACCTGATGCTGGCCGTGCAGGTGATGACCGGGCTCGCCGACGAGCTGGACGACCGGCTGCACGGCGAGTTCGGCGGCCGGCGGTTCTTCGGGGAGGGTGACAAGCCACCGCACCGCGACCCCGGTGAGCACCGGACCGGGATGTACCTGTAACCGCCGTCTACAGCCGGATGACGCCGAGGGTGGCGAGCGTGGCCGGGTCCGTCGCCTTGATGGCACCGTCGGAGACCGTCCAGAGCACTCCGTCGACCATCAGCGACCGGCGGATCATCCCGCTCGTCTCCGTCGTCTGCGCCTCGGCGTGCTCGACCAGGCCGGTCTCGGCGAAACCGCCGTCGCCGAGCCGCAGCACCAGCGCTCCGCCGCCGGGCCAGACCTTGCCGTCGCTGCCGCGCGGCTCGTAGGTGGTCACCGGCACCACGAGGGTGTTCGTGGCCGGCCAGTAGAGGAAGGCGTGCGGGTCGTACTCGGCCTCGGAGTGGCCGTACCGGACGTGGTGCTGGGCGATCCGGGTCGGCCTGCTCAGGTCGGAGACGTCGAAGAGCGAGACCTGGGTGCCCTCGGTACGCCCCTGCTGGTTCGCCTCCTGGCCGATCCCGATCAACCGGCCGCCCCCGATCGGGTGCAGGTACGACGAGTACCCGGTGATCTTCAACTCGCCGGTGACCTCAGGTGCACCGGGATCCCGCAGGTCGACGGTGTAGAGCGGGTCGGTCTGCCGGAAGGTCACCACGTAGCCGACGCCCTCGGCGAACCGCACGCTGTAGATGCGTTCGCCCTTGCCGAGCCCGGTCACCCGGCCGGTCTCGGCCAGCGTCTTCCCGTCGGCCCGCAGCACGTACACGGCGGAGCTGGACTTCGGGTTCTGCCCCCAGGTACGGCCGCTGGTGGTGGCCACCCGCAGGTGCCCGTCCCACTCCGAGAGCGCGTACTGGTTGATGAGCCAGCCGGGCACGGAGGCGGCGGTGACGTACCGGGGCCGGCCCGGGCCGGAGGTGTCGAACTGGTAGATCTCGGTCTGCTCGTCCTTCGGGTCGGGGGCCCGGTCCGCGGCGGTCAGCGCCGGCAGCACCCGCCAACGCTGGTCGCTGGCGATGTAGAGCCGGGACCCGTTGCTGTAGACGGTGTCGCCGTCCGCGACGACGCTCACCGGGTCGCCGTCGCCGAGGGCGGTGGCGCCGAGATCGAAGCTGAGCAGGGTGACCAGGGAGGTGCCGGAGTAGACGGCCGGGCGGCTGAGCCGGTCGCAGCCGACCTGTCCGCTGCTGGTCTGCCCACCGGTGCTGGTCCGGTAGCGCGGCAGCCAGGCGTCGATCGGGGTCTGGTCGACGATCTTCCGGTTGGCGGCGAGATTCTTCTTCTCGTCGACCGGGCCGGCTCCCTTGTTCATCGGGAAGTCGATCCGGGGCGCGGATCGGACCACGACCCGGGCGGTCCGGCCCACCTGGCGCGCGTCGACCAGGGCGCCGTCGATCCGGTACTCACCCAGGATCCTCGGGGCACCGGAGAGGCCCACCAGGATCAGCCGGGGGCCGGCGATGCCCTGCTCGTCGGCGGGCGGCACGGCGGGCCGGGGAGCGCGCCGGGCCACCGCCGGCTCCATCATGCCGTGCCCGGCGACCAGCACCAGCGCCCGGTCCCCGTGCAGCAGCAGGTCGGTGGCGGGGGCCCAGCCGACGTTCGGGTCGGAGTCGAGCCTCAGCGTGCCGGTCAGCCGCCGGCTCGCCGTGTCGACCACCCGCAGCGTGCCCCGGTCGACCGTGACGATCCGCCGGCCGTCGGTCTTGACCATGTCCGGCTCGTCCACGCCGGCCTCGTGGGTGTTGGTCCCCGAGTAACCGGGTCCGGCCGGGACGGTGTCGCGGTTGGCCGCCGCATCGGCGCCGGCGGCGGCCCGTTCGGCACCGCCCAGGTCGTTCGCCCGGAACTGCGGGTACGCCCCGCCGCCGGCCATGCCGTACGGCCCGACGTACGCCTTCGTGGCGGACCTGAGCCCGGCCAGCGCGTCCGCGCAGGAGTCGAAGGCGACGAGCCGGAGCCCACCGGCCGGCACGCCACCGTCGCGCCGCGGCGGCGGTGCCGGCGCGGGATCGGGCTCGGCGGTGCAGCCGGTGAGCAGGCCGCCGGTCAGCGCCAGAACGGCGACGAGTGCGGTGCCGACGACGGCACCGGGTCGAGTTCCCCGTCCGGATGTCATGCCGGTTCGACGCGCCGGCCCGCGTCCACGTTCCCGAACGTCACTCAGGTGGTCACCCCGGCGGCCGGTCGGGGCGGGGTGGTCAGTCCGGGGCGGGGACGACGGTCGGCGACTCGACCAGGCGGGACAGCACGATCATGCTCCGGGTGGAGGTGACGAAGGGCTCGGCCCGGAGCCGTTCCAGCGCCTGCTCCAGGTGGGCGATGTCGGCGGCCCGGAGATGGACCAGCGCGTCGGCCTCGCCGGAGACCGTGTAGGCGGCGACCACCTCGGGATGCCGCCGGGTCGCCACGGTGATCTGGGTCGGGGTCGTCCGGCCGGTGCAGAACAGCTCCACGAACGCCTCGGTGTTCCAGCCGACCGCGGCCGGGTCGATGACGGCGGTGAATCCCCGGATGACGCCGGCCGCCCGCAGCCGGTCGACCCGCCGCTTCACCGCGGGGGCGGAGAGCGAGACCCGGCTCCCGATCTCCGCGTACGACGATCGGGCGTCAGCCGCAAGTGACGCAATGATTCGCTGATCCACGCCGTCGATCTGCAACGTTCCGCCTCTCGCAGGCAACAGTTGTGGCTGTTAGTAAACTTGCACCCTACCTACCCTTGGATCCGTGAACCAGCCGAGGATCCCAAGAAAGCGGACATATCTCATGTGCCCGCCGGAGTACTTCGCCGTGGAGTACGCGATCAACCCGTGGATGGACACCGCCACCCCGGTGGATTCCGAGCTGGCCGTGAAACAGTGGTACGGACTGCGCGAGACCCTGCTCGGGCTCGGGCACACGGTGCACGAACTCGCCCCCGAATCCGGCCTGCCCGACATGGTCTACGCGGCCAACGGCGCCTTCGTCGTGGACGGCACCGTCTACGGGGCCCGGTTCCGGCATCCGCAGCGATCCGCCGAGGCGGCGGCGCACCGGGCCCTCCACGAGGCGACCGGCGCCCGGTTCGTCGCACCCGCCGAGATCAACGAGGGCGAGGGCGACTTCGCCTACCTGCCGCGGGCGTACGGCGGACTGATCCTGGCCGGCCACGGCTTCCGGACCGAGCCGGCCGCGCACGCCGAGGCGCAGGAGGCACTCGGCCGCCCGGTCGTCTCGCTACGCCTGGTGGACCCGCGCTTCTATCACCTGGACACCGCGCTCGCCGCGCTCGACGACGGAAACATCGCCTACTTCCCGCCGGCCTTCTCGGTCGCCGCCCAGCGCGTGCTGGCCCAGCTCTTCCCGGACGCCGTCGTGGCGGACGAGGTCGACGCCTTCGCGTTCGGGCTGAACCTGGTGGGCGACGGCCGGCACGTGGTGCTGAACAGCGAGGCCGACGGGATGGCGGCCAGGGTCGCCGCCGCCGGCTACCTCCCGGTCCCGGTCGAGCTCTCCGAGCTGAAGAAGGGCGGCGGCAGCGTCAAGTGCTGCGTCGCCGAACTGCGCGACTGACCGTGCCCGCCCCGGCGCTACGACCCCACCGGCGGTACGACCCCACCGGCGCGGCGGTACCGCCGCTCAGCCGAGTGTCGCCAGCTCGCTGACCAGCACGTTCGACAGCACCTGCCCGTCGAGCTGCACCTCGCGCAGATACCACTTCTGCTGCGGCGTACGCGGCTGGTTGAACTGCCACGGGCCGCGTGGGCTGTCGATCTGTCCGATCCGGCCGAGCGCCAGGTTCAGCTGCAACGGGTTGAGGTTGTCGCCGGCGATCCGGATCCCCTTGTCGAGCACCTGCGCGGCGTCGTAGGAGGCCATCGCGTACGTGGTGGGGGTCGAACCGTGCGCCTTGCGGAACGCGGAGGCGAACCGCCGGTTGGCCGCGTTGTTGAGGTCGGCCGAGTAGTTGAGGGAGGTCACGATGCCATCGGCCTCACGCGTCCTGAGCTGGTCGAGCACCGGCCCCTCGGTCAGGAAGCCTGGCGCGTAGATCGGCTTGCGGTAGCCGGCCAGGCGCAGCTTCTTCAGGAACTCGACCGCCGAGTCACCCGAGAAGAAGCAGTAGATGGCGTCGGGATCGCGGTTGACCAGTTGGGTGATGTGCGAGGCGTAGGCGTTCCGCGCCGGCTTGCCCGGGTAGTACTTCGTCCAGATCACCGGCGCGGCGATCCGCGGGTCGGACTCGCCGAAGCTCTGCCGGAAGCCCTGCACCGAGTCGACGGCGGCGTCGTACTCCGGCGCGACGATCGCCACCTCGCCGCTGGCCGGCACCCGCTCCTTGACGTACGGCGCCAGTGCCCGGCCGGGCTCGTCGTTGATGTACGACGTACGCCAGATGTAGACGACACTCTGCAACGTCGACGGGGAGGAGTTGGAGGCGATCAGCGGGATCTTGGCCTGCTCCACCCCGTCGCGGATGCCGAGCAGCACCGCCGAGTTGACCACCCCGGTGAGCGCCAGCACGTTCTTCTTGACGAGCTGGTCCAGGGCTGCCCCGCCGGACTCGGGTGTCTCCCCCTCGTCGGCGACGACCAGGTCGACCGGGTGTCCGCCGAGGCGCTGGTCGTTCAGGTCGAGATAGAGCTGGAAGCCTCGCAGCATCTCGTCGCCGATCGGCTTGTAGACGCCGGACTGCGCCACGATCATGCCGATCCGCACCGGTTCGTCGCTGATCGGCTCCTCGACCTCGGCGCCGTCCGCCCGGCCACACGCGGCGGCCAGGCCGGTAGCGCCGAACGCGCCGAGTGATCCCAGCAACTTCAGCGCTCGTCTGCGGTCCATCTGCGACACGGATTCCTCCCGGGGGCGGCGTTGGAGATCGCAGCTCCCCCGGGGTTCTACCGGGAAGGCGAAGCCACGTCAATTCCGCCTGACGATCCAGCTGATGATCCAGCTAGCCAATCTAGCTCGGCCAGGACCACGGGCCACGCGCGGGACAGCGGGTCTATCACGGCAAAGTGCTCACACTCCGGCAGCTCGACAAAGCGTAGGTCAACGCCGGGCCCACCGGCCGCTGTCGCCGCGTACCGGCGGCTCTGCTCCACCGGTACCTGCCGGTCCAGGGTCCCGTGCACGATCGAGGTCCGTGTCCCGGGCGGGCCCGAGCGGACCGGGTCGGCGGCCGCGTACCGGTCCGGTACGTCGGCCGGACCGCCACCGAGCAGGGCGGCGACCGCGCCGCCGTCCAGGTCGCGCCGGTGGGCGTCGGCGAGGTCCAGCACCGGGGCGAGGGCGAGCACCCCGCGTACCCGGGCCGGGGCCCGCAGCGCGGCCCAGACCGCGAGGTGACCACCGGCGGAGTGCCCGAGCAGGATCGGCGGGCCCGGGGCCATCCGGCCGGCCGGCAGGGCGGCCTCGGCCAGTGCGGGCAGCGCGGCGAGTCCGGCGGCGACGTCGTCGAGGGTGCCCGGCCACCCCCCGCCCGGCTGCCCGGTCCGGCGGTACTCCAGTTGCACCACCGGATATCCGCGGTCGGCCAGGTCGGCCGCGAGGGGCCCGGTGTGCCGCCGGTCGAACTCGGCCCGCCAGAAGCCGCCGTGCACGACCAGCACCAGGGGCCGGGCCGGACCGGCGGACAGCCCGGGCTGGCGCAGGTCGGCGACGTGCTCGGGGTCGGCGCCGTACCGCAGTTCGGCGTCGGGCGGCGGTGCCGGCCGGTCGAGCACCGCGCGCGGGTCGTGGCTCCGGTGGCCGGCCGGGGCCGGGGCGTCTACGGTGGCCGAGTCGCCCGCCGCATCCGGTCGCACGTCATGGTGGCGCTCGGTCATGGCACCGACCGTACGGCGCGCCGGTGTCGTCTCCACCTACGAGGGGTAGGAGCGGCAGGTGGCGGCCCCGGGTGGGCGCCGAGCGGCCGGTGACTGCGTTGCGGGAAGATGGGGAGATGACCGACGTGCCACGTGCCCAGGAGAACAACGACGACCCGAGCCAGGCGGGCAACCGTGCCGGCGGTGGCACCGTGCTGGTGGTCGGCCCGGACGGGCGTCCGGTCGGCACGGTGCCGACGGACGGCGAGACGCCCGGCGAGGACCCGTCGCGGTTGATCGAGCAGCCGGCGAAGGTGATGCGGATCGGCAGCATGATCAAGCAGCTGCTGGAGGAGGTCAAGGCCGCGCCGCTGGACGACGCCAGCCGGCACCGGCTGCGCGAGATACACCAGCGGTCGATCGTCGAGCTGGAGGACGGGCTCGCCCCGGAGCTGCGGGAGGAGCTGGAGCGGCTCTCCCTGCCGTTCGGCGAGGGCGCGGCGCCGAGCGAGGCCGAGCTGCGGATCGCCCAGGCCCAACTGGTCGGCTGGCTGGAAGGGCTCTTCCACGGCATCCAGGCGGCGCTGGTCGCCCAGCAGATGGCGGCCCGGATGCAGCTGGAACAGATGCGGTCCGGTGGACGCCCGGCCCTGCCGATGGCCCCCGGCGTTCCCCTTCCGGGCATGCCGGGCAGCACCCCCGGGCACCCCGGCGAAGGCCCCGGCCCCGGCCAGTACCTGTAGGCCCCGCCCACCGGTCGAATCGGCCGCCGGCCGTCGGGACACCGGACCGTAAGGCCGCCGGCCGGGACGCCGCCGCCGGCCGTCGGGACACCGGCCGGTCAGGCCGGGGCGGTCCGCCCGCCTGCGCGGACGTCCGGACCGGCTGTGGCGCCCGGCCGGCCGGCCGTCGGGTCCGGTCGGTCGGTGTCGAGCAGCCGTTCCAGGTACGCCGCGACGCCGTCCTCCTCGTTGCCCGCCGTGACCTCGTCGGCGATCTCCAGTACGGCCCGGTGGGCGTTGGCCACCGCCACCGACCGGCCGGCCCAGGTGAGCATCGGCACGTCGTTCGGCATGTCCCCGAAGGCGACCACGTCGGCCGGGTCCACCCCGTGCCTGGCGCAGTGCCAGGCCAGCCCGGCCGCCTTGGTCACCCCGCCCGCCGAGATCTCGATCAGCCCGCTGTACGACGAGTGGGTCGCCTCGGCGAGTCCGGCCAGCGCCCCGGCCACCACCTCCACGAAGGCGTCCGGATCCTGGCCGGCGGCCCGGGCGAGCAGCTTCACCGCCGGGACCGCGTGCAGGTCCGTGGCGGTCTCCAGGCTCCGGATGTTGGGGTAGCCGTGCTCCCAGTTCAGCGGATAGGCCAGCTCGTGCCGGAACTCCCGGCTGTCGGTGATCTCCACCGCGAAGCTCACCTCCGGCACCTCGGCCCGGAGCCGCTGGACCACCTCGGCGAGGAGTTCGGGAGCGAGTGGGTCGGCCCGGAGCACCTGGTCGGCGACCGGGTCGTACACCACCGCGCCGTTGGCGCAGATCGTCGGCAGCGGCTCGGTGAGCTGCTCGTAGACGTGCTGGAGCCAGCGGATCGGCCGGCCGGTGACCAGGACGACGTCCGCGCCCTCGGCGGAGATCCGCGCCAGCGCCTCGACCGTACGCGGGCTGATCGTCTTGTCGGCGCGCAGCAGCGTGCCGTCGAGATCCGTGGCCACCAGCCGGGGTAGTCGTCCCATCAACGCGAGAGTAGTCGATCGAGGTAGACCGCCACCCCGTCGTCGTCGTTGCGCAGCGTCACCTCGTCGGCAACCCGGCGTACGGTCGGGTGGGCGTTGGAGACCGCCACCCGGCCCCAGCCCGCCCACTCGAACATCGGCAGGTCGTTGGGCATGTCCCCGAAGACCAGCACCTCGGCCGGGTCGACGCCGAGCGTCTGGGCCACCACGGCGAGCCCGCTCGCCTTGTCCACACCCGGCGGGCAGATCTCGATGAAACCGAGGCCGGCCTGGGTGATCGACGCCTGCCCCGCCGGCACGATCCGGCGGGCCGTGTCGAGCAGCGTGTCCACGTCGTGGTCGGGCGTCCGGGCGAACGCCTTGATGACGTCGCCGGTCAGGCAGTCGAGCCGGGGCCGTGCCTCGAACCGGTCCTGGTAGGGCCAGGTGGCGTCGAAGTCACCCCAGAGCGGGGCACCGGGTGCGTCCAGCGCCTCCACCATCACGGTCAGCGGCCCGACCTCGGCCTCCAGGGCGTGCAGCAGGTCGGCGAGGGTCGTACCGGGCAGCCGCTCGTCCCGGAGGATCATCGGGCCGGCCGGGTCGGTCTGGTCGACCACCCGGCCACCGCCCGCCATCACCAGGAAGTCGGCGGCCCGGATGTCGTTGCGGGTGAGCTCGGCGAGCCGCGGCCCGCGCCCGGTGGCGCCGACCACCGGGATGCCGGCGGCCCGGACCCGGTCCAGCACCTCGTGGGTGTACGCGGAGACGGTCTCGTCGGTGCGCACCAGCGTGCCGTCGAGGTCGGTGGCGATCAGCTTCGGCAACCCGGGTCGGGGCATGGCTCCTCCTCCACCCCGCGACCCGCCGGGCTGGTCAACCGCTGGACCCTGCTGTTGCCGGGGTCTGCCGGCGGTGACGGGGCAGCAACCGTATCTCACCTACCGCGGTCGCTCCATGACTTTTGTGTGAATGCTCTTCGCCGTCAGGGAGATCACTTCGGTTCGAGCACGTCCCGGCCGCCGACGTACGGCTGGAGGGCCTTGGGGACCCGTACCGAGCCGTCCGGTTGCTGGTGGTTCTCCAGGATCGGCACCAGCCAGCGGGTGGTGGCCAGGGTGCCGTTCAGGGTGGCCGCCGCCTGCGGCCTGCCCTGTTCGTCCCGGTATCGCACGTTCAGTCGCCGTGCCTGGAAGGTGGTGCAGTTGGAGGTCGAGGTGACCTCCCGGTAGCGGCCCTGCGACGGCACCCACGCCTCGCAGTCGTACTTGCGGGCCGCGCTGCTGCCCAGGTCGCCGGCTGCCACGTCGATCACCCGGTAGGGGAGCTCGACCTTGGCCAGCATCTCCTCCTCCCAGCCCAGCAGCCGGAGGTGCTCGGCGTGCGCCTCCTCCGGGCGGCAGTAGGAGAACATCTCGACCTTGTCGAACTGGTGCACCCGGATGATGCCCCGGGTGTCCCGGCCGTACGACCCGGCCTCCCGGCGGTAGCAGGACGACCAGCCGGCGTACCGGACCGGTCCGGCCAGGTCCAGGATCTCCCCCGAGTGGTAGGCGGCCAGCGGCACCTCGCTGGTGCCGACCAGGAAGAGGTCGTCGGCCTCCAGCCGATAGACCTCGCTGGCGTGCGCGCCGAGGAAACCGGTGCCCTCCATCGCCTCCGGCTTGACCAGCGACGGGGTGATGGTCGGGACGAAGCCGTGCTCGACGGCCTGGGCGACGGCGAGTTGCAGCAGGCCGAGCTGGAGCAGTGCGCCGACCCCGGTCAGGTAGTAGAACCTGCTGCCGGAGGTCTTCGCGCCGCGCTCGACGTCGATCGCCCGCAGCGCCTCGCCCAGCTCCAGGTGGTCGCGCGGGTTCTCGATCGCGGGCCGGGCGCCGACCTCGCGGAGCACCACGAAGTCGTCCTCGCCGCCGGGCGGGGCACCCTGCTCGACCACGTTCGGGATCGCGTACTGCGCCCGGCGCAGCGCCGCCTCGGCCGCGCCGACCGCCGCCTCGGCCGCCTTCACCTCGGCGGAGAGCTCCTTGGTCCGGGCGAGCAGACCGGCCTTCTCCGCCGGGTCGGCCTTCGGCATCCGCTTGCCGAGCTGCTTCTGCTCGGCCCGCAGCGCCTCGAAGCGCCCGACCGCCGCCCGCCGCTCCTCGTCGGCCCGGAGCAGGTCGTCGACCACGGACTCGGACTCGCCGCGGGCACGCTGGCTGGCACGGACGGTATCCGGATCGTCGCGGAGCAGACGCAGGTCAATCACGGGAACCGAGCCTACCGGTGCGCACCCGGGCGGGTGTATCGAGATACGGCTCAGCGGGTGAAGGGCTTGGTGGGGGTCACGGTCAGGTCGATCGGCGGCGGCAGGCCGTCGTCGCCCTCGGGCCGCTGCGCCGCGCGGGCCGCCCGGGGGCGCCGCCACGGCCAGTCGGACTCCTCCGGCGCCGCCGGCCCGACCGACACCTCCGGCCCGACGTCCGGTGCGGCGTCGGCGGCGGGCCGCCGGACGAAGCGGCCGGCGAGCAGCAGGGCGAGCCCGAGCGCGCCGGTGCCGGCGTACGCCAGGACGAGGCCCTGGCCGTACTCGATGGTCATCCCCTCCAACTCGCCGTACACCTGCCACCGGTCGCCGAGGGTGTCCAGCGTGCCGGTGGTGGCGAGCAGCACGCCGAGGGTCACGCCGGCTCCGGCCAGGCCGGCGACCCGCGCGTCGTGGCGTACGCCGGGCGAGCCGAAGAAGACCAGCGCCAGGCAGCCGACCATCCCGAAGACCCCGACCAGGTACGCCGTGCCGAACGCCGACATGTCCGCCACGCCGCTGCCCAGCGTGATGGGAGTCTCGGACGGGACGTTCTCGGCCGGCATGGTGGTGACCGCCCAGTCCCCGAGCAGGGAGGCGAAGAGCGCCACCGCGCCGACGGCGCCGACCACCGGCACCAGGCGGGCGTCCCGGCCGAGCCGGGAGAGCAGCGCTCCGCCCCGCCGGCCGGTACGGGCACGCCCGCCGCCCCACGAGACGACGCTGGCACCCTCCGGTGTGGTCTCTCCGCCGTTGCCGTGACCCGCCGCGCGAGGCGCTCCGTCCTGGCGGGGGACGGATCCGTCCTGCCGGGGGATGGAGACGTCGTCGGGCATCGTTGATCCCTTCCACGGCGGGCTCCTGGGTCGATGATGGCACAGCGCCCATGATCGGTCCTGTCGTCGGGCGCCACCGGCGCCGGCCGCTGTCCGCCTCCCCCGGCGGGGTCGTCGCGGCCACCCGGGCGGGGGTCGTCGCGCCACCGGTGGCTTTCGGCTAGCGTCGTCACCATGCCTATCCGCACCGCATCCGCCCGCTGGCAGGGCAATCTCACCGAAGGTTCCGGCAACATCCGCACCGGCAAGGGCGGGTTGCAGGGGAACTACTCGTTCAAGTCCCGCTTCGAGGAGGGCGAGGGCACCAACCCGGAGGAGCTGATCGGGGCGGCGCACGCCGGCTGCTTCTCGATGGCCTTCTCCAAGGCACTCGCCGACGCCGGTTTCACGCCGGCCGCGGTCGAGACCACCGCGTCGGTGCACCTCGACAAGACCGACGCCGGCATGACGGTGACCCGGATCGACCTCGACACGGTCGGCGACGTACCGGGGATCGACGAGGCCGAGTTCCACAAGCTGGCCGAGGCCGCCAAGGCGAACTGCCCGATCTCCCGGCTGCTCTCGCCGGGGGCCGAGATCTCGCTGAACGCCCGCCTCTCCGCCTGATCCGGGCGGAGTCTCCCACCTTCCGCCGGTCGCGGTGGTCACGGCGACTCCCGGTACGCCACCGGCCCTGACCACCGCGGTCCCGGCGGGGCGGTGGCGCGCCGCGTCCGGTGCGGCACAATTGGGCGGTGCCGGTCGAGATGAGCCGCGAGCGCTTCGAGGAGTTGGTCGCCGAGGCCCTCGACGAGGTGCCGGAGGAACTGCTCAACCTGATGAGCAACGTGGTCATCCTGGTCGAGGACGAGTCGCCGGAGGACGGTCCCGAGCTGCTCGGCCTCTACGAGGGTCACGCGCTGACCAGTCGCGGCTGGGACTACGCCGGGGTGCTGCCCGACCGGATCCTCATCTACCGTCGGCCGATCCTGCGGATCTGCGACACCGAGGACGACGTCGTCGACGAGATCGCGGTCACGGTCGTGCACGAGATCGCCCACCACTTCGGCATCGACGACGACCGGCTGCACGACCTCGGCTGGGGCTGACCTGGCCCGGTCACGGCCTGACCCGGCCCGATCACGGCCTGACCTGTTGCGGAGGTTGCCTACCCTCGGTCCTCCACCCTCAGGAGGAAGTTATGCGCAGCGCGCTGTTTTCGGCAGAGAACCTGGAGAAGGAGTCCCACCAGCCCGGCATGCGGCTGCAGAACTCCAAGATGCTGAAGATCGAACTCAACGGCGAGGCGATGGCCCGGGTCGGCTCCATGGTCGCGTACCAGGGGCAGGTGCAGTTCCAGGCGCTCGGCTCGGGCGGGCTCGGCAAGTTTCTCAAGCAGAAGCTGACCGGCGAGGGCGTCCCGCTGATGAAGGTCAGCGGTCGGGGTGACGTCTTTCTCGCCGACTACGCCGCCGACGTGCATCTCATCGACCTGGAGCCGGGCGACGCGCTCTCGATCAACGGCTCCAGCGTGCTCGCCTTCGACTCCACCCTCAACTACGACATCAAGATGGTCGGCGGCGCCGGGATGATGTCCTCGTCCGGCCTCTTCAACTGCGTCTTCTCCGGCTACGGCCGGATCGCGATCACCACCAAGGGGACCCCGGTGGTGCTCAACGTCGACGCGCCGACCTACGTCGACCCGCAGGCCGCGGTCGCCTGGTCGGCGAGCCTGCAGACCGGCTACCACCGGGCCGAGCAGCTCGGCCTCGGCACCCTGCTCGGCCGGCGCACCGGTGAGGCGTTCACGATGAGCTTCGCCGGCCAGGGCTTCGTGATCGTGCAGCCGTCGGAGGAGCCGCCGATCCAGGGCGCGGGCCGCCAGGAGCAGAGCGGCGGAGGCGGACTGCTCAACCAACTGCTGGACTGAGCTGAGACGACCGGGGCCGGAGGCGTCGTGGGGGCGCCCCCGGCCCCCGCGTCTGAAGGCTCCGGTTCAGAACCAGCCGTACCGGCCTCCCGGCCGGTCCGCGACGACCGGCGTGACGCCCCTCGTGGCCGGGAGATCAGGAGAGTTCGCCGGAGCGGAGCCGAGCCAGCCAGGCGGCGGCGTCGGCGTAGTCGACGTCGGAGAGCCCGGCCGGCGCCGGGACCGGCCGTTCGGCCGCCGCCGTGCTGCTGCGGTGCCTCGGGTACGACCCCAGGAAGCGCACGTCGGCGCAGATCCTGCGCAGTCCCTGGAGCGCCTCACCGACCCGGTCGTCGGCGACGTGCCCGGTGCAGTCGAGGAAGAAGGCGTACCGGCCGAGCGCCTCGCCGGTGGGGCGCGACTCGATGCGGGTCAGGTTGACCCCGCGTACCGCCAACTCCATCAGCACGGCGAGCAGCGCGCCGACCCGGTCGTGCGCGATGTAGACGGCGAGCGAGGTCAGGTCGTCGCCGGTCCGGGGCGGCGGCGGACCCGGCCGGCCGAGCAGCACGAACCGGGTCACCGCGTCGTCGTGGTCGGCGATCTTGTCCGCCAGTACGGCCAGCCGCTGCCGGCCGGCGCTGATCGGCGCGCAGACCGCCGCGTCCTGCTGCCCCTGGGCGGCGGCCGCCGCCGCGGCGGCGTTGGAGAGCACGTCCACCACGGCCGCGTCGGGCAGGTGGTCACGGAGCCAGCCCCGGCACTGGGTCGACGCCTGCGGATGGGCGGCCACGGTCCGCACCTCGGCGATGCTCCGGCCCGGTGCGGCGGCGAGCACGAACTCGACCGGCAGCACCACCTCGCGCGTGATCACCAGAGGGTCGCCGTCGACCATCTCGTCCAGGGTCACCGCCACGACGCCGCCGATGGAATTCTCCAGGGGCACCAGCGCGGCATCGGCGTCACCGGCCCGGACCGCGTCCAGCGCCTCCGGCACGCTGCGGACCGGGGTACGCGTGCCGCGCTCGGCGGCGGGGATGGTCCGCAACGCCTGCTCGGCGAAGGTCCCCTCGGGCCCCAGGTAGACGAAGCGGGTCGGCGGCGTTCCGGGCATACCGTACATCCTACAAACCGGTGACCGGCGGAGGTGCGTCACACGCCCTCGACCGGAGCGCGGGCGGTGCCTCGGTACGGACCGGGATGTTGCAGACGTCGGTGCCGGCGGTGACCAGACGGAGGTTGCCGGGCCGGCCCCTGGTCACCGCCTGCAACGGCTCCCGGCCGGCCACCGTCACGACGCTGTACTGCCAGTCCTCGACGCAGAGCGGCCCGGTCTGGAAGGTGACCCGGCCGGAGCGGGGCAGGTTCGCGGAGCGGCGGAGCAGCGCGGTCACCTGGTCCTGGCTCGGCCGGCCCCCCGGGCAGGCGACCAGCGCGGTGGGGCTCGGCGTCGGCGACGGCGGCAGCGTCGGGACGGACGAGGGCGGCCCGCTTGCGGTGGCCGTCGGGGTGGGTGCCGCCCGGGTGGGGGTGGCCGGCGGCTCCTCGAGCTCGGGCGGCACCCCGCAGGCCGTCACGGCGAGGCAGCCGGCCAGGGCCAGGCAGCCGAGCAGGGCGCCGACGGCGTGGGAACCGCCGACGGCGTGGGAACCGCCGACGGCGTGGGAACCGCCGACGGCGTGGGAACCGCCGGTGGCGGGGAGGAAAGACGGAAGACGGAGCACGGCCGGATCCTCGGGCATAGACGGCTGCCGTGGCTGGTGCGGCGGATGGCCCGCCCATGGTAGGGCGTCGGGGTGATCGACCACGCTTCAGGTCGGGAAGCCCGGCACACCTCGGCGCCGGAGGCCCGTCACACCTCGGAGAAGAAGGTGAGTGAACCGGCGACCAGGCCGTCGGTGAGGACGGGGGTCGAGATCGCGTCGACGGTGGCGTCAGCCTGGTCGTCGTCGGCGGGGCAGCGCACCCGGAGCAGCCCTCGGGCCAGCCGACCCGAGTGCAGGGCGAGCAGCGGCGGGATCCTCTCGACGTCCTGCTCGGTCAGGTCGCCCCGTGCGGCGGTGAAGTCGAGCAGCCGCAGGTCGCTGCCGAGCAGCGGCCGGCCCAGCACACTGATCGGGCTGCCGAGGCCGAGCAGTTGGCAGCCGGAGGACGAAACTGCCGAGATCACGGTGTCCCGGTCGATCAGCAGGCACGGCTCGGCGGCCGTCGACACGGTCTCGGACCAGCGGGTGAAACCGTCGACACCACCGGAGCCGTCGGCGTTGTCGAAACCGGTCGGCCCGGGTTGCAGCGACGAGGCCCCCGGCGTCGGAAACGCCTCCGAGATCGAGAGTTCGACGTGGGCCACCGCGCCTCCTATATGCCGCACCGCACGCCCCACGCTAGCCGGTGGACGCGGGGAGCCGCGACTCCCGTGATCCACCGGCCGGTCGGGGCCGTCCCGCAGCCCCCCGCCCCCGGTGACCCGTCCGCCACGCCCCCGGGCGGCGGTCGGGCGCCGCCCGACGGGTGGCGTCGGCGGGAACGCTACCGGCGTCCGGCGGGCTTGTCAGCCGCCGTTCGGCCCTCCTCGTACCACCGGTAGTCCGCCGCCGAGCGGTACGGCGCGTTCAACCAGGTGGCGGGGGACTGGGCGACCCGGGACAGCTTCTCCGCAGTGGCGGCGCTGATCCGGTTGCCACCCGCGACGAGCAGCCGGTCGAGCTCCCGGTGGGTCGCCACCAGGCACTCCTTGGGCAGTCCGTAGACGCTGATCACGCCGGAGCCGACGAAGGTCAGCACCGGCGTGACCGGGATCGTCAGGCCGACGGCGTTGGAGAGCGCCTTGGCGGCCCGCTTCGCGTCCCGGCGCGCGTCCGACACGTACGTCGGGCGCTTGCCGTTGATCTGCACGACATCCCCGGCGATCAGGACCCGGGACCGGCCGTGGTCGGCCACGGTGACCGCGAAGAGGCCGCTGGGGCCGATCGCGAGGAAGCCGGCGCGTTCGTCCCGGGACCGGTCGTCCAGGTCGAGCAGGCTGGACTGGGTCAACTCGGTGCGCGGCCACTCGACCACGTGCCACGACGGGCCGAGATGGTCGAGCCGGCTCAACGCGCGCGCTCCGGCCGCCTCGATCCGGCGGGCGCCCCGCTCGGCGCGACGCCGACGGGCCCACTCCATCGGGGTGGGACGGACGGCGTCCAGGGTGGGGGGTTGGTTGACCGGTGCGGGTGGCAGGGCCCGGGCGGACGGAACCGCTGAGCGTGCAGAGAAGACAGTCATCGTGACCTCCGGCAAAAGGTCCCTCGAAGTTATCTCCTCACTACGGTACGTGGCCAGACCCGGGGGGCGGCAAGTTGAAGCGCCGGAGTGAGTACGGATGAATGCCCCATTCATCCGAAGCCCTTTTTCCCGGATGGTGCCAACTCCTGGCCTACGCTGCTCTGATGAGCCATTTCGTGGACAGCGAGGTCGGCCGTCTCGGCACTGTGCTTCTGCATCGTCCCGGACCTGAACTCGCCCGACTCACGCCCCGGAACAACGGCTCGCTGCTCTTCGACGCGATCCCGTGGGTCGGGCGGGCGCAGGAGGAACACGACGCCTTCGCCGCCGCGCTGACCGAGCGCGGCGTCGAAGTGCTCTACATCGGAACCCTACTCGCCGAGACGCTGGCCGTCGCCGACGCGCGGGCCGAACTGACCGAACGGGTCCTCGACGACGCCCGACTCGGCGACACGCTGCGGCGGCGGGTCGCCGAGCACCTCTCGTACCTCGATCCGGCCGCCCTGGCCGGGGTGCTGATCGCCGGCCTCGCCCACGAGGAGCTGCGGCTCGGCGGGCGCGGTGGCGGCCTGGTCTACCGGCTTATGGACCGGCTCGACTTCGTGATCGACCCGCTGCCGAACCTGCTCTTCACCCGCGACTCGTCCACCTGGATCGGCGACCACGCCGCCGTGACCAGCCTCGCCATGCCGGCCCGCGGCCGGGAGACGAGCCTGACCGACGCGATCTACCGGCACCATCCCCGGTTCGCCGGTACGCCCTTCGTCTACGGTCCGGGGCTGGAGCATCTGGAGGGCGGAGACGTGCTGCTGCTCGCCCCCGGGGTGCTGGCCGTCGGGGTCGGCGAGCGCACCACACCGGCCGGGGCGGAGCGACTGGCCCGCCGGGTCTTCGACGCGGGGTTGGCCCACACGATCCTGGTGGTGCCGATCGCCCAGGAACGCGCCACGATGCACCTGGACACCGTCTGCACGATGGTCGACGTCGACGCGGTACTGATGTATCCGAACATCGCGCACACGCTCTCGGCGTACACGGTGGTGGCCGGCGACGACGGCGGGATCCAGCTCGACGGGCCGGCGCCGTTCCTGCGCGCGGCGGCGGACGCGATGGACCTCGACACCCTGCGGGTGATCGACACCGGTCTCGATCCGGTGACCGCCGAACGCGAACAGTGGGACGACGGCAACAACACCCTGGCGCTCGCGCCCCGGCTCTGCGTCGCCTACGAGCGGAACGTCGAGACCAACGCGCAGCTCGAACGGGCCGGCATCGAGGTGCTCCGGATCGCCGGCTCCGAACTCGGTTCGGGCCGGGGCGGTCCGCGCTGCATGTCCTGTCCGCTCGTCCGCGAGCCGCTGCGTCCGGCGGCCGGGAACCCACCGTCGGTGTGACGGCACGAACCCGTCCCGGCCGCCGCTCCGCGGCGGGCCAGTGCGAGCCGGAATCATCAACATGGTGCTGACGGGTCGCGGCGGCCCCGATCGCCCAGGCGGCGGCGAGCGCGGTCCCGCGGTTGCCGTACCCCTGGATGGGTATCCGTGCGGACACGGACGAACCGCTCAGTTGTCGCCCGACCTGACCGAAGGGGATTGCAGATGTCGATCTCAGCCGTGCCACCCGACGACCCGGCACGCGAACTCCTGCACGTGCGCCCCGGCGACTCCGACCTCGTGCACCTGGCGATAGCCGGCGGCATCTACACGGTGCTGGTGGGCGGGGACCAGACCGCCGGCCGCTACTGCCTGATCGAGATGCGGGTGCCGCCGGGCGGCGGCCCACCGCCGCACCGGCACGACTTCGAGGAGATGTTCACCGTGCTCGACGGCGCGGTGGAGTTCACGTTCCGTGGGGAGAAGGTCGTCGCGCGGGCCGGCGAGACGGTGAACATACCGGCCAACGCACCGCACTTCTTCCGCAACAGCTTCGACCGGCCGGCCCGCCTGCTCTGCATGTGCACCCCGGCCGGCCAGGACGAGTACTTCCGCCAGGTCGGTGACCGGGTCGACGCCCCCGACGCCGCGCCACCACCGCTCAGCGCAGAGGAACAGGACGAGCGCCGCCAGCGCGCGGCTCGGCTGGCCCCCGACTACCGCACGGACCTGATCACCTCGTGAACTCCTGACCAGCCCGACTGACTCTGTCAGATCTTGACGACTTGTTGCTGTCCCAGCCGCAACAAGTCGTCAAGATCCGGTGCACCCGTCTAGCGCAGCGTGAGCTGGCGGCCGAGCAGCCCCTGCTTCGCCCGGCGCCCGGCGGCGTCCAGCGGGGCCGGGTCGGCGAGGGCGGCGGCGTACCGCTTCGCGAAGTCGGCGAGCGGGGCCTCCCAGGACTCCGGCGCGGCGTCCCGGGGCAGGTCCCAGACGGGTACGAGCCGGCCGTGCGCCCGGAACATGCCGGCGAATTTCGTCTCCGCGCCGAGTGTCAGCTCGCCGGCCGCGCTCAGCCGGGAGAGAGTGTCCAGTGCGGCGTCCTCGTCGTCGGGGAGCACCCACCGGACGTGGCTCTTGTCGCTGACCCGGCACCAGTACGCGGCCGGTGCGGCCGAGAGCCGGACCGTCGGATAGATCGAGGCGTTGGCGCGTTCGAGGGATGCCTTGACGTTCGGGTCCTCGTCGGCCCCCGGGTCGAGCCAGAACTCGAAACCCTCGTGCATGGTGATGTCGAGCGGGCCGTCGACCAGGACGTCCGGCAGCCGGGGACCCTCGCCGGGCAGCGCCGGCACCGAGACCGTGCCACCCGGCTCGGTCCGCAGTGCGCAGAGCAGCGCCTCGGCCAGGTCCCGGGAGACGTCGCCGGACTGCACGTGCCGTTGCAGACCGATCATGATCCGCCCGTCCGGCTTGGTGATCGCCGGGGTGGCCATCGGCAGCACGGTGGCCAGGGTGACGGGCCGGTCGCCGTACTCCTCAACCAGGCCGGGGGTGAGGGTGAGCGGGGCGGAGGCCGCCGGCACCAGCTCGCGGAGCGCGATCCACTCCGGCTCGTCGGTCAACCCCTCGAAGGGACGCGGGACGAAGACGTCCCGGATCTTCTGCCGCTTCTCGGCCCGGCCCGCACCGCTGGCGTCCGCCACCCCGGACCGGGAACTCTTTCGACGCTTACCCACGACGAGACAGCCTAGGCCCAACCGGCCGGACGCGGGGGACCGGTCGCGGCCACCGGCGGGTCAGCCTGCTCGGGGGCGGTGGCGTCACCGGACGGCGGCGAGCCGCTGGCCGACCGGGTGGGCCAGACGGGCCCAGACGCTCTGGCCGAGCCCGTCGCGTTCCACGCCCCACTCGGTGGCGAGCGCGGCCACCAGGTGCAGCCCGCGACCGTCCGTCGCGTCCGGCCCCGCCTGCCGGACCCGGGGCGGGCCGACGGCGCCGCCGTCGGTCACCCGGATCTCGATCGAGTTGACGCTCGGGCCGGCACGCAGCAGCCAGGTCAGCCGGATCATGCCGCCGGGCAGCGGCTCCGCGTGGCGTACGGCGTTGCCGAGCAGCTCGGCCGCGACCATCTCGGCGTCGGCGACGAGTGCCCGCGGGACGGTGCCGTCGAGTTCGGCGCCGAGGCGGTGCCGGGCGGTACGGGCACCCTGGGCGTGCTGCGGCACCAGCAGGCACCATGATCGCTCGGTCGAGATGCGCGACAATCCAGGTGCCTCCTCGGCGGACCACCGGGGCGGGGCGCCACCGGGCGACCTCGGTTCAGCCTCGGGGCAGCCGCACCTCTGCGACCGTACCGCCGCCGTCGCGTGGGCGCAGTGAAACCCAGCCATTCTGTCGCTCGACGATCCGGCGTACGAGGTAGAGCCCCAGGCCGGCGCCGGGATAGCGACGCCGGTCGCCGGTCTCGCCCTGCCAGAACCGTTCGAAGGCCCGCTCCACATGCTCCGGACGTACCCCGATTCCTCGATCGCTCACCCGGAACGCCACCGTACGCCGGTCGGCCTCGGCGCTCAGCAGCACCGGCGACCCTTCCGGAGAGTACTTGCCGGCGTTGGTGGTGAGCTCCGTCAACACGGTGGCCATGCTGGCCCGGTCGCCGAGCGCCTTCGGCAGGTGCTCCGGAAGCCGGATGACCAGCCGGTAACGCACTTCGGCCGGGAGGTCGTCGGCGGCGGCCCGCAACGTGTCGACCAGGTCGAAGGGGACCGGCGGGGAACCGCCGACCGGGCCGGCGTCGTTGGTGGTGGCGAGCAGCCGGTCCACCAGCCGGGCCAGTTCACCGGCCCGCTGGCCGATCACCCCGGCCGCCTGCCGCCGCTCCGGGTCGGAGAGCGAGTCCCAGTGCGTGCCGAGCGTGTCGGCGTACCCCTTGATGACCGTGACCGGGGTACGGAGTTCGTGGCTGGTGACCGCGACGAAGAGATCCCGGTCGTGGTCGCGGATGTGCTGGTCGCTGCTGTCGCGGAAGATCACCACGCGGGCCGCCGCCGTGCCGGGCAGCTCGCCGGAGCTGACCTTGAGCCAGCGGCCGTCCGGGAGCCGGTGGTCGACCACCTGGCCCGGCGGCGGCACCGGAAACGGCAGCGGCCGGTCGAGGAGGTCGGCCGAGCGCAGCCCGGTGACCCGCTCGGCGGCCGGGTTCCAGAGCTGGACGGTGCCGTCCCGGCTGACCACCGCCAGGCCGTCGGCGAGCGCCGCGACCGCCGTACCGTCGCCGTGCACCGGCAGGCCGGCCTGGTCGCCGTACATGTGTGCGGCGGTGGCGGCCAGGAAGCCGAGCACCGACCGGTGTTCGGGGTCGTCGGGTCGCTCGGCGTCCGGGTAGATCGCGTACACGTTGCCGATCGTGAGCCCGCCGATCTCGACCCGGGCGGCGAGCAGGTGCCGCAGGCCGCGCCCGTCCAGCTCCTCGGCGAGGTCCGGGGGGAGGACGTCGACGCTCATCGCCCGGACCCCCGGGCCGCAGAGCCGGTCGTCGGACGGCTGGTCGAGGATCGGGATCGGCAGGCCGACCGCCCAGGCCAGCTCGCCGTGGGCGGCGACCACCCGGCCTCCGTTCGGCCCGAACTCGACGAACGACATCCCGGGTACGTCGAGCGCCTCGGCGCCGACCAGCAGCAGGCGGTTGAGGACCGGAAGACCCACCTCGCCCGCGTTGAGCATCTCCAGCACGCTGGCGTGGCCGGCGACGAGGCGGGGGTAATCGGGGCGTACCGGCATGCCCCGAGTCTGCCTTCTCGGCGTCTGTTTCGGCAGTCCCCCGGGTTCACGCTCCGCGTTCCCGGACGGGGGTAGCTAGCTGCTGTGCGTGTCGTGCATCTTTGGCGCCCTTGAAGCAGCCATGATACTCCCGTGAACCTGAAGGAGTGGGCTGCGTCGACCGGCATCGCGTACATCACCGCTCGGCGGCAGTACGCGGCCGGGACGCTGCCCGTTCCCACCTATCGAATCGGCCGGCTGATCATGGTGGGTGAACCGGTCACCGCCGCGCCCGGCGGCGCCGGACAGACGGTGGTGTACGCCCGGGTGTCGTCGGCTGATCAGAAGGCCGATCTGGACCGGCAGGTCGCCCGGGTGACCGTGTGGGCCACCGGCCAGAAGCTCGGCGTGGACCGGGTGGTGACCGAAGTCGGGACCGGTTCGCCCGCTTCGGCGCCGAATACGTCGAGGCCGCCCTGTCCGCTCAAGGCCGCCGTCTACTCGTGGTCGCCCGGCCGAGGTCGATGACGACCTGGTCCGCGACGTGACCGAGATCCTGACGTCGCTGTGCGCCCGGCTCTACGGCCGACGCGCTGCCGCGAACCGTGCCCGCCGCGCGGTCGAGGCGATCGAGACGGACCCGCGGTGATCGTCAACCAGGCGTACCGGTTCGCGCTTGACCCGACCCCGGCGCACGTTCGCGGTCTGGCGTCGCACGCGGGTGCGTCGCGGAAGGCGTTCAACTGGGCACTCGCCCTGATCAAGGCCCAGCTGGATCAGCGGGCGGCGGAGAAAACGTACGGCCTGACCGGGAATCAGTTGACCCCGTACGTGTCGTGGACCCTGCCGTCGCTGCGGAAGGCGTGGAATCAGGCGAAGCCTGAGGTGGCGCCGTGGTGGGCGGAGAACTCGAAGGAGGCGTACGCGTCCGGGATCCGGAACCTGGTGCGCGGCCTGGACGCGTGGCGGGACTCGAAGTCCGGCAAACGCAAGGGACCGAAGGTCAGGTTCCCAAGGTTCAAGTCGAAGCGGAAAACCGGCATGTCGGTCACGTTCACCACCGGCGCGATCCGGATCGAGGCGGACCGTAAACACGTCACGCTGCCCCGTTTGGGGACGGTCAAGCTGCACGAGTCGGCTCGGAAACTGGCCCGCCGTGTCGACGCCGGCACGGCCCGGATCCTGTCCGCGACCGTGAGGCTCGACGGTGGACGCTGGTATGTGTCGTTCGCTTGCGAGGTTGACCGGCGTATCGACACGCCCGGCCGGCCGGCGGCGGTGGTCGGTGTCGATGTCGGGATCAGTCATCTGGCGGTGCTGTCGACCGGTGAGGTCGTCGACAATCCACGCCATCTGGCCGGTGCGGCGAGGCGGCTGCGGCGTTTGTCGCGTCGGGTGTCCCGCCGGGTCGGCCCGGACCGGCGTACCGGGCAGACGGGTTCGAACCGGTGGTGGAAGGCGAACGGGGACCGGTCCCGGACGTATGCCCGGGTGGCGAACCTGCGTCGGGACGGGCTGCACAAGCTCACCACATCTCTCGCCAGCGCATACGGCATGATCGTGGTCGAGGATCTGAACGTGGCCGGGATGGTCCGCAACCGCCGGCTCGCCAAGGCCATCTCCGATTGCGGGTTCGGCACCATCCGACAGCAGTTGACCTACAAGACCGGATGGAACGGCGGGCGGCTGATCCTGGCCGACCGCTGGTTCCCATCGAGTAAGACCTGTTCGGACTGCGGTGCGGTGAAAGCCAAACTGCCGCTGCGGATCCGAACGTTCGTATGCGAAGAGTGCGGCCTGGCCCTGGACCGCGATGCGAACGCGGCCCGGAACCTCGCCCTGCTCGTGAACGTCGCGGGTGCCGGAGTGGCCGGACACCCACAGCCGCAAGGCTGGAATGGACGTGGAGCCGACCGTAAGACCCTGCCCGCGGGGCAGGTGGCCGTCAAGCGTCAACCCGGCACGACGCCAGTCGGTCAGACCGGGACCGTCCCACCGCAAGGCGGGACTACCAACCGTGTGCTTGCTAAAGCGCACTGAGAGGTAACGGTCAGATGACGCGGGCGGGTGGTTGCCCGCCCTCGCTCTCGACGGGACGGCCGGCGGCGGCCCAGTCCCGCATCCCGCCGTCGAGGTTCCGGACGTTGTCCCAACCGTTGTTCATCAGGTAGCCGACGACCTGTGCGGACCGGCCGCCGGAGCGGCAGACCACGACGACGTCGCCGTCGGCGGGGATCTCGGACATCCGCGCGGGCACCTCCATCATCGGCAGGTGGTGGGCGCCGGGTGCGTGCCCGGCCGCCCACTCGTCCGCCTCCCGTACGTCGAGGAGGTAGGCGTCGGCGGGGACCTCGGCGGCGGTCACGGAGGGAAGGTTGGCTGCGAACACGGTTACCAAGGGTAGACCTCCGCCGGGCCGGCCACCGGGCTGGAGCGGACCGGTCACCGGGCTGGAGCGGGCTAGAGCCGGTTGACCCACTGCGGGTGCTGGTGTGCCCAGGTGTCCAGGTCGGCCGCGTGCAGCGAGTCGAAGAGCGTGTCCGCCGGCTCCTCCAGCAGGACGTAGGAGACCTCGTCGATGGTCTCGGCGTGGGCCGGGAGCTGGATCCCGCGCAGCGCGTCGGAGCGGATCCGGCGCAGACCGAAGATCAGGTCCTCCAGCGGCATGCCGTTGGTGTCGACGGTGAACGACGAGCCGACGGCCCGGATCACCTGGTCGAGCCGGACCGGGTTGCGCAGCATGTCCGAGGTGGTGGCCTTGTCCATCATCGCCCGCAGCAGTTGCTGCTGGTGCCGCTGCCGGTCGAAGTCGCCGTTGGGCAGGTCGTACCGCTGGCGGGCGTAGTCGAGCGCCTGCGCGCCGCTCATCTGGTGGCAGCCGGCGGTGAACTCGTGCCGGGTGTGTATCGACCGGACCGGGGTGTCGACGCACATCCGCACCCCGCCCAGCAGGTCGATGGCGCGCTGGAAGCCGGCGAAGTTGACCAGAGCGGCGCCGTCGAACCGGATGCCGGTGAGCCGGGTCAGGGTCGCGGAGAGCAGTCGGGTGCCGCCCTGGCCACCGCCGCCGTACTGGAACGCCGAGTTGATCTTGTCTGCTCCGCCGGGCCAGCCGCTGGCCGGGGCCGGTGGGATCTCGACCAGCAGGTCCCGGGGGACCGAGATCAGGTAGGCCCGGTCCAGGCCGGCGGGCAGATGCGCGATCATGATCGTGTCGGACCGCTGGTCGGCGCCGGGGTCGGCGCTGGGGCGCTCGTCGGAGCCGACCAGCAGGTAGTTGAGCGGGCCGGTGACGTCGCCCCGGTCGCCCCGGGCTGCCGGGTCGAGGAGCAGTTCCTTGATCACGCTGTTGTCGTAGCGGTTGGCCAGCACGTGCAGCCCGGCGCCACCGGCCCCGGAGATCAGCAGCAGGGTGAGGCCGAGCCCGATCGCCACCTTCGCCCAGGTGGGCGCCGTACGCCGCTGCCCGGTCCGTCGCCCGGGAGTCGACCGCTTGGGTGTGAACGTGACGCCTCCCCCGACCCGGCTGAGTGATTCTCATCTCAGGCTAGGGGCCCGGTTTGCGCGTTCAGTGGCTTTTGCGATTTTCCCTGCCGGATCCGCTGATGGCGGCTACCTGGTCGGTGCGAGGACCTCCGGGTTGCTGATGATGAACTCGTCCAGCCGGTCCGCCCTGACCGCGGCGAACATCTGCTGGCTGATGGGCTTGAGTGTCTCCCGGCCGTTGCCGTTGCCGGCGAAGTTGCCGTCGTTGGTGCGCAGCAGCACGAGGTCGTTGGCGGCCAGCCCGCGCATGGTGAAGATGAAGTCGGCGACCGGCGTGCCGCCGGTGTCCAGGATGAGCGCCTCGCCGGCGGCCTTCATCAGGCGCTGGAGCTTGCCCAGGTCGGTCGTCACCCCGTCGGACATCGCCTTCTTGGCCATCGCCTTGATCAGTTGCTGCTGGTTCTGCTGGCGGTCGTAGTCACCGTGGGTGAGCCCGTAGCGCTGGCGCGAGTAGTCGAGCGCCTCCCAGCCCTCCATCTGCCGGCAGCCCTTCCTGTGCACCACCGGCTTCTTGACCCCGCTGGTCTTCTTGGCGTCGTGGTTCCACATCGGCTTGCCGTCGACCAGCATCATGTGGTGTGACTCGACCTCCTGACGCACGCACATCGGGATGGTGCCGAGGGCGTCGATGATCTTCTTGAAGCCGCTGAAGTTGATGATCGCCGCACCGTCGAAGCTGATCCCGGTCAGCTTGTTGATGGTCTGCGCCATCAACTGCGCGCCGCCGGCGAGCCCGCCGCCGTTCTGTGCCCCGTGGTAGAACGCCTCGGTCGCCTTGGCGGTGCCGCCGGTGTACCCGCTGGTCCTGAAGGCCGGCACCTGCACCTCGGTGTCGCGGGGGATGGAGAGCAGGTAGGCCTGGTCGTGGCTGGCCGGGATGTGCAGCACGATGATGGTGTCGGCGCGGACGTTGTCGTCGTCCAGTCGGGCCCGCGCGTCGATGCCGAGCAGTAGCAGGTCGATCGGGCCCTCGAGGTCCTCGCCGCCCTCGGCGGCGGACTTGCCCGCCGAGCCGAGCAGGTTCTTCTGCTGGATGGTGCTGGTGGCCTGGTCGATCACCACCTGCATGCCGACGATGGCCACGCCGCTGGAGAGCATCAGCACGGCGCCGAAGACCAGGGTGAGGCGGGCCCAGAGCGGAGCCCTGCGGCGCCGGGCGGCGGTCGTGCCGGCCCCGTCCCTGCCTCCCGCGCGTTTCCCGTCGCTGCGGGTCGGCCCCTTCCCGCCCTTTCGGGTCGGCCCTTCCCGGTCGTCGATGCCCTCCCGGTCGTCGACGGCGGTGGCGGCGGCCACGGAGGCGCTCGCGCGGGGCGGTGGGACCGGCGCGGCGGGCCGTGGGGGACGTCGGCGGGACTGCACCGGCATGCCTGCTCCAGGATCAGGGGTGAGGGGCGGGACGCCGTGACATGGTACGGACACCCGCCAGTCGCCCCGAGTTAACTACGTTACCTGCTCCTGTTCATCTACGGGTGCGCGCTCGTCGCGGTTCAACGTGCGCGTGCGGTTGCCGTGCCGGGCGATGCCGGGCGGTTCAGCCGCCGTTGCCGGGCGTGGGTGTCGGGGAGAGGTTGGCGGCGACCCAGTCGTCCATTGTGTCCGCCGCCATCGCGCGGTACATGGAGAGCGCCTTCTCGCGGTCCGACACCACCACCGACTCACCGTTGATGGTCTGGCTGCCGTTGTGCGGGCTGGTGATGAACCGGAGGTTCTCGCCGCGCAGGTTGCGGAACTGGACGGCCATGTCGACCAGGGAGAAGCCCTCGTCCACGGTGACCGCGCCGGTGACCGCCTTGAGGAAGGCGTTCAGCTTGGCCGGGTTGCCCAGAGTGCCGGTGCTGACCGCCTTGTCCATCAGGGCGCGTAGGAACTCCTGCTGGTGGCGCATCCGGGCGAAGTCGCCGTCCGGGAACTGCTTGCGCTGCCGGATCCAGTCCAGCGCCTCCGTCCCGTCCATGTGGTTGACGCCCTTGGAGAACTTCCGGTACGGCTTGTGGATCGAGGTGATGTCGCGCTCCACCTTCAGGTCGACCCCGCCCAGCGCGTCGGTGACCTCCTTGAAGCCGGCGAAGTCGATCGCCATCACGTGGTCGATGCGGACGTCGGTGAAGCACTCCACGGTGCGTACCGCCAGGGGCAGGCCGCCGAAGGCGAAGGCCGCGTTGATTTTGCGGCGCTCGCCGCTGCCGCACTCCGCCCCGGCGCTCTCCGGGATCGGCACGTAGAGGTCCCGGGGGATCGAGACGAGGTAGGCCCGGTCGTGACTGGCCGGGATGTGCATCACGATGATGGTGTCGGCCCGCCACTTGCTGGCCTGGTCGACCGGGGCGTCCGGGTCCCGGGAGTCGCTGCCGACCATCAGGATGTTCAGCGCGCCGCTTACCGACTTGGGGCGACCGCCGGCCAGTTCGGCGAACGGGTCGGTCCGGGCCAGGTCGTTGTCGAGCCCTCTGACGTAGAGCCAGAGACCACCGCCGGCGAGCAGGCCCAGCACCAGCACCGCGACGCCGACGACCAGGGCGATCCGGCCCCAACGGGGCCGTGGACCGCGCCGGCCGGGCGAGCCGGGCAGCCCTGGCCCTCCCGGACCGGACGGACCGCCCGGGCCACCGCCACCGGGGCCGGTCGGCGGACCGTACGGTCCGGCCTGGCCGGGTATGTCCGAGACCTGGGCCCGGCCGGAGATCCGGCTCGACCCGCCGGTCCGACCCGGGCCGGGCACCGACGCCCGACCGGCGGATCCGCCGGCGGTCATCCGCTGGACACTGCTCGTCGCGTTCGGGGGAGGACTTGCGAACATGCCCTCAGGGTACGTAGCGGAACCAAGAAACCGCTGTGTGCCACAGCCCGGCCGGCACGGACCCGGTATCCTGCGCTAGCCCGCCAACCGCTGACTGAAGTGCTCGATGGTCCGGCGCAGCCCCTCGGCCGGAGTGACCTCGGGCTCGTAGCCGAGTCGCTCCCGGGCCAGGGTGAGATCCGGGCGGCGCATCTCCGGGTCGTCGGCGGTGCGGGTGATGTAGGTCACCTGGGAGCGGCTTCCGGTCAGCGCGGCGATCGTCTCGGCCAGCTCGCGCATCGACACCTCGTGCTCGGTGCCGCAGTTGATCGGGCCGGTCTCGGTGGAGTCGAGCAGCAGCAGGATCCCCCGGACCAGGTCGCTGACGTAGCAGATGGAGCGGGTCTGCGCGCCGGTGCCGTGCACGGTCAGCGGCTCGCCGCGCAGCGCCTGGGTGATGAAGGTCGGGATCGCCCGCCCGTCGTCCGGGCGCATCCGGGGACCGTAGGTGTTGAAGATCCGGACGATCCCGACGTCGAGCCCGTGGTAGCGGTGGTACGCCATCGTGCTCGCCTCGGCGAACCGCTTGGCCTCGTCGTAGACGCTGCGTACGCCGATCGGGTTGACGTTGCCCCAGTAGGTCTCGACCTGCGGGTGCACCTGCGGGTCTCCGTACGCCTCGGAGGTGGAGGCCATGATGAACCGGGCCCGGTCGGCGACCGCCCGGTCGAGCAGGTGCAGGGTGGCCAGCGACCCGACCCGGAGGATCTCGATCGGCAGGCTGGCGAAGTCGGTGGGGCTGGCCGGCGACGCCAGATGCATGATGGCGTCGAAGCGCTCGGCGATCGCCGGATGGTGCTCGGGAAGCCCGTCCGAGACATCTGCCTCGACCAGCGTGAACCGGGGATGGTCGGCGAGATGGGCGACGTTTTCCTTCGATCCGGTGACGAAGTTGTCCACCGCGACCACGGTGCAGCCGCGCGCGACGAGTGCGTCGACCAGGTGGGAAGGGACGAAACCGGCGCCGCCGGTGACGAGGATCCGGTGTTCCGCTCCGAAGCGCTGGGCTACCGCCATACAGTCAGCGTACCCAGAATGCTGATCTCCGGCTGGCCCAGGGACCCTGCCGGAGTCCGGCCGGTGGGACGGCTGGGACGGATGGTGCCGGGCGGGACGACCGCCCGGCACCATCCGTCGTACGGGACGTGCGCAGAGTGACCGGCTGCCCGGTCCGGTGCGCAGCTCCGATGTTGTCCGGCCCCCGTGGGGGTCAGTGCGCGCCGGCGCCGGTGAGGGAGCGCACCTCCAGTTCGGCGTACTTCTGCTCGTCGGTCTCCTTCGAGATGATCGTGCCGATCCAGCCGCAGAGGAAGCCGATCGGGATGGAGATGATGCCCGGGTTCGACAGCGGGAACCACTGCCAGTTCTGGTCCGGGAACATCGAGGTCGCCGCCCCGGAGACCACCGGGGAGAAGAACACCAGCCCGACGGCGCTGATCAGACCGCCGTAGATCGCCCAGACCGCGCCGGAGGTGTTGAACCTCTTCCAGAACAGGCTGTAGAGGATCGCCGGCAGGTTTCCGGACGCCGCCACCGCGAAGGCCAGGGCGACCAGGAACGCTACGTTCAGGTTCTGCGCGAAGATCGAGAGCACGATGGAGATCGCGCCGATCACCAGCGCCGAGATCCGGGCGACGTTGACCTCCTGCCGCTCCGACGCCTGCCCGCCCTTGACCACGTTGGCGTAGAAGTCGTGGGCCAGGCTGGACGAGGAGGCCAGGGTGAGCCCGGCCACCACTGCGAGGATGGTGGCGAAGGCCACCGCCGCGATGATCGCGAGCAGGGCGGCGCCACCCACCTCGCCGCCGAGGAAGTCGACCCCGAGCGCCTGGGCGAGCTGCGGCGCGGCGGTGTTGCCGGCCGCGTCCTGTGCCCTGATCGCCTCCTGGCCCACCAGCGCCGCCGCGCCGAAGCCGAGGGCGAGGGTGAAGAGGTAGAACGTGCCGATGATGCCGATCGCCCAGAGCACACTCTTCCGGGCCGCCCTGGCGGTCGGCACGGTGTAGAAGCGGATCAGGATGTGTGGCAGGCCGGCGGTGCCGAGCACCAGGGCGATGCCGAGGGAGAGCAGGTCGACCTTGTTGTAGAAGGTCTTCGTGGCGTCACCGGCCACCTCGACGCCGTACCGCAGTCCTGGTTCGAGGAACGCCGAACCCTGGCCGGAGGCGTTCGCCGCGTCACCGAGCAGGGTGGAGAGGTTGAACCTGTAGTGCGCCAGTACCAGGATCGTCATCACCAGGGCGCCGCTCATCAGCAGGAACGCCTTGACGATCTGCACGTACGTGGTGCCCTTCATGCCACCCACGGTGACGTAGATGATCATGAGGGCGCCGACCATGATGATGGTGGCGATCTTCGCCGCGTCCGCGTCCATGCCGAGGAACGTGGTGCCCGGCCGGATGCCGAGCAGCAGCGCGACCAGCGCACCCGCGCCGACCATCTGGGCCAGCAGGTAGAAGATCGAGACGGTGATCGTGGAGACCGCCGCCGCCGTCCGGACCGGCCTCTGCCGCATCCGGAACGCCAGCACGTCGGCCATGGTGTAGCGGCCCGAGTTCCGCAGCAGTTCCGCGACGAGCAGCAGGGCCACCAGCCAGGCGACGAGGAAGCCGATCGAGTAGAGGAACCCGTCGTAGCCGTAGAGCGCGATGATGCCGGCGATGCCGAGGAACGACGCGGCGGACATGTAGTCGCCGCCGATCGCCATACCGTTCTGGAAGCCGGAGAAGGAGCGACCACCGGCGTAGTAGTCGGTGGCCGTCTTGGTCTGCCGGCTGGCCCAGACGGTGATGCCCAGGGTCACCGCGACGAAGATCAGGAAGAGCGTGATGGTCAGGTTGCGGGCGGTGTTGTCCCCCGCCTCGGCGGCCAGGACGAACCCGGCCAGGACGTCGCGGCTCATGACGCCGCTCCCTTCGACTCGTCCACCGTGGTCGACCCGTCCGGCACGTCGCTCAGTTCCGCACGGATCCGGTCGGCGGTCGGGTCGAGATTCCGCTCGGCGTAGCGGGAGTAGAACCACGCGATCAGGAAGGTGGAGACGAACTGCAACAGGCCGAAGACCAGGGCCACGTTGATGTTGCCGACGAGCTTCGTGCTCATGAAGTCGCGGGCGTACGCGGAGAGGATGACGTAGAGGGCGTACCAGAGGAAGAACGCCGCGGTCATCGGGAAGACGAATCCGCGCAGCGCTTTGCGCAGGCCGGCGAACTCGTCCGATCGCTGTGCGGCGACGTACCGGTCCGGGGCTGCGCTGGCCGGCGCGGGAGTATCCGTAGACATGCTGTTCTCACCACCTTTGCAGGGGCAGGGGAGTTTCGCGCACCGTATGGAGCGGCGGGAGTATCGGAAAGCAGCGATCCGGAGCTCGGTCGCCGCCTGCGCCGAACGGGCCGGTGGCTGCGCCCAGTGACCCCGGTCACGCCGCTCGGCGCTGGGTGCCGGCGGAGTTAGGCGGGGGCCCTTCTGCAACGGAAAGCGATAAGCGGGGGCCCTTCCTTACAGGCGGAGCGCTTCGGGGGCGTGCAGCCGGAGCATGGTGGCGGCGACGTCGGTCGGGGTCCGGCGCCGGGTGGCCCAGGAGGCGGTGACCATGACCGTGAAGGCCAGCGGCACCGTCCAGGCGGCCGGCTGCGCGATCAGCACGGCCGGCCAGCCGGTCAGATCCGGCCCGACCACCGTGAAGAGCACCGCGCCGATCGCCGCGCCGCCGCCGGCCAGGATCCCGGCCGCCGCACCGGCGTCGGTCAGGCCACGCCACCAGATGCCGAGCACCAGCAGCGGGCAGAAGCTCGACGCGGCGACCGCGAACGCCAGCCCGACCACCTGGGAGACGTCCAGCCCCGAGACGTTCAGCGCGAGCAGCATCGGCACCGTCCCGGCCAGCACCGTGGCCAGCCGGAAGTCGCGTACCGAGCCACGGCCCAGCACGTCGGTGGAGAGCACCCCGGCCACGCTGGTGAGCAGCCCGGAGGAGGTGGAGAGGAAGGCGGCGAACGCTCCGGCGGCGACCAGGGCGGCCAGCAGTTGCCCGGTCAGGCCGCCGCCGAGCGCCGCGCCGGGCAGCAGCACCACCACCGCGTCGGTCCGCCCGGTGAGCAGCAACTGCGGGGTGTAGATCCGGCCGAGCACGCCGTACAGCGTGGGGAGCAGGTAGAAGGCGCCGACCAGGGCCAGCACCACCAGGGTGGTACGCCGGGCCGCCGCGCCGTCGGGATTGGTGTAGAAGCGCACCAGGACGTGTGGCAGCCCCATCGTGCCGAGGAAGGTCGCCAGGATCAGCGAGTAGGTGGCGAAGAGGCCCCGGTCGTCGTCGCCGGCCGTGCTCGGCAACAGCCAGTCGAGGCCGTGCGCCGCGTCCACGCTGGAGATCTCCGGCACCGGCTCGCCGGCGGCGAACGTCAGCTCCTCGCCGGGGTGCACCTGCCGGGACGTGCCGTCCGGCAGGGTCAGCCGGGCCGGTTCCTCGACCACCACCGTGGTCGCCGCCGGGAAGACCGAGCCACCCTCCGGGGTCACCGGCGGCCGGGCGTCCGCCTGCCACTGCAACGCCAGGAAGATCGCCGGTACGGCCAGCGCGGTGAGCTTGAGCCAGTACTGGAACGCCTGCACGAAGGTGACCGCCCGCATCCCGCCCAGCGCCACGTTCGCGGTGACCACCACGGCGACCAGCAGCGCACCCAGCTCGTACGGCCCACCGGCGACGGTGCTCAGGGTCAGCCCCGCCCCCTGCAACTGCGGGACAAGGTAGAGCCAGCCGATGAAGACGACGAAGAGGGTGGCGAGCTTGCGCAGCCGCCGGGAGCCGAGCCGCAGCTCGCAGAAGTCGGGCAGGGTGAACGCGCCGGACCGGCGCAACGGTGCGGCCACGAAGAGCAGCAGCGCCAGGTAGCCGGCGGCGAAGCCGACCGGATACCAGAGCACGTCCACGCCGTACTTGAGGATCAGGCCGGCAATGCCGAGGAAGGAGGCGGCGGAGAGGTACTCCCCGCCGATCGCCGCCGCGTTCCAGGTCGGGCTGACCATCCGGGAGGCGACCAGGAAATCGGAGGTGGTCCGGGCCAGGGTCAACCCGTAGAAGCCGATCCCGACCGTGACCAGGGTGACCGCGATGATCGCCGGGATCGTGTACGGGTTGGCCACCTCAGCGCTCCGGCCGCTGGACCACGTCGGTGAAGTCCTGCTCGTTCCGCTCGGCCAGCCGCACGTACGCCCAGCCGACCGCGACCAGGAACGGAAAGGCGGCGACGCCGAGCAGCAGCCACGGCAGGTTGATCCCGACAAGTTTTGCCGTGCCCACCTCCGGGGCGATGGCGAAGAGCAGCGGCAGGCCGCCGAGCCCGATCGCCACCACCAGCGAGAGTCGCAGCGCGAGGGCGAGCTGGGCGCGGACCAGGCCGCGGACCAGCGCCTCGCCGACCTGGGTCTGCTGGGTCAGCTCCGCGCGGGTCCGCTCGGCGCCGGTGTCGCCGCGGGCCGCCTCGGCCAGCACCACCCGGACCCGCGGCTGCGGCCGGCGCGGCACCGGCGCAGGCTGCGGATCGACGGGGTTGGTCACCCCGGCAGTCTCACCGGCCGGCCAGGAATGTCAAGCGTTCCGCACCGACCGCCGACGCCCTCCGACCGTCCACGCCGGCCGCCCTCACCATCCGGTCGGGGGGGCAGGTCCGCAGGGCGTCCGGGGGACGCCGGGCGAGGATCCGCCGTGCCTCGCTCCGGGCGAGGTTGGTCTCGCGCCAGTCGTCGGCGGGCAGGTCGAGGCTGATCCTGCGCAGCGCGCAGGTCCGCTCCGGCTCCGGCAGCCGGTCCAGTGCCGGCACCGCGTCGGTGGAGAGCGTGGAGAGGTAGGAGACGTCGATCCGGCCGGTGCGCTCGTACCGGTCGACGTTGTGCTCGGCGATCAGCCGGTCCGGGTCGGCCATGGCGAGGGCGAGCAGGGCGAGCACCGCGGTGCCGACCGCCGCCCGGGGCAGCCAGCCCGCGGCCAGCCGCACCCCGGCCAGCGCGGTCAGCACGAAGAGCAGGCCCAGCCAGACCTCGCAGACCGCGACCAGCAGCCGGAGCCGGGTCGCGCCGTACGCGTCGGCGTAGACATCCATCCGGAACAGTGCCGAGGCCACCACCACCAGGGTCAGCAGGGTCAGCCCACCGAGCAGCGCCCGGACGAGTGTCCGGTCGGTGCGGCTCTCCCGGGGGGCCCAGCGGGCGGCGGCGGCGATCACCAGCAGGGTCAGTACGGTGACGGCGAGCAGTTGCCAGAAGCCACGGCGGGCGTACTCGGCGTAGCTGAGGCCGGCGGTCCGCAGCACGTGCTTCGAGCCGCCGAAGAGGGTGGTGATCTGGACCGCGACGAAACCGGCGAAGAGCGCGTCGAGGGCGACCACCGGCAGCAGCCAGTCGGTGCGGCGCAGCCGGCGCTTCGGTGGGAGCGGGTGGGGCGGCAGGTCCGGCGGGGCGGTGAGCACGTAGGCCGCGCTGAGCAGGCCGGCGCCGACCGCCCCGAAGACGAAGATCCAGCGGAGCAGCGTCGGGACCGACAGCTCCGGCAGCCACGAGGTGAGCAGCCGGGCGAAGGCGGCGTCGGCGGAGGAGAAGAGCAGGCCGAAGACGACGAGCAGGCCGAGGGAGACCGCGAGGCTGGCCAGCGTACGCCCCACGGGCCGGCCGCCGCCCGACCCCGCCGGCCGGGTCAGCCCGCTGACCAGCCACGGGATCGACCGGAACACCGCCGTCGGCGGGACGATGGTGGAGAGCAGGAGCCCGCGTACCGACCGGCCGTCGGCGACGGTGAGCATTGCGGTGCAGCCGGCGGTGAGCAGGCAGAGCGCGAAGAGCCAGCCCGCCGACCGGATCGCGCCGACGCCGAGCAGGGCGACGATCGCCGCCGCCCAGAGCGGCCGGGTCCAGCCGATCCGGCGCCAGCCACCGGTCGGGACCCGTGCTGGCCCGGTCGACGGGGTCGGCCCGGGGGCGGCCGCCGGCGCTGTGGCGGGTCGAGCGTCTGCCGGTCCCGTGCCGGGACGGGCGGCGATCGCCAGGGCCGCCGTTCCGGCGACTCCGCCGAGCAGCCAGCCGACTCCGGGGCGGGTCAGGGGGAGGCTCGCCGCGCTGACCGCCGCGGCCACCGCCACCCCGATCAGCACCGGCCGGCTCGCCCCGCCGGCAGGTCCGGGCCAGCGCTTCGAGATCCACGACGGCGTGCTGCCGGCCGGTGCTGTCCAGCCGCTGCCGACCCAGGCCGGAAGGCGCGGCATCGGCGTGCCCGGCGGGGAGGGGTGGACCGGCGTGGCCGGCGGGGAGGGGTGGACCGGCGTGGCCGGCGGGGAGGGGTGGACGGGGGTGGCCGGCGGGGAGGGGTGGACGGGGGTGGCCGGCGTGCCCGGCTGCGTGGGCACGGTCGCCGGGGCGGGGTGTGCGTCGGACGGCGCCGGTGCGGCTCCGGACGGGGTCGGGTTCGGGTCGCTACCCATTCTTGTGCTCCCTCAGTAGTGCGGGCCCGGATGAGATGGGAGCGACCATCGGCAGGCTCACCCGGATCTGGCAGCCGACCGGCGAACCGGCGGCGTCGGGCGTGCCGGAGTCGACCAGGGGGCGGTCGGCGACCGCGATCCGGCCGCCGTGCAACTCCACCACCCAGTGGGCGATCGCCAGGCCGAGTCCGGTGCCGCCGTCCCCGGTCCGGTCACCCCGGGTGAAGCGCTCGAAGACCTCCGGCCGGAGGCGCTCGGGAATGCCCTCGCCCTCGTCGGTCACGTCGAAGCGCAGCTCGTCGCCGACCTGTCCGGCGGTGACCAGCACGGTGCCGCCGGGCGGGCTGTGCCGGGCGGCGTTGTCCAGCAGGTTGGCGAAGACCTGGTGCAGCCGGCGCGGGTCGGCCTGCACGGTCAGCGGCGCGTCGTGCTGGCGTACCTCGAACCGGACGTCACGCCCGGCGCCGGCCGCGGTCACCGACGCCTGCTGGATCACCTCGTCCAGGAACTCGGCCACGTCGACGTCCTCGCGGCGCAGCGGCAGCACCCCGGCATCCAGCCGGGAGAGGTCGAGCAGGTCGGCGACGAGATGCCCGAGCCGTTCGGTCTGGACCAGCGCGACCCGCAGCGTCGGCAGGTCCGGCTCGGCCACGCCGTCGACGATGTTCTCCAGCACGCCCTGCAGGGCGGTGATCGGGGTACGCAGCTCGTGCGAGACATTCGCGATCAGCTCCCGGCGGCGCCGGTCGGCCTCGGCCAGGTCCCCCGCCATCTGGTTGAAGGCGGCGGCCAGGGTGCCGACCTCGTCCCGGGAACTGGCCCGGACCCGCCGGGTGTAGTCCCCCCGGGCCATCGCCCGGGCCGCCGTGGTCATCTCGCGCAGTGGCGAGGTCATGCCGTGGGCGAGGACCTGCGAGGTGAGCAGCGCCAGCACCACCGCCGTGCCGGTGGTCCAGGGCGGCAGCCAGCCGATGCCGATGATGAAGACGGTCATTCCGGCGGCACCCGAACCGACCATCAGGATGCCGAGCTTCAGCTTGATCGACCAGATCGGGTCCAGCGGTCGGGGCAGGATGTCCATCGTCCGGTTCACGCCGGTCCAGAAGCTGGTCACGGCCGTACCTCCAACGCGTAGCCGACGCCGTGCACGGTGCGGATCAGGTCGGCGCCGAGCTTGCGGCGCAGCGCCTTGACATGGCTGTCGACGGTGCGGGTGCCCGAGCCGTCGGCCCAGCCCCAGACGTCGGCGAGCAGCCGTTCCCGGGGCAGCACCGTCCGGGGGCGGTTGGCGAAGTGGGTCAACAGGTCGAACTCGGTCGGCGTGAGGTGCGCCTCGACGCCGTCCCGGCGTACCCGCCGCTCGGCCTGGTTGATCTCGAGGTTCCCGATCCGGAGGACCTCGGCACCGCTGCGCGCCGCGCTCGCCGCCCGGTCGACCCGGCGCAGCAGGGCGTGTACCCGGGCGGCGAGTTCGCGCAGCGAGAACGGCTTGGTGAGATAGTCGTCCGCGCCGACGGCGAGCCCGACCAGGAGGTCCGTCTCGTCGTCCCGGGCGGTCAGCATCAGCACCGGTACGGGCCGGTCGGCCTGGATCCGGCGGCAGACCTCCAGGCCGTCGAAGCCGGGCAGCATCACGTCGAGTACGACCAGCTCCGGTCGCCCGCGCCGGAACGCCTCGACGGCGCCCGGCCCGTCCCGCGCGATCTCCACCACGAAGCCCTCGGCCCGCAGTCGGACGGCGACCGACTCGGCGATGGTGCGCTCGTCCTCCACGACCAGGATCCGGCGTTCCGTCATGCCCCTGACTGTAGAAAGCCGGCGTGCGGGAACCTGGATCGCGTGGTGAACAAGGTGTGGAGATCGGCGCCACCGCTGTGCCGGAGTTCAGGGCAGGTCGGCCGGGCTCAGCAGGCTGTCGAGCCGGAGTTCCGCGGCCACCTCCGGCGGGCAGGCGGCGACCAGGCACGCCGCCCCGAGCGCGGTGGCGCCGCGTGCGGCGACGACCTCGTAGAGGGCGCGTAGCTGGGCGCCGCTCGCCACCCAGTCGTCCACGATCAGCACCCGGTCGCCGGGGCCGAGGTGCCGGTCGCGTACCCCGAGGGCCAGCCGGCGCCCCCGGTAGTCGGCGCCGGTCCGGGCCCAGGTGGTGGGCTCCGCTATCCGCCGCTCGCCGAGGTCCTTGTGCGCCGGGACGAAGCCGGCGCCGAGCGCGGTCGCCACCAGCGGCCCGACCAGCACCCCGGCCACCTCGGGGGCGAGCACCACGGTGGGCGGGTCGGCCCGGTACGGCTCGGCCAGCGCCGGACCGATCCCGGCGAGGACCGCCGGGTCCCGCCACCAGCCGGAGACGTCGCTGACCAGGTGGGTGCTCTCCGGCCCCGGATCGGTCCACCGGAACGCGTCGATCAGCCGCCGCCTCAGTTCGACCCGCACGCCGACCATCTTGCGGGATCCGCGCCCCGAAACGGGTTCCGGCGCCCCCGGCCGCGGGGGCACGTCCGACCCATCCAGGGTCGGATGATCGGCTACACGTTTCGTCACATAACTGGGCGAAAGCAGATGATCACATTGACTTCCGAAGTGCCGCCCTCGTTACGGTCCGACCCGATCTCTGGGGTTTGCAGGAGGAGGAATCTCTGGGGTTTGCAGGAGGAGGAGGGGTCCGTGGCGGGAAAGCATGCCCGAGCTCGGTTCTTCAGGACGCCGACCGGCCTGGCGGCGGCCGGCGCGGTCGCCGTGGTGCTGGTCGGCGCGGGTGCCGCCGGCATGGCCGGGCTCGGTACCGAGCCGGTCGCCAGTACCTCGCTGCCGGCCCCGGTCGACGCGACCACCCCGGGTGCGCCGGCCGGGTCCGCGACGGCAGCGCCCGGCCCGACCCCCGAGGCGACCACCGCGGCACCGAGCCGGGCACCGGACCGCGCCTCCCGGGCCAGTTCCCGGCCGTCGCCGAGCAGCACCCGGACGAGCACGAAGAAGCCCGCCGCCAAGCGGACGGCGACCACCCCGGCGGCCCGGGTGGTGCAGAGCGGGTCGTGCGGCGCCTCCTACTACGACCAGGGGCAGGTCACCGCGAACGGCGAGGCGTTCGACCCGAACGCGATGACCGCCGCGCACAAGACCCTGCCCTTCGACACCCGTGTCCGGGTGACCAATCCGGACAACGGCCGCTCCGTGCTGGTGCGGATCAACGACCGGGGGCCCTTCGTCGCCGGCCGCTGCATCGACCTGTCCCGGGCCGCCTTCGCGGCGATCGCCTCGCTGGACCTCGGCGCCGTCGACGTGCGCTACGAGGTTCTCGACTGATCCGGATCGCGGCCGTCCGGCTGGGGCAGCGGTCACCGGGGGAGTGCGCAAAGTGATCACAGGAATGTTCATTCGACCTGCAACGGTTGGCTGACCCGGCGACAGGATCCGGCGGATCCGGGCCGCTGGAATGCGCCAGGTGGCCAGAACCCGATCGGACGAGGAGCCAACTTCGTACAATCGCGCTCGTCTATCAGGCATGCTGTTCGGCGTACCCATGCAACTGCTGCCGCCGGGCCGTCGCCCGCTGAGCCAAGGTTCCCGCGCCGGCCTCGGCGCGGCCGTCGTGCTGCTCGTGCTCGTCTCCGTGCTGGAGTTCGCGGACGAATCCGAGGTCAACTATGTCGGCCTCGTCGCGGCGGCACCGTTCCTGGCCGCCGCCCTCGCCTCCTGGCGGGTGGTGGTCGCGGTCGGGGTGCTCGCCACCGCGCTGGCGGCCCTGCTGGCCTGGGGCGGGCACGTCGTACCGCTGGCCACCACCGTCAACCTGGTCGGCGTGGTGCTGGCGACGGCGATCGCGTCGCTCTTCGCGGTCATCCGGCAGCGGCAGGCCGACCGGATCGCCGAGCTCTCCAAGCTGGCCTCCGTGGCCCAGCAGGCGGTGCTGCGCCCGCTCGGCCCGCAGGTCGGCAGCCTGGCGGTGGCCGGGCACTACATCTCGTCGACCGCCGCCGCGGACATCGGCGGCGACCTCTACGAGGCGATCGACACCCCGTACGGGGTGCGGATCATCATCGGTGACGTCCGGGGCAAGGGGCTGGACGCGGTCCGGCTGGCCAGCATCGTGCTCGGCTCGTACCGGCACGTGGCCTACGAGCGGGCCGACCTGCGGGCCATCGTGGCCGACCTGGACCGGGCGGTGGCCCGTAACGTCGGCGACGAGGACTTCGTCACCGCGGCCCTGGTCGAGGAGCGCGGCGGCACGCTCACGATCGTCAACTGCGGTCATCCGGCCCCGCTGCTGCTCCGTCGCGGTCAGGTGATCCCGATGGAGCCGCCTGCTCCCGCGCCGCCGCTCGGCTTCATGCCGGTGGTCCGGCCCCGGGTCGAACGGCTCGAACCGGGCGACCGGCTGCTGCTCTTCACCGACGGGCTCGGCGAGGCGCGCCGGGACGGCGAGTTCTTTCCCACCGTGGACCGGGCCTGGCGGCTGCTCGGGCACGGCACCGTCGCCGACGGGCTGGCCTCGCTGGAAACCGCGCTGGTCGAGTGGGTGCGGGGCCGGCTCGACGACGACATCGCGCTGGTCCTGATGGAGTACCCGGGCCCGCACTCGGCAACCGCCTCGCCGGTGCCGAGCTGGGAGGTCGGCGCCGCCGACAACTGACGGTCGCTCCACCTCGCCGGTACGCAGCGTCGGCTTCCCGTCACTGTGGCGCGGGTCACTGGAGCGGGTGCTCCCCGGCGACTTACCGGCTAGTAATATTGGGTCCTGTTACTGCCGGGTAACCTGTGTTCGCGAGTCCGGGGAGCAGAGGCACATGACCCATTACAGGAGCAATCGGCGGGACCTCGAGTTCAACCTCTTCGAGGTCTTCGGCGTCGACCAGGCGCTCGGCACGGGCCCGTACGCCGAACTGGACGTCGACACCGCCCGGGACGTGCTCGCCGAGGTCGAACGGCTGGCCGGCGAGGAGCTGGCGACCAGCTACGCCGGGAGCGACCGCAACCCACCGGTCTTCGACCCGGCCACGCACACCGCTCCGCTGCCCGAGCCGTTCAAGAAGTCCTACCGGGCGCTGATGGGCTCGGAGTTCTGGCGGATGGACCTTCCCGCCGACCTGGACGGCACGATGGCCCCCCGCGCGCTCTGGTGGTCGGCCGCCGAGCTGGTCCTCGGCGCCAACGCACCACTGTGGATGTACGCCGGCGGTCCCTCCTTCGCGTACACCCTCTATCGCGAGGGCACCGAGCTGCAGAAGAAGTGGGCCAAGCTCTTCGTCGAGAAGCAGTGGGCCGCGACAATGGTGCTCACCGAGCCGGACGCCGGCTCGGACGTCGGTGCCGGGCGCACCCGGGCCGTCCCGCAGCCCGACGGCTCCTGGCACATCGAGGGCGTCAAGCGCTTCATCACCAGCGGTGAGCACGACCTGACCGACAACATCATCCACTATGTCCTGGCCCGCCCGGTCGGGGTGGAGGGCGTCGGTGGGCCCGGCACCAAGGGGCTGTCGCTCTTCGTGGTGCCCAAGTTCCACTTCGACTCCGAGACCGGCGAGCTGGGCGAGCGCAACGGCGTCTACGCCACCAACCTCGAGCACAAGATGGGGTTGAAGGTCTCGAACACCTGCGAGATGACCTTCGGCGAGCACGGCGTGCCGGCGAAGGGGTGGCTCCTCGGCGACGTGCACGACGGCATCCGGCAGATGTTCCTGATCATCGAGTACGCCCGGATGATGGTCGGCACCAAGGCGATCGCCACGCTCTCCACCGGCTACCTCAATGCCCTTGAATACGCGAAGAACCGGGTGCAGGGCGCCGACCTGCTCCGGTCGACGGACCGGAACGCCCCCCGGGTCACCATCACCCACCACCCGGACGTCCGCCGGTCGCTGATGCTGCAGAAGGCGTACGCCGAGGGGCTCCGGGCGCTGGTCTGCTACACCGCGACCTGGCAGGACCGGATCAACCTCGCCGAGGCGAGCGGCGACGAGGCCACCGCCGGGCTGGCGAAGGGCGTGAACGACCTGCTGCTCCCGATCGTCAAGGGTGTCGGCTCGGAACGGGCCTACGAGCTGCTCGGTCACGAGTCGTTGCAGACGTTCGGCGGCTCCGGATTCCTCCAGGACTATCCGATCGAGCAGTACCTCCGGGACGCGAAGATCGACACCCTCTACGAGGGAACGACGGCGATCCAGAGCCTCGACCTCTTCTTCCGGAAGATCGTCCGGGATCGCGGTGCGAGCCTGATGGCGGTTGCCGGTGAGATCACGGCGTTCGTGGAGGCCGGTGGCGGCGATTCCGCCTCCTCCGGCTCCGCCGCCACGTCCTCCGGCCCGGAGGGCTCGGCCGAACCGGGTGACGGGCGGCTCAAGGAGGAGCGGGCCGCCCTGGGCCGGGCGCTCGGCGAGGTGCAGGCGATGGTCGGCACCATGACCGGATGGCTCGCCGAGGCGCAGGGAGGCGAGGCGCGCGCGATCTACAAGGTCGGGCTGAGCAGCCGGCGCTTCCTGCTCGCCGTCGGTGACCTGGTGGTCGGTTGGCTGCTGCAGCGGCAGGCCGAGGTGGCGCTGCGGGCGTTGGGCGGCGAGGTGAGCGAGGCGGACAAGGCGTTCTACACCGGCAAGCTGGCCGCGGCCCGGTTCTTCGCCCGGGAGGTGCTGCCCCGGATCGGCGCCGACCGGCGGATCGTGCAGGCCACCGACCTGGACCTGATGGAACTTCCCGAGGAAGCTTTCTGACCGGAACTGGACAAGCGGGATTCCGGCGGCCGGCGGAGCGATAGCTCCCCGGCCGCCGCGCTATTGTTGAGGCGGTGCCAGGAGCGCTTTGGCCTGATTTGTCGTGAAAGCCCACGACCCATCGCACGGGGGAGTGCAGCGGACATGGGCATCGGTACGGGAATTTTCCTCATCACGCTGGGAGCCATCCTGACGTTCGCCATCAGGGCGAACATCTGGTGGCTCGATCTTCGGGCGGTCGGCTGGGTGCTCATCCTGGCCGGGGTCGCGGTGCTGGCCACCACGATGTGGTACTGGCAGGACCGCAAGAAGCGGGCACGGACCCTGATCGTCGAGGAGAACCGGCTGTCGCATCCGACGGCGATGATGCCACCGCCGCCGGATCCGCCACCACCGAGCGCGCCGCCCACCTGACGACGACCGGGGCTCAACCCCGGACGGTGCGTTCAGCCCCGGGCCGTGTGCCACTTGACGATCGGCCCGGCCTGGGCGCGTACCTCCGTCCAGTCGCCCTCGATCCGGTGGATCACGATTCCGCTGGTACGCAACCCGTCCGGGTCGGCGTGCACCGGGTCGAGCAGAGTGGACAGTTCCGAGATGGTCGGATTGTGCCCGATCAGCAACAGGGTGGACGCCTCGGGATCCGTGCCCCGGACGAGGTCGAGCAGGTCCGCCGCGCCCCCGTGGTAGATCCGCTGGTCGTACCGGACGGCCGGCACGGCACCGCCACCGGTGGTCGTCGTCGGGTCGGCGGTGCCGGACCGCCCCTGGCCCGTCGCGGCGCCGAGCGGGCGGATCGGCGGTGCGGCCATGCCGAGCGCGACGTCGTGCCAGGTCTGCCGGGTGCGCTTGGCAGGCGAGCAGACCACCGCATTGGGCAGATAGCCGCCGTGGCCCAGCCAGGCGCCCGCGGCGGCGGCGTCGGCGTGTCCACGCGCGGTGAGCGGTCGCTCGGCGTCCGGTGCGGCGGCCGGGCGTTCGGCCTTCGCGTGGCGTAGCAGCACCAGGATCCGGCCCGGGCCACCCGGCCTTCCGGAACCGGGCGACCGCCCGCTCGCACCGGTCGCGCCGGGGACGCTGGTATCCGTCACGATGCTCTCCCTCCGGTCGGTGGCGCGCCGTCCGGGCCAGGTCGGGCTTGGGCCAGGTCGGGCTGGGGCCGGCCAGCGGGCCGGGCCGGGGCGGCCGGGGTCGGCCGGCGCGGCGTCCCGTCCCCGTCCCATCCCGTTCCGTCCCCGCCCTGCCGGTCCGGCACCGGTGGCGACGCTCCTTCCAGCTTGCCGGATTCGGATCTGAAACGCCTGGGTATGTCGATGGGCGCCGCGACCCTCACGGACCGCGCGCGTGGCCGGTACGGCCGGTACCAGTCGACAGCCTAGGAGGGCGACACAGTGGGCATCGGTGGAAGCATCTTTCTCATTGCTCTCGGCGCGATCCTCGCGTTCGCGGTGCACGTCGAGACTGGTTGGCTCAACCTGAGCGTCGTCGGCTGGGTGCTGATGCTCGCTGGCCTGGTCGGGCTCGTCATGACGACGTACCTCTGGCGGAACCGCCGCCGTACGGTCGTCGCTCCGGTGGTGGATCCCCGCTCGCCGGCCCGGGAGGAGCAGGTCGTCGAGGAGTACCACGAGGTCCGGCGTCCCGGCCGTCCGCTCTGAGTCCGCGACCTCGGCGCGGCGGCGCCATTCCGACCGGTCCGCGGCAGGGCCCCCGGCCCAGGGCCGCTCGACCCAGGAGCGTGCCGCCGGTCCGGGGGTGTACGCCGGCCGAGGGGTGTGCGGCGGTCCAGGGGTGTGCGCCGGCCGAGAGGGCTCAGGCGAAGAGGGCGAAGTAGATCGCGATGTGGTGGCAGATCGCCGCCACCAGCGTGCAGGCGTGAAAGAGCTCGTGGTGCCCGAAGACCGTGGGCCAGGGGTTGGGTCGGCGTAGCGCGTAGCAGACCGCGCCGACGCTGTAGGCCGCGCCGCCGGCCACCAGCAGGGCGAGCACGGTGACCCCGCCCCGGGCCAGGATGTCCGGCAGGACCGCGACGGCGACCCAGCCCAGCGCCAGGTAGAGCGGCGCGGAGACCCACCGGGGGGCGTGCGGCCAGACGAGCTTCATCGCCACCCCGGCCACCGCGCCCGACCAGACGACCAGTAGCAGTGCGGCGGCGCTCGTCGCCGAGAGCACCAGCAGGCAGAACGGGGTGTAGGTGCCGGCGATGAAGACGAAGATCATCGAATGGTCCATCCGGCGCATCAGCCGGTAACCGCGCTCGGACCAGACCCGGCGGTGATAGAGCGCGCTGGTGCCGAAGAGACCGCAGACCGTGACACTGTAGATGGCGCAGCTGATCAGCGGCGTCCAGCCGGGCCGGGTGGCGGCGATCGCGCAGAGCACGACGCCGGCCGCCACCGCGACGAAGAAGGCGTACGTGTGCAGCCAGCCTCGCATCCGTGGTTTGCCCAGGTCGACGGGGCGTAGCCGGATCGGCGCGGAGGTACTCACAGGAACAGGTTACGGCACCGTAGGTTACTCAGGGGTAGTGTACGGGCAGTGGTTCCGGTCACGTTGCCCAGTTGCCTTTCGAACGTCCCGGCCGGGCGGCGGCGGACGGTCAGCTGTCCAGGCCGCGCAGCACGAGCGGCAGCCGGTGTACGCCGTCCGGCGTGATCCGCACCGGCACCCCCCAGTCCTGCCGGCTCAGGTGGCAGGCGGCGTGCTCCGCAGCGGCGTCGCAGGTGGCGGCCTGCGCCACCACCTGGAGCACTCCGGAGCTGACCGCGTCGTTCAGCACCAGCCGGCGGGAGAGTTCGGTGCCCACCCCGGCGCCGTCGAGCAGCAGTTCCGGCGGGGAGGCGGAGACCTCCAGCCGGGTGGCGGGGCCGAACGACTCGTCCAGCTTCTGCCCGGGTGGCGGCTCGAAGATCACATCCAGGGCCAGCTCGCCCGCGGCGAGGTCGGTGGGCGGCCGTTCGGTACGGTGCCGGTCGCCGGTGACGGTGCCGGCGCCGCCCGCGGTGAGTGCGCCCGGCGCCAGCCTGGTCAACCGGTGCGCGGCGGACTCGACCACCAGCACCTCGCCCGTGGAGGTCACCAGCACGTCGCTCGGCTCGGCGAGCCCGTCGGCGACCGTCGAGACCGTACCCGTATCCGGATCGAACCGCCGGACCGCGCCGTTGTAGGTGTCGGCCACCAGGACCGACCCGTCCGGCAGCGCCCCGACGCCGAGCGGATGCTGCAACAGTGCCTGCTCGGCCGGGCCGTCGACGTGTCCGAAGTCGAAGAGTCCCTGCCCGACGGCGGTGTTCAGCACCCCGTCGGAGACGAAGCGCAGCGCGCTGGTCTCGCTGTCGGCGACCCAGAGACGGCGGCCGTCGGCCGAGACCGAGAGGCCCGACGGCTGTGCCAGCCAGACATCCGGCAGCGGACCGTCCCGCAGCGCCTCCACGGTGGTGCCGGCGAAGACCCCGACGGTCCGCTTGACCGGGTCGAACCACCAGAGCTGGTGGATGCCGGCCATCGCGACGATCACCCGGTCGTCGTACCAGGCCAGGTCCCAGGGGGAGGAGAGGTCGACGGCGAGCGCGTCGTGGGCGTGGTCGTCCACGGTGGAGCGCCACTGCCGGCCCGTGCCCGCCACGGTGGTCACCTCGCCGGTCTCCAGCCGTACGCCCCGGAGCAGGTGGTTGACGGTGTCCGCCACCACGACGTCGTATCCGGCGATCTCGGCGGTGTGCGCGGGGAGCCGGCAGATGCCCTGCGGCTCGGTGAACCGGGCGACCCCGGCCGGGCCGTCCGTCCGGCCACGCTGACCGGCGCCGATGCGGCGCAGCACCGTCTCGCCGTCCGGGGCCAGCTCGACCAGGGAGTGCCGGGCGGAGTCGGAGACGAGCAGGTTTCCGCCGTCCAGTTCGGCGACCTTGCCGGGGAAGCGCAGCACCGTCTCCGGCTCGGCCGGCGGCACGTACGGGCCGTCACCCCGGTGCAGGGTGCCCTTGGCCCCGTGCCTGGCGATCAGCTCGTCCAGCAGCCGGGCGAGTCCGTCGGCGTGGCCCTCGCCGGCCATCGTGGCGACGACGTAGCCCTCCGGGTCGATCACGTTGAGGGTCGGCCACGCCTTTGCCGCGTACTGCTGCCAGGTGGCCATCTCCGCGTCGTCCAGCACCGGGTGGGCGACGCCGTACCGCTCGACGGCGGCGGCCAGGGCGTCCGGGTCGCGCTCGTGCTCGAACTTCGGCGAGTGCACCCCGACCACGACCAGGACGTCGCCGTACTTCTCCTCGAGCGGGCGGAGTTCGTCCAGCACGTGCAGGCAGTTGACGCAGCAGAACGTCCAGAAGTCCAGGATCACGATCTTGCCGCGGAGGTCGGCGAGGGTCAGCTCGCGCCCACCGGTGTTGAGCCACCGGCGGCCCCTCAGCTCGGGTGCACGGACGCGGGACGAGGTAGCCATACGCGTCACCCTGCCATGCCGCCACCGACGCCGTTACCGCCGCCCCCGCCCCCGGGTGGACGGGGGCGGGGGCGGGGGCGGGGGCGGGAGGCGTCGCTCGGATCTGCCGGGCCGCTATCCGCCGGCAGGCGTCCCGACCGATTCCAGGCAGAGCACTTCCTGCCGTTCCGGGATGACGATGGTCTGCGGGGTCTCCGCGGGGCACTCGTTCTTGTCGGTCACCTTCGAGGCCACCTTGAAAACGTCCTGCTCGGCACAGTCCGCGACCACTGGAGTGCCGCCGGAGTCCTTGACACAGGCACCCACCGCCGGGTTGAACGGCGGTGCCGCCTCCTCGCTGCCGATCTTGCCGAGCAGCCAGAGCGTGCCCAGCGGGATCGCCAGCAACAGCACGGCGGCGACCAGTACCAGGAACAGCACCTTGCCGTTGCGGACCTGCGGTGTCGGGGCCTCGGTCTTGGCCTCCGCCTCGGCCGCCTCGGGCTTGAACGCGTCGAACCGGCCATGCTCGGCGTTTCCCTCCGGTTGGGACGGCCCGTCCCAACTCGACGGAGCGGCAGACGGTGGCGGCCCGTACGGCGCCGGGCTGCCCGGCGCGCCGTAGGTCGTCGGCCCCGGCCCGGATCCCGGTCCCGCCGGACCGGTCCTGCCGAATCCGGGCGGCGGCCCGCCGGATGGCGACCCGAAGTCGGGCTGTACGGGTGCGGGCCCGCCGAACCGGTCGGTGCCGGGCGCGGTGGCGGCACCGAACGGGCCGGCACCGACCGGACCCCGACCGTCGAAGCGGTCACCGTCGTACTGTCCCGCTCCGCCGAACCGGTCGGGTCCACCCTGGCCGGGTCCGCCGAACCGGTCGGGTCCACCCTGGCCGGGTCCGCCGAACCGGTCGGGTTCGCCCTGGCCGGGTCCGCCGAAGCGGTCCCCACCGAAGGACGCCGGTCCACCCGGACCCGACCCGTCCACACCGATCCCACCGGGGCCCTGCTCGGGGCCGCCGCCCGGGCCGATCAGATCGGCGAAGGGCGGCCCGCCGCCGGGACGCTCGGGACCTGCGGAACGGTCGGGAGCGTCAACCTGCGGTGCCCTGGCGCCCGGCACGGCGACCCGGGTCGCCGGTGGGTCGTCCGGGAAGTCGGCACCGCGTTCATCCCGGCCGGGGTGGGCTGGCGGTGCACCGTAGACCGTCGGTCCGGGTCGATGCTGGTTCGCGCCCGCGGGCCGGTCGCCGTCCCAGCCGTCCGAGGCGCTCGGACCCGGCTGCTCACCGTCCCGGCCACCGGGAGAGTCCGGACCCGGCCGCTCGGCATCCCAGCCGCCCGGCGCCGAGGGGCCCGGTCGGTCCGGCTCCTCGGCGCCGGCCGGGCGCCCGTACACGCGTGGCTTCGGTGCGGGGACCGCGGCCGAGGGAAGGTCGGCCGGCGGCAACACCCGGCTCGCCGCCGGTACGGCGGCACTGCCGGCGACGGCCCGCCCGGTGGGTCGGTCCGACTCGGCGGGCGACTCCTGCCGACCCGCGACCCCGGGTACGGAGACCCGCCCGGCGATCGCCGCATCGCTCGGGGTCCGGGGCTGTGGTACGACCGCGGGGGCGCCGGGCGGTGCAGCGGGCGACTGTGGAGCCGCCTCGGACGCCCCCGGGCCCCATCCGGCCGCCTCGCGAGGCGCCGGTTCGTACTCGTTCGCCTGCTGGCGCCCCGGCCCCGGCCCCGGCGGATAGTCGGCCGGGACATAGTCGCTTGGGGCATAGTCGCCCGGGGCATAGTCGGCCGGCGGTGACGCTGCGAGGCTGGCGCCAGGGATCCGCGTCTCCTGCGGCGGCAACGGCACGGCGTTCCCGGGCGAGATCCCCGGTGCCAACCCGGGCTGGTACGCCGGCCCGTCCGCCCGGCGCCGCTCGAAGTCGGCCTCGCGGCGGTCGAAGTCGGGTTCGCGGCCGTCGAAATCGCGCCCCCGCCGGTCGAAGTCGGGCTCGCGCCGGTCGAAGTCGGCCTCGCGGCGGTCGAAGTCTGGTTCGCGCCGGTCGAACTCGGGCCGGGAGGGCTCGAACGGCCCCGGCCTGGCCTCGCCGGGCCCGGTGGACCAGGTCGGCGGCTGGGGAGCCCAGGCGGACGCCTGCGCCGCATCGCCCTGCGGTGCGTCCGGCTCGGCGGCGGGTGGACGGTTGCCAGGGCGCTGCGGGAGGTCACCTGTCGGCCGGCCGGGGTCCTGACGCGGCGCTGCCGAACCCCATGCCTCGGCCGCCGGCCACGGCTCGACCTCGGGGATGACCGGCCGGTTGACCGGCGAGAAGTTCGGCGGGTCGGCGTACGGGACAGGGCTGCCCGGGGCTGCCGACGAGGGCTGGACCGGGCTGCCGGGAGCGGCCGGCGGATAGCTCGGCGCTCCGAACTGCTGGCCGGGAAAGCCCGGAGCACCGCCGCCGGGCTGGTCCGGATAGCCCTGAGGGCCGGCGGGGGAATGCGGCTGGTTCGGGTGGGCCGACGGGCCGGCGGGTGAGCCGGGCTGGTTCGGATAGCCGGGCGGGCCGCTCGTCGGCTCGGCGGGTTGGCCGGCACCGGACCAGCGAGGTGGGCCGGGCTGTCCCGGCGGACTGTCCCACTCGGGTGGGAAGCCCGGACCCGTCGAGGGGCCTCCGGCGGACTCGGGTAGCGGCCCCCAGGGGCCGTCCGGGCGTGGCGCGGCCGCGCCACGCTCGTCGCCGGGGGATCCCCAGCCGGGTTGCCCGGGATGCCCCGGCATGTTGCCCGGCTGCTCGTGCCAGGCCGCGGGCGGGCCCGCCCGCCCGGCGGCCGCCGGTGGTGCCCAGCCGGGATCGGCGGGCGGGGTCGTACCACCGGGGCCCTGCGGCGGGAACCGGTCGTCGTGGTGTGGTGCGGGATTGCCGTACGTGGCTGGGCCTGCGGCGCCCGGCGCAGCCTCGTCCGGCCACCGGCCGGGGTGCTGCGGATCCTCGGACGTCATGCGCGCGCCTCCTCCATCACATGTCGGCCGCGCCGGTCATGCGCACCGATCGCCGGCGGGTTGTCGGCGACTCCGGCGTGACACCGGCTGGGCAAGCTTCCCGCACGGTAGCCGGTCCAGGCCGGCGCCGCCCGGGCAGCGCGGGTCGCCGGACCGGTCGTCCGGGCGGGCCGAACCAGTTCTGCTCGGCGCATCTCCTACCGGCCGGTCGGTCGACGACCGAGCCCACCGTACCGGGCGGTGTCGCAGGGACGGAACTCCGGTGTGGCCCGGGCGGGAAACGCCGACGGCCCGCCCGGAGCGCTCCGGGCGGGCCGTCGATCTGGTGCGGAGGAGGTGAGGAGTCTGTCGAGGTCAGCCGTAGTAACGCTGCGCGGCGATGAGGATCTCGTCACGGACAGCCGGCGAGTTGCTCGCCCGCAGTGCCCGCCGGATCGCCCGCTCGCGGCGCGCCGTCTCCCGGCGGCTGCGGATCCGGTTGATCATGCTCATGGTGTTGCGCCCCCTGGCTTATTCGGTTGTGGTGGCCGTCTGATGTGTCCATTGAACCTCGCGCGAGCGACGGCTGCCACTGATTATTAGGTGAGCTGCAACACCAGCCGAAGAATCAAAGGTCGAGTAGCAACCTGGCCGACGGTTCTTCGTAAGCAAATGTAAACGGCCGGTGTGCCCGGGAGTAACCCGGGGCACACCGGCCGCATCGTCCGCAGCTGGTGCGGGCGCCGTGCGGGTCAGGTCCAACCCAGCAGCGCGGCCTCCGGATCGGTCAGGAAGTCGCCCACGTCACGCAGGAACCTCGAGCCCAACTCGCCGTCGATGATCCGGTGGTCGAAGGAGAGCCCGAGCGTGGTCACCTGGCGCACCCTGACCTTGCCCTTGTGCACCCAGGGCATTTCCCGGACCGCCCCGAAAGCGAGGATCGCCGACTCGCCCGGCGGCAGGATCGGCGTACCGGTGTCGACGCCGAAGACGCCGACGTTGGTGATGGTCAGGGTGCCGCCCGACATGTCGGCCGGAGCCGTCCGGCCCGTCTTGGCGGTCTGCACCAGTGCGGTCAGCGCGTCCGCCAGCTCACGCAGGGTGAGCCGGCCGGCGTCCTTGATGTTCGGCACGATCAGGCCGCGCTCGGTCGCCGCCGCGATGCCCAGGTTGACGTACTTTTTGACGACGATCTCGTCGCCGGCCCAGGTTGAGTTGACCATCGGATGACGGCCGACCGCCAGCAGCACGGCCTTGGCGACCAGCAGCAGCGGCGAGACCCGGACGTCCCGCCACTCGCGACGCCCGCGCAGCCGGTCCAGCGCCTTCATCGAGCGGGTCACGTCGACCGTCAGGAACTCGGTGACATGCGGGGCGGTGAACGCCGACGCCGCCATGTTCTGCGCGGTCAGCTTGCGCACGCCCCGGACCGGGATCCGCTGCTCCCGGTCCGGCCCGAACGCCGGTGCCGAGGTGCCCGTGCCGGCCGTCGCCGGCTCCGCCTCCGTCGCCGCTCCGGCCGCCGCCAGGTGTACGTCGTCCCGGGTGATCGACCCGAGCGGCCCCGACCCGCTCAGGGTGCGCAGGTCCACCCCGAGATCCTTGGCGAGCTTGCGCACCGGCGGCTTCGCCAGGACCAGCGCACCCGGGGCGGCGGCGGTACCACCGGTCCGGGGCGCCGGTGCGGCAGCCGCCGCCGGTGGTACCGGCTCGGCAGTCACCGCCGGTGGTACCGGCTCGGTGGCCGGCGTCGCGGTCGGCGCGCCCGACGCCGCCACCCCGTTCGGTGCCGCAGGAGGGCTCGCCACCGGTACCCCGTTCGGCGCCGCCGCACCCTTGCGGGGCCGCCGCTTCGCGGCGCCGGTACGTGGGCCGTACCCGACCAGCACCGCCGTCCGGCCACCCGGAGCGGGCCCGCCGATCAGGCCGGGCTCGACGGCGCCCTCGGCGGGTGCCACCTCGACGGCGGCCAGCGAGGCCGCCGACGGCTCCGGCAGGTCACCGGCGCCGGGGTCGGTGTCCACGGCGAAGATCGGCGCACCGACCTCGACCACCGTGCCCTCGCCGTGGAAGATCGCGGTGATCTTCCCGGCCCACTTGGCCGGGATCTCGACGGCCGCCTTCGCCGTCTCGACCTCGACCACCGGCTGGTTGAGCTCGACCGTGTCACCGACCTGGACCAGCCACTTGAGGATCTCGCCCTCGGTCAGCCCTTCGCCGAGGTCCGGCAGGGGAAACTCGCGTACCCGTGACATCCGGCTCACCACCCGAAGGTGCGGTCGACGCCGTCGAGCACCCGGTCGAGGTTGGGCAGGTAGTCCTCCTCCAGCCGGGCGGCCGGATAGGGCGTGTCGAAGCCGGTGACCCGCAGCACCGGTGCCTCCAGGGAGTAGAAGCACTCCTCGGTGATCCGGGCCGCGATCTCGGCGCCGAGGCCGAGGTTGCCGGGTGCCTCGTGCACCACCACGCACCGGCCGGTCCGCTTCACCGACTCGTAGACCGGGGCGAGGTCGAGCGGGGAGAGGGTACGCAGGTCGACGACCTCCAGGTCCCGACCGTCCTCCTCGGCGGCGGTCGCCGCCTCCAGCGCGGTACGCACCATCGGCCCGTACGCCAGCAGCGTGCCGTCCCGGCCCGGCCGGACCACCCGGGAGGCGTGCAGCGGGTACGCGTCGCCGAGTGGCGTGTCCAGCTCCACCTGACCCTTCTCGTGGTACCGCCGCTTCGGCTCCAGGAAGACGACCGGGTCGTCGGTGGCGACCGCCTGCTGGATCATCGTGTACGCGTCCTGCGGCGACGAGCAGGCCACCACCTTGAGCCCGGCGGTGTGCGCGAAGTACGCCTCCGGGGACTCCGAGTGGTGCTCGACCGCGCCGATGCCACCGCCGAAGGGGATCCGGATGACCATCGGCACCCGGACCTTGCCCTGCGAGCGGAAGTGCATCTTCGCCACCTGCGACACGATCTGGTCGTAGGCGGGGTAGACGAAGCCGTCGAACTGGATCTCGCAGACCGGGCGGTAGCCGCGGATGGAGAGGCCGACGGCGGTGCCGATGATGCCGGACTCGGCGAGCGGGGTGTCGATCACCCGGTTCTCGCCGAAGTCCTTCTGCAGGCCGTCGGTGATCCGGAAGACGCCGCCGAGCTTGCCGACGTCCTCGCCCATGATCACGACCTTGGGGTCCTGCTCCAGGGCGCGGCGCAGGCCGCGGTTGATCGCCTTGCCCAGGGTGAGGGTCTCGGTGGCCATCAGTGCACGCTCCCCTCGAACGAGTCCAGATAGCGGGCCATGAACTCCCGCTGGGCGTCCACCTCGGGCGAGCCGTTCGGGAAGACGTTGTCGAAGAGGGTCAGCGGCTCGGGGTCGGGCATCTCCAGCACCCGCTCGCGCAGCCGCAGCGCCTCCTGCCTGGCCTGCTCCTCCACCTCGGCGAAGAAGGTGTCGTCCGCGATGCCCTGCTTGCCGAGGAACGCCCGGACCCGCGCGATCGGGTCCTTCGCCTGCCACGCCTCGACCTCGCTGGCGATCCGGTAGCGGGTCGGGTCGTCGGTGGTGGTGTGCGCGCCCATCCGGTAGGTGTACGCCTCGATCAGGGTGGGGCCCTGACCGTGGCGCGCGTTGTCCAGCGCCGCCCGGGTCACCGCGTACGTGGCCAGCACGTCGTTGCCGTCCACCCGTACGCCGGGGAAGCCGAAGCCGGCAGCCCGCTGGTAGAGCGGGATCCGGGTCTGCCGTTCCAGCGGCTCGGAGATGGCGTACTGGTTGTTCTGGCAGAAGAAGACGATCGGGGAGTTGAAGACGGCAGACCAGATGAAGGCCTCGTTCACGTCGCCCTGCGCGGAGGCGCCGTCGCCGAAGTAGGCGATCACCGCCTCGCCGTCGTCGCCGCCGGTCCGGCCGTCCATGTTCACGCCCATCGCGTAGCCGGTGGCGTGCAGGGTCTGCGCCCCGATGACGATGGTGTACATGTTGAACTTGAACTCGTTCGGGTCCCAGCCGCCGAGGTCGACGCCGCGGAAGAGGCCCAGCGGCATGATCGGGTCGATGCCCCGGCAGTAGAGGACCCCGTGCTCCCGATAGGTCGGGAAGGCCATGTCCTGCGGCCGCAGCGCCCGGCCGGAGCCGACCTGGGCCGCCTCCTGGCCGAGCAGGCTCGCCCAGATGCCCAGCTCGCCCTGGCGCTGCAACGCGGTCGCCTCGGTGTCCAGCCGGCGGACCAGCACCAGGTCGCGGTAGAGCCCGCGGTATTCCTCGTCGGTGAAGTCGACGCGGTATTCCGTGCCGTCCGACCAGGTGACCTTGTCGATCCGGTCGCCCTCGGGCGTGAGTAGTTGCACCAGGTCACCGGTGCCTGGGGACGTGCCGCCAGACCGTGCGGACCGGGGTGTGGCTCGCCTGCCGCGGGCCGTGCCCGCGGGATCGCCCTTCGCCATCCCTATCTCCCTGTCGTTCGTGCGTCGGCACCGGGGGTGTCCCGACCGCGCAGCTCGTGCGCCCGTCCGGCTGGTGCCGGACCGGGGGTGGCTGCCGCGCCTGACCCCGGTAGGGGCAGCCACGCGGCGCGGACCAGTTCCGGCCGCTCCGGGCCGAGCTGGTCCACCGAGCGCCGGCACCACGTCCTGCCTGCCGCGGGGGTGCGCGAAGGTCGCGGCCGCGTTGCCGTCGGCTCCATATTCGCAGAGCAACCGGGTACCGCTACAGGTCGGCCTCGGCCGTCTCCGGAACGCCGCCGGCTTCGCACCACATCAACCGATTTGATCGGGTACGGAAACCACCGTGACCGAAACTGGGCCACTGACACGCTGTGTGACGCTGGCCAACACAGAGTTACTCCGCCACTGTAGGTAGCGGCGAAATCACGCGACCGAGATCCTTTCCGTGAGGAGTATCCCGTGCCCAACCACGGTTCCGAGCCGCCGGCTCCGGTGCTGCTGGCCCGGCACCGCCGGTCCGGGGGTACGCACGTCGCGTACCGGAGAGTGACCGGCGTGCACCGGGCGGAGGGGCTCGGTCGTCCGGCCCGCCGTTACCTGCTCACCGTCGCCCTGCTGGCCGGCACCTCCTCGCTGCCCATCCTGGCGGCCATCGGCAGCGGTTCGGCGACCGTCTCCGACGGGATGCGTCCGGCCGAGGCCACCCCGTTCGTGCCACCGCCGGCCGGCGCGTCACCACTGGTGGTGCCGCTTCCGACGGCGCCGCCGGTGGCGGAACCGGGCCCGGTCGGTAGCGGCGAACGGTCCCGGCAGGCCGGCTCCCGACCGCTCGCCGTCCCGCCCGGCACCGTCGCCGAGCGCCCCGGTCCCGCCGTGGGGGAGCCGGGCCCGCCGCCGGTCGGTCGGCCGGCGCCGACGGACGGGCCGGAGATCCCGAACGGGCCGGCACTGCCACCAGCGCCGCTCCCGACCGGCACGCCGGACCAGTCCCCGGCACCCTCCCCGCCATCGGCCACGCCCCCCTCTCCCGCACCGTCCCCCTTCCCGGGCCCGCCGTCGCCGTTCCCATCTCCATCCCCGTTCCCGTCGCCGTCGTCGGAGCGCCCGACCGGGACGCCACCGTCGCCCGGGCCGAGCGGATCGCCCACGCCGACGGGTGCGCCGCCCTCCGGCACCGCCACCACCCCGGCACCGACCCCGGTGCCGGTGCCGGTGCCGGGCACGCCGCTGCCGGCGACCGGTTCCTGAGCCGCCGCGGTGCCGGGCCCCTGAGTTGCCGCCGGGCGACCGGCCTGGCGGATCGCGGCTGATGGAGCGGCAGTGATCACGGACGGGCCGGAGCGGCGGCGGGTCAGCGGCGGGTCACGGACGGGCGGAGCATCGGTGGGTGCAGCAACTCGGCCGGACCGCGCCGGAAGAGCTGGGCGGGTCGCCCCCGGTCGCCCTCGGTGACCCGGCCGGCCGGCTCCACGAACCCGGGGGTGCTGGTGACCTTCCGGTGGAAGTTGCGCGGGTCGAGCCGGCTGCCCCAGACGGTCTCGTAGACCGTACGCAGCCGGGCGATGGTGAACTCCGGTGGGCAGAACGCGGTGGCCAGCGGGGTGTACTCGAGCTTGGCCCGGGCGCGTTCCAGCCCGTCGGCCAGGATGGCGTCGTGGTCGAAGGCGAGCCGGGCGTTGGCGATCCGGGAGACCGGGAGCCAGTCGGCCGCCGCCGCGTCGGTGCCGGCGACCGGGTGCGGCAGGTCCGGCATCAGTGCCAGGTACGCCACCGTCACCACCCGGCCGCGCGGGTCGCGCTTCGGTGAGCCGTACGTGCCGAGTTGTTCGAGGTGGCCGACCGGCTCGGGAACCCCGGTCTCCTCGGTCAGCTCCCGGGCGGCGGCCTCCGGCAGGTCCTCGTCGAAGCCGACGAACCCGCCGGGAAGCGCCCATCGGCCCTGGTGCGGGGGGACGCCCCGGCGGACCAGCAGGATGCAGAGGTCGTCCGCGCGCACGGTGAGGACCACCAGGTCGACGGTCACGGCGAACGGCGGAAATTCTGCCATCTGAATTATCACCACCTTGACGAGAAGCTATCACAGTGGTTATCGTCAACAGGACGAGAAAGGATTCGGTTCCGGACCACCGGCCGGGACCGATCTACCGGACGAGGTCGTCGACCGGCAACGACGGCCTCCGGCGGCGCTGGCCCGGCGGGTCAGCGCCGCCGCCCGATCGGCTGGCGGGGGGCCAGACCGGTCACCGGCGGTGCCGGCGGGCCACACCTGCTCTCCCAGGTCGTGGTCCGCCGGCCACCGGTGCCCGGGGAACCGCCCGTCGCGGCACCACCGGCCGGTAAGCGCACTCGTCCGGACTATTCACCGGCCATGCACGCCTGGCTATGCTGACCTCCCTCGATAAGACCGGTAACCCCGGTGACCCGACAGGGAGGCAGCGTGGGTCGCACCAGCAATCGGTGGAGCCGTGGCCTGCTGGCCACCACACTCGTGACGGCGCTGGCAGTGGTGGCGGCGCCCTCGCCGGCACAGGCGAGTTCCGGCCTCGGGAGCCTCGGCTCCTGGGTGTTGCGCAAGGCGGTCACCGCCAAGGGCGTGCAGCAGCATCTCAGGGAGCTGCAGAAGATCGCCGACCGCAACAACGGCAACCGGGCGTCGGGCGCACCCGGATACGACAGGTCGGTCGACTATGCGGAGAAGGTGTTCCGGAAGGCCGGATACCGGGTCACCCGGCAGGCGTTCGACTTCCAGACCTTCCTGATCAACACACCGTCCGAGTTGGAGCGCGTCTCGGCTCCCGCGGGTGACCTGCCACATCGGATCATGAGCTACTCGGGCAGCGCCGACGTGACCGCACCGGCCAGCGTGCCGGCCGGCGACTTCCAGGGCTGCAACCCCGAGGACTTCGGCCCGGCCAACGTCGGCACGATCGTCGTGATCAGCCGTGGCGCCTGCCCCTTCGGGCAGAAGGCCAGCACGGCGGCGGCGGCCGGCGCGGCCGCGGCGGTCATCTACAACAACATCCCGGGCGACCTCTCCGGGACGCTGGGCAACGCGTACACGCTGGACTTCGCCGCCGTCGGGGTCTCGCAGGCACTCGGCCAGGAGCTGGCCGGTCAGGTCGCGGACGGTCTCACCCTGCGGGTCTTCACCGACACCTACCGGGGGCAGGCCACCACCGAGAACATCTTCGCCGAGTCGCGCTGGGGCGACCCCCGCAACGTGGTGATGGCCGGTGCGCACCTCGACTCCGTGCCGGAGGGACCGGGGATCAACGACAACGGCAGCGGCAGCGCCGCACTGCTGGAGATCGCCGAGCAGATGCGTTGGTTCCCCACGAAGAACAAGGTCCGGTTCGCGCTCTGGGGCGCCGAGGAGGCCAACCTGGTCGGCTCGACGTACTACATCGCCAACCTGCCGGAGGCCGAGCGGGACAGGATCGCGCTATACCTCAACTTCGACATGGTCGGCTCGCCGAACTACGTCCGGTTCGTCTACGACGGTGACAACTCGGCCTTCCCGCCCGGCACCGGCTCGGCCGCCGGCCCGCCCGGCTCCGGCGCGATCGAGAAGCTCTTCCACGACTACTTCCGGTCGCAGCGGCTGGCCTCGGCCGAGACGCCGTTCTCCGGTCGCAGCGACTACGGGCCGTTCATCGCGGAGGGGGTCGACATCCCGTCCGGCGGCCTCTTCACCGGTGCCGAACTGGTCAAGACGGCCGAGGAGGCCCGGGTCTACGGCGGCACCGCCGGCCAGGCCTACGACCCCTGCTATCACCAGGCCTGCGACGACATCGACAACGTCAGCCTGAAGGCGATCGACGAGATGTCCGACGCGGTCGCGCACGCGATCATCACGTACGCCTACGACACCCGCAGCCTCACCCGGCCGCTGACCGGCCCGACCGGCGGCAGCACGGCGCCGGCCGGTGGTGGCGGCGGACTGCACGACGACCACCACGAGGTCGAGATCTGACCGACGGACCCGTGACACGGGGGCGGCGCAATCGTGTCGCCCCCGGTGCCGTTACGTGAAACTGTCGGTGCTCTCCGTTAGCGTGGCGCCCGTGAACGTCCCACCCGTAGCCTTGACCTCGTGGCTTCCCCGACCGATCCCGGAGGTCCGATGACCGCCGCCCCGATCGCCCTCGACCGGCCCGGCCCGCACGGCTACACCACGGCAGACCTGCACGCCCTGCCCGATGACGGCCGGCGCTACGAGCTGATTGACGGGAGCATCATCGTGTCCCCCTCGGCCACGATCGACCACAACACCATCGCCCGGTGGATCGCCAACATCCTGGAGGATTCGTGTCCTTCGGAGGAGTATGCGGTCGGCACCGACCAGTCGACCACGGTCGACGCGCACAACGAGCCCCGGCCGGACGTGGTGGTGACCCGGGCGGAGCATCTCCGGCGCACCCCGTTCCCGATCACCGACGCGCTGCTGGTGGTCGAGGTGGTCTCGCCGACGTCCGCGCTGCGGGACACCGAGACCAAGCGGGCGCTCTACGCCCGGGCGGGGGTGCCGGCGTACTGGATCGTGGTGCCGGAGGAGGAGAAGCCGACGATCTCCCTGGCCGAGCTCCGGCTCGACGCGGGGAGCCGGAAATACCGCTACGTCACCCACTACACGACGGAGCCGTTCGGCACCGCGCACCCGTGGCCGCTCCGGGTGGACCTGCCCGCGCTGACCGCCCGCCGCGCCCGGCTGCTGGGCCAGCCCGCCGAGCAGGACTGACGGGCAGGGCCCAGCGCCGAACCCGACCGACCGGGCAGGACCGACCGGGCAGGACCGACCGGGCAGGACCGACCGGGCAGGACCGAGCCGCAGGGCCGACCGGCGTACGGAGCCGACCGCGGGCCCCGGCGAGGCCGTCACGCCGGGTCGTCGTCCAGACGCTGCCGGTTCGCCTCGATCCAGGCGTCCAGCGCCGCCGGGTCGTCCGGGTCCACGCCGTCGGCGATGAGCTGGGCCACCGCCGCCGTCGCCGGGCTGCGCCGCTCACCGGTGGTGTAGAGCCGGACGAACTCCGGCACCATCTCCTCGACCGAGCTGTCGGTCTGGGCCGCCGCCTCCGCCGGCAGTCCCCGCCGCCGCGCGGCGTACGCGCACCAGCTCCGGACCACCCGGGGCAGCATCGCGGCGTCGTCCATGTCGAGTACGGCCCGCCGGTGCACCCAGTCGAGCAGGAAGAGGCCGGCCACCGCCGGACTCCAGCGCAGCGGGTCCGGGTCCGGGAACGTGGCGGAGTGGTCGAGCACCAGGCTGAGACAGAAGTGCAGGGAGGCGAGATCGGTCTCGGGGACCTCGGGCAGCCCGAAGCGGGCCGCCTCCGGCGAGGCGAGGAAGGTGCGGACCAGCCGGTCCCGCTCGGTCGCCGAGAGCGGCTCCGGCTCCGTCCCGATCGTGGCGACCGGTGCCGGCGGCGGGAGCAGCGCCAGGCGGGCACCGACCAGGGTCCGGTCGGTGGCGAGCGAACCCTCGCCGGGCAGGTCGCCCAGCTCGTCGGTGATGTGCAGGTGGCGGTCCACCTCGCCACGCAGCCGGGCCGGATCCTCCTCGCGGAACCAGGTCAGGGCGTCCCCGTCACACATCTGCCGGACCTGGCCGAGGATCCGTTCGGCGGGACCGCCCACGAAGACGTCCTTGGTGATGCCGATGTTGTGGTCGACCAGGGCCACCACGGCGTGCTCCGGTCCGCCGGCCACGCTGTCGTCGTAGGCGAAGGTGGCGAGGTAGGAGGTCTGGTCGCCGTACACGTCGCCGTAGGCGTAGCTGCCGGTCAGCCGTACCTTGCCGAGCTGGTCGGACCAGGACGGCGCCTGCGCGCCCGGCTTGACGGCGCCGGCGCCCGCGGCGTCCGGCACCAGGGCCGCGAAGACCGTCCGGATCGTGGTCGCGGCGGCGGTACGTCGACGGGAGGTCGCGGAGAGGAAATCGCTCACGAAGTCCCGGACGGCGCTGCTGCGGTCCTCCTCCGCGATCGCGTAGACGCTGCCGAGCAGTGCGGTGCCGAGCATCTCGGCGTCGAGCGCGCAGTCGAGCTTGGTCACGTCACGGGCGGCATGGAGCACGGCTTCGATGGGGGTCCGAGGCGGGGCCATGGACCGACCCTACGCCCGGAGGCACCGGTCCAGCACCAGCAGCGCGCCGGTACCGGCCGGTCCCGGCGGCGGCACGGCGCGGCCGGCGGGCGGATCGGCGCTGGTCAGCGGGGGAGCGGGCGGGGCGTACCGGTCATCGGGATTTCGCGGCCACGGCCAGTGCGGAGCGCGCCTCGGCGTACGCGCGCAGCACCTCGCGGACCGGTGCCACCACGTACCCCCGGGCGGCCTCGGCCACCGCGTCGTGCATCCGGCCCTCGGCCCGCCACCGCGCCCGCCGGGCGGCCCACCTGATCACGGGTTTGGCCAGCAGGGAGAGGAGCGCGCCGAGGAGCAGGCCGCCGAGGAGCAGGACCGTGGGCAGCGGCACCACCCCGACCATCGGGTAGTCGAGTTCCGGCAGCCCGAGGGCGCGTACCGCGTAACCGAGGAGCAGCCAGCCGAGGCCGACGGTGGCGGTGACGGTCACCAGCCACTGCACCGCGTTGACCACCCGCCACCAGACCGGCCGGCGTTCCACCCCGAGATCGGTGCCGGCCACGGCGCGGTCCAGCGCGTCGGGCAGGTCGGCCAGCCGGGAGCGGGCCGCCGTCGCCACCGCCGCCGACCAGGTGGCCGGCAGGGTCGTGCCGGCCCGGTCGGCGACCGCCCGGAGGGCCAGCCCGACTGCGGAGCGCTGCGCGGCGCTCGGTTCCGGGACCGAGGTCGCCGCCAGCGGCGGTCGCTCGATGCCGAGCCCGGCGCTTGCCGGCAGGGGCGCCGGAGCCCCGTCCGCGCCGCCGCCCAGGTGCAGCCGGCGCAGCGGGTCGGGGCGGAGCCGCCGCAGCCCCCGGGCCAGCGGCCAGCCGGTCGCCGCCACCGCCCGGTGCCGGTATGCCTGCTCCGTCGCCTCCGCCACCGCCGGTACGCCCGCCGCACCGGCGAGCGCGTCGATCAGCCGGCGGATCGTCGGCCGGTCCACGTCGTCGTCGGCCCGATCGGTGCCGACCAGGTCGGCGAGCCCTTCGACGACGGTGTCGACGTCGCCGGAGAGGCGCCGCAGCGCCGCCTGCCGCTCGGCGACGGCCTGCTCGAGGACCGACCGCAGCGGTGCCGTGCCGGTGTCGCTGAGCGCCGAGGTGGCGAGCACCGGCACCCCGCTGAGCTGGTCGGCGTCGACCAGCCGGCGCAGGTCGGCCAGGACCCGGGTCAGCTCGTCCGGCTGTAGCCGGTCCGCCTGGTTGAGCACCACGACGGTGACGTCCCGGTGGCGGTGGAGCTCCCGCAGGTAGCCGCGGTGCAGCACCCGGTCGGCGTATTTCTGTGGGTCGACCACCCAGACGACCAGGTCGACGAGGCCGAGCAGCCGGTCGACCTCGGTGCGGTGCGACCACTCGACCGAGTCGAAGTCGGGCAGGTCGAGCAGGACCAGTCCGTGCAGGGCGGCCTCGTCCGCGCCGTCCAGCGCGCTCTCCCGGACGAACCGGTGCCGGGGCAGTACGCCCACCCAGTCGAGCAGCCGGGTCGCGCCGTCCAGCGGCCCCCAGACGCAGGCGTGGGTGACCCCGGTCGTCGGCCGGCGCACCCCGACCGGCGACATCTCGAACCGGGCCAGCGAGTTGAAGAGGCTGGACTTGCCGCTGCCGGTGGCGCCGGCCAGCGCCACCACGGTGTGGTTGAGCGAGAGGGCCAGCCGGGTGCCGGCCCGTTCGACGAGGGTGTGCGCGGCGACCAGCCGCTCGTCGGGAAGGTGACCGTCGACGGTGTGCAGGAACCGGTCGACGGCGTGCAGGCGCTCGACCAGCCGGTCCGGGTCGGCCCGCTGGTCGGTGCGGAACGCGTCCCGGACCCTGCCCAGGATGTCGGTCATCGGGCTGCCGCCTCCCCTCCGGCCGACCGGGCCTCCCCGACCAGCCGGGCCGCCGTGCGCAGCTCGTCGCCGTGGTTGGCGTCGACACCGGCCGCCGCCGTGCGGGCCAGGTAGCGGGCCGCCTCCTCGCCGAAGAGGTGGTCGACCATTCCCAGGAGCTCCGACCGGGCACGGTTGGCCAGGCTGCGGATCGCCTGGTCGCCGAAGACCGCTTCGAGAACCTTCTGTGCGGCGACCGTGGTGCCGCCCGCGGCCGCCACCTCCAGGCCGGTCGGGATGAAGGCGGTGCTGGCGAAGACCGCGATCATCACGGCCAGTCCGGTGGCGTTCACCGCGTACGCCGCGCTGCGGGCGACGAAGCGCTTGTCGCCGCCGGAGGAGCGGACCAGCTCCAGCACGCTGCGCTGCCAGTCCCGGACCAGGCGCTCGGCGCGTTCCGTCAGGTCGTCGCCGGGCCGGGACAGCTCCGGGGTGAGGAGTGCGGCGCCGGCCGGATGGGTCTGCCAGGCCGCGGCGGTCTGTTCGGCAGCGGTCGCGGCGGCCTCGCGCAGCAGCGTGACGAGTTGGGACTCGATCGCGGTCCGGAGCTGGGCGTTCGGGGCGGGCCGGCCGGTCACCGCCGCGACGATCCGGTCGCGGAGCTGGCCGACCCGGGCCTCCAGGGTGCGGAACAGCTCGCCGGTGCCGACGAACTCCTGCCACCGGGCCAGCACCTCGCCCCGGAGTAGCCGGCCGTCCCGCAGTGCCTCCTCCACCGAGCGGCGGGCGCCCCGATAGCCGCCGCGGACCCGTTCGTCGAGCGCCTGTGCGGCGGTCGCCTGCTGGTCGGCGGCGGTGGCCAGCGTGTCGACGGCCGGGCCGAGCGCGCCGACCGCGCCGTCGAGGGTCTGCCGGATCACCGCCGCCCGGGCCTCGGAGTCGGCGGCGAGCCGGCCGAACCAGGCGCGCAGCGGCTCGGTCAGCCGCCCCGGCAGCAGCCCCTGGCCGTCGACCACGGTCTCCGGCAGGACGAAGAGCGGTGCGGCGTCGAGGTGGTGTGCGGCCAGCATCTCGGTGAGGTGCGCGGTCACCTCCTCGGCGGCCGCCGGGGGTACCCGGTCGAGGACCAGCGCGATCGCGGTCCCGCGTAGCCGGGCGGTGTGCAGCAGCTCCCAGGGCACCGCGTCGGCGTACCGGGCGGCGGTGGTGACGAAGAGCCACAGGTCGGCGGCGGCGAGGAGCTGCGCGGCGAGCGTCCGGTTGGCCTCGACCACCGAGTCGATGTCCGGGGCGTCCAGGAACGCCAGCCCGGCCGGCAGGGCTGGCGCGGTGACCAGGTGCAGCGTGTCCGGCCGGTCGCCCGGTGTGGTGGTGCGGGTCAGGTTGGGCAGCAGTTCGCCCTGCCGGAACCACGCCGCGTCGAGCGGGCTGCAGACCAGCACCGGCGACCGGGTCGTCGGCCGCAGCACGCCGACGCTGCTGACCCGGGCCTGCACCAGGCTGTTGACCAGGGTCGACTTGCCGGCACCGGTCGAGCCGCCGACCACCACGAGCAGCGGGGCGTCGAGCCGGGCGAGCCGGGGCAGCAGATAGTCGGCGAGCTGGGCGCGGAGTGCCGACGCGAGCTGGCGGGCCTCGTCCGCTCCCGGCAGGGTCAGCGGGTAGGCGGTGACGTCGATCGCGGCGCGCAGCCGGGTCAGTGCCCAGCGCAGCTCGGCGGCGGCGTCGCCGGTGGGCGGTGGCGTGGTGTCGCCGTGCGGCGGTGGCGTGGTGCCGGTGCCGGTGCCGCCGATGCGGGAGACTGGACCGACCGGGGGCGTGTCGAGGCCGGTGGCCGGTTCGCCGTGGGTCGTCACGGGTAAAGACTGCCCGATCGCTGCAACACAGACAACAGGCACGGTTGCTTATGGATCAGCGCGTCGTCGGCCGCCGGTTCTCGGGCCCCTTGTCCGGATCGCGGTAAACCCTCGTCGATACCCGAGCGGGGGTTGCGTCGATGTGGCTCAAGTCCGACTTTGCACCTCCCGGAGATCGTGGCACTATTGAGTCCGGTCCACTCAACTTGCGGTGGGTGCACTGCGGGCGGTGCCCGTCACCTGCCTTGTAACGAAGCGAGGAAGCGAAGATGGCACGTGCGGTCGGAATCGACCTCGGCACGACGAATTCCTGCGTCAGCGTTCTCGAGGGCGGTGAGCCCACCGTCATCGCGAACGCCGAGGGCTCGCGGACGACTCCTTCGATCGTCGCGTTCGCCCGCAACGGCGAGGTGCTCGTCGGCGAGGTCGCCAAGCGTCAGGCGGTGACCAACCCGGACCGGACCATCCGGTCGGTCAAGCGGGAGATGGGCACCAACTGGTCCGTCGACATCGACGGCAAGAAGTACACCTCACAGGAGATCTCCGCCCGGACGCTGATGAAGCTCAAGCGGGACGCCGAGGCTTACCTGGGCGAGCGGATCACCGACGCCGTGATCACCGTCCCGGCGTACTTCAGCGACGCCCAGCGGACCGCCACCAAGGAGGCCGGTGAGATCGCCGGCTTCAACGTACTGCGGATCGTGAACGAGCCGACCGCGGCGGCGCTGGCGTACGGGCTGGACAAGGGTTCCAAGGAGCAGACCGTCCTGGTCTTCGACCTCGGCGGCGGCACCTTCGACGTGTCGCTACTGGAGCTCGCCGAGGGGGTCATCGAGGTCAAGTCGACGAGCGGTGACAACCACCTCGGTGGCGACGACTGGGACGAGCGGATCATCGACCACCTGGTGAAGACCTTCCGGGGCCAGCACGGCGTCGACCTCTCCCAGGACAAGATGGCGATGCAGCGGCTGCGCGAGGCGGCCGAGAAGGCCAAGATCGAGCTCTCCGCCGCCACCACGACCAGCATCAACCTTCCGTACATCACGGCCGGTCCGGCGGGCGGCGACGGTGCGCCGTCGGCGCCGCTGCACCTCGACGTGACGCTCTCCCGGGCCGAGTTCCAACGGATGACGCAGGACCTGCTCGACCGCTGCAAGGGCCCGTTCGACCAGGCGATCAAGGACGCCGGGGTCAAGGTCTCCGACGTCGACCACGTGATCCTGGTCGGCGGCTCGACCCGGATGCCGGCCGTCTCCGACCTGGTCAAGCAGCTCACCGGCCGGGAGCCCAACAAGGGCGTGAACCCGGACGAGGTCGTCGCCGTCGGTGCCGCGCTGCAGGCCGGCGTGCTCAAGGGCGAGGTCAAGGACGTCCTGCTGCTGGACGTGACCCCGCTGTCGCTGGGCATCGAGACCAAGGGCGGCATCTTCACCAAGCTGATCGAGCGCAACACGACCATCCCGACCAAGCGCTCCGAGGTCTTCACCACCGCCGACGACAACCAGCCGTCGGTGCTGATCCAGGTCTTCCAGGGCGAGCGGGACATCGCGGCGTACAACAAGAAGCTCGGCACCTTCGAGCTGACCGGCCTGCCGCCGGCGCCGCGCGGTGTGCCGCAGATCGAGGTCACCTTCGACATCGACGCGAACGGCATCGTGCACGTCAACGCGAAGGACCTCGGCACCGGCAAGGAGCAGTCGATGACCATCACCGGTGGCTCCGCGCTGCCGAAGGATGACATCGAGCGGATGATGCGGGACGCCCAGGACCACGCCGACGAGGACAAGCGGCGCCGGGAGGAGGCGGAGACCCGCAACCAGGCCGAGCAGCTCCAGTGGCAGACCGAGAAGTTCCTCGCCGAGAGCGGGGACAAGCTTCCGGCCGACCAGCGTGACAAGATCAACGAGGCGCTCGGCGACCTGCGCTCGGCGCTCGGCGGGACCGATCTGGAGGGTGTCAAGACGGCGCACGAGAAGCTGCTCAAGGTCTCCCAGGAGGCGGGTTCGCTGCTCTACGCGCAGCAGCAGGCCGAGCAGGGGCAGCCGGGCGCGGGCGGCGGTGCCGCCGGTGCGGGTGGCCCGCAGGCCGGGCCGACCGGCACCCCGGGCGGGGCCGACGACGTGGTGGACGCGGAGATCGTCGACGAGGACGACAAGAAGTGACCACCAGCTCCTCCCGTACCCGGGCTGGCCGTACGCACGACGGATCGAGGTAGTTGTATGACGGAGAAGCCACGAGCCGCTGATCCGGAGACCACCGGGTCGGCGCCGGGTGGCTCCACGCCCGCCGGCCGTGCCGAGGGCACGGTCGGGGAGGGCGTCGTCATCCGGAACAACCGTAAGATCAACTTGACCGGTGGCACCCCGGACTCCGACCGGGAGGCCGGTGCCGGTACCCCGGAGGGGGTCGAGCTGGCGGCGAAGGATCCCAACCCGGACCCGGAGCCGCCGGCCGGAGACGCCGAGCAGGTCCTGTCGGCCGGCGAGGTCGACGACACCGGCTCCACCGGGGCCGCCGGTGCGGTGGACGACGCGGAGTCGGTCGAGGGCGGGCCGGAGGTGGCCGGCGGCGCGACGACCGACCCGGCCGGGGACGCCACCACAGAACCGGACCCGGCCGCTCCGGTCGTCGACGACGCCGAGCTCGCCGAGGTACTGGCGGCGGAGCGGCCGTCGGGGACGGACGGCCCGGTGGTGGACGCCCCGGCCGAGCCCGTCGCCGAGGGCGGCACCGCCGAGGGCGACGGCCCCGGCCCGCTCGGCGCCGAACTGGGTGCGCTCCGGGCCGATCTGGACGAGCGGACCAGGGACCTCCAGCGGGTGACGGCCGAGTTCGCCAACTACCGCAAGCGGATGGACCGGGAGCGGGCCCGGGACGCGGACCGGGCCACCCGGGTGGTGCTGGCCGCGCTGCTGCCCGTACTCGACGACCTGGACCGGGCCCGCGAGCACGGTGACCTGGTCGGGCCGTTCGGCACGGTGGCGGAGCAGCTGACCACGGCGCTGGCGAAGTTCGGGCTGACCCCGTTCGGTGAGAAGGGCGACCCGTTCGACCCCAACCAGCACGAGGCGGTCGCGCACCAGACCTCGGCCGAGGTCACCGAGCCGACCTGCGTCGACGTGCTGCGCCGTGGCTACCAGGTCAACGACTCGCTGCTGCGGCCCGCACTGGTCGCGGTGGCCGACCCGGAGCCGGAGTGAGCGCGCCGGTGCGCCGGAGGGGCCAGGGTGAGCCGGAGCGGGTGTGAACCGGTGGGTCGCGGTCGAGGTGCCATCCGGGTCCCGTCCGTCGGGCGGGCCGGGAGCGGCACCTCGACCGCGCCACGGGGAGAGGAGGTGGCGGACCGATGAGTTCCAAAGACTGGCTGGAGAAGGACTTCTACGCCGTGCTGGGGGTGGCCAGGTCCGCCTCCGCTGACGAGATCAAGAAGGCGTACCGCAAGCTGGCCCGCGAATCGCACCCGGACCACAATCCGGGCGACACCGCCGCCGAGGAGCGGTTCAAGGCCGTCTCCGAGGCGTACGACGTGCTCGCCGACCCGCGCAAGCGCAAGGAGTACGACGAGATGCGCTCGCTCTTCGGATCGGGCGCGTTCCGCCGCAACGCCCGGTCCGGCGGGCCGGGCGGCTATCCGTTCGACGTCTCCGACCTCTTCGGCGGGATGGGGCAGCCGGGCGGTGCGGACGACGGCGACCGCCGGTTCGGCGGTGCGGGCTTCTCCGACCTGTTCAGCTCGATCTTCTCCGGCGGCGGGCCGACCCGGACCCGTGGCCCGGCTCGCGGCCGGGACGTCGAGGCCGAGGTCATGCTGGACTTCGACGATGCCGTACGCGGCGTGACGGTGCCGTTGACACTGCGCGCGCCCGGCGTCTGCGACACCTGTCACGGTGACGGCGCCAAGCCGGGGACGCTGCCCCGGACCTGCCCGCAGTGCCGGGGCGCCGGGGTGGTGACCCGCAACCAGGGCTCGTTCAGCTTCTCCGAGCCGTGCCGGGAGTGCCAGGGCGTCGGCACGATCGTGGACGAGAAGTGCCCGGAGTGCCGGGGCACCGGCGGGGTGACCAAGTCCCGCACGCTCACCGTCCGTTTTCCGGCGGGCGTCGCGGACGGCCAGCGGATCCGGCTCGCCGGCCGGGGCGAGCCCGGTGACCGGGGCGGGCCGCCCGGTGACCTCTACGTGCTGGTCAAGGTCCGCGGGGACGACCTCTTCGGGCGCAGCGGGGACGACCTGACGCTGACCGTGCCGATCACCATCGCGGAGGCGGTGCTCGGGACGGACCTGCGGGTGCCCACCCTGGACGCCCCGGTGACCCTGCGGGTGCCGCCGGGCACGCCGAGCGGCCGTACGCTGCGGGCCCGGGGCAGGGGTGTGGTCCGCCGCGACGGCCAGGCCGGCGACCTGCTGGTGACCGTCGAGATCGTGGTCCCCGAGCAGCTCTCGGCCGAGGCGCGCAAGGCGCTGGAGGAGTTCGCCGCGCAGACCCCGGCGGCGGGACGGGAACATCTGGACGCCCGGGTGCGTCGTTTCAACTGAGCTGTTGGCATCGCGGAGGTGATCAAGGTGGCTGGGGAGTACGTCGTCGTCTCGATCGAGCAGGCGTCCGACGCCAAGGTTCTGATGATCTCGGTCGCGGCGAAGATGGCCGGCATGCACCCGCAGACCCTGCGCCAGTACGACCGGATGGGGCTGGTGCAGCCTGGTCGTGCCCCGGGCGGTGGGCGCCGGTACAGCGCCCGGGACGTCGCCCTGCTCCGCGAGGTGCAGCGGCTCAGCCAGGACGACGGGGTCAACCTGGCCGGCATCAAGCGGATCATCGTCCTGGAGCAGATGGTCGACGACCTCCAGCAGCGGGTGGCCCAGTTGGAGGCCGAGTTGACGGCCGCCTACCGCCGGCTGGCCGAGCTGGAGGCACTGGGCGGCCTGCCACGACGGGACCTCGTGCCGACCACCCGCCCGTCGACGGCGCTGGTCGTCTGGCGCCCCCGCCGCACCGGCGACCCGTCCGCCTGATCTCCTGGCGCCGGCACGCGCCGTCCGGCTGATCTGTGCGCCGACACGCCGTCCCGGCTGGCCGCCGGCGGCCAGCCGGCGGTCGACGGGTTCTGCTCCGGACCCGGCTGTCACTAATCGACCAATCGACGCGTTACCGCCGGCAACTCACCGGATGCTCCGAAAACCATTACTGCGGGTGTTTCACGCACGTTACGTCCGATTCCTGGAATCCGACGGAAGAAGACGTCCTGAAACCATTACCCCGGGATCACCGCCAAGGTTGCACCGTCTATAGCGGGTGACGTCGGATCCGGAGCCAGGTCGGATCCTGGATCTTTCCGTCGCGCACCCTTGAGGTCATGAAGCTTCTTGTCGCCGCGGGCCGGTGCGGACGCGGGCGACGAGGTGCCGAGTAGTGCTCCCGGGCGCCGCGCTCCAGGCGTGGCCCCGCGAATGCCTGCAATGTGAACGAGATAATGATCGTTCCTCTCGAAAATGTGGATGGGACCATGATTACTTAATTGACGACCACGAATGTCTTGACTATGGTGGGCTGCGGGCGCGACCGCATCGCGACGACCGGAAGGAATTACCATGTCCAACGTGATGGCTGTCGGCGGCGTACTCGCGGCACTGCTTGCCCCGACGGCACCCTCCCAGCCTGTGGCGGTCCCGAACGAAAGGATCACCATCAGCGTGGAGACCGTCAACGGCTCGGGCTGCCCCGCGGGGACGGCCAAGGTGAACACCGCAGCCGACAACACGGCCTTCACGATTAGCTACAGCGACTACTTCGTTCTGGCCGGTGCCGGAGCGAAGCCGACCGAATCCCGCAAGAACTGCCAGCTCAGCCTCCGCGTGCAGATCCCGCAGGGCTTCACCTTCGCGGTGACCCAGGTGGACCACCAGGGCTTCGCCTACCTGCAGCGGGGGGCCGACGGCTCGCAGCACTCGCACTACTACTTCATGGGGACCTCGCCGACCACCTCGGTGGCTCACGAGTTCACCGGCCCGTACACCGGCGGGTGGCAGACGACGGACCGGGCCGCAGGGCTGGTCTACGCGCCCTGTGGCCAGGAGCGCAACCTCAACGTCAACACCGAGTTGCGGGTGGACGCCGGGGGCTCCGAGAGTGGCACGAGCTTCATGGCGATGGACCAGAGCCGGGGCAGTGTGCGCAGTGTCTACCACCTCAGTTGGAGGGAGTGCTGATCCAACGCCGCTCCTCGTCGCCTGGCGACGGCTTGCGGGTTTAGCGCGAAATAGGCCCCCCGGGGCGGTCGGTGGAATTGTAGTGTCCATCGGCCGACCCGGGGGGCCCTTACGCTTTCCGGGGCACCGCCCACGTCATTCCCGCCATGCGCAGCTGCACCCATCACAAAGATATTGACGCTGATCAATATAAGGCGCTAAAGTTAATCCACGCGCGCGACATTATCGCAACGATCGGGAGGGAACCCATGATCAGTGTGCTGGCTATTGGCAGCCTCGTTGCCTCGATGCTTGCCGGCCCGATTGTCATCCCGACGGATCCACCCGTAGAGCCTCCGGACCAGAAGATTGAAATCGACGTCATCACCATCAATGGTTCGGGTTGTCCGGCCGGGACCGCGGCGGTGGCCGTCGCTCCCGACAACACGGCCTTCACGGTGACCTACAGCGACTATCTGGCCCAGGTCGGCGTGGGGGCACGGCCGACCGACGCCCGGAAGAACTGCCAGCTGGCCCTGCAGGTGCACGTGCCGGAGGGCTTCACCTACGCGATTCTCCAGGCCGACTACCGCGGCTACGGATATCTGGCGCCCGGTGCGTCCGCCGTGGCACGGGCGAACTACTACTTCCAGGGCTCGTCGCCGACGACGTACAAGAACCACTCGTTCAGCGGCCCGCTGGACGACAGCTGGCAGACGACCGACACCTCCGAACTCACCTCGGTGAGCTACGCGCCCTGCGGCGAGATGCGCTTCCTCAACATCAACACCGAGCTGCGGGTGAACGTCGGGACCTCCAACCCGGCGACCACCACGAGCTTCATGACGATGGACTCCACGGACGGCGGGATCAGCACGATCTACCACTTCGCGTGGCAGGAATGTGACGAGGACTGACGCGGTGCCTCCGGGTCGGGACGCGCAGGCTCCGCCCACGGCGTCCCGGCCCGGGAAGCGGGCACCCGAGCAGCCGGCTCGCCGGCCTGCGGGTGCCGGCAGGGAGGGTCATCCAACCGACGGTTGGAGCAGGGAACAGCCCGCGCGGGCAACAGCCCGCGCGACGGTGATCGAAGGGAGCACCGGAAATGCTGCACGCGCTACTCATCGGCACTCTGGCAGCCTCGTTGATGGGCATGCCGGCAATCGACGACCCCGAGCCCACCACGAACCCGCCGTCCGAACGCATCACTGTCGAGATCAAGACGGTCAACGGATCGGGCTGCCGGCTCGGCACCGCGGCGGTCGCCACCGCCCCCGACAACACGGCCTTCACCGTGACCTACAGCGACTACCTCGCCCAGGCAGGGGCCGGCACCGCGCCGACCGACTTCAGGAAGAACTGTCAGCTCGTCCTGGAGGTCAAGATCCCCGGTGGCTTCACGTACGCGATCCGGCAGGCCGACTACCGCGGCTTCGCCCACCTCGAACGCGGCGCCAGCGGCATGCAGCGGACGAGCTACTACATCCAGGGCACGTCACCGACGGACGCCCGGACGCACTCCTTCACCGGCCCGCTCAGTGACAGCTGGCAGACGACCGACCTCACCGACATGGCCGAGCTGACCTACGCGCCCTGCGGCGAGATCCGTTACCTCAACATCAACACCGAGCTGCGGGTGAATCGAGGTACGTCGAAGCCGACGACCACCAGCTTCATGATGATGGACTCCACCGACGGCAGCGTGAGCACCACGTACCACTTCAACTGGCTGCACTGCGACTAGGCCGCTCCGCCCGACCAGGTCCCGGTGCCGACCTGTCGAGAGGCCGGCACACGTCGTCGGTACGGTGCTCGCCGGCCGGCGTCGCGACCGTTCACGTGAGGATCACCGCTGGCGCTCGTCCACGGATCGTGCGAGCGCCAGCTCTTCCTGGCGGCTCCGCTCTTCCTGGCGGCTCCGCTCTTCCTGGCGGCTCCGCTCTTCCTGGCGGCTCCGCCGACAACACTGCCGGCTGCCGAATTCCACAGCGCCCGGCCGATCCGGTCAGTAACCTGACCGGTGGTGCGGACTTTCGCCGCGGTTGCCGGCCGGACGGCGGTGGCCATGGTGGCACGGGCTTCCGGCACGAATGCGGGCATCCCCGGCTCCGCACCGGCGGTAGCTGGTGGCCCGGGGTCCACGGGGGGTCCCGGCCCATCGCGGGTCAGCTCAGCCGGCGGCCCTGGCGGACGAGCCCACCTTCGCACCAGTCGTGGTAGTCGAACAGCTCCGGCCTGGCCTGGAGCATCCGGGCGTTGTGCGCCCAGATGGTCATCGGCTCGTCGCCGATCCGCTCGGCCTGCTCGACCAGCTTCCGCAGCCGCCGCTTGGGATGGGCCTGGAACCTGGTCCGGATGCCGTCCGCCGCATAGATGTAGAGGCAGTGCAGCGCGAAGCGGCGGGCCGGGCACGACCGGTCCATGGCCAGCTCGAACAGGGTGTTGATCAGCCGGTCGCCGGAGACGAGCAGGTCCCAGTCCTTCGGCATGGTATGCAGCGGTACCGCGTCTGGCTCGTAGGCCCACGCCCGCAGCTCGGCGGGTGAGGGATCCACCGGGTTGGCAAAGCCCCGGAACGCTGAGTCTTGCACGCTCAACGGGCCGCCTTTCCGCTCGCGCGGCTGCCGGGCACCCGGCCCCCGCAAGACCTCTGGCTATTGCGGCGACACGGTAACGCGCTGTCGCCAATCTGCGAAAGAGTCGCCATGTGTCATTTCATCAACCCGTTACGGTTAGGGGGCATTGGCCGGACAGCGATCCCGACATGTGGAGCACGACGGCCGCCCGGCTCACTCCGTCGCGGTCGCCGGGGCCGGCCCGCCCGCCGCGGACCGGCGCAGCCACCGCTTGAACCACGCGAGGTCGGGCAGCCGGGCCAGCATCGGGCCGGTCACCACGGTGATCAGCACGTACGCGGTGGCCAGCGGGCCGAGCTCCGGGTTGACCACACTGGTGGCGACCGCGAGTCCGGCGATGACGATGGAGAATTCGCCCCGGGGCGCCAGGGCCAGTCCGGCCCGCCACCGGCCGGGCAGTCCGATGCCCACCCGTTTCGCCGCCAGATAGCCGGTGAGCACCTTGGTGGCCATGGTGATCACGGCCAGGGCCAGTGCCGGCAGCAGGACCGGCGGGATCGCCCGGGGATCGGTGACCAGCCCGAAGAAGACGAAGAAGACGGCGGCGAAGAGATCCCGCAGCGGCGAGAGCAGTTCCGTCGCGTTGTGCGCCACCGGCCCGGAGAGCGCGATGCCGACCAGGAACGCGCCGACCGCCGCCGACACCTGGAGTCCGGCCGCGATGCCGGCGACCAGCAGGGTCAGCCCGAGCACGCCGAGCAGCAGCGCCTCGGGGTCCTGCGCGGAGAGCAGCCGGGAGATGAAGTGGCCGTACCGGATCGCCACCACCAGCACCAGCATCACGGTGAAGACGGCGACGGTCAGCGCGAGGCCACCGCGGAGCAGGGTCTGACCGCCGAGGATCGCGGTGACCAGTGGCAGGTAGAGCGCCATCGCGAGGTCCTCGATGACCAGCACCGACAGGATGACCGGGGTCTCCCGGTTACCGACCCGGCCGAGGTCGGAGAGCACCTTGGCGACCACGCCGGACGAGGAGACCCAGGTGACACCGGCCAGCACCACCGCGCCGATCCAGCCCCAGCCGAGCAGCAGCCCGAAGGCCGCACCGGGCAGCGCGTTGAGCAGACCGTCGATGAGGCCGGCCGGTGCCGCGGCCCGCAGGTTGCCGACCAGCTCGGTGGCCGAGTACTCGAGGCCGAGCATGACCAGCAGCAGGATCACGCCGATCTCGGCACCGACCTGGAAGAACTCCTCGCTGGCCGAGAGAGGCACCAGCCCGCCGTGCCCGAAGGCGAGCCCGGCGAGCAGATAGAGCGGGATCGGCGAGAGCCCGATCCGCCGGCTGAGCCGGCTGAGCAGTCCCAGAGCGAGCAGCAGCGCGCCCACCTCGATGAGCAGGACTGTGGTGTGGTGCATCCGCCTCAGCCGTCCGGGTCGGTCTCGGCGAGGATCGCGGTGACACCGTCGAGTCCCTGGCGGGTGCCGACCACGACCACGACATCGCCGGTCTCGAACCGGAAGGTCGGATCGGGTGAGGCGATCACGTCGCGTTCCCGGAGGACCGCGACGATGGAAGCGCCGGTGCGGGTGCGAGCCTGCGTGTCGCCGAGCCGCCGGCCGACGTACATCGAGCCGGCCGGGATGGCGATCTGCTCGGTGAGCAGCCCGGCGGCCTGCTGGCGCAGCCCGGAGAGCTGGCCGAGCATCAGCGAGGCACCGAGGATGTCGGCCAGCGCCTCGGCCTCGTCGTCGGTGAGCGGGATGTCGGCGGTGCAGGAGTCCGGGTCGTCGGGGTCGTACAGGACCAGGTCCCGCCGACCGTTGCGGTGCGTCACCACGCCGAGCCGGCGCCCGGAGACGGTCACCACGTCGTGGCGTACGCCGATCCCGGGCAGGGCGGTCTGCTCCACACGTACTCGCACGTAACAACCGTACCCGGCTGTGGATCGAGGAGCGGGACCGGTGAGGCCGTCCCAGGTTCCGCGGGCCGGCGGCCGTCGCTCCGGATAGGTGTGACAGATGTCACCGCCAGGGAGTTGAGTGGAATAGACTCAACTCTGGTTGTGTCGTCAGTACTGGAGGTGGTGTCGCCGGCCGGCGGCGTCACCGCCCGCCACGCTGCCGATGCCGGCCCGTACCACGGCCGGCGGACCGTATTGGGAGCCCCATGAACGCCGAACGCCTCACCACGAAGAGCCGCGAAGTCATCACCGGCGCCGTCGCGACCGCCAACCAGCGCGGGCACGCCACGGTCGAGCCCTGGCACCTGCTGCTGTCCCTGCTGGACACCGGCGGGTCGACGGCGGCCGGACTGCTCCGGGCCGTCGGGGCGAACCCGGCCGACATCCGGCGGGCCGCCGCCCGCGCCGTCGAGAACCAGCCGGCCGCCCGAGGCTCCAGTGTCGCCGAGCCGAGCCTGGCCCGCGAGTTCGTCAACGCGATAGGCGCGGCGGAGCAGATCGCCCGGCCGCTCGGCGACGAGTACACCTCCACCGAGCACCTGCTGGCCGGGCTGGCCCGGGTCGGCGGAGCGGTCGCCGGCGTGTTGAAGCAGGCCGGTGCCACCGAGGAGAACCTGGTCGCCGCCTTCCCTTCGGTACGCGGCGGGGACCGCCGGGTCACCAGCGCCGACCCGGAGCAGACCTACCAGGCGCTGGAGAAGTACGGCGTCGACCTGACCGCGAGCGCCCGGGACGGCAGGATCGACCCGGTGATCGGCCGGGACGCCGAGATCCGCCGGGTGGTGCAGGTGCTCTCCCGGCGTACGAAGAACAACCCGGTGCTGATCGGCGAGCCCGGCGTCGGCAAGACCGCGATCGTCGAGGGGCTGGCGCAGCGGATCGTCGCCGGTGACGTCCCCGAGTCGCTGCGGGACAAGAAGCTGGTCTCGCTCGACCTCGGCGCGATGGTCGCCGGTGCGCAGTACCGGGGCCAGTTCGAGGAGCGGCTCAAGTCGGTGCTGGAAGAGATCAAGAACTCCGACGGCCAGGTCATCACCTTCCTCGACGAGCTGCACACCGTGGTCGGCGCCGGCAAGGGCGAGGGCTCGATGGACGCCGGCAACATGCTCAAGCCGATGCTGGCCCGGGGCGAGCTGCGGATGGTCGGCGCGACAACGCTCGACGAATACCGCGAGCACATCGAGAAGGACCCGGCGCTGGAGCGGCGCTTCCAGCCGGTGCTGGTCGGCGAGCCGACCATCGAGGACACCATCGGCATCCTGCGCGGCCTCAAGGAACGCTACGAGGTGCACCACGGGGTCCGGATCACCGACGCGGCCCTGGTCGCCGCCGCCGGCCTCTCCGACCGCTACATCACCGACCGGTTCCTGCCGGACAAGGCGATCGACCTGGTCGACGAGTCCGCCTCCCGGCTCCGGATGGAGATCGATTCCCGGCCGACCGAGGTCGACGAGATCGAGCGGGCGGTCCGTCGGCTGGAGATCGAGGAGATGGCGCTCGCCAAGGAGCCCGACCCGGCCTCGGCCGAGCGGCTGGAACGGCTCCGCCGGGAGCTGGCCGACAAGCGCGAGCAGCTCACCGCGCTCAGCGAGCGCTGGAAGCTGGAGAAGGAGCACATCACCCGGATCTCCACCACCAAGGAGGAGCTGGAACGGCTCGGCGGCGAGGCCGAGCGGGCCGAGCGGGACGGCGAGCTGGAACGCGCCGCCGAGCTGCGCTACGGCCGGATTCCCGAACTCCGGGCCGCGCTGACCCGGGCCGAGGGCGAACTCGCCGGGTTGCAGGCCGACGGGGCGATGCTGAAGGAGGAGGTCGGGGCGGACGACATCGCCGCGGTGGTCGCGTCCTGGACCGGCATCCCGGCGGGCCGGCTGATGGAGGGCGAGACCGCCAAGCTGCTCCGGATGGAGTCGTCGCTCGGCGCCCGGGTGGTCGGCCAGGCCGAGGCGGTCGCCGCGGTCTCCGACGCCGTACGCCGGGCCCGTGCCGGGGTCGCCGACCCGGACCGCCCCACCGGTAGCTTCCTCTTCCTCGGCCCCACCGGTGTCGGCAAGACCGAGCTGGGCAAGGCGCTCGCCGAGTTCCTCTTCGACGACGAGCGGGCCATGGTCCGGATCGACATGAGCGAGTACGCCGAGAAGCACTCGGTGGCGCGCCTCGTCGGTGCCCCGCCCGGCTACGTCGGTTACGAGGAGGGCGGTCAGCTCACCGAGGCGGTGCGCCGCCGGCCGTACTCGGTGATCCTGCTGGACGAGATCGAGAAGGCCCACCCGGACGTCTTCGACGTGCTGCTCCAGGTCCTCGACGACGGCCGGCTCACCGACGGCCAGGGGCGTACCGTCGACTTCCGCAACGCCATCCTGATCCTCACCTCCAACCTCGGCTCGGCGGTCGTCTCCGACCTGACGCTGAGCCAGGACGAGCGCCGGGAGGCGGTGCTCGCGGTGGTCCGGTCGCACTTCAAGCCGGAGTTCCTCAACCGGCTCGACGACATCGTCGTCTTCGCCTCGCTCACCGGGCAGGAGCTGCGCGGCATCGTCGACATCCAGCTCGACCGGCTGCGGCGGCGCCTCGCCGACCGGCGGCTCGGGCTGGAGGTCAGCGACGAGGCCCGGAGCTGGCTCGCCGAGCACGGGTACGACCCGATCTACGGCGCCCGGCCGCTGCGCCGGCTGGTGCAGTCGGCGATCGGCGACCGGCTGGCGAAGGCACTGCTCTCCGGCGAGGTCCGCGACGGGGACACCGTCCGGGTCGACCTGGCGGAGAACAAGGAGTCGCTGGCCGTCTCCCGGGCCTGAGCGTCACGGAGTCGCTGGGCGTCTCCGGGGCCTGAATGTCACGTCGCGTCCCGGGCCTGAATGTCGCGTCCCGGGGCCGGGCGTCACGTCGCGTCCCCGGGGCCGACCACCACGAGGCCGGTCCGGTCCGCTTCCCGGCGGGCCGGGCCGGCCTCTCCGCGCAGTGCGCCGACCGCCGCCGAGCGATCCCGCCCGGCTCGGGTGACCATAGACGCATGGCGGAGTTTCCGGGACATGGCGACGACCTGGCGGCGGCGGTGCGTGAGTTGGCCGAGTCCGACGTCGTCGCGTTCGGCGGGGTGGGCCTGGCGGGGCAGGTGCTGCCGGCCACCGAGGCGTACCGCACCGTCGAGGCGGCGCTCCCCGAGCGGGCCGAGGAGGTCCGGCCCCGGCTGGCCTGGTTGCTGGCGAACGGGTCGGCGGCCGGCAGGGCGTACGCGGCGGCCCTGCTCGACCGGCTGGATCCGGCGACGGCCGGCGCGGCCTGGCAGGAGCTGCGCGACGATCCGGGTGAGCTGACCACCTTCAGCGGCTGCCTGATGGACCGGACCACCCTGGGGGAGTACGCCGCGACCCGCCTCGACCAGGGCTGAAACAGCCCGCGTCCGCCCCCGGCGCCGCGCGACTGGCGGCGGTTCACCCCCAATCGGCGGGATCGATACCGATACGGTGGTGCGGAATCTGGGAAGAGTCTGCTTCGGGAACACTCGATCCGCACCACCCGTCTCCGGGAACCCCGCCTCGGGATCCCGAGCCAGGAAAGGAGAGCCGTGTCGGAACCAGCGAACTTCGCGCCGACCGCGAGGCCGCGCCCGAGCACCGTCACCTACGCCAGTTACCTGCTGTATCTGGCCGCTGCCCTGATCGTCGTCACCGCGGCGGTCAGCTTCGCCACGCTCGGTACCATCTCCACCATCTTCGAGGAGGAGTACGCCGGCACCTCTCTCGAGGGCGCCGAGGGCTTCATCGTCGGCGCCACCGTGTTCAGCGCGGTGCTGCAGTTGCTGATCGCCATCGGCCTGGTGGTGCTCGGCCTGCTGAACGCACAGGGCCGCAACGGCGCCCGGATCGCCACCTGGGTGGTGGCCGGGCTCGGTGTCTGCTGCAGTGGGCTCGGCGTCGGAGGCAGCGCGTTCTCCGGGATGGGCGCCGGCACCGGCTCCGCCGGAGACGTCCCGGATGCGGCGGAGGTGCAGCGACGCCTGGAGGCGGAGCTGCCCTCCTGGAGCGAGCCGGTCAGCATGATCTGCTCGGTCATCGCACTGCTGGCGCTGATCGCCGCGATCATCCTGCTCGCCCTGCCGGCGTCGAACGAGTTCTTCCGCAAGCAGCCGGCCGGTGCGGAACCGCCGCTGCCGGGCGGGGCCTACCCGGCCGCCGGCACCGATCCCGGCTACCCGACTGCCGGCACCGATCCGGGCTATCCGTCCTACCCCCCGACCGGCACGCCGCCGGGCACCCCACCATCGACGAACCCGCCGCCGGGCACCCCGCCCTCGGACAACCCGCCGACCAACCGGCCGCCGGAGAACCCTCCGGCGAACTGACCGCCCATCCAGGATCCCCCGGCCGGCAGCGGCCCGCCGGGGGATCCGGCGCACCGGGGCTCGCCGGGCGGTGTGGGACCGACCGGCGGTGCAGGACCGGGTCCGGCGGTGTGGGACCGGTCGGCGGTGTGGGACCGGTCGGCGGTGTGGGACCGGTCGGCGGTGTGGGACCGGGTCCGGCTCCTCGGGAGCGCTGGCGGTGGTCTTTCCCGGCCCCGGCCCCTCGACTACGTTGTGGAAGCGGTACCGCTCCGGGCGGCACCGCCCCGGTACGCCAGCGAAGTCGTCGAGGTGAGCAGATCCGTGGCAGCAGCCGACCCCACGCCCGATCCTGAACCCGCGACGAGTCGGATCGCGCCGCGTCGCGCGCTGGTGACCGGTGCGACGGCCGGGATCGGTGCCGCCTTCGCGCGGCGGCTCGCGGCCGACGGATACGACCTGGTGCTGGTGGCCCGGGATGGCGAACGGCTCGCGCACCGCGCCGCCGAGCTGGCCGCCCGGCACGGCACCGTGGTCGACGTCCTGCCGGCCGACCTCGCCACCGAGGAGGGGTGCGGCCTGGTCGAGAAGCGGCTCTCCGACGCGTCGGAGCCGATCGACCTGCTGGTCAACAGCGCCGGGATCAGCCTCAACCGGTCGTTCCTGCACTCGACGGTCGAGGACGAGTCCCGGCTGCTCCGGCTCAACGTGCACGCGGTGCTGCGGTTGACCCTCGCCGCCCTGCCCGGGATGGCCGAGCGGCGGCACGGGGCAGTGATAAATGTCTCTTCCGTGGCCGGCTTCGGGCCGGTCATGCCGGGCTCGACGTACTCGGCCAGCAAGGCGTGGGTGACCAACTTCAGCGAGTCGGTGGCCCAGTCGGTGCGGCCGAAGGGCGTACGGGTGATGGCGCTCTGCCCCGGCTACACCCGTACCGAGTTCCACGACCGGGCCGGCATCGACATGTCGAAGACGCCCGGGTGGCTGTGGCTGCGCGCCGACGACGTGGTGCGGGACGCCCTGCGTGACCTGGATCGGGACCGCCTGGTGAGCGTCCCGGACTGGAAGTACAAGCTGGCCGTCTTCGGGATGCGTCACGCGCCGGGGCGCCTCTGGCGGGCGGTGGCCCGGGATGCCCGGGGTCGCACCGGTCGCAGGGAGTCGTGAGTCGATAACCCGGCGGGACGACCCGGCCGCTCACCGAAACGGCGGCGTCCGGGCGCGGGCAAGTTTCAGTGCGGAGAGTAGCCGATTTTCCGCCCCATCGGCCACCGTCGGACCCCGGCGATCGGCTGTCCTGCCGGGTCGGCCATTCGGTTCTCACCGTGGCGCAGTACCCTTACCCGCCATGGGGGACCACGACGACCTGCGTAAATTCATCACTGACCTTGCCGTGGTGCACGGGCGGGTGGTGCTGTCCTCAGGTCGTGAGGCGGACTGGTACGCCGATCTGCGGCGCGTGACCCTGCATCACGCGGCGGCACCGTTGGTCGGCCGGGTCATGCTCGACCTCACGGCGGACTGGACGTACGACGCGGTTGGCGGCCTGACGTTGGGTGCGGACCCGATCGCCGTGTCGATGCTGCACGCCGCCTCGGCGGCGCAGCGTCGACTCGACGCCTTCGTGGTCCGCAAGGCCGGCAAGACGCATGGTCTGCAGCGCCGGATCGAGGGTCCGGAGGTGGGTGGTCGCCGGGTGTTGGCAGTAGAGGACACCTCCACCACGGGAGGCAGCGTGCTGACCGCAGTGGAGACGTTACAGGAGGTCGGAGCCGAGGTGGTGGGCGTGGCCGTTATCGTTGATCGTGGGGCCGGCGACGCCGTACGAGCCGCCGGATTGCCGTACCGGGCAGCCTATACGTTGGCTGACCTCGGCCTTGTGGCCTAAAAGTTTGCCGATTCGGATCTGCTGATATGCAGGCGGGTCGATGCTGCTGGTGGAAGGATGGAATACGTGGGAACTGCGTTGGCCGAAATGACTATGCCTCAGATCTCGCCGCTTGCCGGCGAGCCGATCGAGCGTGCTGACGCCGAGCGTCTGGCCGGGGTCCTCAAGGCCCTGGCCGACCCCGCTCGGCTCCGGCTGCTCAGCCTGATCCAGTCGGCACCGGAGGGCGAAGCGTGCGTGTGTGACCTCACCGCGCCGCTCGGCCTCTCCCAGCCGACGGTCAGCCATCACCTCCGGATCCTCACCGAAGCCGGCTTGCTGGAGCGGGAGAAGCGGGGCGTGTGGGCCTACTACCGGTTGGTGCCGACGGCGATCGCGACGATCGCCGACCTGCTGACCCCGCCGCGTAAGCGAGCCACCAAGAAGGCTCGCTGACTCAGCGTCCGACCCGTCTGGTGTCCGCCCTGTCCAGGACGGCGCCAGACGGTCGAGTCGCGGAGAACGCGGTGCGGCGGGACGGGCCGTCGGCGTGAACTATCTCCGGGGAGACCTGCGGGACCAGCTCGCGTACGTCGGACAGGACGTCGTCCGGACCGGCCTCGTGGCCGGCTCCGGCGGCAACCTGTCCGCCCGGCTGCCCGACGGCGATTCCTGCTGGGTGACCGCCAGTGGCACCTGGCTGGACCGGCTTGCCCGCACCTCGTTTGTGCGGGTGCGCATCTCGGACGGTCTGGTGCTGCCGGACCAACCGGCCGGTTCCACCAGGTCGGTCGCCGTTGGTGACCCGGACCGGTCCGCCGCCGTGCCCGGGGCGTCCGGGGTCCGCGTGCCGCCCAGCCCTGCGGCTGAGGCGGTGGTGGTCGCTGCCGTCCCGGCCGCCGGCACCGCTGATGCCGTCCCCGGGGATGGACCCGGGCCGCCGACGGGTGTCACGCCGAGCCACGGGATCCTGCCGAGCAGCGAGGTCGAGCTGCATCTCGCCGCCTATCGGGCCCGGCCGGACGTGAACGCGATCGTGCACCTGCACCCGCAGACCGTGCTGCTGCTCGACGCGCTGGGCGAGCAGATCCGGCTGGTCAGCACCGACCACGGCTTCTACCTGCGTCGGGTGGCCCGGGTTCCGTTCCGGCCGCCCGGCACCACCGAACTCGCCGCGCTGGCCGCCGACGCGAGCCGGGACGGCACCAACTGTCTCGTCCTGAGTCGGCACGGCTGTTCGGTGCTGGCCGACAGTGTGGAGCTGGCGCACAAGCGGGCCGCCAACCTCGAGGAGGCGGCCCGGCTGACGTACCGGGCGCTCGCGGTCGGGCGCCTGGGCGAGTTGCCGGATCTTCCCGCCGAGTTTCTCGCCCGGCTCCAGGGCGGCGCGACCAGCGTGTGACCGGCCGCCCGGTGGCGTGCCCGCCGCATCACCCGGTGAGCCCGGCACCGGGATCGGGATCGACCTGGGCACCGGTGTCGTCAGCGCACGTGGGGCGTCTCGTACGTCTCCTCGGTGAGGTCCCGGGCGGCCCGGCGGAGCCGGCGGCGCTCGGCAAGGATCATTATCGCGACCACGGCGACTCCGAGCAGGACCAGCGCGATCACGGACGGGACGTTGTCGCCGGGTGCGTGCAGGCTGCGATCCTCGGACTGCCACGGCCAGAGCGCACGTAGACTGCCCACAATCACCCCGGCCAGCACCGCCAGGGTGATCCGGCGGTGCCGTTCGAGCAGCCACTGGAGCAACTTGACGAAGGACGCCAGGCCGATGACGAGGCCCGCGGCGAAGATCGCCAGGTAGCCGAAGTCGCGTTCGTTGAGCGCGTCGATGGTCGGCTGGTAGAGGCCGATTGTCAGCAGCAGGAACGACCCCGACACCCCGGGCAGCACCAACGCGCAGACCGCGACCGCCGCCGCGACCAGCACGATCAGCGGATGCGGTTCGATGGTGGCCTGCGGCAGCCCGGTCAACACGAACGCGGCCACCGCGGCAGCCACCAGGGCTGACACTTCGGCACCGCGCCACGGCCTGCCGACCATGGAGATCGGCACAAGCACCGAGGCGAGCACCAGCCCGAAGAAGGCGGCCCTGGTCTGCTCCGGATAGTCGGCAAGCAGCGGCTCCAGCACCTTCGCCGCGATCAGCAGGCCAGGCAGCATGCCGATCAGCAGCGGGATCACCACATCCCAGTGCACCTGCCGCACCTGGTGTCCCGTGCGCGTCCAGCCACGCCCGCGCGGAAGGTCGGAGACCGCGTACCGCACGGAGTTCACCAGATGCCCGGCGGACGCGATGACGCGCTCGTAGACGCCAGTCACCAGGGCGATGGTCCCGCCGCTGACCCCCGGCACCGCCTCGGCCACGCCGATGGCCGCGCCACGCAAGACGTGGCCTACCCGTTCGCCCAGTGCCATGTCAGTCCGTTCCGTGAATCGTTCGACCGGTCGCCGACGGCGTCCGCCACGGTCACTCAGGCTACCGGTACGGGCGCCGCCGGCCCCGTCAGGTCACAGTCGTGGATCGACCGGTTCCGACTCGCAGGCGAGGATCGCGAAGACCAGCTCGTGCCGCCGCCAGAGCGGCGCGCCCTCGGCCAGCCGGTCGAGCGCGGCCAGCCCGAGCCCGTGCTCGCGCAGGGCCAGCCCGCGCTTCCGCCCCAGCGAGCGGTGTCGGAGAACGGCCAACTGCTCCGGTTCGGCGTACTCCGGGCCGTAGATGATCCGCAGGTAGTCCCGGCCCCGGCACTTCAGGCCCGGCTGGAGCAGCCGCCCCGAGGCGTCCCGGGCGGCGAGCCCGGCGTACGGCTTCACCACCATCCCCTCGCCGCCGGCCGCGGTCAGCTCCCGCCACCAGTCGGTCGCCGCCGAGACCGCCGGCTCGTCACCGAGGTCCACGATCCGGCGCCGGGTCGGGGTGAACAGCTCCGGGTCGGCGGCGTGCAGCCGGTCGGCCAGTGCCAGGTGCCAGCCGTGGTCCCGGCCCGCGTGCGAGGTGCCCTCGCTGGCGAGCACGGCGAACGGCGCCAGTGTCACCCCGTCGAGGCCGTCGGTCGGCCGCACGTAGCCGCGGTACGCCCCGACGTACCGGTCGAGGTCGGTCGCGCGGCGCTCCATCCGGGCCCGCAGGTCGGCGACCGGCAGCGCCCGCCCGGCGGCCCGGTCGAGCACCTCCAGCACGGCCGGCAGCGCGGCCCGGCCCGCCGCGCCGACCGGGGCGTACTGCTCGCGGATCAGGCCACCGGCCTTGGCCGACCAGGGCAGCAGCTCGCAGTCGAGCAGGACCCAGTCGGTGCCGAGTTCGTCCCAGAGTCCGGCCCTGCCGACAGCGGCGCGTACCCGGGCGAGCAGCGCCCGGTCCCGTGCCCCGCCGAAGAACGGCCGGCCGGTGCGGGTGTACACCACGCCGTCGCCCGGGCCGAACCGTGCGGCGGCGTCCGGCGCGGCCGCACCGACCCGGTCGGCCCCGCCCGGCCCCGCCGGACCGGCCTCGTCCCGGCAGACCAGGACCACCGCGCGGGAGCCCATGTGCTTCTCCTCGCAGACCACCCGGTCGACACCGGCCTTCCGGTAGTCCTCGAACGCCTGCGCGGGATGCTCCAGGAACCCCTCGGCGGTCGAGGTGGAGCAGGGTGCCATGGTCGGCGGGAGCCAGGGCAGCCAGCGCGGGTCGACGGCGAACCGGCTCATCACCTCCAGCGCGGCGGCGGCGTTCTCCGCCGCTACGGTCACCGTGCCGTAGCCGTAGTCGATGTGCCGACGCCCGGTGACGTCCCGCAGGTCCAGCCCGAGACCGTCCCTGGCGCCGACGCCGGGCGGCTCCGGCGGCGTCACGGCCGGCGACGGCCCCGGTGACGGCCCCGGCGTTGCGGCCAGCGGCCGGGCCGGCGGGTAGTACTCCCGCGCGGCCGGCACCGAGACGAGCTCCCGGTCGGGATAGCGCAGCGCCGTCAACGTCCCGCCGAAGACGCAGCCGGTGTCGATGCAGATGGTGTTGTTGACCCACTCCGGGGTCGGGGTCGGGGTGTGGCCGTAGACGACCGTCGCCGCACCCCGGTAGTCCCGGGCCCACGGATAGCGCACCGGCAGGCCGTACTCGTCGGTCTCGCCGGTCGTCTCGCCGAAGAGCGCGAACGCCCGGACCCGGCCCGACGCCCGACCCTGGTATTCGGCCTTGAGCCCGGCGTGCGCGACCACCAGCCGGCCGCCGTCCAGCACGTAGTGGCTGACCAGGCCGTCGACGAACGCGGAGATCTCGGCGACGAAGGCCGGCTCCTCGGCGTCGAGCTGGGCCAGCGTCTCGGCCAGGCCGTGCGAGACCGTGACCTTGCGGCCGCGCAGCCTGCGCAGCAGCTTCTGCTCGTGGTTGCCGGGCACGCAGAGCGCGGTGCCGGCGCCGACCATCCCCATCACCAGCCGGAGTACGCCGGGCGAGTCCGGCCCCCGGTCGACCAGGTCACCGACGAAGATCGCGGTACGCCGCTGCGGATGCGTCGCGTTCACCGGCCGCCCGCGATCGTCGCGGTGCAGGGTCCAGCCGAGCCGGAGCAGCAGCGCCTCCAGTTCGGCCCGGCAGCCGTGCACGTCACCGATGATGTCGAAGGGGCCGGTCAGCTCCTTCCGGTCGTTGAAGAGCTTCTGGTAGCGGATCTCGGCGGCCTCGATCTCTTCGACGCCGCGCAGCACGTGCACCCTGCGGAAGCCCTCCCGCTCCAGCCGCCCGACGCTGCGCCGCAGGTCCCGCTGCATCCGGCCGATCACCTGCCGCCCGAAGGTCCGCTCGGGCCGCGCCCGCGTACGCTCCCAGCAGAGCGGTTCGGGCACGTCCAGCACGATCGCCACCGGCAGGACGTCGTGTTCGCGGGCGACGGCGACCAGCCCGGCCCGGGCGTGCTGCTGGAGGTTGGTGGCGTCCACGACGGTCAGCCGGCCGGCGCGCAGCCGCTTGCCGGCGACGTGATGCAGCACCTCGAAGGCGTCGGCCGAGGCGGACTGGTCGTTCTCGTCGTCGGCCACCATCGCCCGGAAGGTGTCCGAGGAGAGCACCTGGGTGGCGGCGAAGTGCCGGCGGGCGAAGGTGGACTTGCCCGAGCCGGAGACCCCGACCAGCGCCACCAGGGCCAGTTCGGGGATGTCGAGCGTACTCATCGGAAACCTCCCTCCACGCCGCCGGTCCGGGTGAGGACGGCGAGCTGGGTCGGGCTGCCGACCTCGGGGTCGTCGGCGCCGACACCGCTGATCGAGACCGTGTAGCCGTAGCCGGCGCCCACCGCGCCGGCCCACTGCGCGAACTCGGGCCGGGTCCACTCGAACCGGTGGTCGGGATGCCGGAACGCGCGGCCGGCCAGGCCGGGATAGCGGACGTTGTACTCGGCGTTCGGGGTCGTCACGATCACCGTTCCCGGCCGGGCGTGCCCGAAGACGGCCGCCTCCAGCGCCGGCAGCCGCGGCGGGTCGAGGTGCTCGACCACCTCCATCAGTACGGCGGCGTCGAACCCGCGCAGCCGGTCGTCCCGGTAGGTCAGCGCGGACTGCCACAGCCTGATCCGGTCGCGCTGCCGGGGCGGCAGTCGGTCCAGCCGCAGCCGCCGCTCGGCCGTCGCCAGGCTCCGGGTCGAGACGTCGGTGCCGACGATCCGGGTGTAGCGGCGGTTCCGGACCAGGTCGGTGAGGAGCGCGCCGCCGCCGCAGCCGAGGTCGAGGACCCGGGCGGCGCCGGAGCGGTCCAGCGCGTCGAGTACGGCCGCCCGGCGCAGCGCCGCGAGCGGCTGCCGGTCGACACCGGCCGGCAGTCCCGCCTCCTCGTCCGCCCCGCCGTCGGAGGTCTCCACGACGGTGTCCGGGTCGGTCGGCTCGTCCGCGAGCCGCTGCTCGGCCAGTCGGGCGAGTGCGGCGCCGGCCAGGGCGCGGCGGTGCGCCAGGTAGCGCCGGGTGATCAGGCCGCGCTCCGGGTGCGCGGCGAGCCAGCCCGCGCCGGCCCGGACCAGCTTGTCGATCTCGTCCGGCGCGACCCAGTGGTGCTTGGCGTCGTCGAGCACCGGCAGCAGCACGTAGAGGTGGTTGAGGGCGTCGGCGAGCCGGAGCGTGCCGGTGAGGGTGAGGTCGACGTAGCGGCTGTCACCCCAGTCGGGGTGCGTGGGGTCGAGCGGGATCGGGAAGGCGGTCACCGTCCAGCCCAGCGGGGTGAAGAGCCGGCCGGCCAGCTCGGCACCGCCCCGGCAGCGCAGCGCCGGGACCCGCAGCTCCAGCGGGATCGCCGTCGCGGCCAGCTCGGGGCGGTCCTTCGAGTCGCCGCGCATGGCCGAGCGGAACACGGTGGAGAGTGCCGAGGAGAGCAGGCTGGAGGCGGCGTACCCGCGGTCGTTGACGTACCGGCCGAGGGTGAAGTCCTCCGGGGTGGTCCCCGAACCCTGCCCGGGGCGGCCCCGCCGGCTCCGGCCGCCGGCCAGCGCCAGCGGGTCGATGTCGAGGAGCAGGGCGGCGGTGCAGCGTTCGGTGCCGGCCTCCGGAAACACCACGTACGCCGTACCGGTGGGCACCCCGAAGGCATGCACCCGGTCGGGGTGCTTGACCAGCAGGTAGCCCAGGTCGGTGGCGGGTCGGTGGGTGGTGCTCACGGTGATCAACACGTCGACCATGCTGACAGCACACCGACGGTTCCGTCGCGGCATTTGCCGCCCGCACCCGGCCGGCAATCTTCCACGTCCGTACTTCCGTCTGTAGGAGGAGAGGCCGGAGGTGTCCGTGACGTACGAGGAGTTCGCCGACTCCAGACTCACCGCGCTGCTGCGCTACGCGGTGATGCTGACCGGCGATTCCCATCTCGCCCAGGATCTCGTGCAGGAGACGATGGTGCGGGTCCAGCTCAACTGGCGCCGGGTGACCCGCGCCGACGCGCCCGAACAGTACGTGCGGCGGATGCTGACCAACCAGTACCTCGACTGGCAGCGCGGCTCCTGGGTGCGGCGGGTGCTGCTGCGCGCCGAGCCCGAGGAGGCGGTGGCCGCACGCGTCGACCACGCCGAGGCGACGGCGGACCGGGACCAGGTCTGGAGCTGGCTGGCCCGGCTGCCCCGGCGGCAGCGGGCGGCGCTGGTGCTCCGCTACTACGAGGACCTGCCGGACGCCGAGATCGCCGAGGTGCTCGGCTGCGCCGTCGGCACCGTCCGGTCGATGATCTCGCGCGCCCTCGCCACCCTTCGTGCCGAATTCGTGGAGGCCCGAACATGACCGACGACCTCCGGCAGCCGATCGAGGACGAGCTGCGGGCCGTGTTCGCCCGGCACGAGTCGCTGGCCCCCGACGCCGCTCCGGTGCGCGCGGAGATCGACCAGCGGGTGGTACGCCGACGTCGACGGCGCCGGGTGGTCCAGGTCACCGCCGCCGCCCTGGCCGTGCTGGGCGTGCTGGCGGTGCCGACGTTCGGCCGTACGGTCGGGGAGTCACCGCCCGCCGAGGTCGCCGCGCCGCCGCCCCCACTCCGGGCGACCGGGCCGGTGGCGCCGCTGAACTTCCTCCTCCTCGGCCTCGACGGCGGGGACGGGCGGAGCAACGGCCATCGCGCGGACAGCGTGCTGCTGGTGCACGTGCCGGCGGACCGGAGCCGGCTCTACCTCGTCTCGCTCCCCCGTGACCTCGGCGTCGACGTGCCGGGCCACGGCTTCGGGAAGCTGGGCACCGCCTTCTACCTCGGCAGCCACCGGCCCGGCGGCCGGCCGGACCTGGCGGCCGGGGCCGCGCTTACCGAGCGGACCGTCACGGCGCTGAGCGGGACACGGTTCGACGCGACCGCGACGCTGACCTACCCGGGGCTGCGGGAGCTGACCGACGCCGTCGGCGGGGTGCGGGTGTGCCTGCCGGAGCAGGTGCGGTCCCACCACACCGCGCGGGTCTTCCCGGCCGGCTGCCAGCGGCTCGACGGCGCCGCCGCGCAGGACCTGCTCCGCCAGCGCTACCACCTGGACCAGGGCGCGCACGACCGCGATCGCAACGCGCAGCGGTTCACCGAGGCGCTGCTGCACGAGATCACCGATCCGGCCAACGCCGTCAACCCACTCCGGATCGCGGAGATCGTCGGCGCGCTCGGCCGCAACCTGACGCTCGACCTCGACGGAACTACACCGGCGGAGCTCTTCAGCACGCTGCGGGCGGTGGCGGCGGCCGACGCGGTGGGGATCGGCTGGACCTACCATCCCGACCGAGGGCCGGGAGGCCAGGTCGAGACCCTCGATCCGGTGCTGAGCCGCAGCCTCTTCGACGCGCTCCGGCGGGACGCGCTGGCCGTCTGGGTCGCCCGGCACCCGGACCGGGTGACCGGCTGAGAGCCCTGCCGGACGCCGCCGTCGTGCCGGACGCTGCCGAGTAAGGCTCCGGTCCGGCTCTGGTCGCCCGGTGTTCACCTCGACGTCATCTCGTCCCGCCCTGGTCGCCGGGGTCGGGTCGTAGACTCGCCGGGTCCATCAGGGGTGTGTGCGGGACGGAGAGACGGGCGATGGCACCTGACGATGCCGGGGCGGCGGGTCGCCGCACGCCGGGCCGGATCGTCATGCTCGTCGACAACGGCGTGCACGGCGACTCCCGGGTGCAGAAGCAGGCCCGGTCGGCGGCGGACGCCGGCTGGGACGTGATCCTGCTGGGCCGGTCGCCGACCGGGGCGCCGCAGAGCTGGCAGCTCGGTGCGGCACAGGTCCGGCTGCTGCCGATGCCGGAGCCGCTCTTCCGCAAGCGGCACCAGTACCGACGGGCCTGGCTGCGCTGGCCGTTCGGCTACCCACCGAACGGGATCGCCGAACACCGGGCCCAGCAGGTCGCCGCCTGGCGGGCGGAGCTGCGGTTCCGGGGCGCCCAGCTCGCGCTCGCCGCCCGGGCCGGCCGGCGTGACCGGGCGGCGGAACGCTGGCTCCGGGTCCGGCAGGTCCTCGCCGACCTCGCCGGACACTGGGTCTGGGTCCGGACGAAGATGCACAACCGGGCGCTCTACGCCCGCCGCTACCGCAACCCCTGGGACCGGGCGGTCACGCTCTTCTGGCAGCTCACCAAGGGCGACGGGGCCTGGCGCCGGCTCGAACCGGGGCTCTGGGACTACGAGCTGGCGTTCGGCCCGGTCGTGGACGAGCTGGCTCCGGACCTGATCCACGCCAACGACTTCCGGATGCTCGGCGTCGGTGCCCGGGCCAAGGTCCGGGCGCTGGCCGCCGGGCGGCCGGTCAGGCTGGTCTGGGACGCCCACGAGTTCCTGCCCGGCATCCGCCCCTGGCAGCAGCACATCCGCTGGCTGCCCGCGATGCGGGCGCACGAGCGGGAGTACGCGCCGCACGCCGACGCCGTGGTCACCGTCTCCGAGGCGCTCGCCGAGATGCTCCGCGCCGAGCACGGCCTTCCCGAGCTGCCGGCGGTGGTGCTGAACGCGCCCGCCGTCGAACACGCCCCGGACGGGGCGGGCGGCAACGTCCCCGACCTGCGCCGGCTCTGCCGGATCGGCGCCGACGTGCCGCTTTTGGTCTACAGCGGCAGTGCCGCCGAGCCGCGTGGCCTGCGGACCATGGTCGACGCGCTGCCGGAGCTGCCGGGCGTGCACACCGCGCTGGTGGTCAACCCCGATCTCCCGTACGTCCGCAAGCTCGTCGCGCACGCCCACCGGATCGGGGTCGCCGACCGGCTGCACGTGCTGCCGTACGTGGCGCACTGGCAGGTGGTGCCCTTCCTCGCCGGTGCCGACGTCGGGGTGATCCCGATCCACCACTGGCCCAACCACGAGATCGCCCTGATCACCAAGTTCTTCGAGTACGCGCACGCCCGGCTGCCCCTGGTGGTCAGCGACGTGCAAACGATGGCCCGGACCGTCCGGTCGACCGGGCAGGGCGAGGTCTTCCGGGCCAGGGACGTGGCCGACTACGCCCGGGCGGTCCGGACCGTGCTGGCCGACCGCGAGCGGTACCGGGCCGCCTACGACCGTCCGGGGCTCCTCGCCGCCTGGACCTGGTCCGCCCAGGCCGACATCCTCACCACCCTCTACCGCCACCTACTAGACGAAGGTGAAAGGAAGGGCCCCCGCTTATCGTTTTCTGTAGAAGCGGGGGCCCTTCCTAACACCTCGGCCGCCGCCGGCGGCGAGCCGGTGCCGGCGGCGGTGATTCAGCGGTAGTCGTGGTCGGTCAGCGGTAGTCGTCGTCCTGGAGGCCGACGACCCGGGCCTGCTCCATGGCGTCCCACTCGTCGACCTCCAGCCCGCGCTGGACTCCCGGCTGGTCCTCGACGCTCGGGTCGGCCACGGTCGCCTGCTCCACGGCGTCCGCGGGCGGCGCCTCGGGGTCGCGCTCGTCGGGGGTGAGGTGGTCGCCGGGAGCGAAGTCCTCGTCGGGCTGGGCCATGTCCTACTCCTGCCGGTCGGTGCGTCCTCAACCACCGTACGGGCTCGCCGGGCGGCCCGTACCGGGGAGCACGGTGCCCGGTCCCGGAGCAGGCTAAACCGCCGGCCCGGCCGCCGGCCGCGTGCCACGATGAGGCGGTGGGCTTCCTGATCAGGCTGGTGATCGGTGCGCTGGCGCTGTGGATCACCACACTGGTGGTGCCCGGCATCGAGCTGACCGGCCGATCCGCGCTGGAGAACGCGCTGACGGTCCTCGTCGTGGCGTTCATCTTCGGGGTGGTCAACGCGGTACTCAAGCCGATCATCCACGTCGTCGGCTGCGTCTTCTACGTCCTGACGCTGGGGCTCTTCGCGTTGGTGGTCAACGCCCTGCTCTTCCTGCTCACGGACTGGATCGCGCACCTGTTCGACCTGCCGTTCTCGATCGACGGCTTCTTCCCCGCCTTCTACGGGGCCATCCTGATGGCGGTGGTGAGTTGGCTGATCGGCGTCGTGTGGCCGGGCCGGTCCGAGCGGTGAGTCATGGGCGGGTGGGTTGAAGTGGCGCGAGCGGGCTGCGGGATACTTCGGTACGGAGGACAGCGCGGTCCGGGCGCACTCATCCAGACAGTGGCCGTGCAGGCCGAGAGCGGTTATTAAGGAGCGTTTCACATGCCCATCGCTTCCCCCGAGGTCTACGCCGAGATGCTGGACCGCGCCAAGGCGGGCCGGTACGCGTACCCCGCCATCAACGTGACCTCGTCGCAGACCCTGCACGCGGCGCTGCGCGGCTTCGCCGACGCGGAGAGCGACGGGATCGTGCAGGTCTCCACCGGCGGCGCGGAGTACCTCTCCGGCCCCACCGTCAAGGACATGGTGACCGGCGCGGCGGCGTTCGCCGCGTACGCCCGCGAGGTGGCCAGGAACTACCCGGTCAACATCGCGTTGCACACCGACCACTGCCCCAAGGACAAGCTCGACAAGTTCGTCCGTCCGCTGATGGCGATCTCCAAGGAGCGGGTGGCGCGGGGCGAGGAGCCGCTCTTCCAGTCCCACATGTGGGACGGCTCGGCGGTGCCGGTCGGGGAGAACCTCGAGATCGCGGCCCAGCTGCTCGACGAGGCGGCGGCCGGGCACATCGTGCTGGAGATCGAGGTCGGCGTGGTCGGCGGCGAGGAGGACGGCGTCGAGAACGCGATCAACGAGAAGCTCTACACGACGGTCGAGGACGGCATCGCCATGGTCGACGCGCTCGGCCTCGGCGAGAAGGGCCGCTACATGGCGGCGCTGACTTTCGGCAACGTGCACGGCGTCTACAAGCCGGGCAACGTCAAGCTCCGGCCGGAGATCCTCAACGAGATCCAGCAGGCGGTCGGCGCCAAGTACAACAAGGGCGACAAGCCGCTCAGCCTGGTCTTCCACGGCGGCTCCGGCTCGCTGCTGGAGGAGATCCGCGAGGCGCTCGACTACGGCGTGGTGAAGATGAACATCGACACCGACACCCAGTACTGCTTCACCCGGCCGGTCGCGGACCACATGCTCCGCAACTACGACGGCGTGCTCAAGGTCGACGGCGAGGTCGGCAACAAGAAGATGTACGACCCGCGGGTCTGGGGCAAGGCGGCCGAGGCGGGGATGGCGCAGCGGGTCGTCGAGGCGTGCGAGCACCTCCGCTCGACCGGCACGACGCTGTCCAGGTAACAGCTGTCCAGGTAACCCAGGCGGAAGTACGCCCGGCGGCGGGTGCGCCACCACGGTTCCGGGACCCACCGGAACCCTCCGGCGGCCCGCCCGCCCCGGGCAACGGCCCGCTGCCCGGGGCGGTGGTCCGCCGGCTAGGAGATCACTGAACAATCCCGGGTTTTGGGGAGGCGGTGGTCGGAGGTGACGGGGAAGGTGTCTCAAGAGGCCGTCTTGCGGCGGTGGTCACAGCGCGTGGCTGGGCTGCGGGCTTGTCTTCCCCGTCGTTGAGGCAGCTTGTGAGGTGGTGTGGGCTGTCGGGAAGTCCCGGTCGGGGTGGTTCAGGCCAGGGCCCAGCCGGTGGGCTGGCGGGTGAGGCCGAGGTTGAGCAAGCGGCGTAGGTTGAGTCCGGCGATGCGGGTGCGCAGCCACCAGGCGTTCGCGGCGGTGCCGCGGTAGCGCAGTTTGCGGCAGCGGCCTTTCGGGCCGATGAGCCAGGCGATGGAGCGTTCGACCATGGGCCGGTGCCGGCGGTAGGTGTCACGCAGATGCTGGTTGCTGGCCCATCGGGCGCGGGCGGCGCGTAGTACCTGGTCATGGGGGTGCAGGCTGATCGAGCGGCCGTCTTTGGCGGTGGTGCATCGCTGTCGTAGCGGGCAGCCGCGGCAGCCGGCGCCGAATGTGGCGGTGCGTTTCGCGGTCAGTCGTCGGATCAGGCCGTTCGGGCAGGTCACTGTGCCGGCCAGTTCGTCGACGGTGAAGTCATCGATGGTGAACCCGCCCTCGACCGCGGGGCGCAATGGGGCGGGCTTGATGATCGGGGTGTGACCGGCTGCGGTCAGGCCGGCTCGGGCCTCACCGGTGCCGTAAGCGGTGTCACCCAGGACTTCGAGATCCTCGACGCTGCTCAGGTCGGGGTCGTGGGCGAGCAGGTTCAGCCCGACCACCGCTTCATGATTGTCCGTGCCGGCGGCTTCGGTCAGGTCAGCGCCGGTGAACAGACCGGTGTCCGGCTCGACCGCGACGTGACCCTTGAAGCCGTCCTGGCGGTGATGGACGGTCTTGTGCACGTGCCGGGCCTGCGGATCGACGACCGAGATCACCCGCTCGGGGGCGACCCGGCGGGCGATACGCCACCGGCCGTCGGTGCCGTCCGAGCCGTCGGCCGGCTCCACGTCCTGCCCGGCGACCAGCGCCAGCAGGGCCAGGGCCTGCTCGGCGGACTCGTCCAGTTTCGTGCCGGTGAACGCGTCAACGACGATCAGTGCGTCGTTGACCAGCGCCGACACCAGAGCATCACGGGCGCTCTTGTCGTCCCAGACGATCCGGGGCTTGCCCGGATCGTCCCAGTCATGGGAGTGACAGCGTTCCGCGATCACCACGGCGGCGCCGGGCACCTCGCGGCGGACCCGGCGCATCGCGGCGATCAGCTGGGTGATGGTGTCCTGGGTGGCGACCGCGTCGTCGAAGACCACCGAGTCCAGAGCCCGGCGGGTCTTGCCCTTGAGCACCCCGGTCTGGGCGACGACCTGCCGGACCGCGTCGAAGATCCGGTCTGGGCGCCCGGAAGCACGTAGCCGCTGCCGCCACACCGTCAACGTCGTGGGATGGAAACCCGCGTGGTCGATCGGCAGCCCGCAGGCCACCTTCCAGCGCAGGTCGCAGCGCACCGCCTGGACCGCTTCCGGGTCGGAGTAGTCCTGCAGGGTCTGCAGCACCAGCACCGAGGCGATCACCGCGCCGGGCAGCGACGGCCGGCCCCGCCCGGACGGGAACAGATCGGTGAACATCCCGTCCGGGAACAACACGTCACGATGCTCGGCCAGCAGGGCGTACACACTGCCCGCCGGCACCAGATGCCCAACCAGCGCCGCCGTGTCCCACAACTGCGGCCCAGACTCAGAACGACCCTGCACCTACCCATTATCGATCAAACCCGATCAAGTGGGATGACGGCACGCCGGATTATTCAGTGGTCTCCTAGGCGGTGGTGAGCAGCCGGACGGCCTCGTGCACGTCGTCGGTGATGTGCACCGAGCGGGCGAGGTCGCCCGCGGGCGCCAGGGCCAGCAGCGGGCGCAGCAGCGCCTCGACCGGCAACGTCTGGGTCCAGAAGGCGCTGTCCAGGAAGACGTACGGGCCGCTGACGCCGTCAGTGCCGTAGAACGTCTTGGTGGCGGCCTGGAACACCTCCTGCACGGTCCCGGCCCGGCCGGCGGCGAAGACGATCCCGCCCCGGGCCAGCCGGAGAATGGTGTCCTCGCGGATCGCGTTGGAGAAGTACTTGGCGATCCGGCCGGCGAAGAGGTTCGCCGGCTCGTGCCCGTACAGCCAGGTCGGAATGGCGAGCCCGCCACGCCGGGCCCATCCGTCGGGGTCGTCCCGGTGGCCGTTGCCGTTCCGGGGCTGCGGCACCGTCGGCGCGAACCGGGCCCGGACCTCCAGCGCCGCTGCCGTGTAGGGATCGTGGTCGGTGAAGTCCGGCGCGGCGGCCAGCAGGTCGATCGCCGAGCTGAGGTCGGCCGCGGGGCGCTCGGCGAGGTAGGCGCCGAGGTTGGCCGCCTCCATCACCCCCGGCCCGCCGCCGGTCACCACCAGCCGGCCGGCCCGGGCCAGCTCCCGGCCCAGCGTCGCGGCCAGCCGGTACGCCGAGGTGCCGCGCGGCACCGCGTGCCCGCCCATCACCCCGACCACCGACGCCGGGCCGTGCCGGCTCAGCCAGGACCGGGTGGCGTCGGCCAGCGCGTTGTCGATGGCGTGGTCGTGCAGCCGCTGGGCCAGCGCCTCCCGCAGCTCGGGCAACGCGCCGCCGTGGTGGCGGAAGTGCTCGTAGACCACCGTGTCGTACATCCCGGCGAATCCGGCGGCGCCGAATCCGGCGGCCAGCTCGTCGGCGGTGTAGAGCCGGGGCGGATGCGTCGGATACGGCAGCTCCGCGAAGGCCGGTACCACGGTCGCGCCGCGCCGGACCAGCTCCGCCTCCACCTCGCGTGACGCGAACCGGCAACCGACGAAGAGCGTGCCGGTCAGGTCGACCCCGGTCAGGTCCGGCACCGGGTCGAGGTCCAGCCGGAGCCCCTGCACGGCCAGTCCGGCGAGACTGCCGCCGCGGAGGTGGAGATCCAGTTCCGTCCGCGACTCGATCTCGTGCAGGGTGTCGTCGTGCGGTTCGAGCACGTCGGCGGGGGGTGGGGTGGGCATCCCGCCATCTTGCCCCGGCCCGGCAACCTCCCGGCCGCCGGGTGCGAACCGGGGCGCCGGCCGCAGGAGCGGACGAAACCGGCGAGAGCCCGGCGACACGAGGTCGCCGGGCTCCCTTCTACCGGGTCCTGGGGAGGCTCCGGATCTTCATTTGTAGTCCAGTTCCGCCGGGACCGCACCGCCCGGCCGCCCGAACCGCACCCGCCGCACGCGTGACGGACGCCTCAGCCGTTCAGCCAGCACGCGTGACATACCCCGCTCGCCAGCGCCGGCGGCGGCCGGGTTGAATGGTCCGATGCAGAACCTCTTGCCCGAACCGCCGCCGACCCTGCTGCCCGGCGACGACACGGCCGAGGCGGCGCTCGCCGCCGCGCGCAGCGCGGACACCGACGAGGCGTACGCCACCGCGGCCGCGCAGCACCCGACGTTCAGTGCTGCCTGGGCGGCCCTGGCCGCGCGGGCACTCGACTCCGGTGAGGTCGTCGCCGCCTACGCGTACGCCCGCACCGGCTACCACCGGGGTCTGGACCAGCTCCGCCGCAGTGGCTGGAAGGGGCACGGTCCGGTGCCCTGGGGGCACGCGCCGAACCAGGGCTTCCTGCGCTGCCTGCACGTGCTCTCCCGGGCGGCCGGTGAGATCGGCGAGTCCGACGAGGCGGCCCGGTGCGCCCAGTTCCTCCGGGACTGCGACCCGGCGGCCGGCGACGCTCTCTCCGGCACCTGAGCCGGGCCGCGTTCAGAGCCCCTCGGCCACGGCGGCGGCGATCTTGAGCCAGGCGTCGCGGGTCGCGGAGGAGAGCTGGGCGTACCGGATCGGTTCGCCGGTGTCGATCAGCCGCTCGTACGGCGCCAGCAGCACCGCCCTGGTCCGGGCGGCGAAGTGCCGTTGGATCGCCGGCAGGTCGATCTCCTTGCGGGACGGCGGCATGGAAACCACCGTGACCGCCTGCCGGACCAGCCGCTGGCGACCGCTCTGCTCCAGGTGGTCCAGCATCCGGGCGGCCGTCTCGGCGGAGTCGTTCCGGGCCGACATGGTCACCACGAGCTGGTCGGTGGCGTCGATCGCCGCCTGCCAGTTCTGGGCCCGGACGTTGTTGCCGGTGTCCACGAAGATCAGCTTGTAGAACCTGCTGACCACCTCGCGGATCTCCGCGAAGGCGGCGGCGGTGAGCATCTCACCACCGGTCGCCGACTCGTCGGAGGCGAGGACGTCGAACATCCCCTCGCTCTGGGAGCGTACGTACTGCGACAGGTCACCGACCCGGCCGTGCGCCCCCTTGAACTGGTAGAGGTCGCGCAGCATGTCCCGGACCGTGCGGGAGTGGAAGTCCTGCTGGGCCCGCATGCCCAGGGTCCCCTGGGTCTCGTTGTTGTCCCAGGCCAGCACGTAGCCGCCGCGCTTCTGCCCGAAGGTCATCGCCAGCAGCAGGATCGCCACCGTCTTGCCGGCCCCGCCCTTGGGGTTGACGACGGTCACCTGCCGGAGCCCGCCGAAGTTCCGGCGGATCATCTCGATGTCCTGCTTGATCTCCTGCTCGTGCCGGCCGGGTGAGAGCTTCAGCAGGCCGAGGGTGGTCTTGTTCACCGCCGCGCGTACCCCCATCTGCGCCACGGGGTCGGCGGGGCGTACGGCCCGACGCCGGGCGAAGTCCTCGGCGGTCGGGGTGTTGCCCTCCGGCGTCCAGAGCGGGTCGGGATAGGGGCCCACCGGCTGCTGCGGCGGCATCCGCTGCACTCCGGCCGACTCGGCGTACGGCTGCTGCGGCACCTCGGTCACTCCGGGGTGCGGGGTGCCCGGGGGTACGCCCGGACCCGGCGGCGTCCAACCGGACTGTGGCCCGGCCGGGTCCGGTACCGGCGGGGGCGGATAGCTCGGATAGCCGGGCTGGCTGGGATAACCCGGCGGCCCGGGCTGGTTCGGCGTCGGCGGCGGGTAGGTCGGCTGGGCAGCCACCGGTGCCGGCGGCATCTGCTGCGGCGGGCCCGGCTGATACGGCTGGGGGGACGGTCCCGGCGGGTAGCCCGGCCCTGGCTGCGCCGCCACCGAATACGGGCCCGGTGACATCGTGGGCGGGTACGGACCGACCGGCGGCGCCGAGCCCGTGCCCGGATCCGCACCGGCACCGGCACCGGCACCGGCACCGGCACCGGAGTGTGGCGTGACCGGCTGCGGCGTGCCGTGTTGCGGTGTGACCGGCTGCGGCGGCGTGCCGTGTTGCCGTGTGACCGGCTGTGGCGGCGTGCCGTGTTGCGGTGTGACCCGTTGCGACGACGTGCCGTGCTGCGGCGTGACCGGCTGCGGGCCGCCGGGGTCTGGCGTCATCGGCGGTGCGGCGCCGTGCTGCGTGCCGACCGGCCGCTGCGGCGGTTGCGCCCACGGTGACTCGGTGGCCGGCCGGGCCGGGCCGCCGCTGTCGGGCCGGGGCCGGCTGGTGGCGGGCAGGGCGGCCCTGCCCCGGGCAGGTTCGGGGGCCACGTCCGGCTGCCGCGGTTCGGCCGGCCCGGTCTCCCCGCCCGGCCGATCGGTGCTGCCGGCGGCCGGCGCCGGACTGCTCGCCGCCGCGCTCGGCCCGGACGCGGATGCCCCGGAACCACCATCGCCGTTTGCCGCCGCCGCTCCGCCGACGCCGACCGTGCCGGCGGTCGGGTGTGCAGCGGCACCGTTCGCCGGTCGGTCCGGAGATTCCAGCCGGTCCGGGGACTCGGGGCGGCCTGAAGGAGATTCCGGGCGGTCTGGAGACTCCGGGCCTCCCCGGCCGGCGGGCTCCGTCCCGGCGCCCTGATCTGGTCGGCCGCCGGCGTCGGTGCGGCGGATCTCACCGGTACCGGTCGTCGCCCGGCCCTGGTTCTGCGGGGCGACAGTGGGCCAGACCCGGGTCGGTGAATCGATCGGGGCGACCGGGGCCGACGACGAGGGGCCAGCCACCCCGCCGGGGCCGGGCACCGGCGGTGCCGGAACGGAGGGTGCCGGTGGCTGCACCGGCACTGCCGACAGTGGCGCACCGGTTGTCACCCGAGGCGAGGGGGGACCCGGATGAGTGCGTGGGTCCTGTGGACCCGGAGAACCGTGTGGATCCGGTGGACCCGGAGCAGTCGCCGGACCGGACGGTCCGTGCTGGACCGGCGGCGGACCGAACGAGGGCGGCACGGATGCGACCGGCGGCACGGACGCCACCGGCGTCACCGGCGGCCCGACCGGGACGGCGGATGGCGAAGTGGACTGATAGGGCTGGTGTGCGACCGGCTGTGGAACTCCGGCCAGCTGGCCGGGCGGCGTCGGATCCGGAGGCGGTGGCGGGGTGGGGGCCCAACTGATCGGATTGGACTCGTCGCGGGGCTCGGCGACGATCTCGTCCGGCGGCCAGAGCGGCTCGGCCTCCTGCGGTGCCGCCGGTACCTGACCCGGCATGTACACCCGGTCTCCATGATTGTTCGCCACGGCCTACCTACCTCCCTCCTACTGCCCGAGGATATGCCGTCGATCGGCATCGGGCCGGGCACGGAGGTCCCCGCCTACAGCCTTCCACAGGGGATCAGCGGTCGTACACCGCCCACGCCCCCGGCTCGATCCACCACGATCGCTTCCGGCTCAGCGTCCCGGGCACCCCGTCGTCCAGGAACGGCACCTCCGGATCCCGGGGCGTGACCGCGACCGCGCGACCCCGGGCCCGACGGACTTCGATCCGCATCGTCCGGCGGCCCCACCGGGACCGGGCGAGGACCGGGAGGGCGACCGCGACCTCGACCGTACCGTCGGCCGGGTCCGCCGTGGAGAGCAGGCGTACCCCGGTCAGCTCGGCGTAGCCGCCCGCGTTGCCGACGACGCAGGCGAGGAGCGGATCGTCCCCACCGGTGAGCACGGTGTCGTCGACCTCGACCCGCCCGCGCCAGGCCAGCGGCGTCCCGGCCTCGTTGGCGGCACCGAGCAGCGCGCCGTCCAGTGTGACCGAGCCGGCGTCGTTGCGGAGCAGGTCGAGGCGGCGGACGCGACCGTCGAGCAGCGCGGCGGCGACCGCCGCCGGGGCGCGGGGTAGGCCGAGCTGCCCGGCGAGGTCACCCGGCGACTCCGGAGCGGCCGTCGGACCGCTGCCGGCCAACCGGCCGGGGTCGCCGGACCGGCTCGGGTCCAGGGGCAGTACCCCGATCGCCGGCAGGTCGGGCAGGGTGCGGTTGTCGGCGAGGTCGGCCGGGCGCCGGCTGGGCGGTGGGGCGTACCGGCGGACCAGCCGACGCATCACGGCGCGTAACTGGGCGTTACTTGCGGTAGCAACGACGAGCCGGGTCTTGCCGTCCGGGTCGGGCCAGTCGAGGCCGTCCGGCCGGGGCGGGCCGTCCAGCCGGGCCAGTACGGCGTCGATCTCCCGATCCGACCGGGCGGTCACGAACTCGACCCGGGCGCCCTGCGAGGTCAGAGCGTCCGCACAGGCCAGGACCGGTACGCGTGGGGTGTCCGCGCAGTCCGCCCGACCGGCCGGCGTCGCGGACGAGCAGCAGTCGCCGCCCGTACCGCAGCCCGTCGAGTCCTCCTCACCGCGGGCCAGGGTGAGCATCACCACGTCGTACACCGGGAGTCGCCTCCTGCCGCCGGTCCGGCCCCTGCCGGCCGGGTCGTCACTTTTTGTTAGCCTGACACCTCGGGCTCGCCACGCGGTCGCCACCTGGCACCCGAGCCCCCTGGAGGCGGGTTTAGAGATGCCGGCGATCGTGCTCATCGGAGCGCAGTGGGGCGACGAGGGCAAGGGCAAGGTTACCGACCTGCTGGGTGACCGGGTCGACTACGTGGTCCGTTACTCGGGCGGCAACAACGCCGGGCACACGGTGGTCACCCCGGACGGGCAGAAGTACGCCCTGCACCTGATGCCCTCCGGCGCGCTCTCGCCGAGCGCGGTGATCGTGATCGGCAACGGCGTCGTGGTCGACCCCAAGGTGCTGATCTCCGAGATCGACGGGCTGGCCGAGCGGGGTGTCGACGTCTCCCGGCTGCGGATATCCGGCGACGCGCACCTGATCATGCCGCATCACCGGGCACTGGACCGGGTCGTCGAGCGCTATCTCGGCTCGTCCCGGATCGGCACCACCGGCCGGGGCATCGGCCCGGCGTACGGCGACAAGGTGGCCCGGATGGGCATCCGGGTGCAGGACCTGCTCGATCCGGGCATCCTGCGCAAGAAGCTCGAACTCGCGCTGCGGGAGAAGAACCAGATCCTCTTCAAGGTCTACAACCGCAAGGCGCTGGACGTCGACGCGGTGACCGAGGAATACCTCGGCTACGCGGAGCGGCTGCGGCCGTACATCGCGGAGACCCGGGTGATCCTCTGGGACGCCCTGGACCGGGGCGAGACGGTGCTGTTGGAGGGTGCCCAGGCGACCATGCTCGACATGGACCACGGCACGTATCCCTTCGTGACCTCGTCCAACCCGACCGTCGGCGGCGCCTGTGTCGGGTCCGGCATCCCGCCGACCGCGATCAACCAGGTGATCGGGGTGACGAAGGCGTACACCACCCGGGTGGGCTCGGGTCCGTTCCCGACCGAGCTCTTCGACGACAACGGCGCGCACCTGCGCAAGGTCGGCGCCGAGTACGGCACCACCACCGGCCGGGAACGCCGGTGCGGCTGGTTCGACGCCGTCATCGCCCGGTACGCCGTCCGGCTCAACGGCATCACCGACCTGGTGGTCACCAAGCTCGACGTCCTCTCCGGGCTGGCGAAGGTGCCGATCTGCGTCGGTTACGAGATCGACGGCGAGCGCTACGACGACATGCCGATGACGCAGACGGCGATCCACCACGCCAAGCCGGTCTACGAGGAGCTGGACGGCTGGTGGGAGGACATCTCCAAGGCACGCTCCGAGGCGGAGCTGCCGGAGAACGCCCGCCGCTACCTGGCCCGCATCGAGGAGCTGTGCCGGGCCCGGGTCAGCGTGGTCGGCGTCGGCCCCGGTCGGGAGGAGAACATCGTCCGGCACGAACTGATCCCGCCCCGCCGGTAACCCTCGCCGCCGGCCGGGTGGGCAGCCGGCGGGAGATCCCGGCCGGGTGGGAAGACGTCGGGCGGGCGGCGGGAGATCCCGGCCGGGTGCGTAGGATCGGTCGCCGTGCGCGTACTACTTCTCGGTGGCGGTGGGCGTGAGCATGCTCTCGCGCTCGGCCTGGCCGCCGACCCGGCCGTCGAAGAGCTGATCGCCGCACCGGGCAACCCGGGCATCGCCACGGTCGCGCAACTACGGCAGGTGCGGCTTACCGATCCGGCGTCGGCGGCGGCGCTCGCCGTCGAGGTCCGGGCGGACCTGGTGGTCGTCGGTCCGGAGGCGCCGCTGGTCGCCGGGGTCGCCGACGCGGTATGCGCCAAGGGCATCCCCTGCTTCGGCCCGTCCGGCGCGGCGGCCCGGATCGAGGGCTCCAAGGCGTTCGCCAAGGACGTGATGGCCGCGGCCGGCGTACCGACGGCCCGGGCCCGGGCGGTGGAGAACCCCGGTAGTGGGGTGGGCGCCGCCCTGGTGGCCCAGGCGCTCGACGAGTTCGGCCCGCCGTACGTGGTCAAGGACGACGGGCTCGCCGCCGGCAAGGGCGTGGTGGTGACCGGGGACCGGTCGGCGGCGATCGAGCACGCCGCCGGCTGCGGCCGGGTCGTCGTGGAGGAGTACCTCGCCGGGCCCGAGGTCTCGCTCTTCGTGGTCACCGACGGCGAGGCCGCGCTGCCGCTGCTGCCGGCGCAGGACTTCAAGCGGGTCGGCGACGGCGACACCGGTCCGAACACCGGCGGGATGGGGGCGTACGCCCCACTGCCGTGGCTGCCGTCGGGCACTGTCGACGAGGTGATGACAGCGGTGGTCCGGCCCACCCTGGCCGAGCTGCGGCACCGGGGTGCCCCGTTCGCCGGGCTGCTCTACGTCGGGCTCGCCATCACCTCGCACGGGCCTCGGGTGATCGAGTTCAACGCGCGGTTCGGCGATCCGGAGACGCAGGTCGTACTCCCGCTGCTGGAAACGCCGCTCGCCGGCCTGCTGCACGCGGCCGCGACCGGCACGCTGGCCGGGCATCCGCCGTTGCGCTGGCGCTCCGGCGCGGCGGTCACCGTCGTGGTCGCCTCGGCGGGATATCCGGGCACCCCGCGCACCGGCGACGTGATCACCGGTGCGGAACGGGCCGGGATCGTGCAGGCCGGCACCGCGCGCCGGGACCCGGACGGCGCGTTGGTCTCCGCCGGCGGCCGGGTCCTGTCGGGCACCGGCCTCGGCGCCGATCTCGACGAGGCCCGGGCAGCCGCCTACGAGCTGGTCGCCGGCGTCGGCCTGCCGGATTCGCACCACCGGAACGACATTGCGGCGCTCGCCGCGGCCGACCGGCTCGCCGCACCCGCACGCACCGCGCCGCCGGTGCACTGACCCACCGGCCCTCGCCACCCGCCGGGCCGATCCCGGCCGGCAGCCGATCCCGGCCGGCAGCCGATCCCGGCCGGCAGCCGGACCCGGCCGGCAGCCGGACCCGGCCGGCAGCCGGACCCGGCCGGCCCGGTGTGGCTGGCACGAAATCGTGATTCGCCGGTCGCACCGGGATTCCTACCGTGGGATCACCCCCGGCCGTCGGCCCTCGGGGGAGTCTGCGGCAGAGGAGCGACCATGCACAGGTACCTGACTCGGGCGGCCCTGGTCGCCCTCGGCGTAGCGATCGCCGTCGCGTCCACCGGTTGCGCGACGACCGATCCCGCTCGGACCCCGCCGGCCAGCTCGGCGCCGGCCGGGGGCGACGCGGGTCTGGGCAGCGCCCCGGGCGACGGCTCGGCCGGCCAGCCGGCCCCGACCGGCGGCCCGGCGGGTGATGGCGGCCCGGCCGGTGGCGGCCAGACCGGTGGCGGCAGCACCGGCGGGGGCAATACCGGCGGCGGAAGCAGCAGCGGCGGCGGCAACGGGACCCACGGCAAGAAGCCGGGCGGGCCGACGATCGACCACTACCGGATCAAGCAGAAGCCGCAGTGTGACCAGGGCACCAATGTCAACCGGGTCCCGGGCCTCCCGGTGATCCTGGAGTGGAAGGTGACCGGCGCCGACCAGGTCACCATCTCCGTCGACGGGCCCGGGGTCTACGACACCTATCCGGCGACCGGCAGCGCGACGATCAACTTCTCGTGCGGCGACGGCGAACCGGGTGAGTACGTCAAGCACACCTACCTGCTCCGTACCGTCGGCGGCGGCGAGGTGCGCTCCAGGACGCTGACCGCCTCGGCCCTGGTCCACGAGATCCCATCGGTCTAGCCCGTCCGGCCCTCGGGTCTCATCCGGTCCACCGGGCCAGGCCGACGGCGGTCAGGCCCGGTGGTAGCGGCTCAGTTCCCGGGTCAGCACCTTCCCGGTCGCGTTGCGCGGCAACGCCGGTACGAAGAACACGTCCCGGGGCACCGAGAACCGGGCGCGGTAGCGGCGTACGTACTCGCGTACCGCCTCCGGGTCGAGCACCTCGCCCGGATGCAGCACCAGGTACGCCGCCAGCCGCTGGCCGTAGGTCCGGTCGGGCACGCCGATCACCGCCACCTCGCGCACCTGGGGCAGTTCGGCGAGCAGGTTCTCCACCTCGGCGGGATGGACGTTCTCGCCACCGGAAACGATCATGTCGTCCGCGCGGCCGTCCACGAAGAGCAGTCCGTCGCCGTCCAGGTGGCCCAGGTCGCCGGTGTCCAACAACGCCAGCCGTCCGGCCCGGTCCAGCAGCTCCCGGTAGCTGATCTCACCCAGTTCCTCGTCGATCAGCGCGGTCCGGTCCGGATCCCGGGCGGCCGCCTGGCGCAGCTCCCCGGCGAGGCTGAAGCCCCAGTTCCGCAGCGCGCCGAGCTGTGCCGCGATCCGCCGTGCCGCACCGGGCTTCAGCAGGCCACGGCGGGTCAGGGTGGCAACCAGAAACGCGAGATCCGAGGGCAAGGAAGGCTCCGCTGTGTGTCGTCCCAGGTCCGGGAGGCGAGCCGGCGTACGCCGAGTCAGCGGATCTGACGCCCGGAGATGGCCCGGGAGATCACCAGCCGCTGGATCTCCGAGGTGCCCTCGAAGATGGTGTAGATCTTGGCGTCCCGGTACCAGCGCTCCACCGGATGCTCGCGCAGGAATCCGGCCCCGCCGAGGATCTGCACGGCCCGTTCGGTGACCGACACCGCCACCTCGCCGGCCTTGAGCTTCGACATCGAGCCCTCGCCCGCGGTGAACGGGCGGTTGTTGCGGCCCATCCAGGCCGCCCGCCAGACCAGCAGCCGGGCGGCGTCGATCTCCATCCGCATGTCCGCGAGCTGGAACGCGATCGCCTGGTTGTCGATGATCGGGCGGCCGAACTGGACCCGCTCGCCCGCGTACGCCAGGGCGTACTCGTAGGCGGCCCGGGCGATTCCGATCGCCTGCGCCCCGACGGTGGGCCGGGAGAGTTCGAAGGTACGCATCGCCGCCTGGCCGCTGCCGCGCTGGCCGGAGCGGGCCCGGTCGAGCCGTTCACGCAGCGCGTCGTGCCCGCCGAGCAGGCAGCGCCCCGGCACGCGTACCTCGTCCAGGAAGACGTCGGCGGTGTGCGAGGCGCGCAGGCCCAGCTTGCGCAGCTTCTTCGTCGCGGCCAGCCCGGCGGTGCCGGGCGGGACCACGAAGGCGGCCTGGCCCCGGGCGCCGAGTTCCGGCTCCACCGAGGCGGTCACCACGTGCACGGCGGCGATCCCGCCGTTGGTGGCGTACGCCTTCTGCCCGGAGAGCACCCACTCGTCGGTGGCGGCGTCGTAGCGGGCCCGGGTGCGCATGGCGGCGACATCGGATCCCGCCTCCGGCTCGGTGCTGCAGAACGCCGCGACGGCCGGCCGGTCGGTGTCGCCGAAGCACTGCGGCACCCATTCGAGGAGCTGCTCGGGGGTGCCGGTGCCGTAGATCGCGGCCACCGCCAGCGTGGTGCCGAAGATCGACAATCCGATGCCCGCGTCGCCCCAGAAGAGTTCCTCACTGGCGAGTGGCAGGGAGAGGCCGCTCGGGTCGGCCCAGCAGTTCGCGATGAACTCGAAACCGTAGAGACCGACCTTCGCCGCCTCCTGGATCACCGGCCACGGGGTCTCCTCGCGGGCGTCCCACTCGGCGGCGGCCGGGCGCACGACCTCGGCGGCGAAGCCGTGCACCCAGTCGCGCAGATCCCGCTGCTCTTCGTTCAGGTCGAGCGAGAACTCGCTCACGCCGCCGCCTTCTCTCGTTCGTCGGGGATCAGGTCCTTTGTCCGTACGGGAAGATGCCGTACCGGAGGTCAGGCCTTCGGGATGTCGAAGAGGTTGGCGATGTTCGCCGCCAGCCCCAGGTCGCCCTTTGCCTTCAGTTTGCCCGTCATGAACATCATCACCGGGTTGGCGCTCCCGGAGACGACCTTCAGGAACTCGACCGGCCCCATCGTCAGGGTCAGCTTCGGCTCCCGCTGCGGGGTGTCCGAGACCTGGCAGGTCCCGTTCTCGATGACGATCTCGTAGGTGTCGGAGCCGCCGTCCGGCCGGCCGGTGACGGTCCAGTGGATGATCGTGTTGGTGTTGCCGGCCCGGTCGGCCCGGAAGAGCGTCGGCATCCGGGTGAACGTCGCGTCGAGAACCTTGCCGCGCAGGTCGCTGCTCATCACCTCGGCCAGCTTGTCATCCGGGGTGGACTTCACGATCTGGGCGAACTGCCTGGGCTCGAGCGAGAAGAAGGTCGCCGGGTCGAAGTCGGTCATGGCAGGGGGCCCTCCAGGCTGCTGGTGGTTGCCGCTGGTCGGTCGGCGTCCGGTCAACGTCGACGGGTACCCAGTCAGGTTACTCGTGCGTAACCCTACGTGCGAGTAGGTAAGCTGACAAGGGTGTCCACCACGCCCGCCTTCCGGCGGCTGCCCCGGGCTGTCCGGGTGCAGCAGATGCTCGACGCCGCCGTGAAGATCTTCTCCCGGCGCGGCTTCCACGCGGCGAGCATGGACGAGATCGCCGACGGGGCCCGCATCTCCAAGCCCATGGTCTACGCCTACCTGGGCTCCAAGGAGGAGCTCTTCATCGCCTGCCTGCATCGCGAGGGGACCCGGCTGATGGAGGCGATCGTCGACGCCGTCGTGCCCGACCTGCCCTTCGAGGAGCGGCTCCACCGGGGTCTACGGGCGTTCTTCCGGTTCGTCGGGACGCACCGCGACGGCTGGGCGGTCCTCTACCGGCAGGCCCGGGGCGAGCGGCCCTTCGCCGGCGAGCTGGCGGCGATGCGCAACCGGATCATCGAGGTCGTGGCGGGAATGCTCGGCCGAGGGCTGGCCGCCGACGGCCGTGAGGTCGGGGTGGCCGAGCTGGAGGTCATGGCGTACGCCCTGGTCGGTGCCGCGGAGTCGGTCGCCGACTGGCTGGCCGACCACCCCGACGCCGACCCCGACACCCTCGCCGCTCAGCTGTGCGCGGAGGGACCACCCTTCATCGCTCCCGGCCGAGGAGGGTTCCCGGCCTGACGCGTCGGCGTGCCACCGTGTCCGCTCGGACACCGGCGCCGGCCCGGCCGGGTACGGCACGCGTCGCCGGACCGTCGCCGCGGCTCTCCGCGCCGGATGTCGGTGACGCGGTCTGGCGGTGGCCGTCCTGGCCGGCCTGCTGGCCCTGGCCCGGGTCGGTATCGCCGGGCAGGCCCTGGCCGGCCGTCGGTACCACCGGCCCGCCGGGCGACCGGGCCACGAGACGGGCGGCTGAGGATCCCCGCCTTCTCCGCCCACGTGCCGGCCGGAGACGATCAAGAAGGTGACGGGTGCTCCGGTCTCGGAGGACCGGAGCACCCGGGACGTCACCGCGGGCTCGGGTGGGCTCGGGTCGGCCCGGCGGCCGACGCCGTGCCGCCGCTCAGATCCGGCCGGTGCCGGCGCCGCCGGTGACGATCGACTTGACGTTGGCGGCCGGGTCGAGGCTGTAGCCGTACGGGATGCCGGCGACGCTGCCGCCGGTCTGGCCCGAGCCGGAGTTCACGAAGTGGTTGTTGCGGGCGACCAGGCCGCCGACCGGCGAGCTGCCCTCACCCCGGTGGTACGGGTCGTCGACGTTCTCGAAGTAGTTGCCCTCGACGAGGACGCCCGCGTTGCAGGTCGAGGCGACCCCGTAGCCGCCGTTGCCCCGGTAGAAGTTGTTGTAGACGTGCACCGGGTTGCCGAACCGGACCCGGGGGTGCCGCTGGTTCGACCCGTCGAACCAGTTGTGGTGGTACGACACCCGCAGTCGCCCGACGTCCTCGCCGGAGTTGCTGTCGGAGTGGCCGAGCAGGAACGACTTGTCGTGGCTGAAGACCCGGTTCCAGGAGACGGTGGCGCAGTCGGAGCTGCGCTTGATGTCGACGGCACCGTCGTAGCCGTTGCTGAAGTTGTTGTGGTCGATCCAGACCCTGGTCGAATACTGCACGTTGATCGCGTCGTCGCTCCAGTTCCGGAAGTTGATGTTCCGGATGACGACGTTGCTGACGCTGGCGACGTTGAGCCCGCCGCCGGTGATGGTGGCACTGGCGCCGACCCCGATGATCGTCTTGTTGGCGGCGACCTTCTGCATGCCGCTGAGCGAGATGGTGCCGGAGAACCGGATCACCCGGGCGCCGCTGGCCTGCATGTTGCTGATCAGGCCGTTGGCGTCGCTGACCGTCACCGGGGAGGCGCTGCCGCCGCCGGTGGTGCCGCCGCACTGGGTGGCCCAACCCTCCAGGTTGAACGAGGCGGCCGAGGCGCTCGGCATCGCGACCAGGCTACTGGCGGCGAGCGTTGCGGCGGTGGCCGCGGCGAGCAGCGGGACCCGGATGAGCCGCCGGGTGCCGCGGGTGGTGGCTTCGGTGCTGGACACAGGGAACCTCCGAGCGGAAGTGGTCCACCCCGGCGGCCGAGTCGCGGGTGGGACGCGGACGCCGCCAGCGGTGAGTGGACGGTACGGCCGAGGGCTGCCGGCCACACCGGGGACGGTCTGCTGGAAAGCGCTTTCCGATATCGAACGAAGACTATCGATACGGACTGTCCGTGTCAATGTCAAATCTCGATGTATGTTCCCTCTGTCGGGCTTGGCCAGAGAGGGTGATCAGTCCGGTTCGGGCCGGCGGCACGCCGCGATCCTGGCCCATCGGCTCGGCGGTCGCTCGGCTCGGCGGTCGCTCGGCTCGGCGGTCGGCCGGCTCGGCGGTCGGCCCCGCTCAGGGTGTCGCCGGGGTCGCCTCGCCGACCAGGTACGGGCGGTCGCGCGACGAGTCGTGCAGGCCGAAGGTCCAGCCCTCGGCGGCGGAGAAGGCTACCGTGCCGGGCAGCGGCAGCGGCGCCTTGAACGCGACGTCCACCGTGTACGCGTCGGGGAGCCGCCCCTCCAGGGCGGCGAGGCAGCGTGCCTTGCTCCACATGCCGTGCGCGATGGGACGGGCGAAGCCGAAGAGCCGGGCGGCGATCCGGGAGGTGTGGATCGGGTTGTGGTCTCCGGAGACCCGGGCGTAGTCCCGGCCCACCCGGGACGGCACCCGCCACAGTCCGGTCGGGGCCGGCGGTGCCGGACGCTCACCCGGGTCGCGCCGGGCACCCTCCCGCGCCGTACGCTCCCGCCGCAGGTACGTCGACAGCCCGCGCCACACCACGTCCCCGCCCGACGAGGCGGTGCAGACCACGTCGAACTGCCGGCCCCGGTCGTGCGGGCGCAGGTCGACGGCGCGTACCGAGAGGTCCAGCGGCTCGGCCGCGTCCATCCGGCGGTACGTGGTGATCCGGTTGGCCACGTGCACCAGCCCGACCAGGGGCAGCGGAAACTCCGGCGCACTCATCAGGTGCAGGGCCAGCGGAAAGGCGAGCACGTGCGGATAGGTCGCCGGCAGCGCGTCGCAGAGCCGGAATCCGCACACCCGGTCGTACGCGGCCAGGTGTTCACGGTCGACGACGACCCCCCGGACCAGCAGTTCGGTCGCAGGGAGCCGGCCGGCGCGCCGGGCCGGGCCGAGCCCCGGGGCCAGCCCGATGGCCGCCCGGCGGTAGAGCGGCCCGGCGGCCGGCACCGTCGCCAGCTCCACCTCGGACCCTGCCGGCACGTCACCGGCTACGTCCTCGGCGGCTGAGTCCGGCCTGCCGGCTACGTCCTCGGCGGCTGAGTCCGGCCTGCCGGCTACGTCCTCGGCGGCTGAGTCCGGCCTGCCGGCTACGTCCTCGGCGGCTGAGCCCGGCCCTTCGGCCCCGTCCTCGGGCTGCGGCTGCTCGTTCATCAGGCCCCCAGCAGGCTCTGGCCGCAGACCCGCACCACGTTTCCGGTGATTCCCGCCGAGCCGGGCGAGGCCAGCCAGGCGATCGTCTGCGCGACGTCGACCGGCAGCCCGCCCTGCGCCATGCTGTTCATCCGCCGGCCCACCTCCCGGATCACCAGTGGAATCCGGGCGGTCAGCCGGGTCTCGATGAAGCCCGGCGCGACCGCGTTCACGGTGATGCCACGGTCGGCCAGCACCGGAGCCATCGACTGCACCAGGCCGATCACCCCCGCCTTGGAAGTGGCGTAGTTGGTCTGCCCGAGGTTGCCGGCGATCCCGGCGATCGAGGAGACCCCGATCAGCCGCCCGCCGCGCGGGATCAGGTCACGGTCCAGCAGCACGTCGTTGATCCGTTCCTGGCTGGAGAGGTTGACCTCCAGGACCGAGTCCCACCGGTCCGGCGTCATCCGGCCGAGCGTCTTGTCCCGGGTGATCCCGGCGTTGTGCACGACGATGTCGACCCGGCCGTGCCGGTCGGCCAGGTGGTCGGCGAGCCTCAGCGGCGCGTCCGGTGCGGTCAGGTCGAGCTGCACCGCCGTACCGCCGACGGCGTTGGCCACCCGGGCGAGGGCGTCACCGGCGTCCGGCACGTCCAGCGCGACCACCCTGGCGCCGTCGGCCGCCAGGACCTCGGCGAGCGTCGCCCCGATCCCCCGGGCGGCCCCGGTGACCAGCGCTGTCCGGCCCTCCAGCGGGCGGGTCCAGTCGACCTCCGGGACCTCGGCCGGACCGATCCGGATCACCTGCCCGGAGACGTAGGCCGAGCGGCCGGAGAGCAGGAAGCGCACGGTCGACTCGACGGCCCGTTCGGCGCCGGGTGCGACGTGGACGAGCTGTGCGGTGATGCCCCGGCGGAACTCCTTGCCGATGCTGCGGGTCAGTCCCTCCAGTGCGCGCTGGGCGGTCGCCTCCCGGACCGAGGCGCAGGACTCGGGCGGGGTACCGAAGACCATCACCCGGCCGGACGGATACAGGGCCCGGGCCAGCGGGTGGAAGAAGTCGAAGAGTGCCCGCAGCCCGGACGAGTCGGTGATCCCGGTGGCGTCGAAGAGGAGGGCGGCCTGGCGCGGCGTTCGATCCCCGTCGCTACCGTCGGGTCGGGCCGTGCCGTCGGGCCCGACGGGGGTGGTGTTCGGATCGGAGATCTCGACGCCGGCCGAGGTGAGCAGCTTGGCCAGCGGTTCGACCAGGCGACCGCCGGGAGCCGCGTCGAGGCGTACCGGGCCGTGGGTCAGCGGATCGCCGGGGTGGTACCGGCGCAGCCGGGGCGGGTCGGGCAGGCCGAGGCGCTTGACCAGCGCCCGGCCGGGTGCGGTATGGGCGAAGCTCGCGTACCTGTCGCTCATGGTCGTAGCCTACTCGCGGGTAAGGTATGAACAACCCTGCGTTCTGGAGGTGTCACCATGACAGCCGTACGCCGTGTCGCGGTCATCGGAGGCAACCGGATCCCGTTCGCCCGGTCGCAGGGGCGGTACGCCAAGGCGTCCAACCAGGACATGCTGGCGGCCGCCCTGGACGGGCTGATCGCCCGGTTCGGCCTGGCCGGTGAGCGGCTCGGCGAGGTGGTCGCCGGTGCGGTGCTCAAACACTCCAGGGACTTCAACCTCACCCGTGAGGTGGTACTCGGCTCGCGCCTCGACCCGCGTACCCCGGCGTACGACCTCCAGCAGGCCTGCGGCACCGGCCTGGAGGCGGCGATCCTGGTCGCCAACAAGATCGCGCTCGGCCAGCTCGAGGTCGGCGTCGCGGGCGGGGTGGACACCACCTCGGACGCTCCGTTGGCGGTCAACGAGGAACTGCGGCGGACCCTGCTGGAGATCAACGCCGCCCGGAGCCTCGGCGGGCGCATGAAGGCCGCCGCCCGGCTGCGCCCGGCCCAGCCGTTCCGGCCGGAGATCCCGCGCAACGCCGAGCCGCGTACCGGGCTGTCGATGGGTGAGCACGCGGCGATCACCGCCCGGCGGTGGAACGTCGACCGTCAGGCCCAGGACGAGTTCGCGGTCCGCTCGCACCAGCGGCTCGCCGCCGCGTACGAGCGCGGCTTCTTCGACGACCTGCTCACGCCGTATCTCGGGCTGACCCGGGACCAGAACCTCCGGCCGGACACCGATGTGGAGAAGCTCGGCAGGCTGAAGCCGGTCTTCGGCAACCGTGGGCCCGACACCGAGCAGGCGACCATGACCGCCGGCAACTCCTCCCCGCTGACCGACGGGGCGTCGACCGTGCTGCTCGCCTCCGAGGAGTGGGCCGAGGCGCACCACCTGCCGGTGCTGGCCTGGTTCGGCCCGTCAGCCACGGCTGCGGTCGACTTCGTGCACGGCGACGAGGGGCTGTTGATGGCTCCCGCGTACGCCGTCCCCCGGCTGCTCGCCCGGACCGGGCTGGCGTTGGCCGACTTCGACTACTACGAAATCCACGAGGCGTTCGCCTCGCAGGTGCTGGCGACCCTCGCCGCCTGGGAGTCGCCGGAGTTCTGCAAGGAGAAGCTGGGGCTGGACGCCCCGCTGGGCGCGATCGACCGGGCGAAGCTGAACGTCAACGGTTCGTCGCTGGCCGCCGGACACCCGTTCGCCGCGACCGGCGGCCGGATCGTCGCGACCCTGGCCAAGCTGCTCGCCGAGCGCGGCTCGGGGCGCGGGCTGATCTCGATCTGCGCGGCCGGCGGTCAGGGCGTGGTGGCCATCCTGGACCGCTGATCCCGCCCACTGCCGACCGACTCCGGATCCTCACCTGGACACCAGAGGCGTTATCGCCTGGCCATAACGCCGCTGGTGTCCAGGTGACCAGAAGCCGTCGTCCTGGTGGAGGGGGTCGAGCTGACCGCCCAACAAATGTTTGATAGTTGTGTGCGGGGCTCGTACACTCCCAAACATGTCTTTGGGAGTTGATGGCCCGGAGCCGGGCGTCGGCGGCACGCCGGATCCGCAGGGCGATCCGGCGGTGGACGCCACGGCCCGGCTCCGCGCACTGGCCCACCCGATCCGGCTGCGAATCCTGTCCCTGCTCACCGCGTCAGCGCTGACCGCCGCCGAGATCGCCCGTGAGCTTGACCTGACCCACGCCAACGCCAGCTACCACCTGCGGCACCTGCTGGCCGCCAACATGATCGAGGTAGCCGGCGAGGAACGAATCCGGGGCGGCACCGCGAAGCGTTACCGCTACGACGCGTCCCGCGACTTCGACTGGCGGCCGGGGCAGGCGGCCGGGACGCCCGAGGCCACGGCCGGCGAAGCGGCCCCCGACCCTCGACTGCTCTACGCCGCGCTCGCCGCCGAGCTGCGCCGTCGCGCCGCCCAGGTCCGCCGCGGACCCGGCAACTTCCTCACCGACGCCGAGTTCTGGGTCGACGCCGAGACCTGGGCCGAGATCCGCGACACCATCGCCGAGGCGTCGGCCCGGCTGCACGCCGCAGCCAAACCCCCGCGCACTCCCGGCACCTCCCGGGTGAGCGCCACCGTCGCACTGTTCCGGATGGAGGAGTGAACTCGGTGCGTACCCGTGAAGCAGTCCTGGCGCCGCTGCGGCACCGGCCGTTCCGCTACCTGGCGATGGGCCGGGCCGCCACCATGCTCGGCAACGCGGTCGCGCCGATCGCGCTCGCCTTCGCCGTACTCGACCTCACCGGCAGCGTCCGCGACCTGGGCCTGGTGGTCGGCGCCCGGTCGCTGACCCACGTCCTCTTCCTGCTCTTCGGCGGGGTACTGGCCGACCGGTTGCCCCGGCAGGCGGTGATGGTGGTCTCCTGCACGCTCGCCGCCGCCACCCAGGGTGCGGTCGCGGCGCTGGTCCTCACCGGTACCGCGACGATCCCGGCGCTGGTCGCGCTCAGCGCGCTTAACGGCGTACTGGCCGCCTTCGCCTGGCCGGCCGCCGCCGCCCTCGTCCCGCAGACCGTGCCGGCCGAGTTGCTCCGGTCGGCCAACGCACTGAACCGGCTCGGCACCAACGCGGCAATGATCGGCGGCGCGTCGCTGGCCGGCGTGCTGGTCGCGGGCGTGGGGCCGGGCTGGGGCCTGCTCGTCGACGCCGCGACCTTCGCGCTGGCCGGGCTGGCGTTCGCCGGGGTACGGGTCGCCCCGCTCGCCCGCCGGGCCGTCGAACGGACCAACCCGTTCCGGGAGTTGCGCGAGGGCTGGACCGAGTTCGTCGCCCGCTCCTGGGTCTGGGTGGTGGTGCTCGGCTTCCTGCTCTTCAACTTCGCCTACGCCAGCTCCGTCAACGTGCTCGGTCCGGCCGTCGCCGACGAGACCATCGGCCGTCCGGCCTGGGGCCTGGTGCTCGCCGTCCAGACCGGCGGGATGGTGGTCGGCGCCCTCGTCGCGCTGCGGTTGCGGGTACGCCGGCTGCTGCTGGTCGGGGTGCTCTGCATGTTTGCCGACGTGCCACTGGTGGTCGGGCTGGCCTGGGCACCCTTGGTTGCCGTGCTGGTCGTCGCCGCCTTCGTCGCCGGGGTGGCGATGGAGCAGTTCGCGGTCGCCTGGGAGACCTCGATGCAGCAGAACATCCCTGCCGACCGGCTCGCCCGGGTCTACTCGTACGACGCGCTCGGCTCGTTCCTGGCGATCCCGCTCGGGCAGATCGCGATCGGTCCGGTTGCCGAGGAGCTCGGATACGAGACCACCCTGCTGGTCGCGGCCGGGATCATCCTGGTCGCGGTGCTCGGCATGCTCGCCGACCCCGGCGTACGCCACCTCTCCGCCGAGCCCCCGACCGCCGTCGAGCCCTCAGCCGGCGCCGAGCCCTCAGCCGGCGCCGAGCCGTCGTCTCCTGGAGTGCCGTCGTCTCCCGGGTCCTCGGTGGCGGCGGCACCCTAGGCGGCGTCCGCTGATCCGGGATTGCCGGAATCGGCAACCTCTGAGCGTTCGTGTGGGCTTTCTCGCGCGTCGGAGCGACGATCGATACGGTCGCGATGACCTGGCGAGTCGAGCGGGGGCATGCGGGGAATGGGCTATCCAGAGCGGTCGATCGGGACGGGGCAGTTTCCATCCACCGGGCAGTATCCGCCCCAACAGGCCGGCGCGCAGTATCCGTTGCGGCAGGGAGCGCAGTACCCGCCCCGGCGGGCCGGCGCCGGCTCGGCGGGCCCGTTACTACTCGGGCTGGCGCTGCTGCTGCCCGCGCTGGTCGCGCTGGTCTGGTCGTACGTCGTACCGACCTTCTCCACGGTCTTCACGAGCTTCCGGCAGGAGGACCTGGTCCGGACGCCACGGTCGGCCGGTGTCGAGAACTATCGGACGATCTTCGAGGACGGGTTCCTGAGCCAGATCGGTCTGACCCTGCTGCTCGCCCTGCTGCCCCTGGCGTTCGCCCTGGTGGTCGCACCACTGCTGGCGCTCGTCGCCGACCGGGCCGGCCGGCTGGCCCGGCTGCTGACCCGGGCCGTACTGGCCCTGCCGGTCGCCGCCTACGCGCCGGTCGCGATCTTCCTCGGCTGGCAGCTGCACCGCAACGACCCGGGTCCGCCCGTGGACGGCGCACGGTTGGAGCTGATCGGAGTTGTCGCGGCAACCTCGTTCGGGCTGGTGGTCGCGGTCGCCGCGACGGCGTTCCTGAGTGCGCTGCGCCGACGGGAGCCGGGACGCTGGCCGGCCCCGGCCCTGCTCACCGTCGCCGGCTTCGTCGGCCTGGCCGTTCTCGCCGTGGCGCTACAGATCTACACCGCGCCGGCGGTGCTCACCGGCGGCGGTCCGGACCGTTCCACCACCACGCCGGTGCTCGGGGTCGTACGGGTCGGCTTCGCCACGCTGCGGCTGGGAGTTGCCGCCGCATCCTCCACGCTGCTGCTGGTCATGCTCGGCGTGCTCGGGCTCGTCGCGACCGGACTGCTGCTGGCCAGCCGTACCCGGATCGACTTCGACGGCTGGCGGGAACGGCCGCCCGGGCCATCGCCGGCCCCGCCCGGGCCTGCTGGCATGTCCGGTCCCGTCGGCGCTCCCGGGTTGGCCGCCGGCGCTGGGCCCAGGTCGTCCGGCCTTCTCCTCGGGATCGTCGTCGCGGCGCTGGTCGTCCTGCTCGTCGTCGTCGGCTGGGCGTCCGTTCCCTGGCTGCGACACGCGGTCGGCAGCCCGGACCTGCCAAACGGGTCCGACACGCTGCGGGTCCTGCTCAACACCTGGCTGCCGCCGCTCGCATCGGCGCTGGTGTCGGTCGGGTTGGCGGCGCTGGCCGGCTTCGGCATCGGCGCGCTGCGTCCGCTCGGCCGGTGGAGCGAACTGCTGCTGCTGCCGTTCGCACCCTGGCTTTTCGTCGGCATCGGCCCGCTGGCCATCGCCGATTTCAAGCGGCTCAGCGAGAACGATCTGGTCAACACGTTCCTCGGCCTGATCCCGCCGGTCTGGCTCAGCGTACCGGCGCTGTTCGTCTTCACCCTGCTGTTCCGGGGGCTACAGCCGAGGTGGCGCTCGGGTGGCGACGCCGCCCGTACCCTGCTGCTGCCGGCACTGCCGATGCTGGCCGCCGCCGTCCTGCTGACCTGGTTGTTCAACGCCCAGCAGTCGTTCTGGCCCCTGCTGGTCTCGTCCAGCCCGGGAAATGCACCGGCGCCGCTGCTGGCGCAGATGGCGATGTCCCGGCCGGGTGCGTCGAACGCCGACATCCTGAGCCTGGTGTTGCCGCTTCCGCTGCTCCTCGCCTTCCTGTTGGCGTTCGTCGTGATCCAGATCGGTTACCTGGACCGGCTGGCGATCCGGGTGGGCCGGCCGCCGGAGGAGCCGGCTCCGCCGCCCGGCCAGCCGTTTTCGTCGGCTCCACTGTTCCCGCCGGCTCCGCCGTTCCCGCCGGCTCCGCCGTTCCCGCCGCCCGGTCCGCCGTTCCCGCCGTATGGGCCGCCCGCTCCGCCGCTCCCGCCGTATGCGCCACCGGCTCAGACGGCCGGGCCGCCGCCCCTGCCGCCAAACCCTCCTCCTCTTCCGACCGCGCCGCAGGCGGAGCCGCCCGGCTCGGGCAGGGCCGACTAGCACCTGCCGCCGCCCCTGCCGCCCTGCCTGCGGCCCTGCGGCCCTGCGGCCCTGCGGCCCTGCGGCCCTGCGGCCCTGCGGCCCTGCCGCCGCCCCGGCAGCCCTGCCGCCCTGCCGCCCTGCCGACGACCCGGGCGCCATCCGGCCAAGCCGCGTCTGTCGCCCGCGCCGCCCGCGAAGCCCGCCGCTGCCCGCTCCAGCTTCTCCGCGAGGGTCGCTCGCCCGCTCGCTCGCCCGCCCGGTCGGCGCATGCCGGGATGGTCGAGAATGGCGGGGTGACCGGCATTCCCAACGTCCTCGCCAACCGCTACGCCTCGGCCGAGCTGGCCGCCCTCTGGTCGCCGGAGGAGAAGATCCGGATGGAACGGCGGCTCTGGCTCGCCGTGCTCCGGGCGCAGCGTGATCTCGGCGTACCGGTGCCGGACGGGGTGGTCGAGGCGTACGAGCGGGTGCTGGACGACATCGACCTCGCCTCGATCGCGGCCCGGGAGCAGGTCACCCGGCACGACGTGAAGGCGCGGATCGAGGAGTTCAGCGCACTGGCCGGGCACGAACAGGTGCACAAGGGGATGACCTCCCGGGACCTGACCGAAAACGTCGAGCAGCTCCAGATCCGGGCATCGCTGGAGCTGGTCCGGGACCGGGTGGTCGCGGCCCTGGCCCGGCTCGCCCGGCTCGCCGTCGAGCACGCCGACCTGGTGATGACCGGACGCTCGCACAACGTCGCCGCCCAGGCGACCACGCTGGGCAAGCGGTTCGCCAGCGCGGCCGAAGAACTGCTGATCGGGTACGAGCGGCTGACCGACCTGATCGAGCGTTATCCGCTGCGCGGCATCAAGGGGCCGGTCGGCACCGCCGCCGACCAGCTCGACCTCTTCGACGGTGACTCGGCCAAGGTCGCCGAGCTGGAGCGTCGGGTCGCCGAGCACCTCGGCTTCTCGCGGGTGCTGGAGAGCGTCGGGCAGGTCTACCCCCGCTCCCTCGACCTCGACGTGATCTCGGCGCTGGCCCAGACCGCCGCCGCGCCGAGCAGCCTGGCGACCACGATCCGGCTGATGGTCGGCCAGGAGCTGGCCACCGAGGGTTTCCGGCCCGGCCAGGTCGGCTCCAGCGCGATGCCGCACAAGATGAACACCCGGTCCAGCGAGCGGGTCAACGGCTTCGCGGTGGTCATCCGGGGTTACCTGTCCATGGTCGGCGAGCTCGCCGGGGACCAGTGGAACGAGGGCGACGTCTCCTGCTCCGTCGTCCGGCGGGTGGCGTTGCCGGACGCGTTCTTCGCCGCCGACGGGCTGTTCCAGACCTTCCTCACCGTGCTGGACGAGTTCGGGGCGTACCCGGCGGTGATCGCCCGGGAACTCGACCGCTACCTGCCGTTCCTGGCGACCACGAAGATCCTGGTCGCGGCGGTGCGGCGGGGCGTCGGGCGGGAGACCGCGCACGAGGTGATCAAGGAGCACGCGGTGGCGGTGGCGCTGGCGATGCGGGAGAAGGGCGCCGCCGACAACGATCTCTTCGACCGGCTCGCCGCCGACGGTCGGCTCGGCCTGACCCGGGCCGAGATCGATGAGCTGGTCGCCGACCGTACCGGCTTCACCGGGGCGGCGTCCGCGCAGGTCAGGGCCGTCGCCGACCGGGTCGCCGCGGTGGTCGCGGCCCACCCCGAAGCCGCCGCGTACGACCCGGCCCCGATCCTCTGACTTCTCTCCTCCGACCCGCCGCCGCCCCGAACACCGCTGCTGCGGGCTGAGCCGTCAGGAGGTGCGTTAGGAGGGGGCCCTTCTTCTACCGAAAACGATAAGCGGGGGCCCTTCCTTGCACATCAGTTGCGGGGGGTGGGGGTGCCGGCGGCGCTGCCGAGGTCGGGGGCGCTGGGCGCCTCGGCGATGGCCCCGGAGTCCAGCGGCTCGGCGAGGTGGGCGGTTTCGGCGGCGACCTTCGGCTGGTCGGTCGGCGGCTTCTCCGGCGGCTGGCGAACGGCCACCACCGCCGTGCCGTACGCGCAGAGCTCCATCCACATCTCGCCGACCTCGCGGTGGTCGAAGCGCATCCCGATCACCGCGTTGGCGCCGAGCCGGGTGGCCTCCTCGCCCAACTTCTGCACGGCGTCGGTACGCCAGCGGGTCAGGTTCTCGGGCGCCTTGGGATCGTAGGCGCCACCTCGAAGGTTCTTGACCCCTTCCCGGTAGGGATTCCGGGTCCGGGCCTGGGAAGATACGACCTCGCCGAGTACTGCGCGGATCTCGTACCCCGGTAGATGATCCGTCGTCACGACCAGCACAGCTTCGATGCTGGCAGAGCATGCCCCACCCGTTTTGCGAGGGCTGTTCACATCGCCCCAGTTTGCGAAACGGCGCGGGGGCCCGGAAACAGCGCGGAGGAACGGATACCCGCAGCGACGCCCGGATACGGCGCGGAGAGCCGCCAACGGCGCGGCGCGGACGTCCCGACCCAGCCGGGACGTCCGCGCCGAACCCCTGAGGAGGGTTTGGGTGGATCTGTACTAGACCCCGGCGACCGAGGTGATCCAGGACCGGTTGTAGGCGACGCTGCCGTAGTTCTGGATGCTCTGCCCGTCGGCGGTGGAGGCGACTCCCACCTGAGCGCCGTTGTAGACCTGCGGGCCACCGGAGTCGCCGCGCCAGGCGTTGCCGTTGATCCGACTGCTGCGGATCGCCCGCCCGCCGTACGCGTCGGTGACGCTGGTGCTGGTCACCCGCACGGTGGCGGTCTTGAGGGTGGTGGACGCCGAGCAGCCGCTGTAGCAGGTCATGCCCCAGCCGTAGATCGAGTTGGTGGAGTTGACCGGCGGATAGCTGCTGGACAGCGGCATGTAGCTGGTGCTGATCGAGGTGGAGAGGTTGAGCAGTGCCAGGTCGTAGCGGGCGTAGGCGCTCGACACGCCGCTTGTCACGCCGCCGGAGGACCGGTTGACGCTGCCCACCCGGACCGACATCGTGCCGCTGACGCAGTGCCGGGCGGTGAGCACCCAGCGTGCGGCGATGATGGTGCCCGAGCAGGTGAACGAGCCGTTGCTGAAGACGGCCGCGGCCCACGGGGCCGACGAGACGGTGCCGCCACCGATGATGTACGGGGTCACGGGGGCGGCGGAGACGGCGGACGGCGCGACGAGCGCGCCGGCCAGGGCGGTGGCGAACATCACCAGGGTTCGGCGAAGACGCACGGGGGGCTCCTTCCGGGGGGTTTACCCGGGGTCACCGGGTCGGTTGAGCCGCCGTCGGCGGAGGGATGTCCGCCGTACGGATCTGGACAGTCAACGTTCGGAGTGGAGAACCGGACGTTTGACGCCACACGCTAAGCCGTTCGTCACCTATTCACAAGGGTGAACCTCTGCGGCCGGTTTCGGCCCCTCCGGCGGCTCTCCGGTCCGCCCGGAGCCCTCCGGCGGGCACCCGGAGTCGACCGGTCCGTCGACCGACCGGCCCGTGCGTCAAGTGGCTGGTCGGCCGGGTACGCTGGCTGCGCTCGCCCCTTTCGTGGGCCGGCACCCAACTGCGTACACAGTCAGGAGTGCCCAGTGCCTCGCGTCGTCGTCGACGTCATGCTCAAGCCGGAGATTCTCGATCCTCAGGGCCAGGCCGTGGCGAATGCGCTGCCGAGGCTCGGAGTCACGGACGTGTCCTCCGTGCGCATCGGCCGGCGGATCGAGATCGAGTTCACCGGCCAGCCGGACCTGGACCGGGCCCGGGAGATCGCGGACAAGCTGCTGGCCAACCCCGTGATCGAGGACTTCTCGATCCGGGTCGCCGACGCCGCGGGCGCCGGAGAGGGCAACCCGTGACCGCCCGGATCGGCGTGGTGACCTTCCCCGGCTCGCTCGACGACCGCGACGCGGCCCGGGCGGCCCGGATCGCCGGCGCCGAGGCGGTCCCGCTCTGGCACGACGACCCCGACCTGCACGGCGTCGACGCCGTCGTGCTCCCCGGCGGCTTCTCCTACGGCGACTACCTGCGCTGCGGCGCCATCGCGCGGTTCGCCCCGGTGATGGAGTCGATCGCCGCCGCCGCCCGGGACGGCCTGCCGGTGCTCGGCATCTGCAACGGGTTCCAGATCCTCTGCGAGGCGCACCTTCTCCCCGGAGCCCTGACCCGCAACCAGCACCTGCACTTCCGCAACCGCGACCAGGTGCTGCGGATCGAGGCGCCCGGCACGGCCTGGACCAACGCGTTCCAGCCGGGTCAGGAGATCCTCGTCCCGGTGAAGAACGGCGAGGGCTGCTACGTCGCGGACGAGCGCACCCTCGACCAGTTGGAGGCGACCGGCCGGGTTGTGGCGCGCTATCTGCACGGCAACCCGAACGGGTCGCAGCGGGACATCGCGGGCATCACCAACGAGGCCGGCAACGTCGTCGGGCTGATGCCGCACCCGGAGCACGCCGTCGAGGCGCTGACCGGCCCGTCCCTGGACGGGCTGGGCTTCTTCACCTCGGTCCTCAAGCACCTCACGGGAGTGCCGGCATGATCGAACAGAGTGAGGTCGTGGGCCAGCCGGCACCGCCGGAGCCGTCCGTGCCCGGCCAGGCCGGGCCGGCGGGCGTGCCGGCGGAGTTGCCGGTGAACGGCTACCCGGGCGGCGTCGACACCGTCGCGCACGCCTCGGCCACCCCCGGCGACCTCCAGCCCTACGCCGAGCTTGGCCTGCGCGACGACGAGTACGACCGGATCCGGCAGATCCTCGACCGCCGCCCGACCCAGTCCGAGCTGGCGATGTATTCGATCATGTGGAGCGAGCACTGCTCCTACAAGTCGAGCAAGGTCCACCTTCGGCAGTTCGGCGAGAAGGCGCCGCCGAGCGACCGGCTGCTCGCCGGGATCGGCGAGAACGCCGGTGTGATCCGGATTTCCGACCAGCTCGCGGTGACGTTCAAGGTCGAGTCGCACAACCACCCGAGCTTCGTCGAGCCGCACCAGGGCGCGGCGACCGGCGTCGGCGGCATCGTCCGGGACATCCTGGCGATGGGCGCCCGGCCGGTGGCGGTGATGGACCCGCTGCGCTTCGGTGCCGCAGACCACCCGGACACCGCCCGGGTGCTGCCCGGCGTGGTCGCCGGGATCGGCACCTACGGCAACTCGCTCGGCCTGCCCAACATCGGCGGCGAAGTCGTCTTCGACCCCTGCTACCAGGGCAACCCGCTGGTCAACGCGCTCTGCCTCGGTGTGCTGCCGGTGCAGCGACTGCAGAACAAGGCCGCCGCCGGGCCGGGCAACGTCGTGGTGCTGCTCGGTGCCAAGACCGGCCGGGACGGCATCGGCGGGGTCTCCGTGCTCGCCAGCGCCACCTTCGACGACGGCAGCGAGCAGCGCCGCCCGTCGGTGCAGGTCGGCGACCCGTTCATGGAGAAGCTGCTCATCGAGGCGTGCCTGGAGATGTACGACGCGCAGCTCGTCGTCGGCATCCAGGATCTCGGCGGTGCCGGGCTGACCTGCGCGCTGACCGAGACCGCCGCCGCCGCGGGCACGGGGATGCGGGTCTGGCTGGAGCGGGTGCCGCTGCGCGAGGCGTCGATGCAGCCGCACGAGATCCTGGCCAGCGAGTCGCAGGAGCGGATGCTGCTGATCGTCGCCCCGGAGAAGCTCGACGAGGTGCTGCGGATCGCCGAAAAATGGGGCGTACCGGCGAGCGCGATCGGTGAGGTGACCCCGGCCCGGCCGGCGGCCGACGGCACCGCCGTGCCGGGGCGGCTGCTGGTGACCTGGCAGGACCACCCCGTGGTCGACGTGCCGCCCGGGTCCCTTGTGGACGACGGCCCGGTCTACGCCCGGCCGATGCGGGAGCCGGCCGACCTCATCCTGCTGCAGGCGGACCGGGCCGAGACGCTGCCCCGGCCGGCCAGCCCGGAGGCGCTCCGGGAGACCCTGCTGCGGATGATCTCCTCGCCGAACCTCTGCGACAAGACCTGGGTGACCGAGCAGTACGACCGGTACGTGCTCGGCAACACCGTGCTGGCGCAGCCGGAGGACGCCGGGATCATCCGGATCGACGAGCAGTCCGGACTGGGCGTCGCCATCTCGGTCGACGGCAACGGCCGGTACACCCGGCTCGACCCGTACCACGGGGCGAAGCTGGCGCTCGCCGAGGCGTACCGGAACGTGGCGGTGACCGGTGCGAAGCCGGTCGCGGTGACCGACTGCCTCAACTTCGGCTCGCCGGAGGACCCGGGCGTGATGTGGCAGTTCGCCGAGGCCGTACGCGGGCTCGCCGACGGCTGCGCCGAGCTGGGCATTCCGGTCACCGGGGGCAATGTCAGCTTCTACAACCAGACGGGCGCGGCGGCGATCCACCCGACGCCGGTCGTCGGCGTGCTCGGCGTGCTGGACGACGTCACCCAGCGGGTGCCGATGGGCTTCGCCCGGACCACCGGCTCCGACCACGACCTGATTTTCGTGCTCGGCGAGACCCGCCTCGAACTCTCCGGCTCGGAGTGGGCCTGGGTCGCCCACCAGCACCTCGGCGGGGTGCCGCCGCGGGTCGACCTGGCGGCCGAGCGCGCCCTCGCCGAGCTGATCGCCGAGGCGACCCGGGTCGGGCACCTCCGCTCCGCCCACGACATCTCGGACGGCGGCCTGGCGCAGGCGCTCGTCGAGTCGACCCTGCGGTACGGCGTCGGCGCCCGGATCGCCCTGCCGGAGGAGTTCACCACCGGCTCGATGCCGTTCGTCTTCCTCTTCAGCGAGTCGGCCGGCCGGGCGATGGTCGCGGTGCCGCTCGGGCACGAGAAGGCGTTCACCGCGCTCTGTGTCGAGCGGGGGGTGCCGTGGACCCTCATCGGGGTCACCGACACCGCTGGCGAAGAGCTGGAGATCCGCGACCAGTTCACGATCGGGCTGGCGGAGCTGCGCGCCGCACACGGCACGACCCTGCCGGGCCTGTTCGGCGAGGCGGCGGCCGGCACGGCACAGCTTGCCGTCGAGCCGCATGCCGAGTGGGACGCCGAGCCGACTGTTGGGTCGGACGCCGAGCCGACTGTTGGGTCGGACACCGAGCCGACTGTCGAGCCGGGCGCCGGAGTGGATGCGGCGGCGGACGCCGCACCGGCATCGGCCGTCGAACCGGTGACCGGGCCGAGCGCCGCCGACCCGTCCAGCCTTGCACCGGCCGCCGAGACGGAGGCCGCCCCTTCCGGACCCGGTACCGCTCCGGCGGACGCGGCTCCGGCAGACGCTACTCCGGCCGCCCCGCCCGCTGCGGCCGACACTGCGCCGGCTGATGCTGCGGTGGCCGACACTGCGCCGGCTGATGCTGCTGCGGTGGCCGACGGCGCGCCGGATACCGCCGCCGAGGCGGAGCAGGATCCGGCCCGGGCGGAGCAGGATCCGGCCCGGGGGGAGCAGGATCCGGCCCGGGCGGATGCCGGGGAGCGCTCGACGGGTTGACGCGACCGCGCGGCGCTGCGGTGTGTCCCTGGTGGAGGAACCGCATCGTGACTGAAGTGGACGGATCCTCGGGCGGGTCGGGTGGCTCTGGTCAGCGGGCCGAGTCGGTCCATGCCCAGCCCGGAAGCGGGGCCAGACTCGACTGGGGACTGGCCGGCGCGGCCGAGCTGAGCCGGGTCTGCGCGGTGCTGGTCGTCGTCGACGTGCTCTCCTTCACCACCTCCGTCGAGGTGGCCGTCGCCCGGGGGATGCGGGTGCATCCCTTCCCCTGGGGTGCCCAGGCGGCCGAGTACGCCGCCCGGATGGGCGCGGTCGCCGCAGTCGGCCGCCGCGACGTGACGCGCGAGCATCCATGGTCGCTCTCGCCGGCCGCCCTGCACGCCGCACCCGTCGTACCGGAGCTGGTGCTGCCCTCCCCGAACGGCTCGGCGATCAGTGCCGCCGCCAGCGCCACCGGGCTGACGGTGGTGGCGGCCTGCCTGCGCAACGCCCGCGCCGTCGGGCGCTGGCTCCTCGACCAGGGGTACGGCTCGACCAGTGCGCCGATCGGGGTCGTGGCGGCGGGTGAACGCTGGCCGGACGACAGCCTCCGGCCCGCCGTCGAGGATCAGCTCGGTGCGGCGGCCGTCCTGGACGCACTCTCCACCGTGTCCGGTGGGCTCTCGGTCGAGGCGGCGCTTGCGCTGGCCGTGCTGAACAGCGTGCCGGACGTGCCGGCCGCGGTCCGGGGCAGCGTCTCGGGGCGGGAACTCACCACCCGGGGTTTCGGGCAGGACGTCGAGATCGCGGTCCAGGTCGGCGTCTCGGACGTGGTGCCGGTGCTCCGCAACGGTGTCTACTCACCGGCCTGAGCGGCGACCATCCGGGCGGTGCAGGCGATGATGTTACTGTCCGTCACATCCGGTAGCGCGGTGCGGACTTCCGCTGCCGCCCCGGTCGGCAGCGGCCGTAGTGACGCGGCAAGCCCCAAGATCTTCGGAAAGTTATGGTTCGCCACGAACCATCGTTTACCAAGATTCCTGAAGGTCGTTCCACATGGTGGGAGCTAGAGGGGCGGCCGGGCGGCCGGTGCGCGTGTCGGCACCCGGCACGCCTGGAATGAGCCAGGTCGGGGTTACCCACCGTATGCGCGGGTGCTCGGAGGGCGCACCCCGAGTGGCGGCAGGCCACCCCGGGTGCCCGACCGGGTTGCCGCACGTAAGGGCGTGAATCCTCGTCAGCCGTGCGTCTTCGCCAGATTGACGAACGACCGCCATGCGACCGGGCCGAAGGTCAGAGTTCCCCCGGCCCGGTCCTTGGTGTCCCGGACCAACACCCGACCGGGCAGGTTGTCGGCAACCTCAACGCAGTTACCGGCGTTGCTGCTGCTGCGGGACGACTTACGCCACTTCGGCATCATGATCATCGATCGCTTTCAAGATGAGGTCGCGGGACATGTCACAGGGTAGCGCTCGCGCGTTGACCGACTCCCAGGCGACGACGGCGTGCCGCACGTCTCGCATGTGCGAACCCACGACACCCTCCCCGAGGGCATCGAGGTAGACCACCGTGGTCCCGTCGGGCAGGGTAGCCACGGCGAATGCGCCTGCCATCCCGGGATGAAGTCCGGCGGAGAAGGGCACCACCCGCACGTGGACGTTTGGGCGGCATCCGAGGTCCACAAGATGCTCAAGCTGAGCCTTCATGATCGTACCCCGGGGGCAAAGGGCTCCCTCTCCGACGATCGCTGTCAGGATGGCCGGATCAGGCCGGTCAAGCACCATGGCTTGCCGTGCCAGCCGGATCCTGACGGCCTCCTCGATCTGCTCAGGAGTGTGCTCCCCGACTCCGATGATTGCCCGCGCGTACGCCTCGGTCTGGAGCAATCCGGGTATGACGGAATGCTCGAATGTACGGAGTGCGATCGCGCGACTTTCGTTGTCCGCCCATGGGCGTAGCCACGGAGCAACAGCTTCGCCCCGGGATCGGTCGGCTGCGGACCGAAGTTCGCCTCCGGCTCCAAGCGCCTGATCCAATCGTCCGGCCATGCCGTCGACGGGGACGCTCCGGCCCGACTCATAGTGGCCGATCTGAGAGCCACTGATATGAACTTCTGCGCCCAGTGCATCCTGGGACATCCCGTGTTCCGTTCGAAGCTTTCGCAACAGGTGGCGGAACTCGTTTGTGTCGGCCAACTACGCCTCCCGTCCGGGTGTGGGCCACTACTGGCCCTTCTGCCTGCTTGTAGCCTGCTACTGCCCTGCCGCAATCTTCCGTCACCGTGCCGTCACAGTCCAGGGTGGAATCAGGCGGAGGAGCCATAACAGCGGCGCTGCCAAGACGACCCGCCATCGGGGCGGATCTTCGCGGCCGCTCTATTTGTTTGCGGGACTGGAAGGGCAAGAGATGAGACGATCACGCAGGGACAGACCTCGGCACCGACGCGACTGGCGCCGTCTCTGGCGGTACTGCCGGTGCGGCTGGCGGTGGCCCTGCCCGGACGGGGCCGAGCTGGTGCCCATGCCCTACGCACCGAGGGTCCCGCCGCTGACCCGCGCCGAGTTCCGTCGCGCGGTCCGTGGGGCCGCGACCGAGGCCAGGATCGCCCGGGAGGCCGCCGCGCAGCGGTACGAGGAACCGACGTCCCCGCCTGTGCCCCGCCCCACGCGTCGTCACCGGCGCGACGGCTGGAACGGTCCGACCCGCAGCTATCCCGCGCTGCGCGGCGGGCGCGCTGGTCACCTGGCCCCCGTGCAGCAGCATCGCGCCCGGCACGCCGAACGGGTGTAGACCGTGATCGGGCCGTGGGCGCGCTGGGCTCGCGCCGAACGCGCGGCGCGGCGCCGCCACCCGGTCGGTCGGCACATGCCGACGGAGACCTACGGCTGCCGGTACTGCGGCGATCCGTGGCCCTGCGGACCCGCACGTCTGGCGCTGCTGGTCGGCTTCAAGGGTGACCGGGTGGGGCTGATGATGTACCTCGCCGTACACCTGCAACGAGCGCTTGAGGCGCTCCCGCACCAGCACCCGGCGCTGATCGTCGGCCAGATCCTCTACTGGGTGCCCCGGCGCCGCTGAAACGCGGTGTGGAATCCCGCCGGAACGGCGGCGGCGACCGGCGCCGGGCGTCGAACGTGGGAAGGCGACAGGGGCCGGGTTCGCGACGGCGAACCCGGCCCCTGCCGGTGTACCACGTGCACCTCGCTCGCCCGGACGATGGTCGGGACGAGCGACCTGTCTCAGTCGTCGAGCCAGTCGAGGGAGCGGCGTTCCGAACGGCTGGGCTGCTGCGGCGCGCCCGACCGGCTGTGCCCGGCCTGCGGTGCGTCGTCGTAGTAGCCGCCGCCACCGCCGTGCTGCTGGTCGTAGCCGCCCCGGTCGTCGTAGCTGTTCTGGTCGTCGTAGCTACCGCGCCTCGGCTCGTAGCCCCCACCCGCGCTCGGCTGGTCGTAGCCGCCCCGGCCCGCGTCGTAGCCCTGCTGCTGGTCGTAGCCGCCGGCCCGGTCGTCGTAGCCGTAGCCGTCGTCGGCCCGGTCGTAGCCGCCGCCGGTGCGGGGCTCGTCGTCGTAACCGCCCCGGCCGCCGTAGCCGCCTGCGGCGTCGTAGCCGCCGCCGTCGTCGTCCCGGCCATACTGCTGGGTGGGCTCGTAGCCGCCGCGACCGGCGCCGGGCGACGCGCCGTAGGCCCCGGTCTCGTACGGGTCCGCCGCCGGGCCGTAGTCGTCGGCGCCGCCCCGGCCGGTGTAGCGCCCGGTCGGCTCGTCGTAGCCGCCGCGCTCGTAGCCGTCGGCCCCGTTGTGCGGTGGGTAGCCGGCGCCGGAGACCGGCGCGCCGTAGCCGGCGCCCGAGCCCGGTGCGTTGCCGTAGCCACCCGCACCCGAACCGGGCGCGTTGCCGTAGCCGGCACCGGAGGTGGGCCCGCCGTAGCCGGCGCCCGAGGCGGGCATGTTGCCGTACGCGCCGGCACCGGAACCGGGGCGGTCGCCGTAGCCGTTGCCGCCCCAGCCCTGCTGCTGCCCGGCGCCGTAACCGGCCGTCTGCGGCCCGGGCAGCGGCGCACCGTACGGATCGGGGAACTCGTCGTCGACAAGTGGGGCGCTGTGCATCATGGTCGGCGCGTCGGCCAGGTTGCCCCCGCCGACCATGGTCGGGTCGGCGCCCGCTCCGGCCCGGGGCGTGATCCGGGTGGCGTCGTCGTCGCCCCGGTAACCGCCGCCGCGCGCGGCGGCGGTGCGTGGCCCCGGACCGTCCTCGTCGTCCTCGCCGTCGTCTTCCTTGCGCCGCATCAGCAGCAGCACGATCGCGCCGACACCGAGCGCCACCAGCAGGCCGCCGGCGAGGATCAGCACCCACGAGCCGAGCCCGCCGCCGGAGTCCTCGTTGGCGGCCGGGTCCTGGGCTGCCTGCTCGCTCTCCTCGGCGCCGGCCTCCTCGGTCGGCTCCTCCTCGGCGCCGGCCTCCTCGGTCGGCTCCGCGGAGGCGTCCGGGGTGGCGGTCGGCGCGCCGGCCAGGCTGAGCTGGATGTCCTGGTTGTTCAGGCGGGCGCCGTTGCCACCGTTGACGCTGATGGTGTCGGTGATGCCGTCCTTGGTGGCCCGGATCTGGAGCCTTCCGGGGGCGATGTCCCGGCTCTGCGACCCGGTGAACCGGTAGCTGCCGCTGCCGCTCGTGGTGGCGTTGAAGTCCCGGCCCTTCCCGTCGGTGAGCCGGATGCTGGCGCCGGAGATCCCGTCGCCGCTGCTCTCGTCGGTGACCCGCCCCGAGACCTCGGCGACGGTCTGCACCTCCGGCGGCGGCTCCGGGCCGCGCACCGTGATGTTGCGCTGGGCGGAGGCGCTGTCGTCACCGACCTCGGCGGTGATCGTGACATTGCCCGACCGGTTCTGCCCGGCCGGAACGTTCCCGGCGCGGAGCGTCACACTGTATGACTTCGTCGCGCCCAGGTCGATGGTGTCGGTGAAGTCGCAGCGCCCCTGGCACTGCAACTCGTTGATGCCGCTGCGCACGACGATGTTGAACGAGGTGTCCCCGCCCAGCACTCCGCCGTTGTTGTTCTTGACGTTGAAGCTGAGCGTGGTGGTCTGCCCGGAGGTGAGGCTGGCGTTCACCCCGGTGATGGTGACCGTCGGGTCGTCGGCCACGGCTGGTGTGGTGGGGAGTGCGAATAGTGCGCTGGCTGCCAGCGCCACGACCACACCGGCCCGGGAAATCCAGGCGCGTCGGTGTGCTGTCACGTCCACCGCCTTCCAGGGGCTCCGCCGCCGACCTGTCGCCGGCCGAGGATCAACCCATACGACTACACCGTCGGCAACTATGCCTTGTCCGACCGGACGAGCGCGACCCAGGGGCGGCGAAAAATGCCACGAAGCCGGGTCGTATCGTCCCGACGTGTCCTCTCCGCACAATAAGTCCGCAGCGGTCACGGCCGCGCTGGCGGACCTCGACGCCGGTCGTACGCCGGATCGGACGACCCTGCGGGACGCCGTCCGCGCCCTGCTGGGCGAGCTGGCGCGCCGTGCACCGGGGCGGGCGGTGGAGGTCCGGGTCCCACCCTACGGCGCGGTCCAGTGCGGTGCCGGGCCGCGACACACCCGTGGCACTCCGCCGAACCTGGTGGAGATGGGACCGGTGACCTGGATCAGGCTGGCGACCGGGCGGACGTCGTGGCCGGAGGCGGTCGCCCAGGACCTGGTGGAGACGAGCGGCATTCGTTCCGATATCTCCGCTTACCTGCCTCTTTAACTGACTCTTCCATCACCATCTGTCACTTACGGGGGCCATTGCGTGGCTCTCTGTATCGGCTCCGGTTCGCGTACACTGTCTGGGTCGACGGTTCTCCGACAACACCCGCGCGACAGGCGAGTCCGAGCAGATCAGAGGGAGCGGCAGGTGCCCCGAGGCGACGGCCGGTTGAGCCATGACCTCGACCCCCAACGACCCGGCCCGCAGGACGAGTGCGGCGTGTTCGGAGTCTGGGCTCCGGGCGAAGAGGTGGCGAAGCTCACCTACTTCGGTCTCTACGCACTCCAGCACCGTGGTCAGGAGGCTGCCGGCATCGCCGTCAGCGACGGGTCGGGCGTGGTGGTCTACAAGGATCTCGGCCTGGTCGCCCAGGTCTTCGACGAGCCGACGCTGGCGAGCCTGCGCGGCCACCTGGCGATCGGGCACACCCGATACTCCACGACCGGCGGCTCGACCTGGGAAAACGCCCAGCCGACCATCCGGGCAAACTCGGCCGGCACCACGATCGCGCTGGCGCACAACGGCAACCTGGTCAACACCGCCGAGCTGGCCCGGGACGCGATCGAGCGGGGCATGGACTCCGACGGCTCGACCTCCGACACCGCGCTGGTGACCACGCTGCTGGCCAGCCGGCCCGACCTGTCGGTGGAGGCCGCCGCGCTGGAGGTGCTGCCGACGCTGCGCGGCGCGTTCAGCTTCGTCTTCATGGACGAGACCACCCTCTACGCCGCCCGTGACGCGCACGGGGTGCGACCGCTCGTGCTCGGCCGGCTCGAGCGCGGCTGGGTGGTGGCGAGCGAGACCGCCGCGCTGGACATCGTCGGGGCGAGCGTGGTCCGGGAGGTCGAGCCCGGCGAGCTGATCGCCGTCGACGAGCACGGCCTGCGGTCGGCCCGGTTCGCCGCGCCGGAGCCGAAGGGCTGCCTCTTCGAATACGTCTACATCGCCCGGCCGGACACCACGATCGCCGGCCGCAACATCCATGCCGCCAGGGTCGCCATCGGCCGGCAGCTCGCCCGGGAACACCCGGTCGAGGCCGATCTGGTGATCCCGGTTCCCGAGTCCGGCACCCCGGCCGCGATCGGCTACGCCGAGGAGTCCGGCATCACCTACGGCGCCGGCCTGATGAAGAACCCGTACGTCGGACGCACCTTCATCCAGCCGTCGCAGACGCTCCGCCAGCTCGGCATCCGGCTCAAGCTCAACCCGCTGCGGGAGAACGTCCGGGGCAGGCGCCTGGTCGTGGTCGACGACTCGATCGTGCGCGGCAACACCCAGCGGGCGATCGTCCGGATGCTGCGCGAGGCCGGTGCGCTGGAGGTACACGTCCGGATCTCCTCGCCGCCGGTCAACTGGCCCTGCTTCTACGGCATCGACTTCGCCACCCGGGCGGAGCTGCTCGCCAACGGGCTCGACAACGAGGGCATCCGGCGGTCGATCGGGGCCGACACCCTGGGGTACGTCTCCCTGGCCGGTCTCGTCGCCGCCACCGAACAGCCGAAGACCCGACTCTGCCGCGCCTGCTTCGACGGCGAATACCCGATCGAGCTGCCGGCGGGGAACCTGATCGGCAAGCACGTACTCGAAGGAGTCGACCGCCGGGTCGCCGGCGCCGGGGCGGAGGAGGCGGTCCAGGCCGCCACTCGTGGCACCGGCGGTCAGCCCTTCGTCGGCAGTACCAGCGGCGGCGACGTGCCGTCGCACGCGTAGGCACCACGCCGGGCGCGGCTGATGGGCGGCGCCGCTGGCGACCAGGACCGGCCCGACCGGGACCATCCGGCCGGGCGAGCACGACAGTCGAGCGATCCTCGACCGCTACCGACGCGGCCAGCCGCGAGAACCACTAAGGGGAGAACCGTGACGCACGTGACCGAGCGCAGTGGTGCAGGAAGCGGCCCGGCTGGCACCCATCAGCCCTGGACGGCGGGGACGGGGCGGTCCAGCCGCAAGCGCACCGTGTCGTACGCGGACGCCGGCGTCTCGATCCAGGCCGGTGACCGCGCGGTCGAGCTGCTCCGGCCCAAGGTGCAGGGCACCCGGCGCCCCGAGGTGATGGGCGACATCGGCGGTTTCGCCGGCCTGTTCCGGCTCGACGTGCAGAAATACCGCAACCCGATCCTCGCCTCGTCCACCGACGGGGTCGGCACCAAGCTGGTCATCGCGCAGCAGATGGACATCCACGACACGGTCGGCATCGACCTGGTGGCGATGGTCGTGGACGACCTGGTCGCCTGCGGCGCCGAGCCGCTCTTCCTGCTCGACTACATCGCCTGCGGCGAGGTGGTGCCGGACAAGGTCGCCGAGATCGGCGCCGGCATCGCCGACGGCTGCCGGTACGCCGGCTGCGCGCTGCTGGGCGGCGAGACCGCCGAGCACCCCGGCGTGCTCCGCCCGCACGAGTACGACGTCTCGGCCACCGGCGTCGGCGTGGTGGAGGAGAGCGAGATCCTCCGCCCGGAGCGGGTCGAGGTCGGTGACGTCGTGATCGCGATGGGCTCCTCCGGCCTGCACTCCAACGGCTACTCCCTGGTCCGGCACGTGCTGCTCGGCGCCGGCCGGATGCGGCTGGACAGCGTGATCGAGGACTTCGGCAAGCAGCGCACCCTCGGCGAGGAGCTGCTGACCCCCACCAAGATCTACGCGCAGGACTGCCTCAAGCTGATCGCCGAGGCCGACGTGCGCGCCCTGGCGCACGTCACCGGCGGCGGCATCCCCGGCAACCTGGTCCGGGTGCTCCCCGACCACGTCGACGCCGTGGTCGACCGGGCGACCTGGCGGCCGCAGCCGATCTTCGACCTGGTGCAGTCGAAGGGCCGGATCGAGGACCAGGACATGGAGTCCACCTTCAACATGGGCGTCGGGATGTTCGCCATCGTCTCGGCCGAGGACGCCGACCGCGCGCTGGCCTGCCTGACCGGCCGTGGCGTCGAGGCGTGGCAGGCCGGCGAGATCATCGAGGGCACCGGCGAGGTGCACATGATCGGTCAGCACACCCGGGGCTGATCCGGACCGTCCCGGCCGCCCTGCAGCCCTGGCCCGCATCCCGCATCCCGCAGATCGGGGCGTTGCCGGCGGTGCCGTGCACCCGGCCGACGAACCGGCCCGCCCGGCTGCCCGCCGTCGGCGCCGTATCGCCGCCGAAGCGACCCAAAACCCGCATCCGCGATATCTACCCGTGATTCTCGGCATACCTGGTCAGGACTTCACCCGGGTGGTCACCGCCACCTAGCCTGAGTGGCATTTCACCAGACCGGGGGAGGAGGGGCCATGGCTCTCCATCGACAGGAGTTCTCCGGGATGCGGGGGATCGCCCCGGTCCCCGGCTACGTGGTCATGCAGCCGACGACCCTCTGCAACCTCGACTGCGCGTACTGCTATCTGCCGCTCCGGGCGGCGAACCGCCGGATGGCGGTGCCGGTGGCCGCCGCGGTAGCCGACGCGGTCAACGGCTGGGCCCGGCAGGGGCGGTTCTCGGTGGTCTGGCACGGGGGCGAGCCGCTCGCCGCCGGCCGGGAGCACCTGGCGGCGCTGCTGGCCCCCTTCGACGCCTGCGTCGAGCACCACGTGCAGACCAACGCCACGCTGATCGACGACGCGTGGTGCGAGTTCTTCGAGGCGTACCGGGTCCGGGTCAGCGTCAGCGTGGACGGGCCCCGGGAACGCAACCGGGAGCGGGTCGGCCGGGGTGGCCGGCCGTCGTACGACCGGATCATGGCCGGTGTCGACGCGCTGCGCCGGCACGACATCCCGTACTCGGCGCTCTGCGTGGTGAGCCGGCCGGAGCCGGGGCTCGCCACCGAGCTCTACGGCTATTTTCTCGACCTCGGCTGCGAGGTGCTCGGCGTCAACATCGAGGAGACGGAGGGGGTCAACACCCGGGGCAACGCCCACCCGGCCGATCTGGTCAGCGGCTTCTGGGCCGAGCTGGTCGCCGCCTGGCGCCGGGACCCCCGGATCCACGTCCGCGAGATCGAATGGTCGCTGCGGTACGCCGCAGCCGTCCTCGACGGAGCCGAGGACGATCTCCTGCCCCGCCGGCTCGACCCCATTCCGACCATCGGCCACGACGGCTCGGTGGTGCTGCTCTCTCCCGAGTTGGCAGGTTTCTCCGACCCGGACTACGGTGACTTCACCAGCGGAAACGTCCTGGATACCCCGCTGGGGGAGATTCTCGCCACGGCCGGGCGGACGCCCTGGGTGGCCGAGTTCCTGGCCGGCGTGGAGGCCTGTCGCGCGCGCTGCCCGTACTTCGGGTTCTGCGGGGGCGGGCACGCGGCCAACCGCTACTTCGAGCACGGGCGTTTTGATGGTACGGAGACCAACCACTGCCGTAACAGCAAGATCCGCCTACTAGAGGGAGTTCTGGACCATGCCCGAGACCACGAGCCGACGGCCGCCTGAGCCTGTCGAGGCGGGACAGCACGATCCGGTGGTCGCCCGGGTCCTGGGCGCTCGGGACGGGCTCACCAGCCTGCTGCGCGAGGCGGCGGAGGCACGGCGGCTCCGGGCCGAGGCGACCACCGCCGGGGACGGTGCCAGCGCCGTCTGCGCCTGGAACCACTTCGAGAACATCCCGACCTTCTACAACTGGAACAACCGGCCCCGCTGACGGGCTCCCGCCAACCGGTAAGGACCCGCCGACGGGGCCGGAGGCAGTCTCCGGCCCCAGTAGGTCCTTACCGGTTGACGTCCCGATCGGCGGCACGGCCCGCAGTAGTCGGACACGCGTGAGCACGCGGTGACACCGCGTGCTCAGATGTGAAGGTCAGCGCCTTGACGGCCAGTTGCCCGGCTCGTCGTCCGCGTCGTGGTCCTCGTCATCGTCGTCGACATACTCTTTGTAGTCGTCGTCGAAGTCGTGGTCCGACTTGCGGCTGCCGCCGAGTTCTCGCTGCAAGGCGGCGAGGTCGGTATTCGGGGAGTGATACTTCAGCTCCCGGGCGACCTTAGTCTGCTTGGCCTTAGCACGGCCGCGCCCCATGGCTCGACCCCCTCGCACAGAATTCGGGGCAGCCCGAAGGCGGGCCCCGATGACGTCAGGCATCTCTCGTGGCTCTTACGGTACATGGGGATGCCCCGGTTCGGCACCTCGGGTTACCACCGTCCGTGCCCGCGCGTCGCGTGGACATCGACGGTCGGTCCCATCCTACTCAGTAAGGAGTGCCTGCCCTGCCCGGCAGTGACTTGTTTGTGTCCTGCCGGCCCGTCGGTCCTGTCCAGGATGCTTTCCGCCTGATTATCCGGCAATCGGCCGGGCCCGCCGGTCAGCCGGGGGTACGGAGGCGGTCCGGCCGACTCCCTACCCCCGGTCGGCGGGGCCCGCCCCGGCAGCGCGGACCGGCTCAGCGCAGGTGGATGGTGCGCAGCCGGCCGACCTCGGCCATCCGTCGCTCGGCGAGCCGGTCGGCGGCGACCGCCGGAGGCACCCCCTCGGCGTCGGCCAGCCGGAGGATCTCCCTGGTGGTGTCGTAGATCCCGGTCGCGCGCAGCTTGGCCCGGTCGAAGTTGAAACCCTCGATCTCGTCCGCCACCTGGATGACCCCGCCCGCGTTCACCACGTAGTCCGGGGCGTAGAGCACACCCCGGTCGGCGAGCAGCTTCTCGATGCCGGGGTGCGCGAGCTGGTTGTTGGCCGCGCCGACCACCACCGAGGCGCGCAGCGCCGGCACGGTGGCGTCGTCCAGCGCACCGCCGAGGGCGCAGGGCGCGTACACGTCGATGTCGGAGGTGATCAGAGCCTCGGTGTCGGCGACCACGTCGACCTGTGGGTAGGCCTGCCGTGCCCAGGCGATCGCCCTCTCGTTCACGTCGGTCGCCACCACCGCGGCGCCGTCTTCGATCAGGTGGCCGGTCAGGTGCTTGCCGACCTTGCCGAGCCCGGCCACCCCGACCCGGCGCCCGGCCAGGGTCGGTGCGCCCCAGGCGTGCTCGGCGGCGGCCCGCATGCCCTGGAAGACGCCCCAGGCGGTCAGCACGGACGAGTCGCCGGCACCACCGTGCTCGACACTGCGACCGGTCACGAAGCGGCTCTCCCGGGCGATCACGTCCATGTCGGCGACGTAGGTGCCGACGTCGCAGGCGGTGTAGTAGCGGCCGTTGAGCGACTCGACGAAGCGGCCGTACGCCCGCAGCAGCGGCTCGGTCTTGATCCGCTCCGGGTCGCCCCAGATGACCGCCTTGCCGCCGCCGAGGTCCAACCCGGCCAGCGCGTTCTTGTATGCCATGCCACGGGAGAGGTCCAGCACGTCGTGCAGCGCCTCGGCCTCGCTGTCGTACGGGTAGAACCGGGTGCCGCCGAGCGCGGGGCCGAGCGCGGTCGAGTAGATGGCGATGATCGCCCTGAGCCCGGTCTGCTTGTCCTGGCAGAACACGACCTGCTCGTGGCCGTCGGATTCCGGACCGTCGGTACTGGCGAATACGTCCATGTCTCGCTCCTGATCTGGAGGTGGGCATCCTTGTGGGATGCGGCGGGAGGGGGGCTCCCGTGCCGGCGGGGGATGGTGCCGGCCTGGTGTGAGCCTAATCGCGATCGCCCGGCCGGGTGGATCCGCGACCGGCGGGCGGGAAGGTTGCCGAAGGTTCGTCGGAGATGCCGGCGGCGGCCGGCTTCCGTTTCGTGGGAGGATCGCGCCGTGCCGTCGCTCTTCGCTTCCTACCTGCGGGTGTACGAGCCCCTGACCGCCTTCGACCGGGACCGGCAGATTTTCTGGCGCCGGTACGTGCGGGAGGGCAGGGCGGTGGGCCCCCTGGAGGGGCCGGTACGACAGCGCACGGCGGTGATCGAGGCGCTGGGTGCCGGCTGGACCCGCCTGCCCGACCTGCCCGAGGAGGCGTACGTCCTGGAGGCGGACGACACGCTGCTGGTCTGCCCCTGGAACCTGCGGGTACGGGTCGCCGAGGCGGCGCTGAGCGCACGGGACGGCGTGCCTCCGGTGCTGGCCGACGCCTTCGTCCCGCCGGTCCTCGCCGGCCAGGCCAAGGCCGTGGTGGAGGACTGGCGCAGCGGTGCGCGGGTGCTCGAGCACGGGGTGCCGAGGCTGCACGAGCAGATCGCCACCTGGGGGATACCGCTGCGCTGGTTCGTCTTCGTCGCCCCGGAGGAGCGCGAGCTGACCACCCGGCCGGACCGGCGGGTGCTGCGCTACCGGACCGAGATCTCCAAGGCCCGGCGGCGGGCCTCGCGGGGCCTGTCGGTGCTGCGCAAGTCGGTCGGGGACGCCCCGATCACCGAGGCGGTCGAGGAGGGCGCCCGGTGGCTGGAGGAGTTCCATCCCCGGTCGGTGGTGGAGCTGGACTACGGTGGGCTGGTCGACCTGCTGCCGGACGAGGCGCTGGCCGGCGACGACTCGCCGGAGCTGGTCGCCGCCGGGCTCGCCGGGCTCTCCCGGGGCGATGCCGAGGCGGCCACGGAGGCGTACGAGAAGCTCGTGGCGCGCTGGCGGGCGGTCCAGTTACTGGAGCGTTGCAATTAGCGAACGATGCGGCTGGAAGCGGCGTGGGAGCGCGCACAGGTGAATGCCCCTCGTAATATCGACGTCACGAGGGGCAATCGGCCGTCCGGTTAAGTCTTTTTCTGGCATAAAAAAGGGCCATATTTCGGTCATTGTTCATCCGTCCATCCAGGGACCTTCGGCCGTTCGGCCCATGTCGGACATCGGGGACTAGCCGGACCATGGGAGACGCGTCGGCCGGCGGGACCCCGGCCGATGTCTATAGGCACCTGTGGAGGAGTGACCGATGGCATCGCGTACGCATGAACCTGAGCCGCTACTCACGCCGGCAGAGGTCGCGTCGATGTTCCGTGTCGACCCGAAGACCGTGACCCGGTGGGCGAAGGCGGGCAAGCTCAGTGCGATTCGAACGCTGGGCGGACACCGCCGTTACCGTGAGTCGGAGGTTCGTGCCCTGCTGCAGGGCCAGATCCCCCAGCAGCGGCAGGGCGACTGAGACTCGTAGACCGCACGTCGCATCAGGGTGGGGCTCGGTCGAGTCCCACCCCTGATGCGTGCCGGTGCCGGTGCCGCTCAGCCCCCGGCTCCGGCCGCCCCGACCAGGCCCGCGCCCTCCACCAGTCCGCCGTCCACCAGGCGGCCGTCCCGCAGCGTCAGCACCCGGTCGGCCAGGTCGATAAGGGTGGGATCGTGGGTGGCCACCAGCGCGGTCATCCCCCGGGCGTGCACCAGCGCACGGAGCAGATCCATGATCGAGCGACCCGTCTCCGAGTCGAGCTGCCCGGTCGGCTCGTCCGCGATGAGCAGCGCCGGTTCGTTCGCCAGCGCCCGGGCCACCGCCACCCGCTGCTGCTGGCCGCCGGAGAGCTCGTACGGGCGTTGCGCCGCCTGACCGCCCAGTCCGACCAGCTCCAGCAGCATCGTCACCCGCTCCTCCCGCTCGGCCCGGGGGCGCTTCGCCAGCCGCAGCGGCACGCCGACGTTCTCCGCCGCCGACAGGATCGGGATCAGCCCGAAGGACTGGAAGACGAAGCCGACCGTGGAGCGGCGCAGCTCCAGCAGCTCCTCGGTGCCGGCGGCGGTGACGTCGTGGCCGGCGACGTGGATCCGCCCGTGGTTGGGCCGGTCCAGGCCACCGATCAGGTTCAGCAGGGTCGTCTTGCCCGCACCGGAGCGGCCCCGGATCGCCACCAGCTCGCCCCGGGCGGCCGTGAAGGAGACCTCCCGCACCGCGTGCACCACCCGGTCGCCGGTGGGATAGTCCCGGCCGACCCCCTCCACCCGGACCAGTTCCTCGCCCATCGACCGCCCCCGTCCGCCGTCGCCACCCGTGTCCCGGCCCCGGCGATGCCGCCCCGCCGTGCCGGTCCTGCCGTCCCCGCCGCCGTTCACGCCGGTCCCCCGTCCGTGCCGGGCCGGACCTGCACGTGGTCCGGCTCCAGGTTCAGCCGTACCCGGTCGCGCAGGCTCAGCGCCGACACGAACGGGGCCGGCAACTGCATCCGGCCCGACCGGTCCAGCAGCGCGTACTCCTCGGTGACCAGCTCCTCGACCCCGTCGGCGCCGAGCCGGGTGGAGCGGCGTACCTCGGAGGCGGTCCGCCCGTCGCGGATCGCGACCGTGCGGCGGACCTGGGCCGAGACGGCGTGGTCGTGCGTGACGACCACGATGGTGACGCCCAGCTCGGCGTTGATGGTGCGCAGCGCGCCGAAGACCTCGGCCGCGGTCGCCTCGTCCAGCTCGCCGGTGGGCTCGTCGGCGAAGAGCACCTCCGGGTCGTTGGCGACCGCGACCGCCACCGCGCAGCGCTGCTGCTCGCCACCGCTCATCTGGTCCGGCCGGCGGTCGGCGCAGTAGCCGACGCCGACCATCTCCAGCAGCTCCGTCGCGCGGCGGCGGGCCGCCCGGCCGCGCGGGCCCCGGGCCAGCCGCATCGGCAGCTCCACGTTCTCCACCGCCGTCAGGTACGGCAGCAGGTTCCGCGCGGTCTGCTGCCAGACGAAGCCGACGGTGTGCCGGCGGTACCGCAGCCGGCGCTTCGGCGACATGGTCAGCAGGTCGACGTCGGCCACCCGGGCGATCCCGGCGGTCGGCACGTCCAGCCCGGAGAGGATGTTCAGCACCGTCGACTTGCCCGAGCCGGAGGCGCCGACGACGGCGAGCAGCTCGCCCCGGTCGACCACCAGGTCCAGCCCCTGTAGCGCGACCACCTCCACCCCCTCGGTCTTGAAGATCCGGACCAGCCCGTCGCAGACGATGTGGCCACGCAGCCGGTCCCGGCCACCGGCGCGGGCCGCCGCCCGCTCCGCCGCCCGGCGCTGGAGCGCGGCGAGGTCCGGCACCGCACCGGCGCCGGTCGGACCCGTCATCAGCTCTCCCGGACCCGTCATCAGCTCTCCCGGACCCGCCATCAGCTCTCCCGGACCCGCCATCAGTTCTCCTCTCCGAGCCGGAGCACCTCGCCGAGGCGCATCCGGCGGTTGAACAGGCTCTCCACGCCGAGGGCCATGCCCAGGGCCACCACCACCAGCAGCAGTACGCCGACCGCCAGCAGCGGGTCGAGATGGATCCGGGCCGGTACGCCGCCGGTGAAGCCGGCCAGTCCCAGCGCCGGCCCGAGCAGCCGGGGCAGCGCCGCGCCGACCACCCCACCGGTCAGCACCGCGACGCCGAGCAGCGGCACCAGCTCGTAGACGAGCAGTCCCCGGCCCTGCCCAGGGGAGAGCCCCATGGTGCGCAGCCGGGAGAGCACCCGGCCCCGCCCCGGCGCCTCGGCGAGCACCGCGAAGCCGACCGCGAGCAGCGCCAGCGCCGTCGCCCCGACCACCCCGGTGCCGAAGGCGAAGCTGAGCAGGGCGTTGACGCCACTGCGCTCCAGCGACCGGCGATGCTCCGGCCAGGTGCTGACGCTGACCGGCGTCTGCGGCCTGGCCTCCTCGACCGGCTGCCCCACCACCCCGGCCAGGTACTCCCGCTGGGCGCTGTCCACCGTCGCCGTCAGCGCGTCGACCGAGAACCCGTCGCCGGCCACCAGGAACTGGTTGGGCCGGATCGGCTGGAACTCGGGCACCGGCATCGCCTGCCAGGGCAGCACGACGAAACGCCGGGAGTCGACCGCGACCCCCGGGAAGCCCGACGCCACCCGGTCGACCCGGAACTCGTACCGCCGGCCCTGCACCTCGGTGACCGCCCCGGCGCCGACGGCCGCGGCCACCTCCGGGGAGACCAGCGCCGGCACCGGTCCGTCCAGCCGCCCCGGTCGGGTCAGCGTCGGCGGCAGGTCGACGTCGACGCCGCTCGTCGCCACCACCCGGGCCAGCGACGGGCCATCCACCACCAGCACCTGGACCTGCCCGAGGTCACGCCCGCCGAGCAGGTTCGGGCTGGGCGAGCGGAGCGGCTGACCCACCTCGAACGCCAGCGGGCTGACCGCGCCCACCCCGGGCAGCGTGCCGAGCCGGTCGGCGGTCTCCCGCACCGAGTACGAGCCGACGATCCGGGCGTCGGCCCCGACCTCCTGGTCGGTGACCCGGTCCCGGGCCTCGGCGACGGTGCTGGTGACCACGCTGGTGAAGACCCCGGTGGCGATCGCGACGACGAGCACGGCCAGCGGGCCGACGGTCACCGGGGCGCTCCGGCCGGCCCGGGCCAGGCCGACGAAGGGCACCACCGTACGGGCCCGGGCGGTGAGCCGGCCCAGTTGACGCAGCGGCCACGGCACCAGGCGCAGCGCCAGCAGGGCGGCGGCGACGGCCAGCAGCACCGGCACCGACACCAGATAGGGATCGACCCCGCTGGCCTGGCTCAGCCCTCGCCGGTGCAGCAGCACCACGCCGAGCACCGCGAGCAGCAGGACGAAGAGTTCGGCGGTGAGCCGGCGCGCCGACGGGCGGTGCCGGACCAGATCCTGCCGGCGCCCCACGAAACCTGTCCGGCGCTGGCTCAGCACCGCCAGCAGCGGGATGGCCAGGGTGGTGCCGGCGGCCACCAGCGCCACCCCGAGCGGTTCCGCCCCGGCCGGCCGGCCCGGCAGCGTCCGGCCGAGCAGCCAGCCGGCGAGCACGGCGACCGGCAGCACGCCGACCGCCTCCCGCAGGGTGCGGGCGCCGACCTGCACCGCGGCCGCCCCCCTGGCACGGAGCAGGGTGAACTCCTCCCGGCGGCGTTGCACCGCGAGGCCGGCGGCCAGCACGACCAACCCGGAGAGGGTGGCCAGGATGCCGGCCTGCACCACGGCGAGCAGCGCCCGCACCGCCCGTAGCTGGGCGTCGAACCGGGCCACGGCGGTGTCCAGGCCGGTGGCCAGCACCAGGCCGCTCTCCGGCGGCGTCCGCCGGCTCGCCCCGACCGCCGCCAGCACCTCCGGGATGTCGGCGGTGGTCGTCCGCTCCTCGTCGACCCGGTAGCGCCACTCGTAGGTGACCCCGAGCCGCCGGGCCGCACCGGTCAACCCGGGCAGGTCGGTCAGCAGCGGCGCCCGGTGCGTCGTGCCGGCGCCCGGGTCCGGGCACGGCACCTCGGCGATCCGGATCGCGTCCCAGCTCGGCGCGGCCGGGTCGATCGGCTCGTACAGGCCGACGATGCGGATCGGGACGGAGCCCCGGTCGATCCCTCTGCCGGTGAGGACGACGACGGTGCCGACGCCCAGCCCGAGGATGCCGGCGGCCTCCCGGGACAGCACCGCCTCGACACCGCCCGTGGATGCCGGCCACCGTCCCTGCACCATCCGCATCTCCCGCTCGATGCCGGCCTGGCCGCGCAGCGGCAGCTCCGGCCGGCACAGCCCGCGCAGCGCGGGCGCTTCGCCGGAGACGTCCAGGTCCTTCGGGCCGATCCGGCCGGCGAACCACTGCTGGCCGACAAGCGACGGCAGCGGGCCGGGCAGCCGGGTCCGGAACCGGTCGAGCACCCCGGCCGCCGCCGCGGCGTCCGGCCCCTCGGTGGAGTACACCGACGCGGTGAAGGTCAGGTCACGCACCTGGTACGGCAGTGCGCGTACGTCGTGCCGGAGCCCGTCGTCGGCGTACCCGTTCGCCAGCCGGGGCGCACCGGTCACCAGCAGCGCGGCCACCAGGCCGAGTACGCCGAGCAGCCCGAGGTAGCCGGCGAAGACCCTCATCCGGCGCACCGGTCCCGGCAGCCGGCCCGACCGGCCCGGTCCGCCGGGCACCCTCCCCCGCGCCCGTCCCCGTACCGTTCCGCTCACCGGTCCTCCCCGATCCGGAGCTGGGCCGCGACCAGCCGCGACCGCATGGTGGCGGCGGTCAGCCCGCTGAGCGCGAGCGCCAGCACCAGCAGTACGGCGGCGGTCCCGCCCGCCGGCAGCCAGGCGATGTCGAGCAGCGGCGCCGGCACCGGCCGCTCCGCCGACGGGGTGAGGATGACCAGCGGTGCCATCGTGGCCGCCACCGCGATCCCGACCCCGAGCCCGACCAGCACGCCGATGCCGGCGAGGAAGGCCTGCTCGACCAGGAGCGACCGGGCCAGCAGCCGGGGACCGGCGCCCAGGGTGTGCAGCACGGCCAGCTCGGTCACCCGGCGCCGGGCGGTGGCCCGGACGTCCACGGTGATGCCGACCGCGGCGAGCAGCAGGGCGCCGAGCGCGGCCGCGAAGAGGGCGGCGCGGGCGCCGACGCCGTACGGGTCGGTGCCGGAGCGCCCGGCCACCGCCACCCGGTCGGCGACCTGGAGCCCGCCGAGTCCCGCCGCCGCCTCGGCCGCCGCCCCGTGCCCGTCGGGCCGGGTCGCCAGCCACCACTCCTCGGGCGCGGCGACGATGCCCCGCTCGTGGAAGAGCACCGTGCTCAGCGAGGGGAGGTCGACCAGGAGCCCGGCGGGCTCCGGCACGCCGGGCAGCGCGGCGACCGTCCCGGTGACCCGGACCTGGACGGCGCCGCCGGCGAGCACCAGGACGCTCTGCTCCCCGACACCCATCCGCAGCCCGGCCAGCGCCTCCGGGGTGGCCACCACCGGCACCGCCCCGGCGTCCCGGGCGACCGCGACGGCGAACGACACCGGCGAGTTGACGCCCGGCCACGACGACGCCGGGGCCTCGTAGCGGACGTCCAGCCCGCTCCGGCCCGCCGTCGCCGGCCCGCTGTTGCCGGAGCGGTCCACCGCCTGCCAGCGCTCCCCGCCGGCCAGCGGCACGGGCGTACCGGTGCCGTCGGCCGGGTCGGCACGCAGGCCGCCGAGTCGCCAGTCGACGACGTACCCGGCCGGGCCGAGGGTGTCCACCACGAAACCGGCGAGTGCCGGCGGCGGGCCGTCTCCGGGCAGCTCCACGTCGAAGCGGAGCGGCCTGCCGTCCTGGCTCGCGCCGAGCGCGACCCGGAGGTGCCCGCCGTGCGGCCCGGCGAGGATCGCCGCGGTCCGCACCGTACTCCGGGCGACGCCGCCGGTGCCGACGGTGCTGATCGTGCCGGTGAGCCGCCGGGTGCCGGGCGGCAGCGCCACGACCGGGGCGCCGACCCGGGCGGCGGTCATGCCGGCGAAGAGCCCGGCGGCGTCGCCGTCGACGAGGTCGTCGCGGAGCCGCACCACCCGGCCGGCCTCGGCGGCGTCCAGCGCGACCATGCCGGCCTGCACGCCCTCGGTGCCGAGCCGGGGAGCGTCCCGCCAGGCAGGCAGGATCCGTTCCGTGCCGGGCAGCCCGGCGAGCTGGCCGGCCCGGGCCGGTGGCGCCACCCCGCTCGCCTCGACCAGCCGCAGGTCCGCGCCGACCTGGTGGTCGGCCTGGTCGGTCAGGGACCGCTCCGAGGTGGCGGCCAGGCACCAGGCGAGGGTGCCGACCGCCACCGCCAGGGCGAGCAGCAGCACCGGACCGGCGTGCGGCCGGCGGCCCGCCTGCCACATCCCGAGCATGGTGCCGGTCCAGGACCGGCGGTCGACGTACCGCTCGGCGAGGCGGGCCATCGGCGGCAGTCCGCGCAGCGCGAGGACGGCGCCGGCCAGTACCCCGACCGTCGGGGTCGCGGCCAGCAGCGGGTCGATGCCGAGGGCGCCGTCGGGGCGGGCGCCGGCCAGCGGTGAGGAGTACTGCCGCAGTTGCAGCCAGCCCAGCACCGCCAGGGCGACCAGGGCCACGTCCATCCCGGCCCGCTGGGCGATCGTCCGCCGGCTGGGCCGGGACCGGCTGGCGAGCTCGGCCACGTAGCTGCCGCCCCGGCGCAGTGCCGGGCCGAGCATCGCCAGCGCGCAGCCGAGCGCGGCGAGCGCGGCGACCAGCCAGGTCCGGGTGTCGGGCCGGGGGTTCAGGTGCAGGGCGGCGGCGGCCAGGACCGGCGTACGGTCGGCCAGCCGGACGAGTTCGGTGGCGAGCAGCGGCGAGAGGACGGCGGCCGGCAGGACGACGAGCAGCGCCTCCCGGGCGGCCAGGCCGGCGAGCTGACCCCGGCCGGCACCCCGGGCGCGGAGCAGGGCCGCCTCGCCCCGGCGCTGCTCGGTCAGGAGGAGGGCGACCAGCAGCAGCGCGTACCCGCCGAGGACCACCACCAGCAGCATCGGGGTGACCAGGGCCGACCGGCCGACCAGGCCGGCCCGCTCCAGCCGCTGCACGAGCTGACCGAGTTCGGTGCTGACCAGGCCGGAGCTGCCGAGCCCGGTCTCGGCGGGCAGGCTGGCGCCGACCCGGTCGGCGGCCTCACCCAGCCGGCCCAGCGAGTCGATGGTGGTCGAGGTCAGGTCCGGCTCGACGAGCCAGCCCACGGAGGCGTTGCCGACGAAGCGGTCCAGGAAGTCCGCCCGGTCGACCACCAGCGGCCCGTACGTGGCCGAGCCGGCGGCGACCCCGTCGGTCACCTCGGGCACCAGCCGCCAGTACGGGTCCCCGGCGTCGCGGGGCTTCCAGATGCCGGTGACCCGCACCTCGGTGACCCGGTCCGTGACCCGGTCGGTGATCGGGATCAGGTCACCGACCCCGGCGCCCAGGATCGTCGCCACCGGCTCGGCGAGCGCGGCCTGCACCGGCCGCTCACCGGGGCGCGGCCACTCACCGCCGGTCAGCCGGGCGTGCCCGGGAAGGTCGTCGAGGAAGACCACCCGGGCGAAGACCAGACCCTGGGCGTCCGGCACGGCATTACCGGTACGCCCGGAGAACTCCCGCCCGGTGGCGTAGCCCGCCCCGGCGACGGCGACCGGCACCCCGCCGAGGCCGTCGGCGAACCGGGCCCGGACGGCGGCGTCCCGCTCGGTCAGCTCCGCCCCGGTGCCGCCGGCGGTGCCGCGGACCAGGATGGAGCGCTCCTCCGGGGAGGCGGCGGCGACGGCCCGTTCGGTGCCGGAGTCGACCACCTCCCGGCTGTAGCCGGCGAGGCCGGTGAGCAGGGCGGTGGCGATCAGGGTCGCCCCGGTCGCCGCGAGAAGCAGACTCTTCGCCGCCCGGGCACGCCGGAACACCAACCTCATCGTCTCGCGTCTCCCCACGGCCGATCCGGGCGGCGTCGGTCGTCGTCGCCCTCATGGCTGCGAAGCGCCCGAGCGTGCGGGAAAGGTTGGCGGGAGAGGCAGTGAGTTGGCCTACAGCCGAATTCGTGACCCGGCCATGATCAAACCGATATCGACTTGTTGCGCCCCGGTACTGGCGCACCGTCCGGTACGGCAGGCGGTGGCGGCGGCCCGCCCGACCGGGTGACGGCAGGCGGTGGCGGCGGTCTTCCGGATCGTCGTGTCCGGAGAACCGCCGCCACGGCGTCTGTCGGAGTGCCGGTCTGTCGGAGTGGCCGCCGGTCAGGCGGTCGGCGGGTGTCCTCCGTCCCCGTCCACGACCTCGTCCGGCTTGCCGTCCTCGTCGGCGTCGACCATGGTGATGTCCACCTTGCCGTCGCCGTCGGTGTCGAACTGGAAGAGGTCCGCCTTACCGTCGCCGTCGGTGTCCACCACCCAGACGTCCGTCTTGCCGTCCTGGTTGGCGTCCGCCCGGAGCAGTTCGATCCGTTCGTCACCACGGGTGTCGACGGTCTCCTGCGAGTCGCTCATCTGTTGCCCTTCCGTCAGCTTGCAGTTCTGGCCACGCCGGAACCGTCGGTCCGCGTGCCGCCCGGACACCCCACGAGAACCTCCCGGACACGACGTCCCGACTGTGCCACCTGACGTACCCCCGCGTGACCCCGGCCATGCCCCGGCGCGCCGTCGAGCCCGGAACGCGAGCCTCAGTTCGCGACGTACGGGTTGGTGTCCCGGTCCTGGTAGTTGACCTGGTCGATGGTGCCGTCGCCGTCGGTGTCCACCATCAGCCGGTCGGCCCGGCCGTCGGAGTCGGTGTCGACCCGGATCTCGTCCGGCCGGCCGTTGTAGTCGCTGTCGGTCATCCAGGTGTCGGTCCGGCCGTCGAAGTCGGCGTCCGCGACCACCCGGTCCACCAGTCCGTCCCGGTTGGTGTCGGTGACGACCGAGTCGATCCGGCCGTCGCCGTTGTTGTCCTCCAGCACCTCGTCCACCCGACCGTCCAGGTCGGAGTCCCGTTCGATCGTGTCGAACCGGCCGTCGGAGTCGGTGTCCTGGTAGCTGAGGTCGACGACCCGGTCCCCGTCGGTGTCGAACTGGAGCAGCTCGGCGTAGCCGTCGCCGTCGAGATCGGTGGCGACCTCGGTGACGCCGCCGGAGTACTGCGTGACGACGGTGGTCACCGGCGGCGGCGCCTCGACCTCCGGGCCCAGCGGGAGCGGGTCCGGCAGGAGGTCGACCGCCGGCCCGAAACCCTGCTCCTCGTCGACGCCGGGCAGTTCCTGTTCGGCGAGGACGTCGTCGGTCACGTTGGGGTCACCGTCGTAGCTCATGTCGTACCTCCCGGTCTCCCGATCGCCGGCAGGGCCGCCGGACGGACACGGGGACAACGCTAGGCGGACGGCCCCGCCCGGTGACTCCCGAAAGTGTGCCACTCCGCCGCGGACGACCCGGCCCGGCGCCGGATGCTCCGGGTCGGATCGGTCGGGCCGGCTACTGCGGTTGCCGGATGTTCACCCCGGCGGCGGCGAGCGCCTCGATGACCCTCGCCGACTCACCGAAGCCGATGACCAGGATCGCGTCGGCACCGAACTGCTTGATCTCCTTGGCGCCCTGGCTGAAGTCGACCGGTGGGGCGTCGGGGGTGGCCGGCGGATCGTAGGTGAAGAGTCGCACGTCCGAACCGTGCCCGGCCCGCTCCAGTTCGGCCCGGACATTGCCCTGGAGCCCTTCGCCGTACGAGTCCTTCCGGGCGATCAGGGCGATCCGGCTCGGCCCGTCCCGCAGGATCATGTCGGCGAGCGCCCTGCCCTGGAGGATGTCCGAGGGCGCGGTGCGGAAATAGAGCCCGTTGTCCTCGATGGTGCTCAGCCCGGCGTCGGTGTTGCTCGGGGAGAAGAGCACCAGCCCGGCGGCGACCACGTCGGGGAGCACCGCCCGGGAGATGCCGGAGGCGCCGGCCCCGATGATGACGTGTACCCCCGCGGAGACGTGCCGCGCGACGGTCGCCTTCGCGGTGTCCGGGTTGGTCCCGTCGTCGCCGTCGACCCACTCCACGGGCTCGCCGAGTACGCCCTCGGCCGCGTTGATGTCGTCGATCGCCAGCGCCGCGCCCGCGCCCATCGGCGGATAGGCAAGCGCCAGGTCACCGGTGCGGGGCAGCAGGCCGCCGAGCTTCAGCGGCGCACCGCTCTCCTCCTCGACATCCCTGGTCTGACGCTTGGGCGCCGGGGGCTTCTTGACGCTGGCCGCGGACTCGTCACCCGCGCCGAGAAACTCGGTCTTGCCCTCGTCGAGCTGCTCGTCGGTGCCGAAGTGCAGGGTGGCGTAGCTGGCCGTGGAGGGCTCGCCGGCGTCGGTGAAGCCACCCCGGTTCAGCGAGACCCCCCGGTAGGCGACGTCCCTGCCGGCCCGGGCGAGATCCAGGCAGTCGGCGATCGAGTCGCAGCGCTCGCCGCCGGTGGTGACCCCGACGATCTGCCGGGCGATCTGGGCCGGTTCGGTGGAACCGGCGAGCTGGGCGGCGATGGCGCTGATCACGACGGCGTCGTACGTCTCGGCGGCGTAGAGGAAGTCGGAGAGCTTCGGATCCTTCCTCAGCAGCCGGCTCTTGAAGTCCTCGGAGAGCGGGGTGAGCGGCGTCGTGCCCTTCATGCCCTTGAGTAGACCGGTCGGCTGCTCGAACTCCGCCTTGAAGGAGTTCTGCATGTTGCCGTCCGTGCCGTAGAGGTGGACCTGGGTCGGCTGGGCCTGTTCGGCCCCGCCTTCGCCGTCCGAACCGCAGCCGGTCAGCAGCAGCGCCGCGCACGCGGCGGCGGACAGAGCTGCGCGGCGGGTGCCGCGGAATACGAGCATGGGGTCGTCCTTCCTCCCCGGAGATCCGTTGCGCACATTAGCGCGCCCGCCACACACGCGCGTCCGCGCCTCGACCCGCAACTTCCATCGGAGGGGCGGTATCATCCTGAATAACTCACACTCGGGCGGTTTGTCGGACGAGGCTTGACCTGTCGGCATACCCTTCCGCACGTGACGGACGTTCCGCAGGAGACGCTGGATGACGCCAGGGCGGTGCTCACCTCCGCGCTGGCCGGTGACAGCGACGGGGTGGTCGGCACGTTCGACGCGGTGGTGGACCGGTCCGGCGTGGCCGGGGCGTACGAGGTGGCCTGGTGCCTGGCGGCCACCATGGTCGGCCACGGTGTGCCCAGGGGTGCCTGGACGCTCGATTTCCCCGGCATCGACGAGGCCGGCTACGACGCCCGCTGGGTGGCCCGGTTCGTGAGCGCCTACGCCAACTCCGACGGCGACACCGGCGCCGCGCTCTTCGGCGCCGCGCTCGCGGACGGGCAGCTGCCGGAGTGCCTGCTCACCCTCGCCGGCTCCGCCGTCGCGACGCTGCGTCACCGCGCCGGATAGAGTTGTCATCGACGCCCATCTTTGCACGTTCCTCGGCCGTTTTGTCCAGCGAGAGCGGATCCATCTGTCCCGCGAGCCCGGATCCGATCGTCCGGGCCACCACCACCCCCGCCGCCACCACCGATGACGATGCCGACCGGCCCGCCGGTCGCTCCGCCCGTGTGGTGGCTCCGCCCGTGTGGTAGCTCTGGTGCATGTCCGACGCGATGCTCAGCAAGGTCCGCAAGTTGCTGGCCAAGGCGGAGGACCGGGCCTGCACCCCCGCCGAGGCCGAGGCGTTCACCGCGAAGGCGACCGAGCTGATCGCGCGCTACGGCGTCGACCGGGCGCTGCTCGCCGCCCGGGACCCGGAGACCGACCTGGTCGGCGACCGGACCGTCGACGTCCCCGCCCCCTACGCGCTGGACAAGGCGGGTCTGCTGGCCGGGATCGCCGACGCGCTGCGGTGCCGATCCGTGCGGCGGCGTGGCGGCAACGGCTTTGTCCTGCACCTCTTCGGCTTCGCCAGCGACCTGGAGCGGGTGGAAGTGCTCTTCACCTCGCTCCTGGTCCAGGCCGCGCACGGGCTCTCCGTCGCATCGGTGCCGCCGGGTGACCATCCGGCCGCGTTCCGCCGCTCCTGGCTGGCCGGCTTCGCGGCGACGGTCGCCGAGCGGCTGCGCCGGGCCGAGGCAGCGGCCGCGACGGCAGCGCCGGAGAGCGGTCCCTCGGTGGCACTGGTCCTCGCCGACCGGTCGGACCGGGTCGACCGGCGCCTCGCCGAGGCGTATCCACGGCTGCGTACGGCAGCACCCCGCCGGTTGCTCGGCGGCGGCCTGGAGCAGGGCGCGGCGGCGGGCCGGCGGGCAAACCTCGGCGGCACCGGACTGCGCTCCGGCCGGTCCACCCCGCTCTCGCCCGCCTGATCGTTCTTCCGCCCGCGTGATCGCCCGGTTCGGCGCCTCCTGCCCGGCCTCCGGCCGGCCGACCGGAAACGTCGTTCGTACCCCCGGGGTCTGGCCTGGTCCGGAAGCGTCGGCGGGGCGCCGCCGGAGGTGAGAGGGTGAGGGCGGGCGGCCACGGGGGCTGCGTGGCGCCGCCGCCCTGATCTCCGTCGGTGTTCCGCCCGGCGGCCGACCCGGGCGGGCACGGCGGAGGGCACCCATGACCAGGATCGGCGTCGCGGACCGGCTGCGTCGGCGGGACCCGGAATACCGGACGCTCCGCCGGGGCGTCCGGCTGGCCCTGGTCGCCTCCGCGGGAGTCTTCGGCGGCAAGTACGGCCTGGACAACCCGTTGCTCGGGCTCTACACCCTCTTCGGGGCCCTCGCCACCGGCTTCGTCTCGCAGGTGCCGGGCAGTCCCGTGCAGCGGACCCGTGCGCTGCTCGGCACCCTGCCGGTCGCCTGGATCCTGATCACGGTCGGGACGTTTCTCGCGTTCGACACCTGGGTGGCGGCGGCCGGCATGCTGGTGGTGGGATTCGTCATCCCGTTCGTCGGGGTGGGTGGACCACGGATTCTCAGCCTCGCCACAGGGCTGCAACTCTTCTACATCGCGGCGTCGTTCCCGCCGTACCAGCCGGGGAGCCTGCCGTCCCGGCTCGGCGGTGTGACTCTCGGGATCGGCCTGCTGATCATCGCCGAGCTGCTGCTCTGGCCCGATCCGGCGCCGCGGAGCTACCGGCACCTGCTGGGCGGGGCGGCCGTCGCGGTCTCCCGCTATCTCGACCTGCTGGCCGCGCGGGCCGCCGGTCGGCCGGTCGACCGCGCCGAGCTGTCCCGGCGGAAGGCGGAGGTGGGTGAGGCCATGGCGGAGGTGTGTCTGGCCCGGATCCCGCCGACCGAGCGGCCGGCCTCGGCGGGGCGCCGGGACCGGGCGATGCGGCACGGCGACCGGCTGCTCCGGCAGCTGCTCGGCCACGCGTACCGGATCGACGACGACCTCGGCGGCGTCCGCGACGACGTCCCGGACGAGAGTCTCGCCGGGTTGCTGCGGCAGGCCGCCGCCGTCCTGCACGACGCCGGCCGGATGCTGCGGGACGGGGCGGGGCGCGTCGAGACGACCCTGCTGACCGAGCTGGAGGCCCGGATACGGGATCTCTACGACCGGCCGCCGGAGGTCTCCACGACGGACTCGGCCCCGGCACAGCTGCGCAGGGAGGCGGTGGGGCTGCGCGCCGCCGACCACGTGCACGCGTTCGGCATCGCCGCCCGGATCGTCGCCGGGCTGCGCGCGCCGGTCCGGCCGTCCGGCGGCCCGGGCCTGGACGAGTTCTGGTACGCGCACCGGCCCGCCCGGGCGCTCTACTGGCACCAGTTCCGGTTCCACCTCACCACCCGCTCGGTCTTCCTGCAGGGGGCGGTACGGGTCTCCGTCGCCCTGGCCAGCGCGCGGGTGATCGCCGGTTTCCTGCCGCTCAACCACGGTTTCTGGGTCCTGCTGGCGATCCTCACCCTGATGCGGACGTCCGCGGTCGACACCCGCAAGACGCTACGGCCCGTGCTGCTGGGCACGATTCTCGGCGCCGCCGCCGGCACCCTGCTGCTCTTCGGCGCGGGCGAGACCCGGACGGTCCTGCTGGTGGCGCTGCCGCTGAGTATGGCGCTGACCTTCACGATCGCGCCGCTACTGCCGCAGGCATGGGGACAGGCGCTCCTGACCGTGCTGTTCGTGCTGGTCTTCGCCCAGACCGGGCCGGCGAAGATCGAGATCGTCGGTGAGCGGTTGCTGGATGTCGTCGTCGGCGCCACCGTCGGCGTGCTGGCCGGCGTGCTGCTCTGGCCGAAGGGCGGCAGCGGCGAACTGCACCGGTCCATCGCGCGCTATCTGGCCGTGAGCGCCGCCGCGGCCGAGGAGGCGACCGGGGCCCTGGCCGGCCGGACGGCCAGGGCCGGGGCGGTCGACGCGGCTCCGCAGGCGTGGGTCCTGGCCGAGGCGTCGTTCCTGCAGTACCAGCTGGAGCGGGACGACCCCCGGCTGCCGGCGATCGACTGGCAGGCGGCGCTGACCGCCGGCCAGCACCTGCACATCGGCGCGATGTCCCGGTTGCGCCGTGCCGGGCATGCCCGGCTGACCGATGTGGAGGATGCGGCCGGGCCGCTCGACGACCTCGCCGGCCGGCTACGGCGGCGCTACGACGATCTCGCCCGACAACTCTCCACCGGCCGGCTCGACCGGCCGGTGCCGCCGCCACCGGCACCGGAGGACTTCGACCGTCGGGTGCGCGGCGTGCTGGACGCGGGCGAGCCCTGGGCCGCCGCCCTCAACCTGCTGGACGTCGAGGTGTGGCTGACCGGCGCCGGCGCCGACCTGGAACGGATCCAGCCGCCCCGCGCCGAGGCGACCGCCGCCCGGTGACGGCCCAGCCCAGCTCGTGCCCGGCCCAGCTCCGGTCGTCTCCGGTCAGTCCTGGTCGTCGCCGCTTCCGGCGGCGGCGTACCGGGAGAGCAGTTCGTGCCAGCCGGCGGTGAGCGCCTCGCGGTAGCCCTCGGCAGCCTCGCCGTGCCGGTCGAAGTCCCGGTGCTCCACCTCGACCAGGACGCTGCCGTCGGCCTGCGGGGAGAAGCGCGCCTCCACCACGCTGCTGCGGGCCGGGTCCGGCACCGGGGCCCGGTCCGGGCCGATCTGCCAGTTGAACACCAGCCGCCGGGGCGGCTGCCAGTCGAGCACCCGGCCCCAGTCGGTGCGGAAGCCGTGCGGGCCGATCTCGTACAACATCCCGCCGCTACCGGGCTCGATGCCGAGCTTCGCCAGTTTCTGCGGGCCGGACCAGGTGTATTCCTTCACCCACCAGTCGGCGATTCCCTCGGTGAAGATGGCGAACGCCCGGTCGGCGGGACCGGGGACACGGAGGCTACTGCGTACCGAGTATCTGGTGGTGGCCTGCTGGATGTCGGAGGCGTTCGTAGTCTCCTGTCCCATAGGCCGGGACCATACCGGCTACGGCTGAGCTGTGCACCTTTACAAGCGGTGGACGGTCGATCCCTGCGCCGAGCGGTAGATCATCGATCGCCGCGTGGCCCGCCGATCAGCATCGATCTAGCATCGACCGGAAGCGTTGTCCGGGTGCGTGTCAGGCGTGCGCGGGGCGACGGTGACCGGAGGAGGTGCGGGTTGCCGCAGGAAGCCGCCACGTTCCACGCCGACCGCCGTCGGCTCCGGCGCCGGCTGCTGCTGGTCGTCATCTCATACCTGCTGGCGGTGCTGGTCTCCGCCCTGGTCGCCCGCGCGGGCCTGGCGGCGGCCCGCACCGGTGCCGACCGGATCGGGCTGCCCTGGGCGCTCGCCGGCACCGCCGGGATGTTCGGCGCCGGCACGCTGGCCATCGCCGCCTGGTACGCCCGGCGTGGGCTTGACGCGGGGCACGGCGTCCCGCCCCGGCTGGCCCGGGCGGTGCTGCTGGCCCGGGTCGGCAGGATCGGGATGGGGCTGGCCGCGATCACGGCGGCGGTACTCGGAGTGGTGTCGGCGCCCGAGGGCGCCGAGCGCGGCTTCGCGATCCTGGTGAGTGTCGGCCTCGCCGCCCTGCTCGCTCTCTTCGCGCTGTTCGCCAACGACCTCACCCGGCTCCGGCGGCAGGTGGCTCCACCGCCCGAGCGGTCCGTCCGGTGATCGGGTAGCGGATGGCCTGTCCTGGCCGGCCGGACGCTACCCGATCACGGGTTACTCGCGCGTGGTGGTGGGGGGCTGGAATGGTGACAGCGCCGACCGGCGTTTGCTGGTCAGCGCTGTCATAGCCCGGCGAAAGGCTATGTGGCCAGGGGCGGGGTCGAACCGCCGACCTTCCGATTTTCAGTCGGACGCTCGTACCAACTGAGCTACCTGGCCGGGTTACTCGGCTCATGTTACCTGCGCGACGAACCCGGCGCCGCGCTGGGTAACCTGCGCCGAAACGCCGACCGCCACACACGTGGTCGCATGGCGAGCAGCGCTGGCGGTCCTGACGGGACTTGAACCCGCGACCTCCGCCTTGACAGGGCGGCGAGCACTCCAACTGCTCCACAGGACCTTGCTGACGTGCTGACCCGGCCTGGGCCGGGGTCGTGCCCCCAACGGGATTCGAACCCGTGCTACCGCCTTGAAAGGGCGGCGTCCTGGGCCGCTAGACGATGAGGGCGGCCCCGCCATCATTGCACATGACAACTTCAGCGGCTGTGCTCCCATCCGGCCCCGCCGGAGGCCTGGAAAGCATACGTGATGGCCAGCCGCACGGCCAAACCGGTATCCCGCCTAGGACAAAGTTCCTCAAACCACCTTACCGCAGCCGGGTGATCCCGTACTTCCGCTTCAAAGAGCTGATCACGGTGGGGCAGGCGCCGAGGGTGCGACTTCGGTCACCGCCGCCGTCGTGCAGCAGCACGATCGAACCCGGCCGGGCCTGCTGGGCCACCCGCTTGCTGATCTCCGGAGTGCTGGTGTCGTCCCAGTCGGCGGGGTCGACGTCCCAGTGCAGGGGCTTCATCCCGAGTTCCCGGGAGACCTGGACGATGGCCGGGGTCCACCTGCCGCCGGGCTGGCGGTAGTACGGGATCCGGACTCCGGGCACCGCCCGCTGGATCTCCTGGTTGGTCCGGCGCAGGTCGGCCCGGATCTGCCCGGTGCTCCGGGACCCCAGATCCAGATCGTGCCGCCAGCTGTGGTTGCAGAGCGTGTGGCCCTCCCGCACGATCCGCCGCACCAGCGCCGGATAGCTCTTGACCCTCACGCCGAGTACGCAGAACGTGGCCTTGACCTTCGCCTGGCGGAGCTGGTCGAGCAGCTTTGGGGTCCACCGTGGATGTGGTCCGTCGTCGAAGGTCAGCGCGACCGCGCGTACGCCTGTCATCCGCTGCGTGTTCAGCGGACCGATCCTCGCCCGCGCGGCCGGCTTGCGGGCCGGCTTCGCGGGGGGCGGCGTGGTCGGTGCGACCGACGGTGTGGCGGAAACCAGCGGGATCGGTGGATAGGGCAGCGGTGAGCTGCTGGAGCTGGTGGGCTTCCCGTTCGCGCAACCGGCGGACAGCAGCACCAGGACGAGACCGGCGACGACCGCCGTACGGCTTCTCACGCGGCGACTCCCGAGGGGCTTTCGGGTTACGGCTGCCCCACGTTAGCGGACGTGCGTGGGGGAGCGATGTCCCGAATGCTCGGTACTCGGATCACCGTCCCGAAAAGTCGGGTACATCCAAGAGCAGCGCGAGCGCCTCGGCGAGCGTCGCCGGGCTGCGTACCCCTGCCGGCAGCAACTCCGGCGGCCAGCCGGGACCGGCGGCGGCCAGCAGCGACGGCGGCCGGCGGGCGCTCCGCACCGCGGCGAGCTGGCCCGGGTCCCCGGTCGCCGCCGTGTGCGACCAGAGCACCACGGCCGCCGGGGCGGTCCGGCCGACGGCGTCGAGCAGCGCGTTCACCGGCATCCGCGCGCCGAGTAGCCGGCAGTGCACGCCCGCCTCGGCGAGCGCGGCGGCAAGCGCCTCCAGCGGAAGGCTGTGCTGCTCCTCCTCGGCGCAGGAGAGCAGGATCCGGGGTGGCGCACGGTCGACCGGTGGCCGGGGCACCGCCGCGAGCGCCTCCGACACGCAGCGGGACAGCAGGTGCTCCACCTCGACGTATCCGGCGGTGGTGGCGTGACGCTCGCCGACGCCGGCCAGGACCGGCCGGAGCATCAGCTCCCAGGTGGTGACGACACCGTCGGCCTCGATCGCCGCCATGATGGTCGCGCGCATCGAGATCGGGTCGAGCCGCATCGCCGCCCGGGCCAGGCCGTGCGCCGCCGGCCCGGCCCGCCCGACGGGGATCGCCGCGCCGCCGCCGTGCCGGGCCGGCGGCAAGCGTTCCGGATGCGGACGCTGCCCGGGTACGCCGCCCCGCCGTGCCCAGCGGGCGGCCTCGGCCGGAGTGATCCCCTCGGTGGTGAGTCGGCGCATCACGTCCAGCCGGGCGAGGTCCTCGGCGCTGTATCGCCGGTGCTGACCCGGCACGTGTCGGCTCGGGCCCAGCCCGTACCGCTGGTGCCAGCTCCGCAGCGTGGTGACGGCGATGCCGAGCCGGCGTGCGACGGCACCGGCGCTCAGCCCGTTCTCGGCCACCTGGTCGCCGGGCCGGTCCGTGGCCAGCCGGTCGTTCGGCCGGTCTGCGGCCACCTGGTCGCCGGGCCGGTCATCGGCCACCTGACCGCTCCGCCGGGTTGTCCTCCTGGTCTGCGGTGGCCGGGCCCTGCTGCCACCGACCGCGGTTGCTCGACCGGTGCGAGGCTTCGGAAGCCGTGCCGGCGGAGGCTGCGGACGGTGTGCCGGCGGAGGCTGCGGACGGCACGGTCGACTGTGCCGGGGGCGGTGGTGTCGGCGCCGGGTCGGTGAGCCGGCCGAACACTCCGCCCAGCCACGGTGCGTACGCCTCCGGCTCGGCCTCCAGCCCGGCGCGCAGCTCGTCCGGATGCACCCAGCGCAGGTCGGCCACCTCGTCCGGATCGGGCAGCACGGGCCGGTCGGCGGTGAAGTCCCCCCGGAGCACGTGGTCGTACTCGTACTCCACCCGACCCGTGCCGGGGTCCTCGGCGCGGTAGAGGTACACGCCGATCTCGGTCAGCGGGCCGGCGTCGACGCCGAGCTCCTCGCGCAGCCGCCGGGCGGCGGCCACGTCGAGCGGCTGGCCGGGGGCCGGGTGACCGCAGCAGGTGTTGGCCCAGCGCAACGGGAAGCGGGTCTTGACGGCTGCCCGCCGCTGGAGCAGGACCCGCCCGGCCGGGTCGACCAGCAGCACCGAGAAGGCCCGGTGCAGCTCGCCGGGCGGCCGGTGCGCCTCCTCGACGGTACGCGTCCCGACCGGCCTGCCGGCCTCGTCGACGAGTTCGACCAGGTGTGTCTCGCGGTCGGCGGGAGGCGCGTCGGCCTCCCCGGCCGGTAGGTCGCCGTCGGCGTCACCCGGCCTGCCGCCGTCGTCGCCGGGCGGTGTGTCGTGGTGGGCTGTCATCGGCCACTCCCTCCAGTCACCCGGGCGGCGGCGAGCTTCCCGGAAATCAACACCATGGGCACGCCCACTCCCGGCTGCGTGCCGGAGCCCACGAAGACGACGTTGGGCAGTGTGCGGTGCAGGTTGCCCGGCCGGAACGGGCCGGTCTGCCACAGGTTGTGCGCGGCGGCGAACGGCGTGCCGGCGGCCATCCCGGCGTCGGCCCAGTCGGCCGGGGTGACGATCCGGAGCACCTCGACGCTGTCGGCCAGCCCGACGTAGCCACGGCGTTCCAGGGTGCGGAGCAGATCGTCCGCGTACCGCCGGGGCAGGTCGCCGCGCCAGTCCAGCCCGGCGCCACGGTGGAGGTTGGGCACCGGGGCGAGCACGTAGTAGCCGTGCCGGCCGGTCGGCGCGACCGACGGGTCGGTCCGGCTCGGATTGGTGACCAGCAACGACGGGTCCGACATCAGTTCGCCGCGCCGGATCACCTCGTCGAAGGTGCGCCGCCAGGCCCGCCCGAAGTGGATATTGTGGTGGGCGATCCCCCGGTAGCCCTGGCTGGCCCCGACGTGCAGCACCACACACGACGGCGAGTAGCGCAGCCGCCGCGGCGGGGCACCGTCGGGCAGCAGGTCGCGGTGGGCGACCGGCAGGTCCGGGTTGAGCACCACCACGTCGGCCGGCACCACCGCACCGTCGGCGGTGCGTACCCCGGTCGCCCGGCCGGCCGACGTCTCGACCCGGGTGACCGGGGTGCCGTACCTGATCCGTACCCCGTGTTTCTCGGCGGCGCCGGCCATCGCCCGGGAGACCGCGTGGATCCCGCCGCGCGGGAAGTAGACCCCGGCGACCGAGTCGAGGTAGGAAATGACGGTGTAGATGGCGAGCGCGTCGTGCGGGGCGAGGCCGGCGTACATCGCCTGGAAGGAGAAGATCCGGCGGGTCCGGGGGTCGGCGAAGAACTGGTCGACCTTGGTCTGTAGCCGCCGGAACGCGCCGGCGGCCAGCAGCCGGAGCAGGTTGGCGGTGAGCAGGTCGGCCGGGCCGTCGAGGTTGCGGTCGATGAAGTCGGCGCGTTCGAGCTGCCAGAGCCGGCGGGCGTAGTCGACGAACCGCAGGTAGCCGTCGGCCTCCCGGGGGCCGCAGATCCGGGCGACCTCGGCGGCCATCCGGGCGGTGTCCGGCAGCACGTCCAGGGTGGAGCCGTCCGGGTAGTGCGCCCGGTAGGTCGGGTCGAGCGGGACGAGGTCGAGCCAGTCGGTCAGTTCCTCGCCGACCGCGCCGAGCGCCTCGGCGAGCAGGTCGGGCATGGTCAGCACGGTCGGTCCGGTGTCGAACTCGTAGCCGTCGACGGAGAGCCGGCCGGCCCGCCCGCCCGGACCGGACTCGCGCTCCAGCACCGTGACCTGGCGTCCGGCGCCGGCCAGGTGCAGCGCGCAGGCGAGGCCGCCGAGCCCGGCACCGACCACCACCACCCGGTCGGTCCGCCCACGTACGGTTCGCACCTGATCACCTCCTGGAGCCGCAATCATCCTTGGTACAAGGTCAGCAAGACAGCTTCTTAGCGCTTTTGTAACTAAAAGGTCCCTTGTTGACCCCGGACGGGCCCGGAAATCGACCCCGGACCGGCCCGGGAAACGGTGCCCCGGAAACCGGACGAGCGTACCCTGATGGCCACGAGTTGCGTCGATTCATGCGTCGATTGGCCGGTGGAGGATCGGTGGACACGAGTCTCGAAAGCTCCTACGAACACTGCCGTGAGCTGCACCGAAGGCACGGTCGGACCTACTATCTCGCGACCCGGCTGCTACCGGCGTGGAAACGGCGACACGTGCACGCCCTCTACGGCTTCACCCGCTACGCCGACGAGATCGTGGACCGGACCGGGGAACTCCCGACCGCGCTCCGGTCCGCCCGGCTCGCCGACTGGTCCGAGCGGTTCCTCGCCGGGCTGCGCGGCGAGCCGGTGACCGATCCGCTGCTGCCGGCCGTACTGCACACCATCGCGGTCTTCGACCTGCACCGGGTCGACTTCGCGGCCTTTCTGCACAGCATGGCGATGGACCTGACCGTCACCGGCTATTCCCGCTACGCCGACCTGCTGGACTACATGGAGGGTTCGGCCGCGGCGATCGGCACGATGATGCTGCCGATCCTGGGCAGCTCCGATCCGGCCGCCGCCCGGGAGCCGGCCCGGCAGCTCGGCTTCGCCTTCCAGCTCACCAACTTCATCCGGGACGTCGCCGAGGACCTGGACCGGGGCCGCGTCTACCTTCCGGCCGAGGACCTGGAGAGGTTCAAGGTCACCCCGGCCGACCTGGCCGCCGCCGCCGAGCGCCGGCGGAGCAGCACCGCCATCCGGCACCTCATCGAGTACGAGGTGGGCCGCGCCCGGCAGCACTATGCCGCGGCGGCGCCCGGGGTGACCCTGCTCGCCCCCGGTTCGCAGTCCTGCATCCGCACCGCCTACGTGCTCTACGGCGGCATCCTCGACGAGGTCGTCGCCGCGGGCTACGAGGTCTTCGCCCGCCGGGCGGTGGTCCCACGCCGGCGCCGGGCGGTGGAGGTCGCCCGGGCCCTGCTGGCCCCGGCCGGCACCCCGCTGGTGGTACCGGGGACGACCGTCCCCTGACGCCGTCGGCCCCTGACAGCCGTCGGCCGCGCCGTTGGCCGTGGCGCCGTCAGCCCTTTATTTGCCCGCCGTCAGCCCTTGACGCTGCCCGTGGTCAGGCCGGACATGATGTTCCGCTGGAAGATCAGAAAGATGATCACGGTCGGGATCGCGGCGATGACCGAGGCGGCGACCACCACGTTCATCGGCGTGCCGCCGGAGAAGGCGTAGATGCCGACGCTGACCGTGCGGGTCTCCGGCGACGGCATGACCAGCTTCGGCCAGAGGAAGTCCTTCCAGACCGCCGTCACGGCGAGGATCGAGACCACTCCGAGGATGGGGCGCGACATCGGCAGGATGATCGACCAGAGCGTGCGCAGCGGCGTCGCGCCGTCCATCACCGCCGCCGCCATCAGCTCCTCGGGAATCGAGTCGAAGAAGCGCTTCAGCAGGAAGATGTTGAACGCGTTCGCGACCAGGGGCAGCCAGATCGCGAACGGCGAGTCGAGCAGGTTGATGTGCAGCACCGGCAGGTCGATCACGGTCACGTACTGCGGGACGATGAGGACCATCGCCGGGATCATCAGCGTCGCCAGCATCATCCCGAGGAGCACGTTGCCGAAGACCGGGCGGAGCTTCGAGAAGGCGTACGCCGCCGCGGTGTCGAGGACGAGCTGGAAGAGCAGCGCGCCGGTGGCGTAGTAGAACGTGTTGAAGAGCAGCTTGGCCAGGTCCAGGTTGTTCCAGGCGTCGACGTAGTTCTGCGGCTGCGGATCGGCGGGAAAGAGCGACGGCGGCGTCTGGGCGATCTCCTGGCCGGACTTGAGCGCCCCGGTGACCATCCAGTAGAGCGGCCCGAGGAAGACGAGCGTGAACACCAGCACGACGGCGGTGAGCAGCGTCCAGTAGACGACCCTGCCGCGCCCGCGCCGCAACTGGGCGTGTGAGACGAGCGTGCGGGTGCCGGAATCCTGCGCCATGTCTGGCCCGTCCTAGTCCTGTTTGGAGGTGAGCCGCAGGTAGCCGGCGGAGAAGCCGGCCAGCACCACCAGCATGATCACACCGAGGGCGGCGGCGCCGTTGAGGTCGTTCTGGAAGAAGCCGTGCTGGTAGATCAGGTACGCCACCGAGGTCGCCGAGTCCTCCGCGCCCGCGCCGTTGGCCAGGATCAGCGGCTCGATGAAGAGCTGCATCGTGGCGATGATCTGCAACATCGCGAGCAGCAGGAGGATCAGCCGGGTCTGCGGGATCGTGACGTGCCGGATCCGGCGCCAGATCCCGGCGCCGTCGAGCTCGGCGGCCTCGTAGAGGTCGCCGGGGATGTTCTGCAGCGCCGCCAGGTAGATCAGCACCGCGCTGCCCATGTTCATCCAGGTCGAGGCGACCACCATCGCCGGCATCGTCATCCCGGGCGACTGCATCCACTCCGACGTCGGCAGGTGCAGCGCCTTGAGGATCGCGTTGAAGAGCCCGGCGTCGCTGGGGTCGTACGCGTAGAACTTGAAGAGGAAGAGCGCCGAGGCCGGCGGCAGCATCACCGGCAGGTAGACCAGGATCCGCAGATAGCCCTTGGCGTGCCGGAACTCGTTGAGCAGGATCGCCACGAAGAACGGCACCGCGTAGCCGAGCACCAGCGCGAGGAGCGTGAAATAGAGGGTGTTCCGCCAGGCGGTCCAGAAGCTGGGGTCGTCGAGGATGCGGGCGTAGTTGTCCCAGCCCACCCAGGTGGTCTCGCCGCGCCGGGTGCGCTGGAAGCTCATCACGACGCCGCGCACCATCGGATACCAGGAGAAGACGGCGAAGCATGCCACCGCTCCGATCAGGAAGGCGTGCCCGGTGAGGTTGTCCCGTACCTTCCGGCCGAGGCTCGCCCGCCGTGGCCCCGCCGCGTACGGCGGCGCGGGACGCCCGGCATTCCTGGTGCCCGGGACGGTGGTGGTGGTCGCCAACGCAACTCCCTGCCTGAGACGTGACCGGACGGGCGGTGCGGACCGCGGGCGGTGGGGACCGGCCGGCCCCCACCCCCGGGCACGGTCAGCTCTCGCTGGCCAGTAGCTGGTTGACCTTCTCCTCGGCGGTCCTGAGCAGCGCGTCGATGTCGGCGTTCGGGTTCGTCAGCACCCCGGACATGGCACCGTCGAGCACCGCGTAGATCGCCTGCGCGTTGCGCGGCTCACCCTCGATCGGGATCGGGTTCGCCTCGAAGACGGCGAAGTTCGCGGTGTCGACGTTCGCGTTCGCCTTACGCAGCTCCAGCTCCTGCTTCTGCGCCTCGGTGCCGTTCGCGAAGAGCAGCGGCTGGGGCAGGCCGACCGGGTAGTTCTGCGGCTTGGCCCGGACGTAGTCGAACTGGCCCTTGCCCGGCGTCAGCTTCTGGTAGGCGATCCACTTCAGGCCAGCCCGGACCTGCTCGGGGGTGAGACCCTTCTTGAAGAAGTAGCCCTCGCCGCCGCCGAGGGTGGCCTTCGCCGGGCCGTCCTGGCCGGGCAGCGGGCCCATCGCCCAGTCCTGGAACCTGCCCTGGAACTGGCTGACGATCGCCTGGGTGGAGTCCGGCGCCCCGACGAACATGCCGACCTTGCCGGCGGCGGCGTTGGTCAGCAGGTCGCCCCACTGCAGCAGTTGGCGGGCGCCCATGCTGTCGTCGCCGTACCGCATGTCCTTGAGGTTCTGCAGCACCTGCCGGCCCATCGGGTTGTTGAAGTCGGCCTTCTTGCCGTCCGGGGTCAGGATCTGTCCGCCCTGCGAGTAGAGCAGGGCGGTGAAGTGCCAGCCACCGGTGTTGCCGGCGCTGTATTCGGCGTAGCCGGCGATGCCGTCGCCGAGCGCGGAGATCTTCTTGGCGGCGTCCCGGACCTCGGGCCACGTCCTGGGCGGGTTGTTCACGTCGAGCCCCGCCCGCTGGAAGAGGGCCTTGTTGTAGACCAGGCCCATCGAGTAGTTCTTCACGGGTACGGCGTAGAGCTTGCCGCCGTCGCTGAAGACCTCCTTGAGCGCCGGGTCGACGCTGTCCCAGGTCGGGACCGTCTCCCCGGTGGCGAATTCGGTGATCTCCATCGCCTGCCCGGAGTCGAGCACCTGCTGCATGTCGGTCATGTAGCCGTAGAAGACGTCGGTCACGGTGCCGCCGGCCAACCGGGCGGTGAAGTCCGGCGGGTTGTTGCACTGCTCGCCGACGCTCACGCTCTTGACGACGATGTCGGGGTTCTGCCGCTGGAACTCGGCGACGTCGTCGTTCCAGTTCTGCAACAGCTCCTTCTGGGAGCCGACCGGCTGGCAGTCGACCGTGATGGTGACCTTGCCGCCGGCGTTGTCGTCGTCGCTGCTCTTCGTGGAACACGCCGTGAGGCTGAGCCCCAGGCCGGCCACGAGCGCCAGCGCCGCGGCCTTCCGGTGCTGCGGTACGGACATCTGTCCATCCCTTCGGGAACGGGGGAGTCTCCATGACCTCTGCCGACCCGTGGATCGCCGGGTGCTGATCCGCGGATCACCGTGGCCGCGCCGTGCCGCTGATCGAGATCTGCCGGGTGACCAGGCCCTGGAGCTGCGTGGCGTCGAGTGTGTGAGTGGGGTCACTGTAGCGAGACCGACTCATTTCCGCAAGATCTCGATTGTATTTTGAAAAGACACGACTTAGTTACGGCCGATACTGGACAGGGTCGTGAGGTTCTCGCCCGAGATGCCGCTATTCGACCCTTTCCGTGGTACCCGAAGGGGGTCCTCGGGAGGGTCCGGACCGGGAGCCGACCCCGCACCCCGGGCGGTCCGCCTGGTCGCCCGGAGGTCGATCGGGAAAGCTGGCGGCATGGCTGAACAGGAACGGATGCGGGTGGCCGGTGACGGCGGCGCGCCCGCCGACGGACCGGTGGGACCGGACGTGACGGCGGACGTCGACGTGGTGGTGGTCGGGCTCGGTGTGGGCGGCGAGGAGACGGCGGGCCGGCTCGCCGCCGCCGGCCTCTCGGTCGTCGGCATCGAACGCAACCTGGTCGGCGGCGAGTGCCCGTTCTGGGGGTGCGTGCCGAGCAAGATGATGATCCGGGCGGCAAACGCGCTCGCCGAGGCGCGCCGGGTCGACCAGTTGGCCGGCAAGGCACACGTCGAGCCGGACTGGAACACAGTGGCGAGGCGGATCCGTGAAGAGGCCACCGCCGGCTGGACCGACGACGCCGGGGTCGAGCGGTTCACCGCCAAGGGCGGCCGGTTCGTCCGGGGCAGCGGCCGGCTGGTCGGCCCCGGTCTGGTCCAGGTCGGCGACGAGCTCTACCGGGCCCGGATCGGCGTCGTGCTGGGCACCGGCAGCACGCCGGTGATCCCGCCGCTGCCCGGGTTGGCCGGCACGCCGTACTGGACCAACCGGGAGGCGATGGAGCTTGCCGAGCTGCCCGGGTCGCTGGTGGTGCTCGGCGGCGGGGCGATCGGCGCCGAGCTGGCCCAGGTCTTCGCCCGGTTCGGCGTGCGGGTCGGCATGGTCGAGGCGGGCGAGCGGGTGCTCGCGATGGAGGAACCGGAGTCGTCGGAGCTGGTCGGAGCGGCGCTGCGCGCGGACGGGGTGACGGTGCACACCGGAGCCCGTGCCGAGCGGGTCGAGCACGACGGTGACGGCTTCACCCTGCACCTGACCGACGGCGCCCGGCTGCACGGCGAACGGCTGCTGGTGGCGACCGGTCGGCGGGCCGCGCTCGACGGGCTCGGCCTGGAGACGGTCGGGCTGGACCCGACCACGCGGTTCCTGGAGACCGACGACCGGATGCGGGTGGCCGACGGGATCTGGGCGGTCGGCGACCCGACCGGGCACGGCGCCTTCACGCACGTCGCGATGTACCAGGCGGCGATCGCGATCGACGACATCCTGCGCCGTGCCGGCGCGGGCGACGGTGTGGCAGGTGGCGCGGCGGATGGCACGGGCGGCGGCGCGGCCGGTGGCGGGCGGCGGGCGGACTACCGGGCGCTGCCCCGGGTGACCTTCACCGATCCCGAGGTGGGCGCGGTCGGGCTCACCGAGCGGCAGGCCCGGGAGCAGGGCTACGACGTGCGGATCGGCTTCACCCCGCTCTCCGACTCCAGCCGGGGCTGGATCCACGGGGTGGGCGGCGAGGGCTTCGTCAAGCTGGTCGGTGACGCGGGGCGGGGCGTGCTGCTCGGCGCCACCTCGGCCGGTCCGGCCGGTGGCGAGGTGCTGAGCGCCCTGGCGGTCGCGGTGCACGCCGAGGTGCCGGTGACCACCCTGGCCGGAATGATCTACGCCTATCCCACCTTCCACCGCGCCATCGAGACGGCCGTCCGCGACCTGCTGTCGTGAGCACGCGACCCGTTGCCGCGCTCGCGCGAACGGCTTCGTCGTGAGCGCGGAAACGGGTCGCGCACCCGTGCGGGACTGCGCCGCGGGCGCGGAAACGGGTGCGGCGGCACGGTGTCCGGCGGCACGGTGTCCGGCCGCCCGGTCAGTCACGGCAGACGATGGTTCGGTTTTTGCAGCTGGCTGACGTACGATCGCGGCCGTGACCAGAAGACTCACCGAGGTGGCCCGGAAGGCCGGGGTCAGCGAGGCCACGGTGAGCCGGGTGCTCAACGGCCGGGGCGGTGTCTCGGAGAGCACCCGGGTCGCCGTGCTCACCGCCCTGGACGTGCTCGGCTACGAGCGCCCCAGCAAGCTGCGGGGCGAACGGGCCCGGCTGGTCGGGCTCGTCCTCCCGGAGTTGCAGAACCCGATCTTTCCGGCGCTGGCCGAGGTGGTCACCGGTTCGCTCGCGCAGCGTGGGCTCACCCCGGCGCTCTGCGCCCGCACCATCGGCGGGATCTCCGAACCGGACTACGTGGAGATGCTGCTCGACCACCAGGTCTCCGGGGTGATCTTCGCCGGCGGCTCGTACGCGCTGGCCGACGCCCCGCACGACCACTACCGGCGGCTCACCGACCGGGGCCTGCCGGTCGTACTGGTCAACGCCGGCGTCGACGAGCTCGGCTTTCCCTGCGTCTCCACTGACGACGCGGTCGCGGTCGAGCAGGCGTACGGGCACCTGCGGTCGCTCGGGCACGACCGGATCGGGCTGGTGCTGGGTCCGGCCGACCACGTGCCGTCCCGGCGGAAGCTGGCGGCGATGGCGAAGATCGCCGGCTGGGCCGAGGACGAGGAGTGCGTCGAGCGCTCCAGCTTCTCCATGGAGGGGGCCCGGGTCGCGGCGAGCAAACTGGTCGAGCGCGGCGTGACCGGGATCATCTGTGCCAGCGACGTGATGGCGCTCGGCACCATCCGGGCGGCCCGCCGGCTGGGTCGCACCGTGCCGGTCGACATCTCGGTGGTCGGATTCGACGACTCCGCGCTGATGACCTGCACCGATCCCCCGTTGACCACGGTCCGGCAGCCGATCGAGACGATGGGTCAGGCCGCGGTGGACCTGCTGGTGAACCAGATCGACGGGGTCGGGGTGCTCACCGACGAGCTGCTCTTCGAGCCCGAGTTGGTGGTACGCGGCTCGACCGCCCCGGCCCCCGGCCGCTGACTCCCGGCGCCCGCCCGCCTCCCCTGCCCTCCGGGTGCCTCCCCTGCCCTCCGGGTGCCTCCCCTGTCCGGAGGTGGCTTTCGCCTCTTCGGCGTCCCGCTCACGGATAGTCGCCATCTTTCAGACTTCTGTCGGATTATTGCGATGGCGTACCCAAGTTTGTATCGTCATCGCCACGAAACGAGGCACACACAGGCGGTCGGCGGACCGATCCAGAGAGCAGGTACTCGTGTCCAGATCAGACAGCCGCCCGTGGTGGCGAGACGCCGTGATCTACCAGGTCTACCCGCGCAGCTTCGCCGACGGCAACGGCGACGGCATCGGCGACCTCGCCGGCATCCGCAGGCGGCTGGACTACCTCTCCGGGCTGGGCGTCGACGCCATCTGGTTCGGCCCCTGGTATCCGTCGCCGATGGCCGACGCCGGCTACGACGTCTCCGACTTCCGCTCGGTGGAGCCGGTCTTCGGCACCCTCGCCGAGCTGGAGGAGCTGATCGCCGAGGCGCATGGTCAGGGCCTGCGGATCATCGCCGACCTGGTGCCGAACCACTGCTCCGACCGGCACCCGTGGTTCCAGGCCGCGCTGGCCGGCGGTCCCGGTGCGCCGGAGCGCGAGCTGTTCTGGTTCCGCCCCGGGCGCGGTCCCGGCGGTGACCGGCCACCGACCGACTGGGTCGGCGAGTTCGGTGGCCAGACCTGGACCCGGACCACCAACCCGGATGGCACCCCGGGCGACTGGTACCTGCACCTCTTCGCCGCCGAGCAGCCGGACTTCAACTGGGACCACCCCCGGGTACGCGCCGAGTTCGAGGAGATCCTCCGGTTCTGGTTCGACCGGGGCGTGGACGGCATCCGGATCGACTCGGCGGCGCTGCTGCTCAAGGACGCCACCCTGCCCGAGGTGGTGGAGGGGACGCCGCACCCGTTCCACGACCTGGACGGGGTGCACGACATCTACCGGAGCTGGCGGCGGATTGCCGACAGCTATCCCGAGCCGCGCGCGTTGATCGGCGAGGTGTGGCTGCCGGACCGGCAGCGCTTCACCAACTACCTGCGCCCGGACGAGCTGCACACCGCGTTCAACTTCGACTTCCTCAGCTGCGCCTGGGACGCGGCCAGGCTGCGGGAGAGCATCGACGGGACGCTGGCCGAGCACGCCGCGATCGACGCCCCGGCCACCTGGGTACTCTCCAACCACGACGTGACCCGGGTCGTCACCCGGTACGGCCGGGCGGACACCACGTTCAGCTTCGCCAGCAAGCGGGAGGGCATCTACACCGACCTGGAACTGGGTACGGTGCGGGCCCGGGCCGCGGCCCTGCTCTCCCTCTCGCTCCCCGGTGCCGTCTACGTCTACCAGGGCGAGGAACTGGGGCTCTGGGAGGTCGAGGACATCCCGCCGGCCCTGCGCCAGGACCCGATGTTCCCTCGTTCCGGGTTCGTCGACCCCGGACGCGACGGTTGCCGGGTGCCGCTGCCCTGGTCCGGTGACGCGGCACCGTTCGGATTCAGCCCGGACGGCGCCACCGCCGCACCCTGGCTGCCACAGCCGGCCGCGTGGAAGGACCAGACCGTGCAGGCCCAGACCAGCGATCCGCACTCCATGCTGGAGCTCTATCGCGAGGCGATCCGGATCCGGCGCAGCCTCCCGGCCCTCGGCGACGGGACACTGCGCTGGCTGCCGGCGCCGGACGGCGTCCTGGCCTTCGCCCGGGATCCCGGGTTCGCCTGCGTGGTGAACCTCACCGCCGCACCCGTACCGCTCCCGCCGCACCAGAGCCGCCTACTGGCCAGCCGGCCGGTGGACGGCGATCTGCTGCCCTCCGACACCGCCGTCTGGCTACATCCCACCGAACAGCGCTGACGGTGCAAGGAAGGGCCCCCCGTTATCGTTTTTTGTATAGGAAGGGCCCCTTCCTAACCACGCTGACCGGCGGCGACCCGGCGGGTTCGGCGGCCCGCCGAGATGGGGGAGGATGCGCATGGGAAAGACCTACGACCGGATCGACGGCAGGCTGCGGGGCTACATCGAGAACCAGAAGGTCTTCTTCGTGGCGACGGCACCGCTCGGCGCCGACGGTCACGTCAACGTCTCGCCGAAGGGGCTCGCCGGCTCGCTCGCGGTGCTCGACGAGCAGACCGTGGCATATCTCGACTTCGGCGGCAGCGGCGCGGAGACCGTCGCGCACCTGCGGGAGAACGGCCGGATAACCCTGATGTGGTGCGCCTTCGACGGCCCGCCGACCATCGTCCGGGTGCACGGCCGCGGGGAGGCGGTCTTCCGGGACGACCCCCGGTGGCCGGAGCTCGTCCGGCACTTCCCGCAGCAGGACGGTGCGCCGGGACAGCGGGCGATCATCCTGGTCAGCGCGCGCCGGATCAGCGACAGCTGCGGCTACTCGGTCCCGTTGCTGGACTACCGGGAGGAGCGGACGCTGCACACCGACTACTTCGGCCGGAAGACCGACGAGGAGTTCGCGGCGTACTGCGAGCGGAAGGACCATGTCGGCACCAGCCTCGACGGCCTGCCCGCACTGCCGCTGCCGCTCCCGTCGCTGCCGGCCTGAAACGGCCCCGGCACCCGCGCGCTCCGGTCAGCGGCCCGGTTCGCTCCGGTCAGCGGCCGGCTCGCTCCGGACAGCGGCCCGGCCCGGCCCGGTAGCGGCCGGCGCGACCACGGGCGGCCGCTACCGGGGACGGGAGGGCTGGTACGAGCCGTGGCGCCCCTCGCCAGAGGTGAACCGGGCCACCCCCTCGGTCGCGTCGACCGCGAGCGAGTTCATCCCGTACGCCAGCTCGGTGCGCATCGCCTCCTCCTCGCTCCGGCCGGCGGCGGCCAGCGTGGAGAGCCGGTCGTTGCGCAGGCAGGTCTGCGGAAAGCCGGCGATCTCGGCGGCCAGCGCCTCGGCGGCAGCCCGCGACTCGCCCGGCCCGACGAGCCGGTTGACCAACCCCATCTCGTACGCCTCGGTGGCCGGCACCGGGCGGCCGGTGAGGATCAGGTCCATCGCCCGGCTCTGCCCGATCAGCCGGGCCAGCCGGACGGTGCCGCCGTCGATCAGCGGCACGCCCCAGCGCCGGCTGAAGACCCCGAACACCGCGTCGGCCTCGGCGATCCGCAGGTCGCACCAGAGCGCCAGCTCCAACCCGCCCGCGACGGCGTACCCGGCGACGGCGGCGATCACCGGCTTGCCGAGACGCATCCGGGTCGGGCCCATCGGACCGTCACCCTCCGGCTCGACCCGATTACCACTCGGGGTGGTGATCGCCTTCAGGTCGGCGCCGGAGCAGAACGTGCCACCCTCGCCCCAGAGCACCGCCACCGAGGCGTGCCGGTCGGCGTCGAAGGTCCGGAAGGCGTCCGCCAGGGCCCTCGCCGTCGGGCCGTCCACCGCGTTCCGGCGCTCCGGACGGGACAGCACGATCGTCTGCACCGGGCCGCTTTCCTCAACTCGTACGCCCACCGGATCAGCATGCCCGTCCGGATCGGCGCGCGCACCCCCTGATCACTCCCTGATCGGTCACCGCCCGATGAGCGGGCCGAAGCCCTCGGGGGCGAGCGCGGCGAGTTCGTCGAGGGCCTGCCGGGCCCGGGCTGCCGCCTCCGGGTCGCGTTCCTCCAGACCACTGGCGAGGAACTCGTCCTCGTCGAGCCGGAGCACCTGACTCCGGTCGGCGGACGTCCACAGGTCGAGGTCGAGGTCCGGCACGACGACCACCCGGCCGGTGACGGTGGCCGGCCGGGTCACGTCGCAGTACCAGCCCTTTAGCGCGCCGCCGGCGTCGTACACCTCCTTGACCGAATACCACCGGTCCCGCCAGTAGTGCTCCGTCCAGACGTCACCCGGTTCGAAGCGGACGAAACCCATGTCCCGGATCGCCGCCTTGCCCCAGGGCGCGCGGACGACCAGGTGGGTGCCGTCGTCGGCCAGCACCGAGGCGGGGTAGCGGAGGTCGGGCCGGGGCGCCTTGACCAGATGGATCGTCACCGCGTCCCCGGGAGCGAGCCGCCCACCGCCGGCACCGCCTCCGCCGGTCGCCACCGGCCCTCCGCTGCCCATCACGGACCCGCCTCTCCGTACCGCCTTCTCGCCGCCGCCCGCCCGCCGCCCGCCCGCCGCCCCGCGACGACGGGTCACGCCGGTGGCGAGAATGGCCACTCCTCGAACGCGACGCAGCGGCCGTCCCCGGCGAACGTCATGAGCCACAGGTCCCGGAACTCCTGGCCGGTGCCGTACCGGACCTCGAGCCGGGCCACCGCCACGTCGCCGTCCACCGCGATGATCTCACTGCTCATCCCGAACTCCTCGTCGTGACCGTCCCGTTCGGCCTCCCACATCGTGCAGATGTCCCGTAGCCCCACCACCGGCTCGTGGTAGGGGCCCTGCAGGTAGGTCGCGTCGGAGGTGAAGAGCGTCGAGAGCGTCTCGGTGCCCGGCGTACGCCAGGCCCGCTCGTATCCGGCGATCCACTGCTGCACCCGGGTCCGGTCCATGGTGTCCACTGTGCCAGCCCGAGTCGTCGGCCCGGCCCGTACCCGCCGAATGGTCAGGCGGTCCGGGCCGGGTCAGGCCGCCCGCCGGTCGGAAGTCTCGCGGCCCGGCCGCAGCGGCGGGCTGCCGGCCCCCGCACCGGCGGCTGTCCCGGCAACGAGATCGCGCAGCGCCTCCCGGGCGTCCCGCCGGGGCCGCCAGCCCAGCTCCCGCTCGGCCCGGGAGCAGTCCATCAGCGGAACGGCGGCCCCCAGCTCCAGCCAGCCCTCGTCCGCCGGGACGAGTCGGCTCCGCCCGGCGGCCCGGTTCAACAGCCGCAGCAGGGCCAGCGGCAGCGGTGCCGCCCAGCCGCCCAGCTCCGCCGCGACCACCGTCCCGTCCAGCACGGGTTCGGCGGCGATGTTGAACGCTCCCGACCGGTCGCCGCGCACGGCCCGCAGGTACGCCTCGGCGGCGTCGTCGGCGTGCACCACCTGAACGCGCAGCCGCCGGTGTCGGGGCACCACAGGATGCCGGGGCACCGCCGGCAGCCGCCCCGGGCGGAGCAGCGAGACCGGGGCGAACCGGCCGAGAAGATGTCGGGTGATCTCGGCCCCGGCGTCGTGCTGGAGCACCGGCGCCGTGCGCAGCCGGGTCACCCGGAGTACCGGATAATCCCGCTCGGCGGCGGTGAGCATCGCCTCCACGGCCGCCTTGTCTGCGCTGTAGCCGGAGCGCCCGATGCCGGTGACCGGCCAGTTCTCGTTCACCCGGGCGTCCTTCGGCCCGGGCGCGTACGCGCCGACCGACGAGGCGCAGACCAGCTTCGGCACGCCCGCCGCGAGCATCGCGTTGACGACGTGTCGGCTGCCGTTGAGGTTGGCCCGGCGCAACTGCGCGCGGTGCTGACCGGGCTGGATCTGCCAGGCCAGATGCACCACGGCATCCGCCCCGGCCAGCCGCTCGGCGAGCGGGTGCAGGCAGGCCGGGTCGCCGAGGTCGGCGACGTGCCAGCGCACCCGGTCGTACGGCGGCCCCGCCTCCGGCGCCGGAGAGTGCCGTGCGATGCCGATCACCTCGATGTCCGGCTCGCCGGCCAATCGGCGCAGCAACGCGCTGCCGACGTTGCCGGTGGCTCCGGTGATCGCGATCCGCATGTCTGGCGGTCTACCCCGGCCCGCCCCGGCCATGCCGGTCACCCGTCCGGGGATGCCCGTCACCTGTCCGGGGATGCCCATCACCCGCACCGGGCGTGGCCCGTCACCCGTCCGGGCATACCGGTGCGGCGGTGCGGGTGCGGAGGTTTGCCCGGGCCCGGCGGCGGGAAGTTACCGCCGATGCGAGCCATTTTGACCAGACTCGAGCAGGCGACCGGCCTGGACCGTACCTCGCAACGCGTCCAGCACGTGGTTGCGGCGGCGATCCGGCCGCAGCGGCTCCGCGACGTTCTGCACGGGGTCGGGCTGGGGCATCCGTTGCATCCGGCGCTGGTGCAGTTGCCCATCGGGGCCTGGGTCAGCAGCGCCATCCTCGACCTGATGCCCGGGCAGCGGCGCGCCGCCACCACGCTGGTGGCGGCCGGCACCGCCAGCGCGGTTCCGGCCGTCGTCGCCGGATGGAACGACTGGTCCTCGCTCTCCCGGGAACAGCAGCGGGTAGGTCTGGTGCATGCGCTCGCCAACGGTGTCGGCCTGGCGATGTACGCCGGCTCACTCGCCGCCCGGCTGACCGGGCGGTACGGTCTCGGCCGTACCCTCGGCCTCGTGGGCCTGACGGCGGTCGGCGGCGGCGGGTTTCTCGGTGGGCACCTCGCCTACAAGCAGGGGGCCGGTGTCAACCACGCCGTCCCGGAACTGCGGCTGATCGAGGATGGCTGGCACGCACTGGCGGACATGTCCGCCCTCCCGCAGCATGAGCTGCTCACCCGCCGGGTCGACGACGTCGCGGTGGTGGTCTACCGGGACGGCGACGACGTCACCGTCATGCTGGAGCGGTGCGCCCACCAGAGCGGCCCGCTCGGCGCCGGCGAGGTGACCACCGTGAACGGGCGGACCTGTGTGACGTGCCCCTGGCACGGCAGCACCTTCGATCTCGACAACGGCGAGGTGGTACACGGCCCGGCCGGCACCGACCAGCAGGTCCTGCCCACCCGGGTGATCGGCGGCGTCCTACAGACACGCCTGCCCTGACACTGAGACGGCAGGAGCGGTCATCCGGCGGTCATCCGGTCGACCGGTGCCGGCCACCGTCGGGCAGCGATGGGCGGCGGGCGGAGCGGTTACGCAGTCCGAAGACCGCCCCGATCTGTGCGCCGACGATGCCGGCCACCGCAAGCACCGCAGAGACCGCGAGTGGCCGGTTCAGTTCCTCCACCGCCCCGGCCCGGGACGCGCCGACCGGGTACGTGTCACCGTTCGCCTCCCCACCGCCGGAGGGGCCGAACCCCTCGTCGCCGCCGGATGGCTGGGCATGCGCCGGCTGGTGCGGGTCGGCCGGCTGGCGCGGGCCGGTGGTCTGCACCGGCTCGGCGGGCTGGCGTGGCTCGGCGGGCTGGCGTGGCTCGGCGGGCTGCCCCGGGGCGACCGGTGACTGTGGTGCCGGCGGTTGCGGCTGCGCGCGCTGTGGTGCCGGCGGTTGCGGCTGCGCGCGCTGTGGTGCCGGCGGTTGCGGCTGCGCCGACTGCGGTGCCGAGGGCTGTTCGGCCTTCGGAGCCGGATCCGCGGGTGTGGCCTCCGGCCAACCGCCGGGCGGCGGCGGGACCGCGACCAGGCCGGTGGCGTGCTGCCGGGCGCCCCGATCCTCGGCTGCCGGTGGCAGGTGCAGCAGCTGGCCAGGCCGGATGCGGTCGGGATCGCGGATCTCGTTGAGCCGGGCCAGTTCCGGATAGCGGTCGAAGTCGCCGAGGTAGCGGCCGGCGATGTGACCCAGGTAGTCGCCCCGCTCCACCCGGTAGACCGGCTCCGGCACTGCCCCTCGCTCGTCCGCCGGCCCGACCAGCCACTCCGGCGCGGGTCCGGAAGCTGGCTCGCCGGTCAGCCAGTGCGGCGCGGGTCCGGAGGCCGGTTCGCCGGTCAGCCAGTGCGGCGCGGGTCCGGAGGCTGGCTCGCCGGTCAGCCAGTGCGGCGCGGGTCCGGAGGCTGGCTCGCCGGTCAGCCAGTGCGGCGCGGGTCCGGAGGCCGGTCCCGGCCCGTCTGCGGCGACCGGCCCGTCTGCGGCGACCGGCCCGCCCACCCCGACCACGAACCCCGCCCCGGCCATCCGCCCATTCCCAGCCATCGGCCCATCCGCAGCCAGGTGTCCCACGCCGGCAGGGCTGGCAGCGCTGGCAGCGGCGGCGGCCGGCCCGAACGCCAGCACCATCGCCACCGAGCCGACCAGCGCGGCAGCCCAACGCTGCTGGTGGCCGAGCCCGGGCAACCGGATCGCCGGCCGGCGCAGGACCCGGGCGGGTATCTCGACGAGCACCGAGAGGGCGAAGGTGGCCCACCCCGCCCAGCCGACGACGGCCAGCGCCCGCAGGAAGAGTTGGCCGTCGTCGCGGCTGGTCAGGGCGGTACCGATCTCGTCCAGCCCGGGCACGTGGTCCGGCAGTGGGTTGCCGGCCAGGGCCAGCAGCGCCAGGGGCGCCCCGACGAGCAGTCCGATCAGGACGATCAACGCTCCGATTCCGGTGCAGAACTGGCCGGCCCGGCGGGCCGCCCGGGATGCAGGCATGATGATGCCCCCTATTCAGCGGTTCGTCGTGGTGAGGAGTGTCGCGGTGGCCGTACCCGGCACCGTGATGTTGTCGGCGAAGCCGAACAGGTCGAGGAAGACCGTGTCGTAGTCGAGTTCGAGGTTGACCGTCAGGGTGGAGTTGTCCCCGGCGAGCGCGAAGTCCACGTCCCATTCCGTGACGCCTTCGACGCCCGCCAGGTAGTTGTCGACGGCCGTCCGGGCGGCGGCCTCGTCCAGCAGCGTGCTCCCGTCGACCAGCAACTGTCCGAGGTCGATCGCCTGGCCGCCGGCCCGTGCTGCCTCGGCGGCCAGATTGTCGGCGCGTTGCATCGTGCGGAGCTGGCCGGCGCCGTCGTACGCCAGCCCGATGATCGCCAGTACGCCCACCAACGCCACCGCAAGGAACAGACTCACCCGCCCCGCATCCCCTCCATCCCCGTAGGCAGGTGATGTAGATCTTGACGATCTGTTGCTGCTGGAACGACAACAAGTCGTCAAGATCTCCGCGATGCCCCACTGCCTCGTTGGGGGCATCAGGCATGATCCGGCGTTGGGCCCGGTGCGGTGGCGGGGCGGGGGGTGGCCAGGCGGGGGGTGGCGGGGCGGGGGGTGGCGAGACTTAGGCTTCTGCCGCGGTAGCGATCAAGGGGCGAGACGAAGGTCGCCTCGACGGTGCTGTACGTCCGGGCGCCCGGCAGCAGCGGCATCCGCAGGTCGCGTACGGAGACGTCGCAGGTGACCGTCACCACCACCGAGGCGTCGGTGCCGAGGCCGGCGACGTAGGCGTCGTCGAAGTCGGCCGGCTGCCCGTCGACCGTACCGGCGAAGGTCAGCCCGGGATCGTCCGAACAGGACAGCCCCTCCGCCTCGAGACGGCTCTGCACCGCCGCCCGCGCCGCGTTTCGGCCGTCGCCCGCCGTACGCGATATCGACGCGGCCCGGGCGGCATCGTGCGCCGCGGCCTCGATCGCCTCGTGCGCGACGGCGGTCCGGCCGGCGACCCCGGCCAGCGCCACCAGGGCGAGGAAGGCCGGGGCGAGGATCGCCGTCTCCACCGAGACCGAACCCCGGCCCCGGTCCCGCGCTCCTCTCCCGCCGCTCACTGCGTCTCCTCGTCGGTGAACCGCTCCACGGTGCCGAAGGCGGTCTCGCTGATCGGCGGCAACGAGATCAGCGGTACGACCCGGAGCGGCTGCCCGGTGACGGTGGCGGCCACCTGCGTGTCGTCCTGCTCCGGAACGGTCACCGTGACCTCCCAGTCGACCAGCCAGTCGCCCGCCCGCTCGAGGAAGTCCTCGGCGCGCTCCTGCCCCACCCCCGGCTCGGCCTGGTACGCGCGCTGCGCGCTGACCGCCGACTGTGCCGCGTTCAGGGCGGTGGCGCGGGCGATGAACCAGGCAGCGGCCTGGATCGAGGCGAGCAGCAGGATCAGGATGGCCGGCATCAGCACGGCAAGCTCGACCGGATTGGCGCCCCGGTCCCGCTCCGCACCGGCCGCCCGGCGCGGCCGTGACACGGGTCTACTCCGGGGCCGCGGGGTCGGCAGCACCGCCCGGCTCCGGGATGGCGTCCATCCAGTCACCGACGCTCTGCGACACGGCGACCGTGACCGCCAGGGCGGCGGCCACCAGGCCGAAGATGATGACGGCGGTCGGCACCGGGCTGTCGCCCCGGTCCCGCTCACCGGTACGGCGAAGCTCGGCGATCCGTACGGTGAGCGCGACGTGCAGGTAGGCGATGATCGACATCGCGGTCTCCCTCCTGTGAACGGTGGATCGAGGTCAGATCCGGGCGACGAATGGATAGAGGACGAACCCGACGAGTACGAAGACCAGCAGCGCCCCCGGAATGTCGAGCCGGCTGGTCACCCCCTCGGCTCGGGCGAGGTTGTCGGTCCGGATCTGGTCGCGCAGCGAGTCGGCCCGGCCCCGCAGCGAGTCGTGCACCTGGGCGCCCTCGGTGCCGGAGGACTGCATGATCGCCCCGACGTCGCCGAGTTCCGGGATGCCGATCTTCTCGGCCAGGTCCCGCAGCTCGTCCCAGGGCGAGTGCATCTGCAACTGCGCCAGCCGCAGCGCCTCCCGGATCCGCTCGAAGACCCAGCCGTCGCAGACCTCGGCGGCCCGCTCCAGCGCCTGCACCGGCCCGTGCGCGGCCGACAGTTGCAGGGCGACCAGGTCCAGATAGGCGCAGACCGCCTGCCGGAACTCGCGCCGGGCCCGCTCCGCCTTTCCCAGTACGCTGCGGTGCGCCAGCAGAACGCAGAGCAGCGCGAAGCCGAGCGCGCCGACGGTCGGCACCACGAACGGCAGCCGGATCCCGGCGACGAAGAGGATCGCGGTCGACACCGCCGGGGTGGCCAGCCCGATCAGCCCGGAGAGCAGCAGCGAGAGCGTGTACTGCTCGGGCGACTGCCCGATCAGCGCGAGCTGTCGCTGCGGTGGACGCAGCCAGCGGGTCGCCCCGGCCAGCCACTCGAGGTTCGGGCCGGCGGCCCGGGACGGCCGGGTCAGCCCGGCCGGCTGGTGCAGCCGGCGCAACGCCGGGCCGAGCGCCGGAGTCGCCGGCAGTGCCTCCCGGACCAGCAGGAACAGGCCCAACCCGACGGCGGCGCCACCGAGCACGCCGACGGTGAGCTGCCAGTTGAGGATCACCGCGCCCTCCCACCCGTACGCCTCACCGGAGCGCCTCCTCGCGGTCCGGCGGGGCGAGGAAGCGGGCCGGCCGGGGCGGCAGGCTCATCGACCGCACCCAGGCGAGCAGGGCGACGAAGGCGGCGCCGAGCAGCACCATCACCAACTGCCCGTCCGAGGTGCCGTACGGCTCCATGTAGTCCGGGTTCACCAGCCCGTACGCGAGCACCAGCAGCGTCATCCCGGTCAGGAAGCGCACCGCGAACCGGGGCTGGGCCCGCTTCGCCTCCACCTCGCGCCGGGTCACCACCTCGGCGGCCGCCGCACCGGCGATCGCCCCGAGCACGTCGCCGAGCCGCTCACCCCGGTCGGTCAGGTGCAGGATCAGCGCGGCCACCACCTGATCGCAGACCGGGTCACCGATCTCCTCGGCAAACGCCAGCAGCGCGGCCCGGGCCTGCCAGCCGGCGGCCAGCCTGGCGGCGAGCAGGCGTACCTCCTCGTCGACCTGCTCGGGTGCGGTCGAGACCGTGCCGATGATGGCCTGCTGGAGTCCCTGGCCGGTGCTGGAGACGTCCTTGAGCCGGCGGGTCCACTCACCGATCGCCTCGATCCGGTTGATCGCCCGCCGCTCGGCCCGGCCGCTGGTGAGCAGCCACGGCACGCCCGGCACCGCCACGGCGACCAGCAGGCCGATCACCGGCAGCCCGGTGAGCAGGAACGCGACCGCACCGGCCACGATCGCACCGACCAGCAGCGTCTGGTGGGCCCGCCGTTCCCGGGCGTTGGTGCCGTTGCCGTTCCAGAGCCGGCGTAGCACCGAGTCACGGCGCGGCCCGGTCGGTCGACTCGTGCCGACCAGTGCGACGACCACCAGCACCAGGCCGGCGGCGCAGGCGACGCCGGAGAGTACGGCGATCAGCTCGATCTGCGACGGCAGGGTCATGCCGACCGCCCGAGCAGGCTGTGTCGTGGCCTCCGCCACGCGCCCGTACCCGCCTCGATGTACCGGGTCAGCAGCCGGGCGTCGTACCCGACCCGGAGCAACTGCTCGCGGACCCGTTCCGGCAGGTGGCGGGGGACCGCCCGGCCGTCCGGCCCCGGCCCGAAGACCGTCGTCGTGGTGATCCGGTTTCCGTCGCCGACCCCGATGACCTCCTCGACGTGCGAGACGAACCGGTGCTTGCGGCCGCCGATCGCCGTCTCGTCCTCGATGGTCACGTAGACGATCAGGTCCAGCGCGTTCCCGGCCATCCGCCGGGCCTGCTCGACGGTCATCTCCCGGCCGTGCGAGAGTGCCAGCTCGATGATCCGTTCGCTCACCCCGGACGGGGTACGGGCGTGGATGGTGCACATCGAGCCCCGGCTGGTGGTCATCGCCTGGAGCATCGGCACGATCTCCCGGGACCGGACCTCGCCGACGATGATCCGGAGTACGCCCATCCGCAGCGCCAGCGGGATGAGGTCGGCGATCGTCACCTCGCCGGCCGGTCGCCCGTCCGGTCCACGGTCGCCGTGCCCCTCCCGGGACTCGAAGCTCATCACCGCCCGGTGCTTGCGCCCGCGCCGCGCCGGCAGCAACTCGCGGCTCTCCTCCAGCAGGACGTACGGCTCGTCGGTGGGGATCTCGTCCATCATGGCCCGGATCACCGTGGTCTTGCCGGCCCCGGCCAGTCCGGCGACCATGATGTTCAGCCCGGCCCGCATCGCCGCCCGCAGGAAGTCCCGGATCAGCACGTCGAGCATCTCGTCCAGGTCGGCCCGGCCACCGGCGATGTCGTCGAGGGTCACCTCGACGGTGTTGTGCTTGCGGATCACCGCGTACGGGCGGTGGCTGACCAGGAAGACGGCGGCCAGCCGGCTGCCGTCCGGCAGCTGCAGGTCCAGGGTGGGCTTGGAGGTCGAGAGCGACCGCTCGGTGGCGCCGGCCCGCCGGGCCGCCGCCTGGAGGATCTCCACCATCTCCTCGTCACTGTCGGCGATCGGCTCGGCCCAGTCGACGCCGCCGCCCCGCCGGGTGATCCTGACGGAGTCGCAGCCGAGGATGTGCACCTCTTCGATCGAGCTGTCCACGAGCAGGGTCTGCAACCGGCCCAGCCCGACGAGTTCCGCGTTGACCTGGTCGAGCAGCATCCGCTCCTCGGCGGCGGACATCGGGGTGCCGGCCCGGCGGGTGGAGTCGGCGTACCCGGAGACCACCGCGATGGCGAGCCGGGCCCGTTCGACGTCCTCTTCGGAGGTGCTGAACTCCCGGCCGCGCTGCCACCGGGTGAGCCGTTCGCTGAGTTCACGGCGGAGTTCCCGGACCACCCCGAAGTCGACCCGGGGCCGGGGTGGTGCGGTCGGCGTCAGCGGCTGCGGCACCACCGCATACGACGCCCCGGCATACGGCGGCGCGGTCTGCGACGACGACCCGGCATACCACGGCCCGGCCTGCGACGGCCCGGCCTGCGACGGCCCGGCCTGCGACGGCCCGGCCTGCGACGGCCCGGCCTGCGACGGCCCGGCCTGCGACGGCCCGGCCTGCGACGGCCCGGCCTGCGACGGCCCGGCCTGCGACGGCCCGGCCTGCGACGGCCCCGGGTACGAGGCGGCTCCGTTGCCCGCGCCCGACGCCTGCCGGTGCCCGTTGTGCGGAACGATCTGCCAGACCGGCGCGTTCGCGCCGCCACCACCACCCGGGCCGGCACCGTTCGGGCCGGCACCGCCCGGGCCGGTGCCGTTCGGGTCGTCTGCGGCGTGCGGATCGTGCGGGCGTGGGTCGAAGTAGACGGGCTCAAATCGCACCGGGCACCCCCTCGATCGCTGCTGGCCAGCCGAGCCGGGCACGGCGCCGGTCGAGGACCGCCCGGACCGGCACCTCCAGGGCGCTCGCCGCCCGCATCAGCGGCCGGTTGGCGCGTACCGTCCCGCCGTGGCTGAGCGTGTCGGCGGTGCGCTGGTCGTCCGGCAGGTGCCCGACGACCGGCAGCCGGAGCGCCTTGCCCACCTCGCTGCGGCCGTGCTCCCCGCCGACGAGCAGCAGCCGCAGCGTGTCGGTGGCGGCCCGGTGCTCGGCGAAGTCACGCTCGATCGCCCGGATCGTGGCCTGCGTGCTGGCGAGGTACGGCAGCCGGGCCCGGGCGACGATCAGCACCAGATCGGCGGCGCGGAGCAGCGGCCACGGCGGCCCGACCACCTGGAGCCGGCCGCAGTCGACGAGGACGTCGTACGCCGGACGGCCCGCCGCCAGCCCGGTGAAGAAGTCGGCGAACCGCTGCCACAGCGGCACCACGCTGCCGGCCTGCGCCGGGTCGACGACGCCGGGCAGCAGCAGCCGTTCCCGCCGGGGTGCGTCGAGGTCGACGAGCTGCGACCAGAACGCCTCCTCCAGGTTGCCGTCCCGCAGCTCGCCGACGGCCAGCTCACCGATCCCCCGGGGACCGGGCAGCGCCCCGGCAAGGTAACCGGCCAGCACGGATCCGCCGGACGGGTCGCACTCGGCGAGGATCACCCGGTGGTGCCAGGAGAGGGTGCAGGCCAGCGCGGTCGTGGTGACCCCTGGCGATCCCTTGGCCGAGACGAGCGCGACGATGGCCACGGTCAGGCTGCCGCGCTCAGCACGACCGCGATCCGGTCGGCGGTGGCCAGCGCCACCACCGCCGGTACGTCCCTGGCCGCGAGCGCGAGGTAGAGGACCACGGTGTTGCTGGCCGGGGTCGCCATGTCGATGACCGTGGCCTGGAACCGGGTCGCGGGTGCGTTGCCGGCCCGCTCACCGTCGCCCGCGGTGCTGAACAGCAGCACCTTGTCGCCGGGGCGGAGTCGCTTCGCCGGCACCTCGCTGGGGCGCAGCCCCACCGAGACCTGCTGCTGCCCCGGCCCGAGCAGCGGCTTGTCGGTCAGCTGTGCCATGGTCAGCAGGGTGCCCGGGGTCAGCGCCACGGTGGCCCGCTTGCCGACCACCTCGGCGAGCCGGTCGGCGGCCACCGGTTCGAGGCCCTGCCCGCCGGCCACCTGCACCGCCACCAGGTCGTCGGCGGTGAGCGCGGTGCCGACCGGTACGGGCCGGGCGACCGCGAGATAGCTGCCGGTGGCGCGCACCGAGGTGATCGCGAAGGCCGCGCCGAGCCCGCCGAGCGCGATCAACAGCGCGGCGAGGCCGAGCAGGCCGGGACGCATCCGGCGCTGCCGGACGATCCGGGGCGGTGTGATCGGCGCGTCGATCGGCGCGCCTGTGGTCGGACTGGTCGCCACGGTCACCTGGTCACCACCTGGAGTTCGTCGATCTGGATCGAGGTCGAGGCCTCGCGGCTGGTGGTGAGCTCGGTCTCGTCACCGTCACCGGTGCTGCTGCCCCACGGCACCCGCCAGTGCTTGACCGCGGTGATCTCGTAGCGGCCGCCGGGGCTGCCGCTGCTCGACCGGGGGTAGCCGGCGTAGACGCACGCGTCGGGGGGAGGTCGGCGTGGGTCGTGGGTGCCGGTCCGGAACGGGATGCCGGCCGAGTCGCACTCCAGCGTCTCGCCGTTGCCCATCTGCCAGACGACCTTCGTCGGGATGGCCTCGATCCAGACCGTCACGCCGCCCTGCCGGTCCGTCCTCCGCTCCTCGTCCCAGCTCGACGCGTCGTGCAGCCAGACCGGCACCCCGACCAGCCCGGGTGCACCGCTCGGCGCGGTCCGGATCCGCGGTGCCTCCAGTGTCAGGCTGGCGAAGAGGTCCAGCGCCATCTGCCGGGGATCGGGCGGGTCGAACCCGGCCGGCGGAGCGGCCAGCAGGACCTCCTCGGAGCTGGGCCCGCCACTACAGGTCCGCAGGTATGCCCGCATCCCCGGCGGGATGCCCGGAGGCTGCGGCTCGGAGAGCTTGTAGTAGCAGTCGTCGGCGGCGTTGAACCAGCCGAGCAGGTCGTCGTAGCAGGGGACGCGGGTGCCGTCGTCCTTCTCGCAGACCCGGTTGCCGCCGCCGGAGCCGCCGCCGTCGCCCGACCCGGTCCCACCGTCCCCGTCGCCCGGGTCGCCGGGCACGTTCTCCCAGACGTCGCAGTTGGCCTGGGTGGGCGGGCACTCCGCACCGGGGTCGGCCGCGGCCGACCCGCCGCTGACCGCCAGTGCGGCGGTCAGCGCCAGCACGGCCGCGGCACCGCCGGCCAGCAACTGCCGGGCCAGCAGCCGCCAGGCCAGCAGCTGCGGGGTGAGCGGTTGCCGGGTCAGCATGGCTGGTCCTGGTGGCTGGCGCCGGCGTTGATCAGCCAGCGGCCGTCGGGGTAGCGGGTGGCGGTCGCGGTGGCGAGATGCCGGCCGCTGGAGGAACCCGGCACGACCTTGCGGTCCTTCCGATAGACCAACCGGTAGCCGGTGGCGTCGATGCAGTCCTGGATCGAGACGGTGGCCGGATCGGAGCTCAGGTCCACCACGGTGACCGTCGGATCGGAGACCAGCTTTCCGGTACGCATCGCACCCCGCTCCTTCGCGTCGCGAATGGTGAGCCTGACCCGGGTCAGTAGTGGATCGGCGAGATATTTCCGCAGTTGTGGATCGAGCGGGTCGCCGGCCTGCTCCGCTTTTCGGACGGCGGCGAGATAACCGGCGTAGGCGGCCAGAGCGGCTTCCTCCGCCTCGGCGGCCCCGGCGTCGGCGCTGGCGGCCGGCTCGGCGTCGACGGGCTGCGGCGCGGCGCTCCCCGGCCGGTTGCCGCAGGCGGTGCCGCCGAGCAGAAGCGCTCCCGCGAGCAGAGCGATCCAGAGGTACGCCGGCCGCCGCGCCCGCAGCCGCCGCGTTCGAGGTCGCTTCGCCCGCAGCCGCCGCGTTCGAAGTCGCTGTGCCCACAGCCGCCGCGCCCACAGCCGCCGCGTTCGGAGTCGCCGCGTCCGCAACGGTGCCTCCTCCTGCTCCGCCGCTGACCGCCCACCGCAGCAGAGTTGAGCTGGTTGTCCGGCCGATCCGATCCGCCGGCCGCGACGTGGGCACGGCCGCTCCGCCCCGGAGGCCCTCGACCGGGCCCGGCGCCGCTGCATCCACATTCGGGTGAGTCGATCTAGATTCTGGGTGTCGGTATTGCCAGTAGATCTATTTGTTTCCTGATCGCCGACCGTTGTGCGTCGTCCAGATGGCGAGCATAGGCTGACCGCCGACGATACAACAGGGGCTATTTACGAGAATACGTACCGTTACGATCTCCGTTGTCGGCCGGCCTCGCCATCCGATGACGTCGACCGATGGATGTCATGTGATCAATAGCTGACGGGCGGGGATCGTCCACCACCCTTCCGGTCCCGATTGTGCCGGCTCGACGGAGTGAAATGCCATGGATGACGATGATCTGACAGCTTCTGTGCCGAGGGCTCCGGTGGACGTGGCCGGCCCCGACGCCCCTTCCCGGCAGCCGGGTCCGGCGGTCGTGCGGCCTGTCGGGGCGGCGCCCGCCGAGCAGCGAAGATCGTCGACAAGCGATCATGAAGTTACCCACCGTGTCCGGACGCGACCTCCGCTCCGGAGATGGCCGGCGCTTCTCGCCGGCACCCCGGCCCTGCGCTGGATCATCGCCGCCGAGTCGGTACCGTACGGACAGCCGCGCCGGACCGCCTGCGACCGCTGCGCCACCCCGATCGGCCCGGCCGGCCCGCTGCGCGCCCTCTCGCCGGCGGCCCGCTGCGCCGGCTGCGGCGGCAGGGTCGGCGCACCGCCGTTGACCGTCGAGTTCGCCCTGATCCTCGCGGTGGCGGCGGTGGCCGTGGCAGCCCGGCCGCCGATCGAGTCGATCGCGTACGCCTGGTGGGTGGCGTGCGCACTGCCGCTGCTCTTCGTGGACGTGGCCGTACACCGGCTGCCGGACCGGCTCAGCTACGCCGCCGCGGCCGGCACCCTTGCCCTGCTCGGCGTGGCGGCGCTTGTTGCCGGCGACGCGGCGCCGTGGTGGCGGGCCCTGCTGGCCGGCCTCGGCGCGGCACTGCTCCTCGCCACCACCACCCTCGTGCTGGGCCACCGTGGCTTCGGGCTGGGCGACGCCAAACTGGCGCTGAGCGCGGTCGCGCTGCTCGGCTGGCTCGGCTGGCCGACCGTGGTGGCCGGCGCGCTGCTCACCTTCGGCGCCTCGGCGCTCTGCGGCCTGGCCCTGCTGGCCACCCGCCGGATCGGCTGGGGCGGCCACCTGCCGTTCGGCCCCTTCCTCGTCCTCGGCACCCTCGGCACCCTGGCGCTGACCCACCTGTGAGGCCCGCCGCCGGCATCGCCCGCCCGGCTGGCCGAGCCGGGTCGGTAGCTGGCTCAGCCGGGTCGGTAGCTGGCCTTGATGTGGACGCGTTCGCCATGCGGACCGAGGATGCTCAGGAACTCCACCGCCCCCGCGTCGGCGTTGCCGAACCAGTGCGGGAGGTGGGTGTCGAATTCGGCGACCTCGCCGGCCCCGAGGACGAAGTCCTGGTCACCGAGGATCATTTGCAGCCGCCCGTTGAGGACGTACAGCCAGTGGCATCCATGCCAACCATGGTGAACCCGGATTCTGCGGCTCTCCCAAAAAAAGTTGTCGACTCGGAGCGACCGGGCCAGGGTGGTCGCAGAGGCCAGGGTGGTCGCAGAGGCCGGGGTGGTCGCCGGAGGAGGGGGACGATGAACGCACGGTTCTGGGAGGAGACGTACCGCGCCCGCGACCAGATCTTCAGCGGCAACCCCAACAGCGTGCTGGTCGCCGAGGTCTCCGGCCTGCCGCCGGGGCGGGCGCTCGACGTCGGATGCGGGGAGGGCGCCGACGCGCGCTGGCTGGCCCGGCGCGGCTGGCAGGTCACCGCGCTCGACATCTCCCAGACCGCCCTCGACCGCGCTGCCGCGGCCGGCGCGGACGTCGCGGGGAGCGTGACGTGGTCCTGCGTCGATCTGACCGCCACGCGTCCTCCGGCCGGCGTGTTCGACCTGGTCTCCATCCACTACTTCCCGCTGCCACGCCAGCCGGACCACGTCGCGCTGCGCGGTCTACTGGCCGCCCTCGCGCCCGGCGGCACACTGCTCTTCGCCACCCACGATCTCGCGGACCTGCTTACTCGTCCCGGTTTCGACCCGGACGACTACTACCAGCCGCACGACATCGCCCGGCTCCTCGACGACAGGTGGGCTGTTGAGCTCGAGGAGACCCGTGCCCGAACGGGCCCCACCCCGGCAGGCACGCACCACACCCACGACGCCGTCCTGCGAGCCCGACGCCTTCGCAATCCGTGACCGGAGCGATGGGCGCGGGCCTGCCCGTCCTACACCGATCGGGTGGCCCGGCCGGCGCGGTAGGCGCGCATCTTGGCCCGGCTGCCGCAGATGCTCATCGTGCACCAGCGGCTGCGTCCGCCCGGGCTGTGGTCGTAGTACACCCATTGGCAGCGGTGTGCCGCGCAGGCCTTGAGCCGGAGCCACGTGCCGGTGGTCGCGGCGTCGACGATCGCGGCGGCCACCGTCGCGATGAGCGCCGCCGAGCCGCCGAGCCCGGCCGCCGGTACCGCCCGGGCCGATCCGGAACCGTCGATGGTGAGCAGAAGCGGAGAGGTGGCGAGCGTGTAGCGCAGGGCGGCGGCGGACGCGGCCGGCAGTGGGCTGCCGGCGTGTCCCCGGCAGGCGTCCCGTAGGGCCTCCCGGAATCGTCGGGTTTCGGTCACGTCCGAGTCGGTGAAGGTGAGTCCGGGCGAGCCGTGCGCGCTGGCGAACGCGGTGAGTTCGGCGATCGTACGCAGCCGGTCCCGGCCCGCCGCGATCTCGGCCGTATTCAGCAGGTTCTGTACCAGCGCCAGCGATCCGGGTGCGGGGGCGCGGTCACCGGGCTGCCTCATGGCGCCACGGTACGCACTCGGCGCCAGATACGGAAACGTCCGTCAATATATTGGCGTCCACCGGAAGGGCCGCCGCCGTGTCCCGGTTCCTGGCGCGGCGCCGTCGCCACCGCCTCCGGCCGCCGGCGTCGGCGAGCCGGCCGATCACGGGCCGCCCCGGTACGACGATCCGGAGCCCGGGCTGACCGCCCCCGGTGGGCGTACCCGGCGCGGTGCCGGTGCCGGCATCTCCGGCTCTGGGCATCGCCGCTACCGCACCTCCCGCGATCGCCAGCAGCATGCTCCGGAGCCGGGCGTCGGAGTCCGGCCCGAGAAGCGCGTGGCTCGGAACCGCCCGGAGGCTGAGGCCGAGCACCATGAGCTGGCCGGTCGCATCCGGGCGGTCCGGACGTTCGGCAGGGCGGGGGTTCTCGTCCTCGTCCCCGCGCAGCCGCGACGGACCGGGACGGAATGCCTCGTGCAGCATCTGCCTGAGCAGGGTCAGGCGTAGCCGTACCCTGGTCCGCCAGGGTGCCCGGGGCAGCAGCCGGGTGAGTGCCCGGAGGGCCCGGCGCCGCGCGGCCCGGACCCGGCCCTCGCTCTTCCCCATCACCTGCGCGATCTCCGCCACGGAGAGGCACAGGAGCGAGCTGAGGACGAGATGGTCCTGCTGCACGGGATCGAGCCGGCGGAGCGCGACAAGAACGGGATCGTGCACCAACTCCGTTCCCGTGTCCCGGCTCGGGCGGTCCGGTGGTCGCGCCGATGCCACGGGACGGTGACCGGCCGCCTGGTCAGCCAGGACGCCCCGGGCCGCACCGATCAGCCAGAGGCCCAGGTCCCGGTCGGCGGGAGGCCGGCGGCGTCCTGGTCGTCCGCCCGCGCTGCCGGCCGTTCGTCCAGCCGCTCTGCCGGGCGCCCTGCCGGCAGGCGCGTCGAGCCCGTGCAGCACGTCTCGAACGGCGGTCGAGGTCAGCTTCTCGGCGAGCCGCCGGTCGCCGACCCGGTAGTAGACGAACCGGAAGACCGTGTCCAGGTACCGGTCGACGACCAGGTGGTACGCCGCCGGGAGCGCCACCCGCACCGGTGGGATGACCGGGTGACCGCCGGCATCGGCCGGAGCCGGTGCGGTGGCGCCACCCGGACACCCGGAGGCACCCGCGGGGCGGGCACCGGAACTGACGGCAGTGGCGCTCACGGCGGCGGGGGTGGCGGTGGAGTTGACGGCGGCGGGGGTGGCGTTCGTCGCCCGCATCCCGGCGTACCGTTCCTCGGCGGTGGCCAGGCCCGCGCGCAGGCGTACGGCCTCCGGATGCCCGGCCGGCAACCGGGCCGTCAGGTGCTGGCTGGCCAGTTCCATCACCTCGATCGCCGACTCGACGAGGTCCAGGCGCCCGCGCCGCATCGCCAGCGCGAACTGTGTCTCGGCAAGGTCCCGCAACTCCTCGGCGGTCCGGGGTGGGTCGGTGGCCGACCGTTCGATCGCCAGCATGGCGCTCGACTCGGCACTCGCCAGCAGGTCCGGCGGCCACTCCTCGGGGCGGTCGGCGGTGATGCCGGCGGTCAGCGCGACGGTCGCGTGCCGGGCGGCCCGATCGAACTCGCCGGCCTCCAGGCAGAGGACGGCCAGGTTCGCGTGGAGCTTCGCGCTGGTGACCGAAAGCCGGTCGGTGGTACGCAGGGCCAGATCGAGGAGGAGGGCCGCCCGGTCCCGGTCGCCCCGGGCCGCCGCGAGGATCGCCCGGACGTTCTCGCCGGCCAGCCAGGTGTCGCTGCCCCGGGTGGTGCGCCAGGCCGTCCAGTCGAGCAGCCGTTCGGCCTCGGCATGCAGGTCGAGCCGGGTGAGCAGCATCGCGAGCCGGTGGACCCCGCCCGGGTTCCGCTTGCCGTCCAGAGTGGTCAGCGCGATCATCGCGGTCCGGAGAAGCCCGAGCTCGGCCGCGTCGCGGTGTGGCTTCCGCAGCGCCGCCTCGGCCCGGACGAGCGCCCAGGGCAGCAGGCCGTCGAGGACGAATTCCTCCCGCAGGGCGTCAGTCACGTCCTCGGGTACGGATTCGGTCACGCGTTGCTCCTGGCCATCCAGTGCCGGAGGGTCCGGTCGAGGACCCTGTGCAGGAACCGCCGGGCCTTGCGCCGCCGCAGCAACCCCCGGCTGACCATCACGTCGAGCTCGTCACCGATCACGCCGAGTTCCCGGATCTCGTGCGTCAGGCCGGCCTGGTCCGCGTCGAAGCCACGGTGCAGCTCCCGGGTGTTCTCCTGGGCCAGCCGCTGGGCCTCCGCGAGGACGTCCAGTCTCTTCAGGGCGTCCTCGGCCTGCGCCGCGATCAGCACGTTCGCGGCCTCACGGGAGCGGGTCCGCTTCATCGCCTGCGCGAGGAGTATGCCGACGACGGTCGGTGCGGCGTACCGGTCCTGTGGGGGTGGCAGGCGCTCGATCGGGCCGCCGCTGTAGCCGCGGTAGTCGCCGAGAAGCTGGTCGACCCGGAGCTCGAGGGCCTGGATCTCGTCCCCGCCGGCGCAGCGGTGTCGCAGGTCGGCGTTGAGCACCGTGCCGCGCAACCGGTGGGCGCTGGTCGCCGGCCGGGCCGGTGCCAGCCACTCGTCGTCGTCCGCCGCCCTGGCCAGGACGGGCCGGACGACCGCGCGGGGCAGCGGGCCGGTGATGCAGATCAGGCCGAGGTCGTCCCGGTCGGCGATCCGAACCACCCGCCCGTCGACCGTCCGCCCGTCGACCACCCGCCCGTCGACCGTCCGCCCGTCGACCACCCGCCCGTCGACCGTCCGCGTGCCAGCGGTGCCGCCGCCAGCGGTGTCCGCGCCGGCAGTGTCCGCGCCGGCAGTGTCCGCGCCGGCCGTCTCACCGTCGATGAGGATCACCGTCACCCGGTCGTCCACCCTGAGGTCGGCGAGGCAGTGTCCCGCGGTGACCAGCCAGTGGCTGCTGATCAGGAACGCGGTGCTGTGCAGCGCGTCGCGCTCGTCGCCGCGACGGATCCGGGCCAGGTAGGAGGTGCGCGACGTCACGACGGCGACTCAGGCACGTTCGGTGGTGGGGGCGACCCCGGGAAACCCCGACGGCCGGAACTGGCGGAGATCGTCGCCGTCCGTCGCGGAGACCTCGACTCCGACCGGTGTGTTGGGCATGTCGTCCATCCGTCGTCAGGGGGCATCGGGACCGTGTCCGACGGCGGATCGGACTCGGCAAGAGTCCAAACGAGCCAGGTATCAGCCGGAGACGCCGGCTATTAAGGCATCGACAGCCCTTATCGCCATTTTTACGGCTCTATCGCTCATAGCCGGATCGGTGATCTCGGTCACACGCGATCACGGCAGGCTGAGCCGGTGGGTCAGTGCGGTGTGCCGGCGCCCGGTGCCCGCGGTGCGGACCGCGATGGCCAGCGCCCTGCGCGACCCGGCAAGCACGACGAGCTTCCGGGCCCGGGTCACCGCCGTGTAGAGCAGGTTCCGCTGCAGCATCGTGTAGGAGCTGATCGTCACCGGCACCACCACCGCCGGATACTCGCTCCCCTGTGACCGGTGCACCGTGATGGCGTACGCGTGTTGCAGCTCGTCGAGCTCGTCGAAGTCGTACCCGATCTCCTCGGCCTCGTCGGTGCGGACGGTGAGTTTCCGGTCCTCCACCGAGAGGCCGGTGACCACCCCGACGGTGCCGTTGAAGACCCCGGCGGCGCCCTTGTCGTAGTTGTTCCTGATCTGGATGACCTTGTCGCCGACCCGGAAGACCCGGGCGCCGTGCCGGCGCTCGGGCCGGCCCTCCCGGTACGGCGATATCGCCTGTTGCAGCGCGACGTTCAGGTTGCCGGCGCCGGCCGGCCCCCGGTGCATCGGGGTGAGCACCTGGATGTCCCGGGGATGCAGGCCGAACCTGCGCGGCACCCGCCGGGCGACGATCTCCACCACCAGCTCGGCGGTGGCCTCCGGCTCGTCGACGGGAAAGAGGAAGAAGTCCGGGTACTCGCCGAGCAGCGGCGCCTGTCCGGCGTTGATCCGGTGCGCGTTCACCACCACTCCGGACTTCTGCGCCTGCCGGAAGATCTTCGTCAGCCGGACCCGGGGGATCGACTCGGCGCCGAGCACATCCCGGAGCACCTCGCCGGCACCGACCGACGGCAACTGGTCGACGTCGCCGACCAGCAGCAGGTGCGCGCCGGGCGCGACCGCCCTCACCAGCTTGTTCGCCAGGATCAGGTCCAGCATGGACGCCTCGTCGACCACGATCAGGTCGGCGTCGATCGGGTTGTCCCGGTCGTGTGCCGGGTCGCCGCCGGGACGCAGTTGCAGCAGCCGGTGCACTGTCGCGGCCGGATGCCCGGTCAGCTCGGTCATCCGCTTCGCGGCCCGCCCGGTCGGCGCGGCGAGCACGATCTTGGCACCCTTGGCGGCGGCGAGCCTGATCACCGATGAGACGGTGAAGGACTTGCCGCAGCCGGGCCCGCCGGTCAGGACCGCGACCTTCGAGGTCAGCGCCAGCCTGACCGCGGCCTCCTGCTCGGGTGCCAGGTCGGCGCCGGTCCGGGTACGCAGCCAGGCCAGCGCCTTCGCCCAGTCCACCTCGGCGAAGGCGGCCATCCGGTCGGTCCGGTGCCGCAGCAGCCGGAGCAGGCTGGCCGCCAGGGCCGACTCGGCCCGGTGGAACGGCACCAGGTAGACGGCGGGGATCGTGCCACCCTCGCTGCTCGGGTTCGGCACCGCCTCCCGGATCACGCCCTCGTCGGCGGCGAGCCCGGCCAGGCACTCCCGGACCAGCTCCGCCGGCACCCCCAGGATCTCGGCGGCGTCCGCGACCAGGTTCGGCTCCGGCAGATAGCAGTGCCCGCCGTCGGCGGCCTCGGAGAGGGTGTACTGGACGCCGGCGCGCACCCGCTGCGGGCTGTCGTGCGGGATGCCGACCCCCTTGGCGATGGTGTCGGCGGTCCTGAACCCGATCCCCCAGACGTCGGATGCCAGCCGGTACGGCTCGTTCTTGACGATCGAGATCGAGCCGTCGCCGTACTTCTTGTAGATGCGTACCGCGAGCGAGGTGGAGACGCCGACGCCCTGGAGGAACACCATCACCTCCTTGATGGACTGCTGCTCGGCCCAGGCGGTGGCGATCAGCTTCGTCCGCTTCGGACCGAGCCCGGGGACCTCGACGAGCCGGCCGGTCTCCTCCTCGATGATCCGCAGGGTGTCGACGCCGAAGTGCCCGACGATCCGCTCGGCCATCCTCGGCCCGATCCCCTTGATCAGCCCGGAGCCGAGGTAGCGCTCGATCCCCTGGATCGTCGCCGGCAGCACCGTCGTGTACGACCGCACCTCGAACTGCCGCCCGTACTTGGGGTGGGTGCCCCAGTGGCCGACCAGCCGTACGCTCTCGCCCGGCTGCACCCCGAGCAGCGAGCCGACCACGGTGAGCAGGTCGGGGCCGCTCCGCTCGGTGGCGAACCGGGCGATGGTGTAGCCGGTCTCCTCGTTGGCGTAGGTGATCCGCTCCAGCACCGCCTCCAGCACCACCCCGCCCGGCCGGCCCTCGGGCCGGCGCCCGCCGGCCGGCGCCTCCTGTGCGGTCATCCGAGCATCATGCAGCACCGCTGCGTCAACCCCGCTGCACACCGGCCACTTCCGCCCCCCTCGTCCCGCCCGTCGCCACCTCCGACGATCCGCGCCCGGAACGGCGTGCTCCGGCCTAGCGTGAGGCCATGGACGAGGGGGAGCGGGCGCTGGTGATCGACGGTGAGCTGCACGACCTGCTGGTCATGCTCGCCAGGAGCCGGAACGAGACGGTCGGGGAGACGGCGACCCGGCTGATCGAGGCGGAGTTCGACCGGATCAACCCGGGCATGCTGGACGACATCCGCCGCCCCGGTGCGGCGATCAAGCGCCTTTACGCGGCGACCGGCCGACCGGTGCCGCCGCTCTTCGCCGAGATGGTCGAGCCGGAGTTCGGCGCCGCCGGCGTACACGACTTCGACGAGACCGGGGAACTCCGGCGCGTGTAGCCGGTTGATGCAGGCGACGCGTGTAGCCGGCGGGTGCCGGTGGCGGGTGTAGCCGGCGGGTGCCGGTGGCGGGTGTAGCCGGCGGGTGCCGGTGGCGGTGGAGGTGGGCCGCTGGACGCCGTACCATGACCGCCGAGCTGAGGAGGTCTACGGTTCGGGCGCCATCCAGGACTATCTCGTGATCAGCAGACCCGAGCCCTGGGCGGAGCCGGCGGACGGGGACGGGAACGACATGCGCAGCGGCACGGCGTTCGCCGAGGTCCTGTGGCGGGAGTCGCGCAAGGAGCACGACCTGGCGGGCACGGCGCCACGGCTGATCCTGTGGGGGGTGGACTCCAGCGGGGACAACCTCTGCTGGGACGCCTCCGACCCGGACCCCGAGCGATGGCCGGTGCTGCTCTACGAGCGGGGCGAGAGCATCTGGCGACGCTACGACTGCGGCATGGTCGAGTTCGTCGTCCGTCTCCTGGAGGGAGACTTCCCCGACTGCCCGCTGGGCGACATCCACCTCTTCGGACGCGGACGTGCCACATTCCTGACCCGGACGGAGTACATGCGCCGGTTGCGGGACGGGTTGGACCCGTGGACCGGCGGCCCCGACCCCTTCGCCGGAATGTTCACCTACGGCTGGCGCCCCGCGCCGCAGCCCTGATCGGCCGCCACCGCCGAACGCGAGTCTGATCGCCATCGACCTGGACACCAGAGGCGTTATTCGGCGCCGTTAACGCCTCTGGTGTCCAGGTCGTGATGGGCTGACGAGCAGGATGCCGTGCCAGAGGTCGAAGATGTCGGCGCGCGGCGCCGGTAGGGGTACGCCGCAGGCTTCGAGCAGGGCGCGCAGGGCGGCCCGCCGGTGAACGCAGGGATGCCGCGCACCGCAGGCGCAGTGGTCGCCGTCGGAGCGGTGGAGCCGGTGCAGGGCGTGGGCTATCCGCCAGAGCGTGGGCATCGGGCAGCCCGGAGGCGGCTCGGTCGGCGGGTCCAGCGGGTCGAAGGGCAGCGCCGTCATCGGCCACCGTCGCCGATCACGGGCCGGAGGCGTCGGCGCCGGCCGACGGTGAGCAGCGGCGCCACCCGGAGCAGCGAACCGGCGTACCCGAACAGCCGGCCGCGCGGGGCGCGTGGGCTGACCGGCGGCAGTACCGGCAGGTGCTGGCCTACCTCGACATCTGCGGAATCGACGACCGGCAGCGCCGGGAAGACCTCAAGACGATGTCCGAGGACGCCTGGCAGAAGGGCTGGTGGGACGGCTTTACGGCCAACGTCGCCTCGTCTCTCATCGATTGGATCTGGCTGGAGAGCCGGGCAACCGAGATCCGTTCGTTCGAGGTCGGCGTGGTTCCGGGCCTGTTGCAGACCCGAGAGTATGCCGAGGCGCTGATCCGAGCGGCGCATGTGGACGGCACCGAGGAACAGATCGCCCACTTCGTGGAGCTTCGGATGGCCCGGCAACAGCGACTGGCCGGTGACGACGTCCCACGACAACGTGCAGCTCTCCCGGTACGAGGTGCTGTCGCTCACCCCGACCGGCGACACCGTGGTGGGATGGGTCTACCTGATGCCGCCCGCCTGCCCCGTACCGCCACGACGGTCGCCGGGCTGGCGCCGGGTACGACGTACCGGTTGGCGGTGCGGGCGCTGGACGAGGCGGGAAACGTCTCGGCACTCTCCAATGTGGTCACGGTGACCACCGGGCCGGAGCCGGGCTGCGCCGCCCGGACGCAGCGCCGGGGCGTGGAGGTCTGGACGGATCGGCCGGGGGACCGAGCGGCGGAGGCCGGATTCGGGTGGAGGGCGCGCCGGAGCGTGCGCGCCCTCCACGACCAGTGCGCCCGCAGGCTGCCTGTCCCGTCGCTCCCGTGAGGTTGCCTGCTTTGTCGCTCGGTGCCGCTTTCACATCTCCGGTTCGTCGCGTGTCCTGCGGTGTCGGCCCGCGTTTACCTAGGTAACCGCACCTGTGCCGGTGCTGTCGATTGACAGGACTGCCGATATCCGAAGGAGTCGTCCGATCGCATGCGCCGAGGGTCGGGATGCTGACAGGTGGGCGAGCTGCCACCGTACGCTGCGGAGATCGCCGCCCAGGTCGAGCGGCTGGCCTCGGCGCCGGCCGGCGCCGAGGAACGGGTGGCGGAGATCTTCGCGGTGTTGCGCCGGCTGGTCCCGTACGAGGCGGGAGTGCTCCAGGTGCTTGACCCGGAGCGGCTCAGGTTCGAGACGCTCGGTGCCGTCGGCTACGGCGAGGCGACCATGGTGCACCTGCTCGGCCCCCGGCACTACGAGGAGGTGGAACTCCTCGGGCTCGACCGCGACGGGGATCCGATCCGGGGCCGGGACGCCCCGATCCCACCCTCGGAGATGTACTCCTGGACCGAGCATTTCGCACCGGCCGGCTTCCGGGAGGGGATCGGCGTCGCGCTCTTCAACCCGGACGGCCGCCAGGTCGGAATCATGGCCCTGCACACCGAGTCGCCCGAGCACCCGACCGACGCGGCCCGCGATTTTCTCGGCCTGCTGGCCCCGGTGATCGCCGAGGCGGTCGACCCGATGCGCTCGGTCGCCACCCTCTCGACCGTCGTCCGTGATGCGGTGGCGGGAGTGGTGCTGACCCGATCCGGTGGGGTGCTCCCGCTCCCCGGGCTGCCGGAGCACCCGATGCTCCGGACCGGGGAGCCGGTGCTCGGCGCGGCGGCGGAGCGTCTCGCCGACGGGGAGCCGTACGGGGCGTTCCTCTGCCGCGACGACTCGGCGGCGCCGGACGGACGGTACGTCCGGATCAGCGTGCTCGCCTGCCCGGTGCAGAGCCCGGCCCACCTGCGCGCCGTGGTGCTGGTCTCGCCCCCCGGCGACCTGCACGGACTGACCCGGCGAGAGCTGGAGATCCTCGGCCTGCTCATCGACGGCTGGTCCAACCAGCGGATAGCCAACCTGCTGGTGATCGCCCCGCGCACGGTGGCGGCGCACGTCGAACACATTCTGGCCAAGCTCGTCGCCCCGTCCCGCACCCTCGCCGCCGTCCGCGCGCTCCGGCTTGGCCTCTACGTGCCACGATCGCTGATCCGGGGCAGACGATGACCCGTACCTCCTCGCTCTCCACCATCTTCCGCGAGGCGAGAGCGATCTGTGCGAGCCGGATGGACGCGGACCGTCCGGCGCAGTGGCTCGTCCTGCTGCACCGGGCGCTTCCGTTCGAGGCGGCCTGGCTCTCCCTCTTCGACGACCGGCGCCAGCGTTTCGCCGAGGTGGTCAGCACCGGCTACGACGACCGGATCCGGAACTACTTCGGCACCGGGGAGGTCACGGAGCAGGCCGAACAGGCCGGCTTGACCGAGTCGGCCGTGCCGCTGCGCGGCCGCGACCTTCCGGTCCCCGCCGCCGAGTTCCCGATCTGGAGCGACTACTACTATCCGGCCGGTTTCCGGGAGGGGCTGGCGGTCGGTCTCTTCGCGCCGGACCGCCGCCACGTCGGCATGCTGGTGCTGAGCACCGAGGATCGGGACCATCCCACCGACGCAGAGCGGGACCTGATCGGCGCGCTGACCTCGCGGATCGCCGCCAGCATCGATCCGTTGCGGGCGCTGGGCGCGGTGGCCGGGGTGGTGCGCGACGCGGTGGCCGGGGTGGTGCTGGCCTCCGGTGGCGATCCGCTGCCGCTCTGCGGCCTACCCGGGCACCCGTTGCTGGCGGCCGGCTCGCCGCTGCTCGCCATGGTCGACCAGCAGGCGCCCGGGGACGGGGGCTCGGTCTCGTTCCTCTGGCCCGTCCGGCCGATCCGGCCCGGTCACCGCAGCGGGCGGGGCGCCGGTCGGGCGGCGTACCGGCCCGCCGGTGACTGGGGCGTCCGGGACGGCCTGTTCCGGGTGGTGGTGCTGGGCTGCACCGCCGGCGGAGTACCGCTGGTGGTGGCGATGCTCGCCCCGGTGCCGCGCGGCCGGTGCCCGCTCGACCGGCGGGAGCTGGTCGTGCTCGGGCTGCTTCTCTCGGGCTGGACCGACCAGCGGATCGCGGTCGGGCTCGACCTGCCGGTGCTGGCGGTCGCCGAGACCGTGGAGCGGCTCGTCGCTGTGCTGGCGGCCCCGGACCGGCACGTCGCGCTGCTCCGGGCCGCCCGCCGGGGGTGGTTCATCCCGCACCGCGCCGGAACGGCACCGCTGGGCTGATCGCGGGGCTCCGCCGCGATCGACGCCGTGTCCTGGGTCACATGCCGGAACATGGGGCACCGTTTGTTACTTGAGTCGTACAAGCTCAACTAATCGATGGCAGGTGTGTGATGGCAACTCTTCCGGTTCTTCCGCTGACCGACGCTGTCCTGCTGCCCGGCATGGTCATCCCGGTGACCCTGGACGCGACCACCCAGGCAGCGGTGGACGCCGCCCGGGCCACGGGTGACAAGAAGCTTCTGGCCGTGCCCCGGGTGGACGGCGAGTACGGCTCCATCGGCGTGATCGCCACGATCGAGAAGGTCGGCCGGCTCCCCAGCGGCGAACCCGCCGCCGTGGCGCGCGGCCTGGCCCGGGCCCGGATCGGCTCCGGCGTTCCCGGACCCGGCGCGGCGCTCTGGGTCGAGACCGTCGAGATCACCGAGCCGGCGCCCGCCGGCCGGGCCAAGGAACTCGCCCGGGAGTACCGGGCACTCGTGACGTCGCTGCTGCAACAGCGCGGCGCCTGGCAGGTCGTCGACGCGGTCGAGCGGATGACCGACCTCGCCGAGCTGGCCGACTCGGCCGGCTACGCGCCGTGGCTCACCCTGGAACAGAAGATCGAACTGCTCGCCGCGCCGGACGTGACCGCCCGGCTCGACCTGTTGGTCGGCTGGGTGAAGGCGTACCTGGCCGAGCAGGAGGTCACCGAGCGGATCAACACCGACGTACGGGAGGGGCTGGAGAAGTCCCAGCGCGAGTTCCTGCTCCGCCAGCAGCTCGCCGCGATCCGCAAGGAGCTGGGCGAGGACGAGCCGGACGGCTCGGCCGACTACCGCTCCCGGGTCGAGACCGCCGAGCTGCCCGAGAAGGTACGCGAGGCGGCGCTGCGCGAGGTCGGCAAGCTGGAGCGGGCCAGCGACGCGTCTCCGGAGGCGGGCTGGATCCGTACCTGGCTGGACACGGTGCTGGAGATGCCGTGGAGCACGCGTACCGAGGACAACACCGACCTGGGGCAGGCCCGCGAGGTGCTGGACGCCGATCACGCCGGGCTGGCCGACGTGAAGGACCGCATCCTGGAGTACCTGGCGGTGCGGAACCGGCGCGCGGCCCGCAACCTCCAGGTCGTCGGCGGCCGTGGCTCGGGCGCGGTGCTGGCGCTGGGCGGCCCGCCCGGAGTCGGCAAGACCAGCCTCGGCGAGTCGGTCGCCCGGGCACTCGGCCGGAAGTTCGTCCGGGTCTCCCTCGGCGGCATCCGGGACGAGGCCGAGATCCGTGGCCACCGCCGGACGTACGTCGGCGCGCTGCCCGGCCGGATCGTCCGGGCGCTGCGCGAGGCGGGCTCGATGAACCCGGTCGTGCTGCTCGACGAGGTCGACAAGATCTCGGCAGGCTATGCCGGTGACCCGGCCGCCGCCCTGCTGGAGGTGCTGGACCCGGCGCAGAACCACACGTTCCGGGACCACTACCTGGAGGTCGACCTCGACCTCTCCGACGTGCTCTTCCTGGCCACCGCCAACGTGGTGGAGGCGATCCCCGGCCCGCTGCTGGACCGGATGGAGCTGGTGACGCTGGACGGCTACACCGAGGAGGAGAAGGTCGCGATCGCCCGGGACCACCTGCTGCCCCGGCAGATCGAACGGGCCGGACTCACCGCCGAGGAGGTGGGCGTCTCCGACGAGGCGCTGGGCCGGATCGCGGCCGAGCACACCCGGGAGGCGGGCGTCCGCCAGCTCGAACGGGCACTCGCGAAGATCCTCCGCAAGGTCGCGGTCGCGCTCGCCGCGACCGACGATCCGGTACGCGTCGACACCGGCAACCTGGCCAGCTATCTGGGCCGGCCGAAGTTCACGCCGGAGTCGGCGGAGCGGACGGCGGTGCCCGGGGTGGCGACCGGGCTGGCGGTGACCGGTGCCGGCGGTGACGTGCTCTTCATCGAGGCGACGAGCATGGAGGGCGAGCCGGGGCTGACCCTGACCGGGCAGCTCGGCGACGTGATGAAGGAGTCGGCGCACATCGCCCTCTCCTACCTCCGGTCGAACGGCAGAGCGCTGGGGCTGGACCCGAACGCGCTGGCCGGGCGACGGATCCACCTGCACGTGCCGGCGGGTGCGGTGCCCAAGGACGGCCCGAGCGCCGGCATCACCATGGTCACCGCGCTGGCCTCGCTCGCCAGCGGCCGACCGGTACGCCCCGAGTTCGGCATGACCGGCGAGGTGACCCTCTCCGGCCGGGTGCTGCCGATCGGCGGGGTGAAGCAGAAGCTGCTCGCCGCGCACCGGGCGGGACTGACCGAGGTGATCGTCCCGGCCCGCAACGAGCCGGACCTGGACGACCTGCCCACCGAGGTACGGGAGGCGCTGACCGTGCACACCCTGGCCGACGTGGCGGACGTGCTGGCCCTGGCCCTGCGCCCGGCGGACGACCCGGCCCTGCTCGACACCGCCGACGGCCCGGCCCTAACCGCCGCCTGACCCCGGCGCCCCCGTCATGATCAGGGAGTGTCCGGCTCGCCCTGACGAGCCGGACGCTCCCTGATCAAGGGACCTGTGCCGCGGGGGGCGATGGATATGGGGGTGGCGGCGTGGCATTCGATGTGCCATGCGATGCATGCCCAGCAGGACAGACGCCCGTTCTCCATCTCTCCGCCGTACGGGCCGCCGATTCTCCGGCCCGATCCGGTGGTGTCGATCCGGGCCGGTGGTGTCGGGGGCCGTCGGCTGTCGTCAACCCGGTCGCGGACCGCCGTCGTGGCGGCGGATGCTGACCGGGATGGCGTGGCGGAAAGGCCCGGCCCGGCCCGACAATGGCGAGGTGACAACCGAGTTTTCCGGAGTCGGGTCGTCCCGACCCGTCTCGTCCGCCGGAACAGTCCCCGCCCAGCCGGCCCCGCCGGAGCTCCCGGTCACCCCGGAGACGCCGGAGGCGCCACCCAGCCCGGAGACGCCGGACGGGCCTGGGACCGGGACCGGGGAGGCTCCGGCGCCACACTCCCCGACGGCGGTGTCCCCGATCGCGGTACCGGTACCGGCCGCAGCGTCGACGGCTCCGGGACGGGCGGCGGAAAGGCCGGCGGGTGACTCGCCGGCCAGCCCGACCAAGGTCCGGATCGACACGCCGGGAGCCACCATCGAGATCGAGGCCAACGAGCCGCTGGCCGAGGTCGTGGCGACGGCACTACGCCTCTTTCACGAGGCCGGTGGCTGGCCGCAGGTGAACAGCCGGGCCGCCGGGTTCGCCCAGGCGGAGCGGCGGGACACCTATCCGGTGCAGCCGAGTTCGATGCCGTACGGCCCCGGTTCGTATCCCGTGCAGATGCCGTAGCCGGTTGTTGCTCCCGTTCGTGCACCCAGCTCGACAGGCCGCGTGCGCAAGCCACCGGTCCAGACCGCGCGGACGGGGCGCCGGTGGGACCACGTTGGTGCGGCCCCGACCGCGCACCACCGGGCAGTCGGCTCGGCCAAGTACCGTGGCCGGGTGGGCAACCCCTTGCAGACGCTCTCCCTCGCCGACCTGCGCCGCCGCACCAGCGAGAAGTGGCGGCGGTATCCGCCGGACGTACTGCCGCTCTGGGTCGCCGAGATGGACGTGCCGCTGGCCGAGCCGGTCGCCCGGGCGCTGACCGAGGCGGTCGCGCTCGGCGACACCGGTTATCCGGTGAACGGTACGGACTACACCGCCGCACTCGCCGGTTTCGCGAGGGAACGCTGGGGCTGGATGCCGCAGGTCGAGCAGAGTGCGCTGGTGCCGGACGTGATGCTCGGGGTCGTCGAGATGCTGAAGCTGGTCACCGGCCCCGGTGACGCGGTGGTGATCAATCCGCCGGTCTACCCGCCGTTCTTCGGTTTCGTCTGGGGCGGCGAGCGGCGGATCGTGGAGGCGCCGCTGAGCGCGGAGCACCGGCTCGACCCGGACACCCTGGAACGCGCCTTCGCCGAGGCGGTCGCGGGCGGTCGGTCCGCCGCCTACCTGCTGTGCAGCCCGCACAACCCGACCGGCACGGTGCACACCCCGGACGAGCTGACCATGGTGATCGAGCTCGCCGACCGCTACGGCGTACGCGTCGTGGTGGACGAGATTCACGCGCCGCTGGTCTATCCGGGGGCGGTGTTCCGGCCGTACCTCTCGATGCCCGGCAGTGCACGCGGTCTCGTGCTCTTCTCCGCGTCCAAGGCGTGGAACCTGGCCGGGGTGAAGGCCGCGGTGGCGATGGCCGGACCGGAGGCCGGAGCCGACCTGGCCCGGATGCCCAAGGTGGCCGGCGACGGTGCCAGCCATCTCGGCGTGATCGCACACACCGCCGCACTGCGCCACGGCGGTCCGTGGCTCGACGAGGTGCTCGCCGGCCTCGACCGGAACCGACGCCTTCTCGGTGACCTGCTCGCGGAACTGCTGCCGGAGGTGCGGTACCGGCCGCCGGAGGGCACCTATCTCGCCTGGCTGGACTGCCGGAAGCTGGCCATGCCGGAGGGCGTGGCCGGTGGACCGGCCGACCCGGCCGAGGTGTTCCTGGAGCGCGGCCGGGTCGCGCTGGTCTCCGGGCCGCTCTTCGGGACCGGAGGTGCCGGGTATGTCCGGTTCAACCTGGCCGCCTCTCCGGAGCTGATCACCGAGGCCGTGCGGCGGATGGCTGCGGCCCTGCACTGATCCGGCTTGGAGGCGTCGCGTCCGGTCTGTGGTCGGGTGTCGGGTTTTCGGTCATGATCGGCTGGTGGGTGGGGTCGGGTCGGCGGAACATCCGGGGGCCGGGGGTCGTTGTAACCGGCGTACGACCGCAGCAGCAGGCCCCGTCGCTGCGGTCTCTGTGTTTCGTTCGGCACACCGTCACCGTTTCCCGTCCGTTGGGTGGGTGTGTGGTGGTGTGTCTCATCCCCGGAATGGAAGGCAGACCATCATGACGTTCGTCAGCCGATGGCTTCCGGCCATCACCGAGACCCCGATCCGCAGGACCGCGTTGGGTATCGCCGGCCTCGCCGTGGCCGGTGGCGCGCTCGCCGCTCCGGCGATCGCCGTGGACACCCCGACACCGGCGATGTCGCCGACCTCGGCCGCGGTCACCACCGACGGGCGGGGCGTGGACATGCGGGACATCGACAAGGGCAGCCCGTCGAAGGTCCTGGACTACCAGTACAAGGCGCAGGAGAACGGCTACTACTGCGCTCCGGCGGCGACCCGGATCGCGCTGACCGCGCAGGGCCACACCCCGACCCAGGACGAGGTCGCCGGCAGGCTCGGCACGACCGAGGCCGGCACGAACTCGGCCGAGGACACCACCCGGGTCCTCAACACCACCGGTGGTAAGGGCTACCGGACCGTGGCGATCCCGGACCCGACGGTCACGCCGGAGCAGATGGACCGGCTCCAGGTCGACATCGTGCACGCCATCGACGGTAAGCGTCCGGTCGTGATGAACATCAAGGGCACCGGCACCGACCTCGACGGGATGTCGCACTCGTACGCCGGTGGGCACTACCTGACCGTTGTCGGGTACGACGACCACGGCCGCAAGGTCAAGATCGCCGACCCGGCCAACCCGGACCAGGCCGAGTACTGGATGAGCACCATCGCCCTGGCCAACTGGGCCGCCGAACGCGGCTACTCCGCATAACCCGACCCGACACCGCAGCACACCACACACAGGGCACACCGCACACCGCACACCCGACAAGGGCCGGCCCCCGGAACGCCATCCGGGGACCGGCCCTTTCGCCATGCCCGGACCCGCCATGCCCGGACCCGCCATGCCCGGACCCGCCATGCCCGGACCCGTCGGACCCCGGCCACGGGCAGGCGGTGGCACCCCGGGAGCGTGTCAGGCGGTGTGGCGGGGCAGGATCGAGGTCGTCGAGAGGAGCACGACGTGGTGGACGCGACGCAGGTGACGGATCCGTGCTGCCGGCACGGCGAGGGACCGGTATGGGATCCGCGCACGGACCGGCTGCTGTGGGTGGACATGCTCGACGGTGACGTACTGACGCTGTCGTCCGGGACGGGCGAAGGACCGGCGCTGTCGTCCGGGACGGGCGAAGGACCGGCGCTGTCGCCCGGGACGGAGCAGGTCACCCGGCATCACGTCGACACCGTGGCGGCGGTGGTCCGGCCCCGTGGCAGCGAGGGATACCTGGTCGCGGTCGAGCGCGGGTTCGTCCTCACCGACGCCGGGCTGCGGCCGGTCCGGCGGCTGCCTGAGCTCTGGACCGACCCGAACCTGCGGATGAACGAGGGTGGCTGCGACCCGGCCGGGCGCTTCTACTGCGGCTCGATGGCGTACGACGTCCGGCCCGGCGCCGCCGCGCTCTACCGGCTCGAGGCCGATCTTGAGGCCCGACGGGTCCTCGACGGCATCACCATCTCCAACGGCATCGCCTGGTCGCCCGACGGCAGCCTCGCGTACTACGTCGACACCCCGACCCAGCGCGTCGACGTCTTCGACTACGACCCGGAGACCGCCCTGTTGAGCGGTCGCCGGCCGTTCGTGCGGATCGAGGAGTCGGACGGCTCTCCGGACGGGCTGACGCTGGACGCCGAGGGTGGGGTGTGGGTCGCGCTCTGGGGCGGCGGCGAGGTACGCCGCTACGCGCCGGACGGCCGGCTCGACGTACGGATCGCGCTGCCGGCCCGCCAGGTGACCGCCTGCACCTTCGGCGGCCCGGAGCTGCGCGACCTCTATGTCACCACCTCGCGGCTGGGCCTGACGGATCCGGAGCCCGCCGCCGGGGCGCTTTTCCGGGCCAGCCCTGGAGTGGCCGGGCTGCCCGTCATCCCGTTCCGGGACTGACCGCGCCGACCGGCAGTGGCCCGGACGACCGGTGTGCCGGCCGCGCCGGCTACGTCCCCTGCTGGTTCTGTCGGATCCGGTCCTGTCGGATCTGGCTCTGGCCGAACCGGCGGATGAGCCGGCTGGAGATGACGGCGTAGCCGATCATGAGTAGGGCGAGCAGCGGGATCACGGCGGTCGGCGGTGGCACCAGTCCGGTGGCGGCGAGCAGTCCGATGGCGACCACCGCGATCAGCATCCGAACCGGCGGAATGGCGCCCAGGGTGATCCGTTGCAGGGCCAGGCCGCCGAGCATCCAGCTTGCCAGTGACACCGCCAGCAGCAGGCGCAGCATCGCCGGCAGGTCGTTGCCGGCTTCCGCCTCGTGAACCGCCTGCCCCAGGCACCAGCCGAGTAGCAGCAGGGCGGAGCCGATGGCGCCGTGCAGGGCGGCGTAGCCGATTCCGGCGCTCAGCCGTGACGCGGCCAGCCCGACGTCAAGGAAGGTGGTGTAGATCCACCAGAGCGAGGCCGGAATGAGGAAGCCGGCGACCGCCACCAGGGCGACCGCCGGCGACGGCCAGGTCGATACCGCGCCGATCAGGTCGGTGAGGCTGACCCCGAGCACGATGATCGTGAACTGCCCGATCCGTTCGGGCAGGTGCGACGGGTGCACCGGATGGCGGGTCAGCCAGCGCCGGCCCAGCCACGGAGTCACCAGTTCGACGGTGAGGCCGGTCAGCCAGAGCACCGGCCGGGAGTCCGCCGGTACGCCGAGCGAGGCGGCCCAGAGCAGCCATCCCACGCCGAACCCGGTGAGGTACACCGTGGTCAGGTGGCGCGTGGTGGGGCTGATGGCGCGTACCCGGAGATAGAGGGCGAGCAGCATGCCGCGGACCACGAGGTAGCCGATCGGCAGCAGCAGGGAGTCGGGGGCGTCTCGCGCCCCGACCGTCATCATGCCGGCTCCTACCATGCCGACCAGCACGGTCAGCCGGTGGCGGAGGTCGTCGGGGTCGAACCGGGTGTCGTAGAACGCCTGCCCGAGCCAGGCCCACCAGACGATCATGAAGAGCCCGGCGGTCCGGAGGATCTCGTCGACATCGGGCACGGCGTCGGTCAGCCGATCCTGCACGGCGGCGAGTGCCAGCACGAAGATCAGATCGAAGAAGAGCTCCAGCCAGGTGGCGTGGCGTGGCTCGTCGCCAGGTAGTGCCGACGGGGCCAGGCGCCAGCGTCGGACGATCCGGCGTGGCCGGATCACGCCGCCTCCCCGCCCCGGCGACCGGATCGGAGGACCCGGACGGGGATGCCCTGACACCGCCTCCAACTCACAGGCGGTAATCATCTCGCCACAATCCGATGGGCGGGTGGGTTCCGTGAATTCTGTTCGGCTGGCGGGACCGGTGGCCGGGCAACGGGACCGTTGCCGTTATGTCCGCAATAGAGCAGATAAGAGCCCTTTATACATCAGCCGTTCGGCTAGCCTAAGCCAATACCAACGGGCTAAGGTGATGCCTGAACAGCCACCACCACACCACACCACACCACCACGCACCACCACACGACGAACACGAACACGAGACACCCATCCCCCGCCCACCCACAGCGCAGGGAGAACCACCATGACAACCGACACCATCCACACCACCACCCGCACCCCCGCGCTCACCGACACCGCCACCGACCTCCTCCTCGCCATGACCGCCCTACCCACCGGCCACCCCGACCGACCCACCCTCCGCGACAAAGCCATCGAAGCCTGGCTCCCCCTCGCCCACCACCTCGCCCACCGCTACAGCGGACGCGGCGAACCCACCGACGACCTCACCCAAACCGCCGCCGTCGGCCTCATCAAAGCCATCGACAAATACGACCCCACCCGCGGCGTCGACTTCGCCGGCTACGCCATCCCCACCATCATCGGCGAACTCAAACGACACTTCCGCGACCGCACCTGGGACATCCGCGTCCCCCGCCGCCTCCAAGAACTCCGCCTCGCCATCAGCGAAGCCAACAGCACCCTCCTCCAAACCCTCGGCCGCTCACCCACCATCACCGACATCGCCACCCACCTCAACCTCACCGAAGAAGACATCCTCGAAGGACTCGAAGGCGCCCGCGCCTACAACGCCGTCTCCCTCTCCACCCCCACCGGCGACGGCGAACGCACCACCGAACTCGGCGACCTCCTCGGCACCGACGACAACGAATACGAACTCGCCGAACTCCGCGTCGCCCTCGGCCCCGCCCTCGCCACCCTCGACGAACGCGAACAGAAAATCCTCACCCTCCGCTTCTACGGCAACCTCACCCAATCCCAGATCGCCGAACAGATCGGCGTCTCCCAAATGCACATCAGCCGCCTCCTCACCCGCGCCCTCACCAAACTCCGCGGCCAACTCGCCGACACCTACTGACACGCCGGAGTCGAGGGCGGGGCCCAGGACGGGGAGCTGTCAGCGGTCCCCGAGCAGAGTGCGTGCGACATCGGCCGAATCAACCAGGCGCGGCCCGGGGGACATGCCGGCGCTGCCCGGCCCGGTGGGCGACGGCTCGGCGCGGCGTCGTCGCGGAATCTCGATCGCGGGCTTCCCGTCGAGTCGGAGACCGGCCGGGGCGTGGCCGGCGGCGCGCAGTGCGGCCAGGGTTTCGGCCTGCGGTTTCGCGCTGGCGAGCACGGTCGGGGCGAGCCGGACCAGGTGCAGGGCCTGTAGCGAGCGGGTGTTGAGGAGCTCGGTGAGCAGGGTTTCGTCGTCGCTGCACAGGCAGCAGCCGGCCGCGCGTACCTGGACCCGGCCGTACCGGCGGGCCACGTCGTTGATCAGGTAGGTGAGCGTCTGTGGCACGGCGCCGCCCTCGGCCACCTCGGTGATCGCGGCCAGCAGGTCCGCCGGGCTGCTTCCGGCGTCCAGTGCGCCGCGGATGCTGGCCGGCGAGAAACGCCAGGTCCATGCGCCGCTGCGGGACTCCGGCGTCGCCGCACCGTCCAGCAGCGCCAACAGGTTGGCCGACGGGGTGCCGGTCACCACCGCGGTGAGGTCGTTCTGCAGCAGGACCGTGCGGCAGGACATGCTCGTCGTCTCGATCACCCGGGAACCCGCCACCCCGCAAGCGAGCATGCCCACCTGTTCCGTCTGAACGGCATGCCGGATCTCGTACGCCTCCTGCGCACCCGACGGCTCGCGATCCGGGAGTGCCGCAGGTGGTGGTGCCGCAGTCGTTACCGTGGCCAGCTGAGCATGGCCGTGTCGGCGATTTCCTGGAGTTCGTCGGGGCCGAGGCCGCTGGCGGCCTGGACGGCGATGCCGAACAGCACGGTCATGATGTACCGGGCGAGTCGCGTCGGGTTGGCGTCCGGGGGAAGGTCGCCCTCCTCGACGGCGCGTTGGAAGCGCTCCTCGAGTCGCGCGCCGGCATCGTTGCGCCAGTCGACGAGCACCTCGCGCGCGGGTCGGCCGTCGTCGCCGGAGGCCAGCGCACCCTGCACGGACAGGCAGCCGGAGGGGGCGTCGGGACGGGTGGTGGTCTGGACCGATCCACGGAGAAACGCCTCGGCCACCGCTCGCGCGGTCGGCTCCTTCAGCGCGTGCGTGGCGTAGGAGGCGGGCCCCTGCCCGTAGCGCTGGAGGGCCTTGCGGAACAGCTGCTCCTTGTTGCCGAAGGCCGCGTACATGCTCGTCTTGGTGATCCCCATGGCGCCGGTCAGATCGGTGAGGCTCGCGCCTTCGTAGCCGCGCGCCCAGAACACCTGCATGGCGCGCTCCAGCGCCTCGTCGATGTCGAATCCCCGAGGACGGCCGATGACGGCCCTGCGATCCCCACCCATACGAGCAGTGTACTCCTCGGTACAGAACTCGTACGGGGCGGCGGCCTGCGTAGATGCCCCTCAGCGGGGCTCCGTGCGGCGCACCCGGGGCCGAGAAGGGCTGCCTGGTTGTCACGGTTCGTGGCGGGGTGGTGACGGCGCTTCGGGTGGTTGTCGCCTGGCTCGGATCGTGTCCGAGGCGGCGATGCTGGCCAGGACGAGAACGGTGGTACCGGCCACGGCCAGCGGCGGCAGTAGGACAGTGGCCGGCGAGGTGCCGCCGAGCACGATCGCGCCGATGATCCGGGAGCGGGAGACCCGGGCGAATACCGCATGTTCGACCAGAGCGCGGCCGGTCAGGAACAGTATCGGCCCGCCGAGGATGACGAGCATCCAGGTCGGGTCGGTGTGGCCGAACGGGTGTTTTATGACGAGTTCATAGCTGACGGCGATGGTGACGATTCCGGTCACCATGAGTATGTGGGCGAGGAAGACCTCCCGGATGAGACGGGCGGGCTCGGACGCCGCTGTGATCGCCTCGGGCAACAGTTGGCCGGCCCGAAACAGGTAGACCCGAAACAGCAGTACGGTGGTGGCGAACGAGACCGCGAACGCCGCGGCGGCTCCGCCCTGGCGGAAGGATGTGTCGCTGTAGGCCGAGCCGGTGGTCAGGATCAGCTCGCCGAGGGCGATGATGAAGAACTGCCGGTACCGCTCCGACATGTATTCGGCCAGGACGGGCCATTGACGTGGCGCGGGCAGGGTCCAGGGCGCGGGATAGAACAGCAGTACCGCCGTGCAGTCGATGGCGATCGCCAGCGTCCACAGCAGCCCGCGCGCAGGACCCGGCAGCACCGCTCCGGCGATCCACGGCACCGCCGACACCGTGAACCAGAGAAGCACACCCGCCGCGCGGCGTTGTGCTTCGTGACCACGCAGCGCGGGCACGATCACGAGGCCACGAAACATGTGGATCGCGACATACGCGCCGGCGAAGGCCAAGCTTCCATCGCCGAACGCCTGCGGCACCGCGACCGCCATCATCAGGGCGCCGAGCATGGCCGTGAAGACCGTCAGCTGGATCAGCGGCGTCAGTGGGTCGTAGAGGTCGGTGAGCCATGCCGTGACGAACCAGAGCACCAGGAAGGCCAGCAGCAGGAGCAGCGAACCACCGGCTTCGGTGAGCACCACCCGCCGTTCGGTGAGGTCCTCGACCAGCCGATGCGAAACCCGGTTGAGGGCAAAGACGAACACCAGGTCGAAGAAGAGCTCCAGGAGGGTCGGGCGCTGCGGTTGCCCCGGCCTACGCCGCAGCGCCGCCGCCCTTGTCGACATGGCCCCGCCCGTTCTGTCGACTTCGCCCGCCTTCGGGCCATTGTTACCATGGCCGCCGGCTCATCGAGGTCCTGGCACGCGTGACCGCGGACGATTTTGTTGACGCCGTGCGGTACGACGCCCAGAGCAGAACACTCGCGTACCTGGGGCAGCGGGGTGTCGGTCCGAGGAAGCTGAGCTGACCGTGGACCTGCCGCCCCGGTGTCAACGGCCGGCACGCCGCAACGCCGGTGCGGCATCGGAGAGAAAGGTCCGCAGCGTCCGCGCCGGTCGCCCGGTGACGCGTTCGACGGTGTCGGTCACCTCCGCGAAGCTGCCGGCGCGTACGCGCTCGAACGTCAGCGTGGAGAGCTCCCGTTCGAAGCCCTCGGACCCCGCCACGGCCTCGTCGATGGTCACGTCGCGGTGGATCACCGGACGTCCCGCCGCGGCCGAGAGCAGCTCCGCGGTGCGCGGCAACGACAAGGCCTCCGGACCGGAGATCTGGTACGTCCGACCGGCGTGCCCGTCCTCGAGCAGCGCCCGCTCGGCGACGGCCGCGATGTCCCGGGCGTCGATCCAGGCGACCGCGGCGCCGCCGCTGGGAAACGGCAGCTCGCCGGTGTCGGCAATCTGGTCGCGGTAGAAGCGCGGGTCGGTGAGGACCTGCATGAACCAGCCCGGCCGCAGGATCGTCCAGGGGCGCCCGCTGTCGCGTACCGTGCGCTCGGCGCGCGGAGCCCAGCCGGCGCAGCCCGGGTGGTCGGGGCCCGGGTGGTCACCGTCCTTGTCGGACAGCAGCACGACGCGGGTCCGGGGTGACGTCCCGGCCAGCAACGCGCCGATGAGTTCCGGCGCGTCCGCGCGGTCCGGCCGGACCACGAAGATGGCGTCGACCCCGTCGGTCGCCGCCGCCCACCCGGACGCCTCGTCCCACGAAAAGGCGGTGGGGCGGACGCCCTCGATCCCGACGGTGGACGGATCGCTGCTGCCACCGCGCACCTCGACGCCGCGCCGTGCCACGAGCAGCTCCGCGAGCGGTTTGCCCGTCTTGCCGCGTACCCCGGTCACCAGCACACGGGTCACGTCGACCCCGGCCGAGTTCGGATCCTGCACCCTGAACCACCCTCTGATCTGATCACCACAGCTTCCTCGACCATCGAAGCACCGATACTTCGTGTACGCCCGCGATCCGGCGTACGACCGGCGGCCGGGCCGACCGTGGTGCGGCGGTCAACGACGGGGTTCCCAGCGGAAGAGTCGGGTGGCCAGCGCGACGGCGACGACGACCCAGGAGAGTGTGGGAGCCAGTAGGAGGAGGGAGTCGGTCACGGCGACTCCGCCGTTCCAGGCGTTCATGGTCAGTTCGGTGGCCGCGCCGCCGGGCAGCAGCCGCTTGAGCAGGGTGAGGTCCTCGGTGCCGGTGATGCCCACCCAGGTGGCGATAAAGATCACGCCGAGGGTGACGGGAAGGGTGGTGACCTGGGCGTGTTCGGGAGAGTTCGTGAGTCCCGCGGTGGCCAGGCCAAGGCCGATCATCATGGACATGGTGGTGAGGACGGCGACGGTCAGCAGGAGAGCGTCGGCGGGTTCACCGGCGACCATGGCCAGCGCGGTCAGGATAGTGGTCACCTGCACCAGGGCGAGGACGGTGGCGGGCAGCAGCAGGCCGGTGAGGATGCCGGTGTCCCCGGCGGCGGTGGAGCGCAGCCGTTTGAGGAAGAGGTTCTGCCGCCGGGATGCCAGGGTGGTGACGGTGGTGGCGTAGAGGCCGAAGGCGGCCACGGTGAAGACGATGATGGCGGCGATGTAGCCGAGGCTGCCGATGGCGGTGAAGGCGTCGTGCCGGTGGACGAAGAACACGCTGACGGCGACCGGCATGATGAGGCTGGTCACCAGCACCAGCCGGTTGCGGAAGATCTGGATCAGCTCGCTGCGGGCGATGGCGAACACGGTGGCGTTTCCTTCGGGTGGTCGGGTGGTCGGGTGGTCGGCTGTCGGTCGGCGGTTCAGGTGCTGATGGTGCGGAAGACCTCGTCGAGTCGGGTGGGTCCGGCCTGCAGGTCCCGCAGCTCGACGGTCTGTTCGTGTGCCCAGCCGAGCAGGACGTGCAGGTCCTGCTGGAGGGTGAAGGTCTCGATCACGGCCCTGCCGTCGCCGTCGACGACGGCCTGCAGCGGCAGTGCCGGTGCCGGCGCGGGTAGTGAGAAGCGGATGACGGCTGGCAGGGTGCGGGTCAGTTCGGAGACCGTGCCCTCCCGACGCAGCGTGCCCTGGTGCATGAGACCGATCCGGTCGGCGCGCTGCTGCGCCTCTTCGAGGTAGTGGGTGGTGAGCACGATGGTCGCGCCGTTCTCCCGGAGCCGTTCCACCGTCGTCCAGAGATCCTCGCGGGACTGGACGTCGAGGCCGGTGGTCGGTTCGTCAAGGAAGATCAGGTCTGGGGTGCCGTAGACGGCGGTGGCGAAGTCGAGCCGTCGTTTCTCCCCGCCGGAGAGTTGGGACACCTTCGTCGCGGCCTTGGCGGTGAGGTCGACGACGTCGAGTACCCGGTCGACCCGGTCGGTGCGGCGGGTGAGCCGGCCGATCAGGCGGACCGACTCGGCGACCGTGAGATCCGGGGAGAATCCACTCTCCTGGAGCATCACACCCATCCGGGGGCGGACCACCTGGCGGTCGCGTGGGCTGTGCCCGAAGACGCGTACGGTGCCCGAGGTCGGGGTCCGGTGTCCCTCGACGGTCTCCAGGGTCGAGGTCTTTCCCGCCCCGTTCGTGCCGAGGAGCGCGTAAAGCTCCCCCCGTCGCACCTCGAAGGAGAGATCCTTTACCGCACGGAAGTCGCCGAAGGTGACGTTCAGTCCCTCGACTTCGATAACTGGAGTGCTGGACATGCCACCAATGACAGCAGCGGAGACGGCCACCCGTCAGTGCAACCACGTCACGAGTCGATGTGACGTGGTGTCATGGGTCATGGCCGGCGCCTGCGGATCCTGAGCGGAAAGCCGCACGATCGCCGAACACCACCGCCCCCTGTCCATGCCGGATCGGCATCAACATCGCGACTTCGGTCTTCGACAGCATCTTCGTACTCCTGGCAGGGTCGAGTCCTGCCGACCGGTGGTTCCCCGGTCTGCGCTACGGGACGGACGAGGAGTGACGATGGCTTTTCCGACACGACGTCTGGTGACGGTGGTGGCCGCGGCGTCGGCACTGGTCACCCTGAACGCGTGTGGCACCGCCAACGCGGCAGAGGAGCGGGTCGGGGACCCTGCGGTGACCGCCACTGCTTCAGCCACCGCTTCAGCCACCGCCGACCGGGAGCGCGAGTTCCGCCGGCTGGAGGGCAGGTTCGACGCGCGGCTGGGGATCTACGCGATCGACACCGGCACGGGCCGGACGGTGCGGTACCGCGCCGACGAGAGGTTCGCGTACGCCTCGACGTACAAGGCGTTGGCCGCCGCCGAGGTCCTCGACGGGACCACGGACGCCGGGCTCAACCGGGTGGTCCGGTACTCGGCGGACGACCTGGTGACCTACTCGCCGATCACCGAGCAGCACGTCGCCGAGGGCATGACGCTGCGCGCCCTCGCCGACGCCGCCGTCCGGTACAGCGACAACACGGCCGGCAATCTGCTCTTGCGCCACCTCGGCGGTCCACAGCGGTTCGAGAAGGAACTGCGGGAAATCGGTGACAAGGTCACCGAGGTGGCCCGCTACGAGACCGAACTCAACGAGGCGACACCGGGCGACAAGCGGGACACCAGTACTCCGCGGGCCCTGGCCGAAGACCTGCGGGCGTACGCCGTCGCCGACGCCCTCCAACCTGCGGACCGCGACATTCTCAACGGTTGGCTGCGGGGCAACACCACCGGCGGTGGGCTGATCCGGGACGGCGTACCCGACGGCTGGGTGGTCGGCGACAAGACCGGGGCCGCCGGCTACGGCACCCGCAACGACATCGCGGTGATCTGGCCGCCGGATCGCGCACCGATCGTCCTCGCCGTCCTGTCCAGCCGCGACGAGCAGGACGCCGGCTACGACAACGCCCTCATCGCACAGGCGACGGAGGTGGTGGTCGCCCACCTGTGACCGGTCGGCTGTGGCGGGACCACGCCGGTCCGGCGCGGGGCGGCCGGGAAGGCCCGGACCGGATGCGGGACCAGGACGGACCGGCGGGAACCCGCCGGTCCCCGGGGCAGCGCGTCGGCCTAACCCCACCAGGGCAGGGCGCCCGCCCGCAGATGGTCGTGCAGCGTTCGCGCGACATGCGCCATCGTCGCCTCACTGCCGGGCTGTGCGACGGCGGGCACCCGGGAGGCGGTGAGCGCGGCGACCGCGTACGACTGCCCGTCGGCGTGGTCCACCACCCCCACCTCGTGCCGCAGGTGCAGCAGCGTGCCGGTCTTGGAGGACCAGCGGGAGGCGTCGGAGGTGAAGTCGGGCGCGAGCCGCTGCCGCAGCAGGTTGCCGGCCAACAGGCCGCGTACCCGCGCCGCGGTGGCCTCGTGGATAGCCGAGGGCCGCCAGAGGGCGTGCAGCAGGTCGACGAAGGCCCGGGCCGACCCGGCGTTGGCGCGGGTGACGTCGAGCTGGGCGACGGGGTGGCCCTGCCCGGGGGTCGCGGCGCCGATCGCGAGGGAGTGGGCCAGGTGCACCTCGTCGGGGTCGAGCCGTTCCGCCGGCGTGTCGGTGAGGTCGCTGATCCGGTGCCGTACGGCGATGCCCTCGATCTGCAGTCGCCGCAGCTCGGCGGCGACCGCGGCAGGTGGGGTGAGGTCGAACAGCGCGTCGGCGGCCACTCCGTCGCTGATGGAGGTGCTCAGGTAGAGCAGGTCCTCCACGGCGACCCGCGCGGGGTGCCGGAACCGGCTCAGCCCGGTTGGCCCGGGTGTGGTGATCCGACCGGGCACGATGTCGATCGGCGTCGCCGGATCGAGCTCCCCCCGCGCGATCCGTTCCAGCACGGCGACCGCCAGCGGGACCTTCACCAGCGACGCCGCCGGATACGGGACGTCCGGGTCGAAGCCGATCTCGGCGCCGGTGTCGAGGTTGCGGACCAGGAACGCCCCCTGCAACCCCGCCTCGTCGAGCAGTTCGCGCGCACCGCGCACCACCGCGGAGACGCTCATCCCGGCTCCCCCGCCGGAGGATTGTCCGTTGTCCGCCCCTCGGCCGACCTCCGGCGGCCGCCGGAGGCGCCCAGGCATCGCGCGATGTCCGGATGGAGGGCCGTCCGCAACTGTTCGAGGTCCTCGCGGGCGCCGGCGGCGACGTCGTATCCGCGGTGGAGCCGGGGGGCGGCGAGGGGACACCAGTGCATCCCGAAGTCCTCGGCCTGCTGACGGGAGCAGAGCAACAGGTCGGGGGAGCTGAGGGCCTGCGCGGCGGCGTCGACGAGGGACGGCGTGACCGTCACCTGAGCCGGCGCCAGACCGACGGACTGGCCGGCGCGAGTCAACGGATCCCGCAGGTGCGCGACGTCGTCCTCGGGCTGGACCAGGATCCGCCGACGCGCCTGTGCACCGGCCCGGCCGGTGCGGAGGGTCTCCAGGAACACCGTCGCCGCCGGGAAGGGGGTCCGGGCGGCCAGGCCGAGCGGGACCCGCCAGGACGCCGTGCCGTCCGGAACCGCGACGATCCCGCCGCGGACCTCGAGGGTCCGGCAGAGTCGTTCGCGTTCCGCCGGACCGGCCGGCCGTACCTCCAGATGGATCCGCTGCCGCCGCCCGGCGGCCACCAGGGCGGCCAGGCGGTTCGGCGGGCAGATGTCGGGCACGGCGATCCGGAGCGGGCGCAACCGTGCCCGTTCGGCGTCGTCGGCCATGGCGTCGGCGAGGTCGACCAGCCGGCGCGCGGTCGGCAGCATCTCCCGCCCGAACGACGTCAACCGGACCGCCCGGGCCGATCGGTCGAACAGTCGGGCGCGGAAGTGTTTCTCCAGGGCGGCGATGCGGCGGCTGGCCACCGACTGAGGGATTCCCGCGGCGGCCGCACCGGAGGTGAAACTGCCGTGGCCGCTGACGGCCACGAAGGCCCGACAGGCAGCCACCACATCCACCCGGCGAGCCTATAGCGGAAACGCATGACCGAACCGATGAAACTACGGATCAGCATCGATCGTCGACGACGACGGTACGGAGCCGGCGTGGAACACCCCCGGCCACCTCGCGGCAGCCGGGCGCGCCGGAACGAGCGCGGGTCGGTGCGTGACCAGGGTCACTGTCCGTCGCCTTGACGCTGACGCCGATGGCAGGTTCTAGCGTTTCACCGGCGGCGCAGACCGGCGCCGCTCCGCTACTCCAGGGAGGTCGTCATGCAGATTGAGGGTTCCGTCGCTCTCGTCACCGGATCGAACCGCGGGATCGGGCGGCACTATGTCGAGCAACTGATCGAACGTGGCGCGGCCAAGGTCTACGCGACGTCGCGCAACGGCCGGCCGATCGACGTGCCGGGGGCCGTACCGTTGCCCCTGGAGATCACCGATCCCGGTTCCGTAAGCGCGGTGGCCGAGGCCGCCGCGGACGTGACGTTGCTGGTCAACAACGCCGGCGTCGACTTCCACGTCGACGTGGTGGCCGGCGACCTCGCCACCGTGCGACGCGAGATGGAGGTCAACTACTTCGGCACCCTGTCGGTGGTGCGAGCGTTCGCACCGGTGCTGGCCCGCAACGGAGGCGGCGCGATCGTCAACGTCCTCTCGGCCCTGTCCTGGTTCTCCTGGCCCGGCGAGGGAGCGTACGCGGCCGCGAAGGCGGCGGCCTGGTCGATGACCAACAGCATCCGTCTCGAGCTGGCAGCACAGGGCACGCACGTCACCGGAGTCCACGTGGGCGCGGTCGACACCGACTTCAGCGCGGGCTACAACGGCCCGAAGGTCGACCCGGCCGACGTCGCCCGCGCCACCCTGGACGGGCTGGCCTCGGATGCGCCGGAGGTCCTCGTCGACAAGTGGAGTGCCGACATCAAGGCCGCCCTGGTCCGGGACCCCGGCGACTTCTACGCCCAGTTCTCCGCTGCCTGACGGCGATTTCCCTGTACCGAGGTGGTGGGCCTGCGGTATCAGAATGCGAAATCCGTGCTGACGGTCGCCGGTGACCCGCTGCCGCTACGAACTGCCCGGTCGCGAGCGTAGATCGGGTGAACTGGGTGGCGTCCGTTTAGGCGAAGCCGCGAAGGGACGGGCTGATTCATGCCACGTTGAGGTGGATGTTTCCGATCCGGGCGACGATGTCGAGGTGGCCGCCGAGGCCGACGACGTAGGCGCGCAGCGTGTCGAGCGTGGGCCGGAGGTACCACCATGCGAACCACGCCGCGACGATCGCAGGTGATCCGCTTCCACTCAGGTTGTCCGGCCTGAGGGCGTCAGGCCGATGATCCTCGGGCGGCCACCGTCAGGACACCGCGAGCAGTCGGAACTCGCAGCGGACGCCGCCGGCCTTGGCGAGCCGACCATCACCGGTCACGAGTGGGCAGGCCAACAACTCCGCCGCCGCGACGTAAACCGCGTCGTACGCCGTGACACTGCCTCGCAACTGCCACATCCGGTCGAGCAGCATTGCGATGGCAACCTCGTCGATGACCAACGAGGGCAGGGTGCCGATCGCCTCCTGAGCCCGGGCAAGGCCGAGCTTCCCACCGAGGACCTTGCCTCTGATCACCGACATGACCTCGACCAGAAGATGGCTCGGTGCGGCCCAGTGCGGATCTCCGGTCAGCTCCGCCCGCGCCGCGTCGCCGACCGGCCCGTCGTCGACCAGGGCGTCGGCCAGAACCGACGCATCCACGACGATCATGCGGCGCTTCCCCATGGTCCGCGCTGCTCCCGCTGGTCATTCAACTCGGCCGCGCTCTCCCCCGGCAGGGAGCGAGCACCGTCCGATCGGCCGGCGAAGCGATCAAGGGCCGCGGTGTTGCGCAGCCGGCGAGCCTGGGTCTCCACCAGATCCAGCAGGTACGCCTGGAGTGACTGCCCGCGCGCCTTGGCCTGCGCTGCCAGGGCGTCTCGTACTTCTTCCGGCACGTCCCGAATCTGGAGAGCAACCATGCATTCATTGTGCATGCAGTATCACCCGCTCGCCAGGAAAGACTCGAGGCTTCGATCAACCGGTTCGCATGACGACTGCGACACGGCCAAGAACCGCAGTTCAGAGAAGTCCGTGGGTCGCCGGGGACTCGAACCCCGAACCTAAGGATTAAAAGTCTTCAGCTCTGCCATTGAGACATAGAAGAAGGTCAACCTGGCAACCTTGTCACCTGCCGATATTCACCAGTTCGATACCTGTGCGCGTCCATATAGGACGCGGGGTGCTCCTGGGGTGATCGTCTGTCGGGCAGGCTATCAGTCCGCGAGGCGCTCTGCCAATCCTGGAGAGCGGGACCAAATCCGTCGAGGTACCGCGAGCCCTGACGTTCACATATGCCGAATGAAGTCGGTGACGATCCACCGGCCGGCATGCCGCAGCCGCTTGTCATCACGTGCGTCAAGGCGCTGCAGTGCGGTCGCCAGCTCGGCACTGGTCGGTTGGCGACAGCAGCAGCCTGAGCCACCGCGGTGGTGCGGACAGGTGCGCCCGGCCGCCCCGGCGGCGGCTCAGTCCGGGTGGCTCCACGCCCGGCGCGGCGGCGTCCACGTCGACGATGGCCGGCAACATGCGCGACCTGATGCGAGCCGTCGGCCGCAGTCTGCTGCCAGCAGCCCCGGCCGCCTGAGACAACGACTGCAGGTTGCTCTCATCGCAGCAAGCGGCGACCGTGACCTTGGCTGGGCGACAGGTGATCGTCGGACGCCTCGGGACACGTGCGGCACCGACGTCGAGTCCGGGCCGACCGTGCAGGGTCATAGCAGCCGGCGGGTGGCCCCCAGCGCCAGGCTGCGCCGCCGCCCGTGGTGGGCCGACCGGGCGCCACCCGGGTCAGAGGGGCGTAGCGGCCTTGAGATGAACACACTTGGAAGCCTCACCCGCGCTCGGGAGTGCCGCTCGCGGATGAGGCTTCGAATCGACGTACACCGTTAGGTCCGCCTACACGCAAAACGGCCCCTCGGCGTGGTGGGGCCGCGTGATCATGTTCAGCAGCGGCGGCTGCTGCTTGGGCCTAGAGCAGGTCGTTGAACTCGCCCTTGGCCGCGCCGTCAAGGAACGCGTCGAACTCTCGCAGGGTGAAGACCAGGACGGGGCCATCAGGATTTTTGGAGTCGCGCACGCCGATAACGTCGCCGACGCGGGCGACTTCAAGGCAGGCGCCGTTGTTTTGTGAGCGGGTGCTCTTGCGCCACACGGCGCCCTCGAAACCGGTCATTTCAACTCCTCTGCCACCTGGCGGATCAGGGCTGTTGAGTCATTCGGGCTCAAAGCCATCGCGCGCAGGCGGTCAAATGCCAGGATAGCGCTGTTGGTGTCGGCTTGGCTCTCGGGATACAGGTCGCCAGCCATGGTCTCGATGTAAACGACCGGCGGGTCGGTCGGCTCGTCGAACCGAAGAACGATGAAGGAACCCGGCGTTCCCGGGTGCGCCCCGACGGCGAAGGGCATGACCTGGATGTCGACGTGCGGGAGCGTGGCAACCTCGGCGATGTGGCGCAGTTGATCGTACAGCGTCCTTGGGCCACCAACCTGGCGACGGACTACCGCCTCGTCCAGGACGATCCATACCTTCGGTGGATCATCCCGAGTCAAGATCTCCTGACGTTGCACACGGACCTCTACCCGACGGCTGATCTCGTCGTCTGAGTACCGCGTCGCGCCGCCCTGGAACATGGCTCGCGCGTATGCCTCGGTCTGCAGCAACCCAGGCATGGTGCTGGCGTCGTAGCTCCAGATCTGGCCCGCCTCGGCTTCGAAGCCGATGTACGTGGCGTACTGCTCTGGGATCGAGCCGACGTACTTGTGCCACCACCCGCGTTGTGATGCCGCTTTGGCGACCTCGGTGAGGTAGGCGACGGTTTCCGCGTCAGCCCCGTACGTGGCGAGCAGCATCTTCACGACCGGGAGCCGCACACCAACTTGAGCCCGCTCGACGCGGGACAGGTGCGACATGGAGATCCCGGCCGAAGTGGCGGCCCGCTCGATGGTCATGTTCGCCGCCTCGCGCAAACGGACAAGTTCGCGCGCCAAGCGCCGCCGTCGGACCGTTGGACTCGCTGCCACGTCGCACAGCATGGCACACCCTGACGAGCGAATGTCGTCCGGCTTCTTGCATCAGACAACTTGCCTAACGCCACCGGCGTAAGCCATTCTGTCGGTAAGCGATTCGTTAGGCGCCAGTTGACCAACCCGCGCCGAGCCGCCGAGCCACCGTGCCCGGCAACCGGGGCCGGTTCATCGGCTGACGATCAAAGATCGAATGCCCTCAGTGGCGTTCGATCAGCAGATCAGAGGTGGTGCGGCATGTTGATCGGCGCCGTGATCGCCGCGTTGGTGGTGGGCTACCTCGCGGGGTTGCTGTCGTTCAAGGCCAAGGATCGATGGTGCCCGCATTGCGGCGCCGCGACGAGTGATCTGGCGCGTCAGCGGATCGGGCAGTCGAAATGACCACCCTCAAGCTCGGCGATGTGACCGAGGCCGGTGACCGGGACTACAAGTACGGAACAGGCCCGCTGATCTTGCGGGTACCGAGAATCGGCGACCGGCAGCACACCGCGGATGGCGAATGGCTTGATCTTGACGGGCTGGAGCTGCGGTCGGACGGTCCGCAGGTCGAACCGCAGCCCCGCCATGCCGAGGTCCGCGTGGCGGCGTTGCGTGCCTGGCGGGGCCCAAATGCGCGGCGGTGATCACCACGATCAGACGAGTCGAACACGACTGGGTCCGTGGGCGGCCCGCACGTCGACTCACCGCACCTCGCCCATGTCACGGCAAGGCACGAAGCGGGCAGCGTCCCAAGTCCGCCGCTCGACCATTGATCAGAGGAAGGGGCATAGCCGTGGATCGTGGCCATGCGCCGACTTTCCCTGTTCCCGCAGGAGAAGTCGTAACCAAGGACAGCAGGCAGCCCGTCCGAGTGGCACTACGCATGTCGGTGCACGCGGTGTGCGTGCTGGTGTATCGCAAGCACCGCGACGACGGCGCGGGATCTTGTGCTCAGTGCGGCGACGTGAGTCCATGCCGGCGGCGCCGTAACGCCGGGTCGGTGATCGAGGCCTACTCGGACGACCCGCAGCGGTATGACCTTCCGAAGGGGCAGTTCCAGCTGGTGGCTGGAGTCACGTCGGTGATTTAGGTGTGCCGCGTGCTGACCGGGTGGGGCGCCGCGCAGCCTGGGGTATCAACCCAGCCCCGGCCGTCCGTACCTCAGCCACGGTGGACGCGGTGAGCACTCCGCAGGTGGCCGACGGTGCACGAATCTACTCACTCGCCGAGCGCAGGGCACGGTGACCATGGCGGACGGAGCATGGATGAGGCGGCCGGGTGTGACCTCGCAGCGGGGCACCCTCGTTGCGGAAGCAGGAGTCATCACGCGGACACAGGTGGCCCAGGCGCGCAAGGACCTTGGTCGGCAACTGGCCGCCTGGCGGGATGCGGCCGAGTTGACACAGGTGGATCTCGCTCGGCGAACCTGCTACTCCCGAAGCGCGGTCGCCAACGTGGAGATCGGCCGGCAGAACATTTCCCGCCCGTTCTGGCAGCAGGCCGACCGCCTGTGCGGGGCAGCAGGTGCCCTGCTGGCGGCGTTCGACCAGCTGGAGGCGGTGGTCCGGGCCTTTCAGACGCAGACTGCTCGGGTGCGAGAGGAGCAACGGACCCCGCGGTACGCGCCACCGCCGTCCGTCGCGACTGGGTGTGGATGCGGGTTGGCGGTGGGCCTGTGGACCGGGCAGGAGACGCGCGCGCTGCGTGAGGCGATGCGAATGACCGTGCGGGTATTCGCCAAGTACCTGGGAGTGACCACCGCGACCGTTTCCGGGTGGGAACACCGAGACGCCCCGACCCCTCCGAGGCTGTCAACCCAGGCGCTGTTGGATCAGGCCCTCAAGGACGCCGACGCCGACGCGAAGACGCGCTTCGCGCTGATCCTGCGCAGCCTCCCACCCGGCGCGTGCAGCGACGCGAGCGAGTCACCGGTTACCCCGTTGCATCGGCCAGAGCGGGCACGTACCGCGTCTTGAACCTGAGTCCAACTGCGGGCCTGGCGTCCTCGATCGGGGCTCTTCCGGCCGCCCGGCGCAGCGTGTTTCCAACGCGGTCGCCAGCGTCACGGGGCATGATCCTTTAGGGCAATCCGTCGGACGCACCGATCCGCCCGCTGGTCTTCCCCACTGCAACACCATTCAGTGCGGTGTGCCCGGGGAGGATGGGCGAATCGGTGCGGGAGGTGCGGTGACGACGTACGCCTTGGATCCGGAGTCCGGGTCGGTGCTGGCGGTGTGGGCGGCTGGCGTCGGCCACCGTGCGACGTCGATCTGCCGGCTGCCGGCCGTACTCATGGAGCCGATTGGGCTGCAGCTGTGCGAGGGCCTAACCGGGTTGTCGCTGGCGCTGTGGGAGACCTACCACCGCATCGATGCCGACGACGGCCCCGATATCCGCGACCTGCTGGACAAGGAACGTGGCGTGGGGTTCAGCGGAGTATTAGCGGCTATCGGCGCCCCACACCTGCCGGACGCGCACGGTGGACTGACCGAGTCCTACGACCCGCTCCTGGAATACGCCCACACCGTCGGCCGCGCGCTCCACGAGATCGCCGATGCGGGCGTGACGGCGGCGGTGACCACCGAGGTCCGCGCCGAGATCGACGCCGTGGGACGGGCCGGGCTGGGTGACCTATCCGGCCGGGCGGCACAGGCGGTGTCCCTGGAACGTCTGGACGTGTCACCGGTCCAGGTGACAGCGGCGGACCAACTCCTGCACGAACACCCGCTCGGCAGCGACGCCCTGTTCACCACGGTCGACACCGCAGCGGCCTGCGTCGCCGCCGCGCACTGGCTGGTCGCCGCGGCTGAGGTAGCCGCCGACGCGACCGGCGTCGCCCCGGCTGGGGTCTTCCCATTCGCCGACGACATCGAGTCGGTCTCGGTGGAGGTGCCCGCGTACGTCGTGAGTGTGACGCTCGACGATTCGGCGACGCCACGCGAGGCAGTGAGCAGCCTGCTCGCCGAGGCCCACGCGGTACGTGAAGGCCGTATCCCGGACCCCGCCGGGTTGCTCCAGCGCGTCGACGCCGCCCGCGAGCAGATCCGCCGGATCGACGTCGCCCACCGCGAGCAGACACTCGCTGCGTTACTCGACAGGGTGACCCCGCTGGGATCCCCAGCGTCCGGCCCGAGACCTGCTCGAGCATTTCCTCAGCGGGCTGCGTGCCTGCCTGCTCGTCTACCGGGAGGAGGCCGCCGACAGCGTTGGTGCCGCGAGCGGGGGCGACGATGCCCTCAACGCAAGCGAGGATGGTCTCGACGATGAGTTCCGGGTTCTGTCGACGATCTTGTGATGTGGACAGTTGCGGCGGCAGCATTCGGGAGCCGTTGATCATGTGGGGCGTGTTCGCTTGTAGAGCAGCTACTGCCTCATCTGTCAGGTCTACTGATCGATGGTGTTGAGCATAGGGAGGGCGATGTCATTCTCTCCACCCGAGTCCTGTCCTCGACCGCGCGATGCCACGGTTGCCAACAGCCCTCTGCTCGTGTTCACGGCCGCTACCTGCGACAACTGCGTGATCTTGCGACCGCCGGGATCGGCGTGATCCTTCAGATCCAGGTACGCCGATTCCGCTGCGATAACGTCGCCTGCACCGTGGTGACCTTCGCCGAGCAGGTCGACGGAGTGACCACCCCGCATGCCCGCTTCACGCCCGGGTTGCGGGTGTTGCTCACCGAGATCGGTCTGGCACTGGCAGGCCGTGCCGGGGCCCGGCTGGCTGCCGTGCTCGGGATGCCGGCCGGACGAGACACACTGTTACGACTGGTCAAAGCCTTGCCGGACCCGACGGCGAGGGCCGTGACAGTGCTGGGCGTCGACGACTTCGCGTTCCGGCGAGGCCGCCACTACGGCACCGTGCTCATCGACATGGCCACCCACCGCCCGATCGAGATGTTCGACGGCCGCGATGGCGACAGTCTCGCAGCCTGGCTGCGGCAACATCCGGAGGTCGAGGTCATCTGCCGGGATCGGGCCGGCGGCTATGGCGAAGGAGCCCGGCAAGGCGCCCCGGACGCGGTGCAGGTCGCTGACCGGTTTCACCTCTGGATGAATCTGGGCCAGGCGATCGAGAAGACCGTCAACGCCCACCGGGCTGGACTCGCAGCGCCAACACCGCCGCCCGGCTGGTGACACCGAACCAGAAGTGGTGCAGCCGCTGCCCGAGAAGAAGATCGTCACGCGGCTGCGGGCGAACTACACCGCCGTCCAAGAGTTAGCCGCTCAGGGCATGTCCAAAGCGGCGATCGGACGCAAGCTCGGCCTACACCAGGCCACCGTCCGCAAGTTCGCCAACGCCCGCAGCATCGAAGACCTCACCGCGGTCACCGAACAGCGGACCCATGTGGTCGACCCGTTCACCGGCTACCTGCACCAACGCTGGAACGAGGGCGAACGCAACGCCACCCAACTCTTCCGCGAGATTCAGCAGAAAGGCTACCCAGGCGGCGAACTCGCTGTTCAGCGTTACCTTCGCAGCTTCCGGAAGGGTCGCGGGCACGCCCCACATCCGGGCCCGAAACCACCCACCGTCCGCCAGGTCACTTCATGGATCATGACCCACCCCGACCGGGTCGACTCCCGCGACGCCGCGAAACTACGCGACATCCGCAATCGCGACCAGAGCCTGGATCGCCTGGTCAAACATGTCCGAGCCTTCGCGGTGATGATGACCAGCCGCCACGGCGACCGCCTCGACGACTGGATCACCGCCGCCGAGAACGACACCATGGCACCGCTGGCCGGATTCGCCCGAAACCTGCGCCGCGACATCGACGCGATCCGCAACGGCCTGACCCTGCCGCACAGCTCGGGACCCGTCGAAGGAAGCATCAACCGCATCAAGATGATCAAACGGCAGATGTTCGGCCGAGCCGGCCTCTTACTGCTCCGCAAACGCGCTCTTCTCGCCCGCTGATCATCACAAGATCGTCGACAGAACCGAGTTCCTTGACGCCCTCGGCGCGAAGGCTGCTGAGGCGTTCACGGCCGCGGTTCGACAACGCGCCGCCCGCGACCGGGACCGGCTTACCAGGTAGTCAGCGCGGGCCGGTGTCGCGCCGGCATCACGCCACGGCTGGGGGGCCTACCCGCGTCGTCGCGCCCACCCGTCGGCACGGATGTCTGCGGCTCGCGAGGAAGCGGACCCAAAGCCGGTTCTTCCTGCCGGCACGATGATGTCCAGGACGTTCCCGCCGTGACGCGACACTCGATGCCTTCCCCGCTGCTGGCGCAGTCGGTGTCGCGGTTCTGCACCGGCACGTCGTCGAACCACCGGACAGCTTCACCGGATCGGTGGAATCCGTTCCCGCCAGCGCCAGAGCGTAGATGTGACTCTTACGAGACTCGATCTTCGAGCACGACCCGGCGGCCCCGGCGCCACGACGGCCGGACCGGGGTGAACTCATCCCCGGGCCGCGGCAGGCGAGCGCGGCGGGGCGCAGAGCATCAGCGCGGACTGAGTGCAGTCGTCACCCGCCGCAACCGCGCGGTGCGTCTGCCGGTTCTGGTTGCCCCCTATCATGTCGCCATGCGCGTTCTCGTTGTGGGATCTGGCGGCCGTGAGCATGCCCTCGCCGCGGCCTTGGCCGCGGACCCTGGAGTCACCGCTGTGGCATCGGCCCCGGGCAATCCCGGCATGGGGAGCCTCGGCCCGCTGTTCCCGGTGAACCCGCTGGATGCCGAGGCAGTGGCCGGCGCTGCCGTGGAGTTTCGCGCCGACCTCGTCGTCGTCGGCCCCGAAGCGGCTCTGGTCGCTGGGGTCACCGATGCTGTGCAGTCCGCCGGCATCGCATGCTTCGGCCCGACCCGCAGCGCCGCGGAGCTGGAGGGCTCCAAGACCTTCGCGAAGTCGGTCATGGCCGCCGCCGGGGTACCGACCGCCCGTTCGCGGTCGTGTACCACCGCGGCCGAGGTGGCCGCCGCGCTGGACGAGTTCGGGCCGCCGTATGTGGTGAAGAACGACTCTCTGGCCGCGGGCAAGGGCGTCGTTGTCACCGACGACCGGGACACGGCCGTCGCGCATGCCGCTGGGTGCGACCGTGTGGTGGTCGAGGAGTTCCTCAACGGTCCGGAGATCTCGCTGTTCGTGGTCACCGACGGCACTACTGCGGTGCCGTTGAAGCTGGCTCAGGACTACAAGCGGGCGGGGACCGGCGACACCGGGCTGAACACCGGCGGCATGGGCGCGTACGCCACGATCACCTGGGTTCCGGACGATGTGGTGCCCCAGGTGATGCAAACCGTGGTGTATCCGGTGTTGAAGGAGATGACCGACCGGCAAGCCCCGTTCGCCGGGCTGCTGTATGTCGGGTTGTGCTTGACCGCGCAGGGCCCGCGCGTCATCGAGTTCAACGCGCGGTTCGGGGATCCGGAGGCCCAGGTCCTGCTGCCGCTGCTGAAGACCAGCCCGGCCGAGCTGTTCCGCCGTGCGGCGACCGGAACCCTCGCCGAGCTAGGGCCGCTGCAGTGGCACGACCAGTCCGCCGTTACCGTGGTGATCGCCTCCAAGGGCTATCCGGAGAGCCCGAGCGCTGGTGACCTCATCACTGGCGCGGACGGGTCCGGCTACCTGCACGCCGGCACCCGCCTCACTGGCGACGGACGGCTGGTGACCTCCGGCGGTCGGGCGATCTGCTGCACCGCCACAGGCGACACCCTCGATGAGGCCCGGGCCGCGGCGTACGAACTCGCTGGCCGGGTCACGCTGGACGGAGCGGTCTGGCGGGCCGACATCGGCCTGCCGTCACCGCTGACCGGGCCCCGGTAGCTTCCCGGCAGTCTGGCAGACAACCAGGTCGTCGTAGGTCAGTCCGGTCGCGGCGAACGCCTGCGCCAGATCGTGCCCAGGCCCCAGGCCGACGTTCGTGTTGATCTCCAGCGCGGTGACCGCCCCGTCGGCGCCGAGGATGAAGTCGGTCCGGGACAGCCCGTTCGCGGCGACCGCGCGATGCACGGTCGCGGCGTACCTGCGGAGCCCGGCCTCGGCTGCGTGTTCGAGTCCGGCCGGGGCGCGTTGCGGGTCTTTCTTCCAGGCCGCGTCCATGACCGGCCGGTCGTCGAGGAGGTACTCCAGCGGCGCCAGGGTGTAGATCCGGCCGAGCAGCGTGACCGAGCCGACCGTGACGATCCTGCCCCGCGTGTACGGCTCGACGAGCAGCGGGCCCTGCGCGGCCTGGACCACGCGGGCGGCTTCTGCGGCGGTGGGCACCCATTGGATTCCCTCGCTGGCGTTGCCGTCGTCCGGTTTCACCACGAACTCGGTCGCGCCGCCGGCCTGCAGCGGCGCCAGCTGGTCGCCGATCCGAGTCCCGCCCGTCGTCAGCAGGTAGGGCAGGGTGGGCACTGCGTCGCGCAGCATCAGCTGCTTCACCAGGCTCTTGCGCTGCGAAAGCAGGTCGGTACTGCTGGGGTGGCCAGCCCGGCGCACCCCGAGGGAGTCGAGGACCGCCGGGAGCAGGCCGGTGCGGTTGAAGGGGCCGTGAGTGAACTTGACCACCACGTCCGAGCTGGTCAGCAACTTGGCGGCCGGTGGCAGGTACAGCTCGTGCACGTCGTCGAAGTGCACCTGCGTCACGGTGGCGGCGCGCCGGGTCAGTGTGTCGGTGAAGCCGGTGAGCTCTGCAGCCTCGATCGGCGTCGTGCCGTTGCGGGCGAGCAGGCACACCGCGGCGCTGGCGAGCCGCTGGTGTGCCGCGGTGACCGCCTCGTGCAGCGCTGGCGTGCTGGCCGGGTCAGATGAAGGACGGGGCGACGTCACGGGTCACCTCCCGGGCCGGGATGTGGTAGCTGGTCAGTGCGCCTTGATCGGTGCCGGTCGACACCCGGATGTCGCCGGCCGGTGTGCGCAGGCGCAAACCGTGCAGGAGCACGTCGCGGTGGTACCACGGCGCCCGCGGTACCAGGGCCGCGGTCAGGAAGGTGATCGCGCCGGTGAGCGGCAGGCCGGGGTGCCAGCGGCCGTGGTAGATGGTGCGGGCGGCGATCGTGTCGCGATCTCCGGCGGCGAGGACGGCCAGCTTCGGCAGGTCACCGCCGGCGGGGAGGCCGAGCTGGGCCTGGACCTGGGCGACGGCGTCGGTGACCGGGCGCAGCAGTACGGGGTCGGCGGGGCCGGTCAGGCCCAGCAGCTCGCGGGCGCTCAACCCGACCACGTTAGCGTCGAGCAGCACGTACGGGTTGTTCACCCGGACGGCGAGCACGCCGGGGCAGCCGGGCGTGGCCAGCACGACGTCGGCGGGCCGCACCGGCGTCGCCGGCCGCACCTCGACGTCCACCGAACCCGAGCACAGCGACGGGCTGACGGCGACGACCAGGCCGGTATCGGCGTTCACGATCGTGGCGGTCGCGTCGGCGGCGATCGCAGAATAGGCCGCCACTGTGGAGTTGACGCAGTCCCGGCCAGCGTGGGCGACCCCGAACATGGTCTCGGCAGCTCCGGTGAGCTGCAGGAACCGGCCGAGGAACCGACCGTCCGGGCCCGGGGCGACGAAGATCGCCTTGCTGAACCCGCTCTGGCGGCGCAGCCGGGGGTAGGCGCGGCGCAGCAGCGTCTCGCAGCCGGCGGCGTCCGGCAGCCGCGTGGTGGAGAACACGGCGGTGGGTCCGGGCGCGCCGACGGTGGTGTTCACGCTGGCGGTGACACCCAGACCCGCCGAGCGAAGCAGCGGCGTGGTCATCGCGCCAGTCCCAGGTTGGTCAGCGCGTGCGTGGTCGCGGCCCCGAAAGTGTCACACCAGCGGGGGTGCACGGTCGGGTGGGAGCCGACGTTCGCACCGTTCATCTCGATCGGCACGGTCTTGCCGTCTTCCTCACGGATGACACAGTCGACCGAGCCGTACGCGAACTGAGGTCCGGCGCCGCCGCCGATCGCCTCGTGATCGTCGGCGAACGCGTGTGCCCAGATCGCGGCGGCGTGCTGGCACAGCTGCACCAGCGCATCTGGGGTGAGGCCGAGCGCGGCCATGATCTGCGGGGAGGTGGCGGGGAAGAACCGCCGGCCTGGCAGCGCGGCGCCGGCTGGTGGCGCGTTCAGGTTCGTCATTGCCGACGCGGCGGTGATCGGTACCTCATCGAGCAGCGGAGTCTGTGCCCGGCGGACCATGCCGGGCAGGCCGCGCACACCGCCGCTGGCCGGGTCGTACACGACGAAAATGCGCAGGTCGGTGACGCACCCGTCGATGCGGGCCGCCGTGACGAACGGGCTGACGGTGACCGGGAACGGATCCGTACCCCCGTACTTGCGGGATAGGGCTGCGCCGATCTCGGCGAGGATCCGGTCCGCCACAGCAGCGGTGCCCTGCTGGCGGGTCTTCGTGCGGGCAGTGAAGGTGACGCCGGTGCCTTGCGACGCGCTGAACGGGCGGATGACGGCGCTGTGGTGCTCGGCGAGGACCTGCTCGAGCGCCCCGGCCAGTTCTTCGGCGGTGGTCGCCCGGTGGTGGTCGAGCGCCACGAGGTCGTCGTGACCGCGGCAGTACTTAGCGAAGTGCTCCGCCTGGATCGCTTTGTGGGCGGCGATCAAGGACCCGTTGACGAGCGGGGTGCGCACCGGCCATCGCGGGTCCTGCGGGTCGAGATCGAGCAGCCCGTGCCGCCACAGGTAGCCGGGCGTCATCTCGCTCATGACGGCGTCGCAGCGGCGACCGCGGAACAGCAGCTCGCCGGCCTCGACGGAAAGGTCAGCGACCGCCTGCTCGAACGGGAGGAACACCACCACGTTCGTGTGCTTGAGCAGGGCCGCCGCGGCCGGGTCGGCCAGGCTGTGCTGGGTCAGGACGTGGTAGGTCGGGTGGGCGCGGACGAAGTGGTCGGCGCAGTTGGCCCGGTCGATGCAGTCGGCGGTCGCTGCCGGGTACGGCCACAGGATTAGGACCGGATCGGCACCCCCGGCAACGGCGGAGACAGGAAGCGGGGCCAGCGACGACGTCCAGCACGCCGCGGTCAGGTCAGGGTCCTGGAACTGGCCGACGAGTTCCTCCGACGCGGTGGTGCCGGTCGGCTGAGCGGCCCGGAACAGGGTTTCACGCATGGGGCTGCCCTCCTGCCGGTGACGGGCCGGCTTCAACGCGGATGTCGTGCCGGAATGCGCCGTGCCAGACGCCGGCGTCGTCAACGGATGCGGGGGTTTTCGACGCCCCGGACACCTTCCAGGTGGTGCCGAGGCTGGCGACACCGCCGAGGACCTGCGGTGGCGGCCCGGCCTGCTCGCTCAGGTGCAGGTAGACGCCGAACTTGGCGTGCAGGTCGAGGGTGGTCAGCTCGTCGGGGCGCGACATCAGCGTGGCCGGGACCTGCCAGCGATGCCCCAGGTAGGGCTGGATGACCCACGGTTCGCCCAGGGCGACGGCGCGGTCGAGGACCACCTTCAGGGTGGCGGCGGCCTGGTCGGGGCTGCCGTCGAGCCGGTGGACGCCCTGCCCGCCGTGGTTGCGGAACTGGTCGATGGAGCCGCACTTGAGCACCAGCAGCCCGCGCAGATCCTCGGGCAGGTCCAGCACGGCGTCCCACGAGTCGAGGTGGGCGACGGTGTCGCGGTCGTCGTGCCGCAGGTGCGGGACCAGCGCTTCCAGGTCGGGCCGGTCGGGGTTGAGGATGATCGTCGGGATCAGCGTTCGTCGGACGGTGTCGGGGAAGTACTGCTCGTAGCCGGGCGTGAACGGCAACGCGAGCGGCAGTTTCTGGTTGAACAGGTAGCTCGGTGGGGTGTCGAGCACGACCCTTCCAGCGGTGGCCGCGGTGACGAGCGCGTCGATGAGTTCGACCGGCATCACTTCGGTGAGCCGGTCGAGGAACAGGTGGTGCAGCGGGTGCGTCTGTCCGTCGTGGTCGACCAGGAGCTGGTCTCCGTCGCGGCGCAGCATCGTGGTGATGGCGTCGAAGTCCGACCAGGCGAGGGTGGTGCCGAGGCGGGCGAGTTCGGTGTTGAGGAACTGTTCGGCGTCGCCCCAGCCGCAGCGGCCGGTGTTGACACTGCATCCGTCGCCGGCGAACACGCCGGCCCACGCCTTCACCAGGTCCCCGAACGGGCGATGGGCGGGGTCGAGGGGGAACACGGTGCGGTAGGACCGGTCGATGGCGGCGAGCCAGCCTTCCCCGGCGCCTTTCCATTGGACTTCGGTGACGAAGTGGTCGCTGCCGAGGTCGACGCAGTCGAGCCGGCCGATCCGGGGCCGGTCGCGGCGCCGCGCTGATGCGCGTTGCAGGCGCCGCATGTCGGGGTCGAGGCCCCATTCGATTCGGCCGAGCAGGTCGCTGGGGTGGTCCTTGTCGAGCAGTGCCAGGTACAAGTCGAGCAGACCTTCGTACCAGCGGTCCACGGCAGCGGCGTCTTCGGGCAGCCGGGCGGCGGCGCTGGCGGGGATCAGGGTGGAGGTTGGCGACAGCAGCCCGGCGAACGGTGCGCCGTCGTAGCGCAGGTGGTTCTTGGTGAACTCGGCGAGGAGGGCCTGGTTGCGGTCCGGTGGGCGGGTGATGATCTTCACGGCGGTGGGTGTGGTCATGGCAGGTGCCGGCGTCGGCCGCCAGGCGGACGCCGTTCTCCTTTCCCGTAAGGCGCGGGGGTGCCGCCGGGGGCGGCCGGGGGTCAGGTTTCGGCTGAGGTGGTGGTGAGGGCGGCGGTGAGCCGTTGCAGGCCGGTGGCCAGCGTCGGCGCGTCGACGGCGGCGGAGAGGCGGATGTGGCCTGGGGTGCCGAACGCGGCGCCGTCGACGACGGCGACGCCGTGCTCGTGGCGCAGCCAGGCGGTGACGTCGGACCTGGGTCCGGGGGCGATGGTCGCCAGCCAGCCGCGCAGGTCGGGGAAGAGGAAGAATCCGGCGTCCGGGGCCGGGCATCGCACGCCGGGGATGGCGTCCAGCCGGGCGGCGGTCTGCCGGACTTGGTCCGCTAGGTCGGCCAGGGCGGCGGTGCGGGTCCCGGCCGGCGCGGTCAGGGCGGCGAGAGCGGCCTGCTGGGTGCGGGTGGACACTCCGCCGATCAGATGGGACGCGACTGCGGTCAGGGCCGGCATCAGGTCGCCGGTGATCGCCCAGCCGAGCCGGATCCCGGCGGCGGCGTGGCTCTTGGTGAGCCCGTCGACCACGACGCAGTGCGGGGCGAGGGTGTCGGTGAGCTCCAGGGGCGACGGTGTCGTCGGCGTGGCCAGCCCGCGATATACCTGGTCGAACAGCACGATGATGCCGTGCTGGTGCGCCCAGCCGAGTACCGCGGTGACGGTGTCGGCGTCCACCACCGCGCCGTCGGGGTTGCGGGGACTGTTGATCACCACGATCGCGGTGCGGCTGGTCCGGGCCGCCTCCAGCGCCGTGACCTCCGGGTACGGGCCGTAGTCCACCGGGTGAGCGCCGGCGCACTGGACGAGTGCGGGATAGCTGCCCCAGTGCGGGACCGGCAGCAGCACGTCGCGGCCGGTGGCCTGCAGCAGGGTGAGGAACACCGCGGTCCGGGCGCCCGGGGTGACCAGCACCTGCCCGGCTGTCACCGGTGCGGTGCCGGTCGCGTACGCGGCGATCCGGCTGCGCAGGTCCGGGTCGCCGGCGGTGTCCGCGTACGCCTGGTCCGCCGGGCCGATGGTGCGGCTGACACCGTCGGGGTGCGGGAACGGCAGCCGGACGTCACCGGCGGCGAGGTCGACGACCCCGTCCGGCAGCGGCCGGCGGGCGGTGCTCGACATTTCGACTCCGGTCATCGCATGGTCCTGGCCTGGACGGTGCCGACCCGCACCGGCGTGCCGTCGAGGACGTCTCGGACGATCTGCGCGACCCGGCGCCGGCCGCTCGTCTCCGCCTGCGCGGAGAGGAACGCGCGGTGGCTGGTGACCAGCACGCCCGGGTGCTCGAGCACCGGCTTCCAGCGCGGGTCGGTGTGCGGGTTCTCCGGGCTGAACACGTCGAGAGCCGCACCGGCGATCTGGCCGTCGGCGAGCGCGGCGGCGAGCGCGTCCGGGTCGACCAGCCGGCCCCGGGCCGCGTTGACCAGGTACGCGCCGGGTCGGATCGCGGTGAACGCGGCCTGGTCGAGCATGCCGTCGGTGGTCTCATCGAGGGGGCAGTGCAGGGTCACCAGATCCGAGCCGGCCAGCAGGTCTAGCAACGTCGGCACGGCCTTGGCGCCGTACCCTTCGGCCAGGTCGGCGCCGAGGTAGGGGTCGTAGACCAACGTCCGGCCGTAGAACGGTCCGAGCAGGCGGGCGACGGCGCGGCCGATCCGGCCGAATCCGACGATCCCGAGCGTGTGGTCGCTGAGCCGGCGGGGCACGCCGCCGGCGTAGATGTCGAACGTGCCGCTGGTCAGGCCGAGGTGTTGGGGGATCAGGCGCCGCTCGAGCGCGAGGGCGAACGCGGCGGTGTGGGCGGCCACCTCGGCCACGCAGTAGTCGGGAATGTTGTAGGCGGCGATACCGCGTTCGGCCAACTGTTCGGCGTGCAGGTTGTCGACGCCGACACCCTGGCGGACCACCGCTTGCAGGCCGGGCCCGGCAGCGTCCAGCAGCTCCGGGGTCACCTGGCACCGGTAGACCACCAGCACCTGGACACCGGTCGCCGCCGCGTTCAGGGTGGATCCGGTGTTCGCATAGCGGATGCCGTCGTGCGGACCGAACCGCAGGTCCACGCCGGCGAGCGTGGCCCGTTCGATCCCGGCCAGGTGGGGGTCCGGTCTCCCGTCGGGGACCAGCCACGGCGGATCGGTGTACAGCACCGCGGGCAACACCGTCATCGGTCCTCCTCCACACCAGGGCGGCACAGGTCGCCTCGGGCCGGCCTGCTGGGCGCCAGGGCGGCCCGGAACCGGGCGGCAAGCTCGGCAACGGCGAGGGTCTCGGATGCCCGTGGCGCGGTGCCGGCGCGGCCGGTGACACCGTGCACGGTCAGCAGCACCGGCCCCGGCGCGGTCAGCGCCTGTTTGACGCCGACGCTCAGGTCGGACTCGTCGGCGACGGTGAGCGTGGTGCGGTAGCCGCAGGCCCGTGCGACGGCGCAGAAGTCGACCCGGCCGGGTGCCGGTTGCCCGCCGGTTGACTCGTAGCCGCCGTTGTCGAACACGACATGGATCAGGTTCGGCGGCTGGGCGCCGCCGACGACGGCGAGCGCACCGAGATGCATCAGCGCGGCGCCGTCGCCGTCGAGGACGACGACCTTCTGGTGCGGGTTCTGCAGGGCGACGCCGAGCGCGACGCTGATGACGTGTCCCATCGAGCCCTGCATGTAGAAGTGCTCGGGCCGGTCACCGGTGCCCAGCAGCGCGCGGGACAGATAGCCGGTCGTGGCGAGGATCGGATTCCCGCCGGGCAGCTGGGAGCAGATCTCACGAGCGAGGTCCTCCCCGGTGATCCCGGCCGGTGGGGCGGCCCGTTTCGGAGCTCGGCCGGTATCGATGGCGTCCTTGCCGACCAGGATGAACGCTGGCCGGTGGTCGGCCAGTACGGGGCCGGCCTGGGTGAGCAGGTCGGCGAAGGCCGCGCCGCCGGCGGTGAGCTCCCAGAACGGTAGGTCGAGGGTGTGCAGCCAGTCGTGGACGACCCGGCCCATGATCTGGTGTTGTGGTTCGCCTGCCGTGGCGTGCGGCCAGCCCCGCATGCTCATGATGACCAGCACGGGGACCCGGTAGGGCAGGGCCAGCGACGTCAGCGGATTGATCAGGTTCCCGAACCCGGAGTTCTGGACGAGGACCGCGCTCGGTGTGCCGGCCAGCTGGGCGCCGACGGCGAGGGCCAGCGCGCCGCCCTCGTTCGCGGCGGGGGTGTAGGTCAGCGCCGGATGATCGTCGATGAGCCGCAGCGGCCCGGCGAAGTAGGAGCACGGAACCCCGGAGACGTGCCGCACGCCCGCGCCGGCCAGGGCGTCGAGGAACTCTGCCGGGGTGGTCACGGTGTGGCCTTGAACGCGGCCGGCATTCCCTGCAGCGCGAACACTTCCGGCATCGAGGCGAGGCCGTCCTCCAGGTCCGCGGCCGTCCCGGCGCGGTGCAGCGCGGTGAGCGTGTCTGTGACGGTGCGCACGGTCGCGCGGATGCCGTGGTTGGCGTAGATGACCATGCGGTAGCCGGCGTCGAACAGTTCGACCTCGGTGACCTGCGGGTACGTGGTGGGGATCGCGACCAGGGGGACGTCGCGGTCCCAGGCGGCGCCGAACTTCAGCACCTGGTCGGGGTGCACGCTCTTGCTGTGCACGAGGATCGCGTCGGCGCCCACGTCCGCGTACAGGTGCGCACGCTCCACGGCCTCGTCGAGGTCGCCGCCTGCGATCAGCGCTTCCGTGCGGGCGATCACCAGGAACTGCGACCCGGTCTGCGCCTGCTTCCCGGCCCGGATCTTGCCGGCGAACTCCGCGGCCGGCAGCAGGTCCTGCGCCGCGTCGGCGAAGCTGTTGATCTTCGGGAACTGTTTGTCCTCGATGCAGATGCCGGCGATGCCGCGCGCTTCGTAGCGTCGCACCGCGTAGGCGAAGTTGCGGGCGTCGCCGAAGCCGGTGTCGCCGTCGGCGATGACCGGCAGCGGGGCGGCGAGGGTCATCGTCTCCGCGACGTCGAGGAACTGACTCATCGACAGGATGCTCGCGTCCGGCACGCCGTGGCTGGCGGACGCGGCGAAGCTGGACGCCCACACCCCTTCGAAGCCGGCCTGGTGGATCAGTTTCGCGGTCAGCCCGTCGTGACCGCCGACCAGCCGGACGATCTTCGGTCCCTGCAGCAGCTGCCGCAGCGTGCCTGCTCTGTTCTCGATGCGGTTCACGTCAGCGTTTCCCTTCGAGGCTGTACCACAGGTGGGTGTCTCGGACGTAGCGGTGCCGGCCGTCGTCGGCCATGGCACCGAGCGCGAACCGCACGTCGGGCCGGACCGCGCCGCCGATCCGCAGGACCAGCAGCCGGCCGCCACGGAAGAACGCGACCGGGACCAGCGGTTTGAGGTAGACCGAGTCGCCGGGGGCGAGGGCGGCATGATGCTGGCCGTCGCCGCTGGTCCAGGTCATCTGGGTGCCTTTGTCGCCGAGCACGTACACGTACTGGTGCTGATAGGTGCTCAGCCACGCCGGCCCGTCCGGTTCGGCCGACCGCGGGTGCAGCTCGACGGCCGTGGTGTGCGGGTGCAGCCGGTCTCCGGCAAGTTGCACGACGTCGTAGGCCGGTGCCTGCTGCGGGCCGAGTTGCCAGCGGCGCGCGTCCACTGCGCGCTGCACGACCACCCCGTCGGCGGACGCGTCCGCAGTGATGGGCAGCAGCTCGCGCGGGTGGACTCGCAGCGCCGCGGCCAGCGGCGCCAGCTCTGACACGGCGGCAGTCACCTTGCCGGTCAGCAAGGCGTCCACCCGCAGGGGTTCGATGCCGGAGCGGGCAGCCAGCTCGGCGGGGCCGAGCATCCGCGCTTGCAGGAACGACGCCAGCAGCGCCGCTTGACCATGCCCGGCGCCGTTGAAGGTCAGCGCCTGCGCGGCGTCACCGCCGAGGACAGCCAGTTCCCGTTGCGGATCGCCGGTAAGGTCACCGCCGTAGGTGAGGGCGAGGATGTGGGCCGGCTCGCCGGCGTCACGGCGGGTGAACGAATGAGGTGCGAACGGCAGCCCGAACACCGAGTCGCCGGTATTCATCGGGATGCAGTAGGAGCGGCCGTTCCACCGGTAGTAGTAGTTGACTTTCCCGACCATGTACGTGAACTGGTAGAGCAGGTGACCGCTGTTCCACTGCACGGCCGGGTTGTCCCAGTAGTTGTCGCCGACGGTGCACAGCATGCCGATCCACTCGGGCCGGTACGACGCCAGCCGCGACATCGCGGTGTCCCGGTAGGTGTAGTAGGCGGTCCCGCCGCGGGCGATGGTGCGTTCGCTGGCGGTGGAGTCGCTGGCCCGGCAGATGCGCACGTCGAGGTTCGTGTCGTCGTGCAGCGGCAGCAGATCACGCACGTTGACCGGCCAGACCGCAGCGGCGGCGGCGAGCAGTTCCCAGGTGATCGGCTCGTGGCCGTCGACGAGGCGGGTGAAGGTGCCCGGTGGTAGCCGTAGGTCGGTGTCCGCGACCTCGTCGGGCCGTTTCAGGTCGTTTGCGGTCGCGCGCAGCAGCGCGCGCAGGCGCAGCTGTACGCCGGGGTCCTGCAGCGTGTCGGATTCGAGCATCTGTGGCACACCACCTTCCTGAGGTCCTGGCCGGGGCAACTGCGGTCCCGGCGCTGGGTCGGGCATTGATGGGGCTGCGGGGTCAGCGGAGCGGGTCGGAGAAGAAGCCGGGCACGGTGGTGACCGCACCCTGGTCCTGGCATTGCTGGTAGACCCACTGACCGAGAGCAAGGTCGAGGACGCCCAGGCCGAACGGGGCGACAATCGCCGGCCGGCCGTCGCGGGCGACCCGTCCGGTCAGCACGTCGGCGATGGTCCCGGACAGGAAGGCCCGGTCGCCGAGCGTGCGTTCGGCCACCTGCACTGAGGTGTTTTCCCGGAAGGCGTGCTCCGGGTCGTCGGTGATGTTCTGGCTGACGCTGATCAGGTTCGGCCCGAGGTCACGCAGGGACAGGTGCAGCACCAGCGGGCAGTTCGTGAGCAGGGCCGGGTCCAGCAGGTACGGCGTGTTCGCGGTCGTGGTCAGCACGATCAGGCCGCATTCGTCGAAGAGGTCCGCGACGTCGGTCGTCACCCGCGCCGCCGTGGCGCGGCCCTCGAGCAGCCGAGCCCGGAACTGCTGCGCGCGGTCGCGGTAGGTGTCGAGCAGGGTGTAGCCGCCGATGTCCCAGCCCAGTTCAGTCAGGAACAGGCAGACGTGGGCGGCGATCAGGCCCGTGCCGACGATCCCGACCCGGGCGGCCTTGCGGCGGCCGGCGAGCTTCTCCGCAGTCAGGACCGCCGACGCCGCGGTCCGGGTCGCGGAGATCACCGACCCCTCCAGCACGGCGATCGGATAGCCGGTGCGGGTGTCGTTGAGGACCAGGACAGCCGACGTCCGCTCCCGCCCAGCGGCGACGTTGTCCGGGAAGCTGGCGATCCACTTGATGCCGGCGATACCGAAGTCGCCGGCCAAGTGCCCGGCCAGGGCGATGAACCGGTCCGGTCGGGGCGGGTCGGGTCGCACGAACACGCTGTGCGGAAGCGCGGCGCCGCCATCGGCGTGCGTGAGGTACGCCCGGCTGATCACGTCCAGGCAGTCGGCGCGGTGACCGGTGATCTGGCTGAGGATGTCGTTGCCTCGCACGAGGGTGAGGCCGCCCCCGGAGTCTGCTGTCATGGTGTTTCGGCGCTGGTCGCGCCGTCCTCCTCGCTGTGGCTGGGCGGGACGGGGTCAGCAAGATATGGAGGCCAGCTGCGGCGCGAGGTCGAGGCCGAGTTCGTCGCGCACCCACCGCTTGTCGTAGATCGTGTCGGTGTAGGCGGTGCCGTGGTCCGCGCACAGGAACGCGACGATGGGTCGTCCCCGACATCCGGCGAAGTACTGGTCGATGGCGGCGAGCACACTGCCGGTCGACCCGCCGACGTACAGGCCGGTGTCGCGCACCAGACGTCGACACGTCAGGACGGTGTCGCGTTCCGAGACGCGTACGACGTCGTCGACGATCGCCTGCTCGACCAGGCCGGGTTGGATCGACGACCCGATCCCGGGAATGCGGCGGCGGCCAGCCGCTCCGCCGAAGATCACCGAGCCTTCAGTGTCGACGGCGATCACCTTCGCTACCGGGCGGTCGCGTTTGATGCGCTGGGAAAACCCGGCGAGGGTCGCACCGGTGCCGACACCGACGAAGACATAGTCGACCGTGGGCAGGTCCGCGCACAGCTGGGCGCCCGTGAACTCGAAATGCCCGCAGGCGGCGGCCGGGTTGGCGTACTGGTTCGGCCAGTAGGCGCCGGGATCCTCGGCCCGTAACTGCTGAACCACGTCCAACCTGCGGGTGAGGAACCTATGCTCATCGCCGGTGACCACCTTTTCCACCCGATCGCACCCGAGGCGCAGCAATCGCTCCGTCGGGACATTGATCGTCGGGTCGATGACCGGGACGAACCGCAGCCCGAGGTACCGGCAGGGCGTCGTCAACGACACGGCGAAGTTGCCCGATGACGACTCCACCACCGTGGTTCCCGGGGCGATCAGCCCAGCGCGGGCTGCTTCGCACAGAATCGCGTACGCGGAACGGTCCTTGGTGCTGCCGGTGGGGTTGCTCGACTCGAGCTTGAGGTACAGATCGACGCGTTCGTGCCTCAGCGCGACCAGCGGTGTTGGGCGCATCGCCGCACCGAGCCGTTCGATGCGGTCGATCAGCGGATCGGTCATCTGCGCCCGCACCCGCCGTGCGAGACCCCGCCGACCACTCCGCGCCGGCGGGCGGCTATCGCGGGCGCAGGATCCTCACCGGACCGACGATCGGGACAGTCAGGTACCCGGACCATGGTGAACTCCTTCGGAGAAGGTGCACGTTCGCGCCTATACGCGGGTGGGCTCACCTGCGGCGGACGCTTGGGTGGTTGACGTCCTCCACCGAACCGGGTGCGAACCGATGTCGGGCAGACCCCATGGCTGACTCCGACAATTCATTGACATTCAGTGCAGTGTCGGTTGCGGTCCATGTCTGTTGCGCGTTCGGCCTGGTGGGGCCCCGCCAGGCGCTCGTACGCCGGGCTGTGGACGTGGCCGGCGGCTGCCGAAGGACGCGAACCGATCCGGGGCGGCGATGCCCGCTGGCGTGGGCGATCGACCGTGTGGGTGGGCGTCTCAGTGTTGTCCCATAGGCGAGCGAGGTTGGCCTGTGCAGAGGTCGACGTCGTGTGCAGGTGTTGTACCACCGCGGCAGATCTGCTGGAGCGGCGCGGTGCTGTGACCGTGCGACGGGCGCTGGCGAAGACAGGTCGCGATGTCCCGAGCGCGTCGCCGCGTGCGGCATGGCCTGGCTTGCCTGCCCAGTCAGCGTCCCGGTCGTACGGACTGCCGTGCGGCGGTGCCGGCCAGCGCGGCGCGGAACGCCTCATCGAGCTGTTCCAGAGGCCACCGGCCGGCGGTGAGGTCAGCGAACGGGTAGTGGTGCTGGTGCGCTGCCAGGAAGCCGACGGCGGTCTGCAGGTCAGTGGGACGGTAGTTGTGCACCCCGGTGATGGTGAGCAGGTTCCGCACGACCCGTTCCGGGTCGAGCGCAATGCTGGGCCCGGGTGACACCGAGCCGGCAAGGACGAGGGTGCCGCCGACGGTCAGGGCATCCAGGCAGATCTGGACCAACCCGGCGCGACCGGAGAGTTCGAGCGCAGCGTCGGCGCCGTCGACCGGCTCCGCGGTCACGGCCGCCGCGCCGAACAGCAGCGCCCGCTCCTGGCGCCTGCGGTCAGGCTCGTACACGACCACCGTTACGCCGAGCTGGGCCAACATCGCGGTGGCGGTGATCCCGAGCATCCCAGCGCCTGCGACAAGAACTCGCATACCCGGCTGCAGTGATCCGGCCGCCGCCACGGCTGCGGCGGCCGTCGCGGTTGCGCAGCTGGCCGGCGCGGCCACCCCGTCCGAGATGGTGTCCGGCACCGCGACGACGGTGGTTCCGGGAAAGAGCAGGCAGTGCGCGGCCAGCCCTCCCGTCAGCGGCCGGGCGGTGTCGAAGGGCTCATGGCCGTACTTCTTGACGTTCACGCACTTTTGCGGGGTGATCTCGCACCGGGTGCATCGTCCGCAGGAGGCGGTGACCGACCACACCACCCGTTGCCCCACCGCCACTGCGGCATTGGCGCCGACCGCAGCGACGGTACCCACCTGCTCGTGGCCGAGGACGCACGGGCGTGGACCCGGCCGGCGGCCGGTCACGGTCTTCACGTCGCTGCCGCAGATCGTGGCGAGGTCCACCGCCACGAGAACCTCATCTGGATGCAGCTCGTGTGGAAGAGGCGCCGTCTGGACGGCGAAGCTGGTCCCCGGACCGTTCCAAAGGCTGTACCGCGCATCGGCAACCATGCCGGAACCCTAACGGCGCTGAGGGCCGACCAGCCCCGTCCACATCCGGCCGGATCGCTCGCGCGGACCGGGTCGCCATCTGCGGGTGCAGCCCATACGCTGCTGTTGATGGCCATCACGGTCAATGCGGAGGGGTCATGCCACCGAGGGGTGAGCTGGGCAGGGGTCGATGGGCGCAGACACCCATTCCCGGATCGGGGCGACGCCGTTGTGCATCGTCGTCGCGGGAGGCGGGCTGGTGACGGTCCACGGCCACAGGTGCGGACCGAGGATGAACCGGCCGTGCGCGTCGGCGTAAGGTGACCTGGCTTTGCGCGTGGGGGGTGCCGGTGAACCAGGTGGTGACCAGCACGTCGCCGTACAGGTCGAGCTGCGGTAGCCCGGAGCCGGGCAGCTGGTCGGCGTAGAAGGTGTGCAGGGTGTCGATGGCGTCGGCGAGGGTGTCGTGGTCGAACCGCACGACTGTCACGGCGCGGGCGTGTTCGCCGGTGCAGACCTCGGCCGTCCAGGCGGTGTGCAGTCCGTCCACGCTGACCGTCGCCGGCATCCAGTGGTGGCCGACCTGGTCGGCGGTGGCGGCGTCACCTCGCGCCGGCTGCGCGCGAGGGCGGCGTAGTAAAGCCGCCGCTGCTGGTCGGGGCTCACGGCACTCGCCCCTCGGCGATCCGGCAGGCGATGGTCATCGGCTCGCCTCCGTTCCGGTTGTGGTCTGCGGGCTCGGGTTGAGCAGGCGGCCGCCCGCCGGACGGCGCCGCAGCGGTGTGGGGGTCCAGCGGGTGCAGGCTGTGCGGCAGCCACCGGTCGTGCACGGCGGCCTCGTACACCCGGATCGTGCGCGCCTCGGCGTCGATCAGGTACATCCACGCCGTGTAGCCGTGCGGTTCGGCGGTGTCGACGTGGCCGCGCACCAGCGGCTGCGCGGAGGTGAGGGAGTGCCCAACGCCGAGAACGGTCGTGGAGCCGGCCGGCGGGCGGCGTGAGCGTGGGGAGCCGATCGATGGGCGCGCTGGCGGCGCGGGCACGGGTGGCGTTGCCGGCGCGGATTCGTCTGTCGCCCGGCGGCGGGCAGCCACCTGCAGTTCCGCCGCGCTTCCTTGCCGGACCGCTCGGGAACGTCACCGAGCGACGGCTTTACCTGGCGAAGCCGCGGGTCTGTCGTAGAGCCGGCCGAGGAGGGTGATCCCGCCGCTCGTCGATCTGATGCGCCTTGCTGAATCCGACCGTTGCTTCGGCGAGGCGCCCACGACCAACCCCGTCGGCCTGGCCTGTGCCGCGCGGGGTGAGCCCGCCGGGCGGGCAGCAGCGTGGAGCTAGGTGGGCGGAGTTACTGGCCGTTGCGCCAGGTCGGGCTGATGTCGTCGAGCGCGCGCGGATCCGGTGGTCCGCGAGTTTGCTCGCCCGAAGTTTGGCGCGTTGGTTCTTCAGCCAGGCGCTGAGGGGGTAGCCGTCGGGTGTCCTGTACTCGGTGGGGACGATCAGGTCGCCGTGGGTCTGGAAGTAGCGGGCGGCGGCGGACAGGCCGAGGTTGAACCGGTGTTCGCGGGAGTTCCAGATGATGCCGAGCGCCTCGAGCGCGGCGATGCGGTCGGGGGCGAGGGTGCCGCGTTTGTAGAGCATGCGTTGGGCGACGATAAACTGGCCGAGGCGGTATCCGTCGGCTTCGACATGGTTGTCGGGCACCTGCAGGTGGCCGTGGCTGGCGTGGTAGTTGGTGGCGGCGGTGATGCCGCGTTGCCACATCGCCTCGTACGGGGACCATTCGATGCCGAGGGCTTCGAGGGCGGCGGCGCGGTCGGGGTCGAGCCGGCCGGCGTGGTACTGCTTGCGCTGGGTGCGGATCCACGAACCGAGGGGTAGCCGTCGGGGGTGATGTACTCGGGCGACACCCGCAGGTGGTCTTCGCGCTCGCGGAAGGCGACGGCGTGGGCGAATCCGGCCAGCCAGCGGGTGCCGCGCGGATTCCAGATCATGCCGAGGGAATCCAGCGCGGCGATCCGGGCGGCGGACAGGACGCCGCTGCGGCGGGCCTTGCGCTGGTGGTGCAGCCACCGGCCGAGGGGGTAGCCGGTGTCGGTGAGGTGATCGACCGCGACGCCGAGGTGGCCGTGCGCGGCGTGGTAGGCGGTGGTGGCGCCGTAGCCTTCCCACCAGGGTGAGGTGGTGGCGGCGACGAGCCGGATGGTGAGGTGCTGGAGGTATTGCCCGACGTCGTAACCGTCCGGGACCCGGACCACGATCTTGTCCGGCAGCGTCCACCGGTCGGCCGGGCCGGACTGGCGTTGCAGATCCAGTGCGGCGGCGAGAGTTTCGTCGTGGGCGCGCAGCGCCCGCACGACCTCCCAGACGGTGCCGTAGCCGGCCAGGTCGGCCTGGGCGGTGGCGTCGGGGTCGTCGGCGGCCAGGACCGGCACGAGGATGGTCCCGACTCCGCTGCCGGCCGGGTTGCGGCGCAGCGCCCTGCCGACGGCTTGCACGATGTCGGTGGCTGACGTCTTGGGGTGGGCAAACACGACACTGTCCACGGCGGGGACATCGATGCCTTCGCCGAGCAGCCGAACGTTGGAGACCACGGTCCAGCCGTCACCCGGCGGGTCGGCCAGGTCGGCGAGTACCGCGCGGCGGTAGGTGGCGTCATGGCGGCCGTCCACGTGGTGGCAGGTCAGCGGTCGGGCCGGCCGAGTGGTGTCGGGCAGTGCGGTGAGGATGTCCGGCATGGCCTCGGCGAAGGCGCGTGATGTGGCGATGCGCGGGTGGTAGACGATGGTGCGCTGCAGGTCGAACTCGGCGGCGGCGCGGGCCATGGCGGCGACGACCATGGCGGTCCGTAGGGGCCCGTCGGCGCACTCGGTTTGGTGCGCCGCGCTGGGCCGGCCGGTGCCGGTGAGGGTGCGCAGCACTGATAGCAGTTCAGCGCGGGTGACCGCCACGATGGCGATGCGGTAGTCATCGAGCCATTGGTCGGCGATGGCTTGGGCGAACGGGTAGCGGTAGAGGACCGGTCCGAACACTGTCGGGTCGTCCATCGACAGTGCGGCACCGTCGTCGGCGGTGTCGCCGACGCGTGGGGTGGCGGTCAGGTAGAGCCGGCGGCGGGCCGGCAGGGTCGCATCGTCATGCAGCAGGGCGCAGTGCTTGTCGTCGCGGCCGGCGGTGTGGTGGGCCTCGTCGACGACCACGATGTCGGCGAGGCGGCCGACGCGCAGGAGCGCTTGTCCGAGGTGCGCGGCCGAACGGTGCGTGGTGACGATCAGCCGCCGGCCTGACATCCGTTCGGTAAGCCATGCGGTGATCACGTCGGGGTCGGTGGTCACGACGACCGGCGGTTCTGCGTGGGTCGCCGGGTCCGGCAGGGTGAAGCCGAACAACATTGTCGCCAGAGCGGCGGCATCTGGCTCAGCGATCCCGTCGTCGCCGCAGACCGCCAGCACGTGCTCGCAGACCCCGTCCCATGCCTGCAGGACTTGCGCGACCAGCGCGACGGTCGGGCACGCCACGACGACGATCCCGTCCGCCGGGCACGCTTGCAGCGCCACGTGCGCGGCCGTGATGGTTTTGCCGGTCCCGCAGGCGGCGATGATCTGTCCGCGCCCACCGGACGCCAGCACGGCCGACGCCGTTGCGACAGCGGACACCTGCCACCCTTGAGCGCTCGGCATCGTGGCGATGGTCAGGCCCATATCCCCGCGCCTTCGCCCTGCTGCCGCCGGTCCACCTCGCCGAACGGCCCAGACACACCCGCCCGGTCACGCTGGGCGAGTGGCTGGGGCGGGTCGTTGCGTCGGTGCGGCTGCCAGCGCAGCGCAGGCCGCTCGGCGGCCACGATCGCGGTCATCGCCGGCGCGAGCACGAACCGCTCGCCGCGCACCCAAGCAGCCTTCGTCGCGCGGCCGATCCGGCTCACCGCGGCGCCGCGGCCCGGCGACCTGCGGACGGCGACGGCGGCGCGTGCGTAGCCGGCGAGGATGTTCTCGGTGTGGAAACTCAACGGGCACCTCCGGGCAGGATCGGCCCGGCGGCGCGGCAGACGCCGCCGGGGATGGAGACGGGGCGCTGCAGGATCGCGCGGGATGTGCGGGCTGCCGCCCGGTGGCGGCGTGACAGGGGCGGACTGGGCGTCGTTGTGCGAAGGTCAGGCGGCTCGCTCTGCGGCGGGGCGGCGCAGCGGTGGCGGCCACACGTCGCGCTGATACGGCTCAGGGCCAGTTGGCTGTCCGGCAGCCGCTGCCGTACCGATCAGCGCGGCTGGGGCCAATGACGGCGGCCGGCGGTACCGGAGCGCGGCCTCGCGCGACAGGTGTCCGGCTTCCGGCGGCGTGCGCCGCTCGCTGTGCGGTGGCGGCGGGCCGGCACGGATAGGTCGGCTCGGGTGCGCACAGCAGGTTGGTGCAGCGGCCGTCGGGGCCGGATTGGTGCGCGGCGGCGACGTCGACCGCCAGCCGCCACAGCAGGATGTCGCCGACGTGAGGCGGAACCGGTGGGTCGGTGGCGGACGGCGAGCGGGGGTCGCGCATGGCATGGGCCCTTTCGCGGCGATCGACACGTCGAGAAGGGGCACCACCCGGGTGGTGCCGGGCCAGGGAGCGCGCAGGGAGACGTTCCCGTGACCCGCCCAGGTGGTGACCAGAACAGATGGACGCTCGACTTTCCGCAGTTCGCAAGTCGCCGGTGTCGCAGCCGTCGACGTCCGAGCCTTCGGCGTCGTCGCCGGCTCTCCACACGCCGTGCCCGTCGGGGAACACCTTGATCGCCTTGGTGCCGACCTGGGTGCGTTCGTTGGTGCTGTAGTGGGCGGTCGCGTGCTGTTCGGACCACCAGTTCAGCAGCCGACGATCGGGCCGGTTGAGGGGTCTTGGAGTGCAGGTCGGCGAAGAACTGGTTGATGCCGAGCAGGTGGTTGAGGCGGCGGCTGTGCGCGATCCGTTCGGCGCGGTCGATGCTCGAGCATGGCGCTTTCAGTCCGAGGTCGTCGGGGTCGGCGTAGGCGGTCGGGTGTCGCCGCAGGCCGATCGGGCCGAGCGTGTACAGGTAGGAGGTTTCCGGGGGCCGTCGGCGGCGGACCAGGCGAAGCGGTGCAGCACCTACAGCCGGTGCAGGATCGTCAGCCGATTCTGGGCTGTGCGCAGCTCGCGGAACAGCGCCCGGTGGAACTGGTCGGTGGACAGCAGGTAGGGCTCGGCCAGCCGCGCGGCAGGGGCAACCCGCGGCGGGGCGCCGGCTCGTCCCGAAGCCCGACAGACGGCGCGCGGCCGGCCGCCCCACGGCCCGACGCGTCGCGTCTGGGCGCGGTCTCCTGCCAGACGCGGTCAACCCTCTGCGTCGTTGACCACCTCGGCCCGCCGGCGCTCCAGTAACCGCGTCGGGACGCCCCTGTAACCCACGGTGGGATAGAACGAACGCCGGGGCGGTGACGGCCCTCGCACCTCGTGGCGTGGCTCGTATCGCCGCCGCGGCACGGCTGGTATGAGTTGCCGATGCGGTCCACCGACGCCGGCGCGGGCGACACCACCATGAATCAGAGCACATTGCGGCAGGTGGTCGACGCCTTCCGGCTCGGCCCCGTCACCAGGACCAGCGTGGTCACCGAGGGCCTTGATGAACCGCAACTGGCGCGTCACCACCACGACCGGCACCTGGGCGGTCAAGCAGGTCCTAGACGTCGACGCCACTGCGGCCCGCCGACAGCACCGCGCCACCACCGCGCCACCACCGCGCTGGCCGGCCTCGGCCTGCCCGTACCCGCGCCGCTCGTGGTCATCCTCGACGCCGCTGTCTACACGGTCGTGCCCTGGGCCACCGGCGCTCACCGCCACGGCCTGACCCTGACCCGTGCCGAGGCCGCCACCCTCGGCACGCCCCTGGGCCGACTGCACGTCGGCCTCGGCGAGGTCATGCCACCCGTCCCGGACCACCTCGCCGCCGTGCCGACCGACCCGTCGACCGCCCATGCCAAGATCGATCAGTATCTCGACGTGACCGCCCGGCGGCGGGACCGCGACGACTTCGACCGCTATGCCCAGACGCAACTGCACCAGCGTCGCCAACTGGTCGAGCAAGCGGCCGGGCAGCGACCCGCCACGGGGATGCCGGTCAGGCCCTGCGGCTACACCCACGGCGACTACCAGCACACCAACCAGCTGTGGGATCAGGGCGGCGTGTCAGCCGTACTCGACTGGGACCGACTCGGCGTACGCACCCTCGGGCAAGAGGTCGTCCGCTCCGCGACGCTGCTGTTCAGCTACGGCGACGAGCGCGGACTCGACCTCGCCCGTGTCACCGCCTTCAGCGCCGGCTACCGCCAGCAACGGCCCATCCGCCGCCACCGACCTGGCCGACGCGGCCCACCGGCTGTGGTGGGAGCGCGTAAGGTCGGCGAGTTCCCCTCTGAGATAGCCACGCGCCCGCTCGGCGGAGCCTCGGGTAGCCTTGTTGCGGCGGGCCGCTAGCTCAATTGGCAGAGCTGTGGACTTTTAATCCATAGGTTCGGGGTTCGAGTCCCCGGCGGCCTACAGAAATCGCCCCCGACCTGGGTGTATAGATAGCAATCTAATCGATTGAATTGCGGTTCACAGCGCCTCGGTGGCGGAGGTCGCAACGGACAGGGCCGTAGTAGCGAGGTTCGTTGGTGGTGGGCAGCACGAACGTGAACCTCACGTTCCGTGTTCCGTGTCTGCCAACGCTTGGAAGGCTGTCTTCTCGGCTGGCTCAACTTTCAACATTGGCGGCCTCCAGCACAGCGCGAAGCTCGTTGTCCGCTGGTCGGCGCCGTCGGGTGTCACCAGCGCGGGCCGCTCACGCCAGCCACTGCGGTCGCCTGGTTGACGTCGGTGCCACCTGCAACGACATCGAGGGCTCTTCAGTGGGCGCCTGGGGTGGCCACCCGGGCGCCCGATCATTCAGGTGACGACTGGCGGGGATCCGCGTGTGACGGGGCGGCCCCGATCGATACACGGCTGCCGGGGATGCCGTCGCGGTAGTCCAGCCCAGCCCGGCATCGTCAACGCCGGTTCAGGTTTTTAGGCGGATCCGACAGGCGTGCCGCAGTCGTAGTGATTAACCTTGATCTGTGGCCAGGGCGCGGTGGTGGGCCTGCTGCGAGGGCAACGTTCCGAGGTGTTGATCGGAGAGCTGGTGCCACGCCCCGCACCCCCGTGCCCCCGATCGGCGACTCGGCGTCGCGGTGCGGCCCAGGTTGGCGTGGGCCGCATCGGCTTCCTACCAGCCGTGCCGGTGCGCCGACCGCGAGCCGCCCTGCGGCGCGTTCGGCAGCACGTCGGTCGGCGGGCAAGGTCGTCTTGGGCCTTTGTGTGCCGGGAAGGCTGGACAGCGCCCTCGGGAAATGGGCTGGCCGGGGCGCATTGTTGATGAGTTTCGGCCATGAGCGTACGTAGCACGTGCATCGGCGGTGGGGCACATGTGACGGTGCTTGAGCGGAGGCGCCCGGGTGCGGGTCAGCTTTGCGAGTTGACCCACACCCGGCGCGCGCCGCCCACATGATCGGATTTACGCTGCCCGGCCTCGTCGTCGTTGGCGGGGAACCAGGTTCGCGGCGGCCTCGTGCTTGTTCCGCTCCACCTGTTGTTCGACGAGTACGGAGGTGTAGGTGTCGGCGGTGATGGTGTGGGTGGAGTGGCCGAGCAGTTCCTGGACGTCTTTGAGGTCGGCGCCTGAGGCCTTGAGGTACGTCGCGGCGCAGTGTCGTAGGTCGTGTAGGCGGACCGGCGGCAGTCTGGAGTCGCGTACGAGCCGGTTGAAGCGTTTGCTGACGGCGTCGGGATGCCATTTGTCGCCGTTGGGCTGGACGAAAAAGAATCCGGTGTCGGGCCATTCACTGCCGCAGACCAGTTGCCAGCGGGCACGGCGGGCGAGGTAGGCGCGCCATGCGGCGACGGTGTGACGGTCGAGGGCGAAGGTGCGATCACCGGCCTCGGATTTGACCTTTTTGTCGACCGGGTCGTATCCGTTGACGGTGCGTTGCAGGTCCACCGTCGCGAGGGCGTTGTCGAGGTCGACGGTGTCGTCGCGCAGTCCGAGTGCCTCACCGCGGCGCATGCCACGGTGCATGATGCCCACGAGGATCGGGTAGAGGATGATGTCGTGGGCTTCGGCGTAGTCGAGGAACGCACCGGCCTGTTCGGGGGTCCACACCATAACCGGGTGGGGCTTTTCCCCGGTCTTGCGCCACTGCTGGACTCGCTTGTCGGTCCATACCTTCGGCTTGTGCTTCGGTGCCGAGGGCAGTTCGACGTGCTCGGCCGGGTTGAAGTCGATCAGCCGCCGGTTCGTGTGGCTGATCGCGTCGTTGAGCGCCTTGCGCAGTGTGGCGCGGATGCGTTCCTGGGTGGCCGGGCCCGTGGTCCGCAACCCTCTGACACTGGCTCGGATCTGCGGGTCGTCGCTTTGGCGGGTGAGTTCGATGGCGGTGTTGCGTTCGGCGATCGCGGTGAACATCGCGGAGATGTGCTCGACGCGCAGTTGCTGGATGCCGATGGCGCCGAGGTGGGGGACGAGGTGCACGCGCATGTGCGACTCGTAGGAGCGCACCGTGCCCGGTTCGACCTTGCGGCGGGACGCGAGCCACTGGGTGAGGTACTCGCCGACGGTCATGTCGGCTGTGGCGGGCACTCCGGCACGGATCCGTTTGGCGATGACTTCGCGGTCGGGCAGGGGCTGTCCGCGCTTGAGTTCTTGGAGCAGGTCGGCGATCTCGATCGCGATGGTGGCGTCGCCGCCGGCCAGGGCGAGGAGGTCTTTGGCCTTGGTGCGGTCGGCGTCGGCCGCCTTTGAGCTGTCGAAGGTGTAGCGGCGCAGTTGTCGGCGCGCTCCGTTGGCTTTGGGGGGCAGTTCGAGTTGGTATCCCCAGCTGCCGTGGGCGGGGCTCCACCCCCCGCCCGGGCGGCGCAGTTGGGGGCACTTGGTGCCGAATTTCTTGCCGTTGCTGTTGCGGCAGGTGCAGAGCTTTTGGATGGGTCCTTCCGCCATGGTGGGGTGGCTCCTCCGGGGTTATGGGGCAGCCGAGGGCTGCGGTTTTCATGTGGGTGATCGACGCGTGTCTTCCGGAACGGATCAAGTCGCCGGCGGCGAGATGGCCTCGGACGGCTCGTCGCCCGTGGGCAGGTGCAGTGAGTTGATCTCAGCGACTGTCGGGTAGGTATTTGTATTCGAAGTGAGTCAGGTGCAGGGCTGCGGCGACGATGTCGCCGATACGGCGTGGGCTCGCGGTGGTGTGCCGTAGGGTTTTCCAGCGTCCGATCAGGATCGCGAAGCCGCGTTCGCCTTGCCAGCGCAGGCCGCGTAGCAGCCGGTTGTAGGCACGGTTGCTGATGTGGAGCCGGTGGCCGTCGGCGGGTTGCTTGACCGGGGTCTTGATGCCGTGACCTGCCCCTTCGTAGCCGGCGTCCGCCAGAGCGGGCAAAGCAAGTTCCGCGGCGGCCCAGTTCAGGGCCGCGGTGACGCCCAGGTGTTGAGCGCAGGACAGGTCGTGTAGGTGTCCGGGCATCGCGTCGGAGGTCCATACCGGCAGTCCGTCGGGACGCATGACGGCTTGGATGTTCGCGCCGAAGTCACGGTGCTTTCCGGAGTACCAGGCGTCGATGGTGTCGCCCTTGACGCTGCGCGTGGTCTCGGCGAGCCGGTCGCAGTCGAACAGCTTGCCGTCCAGGATCACGTACGACCAGCCGTCGTCGGCGATCCGACGCAACGCGTCGTGCAGACCAGGCGCTTGGGCGGCGAGGACGGCGACGCCTTCGGCCACGTATCGGTAGGCGGTCGCCCGGGAGATGCCGAACCCGGCGCCCAGCAGCGCGATATCCTCGCCTTTGCGGAACCAGATCAGCACCAGAAGGGCCTGGTAGAAGCAGGTCAAGGCGCGGGGGCCTTACCCCTTGATCTTGGACACTTGAACCTTGGATCGTGAGGTCCGGGTAGATCAGGAGTCCTGGAACAGCATGGCGAACAAGCACTATCCCGCACAGTTCAAGGCCGACGCGGTGGCGTTGTACCGGTCGAGGCCGGGTACCACGATCGCGGAGGTCGCCGACGATCTCGGCGTCAACCGGGAGACACTGCGCAGCTGGGTTCGCGCCGACGACCAGCGCCGTGACCGTGGGTCCGGGCGGCCTGCCGCAGCGGCGGCCAAGCCGGAGCCGGGCTCGGTCGAGGCGGAGAACGCCGAGCTGCGGCGGCGGGTCCGGGAGCTGGAGGAGGAACGCGACATCCTGCGCAAGGCGGCCCGGTATTTCGCCGGGGAGACGCGCTGGTGAACCGCTTCCAGTTCGTCGCCGACCACCAGCAGCGCTACGGCGTGAAGCGGTTGTGCCAGGTCCTCGGGGTGGCTCGGTCGAGCTACTACTACTGGACGTCCACCGCGCCGGCACGGGCGGCCCGGCAGGCCGCCGACCTCGTGCTGGCCCGGCAGATCCGCAAGGTCCACGCGGCCGACAACACCTACGGGGCACCGCGGATCACCGCCGAGCTCCGCGACGGCGGCACCGCGGTCAACCACAAGCGCGTCGAACGGGTGATGCGCTCGATCGGTGTGCAGGGCTTGCGGCTGCGTCGCCGTACCCGGACCACCATCCCGGATCCGGCCGCGGTCAAGGCTGCGGACCTGATCAGCCGGGACTTCACCGCCCCCGCGGTCAACCAGCGTTACGTCGGTGACATCACCTACCTGCCGGTCGGTGAACGCGGGTTCCTCTACCTCTAAGTTACGTGGAATCTGCTGTTATGTGGAATCTGTCTGGTGGCTGACTCTTGCCTCACGGCTGGGGTGGTGGCGGCGTTGAGCGACCGTGGAGTTGGTGGAGCGGTGGCCGGTACTCGACCGGCATGAGATGGCCGCGGTGTGGCTGCAGGTCTGGGTCGATCTGGGTCGGGCGGCGCGCACCATCGACGCGTACGGGCGCGGGCTGGCCGAGTACCTGGAGATGTGTGAGCGGCTTGGCGTCGATCCGCTGACGGCGGGTCGGGCGGACGTGGCGGTCTACGTGCGTGAGCTGACGCGGCGGCCGGGCCGTCTCGGCGTCAACGTGGTGTCGATCGAGTCGGGCGCTGGGCTGGCGAACGCGACGATCCAGCAGCGGCTGGTGCCGGTGCGGCTGTTCTACGACTTCCTGATGGAGGAAGGAGTGCGCCAGTCGAACCCGGTCGGGCGTGGCCGGTATACGGCGGGCCGCACGTTCGGCGGTGGGCAGCGGGGTCTGGTGCCGCGGTTGACGAAGCTGCCGTGGATTCCGACCGATGAACAGTGGCTGTCCATCTTGGACGTTGTGCGGAGCGAGTCGGCGCGCACCCGGGTGATGCTGGCGCTGGCCTACGACTGCGGTCTGCGCCGGGAGGAGCTGTGCTCGCTGCGCACCGACGATCTGGATCCAGGGCACCGGATGGTGCGGGTGCGGGCAGAGACGACCAAGAACAGGTTGGAACGGGTGGTGCCCTACTCGGCGGTGACCGGTGCGCTGTTGTCGGGGTATCTGGCCCACCGGGCGACGGTCAGCCGGATGCGCGGCGCGTTGTTCTTGTCCGAGTCGCGCCGCAATCATGGCCAGGCGCTGACGTTGTGGACGTGGTCGAAGGTCGTGCGGCGCATCGCGCTGGCCGCGCAGACGCCGCGGTTTTCCACCCACACCACGCGGCATCTGTGCCTGACTGACCTGGCTCGGATGGGCTGGGAGATCCATGCGATCGCCACTTTCGCGGGCCACCGCAGCACCGAGTCGACGATGCGCTATATCCACCTGTCCGGCCGGGACCTGTCCGCGCGGTTGGCCGCGTCGATGTCACAACTGCACGCGTGGCGGGTCGCTGCCCTCGCCGCGCTGGACGGGACCGGCCAATGAGCACCGCGCCGCTACGCCTTTCTACCGGCGGATCGTCTGCAGTAGACCACGCTGCTCTCGTTGAGGGTTCGGACGGATGGGACCGCCGGCCGCGGCTGTCCCCGGGTGAGGCCGCGGCGTTGGTCGCGCTGGACGCGAAGGCGTTGCGCCGCAACCGCTGCCGTGGCGTGCCCCGGCGCACTGCCCTGTCGTGGCGAGCGTTGTCGCGGCTGGTCGAACCTTTGGACGCCGCCTGCGCCGCCCTTCACGACGCTCACGGCGACCCGGTCCGGTTCGGCCGTGCCGGCCGGCAGGCCACCGCGATCGTGCTCGGCGGTTGCGCCACCGTGGGCCGGACGTGGTGGGGGTGGACCAGCTGGGACTGGGCCCGGCTGGTCGGCGCCAGCAGCCGGGCGTTCCGCGACGCGCAGCCACTACCGACCGAGGTCACGGTGCGCCCTTTCCTGCTCGCGCTGGGCTGGCTGCTGGGCGGGTTCACCGACTACCAGCACGTGGGCAACTTCAACCGGCTGCACTTGGCGCACCTGGTCTTCGGTGAGCAGCCGGTCGCCGCGGCGATGGAGTCGGTAAGCACGATCACGCAGGGGTGGGGCTACCGCAGCCAGACCGACTCCGAGGGCCGCTACCGGTTACCCGGGATCCTGGCCCAGGCTCTGCTGATCAACCGCAGCCCGCGGCTGGAGGACCTGACCACTGGGGCGTTCGCCGGCCTGCACACGCACCCGGCCAGCACCGGACGTCACCCGACCACGCTCTACACGCTGCAACGCGCGGTTGCCGGCCTCGGCCACTGCCAGCCTCCGGTGCGTCCCGGGTTCAACCACGCGCCGGGGTTGCCCGGCGTCCCGGCGGCCTGGGCGCAGGTTCTGCAACGCTGGTACGACACCTCGGCGCTGACACCCGACGTCCGCGCCAACATCCGCTGCAACATGGCCAAGACCGGACGGTGGCTGGCCGCCGAACATCCCGATGCGGTCGACCCACGCCGGTGGACCCGCGCCATCTGCGCTGCCTGGGTCGCCGCGGTGGACCGGATGACCGTCGGTGACTGGGTCGGCCGCCGCGACCACCTGCACGAGCGCATCGGCGCGCCGATCGCCCCGCGCACCAAGGCCCACATCCTGATGGGCACCCGCACCTTCTTCCGCGACCTGCAGGAGTGGGAGTGGATCCCCCGCAGGTTCGACCCAGCCCGCGCGCTCGCCGTCCCGCGCAGCGTCGCCGCCCTGATCGGCACCAACCCCCGCGTCATCGCCGACGACGTGTGGGCCAAGCTGCTGTGGGCCGGGCTCAACCTGCAGACCACCGACCTGCTCGGCACCGCCGCCGGCAGCTACTACCCGATCGAGCTGACCCGCGCACTGGCACTGACCTGGCTGTTCGCCGGCCTACGCAGCGACGAACTCACCCGGCTCCGCGTCGGCTGCATCCGCTGGCAGCACAACGGAACCCCCATCGCTGGCGACTCCCGCGACGTGCTCGCCGAGGACGCCGTCTGCCTACTCGACGTCCCCGTGCACAAGACCGGCACCGCGTTCACCAAGCCCGTCGACCCGATCGTCGGCCAGGCCATCGACGCCTGGCAGAACATCCGACCCGTCCAACCCAAGCGGCACGACCGCAAGACCAGCGAACACGTCGACCTGCTGTTTTCCACCCGCGCCCACCCGGTCGCCAAGGAGTACATCAACCGCACCCTCATCCCGACGCTATGTGCCAAGGCGAACGTGCCCACCAGCGACGTCCGCGGCACCATCACCAGCCACCGGGCCCGCTCCACCATCGCCAGCCAGCTCTACAACGCCAAAGAACCGATGACCCTGTTCGAGCTGCAAGCCTGGCTGGGCCACCGCAGCCCGAACAGCACCCAGCACTACGCGAAGATCACCCCGGCCACCCTGACCAAGGCATACACCGAGGCCGGCTACTTCGCCCGAAACCTACGCACCATCGAAGTCCTCATCGACCGCGACGCCGTCACCACCGGCACCGCCACCACCGGAACACCTTGGCAGCACTACGACCTCGGCCACGGCTACTGCAGCTACACCTTCTTCGAACAATGCCCTCACCGCATGGCCTGCGCCCGCTGCGACTTCTACACCCCCAAGGACTCCACCAAGGCCCAGCTGCTGGAGGCCAAGACCAACCTGCAGCGCATGCGCGCCTCGATCCCACTCACCGACGACGAACGCGCCGCCGTCCACGACGGCCAGGCCGCCCTCGACACGCTCATCAGCCGACTCGCCGACACCCCAACCCCCGCCGGACCCACCGCACGCCAGCTCGGCATCCCCACCACCGCCACCCTGCTACCCATCCTCAGCGTCACCCACAGCCAGGCCATTGAAAATCACTGATTCCACAGAAACGCGGCGTACACCCAGCCCACGCTGGTGCGCACGTAGGTCAGATCGGCGACCCACAACTGGTTCGGATGGTGCGCGGTGAAGTCACGTTTGACCAGGTCTCCCGGGCGGCTGGTCTCGGCTGCCGGGCGGGTCGTCCGCGGTGCCTTGTCGCGCAGCAGCCCGCGCAGCCCGGACTCGCGCATCAGCCGCTCGACCGTGCACCGGGCCACCTCGACACCCTGGCGGCGCAGCTCGTGCCAGATCTTGCGAGCCCCGTACACGCCGTAGTTGGCCGCGTGAATCTGTTCGATCAGCGCGGTCAACTCCTCATCACGCCTCGATCGGGCCGAGGCGGGGCGGGTCTTGACGGCGTAGTAGGTCGACGGAGCGATCTCGGCTGGCGTGCCTTGCAGCGCCTGCAGGACCGGCTGGACACCGTGTTCGGCCTTCTGCGAGTCGACGAACGCGACCTTCACCGCGACGGCCGGTCCAACTCGGCCGCGAAGAAAGACGCCGCGGAGCGCAGGATCTGGTTCGCCCGCCGAAGCTCACGATTCTCCCGCTCCAACGCGGCCAGGCGTTCCGCGTCGCTGCTGGTGGTACCCGGCCGGTCACCGGCGTCGGTCTCGGACTTCTTCACCCACCCACGCAACGCCTCCGGGTGCACCCCGAGCTGGCCGGCGATCCGCCGGATCGCCCCTACCGCACTGGCCGGATCCCGACGGGCCTCGACCGCCAACCGGGTCGCACGCTCACGCAGCTCATCGCTGTACTTCTTCGGTGCGGGCATAGCTAGATCTTCTCCCAGGTTTCGATGTCTCCATCAAACCCGGTGCGGGACAGAGTGTGCAGAGCGGCAGCCCCGTGCTGGTGAGATACGCAGACGATTTTGTCGCGATGTGCACCAGCCGTGAGCAGGCCGGACAGGTCAAGGAACGGCTGGCGGCATGGCTGACGCTCAGGGGGCTCGCCTTCCACGAGGACAAGACTCGCATCGTCCACGCGGAGAGCGGGTTCGACTTCCTGGGATTCAACGTCCGCCGCTATCACGGCAAGTTGCTGATCAAGCCGAGCGCAGCGGCTCAACGGCGGATCCGGGAACGGCTGAGTACCGAGATGCTGGCCCTGCGAGGGGCCAACGCGGGAGCAGTGCTCAAGAAGATCAACCCGATCGTTCGGGGTTGGTCGGCCTACTACCGGACGGTGGTGTCCAGTGAGGTCTTCACCGCGCTGGACAATCACATGTGGAAGCTCGCTTACAAGTGGGCAAAGCGCAGCCACCCGAACAAGCCGAAGCACTGGATATCCGACAAGTACTTCGGCCGGTTCAACAGGGCCAGGAAGGACCGGTGGGTGTTCGGCGACCGCGACAGCGGTGCCTACCTGCTCAAGTTCTCCTGGACGAAGATCGTCCGGCATCAGCTGGTCAGGGGCAGGGCGTCTCCGGACGACCCGGCGCTTGAGTCGTACTGGGCCGAACGGCGTCGCAAGGGACTACCTCCACCGGTCGACGGCATCACCGTGCGCCTGCTCCAGGCGCAGCAAGGTCGCTGTTCGACCTGCGGAGGTCTTCTATTGCACGCCGACCACCCACCGCGAAGCCCTCAGGAATGGGAAGCGTGGCGGGTGGTCATCAGGAAGGCGATCTCCAAGCAGTACGTCGCGTTCCCTGGCGGTGACTCACCGGGCGCTCAACGACTCCGTCTCCTTCACACCCTCTGTCAACGGCGGATTGGAGCCGCCGGGCCGACGAATCCTGCACCTGCTCCTGACCGCGAGCCCTTGGGGCTGGCTTGAGCCGTGTGCGGTGAACAGCTGCTTGCACGGTTCTGAGGGGGCGGGGACGCAGCGATGCGTCCCCGCTACCCGACTGATCATCGGCCTCGAACGGTCCGCGATCGGCACGCTGGTCGAACGCACTACCCGGTTCACGATGCTGCTGCATCTGCCCCGCATGGAAGGACACGGCCAGCAACCCGTCGTGAAGAACGGCCCGCCACTGGCCGGGCACGGCGCAGAAGCGGTCCGCGACGCGATCGCGGAACAGATCACCGGGCTGCCCGAGCAGCTACGACGCTCGCTGACCTGGGACCAGGGCGCCGAGATGGCCCAACACGTCCAACTGCGGCTGGACACCGGCCTTGCGATCTACTTCTGCGACCCGCACAGCCCCTGGCAACGCGGCACGAATGAGAACACCAACGGGCTGCTACGCCAATACTTCCCGAAGGGCACAGACCTATCGCGACACACCGTCGGCGACCTCAACGCCATCGCTGCTGCCCTCAACAACCGGCCACGCAAAACGCTGGGATGGAAAACTCCCACAGAAGCCCTGGCCGAACACCTAAAATCGGCACAAGTAGCCAATGTTGCAACGACCCCTTGAACCTAAGCAGTACACATCGAAAGCCTTCGCGGCCGCTTGCGCGGCGGCCGGCGTCCGGCAGTCGATGAGCAAGGTCGGCACCTCGGCCGACAACGCCCTGGCCGAGTCGTTCAACGCGACCTTCAAACGCGAGACCCTGCAAGGCCGCCGAGCGTTCACCGACGAACGCGACGCTCGCCTCACCGTGACTGTTCAGGTCACGTGATTTGTGGTGCTGACCTCTGTTTCTGAGCGTGGCGTCCACTATGGGATGATCTTGGGGTGGTGCCTGGTCAGGGTGGTGAGAGTCCGTCGTATGACGAACTCGCTGTTCTGGTTGTCGGGCTGACGGCGCGGCTGGACGAGTTGTCCGTACGGGTCGGTGTGCTGGAGGCGGACAACGCCCGGCTGGTCGTGGAGAACGCCGAGTTGCGGCGGGAGAACGCGGTCCTGCGGGCGGAGAACACCGAGTTGCGGCGCAAGCTGGGATTGAACTCGACGAACTCCAGCAAGCCGCCGTCGTCGGACGGGCTGGGCAAGCCGCCGCCGGCATCGATGCGGGGCCGTAGCGGCCGTAAGCCGGGTAAGCAGCCGGGCGGTACGGGTACGGCGTTGTCGCAGGTGCCGGTCCCGGATGAGCAGGTCGATCATTACCCGCCCGCGTGTGGCGCCTGCGGTGACGGTCTCGATCCCGCTATGGCCGGGCCGGCCGGGGATCCGGTCGTGCGGCAGCTGTTCGACGTGCCCGATATCCGGGTGCGGGTCACCGAGCATCTGCTGCACCAGCTGGTCTGTGCCGGTTGCGGTGCCCGGACCCGTGCGGCGGCGCCGGCCGGGGTGACCGGGCCGGCGGTATACGGGCCGACGGTCACGATGCTGGCCGCCTATCTGGCCGCGCAGCACCACATCCCGGTCGCCAGGGTGGCCGAGATCCTCGCCGATGTGGCCGGGATCGAGGTCTCGACCGGGTGGGTGACGACCGCGTGTGCCCGGATGGCCGCGGCTGCCGGACCCGCGAACGAGGCGATCAAGGACGCGATCGCCGCCGCGGGCGTGGCGTACTTCGATGAGACGGTGACCCGCGTCGCCGGGCGTAACCACTGGCTGCACGCGGCCGCGACCGGCAGGCTGACCGCCTATCACATCGACGAGCACGGCCGGGCCGTCGCGGCGATGACCGCGTTCGGCATCCTGCCCCGTTTCACCGGCATCGCCGTGCACGACGCGTACAGCGGCTACGACAGTTTCACCACCTGCACGCACGCGTTGTGCAACGCCCACATCCTGCGGGAAGCGACCGGGATCAGCGAGTTCGACCCGCACGCCGCCGCCGACGGCTGGGCCGACGACCTGGTCACCCTGCTCGGCAACGCGCACCGCTGGGCCGCTCACTGGCGCGATCGGGGCCACACCGGGCTCCCCGGATTCAAGTACGACGACCTGTCCGAACGCTACGACCGCCTCGTCGAGCGGGCCCTGGCCGTCCATCCCGCCCAGCCCGGCAGACAGACACCGGCCCGCAACCTGGCGTTACGACTGCAAGCCCGGAAATCCGAGTTCCTGCGGTTCGCCGCCGACTTCACCGTCGCGTTCTCGAACAACACCGCGGAACAAGCCGTCCGGATGGTCAAGTCCAAGACCAGAGTCAGCGGCGGCTTCCGCACGCTCACCGGCGCCCAGACCTTCCTGGCCATCCGCGGCTACATCTCGACCATCCGCAAAAACGGCCTCCGCGCAGCTACCGAACTCCGCAACGCGCTGCTCGGCAGACCATGGATGCCCACAACTGCCGCGTGACCTGAATAGTTACGCCTCACCAGCTTCCGCTGGCTGCACCGCTACAACACCGTCCGCCGCCACTCCCGGCTCGGACAGCAGTCCCCGATCACCTACGAGCGGACCCAAGAAAGATCAGCTACCATCACACAAGCCGCATAGACCTCGTGTCCAAGTTCCGGGGGTAAGGCCCGTTCTTCCGTGACCCCGATGGCCGGATCAGTGCCACGGTCGTCGACGCCGGCTCCCAACGGCTGGAGCGGGAGGTGATCGAGCCGTTCGGGCTGGGTGGCTGGTCCTGGGGCGTGCTACGCCTGCACGAGGTGCCCGTCGATCCGTCGACTGACCTGGTCGGCCGGACCGGAGACGGTCTCGGGGTGTTCCGGCGCCACTTCGCCCGGTTCCGGCCCCTGGTGACCGCGGCGGCACTGGGCACCGCTGCCGGGGCACACACCCTGGTCACCGGCGCCCTGGCCGCGAAGACCAGGGTCGGCGTGCTGCCCCGGGTACGCGACAACGCCCTGGTGGTCCTCGGCCGCACCCACGCCGAGATCACCGCCGCGCTGCTGGCGGCGCTCACGACCAGCCGCCTGGCCGCTGACTCGCATCCGCACGCCGACTTCGCCGCCAGGGTCGGCAAGGCCGCCGGCGTCGACACCGCCGTCCGCGCGGTCGCCGACCTGGCACCGCTGATCGGGGCGGCCGGGTTCCAGCGGGCCCACCCGATCGCCAAGGCCCGCGCCGACCTGACCGGGCTGCTGTACGCCGACGGCATCCACGACAGCCTCTACCGCTCCGGCGGCGTCACCCTCCTGACCGAACCCGTCGCCGAGATGGCGCCGATCCGACCCGGCACCGCAGCCGCCGACCGCTACGACAAGGCAGCCTGAACAGCAAGACGACGCGCACCGTTCTCCCCGGTGCGCGCCGCTTGTGCAAGTCAGTGCGTGTGAAAGCCGTTCTCCAGGTCGAACATCGTGCCCTCGGCCTTGGCGTGCAGCGCGGCGATCACCCGGCGGGCCAGCAGCTCCGACATCCGTTCCCGGATCTGCTCCTGGTCACACCAAGCCCAGCTGCGCAGCTCGTCCGGCGGCAGCTGGATGTCAGCTGTGCCCAGCTCGTCGAGGGCGCCACCGTCGAAGACGAACATGACACCCTCGGTGCGTCCCGGCCGCGGCGGCACCCAGTCGGTCACCAGCAGCCGGCCGGGGACGATCGACTTGCCCAACTCCTCCTTGACCTCACGGACCGCCGCCTGCCGCGGGGACTCGTCGGCGTCGACGCACCCGCCGACGATCTCCCAATAGTCCTTGTAGGCGGGCTCAACCAGCAAAGCCCGCCCGGCAGCGTCGGTGAACAGAACCGCGGCGCCCATGCGCTTTCGTGGAAGCGTCGCCGTGTAGTCGCCGGATGGTGTACTCACCACCGCAGGCTACCCACGCCGGCGCCCTCACCACGCACCTTCGGCACTCTTACGAGGCTAGCGCCGCCCGCAGAAAACCCGTTCCACATCCATCGGCGGCGGGGTTGTGGCTGCGGGTCTTCAGGGGTGGTCAGCCGGCGGATGCCGGCGGCGGAGGCGAGGAAGCTGACTGTGTCGACCGCCATCACCGCCGGGGCGCCGATCCAGGAGATGAGCAGGCCGACGGCGGGCGGGCCGACGGCGTTCGCTGTCCATGCGTGGTCTCGAGGCGGCTGTTCGCCCAGGCGCGGCGTTCGGCGGGTACCACCGATTCCCGGGTGGCCACGCTCGCGCAGGTGAAGGCCAGGGTGGCGGCGGTGTGTACCACGGCCACCACGCACAGGTGCCAGTAGGTGAGCCAGGCCAGCCAGGTGGCCGCCGGCGATGACCAATGTCACTGCTCCAGCAAGCGTGCGATTGACTGACGATTTGATGTGTCGCATGGCTTCCTTCCTCTGCTTGAATTCGATTCCTGTTTCTACTACCGGTTTTTCCCGTTAAGCACCTCCGTTCGGGACTTTGCAGTCTGAATCTGGTTCGGCGAGCGCGGCGTGGTCTATCCCTGCAGCCCGGCGCGATTAAGCGTGCAGCAGGCGAAGGGAGTGCGGGCCGTGTTATTCCAACTGCGTGAGAGTCGCGGGCGCAGGATTCCTTTGCGAACGAGCGTCCGGGGTATTTTGAACTTGCGCCGAAACGCCGCTATCCGAATCGGGGAGTGCCCCGAAGTCGCGAAGGAAAGCTGCGTCGGAGGTCGGCGGCGATCCAGGGACAGGGTCATTGCGTTCTGGGGTTGATGCTGGTGACGGCGGTGATGAGGTCGTGTGGGCGGTGGCTTGCTCGGCGGGTGGCGCGGGCGATGCTGGTTTCGCCGCAGGTCCTGTGGAACCCGATCGCGGTGTTACGCAGGGTGGCCATGACGGCGGGTCCCTGGCCGGTCCGTGCTTGATGTGAATCTTCACGGAACGTGACATCTCGGACGTGGTGCACCTGGTTTTCGATCAGCCACTCGCGACGGATCCACTCCTGCAGATCGACTGGTTGAGCGTCGGCGGCGGGCAGGGTGATGGTGAGGTACGCGGTCTCGCGGGTGGTCGTGCCGGTTTTGATGGCGGTGCGGGTCCGGGTGATCCGGATGGCCTGTGCGGCGTGCGAGAAGCCGATCCCGCCGGGAGTGGTGACGGTGACGGCTTTGACAGTGCGGGTCTCCCGGCGGCCGTGGCCACTGTCGCGGGTCTGATGCCCGATCGGGACCTGCGCCCATGGCAGCGCCTTGAGCTGGGCGAACAACCTGGGCTGGTTGCCCTTGGCGGGGATCAGCAGGTGAGCGCCGCGCCGGGCGATCTCGGTGGCGTGCCCGACCTGCGTGTGCAGTGCGTCCGCAACGAAGATCAGGTCTTGCAGGCTGCCCAGCACCCGTTCGACGGCGTCCAGCAGCGGCGCGAACGCGGGAATCTCGTTGGACTTCGCGTTGACGGTGACCTGGGCAAGGACGATTCCGGTACTGGTGTCCAACGCGGACAGCAGATGGACCTGGCTGCCATCGGCACGGCGGGCACCCCGCACCGTTTTGCCGTCGACGGCGATGACCTGCCGGTACCGCGGCGGTCGGGATGTGGCCGGCCGGGTCCGGGTGCGCAGCCAGCCCGCGAGGATCGTGGCGAGCAGGTCGGCGTCCAGCCGGATCAGCAGCCGCCACATCGTGGTCGTGGCCGGCACCGCACGGACGAACCCGAGCCGGGCGCGGGCGATGTCGTCGAGGTCGTGCAGCCAATCACTGATCGCGGTCACGCTCGATGCGCCGCTCATCACCGCGCACACCGCAACCGCCAGCAGCGCAGCCAGGGGGTAGCGCAACCCGCGCGGACTACGCGGATCCGGCACCGCCGACAGCGCCTGCAGCAACCCGTCACGTTCACCCTCGGTTATCGGACGGGCCGGTGGGACGGTGGGGGTGGTGACTGCGGACAGTACCTGGATCGGGCATGCTGACATCGCGGGTGAGGTCCTCGAAGTGTCTGGAAGCGTGAGAACTCCCATGATCACCTAGGCGATCTCACCCGCCCCGACCGCCTCCACAGAGGTCACTCACCCCGCATAACCCCTGCTCATGCGTTTATTCACCGAACACGCAATGGCCCTGATCCAGGGATGGCAGCGGAGCACATCCGGACTGCGATCTGCCATCTCAATCAGCCGGCAACCGAAGCGTCGGGGCGCAGTCGAGAGTGTCGACGGTTGGATTGCGGACTACTTGGCCTCGCGGCTGATGAGGGTGAGCCGCTGCTCCGACACGGGCAGTGCACGGAGTGATCGGAATGCGAGGTTGGCTTGGAATTGCGGCTCGTGCCACGGCACGAGTCGCAACGCCGGCAGTCGCGTCCCGAGCCGGACGAGCGCGATCTCGGCCTCGAGCCGGGCGAGTGCCGCCCCGATACAGAAATGTGGGCCGTAACCGAAGGAGAGGTGGTCCTTGGCGTCGTCACGCTCCGGATCGAACCGGTCCGGAGCGGAGAACGCGGCCGGGTCGCGGTTGGCGGCGCCGATCAGCAGCAGGCACCGCTGCCCGGCCGGGATGGTGACGTCACCGATCGTCACCGGCCGCAGTGTCACCCGCAGCCAGCCGTCGATGGCCGGGCCGAACCGCAGCGCCTCCTCCAGGAACGCCGGCACGGTCGCCGGGTCCTCGGCGACGCGCCGCCACCGCCCCGGCACCGACAGCGCCTGTTCGAGGCCGTGCGCGAGCAGCCCGGCGGTGGTCTCGTGCCCGGCGACCAGCAGGTTGAACGCCATGCTGGCCACCTCGGCGACGGTGAGCACCTCGTCGTCGCCGTCCCGGTAGCGCAGGGTCCGGGAGATGAAGTCGTCGCCGTCGAGATCACCCTCGGCCCGCCGGGCGACCAGGTCCTGGCAGTAGTGCCAGAAGTCGAGCAGCCCCTGGGCCAGCCTGACCTGCTCGGCCGGCTCCGGCCGACCCCAGACCAGCGCGATCTGACCGTCGGCCCACTGCCGGATCCGGGCCACGTCCCGCTCCGGCACGCCGAGGATGTCCAGCACCACGAGCAGCGGCAGCAGGGCGGTGAACTCCGGGATCAGGTCGACCACCTCGCCCCGACGGGCGGCGAGGGCCTCGACCAGCCCGTCGACCCGGCGCCGCACGATCGGCCCGTACTGGGCGGCGACCCGGGGGCCGGTGTTGGCGAAGGTGGCCCGCAGCGCCCGCCGGGTGCGGGTGTGCACCGGGGAGTCGGCGGCGGCCGTCGTCGCCGGCACGTCGAGCCGCATCACGATGGCGAGCGCCTCCGGGCACATCTCGTAGACCGGGGCCAGCGTCAGCGCGTTGCCGAAACTGTCCGCGTCCCCGAACGCCTGCCGCACGTGCTCGTGCCGGCTGATCAGCCACATGCCGAGATCCTCGGCGTGGTGCACGTCGTCGGGACGGGCGAGAAGTTCCCGCCACACCCTGGCCGGGTCGGTGAGATACGTACCAGTGAACGGGCTTAAATGCACTGCGCACCTCCGAATAGCGTTAGCGGGACGCGGACTTCCCGCGACCGGATGGTTAGGACAAGTGCTGAGTTGATGTCCGGCGTGCCGGATATCAAGGCGAAGATATGTCGGGGGATGCGCCAAGACAATTGACACGACATGACACGGGTCTTCTGGGGGTGGGCAGCTTCGGAGGATCGGGCGGACGGGCGTCTGCGGCCGTCGTAAGGTGTGCAAATGCCTTCTGGTGGCGCGATCTGGAAGTGGTTGGCGCCGTAACCAGACCGTTTCCTAGCAGCCGCCGGACCGTCCGGCTCGCTTGATGAGTGTCAAGTGGTGTCAATGCATTAGCTCTGTATGGGAGCGGCGAGGGTTGGCATACTTGACCGCACGATTCGCGGTTGAAGTGCTGACAGGGAGCACGATGCCAGTTCCGCTGGTGACGCCTTGCCTGTTGGTACCTGACGATTCCGATCTGGAGGAGCGATGCAGACATCAGCGGAGGCTCTCGGCCCGACCGCATCCCCGATCCGTCTTTGCGACTATGCCCGCATTCTGGATGGCATAGAGGCGGCGGCAGCGACGTTGTCAGCGAAAACCGTCCGCGCCCGGCGCAGCCGCGCGAGTGGTCGCGGCCAGGCCCTCATCGACCTACACAACACTGTTCGCAGTATCGGGCAGGAAATTAACCTGGCCCTCCGCGGTTCGGAGACGCCGGCAGTAGGCGACGATGGGGCGGGAGCCGAAGCGGATGCCGAAGCCTCCCAGCCGTGGCAGCCGTTGTCCGGCATCTAGGCATTGCCTCTTTGCGGGCGTCGCAGGCGACGGGCTGCTGGGTATGAGGGACTTGAGGAAGGTCGTCGCCGGTCGGCTGAGGCAGGGACAGGTGCGTCTTGTCGTTGGGACGGCGGTCTGCGTCCTCGGGGTTGCCGCCGCGATGACCAGTGATTTCTTCGCTGACGTACGAAGGGGCGGGCTTTCGAGTACCCGATCGCCTGGTTCGGTCCCGGGGGATCTGCGCGTCACGGCGGTGGAGAACGTTCTTGGCCAACGGTACGTCCCGGTGGTTCGACCGTGCGGCGCCGTGAATTGGGATCCGCTGTCGGTTCAGGTCGGGCCCCATTCGGGCTGCTCCGGAGCTCGCGATCTCCAACGCGGGACTCATAACCACGATGAGGTGCAGCGCCATCCTGGGACGAGGGTAGATCCTTGGAGTGGCAGTGGTGAAGATGATGGTGGTTAGCGGGGAAGGTGCGGCTGACGCGGTTTACCGAAGCTTCCGTCGTTCGCATGCCGCGAAGATGACGCTGAGTCCGATTCATGGACTTGACAGATCCGCCTACCCCTACGTTGAACGCAATGTCTGACCGGTGGTTTCGGCGTATGACGGCAACCTGTACGTCCGCATCACGCGGCTCGACTCGAGGAGCGGGTCTTGCCGGCGTACGCGGCAACGACTTATACATGATCGCCATATGTGCACGGTTGATGCTTCACCTCCGGCGATGACGGCAGACGACAAGGAAGATTCCAAATTTCCTGGTACTCGCCGGGTGGTAGTCAACTTGGCCAACCGGGACCGTGACGAGATGCCGATCGACACCAAGAGTAACGGACATGAAAGAGAACACCTCGGCGGCCAGTAAATCGACAGAACAAGGGTTGAGGAGATCAAAAATGTCGTACCCGCACGATGACAACGGCCCACCCGCCATGCCACGCCAACCACAACTGCGGTTTCCCACTATGGTCCTCGTTCTCGTGGCGGCAATCGCCGTTGGATCCATCCTTGCCGCCGCGATCATCTATTTTTCCACGGACGGCCCAGATAAGGCGCCCCTGACAAGATCCTCCACGGATCTACCAAGCTCCCATTCGAGTCGGCTCTCGGTAGCACCCACGACCCGCGGCATATTCAGGACCGTGGAACACCCCTGCGCGGCGGTGAGTTGGGCTCCGATTGCGACGGAGGTCGGCAGGCCGGGTAACGATCCCCAGGAGAGCATTTCGTCTGCCGGAGCTGTGACAACGATGAGGTGCAGCGCCGCCATCGGCGAGGGCGAGAACCGCGGTGTGGCGATGGCCCAGATGACGATCGTTGACAACAGCAGTGCGGAAGGCATATACGAGGGTCTCCAGCGAGCAATCCCCGATGCTGTCACCCTGACGCCGATATCCGATCTGGGCACCGCAGCCTACGCGTATGTTGAGAAGGGCATTGGTCCGGCGGTAGTGACTTATGACGGGAATATGCATCTGAGACTCGTCTGGGTGCCGCTGCACCGCCAGCCACTCCCAATGTATGGCACCATGGCGCGAGCACTCGCAGAGGTTGCCCGTCAAGTACTTGAGTACCTCCGCGTCTGAATAGGCGTACCCATGAGATCAGCTCGGGCGGGCGGCGACCTACGAGAGCCACGGTCACGAGCCTTGGTGGTGGCCAAAACTGGGAGGTAACCGGCCTTGGCGATATTTGCGATCGAGCGACGCTTCGCCTCCGGCGACGACGTCGGTCGACAAAGGAGATTTCAGATGTCCTTTTTCTATTGTTTGGCGCGTAGGTGCGGTTTGGTGGCTCGAAGTGTAGTTGGCGGGCGGTGTCTCTGTTGGGCCAGCGAGCTGCGGGTGCGCCAGGTTCGGCTTCGTGTGTTGGAGCGGGCTTCTGCCCGGGACGTGGTACTGGAGGTCGCAGATGGTGGGGTTGCGTCGGGGGCGCGTGGGCGACGTGGTGGTGGGGGTCTCGTGGTAGGTGTCCGCTGGCGGCGTCGCGGGCTGGCCGCGTTCGCATCGGGTTTCGCGCTGGCGCTGGCGGTCGCTGGCTGCGGCGGCTTGGCACCTTCTGGCGGTGGCTCGTCGGCGCCGTCTCTGTCGGCGCCGCCGCAGAGCGCCCGTGGTACGGCGGAGCAGCAGGCGTTGGCTGCCTACCAGGGGATGTGGCAGGCGTATGCCACTGCGGGGTTGAGTGCGAATCCGGACGACCCCGACCTGGAGCGTTACGCGGCGGGTACCGCGCTGCAGACCTTGCGGGACGGTTTGAGGGGTTACCGCGACAAGGGCCAGGTGCTCAAGGGTGACCTGGTGACGAGTCCGCGGGTGTCCGGTGTGTCGCCGGACGTGGAGCCTACGTCGGTGACCGTTACCGACTGTGTCGATGACACGGCGTTTCTTGTGTACGCGCGCTCGGGTGAGCTGGTCAACGACATCCCTGGTGGGCGTCGCTTCACGAAGGCGACCGTGCGGAACGTCGGCGACGGCTGGAAGGTGACTGGTTTCGGGGTGCAGGCGGTTCAGACATGTTGAAAACGATCTTACGTGCCGCAGTTGTCATCGTTGTCGCCGTCGTTCTCGGTGTGTCAGGTACGGCGGTTCTCGCCGACGGGGGTGTCGGGGGCGTGGACTGCCAGCAGGAGCCGAGTTCGGCGGAGTGTGAGGTGGATGTCGGCACGCCAGGCGGGCCTGGCGGGGGCGACAGCGGCGATGCTGATGACAGGGTTGGCGGCGGCTCGGACGACGGCGACGACACCGGCGGGTCCTGCTACTACGAGCGGGTCGAGTCGCAGGCGCCGCCGCCGTTGGGGGCGGGTGCGGGTGCCTGGTACGTGCAGGTCTGCATGATCGGCGACGGGAGGGGCGCGGCGCGGTCGCAGCCGATGTGGATGGACGCTGCCCCGCGGGTCGCTCCTGAGGAGCTGGCGCGGGCGGCTCGGGCGAGGCTGCGGTTGCCGGCGCCCGCGATCCGCACGAACCCGGACGCGTCGAGGGTCAACGTGTTGGCGTATGTCCCGGTGTGGTTGTGGGTCGACACGTCGTGGGCGGCACGGTCGGCGACCGCGTCCGTGCCGGGCCTGTCGGTGACGGCGACGGCCACGCCGACGAAGGTCGTCTGGGGGTTGGGTGACGGCACGTCGGTCACCTGTGGGCGGGGTACCGCGTGGACCGCCGGTACCGATCCGCGCCAGCCGTCGCCGACGTGTGGGCACGTCTATGACTGGCCGGCCACTCGCAGGTTGACCGCGACGATCGTCTGGCGGGTCGCCTGGGTCGGCGGTGGGCGGTCCGGTACGGTGCCGAACCTGGCCACGACGGCGGAGACGATGGTGACCGTCGTGGAGGCCCCCGCGATCAACGCCGGTGGGCGGTGAGCGCGTTGACCACGGTTTCCGCGGTGTCGGCCCGGCCGGAGCGTTCCGGTGCCGCTTCGGGGCACCGGGCGAGACCGGCGTCGCCGGGCGGGCCGCTGTTGCGGCGGGGTGTCAGTCCGCTGCGGGTCATGCTCGCGGTGTTGCTGGTCCTCGGGTTCGCGTTGGCCGGCGCGGTCGTCGCTGATCGGGTCGACAGCCGTCTGCCGGTCCTGGCCACCGCCCACCAGATCAACGCTGGGCAGGTGCTCACCGCAGCGGATCTCACGACCGTGCGGGTCGCCGCCGACAGTGTGGTCGCGACGGTGCCGGCGGCGGATCGCGGCAGCGTCGTGGGCAGGACGGCGGCGGTTCCGTTGGTGGCGGGAGCGTTGCTGTCGCCGGCCCAGCTCGGCCCGGCGGCGTGGCCGGCGGCGGGGCAGGCCGTGGTCGCGGTCGGTGTGGAGCCGGGGCGTCTGCCGTCCGCGCTCGCCCCGGGCAGCCGCGTGTTGGTGCTGGTGATTCCCACGTCCACCCCGACCGGTACCGGCGCCGCCCCGCAGCCGGTGCAGGCGGAGGCGACGGTGTGGTCGCTGGACGAGGCGGGTGACCAGTCCGGTGACAGCGTCGTGTCGCTGCTGATCGCGGAGGCGGACGGGCGCCGGGTGGCGGCCGCGGCCGGCGAGGTGACGCTGGTGCAGCTCGGGATGGGGCGGTGACGCGCATGCTGATCGCCGTCGGGTCCGTCAAGGCCGCGCCGGGCGCCACCACCCTCGCGTTGGGTCTCGCCGCGCTGTGGCCGCGACCGGACTGTGTGGTGATCGAGTGCGACCCGTCCGGTGGTGACCTGTGGGCCCGCTTCGGCCACCATCCCGAACCAGGTCTGTCCGGGCTGGCCGCCGCGCCGCCGTGGCGGGGACCGATCCCCGAGTCCTTCCGGCAGCGGTTGTCTGTCGGCGCGGATGCGGTCCTCGCGATTCCGGGCGACGGGGCCACCGCGGCGGTGCGCACGCTGGTGGACAAGTCGATCGGCACGTTGCGGCAGGCGGCGACGAGCGCCACCGTGGTCCTCGACGTCGGCCGCCTGGACCGGGGCAGCCCGAGTATCGCGCTGGCCGCCGCCGCCGACCACGTGCTGCTACTGGCCGCGCCGACCCTCGCCGAGCAGGCGCAGGTCGGTGCGCGGCTGCCGTGGCTGACCCGCACCCTGGCCGGCCGGCTGTGGCTGGTCCGCGCAGGCCGTGGGGGGCACAATTCCTACGAGCTGTCCCGCGATCTTAATGTCTCGGTCATCGGCACGGTGCCTCGCGGACGCTGGGGCGCCGGCGTGCTGGCGGGGCAGCTACGCATCCCCAACTGGCGGCAGCTGAACGTGGCGCGGGCCGTTGCCGGTATCGCCGCGACGCTGTGCGCGCTCGACCCCCAGGAGCCGGCCACTGTCGCGTGGCGGGTTCCCGACGTGCGGGTGGTCCCGCCGGTCATCGGCGACCGCGCGGATACGCGCCGGGATGCGGTGCGTTGACATGCCGACCCGGTGGAAGGTCTCCCCGCACCAGACGGTCGTCGCCGCGCTGCGCGCCGAGATCTCGACAAGGCTCACCTCGGCCGACATGTCGGCCGAGGAACGTGACGCCCGGGTCGGCGAGCTGGTGGCCCAGGTTCTGGACGAGCACGCCCGTGCCAGTCTCGCCGGTGGGCGGATGCCGCTGGATCCGCCGGCCGAGAGGCACGTCGCGGCGGAACTGCGCGAGGGGTTCACCACGCTCGGCCCGTTTGAGCCGTTGCTGCGCGATCGGCGGGTCACCAACGTTTTTGTCAACGGGCCGGTCGTCTGGGTGGTACACGGCGACGGCAGCAAGCACCGGATGCCGCCGCTGTTCACCTCCCGGCAGGAGATGATCGAGCGGATCCGTGACATCGCCGCCCGCTCGGGGGTGGACGAGCGGCGCTTCGATCGCGGCATGCCCCGGGTCAGTGTCCGCCTGCCTGACGGCTCCCGGATGTTCGCCACCCTGCTGGCTCGGGAACCGTCCGTGTCGATCCGCCGCTACGCCCTGCTCAACGCCTCCCTGCACGAGCTGGCCACCGAACACCAGCTTACGGACCCGGTGCTGCGGGACCTGCTGATCGCGATGGTGCGCGCCCGTAAGAACCTGATCATCTGCGGCGGCCCGTACACCGGCAAGACGACGGTCCTGCGGGCCTGCGCCAAGGCGATCCCGGCGACGGAGCGGATCGTCACGATCGAGGACACCGACGAGTTGGCCCTGGACCTGGACCCGGACCACCCGGACTGTGTGGCGCTGCAGGCCCGCGAAGCCAACATGGAGGGCGAGGGCGGCGTAAGCCTGTCCGAACTGGTGCGCTACGCCCTGCGGATGTCCCCGGACCGGGTGTTCCTGGGCGAGGCTCGCGGTGGGGAGGTCGTGCCGCTGCTCAACTGCATGTCGCAGGGCACCGACGGCTCCATGGCCACGATCCATACCAGCAGCAGCCGACAGGCCTTTACCAAGCTGATGGTGTACGCCACCCAGTCCGACGAGCGGCTGCGGTTCGACGACACGGCACCCCTGGTCGGGGTAGCGGTGGACTTCGTGGTGCACCTGGCCTGGTCGTCGCAGAGCCACCGCCGGGTGGTCTCCAGCGTCCGGGAGGTGTTGCACGCCGAGGGCGCCGAGGTCATCTCGAACGAGATCTACCGGCCCGGGCCCGGCGGGGCGGCCGTGCCCGCCGCGCCGATCCGCGCGGACACCGTCGACGAGCTCGCCGCCGCAGGGTTCAACCCCGACCTGCTGCGGAGCTGGTGATGCGTGCCCTGTTCGCGTTGCTCGCCGCCGGTGTCGGCCTGGCGCTGCTGCTGCTCGTCGACGGGCTGCGGGGCCGGCCGGAACGCCGGCGAGCGCCGCGGGCCGCCCGGCGTGCCGGCCTGGGGCTAGCCGTAGTGCGGTTGGCCGGTGTCGTGGGGGTCGCGGCCGTGGTGGGTGCGGTCACCCGCTGGCCGGTCGCCGCGCTGCTGGCAGGTGTCGCCGTGTACGCGCTGCCGGCGGTGATCGGCCCCGACCGGGCCCAGAAACGCAACCTGGCGAGGGTGGAGGCGATCGCCGCGTGGGCGGAGAACCTGTCCGGCACCCTGCGCTCGGCCGCCGGCCTGGAACAGACCATCGTCGAGACCGCCGCCGTGGCGCCGGCCGAGATCCGCGACGAACTCGCCACGCTCGCCGCGGCGCCGCGCGCCGGGATCCGACTGCCACAGGCGCTGCGCACCTTCGCCGAGGAACTGGCCGACCCGACCGCGGACCTGGTCGCGAACGTGCTGCTGCAGGCCGCTGAACACGAGGCCCGCGACATCTCCGGCAGCCTCTCCGGCGTCGGCCGCTCCGCCCGCCGGCAGGCCTCGGCCCGGCTGCGTATCGCGACCGGCCGGGTCCGCATCCGCACCTCGGTACGGATCATCGTCACCGTGGTGCTCGGCAGCGCGGTCGGGCTGGTCATGTTCGCCCGCGACTTCCTGCAGCCGTACGATAGCCCGTTCGGGCAGGTGGTCCTCGCCGTCATCGGCGCGGGCTTCGCCGGCTGCCTGCTGTGGATGGTCCGCATGGGACGCATCCCCGACCTGCCCCGCATCCTCACCAACCCCGGTGGGCCCGCGACAGCCGATACGACGCCCCGGCCAAGCATGCGGCGGGAGACGATCTCATGACCACACTGATCGTCCTGGGTGCGCTGCTAGGCGCCGCGGTGGCTTGGCTGGGCGTGAACCTGTCCCCCCGCGGGCCGTCCGTGGCGCAGGCCCTGGACGCGGTCCGCCGCCCGCCGGTGCCGCCACCGGTCGGCGTGCACCGCGCCCGGCAGGCACTCGCCGCCCCGCTCTACCAGCTGCGGCTGCCCCGCGCGCAAACCCTGCGCGACCTGGCCGTCGCCGACCGCGATCCCACCACGTTCCTGGCCACCCAACTCGGCCTGACCGTCCTGGGCCTGCTCGCGCCGGCCGCCACCGTCGCGGGGCTGAACCTCATGGGCGCCGGCGTCGGCTGGCACGTCCCACTCGGCATCGGCGTGCTACTGGCCGCGGGCGGCTACGTCACCGCGGAGGCGTCCGTGCGCGACGACGCCGAAAAGCGTCGGCTGCTCATGCGCTACACCATCGCCGCGTTGCTGGACGTCATACCGACGTCGCTGGCCGCCGGCGCCGGGATCGAGCAGGCGATGACCAGCACCTCCCGGAACGCCTCCGGGTGGGCGGCACACCGTATCCGCGACACCCTCGCCCACGCCCGAGACAATCACCAGCCCATCGCCGAGGCGCTGCGGGACCTCGGCGAGCAGACCGGGGTCGTCGAGCTCGAACAGCTCGCCGGCAGCCTGCACCTGGCCGCCGGTGAGGGCAGCCGGATCCGCGAAGCCCTCATCCGACGCAGCGAAAGCCTCACCGACCGGCTCACCGCCGACCTCGAGGCCAGAGCCGAATCCGCGACCGAACGAATGTCCCTGCCACTGATGGCGCTGACCGGCCTGTTCCTGCTCGCACTCATCTACCCCGCGCTCGCCGCATTTCAACCCTGACCCACAACCGACCACCCCGCACGATCGATGAAGGAGGACTGTTCCATGCGCAGCACGCTGCGGGCGCTCGTCGCCCGCCTCACCGCCCTCGGCCGGCACGCCGCGGCGCTGCGGGAGAGCCCCGACCGCGGAAGCCACGCCGTCGAGTACGCCATCGGCATCGGTCTCGGCGCGGCGGTGATCCTCGCCCTCTACGCCTCCTACAAAAGCGGCGTCGCGGGTGTTGTGACCGGCTGGGTCTTCCAATAGCCGCCTCAGCGCGAGGGGACACAGACATGCACACCGGCACCGCACACGGCCCCGCCGGAATGCCCGGTGCGGCGGTCCGGCGGCGACGGCGCGGTGACCGCGGGTCGACGCCGGTCGAGTTCGCCATCGGCGCCCCGGTGATCGTCGGGCTGCTCCTGCTGCTCGTCCAGGCGTTCTTCTGGGGCATGGGCAACCTGGCCGCGCACGCCGCCGCCGACCACGCCGTGCAGACGGCCCGCGTAGCCGGTGGCACCGCCGCCGCCGGCCACACCGACGCCGCCGAAATGCTCTCCCAGCTCGGCGGCGAGTTCGTCGACAACCCCACCGTCACCGTCCACCGGGGCACAGACACCACCACGGTCACCATCCACGGCACGACGCACGGCCTGCCCATCCCGGTCACGGTCACCGTGCAGGCACCCACCGAACGGATCACCACCCCATGACACCTCAGTGGCACACCCGAGCCAGGCGACGACCACACCGCACCGCGGCAGGCCGGCTCCGCGGCGACCGCGGGACGGTCGCGGTGGAACTGGCCATCGGTGTCCCGATGCTCGTCCTCGTCATCCTGATCACCTCCGCCTCCTTCGTGATGGCCCGGACGAACCTGCACGTCAACGCCGCCGCCTCCGCCGCCGCGCGGGCCGCGTCGCTGGCCCGCAGCACGCACGCCGCCAACCGCGACGCCACCGACGCCGCCGAGGCCAACCTCGCCGGCCGCTGCGACAGCCTGGGCATCGACGTCGACACCGGCGGATTCCGCCGCGGCGGCCTGGTCCGGGTCACCGTGTCGTGCCGGGTAACACTCCGCGGGCTCACCGGCATCGGACTACCGGGCGCCACCACCGTCGCCGCCACCGCGACCAGCCCCATCGACGTATACCGGCACCTCGAACCGGCCGCCGGCACACCGCCGCGCGAGGGCGGTCGGCATGCCTGAACACACTCCGCCGCCGCCGGCCACACCCGCCCGCCGCAGGCCGCAGCCGTGGCATGGCGACACCGGCGCGGTCACCATCCAGGTGCTGTACATCGCGGTCATCGGGCTGCTGTTCGCCGCCGCCCTCTACGGCGGCGGCACCCTCCTCGGCGCCCGGTCACACGGCTACAGCTTGGCCCAGTCCGCGGCCCGCGCCGGCGCCCAGCAGATCGACCTCGCGCTGTACCGCAGCATCGGCGAGGTACGCCTGGACCCCGCCCGCGCCGCCCAGGCCGCCAGGCAGTACCTGACCGCCGCGGGCGCTGACGGCACCGTCGACAAGGTCACCGCCGCCGAGATCACCGTGACCGCCACCAGCCGGCAGGCCACCCCGGCGCTGCGCCACTTCGGGTTCGCCACGGTCACCGTGACGGCCACCGCCACGGCCACCGCCGCCGTCACCCCGGCCGACTGAACCCGCAACCGAACAACGGCAAGGGAGGAACGTCATGCTGGCAACACACCGGCTGGGTCGGGCCGCCGTACGCGCCGGCAGCGGCATCGTCACGCTCGCCGTCGTCGCCGGCATCCCCGCCGGCCTCGTCCGGATCATCGGCTGGCCCTTCCCCCACGACCTGCCCACGAGCTGGGACGAGATCGCCGCGCTCCTCGTCGGCGGGTTCCCCGACACCGCGGTCGTCGGCCTCCTCACGGTCGCCGTGTGGCTGGTGTGGGCCGCGTTCTGCCACGCCCTCGTCGTGGAGCTGGCCGCCGCCCGCCGCGGGCACCCCGCCCGCCGGATCCGGCTGATCTCCCCGATGCAGTCCCTCGCCGCGCTGCTTGTCGCCGGACTCGCCGCCGGACCCGCCACCGCCGCCACCGTTGCCGTCACCGCCCCCACACCGGCGGCCACGCCGTATACCGCCGGCCCGACCGCACCCCCGCCCGGCCGCGCGGCCACCCCCGTCGTCGCCTGGCCGTCCCACCTACCGGGCACCGCCGCCAGCGACGCCACGCCCCGCACCGTCCCGGCAACGCCCACGACAACCGCCAGCCCAGCCATTCCCGACGGTGTGACCAGCCTGCCGCGGTTCGCGCTGGCCGCCCACGCCGGACCGGTGCACCTGACCGCCGCCGGCAGGCAGTACACCGTGATCGTGCAACGCGGCGACACCCTCTGGGACCTCGCACACCAGTGGCTCGGCAACCCCCACCGGTGGCCCGAGATCTACCACCTCAACACCGACCGGTACGACGAGCACGGCCGCATGCGCGGCGGGCACCACATCGAGCCGACCTGGAAGCTCGTCCTGCCCGACGACGCGACCCCGCCCGCCGGCACGAAACCCGGCACCTTCATACCACCGGCCACCACGCCGACCAGCCCGCCAGCGGACACCGTCCCGACAACGCCGCCCACCACACACACCCCACCGGCGACGGTCACACCACAGCCCTCGACGCCGTCCGGCCCACTCGCGCCCGGCGACGACGGGGTGGTCGGCGACCACCCCGGCCAGACACCACCACCGGCCACCACCCCACGACCAGCCGACGCGCCCGCACCGGCCAGCACCACCGCAACCGCCGGCGAACCGGCAAGCTCGACGCCAGATGCCGCACCGACGCACGCCGACCCGTCGCCGCCGGGAGTGTCCCTGACCGGCAACAGCTGGATAGACCTCGGCCTGGCGCTCGCGATCGCCGCCGCCGCCAGGCTCGTGTGGCGGCTGCGGCGACGCCGCTACACACCCCACCCGGCCGGCGCCCACACCCGGCACGACGACCCGGACCTGACACCGCTGCCCGACGTGGTGACCCGCATACGCCGCAACCTGCGCACACCCGCACCGGTCGACCACCACCACACCACCGGCGACCTGACCCACCACGCCGACGACCCCCGAACCGAACCGGACGAAGCCGTTGACAGCGACAGCGACACCGACACCGACACCGACACCGACGCCGACCCGGAACTGACCGACGACGTCGGCGACCACGCCCCGGCTGACCCGCCGCCGCTGAACCTGCCCGCCCTCGGCAACCCGATGCTCGCGGCGTGGCCACCAGCCGGTCTCGGGCTCACCGGCGCCGGCGCCGAAGCGGCAGTACGCGGCTTCCTCGCCTCCGCGCTCGCGACCGGCGGCGACGACCCCCACGGACGAGGCAGCGTGGTGCTACCCGCCGCCACACTGGCCACCCTGCTCGGCGCCGCCGCCGTGCACGTGCCGGACACGCCGCGGCTGACCGTCACCGGCGACCTTGCCGCGGCCCTGGAACTGCTGGAAGAACAGACACTGCACCGGACCCGCCTGGTGTACGGGCATGAGGTAGACACCGTCGCACAACTACGCCAGGCCGACCCCGACGAGGAGCCGCTACCACCGATCCTGCTCCTGGCCGACACCACCGTGGCGCACGAGCGCACCCGCATCACCGCGCTGCTCGCCCAGGGCCAGCGCCTCGACATCCACGGGGTCCTGCTAGGCCAATGGCCCGACGGCAACACCGTCGTCGTGGCCACTGACGGCACCACCACCCCCGGCGAAGGCGAGAGGTCCCGCCACGGCAACCACCCCGCCGACATCGGCCGGCTCACGGTCATTACCGCAGCCGAAGCCGCCGCCCTCCTACCCACCCTCGCCGAGTCGCACACCGGCCTGCCCCAACCGCCGGCACCCGCCGAACCGCGCCCGGCCACGCCACCTGCCACGACCGCGCCAGCGGCAGGCCAACACCCTCAACCAGCAGATGCCGATCCCACCGCCGGCCGGGCCGAAGAACCCACCGGCCCCGCGGCCGTTGGACGACGAACCGGTGACGCCCCCGCAGCGGACGCGACCACGCGCCAACACGTGGCCGGCCCGGACACGGCGGCGGCCCCGGCCCCGGTGGAGCAGGCCCGCGGCGACGGCCCGGACCTGCCCGACAGCCCTGGCATGCACGGCGCGGACGACGGCCCCGGCGTCGTCGCGGTCAAGGTACTCGGACGGCCGGCCATCGTCGGCGCAGACCCGGACCAGCCACTACGCGCCAAGGCCATGGAACTACTGGTCTACCTCATCGCCGCCCGCGACGGCGCCGCCACCGTCGACGCGATGAAAGAGGACCTGGTGCCCGACGCGACCGTGTCCAAGGCCCCGAACCGCATCCACACCTACGTATACGCGTTACGTCAGGCACTGCGACGCACCGGCGGACAAGCCACCTACATCAGCCACCCGCGCCACCGGTACGTGCTCAACCGCGACGCCCTCGACGTGGACCTGTGGCGGATGCGCGACGCGCTCGCCGTAGCCGAAACGGCCACCGGCGCGCAGCGAGTCGCCGCGCTGCGGCTCGCCGTCGCCGCCTACCGCGGCCCATTCGCCGAACACGCCAACTACGAGTGGGCCGAGCCCTACCGGGAAGCGATCCGACGCCAGGCCCTCGACGCCCACCTCGCCCTCGCCGACACGCTAGGCGACCAGCCCGACGAAGCACTCACCGTGCTGGACAAGGCCATCGACCACGACCCATACGCGGAAGAGCTGTACCGGGCGGCGATGCGCCGACACGCCGACCTCAACGACATCGACGCGATCACCGACCGACTCGCAGAGCTGACCCGCCGGCTCGAAGAACTCGACACCGAGCCATCCGACGAGACCAGCGAACTGGCCCGCGCGCTGACCAACGACGTACGCCGCCACGCCCGCCGCAAGCCAGGCGCCGCCGCATGAGCACCACCCCGATACCCACAACAGCGGTATGGTCCACCGGACATCGGCCCGCCGCACCGGTCACCATCGGCGGCCTCAAGCGCATCCGCTGGGCAGTCCGAGCCACGCTGCTACTCGGCGTGGCCGCGTCCGTGGCAGCCAACGTGCTGCACGCCCTGCCGCACCTGGTCAGCCAACTCATCGCCGCATGGCCACCGATCGCGCTGCTGCTCACCGTCGAACTGATCTCCCGCGTCCCGGTCCACCGCAAGCTCCTCGCCGCCATCCGCCTGCTCGCCACCACCACGATCGCCGCAATCGCTGCCTGGGTGTCGTACTGGCACATGGTCGGCGTCGCGACCCGCTACGGCGAAACCGGAGTGTCCGCCTACCTCCTGCCAATGTCGGTCGACGGTCTCGTCGTCGTCGCCAGCATCAGCCTCGTCGAACTGTCCGGCCGGCTACACGCCGCCCAAACCCTGTCACCGTCGATTGCACCAGCAGGCGCAGTCGCCACCACAACGCCGGCCGACGACACGCCCGCCGACGACCCGACACCGAGCGAAGCGACCACTTACGCGCAGACCCACCAGCACGACCCGGCAATCGGCCAGCGCCCGCCATCCCGGCACAAGCCCGTCGCTGATCATCCGTCGTCTCTCGGCAGCGGCCCGGATTCCGACGATGACGGACCGCACGCTAAGCACGGCCACACCGACGGTACGCCGCAACGCCACCGCCGCAGCGCGATAACGAGAAAGGCGATCATCGACACCTACCGACAAGACCCGACCATGCATACGACCGCCATCGCCGAAAAGGTGGGAACCTCGGAACGCACCGTGCGCCGCTACCTCAACGGCTTCCGCGCCGGCGCCGACACGAATCCACCCAACGGCAACAACAGCACCGGACACAGCTACCGCGACGGCCCTCCGTAACGTAGAACACGGCCGCCAGCCTGCGTCAGGGCCTCCCACTCCCAGGCCAGTCACCTTCCACGCATGCGCCGTTCGCGCACTCGGCACTGCCGTACACGACCTGTCCTTGAGCGTGCGTCCGTGCAGGTGCAGGTGGGTGACTGCGGCGATCGGGCCGACCTCGGCGCCGTAGGTTCGGCCGCCGCCCGGGGCGCCCTTGATGCCCGCGACGTCGTAGCCGAGCAGCACGAGCAGCCACTGCGTGGCGAGGTTCGGCGGCACCGGCCGGGGATGGCGCAGCTGAGGGTTGAACAGGACGTTGCCGTGCCCGCCGAGGTACGCGGGGTCAAGCACCTCGGGGCCGCGCGGGTACGCGGTGATGTGTCCGCACTGCAACGCGGGTCGGTCAGGGTCGAACAGGTCGAGCCGGTGCCGCCACGCTCGCCAACCTCCGCTGGCAGAGTTCGACAACCTCGGGTTGAAGATTCAAACGGGCTCGGAGTAGACGCAGGGGATGTGTCCAGCCTCGTCGCTTCCGCGCTGACCTCGATGACGGTCACCGGCTCGACCGGGATGTAGACGATGTGGGTTGCGGCCGGTCGAACTGTCCGGTCCACGATGGGGGCAGAGGCCTATGACGAAGGTCGCCGCTCCACTGGCTCAGCGGCGAAATGGGTAGGGTGCGGGACGCAGCCGGCATCTCCTCGCGTCTGACTTGGTCATCAGTGATCTTTGGCTACGAAGATCTTGCCAGAGCCGCCGAAACTTTACGCCGACGCCCGTCACTGTCGGCGCATACTCGACGTCGATCCGCCCGCCCGGTGAACGGCCGCTTGCCAGCGTGAGCCGGCTGACCGTGGTGCCGGTCATAGGTATCACGGGCGCGGTGTCCGACGAGGGAAAGGCCAAGCTATGGCTACCTGCGCGTTCTGCGGCTTCACCGGCAAACTCACTCAGGAGCACGTTCTTGGCGACTGGCTCTCGAGCATCGGGCTCGACCTGCGGCCCGCCCCACACGTGACCGGGCCGCTCAACCGCATCGGGCGGGACCTTGGCGTCCGGCCCCCGTTCCGGCAGACCGTCGGCATCTGCGGGCCGTGCAACAACGGCTGGATGAGCCGCCTCGAAGACGTCGCCAAGCGCACCCTGACGCCGTTCATCCTCGGCAACGCCGGTCACCTCACCGCCGAGGACGCCGGCCCGGTCGCGGCGTGGCTGCAGAAGACCGCGCTGACCGCGATGCTGGTGTCTTCCGAGAAGGAACGCGACGCTGGCTACGGCCTTCCGCCGTCCGAGTACCACCGTCTGTGGGATCTGCGCGACCAGAAGGTGCCCCTGCCGACCAGCCAGTGTTGGATCGGCAGGTACGCCGGGCAACACCGGCTCGCTACCATCTGGGTGACGCCTATCACGGTCGCCGTCGACGGCTTGCCGGAACCCGACGCGCCCCAAGGCTACGCCACCACCATCGTGCTCGGCCAGCTCCTGCTGCACGGCGTTCGATTCACCACCGAAGCCCCGGCCGTCACGGCCGCGACCCGCCAACAACTCCCGCAACTCTGGCCGGTGGCGACCCCGGTCATCTGGCCGCACGGCACCCCGATCGACGACGCCGCGTTTCTCGCCTTCGCCAATGCCATAGACCTGCGCTCCACAGAGCCGTTCATCAGGCTCGGTCCGTGGAAACCGGCCACCGAGCTCTCGGCCAGCGAGGCCGTCGGGGACCTGGTCGAGTTACCCACGATCTGCGGAAAGCACGTCGTGTGTTACCCCATGACGCTGGTCCACGAGGCGATGCGCGGCCGGTTCTACGCGTTCGGCAGGGTCTGCGAGTGCCCCACCGCGTACCTCGTCCACACCGAACCCGACGGCGCCCACTGCAAGGCCGCCGGCACCGTCGAGGCCATCAATAAGCTGTACGAAGCGCTCCCCGGCCAGGAAATCATGATCGACGGCGGGCCCGGCGAGTTCATTTGCAAGCGGCTGTAGCGACGCCCGCACCTTGATCCGGCCAGCACGACAGCGTTTCGCCTGCTCCCGATCCAGGGATCCTTTTGGGCCGCAGCAGCTAGAGTTCGGCGACATGGGGCGCATCAAGGGACACTACGAGTGGAACGACGACGACCTCACCCCGGGCCAGAAGAAGGAAGGCGGCCGGGCGGGAGTCAGTGAGGTCAACAGATGGCGACGAGCCGACAAACGCAAAAAAAGGGCCGCCCTCTTCCTCGACAACCCGCAGGTGGGCTGAGCGGTCTACCCGCTCAGCCCACCTCGGATGCCGATCTACCTTGCCGTGCCGGGCTCAGCCCTTCCCGTTGGCACGGTTTCCCGTCGGCGCGCTGGCGTCGGCCCGGTCCGCCTCCTCGCCGGGTGGGTCGACCTCCACGAACCCGAACAGCCGCTCGATCACCTGCAGCGCCTGCGTCGAGTAGCGGTCGGCGAACCCTCGGCAGATGGCCGGCTTGCCCCCCGGATTTCCGGAGTAGGGAAGGGTTTTATGGCAGACGATGAACGACTCGTCCCGTCGTGCCTTGACTACCAGGTCACGCAGACGATTTGGGGAGAGCCGCATCAAGTTGCCGGGGTGGAAGATGCAGGTGGAGCACAGCCTGGACAACAGGCGGGACTTCCGTAGCAGCGGATCGCCGACGCCGAGATCGCCGTCCTCCTCGTGCGACGCGTCGTCCTCATCTGGCCCGGCAGGCCCGGCCACCGTGTCGCCTGGCGCATATGCCCTCCGATCGTCGATGGCCACCTGGCCGAGCCAGTCGATGACCTGCTCGATGTGGCCGCGTTGTAGGCCGGTGACGCTGTTGACGGGGACCAGCAGGGTGGCGCTGCCGTGGGTGGTGCGTTCAGCGGCTTCGAGGGGATCGCGACCGCCGAACTCGTCGTCGAGAACGGCCACCGGCCGCCCGCCGACGGCGCGGTACAGCGCGGTGAGCTTGAGCTGGCGCCCGAACCGCACGCCGGCTTGGCCGACGTCGATGACGGGCAGGTCGTCCGGGAGGCCCAGCCGGGGCGCGACCCACGTCGCGGCGACAGTGCCCCAGCTTGTGCACCAAACAAGGTCAGCGTGATGGCCAAGCTCTTGCAGCCACGCGCCGTGGTCGGGGTGCAGCCACACCTCTCCCGAGACATGCCGGCCGGTTGGGTCGGGACCGTCGTAGTGGTGCCGGTGGTAGCCGAGCTGGCGGGCGGTGGGCGGGTGGTCGGGGTTGAGGACCCCGTCGACGTCGATCGCGACCACCGGCCGTGCCGGGTCCGCGGCCGGGACAGGACCGGTGCGTGGCGGGTTCATCGGCCCTCGATTCTGACGGCTCGATCCAGTGGCAGGACGATCCGCTCGGTGTGGGGTCTCGGGTGGGAATGCTGCCACAGCGCGGCCGAGGTCGGATCGGTGAACGGCCCGACGAGCTCTCCGGTGGCGTTGGTCCGGTCGAGCAGCAGCAGCGCGCTGCGATGGGCATCGGGATACCTCTGCCGGACATGCCGGACCAGTTCATGGTCGAGTGCCTGTCGGAGTGTGTCGGGCAGTTCGGCGGTGTCGGGATGATGGAGCGGCATGGTGTGCACGCTGATCAGGCGCTGCGCCTCGGCCAGCGGTGCGGCATTGGCCTGGGCGGTGGCGTTGTCGCGGAAGAGGCCGTAACTGACGGTGTCACCGAACCGGTCGAGCGCGAGGAGGGCGTGCGGGTCGGTCATCTCCAGGGAGCTGTCGGCGATGACGGTGAAGGCGTCGCCTGACTGGGGATCGGTGATTGTGAAGGTGAGCGGCCGGCCGCTGTCGGCGTCGATGTAGACCGCGAGGTCGAGGTCCGACGTGCGGTCAAGGAATCGGAGGTAGGCGCGGTTGCGAGAGTTGAACCCGGGTAGGGGTGCCGTGGTGTCGGGCATGTTGGTCTCCGTCTCGTCGAGAACGCGGTTCGTGGTCGTGGAATGAGGCGGGCCCGACCGTCTGGCCGGGCCCCGTCCGGGGTTGATGTGGGTGCGAATCCAGATCTGGTAGCGGTGCCGTCCTTGGCCGTGAGGTGTCGGCCAGTGGCCGCGCGCGAACCTCACCCTGTTCGTCATTCCGGCCGCGTGTGGGTTTCGGTACGGCGTTCGAACTCCTCCAGGGGCAGTGCCGGCTCACACGGTTCGGGTATGGCGGCCAGGCGCCCCTCGACGCCCTCGTAGCATTTCTTGCAATAGAGCACGCCGTCGTCGATGAAGATGCTGACGGAGGCCGACAGGTACATCGGGCCATAGGGAAGTTCGATGTACGGCAGGTCGTAGCGATCGATGAAGATCGGTTCGGGAAATGGCGGAGTGGATCCGGCGGTAGGCATGGTCATTCCTTCAGGCATGGCTGCACGTGATCTGGCGGCGGGTGTGATGAGTAATCGGCGATCCGCGCGAATTGACGGTCGCTGCGGCGACGGACACAAGTCGTCCGGCGAGAGGTAGCCCGATTCTGAATGGCAGGGTCGGATGCGGTTGGCCCGTGGTCGGAGCGTGAGGGAGCCGCTTCCCGGTGCGTGCGGCGGCCTTGGTGAGTCACAGCGGCGGGAAGAGCCCGCGTAGCCGTGTGCGGCTACGCGGAGCGGTGGTCAGGTCGGGTGCTTACCATTTGGGCGGCGCGGGGTGCGAAATCGCCGGGATGGTCGCGGCCGTTGCCGGCCGGGCTGGTCACCAGCCGGCACCGCTCGGCGACGTACTCGAGCAAGGCGGGTGTCGAACGCCTCCAGGTAGGCATCGTGCGCCTGGTCTCGCTGCTGATCGCTGACCGTCTCGCCAGAAGGAACGGGCACGCCGTGGCGCAGGGTGAGCAGGTCCGTCTCGGTCGGCGGCTCCGTGAAAGATTCGTCGCGGACGGCCGACATCGGCAGCCTGTCTATCATCTCCGGGCAGTCTTCGGCGAAGTCGAGCAGCGCACTGCGGGCCGCCGCGTTCGGGTTGCCCGTGGCGCTCGCGCCGATGTGGTGGCGACACCACCAGTCGGCGCCGTCCTGGCCGGCCCGCTCGCCGGCGGAGCGGACCGCGTCCAGGGTCTGCTGCCAGGACAGGCCGGTGCGGGCGGACGGCGTCCAGTTGGTGGTCAGCCGGATGAGCCGGGTCTCGGCGGGCAGGGTCTGCTGGGTGCCGTCGTCCCAGGTGACCGCAAGAATCTGCTGGTCGGGGTCGTAGTTGCCGACGGTGCCCTGCGGGCCGTGTCCGAAGGCGCTGGCGATGTCACCGTCGATCACGGGGGCAACGCGTTGTCCAGTGACGAAGGGTTTCACCGTGGTTCTCCCATCAGTGCGGCAGAAGAAGGTCCCGGCGCTGTCGCGGCCGAGCAGAGAAAGGGCGGGTGGCCGCTGACGGGCGGCCACCCGCGTTTGGGTGTCGCCCGGCTGCGAGTCGCAGTTCATCCAGCCCGTGCGTTGATTCATTCGAAGGCGTCGGCGCGTTCGAGGCACGCCCGTACGCGGCTGGAGGGTGAAGCGGCTGCGACTCAGTCCGGGCCGCTGCTGTCGGCGGCCGCGCCGGAGTCGGGTCGGCGGCCGAGGATCAGCCGCTGTCCGCGGCCGACACCGAGGCCGAGGCCGAAGGCGAGGAAGCAGCCATCGCACATGAAGGCCCACGGACCGAACCGGGTCGCCCCGTCATAACCGGCGGGAACCACCGTGCCGCTCAAGGTGCGGTGGATGTCGCAGGACGGCAGTTCGATGACGTAAGTGACCGCATCGCTGTCGGCAACCGGTGACGCCGGAGCGCCGGAGTCCTGCGCCGGGCTGCCCGCCGACGCCGGACGCTCGTCGTCGGGCGCGTCTGCGGTGACGGCTTGCGAGCCTGGGGCAAGCGTGATGCGGTCGCCGTCGTTGAGCAGCATCGCCAGGGTGGAGCCGTCGTCCCAGGCGATGGCGACGGTGTTCGACTGCTGGTCGTGGCTGCGGACGGTGCCGAGAGCACCGGGCCGCAGCCGAGTGTGCGGGTCGCTGGTGTGGACCAGGACGACGCGCGGGCCAGACAGGTAGACGCTCACGGCTGGTGCTCCCCGCCGGCCGCAGATGCCGGCACCGCACTATCCGCTGCGCTGGGCAGCAGGTCGGCGGCGGTGACCAGCCGCTGCCGGTCGCACAACGGGGCGTCGGCCGCGTCCGCGTCGTCGACCTCGCCGCTGCCAGGCTTGTTGAGTCGCAGCAGCCGGCCGACGGCGGTGCCGCCGCCGAGGAATCCGCCGAGGCCACCGGCGCAGAGGATGAACACGGCGATGAGCGCCACGGCGAGTGACACCAGGGATCGGAGCTTCACCCCGACCCCCCTGCCAGCGGGGTCGGGGTGATGGGTTCGGTAGGGCGGCGCGGCGGAGCCGGGCATGGCGGATTCCTCCTGGTTCGTAGGGTTAGCCGAGGCTGTGGACGCCGACCGGCTCGCCGTCGCCGCTGTGCACGGTGACCGTGTCGTCGGCGGGGTGGATCACGTAGATCCACGAGGCGACGAGGTCGACGGCGCGGCTGAGCGGGAAGACGGTGAGCGGCTCCGGCGCGGTGTCGTCGAGCGTCATGCCGACCCCCGCGACGTGGTGCTGGCCGGCGAAGGGCTGCGGGTCCGGGGTGAGGTCGGGTCCGAGGTAGTCCCAGTCGTTGGCGAGGACCGCGTCGATGAGGGCGTTGGTGTCGCGGCGGGTGGTGGTGGCCCAGATGCCGCGCAGTTGCGGGATGAGGGATGCGGGGTAGCCGTCGAAGTGGACGTAGCGGGCGCGGACGATGGTCGGCTGGGCGGGGTCGGCGGCGCCGACGTAGCAGGGGGTTCCCACGGGTGATGTCTCCTCGTGAATCGCTGAACGGGCTGGGGGCACGGCGACGACCGCGCGGTCGGGGTCGACCCGCGCGGTCGTCGATGCGGAGTTGGGGTGCGGTGGTCTGCGTTAGCGGGCGAGGACGGCGACCTTCTCGCCGTGCAGCAGCGGCGCGTCGTCGGGTCCCTTGATGTGGGCGTGAATCCAGATCCGGGTGCGCCACGAGGCGCTGTCGATCGAGTGGGGGTGAGAGACCACCACCGCCTGGGCTGTCGTAGCAGCCGGGTGTAGCTGGGGGCAGCCTGAGCCGGGAGACGCCGGGGAGGGCGGGAAGCAGCCCCGACAACGACGGGACGGTCCGGAACTACCAGACGGGCCGGGTCCGGCAAGCGAAGCGGGAAGGTGTACGTGAGGAACCAGCGTGTGAAAGCCTCTTCAGGATCACTCGGCTCAAATCTGGTGGATACGGGCCGGGGTGCGGTACGCACCCGGCCACGCCGTCGGCGGGGCCGGGCAACTCCTGAGCCGGATTTCGAATGTCGGCAGGGAGGCCACGGTGAAGGTCTACGGCGTAGCCGTGGCGATGCCGCAGGGGCAAAGCTGGGCACCTCACCCGCTGAACGATCGACGGTGAACGTGGGAACCGTCCGACACCGCCCGCCGGGCGTACGGCCAGTGCGTAGGCGGGCAGGCACGTCGTCTGCTGAGGGTGTCGGCCGGGGCGGAGTCCGCGTAGTAGTCGTGGGAGTGACGTCCCACCACGGAGAGCGGGAAAACCGCTCGCAGGGCGAAGGCGGACAGCGTGTTCGCAGCTTGCGGACTGTAATGCCAGGAGGTCGTCGGTGAACACCGACGCGTCGTGGCCGAACCTCGACGAGGCGCGGGCACGGGTACTGGGGATACAGGCGAAGCTGCACCGATGGGCCGGCGAGGATGTTGCGCGCCGGTTTGACGACTTGTTCAACCTCGTGGCTGACCCGGCGTTTCTTACCGTTGCGTGGGAGCGGGTCAGCGGCAACACCGGGGCTCGCACAGCTGGCGTGGACGGGATCAAACCTGGCTGGATCGCCGCTGTGGGAGTCGCTGAGGCGTTCCTGGCCGACGTGCGTGAGCAACTGCGGTCGCGCACGTTCGTCCCAGTGATGGTGCGGGAGGTGATGATCCCGAAGCCGGGTACCAGCAAGCGGCGCCGTCTCGGGATACCGACCGTGGCCGACCGGGTGGTCCAGGCGGCGCTGAAGCTGGTGCTCGAACCCATCTTCGAGGCGGACTTCAAGCCGTGCTCGTATGGGTTCCGCCCCAACCGGCGCGCGCACGACGCGATCGCGGAGATCCAGTTCTACACCACCCGCGGATACGAGTGGGTGCTGGAAGCTGACATCGAAGCGTGCTTCGACTCGATCGACCACACGGCCCTCATGGACCGGGTGCGCCAGCGAGTGGGAGACAAGCGGGTGCTCACGCTGATCAAGGCGTTCCTCAAGGCCGGGATCCTCACCGAGCTCGGCCATCGGGAAGAGTCCATCACCGGGACGCCACAGGGCGGCATCCTGTCCCCGCTGCTGGCTAACATCGCACTGTCGGCGCTGGACGAGCACTTCGTCGGCCAGTGGCAGCAGATGATGGGGACCAGCGGAAGGCGCGTACTGCGCGGCCGTAAGGGTCTGGGCAACTGGCGGCTGGTCCGCTACGCGGACGATTTCGTCGTCATGGTCTACGGCAACCAGGCCGTCGCGGAGGCGCTGCGGGAGCAGGTCGCCGCGCTGATCGCACCGCTGGGGCTGCGTTTGGCTGAGGCCAAGACCCGAGTGGTGCACATTGACGAGGGCTTCGACTTTCTCGGGCACCGCATCCAGCGGCACCGCAAGCGAGGGACGTCGAGGCAGTACGTCTACACCATGCCGTCGCGCAAGGCCATTGCGTCGATCAAGGCGAAGGTGCGGGCGTTGACGAACAGGTCGAGAGGCTACGACCTCGCGGAACTGCTGCGCCGCGTTAACGCGGCGCTGCGCGGGTGGGCCAACTATTTCCGGCACGGCGTGTCCAAACGGTTCTTCAGCAAGGTGGACGCGTTCACGTGGTGGCGCATCGTGCGGTGGATCCGCAAGCGCCGCAACGGACTGGGATGGAAGGCGACGCGAAGACGCTTCATGCAGGGCTGGAAGATCGTCGCGGACGGGATCACCTTCACCGGAGCCTCACCGGTCGCGATCGTCCGCTACCGGTACCGGGGCGAGAAGATCCCGACACCATGGACCGCGAGCGCAACGGTGAGCTGAGCCCATCGGCACGGGCACGTGGAGAGCCGGATGCGCGGAGACGCGCCTGTCCGGTTCGGGAGGCGGTCCGAGGAAACGGACCGGCCGCAAGGCCGGAACCGCGCCTCGGACCGACCTCACTACGCCTGCCCGTGCTTGTCGATCAGGCGGCGCCAGTGACCGCGTACGACGAACCGGACGCGGTAGTGCCACCGGGCGTTCCCGTCGCCGGGTTCGGTCAGGGCGGAGGTGCGCCGCAGCATCACCACGCGGGTGTCGTGCACGATGGAGGCGCGTGCGGCGCGGCGGCGGGCGGGCCGGTCCAGTGGCGCCGGAGCGGCGATGCTGATGGGTTGTGCCTGGATGCGCCAGAACGCGTAGGCGATCGCCGCGCAGACGTGGGTTCGGGCGGTGGCGTCGGCGATGACGTACCGGCCGTCGGGCGCGGTCTCCCAATCGCGGTCAGGCTCGAGGTCGTCCGGGTGTTCGACGGCGGGTACCGGTGCCGCGATCGGCAGCATGTCCAGGTTCGTCATCACGTAGGGGCCGAGTCGCGACCGTAGGGTCGGATCCTGCTGGGTGTAGCCCCGGATGCGGGCGGCGTGAGGATCTTCGGGGTCGTCGCGGTCGGCCCAGCCGCAGATCAGCCATGACCGGCCGCTGGGGGAGGAAACGGTGGCCCAGGTGATCGCAGCGATTCCGCTGACCTGGCCGTTGAGGTTGCGGTGGTAGATCGGTTCGGGGAGGAAGAGCACGCCGCCGTCGGTGGGGGCGGCGTCGGCGGTGAGGAGGTCGCCGGTGAGGTCGAGCGCTTCGGCCGCTGCGGCGACGATGGCGGTCATGGCGGGGGCGAGGACGTACGCCTCGCCCTGCGCCCACACGGTGCCGCTGGCGCGGTTGATGACCTCGGCGACGTTCTGGTCGGGTGCGGCCTCGCCGTGCGGATCGGGTTCGGGGAAGTTCGCGAAGAGGGTCTCGACGAAAGCTCGTGTGTACTCGACACCGGCGGTGCTGGTGCAGAAGTCGTGCATGCGGGTTTTCATCGCTATGGCCGCTCGGGCGTAGCCGGTGAGGGTGGTCTCGGTACGGAAGGTCATGCTGTTCCTCCAGTTCGGGGTTGGACGGCCCGTTCCCTTTCTGCCGCGTCGATCGCGGTCACGGCGCGGATCAGGGCGTCGGCCAACATGGCGGCGATGCGGGCCCGGCGGTGCTGCGTGGTGAGCATCTCGGGGGTGATGCGTACGCCGGTGTACTTGCCGGTGAATCGTTCGATGTCCGCTCGGGGTTGTCCTGTTGTGAGGGGTCAGTGGGTGGGCGGCTGGTCGGGGTCGGGCGGCGTGGGTTGGTCGGTGTGACGCGAGCGTCCGCGCGGGCGCTGTCGAGGGCGTCCTGTGCCCAGGCGTCGGCCAGGGCGCGGCCGTGCGTGCCGCCTGCGCCGCGTACGGCCGCGGCCGGGTCGGCCGGGAGGGGCTCCTCGGTGCGGGACGCTTGCTGCGCCGGGTCGGTGAGGTGGTGGCGGGTGAGCGGCCGGCCGAGGTCGCCCTGGTCGTGGACGGTGACCGTCGCGTGCACGGAGTCGATGACGTAGACCCAGCTGACGCGGTCGACCGCTGCCTGCATGGGCAGGACCTCGGCCTGGCTGTCGTCGGATTCGCTGGCCATGCCGATGCCGGGTACCGGCTGCTCACCAGTGAGCGTGATCGCGGTGTCCGCCGAGACGTCGCCGTCCAAATAGGACCAGTGGTGGGCGAGCAGCCCGTCGACCAGTGCGGTGGTGTCGTGGGAGCAGGTGTGCGACCAGATCCGGTCGAGCGTCGGCAGGACATGGCCGGGCGAGCCGTCGAGGTGGACGTACCGGACACGGACGGTCTCCGACTGGTCGGGGTCGAGGACACCGACGAGGCAATCAGGACTCACTGTTGTTCCTTCCAGGTTGATGCGGGATTGACTGGCGGGTGCGGCGGCGGTATGCCGGTGCGGTGGGATACGCCGGTGATCAGGGCACGGTGTGGAACCGTTGTTGTTGGTACTGGGCTCGCCGGCTGACCGTGCGGTCTAGTGGTCTTGCGGCCAGCCGTTGGCGCGGAAAGGCTGGACTGGTAGTTGCTTTGCCCTGGCGCTTGCCACTACGCGGCGTAGGCGGCGGTCAGGGTTGCGCCGGGAATGCGGCGTGGTAGCCGTTGTGGCATTCGCACCCGCAGGTGTGTGGCGGTGGCGGTGATGCGGGCGGTGAACCAGCCGACGAAGCCGCCGGAGTCGCGGACCGGCCGCTGCGGCGTCCGTTCCCAGGCGTCGGTGGCCTGTGGCAGGGGTCGTGGTTGCGGTTTCGGGCGGCGCGAGAACCGCATCGCCCGCTGGGCCATCCGGGCGGCCACACACGGACCGGACTGGCCGGCGCACTGCAGGTTGACGCACCGATCGTCGGGGCCAAGCTGGTGAGCGGTGGCCACGTCGACGGCCAGCCGCCACAGCAGGGGGTCGGTGACGTCGCGGGGCAGCAGCGCGCGTTCAGACGCGCGGGGTTCGGTCGGGTCGGACATGCGAATGACCTCCATCGGTGTCCAGGCAGAGGTCACCGTCCGACCCGTCGGTCGTGTTTCTCCTGATGGGCAGGCCGCGCGATGACCAGCACGATCGACGCTCGCCTCTCGACCAAGGTCAAGTCGTCTGCGTTGAAGAGTGTTGAAATTGCACGATGGGTAGCCGCCGCCGCTGCCGCTTCAGGAGGGCAAGCGGCCCTGATCAGAAGGAGCTGGATTCGGCGCTCGGCGCGGAGTTGCGGTGAGAGGCCAATTTGTCGGCCAGGCGCCTGATCGGCTCGGTTTCTCCGCGGGTCGGCTGGGTGTGGCGTGACGTTGCATCCGGCGCGTCGGCTGGCGGTCGCGCAACAGATCTTTGGGTGTGTCGTTCTCGTGGCTGGTGGTTGTTTCTGCTGGCCAGGGCGAGGGCGAGGTGGACGGGTGCGGGCGTTCCCGGTGACGATGCCGTCTGGGGTGCGGTACTGGACGGTGCTCAACGAGGACTTGGCTGCGGTGGGTGTGGCGGACGCGTTCCTGCGGCATGTGCGGTTCGGCCGTGACGGCGCGGAGTTGACGACGCGGGCGTACGCGGGCGCGATCGCGTTGTTCTTGCGGCGGTGCCGGCTCACGGGCCGGGACTGGGTCGTCGGGGTGGAGCAGTTGGGCCGGTTTATGGTGTGGCTGCGCCATGCCGGGCGGGCGGTCAGCGCCGCTGACGCGACGCGCGTGGGTGGTGAGGTGTGGGCCGGTCCGGGTGCGGCGCCGGCGCGTGGGGCGCGGCGGGTGAAGCGGTGTTGGCCGCGGTGCACGGGCTGGTGATTGCACGCGGTGACGGCTGGGCATGCGCCGGGCCGGCTGTTGGCGGTGGTGTACGAGCTGGCCGATGACCGGGATCTGCCCACGCCGGTGCGGGGCGAGCGGGTGGGGATGTCGTGGCGGCTGCGGGCCCGGCATCGGGTACGGGTGCCTGAGACGAGGGTGGACCGGGCCAGCGACGCCGAGATCGTCGCTTTGTTACGGGCGTGCCGTAACGCCCGGGACCGGCTGGTGGTGCTGCTGTTGGCTCGGGCCGGGCTGCGCCGCGGCGAGGCGGCGGGACTGCGCCGCAGCGATGTGCATCTGCTGCTGGACTCCACGCCGCTGGGTTGCGAGGTGCCGCGGGCGCATCTGCATGCAGGGTCATTGCGTTCTGGGGTTGATGCTGGTGACGGCGGTGATGAGGTCGTGTGGGCGGTGGCTTGCTCGGCGGGTGGCGCGGGCGATGCTGGTTTCGCCGCAGGTCCTGTGGAACCCGATCGCGGTGTTACGCAGGGTGGCCATGACGGCGGGTCCCTGGCCGGTCCGTGCTTGATGTGAATCTTCACGGAACGTGACATCTCGGACGTGGTGCACCTGGTTTTCGATCAGCCACTCGCGACGGATCCACTCCTGCAGATCGACTGGTTGAGCGTCGGCGGCGGGCAGGGTGATGGTGAGGTACGCGGTCTCGCGGGTGGTCGTGCCGGTTTTGATGGCGGTGCGGGTCCGGGTGATCCGGATGGCCTGTGCGGCGTGCGAGAAGCCGATCCCGCCGGGAGTGGTGACGGTGACGGCTTTGACAGTGCGGGTCTCCCGGCGGCCGTGGCCACTGTCGCGGGTCTGATGCCCGATCGGGACCTGCGCCCATGGCAGCGCCTTGAGCTGGGCGAACAACCTGGGCTGGTTGCCCTTGGCGGGGATCAGCAGGTGAGCGCCGCGCCGGGCGATCTCGGTGGCGTGCCCGACCTGCGTGTGCAGTGCGTCCGCAACGAAGATCAGGTCTTGCAGGCTGCCCAGCACCCGTTCGACGGCGTCCAGCAGCGGCGCGAACGCGGGAATCTCGTTGGACTTCGCGTTGACGGTGACCTGGGCAAGGACGATTCCGGTACTGGTGTCCAACGCGGACAGCAGATGGACCTGGCTGCCATCGGCACGGCGGGCACCCCGCACCGTTTTGCCGTCGACGGCGATGACCTGCCGGTACCGCGGCGGTCGGGATGTGGCCGGCCGGGTCCGGGTGCGCAGCCAGCCCGCGAGGATCGTGGCGAGCAGGTCGGCGTCCAGCCGGATCAGCAGCCGCCACATCGTGGTCGTGGCCGGCACCGCACGGACGAACCCGAGCCGGGCGCGGGCGATGTCGTCGAGGTCGTGCAGCCAATCACTGATCGCGGTCACGCTCGATGCGCCGCTCATCACCGCGCACACCGCAACCGCCAGCAGCGCAGCCAGGGGGTAGCGCAACCCGCGCGGACTACGCGGATCCGGCACCGCCGACAGCGCCTGCAGCAACCCGTCACGTTCACCCTCGGTTATCGGACGGGCCGGTGGGACGGTGGGGGTGGTGACTGCGGACAGTACCTGGATCGGGCATGCTGACATCGCGGGTGAGGTCCTCGAAGTGTCTGGAAGCGTGAGAACTCCCATGATCACCTAGGCGATCTCACCCGCCCCGACCGCCTCCACAGAGGTCACTCACCCCGCATAACCCCTGCTCATGCGTTTATTCACCGAACACGCAATGGCCCTGCATCTGCATGTGGTCTGGAGGGACAACGTCAACCGGGCGTGGGCCAAGTCGCGCCGGCAGCAGACGGTGCCGCTGGACTTCCTGCTGGTGCAGGCGTTCGACGATTACGAGTTGGAACGTCTGGCAGTGGCTCGGGCGGCGTAGTCGGACTTCGTGCTGGTCAACCTGTTCCGCGAACCGGTCTGCGCGCCGATGACACCGGACGCGGTCAATGACTTGGTGGCGGCGTTGTGCCGGCGGGCGGGCTGGCCTGGCCCGGTCGGTGTCTCCGCACCAACTGCGGCATGGGTTCGGCAGCAACTTGATGGATGCTGGCGGCAGCATCGACGGCGGGTGCTGCAGCTTCGGGCCGAGGACCTTGCTCCAGGGGTGGGTGGATCTGGGGGGCAGGCCTCGCCTGCGAGATCGTCGTAGCCGACCAGGACCTCCAGCTCGGCGGTAGCGCCACGCGAGAGGTCTCGAACTCTCGACCCGGGACCGGTGGAGGGTTCCACCGCGTGGTGTGGCCGGCTCGGTGCGGGCGTGACGGGGTGTCGTTGTCATGCCTCGGGATCGAGGCTGGTCCTGGCTGGCGGATGGCCTGCCGTGATGTACTCGCGGGCCGCTTCGCGGGCCGCTGCCGGCGTGGTACGGGTGCGCGCTGGTCCGTACTCGGTGGCCTCGCCGTGGTAGTCGAATGTGATCGGTTCGGGCCAGGGGGGCAGGTCGGGTTCGTAGGCGTAGCCGCCGTCGTCGCCGAAGCAGAGGACGAACGCCCGGTCGGGGTGGCCGATTCCGAGCTGGAGCGCCCGGTGGGCGTCGGGGTCGTCGTCGGCGAGGATCGTGACGGCGAACGGGGCGCCGCCGTCGCCGCGGGTGGCGGCGATGGTGTCCAGCAGGTGGTCCAGCTCGTCGGTGTCGGTGACCCGGGCGTGGTGGGTGTCGTCGGTCTCTTCGTTCAGGCCCCAGGTGACGGTGTATGTCATGTCGTGACCCCTTCCCCGGTACCCGTGTAGGTTTTCCACAGCTGTGGACCGCTGTTCTTGCCGGTCACGTACACGGTTAGTGTCGCACCGGCCGGGAGTAGGCCGGTTAGCAGCCGGTCGCAGCCCAGTGGGCCGGGACACGGCCGCTTGGACACGACGAGGACGGCGTGGCGGGGACCGTCGGGTCGGCGCATGATCGCGGCGGCGTGGCCTTCGACGTGCTGGGTCGCCGCGACGTTCTGGTGCCAGCGGCGGGGCGAGTCGCGGCGCAGCCGGGCGGCTTCGGCGGCGGGGCCGTCCGCGCCGCTCCAGATCGGTTCGCCTTGCGTCCCGCCGTCCGGTGTGGTGAGTAGGCCGACCGTCTTGGCGCCCTTGGGGAGCAGCGTGCGCAGTTCGGCGGCGGCCCGGGCCACGAAGGCGGGCACCGGCTGGTTCGTGGCGGAGGTGGCCAGCCGGGGCCAGGGCTGCTCGGCTGTGGGCTCGGCGGTCCCGGTGTGGGGTAGGTGCGCGCCGATCGTCGCGACGTAGTCTGTGACCGCTGCGGTGGCCGTGGCGAGGGCGGTGGCTGCGTCGTGCAGGCGGTCGTCGGCTTGGGTGAGGAGATTCCACGCGGCATCGAGGCGCGCGTCGGCTGAGCCGACACCGGTCTCGGCCAGGCGCGTGTGGGCTCGGGCGAGCGGTGGGGCTGCGTCAGCCACCGCGGCGCGGCACTGGCGGACCTGTTCCAATCCGGCGGCCAGTACCGCGACGACATCGGCAACACTGGTCATCGCGGCGGCGGTGGCGCGTTCAGGTCGATGGTGGGGAATGAGCCGCCGGGCTCGGTCACCGTCTCACGGTAGACGAACACGCCGGTCGGTTGGCCGGTTCTGTTGCGGCGCGACGCCTCCCGCCGCCGAAGAATGTCGAAGGTTGGCGGCTTGTGCGGCCGTGCCACAGAGGTTCAGGTCCGCGCTCGCCGTAGCGGTCACCATCGGCGGCCTCAAGCGCATCCGCTGGGCAGTCCGAGCCACGCTGCTACTCGGCGTGGCCGCGTCCGTGGCAGCCAACGTGCTGCACGCCCTGCCGCACCTGGTCAGCCAACTCATCGCCGCATGGCCACCGATCGCGCTGCTGCTCACCGTCGAACTGATCTCCCGCCTCCCGGTCCACCGCAAGCTTGGCGGATCTTCGCGGCGTTGCGTAGCCGCTGCACCGCATCGGCGATTAGCCGCGCCTTTGCGGGTTGAGCCGGCCACCACTGGCCGAGCACCGGGCCGACGGCCTTTACCAGCACTGGCGGCGGCACATCGTCCGGCATAGCTGCGAGGGCGTCCCTGCCGTGGCGCAGCGCCGCGTACGCGGCCCGCTCCCAGTGCTCACGCGGCTGGCCGTCCACCTGCCGCCGCCGCTCAGCCACCTCGACGTACGCGGCCCGGATGCCGGCGGCCAGTTCGGCGTCGGTGACGACGGCGAGATCGCGCACACTGCGCGCGGCCAGGTCCGGATCGTAGACGCCGCTCACCCACACCACACTAGGCCAGCGGCGCCGCCCGGCGCCGGGGACCCGGGCAGGGGATGCCCCGCCGGCCTGCCGGCACCACCCGGCCCGTGCGCCTGGTGAACAGGACGACGGCGAGGTGGACGGCAGGGCAGCGGTGACGGCCGAACGGCCGTCACCGCCTCACCCGACCGCAGTCGTACCGTACGAAACACCGTGACCCAGCGGTCGCAGGCATGAGCAGGACAGAAAAACGGCCTGCAGGGCGGGGCCGCTCAGGTCGAAGCGGTGATCGCGGGTCCGAGGGCAGCAAAGGTATCCGTCGCCATCCTGGACTGATGGCACCATCACGAACCCGTGTGATTTCGGCACCTTGATCGGGCACCAGTTCGGCAGGTTCTTTCGGCACCGGGCGCTGGGCGCCGTCGTCAGCGGCTGTCGTTCGGCATCTTTGGTGCCGACTCACGGTGCCGATCTTTTCATAGACCTGCGCGACCTTCGAGGTGCTTCGATGTCGGTGGTGCTCGAACAAGGTGCCGGAGTGGCGCTCATTCAACCTGCCGGAGACACCCGTGCGCCCCTCGCCGACCACCCGCAGGCCGCAGACCCGACGCTCGTCGACCTGGCCATCGACTCACAACAGGCACTGGAACACCTGGCTCTCCTGCTCCGCGACGATGTGCCCCTGCACGAACCGGCGGTCCTGCTCGCCATCCTGAATAGGATCGGCTCCGGGATGGAAGACTGCATGACCGAACTCGCCGGGGCCGCCGCGACCGCCGGGCAGACCGGCCCCGCCGACGCCCTCCGCCAGGCGATCGCACACCAGAACCGCGCCCTGACCTCGCTCCACGGCGCGGTCGTCACCATCGAGCCGGCTTCGACCGCGCGAATCTGACTCGGTGGAGTGGACCTTGCCGTCTCTGATCCGGGGCGGACGGAGGCTTCACGAGCCCGGTTCGTTGGCGGGCCGAGGATGGTCGTCGTCACCGGTCCGAGCCGCTGGCTCCGGCCGTGCCGGAGCTGGCGCTGTCACGGGATCGGGTGATGTGGAGGCCAGCACCGCCGTGAGCGCGGCGTGCAAGGCGCCAGCCTGGTCGACCTCGACGAAGAACGACTGCCGCATGTCGGAATCGCCGAGTTCCAAGCGAAGGAAGCCGCGCCGGGGAGGATCATCGTCGATGAACTGCACGAGTTGGACCGCGAGTGTCACCGGCCGGCGGTCCTGGCCGGGGTTGCAGGGGTAGCGGCGGCTTCGATGAGTGGGGGGCGGTGCGTGCCGGGGAGGCGTGCTGATCGCGGCGGTGCACTCGCCGGGATCACACCAGGTGGGATGTTCCGACCCGGGCTGGGCGGTGGAGGGGGGTGCGTCCGGGGTCACGGCGGCGCCTTTCACGATTCGAGCAACAGGGGATGTTTGGTGCGTCGCCGGGCGGCCAACGGCCGGCGTGCCGCCTTGGGCGTACGTCGGTGGGTAGGACCTGTCTCTGGGACAGGTGTCGGGTGCGGTGATTCGACCGGCGTGTGGTGCCGCGAGGAGCGGTCGGGGTCCACCGCAGGCGCGGAGCCGTTCCAGACACGGTTACGGCGTCACGGCGGTGGTGCCGGTGACGAGGTCGGCGACGTCGGTGGCCTGGTGTTTCCAGGCGACGCCGGGCAGGGTGTGCCGGGCGCCGTCGCGGCCGATGAGGGCGAGCCCGGCCTCGGGCGGTGTGGCGCGGCCGATGACATCGAAGGCCAGGCCGGCGCGGGCGAACGCGTCTCGGCAGGCGTCGAGCCTGTCGGCCGGCACGGTGAAGGCCAACTGGAAGTCCGCCGACGCGCTCATGGCGAGGGTTACATCGTCGGAGCCGATGAGTTTGGCGACGGCGCTGACGGCGGGATGGATCACGATGTTGTCTTCGACGATGTCGAAGCCGACACCGCTGGCGGCGGCGAGCTGTTCGATGGTGGCTTTCAGGCCGTCGGACGTGTCCTGGCACGCGGTGGCGTAACCGCCGGTGGAGAGCAGGCGACCCTCGGCGACCCGAGCCTGCGGGCGGCGCCAGCCGGCGAGAAGATCCTCTTCGAGGGTGTCGGGCAGGCTCCATCCGTTGGCAACGCGTTTGAGGTAGTAGGCGACCGCCGCGCCGAGGACCCCGCAGGGTCCGGTGACGCAGAGTTGGTCGCCCGGCTGGGCGCCGCGGCGGGTCAACGCCGTGCCGGTGCGGCAGAGGCCGATCGCCGACGCCGACAGCACGATGCGTTCGGCGTTGCCGATGTCCCCGCCGACGTTGAGGGTGCCGAAGTCCGTGCAGGCCTGGTGGATGCCGGCCATGATGTCGAGGAATCCGCCGTCGTCGAGGTCGTGGGGGTAACGCACGACGGTGAGGACGCCGATCGGCGCGGCGCCCATCGCGGCGATGTCGCTGACGTTGGCGGCCACCAGGTAGTAGCCGATGTCGACGTTCGTCAGCAGGCCGTGCTCGTAGAGGACGAACTTGGGACCGCGTACGTAGTCGGATCCCACGACCAGGGTGACCGGGCCGGGCAGGTCGTAGACCGCGCAGTCGTCCCGGACGTCGGCGCCGACTGTCAGAGTGGCGTGCGGGCCGTCGCCGTCGCCGAGGACGGACCCGGACTGGCCGGCGAGGTAGGCGTCGACGAGTTTCGCGATCCGAGTCGGCTCATCGGAGTAGGTGACGTTGAGGGGCATCGACGGGGCTCCTGTGCGTGTTGGTCGCCGTGCGTCGCCTGGTCGGCGGCTGCTGGTCTGCGGGGAGGCGGTGAGCGTGTCCTGTCAACGCCTCGGCTGGCTGCTGGTCTGGTTCCTTGGTCATCGGTCGGGTGAGGACGTCGGCGGAGTCCTCCCCCTGGTGGTGCCCTACCGGCGTCATCGCGCTGCCCGAGAGCGGGCTCTTGGATGGCGGGCGAGCCGCCGTGTGGCAGGCGTGCGGCGGCTCCGACATCACGGCCCGCCCGCGGCGACGCCGTAGCCGACTATCCAACCGGCAAGGACCAAGGCGACGCCGGCCGCGGCCCACACGGATCGGTATCGCCGGGGCAGGATGTAGGCGGCGATGCCGATGAGTGCTGTGCCGATCAGACCGCCGTAGAACGGGGCCGCAGCCGCGATAGCCTGCCCTTGAGCGGTGCAGATGAGGGCGGCGTCGTCGACGGAGCAGACGGCGCTTGCCATCGGGAACGCCGCAGCGGCGAGGACTGACGCCACGGCCGTGTTCGCGAGAGTGACCAGGAGCGTCAGCTGGATGAGCACCTTCTTCCACAGCGGGCCGGGTTCGGAGACTAGGACGGGCCGCATCGTGGGAGGACGCGTGATGTGTTCGTCGCTGGTCGGGGGGCGGTGACCGAGATCCGCGCCGGGGCGACCCCGTCTGGGTGGTTCCGGGCGACCCGAGGTCGAATCGGCTGGCTGCTCGGGCGGCGTGGTCATCACGAGCCCACCGCCCGATGGATGTAGGAAACGCAGGCGCGCTCCAGCGTGGTGATGCCTTCCCCGAGATGCGTACGCGTCGCCTGCTCGTACTCGTGTGAGCCGCCCTCGACCATGGCATACCACCAGCCGAACAGCTTCGCCTCGCCGTGCCGATCGGCGACGCAGGTCATGGCGAGGTGGGCCATCGCGTAGAACGCCCTCGCCTCGGCTTGTACCGGTTGAGGTGCCCCGCGTGTCCGTCGCGACGGGGGAGCCGACGCCGAGCGCCAATCCGGTCGCGCCCCGCTCTGAACATCGACATCCGGCAGCAAGAGCCGAAGGCGTTGGTCTCGTAGTCGAACAGCGCCAAGGCAGGGTGGTATCAATGTTGTCCTCGGTGGGGGGTTGTTGGGCGAGTACCGGAAAGTCGGCCGGTTCTGTCGGCAGGCAGGGACGGTCCCGGACCTCCGCGGCAGGCGCTTCCTCATCCACTCGTTGTCCATCTGTTATCGCTGAAGGCCGCGAGACCCGGCTGGCAGCTCGTTGCGTCCGGTCGGCTCGGCTCTTCAGCTGCTACCGGGAACGCGCGGTTGGGAGGGTGTACGGGGAGGTGCTGGCCAGGATCTCCGTCGCGGCCAGGTCGGCGGGATCAACGTTGTCGATGAGGCCGAGTTCGACGACGAACGCCAGCCAGGCCGGTTCGAGGCCGGGGTTGGCGGCGAACTGGGGAGCGGTCAGCGCGCCGGTCGCATAGGCGATCGTCCGCCCGGCCAAAACCCGCAACTCGGCGCGGGTGTACCAGGCTGCGTCGCTGGCGGCGGCGGGATCGGGTCGGACCTCGCCTGCCGCTGTGGCCAGGAAGATCGTCCACCTGTGACCGAGCCCTTCGGGGCCGTGCTGGCGGCGACAGGCGTTGGTGCGCCAACGGCCGTCGACGACCCTCACCAGGCTGGTGACCGTCAGCTGCACCTCTTCGGCGACCTCGTCGCGGGCGGTGTCCTCGACGGAGCCGTGGTCGTCACGATGCCCAGCGATCGGCGCCCGGCCGACCGGAAGCGTCGCCCGGGTGATCAGCAGTACACGGTCACGGGAGTCAGTGATGACCACACCGACCGAGTGGTTGTCGCAGACCTCCGCCACGGTGGCGGGCACCGGCGGCGGGTCACCCGGACCGCTGAACCCGGGGCCGTTGATGTTGTTACTGGCCATGCCGCATTTCCCCTTCTACCCGCCGGTCGGAAGCGACGGGACGTAGGCCGACGGTGAAACCTTGGTGACGACAACGACGGCAGCAGCCTCACCCGGGCCGGGGCGCTGCCTCACCACGCGGCACCCGGGGGTTGACAACCGGGCGCCGGCGTGGCGATGTCCGGAGTTCATCGGGCCTACTGTCACCACTGACGTCATGCGATCCGCTCGCTTTCCGATAGCGCGTGGTTGTGCGGCGACGGGTACCCGGGACCTGGCGGCCCGTCGGCGACCGGCCGGCGGAGCCGGGCGCGTACCAGCACCCCGCCGAGTACGCCGACGCCGGTCAGCGTCACCAGCAGGCAGAGACCGGCGGCGACGTAGGCGGCGGGGCTGAGCCGGATGCCGGTCGACGCGTCGCCGGGTGGCGGTGCGGCCACGGCCATTGGTGTGGCGTCCGTCGTGGGTACTGGTTGGGTGCTGGGGCTGGGCCCGGCCGGCGCGACGTCGGCGGTCAGCGCCGCGACGAGGTCGAGCACGCTGTGCCCGTACTCGGGATCGCGGCCCCGGGCGCCCCCGGTCGGTGGCGGTCGCGGTGAGCCGGTGCACCACCTCGGCGGCGGGAAGGTCCGGGAACTTCGCCCGGACCAGCGCGGCGGCCCCGGCCACGATCGCCGTGGAGGTGCTCGTCCCGTTGCTCAACTCGTATGCCCCGGTCCGGCTGGTGGAGGCGATGCAAATTCCGGGTGCGACGAGCCCGACCGCGCGGCCGGTGACGCTGATCGGCGCGAGTTTCCCGTCCCGCCCGGTGGCACCGACCGCGAGCACTCCGGGGTAGGCCGCCGGATAGCCGACGGACGCCTCGTCGGGCCGGTTTCCGGCGGCGGCGACCAGCACGACGTTGGCGGCGAGAGCCTCCTCATTTTGGTGTTGCTCGGCCATCTGCCGGTAGTAGGCGTTGAAGTCGGCGGCGACCTCGTCCCGCTCGGTCACGTCGGTGACGCCTTGGCAGTACTGCTCGACCAGGTGGGTGTGTCGCATGCCGAGGCGCAGCATGACCTGGTCGCCAGTGTCTGCTGTGCGACTGCTTGTAACGGCCGTGCTGCCGACTCGAACACCTTCGCCGGCTCCGACCGACGGGCGACATACTGAGGTAAGACGGTGTCGACTCCGGTACCGCGGCCCGTAGCCGGCTGATATGTAACCATCACGGCCTGTGATGAGGCTGTGTCAACCATGCCGACTCGCCAAGCTCCAGCACGATGGACCCAGATCGGGTCGTCGTGGCGGTAGCTGCTTGCCGGCTCGACGTCCTCCGGGAGCCGCTCGTACGGCCCGACGGTTGGCTTCGGCATACTGTCTCCTCTTTCGTCGAGAGCGCCTTGCAACCTGGTGTCGTCCGTCGTTGGGCAACCTCGCCGGATGCAACCGGCGTAGCGGAGCCGGAGACTGCGAGCGTTAGAACCAGACTCATGGGTTCTCCCTGGTCAGAAAGGTCCAATGAGGGTTTGGGCGGAGGGGTGACCTGCTAACCCAAACCAGGCGCTCGTGGCCCCTAGCCGGGTCCGGTAGGGCTGCGGAGGGGTTCTTCATCGGGGCTGCCGCTGTGTGTGACGACCGCCACCTCCTGAGTGAACCATCGCGTCGAAAAAAACACAACGTTCAAAGTTTGGCGTCGTGCTCTACGCTGATGCGGAACCGGGTGATGTATCCGTGCAGGTCACGGACCGTTGCAGTCAGGCGGAAGCGAGTGTTAAATCTGTGTTTGAACATGTTCCGCACGAACGCAACGCCCCGCCGTCGGGAGGAGTCCAGCGTGAAGTTGATGGATGACCACGCCGGTGCGGCCGTCGCCCGTCGGCGGATCGGACGGATGCTCCGCGATCTTCGCGCCCGTGCCCGGAACCCTGACGGCAGCCTGATCACAGTGGAGCAGGCAGCCGGGCATATCGAGCGGGCCCGGCCGACCTACTACAAGATGGAGCACGGTCTCCCGGGCGTTGTGCTCAAGCAGATCGAGATCGGGGCTCTGTGCGAGCTGTACGGCGCCACGGAGGACGAGCGGCGCACGCTGTTGGGCTTGGCTGCGGTGAGCAGGGTGAAAGGCTGGTTCCATCCGTACTCGGATGTCCTATCGGCCAACTTCGGTATCTACATCGGGTTGGAGCAGGCTGCCTCGCAGATCTTCGCCTACGAATCGGAACGCGTTCACGGACTGTTGCAGACAGAAGAGTACGCACGCGAGATGCTGCGCGTTCCGGGCTTCGACGGTCGTGTACGTGACGACGCGGAGATCGAGCGGCGTGTGCAGGTCCGCATGCGGCGACAGGAAATCCTCAGGCGTGAGATGGACCCGACACGGCTGGAGTGGATCGTCGGTGAGTCCGTACTGCGCCGTTACGCGGCAGGCCCGGATGTTATGGCCCGTCAGCTCAGTCATATCAACGAACTCGGCGAGCTGTCGAACGTCTCTATCTCCGTCGTGCCGTTCGAGGCCGGAACGCACCAAGGCATCGTCACCGGGCCGTTCGCTATGTTGCGCTTCGCCAACAGCGCCGAGCCGCCGACGGTCTACGTCGACGGCTTCATGGGTCACCTACTCATCAACAAGGCGGCAGAGATCGAGCGATTCGACTCGGCCATTACCGCGATCCGCAACTGTGCCCTTGGCGAAACCGCGTCCAGGGACCTCATCCACCAATCAGTCAAGGAGTTATCTCGTGCCTGAGATGTACGGTCCGCTCTCCCCGGACGCACTGGCGTCGGCACGCTTTCGGAAGTCGCGGCGCTCAGACAATAGCGGCTCGTGCATTGAGGTCGCCGATAATCTGCTGCTGACCCACGGCGTGGTTCTGATGCGTGACAGTAAGGACGCCGGCGGCCCGGTTCTCACGTTCGTCGCCGAATCGTGGAGGACATTTGTAAACGGCGTCCATGCAGGGGCGTTCGACCTCTGACGATCCGCTTTCTACCTGAAGCGTCCGAACCAGGTCCACGCCGGCCCCGAAATGCCGGCGTCCGATGATGCGGCCGGTGGTGCCTCCGGCCAACCGGCCGCGCGCGTCGTCGTGCGGCTCGGTCAGAAGCGTCGTAGCGCCCTCGACTTTTATGACGAGACCGGGCCGTCACCGAGGTCCGCCGCCGAGTCACCCTCACTCAACGCGGACGCCGTGGCCGCGGCACCGACCCGGAATGGCGGATGCGCAACCGGCTGACCCGCTCCGCGGCCCGTATGTCCGGCAAGCACGTCGACCGCCTAGTCGACACCCTCGTCAACCTACCCGTCAAGATCGGCGTCCCGATCCTCGCCGCCCGGAACGCGAAAGAAGACCTGCTCGACTTACTCGCGACCGCCCGCACACACCCGGACCGCGAACATTGTGGTGAACTCGTCGACGAAGGCGATCAGCGGGTGGCCGGGGATCTGGCTGCTACGGACCCGCTTGATGAGGCCGAAGGGTTCCGGCAGGCGCCACCAGGTCGCGGGCATGACGTCGCCCTCGCCGGGGAGGTAGTCGTCGTCGATCACGGCCGGGTCACCTCTTCGTCCGATGTTGGGGACGGGTCGAGGACTGGTGGCCAGACCGTGCGGTGGCTGCTCCAGCCGATTTCCTCGGCGTAGGTCTGCGAGGAGCCGCAGATCCGGCACGACGTGGTGGTGTCGGTGCCGTACCCGGCCATCGACGGCAACTCCTGGTGGGCGATGTCGTAGCCGGTCGCCCCGCACACCGTGCACCTGCTTGCGTCCAGTCCGTTGTCCTCGAAGACGTCCGGTTCGTGCTGGTGGCGCTGGCCTTGGCGTCGTGTGGGCGGCAGGGCGGGTGGGGTGGCGTGGCGCCAGGGCCAGCGGCCGGCGGTGAGGTGGTACCAGCCGTCGGGGCCGGCGGTGAGCTGCCGCGTCTCGACGACGAACGGCTCGTTGTGGTGACCGAGGTTGTTCGCGCCGGGTACACGGACCACGAACATTTCGATGCTGCTGTCGTGGTGGCGGAGCACCAGCAGGTCGGCGTCCTGCTCGGGGGACTTGAAGGGGCGGGCGTTGGAGTCGGCGGCGATGCGCTGCACCGTTTCGCCGGTGAGACGAGGGATGACGGAGCCGTTGTGCTGGTAGCCGTGGGCGACCTGTCCGGGGTACGGGCCGAGATCACCTGTGGCGAGCCAGGCCGGGGTCCAGACCGCTGTCTCCGGGACCCGGTCGGTGTCGTAGGCAGCGGCGGTGCGCAGCCGCGGCGGGACCGATGTGTCAACCACGAGCCATCGGTGCCCCTGCCGCGCGGCGGCGCGCAGCTGGTCCAGCGTGTTCTCACCGTCGGTGTCGGGCTCGGTCAAGGGCTGCCGGTACAGCGGCAACGCCCCCGCGCGGGGCGGTGGCCCGTCATCGTGAACGGCCGCGATCGTGACGCTGCGGGGGTGGGGCGCGTTTACCGCGGTAAACCACAGCCGCGCGCCGGGGATGTCCAGGACGAGCCACGGCTCCGGCGGCTCGTTCGTCGTGCCGGCCGTGTAGCCGGCGATGGTTTCCTCGGCCCGCGCGATGGCCTCGCGCAGGTCGAACCAGAGCTTCCTCACGTGCTGCTCCTTCTCAGATACGAAACTGCCCTCGGGCCGGACGGCCGAGGGCGATGGGTCGGGCACGCCCGCCAGGGTTGGCAGGCGGAGCGGCTTACTCGGCGGAAGGGGCGTCGATGTCGAGCAGGGCCGCGCACCGTGCGGCGACGCCGTCCTCGACGGCGGTGGTGAAGCCGTCGCGGGTGGCGTCGATCGCGGCGGCCCGGTCGGCGTCGGACAGGTCGTCCCACTTCGGTGCGTCGTGGGGTGCCTGGATGCGGTACCGCTCGGCGTCGTAGCCGGCGAGGTCGAAGGCGGGCAGGCCGTCGAGGACGGCGGGGTCGCAGGCGTCGATGCCCCCGAGCACCGCTCGCGCGACGGCGGCGACATCACCATGGCTGGAGCCGCCGATGGTGTACTGCGCCCACCAGGCGGCGGCCTGCTCACCGTCCTGCTCGCCCGCCGCGCGCAGCGCCTCCAACACCCGCGACCACCGGTAGTCCCCGGTGCGGGAAGGCATGGCCTCCCGGTCCCGCTCGGGCTGGGGATACGGCGACGCCGGTGTCGCGGGGTCGATCCAGTCGGCGGCGAGGAGCACACCGTCACGGCGGTACCGGCTCGGCACGATCCGCTCGCTTGACCCGGCCTCACGCAGCCGGGCGGCCAGCTCGACGCGGATCGCCCGGGCGGACACGGCGTACCGTGCTCGCGCTTCGCGTGCCTGCCGCCGCGCGGTCTCCGCCGCCGAGCCGTTGAAGACGTGGTGCCCTCGAAGGTGCCACTCGTACTCGGCCCGGGTCATCCAGCCGGAGTCGCTGGTAAGCAGGCGTCGCAGAGCTTCGCCGTAGAAGTCGTCCCCGGAGAGCACCGGCTCGCCGTCGCCGTGAATCAACGTGGCCTGAATCTGCTGGAACCGGCGGCCGAGATCGGGCCAGTAACTCGGCTCCTCGGTGCCGCGAGGATGCGCGTGACGTTCGATGGGATCGGTCATTCTTGTACCTCTTTCTCAAACCGGTTGAGGGGCGAGCCCGGTAGCCGGGCTCGCCCCTTCTGCTCGTGGTGTCAATACGGCTCCGGTGGACCACCGGAGCCGTACGTTGCGCGGTACCTCAGTGCCTGCTCGGCTCGACGTCGGCGGTCGCGGCCAGGGCGGGCACGCGCTTCCATGCGCCGTTGAGCCACACCTGCCAGTGCGTGGCGAAGAAGCTCCGCTTGACGGTCGACAGGTAGCGGGCGAGGTTTGTCCACGCCGCTGCCTGGTCGGGTCGGTCGAGGCGATGGAGGGATTCGAGGGTGACGACGTCGCCGCAGCAGTCGCCGTCGTCGTCCACCGACCGGGCCAGGGTCGTGTCCGGCGGAAGAGCGGCGATCTGCCGTGCCAGGTCGTACTCGGTGACCAGCCGGTCCAGGAGTTTCTCCTCGTCGGTGGGCTGGCGCAGGTAGCGGCACCCGAGCACGAACTCGTGCATGTCGCGCCAGCTGAACCGGGCCGGGTCGTGGTGACGCAGCCAGGTCTCCCCGCCGTTGCCCTCGTTCTCGATCGCCCCGACCGGTGTGCCGTCGAGGCAGAGCGTGGCGGAGAACGCGACCCCGTTGTAGGTCTCCCGCTCGTCGAGGCTGGTGACGCTGAGCCGGTCGTGAGGCACGTGCAGCGGGCTGTGGACCAGTGGGATCCGGGCGGGCTGCTCCGCCGCCGTCGGTGGCGTGCCGACGACGCGGTCGCAGTCGGCGGGGTCGACGGTGCGCCACTCCCACTGCCAGGCGCAAATCGTGTACCGGCCGTCGGCGTCCGGGCAGATTCGTGAGAGCCCGTCGGCTCCCCCGTGGACGCGCCGCTCGTCCATGACGATCTCGTCGCCCTCGAAGCGCAGCGGCGCGTACGCCAGGTCCACCTCGGCGTCGAGATCCGGCCCCCGCAGGCCCTCGGCGGTCAGCCGCTGCCGGGTCTCGTCGCGCAGCCGCTCCTGCTCGGCGACGATCGCCTCGGCGACGTCCCGGTCGCAGGAGAAGACCGCGTACTGTCCGTCGCGCCCGCGCTGGGCGTCGAGGCGGCCGAGGAAGCCGGTCGGGTAGCGGGTTCGGCCGTGCTGGTCGTAGGCGGCCCAGTCGCCGGCGAAGACGCCGAGGTCACCGACCATGACGTGGTGCGGGGCGAGGTGCTTGTCAGACGTAGTCGGATGCGCCTCCTCCGCCTGCCGGGCGGTACGTGCTCGGTTCTCGTGGTCGGGCACTTCTCTCCTCTTTCGATCGGTTCGCTCGGATTAGTGGTTGCGGCTGCGGAGGACCCCGCAGCGGGTGGCGACCTGCCACGGGCTGAAGACCGGGACCAGCGGGTCGTCGGTCCAGGTACCGCCGAGCGGGCGGGGCAGGGTCACGTGGGGAGCGGCCTTCCCAGGCGGTGGGGGTGACGACGACTGCGTGCCCGCCCGCGATCAGGCAGACCCGGTACGGGTGGTCGTAGCTGGCCAGCGCCGCCGGGCCGCCGTCGGCGAGGTCGGCCAGCGCGGCGGCGATGAGCGGCAGTGGGTACCCACGCAGGGCGCGGGTAGGCGGCGTGCACTCCGGCTTCGGTGACCCACTCCCGGATCGGCGGGACGCCGTTGCGCAGCTCGTCGGGCCGGTATCCGGGCCGTTCCTCGGTGGGCAGCGTCCAGGGCAGGACGTGCTGGCCGATGACGTAGTGCACGTCGAGGTTCGGCAGGATCCGAGGCGTGATCTCGTCGGCCCGGATCTGGAAGCCGGGCGAGATCTGCTGTGTCTGCTCGTGCCCCGACCCGTTCCACCACAAGACGATCAGGATGTGTGCCGCGAGGGTCAGTACCGGCAGGCCGGAGCCGGGCAGCCGGCCCTCGTGCCACTGCCACGTCACGTCGATGACGTCGCGCAGCACCTCCCGGTCGAGGCGGGCGACGATCACGCCGCGCGCCCACTCCGTCGAGCAGATTTCGGCCTGCCAGGCGGTGTGCGGGCCGGCGAGCCCGATCGTCGCGGGCCGCCAACGGTCCTCGCCGTGTCCGGTGGCGAGGTCTCCGACGATGCCGAGGCCGGTCGGCAGCGGGGCGTCGGCGGGTGCCGGCAGCCAGTGGCGGCTGTGCCGGGCCCAGGTGCAGTGCACGGTCGCCTCGTAGACCAGGAGCATGGGTTCGCGGTCGCCGAGCAGGTACAGCCACTCGGCGCGCGGCGGCACGCTGGCCTCGTGCAGATCGAGATGGAGCCTCGGCGGCGCGGCCGACGTCGGCGTGGCCCGCCCCGGCGGGGTGGGGATGCCGAGTGAGATCCAGCCATGGGTCATGACCTGGTCGGTCATCAGGCCCATGTCGCCGGCGGCATCGTCCAGCAGGCTCCGCAGCACCGGCAGCACGTTCTGGGGCTCAACCTCGTCGCTGATGGCGACAGCGGTGACGGTGTGCCCGTCGTCGTGAAGCTGGCCGATCAGGCACGGCGCGGTTGCGAGTCTGCGGCCACGCGGGCTTCGAGTGGGCGGCCGGTGGCCACCTCCACATCGACACCGCCCGCACCTCCCCGAAGCTCACGCCGCCGTTGGCACCAGGGTCCGGCAGGCACCGCACCCAATCACCCAGGCGTAGCCCGACGTCGACCAGCCGCTGCCGGTTTCACCGCGGCACGCGATCAGGTCCGGATCGGCGGTCTGTGACGCCGGCACGTGCGCATTGTGGGTGGCGGCCAGACACTGTGCTCGGCAGATGTCGGCTCCGACAGGTGGTTTTGTCTGTCGCCGGGGTCGTCGATGTTCGTGACAAGGCCTTCGGCGGCTTTCGGCATGCGGGTGAGGACATAGACGGTGTCGACCGCGTCGGGCACGGGTCGGCACCGCCCGCCCGCCAGCGGCGGTGTGGACGGTGCCGACCCTGGCGTAGCCTCAGGTGTTGCGCAGTGCGGTGGCGGCGGCGCGGGCGATGAGCCTGCCGGCGTCGCTGGGTTTGCCGAGGATGGTGGCGTCGGCGCCGGTGAGCGGGCGGGAGTCGGGCGGGCCGAGCCAGAGCAGGCCACAGCCGGCGCGGAGGAGACGGTCCAGACGTTTCTGGCCCTCGGTGATCTCGGCCGCGATGAACTCGCCGTCGCTGACCACGACGAGCAGCCGCGCGCCACCGCGGGGGTCGGCCAGGCCGAGAGCGGCGTCGAGGACGTCCACCGCGAGGGGGAAACCCCGGGTGTTGCCCTCCTTGCCGAACAGGCGGACCCTCTCGGGTGGCTGGCCCGGACGGGTCACGGCGGTGACGTACTGGCCGAAGGTGACGGTGGCGCTCGTGCCGCCGGCCCAGGCGGTGGCCTGGGCGGTGATCCACGCCGCTGAGGCGATCGGCCCGGCGAACGCCTCCACCGACGGGGAGACGTCGGCGACGATCCCGACGTGGATCGGCGGCTGCGGTACCCGGCGACGTTCGGTACGCCGCCACGGCTCGGAGGTGGGGATCTGTCCGGCGGCGCGTTGGGCGTCGGCGGCAAGTGCGGCGCGGGTGACGAGCCGGCCGGGCGGGGTCACCGAGGTGGTGACCGCCTCGGTCGGTTCCCGGTAGGCGGCCTCCCGCAGGGCGCGGGCGAGCTGCCGCGCGGCGGCTCGCTCATCGTCGCTGGGCTGCCGGGTACGACTCCGAGGAGGTTGCTTGCGGACCAGCGGGTTCCCGTTGGTGCTCGCGCCACCTCCGCCGCCGGTACCTCCGTCACCGCCGAAGACCGCGCTGGCCGCGTCCTGGGACCGCTTCTGCTGGTCGGCCTCTGCCTTGCGTTGCCGGGTCCGCTGTTGGGCGCGGGCGGCGGCAGCGGCGGCGGCCTGGGCGGCTTCGGCGTCGTGGACGGCCACGGCACCGACGACGGAGGTGGCCGCCTTGCGGAGCACGCCCCCGCCGGCTGGGCCGCTACCTCCGCTGCCCTGTCCACCGCCGCTTTGCCCGTTGCCTGAGCCCGCCTGGCCGGGGCCGGGTGAGGGCGGTGGGGTGTCGGGGTCGACGCCGAGTGCGTCGCACCAGCGTCGGCCGAGGGCGAGCATGGCGTCGGTGTCGTGGTCGGGCACCTGGTGCGCGTCGCGCCAGATCCCGGTGAGGGTCTTGAGCAGGGTCGGGCGCAGGATCCGGGCGACCGCGCGGCGGAGCTGTTCGGCCTCGTCTGGGTCGATGACCCCGGCGTCGACCCTGGCGAGGACGAGCGCGGCGCTGGCGGCGGCGGCCCACAGGTCGTCGGTGGCCGGGATGTCGTCGAGCAGGATCCTGGTGACCGCGGCGCGGAGCCAGCGGCGGTCGCCGGGCCTGCGGCGTAGCTGGGCAGCCTCGATGCGGGACTCCTCCAGCAGCGCGGCGGCCTCGGCCACCCGGGCGGGTCCGGTGCCGAACTCCCAGCGGGTGTGCTGGGAGTGCGCGGCCTCGTGCACCAGCAGCCCCCAGGCGACGGGGTACTTCTCCCGGGCGTCGGGGTCGTGCGGGTCGACCGTGCGGGGGTCGATGCCGAGGTACGTGCCGTCGATCTCGACGGTGGCGCGTTCACGGATGAAGCAGGCTGGTGCGCCGTTACCGGCGCCGGGTTCGATGACGACGAGGAGGTCCTCGCGGCCGGCGATCGGGGGGATGTGCGCGCTGAGCGCGGCCGACATGCGCAGCCAGGCGTGGTCGGCCGGTAGTGGGGTGGACGCGGCGTCCGGGTCCGGGTTGAGGTGTTTCGACAACGACATGGGTGTGCCTCCGTTCCGGGGGTTACAGCTGGTTGCCGAGGGCGAGGGGCAGGATCTTGGCGCGGGCGAAGGCTTGGCAGACGGTCTTGTGGACCACTTCGCGGTCCTCGATCGGGGCGAGGCCGATGAGGTTGGCCATGGCGGTGTCGACCCCGAGGACGTCGGTGATCCGTTTGAAGGCGAGCAGTTCGCGCAGCTGCGGGGTCCAGCCGATCTCGCCGCTGTCGTACTGGGTGGCGAGGTTGCGGGCGGCGCGGACCATCCGGGAGTCGACGCCGAGCGCGGCGGCCAGGTCGTAGTCGCTAGAGACCTTGACCTGGGTGGAGAACCGGCTGGAGAGGGCTTCGGTCAGCACGGCGCCGTGGACGCCGGGGTTGTGGCCGGCGACGACGTAGAAGCCGGGGGCGGCGGTGACGACCCGGCCGGCGGCGGCCTTGAGGATGATCTGCCGTCGGCCGTCCATGGCCGGGTAGACCACGGCGAGGACCTTCGGCTGGATCAGGGTGGCGTCGTCGATGAACAGCACCCCGCCGGCTTCCATCGCCCGCGGCAGCGGGCCGGGCACGAACTCGTAGCCGCCGCTGTCGGTGGGCACGTAGTCCCCGACGATGTCGCCGACGGTGGTGTCGCCGTCGCCGGGCACCGTGTACAGGTCGGTGCCGAACGCGGCCTCGATCAGCGAGGTTTTTCCGGTGCCGGGCGGTCCGTAGAGCAGCACGGGCACGTCGGCGTCGCGGAGGTCGCGCAGCACGTCGACGTCGGGGCGCTTGGCCAGCAGCCGTGGGTAGTACAGCTGCCCGTTCGGGCGCCGCACCGGCCCCGTGGTCGGCTTCTTCGGCGCGGGCGCCGCCGGTGTCGCCGGTCGCGCGGTCGCAGCCGCCGGCTGTGTGGGGTTGGTGGATGCCGCCGGGCGTGGGGTTGGGGCGGCGGGCAGGGCCGGGGACGCGGGTCGAGCGGCGGTGCTTTGTGGTGCGGGCGGTATCAGCGTCGGGTTCGCCCGGTGCTCCGTTAGCCCGGCCGAGGTGATGCGGTACTGCTTGGGCGAGCTTGGCAGGAGTTCGGCGTGGCCGCGCGCGACGAGCCGGTCGCACGCCTGACCGATCGCGCCAGAGGACCGTCCGGCGAGGACCCCGGCGATGTCGCCGACGTCCAGGGCGACGCCGGCGCTGGCCAGGACCGCGAGGACCTGGTTCTGCAGCTCGCCGGCGCGTAGCCTCGGCAGCCCGCTGACCGCGTTGATCCCGGCCGCGCCGGCAGGTGTGGCGGGCGTACCCGCTGTCGGTGTGGTCATCGCCGGTCCCCTGACGCCGTCGATCGGTGCAGCGGAGACACGACTACCGTTGCCGCTCTCGCTGATCAAGTCGCGGTCGGGGCTGTGGTGCGCTGGTGTGGGTGGAGAGTCCATCCGTTGTTCCTCCTGAGTAAAGGGACAGGAGGTGGCCACGCCTCCGGCGTGGCCACCTCCCGGTCGGGAATTGGGGTTGGTGCCGCGCCGAACCGCCGTCAAGAGGCGGGGCGGACAACCGGTGGCGGTGCCGAAAGCGGGCGTCGGTCAGCTACGGATGACGCCGCAGGAACGGGTGGAGCTGGTGCCGCTCGCCGGAGTGTCCGGACGTCGAGCGGAGTCGGGATCGGGTGGTGTGGGTGCGCCGGTCACGGCTTTTGCGCGGGCTGCCACACCCAGCGGCTGCCGGTGCCGTTGAGGCCGTCACGCGTGCCGCGCGATACGACCTGACCACGCTCGTCGATGACCTCGACGCGCCAGAACACCGACAGGGTGCGGTACTCGCGCTGCACGTGGTGTTGCGCCGCGGTGAGGTCAGGGAACAGGGTCCCTGTACCGGCGGGTACCTCGCTGATGGGGTGAACGCTCGGGTTTCCCTCCAGGTACCGATGCCCTCGGACGGAAACAGCGAGGATTTTGAGCATCTCGCCTCCTTTGGGGTAGAGGAATTGCTTGCAGGGCTCGGCTCGCGCCTTGGCCGTGCCGGCCCGCAGTACGGGCCTCGCCCGGGCGGGCGAGTACGGCCCGGGGCGCGCCGGGTCGGGTGGCGGGCCGGGTTCTACTCCGGCCACTCCTCCCACGTCCACGTACCGGCGCCAACGGCGAACATGTCGTCGTCGTCCGGGTGGATGACCTCCTGGACGCCCTCGTCGTGGAACAGGAGCACGTTGCCGTCCTCGAGCAGATGTCCGGCGAGGGAGTCGGGGTGCTGCCCGCTGCGGCGCCAGTCCTCGTCCAGGTCGGCCATCAGCTGGGCGACGATGTCACGGGTGAAGCGGGGCCGGGCCCAGCCGTTCCAGTCCGCCTGCCAGATCTGGCAGGGGTAGGGCCCGCCGTGGGCGCCGGCGATGCGGACCACGCCGGGACGCCAGGGCGACGCGACTGCGGCGCGACTGCCGCCTGGGGTGAGCTGCCGCGCGGCACCGGTGCTGACCGCGGTGGACAGGAGCACGGCGATGGCCCGGTAGGCGCGCTCGATCGCGGTAGCAGCGTCCGCGGCGATGCCGTGCACGTAGTCCGGGTCCTGGCTGATGGTGTAGCGCAGGTCGGGGTCGTTGATGGTGCTGGCATGTTCGATCAGGATCGCGCACAGCCGGGCGGCCTGTGTGTCGGTCGCGGGGACGCCCGGGTCGGTGAGGAGTGAGGTTTCGTCGAGGTCGTAGCCGAACTGTGCGGCCACCCGGACGAGAGGGCTTGTCGACGGAGGCATGGATTTCTCCCGGCGAAGAGGCAGCGGCGCCCACGAAAGGCGGGCCCGCCCAGTGGTGGGTGGGCCAGCCTTCGGGGCGCCGCATGCGAATGATTGGAGATTGATTGACCTGAAAACCTCGGCGGCGGGCTGCCGGAGTGCGCTGTCGCCTACTGGTGGGCTGGCGGCAGACCGGCCATCTGGCGGCGCGGATTAGCCACCGGAGGTGACGCGCCGGCGCGCGGTTACTGAGTCGCCGGGGACATGGTGATGAGGCTCGGGTCGACGAGGGTGCAGAAGCTGCGGTGGACGCCACGCCAGTAGCGGCCGTTGTCGCCGCCGAGCTTGACCAGGGAGACCTTGTCGCCGCTCGTCCGCAGGACGACGTAGAGCTGGCCAGCCGGCCCTGTCCACCGTGGCCCGGCGACCGTGACGACACTGCCGGCCCACAGGGTGACGGGGTTGGCTGGGGCCGGATGCGTGCCGTCCGGCTGTTCGGCAGCGGCGGTGGTCTCCGGCGTGGGCTCAAACATGTCCTTGGGTGCCCGGACAGGGCGCCCGCCGCTGACGGGAGCGGCGTCGAGGTTCACTCGGTGAACCTCGACCACGCGATACACGACGTTCTCCTCGCCAGGGCGAGCGAAAGCCGGGCTGATGACGACAAGGTCGTCCTTGCCGAAGGTGTGACTGGGCATGGAAAGTAACGCTCCTGTGTCGATTTTGGGCAAAACAAGGCCCCAGGCGCGGGGCGTGGGGCCAGGCGAATCACGCCGCTGTCTCCCACAGCGACATCCGGGTTCTGTAGTGAGCGGGCGAGGACAGCGACGGCGTCGCCGTTAGATCGCGGGGCCCGTTTCGCGCCCCGCCCGTCACACGGGCATTTCCAGCACTCCGAGTTCGGCGAGCGGAATGACGAGCGTCCGTACTCGATCGACGGCTGCTTGTCGCTCGTCGAGGCAGGTCAGGGATATGTTCGCCAGTGCGCTGGCGACGGGCAGTAGGTCCTCGGGGAGGCCGCCTTTGGCTTTCGCCGCGTCGAGTATGTGATTGAGGTCTTGCTGATGCCGCTCTATCAGGCCGGTGTTGAACTCGACGGTCGCGGCGGCGCTGATGAGCGCGCTCACGGCTGGGGATAGCAGATTGTTGTGCAATGAGTTGATCTCAGCGACTGTCGGGTAGGTATTTGTATTCGAAGTGAGTCAGGTGCAGGGCTGCGGCGACGATGTCGCCGATACGGCGTGGGCTCGCGGTGGTGTGCCGTAGGGTTTTCCAGCGTCCGATCAGGATCGCGAAGCCGCGTTCGCCTTGCCAGCGCAGGCCGCGTAGCAGCCGGTTGTAGGCACGGTTGCTGATGTGGAGCCGGTGGCCGTCGGCGGGTTGCTTGACCGGGGTCTTGATGCCGTGACCTGCCCCTTCGTAGCCGGCGTCCGCCAGAGCGGGCAAAGCAAGTTCCGCGGCGGCCCAGTTCAGGGCCGCGGTGACGCCCAGGTGTTGAGCGCAGGACAGGTCGTGTAGGTGTCCGGGCATCGCGTCGGAGGTCCATACCGGCAGTCCGTCGGGACGCATGACGGCTTGGATGTTCGCGCCGAAGTCACGGTGCTTTCCGGAGTACCAGGCGTCGATGGTGTCGCCCTTGACGCTGCGCGTGGTCTCGGCGAGCCGGTCGCAGTCGAACAGCTTGCCGTCCAGGATCACGTACGACCAGCCGTCGTCGGCGATCCGACGCAACGCGTCGTGCAGACCAGGCGCTTGGGCGGCGAGGACGGCGACGCCTTCGGCCACGTATCGGTAGGCGGTCGCCCGGGAGATGCCGAACCCGGCGCCCAGCAGCGCGATATCCTCGCCTTTGCGGAACCAGATCAGCACCAGAAGGGCCTGGTAGAAGCAGGTCAAGGCGCGGCTGTTGTCGCGGGTGCCCCGCGTACGGCGTTCGGCGGCGAGTAACCGGCCGAGGTAGCGCACGAGTTCCCTGGGGACGTCGACCGTGGCACGATATGCGATCACGTGGGGTCCTCACCGTGTGGGTGATCTTGTGGTGAGAACTACCTACCGAGGGCCCCACACCCCACTCCAGTACCATCCCATCTCGACGCCTTCGCCCGTGTCGCACCAATCAACCCATTCGCGTCGCTGAGATCCCCTCAATGCGGTCCAGTTGACGGTCGCGCCAACTTCCAGCGCCAGGTCGTTGATGGCTTCCGTGATGCCGCTCATCGGGTTATGGACGTCCCAGCAGCGGTTGTACGTGAGCGGGGTATTCGTAGCCGTCGTCCCACGGGAACCTGGAGTGCGGGTCCGGCCACACGATCTGCTGGAGGCGCACGCGATCCTCGCCGTACCGGGCGTAGGCGGCACCGGGATGCAGCGCGTCGGTGGCGGGTCCCTCGACGATGATTGCGTCGTAGCCGGCGAGCAGGTCGGCGACGCGTTGGCCGTGGGTGAACCGCTCGGCCCGGGAGGAGACGCGTCCGGCCGTGTCGTTCAGCAGTTCCTGGGCGATGAGCGGGTCGAGGCCGGCGATGACCAATTCAGGGAGATCGTGGGCGGTCAGTCCGACGGTGTACGCGAACGACGTGGTGGTGTCGGGCTCGTCTTCGGTGGGCAGCACGTGCATGATCGCCCAGCCGACCGTGTCGATGATCTGTTGTTGGCGGCGCGGGAAGTCGTTCATGTCCGGCACAGAACTCCTTTCGATGGGTGCCACGTCCGCGGTGACGGGCGCGGCGAACCGGCGGTCAGTCGGTGGGATGGGCGGCGTCGGGTGGTGGTACTTCGATGAAGCCCCACCGTCGTTCGATGACCTGCAGTTGCCAGGTGCTGTGGCGGTCGGCAAGGCTCCGGCGGATCGGGCGGCCGGCGTACGGCAGGGGTGCTGTGGCAGATGATGTAGCCGGCCCGCTCGCGCGCTTCGGTGAACCATCTGCCGCAGCCGGCCGCGCCGAAGCTGCATCAGGTTGCCGGGTTGAAGATGCAGGTGCTGCATTCGCTGGCCAGCAGGCGGGTCTTGCCCAGCACAGGGTTACCGACGCTGAGCCGACCGGCACGCTCGTCGTCGGGCTGGTCTGCGCGTGGGTGTATGTAGTTCATCGTCGTCGCTTTCCGGACCGGGCAGAGGGCCGGCCGTGCAGGCCGGTGCAGATCGCCGTTTCGGGTCAGTCGATCGTGAGGTTGCGCAGCCACGTATGCAGTAGGTCAGCCTCGCTCGTGCGCAGGTCTGCAGGCACCTCGACAGCGATCGACAGGCCGGGACGCAGCGGGAACCGGTGGATGAGCGTTGGGGTCTGCGGCGCGGCCGGCGTGTTGCCTGCGGCTTGCCACCAGTCGGGTTGGCCGGCGCGCCACCGTTGGTGCCAGCGCCGGCAGATGGCCAGCCTCTCCTGGTAGTCGCGGGCGCTGCCTTTGGCATTGGCTGGCCCCGCCGAAATCATCTGCTGGGCCAGCAGCTCCAGGTCCAGGTCATCGACCGGCGTCACCGCAGGCAGATGGAGCCGTTTGTTAGCGACGTGCCAGGCGCTGCGGTAGACGGCCACCGTTGCGGGTCGCCGCCCGAGGACGGCGGCGTTGTCCTGCACCCACGACAGGAACGCCAGCAGCCCGGCGAGATCAGCGGTACGCGCCTGCGGCGATGGGTCCTGCACGGTGCTGCGGACCTCCGTGCCGGGCGCCGTCTCAGGTTGCGGCCGAGGCCGGCGTTTAGTCATGGCCACCGTCCCCGTCAAGGACCGCGCGTGCGACCGTGACCTCGAGGTGCATCGGCACGATGCGGCAGTCGACGTCGGCGTCCGGGAAGGCGTGCCGCTCGGCGGCGGTCCCGCCGTCGAACGGGCCATGGACGCTCAGCGTGCCGTCGCGGTGCACCGCAAGCAGGGGGTGCGCGTGGCTGGCCTCGATGGAGTCGAGTAGGGCGCGGGTAAGCGCGTCGCCGGTGGCGAGGTCGTAGAGAGTGAGCATGACGGGTCGGCCGTCGTCGCGGTTCCACGCGAGAGCCCGCAGGTGCTCGCCGTTGACGGTGAGCATCCGTTGGTACGCGTGGTTCTCGGTGTCGAAGGGATAGCCGGTGTCGGCGTGGTATCGCATCGTTTCGTACTCCTCAATTAAAAAGGGGGGGCGGTCCCACCAGCCGTCGAAGCGAGGCGGGCAGGAGGCAGGCGGCGGGCCGGAGGCCGGTGGGTTCGCTCGCCCTTCACGACCGTGACGAGGACGACCGGCGGGTTGGCCCGCTGGCGTCGCGTTCAGTCGTGGTTGCCGACGGTGGCGCGCAGCAGGGCGAGCGCGAGCGGCAACGCGTCGACGTGCCGGATGGTGGTCTGCCACAGGTCGCGGTCGCCGCCCTGGTCGAAGCAAACAATCTCGACGTGGCAGTCACCGTCGTCGCTGGGCTCGGCGAGGTCGCCGGGGTAGCAGTACACGAGGATGACGCGGTCGTCGTCGCCGTGCCGGAAGGTGGTGTGCACCGCGTTTGGGTGCGGGTGCTGCTCGGTGAGGCCCAGACCGCGCAGGGAATCCGGGACCGTTGCGGGCGTCATCGAGGTGGCGGGCCGAAGGCTTACAGGCCCGGGGCCGGGCGTGGACTGCATGGTGGATCTCCTCGAAGGGATCGGGTGTGGGTTGGGTGTCGGCGCGCGGGGGTGATGCCGCAGACCCAAGGGCCGGCGGTCATCACGCAAGCCAGGCTTCGTTGGCCGCGACGGGTCAAGTCGCGGCTGACGGTCGCCCCGCGCCGCGGTGGCCGGATACGGCGGACGGCGGCGAGACCGCCGGGCCTCCTGTGTTCAGGTGCGCGCGGCCAAGGCTGCGGTGGCGGTTCGGGCGATCGGTTGTCCGGAGCGGGACGGGGCGGTGAGAGTGACCTGTTGCCCGCCGGTCAGCGGGGTGGAACCGGGCGGGGCGGGCCATAGCAGGGCACAGCCGGTACGCAGCAGCCGGTCGAGGCGTTGCTGCCCGGCGACCTTCTCGGCGTCCGTGCCCACAGGCCGGTGGTGGTGAGTCCGGCGAGGAGGCCGCCGGTGGCGGTGAGGAGGGTGTGTGTTGTCTGAGACACTGGTTGTCGCTCCTTGTGCTGAAGGAGCACCGGGGGTGGGCGTGAGCGCGCCAACGTCAAACGCCCCGCCCCCCGGGCTGCCTGGGGTGAAGGCCGCTAATCGACTGCCTGGTAGGTCGCGACCGTGGTGTCGAGTCGCGTGACGTTGCCGGCGATGACGAGCTTGTCCAGGGCGTTCGCCACTGCCCCCGCGCTGGCCTTGTTGACCTGGCCGCCGTCGTGGGCCTGGTTGATCAGCTTGCAGATCTCCCCGACCTTGTAGGTGGTGTCCGGGTTGCGTTGCAGCAGCGCCAGCACCTCGTCGCGGAGTTCCCCCTTGCGGCGTCGGGGCTGAGCCGACTTCCGACGGCCGTCGCGCTCCTGCGTGCTGGCTCCGGATCCCCCGGCCGGCGCCGTTGTCTGGTGCTTGACTTCCGCCGTGGGGTCAGACTCCAACTTGCCGATACGGTCGTCGGCGCGAGGTTCACCGGTCGGCTGGTCCTGCGTAGCCCTGCGGCGTGGCGTCCCTGGATCGGTCTCCAGCTCGGGCATCGGTTCCGGGTCGGGCTCGGCCTGCGGCGCAGCGATCCGCGCGGCTGTCCCGACTGGGCCTGCCGCTTTCGCTGGCGCTGGCCTGGCCTGGCGGGTCTCCGCCGTCGAGTCGCCGGTCTGTCGGTCGGCTGGCGGTTTACCAGGTACCTGGTTCTCGGAGGGTGCTCCGGTGCCGGGCTCCGGTTCCGCCTCCGGGCGGGGGTTGCCTCGCTGCTGCCGCTCGCCTCCAGCCCGGTCGTCGTGACTCGCTGAGGCAGCAGCAGGTGGCGCGTGCATGCTGGTGCTGTCGGCCGCGACCGACGCGGCTGCCGCCTTGCCGGTTTCGGTCAACCGCCACACTGTCGTGCGCTGCCCGGTGCGAACCCGCTCGGCGTGGCCCGCGCTTTCCAGCTCACGCAGCTTGGGGGTAGTCGTGGAATAGGCGATGCCGATGGACTTGCCGATGTTTGCGGCGGTGGCCGGGCCGCGCTCGGCGAGCGCGGTCAGCACCCGGTCCAGGACGGATGGGTTCTTGGTACTGTCGGTCATCCGACGCGTTCCTTTCTTGCCTGCTACCAATAGGTGAGGACGAGGCGTGCACTTATGCACGCTCCAAAGCGGGGCACGATCAAGTCGTTTGGGTGGACTCCCGCGGCCGGAGCCGCGCGAGCCAGGGTGAGACCGCCAGCGATAGATGGCGGTGATTAGCGATAGGTGGCGGGTCACGCCTGCGACGGCTCCGAGGGAGGAGGTGCGGACGCGGCTGCGGCCTCTGCCTCCAGTTCGTTGCAGATGTCCTGCGCGTCGCGACGGGTTGTTTGCGCATCGTCGGCCCACCCGCCGCGGACGGTGTCCCAAACGACCCACCGCCTGTCGCCCTTGCGGTATCCATCAAGTCGGCGCACTACGTACCTACGTGCGCTCATTGCGCGAGCCTGTTGATGTGGGCGGGAGTGTCCGCCGATACCGGCTCGGCCCTGCGGGCCCAGAGGCGTGGCATGCGCTGTGTCCCTGCCGCAGGGCGGGCATCGAACAGGAGCTGGTCGCCGTCCTCGCCGAGGTAGACCATCACGGCCGTGCGGTCGCGTCGGTGAGCTCCAGTGCGGTACCACACTTGGTATCGCTGGCCCGGCACCATCGATGGGATTGAATTGTCGTCCTCCATCGGGGATTCCTTTCGGTAGAAGGCTCACGGAACGAGCGGTTGGGTTGAGGCTGCGTCGGTCGTCGCAGCTGGCAGGCGCGAAGTGAGGAGTGGCGGTGCCGCCGCAGGGCGCTGGCGAGTTCTCCGCCAACCTCGCCTGGCAACTCCCGCCACCTGGCGCTGGCGGCACCGCGTTGACCGCCAGCTCTGCAGTGCCGAGCTCGCCACCTATCGCTGGCGGTCACACAGGGCGGGCCGCTATGCGACCGGGTCGTGTTCGCCGACGGTCGATCCTCGACCGGCCGCCGCCTCCCCGACCCGGCCCGCATACAAGCTGGCCGGTCTAGGTGGTGTCCTGCGGATCATGGAGTGTGGTCGGGTACGGCACGGAGCCAGTCGAGCATCTCGATGAGGTCCAGTGTGGCTTCGTAGCTTTCGATGAGCTTGTCGTACCTGGTCGCCAGGCCTCGCCAGTGTTTGCGTCGACCGAAGCCACGTTCGACCTGGTTGCGGTGGGTGTATGCGCTGGTGTCGAAGTCTGGGGGACGGCCGCCTGATGATCCTTTCCTTGTCCGGTTGGCTTTCTGGTCGGCGCGTTCGGGGATCACGGCGGCAATCTTGCGGGCCCGCAACGCGGCCCGGTTCGCCTTGGACGAGTACGCCTTGTCCGCGGTCAGCGAGTCCGGACGCTTACGGGGACGGCCGACGCCGCCGGGTCGGGTCACGGCGATCTGATCCAACAAGGGCACCAGCTGCTTGGTATCGGAGGCCTGGCCCGGGGTGATCCGCGTGGCGAGCGAACGGCCTCGCCCGTCGGCCATAGTGTGCACCTTCGTGGTCAACCCTCCCCGGGAACGACCCAGACCCTGACGTGCCTGCGAATCCTTGGTGGTGAGCCCCCTTTACGGGCACCGGCGGCGTGCTGGTGAGCGCGCACGACCGTGGAATCGACCTGAGCGTCCCAGTCGATGTCACCGTCAGCCTCAGCCAACGCGACCACCTGCTGCTTGAGACGGGTCCAGGTGCCGTCGGCAGCCCACCGGCGGAACCGTTCATGACTGGTCTTCCACGGCCCGTACCGCTCGGGCATGTCCCGCCACGGCGACCCGGTCCGTTTCACCCAGCAGATCCCGTTGATCACCTGCCGGTGATCGCGCCACTGCCCACCACGACGGGGCTGCGCGGGCAGCAACGGCTCCAACACCGCCCACTCGGCATCAGTCAAATCAAAACGCGCCACGACCAGAACAACGAACCACCATCAAGATCCGCCGGACACCACCTAGTGGGCACTGTTGTAGGTGTCGCGGACAGCCGGGCGGTAGTTGTCAAGTCAAACTGAGACGGTTTGGTCTTGCTGGGCTGGCTGGTTGATCCAGGCCTGGTCGGGCAGTCTCGGTGCCCGTGGCCGGCGGTTGAACCGGTCCGGGTGAGCGGCGTGGGCCGTGTCGAGGGCGCGTTGGCGTTGCTCGCGGATCTGCCCGGCGGTGCCGTAGTGCACCGACGCCGGGGTGTGCCAGCCGATCCCGGAATGCCGGTGCTCGTGGTTGTAGGCGGTGAAGAAGCCGTCGCAGAAGCTTCTCGCGTCAGCGAGGGATCCGAACCTTGCCGGGAAGTCCGGCACGTACTTCATGGTCTTGAACTGAGCCTCGGAGTACGGGTTGTCATTCGAGGTCCGGGGCCGGGAATGCGACCGTAGGACACCGAGGTCGACGAGCATCTCCGATACCGGTCTCGACACCATGGCACCACCACGGTCGGCGTGGATGGTGTGCGGCTCGATCCCGTTACGGCTGATCGCGTCGGCCAGGAAGTCACGGGCCACGACCGCGTCCTCGGCGGCCGCGACGAGCCATCCGACGACGTACCGCGAGTAGATGTCGATGACGACGTAACACCGGTACCAGACGCCTTTGACGGGTCCCTTCAACGCGGTGATGTCCCAGGACCACACCTGACCGGGCCCGGTCGCGACCAGCTCCGGACGCACCCGGGGCGGATGGGTCGCCAGCCGGCGTCGTTCCCGGCTCTGCCCGGCCGCGCGGGCGATGCGGTACATCGTGGACATCGAGCAGTGGTAACGGCCTGCGTCGAGTTCCCGGGCCCAGACCTGCGGGATCGCCAGGTCGGCGTAGGCCGGCGAGTTCAGCACGGCGAGGACCCGGTCGCGTTCGGCCGTGCTGAGCGTCTGTGGCGGCGGGGTGCGAGGCAGCCACGGCCCGTGCCGAGGCCCGACCACCGGCTTCGCCCGCCGGTAGTAGGTCGCCCGCGACGTCCCGGTCAGCACGCACGCCCGCTGGACCGAGATGTCCGCGTCGCGTAGCTCGCCGAACACGGCGGTCAGGATCTCTTCGGCGGGTTGTCGTTGTCCGCGCTCTCGGAGAGTTCTTCCAAGAGCGCGTGCGCTTTTCCCATGATGTCCAACGCCATGCGGGTCTTCTTCAGATCCGCCTGCAGCTTCTCGTTCTGCCGGCGCAGCTTCTCCAACTCGACCTGCTCCGCGGATTTCTTCACCCGCGACCCCGCCACCGCCGAGCCGGAATCGGCTGCCGGACTCCCTCCTACCTGGCCGAGCTGCCCGGCGTCGCGGGCTCGCGTCCATTCGATGATGTGCGACGAGTACAGGCCTTCCCGGCGCAGGATCGCGCCCTTCTCGCCGTTCGGGGCGTTCTCGTACTCGGCGACCATCGCGAGCTTGTACTCCGGGCTGAAAACCCGCCGCGACGGCTTCGGCGCAGGATCCCCACCGCCGGACGCCGGCTGCTCACCAGATGAAGTGGACACGTACACAAGGATCTCCGATCCCCGCCCTCAGCAGGTCAGCACCCCACTCACACGGGGTGTCTCACCCCATCCTGATCAAGAGGGGGAAGGGATTGCCCCTCGGGTCTTGGGCTCGGGCAGGTTGTGTACTGCCAGCGGTTGACCCACCGCTGCCGGACGCGGGCGTTGAGGGCGCGGCGAACGGCGTTGGTGTCGCCCGGTCTGCTTTTCGCCGTCGACTTCGGCACGCGGCGGGCGGTGCGACGTGGGGTTTCCGGCCAAGGTGCGGGCGGGTTCGGTGGGGCTCTGGCCGCGGGAGGCGGCGGGCTATCGGGAGCCGAGGCCGAGCTTGTCGCCGATGATGGGCCCTTGCCGTACGGCGGCGGCTGCGGTGGGAAGGTGCCGGCGCTGCCAGGCGTGCAGGGCGGTGGGCAGGTCGGCGCCGTACCGGCGGTGCTGGGTGAGCGCGACGGCGAGTCCGGCGGCCGGTTCGATGCCGTTGTTGGCGCCCCGGGCCGTGTGCGGGCGGACCGGGGCGAGGGCGTCGCCGAGCAGGACCGCGTGCCCGTCGCCGACTGGCCACACCATGCGAGTGGGCGGGTCGATGTCGAGCACCGGCACGGCCATGCGGGTGGTGGTGGCCCGCACGACCGCCGCGTGGTCGGGCGGGAGCAGGTGGTCGGCGTGCTCGTCGACGTGGGTACGTGCGGCCGGGGTGATGTGCTGCGGCAGGGCGAAGACCCGGCGGGTGGGCTTCGCCCCGAAACGCTGCTCGTATTCCGTGGCGGTACAGCCGAGGTAGAACGTCCAGTCGCAGCCGCCGGGCACCGGCGCGATGTTGAACTGGGCGCCGGGGCACGGCTCCAGCCGGACGAAGTCCCGCAGGTCGGGTTGTGGGGTGCTGGCGGCGATCCCGCGGTGGGCGACGTAGCCGGCGTAGTGCAGCCTACGGGCCGGGTCGAGGAGGCGGCGGCCGGTCGAGGATCGGCCGTCGGCGAACACGACCAGGTCGGCCGGTTCGGGGGCGTGCCCGTCGGCGAACCGCAGGACGGGCCGACCGGCACGCTCGGTCAGGCCGGTGACCCGCATTCCCTTGCGCAGGACGCCCGCCGGGACCCGGGCGGCCAACGCGCGGTGCAGCAGGGTCCAGGTGGTGTTCCGGCCAGGGTAGGTGCGCAGGACGGTCTGTTCCGGCTGGCGGTCGCGGACCGCGACCTGCAGGATCGTCTCGGAGTCGTAGGCGATGAACTCGCGCTGGGGGATGTCGAGGCGGTCGAGCACGTCGAGCGCGGTGTGTTCCAGGCCGATGAGCCCGCCGCCCAGCGGGGCGGACGCCGGCGTGGCCTCGTAGACCGTGACGTCGAAGCCGGCCCGCAGCAGCAGCAGGGCGGTGACGGGGCCGGTCAGGCTGCCGCCGATCACGGCGATGTTCGGCCTTCGGGGTCCGGCGCCGGTGGTGCGGGCGACCGGAGTGGGATTCGAGTGCATGGGGTTCCCTTCTGCGGGGAGGTGGGAACCCGGGCACGGCCGTACGGCCGTGCCCGGGGTGCGCGGTTTGCGCGGGTCGGCCGGGCGACGGCCAGGTCGTGCGAGTGCGGTGGTGCGAGAGTCCGGCGGGCCGGTTTCGGCCGGCGGCCGGAGGTGGGGTCAGCAGCCGGGGTTGGGAAGCCCGGCGAGAATGGTACGGGCGCGGGCGAGGAGCTGGTCGGCCACGTCGGTGAGGGGGACCCCGTCGGCGTACTCGGGTGTGCCCGGGTACCAGGTGGCACGGGGCTCGGTAGCCAAGGTGGTCCAGGTCAGGTTCGGGGTCAGAACCTCGACAACGGCGACACACTGGTAGACAGCGTGGTCGCGGCGGATCCGCACCTGCAGGAGATGGCCGTCGACGTGGTGGGGCGCGTGAGGATGTAGCGACTCAACTCGTCCGCGTCGACGCTGTTGTCAACGACCAAAGCCGATCAACTTCTATGGAATAGGTATAGGGCGGGCCCTTTCCGCGGGCCGGGCTTGGTGGGATGCCCCAGCCCGGGGCGCCCGGCGTGTTCTCGCCGACTTGTTCTGGCCCCACTACTCCAGCGAATTCCGGACCCACTGCCTCAACTCCAGAAACTGAAGGCTCCACACCGATCTCGATGCCGCGCGGCGTCATCGTGGCCCCACGTCCCGTGCGACTTGCTGCCGAGAGCGCTGCCGCGCCGGTCTTCGACCGGCTTGCCATCGAGCCCTGTGCCCCGGCGCCGCCGTCCAGCAGGCGACACACCGACCGCGATCGTCGAGCTCCGGCTCAGCGGAGCTTCCTGGGCCGGCGGCAGGCTGTTCCAGGGATTGGGACGGGCGGGGCCAACTGGAGTTGGAGCGCCAATTGATGAAGTCCTCTGCGGTGCAGGCGATGGGTCCAGAACTTCCTGGAGAGGTGGGGCCAGAACTACCCGGCGAAAACACCCGGCGGGACCGCCGTACGCGGCGTCGGCGTCGGGCGATGGCCGGCCACAGGTCGGCGGAGCGGCCGCCGCGGGTGTGGTGGCCCGACGTGGGGCACCGCGCGAGACGGCGGGGATGTATGAGTAGCGAAGGGACGACCGGCCGCCGGTAGCGCGGCCGGGGTGGGGCTAGGTGGTGTCCTGCGGATCATGGAGTGTGGTCGGGTACGGCACGGAGCCAGTCGAGCATCTCGATGAGGTCCAGTGTGGCTTCGTAGCTTTCGATGAGCTTGTCGTACCTGGTCGCCAGGCCTCGCCAGTGTTTGCGTCGACCGAAGCCACGTTCGACCTGGTTGCGGTGGGTGTATGCGCTGGTGTCGAAGTCTGGGGGACGGCCGCCTGATGATCCTTTCCTTGTCCGGTTGGCTTTCTGGTCGGCGCGTTCGGGGATCACGGCGGCAATCTTGCGGGCCCGCAACGCGGCCCGGTTCGCCTTGGACGAGTACGCCTTGTCCGCGGTCAGCGAGTCCGGACGCTTACGGGGACGGCCGACGCCGCCGGGTCGGGTCACGGCGATCTGATCCAACAAGGGCACCAGCTGCTTGGTATCGGAGGCCTGGCCCGGGGTGATCCGCGTGGCGAGCGAACGGCCTCGCCCGTCGGCCATAGTGTGCACCTTCGTGGTCAACCCTCCCCGGGAACGACCCAGACCCTGACGTGCCTGCGAATCCTTGGTGGTGAGCCCCCTTTACGGGCACCGGCGGCGTGCTGGTGAGCGCGCACGACCGTGGAATCGACCTGAGCGTCCCAGTCGATGTCACCGTCAGCCTCAGCCAACGCGACCACCTGCTGCTTGAGACGGGTCCAGGTGCCGTCGGCAGCCCACCGGCGGAACCGTTCATGACTGGTCTTCCACGGCCCGTACCGCTCGGGCATGTCCCGCCACGGCGACCCGGTCCGTTTCACCCAGCAGATCCCGTTGATCACCTGCCGGTGATCGCGCCACTGCCCACCACGACGGGGCTGCGCGGGCAGCAACGGCTCCAACACCGCCCACTCGGCATCAGTCAAATCAAAACGCGCCACGACCAGAACAACGAACCACCATCAAGATCCGCCGGACACCACCTAGTCGCTGTCGCTCCGCTGCGCGAAGCGGCCCTATTCGGGGAGGAAGTAGTCTACTTCCGAGTTAGGGGACGTAGCCGCCGATGACGACCGCGAAGTGGACGCCCTCCTTGGTAGCGTCCTCGTCCGGGCCGTCTTGGCCGTCGTCGCAGCAGCCGCTCCGCTGGCACTCGTCGGTGATGTCCGACAGTTCGACGAAGTCGATGCTGACGCGTACATCGTCGATGTCGATCAGGACAGGCTCGTGCAGGGCGCGGTGTCCGTTGTGGCGGCGGATGATGTCGGTGAGCAGCTCGACGAGCTGTTCGGCGTTGGGCGCGATGTAGCGCATGGCGAGTTCCTTTCACGAGGTGATCCGGGCGCGGCTGGTCGGCCGTGTCCCGGGTACGGGGTGGTCACGCGTGCTTGGCCGAACGCCGGCACCGGCGTCCGGCCGGCCGGGCACGGGTGGGGTGTCCTGGTTGGTACCCGGACTGATCTGCTACGCCTGTCGACGCCGCGAGCGGCCGTTCTGCGGGTTGCGAGCCGAGGAGGTCAGGCGGCTGTGCGGGTGTAGGGCAGAGGCGGTGGGTGACGCGGCATGCCCACTCGTCCCGGGCGGGCCCAGATCGGTGTTCCGCTGCGGTCGCGCCGGGTCCGGCCGGTCGGCGGTCGCGCCGGTCGACTGCTTTCCCGGTAGCCCGACCGCTGGCGGTCGGGCAGCCAAGCATGGCCCGGCGTCCTGGGCATCGGGTGCCGGGCGCAGCCGGCGGATCTGCCAGATCGCCAGTCCCACCAGTAGGACGCCGACCCCGGCCCAGACCTCGGCGGCGAAGGCGGTCGAGTGCTGCTCGGACAGGATCCCCAGGCCGGGGCGGGCGAGCGCGATCCCCACCCCGGCCAGGCTGGTGACCACGCCGAAGACCAAGGCGCGGACCCGGCGCGGGGTGGCCTCGTTTGTCACCACCTCCAGCACCGTCATGCCCAGTGCGTAGCCGAAGCCCATCACGGGTAGGAACAGGAACGGGCCGAGCCACTCCGCCTGACTGACCGCGACCAGGGTGGCGAGGACGAGCAGGAACGACACTGTCAGCGCGAGCCGACGTCGCCGCACCGGGACGTACCCGGCCAGCAGGCCGCCGAGTACGGCGGCCGCGGCGAACGCCGCATACATGGTGCCGGTGAGTCGCGCGGAGAGGCCCAGTTCCAGAGCCAGCGGCTGGAACAGGATCCGCGCGCTCCAACCGAAGAGCAGCAGCAGCACGCCCAGCCACACGGCCTGGCGCAGCCGGACATCGGTGACCGCCGCCCGGATGTCGGCGAGCACCGAGGAGAGCGTCGTGACCACCCTCGATCCGGTGATCTCCGGCAGGGTGAGTGCGAGCAGGAAGGCCAACGCGGCCAGTCCGGCGGTCACGGCAAAGGGCAGCCGCGGGTCCGCCTGGTAGAGATAGCCGGCGGCGAGCAGCGAGAGCAGCACGGAGCCGCTACCCACCGCCCGGATCAGCCCGAAGGCCCTGGCCGGGTTGATCTCCAACTCGTCCTGGAGGCAGAGTTCGTAGAGGTAGGCGCTGGCCGCTCCGGAGGTGAGCGCCCAGAGCACGGCCCAGAGCACCCAGGCGGCGAATAGCATCTGCACGGTCCGGATCTGCGTGATCGCCGCGAATGTCAGCACCGCACCGCCGGCCAGCATCAGGTACGCCCGGCGCCGCCCGACCCGGTCCGCCAGCACCCCCACCGGAAACTCGCAGGCCACCGAGACGATCCGGAACACGCCGTCGGCGAGTACCGCGGTGGTCAGTGGAAAGCCGAGGTCCAGCAGGTAGATCAGCCAGATCGGGAACCAGAACTGCACCTCCAGCAGGAACTGGGTGACCGCGAAGGTGCGGATCGCCCGGCTGCGCAGCACCTGCCTCATTCGACCCGCCCGGGTCCCACCACCATCGGTCCGGCCACCCGCGCCACCGAGCGACTCGTCCGCTTCGATCCCGCCGGAAGAAGAGGTAGACGATGACCAGCAGCGCGGGGACCAGCCCCGGAGGTGACGAGGATGGCGTCCGCCGGCTGTGAAGCCACCCAGGCCATCAGGGAGGGTCGGCTCAGGTCGCAGATCGCCTTGTCCGGGTCGCTGGCGATCGGCCGGCGGAGCTCGGTCGCCGCGAGGACGGTTATGGGTAGGCGGCTCTGCCGCGGGTGGTCTGCGCGAAGGCAGGTGAGGATTCGGCGCACGTGCTTGTCCTTTCTGGGACATGGCGAAAACGGCGATCGGAGCCGATCGCCGTGGGGCTCTTTGTGCGACCAGCGGGCTGTGCGGTCCGTGCCGGACCGGCGGCTGTTGCCGAGCTGCGGTCGTCGAGGCGAACCTCGTGGTGCGGGCGCGGGCCGGGTGAGTGCCGAGAGCTGCCCGCGATGTCGGTGACCTGCCTGGCCAGCACGGACTGGTCCTCGATGCGGGGTCGAGCGTCGGGAGCTGGCAGGTCGGTGGCGGTGGGACGATCGGGGTCGACGGCGTGACTGGGTGTGGCGAGGGCGTACGCGGCCGGTCGGCGACCGGTGCAGGATCGATGGCAGCGTTGTGCGGTTGTCTTCTTATGCGTTGTGGAGGGCGGCGATCGCGGCGGCGGCGATGTGCTCGATCGCCTCGGCCGGGCTGGCGACGGTCACGGTGGTGGTGTCGTTGAAGGTGTGGCTGGGCAGGCCGGCGGGGCATAGCCACAGCACGGTGCACCCGCGGCGGTGCAGGGTGGTGATGAGCCTCTGTCCGGCTTCGATGTCGGCGAGCTTGCCGTCGGAGACCACGGCGAGCATCCGCAGTGGGCCGGGCTGGCGCATGTCGAGGACCTGGTCGGCGAGCTTGACCGCGTCGAGGAACGCGGTGGTGCCGCGGCCGGGGCGGATGTCGATGACCTGGGTGGGGCGCCGCCTCGGCGGTACCAGCAGGGTGGTGGTGCTGCCGAACGCGATGGTGGCGGTGTAGTCCAGGTCGAGCAGTTTCCGAACGAGGTGGGCGACCAGATCGTCGGGTTCGTCTGTGGTGGCCGGGTCGGCGCGGGGTGGGCCAGTCATCGCGGAGCCTTCCCATGGTGGGTCGCCAGTGACGGCCGTCATCGGCGGCGGTGTATGGAATAGGGCCCTTCGGGTCAACTGGCAAGTCGTGCAGCAGGTCGTTGACCGGGCGACATCGCCTTCTGGCACGCCCTACATGGCGCTAACTTGACATCCAGGAGTATCGACGCCACCACGCCCGTAGTTGCCGCGATCTTGGCGGATCCGTAAAGGCGCCCGCCAAGATCGAGAGAGTCTGTCGTCGATGATCAGAACCACAGGTGGTGGTGGCCCGGCCCAGGGGGGCGCAGACTCGCCGCATGAAGACCACGGGGTCGACGGCTGTCGTCGGGCTGCGGTCGCCGAGGTGGACCTCGTAGTGCAGGTGTGGGCCGGAGGAGTGTCCGCTGCTGCCGGCGATGCCGATGACCTGGCCGGCCACGACGTGTTGGCCCTCGACGACGGCGGGGTGGGTGAGCAGGTGGCAGTAGCGGGTGACGATGATTCCGCCCGGGCCGCCGGGGTTGGGGTGCTCGATGTCGACGTACCAGCCGCAGCCGCGGGTGAGTTCGGGGTGGCCGTCGCGGTCGCAGCCCCAGTCGCCGCCGGTGCGTACGTCGATGGCGTTGCACCGCACGCGGGTGACGCGGCCGCTGGCGGCGGCGTGAATCGGGGTGCCTTTGCCGACGCCGAGGTCGACGCCGTCGTGCGAGGGACGCTGCGCGGTGCGGAAGCCGCTGCCGACCTCGGCGAGGACCGGCTGGGTCCAGCCGAGCGGGCCGACGTTGGCGTCGCAGTCCCCGAGCCCGGCGGCATGGCCGGTGAGTGTGCCGACCAGGGTGATCGCGTCGGGTTCCCACGTGGCGTAGGCGTCAGGATAGGCGCTCTTCTGCACCGCCTGCGCTGCCTTGGTGAGCGGCATCGCCTGCCAGCCGTCCACGCGTTGCAGCGCTTGGTAGAACTTCGTGCTGGCATAGACCGGGTGCGTCAGTTGCTCGACGGTGCCCCAGCCTTGGCTCGGCCGCTGTTGGAACAGCCCGACCGAGTCGTGGTCGTTGTGGTCGCCCAGGTGTGGCAGGTTGGTCAGCTTCGACTCCTGCATCGCGGTCGCGACGGCGATGACCCATCCGCGTGGCGGGATGCCCAGCCGGATGCCGACCGTCGCGATCGTCGCCGCGTTGCCGACCTGCTCGCTGCTCCAGTCCCCGATCGGGTCGAACCTGCCGGCGGGCGGGGTCAGGTCCACCGGCGGGTTCGACGGTGAGGCGCTGGGACCGGCCGGCAGGTAGCATCCGGCCGGCGTACCGGCGCCGCCGCCGACGAACACGGCGCTGAACAGACCGGAGCACAGCAGCAGTACAGCGCAGATGGCGATCACGAGCCACGTCACGTCGCGGCCGGTCATCGCTGCCTCCCGTGATCGGCCGGACGTGGGGGCTGATGGGCAACTGGTGCGTTGAAGAGCGGTGCCATGACGAGTCCTCCGTGGAGTGAGGCCGTTGTGTGCTCGACGTGCGGCAACGCCGCTGGCGGATCGATGTACGGCGGCGCTGGTAGTCAGGCCCGGTGCTGTAGGAAGGTGTCGAGGGGTTCGGGCGGCTGGTCGAAGGCGACGCGGTAGTCGCTGCCGGGAGTGCGACTGATCGATGGCCGGTCGCCGAGGGCGGCGTGGGGACGTTCGTGGTCGTAGTACTTCTGGCCTTGCGGTGGTTGCCGTCATGGCCGTGACGGAGAAGCTCCGGTTCCGGCCTGAGGGGAAGGTGGCCGGCCCAGCCGGTGCGCCGCCGGGCGGGTTTCGTCGCGTCGGCGCAGTGCTGGGCCGGCCTTGGATCAGTCGGCGCAGCCGCGCCGGCATCCGTCCGGATGGCACTGCTGGCCACGCGCCATGCGGATGAGCGTGTGCCGGGATTCGGGGTCCTCGACCGTTCCGGCGAACCGCCAGCCGAGCCCGTCGGTGAAGGCTTTCACTTTCGGCGCCCCGAAGCGGGCGTAGCTGGCGGTGTTCATGGCGGTGACGATGTCGTCGCGGCCGAGTAGCCAGGCGAGTTCGACGAGCGCGACGACGGCCCGGCGGGCCTGCGGGGCACGGTGGTTGATGATTTCGGAGATGGCGAGCACCAGGTAGGCGCGGGCGCGAGATTCGTGGTCGTGCTGCTGCCGCCACCGGTCGCGCCGTGCCGTCGCCCGCAGGAACGGGCGGGCATGGTCGAAATCGAGCGCCGGGAGCAGTATGGCTTCCTGCTCCGCGAAGCGGTCCTCGCCGCTGGCGCGGGCGTGCCGCAGCCGGTCGACGATCTCCTGCTGGGTGCGGGCCGGCATGGTCACTGCCGTCCACCGTCGGCGCGGTCGTTGCCGGGCCGCTGGGCGGTGTCGAGTTCCGCGACGATGTCCGCGGCGCTGGTGACGAGCCGGGCCTGCGGCCGGCGGCGCAGCGCGTCATGGCAGCCGGCCGACAGGCTCGAGGTGACCGGTCCGGGGACGAGCATCGCTGGCCGGCCGAGGTCGATCGCCCGGTGCAGCGGACGCAGGGCCCGGCTGGTGGGGGTGGCCTCGACGACGACGGTGCCGTGGGTCAGCCGCGCGATAAGGTCCGCGTTGGCCGCCGGGCGGGTACGGTTCGGCAGCGCGCCGGGCGGCCAGCCACTGACCAGCAGCCCGGACTGGGCGACCCGGTCGAACAGCGTGCTGTTGCCGGCGGGGTGGAGGCAGTCAAGCCCACCGGGCAGCACGACCACGGGCGTGCCCCCGCCGGCCAGTGTCCCGCGGATCGCGGCGGAGTCGACCCCGAACCCTCCGGTGGTGACCACGGTCCAGCCGGCGCCGGTCAGGTCGTGGCCGATCTGGGCGGCCACGTAACTGCCGTAGGCGGTGGCGGCCCTGGCGCCGGTGACGGTGACCGAGCGGAGCAGCGTGTCCGCCACCGGCTTGTCACCGCGCACCCACAGGCACAGCAGGCCTGGCATCCGGTCGCCGTCCGTGGGTGGCGGGCCGGCGGCGAGGTCGGCGACACCGGTGGGCCACTCGTCGTCTTGTGGGACGACGACGCGGATGCCCGCTCGGTGCGCCTGCCCGAGTTCCTCGGTAAACGTGTCCCGGAGCAGGTGGCGGGGGATGTCGCGGACTTCGTCGCGGAACTGGGTCGCGGCCAGTGCCTCGCCGGCCAGTCGTTGCAGGGCGGTGTCGGCGTCGGCGCCGACGATCAGGTCGCGCAGGTGCGGGTTGGTGGGTTCGAACAGCCAGGACAGGAAGGCCCGCGTTTGGCGGTTGCTGTCGAGGTGGTTCATCACGCCTCCTGTCCCGTGTGCAGCCGGATCGCCTCGGCCACGTCGTCGGCGGTCGGCCGGCGGCGGCCGGCTAGGTCGGCGATCGTGAAGGCCAGCCGGAGCACGTGCACGCCGCCGCGCGGCGACACCGCCCCCACCTGCAGCAGCCTCCGCATTCCGGCGAACCGACCGGCCGGGCTACCGGCGAGGGCGTCCTGCAGTTCCTGGGGGGTGGCCTCCGCGTTGGTGGCCCAGGGCTGTGCGCCCCACCGGGTCGCGGCGGCGTCGCGGGCGGCTGCCACGCGTGCGGCGACGACCGCTGTGGTCTCCCCACTCGGCGGTTCGCTGGCTTCGGGCATCGAGGGCAGGGCGGCGCGGATGTCGATCCGATCGAGCAGCGCCGACATGCGATTCAGCGCCCGGCGGTGTGCCGGTGACGGAAAGCCGCATCCTGCGACCGGCGCCGCGGCGAGGTGGGTGGCGAGCAGCAGCTGGACGCGAGCTGGATAGCTGGCTGTCGCGTCGGAGCCGACCACGGTGACGCGCCGGTCGTCCAGCACCGATCGCAGCAGGTAGCGGGCCGGCGACGGGAGTTGGTCGGCTTCGGCGCAGAAGAGCACCCCGCCGTGGGCCAGCCCGACAACGCCGGGCCGGCGTGGGGAGCCCATGAGGGCGGCGGGGCTGGTGCGGTGGTGCGGGGCCTGCCACGGCGGCCGGTACCGGACCGGCGCGTCCGGCGGCAGGGTGCCGGCGGCGCGGTGGGCGGTGGCGACCTCGGCGGCGGTGGCGGGGTCGAGGTCCGGCAGCAGGCCGGGCAGCCGCTCGGCGAGCATCGCCGCCCGGCTGTCGGGTGGGCCGGTCATGAGGAGGTGGTGCCCGCCCGCCGCGGCGACCTCGAGGATCCGTCGTGCCAGGGTGTGGCTGGCGGGTAGGTCGGCGAGGTCGGCGGTCGGCGGGGCGGTCGGCCACGCCTGCGGCGCGGTGGGCGGCGTTTCGCCGCGTAGTCCGGCGACGAGGTCGGCGAGGGTATGGGTGGTGGACACCCGGCTGGAGGTGGCGACGGTTGCCTCGGTGAGGTTTCCGGGCGGGACGACGGTGTCGGGCAGTCCGGCATGGGCTGCGGCGGCGAGCCGGTCGGCGACCGCGGGGATCGTGCGCAGGACGCCGTCCAGGCCGAGCTCGCCGAGATACAGCGTGGCGGCGAGCCGGTGCGGGGGAATCTGACCGCTGGCGGCGAGCAGCGCCACGGCGAACGCCAGGTCGAGGCCGCTGTCCCCGGCCGGCACGGGTTCGGGTTCGACGCTGAGGGTGACCGGCTGCTGGGGCACGACGCACCCGGGCGTGTTGCTGATGGCGGCACGGATGCGGTCACAGGCTGTCCACGCGGCCTCGGCGGGCAGACCTGTGATGGTGGTGGTGCGCTGGTCGGTGGCGGGCATCGCGCGGATGGCGACGAGGCGGGCACCGGCGCCGGTACGCGCCGCTGCCGCCACCATCACCGGCTGGATGCCGTACATGGCTTCGGTCATCGGTTGTGATCCTTTTCTTGCGTAGGGTGGTGCCGCCGGACGGTTCCGGCGTGCACCGTGTGGTCGGGGGCGAGGCACGCCGGGACTCGGCGAAGATGGCGCGGGCGTCGGAAGTCCCTGTGCGGGGCCGCTCGTGGGGCGGCGAACTCCTGCGACCGGCCGCAGGAGTTCGCCGTGTCACGCCCGTGCTTCGTATGGCCGAACCCTGGCCGCATCAGCTGGGCGGGTTGGGCTCGTGGATGAGGAAGCAGTCCGCCGCGCTCGGGTCGTCGTGCCGGTAGCGGTGCAGCTTCTCGTCGTAGTGCGAGGGCTGCTGGCAGTGCCGGCAGCGCATCGGTACGGGCGCTTGCAGGTCTTCACCGTCCGCGCCGATGCTGGTGGTGTGGTCGTGGCGTGGATAGGTGCAGGCGCCGTACGTGCAGTAGGGGCGGCCGGGTCCGCTCAGCCGGCGGGTGACCTCGTCCTGGACGGCGACGACGACGTCGATGGTGGCCGGGGTGCCGTCATACGGGACCTGGGCGGCGATGAGGTAGTCGTTGGCGTCGACGTAGTCGTGCAGTTCGCCGAAGGTGCGCACCCGGGCGGGTAGCGCGCCTTCGGCGATGTCGCCGTCGATCTCGGCCGTGATCAGGTCGGCGTAGGTGTGGACGTCGGTCACGCCGGTGCCGTGTCGAGGCCGAGCCGCTGGCGTTCCAGCGCCACCAGGGTTCGGGCGGGGGCGTGCCAGCCGTCGTCACCGGTCGGGGCGGGTGTCTTCCCGGCCGCCAGGGCCTGCAGGGCGGGGATCTGTTGGGCGTAGCCGCCGCCGAGTGCTTCCAGGTCGGCGCAGGCGCGGTTGACCGCGTCGCGCATCCTCTTCGCCCACGGCCCGGGTTTACTCCAGTTCGCCCGGCTGCGGCCGTGCATGGCGCCCTCGCACAGGTGGTAGCCCAGCCACACGACCGGCGGGTGGACGCCGGCGGCTTCGGCGAGCAGGGCGACCTTGTCGTAGTCCCAGGGACCGCCGCCTTGCGTCTTGCGGAAACCGGCGGTTTTCGGGTGGGTCAGCGTGCGCCAGTAGGTGGGGTTGACCGCGGTGGAGGCCACCAGGTCCTTCTCGCCGCTGAACCCGCCGACGGTCAGTGCGTGCGGGAGCTGGTCGGTGAGCAGGTGCGCCAGTTCGCGGCGGACGGCCGGCACGGCGGGATCGTCCGCGGCGGACACGCGACGCCGCGCCTGCGGTGCTGCGTGGTGCTGGTCGGCCGGGTCGGGCAGGGTGCCGCCGTCGGCGAGGTGGCCCAGCAGCAGCGTGGCGAATTCGGTGAGCAGCCGCTCGAAGCCGCGGGTGCGGTCGTGGTAGTCGCGGATCGGGACCCAGCGGCCCCCGCCGCGGTGCCCGACCCGGTGTGCCGCCTCGTGCACCAGCGTGGCGAGGGTCTCGTGCCGGTCGGTGAGAGCATCACGGAGGATCGCCACGTCGCCGGTGCGCGGGCTGTAGAAGCCCTGCGCGCAGGGCTCTTCCTCGCTTTCGGAATACACCCGGACCCGGGCCAGCGCGAACGGCCCGATCGCACGACGAACCAGGTGGCTGGCCTTGGCCAGGACGGCCCGTTCCGGCTCGGTCAGGGACCGCTGGGCCACCCAGGTGGTCTTTCTGCGGGTCCGCTCGTAGTGGCGGGTCTGCCGCGCCCTGGCGACCTCGACACCGAGCAGGTCCATGACCCGCCACCGCTGGTAGTCGGCCAGGCCGCGGGCGGTCACCTCGGTGTAGCCGAGGTCGACCAGGTCGAGGGCCGCCTCCTCGTTGCCGGAGGCGGTGAAGTATGTCTTGGCGGGCAGGTGGGTACGTCCCCAGGCCCGCCACGCGGCACGCGGCCGGGGCGTGTCGACCTGGGCGAAGAACTGCTCCGGCTCCCGCAGCCGGCCGTTGGCCAGCATGTGGCGGGCGAACCGGTCGATGACCTGCTGGTCCTCGCTTTCGGCGAGGATCGCGCGGACCGCGTCGCGCAGCGCGCCGGCCTCGATCACCGTTCTGTCCCTGTTCTGCAGGGCTTTGTCGGTCAGCGGCAGGTCGTAGGAGGCGAGGAAACCGCCGACGGTGCTGACCAGCACGCCCCCGATCCACACCCGGCCGGGTGTGCCGTCCAGCACGCAGGCGCCGGGCGCCGCCGGCGGGCGGTAGCCGGGTTCGGCCAGGGCGCGGAACCGGCTTATCGCCTCCTCGGCCAGCGCCTGCGGGCATGCGACGGTGATGACCGTGCCCCGGGCACGATCGGTGCGGTAGAGGTTGTAGACGAGGACCTCGGCGCCCTGCGCGGAGCGTGACGGGATCAGACCGCCGAGCAGGCGGCGGGATTCGACCGTCGGGATGAACCCGTAGCCGACGGTCTCGCAGCGCACCGCGCCGATCTCGGTGCTGCGGGCCAGGACGAGGGCGGCGAGTTTCTTACCCTCCCCGAACTGGCCGATCTGCTGGTCGGTCTTGCTCGAGTAGCCGAGGATGAGGCCTTCCTCGGGGATGCCGGGGCCGTCGTCGGTGATGGTGAGCACGCCGTCGGCCCAGCCGACCCGCGCGAGCGGGTCCTCGTCGAGGGCGTTGGCGATGAGTTCACACAGCGCCCGCACCGGTGTCCACGACTTCACGTAGTCCGGGGAAATGGGGTAGGCGAGGGTGTCGACGATGGTGGGGTCCGGTGCGGGCACCGTGGTGCTCGCACCGGAGGGGTTGGATCGGTTCTGGACGGCGGAGTCGCCGGTGTCCACTGTGGTCTCCTCGTGGGTGCTGTTCGGGTGGGGTTGGCGGGCGGGTACGCGTGGATTCCGTGGCGGGCCCGCGCGCTGGTGCCGGCAGCGCGACGCCAGGCCGTCTTGGCCCCCTGTGCGGTCTGCCGGGTTTCGGGGCCAGGACGTGGCCTGGGCGGGCGAAGCGGGTGCGGCAGCCCGGTTGTGGGCTTGGAACCCGCGTGGGTGTGAGTTGCCGCGCCGGTCGGCGCCGTGCCGGGCGCGGCGGGTTCGGTGAGGTGCCCGCATCGCAGCGCTAGACGCGTTTGGCCAGCTCGGTGAGGGCGCGTAGGCCGACGACGATGCCGCGTCGCTGGCTCCACCGCGGCAGTTCGGGCCAGCTTCGCGCGGTGGATGGCTGGCCGTGGCGTACCCGTGCGACGCGGTGCAGGCCGAGGTCGGTGTCGACGGCGGCGGCGATGCGGACTTCGCGGCGCAGCGCCGCGGGGGCGTTGGCGAGGTCACCGCGCCGGTAGCCGGGGGCCACCGGTCCAGCCCAGGCCTCGAACACCAGGCCGAAGCCGACGAGTGCGCGGCGGTCGCGGGTCAGCCAGTCCCGCAGCCAGACTCGGGCGGGCGGTGTGGCGAGCTGCCGGGCGAAGCGCTGGAGTATGACCGGTGCGGGCAGCGACTCGTCGGGCCGGGCCGGGTCGGGCTCGGTCCACAGGTCCGGGGCGGCCAGGGTCGTGTCGAGCTCGAGCGCCCCGAGGCCGGGGCCGGCATCGTTGGCGATGTCGGGGCGGTCGAACAGGCCGAATACGACCGGGGGCTGGTCCCAGCCGTACTGGTCGGCGGCTGACTCCAGTTGGGTGAGCACTGCGGGGATGGCGGCGCGGGTGGCAGGGTGCAGCACGGTGTTCCTCCTTGCGGGTAGGTGCGGCTCGGACGCGATGGCGGTCCGAGCCAGGGTTGGGATTGGCGCAGGTGGCCCTGGCGCGGGCCGGGCACGACGAACCGCACACGAACGACCGGTGTCGATCAAGTCGCATGGGCTTGCTCGACGCAGAGCCGCTCAGCTCGGGCGGCGTCGAGCGGGTGCCGGTGTCGCCGCCTGGTCGGCCGTCCACGTGAAGTCGTGCAATGGAAAGGCGGCGCCGGGCAGGTCCACCAGGTGTGGGTGCAGCCGGCCGTACTCGGCGCGGCTGATCTTGCCGATGAGCAGCGAGTCGCCGACCGCGATCCGTGGGGTGACCCAGGCGGGAATGGCGGCCAGGCGCAGCGGACGCGGGAGCAGCCCGGCGTCGGCGAGCAGGTGTCCGAGGTAGACGGTCATCCGGAGCCTGGCGACCGCCGCGGTCAGCGGGTCGATGTCGATGCCGTCGACTCCGGCGAGGATCCGTCGGGCCGCCTCGCGGGGCGGGTGAGTGTGTCCGCCGGTGATCGGTGGCTGGCCGACCGATCGGGGGTCCATGCGGCCGGTGGTGTACCACTGCCAGAGGTAGTCGACCGCCCGGATGAGGTAGTGGCCGGTGCCGGCGGTCGGGTCGATCAGCCGCAGCACGGGCTCGTCGCGGAAGGTGTCGGCGGCTGGATGGAGGGTGCGGTCGAGAATGAAGTCGGCGACGAAGTGCGGTGTCTGCACCAGGGCGTGCCGGGCCCGCCGCTGCGGGGACAGGATCTGCAGCAGGTCGCCGATGACCCAGCCGCTGATCGACGGCGGATAGCCGTCCCGGTCGGGCCAGGCCAGCGACGGCGCCTCGGTGGCCCACCATTTGATCAGGTCGTCGCAGGCGGTGGCACTGGGCGCGCCGGCCCAGAGCATCGGGTTGTACTCGGGGTGCAGAAGCCACTGGGTTGACGGGTGCCGGGTGAGGGCTTCGAAGGCGCGGCCGAGCCACAACGGCGCGCTCGCGGCGTTGCGCACGATCCCGGGCGGCGCGCTGCGTAGCAGCGGCTCGACGAGCTGGTGGTCCTCGGCCCAGACGGCGACGCAGGACAGGTAGAGCCAGGCGGCGGCCACCTGTTCCCGCCGTGCACGCTCGGCCGTCACGCTGGAGCTGTCGGTCGAGCCGTTGAGGGTGACCGTGGCTGCCAGGGTGTCGACCTGCCGTTGCAGCGCACGGTGGAACGCCCTGTCGTCGGCGGGGTTGGGAGTGCCGGGCCGTCGCTGGTTACGGCCGGCGGTCACGGCTGCCCCTCGAGCAGGGGCGCGGGCGTCCAGCGCCACTGGTAGGCGCCGATCGCGAAGTGGTCGTCGGCGTCAACCGGTATCCGGTCCTCCTCGATCCACCGGGTGCTGTCCTCGCCGGTGTCCTCCTGCCGTAGGACGACGACGTAGGGGCCGAGGACGGATGGGACCGGGAGTTCGGCGGGGATGTCCTCGATTGACAGCTCGTGCAGGTGGCCGGCCATTCGCTCGGCCTCGGCGCGGGGGAAGCGGCACAGCAGGCCGCCGTCCAGGGCGGTGTACCCGTCCGCGACCAGCGCCGAGTAGTAGCCGCCGCCGACGGTGTCGCAGGTGACGGTCGCGGGTACCCAGGTCGCGTCGGCGGGTAGGACGTCACCGCGGCTCTGCGAGATCACGTACCGGGTGTTGTCCTCGTTGCTGGCGCGGTCGGGGTGGACGCCGAGCCAAGGCACTTCGTTGTCGCGGGCGAAGCGGAGCAGGTCGAGCAGGTGACGGCGCCCGTCGAGGTGCACCGCGTGCAGGGGCAGGAATCCGTCGCCGTCGTCGTTCGGGCGGGGGTTTCCGGTGGCGCCGGTGGCGGTGTGGGTCCACGTCTCGGCCCGTACCCGGTACTCGGTGCCGTCGCGGTCGTACCAGATGGGGACGCCGTTGGAGGACAACCAGTCGCCAGCGGCGTCGCGGGACCAGACCAGTGCGGGCACGTCCGGCCAGCGGGCGTCGTCTTGCTGGCGGGTCTTGCGCTGCCGGGGCATCCCAGCGGCGTGCTCGGCCAAGGGCAGGATCTCCTCGACCCGCCACCACAGTCGATGCGTCATCGTCGTTTGGCTCCTTACATGCGAAGGGCCACCCGGGCGTCGCGCGTGACGCGGACCGGATGGCCGTGGGTGTGAAAGGGTTTGCGGATGCCGGTTGCCGTCGACCGGCGCGGTGGGCGGAAATGGGGCCGCAGCAGGGCCGGCGGCGGCCCGGGCAGAACGGCTCGCCGTCGGTAACGTGGCGCGCCCGCGCCGGCGGATCGCCACCGCCACCGGCCTTCGCGGCGTCTGGTCACCGCTGCCGGTGGTGCGGTGGTCGCCGGCGCGTTACCCGCCCTGGCTTGGCGATCCGGGCCAGGTCAGTGTCGACGGTCGGCGGTCGCGGTTGCCGGCACGAGGACGGCGAGCAGCGCGCGTCCCGTCAGCGGACACCGCCCAGCGGGGTTGCCGGCTCCGGAACCGCGTCGAAGAGCGCGCCGTCGTGCCGGAGGACAGCGCACGCCTTGCGGAACCGGACCAGCGCCTCTGCCCGCTCCACCTGCGCCTGAACGAGCGCGAGCCCGACGGCGCGCACACGCTCGCCGGCGGTGACGAGTGCGGGGCCGTCGGCCCCGTCGTAGACATTCCAGAGCACCTGCGCGGCCTCGACGAGTAGTTCTTCCTGAACGTTGGCGGCGACGAAGGCGCAGCCGGCGGTGACGAAGTCACAGACCGCGGCGGTGTTCCTCGCGGCGGTGCCTCCGATCTGGTCCATGTCGGGTGCGGCGCCGTCGAGGCCGGCGAGATGCTGCAGGATGGCATTGATGTCCTTCACGGTTCGCTCCATGACGGGTGTGGGATGGGTGGAATCCCACGACTGGGTGGGCGGGGGCTGATGTAGATCGGCGGGCGTGCGGTGGGGGTGTGGGTCGGGGGGAGGGGCCGGGCCCGGGGTGGCTGGTGCCTGGGAGCCGGGCCCGGCTGTGGCGGTGTCAGTTCTCGTGGGGTGGGGGCCAGTCGCGGGGGCGTCCGTCGGTGGGGGTGTCGCCCATGTGTTCGGCGTAGGCGTGTATGACGCCGCCGTTGGTTTTGGCCCAGTACATGGCGATGTCGGCGAGGTGTAGCAGGTTGTCGGGGTCGTGGCCGGCGTGGTGGGTGGTGGTGTAGCCGACGCTGGCGACGATGTCGATTTGTCTGCCGTCGAGGAGGAATGGGATTCGGCTGATGTCCCACCATGCTCGGGCGGCCACGGAGATGGTGCGGTCGAGGCCGCCGTGCACGATGAGGGTGAACTCGTCGCCGGAGAGCCGGGCTGGGTAGACGTCGGACTGTGTCAGGCGGCGGAGGCGTTCGGCGACTTGGGACAGCAGGGTGTTGCCGGCGCGGTGTCCGAGTCGGTCGTTGATGAGTTTGAACCCGACGAGGTCGATGACGATGACGCCGACGTCGTTGTGGGTTTCGGTCGCGTGTGTCAGGTGTGTGATGGCGGCGCGGCGGTTGGGCAGGCCGGTGGTGTCGTCTTGGGTTGCCTGCTGGTGGTAGGTGTCGCGTTCGGTTCGTAGGGTTTCGATGAGGGTGTGTGCTTGCAGGATGACGCGCTTCTGGTTCCGGGTCCGGGTGCGGGCGCGGGTCAGGTGGGTTTGTAGGTGTAGTGCCCACAGGCCGGCGGTGGTGAGTCCGGCGAGGAGGCCGCCGGTGGCGGTGAGGAGGGTGTTTGTTGTCTGAGACACTGGTTGTCGCTCCTTGTGCTGAAGGAGCACCGGGGGTGGGCGTGAGCGCGCCAACGTCAAACGCCCGCCCCCGGGCTGCCTGGGGTGAGGGCCGCTAACCGACCGCCTGGTAGGTCGCGACCATGCCTGCTGCCGCGTCCACGCCGGACCCGGCACATCGTCTGTGGCTAACCCCGCAGGGCGGGTCCGTCATGCCGAGCTTGGTGTCCACGGGCTTGCCGGCGCCGTGCGCCGGAGCTAATTGGCGTCGTTGTAGGCGTCGCGGACCGCCGACGGAATTGACCCGTGGGTCCGGGGTTCGGGCAGGCTGCGCTCCCGCCACTGCGTGGCCCACCAGCGCCGGATACGGGCGTTGAGCGCGCGGCGACTTGCGTTGTTGTGGTTGTCCGTCTGCGGTTTCGCCGTCGATTTCGGCAGACGGGTGGCGGCGGCGATGAAGGGCTGGAAGGCGGCGGCCATCCGGTCGAAGTTCTGGCGGGACAGGTCGATCTCGTACAGCACGCCGTTGAAAGCGAACCGGTAGGTTCCAATGCCGTCGGTCGATCCGTCGAAGTCGTCGCGTACGACGGTTATCGTTCTGGTAGCCATCGGGCTTAATCCTTTCATTGAAAGGCAACAAAGTGCCGGAAACTGTGGTGGGTTCTGCCGTGGGAGACAGCGGCTTATCGGGCGTCGGAGGCCGAGTTTGGCACCGGATAGCGGGACCCGGAGACGCACCAGCATCGCCCGTTTTCTACGGGCGCCGCATAGATCGAGGCTGGGACCGGTCGGTGTCAGAGGCTGCGGTGCCGGCCGGTCGCCGCAGGCGGGATGCATTTTCCGTGGCGGCCCGGAGCCCTCGCGTAGCTCCCCTGGGCCTTCGGCAGGGGCGCCGCTGACGACACGCCGCCGCGGTCTCCCGCGCCTGAGGCTGGATGCGGGGAGCCCCTGCGGCTAATCCCGCGTCACTGGGGGGAGGGTCGCTGCCAGCGCGGCGGTCTTGGGCGCCGTCCGGAAGATCGAGACCTCGTTCGCGGCGATGGCCGCGACACCGTCGGTACGTTCCCGCGTGCTCAAGGGCAGCCGCGCGTGGGGGCCGACGCGGAACACCGGCAGGGTGTCGTGCTCGCGTGCGACGGCGGCCCCGTCGGCGGTCGTGTACTCCTCGAACGTTGCGACGGTGAGACCGTCGATGATCGTCTCCCGGTTGCCGGTGCAGAGAACGACAACGTCGTACATGCGGCCGTCGACGAGACCCGCGCCGGGCAGCGCGACCGGCCGTGCCGTGCGGGGCAGCACGGTGAGTCGACGCGCGCCGAACCGGTCCGGCCGCAGGTAGCGGCCGATGGCCTGGTACCTGCCGCGGATGTCCTCTTGCCACCGCTCGCACGTGGTCGGCAGGCCGACGGCGTACCAGTCGACCCGGTCCACCTGGTCCACGCCGATAGCGGCCATGAACGGCTGCGGCCCGATGCCCAGGCAGGACTCGACGGCGCACTTGCCGGAGTCGCCGCCACCGATCACCGCGACACGACGTACTCCACGCAGCGGCCACGCACCGGCCATCCGCCGCATGAACTGCGGGAAGGTGAGAATCGTGACGCCGTCGGCGACGTCCTGATCGTTCGGGTCTCCCACGCCGCGGGCGTCGAGTACCCGTCCGGCGAGCAGCGACGCGTCGCCCTCGATCCCGATTTCCACTCCGGGGGAGTCGGGGTTCACGGACACGACGTTGGCGTTGGGCACCACGTCGGCATACTGCGCCAGCGCGAGACGGACCGCGAACGCCATGTCCGCGTTCGTGATGTATTCGCGCATGCTCAGGTCCGCCGCCTGGATCGGCGCGCCCGGCAGGTAGTTCAGGCTCGCCCCAAGATCGCCTGCCAATCCTCCGGCACCTGCCCGGTTACGGGAGTTGAGAAAAAAAGTCGGCCAGCCGGTCATGGCGAAGTTGCCCCCGACGCGGTCGGCGCGCTCCAACACCAGCGGCTTCGGGTAGCCGCGCAGGACGCGGATCGCCGCGTAGATGGCCGCGTGGACACCACTGCCGATGATGACCTCGCGGGTGCTGCTGCCGGAGCTGAACAGTTCTCGGCGGTGCCGCTCGTCCGACCAGTACGTGTCCAGGATCTCGTCGGCGTAGGCGCGGCCGTTCGGGTCCAGGGCAACCCCGGTAAGCCGGGCCTGTGTCGGGCTGGGAAAGTCTTGTTCGCGCTGCATGACCGCCCGCATTCCCGCGCCGGCGGAGTCCTTCAGGGCGACGGCGGCGAGCAGGTTGGTGATCAGCGCGGATGGCTCGAACATGGCATCCTTCCTTCGGTCAGCGGGGGACACCACGCCGGGGCCGCGTGCCCGCCCCGGGGAACGCCCCGGGTTGTGGCACGCGGCCGGCGCGATTCCCCGACGAAACTGGTGGGTGGCCTGGATCTGGCGGGTTACCAGTTCCAGGGTGGGTGGATCACGGGGCAGGTCCGCTCCTACGTCGAGCAGGTCGCCGTGCGACGCGTGCGATGACGTACGGACTGCCGTCAATGCCCGGCGGATGAGCAGGTTTGGCCGGGTGTAGCGCTGCGGTGGGGACGAGGCGATGCGCGTCTAGCGGCTCGGCGTCGCGTCGCTCCCCGTCACTGCCACCGTCAGTCATGACGACCGTCCGGACTGCGGCGGAGCGCCAGATGGCGACCCTTGCGGCGAGTGGATGTCGAGACGCCAGTCCCACAGGAAGGCACCCAGTCCGAAACGGCCGGCGCTGTCGGCGCGGACCCGGTCAACCTCGCGGTAGCTGGTGCCCGCCCCGTGGTGGTACGCCTCGAACACTGTCACCGCGTCTCCATCTAGGTGGTGTCCGGCGGATCTTGATGGTGGTTCGTTGTTCTGGTCGTGGCGCGTTTTGATTTGACTGATGCCGAGTGGGCGGTGTTGGAGCCGTTGCTGCCCGCGCAGCCCCGTCGTGGTGGGCAGTGGCGCGATCACCGGCAGGTGATCAACGGGATCTGCTGGGTGAAACGGACCGGGTCGCCGTGGCGGGACATGCCCGAGCGGTACGGGCCGTGGAAGACCAGTCATGAACGGTTCCGCCGGTGGGCTGCCGACGGCACCTGGACCCGTCTCAAGCAGCAGGTGGTCGCGTTGGCTGAGGCTGACGGTGACATCGACTGGGACGCTCAGGTCGATTCCACGGTCGTGCGCGCTCACCAGCACGCCGCCGGTGCCCGTAAAGGGGGCTCACCACCAAGGATTCGCAGGCACGTCAGGGTCTGGGTCGTTCCCGGGGAGGGTTGACCACGAAGGTGCACACTATGGCCGACGGGCGAGGCCGTTCGCTCGCCACGCGGATCACCCCGGGCCAGGCCTCCGATACCAAGCAGCTGGTGCCCTTGTTGGATCAGATCGCCGTGACCCGACCCGGCGGCGTCGGCCGTCCCCGTAAGCGTCCGGACTCGCTGACCGCGGACAAGGCGTACTCGTCCAAGGCGAACCGGGCCGCGTTGCGGGCCCGCAAGATTGCCGCCGTGATCCCCGAACGCGCCGACCAGAAAGCCAACCGGACAAGGAAAGGATCATCAGGCGGCCGTCCCCCAGACTTCGACACCAGCGCATACACCCACCGCAACCAGGTCGAACGTGGCTTCGGTCGACGCAAACACTGGCGAGGCCTGGCGACCAGGTACGACAAGCTCATCGAAAGCTACGAAGCCACACTGGACCTCATCGAGATGCTCGACTGGCTCCGTGCCGTACCCGACCACACTCCATGATCCGCAGGACACCACCTAGGTGCAGGTGCGCGCGCCGGTCGGGCGTCGCATCGGCGGGCATCGCGTCGAGGTCGGCGATCATCCGCTCGATGGTGGGCCGGTCGAAACGGGGCAGTTCGAAGCCGGCGTTGTTGTGGTAGTCGTCCGCCACCAGCGCCGGATACCCGGTACCGCCGACCGCGCTGCTGGTGACGGTGGCCGGTACCCATTCCGCGCCGTTTGGGACAAGCTGGTCGCGGTGGTCGACGGCGCGCACGCGGCCCGGCGGGATGAGGTGCCGGTCGGCTGGGTCGATGTCCACGGTGACCCAGTGCCGGTTGGTGCGCCGCACGTCGCGTAGCACGTCGATGACGGACAGCTGGCTCCGGGTCACATCCAGCGGCAGGTACGCGGTGTCGTAGCCGTCGACCCGGGCAATGCCGTAGCGACGGGCGTTGATGTATCGCCAGGTGTGGGCCTCGGCGGCGTGGATGGTGCCGCCTTCGCTGTACCAGGCGGGCATGCCGCCGGAGGTCAGCAGGTCCATTATCGGGTTGCCGGTCCAGATCAGAGCCGGCCCGGGCGGGGCCTGGGCGAGCGACTGGGCGCTGGTGGTGCGGTGGGTGGTGCAGGACATGGCGTGCTCGGCGAGTGGCAGGACGTCGGCGAGCCGGAACCACAGTCGATACGACATGCTGGGGTGCCTCCTTCGAAGCGGATGTAAGACGAGGTGGTTTCGCCGGGCGTTCAGGCGGCTACGCCAGGCAGGCCGGAATCGGCTGGCGGTGCCGCGTCGGCGCGTCGTCGCAGGGGCCGCCGACCGCGCGACGGTCGGCGCCGCGCGGCATTCACGGGGCCCTCGGTGCGGGTCCACGGCCAGTGGTATGCGCCGATGCTGTAGTAGCCGTCCGGGTCGGGCTTGACCCGGTCGATCTCTACCAGCCGGGTGCGGCTGCCGCCGTCGTGTTCCCAGAGGACGATGACGGTGCCGCGGTGCATGCGCAGCACCGTGTACTCGCCGGGCATCGGGTCGGTGTGGGGGTTGGTTCCGGCGTGCAGGGCGTCGAGGTCGGCGATCATCGTCTCGACGGTGCGCCGGTCGAAGCGGGGCAGCACATCGTCGCCGCGGGTGCTGTAGCCGTCAGCTACCAGCGCCGGGTACCTGCCATCGGCGACCGCCGCGGCGGTCACGACCGCCTGCTGCCAGTGGGCGTCGGCGGGGACGATGTCGTCGCGGTGGCCGTGCAACTCGAACCGCTCGGGCCGGTCGGCCAGGGCCGGGTCGGTGTTGATGGCGAACCAGTGCGCGCGGCGGCGGGCACCCTCGCGCAGCAGGGTGATCAGCGGCGGGCGCCCGCCGCGGTGGCGCTGCCGCAGGCTAAGGATCCGGTGTTCCGGCAGCGGCTGCTCGTCGGTGCCGCGCCGATTCGTGGCGCGGTGCCACCAGGTGCTGGCCTGCGCGCCGTGCACGGCGTCCTGATGCCGGTCGTACCAGACTGGTACCCCGTTGGAACGCAGCGTCTCCTGTCCCCAGATGCGGGTGCACAGCAGCGCGGGACGAAGGAGATCACCGGCACCGGCCTGCGCGCTGGTGATCCGGTGCTGCGGGCAGGCGAGGGCGTGCTCGGCGATCGGCAGGACCTCGGCGAGGCGGAACCAGAAACGGGACACAGCAGGGTACTTCCCTTCCGGGTGGGCAAGGCCAGGGCACGGGCCGCGCGGCCCGTGCCCCGGCCTTGCATGGGAGATGCGACTGGCAAGCGGGCGAAAAACTTGCGGCGGCTCCGGTGCGGGCGAGCTGAGGTCAGCCGGTGAGCCGGTGCAGCGCCGTGGGCCGGCCGTCGCCGGTGTAGACCGCGACGGTGTCGGCGACCGGGTCGATCAGGTAGATCCAGTCGACGGCGAGGTCGCCGGGTTGGGCGAGGCAGAAGCTCACCGGCCGGTGCTGGCGGTGCCGGGTGCTGGGCATGCCGATGCCGCCGCTGCCTGCGACGGCGTGCTTGGCTGCCGCGGCCGGGCGGTGCCCGGCGGCATCGCCTGCGCGCAGGTATTGCCAGTCGATGGCGAGTAGCGCGGCAAGCATCGCCGAGGTGCGGCGGGCGAACGTGTCCCGCCACATTTGTCGCAGCGTGGCGATGACGTTGTCGGGATCGGCGTGCTGTGCGATCGGGCGGGCCGCGACGACCTGCCTGGTTGGGCTGATCGCGCCGATAAGGGCGCGGCCGGGCACTGTCGGCGGTGACTGTTCGGCAGGGGTCAGCATGGCTGCGGGTGCCGGTGGCGGCGCCTGGCGACCGTGAAGGTGAGGGTGGCAGCGTCGATCACCAGGTGGCTGTAGCCGGCATCGGCGGCGGCGCGCATCGTCTCGAGCAGCGGCCGTTGGCCGGGCCGACGCAGCGGCAGGTACCAGCCGCGGGCGACCGGCAGGGGCCGGCCGGTGGTGGTGCCGGCCGGGACAAGCTGGTTGAGGTCGATGACCTCGTGCGGATCGGTGGGCCAGCCGTCGGGCGGGGCCGGGGTCCGCGCGGCGTACAGCGCCACGGGCCTGCCCGGTAACGGCACGCCGCAGCTGAGCAGGTACACGACCGGCCGCAGGCCGGGCACGGTTTCGACGATCAGCCGCAGCGCCGGGGCGTTCCCGAACGGGCTGCCGGGGCGGCGCGGGTCGGCCGGTGCGGCGCTGGCGTGTTCGGCCAGACGCAGCGCGCCGGCGAGGGCGAACCAGAGTAGCGGGTGCATGGGCAGACTCCTCCTTCGCGGAGTGACGGGTGACGGCGGTCGGTCGACGGCCGCCGGAAGAGGGAAAGGGCGGCCGTTTCGCTGGCCGCGGCGATGGTGTAGCGCCCCCAACCCCTGGGACGCCGGGCGTGCGCGACCCCCGCAGCAGCGGGAGAGGCGGCGTGGCAGCAGCCGGATCCGGTACCTGTCCAGGTGTTGAGCAGCCGGATCAGAGTGGGGATGCCGGCGGGCGTTTTGAGGCCGGTTTGGCTGTTCACCCGGTGACGCCGGCAGCACCGCGGCGCGTTCGGCGCTGGCGCCGGTCAGCGGTCGGCCTGTCCTGCGCCCGCATGGCCGAGGCGGTTTCCGTGCGCGCGTGCGTGCACCGGCGTCGGCCGGGTGGCCGGTGGTTGCCAGGAGGTGGAGCGGGTCGGGCCCGTCACCGGCGTGTCCTCACGGTGCGAGGAGCGTGCGTGCGCGGGGTCCGACCGGTTCCGTATGCGGCCATCGGGGCGTGCGAGGGTGCCCGGGGCCGCCGGTGCGATCCGGTGGGCCGAGGCGTCGCCCCGTAGCGCTTGCTGGTTACGGATGGCTGGGCGAGCAGGGCCCGGCCGGGGGGAACTGTTGCTGCCGCCACCAGTCGTATCTGCGGCGACGCCAGCGTCGCTTGCTGACACCGTGCGGTGTCTTGTTCGTCCTGCCGCCCGAACCCCGGCGAGGGCTCGTGGTGCGGTGGACCGAGTAGTTGCACCACGGCTTCGCTTTGCCTGGTGTCGCGGTCACGGCGGTCACCGCGCGTTCGCTGGGGTGCGCCGGGGCGGCGGCTGCCGTTGCCGGGCGGGCCAGCGCGCGGGATCCGATGATGCGGCCGTCCATGTCGCGGACGTACTGGTGGAGCACCAGCAGGTCGTCGCGGTGCGCCGCGGCGAAGCCGACGACCAGCGACACCACATACCAGGTCCCCGGGACGGGGTCCGGCAGGTCGCTGAACCGGCCGTTACCCGGGCCGAACGCGACCCGCATGACCGGGATGGCGTCGTCTATACGTTCCTCGCCGATCACCTGGGATCCCAGCCGTGCCGGCTGGTGCTGCACCGACGGCGGCAGCACCCGTATCGGAAGAACATCGCCGGAACAGATGTGGTCCGGAGTGTCGTACGGGTAGATGTTCAGCGGGTGCGGGGTCAGGTTGACGATCACTGGCTCCTCCTTCGTGTCGTCGTGGGCGTGTTTGCCGATAGGTGGAGCCGGTCGGACCAGTCACACGCGCTTCCCTCGGGTGCCGGGAGTCTGGGTGTGCTGGTTCCGACCGGTTCCGCAGCAGTGCCTATTGGGGGTGTCAGAGGGTGACCGCGAGCAGCCGCTGGGTGTCCTCAAGGGTCTCGAGGTAGCGGTTGGCCTTCTCCAGGTAGGTGACCCGGTCGGTCATCCTGTCGCTCGCGGGTACCAACTGGTCGCCGTTGAGGGTGAGCAATGCGTCACCGACGATGACCCAGCTGGCCGCGTACTGCTGGTATGCCGCCTGGCCTGCCTGGTACATCTCCAGCTCTTCCAGGACCAGCGGTGTACTCGGGTACGTAGCGTTGTGCATCCGCATCGCGTTGACGCGGGGCTGGTTCCGGAAGTCGTCACCGGCTTTGTCGAGGGGGTACTTGGCCGGGTCGGCCAGGTGCCGGGCCTCGTAGACCGGCCACGGGCTCGCCGGCTTGGTGCCCTGCACGGCCCGCTGCCACCACTGGTGACGAATGCCCGCGCCCATCGTTGCGGCGTGGCGCCTGCCGGCCAGGTCGAGCAGCCGAACGGGTCCGCCGGCGCAGAGGGCCGGGCGGCCCTTGCGCAGATCGATCATCGACCGGCGCTGCCAAATCCGCAGCGCCGGCGTGGCCCAGAGGCGGGCATGCAGGCTGCCCTGGACACCGAAGTGCCGCTCGAGATGACGGGGCGTCAGTGACTCGTAGGGCAACTCGTCGGAAATGCAGACGAGCATCATGCGGACGGCCGCAGGGGCCACGGCGGTGCCGGTGGTGCCGGTGGCGCCGGTGGGGATAGCTGCCATGACGGGTCCTCCTCGGACTGTCGGGGGCGTGCGAAGGCACGCGGGAATGACCGACCCACCGGGTGCATGGGTCGGTTCGGGAGAGAGGTGGTGCTGGTGGTTGGGTACGACCTGCCGGTCGCCGCGCGGCGCGGGTGCCGACCGGCCCGAAGGCGGGTGGGCATCGTGTGCCGCCGGGGTGCGGCGGTGGGCGGTCAGGTGGGACCGAACCGGGGTGGAGATATGTGGATGTGATGTGGTGCCGAAACGGTAGCGGCCTGATCTGTCAGGACCGCAGTCGCGCGATCAGCCGCGCAGCGCGCTGACCTGCACTGTCAGAGCGGCACTCATGGCTGTCGCTGTGCTGTCAGATTCGGAAACTGTCAGCGGTGCGCCTGACGGGTGCTGTCAGGCGCCGACGGTGTCGGTCATGCAAACAGGTTAAAGGGTTTCATGCAGCGTTCGATCACGTCGAAGTCCGTCCGGCATTAGGTGCAAGATCGGCTACGCTGCACATGCCGCCGACTGAGCGTCACGGCGCGTAGCCAGCTGCCGCCGGGTAGGCGTCCGGACGTGCCTCTCTGGCAGCCCACTCCCGAGGCCGCCGCCGCGGTCGTGGCCTACGTCGCTCGGCCCGCTACTCCGCGCACTGTTGGATATAGTCAGCACAAAACGTCCTCGATCCCATCATCCGTTCGCACACCGGATTCCCGACAAGTCGCGAGACTGCACGAACGGTGTAGACCCCTTTCATCCAGGAACAACCATCCGCGCCGAAGGTCAGAGCATGCGCGGGCCGTGAGTCGGCGTGCTCCCACCGTCCGCGTCTATGGCCGTTACAGCTGTACACCATCGAACGCGCCGCCGACTCGGCGAGGGCCTGTGCGGTAGGGCGTCAGAGTTGGTGGTTGCGGTAGGCGGTGCGGGCGGTGGTTTCGTCCGGCCACACCTGGCTTTGTTCGTTGTGGTCGGCGTCGCCGCCGGCCCATCCGCCGTGGTAGGTGGTGAGTTCCCACCAGGTGACGGTGCCGGTGGGAAGGGTGAAGTCGTGTCGGGTGAGTTTTTTGCCTGTCCAGGAGTTGGCCCCGGTGGTGTCCCGCTCGTCGACGGTGGTGGCGGTGTGGTCGGTGGCGTCGCGCAGCGGGTGCCACACGGGCCGTTGGCGTATCGGGGTTCCGGCTCCGCCGGCCACGACGAGGTTCAGGGCGGTGACGGCGGCCGGTGCGAGGGTGCGGGGCATCTGGTCACGTTCGGCCCGGTCGATCCACATGCTGCGGAGGACCAGGCTGCCGTCGTCCCACAGTGACCAGTCGGCCCCGGCGTGCACGCACCGGACGCCGGTGGCGACCATGAGCAGGTCGGCCCGCCAGTGGTCCGGGTGGGCGGCCAGCCAGGTCCGAGCGGTCTGCGGTTCGGTGGTGACCATTGCATGGCCGTGCTTGCGGGCCGGTTTGATGACCACCCGGGTGGCGGTGTCGGGCACGGCTGGAGCGGCGGCGGTGGGCATCTGCGTCACAGGAATGCCGGCGGCGGCCAGTGCGGTGGCCCGGGCGTGGTCGATACCGGCGTCGGCTAGGCGCAGGGCGTCTGGTAGCGGGAAGCGGCGGCGGCCCGTCTCGCGGGGTACCAGCCAGCCTGAGGCTGTCCACAGGACGGTGTGGGCGAAGAGTTCGGTCACGTCGGCGGCGGTCGTGAGCGTGAACCCGCCGAGTTCGGCGGCGGCCTGTTCCGCCGTCCATCCGGCGGCCAGAAGCGCCTGCGCCGCGTCCTCGCCGACTGCGGCGTGGTGGGCCAGGTCGACGATGGCGTACTCCGCGCGCAGCGCGGCGATCAGCGCCCGCCGCGGGCCGGTCAGCGGCTGTGCGATGGCGATGTAGGGGCCGTGGTTGCTCAGCGACCAGTCATCGCCGTCGGCGCCGTTGTAGACAAGCGTCCACACCACCTCGGTCGCCTCGTCGACACGGATTTCGTCCTCGGCTCTGGCCCAGTGCCCGTTCCGGCCTGCGCGGTGCGGCACCCGCACCGCGCCGTCCAGGTTCGGCGCCATCGGCCGGTCCGCGTCCGGATGCGCGGCGTATGGCCAGGACAGCAGCTCGCGGCACTGCCGCTGCAGCTCTGCCCGGCGGGCGTCGCGATCCTCGACGGCCAGCAACGGGCCGGCTTCCGCATCGGTGGCCGGGCGCACGACCGCCTGGAAGTACCAGCCGTCATCGAGCAGTTCGGCACAGGGGACGTTGCCGTCCTCGTCGCCGTAGTAGACCGGCGTGCGCTCGGCCAGCACGGTCACGATCGCGGACACCCGCTGTCCCTCCTCGGCCCGCCGGTGGCCGGGCGTTTCCACCGGCACTGGGTGTGCGGTCTCGTACAGGGTGGCGCGCAGCGTCTCACCGACCCGGTAGCCGCCGGCCGGCTTGGGCCGCTGCGGTCCGGGCAGGCCGTAACCGATCGTCCACGTCGGGCCGGTGTACCCGTCAGCGTGCGGCGGGCAGTCACCGGGGTGGCGGGCTCCGTCACCGTGAAGTTCGCCGTCACCGGCGGGGATCATCTGGCCGCACCGCCGGCAGGGGGTGGGGTTGGTGCTCGGCCGGTGCGGCGCTGGTCTGCGCTGTTCGGGCGGCGGGCACGCATGCCGGTTCGCGCCGTGTGCGGGCATCAGGTCACCGAGGTAGTCGACCAGGATGCCCTCGTCCGCCTCGATCCAGCCCCGGCAGTGCAGGCACGCGCCTGGGTACCGGTTCGGCCTCGGCGGCGGAGGCGGGCAGGCCGGGTAGTGGACGACGACCGTCCGGCCATCGGCACGGACGAGGTGGCCCGCCTCGGCCGGCACTGTCTGCCGGCAGCGCGCGCATCCGCCTGCCCGGGTGTTGGCGCGCGGTGGCGCGGCGGTCACCATTCGAGGCGGCGTCGTCAACGGGGCCGGGTACCTCGTCAACGCGGCGCGTAACGTGGCGCGGATCGAGTCGCCGAACGCGGACTTGGCCTGCCGGAACTGCGAATCCCGTTCGATCTTGAGCCCGCCGTCTCGGGTGATCCGCCACAGCCGGGTACGGTGCCCCTGCTCTGTCCGGTCGCAGCCCACGATCAACGCCCCGCTGGGCAGTTCGTAAACCGCTGCGGGATCGAGCCAGTGGCCCTGGCAGGCGCCGCCACCGGGCTGGTCCACGTCCAGACCCGTCAACAGCTTGCGCCACGGCTTGACCGCGCCGTCATCCGACGGCGGCACAGTGATCTCATACGACCCGGACATGGGGCGGCTCTCCTACATCGATGGCTGATCTGGTAAACCGTGGACACGGTCGTCGCAGGGGCGGCCGGAAGGACGACGGTGACCGCCTCGTGCGACACCACGCGCTGCTCGTCCAGCTCGCGGTGACTTCGGCATGGCACGGTGCGGCCCGTGGTCCCACGGGCCGGCTGCGTTTGTGGACCTGCGCTGGCAGGTCGGGCAGGCCGTGACAGGTCGTCGTGATTGGCGCGGCCTTGGGGCGCGAGGCTGAGCGTGTCGGGTTCTGCGGCCTTGATCGATGCGAAGGCCGAGTGTGGGGACGGCCGGTCGGGAGGAGGTCGGGTGCCGATCCCGCGCGAGGGCTCTGGGCCCGGGAGCAGATGTGAGGCGTGTCCCGGCCTCCACCGGGCCGGCGGTCATCCCGACTCCTGGCCCGCGGGCTCGGCGACGTCGGCCGGCTCGCCGAGCGCGCGGAAGGCCCGGGTTTCGGAGAAGGTGACGTTGTGGCGCAGGCAGTAGTGCAGGCTGCCGAGCAGGTGTGCGTAGAGGCGGCGCAGTGCGGCGGCGTGCCGGTCACCGGCTTTCCGACGGCGGTCGTACAACGCGCGTGCCCCGGAAGAGCGGGTCAGGGCGGCGAAGGCCCACAGGTGACCGGCCTCGGCCAGGACCGGGTTGGCACGGCGGCGGTGGCTGTGCCGGTGGGAACTGCCGGAGGCCCAGGTGATCGGGGTGGCGGCGCAGTAGGCGCGCAAGTGCCGCGCGGTGGGAAAGCGGCCGGGGTCGTCACCGAGCTCGCCGAGGAGCCGGCCGGCGAGGATCGGGCCGACACCGGGCATGCTGCGGTAGATCACCGCCTGCGGGTGCTGGTCGACGAGCTGCTCGACCTGATCGAGTAGGCGGGCGGCGTTGGCGATCGTGACGTCGAGTTGGGCGACGAGGGCGCTCGTCTGGTGACCCATCGCGTCCTCGATCTCCGGTGGCTGCCGCAGCGCCGGCCTGGCGAACATGCCAGCCAGCCGATCGGCCTCGTCGGCGATCAGGCGCGTGCGTCCCGCAGCGGCGAGGAGGTCTTCGAGACGCTGATGGGTCAGCAGCGCCGCTCTGCCGGGGGTGGGCGCGGCGGCCAGGATGGTCCGGGCGTCCGGCCGGGTCAGACCGGCTCGTTGGGGCCAGGCGTCCAAGGCGGCAGGAAAGAACTCCCACAGCCGGGAACGGAGCCGGGCGGCGGACCACCGGCCGTCGTGCGCCAGCTTCCGGTGCGCCCGGGCCAGCTCTCGGATCGCTTCGGACAGTGGGCTCGCCACCGACAGGGGCCGGTGGGCGTCGCCGTCGACCCGCAGGATGTGGGCGAGTAGGTGCGCGTCGGTGCGGTCGGACTTCTTACGCTGGGCGGCCAGCCGATCGCGGTAGCGGGCGACCTGGGTGGGGTTGAGCACCACCACCGGCTGGCCGGCCTTACGCAGCCCGGCGACGATCAGACCACGGCCGGTCTCGATCCCGATCGGGATGTCCCGACGGCTGGCTTTGACCTGTTTCAAAGCGGTGAGGAGTTCGGCCAGCCCGTCGGCGGTGTCGGTGATCCGCAACTGGGCGACGAGCGTGCCGGTCTGGTCGATGACCGCAATGTCGTGGTGGCGCTCGCCCCAGTCCAGACCGCAGAAGTAGCGCGCCATGAGCTCCCGTCCGTCGGGCATCCGTATGAGGTGGCTGCCGGCCAGGCGCACGCTCTCTGGCCAGAGGGCTCGTCGGCCCAGGATCGCAACAGGCCTGACCTGGCCGGCAGCCGCTGGTTGTCCGCTCCGCTTGAAGGTGGCGAACGTGGACGGCGCTGAGCTGGGCTCCGCCATCTAGGTCCGGATGGTTCGGTTCGCGGGCGTCCAGGTTTAGCTGGCGGATTCGGTGGATCTTGGCGGTCTGAGTCGGTGATGGACTCGGGACGCGATGCTGTCGAGGTTGCCTAGGGCTTGAGCGGCGTTGGTGATGGTTCTGTCCAGATCGTCTGTCGGGCCTTGGTGATCGCGGGTGTGGTTGAGCTCGGCGCGGAGTTGGTTGAGCGCGACGCGGGTTTGGAACAGTTCCGATTGCAGCCTGGCCAGGCTTTCGTTCTCGATCTGCTCGTGGGCGGTGGTGTTTAGGTTGCGGGCGGTGTCGAGGGCGGCTTGGGCGCAGAACCCGGTTGGTGTGAGCCCGAGTTGGTGGGCGGTGGTGACGATCTCGTGGTGTTCGTCGTCGCTGAGGCGGACGGAGAGGCGGTTCTGCCGGCTTGGGGATATGTGCGGGCGGTGACGGCGCCCGGCGGGTGGATTGGTGGTCATCGTGTCTGCCAGCGGCGGTGTAGTTGGGGCAGGCTGAGGTCGGCGGCGAGGGTGGATCCGCTGTACCAGATCGTGTCTCCGGCGGCGTTGTGGTCTTCGGGCAGCGCGACGGCGTAGCCGGTGAGCTGGGTCGGGTTGGTGGGGTCGGTGCGGGGCCGGACGAGTAGGCCGGACGCGCGGAGACGGTCGAGGAAGTCCTGTTCGTCGGTGCTGGCGTCGGCGGCGGCGTGGACTGCGCGTCGGAGTTGGTGGCGGGGTACTTCCTCGCGGTGTTGGCGGGTGGTCTTGTTGAGCTCGGCTGGGGTGGGGAGGCGTTTGTTGGCGTGGTGGCCGTGGACGCGGTGTAGCTGGTAGTGCTGTTCGAGGTAGCGGCAGCAGGCTTGGCAGCGGCGGTAGTCGCTGCGTGGCCAGACGGTGCGGCGGTCTTGGCGGACCAGGGTGGCGACGATGTGGATGTGGTTGTCGGCGTGGCGGATGCCGATCCAGCGGGCTGCGGACAGGTCGTCGTGCGGGGCGATGCCGGTCGCGGCGGTGATCTCGGTGGCGATGTGTTTCCACTGGTGGTCGGACAGGATCGGGTCGTCGGGGTGGTTGTGGATTGAGCAGTGCCAGACCGGCAGGGTGGGGGGTTTCCAGCCGATGGTGACGGGTTGGGTGAGGAGTTCGGTTAGTCGTCGTGGCGAGCGGCGGCCGTTTGGGTTCGCCGGTGGTTGCAGGTCGGAGAGGTTGCCGCAGGTGGCGTAGGCCCAGGCGGCGATGACGCGAGGATTGTCGTGCTTGCCGCCGCGGTGGTTGTTCTCGCCGGGGCCGAACAGGTAGCGCAGTAGCGGGCCGAGCCCGTGGATGGGGCCGCGTTCGTGGACCTTTGGGATCAGTTCGACCTCCCGGTGGCGGCTGGTGCTGGCCGGTGGGCGTAGGGCAGCGGCGCTACTGGGCTGAAGGTGCGGGGTGCGCGTCGGTCCCGGGCGAAGCGGTGCGCGATGCGTTCCTCGGCCAGGACCTGCTTCTCGGTGACGCGAGGGCTGCCGTCGTGGTGGTGGATCGTGTCGGGGTAGATGGCGGCGGGCTCCATCCGGGAACGCGCCGCGCGGGCGTTTGCCCAGGTCATGGTCGCGTCTGTGATTGCGTCGGCCGTGCCTCGGCAGTCCAGTGCGTGCGCGCAGGCGTCGAGGAAGGGACGGAACTCCACCGGCCGTTGTTGCGCGGTCACGGCTCGTCCGGTGGGTGAGGCGATCACTGCGGCGAGCGCGGTGACTTCCGGGAAGATCGCGGCCATGAACAGCGACCGCCGGTAGCCGCCTGGCATGAGCAGGTGGAGACGCTGTTCCCACCGTCGCCAGAGGGGGTGATGTGGTGCGCTGAACCGCAGGTCCAGGCAGATGCGGGTCGCCGAGACGGTGGCGTCGAAGGTGGCCGCCCAGCCGTGTCGGCGGGTGGCGCGCCGCAGCCGGTGTTGCGCGGCGACCAGTTCGGGCAGCCGTGCGGCGAGCGAGAGGGGCGGGTCGTCGTGGATTCCGTCCGGTGGGCCGATCCAGTATCCGTGCCGGGTGCACAGGTACTCGTCGTGGGCGAACAGTTGTCGCACCTGGCCGCCTTCATGCCGAGCGGTGCAGCGGGGGCAGGCGCGTTGGGCCAGGTGACGCAGGCTGCGCCAGTCCGCTGGCGGAAGTCGCAGCTCGGGCAGCGCCCAGGCCAGTCCAACGGGCTGGTAGCCGGTGATGGCCGCAAGCCGGCGCAGCGCGGCAGCGGCGGCGTCGACGTGCCTGACGCGCCGTTGGATGCCGACGTGCTGGTCCAGCGTGCTGCTGGGTAGTCCGTGCACTGCGGCGAGACGGCGCAGCCAGGAGGTGAGGGTTTCGTGCCGCGCGGGCGCCAGTGGGATCGGCAGCCGCCGCCAGTCGTTCACTTCTTGGCCTTGCCGCGCCGGCCCGGTCGCTGGACGTGGGCACGTTGCGCGGCGTGGTCGACGGGAATCAGGTCGAGCAGATCTTTCGTGATTTGCTCGGTGCCGTCCTGGATGGCCAGGACCGCCGCGCCGCGCACCAGGTGCGACAGGCTGCCGATCATGCCGCTGGTGCGGGCGAACAGGTACTCGTCCAGCCCGGTGAAAGTGCCGGGCTGGTGGCGGTGTAACCGCAGGCTGGCCTCCATGGTCGAGACGAGACCGCGCCAGGTTTCACGCTGCTCGCTGGTGCCGTAGTCGAACGGCCGCGCGGGGATGAGGGTGAACCGGCCGGCGATCTGCCGGCCCCGGGTGCCGGCGAACAGGCCGATCTCGTCGACGTCCAGGCCGGCGTAGATGAACGTGGCCGGCAGCCGTTCCGCGAAGTACTTCAGCGTGTCCGACACTTCCGCGCCGGCCCGGGTGGCGAGGCTGATGTTGTGTATCTCGTCGACGAGCACCAGGTCGACGTGGGTGCGGGCGGCGGTGGCGCAGACCGCGTTGGTCACGTCGGTAAGGTTCGCCGAACGAGGTGCTGGTAGGCCGAAGAACCGGGCGAACTCCACCGCCACCATTCGTGGTGTCGCCGCCGGAGGGACCGTGATGTAGACGACCGGCAACCGGTGCCGATCCTGCGGGTGCCGCCGGCGGGCGGCGAGTTCGTGCGCCCGGCCGAGCTGGCTCAGCGCGGTGGTCTTGCCGGTGCCCGACGCCCCGCTGATGATCACGCCCCGGCGGGCGGAGACCTGGTTGCGGTTGAGCTGAATCAGCAACCGGCTCGTCGCGATGACCTGCCGGATGACCGGCGTGTTCACCAACGGCAAATCGGCGTGGTACTCCATTCGCGCCTCGTCATACCCGACCCGCCGCCCCGCGCTCAGCCCCGCCAACGCCGCCTCGGTCAGTAGGGCCGGCGGGTTCGGTTCGGTGTCCACGAACCGCCGCCATCCCTCCTTGGTGGTCAACGGATTCTCCACCGACGGCTCAGCGTCGTCGGGTTCCCCGGTGCGCGGGCGGGGCAGGATGGCGGTCAATACGGCCACCTCTCGGCCTCGGCACGGGCGTCGAAGATCCCCATCGGGACCACGGTCGTACTCGTCTGCCCGGCCAACTCGTCGTCTTCGTCAGCCTTTTCTGCGGATTCCTCGGCGGGTGGGGGCCGGTGCGCGGCAGCAGCGACCCTGGTCCGCGCCGCGACCCGGGCACTCGCCTTGTCCGCTGGCGGGCCGGCCTGAGCCCGGGTGAGCAGCTCGTCGAGGACGCGGGCCACCTCGGTCTCGTTGGTGTCGTCCCGGCCGGCCTGCGCCGCCAGCCGGCGGGCATGGCGCCAGGTGAAGTCCGCGAACGGCGCCGAGACCATCGGCAGGTGTGTCCATGCGGCGGTGACCCACCCGTGCGGGGTCCGGACGAACACCTGCGACAGGTCGTAGGGGTCGTAGTGCACCTCCCACAACCCCCGCCGGGCTGTGACGCCGGAGTGCTGCCGCCGCCACGGCCCCAGCTCAGGGCTGTCGTAGGTGCGGTAGTCGATCCGGACGCCGTAATCGTTGATCTGCCGCCAGGCAACCGGCAGCAGCTCCAGATAGTCCTCCCCGGTCAGCACCAGCGGCAGGTAGCCGGCGGCGGCGACCAGGGCGGCGTACTTGTCGTTGGGCGAGATCGCCCGGCGCGGGAAGTACGGGTCGCGCAGCGCGTCGTGGGGGCGAGGTTGCCACCCGCAGAGCAGCCATTCATCGAGGAGGTCCTGCAAGTCGGGCACTGTCCACGCCGCCTGGGCGTCCACCCGGTCGCCCCGAAGCGTCGTATTGGAGCCGGTGTAGGCGGCCACGTGCTGGCAGAACAGGGTGTTGATCGCGTCGAAGGTAGCCTCCACGACTCCCTTGTCCGTGGGCGTCCCCGGGCGGCAGTTCTGCACCGAGATGCCCAACCGGGCGCAGGCCCGGGTGAACGTCTCCGACACGAACACCTTCCCGCCGTCGATGACGATGGTGTCCGGCACGATCACCGGCTTCGCCGCAGCCAACTCCATCCGGGCGTCCACGTCCACCAGCCGGGCGTGCGGCAGCCGCGAGGCGGACATCCGCAGCGCCGCCGACCAGCCCGGCCGCATCGGCTCCGGCACCAGCATCCGGGCCAGCGGCAACGCCGCGTCCACCGCCTTCGTGCCCACCGGCCGCAGCACCGCCGCGCAGATCGTCCGGGTCGCCACGTCGACCGCGATCGTCAGGTCCGCCCGAACCGGCATTCCCGACTCAAGCAGCACCATCACGTCGATCGGAGTCGAGTCGATCTGCACCTGCTCACCCGGCCGCGCGGCGAACGTCGGCGTGAACACCCCCTGCGGCCGGTTCGCCGTCTGCCGGCGGGTCACCGCCGACCCGAACGTGTGCCGCCCGGTCGACAACGCATCGATCAGCTTGTAGAACGTCGAACGGCCCGGCAGCGGCACCACCCCCGGCCCGTGAATGTCCTCCACCGCCTTGACCACCTGCCGGATCAATCGCCCACGAGTGCCCGTCGACACATGGGTCTCGGCATCGATCACCTGACGAGCCACCGCCACCAGCCGCGCGTCCGCCCGCCCGGTAGCCTCCCGAACCCGCACCGCCCGCCGGTCCACCAACCCCCACAAACCCTGCTGCGCGTACCGGGCGCGCATCCGCTCCACCGTCCGATAGCCAACACCCAACTCGGCAGCCTTGGCCTCGGTGCGCTGCACTACCGTGCGGGCCACCGGGTCGTACTCCGGCCGCGCTGCCGCGCCTGGCTCGGCGTCGGGCGGTAGGCCGGTCTCCACCTCGACCACATGCCGTTCCCAGTCCCGCGCCTCAACGAGGATCTCCTCCGGCAGGCCGTCCAACAGCCCGAACGGCTCCATCCCGGGCAATGTCGTCCCGTCCACCACGGCGAAGTCCGGCGCGGCCATCAGGAAGGAGGCCAGCACCACCTGCTCCGTACCGGCCTGAGCGCGCAGCCGCACCGACGTGCCTGCCACCGCGACCACCTGGTGCTCACCGCCGTCGAAGCTCACCCAGTCACCCGGACGCAGTACCGCCCGCGCATGCCCGCCGATCACGGCGTTACCACGCTGGTAACGGTGGTGCCCGCGTGCAGCGGCACCGACAGGTCCACAACGAGGTCGTGGCGCCACAGCAGGTGAAACAGCACCGGCAGTACCGCGACCGGATCACCGACCGCCTCCGCGCCAGCCATCAACGCGGCGGGCTCCGCCAGCGCGACCCGCAACGCTGCCGCTATCCCCGGGAGGCGATGGCGCGGGTGCCGATACCCGGCCAGCCACCGCAGATTCGCCGTCGCGATCGGCTCCGAAGCGCCGACCAGCCGGTACTCCCAACCCAACAGCTCGCACGCCCACCGCGTCGCCTCGAACTTCACCCGATCCCGGGCCGGCCGACGCTCAACCGGCCGGCAGTCAACTACCACCGCCGAGCCATCCGCCCGACGGGCGAACAAGTCCGGCACGTGCGCTACACCCTTGCCGCCCGGCGCCGTCCACGACAACCAAAACGGCTGCGCGGCAATCCCCACCACAGCCGGATCGAAGTCCAGCCACATCACATGATCGCGCTCCAGCCACGACTCATACCCCACGTGACCAGCGACCGTGGACGACCACCACAGACCCGACAGATGCCGCTGACCCTTCCGCGCGGTAAACCGCCGAGCCGGCGCAACCGCCTCGAACCGCACCGCCCACGCCTCCGCCAGCGACACCCGACGCCGCGTACCGTCCTCGGTGACGTACCCCACCACGAACTCATCGAGCGACCAGCCAGAAGCCACATCCCGCACGGCCGGTAGCGTCGTCACACCGAGCATTCTCGGCCGATCGGCGACCCATCGACGCCCATGACACGCCAACTAAACCTGGACGCCGCCAGATCATCCGCCATGTTGACCTGGACTCCGCCATCTTCACCTGGACAGGACACGCTGGTGTAGGTTCTCAGCGAAGGTGATCCGGGGCAGCGCGCTGACCAGCAGCGGATCAGATTTGGTGAGAAGCGCTACGGTGTCTTCTTCTCACCGAAACTGATCTCTTTGCTACGTAGCCGCCGGTTGGTTTGTGGGCGGACAGGCGGTCGGCAACGCCTGCCAGTGCTGCGAGGTATGACGCCATAACCGCATCGACGGGTAGCCTGAAACGTAGCGTCCACGAGGGCTTCGAGAGCGGGGGTGACGATGGACTTCCCCACGCTGCTGAGATCCGCCTTTGGCCTGTTGATACCCGCTGCACTGCTGCTGGCGGCGTTATGGGCGTTTGGTGCGATCCGGCGCAGGCTTACCGCGAGGCGGAACCGACAGACCAGGGGCGGTGGACTCGACTGAGCCCACCGCCCCTGGATCCGTCAACGCTGGGCGTCGATCAGCCCCTGACGTGCGACAACAGCTGCGTCAGTGGTGATGAGTAGCCCGACATCCGACCAGATTACGAGCGGTACGTAGCCCAAGGCTTCGGCGAGCTTGTTGATCCAGGCGAGGCAATCCTCGATCGACTGCGTCGAGACGGCTAGATCAGTGGCGATCGTGTGGGTGGCAACCGGCTGGCCGGCCCGCTCGGCGAGATAGCGCACGAGGCCCTGGCCGTTGCTGTCGACCTTGCGGAGCAAGGCGCGAGCGTCGAACGCGACGTCGGGCCTGCCCGTGATCCACTCACGGGTCGGGTCGTTGGCGGGGTTCTCGTCGATCATCACCACTCCAGGGCTACCCATGCCTCCACGGCGGTGGCCGCTGCCGGCGGTTAGGCGGTGCAGGTGTCGGTCGCGCGACCGATGTAGGCATCATCCGAGTTGTAGTAGGCGGTCACCCACAACATGAAGGTACCGCTGAGCAGACTTGCATGGTCCCCGGTCGGAGTGCTCCATGATCCGCTCGACGACGCGTAGGGCCAGTTCTCGGTGGTCTTCCACCACTGGCCGTTGATGAACAGGTCGCGGTAGATGTGCAACTGCCTGTTGGGTTGGGCGTCCACGCCCCACCCCTTGTCCTGAACGTACCTCGTCGGAAGGATGTGGCAGGCGATGTCGGCGTAGACGATGGGGGCGAGTGCCTGTGGCTGGCTTGCCTTGGCCATGGCGAGTCTCGCAAGGGCTCCGCGCTCGTCCGTCCGGAAGAGATCGGGCGACAGCGAGGAAGCTGCCGACACTCCGCTGGGCCGAGCTGCGGCTGGTGAGGCTGCGGCGGCCAGGAGGGTGGCGACGATAAGTAAGATCGCGCTTCCCTGGTGCCCAACGCGTCGGATCACTCTCTGCACTTGTGGGCCTCCTTACTGTGGCATCAGTTCGGCCCGATGCTTCCAATGGGGAACCGGCAGACGGAACCCAAAAGTCGCATCCACGACTGTAGATATACGAAGAGTTTCCAAATTTGCCCAACTCGCCTGGGGCGAACGGAATCACGCACCCATGGCGGGAGGGCGTGACGTCGCCGTCAACCAGCAAGATGAACATCGTTTGTGACTGGTGGTGCCGTGGTTACTTAGCGGGCGCCCTGGTTGGGTGACCGGGTTGAGCCTTGGGCCAGGGTTCGGTAGATCGTTCGGTCTGGTTCGTTGATGTTGCGCCAGAACCAGGCGGGCATGTCCGTTGTGCCGGCCCAGCGAGACAGCGGGTGGGCGGGGCGGAGCAATTGCTCGGGCGCCGGGTGTTCGAGGCAGCGCGCGGCGGCGAGGAGGAACTGCATGGCTGAGGGGGCGTCGCGGTCCCCGCTTGGGGTGAGCAGCAGTTCGGGGATCGAGGTGAACAGGCCGGTGAGCGCGACGATTTCCGGGTATCGGATGACAGTGTCGGGAACGTCCGGGAGGTGCTCGGCTCGGGCGCTCCAGCGGGCACTGATCTGCTCTGGCTTGTCCCTGTAAAATCCGGCCCGGCCTCGTCCCCAGAAGCGAGTGATGCCGGCGGCTGCGGCGAACGCCTCGCCGATGGTGTCTCGGTGGCGGCGGCGAAGGATCTTGTAGCGGTGCGCAGCGGTGACGATCTCGGGTGTCGCCCCGAGGGGCTGTTCGTTGCCACGGTCGGACCGGTAGTGGTAGGGCACCAACGTGCGGCGGTGCTGGATGCAGACGGGTGGCTGGCCCGGTTCGAGCTGGATGATGGACGGGACGCGGATTCCGCGGCGGGCCGTGCAGTGGGAGCAGGGGCGTAGCAGGGTGGGATCGGTGCCGCCCAGCGGTATCCAGTCGCGCAGCGGCTCCGGCCCCGGTCTTTTGAGAGTGCGGGTGGAGATGGCGGCCAGCAGGACGGTTTCGGGATAGCCGCTGAGGATGGCCAGCCGCGCGAGCGCCGGCCGGTTGAGCGCGAGGTCGTGCGTGTGGAACGGGCCGATGTGACCGGCGTGGTCGGTGGCGATGTGGCGGATCAGCAGAGGGCGGTCGACGCGGTTGGCGTTGGCGAGCCGTCGCAGGTAGGAGATCATGAGTTCGCGCGGCATCGGCCGGACTCGGATCGGCAACGGGCGCAGGCGGCGTTGCCAGTAGGGGTCGCGCGGGTCGAGCACGGTCAGGCGGCTCCGCTGCCGGCCGTGTGTGCGGGCGTCCGGCGTGGCCGGGCCGCTGAAGCGGTGGCACCCGGCCGGGGATGTTCGGCGGCGTGGTCGAGGACGACCCGGTCCAGGGCGGCCTTGGTGATGCGTTCGGTGCCGTCGAAGATGGCCTCGATTGCGGCGTCGCGGATCAGGTGGGACAAGCTGCCGATCATGCCGCTGGTTCGTTCGTGCAGGTAGCCGGCGAGACGTAGCAGCGAACCGGTGCGGTGCTGGTGCAGGCGTAGCGCGTGTTCGAGGGCGCTGACCAGCGCGGCCCACTGCTCGCGCTGGGTGCGGGTGCCGTAGGCGAACGCCGTGGTGGCGATCGAGGCGAAACGGCCGGCGATCTGCCGGCCACGGACGCCAGAGAATAGACCGGCGTGTTCGACGTCGATGCCGGCGTAGACGAACGTGGCCGGGAGCCGCTCGGCCAGGTATTTGAGCTGGTCGGAGGCTTCCGCGCCGACCCGGGTGGCCAGGTTGAGGTTGTGTATCTCGTCGACGAGCACGAGGTCGGTGCCGAGCTGGGAGAGCACGTCGCAGACGGCGTTGGTGATGTTGACCTGGTTGAGGTTGCGGGGCAGGGGCAGGCCGAGGAACCGGGCGAACTCGGCGGCGAGGACCTTCGGAGTGGCAGCTGGCGGGACGGTGACGTAGACGACCGGCAGGAACGGGCCGGGCGCGGTGCGCCGACGCCGGGCCAGCAGTTCGTGGTGCTTGCCGAGCTGCTTGATAGCGGTGCTCTTGCCGGTGCCGGAGTCGCCGGTGACGACCAAGCCCCGCCGTGCGGTGTCGGTGCCGCGGTTGAGCAACACGAGTCGCCGGCCGGTGTTGACGATCTGGTCAACGGTCGGGGTGGCCACGATGATGAGCCGGGCGTGGTGGGCGATACGGGCATCGTCGTAGGCGTCCCGCTCGGCCGGGGTGAGTGCGGCCAGCCGGGCAGCCGCCAGCACCTCCATCCGGGAAGGCTGCTGCTCGATGAACGCCGCCCAGCCTTCCTTCGTGGTGGGCGGTTCGTGGGCCGGCGGATCGACCAGGTCTGCCGCCGGGGTGCGGGTCACCGGTAGCGCCGTTCGTCGCCGGGCTCGAACACCCCGAACGGGATCACCTTCGCCAGCGGCACGTCCCGGTCCTCCTCTTCGACGTCGGCAGGTTCTTCCGGGTCGGCCAGCGGGGTGGACGGGATCGGCCGGGACGCGGCGCGGGTCCGGGCGGCCACCCGCTGATGGCGGGCGTCGCCGCCGGGGCCGGCGCCGGCCCGGGTGAGGAGGTCGTCCAGGGCGCGGGCAACGGCGGTCTCGTCGGTGTCGTCGCCACCGCGGCCGGCGACGATCTGCCGGGCGGCCCGCCAGGTGAAGTCGGCGAACGGCTGCCCGACCATCGGCAGGTGGGTCCAGGCGGCCGTGATCCAGCCGCCGCCCTGGTGATCCCGGACGAATACGTGCGACAGGTCGTAGGGGTCGTAGTGGACCTCCCACAGCTTGCCCTTGCCGACCACGCCAGAGGACTCGTGCCGGTAACGGCCCAGATCAGGACTGTCGTAGTGTCGGTAGTCGATCTGGATGCCGTGATCGCCGATGGTGCGCCACGCGACCGGCAGCAGCTCCAGGTAGTCGGTGCCGGTCAGCGGCAGGGTGACGTACCCGGCCGCCGCGATCGCGGCGGCGAACATCTCGTTGGGCGACAGCACCCGGCCACCGGCATCCGGGTCACGTAGTCCCTCGTGCGGGCGGGGCTGCCACCCAGCGACGATCCACTCGTCGAGTAACTCCTGAAGCTGGGGCAGTGACCACACCGCCTCGGTGGCCGCCGCCGTGCCCCGCCGAGTGACGTTCGGCCCGACGTAGCCGGCCACGTGCTGGCAGAACAGGGTGCGGATCGAGCCGAACGTGCGCTCGACGTGGCCCTTGTCGGTCGGGGTGCCCGGCCGGGCCGGCTCGACGGAGATCCCGAGCCGGGCGCAGGCCCGCACGAACGTCTCGGAGACGAACACCGCACCTCGATCGGTGACGATGGTCTCCGGGACGATGACCGGCCGGGCGGCGGCGTGCTCCAGCCGCGCGTCCAGGTCCAGCAGCCGCCGGTGGGGGATGCGCGAGCGGGCCATCGCCAGCGCGTCCGCCCAGCCGGGCCGCATCGGCTCCGGGACCAACATCTTGGCCAGCAGCAGCGCCGCGTCGACGGCCTTGGTGCCCTTCGGGCGCAGCACCGCCGCGCAGATCGAGCGAGTCGCGACGTCCAGCACGACGGTCAACTCCACCCGGCCGGTCACCCCGTCGTCCAGCAGCGCCATCACGTCCAGCGGGGACGTGTCGATCTGCACCAACTCGCCTGGGCGGACCGCGACGGCGCGGGTGAACGGCCGCGCTGGCCGATTCGCCAGGCTGCGGCGGGTGGTCGCCTCGCCGAAGGTATGCCGGCCGGCATCCATCACGGCGACCAGGCGGTAGAACGTCGCCGTCGACGGCATCGGCACCACACCTGACCCGTGCTCGACGGCCAGCAAATGTTCCACCCGGCGCCGCAGCCGTGACCGGGTGCCGGTCGACTCCCCGGTCTCGGCCGCCATCACAGCCTCAACCGCCGCGACCACCCGGTCGTCGACCCGACCGTAGGAGGACGCCGGGCGGGTGGCCCGGTGGTCGACCAGGCCCCACAGGCCTTCGGACCGGTAGCGCAGCCGCATCCGCTTGACCGTGACCGCGCTGGTCGGCTGCCCCGCCGCGGTCAGCTCGGCCGCCTTGGCCGCCTCCCGCTCCGCCAACGTGTACCGGGCCGGGTCGTAGGGCTCGCGCGGCCGGACACCTGCCGGCGCGTCCGGCGGCAACCCGGTCTGCACCTCCACGACGTGCCGCTCCCACTGTCGGGCACGCTCCAGCACCGTCGCCGGCAGCGCGTCGACCAGCCCGACCGGATCCAGCCGGGCCGGCGCCGGACCGGCTTCCAACAGCTCGAAGCCCGGCGACGCCAGCACATGTGCCAACAGCAACACCTGGGCATCGCCGACCTCATCGACCAGGCGTACCCGCACACCCTGCAAGCCGCCGACCGTCCACGATCGACCGTCAAACTGCAACCGGTCGCCGACCCCCAGCACCGCCCGCCCGGCGCCGCTCACCGGGCCGCCGCCGACACAATCGACAGCTCCGACAGCGGCACCGCAAGATCGGTACTCAGCCGGCCGCACCACAGCAGGTGGAACACCGTCGGCAGACTGGCCAGCGGGTCACCCAACCGTGCCGCGCCGTCCATCAACGGCGTCGGCTCCGCGAACACCGCCGGAGCGGCAGCGGCGACCGCCGGGCGCAGGCAGCGCGGATACCGATACCCGGCCAGCCATCGGACGTTCGCCATCACCACCGGATCCGGCTCGTGCACCAGCCGATACTCCCAACCAGCCTCGGCGCAGGCCCGGCCGGTCGTCTCGAACGCCGCCGCGTCACGCGGGCGTACCCGCGCGGCCGGGCGGACATCGATCACCACACCGGTGCCGTCGACCAGCCGTACGAAGAAGTCCGGCGCGTGCGAGCGCCGCCGGCCCGCGTGGTCCCACGACAGCCAGAATGGCTGCGACGCCATCGCCACCACCGAGGGGTCGAAGTCCAGGAGCGTCAGATGATCCCGCTCCAACCACGACTCGAAGCCCACATGCCCGCCGATCGTCGCCGCCCACCACAGGCCCGTGTTGTTGCGCTGCCCCCGATACGCGGGGAACGACCGAACCGGCGGCACCAACTCGAACGCCACCCCGGCCACCGCGCCCAGGTCCTCCCGCTGCTCCCGCCCGTCCGGGCCGACGTACCCGACCACAAACCCGGACAACGAGGCAGGCGCCGAACCCCGCAGAGCCACCAGACCGCCCAAACCCGACCGCCTCCCCTGATCCAGATCCGCCCAAAGGCTAGCGACGACCCGGACGGCCGCACGCAGCCGGGCGGATCAAGTTCCGTGAGAACGGATCAGATACGGATCAGATCCAGTGAGAACGGATCAACTTTCGTGAGAACCCACAGCTGGTTGTGAGGAACAACCACCACGATGGTAAATAAATTTACCACGTGTGTCGAGTTCGCCGCTCGCTCCCTGGTCAACATCCTGATTCCGACGGGATGACGACTCGACGGAGGGCGACGGGTGCCGCGCGGCAGAGGCGACAAGGCGCCCAACAGCTACGTCCAGTCAGGTACCTGGCCGGAGGCGACCCTGCGACCCGACGCACCCGTCGAGGCCCACTACGCGCAACAGTTCGCCCGCCGGCTCGCCGCCGCGATGCGCGAGCGACCAATCAGCAACCGTGCCCTCGCCGAACTCGCAGGCATCACCCACCCCACCATCGGGTTCATCCTCAATGGCGACCACGGGAGTGACCTCAAAACCGTCGCCCGCCTTGAGGTCGCGCTAGGCGCTGACCTCTACCCGACAGGCCTGCACCGGCAACTGCCCGCCACGGGGCCTGCTACCTCCACCGGCGAGGTGTCGCAGACGTAGGACCCCGGCGGACCCGGGCGTTTGCGGCTGGACCCGGTGTCGGCGTACGGGTTGGTGTCCCCAGGTAGGTACGGATGAACGTGGCCAGGTCGCGGCGTGGCGGCGGGCCGGTTGGGTGTCCGATGAGTAAGACTTCGCCCGGTATGAGCTGGGTGGAGGGCGGCGATGGTTCTGCGGTCGGAGCGGTGGCTGGAGCTGCGCCGGTACCGTGCGCTGCGTGAGGCGGGGCTGAGTCTGTCGCAGATCGCTCGGGAGACCGGTCTGGATCGCAAGACGGTGCGGAAGTACCTGGCGGGTGAGGCCGCGCCGGCGCCGCCGCAGCGGTCACCGCGTCGGGATGCCCGGGCGTCGGTGTTGAGCCCGTTCGCGCACGTGATCGACGCGTGGCTGCGGGCGGAGTTGTTGCTCAAGGGCACGGTGATTCATGAGCGGCTGGTCGAGCAGTACGGGTTCGCCGGCAACTACCAGCGGGTGAAGCTCTATCTGCAGGAAGCGCGGCCGCGGATCGCAGCGGAGATGGGCATCGGCCCGGACGAACTCGCTGGGCTGCACCGCCGGTTCGAGGTGGTGCCCGGTGCGCAGGCGCAGGTTGACTGGGGCGACGAAGGCGGCATCCTGGCCCACGTCGGGGTCGCCAAGGTCTACTCGTTCCACATGGTGCTGTCGTATTCGCGAGATCCGTTTTGCTGTTTCACCACCAGTCAGGACCTGTCGGCGTTCTGGGAGTGCCACCGGCGGGCGTTCGCTCACTTCGGTGGGGTGCCCAAGTCGATCGTTTACGACCGGACGAAGACGGTCGTGCGCCGGCATGTCGCCCCCGGGCAGGCGGTGCCGCTGCATCCGGAGGCGGTCGCGTTCGCCGGGCACTACGACTTCGACATCGACGTCCTCGCCGCCTACCGCCCGACTGGGAAGGGGCGGGTCGAGCGGCAGGTCACGATCGTGCGGGACCACGTCCTGGCTGGTCGGGGCTTCTCCTCGCTGGCGGACCTGGATGCCGCGTTCCAGGCGTGGGTGCCGATGCGGCGGGCCCGTACCCACCGCACCCACGGTGAGGTCATCGGCGTTCGCGCCGCCCGCGACCATGCCGCCTTGCGTCCGCTGCCGGCTCGGCCGTATGTGGTCGCCGCGAGGCATCTGCGACATGTCGGCAAGGATTGTCTGGTCGCCTACGACGCGAACCTCTACTCGGTCCCGGCCCGGCGGGTCCGTCACCGGCAACTGGTCGAGGTCCGTGCGACCGCCGCGACTATCGCCGTCCACGCCACCCTGCCGGACCAGCACGGCGAGACCCTGCTGGCCACCCACCCCCGAGCAGTCGGACGCGGCGCCCGCATCGTCGACCCCGCCCACTGGGACGGCCTGCCCGACGGACACACCCGGGCGGCCACCACCGGCGACACCCCACCAGCCCGCCGTCGCTCCGCATCCGGCGAAGGCAGTCCGCTTCAAGCGCTGCTGAACCGGGCCGCAGCAGCCCAGGTCACCGTCGACCGCCGTCCCCTGTCGGTCTATGACGAGATCGCCGGAACCAGCCCTTTCACCAGCACACGCACCTACCCGAAGGGCACCAGCTCGTGAGTGACCTCGTCGCCGACCGCATCCGGGCCACCGCCACCAGGCTCGGCCTGCCGCACCTGGCCCGGACCCTCGCGGACCTCACCGCCCGCGCCGACACCGAGGCCATGGGCTACCTGGACTTCCTCGACCTGGTCCTCGAAGAAGAACTGGCCGTCCGCGACGAGCGCCGCTTCCGCTCAGCACTTCGGCTGTCGAAGCTGCCGCACCACAAGACCCTCGACGAATACGACTTCGCGTTCCAACCCGAGTTGGACCCGCGCAAGATCCGGGACCTGGCCACCCTCGCGTTTGTGCAGGCCAAAGCCAACGTCGCTCTCCTCGGCCCGCCCGGAGTCGGGAAGACCCACATCGCCGTGGCCCTGGCCGTCGCCGCCTGCCGAGCCGGGTTCACTGTCTACTTCACCAGCCTCGACGACATGGTCCGCCACCTCACCGCCGCCGACGCCATCGGGCGGCTGGCCCGCAAGCTGCACACCTACCTACGCCCGAACATTCTCGTGATCGATGAAGTCGGCTACCAGCCCCTGGAACGCGCCCAGGCCAACCTCGTCTTCCAAGTGATCTCGAAGCGCTACGAGAAGGGCTCCACCCTGCTCACCTCGAACAAGAGCTTCGGCGAATGGGGCCAGGTCTTCGGCGACGAAGTCCTCGCCACCGCCATCCTCGACCGTCTCCTGCACCACTGCGACGTCGTCGCCATCAACGGACCCAGCTACCGGCTCAAGAACCGCCTCACCGCCATCGACGGCCAAGCCAACGTCGCCTGACCTGGCCACGTTCATCCGTACCTACCTGGGGACGCACACTCGTACGCCGACACCCGGGTCCGCCGGCGAGCGCCGACCGTACTACATGCCCCAACACCGGCCCACGGACCCAGGGTAGGGGAAGCCGAACCCCACCAAGCTCTTCCAACGGCCAGCTGCCTGTTACGGCGAACCTGACGGGGCCCGCGACGAGGCGATCCTCGCAACCCGCAACCCGCAACCAGGCGAGCCCGCACTCGGCATCTGCGAGAGGCTGGCGCCGTTGGAATGCGGCCGTTCGGCGCCGTGGCGACGTCGCTGCCCAGGCTGCTGATTCGTGAGGAGGTTGACGGCGCTTACCGACCTGGTCGTAGCTCTTGCAGATCTCGAAGCAGTTCCTGAACTGCCCTTGAACGCCTGTCTTCGTTGGTGAGAGTCTCGCGCAGCCGGTGCAGCAGTTCGACGCTTCGTACGGACGTGACGACGGACAGCCGGTCGAGTGTCATCCGCGCGGTTGCGACTGCTTGGTCAAGGTCGCCCGCCGCCGTCTGCGCCAGGCTCAGCCAGGCACCGTGACGCAGCGCCGACCGCTGTGGCGGTTCGGTGGGACCGGTGTGGGCTCGGCTGTACAGGAGCTGCGACGCGTCGCGAAGTAGCTGCTTGCGCCGGATCGGGATTCGGTCCGCGAGTACGACGAGGCCGCGGCCCGTGATGGCGTCGAGTTCGACCCGGTCGATGTAGGAGGCCCAGCCAGGCGAGGGACCGTCCGGAACGGTGTCCAGGAGTTCGAGGGTGGTGTCGTGCAGCCGGTAGAAACCGGTGAGGTCGCCCGCCGCTGCGTGGGCGAGGCTGCTGCGGGCGGTGACCAGGGACCGCACCACGGCCCGGCCGGCGCGGCGGCGGCGGCTTCCTGGGCCGCTGAGGCGAGTTGAAGCGCGACAAGTGCGTCTCCTCGATCGGCGGCTTGGTTGGACATGAGGGCCAGTGCGGGGGTTAGTCCTTGTCGCTCCGCTACGCGAAGCGGCCCTAATCGGGAGGAAGTAGGTCTACTTCCGAGTTAGAAGGAAACGCACCATCCGCACCAGGTTCCGCGCGGACCGCCAGCGAGTACCACCTCGCCATGCCAATCGTCACCGCCGCCCGCGACGTCAACCACCGCCAGCGCACCAGGGTCGTCGACCGGCTCCTCGATGAACTCCAGATACTCAAAGGCCGAAAGATCGGCATTCTCGGTCTTGCCTTCAAACCGGACACCGACGACCTACGCGACTCACCGGCCATCGACATCGCAAACCTGCTCCTCGAACGCGGCGCCCGAATCACCCTGCACGACCCCGTCGCCGCCAATCGCTTCCGTCGCGAACAACCCACCCTCGGCCAGCAGATCCCGGGGAACTGAGCCAGATCCAAGTGGGCGAACAGGAGGTATAGCCCGACCAGGTCCTCTTGGCGCGATGCAGGTCATGGTCGTGTCTGTCATCTCGTTTAGTTGTTAGGACGCCAGAGCGTCGTGGAGCGCGCGGGACGCGGGGAGATTCGGCCAGCGCGAGCCGAGCTCGCGATCCAAAGCGCGCAGCTCCTTGCCGATCCGCGCAGAGCCCGACTCGCGGGCCGTGGCTACACACCGCAACCCGAGGTCCGCGGCACGCTCAGGATCTGGTTCAGCGGCTTCGATGACCACGTTGGCGAGCTTCGCCATATGGTGCGCTTGATCCCGAGCGAGGTGCTGCGGCATGTCGGTGAGCTTCCGTTCGAGGATTGCGATCGCGGTGTCCGTGTCGCCAGCGCTGCGGTAACAGCTCGCCGACTGCTCTTCGAGCGTGCTCATGTCGTAGTGGTGCAGGTACACCGGCGCCTCTGGGTCGACGTCGTGTGGCCGATCGTGGAGCAGGTCTGCGGCTGTCGCCAGGTTCCGCCGGAAACGGTCAACGTCGCCGAGTTGAGCCCACCCCCGTGCCTCTTGCTGGCCGGCGAGCGCGATCAACTTCGGGCTGACCGAGCCACGCACCTTCTGGGCGGCGGCGGCCAGATCAACTACGGCCACCGGGTCATTGTCAAGGGTGGCGATGTTGCTTTTTCGGATGAGCATGTACGCCGTCATCTGGTCGTCCCCAGCGGCCAACGCCCACTGTGATGCCCGGTCGGACCAATGCATCGCGGCTTGGAGGTCTCCGCTGTCCTGATAGAGCCACCCCGCGAACTCGGCGTATTGGGCCAGCAGGCGCATCGTGGGTCCGGCGACCCCGGGTCGAGCGTGCCGGCGAACAGCGTCGAGGACGTCGAGCTGGGCCAGCACCGGCCCGAGCAGTTGACGGGGGCCGAGCATCCGGTCGGCGGCGAAGTGCTCGTCCAACAGGCGGCGGAAGTAGGCGAGGACCTGCGTGTCGACGACGCGGGGCTCGGCGAGCGCGCCGCGTACGCGGTCGGCTTCGTCCAGGTCCGCGGTTCCAGCAGGCAGGACTGCGCGCAGCGCTCCGCTGGCGAGTAGCTGGGCGAGTTCGCGCCGCGATAGGTTCACATGCACGGTCCTTCCATCGGGAGTCCGAAACTCCACGCTACCGCCGTCGGTCCCGACGAAGGTCGTCATCGGGGCGCGTGCGTGGCCGCGCCGGCGAGCGGGGGCGGGCGGGGCCAACGTCCGGAGCCGAGCGAGGAGACCTCCGGTGTCGAGGACCTTGTCCAGCTCGGCCACGACCGCGGGATCCACCAGATGCTCGCCGCGTTCGGCCCGGGACAGGCGGCTGTAGTCGTAGTGCGCGACTCGGCCGAGGGTTCGCAGCGACATTCCGGCCTCGGTGCGGAGCTGTCGTAGGACGAGGCCGAAGACGAGCTGAACGGCCTCGCTGGCGTCTCGTCTGATCGGCCACTCACCATCCACGTCAGCCGATGTTGCCGCAACACCCAGACCGTTCACAAGGGGTCTTGTGTGAGTGACGCTAAGTCAAGACCTGGCGGGGGTGCCAGGCTCGCCGCACTCCCTCCACTCAATCACAAGCATCGGAAAGGACACCACCGTGAAAACGAAGACCATGCCGGCCCCGGAGAGGGTCGGCCCCCGGGCAGCGGAGATCCTGGACGCGATGCGCGAGCACTCCGCCTGGGACAGGCTCAACAGCTCCTCGATGAGGTACTCGTCCTGCTGGGCGACGTTCACCGGTTACCCGACGATCAGTCAGTGGAGCCTGGAGCGGGACGCCGGACCGCTGCTGGTCGAGGCGCTGCGCGTCCTGGCTCTCAAGGCCGCGGTGTACGAGCTGACCGGCGGGGACGAGGAGGCGGCCGAACTGCTGGTGCCGGCGCCGGTCGACGAGATGATCCATGCCGTCCTCGCGCAGTTCACCCTGATGAGCGGCATGCAGTCCGACCTCGGGGTCACCTTCCCGCACGCGACCGAGTTGGAGGACTTCGGGTACACCCGGGGCTGCGTGACCGACGACTACTACGCCGCCGCCGGATGGGGCGACCAGCCGCTGCGGTACTGGCTGGATTCGGCGGAGGTCGGCCGCCGCCTGGCGATCCTGGAACGCCAGTACGGCGCCGCCGGCATCGCCCGCAACGGGCGCGGCCACGCCATCGACTTCGACGCGGAGACCGAGGCCGTCGCCGTCTGAGTCAGCGTTGCGCCAGCTCCACGGACAGCACCCGGCGCAACGCCTGTACTACCGCGCCGGGTGCGAACCGCTCCTTAGCCTGGCGTTCCGCCCGCGCCACCGCGGTGAACATCCGTTCCGGCTCCACCGTGCGAAGGGTGGCGACCAGCCACCCTTCCAGGTCGTCCAGTTCGGTCGGTAGCTCCAACGCTGCCGCTGACGGAGGAATCGGTGCCGGGCTCAGGTCCGGCACCGGCTTACCCGCCGAGGCGTACTGGCCCGGGGGCAACCCGACCCGGTACGGGTGCACACAGACCGCGACGCCGTCACGGCTGACACGCCACCCGATCTCCCGGTCGTAGGCGAACTCGGGTCCGCGCTGGTCCACCACGTCGAACTGGCCCGGTCCGAGTTCCTGGGCCGGGCACACACCGCAGGTTCGCTCAGCCCAATCGGGCAACGGGCCGTCCATGCCCCCATGCTAGGAGAAACGGGTCGCGAGATGACCGCACTGACCACGCCACGTCACCCGCTCGTCGTCCGGGCACTCGCCGAGGCCAACACCTGGTGCTTCGGGCACGTCATCGACGACCGGCCCGCATACGTGCACGCCGTCCGGGTCGCGGCCACCCTCGTGCGGCACCTGCCCGACGCCTCCCCGCACCTGGTCGCCGCAGTGCTGCTCCACGACGCCCCCGAGTTCGTTCCACCCGACGTCGACCTCGACCGCGTGCTTACCGCCACCTACGGCCCCGAGGTACCCCGCATCATTCGGGCGTTGCAGGTCGAGCATCACGCCCTCGATGAGCCCGACCCGCCCATCAACACCGGTGACCGGCCGGTTCTCCTCGCCTCCACCGCGGACAAGATCGTGGCGTTGACATCGCTCCTACGAAGGGCTCGCGAAGCGGCGGCGGGCCAGGACGCGTTCTTCGCCGCCCGCCCCGCGCTGTTGCGCCTCCTCCCGCACTTCCACGCCTTCCACGAGGCGGGCGCCGGCCTCGTGCCGGCCAGCATGTCCGAAGGACTCCGCACCATCCTGACCCTGATGGACCGCGCCACCGAGTCGGCGCGGCAGGCGACGGCGTTCAGGGCGGCGGCACCGTGAACGACCAGACGATCGCCGCCCTTCTCGACTCCCTGTCCCGTACAGCTCGTCTCGGCACCCCTCGACGAGACCCGATCCGTGTCTGGCGTCTCAGCGGAGTCGAACGCCTCCACCTGACCGACGGCCGCACGGCCATCTTCAAGTACGCCGGCCCCCCGTTCACCGACGAGGACCGGGTGCTTCGGCTGCTCGCGGCACGAGGCGTACCCGTGCCGCAGGTCTACGCCTCCGCCCACCGACACCAGCATCTCGGCATGATCATGCAGGACCTTGGGTCGGCGACCCGGGAGGCGACCGAGGATGACGCTGTGATCGCCGCAGCCCGCCTGCACGCCCTTGGCCCCGTCGACGGACTAACCACCTACGACGGAGCGACCCTCACGACCTCTCCCACCCGAAGCCTCGACTACCTGCACCAGATCGAGGCCGGCGATCTGCACGTCCGCAGCGAGGGAATCGCCGACCTCCTCAAGGAGCTGGAGATCGTTGGGCCCCGGAGGGCGGCCGGCGCGGAGCTGGAGCCCTTCGCCTTATGCCACTCCGAGCTGCATCCCACCTCGCTGCACATCACCACACAGGGCTGGCACCTACTCGACCTCGCCAAAGCCTTCACCGGCCCCGGCATACTCGACCTCGCCACCTGGCACGGCACACGGCACACGCCAAACGCCTCCCGGCTGCGCCCGCTACTCGTCCGCTACGTCGAATCGGGCGGCCACCCCGACGCACTCACCGACCGAGCCGGACTGCCCGCCGAAGTCTGGGCGCTCGCCTGGCACCGCATCTGGGCAGCCGAAACCCTGCTACAGCAGACGGCGATCGCCGTAGACACCCCCAGTCCCGCCCCGACGACCATCGACGCGATCCGACGACAGCTCACCACCGCCCTTCGACTCCTGTCATAGTTGCGTGAAGCCGGCCGGGTCGAGGAGAGGACCGCGCTGGCGAGCGGGCTCCTGCGTTCGCCCGGGAGGTCGAGCGGTGCCGCCCCTTGTCAGGTGTGGAAGTCTGTCAGTGGTGTGTGCTGGTCGTGCTGCTGTGAGACGCGGACGGTGAATGTCAGGTGTCGGCGAGTTCGTCTTCGTCGGTGAGCCCCTCGTCGATGTCGTCGGTGAGTGGGGTGCCGAACGGGTCGGGGTAGCCGTCGGGTCCGGGGTCGCTGGGCAGTTCGTGCAGGTGTCGTCGGCGGATCGGGTCCGAGGTCAGTGCCCAGACCGGTCCGGCGGGGTTGTCGTTGTGCACGGCGAGTGCGACCGGCATCCGGGTGGGTACGTCGTGCAGGATTCGCAGCAGGCTGGTTTCCCGGCGTTGGTGGGGTACCCAGAGCAGCACCGGGAAGCGGGGTCCGCCGTAGCGGGCGAGGTGTTCGTAGCCGCGCAGTTTGGCTACCACACGGGCGAGGTCCTCGGTGTCGCGGTCGTGCTCGACGAAGAACCCGATCGTGGCGCCGTCGGCGTGCCAGATGCCGTGCCCGTCGGGAAAGACGTCGATCCTGCGCTGCCCCTCGGTTGTGCGTTTGGTGCCGCTGTAGGCGGCGGTCGCGTGCTGTTCGGACCACCAGCGCAGCAGCCGGGTGTCGTGCTGGGCGCGGGTGTGCGCGTGCAGGTCGACGAAGAACTGGTTGACGCCGAGCAGGTGGTGGAGGCGCCTGCTGTGCACGATGCGTTCGGCGCGGTCGATGCTGGACCGGGGTGCCTTGAGCCCGAGGTTGTCGGGGTCGCTGAACGCGGTCGGGTGCCGGCGCAGCCCGACCGGGCCGAGGGTGTACAGGTAGGAGGTCTCCGGGGTGCCGTCGGCGGCGGCCCAGGCGAACCGGTGCAGCACGCCCAGCCGGTGCAGGATCGTCAGCCGCTGCTGCGCGGTACGCCGCGCGGTGAACAGTGCCCGGCCGACCTGGGCGGCGGAGAGCAGGTAGTGCTCGGCCAGCCAGGACATCAGCAGACGGTCACGAGGGGTGAGCCGGCGGTAGACCGACAGCGGATCAGGTTTGGTCGACGGGGGTGGGACACGGCGGTACATCAGGAACACTCCTCAGCGGAGGACGGTGCCCTCCTATCGGAGGGTGTCTGGGACGAGGGACGGAGCCCGGCAGGGCGGAAAGGGGCCACGTGCGGCACTGACAGAGCAGGTCAGGACTGTCTGTCAGGCCCGGGACCGGAGTGGCGACGCGACGGGTCACGCGACGGGTGACCCGTCGCAGACCGTGACCGGCCGGGGGCGGCGGTTTCCTCGCCGCCGGTTGGGGTGGGTTTGCGGCGGCGGGAGCGTTCCTTCTTTTCCCGCTTGGTCAGCCGTTGGACGAGTTCGTCGACGGCGCTGGTGTCCTGCTCGGGCACCGCTTGCGCGGCTGTGTGCCGGATGGCGGTGGCCTCGCCCACGATCGGGCGTGGTGCCCGGGTGCGCATGGTGAACGCGGGTGTCTGCCGGCCGCCGGCGACGAGGCGGGCGACGGCGGTGTAGGCGTCCAGGTGTGACAGGTCGTGTTCGTCAAGTTCGGGTGTGGTGTGCCGGGCCAGCACTCGCGCGTCCTCGGGGCTGACGCTGAAGTACACCTTGTTGCGGGCGTTCGCGCTGACCGCGGCCAGCAGATCCCGGGGGAACTGAGCCAGATCCTGATGGGCGAGGACCATGGATAGCCGGTACTTGCGGGCTTCGGCGAGCATCGTGTCCAGGCTGCTGGCGAGGGTGAGGAAGTTCTGGCACTCGTCGAGCACGATCTGGCAGTCGCGGCGCTGTTCGGCCGGGATGCTGGCGCGGGCGGTGGCGGCCTGCCACACCTTGGCCAGGATCAGGGAGCCGAGGAGGCGGCTGGTGTCCTCGCCGAGAACGCCCTTGGGGATGCGGACCAGCAGCACACCACCGTCGAGGATCTTGCTCATGTCGAAGCTCGACCTCGGGTAGCGCATCGCCCGCTTCACGAAGTCCCGGAGCAGGAAGGCGCGCAGACGTGCGAGGACGGGCCCGATGACCTGCGATCGCAGGGCTGGGGTCATCTCGTCGTACCAGACCCAGAACCCGTCGAGGCCTTCGGGGTCGTCGAGGTCGACGGTGATCTCCGAGCGGAACTGCGCCGAGGTCAACAGCGGTGGGATGTGTTGCAGGGTGACGTTGGCGTGCTTGAGCAGGGTCAGGCAGGAGACCCGCATGACGTCGTCCATGCGCGGCCCCCACGCCTTGACGAAGATGCTGCCGAAGATCGACACGAGGTTGTCGGTGATCAGGTCGTGGTCGCGGCCTTCGAGGGGGTTGAGGGTGGGCGGGTTGGGCTGGTCGGGATCGAACAGCACCACCCGGTGCGCCACGGTGGCGGGCAGCCGGTCGAGGATGTCGGTGACGAGGTCGCCGTGTGGGTCGATCACCACGGTGCCCCGTCCGGCGAGGATCCCGTCGATGATCATGTTGGCGAGCAGGGTGGTTTTTCCGGAGCCGGTGGAGCCGACCATGTGCAGGTGGTAGCGGGCGTCCGGGACGGCCAGCGCGACGGGGTGGCCGCCGATTTCGGCGTCGCCGAGCACGGTGACGCCGCGGCCGCCGGTCGGCACCGCGACCGGGGCCGGCATCGACTTGGCGCGGGCGCGGTCGAGGCCGGGTACGGCCAGGTCCTGCGGTAGTGCGGCGAGCGCGGCGAGTTCGGGGGCGGCGGTGAGGAAGCCGGGGCCGAGTCGGCGGGCGGCCAGTACCGCGACCGGGTGGGGCATGCGGGTGCGGTGGGCGAGCCGGTTACGGCCGGCGTGTACGGCGAAGCTGGACGCGACGGTGTCGGCGACCGCGCGTAGCCGGTTGTCGGGCCGGGCGCCCGAGCGGTGGTTGGTGGAGGCGACCGTGTAGCGGATGCCGGTTTCCCACAGCACGTGGCTGGTCTTGTCGAGGATGGCCCGCACGTCCCGCTCCAGGGCGGGGTCGCGCCGCGGGGCCGTCGAGGGGGTGCTGGTGCGGCCGGGCAGGAGCGCCTCGGCGAGCCACAGCAGCGGGGCGGCGGGGTTGATCGTCGGGGTGGCGGTCTTGCCGGCGCGGAGGCGGCCGGCGGCCCGGCGGGCCCGGGCGGCGCGGCGTGGGGGTGCCGGTCGGGCGAGGATCTGCACGCAGGCGTGCTCGCCGTCGCGCAGCTGGGCGCCGGCGGCCAGCAGTGCGCGTAGCGGGTCGGCGTCGTGGTCGGCGTGGAACGGTAGCCACTCGGCTGCTGTGGGGTACAGGTGCCCGCCGGTGGCGGCCGTTGCGGAGGCCGGGATCGGGTCGGCGGCCTCGGTGGTGGTGCAGGCGGCGCCGGGCCAGGCGCCGCGCACGGCGGCCTCGACGGCGCCTGTCGGCACGCTGCCGGGTACCCAGACCGAGACCAGCAGCTGCCGGCCTGTCCAGGTGTACTGCCACGCGATGTGCGGGGTGCCGTAGATGAGCCGTCGCCACCGTGGCGGGGTGAGGGTGCCGGAGAGGTTTGCCAGGAACGCGGCCGAGCTGTGCGGTTCCACCTGCGGCGGCGGGGCGATGGTGACCAGGCGGGCGCCGGTGGCGTGCCGGCGGTGCCGCCACGAGGCGAGCAGGTTGCGGCCGGCGATCCACGCCACCAGGCATGCGGCGGCGACGGCGGCCAGCCACGGCCGGTCGATTGCCCAGGCGCCGGCCTGCCACACCCACAGCGCGGGTGGTGACAGTTCGGGGTCGGGGGCGGTGGACAGTATGCCGGCCCGGTGGGGGTCGGTCGCCGGATGCGGCGGTGTCAGGGGTAGGGGTTTCACAGGTCGTCCTCGTCTTCGTCGTCGATGAGATCGGCGGGGTTGGTGGTGCACAGGGCGTGCTCCTGCTCGGAGCTGATGGATTCGAAGCCGGTCCGGGCGATGCCAGAGATGAGCAGTCCCTGTCCGGGGCGGGCGGCCAGCAGCAGCCGTCGTTCGCCACCGGTGAGGCCGAAGGCGTCGCCGACCGCGTCGATGGCCTGGGGGGCTGAGACGAAACTCGAACCTTGAGCACGTGCGCGGCAGCGTCCCGGCGGAGCCGGGACATGATGGTTTCCGAGCATGGTGAGGTGCTTGCCGTGGGTGGCCGGGGTGCGGCAAGCTGGGTCGTTGGTGGGGAGAGCGACCACGTTGTCGGCCCTTGTGGTCTGACCTTTTGCCGGAGAACGGCCTTGTCGGCGCTCTTCCCACCGCTTGTGTGCGGGTGCTGCTGGTAGGCCGTTTCAGGCGGCGGCCTCGCCGTCGTGGTGGCTGCCGAGGCTGTCGTCGTCGTACGGGCCGTTGTCGTGGTCGACGAGGACGATCTTCTTGCCGGACAGGGCCTCGAGTTGGGCGATCAGTCGGCGGGTGTGGGTCTCGGGGTTGACGCGGCGGGTGTAGTAGTCGTGGCCGAGATCGGTGTAGGGCTTTCCAGTGGCCAGCACGGTCCAGATGACCTTGATGAGGGTGTGCGCGACGGCGAATCCGGCCTTCTTGGCGGCGGTCTTGTTCGCCTTGCCACCGAAGCGGCGGTGCAGCCGGTGAAACCGGGCCCCGAGCCGGGTCCGCGTGCGGGAGGCGGACAGGGCAGCCTCGATGAGGATCGACTGGACGTGCGTGTTGCCTTTGCGGTGCCGGGCCCGGTGGCGCCGGCCGGCGGACTCGTTGTTGCCCGGGGCGAGCCCGGCCCACGCGGCCAGATGCTTCGCGGACGGGAACCGGCTCATGTCCACGCCGATCTCGCTGACGATCACCGCCGCGACCCGGTCGCTGATCCCGGGGATGCTGGTCAGCAGCCGGATCTGCGCGGCGAACGGGGCGAGCAGCCCGGCGGGTTCGGTCGCCGCCCGGCGGCTGGTGCCCGGGGCCCCGGGGTGGCCGATCTTCTCTTTGACCTGGTCGATCATCTGGTCGAGGTGGTCGAGCCGGGCTAGGTGGAACCCGATCATCTGCCCGTGATGGGCGGTGAACCGGCCGGCCAACGCCAGCCGCAGGTCCTCGGTCTTGTTCCGCAACACCCCACGCGCCAACCCGGCGAGGACCTGCGGGTCACGCTCGCCGGCAACGAGGGCGTCCAGCATCGCCCGGCCGGACACGCCGAACGTATCGGAGGCGACCACGTCCAGCTTGATCCCGGCCGCCTCCAGGACCTTGAGCAGCCGCTGCTTCTCCCGGGAGCGTTCCTCGGTCAGCTTCGTCTGATACCGGGTCAGGTCCCGGATCTCGCGGATGTCGTCCGGCGGCAGGAAACTGCCCCGTAGCAGGCCGACCTCCAACAGCCGGGCCAGCCATTGCGCGTCCTTGACATCGGTCTTGCGGCCCGGGACCGCTTTGACGTGCGCCGCGTTGACCACGTCGATCGTCAGGTCCGGCCCGCCGGCTTCCCGTAACGCGGCGTACACCGGCCACCAGTACGCGCCAGTCGACTCCATCGCCGCCCGGGTCACCCCGCACTCGGCCAGCCACGCTCCCATCGCCAGCAAATCCGCGTAAAACGTGCGGAACGTGCGGGTCTTCTCCCGCCGCAGCGCCGGCCGCCGCGGATCCGGGGTCCGCACCGTCACTGTGACCTGCTTCTTATGCACATCGATCCCCGCGACATGCGTGTACAACACGTCCAAACGACACGCCTCCGTCCCGATCACCAGCCAGGGGCGATGTCGCTCGCAGAGCCCGTCATAGACTCATGACACTGAGACACGTGCACAGGGGGCAACAACCTGGGGTACCAGGGACGGACTCCCGCACCATTCTTGCTTTCAGGCACCGCGAGGGCACCAAGCCCAACCGGCGACGGCGAGCGACACCGCCGACCGAGTTTCACCCACCTGTGGGTGGCCCCGCCAGGGGCCATGGTTTTCTTGCTTAAGCAGCACCTGGGTGGCGGCGTTGGATACCACGGCCTGGCCCAGTTCGGTGCCGAGCACGTCCGCCACGTCCTGTGTGATGACGGTGAGTCCGGCGAACCGCTTGCGGCTTGCCTTGCTCATGCGGAACAGGAACTTCGCGCCTTCGCCGTCGCGCATCAGCAGCCATGCCTCGTCGACGACGACGATGCGTCGTGCCGGTGGTGTCGCCGTGGATCGGGGCTGCCGTGGCAGGTCGACCTGTCGCCAGATGTGGTCCAGGGCGATCAGGGTGCCGATGGTGCGCAGTTCGTCGGGCAGGTGCCGTAGGCTCCACACCACGAGGTGTCCGATCGGGGCGTGGGTGGTGGGGCCGAACAGGTCGGCGAAGCTGCCGTGCACCCACGGGGCGAGTCGTGCGGCGAGCTGCGCGGCGGCCGGTGTGGCGTCGGCTTCCAGACAGCCGACGAGGTCCTTGAGCAGGGGCGCGGGTCGGGTGTGGGTGCGCGGGTCGGCGGTGATGCCGGCCTGCCGGTAGACGGTCAGGATCGCCCTGTCGAGGGCGGCCCGCTCCGCTGGCGGCGGGGGGTGCCCGAGCAGCACGGAGATGACGGTGTGCAGGAACAGCCCGCGGCGGGTGAGCACATCGGGCCGGTGGTCACCGACCGGAAGGTCGAGGGGGTTGATCTTCACGCCGGGCATGCCGAGCCGGACGAGGGTGCCGCCGACGGCTTCTGCGAGCCGGACGTACTCGTCCTCGGGGTCCACAACCGACACCTGAACGCCCTGGTAGAGGTTCCGGAGGACTTCCAGCTTCACGAAGTAGCTTTTGCCGGCACCGCTTCGGGCGAGGACGACGGAGTTGTAGTTCTCGCAGGTCCACCGGTCCCACCAGACGATCCCGTTGGAGGCCGGGTTGACGCCGTAGAGCACACCGCCGGACATCGGCGGGTCACCCGGCAGCGGCGCCGGCAGGTCGGGGCTGGCAAGGGGGAACGCCGCCGCGAGGGCCTGAGTGTCCATCGTGCGCAGCATTTGCAGCGAGTCGGTCGCCAGGGGCAGGGTGGTGGTCCAACCGGCCAGGTGCCGCCAGGTCGCCGGCTGCACCTCCAGGAGTGTGGAGGCGGCGGCGGCCTTCACCTGGGCGCACGCTTCCAGAAGTTCCGCCTCCGACCTGGCGTGCACCGTGAGGTACAACCCGACGCGGAACAGCTTCGCGGCGCCGCGGGCGAGCCGTTGGGCCAGGTCGGCGGCGTCCTCGGCAGCGGCCTCGACGTACGGGTCGGACAGCTTGCCCTTGTCGCTGTCCGCCCGCCGGGAGGACTCCAGCCGGGCCCGCTGGGTGCGTAGGCGCGCCGCGGCGATCGGGGCGGGCAGCGGGTCGATGTGCAGGGCGAGGTCGAGCCGGCCGGGCCAGGCCAGCAAGGGTTCCAGCCAGCCCGGCCCGACCTCGGCCGGGTAGCCGCTGACGGCCAGGGTGGCCGCGTACCCGTCGCCGACCCGCAGAAAGCGGGGAGTCACCTCCACCGACGCCGGGGCGACCACCGCGGCCACCCCGCTGGTGGAGGCAGGCGAGGCGGCGTCGCGTGCGGCGCGGCGGTGTAGGAGTTCCTTCATGACGGTGCCTTCCTCTTGCGGGTGTGCGGGGGTGGCGCCCCGGTGATGACCGTGTCGGGGGCGGCCAGGCCGCCGGTGCGGGGCGGCCGGTACGGGTCGGCGCAGGCCGCGATCGCGGCGGTGGCCGCGTCGCCGTCCAGGGCACGGGTGGTCACCCCGAGCCCGGACAGCGACCGGACGGTGTCGTCGGCGCGCCGGCGGGCGGCGTGCCCGCCGTGTCCGCCGGCGGGGGCGCGGGTGACGATGAGGACCTGCCGGCGCAGCGGATCGCGCCGCTGTGCCAGGTCGTCGAGGAAACGGGCGTGGTCGGCGCAGGCCGTCTCCAGCGCCGGGTGCGGCAGCCGGTGGGCGGCCTGCTCCAGGCCGGTGGCGTGGCTGGCCAGGTCGACCGGCTGGGCGGAGACCACCACCTGCGTCGGTGTCGACAGCGAGTTGAGCCAGCGGCCGAACGTGTCCACCAGGGCCTGCTGCTCGCCCGGGGTACGCAGGGCCAGGTTGACGGTGGTGGCCGCGACGATCGCCGCCGGCGCGCCTGGCAGGGCGATCTCACCGTCGTCGGCGATCGCGGTCGCGGGCAGTCTCAGCGGGGCGGGCAGCGGTGTCCGCCCGGCGCTGCCGTCCACCCAGCTAGGGGTGCGGCTGGTCGTGTCGGTGGTCGACAGCGCCTTCGGCGCCTGGTGGTGGCGGATCGAGGCGAGCAGCCACTGGTCCATCGGCAGTCCGTCGCGGCGCCCGACGGCCAGGCCGAATACCAGGCCGCCGAGGACCACGCCGGCGCCGAGCAGCAGCGGGACGGGTAACAGGGTGTGCAGCGACCGCCAGCCGCCGTAGAAGACCACGGCGGCGACGGCGAGGATCGCCAACTGCCGGAAGGTCAGGCCGTACAGCACCTTGTCGGGTGCGTCCACGTCGGCGGGCATGCGGGCGCGGACGGTGTCGTCGTCGCGGGTACCGGTCATCGGGCCATCACCCGCGCCCGGCCCAGGCCAGGAACGGTCCTGGCCAACTGCTGCACGACCACCACGCGCACGATCGCGCCGAGGAAGCTGGTGTTGCGCCCGGACTGGGACACGTACCGGCCGACCAGGCCGGGGATCTTGACCGTGTACCAGAGCAGCACCACGACCACGAACAGGTTCAGCACCAGTCCTGGATCGCCGGGCAACCCCAGCGTGGGCAGCATGTGTTGCGGATCGAGCAGCATCCACTGTCCGGCCTGCAACGTCATCGCCTGCAGCACCGGCGTGGCCAGGCAGCCGCCGTAGCCGCGCCACCACAACCGTGCGAGGCCGTCAGTTTGCGGCAGCGCGTGGCAGGCCAGGGCGAGCGGCGCCGCCGCGGTGAGTACCAGCAGGGTGCAGATCCGCACGATGAGGCTGAACGTGGTCATGGCGAGCAGCACCGTGATCAGCAGGGCGATGGTCGCGAACAGCAGCGCCGGCAGCCCGGGTTCGCCGGCCGCGGCGTGGACATGCGTGTTGATGGCCGTGAACGCGCCGTCGGGGTTGTGGCCGGGTTCGGACAACGCCTCGGTCAGGCCGTTCGCCACCTCGATGGCCAGGCCGCACAGCAGCTGCGAGAAGTGGGCGCTGATGAACCCGACGACCAGGCGAGGGGCGAGGTCCTTGATCGTGTAGCGGGACCGCTCGTCGCCGCCGGAGATCATGACCAGGATCCCGGCGGCGACGAACGCGAGGACGAAGACCGTGTCCACGATCCAGGTGGCACGGCCGGTGAGGGCCTGCACCTGCGGCAGGCCCGTCACATCCGGTGTGATCAACAGGGACTTCGCGATCGCGCCGAGGACCGCGTCGAAGCAGGCGAGGATCGCCGTGGCGACCCACTGCATGAACGTGTCGAGGATCTCGGCGACCGGGGACAGCCAGCCCATCAGGGATTCCCGACGATGCCCTGCACGACTCTCAGCAGGATCGGGGCCAGCACTGCCAGGCCGTATCCGACCAGGGCGTTCTTCAGGGCTCCTTTGGCCTTGTCGACCTGGGCGGGATCGCCACCCGCAGTGGTGTAGTAGACGCCGGCCAGGACCAGGAACAGTGTGGCCACCGCGGCCAGAATTCCCATGATCCAGCTGCGGAGGTTGGCGATCACGTCGTGCAGCGAGTCGGCCGCGAGATGGGGCGGAGTGCCCGGGTCCGCGAGCGCGGCGGTAGGCACGGAGACCAGGAGAGTGGCGGTGGCCAGGAGCGCGGCGAGGATGCCGGCCCGGCGCCAGGTGGGGCGCCGCAAGGTGGAGTGACGGAACAGGAGCGTGCGGGCTCGCGGAAGTCGCGTACGGGACATTGGGGTTCACCTCCCGCCCCGCGCCGCACCTCGACGGGTGCGCGTTGGGGCGAATGCCGGAACGGGTGGGCACCGCCGCCGGGCGTCGCAGGAGGTGAACGGGCGAACCGCGTGGAGAATCCCCGGGAGGAGCTCGTCCTCCCTCACGGGTTGGCGGTTTCGATGTGGTGTCAGCGCATCAGAAGGGGCGCGGCACCCGGGGCACACGAGACGCACGTGCTTCCCACTAGCCCGACGGCGGGCAGCGTCCCCGGGTCCGGGCCGTCGGTGGCGCCGGCGAGAACCGCTGCACCAACCAACCGGGCTCTGTCAGACGTGGCGAACACCCTGCGATCTGACACGGCGTTGGTGGATCTGACAGGGCAGGTCAACCGGTATACCGAGGGCCGCGGGTGCCGACCCCGCGGCTGGCGGGCATCCGGCGCGTCACCCGTGCCTGTCAGATCCGATGTCAGACCTGCGGTCAGGTTCCGCGTCCCGGCGCCCCGCGCGGCCCCCGGGCGGGGTGGGGTGGTCGTTGTCCGCCAGCAGGTTTCGTGGTGGGAGCGAGCGGCGCCGGGGTGGTGGCGTGGCGCGAGCCCGGCGCGATCGTCGCGCCGGGCCCGAGGAGAGCAAATGATGCGGGTCGGTCAGGCCGCCGCAGCGGCCGGGCTCACGGGACGGCGCGGGCCGGTGGTGCGGCGCGCCGCGGCGGCCTTGCCAGCCCGGACCCTGACGCGCATGTCGTGGCGTCTGGTCAGCTCGTCGCGCACCTTTGGGGAACACGGTCCGGTGAGGACGCCGACCTCGAGCGCCCACGCCAGCTGGGCGTCGGCCCGGTTGAGGCGCATCCGCAGCACGTCCAGGTCGACGCCGAGGGCTTCGGCGACCAGCTCGGGGGTGCGCCGGCCGAGGCGGATCGCGATGTACGGCTCGACGTCCTCGCTGTCGATGAGCCCGAGCGCCTCGGCACGGTACACCAGCAGGTCGACGTGTCCGTACGGCTGGCGCGGCAGGCGGGACCCGGTGGCGGCGGCGTCGATGTCGTCGAAGAGCAGGTACTCCTGCTGGGACAGGCGCAGGTCCCGGCCGGCGCGCCAGGCGGCGAAGCACAGGCTGGCGTGCGGGGCGTCACGGGCCGGATCCACGCCGCCGCGCAGACCCTCCAAGAATCCGGTGAGGATCTCCGCGTCGATATCGGCCGGGTCACCCCGGTATCCGGCGGCGAGGGTACCGGCCATGGCGACCAGTGCCGGCATGGCCATCCCGACGGCCGCGATCACCCACTCGGGCCTACCCTGCCGGGCGCGGCGGACCAGCTCCCGCCACACAGCGTCACGGGCGGTGTAGGCGCTCGGATGCGCCATCAGCCAGTCCCGCAGGACCGGCAGCGGCACGTCGCCGGGCAGCGCATCAAGATCGATGCCGGCGGTTGCCGACGTGCCGGAACCGCCGGCAGGTCTGCCACCGGCTCCGGACACGGACCTGCCGGGCCCGGCAGTGCCGGCACCTGCCGAATCGGCAGTGCCGGACGTGGCAGTGCGGCCGGCGGTGAGCACGGCACAGTCGAGGGTCAGCGGCGCCGGGCCGACGGTCAGTGCCGCGAACGCTTTGTCGGCGGCCTGCAGCGCGGACGCCGGCCAGTCGTCACGGAGGTCGGACTCGCTCATGGGAATTGGGCTCCAAACCAGAGGCGGTGGGATGTGCCGCAGGCGCGGCGAACGGCACCCAGTGCGCCACAGCACGCTGACAAGGGCATGACAGAGCAGGTCGACGGCGGTTCTCACCGCCTGCGCGAGACGCCAGCGACTCTGACAAGGAATCGACCGTAAGGAGTGAAACGCTGGGGGCATCGGCTCTCGAAAGAGGTACCCGTCGTGGGGAAGTGGGCTGTGAGCTGCGCCGTCAGACTTTCCGCACCCCTGCTCTGCGTTCGCGGCCGGGCAGGGACAGGGAACAGCGCCGAATGGGCGTGAAGAAGCTGACAAGGCGCCGGGAAGCCCATCGCGACCCGGAACGCGATCTGACAGGGCTCTGACAACGAACAGTCAGAACACGGGGCCCGAACACCTGGGCGACCTCGCTGTTGCACCCGGCTCGTCGGCCAGCGGCATGTGCCGCTCGGACGGACCGCAGCAACGGACACGGGCCGGCCTCCCCGGACCGTGACCGGTGTCGCCGTCATCGACGGCGCTGCCCAGCAGCGGCATGCCGGACCGCCGAACTGCCGGACGCGCCGGAAACCGCCAGGCGGCAGTGCCACGGTCCCGGACCGCCACGGCACTGCCGCGTGGCCGGGAAGTGCCGACGGCACTGCCGCGGCGTAGCCGAACTGCCGAGAGCACCGAACTGCCGGGCCCGCCCGACACCGCCGCCGGCAGGTGCCGGCACGGCCGTGCCGAGCCGCGACACCCCGCGGACACGGACCCGCAGACCCAGCCGGCACATGTCCGTCGCCGCCCCACCGCGCGATACAGAGAGTGACCGCCAGCCGGGCGCGGCGAGAGAGCCCGACGGATCTGACCGCGCGACTCGTCGGAGTGTCCTCCGTCGCCAGCCGCAGGCCGCGGTGCGCCCAGCACTCCAACCACGTATCAGGACATATCCGAGCTGTCATGGCCTTCCGGGCGCCTTGTCAGATGCCGGGTGACAGTTGTCAGATTCCGGGGTGTTCGCCACGTCTGACAAACCCCGGTTGGTGGGTGTCAGCGCGTCACGGCGCGGCGCGGAGCCGACATCGCATGAGTCGATCCAACCCGCACACCCCGCAGCCCTACGGCGAACCGGCCCACACCGGCGGCGCCGACCCGACTGTCCTGGTTGATCTGGTCGCCGGCGACCCGCCGGTGCCGATCACCGTCTGGCGTACCGCCCGCCGCGACGACGACCCCACCATCACCGTGCCCGCCCGCCTGGCCTGCCGACTGGTCTCCGCCTACAGCCGGCCCGGCGAGACGGTCGTCGACCTCACCGACGGCCACGCCCTGGCCGCCGCCTGCCAGCGCGGACAGCGCCGGCACCACAAGGCCTGGTTCACCGACGCGGCCTCGCTGATGATCGGCTCGGCCACCCCGCCTCAAGGGACCGAACCCGACGACGAGACCGGCACGGACCTCGACGAGGCGAGCGGGACGGACCTGGACGGGCCGGAGCCCCCCGACCTGGCCGCCTGGTTCGGCGACGACCTCACCGACTCCGCCATCCCGCCGGACGGCCCGCCGGTCACCGCGCTGCCCCCCGATGCCAGCGTCGCCGGCGTCACCAGCCTGGTGGTCGCCTGCTGGCCCCTGGACGCCTCCGGCGACGCGGCCAACCGCGTCCGGTTGGCCTGGCTGCTCGCCGCGTGCGGGCAACTGCTGCGCCCGGGCGGCTGCCTCGTCCTGGTGGTCGGCACCCCGATCGGCAGGCCCGCCACCCCGGAGGACTTCCGCCCCCTGGTCGCGGCGGCCTCCGCCGCCGGGCTCGGCTACCTGCAACACATCGTCGCCGTCGGCGCCGACGCCGACGGCGACCAGTTCACCTACTTCGCCACCGACGAGGAACTCCTCGCCCTCACCGCCGGCGAGGACGGCCAGCGGTGGGCGGTCGCGCACCTGCGGGTGCACGCCGACTGCTTCGTGTTCAGCCAGACCCGGCCGTCCACCCCGCGGCCCCGGCGGGGTGGTGGCGCCCGTGCCTAGGCCCACGACCCTGACCGGCACGCCCGACCCGGACGACAACGACCGCGGTCGGAGCACCCCGAAGACCGGCACCGGCCGCGGCGCACGACGCGAGACCGCCGCCGAGCCAGGCCAGCTGTCCGTCTGGGCCCCCGCCCAACTGACCGGACCGGTACAGCGCCGCGGCCGGTACGTACCGGACTCGGTCCGGCACCCGGCGCGGATGCTGCCGGCCATCGCCGCGCACGCCATCACCTTCTACACCTCGCCCGGCGACCTCGTGCTCGACCCGATGTGCGGAATCGGCACCACCCTGGTCGAGGCCGCGCATCTCGGCCGGGACGCCATCGGCGTCGAGTACGAGTCCAAGTGGAGCGACATCGCGGACGCGAACGTCGCCCACGCCCACCGGCAGGGTGCCCCCGGGCGTGCGTCGGTGGTGCGTGGCGACGCCACCCGGATCACCAGCCTCTTGCCGGCCGCGCTGGCCGGCCAGGTGTCGCTGGTGGTGACCAGCCCGCCGTACGGGCCGACCGTGCACGGCCTGGTCCGCCCCGAGGCCGGCGCCGGGGTGCGCAAGTCCGACAACACCTACAACGACGGCACCGACAAGGGCAACCTCGCCTACCGAAACCTGCCCGGCCTGGCCGAGGGCTTCGCCGAGATCCTGGCCGGCTGCGCCACCCTGCTCAAGCCCGGCGGCGTGGTCGTGGTGACCGCCCGGCCGTGGCGTAAGCGCGGCGAGCTCGTCGACCTGCCCTCGGCGGTCATCGGCGCCGGAACCGCCGCCGGGCTCGTCCCGGTCGAGCGGTGCGTGGCGCTACTCGCCGCGGTCCGCGGCGGGCGGCTGATCGCCCGGCCGAGCTTCTTCCAGCTCTCCGCCGTACGTAAGGCCCGCCAGGCAGGGGTGCCGATGCACCTGATCGCCCACGAGGACGTCATTGTCCTGGCACGCCCCCTGCCCGCGGGGGAGGCCGCGTGACCCCACCGACGATCAGGCTGCTGTCTCTCGGCGCCGGGATACAGAGCTCCACCTGCCTGCTGCTGGCCGCCCACGGCAGGATTCCGCGGTTCGACGCCGCTGTCTTCTCGGACACCGGCTGGGAGCCGCAGGCCGTCTACCGACACCTCGACCGGCTGACCGGCATCGCGCAACGCGCCGGCATCCCGCTGGTGCGGGTCGCCGGCGGCGACATCCGCGCAGACGCACTCGACCCCGAGCACAGGTTCGCCTCCATGCCGCTGTTCTGCCTCGGCCCCCACGGCGAAAGAGGAATGGCCCGGCGGCAGTGCACCAACGAATACAAGATCAAACCGATCAAGCGGGAGGTCCGCCGCCGGCTCGGCTACCCACACCCCATCCGGGTCCCGAACGGGGTGTACGCCGAGGTCGCGATCGGCATCTCCCTCGACGAGATCGGCCGGGCGCGGGACTCGGACGTGCGCTACATGCGGCACGTCTTCCCGTTGCTCGACCTGAAATGGCGGCGCGAGGACTGCGTCGCCTACCTGGCCGAACACGGCATGGGGGACACCCCGAAGTCGAGCTGTATCGGGTGTCCGTTCCACGACGACAGCTTCTGGGCCGACCTCAAGGCGCGCAGCCCCGCCGAGTGGGCGGACGCCGTCGCCTTCGACACGGCGATCCGGCACGGCTCGGCACGGGCCAACGCCGACGGACAACCGCTGCGGGGCAGGTACTACCTGCACGCGCAGCGGGTGCCCCTGGACCAGGTGATCCTGCGTCCCCGTAACCGGCCATCACCCGATGACACGCCAGGATGCGGCCCGTTCACCTGCCCACACCCGGCGGACACGTTCGACGCCGGTGCTGCGACGACCGGGCCGGGGGTGGCGTGAGCAGTGCCGACCTGGCCCGCCACCCCCAACCACCCGGCGCAGAAGTGCGGATCGGGTCACTGTGCACCGGGTACGGCGGCCTCGACCTGGCCGTCGAGCTGGTGCTCGGCGGCCAGCTCGCCTGGTACGCCGAGACCGACCGGCACGCCGGTACCGTTCTTGCCCACCACTGGCCCGGCATCCCCAACCTCGGCGACATCCGCACCGTCGACTGGACCCACGTCGAGCCGGTCGACATCCTCACGGCGGGCTTCCCCTGCCAGGACATCTCCAACGCGGGACGAAGAGCCGGTATCACCGGAGAGCACTCCAGCATCTGGAAACACGTCGCGGGAGCCGTTCGCGTACTTCGACCGCGCCTTCTCTTCGTGGAGAACGTTGCCGCGCTCCTGCGGCGAGGGCTCGACATCGTCCACGCCGACCTGGCCGCGCTCGGGTACGACACGAGCTGGCTATGCCTACGCGCATCCGACATCGGCGCGGCCCACCGCAGAGACCGACTGTTCCTGCTGGCCACTCCCACAGATCGAGGGGGTGCCGACGTTGCCAACACCATGCGCCCGTGACGGCAAGGGCCCCGGCCACCAGTACGGACTGCCGGATCTGGTCGAGCCGACCGGCACCCGCCAGGGCCTCCTGCCCACCCCGACCACGATCGGGCACGGGTCGAACCGCTCGCCGTCACCGAAGCCGACCCGCCGCCCCCGCCTGCACCAGTGGGCCGCACACCTGACCTCCACGCTGGCCACCAGCACCGACGACGACGGCAGGGGCGGTGCGGCGGCGGCCCTACTGCCCACATCGACCGCGGCGAACAGCCGGTCGTCGGCGAACGTCACCGCCGGCCGGACGCTGACCGACACCACCCGGCTACTGCCCACCCCGCGGGCGACGGACGGCGCGAAGGGCTGCCCGGGGCAGCGGGGCTCGCACGGGGACCTGACGCTGCCCTCGGCTGCCGTCCGCATCCCGCCGCGCACGCTGCCGACACCGACCGCGTCGGACGGGCGCGGGCCGGGCCGGCACGGCAGCGGCGGTGCGGACCTGCGGTCCACCGTCGCCGACCTGCCCGAGCCGGCGGAGCCGGACGACGCCCACTGGGGTGTCTACGCCGCGGCGGTCGCGCGGTGGGAAACGCTGCTCGGCCGGCCGGCCCCGGACCCGACGCAGCTCGGCCGGCACAGCAAACCGGTGCTGGCCCCACCATTCGTCGAGTGGCTCATGGGCCTCGACGAGCACTGGGTCACCGATCCGGAGCTGGACCTGCCGCGCACGCTCGCACTGCGGGTCCTCGGCAACGGCGTCGTCCCCCAGCAGGCCGCCACCGCGTTGCGGCTGCTGTCCTGCCCGCACCGATGGGCGGTGCCGACATGACCGATCCGACCGCGCTGGACCCCTACCGGTACCGGCAGGCTGGGCCGGTCGAGCTGTATCTCGGCGACGCCCGCCAGGTCCTCGCCGCCATGCCCGGCGCCAGCGTCGACTGCATCGTCACCAGCCCACCGTTCTGGGGGCTGCGCGACTACGGCACCGGCGCCTGGAACGGCGGTGCCCCGGCCTGCCCGCACCCGATCGGCCGAACCCGCCGCACCGACGGCACCACCTGCCCGGCCTGCCAGGCACGCTGGATCGACCCGCAATACGGACTCGAACCAGCCCTGGACGACTACCTCGACCACCTCGTCGCGGTCTTCGACCAGGCCAGACGAGTCCTCGCACCGACAGGCACCTGTTGGGCCAACCTCGGCGACTGCTACAGCAGCGCCGCAGGCGGCGCACCGAAGGCAGGCCGGCCGCAACCCGGCGGGCTGCGACCCTCCATGCCGCGCGTCCAGGACATGCTCCCTCCGAAGAATCTGGTCGGAGTGCCCTGGCGGGCTGCCCTCGCTCTTCAGGCGGGCGGCTGGTACCTGCGCAACGCGGTTATCTGGGCCAAGAGCAACCCGATGCCCGAATCCGTCCGCGACCGCCTGTCCACCAGCTACGAACTGCTGTTCCTGCTCACCAAATCCCATTCCTACCACTTCGACCTGGATCCGATCCGAATCCCCCTCGTCAGGCCGGAGGCTGCCGACGGGACCCGGATCATCGGCGGATCCCGCAAAGGCCACACCGGCGGAGTCGGCGCCACCGCCCGCCGCTGCGGCGCCACCGCCTACGGCGCCGGCAAACACGGCGCCGAGGGGGCCAGCGTCGAGCCCCGGGCCGGACGAGGCAACCTCGCCCCGCTCGGCCACGCCCACACCGCCGCCCACCCGAAGGGACGCAACCCGGGGGATGTGTGGCGGATAGCGACCCGCCCCTACCGGGGGTCGCACGTGGCCCCATTCCCGATCGACCTGCCACTGCGGGCGATCGCGGCCGGCTGCCCGCCAGGCGGTGTGGTTCTGGACCCGTTCTCCGGCGCCGGGACGACCGGTCTCGCCGCGCTGCAACTCGGCCGCCGCTACGTGGGCATCGACATCAGCGCCGCGTTCCACGACGAAGCCCACCAGCGCATATTGCATCAGATGCAACAACTCGGGATGTCCGTCGACGACCAAGGCCAGCCAGACGAGACGGCTTGATCGATGATGCTAACTGATCTTCGACGGCTGACCTCGACGTTTGCACGATACGTCTTCCATCCCAACAATGTTGCTTCTAATGCAACGCCGATGGGAGCTGGCTGTGGCGGGGGAAATGGCCGGTTCGGCGCGGTTGGAGCTGGTCGAAGGTGTCGTCCCGCTGGATCCGCAGCGGGCGGTCGTTGAGGCGATGCTGTCGGGCTGGGCCCGGCAACAGGCGGCTCGGTTCCTCGATCAGGAGGCCACGATCGGACCGCGGTTGGCGTTGGTCCGCCGGCTGATGTCGTTCAGCGGCCTGTATCCGTGGCAGTGGACGGCCGCGGAAGCAGAGGCGTTCATCGCCGACCTGCGTTCCGGGGCCAAGCCGATCCGAGTGTCCACCGCACGGGGATACGAGATCGCGTTGCGGATGTTCTGCGAGTACGCGGCCGATCCCCGTTACGGGTGGCCGGAGCAGTGCCAGCAGCGGTTCGGCGCCTCCGTCACGCAGGTGTTCCACGAGCACAACAGCGTGGTCCACGTATCGGACTACGAGGGGGACCCGGGCCGGCGGCCGTTGACCTACGACGAGGTGCAGGCACTGTTCGATGCGGCAGACGGCCGGGTGGAGGAGATCCGGAGCCGGCGTCGGAAGGGCTCGCTGACCGCGATGCGCGACGCCGCGATGCTCAAGACCGTCTACGCGTACGGGTTACGTCGGCAGGAGTGCTGCGGTCTGGACCTGGCAGACCTTCGGCACAACCCGAAAGCAGCTCGGTACGGCCGGTTCGGGGCATTGTTCGTCCGTTTCGGCAAGGCGTCACGCGGCGGTGCACCCAAACGGCGCACGGTCCTGACGGTGCCGGAGATGGACTGGGTCGTGCCGGTCCTGGAGCAGTGGGTGGACGAGGTCAGGCCGCTGTTGTCGCCGGGGCAGCATCCGGCGTTGTGGGTCACCGAGCGGCGCAGCCGGGTCGGAGCCGGTGGGAGCCACCCGGCTGACCACCACACCAGCGATCCCACCCATTCCGAGAATCCGCCACCGTGCCGGTGGCGGACCCTTCCCTCACTCCCGAAGGACGAATCCCATGAACAGCACAGCCACCGCTTCTGCCGAAGGCGTACCAACGCCTCCCCAGGCGTGGACCGTCGAGCGCATCCGCGCGCTCGGAGCGGTCACCGACATCACCACTGCGGCGCAAATCTTCGGCCTGTCCCGCGCCGCGGCCTATGACCTCGCCAAACGCAACCAGTTCCCGGTCGCCGTGCTGCGGTTCGGTAGCCGCTACCGCGTACCGGTCGCAGCGATCCTCAAGGCACTGCACCTGCCCGCCGACGGCGAACAACCGCCCGGCCCGCCCCTGCCGCCCGCGGCTTGATCCGTTCCGGAACGCACGCGTTGTCGGGGTACGGCTTGGAGTGCAGAGCTATGTACGCTGATCTTGCAGAGGTGCGCACTGTTTGTCCGTCGTCAGCGGGTGACTGAGGGTGAGGCTGCTCGGGTCGTGATCGGGCAGGCGTGGGGCGGCTGGCGGTGGGGGCGATGGATGAGCAGCGGTGGCTGGATGTGCGCCGGTTCGGGTGTGTACAACTAACGGCGGATCTGCTGATCAAGGGAGATGCGCCAGATGACGACCGAGACCACTATCGAGCAGGAGCCCGCGGGCGGGTCGGTGGGTGCGGCCACGGATGAGCAGCTGATCGCGTTGCTGGTGGACCGGGCACGTGGTGAAGGGTTGAAGCTCACCGGTGAGGGCGGTCTGCTGCAGCAGTTGACGAAGCGGGTGCTGGAGTCTGTGGTTCCCCTCGTAACGTGGAGGCTAGAACTTGAGGGATAGAGGTTCATGGCTGAGACGAGACGCCGGTTCGATCCGGAGTTCCGCGCTGGCGCGGTCCGGATCGTGCGGGAGACCGGGAAGTCGATCGCGCAGGTAGCGCGTGATCTGGGGATCAACAGCGGCACCCTGGCCAACTGGGTTCAGCAGGATCGTGCCGCTCGTGGCGAAGCCGCTGCCGGGCAGCTGGCGGAGGACGAGCGGGCTGAGTTGGCGCGGTTGCGGCGGGAGAACGCGGAGCTGGCGATGGAGCGTGATGTCCTCAAGCGATCCGTGGTCCTGTGGGTCAAGGAAGCGACGGGCCGGTGAGCGTGGCCGCCTTCATCGCTTCCCAGAGGACCGAGCACGACGTGCCGCACGCGGTGGCCTGCCGGGCCCTGGGGGTGTCCGAGTCGTGGTTCTACAAGTGGCGCGACCGTCGGCCGACACCCCGCCAGGGCCGTAGGACCAAGCTGACGGACGCGGTCCGGCGCGTCTTCGACGCCTCAGGCGGCACCTACGGCAGCCCACGCATCGGCGACGAGTTACGCGAGCAGAGCTGGCGGGTGTCGGACAACACGATCGCCCAGCTCATGGCTGATCTGGGCCTCGTCGCCAGAGCGAAACGGCGCCGGCGTGGGCTGACCCGACAGGGCAAGCGGCCAGCCGCCCCGGACCTGGTCAAGCGTCAGTTCACCGCGCCCGCGCCGGACGTGGCCTGGTGCGGCGACATGACCGAGATCGCTACGCAGGAGGGCAAGCTCTACCTCGCCATTCTGTGGAATCAGTGATTTTCAATGGCCTGGCTGTGGGTGACGCTGAGGATGGGTAGCAGGGTGGCGGTGGTGGGGATGCCGAGCTGGCGTGCGGTGGGTCCGGCGGGGGTTGGGGTGTCGGCGAGTCGGCTGATGAGCGTGTCGAGGGCGGCCTGGCCGTCGTGGACGGCGGCGCGTTCGTCGTCGGTGAGTGGGATCGAGGCGCGCATGCGCTGCAGGTTGGTCTTGGCCTCCAGCAGCTGGGCCTTGGTGGAGTCCTTGGGGGTGTAGAAGTCGCAGCGGGCGCAGGCCATGCGGTGAGGGCATTGTTCGAAGAAGGTGTAGCTGCAGTAGCCGTGGCCGAGGTCGTAGTGCTGCCAAGGTGTTCCGGTGGTGGCGGTGCCGGTGGTGACGGCGTCGCGGTCGATGAGGACTTCGATGGTGCGTAGGTTTCGGGCGAAGTAGCCGGCCTCGGTGTATGCCTTGGTCAGGGTGGCCGGGGTGATCTTCGCGTAGTGCTGGGTGCTGTTCGGGCTGCGGTGGCCCAGCCAGGCTTGCAGCTCGAACAGGGTCATCGGTTCTTTGGCGTTGTAGAGCTGGCTGGCGATGGTGGAGCGGGCCCGGTGGCTGGTGATGGTGCCGCGGACGTCGCTGGTGGGCACGTTCGCCTTGGCACATAGCGTCGGGATGAGGGTGCGGTTGATGTACTCCTTGGCGACCGGGTGGGCGCGGGTGGAAAACAGCAGGTCGACGTGTTCGCTGGTCTTGCGGTCGTGCCGCTTGGGTTGGACGGGTCGGATGTTCTGCCAGGCGTCGATGGCCTGGCCGACGATCGGGTCGACGGGCTTGGTGAACGCGGTGCCGGTCTTGTGCACGGGGACGTCGAGTAGGCAGACGGCGTCCTCGGCGAGCACGTCGCGGGAGTCGCCAGCGATGGGGGTTCCGTTGTGCTGCCAGCGGATGCAGCCGACGCGGAGCCGGGTGAGTTCGTCGCTGCGTAGGCCGGCGAACAGCCAGGTCAGTGCCAGTGCGCGGGTCAGCTCGATCGGGTAGTAGCTGCCGGCGGCGGTGCCGAGCAGGTCGGTGGTCTGCAGGTTGAGCCCGGCCCACAGCAGCTTGGCCCACACGTCGTCGGCGATGACGCGGGGGTTGGTGCCGATCAGGGCGGCGACGCTGCGCGGGACGGCGAGCGCGCGGGCTGGGTCGAACCTGCGGGGGATCCACTCCCACTCCTGCAGGTCGCGGAAGAAGGTGCGGGTGCCCATCAGGATGTGGGCCTTGGTGCGCGGGGCGATCGGCGCGCCGATGCGCTCGTGCAGGTGGTCGCGGCGGCCGACCCAGTCACCGACGGTCATCCGGTCCACCGCGGCGACCCAGGCAGCGCAGATGGCGCGGGTCCACCGGCGTGGGTCGACCGCATCGGGATGTTCGGCGGCCAGCCACCGTCCGGTCTTGGCCATGTTGCAGCGGATGTTGGCGCGGACGTCGGGTGTCAGCGCCGAGGTGTCGTACCAGCGTTGCAGAACCTGCGCCCAGGCCGCCGGGACGCCGGGCAACCCCGGCGCGTGGTTGAACCCGGGACGCACCGGAGGCTGGCAGTGGCCGAGGCCGGCAACCGCGCGTTGCAGCGTGTAGAGCGTGGTCGGGTGACGTCCGGTGCTGGCCGGGTGCGTGTGCAGGCCGGCGAACGCCCCAGTGGTCAGGTCCTCCAGCCGCGGGCTGCGGTTGATCAGCAGAGCCTGGGCCAGGATCCCGGGTAACCGGTAGCGGCCCTCGGAGTCGGTCTGGCTGCGGTAGCCCCACCCCTGCGTGATCGTGCTTACCGACTCCATCGCCGCGGCGACCGGCTGCTCACCGAAGACCAGGTGCGCCAAGTGCAGCCGGTTGAAGTTGCCCACGTGCTGGTAGTCGGTGAACCCGCCCAGCAGCCAGCCCAGCGCGAGCAGGAAAGGGCGCACCGTGACCTCGGTCGGTAGTGGCTGCGCGTCGCGGAACGCCCGGCTGCTGGCGCCGACCAGCCGGGCCCAGTCCCAGCTGGTCCACCCCCACCACGTCCGGCCCACGGTGGCGCAACCGCCGAGCACGATCGCGGTGGCCTGCCGGCCGGCACGGCCGAACCGGACCGGGTCGCCGTGAGCGTCGTGAAGGGCGGCGCAGGCGGCGTCCAAAGGTTCGACCAGCCGCGACAACGCTCGCCACGACAGGGCAGTGCGCCGGGGCACGCCACGGCAGCGGTTGCGGCGCAACGCCTTCGCGTCCAGCGCGACCAACGCCGCGGCCTCACCCGGGGACAGCCGCGGCCGGCGGTCCCATCCGTCCGAACCCTCAACGAGAGCAGCGTGGTCTACTGCAGACGATCCGCCGGTAGAAAGGCGTAGCGGCGCGGTGCTCATTGGCCGGTCCCGTCCAGCGCGGCGAGGGCAGCGACCCGCCACGCGTGCAGTTGTGACATCGACGCGGCCAACCGCGCGGACAGGTCCCGGCCGGACAGGTGGATATAGCGCATCGTCGACTCGGTGCTGCGGTGGCCCGCGAAAGTGGCGATCGCATGGATCTCCCAGCCCATCCGAGCCAGGTCAGTCAGGCACAGATGCCGCGTGGTGTGGGTGGAAAACCGCGGCGTCTGCGCGGCCAGCGCGATGCGCCGCACGACCTTCGACCACGTCCACAACGTCAGCGCCTGGCCATGATTGCGGCGCGACTCGGACAAGAACAACGCGCCGCGCATCCGGCTGACCGTCGCCCGGTGGGCCAGATACCCCGACAACAGCGCACCGGTCACCGCCGAGTAGGGCACCACCCGTTCCAACCTGTTCTTGGTCGTCTCTGCCCGCACCCGCACCATCCGGTGCCCTGGATCCAGATCGTCGGTGCGCAGCGAGCACAGCTCCTCCCGGCGCAGACCGCAGTCGTAGGCCAGCGCCAGCATCACCCGGGTGCGCGCCGACTCGCTCCGCACAACGTCCAAGATGGACAGCCACTGTTCATCGGTCGGAATCCACGGCAGCTTCGTCAACCGCGGCACCAGACCCCGCTGCCCACCGCCGAACGTGCGGCCCGCCGTATACCGGCCACGCCCGACCGGGTTCGACTGGCGCACTCCTTCCTCCATCAGGAAGTCGTAGAACAGCCGCACCGGCACCAGCCGCTGCTGGATCGTCGCGTTCGCCAGCCCAGCGCCCGACTCGATCGACACCACGTTGACGCCGAGACGGCCCGGCCGCCGCGTCAGCTCACGCACGTAGACCGCCACGTCCGCCCGACCCGCCGTCAGCGGATCGACGCCAAGCCGCTCACACATCTCCAGGTACTCGGCCAGCCCGCGCCCGTACGCGTCGATGGTGCGCGCCGCCCGACCCAGATCGACCCAGACCTGCAGCCACACCGCGGCCATCTCATGCCGGTCGAGTACCGGCCACCGCTCCACCAACTCCACGGTCGCTCAACGCCGCCACCACCCCAGCCGTGAGGCAAGAGTCAGCCACCAGACAGATTCCACATAACAGCAGATTCCACGTAACTTAGACCGTCATCGACCTGTACTCCCGGCACATCCTCGGCTACGCCATGGGCGACCGGCACGACGCCGGCCTGGCCGTCGCCGCGTTGAACATGGCCGCGGTCACCCGCGGCGGCAACGTCGACGGGGTGATCTTCCACAGCGACAGGGGCAGCGAATACTGCTCGGCCGACTTCGCCCGGGCCTGCGCCCGGTGGAAGGTACGCCAGTCGATGGGCCGGGTCGGCTCGTGCTTCGACAACGCCGTCGCCGAGGCCACCTTCTCCACCATCAAGGTCGAGTACGTCCACCGCCGTCACTTCCGCACCCGTACCGAGGCCCGGCTGAAGGTCGCCACCTGGATCACCGACTTCTACAACCGCCGACGCCGCCATTCCGTCTGCGACGGACGCTCACCAATCGACTACGAACGATCAACCACCCGCGTCCTGGAGAGCCAGGCCGCATAACCGAGTCCTCCACGATTCCAGGGGATTGACATGCGCCGCGTCCCCGTTCCTCGTAGAATGCCGACATTGGTGGCGAGGCAGGCGGTGGTGACGTGGGGGGGGAGTCGAGCGGCATCACGACGGCCGGGGCAGGCATGTCGAGCACGTGCTGGAGGATCGCGGCGGCGCGGCCAGTGGTGCTCGGGACGCCGCGCAGGTGGACCAGCGCCACCACGGGTGCCGGGACGGAGCGGCTGGTTGGCGCAGTGAGTGGCGCGCGGACCGAAGCCGGGTCGGCCGCCGAGGGGCTACCAGCGCGTTTCTGGACTGGCAAGGACAAGCTGCTACCAAGAGGCGTCGACTTCGCCCTGCCGACCGTTCGCGCTGGGCGGCGCGGCGGTGAGCACGCAAGGCGTTGGCTGCGTCGGCGATACTGATTGGACAAAGACGTGAGCGACTCATCGACGGTGCCTGCCGGCCGGAGGATCAAACGTGCTGCTCGTACATTCCGCGTGGGACCCGACCAGGTGATGGACGCGGCCTGCCGCTTTGTGGGCGGGTTCCCGCCGTCAGGTATGTCAGGTCGGGCGTTGCTGCAACGATTGCTGGAGCGCGTCGACCAGGTGCCAGTTGGAGCGTTGACCACCGCCGCCGATCTCTCCGATGCCGCCGAGGTTACCCCACGCCGTCGTGCCCGGACAATCCCGCCGCTGCCGGAATCGATCGTGGATGCCGTGGCTTTCATCGACGTCATGCTCGCCCGGTTGGGCCCTCACGATCTACGGATCGTCGCTGGCGAGCTTGCAATCGATAGGGCTACCGCCCTGCGGGCCGCGCTGCTGAGGTGGTCGCGGCGGCAGTCTGGAGACCAAACTCATGAACATCGGCTGGACGTTCTGGAGTCGTGCGTCTGGACCGAGTGGGGGCCGGATGATGTGGCGGTGCTCCGGTTCGCTATGCGCTTGCATCTGGCTGGCATCGGGGATGCCGTACTGCGCGCGAGTGAGTGGCAACCGACGTCGTTGCAGTGGTTGGCGTGGGGAAACGACGGACTGACCGCCGAGGTCCCCGTATCCGGCGCTCCCCGACCGCTCGAGGCGCACATCAACGTCCTGGACAACCATCTAGACACAGAACATGCACGCGCGATGTTCGCCGCCAAGGCCCGGTCGCGCCACCTCTACCGGTGGCGGGTCGGGTGGAAAGACGGCGACGAGACCTTCCGCTGTCACAGCAGCGACACGGAAGCCTCGCTGGACGCAGCCCGGTTCGGTGCCGAGACCACGATTCAGATGCTGGCAGAGGATTCTACCCGCGCGCGAATGCGGTTCACCGGGACCCTGTTGATTCCCCGTACCGAAGCGGTCCGAAACAGTGACGGGCGCGTGGTCGATTTACGGCGGATCCTCGTGGCGACGATGAACCAACGCCGATGCGAAAGGTGGAGCCCGGTACCGGTCGGCGTTGGGTGGTCGATGCGCCCTCATCGCACGGCCGACGCCGACCTGGGCAGCGTCGTCGCCGCCTTGTTCCAACACATTGGCGTGCCCTGGCCGAACCGCAGCGATGCCGCCTGCGCTGCTGACGTTGGCTCTCGGGAGTTTGCCGCCTTCCTTGGTGCACACGCGATTGCGCTTACGCCACTTGCCCGATGCTATCTCGCCGGAATGGGCGACGCCGGTCCGGCTCTGCGTTCCCTCGCCGAGCGACATGCCGCTGGTATACGTGCCGTGATCAACAATGCCCGAACGGCTGGACATCTGGGCCTGGAGTTGCCTGCGTGGACCGACAACGGGCACTACGGACTGGTCGATATCGACCAACTGGAGTCCTACCTGACGACACCCCACCCGCCCGCAAGCTAACAGCACACCCTATCTTCGGCCAGTGGGTACTGCCGGGTAGGCGACGAGACTTTGACCCGCCGGCCCCGCAAGTCAGGACGTGAGTCACTTCGTCAAACTCGGGGCTTGACAGTGGCGTGGAAGCTCGCGGCCAAGATGGCGCCGGGCGCCGGTGCTGTGCACGACGGCGTCTGGCGGTACTCGGACATGGGTGTAGCCCTCCGATAGTTCTTCCCCGGCCAGGAGGTGTTGAGCTGCCCAGACGCGGATCACTGCTCGTGTTGGTCGGGTACGGCGGAGATCAGCACGGCATTGCTGCCGTCTTGGCAGCGGACGACCTGCACCCCGGTCGCGATGGCGTCAACCTCTCGCTCGTTCAGATCGACATGCACCAGCACCGGCAGGGTGTAGATCTCGTTATCGGCGACCGCCATCACGGTGCCTTCCACCAGGCGTAGGAAAGTCAGCGGTGGGCCGCCTCGCTCGGCGCTGTCGGACAGTGCATTGATCCCGTCACCCGTTCCGGAGGTGGCACCCGATGGCGTCGATGAGGGTCGCAGCCACTTGGGCGACTCTTGCCGACTGGCAGGGCTGCCGGGGCCAGGCGGGAACTCCCTCAGCGCGTCCTGAAGGCCCTGTACGGCCAGCGCGGCGAGCACGGTCGCGTGCTGGTGGCGCCGAGGCGCACTGTTCGCAAGGAACCCCTTCGGGTCGACCAGGCATTGGGCGAGCACGGCGGCGCTCCACGTGCAATGGTAGGCGGTGTCCTGGGGCTTACCGTGCCAGTCCAGGGCGAGATTATCGGTGTGCCCCGGCGTGTCGGTCAGCAGCTCGTGCGCCGCCCGCAGGTTTGCCGCCGCGTCCGTGAGCAGTTCGACGAGGCGTTTCGAACCGATCGTCTGCGCTAGGCGGCCGGCGGCGTAGGAGGCCCACTGGGCGGCGAGGTGTGCCCGGTACGCTGGTCGGTTGACGCCCGTGTCCATGGCGTCAGACTCGTGTAGATCAGCAGGTGGATTCGTCAGCTGTCCCGAGGTACGCAGCTGTTCGAGCCGTGGCAGGACTAGGGCCAGCGATCTGCGCAGGAAAGTCGTCATCGGCAGGCTTTCCCATAGCCTGTCCAGCCGCTGTGGATCGAAATATTCGGTCCGGGCGATCTCCTGTCTGTCGATCGTCACCGGGCCATTGTGAAACCCAAAGAGGACCCCGACCCACCGTCGGCGTTCCGGTGAGTAGAACCTACCCAGCAGTTCCAGGCGGACCCTTATGCCCAGCTCTTCCCAAGTCTCCCGTTCGCCCCCGGTCACGTACGTCTCTCCGCTGGTCAAATGACCAGCCGCCGAGCCAGACCAAAAAAGTGGATAGTCGGGCTTGCTTGCAGCGCGCATGTGGAGCAGGAGCCGACCCGAGCTATCGGCGAGCATCACGAATGCGAAACGCAGGATAAGATCCTGTGGGGAGCGTGCGGCTTCGGCGATCTGCCCGACTACCTCGTCATGTGCGTCTACCACGTCTAGCATGACCGGAGCGTTCAACTCTTCTCGTAAACTTTCTTTATCGCCTTGCGTGGCTTCAGTCATCTGCTAACGGCCCTTCTCGGTTAACAAAGCTGGGGTCCATTTTGGGACCTCCGGTACCAATCTTTGCGGTAGCCGTAGGGTTGTCGTCATTTCGTCGTGCTCTAGCCCACCTGGCTGTTACCATCCTGATGGGTAACCGAATTCCGGTATCGCCGATCAGCAACGCGCGCTGGAGTTAGGGCGGCGGCGAACGTGGTTGACTCCGGCGGTTATTCTGCCGTTACGGCGATGGCGTAGCCGGTCATCCACCCGGTGACCGCGATGGTGAAGCCGACCGCAGCCCAGAGCGGGCGGTATCGCCGGGGTCCGATGTAGATGGCGATGGCGATTACTCCTGTGCCGGTCAAGCCGCCGTAGAACGGGGCCGCAGCCGCGATGTGCTGCCCTTGGGGGGTGCAGATGAACGCGGAGGCATCGGAAGAGCAGGGATCACTGGCCATCGGAAACACCGCTGCCGCAACCACTGACGTCAGGGCTATCCCGCCGAGCGTGAACGCGATTGCCAACTGGCTGAGCACCCTCACCCACGTTGGCAGGCGGTCCTCGACCAGGAGCGGCACCATCTGTTGTCTCACCGCGTGGTGCTCCGCGCCTAGGCGAAGTTGATCCGTCAGCACTCTGTCATCAGGTGGGCCGGCAGTGCTGGTATCCGGGCTGTGACGACGATTCGCGGGTGTGTTTGCTCGGTTAAGCCAGAGATCGGCCATGCCGGGGTTGCCTCCAAATGACGGTCAAAGGCGTTGTCGTGAGCGGGCAGACCGCTAACCGGTGCAAGATGACGCCGAATGGTGGTGGTCGTTGATCCGCCGGAGGTAGGCACGGACGGTACAGCTCTAGGCCGGCCAAGTAGACCGGTCCCGCGAACCGGTCCGCGATCGGAAGGAGCTGCATACCGGGTATCTGGGCGGTCGACGTCGGCCCGGGTAGCGGAGCGGGGGCGCCGGGATATCGGCGCGATTGCTGCAACGTCTCTACGTCGGAAGTGACAGGATCTGGGCCGTCGATAAGAATCCCTGCGACGACCACAACGGCAGCGACCTCGCGTGGTCTGCATCGCCGCCTCGGTGGGCTAACCCGCATCGGAATGAGTCCTGTCCGGCCGGTGCTGCGCCGCCCACTCGGCTATGGCGTGCTCGGCCATGGCTGGGAAGTGGGAGAACCCGGACCGGCCGGGATGTTGAATGGCGTGACGGGCCAGTGCCATACCCATCCGTACGCCCTCGTTGACGCGCTCAGGTCCCCGGGCCGCTGCCGCCAACACTCCTGCGGCGAGGATGTCGCCAGCGCCGACGCTGTCGGCGACATCTTCCGGCTGCAGCGGTATATGCCTGTGGGCCGTGCGGGTCAGCCGGTCGTCTCGCAGTCGGTAGACGGTGGCCCCGGACGGGCTCTTGACGATGACCACCGCGCCGGCGGGCATCCGGTGCAGGAGTCGGTCGACGACCGCTCCGCCACGGTCCTGCGAGCGGCCCAGGGCACGCATCTCGACGCCGGTGAGTATGAGGTAGTCGGCGAGTCGAAGGATGCCGACGACGGCCCGCTGGGTGGAGGTACTCCACACGTGGCCAGGATCGACACAAATACGCAAGCGCCTGTTACGGCGCCGCGCCGCTCGCAGCACGCCCAGCAGACGCTCGGCAGCCTTCTCGTCGAGGAACGAGGTGACGTGAACGACGGCGGCGCCCGCCAAATAGTCGACAATCGCCGCTCGATGTTCGTCGATGTGGTCAGACATGTAGATGTTGGCGCCCTCGTGAGTGATCAGCGTCCGGTCACCACCTGTGGTGATGGCCAGACAGATACCGGCCAGCTCGCGTCGCTCCATGACGAAGCGGTGGTCCACCCCCAGGCCCGCGAGCTGCCGCGTGTGGTTGACCCGGGCTGGTGACGCGCCCGCCACCCCGACATATCCGAGTCGCAGCCCCAGACGGCACGCGGCGAGAGCGACCAGCGCGTTGTAGGCGGATCCGCCGGGCCGGGCATGTCTACGCAGAGGATCGGCGATCTCGATCGCGGTCCGGATGACGCTGGCGCTGACCCGCCGCTCCGTACCCGGCGCCGTCGGAGATCCGATCACCGCGTTCATCCCTGCCAACAGCGGAGACACCCGCCCGGCTGCTCGGTCCGGTACCACGCAGTCGACATTCAAAGCACCGATCCCCACCACCACGGCGCTCGACTCAGAATCCACAGCTGTGCCCCCATTCATCCGATCGTTTTGTCGGCGGGCCACCCGAGGCCACAGCCGGGCCTGGTCCTTCGCTCGTGGTTGGTCCTCCTGCGGAGGCCGCCACCCGCGCGGTCGTCGAGGGATCCCGGCCGTGTCCAGCCGGCTGCGCACGTAGGAAGACGAGACACGCAGGTCATCGGCGATGCGATCCAGGGTGTGGAACCTCTGGGTGTAACGGCTGATGATGTCCTCATCCGGGGGAGCTGTCCGCCTGTGCTTGAGACGACGGCCCCCCTGCCTGGGCACCTCCACCCCGGCCAGCTTGAGCCGTCTACGGACGTAGTCATAGCCATGGCCAATGGTGGCCGCCACCTCGGCGACCGACTGGATGGTTCGATACAGACTGGCGATGGCGAGGATCTCCGGCATGTTTTCGCCGGGTAGTTCTGGCCCCACCTCTCCAGGAAGTTCTGGACCCATCGCCTGCATCGCAGAGGACTTCATCAATTGGCGCTCCAACTCCAGTTGGCCCCGCCCGTCCCAATCCCTGGAACAGCCTGCCGCCGGCCCAGGAAGCTCCGCTGAGCCGGAGCTCGACGATCGCGGTCGGTGTGTCGCCTGCTGGACGGCGGCGCCGGGGCACAGGGCTCGATGGCAAGCCGGTCGAAGACCGGCGCGGCAGCGCTCTCGGCAGCAAGTCGCACGGGACGTGGGGCCACGATGACGCCGCGCGGCATCGAGATCGGTGTGGAGCCTTCAGTTTCTGGAGTTGAGGCAGTGGGTCCGGAATTCGCTGGAGTAGTGGGGCCAGAACAAGTCGGCGAGAACACCGGCATCTCAGCGATCGACTGGACGGTTCCGTGCGGGCTGGCGTCGGCCCGGACCTCTGGGTCAGGTTTTCTCGTGTCCATGTAGATCGTTTCTCCGTCTACTACGGCTGCGGGCAGCGAGACTCGGTCGGCGATCAGGTTGCCGTCGGCGACGGCGACTGTTCGCTCGGCCAAGCGTTGTTACATCGGCGCGGGTGTAACCGGCGGCCCGCGCTCACCGGCCGTGAGGCCGCGCTGCCGATATCGCCCTGCTGGGGGGCGACACTGTCGGCTGTAGGGGTGCGGCCGGCCCACCCCCGGGGGTGGACGGGCCGGCCGCTGGCCAGCGACGGGCAGGAGATCATGCTCCCCGTAAGGGCGCTGGCCGTAATCGGCGGATCGGGCCGAGTGTAGGGGTGGTCATCTACTCTCCATATCCGGCCGGTCGGGTGTAGGTCTTGCGGGGGACAGGGGTTGTGCACTCGCTGGGCGTCTTCGTGATCGGTTTGGGTGCGGAACCGACTCGTCGCACTCAGATTTGGAGACCCCGCAAGAAGCGTCGGATGTCGTGGGTGCCGGGCAGATCGCCGCCCCGGCCACCCCTGCGGGGTAGATCAGTTGAGCCGTACGGCCCGGCCCGACCACAGGGTTGGGCCGGGCCGCACGGGTGTTCAGGAGGTCAGGTTCTGCTCGGGCACGGCGTGACGACCGTCTGCCCAGTCGTTGGCGACCGTCCTCAAAATCCAGTACAGGTAGGCGCCCACGTCGGTGTAGATGGTTCGGCCTGGTCCCGGGCTGACTGTGCGGCTGGCGATCCCGACTGCAAACCAGCGCCCGCGGATGCGTTGCAGGGCGGGGCCACCGGAGTCGCCGAGCCACACGCCGGTGCCGGCCGGGCTGTCGAGGCACAGCTCGCCGGCGGTGATGGCGCCCGCCGCACACTCGCTGGGCTTGAGGAGCACGACGTCCATCTCCTGGAGGTGCGTTGGCGTGGCCGTCCCGTCGACCGACGTGAGTCCCCAGCCGACGAGCTTCACCGGGTCATGCCGGTTGGCGCGGGGCAGGATCGGGAAGCCGTTGACGGGCACGCTTCGGTCCAGGCGCAGGAGGGCGATGTCGCCGTCCCTGCCGACGTCGGGGGTCATGCCCCAGTCCCAGTCCTTGTACGTGGCGATCGCTGTGACGTACGCGACGACACCGCCGGTTGACTGGTCGGCCGAGCCGATACGCAAGCGGAACAGTTTCGGATCCTTGATCGTCGTCGAGTTGTACTCGGTGACGCAGTGCGCGGCGGTGGCGACCACATCGCGCCGAGGACCGATGTTGACGACATAGGCGCCGCAGGTGTGCCAATGCGGGTCGTGGGCCACGTTGTGGATCTGGAGACTTGCTGTGGCCGGGTACGGGGTCGGCAGCGGTACGGGTTGACCGCCGACGATCATCGGGGTGATGGGGTGGCCGGGCGGGCCGCCGGGGGTGGTCCCTCCACCCGGAGGGGGTGGGAAGGGACGGTACGTGACCGTCGGCCCGTCGATGGTCGGCTTGCCGGTCTCGGCTGCTGCTGGTGCGGCAGCACCGAGGAGGCCGAGGAGCATCGCCGCAGCGACGACGCTCCGAATCATGCGGTACAAAGTGCACCTTTCTGAGGTGATTCAGCGGGTTGAATGCGCTCCGTGAGGAGCGCCCTGCCCTGGGACCCCGCTGGTTTGTCGCAGGGCAGAGGCTTCGGCGGGAGCGGGCTATTCGGTCGGTCGGAACCACCGCTGGCGGCACTGGCGTCTGCCACCGGTGTGCCATGCAGCCGCCCGAACCGTCATCAAGGAGCGTGCAGTCCGCTCGCTCTGCGGTAGTGCGTGGCAGTACCGCGACGGGTATCCCGGAGCTGGCGGCCCGTCGGCGACCGGTCGGCGGTGCCGGGCGGGATGAGGCACCGGCCGAATCTGGTCATGGGGACATCAGTGCCGCTGTGGTGGTGAGGCCAGCGGCAGGACAGAGGGGTGGCGAGGGCCGCAGCCGAGCAGCAGGTGCGCGGCGGCGGTTGGCCGGTGAGGTAGCTGACCGACCTGGAGCCACTCCTGCCCTCGACGGATGTAGCCGAGGTCGGCGAGGCCCATCGCGATTCGGGGCATCACCTCCGGACCCCACAGCAGGACGGTGTGTTGAGCGTCTTCGCCGACCGCCTGCAGAGCGTTGGCGGACCGGTACGTCAGCAGTGCGGGATGGTTGCGCAGCGGAGTGGTCCTCCCCTGCCGGGTCGCCAGACGAGCCATGTTCGCTTCACGCCAGCGGTGCATCGCTGGGCGTCGGCGGCTGCCGTCCGGCCAGTCCAGGCGTTCTAGTTCCCGGCGGACGTGCGCGTCAGCCCAGCGCAGGCCGGTAAGGTTCACCAGCTCCGAGACAGTGACCGTGTGCGGACACCAGTCCGCCTCGGGACGTAACCCTTCTCGCGCGTCGACCCAGCCCAAGACCCCGGCCCGCGCGATGCTGAGCACCTGCCACTGACTGATCTGCTCAGCCAGCTCCATATCACCCGGGCGGGGCGCCGTCTTCTTCTCCGACTCCGACGGGGGCACGAACAATCCCTCGTAGTGGATTTGCGACCGGCCGACCCTGCCGCGACGAGCGATGGTGCGCAGGCTCAGGTAGTAGACCATCTCGCCTTGGGGACAGACGCCGACCACGGTCACCCACCGATCGGTCGCCGGGTCCTGGTAGTACCAGACCGCTGATTGCAGACTGCGGCGTGGTCGTATGCGCAAGGCGTCCACCCGGCCCTGCTCCTTCCAATGCTGAAGTGGCGCGAACGGAAACGGCATGCGGACGTCTATGCGGTGGTTTCCGATGCCCATGCGAGCATCGACCGCTCGATCGCGACGAGGCCGAAGAAGAGGCTGGTACTCATCAGGGCTAGGAGGCTGATCGCGGCAAACGCCGTCGGGGTGTCCGCCGTCGTACCAGCAGTGAGAATGACAGTTCCCAGCCCACTGTTCGAGCTGGCCAACTCGGCCACCACGGCTCCGATTACCGCCAGCGTGACTCCGGCTTTGAGTCCGACGAGGAACTGCGGCAACGCCCACGGGAAACGAATCTTCACGAATTTCTGCCAGCGGGAGGCGGACAGGGAGTGCGCAAGCTCGGCCAACTCCCTTGGAGTGGATGTTAAGCCCGCCGCCGCAGCCAACATGATCGGGAAGAAGCTGATTACCATGACCATCGCAATCTTTGGCTGCGCCCCGAACCCCAGCCAGACGACCAGCAGCGGAGCAACGGACACCTTAGGCACCGAATGGAGCGCCACGAGGATTGGCATGACCGCTCGCTCGACCGTCCTCGACGTGGCGATCAGAGCAGCCACGATTAGCCCCGACGCTGTGGCCAAGCCGAACCCAGCGAGGGTGATGCCGGCAGTCGCCGCAGTCTCCTGGAGCAGATAGCCGGGTGCGGCGAAGAACGCGTCAGCGACGTCGATCGGGGACGGCACAAAGAACGGGTCGACCGCGAACATCGCGGTAGCCAGCCACCAGCAGCCGACCATGCCAGCCAGCGCGCCAACAGGCAAAAACCTGCCCAGCAAGACTCCCGCCGAACACTTCGGGCGCTTCTCACCCAGCGTCGTCTTGATCAATCTCATGAGTACCCACGTCCTCGACGGCCTACCGGTCACACTGCAGCGCCGGTGGGCGAGCGCTCATCCGATCCGGATCGCGCCCGCCCACCGGGCTGCGGTCACCCCGGACGCCGCCCACTCGTGATGTACAGCGGATGACCGTGTATCACCAGGCCGGGATCGTGCAGGAGCGCCAGCAGGTTGTTGAGTTGTAGGTCGGTCATGCCGGCAGCGAGCAGGCGGGGGCGGACTTGTTTGACGATTGCTGCGACGAACCGGGTCCCGGCGCTACCGCCGGTCCAGTACTCGCCGCTGAAGTGCGTCTGCACATCCACCAGGCCCGCGGACACCATCACGGTGTGTATCCGCCGAGCCCAGCCGCGGTCAGTGCCGGCCGCGTCGAAGACCACTTCTCCCACGGTCCGCTGATAGGTCGCGTAGAGGTCGGCGGCGTTCTCACTGGGAGCGGCCACGATGATCTCTTGGCGGTCACGCAACGGCGCCCAGTCCGCGACCATGAGGGTTCCGTCGTACGCGAGGCCGTCCACCAGGCGGTGGAGGATGGCTTCACGCTCCGGCAGGTGGCTCAGAACGAGTCGGGCAACGATCAGGTCGTAGAAGTCGCCGGGCAGTGGGGCGCCGCTACGGATGTCGTGCTGGACCCGGACGAGACGCGGGTGGTCGGGGATCTGGTCTGGATCCGTGTCGATCGCGTACACGCGACCGTCGTCCCCGACCTGGTCGGCGAGCCGCATGGCGATGCTGCCGCCGCCGGAGCCGACATCGGCGCACGTGGCGCCGATCCAGTCGGTGCCGATCGAGTCGCCCAGCTCCGCCAGACGTGCCATGGTGACCGGATCGAGCAGTTCGGCCAGCGCCGCGTGGTGGTCGGGCGAATGAGCATCCGCATTGCTCATCGGGTACGGATCGGCGGTGGGGTGCGAATCCGGGATCGCCGTCATCGGACCCCACCGCCGACGATGTCGAAGTTGACCACCTGGCCGGCCAGGCTGGCTGCCGACCCGTCGGGCAGAAGCCCGGCCGCTTGGAGCACCCCCACGCCCCGCACCATTCGCTCCTCCCCGATGGCGCCGACCGGTGCGCCGGACGCCGGGATGACGTAGTTGCGCATGAGCGTGAGCTCAGCGGCGGCCAGCTTGGCGTCCTGGCCCGGGACTGCCTGCGCCAGGATCCCGCCCGCCTCCCCCGGATGATCCACCGCGTACGCCGCGCCCTTGAACAGCGCGGCGGTGAACCGCCGAACCAGATCAGGGTCCTTGGCGACCAGCTCCTTCTGGACGACGACCACACCGCCGAACAGGTCACGCAGGTAGTCGCTGTACGGCAGCACCGACGCCGGCCGGTTCGCCGCAGCATCTTCCACACCCGGCTTACCGAACAGGAAGATCCCGATCCCGTCGACCCGCCCACTCGCCAGGAGCGTGTTGAGTCCGCTCGCCTGCCCGTACTGCCACCTGATCTTTTTCTCGTCGATCCCCGCCAGCCGGGCGTAGGCCGGGAACAACGCCGCCGGCGCCGCCCCCTTGACGGTCGCCAGTGTGCGTCCCTCCAGACTCCGGGGAGTCGTGATACCCGCCTCCTGCAAGGACACAATGGAAAGCGGCGTGGACTGATGGACCGCTCCGACGATCTGGAAGGTCGTATCCGGGTCCTCTGCCTTGCCGTATCTGACGAGCGCCCCGGCAGCATCTACGACCGTGAATTGCGCCTTGCCAGACCGGATCGCCGTGTGGTTGTAGTCACCCGCCCGACCCGGCTCGATCTCCACCTCAAGCCCAGCCTCCGCGAAGAAGCCCTTCGCGTTCGCCACAAACGCGTAGGCGTCCCGTCCCTGGGTGCCAAACGTCGTAACGAACCGGACCTTATCGACTCCACCCCTGGGCCCCGACGTGCCACCGGAACTGCTACAACCTGAGGACAGCAAGGGGACGCCCGAGGCGAGACCGGCACCAGCGAGTAGCGAGGCCTTCGCGAATGCGCGGCGAGTGAACCCCGGCGTTATGACGCCGGCGGATGGATAGCTCGGGCGACTCCGTCGGTGAATCGATGGCTCCCTGGCCAGCACTGCTGTTGGCATTTTCTGGATCCTTCCGGGCACACAGTTGATAGCCGGACGGCGAGCTTTCATCCGGCGGCAAGGCAGGGAATACGCCGAACCGCCGCGCCCAATCTGGTGGATCTCCAGGAATCGCCGACGGTCCGATGCCGTACACAACCAAACACGAGATCAGCTAGGGATGGAAGGCCGTCAAATGGGCGTTTGGCGGGGCGCGAACCGGGCCTCTAATTGGGTGCTGGACGGGTTTCTTTCTGGGCGCGAGACGGGCGTTTAACATGGCGTGCGAGAGCTACCCGCATCGTCGCCGGTGATCTTGAGACCACGGAGGGAGTAGCTGGCATCCTCCTGCTCGACCGGGCCAATGGTCGTTGACGGCCCTGACGTGCACTTGAAGAGATCGGCGGGTGGGATTGCGGAACCACGGGTGCCGCTGCTTGCCGACGGGTAGCAGCGGATGCATACGGCGGGCGGCTTCACTGCGCGGCGGACTCAGTCAGCGAGCGTGCCGGTCTTACTGCCGGCTTCATCGTGATGGACGATCACGACGGGGGTGCACGACGCGGATCCGTACCGCCAGAGCCGCCGCGGCGTCGCGGGCGGCCTGGCCGGCGGCGGTGGCCTTCCAGTAGTAGAAGCTGGACCGGACGATGTTCAGGATTCGGCACAACCGCTTCACTCCGTAGCGTGCCTGGTGGTCGGCGACGAACTGGAAGCGGTTCACCAGCGCGTCTCTCCGGCGAAATACCGGGCCGCCTTGCGCAGGATGTCGCGTTCCTCTTTCAACTCCCGCACCCGGCGCCGCAACGCGGCGTTTTCCTGCTCGACCGAGCCGGACGCCTCACCCGCCGCAGAGACGGCTCGCGCGGACCGCGGACCGCTGCGGCGCCTGCCCGCGCTCACTGCTGGGGGCCGGGCTGTTTTTGGCAGGAATCGGCGACAGTGTGCCTGTCCGCTGTGGGTCGGTGCCGCCGGCCTGAGGAGCACGGCCCCGGCGGCTGGGCATCCAAGTCATCGGCGGGGCATCCGGCACGTAGGTACGAGGGTGCGATCACCAGCGACCCAAAGGGCGCCGGCGCCACTCTGACCCGTGGGATCGCTGGCAAGCATTTCCCAGAGCCGGGCCCTGAGCCGTGCGGAGTCTGGAACCGCTGCCGTCTGCCTGACGGCTTCCTCCGCGTCGACGCGGGCCTGCTCTGTGTCGCCGAGAAGGAATCGAGCCCAGGCGAGGCTGATCTGACTGTAGACACGTGCGCGGCGCAGCGTCGGGTCCGAGATGGCCAGCGCCTTGACGGCCTCGATCTCCGCGCGTTTCGCGAGATCCGGGGCCTGGGCCGGAAAGGCGGACGCCAGGTGCAGGTACGCGTCTGCCGTTTCGCGGTGCAGATCGGCGTCGGTTGGGTGCGGAAGAGTGCCAGGTGGCGGCGGTGACTGCGTCTCGGCGCGTGACTCGGCGCGGAGATCAGCGGCGAGGCTGATCATGCCTCGTACCTCCCTAAGGCCAGTCGTGCCCGTTGCTGTGAGGGCCTGGGCCTTGAGATTCCACAGCATTGCCTTGACACGTTTGCCATGGGCGTGCGCGTCGGGCAGCACGCTGACCGCGAGGTCAATCAGCCGCAGGGCGGCGTGCGGCTGGTCCAGGGATCGTAGCTGGCGGGCCAGGTCCGCCAGGATGCATACACTGCTGAAGGGCCCGTGCTCGTGGGTGGACTCGCGTGCCGCCTGGAGTCCGTAGGTGGCGTACTGCTGGGCTGGTCCCTCCAAGCCGCTGTCGTGGCACATACGGCCGACGACAGCGGCGAGTGTGGCGACCACCGCGAGCAGCCGGTTCCCGGTCGCGTCGTCGTAGCTGGCCGTGTTGAGGAGGTCCACTGCGGACTTGAGGTGCCCGACCGCGGCGTCACGCGATACCCTCGCGCCGAACTCGGCATTAGCCGCGATCAGCCGTGCCGTGACGTGCTCGATTCCCTCGACGGCCTCCACACCGACACGCTCTGATCCCTTACTGGTTGAGGGTGGTAGTCGGACCGTGTCGGCGTCGCACCAGCGACTGATCGCGTCGACGAGCTCGGATCCGTCGGTGACCGCCGCCAGGCTGGGCAGCGTGGAGCCGTCGCACAGCATGTCGCGTCGCACGAAGGTCGCCAGCTCGTCCAGTGTTCGTATGGCGACGAACGGTTGGCGGTGTGCGGGAAGCTGCCTGGCGCCGTTGCGTGTGTCGGGCCAGATCAGCGACGGTGGGACGTCGGTCCCCCATGCACTGCTGAGCGCCTTGGCGACAAGGTCGGGCCGGTCACAACCGCCGCCCTGCAACCATCGCGCGACACGCCTGTGGTCGTAGCTGAGGTCGAGGCCGTACTGCTGTCGCCCGAAGTCGTTTATCGCCTCGGCGGCATGCGTCATGGATGTGTACCCCGCGCCTTTCAGCAAGACGGCGAGGACCTGGTTGACTGCGTTTGCCGGGACAATCACCTAACGCCCCCTTAGCCGCTTCGGCGGCGGAGGTCGCCGGCCGCCGAGGAAATGCCACCGCCCGGCGGTGATGCGCGGCAGTACAAGCCCAGTCGCCCATCTCCGGTTCATGCGCAGGAACCCGTGCTCGCGAAGGCGGACGTCGAGGCCGGGAACATGCCCGACGCCCCACACGAGGACCACGTCGCCGTGGGCGGCCAACACACCGGCGACCGCGACGGCGTGACGGTCGTCGAGGATGGCCGCGTCCCCCGGCCTGGCTGTGGCCGGCCGGCTTGGACAACCGCCGCTCGCATCATGGCCGTGATCGTTCGCTGGTACCGGTCGGCGGCGGCCGCATCATCGGGATCCCAGTCCGCCAGGCGGATCGTCTGCCGTACCAGGTCGGCCATGACCGGACCCGCCCTACGGATGATCTCCAGGTCGCTCAGGTCGACGGCCCGCCACCGCGGTGCGCTGGCGTACCGCATACCGGGACGCTGATCGGTCCAGCCCAGCCTGGCGACACAGGCGGCGTCCATCTCCCGGGTCCGACGCAGAGCGCCGAGGAGCCGCCGTTCCTCTCGGGCGGTGGCGGTCTCGTCGCTGGGGACGTCGCCCGGTCCCTCGCGCTGCACCACGGCGCCGTCGACCTCGCAGGCCTCAATGACCGTCCGTAGGCGGTGGTAGTACGCAGGCGTCCCGACGGGGAAAGTGCCCACCAGCGTCACCCGCTGGCCGGGGTCCGGGTCGCGGTGCCGGTGGATCGGCGTCTGCAACCGCCGCAGCGTCAACCGGCCCGGTGGCTCGTGCGGGGATGACACACCGAAAACCGTCACCTTGTTCTCCGCTCGAGCGGGGCACGAAGGCGGTGTTCCTGTGGGGACCCCACGCTTGGGGGACGCTGCCGGGGAATCCGTCGCGACCCTGCCAGCTTGGCCGGCATCAAGGCGAGGCATTCGAGTGCCTGCCGGAACAGGTCGCCGGAATCGGCGACGGCGCCGACGGCTGCCGCCCGGGTTTGCTCCGGAATGCCGGCCGGCGAGTGGATGTCCCACCACAGGTGATCGGTGAGCATCGCCGCGGACCACCCGTAGCGGAAGGCCAGGGCGGCAGCGTCGCGTTGTTCGGTGTCGGTGACCGCCGCAGCAGCGTCGCTGGCAGGCCTCCTGCCGGTGGCAGGGGCGGTGATCAGGGCGTGGGCCGTGTCGAGGAGCACGGTCGCGTCGCCGAGTACCCTGCTGACCTCGGTGCTCCCGTACGCCAGAGCGCTGTAGTGGATGGCGAGCCGGGCGCATCGGAGGGCGAGTTCCACACGATCGGCAAGCCCCGTCATCGCGGTGTCCGTGGCCGTCACCGACACAGCGGTCACCCCTGGTGCTCGTGTTTGCGTCACGACACATCCCGCGGCGCTCGGCCAACGACTTCCACGGCCGCGGCGGGACTCGGTGTAGCCGCCCAGGTGTTCGCCAGCCCGCGCACCGAAGGGACGGGCGAAACCGACAGCAGCCCGCCGCCACGGCTGGCGAGACCCCGCCTGGTCGAGACCCCGACCGGATGCCACGGCCCTGGCCAGGATCGGATCGCCGCTCCCGCGATCAACCTCATGACGGTCGACATGCCCCTTTCGTGTCACCTCGCGGACAACCCGCGAGGAGGCTTACCGCCTGCCTGCGGCGACGTCTTAGGGCCGGATGTCGACGACGCCCGGCCGGTGGTCCGAGGCGCTACGGATCAACGCGCTGTCAGGCACCGTGTAGGCGATGACCATGTCCTCCACAGGTCTCTCCTCCTGACCATGTGCGGACAGAGACAGCCACCGGTCCAAACGCCGCCGACCGTTGCGGTCCGTCGGCCGATGACCGGTCGTCGGCGCCCACGCAACGCCGGCCGCGACCGCGACGTCGACGAACCCCGCGTCGGCGAATTGCAGATCGGGAGTCCGGTCGGTCGGGTAGCCGATCTCCGGCAGCTTGTCCCCCCACGCCGCCCGCTGCCCGGCGGTGACGGCCTCGGCGGGGTCCGGGTCGTAGTAGGCACCATCCACGGTCCGGGCGCCGGGGGCGTTGAAGTCGGCGCCGAGCCAGGTGGGGTACCGCCGGTCAGCAGCGAGGGTATCGGCGACAACCTTCGCCTCGTGCCGGCGCTGGTCCCGGCCGTCCGACGGCGGCCCGTGATAGGTGGCGACGACGTGCCTGCGACCGCCGATGTCGAGGGTGACCCAGACCAGTGCGTGCCACAACAGGCCACCCGTGACCGTCCCCAACGAGCCAAGGACAGCCTCAATCCCTGGACTCCACATCAGGCCCACCGCAAGACGGTGGTGCCGGCCAGGCGCTGCCGCCACCCCATGCCGGCCGCCGCCGGCGTCGCATCGCAACCCGGTCACCGCAGCGAGATGGCGCAACCCCCGGCTCGCGGCACTCCAACTGCCGCCGACGACCTCCTGCACAGCGACGATCGCCGGACCACCGGAGACCATCTCCCCGATGACCTGCTCAACCTCGGCGTACCGGCGGTGCTCACCGTCGCGACGGTAGGTTTCGAGGTTGTACGTGATGAGACGCAGACCGTCGATCACGTCGCCACCAACCCTTCGGACGCCGACGGTCCCGGGAGCCTGTCCGGCCGCTGCTCACGGCCCAGGTCAACGCGATTAACAGGCGCCACGGACGCGGGCGTTGACAGGCATCCGTCGATGCGGAACCCGAGGCTCCCGCAGAGCGATGGTCGGCGGGCGGGGTGGCTCACCGCCGGCCTGCTGGTAGCCGTAGAGTCGCCGCCCGCCGACGGCCACTTCTCGTGCGGCTTGTCAGCCAAGAGGTACCCTCCGTTCGTTTTGGCGAGGATTGCTACGTCGTCCCCGACCCGAAAGCCGTTGGATGACCCTCGGTAGTGAACAACCCGCTGCCGGCTTCACACTGCTATTGAAGTAGTAGTTTGATCGCGCTCTTGTCTGCCCCGATCGTCATCGGGGCGCGTCCGGTAGTCTGTCTGTCCACCTGCCTCGCGGCAGCTCAGCCGATTGCGGCGCGCAGGGATACTCCTCACTCCACTGCCACACGTCATCCGCCGTTGCGATATGTCAGCCTTACAGGATGCTCATTAGAGACGGTGCTCTCGCCGCACACCGCGCCACAGACATCCGAGCCGCTGAGTCACTGGTGCTAGCTCGGTTGGCCGAGGGCGAGCTGATGGACCGGGCAGCTGCGGCCCTCGCTGCGGTGTCAGCGCAGGTATTGCAGGCCCGGACCGGCGGAGTGTATGGACGTCGAGCGGTCATGTTGGTTGGGCCAGGGAACAACGGTGGCGACGCGCTGCTCGCTGGCGCCCGGCTTCAGCGTCGCGGCGTCTTGGTCCTGGCAGTCTTGACCGCTGATACCGCGCACGTCCGGGGAGTGGCAGACTTCCGTGCTGCCGGTGGACGGATAATAAAGGCAACTCACCGACCAGGTGAGGAAGAAGGATTGGAGGAAATGAAGCGCGCAAACATCATTATCGATGGGATGGTGGGCATCGGTGGAAGGCCTTCCCTCTCTGGGGCGTCGGGGAGGTTAGCCACAGCAGTACCAGCAGGAACTTCTGTCGTTTCCGCTGACATGCCAAGTGGCCTGGACCCCGATTCGGGTGTCCTGTCCGGAGTACATGTTCGCGCCGATGTCACGGTTTCTTTTGGCGCCTTGAAGCCATGCCTCTTATTGCCGCCTGCCTCTGACGCTGCTGGGCAAGTGGTCGACATAAGCGTGGGGATTGAGGAGGGCTTACCTGGCGTGCCGTTCGTGCGACGCCTGACTGGTAGTGGAGTTGCAGCTCGCTGGCCTATACCAGCGAAGTTCGGACACAAGTACACGCGTGGAGTGCTTGGCGCAGTTGCCGGTTCGGACGCGTACCCCGGTGCGGCGGTGCTGGCTGTAGCCGGAGCTCAACGCGCTGGCGTGGGTATTGTGCGTTTTATTGGCCCCCCTGGCGTAACGGACCACGTGCTCCGCGCCGTGCCAGAGTCGGTCCCGGGCGGAGGGCGAGTTCAGGCTTGGCTGTTGGGATCAGGCGTCGAGTCTGATTCCGGGCAGGACCGGGCGATTGCCGAGGCTTTAAATTCGGGCCTTCCCTGTGTCGTTGACGCGGGAGCGTTAGCAGAGTGCGTGCGGCAACGCGCAGCAGGCATTCGCGCCACCCCCGGCACCCAAGTACTGCTTACGCCGCATGCGGGTGAGGTGGCTCGGGTTTTTGGACTGTTAGGTGAGTCAATTCAAAGAGACATGGTCGAGTCGAGTCCGGCGCTCTATGCACTGAGGTTGGCCGCGCAGGCCGACGCCACGGTACTGCTCAAGGGATCCACGACCCTCATCGCGAGTCCGGAGGGATGGTTGTATAGCCAAAGCGACGGGCCTGCCTGGCTGGCCACCGCTGGCTCTGGCGATGTTTTGGCAGGTATCGCCGGAGCGCTGATGGCACAAGGTATCAGCGCCATGGATGCTGGTGCCATGGCGGCTTACGTGCACGGGCAGGCCGCCATTCGGGCCTCCGCAGGGGGGCCGATTGCCGCTGGCGATGTCGCGAATGCGTTGCCGACAACGATCGCCAACATGCTCGGAAAATCTGACGCGACAGCGGCGAGCTCAGGACGCAAGTAGACCCACCCGCTGGGCGAGGGCACGAACATGTCCTCGTGCTCTCGCCCGGTCTCGATAGAGCAACTCTCGGATGAGTTCGCGGACCAGGGTCGAGTCGCGGACCTCTTCTTCGGATATCCGCTCCGCATCAAGAAGGACCAGAACGGCCGACTCGTCCTCGCCTCTCCTCACGTAGCCCCGGGCAGTGTTTATCAGCGCCGCTGCCTGCCTCTCGACGCTAGGAGTATTCGATACGTCGAGACGCGAAGAATATTCAACAACCGTATCCGGGCGCCCCAGTTCTGCACTGATAGCGAGCCCATGGATGTCGACGTTGCCTCGCCCGAAGGCCGTCCACGGGTCATAGTGCGCACCAAGGGCGCGGGCGGCATCGTCAGCTACTCGATGGAAGGCCCACGCGCGGCCGTCGTCATCAGACTGCGCCGCACTGATCGATGCTGCAAGATGGAGCATTCCATAATCAGCGAGCAGGTTCGGGTCCGGATCCGAACTGTCGATTCTGCTCTTCAATTCGTCGGCAGCCGCAAGGCAGAGCCGCGTGGCCTCGTCCTGCTGCCCTGCCCGACGATACGAGGCGGAAAGGGCCCAAGCGCCAAGCGCGATCAGATGGGGATCGTCCGCTTCGCGCGCGGCGGCCATAGCGCGGTCCGCCGCTATCCAGGCTAGGTCTCCGTCTGGGATGTGATGTAACCATTGACGAGTGACCTGGTAGGCGCCGGCCAGGCTGCGTGCAGCAGCACAGCGATCCGGTCCCATCCGGTACAGAGCGGTCGCGTCGATCAGCAAACTGGGCAACACGCGACCGAGCGTACTGTGCGCTGTCGGGGAGTTGTGCCAGACAACCCAGGCGTCGGCAACACGAACGTTGACGTCCGACAGTTGAGGGACAACGCCTTCCATGTTGCCAGGCACAGCTGCGCGCATGATCGCCTCGCGCACGGCCGCGACCGCCTCCCCTGGGGGGCGCGGGCCGGGCGCGAGCCGATCTACTGGCCGCCCGATCAGATCCTCAATCCTGCAACCTACGACCTGAGCGATGCGTAGGAGGTCGGTAAGCCGCTCGGCGTGCAGGCGTCCCTGCTCCACGGCAGACACCCATTGGACAGACTTGCCGATACGGCCCGCAAGATCCTGCTGGGTTACGTGAACAGCGCGGCGGTGCGCAGCGATGTTCGAGCCGATCCCTCGGATCAGGCCCCGGTCGTTTTCCATCTCACCACGGTCCATGCTCACCAGCATACGAACACTACTAGGAAATTAGTAGTTCGAGACGTCATCGCTTCGTAGCCTGAGGTCACATCGATCATCGCAACGACCTAGAGGTCGCTGCTCTACGGGACGCCGACCCGAGAAGTCGGCGGATGGGAGCGGTAGCCCTGGGAGAAAGATCATTTAGGACGGTCAGGCAGAGTCACAAACTCCTGTCGCCAACTTTGACCCGTTGCCGACGGATGGGTCCAATTGGCTCCCGGGGCAGCAAGGCGCTGCTCGCGGGGCACGCCTCGCAGCATCTGCGGAACTCCCACACCCTCTACATGAGAGCGTAGTCCGACATGGCGTCTTCCTCCCGGATTGGCTACTCGTTTCCAACATTTGCGCAGCGAGGATGCGTTTCGGTCGGCTACCTGACACGCCCGCTGGTGGCGGTCCGACCACCGGGACTGGCCGCGGCCGATTTCGACTACCGGCCACTCGCTGGACTGCTAGCGGCGCCGTTGCTGAACAACCTCGGAGATCCAGCGGTCGACGGCCGGTATCCGCACCACACCAAACGCTTCGAGCGGGAGGCCCTCGCGATTGTCACCGACCTGCTCCAGGCACCCGACGACGACCGGTGGGGGTACGTCACTAGCGGGGCGAGTGAGGGTACCGAGCACGCCTTGTGGCTGGCCCGCACCCGCTACCTGGACGCGATGGTCCATCACAGCGAGACCGCCCACCACTGCGTTCGGCACGCCGCCGACCGGCTCGCGATGCCGTCGATCACCACCCGCACTGACGGCAACGGCGAGATCGACTACGACGACCTGGCCGGCCAGCTCGATCAGCACCGGCACCGGCCGGCGGTTGTCGTGGCGACCGTCGGCATGGCCGCGACCGAGGCCGTTGACGACGTTCGCAGCACCACCGAGATCCTCGACCGGCTCGCCGTGCACTGCCGGTGGGTCCACGCCGACGCCGCCCTGGCCGGCCTCCCTCTCGCCCTCGTCGCCCGCGACCAGCGGCCCGGCGTCGACTTCGACGACGGTGCCGGAAGCGTCATCGTTTGCGGTCACAAGTTCCTCGGCTCGCCGATCCCGTGCGGGGTGCTGACCGTCCGCGACAGCCTGCGCACCACGCTGACGAATTCCCGATGCGGTCTGGCGGTCCTGTCTCTGTGGTACGCGGTGCATCAGCACGGCGTCGACGGGCTCCGCGCCCAGGCGGACCAGTCCCGTCGACTCGCTGCCTACACCCATGGCTGGCTCATCTCCATTGGCTGGGACGCCCGCGGCGTGCACCCCCTCACCTTCACGGTCGCGCTTCGCCCACCACCGGCACTCGTCGACCGGTGGGCGCTGCCGACCTTCGGCGGCTGGTCCCAAATCGTGCGTATGCCCGGCATCACCCAGTCACAGGTCGACCAGTTCGTCGACGACCTCGACAACAGCGAAGGCGCCGACGGTCACGGTGCCCCGGCGAGCCCGGCGGCCAACGGCGCAGGGAAGGGCCTGCGGGGTCTGGCCTGCCGCCTGCCGATCCAGAGTCGGGGGGCATCGCGGCGACAGAGTCCGCTCACCCGCTGCCAGGCGTACCCGGGACGACGGAGGTCGTCGCCCCCCCGCTTGGCAACGTCAGGTCCAAGCACGATGGCCCGCCCGCTCGTACGCGCATCGGGCCGCCGGCGTGCTCAGCGAACTGTGGCACCACGAGGGCACCGGGCAGGTCGTCCTCGCCCCGCCGGCGGTGGAGGAACTGCTGCTCGGCGTCCATGCGCTCCGGCCCTCTGCCCTGCTGTCGGTCATTCGCCGACTCGTCGAGGCTGGCCTGCTCGTCGAGGTCCAACCTGTCCGCAGTCCGCACTGGGGCGTCTAAACCCTCGCCATCCCGACCGATTCCGCCGACCATCTGCCCACGAAAGGATGATGTGTCGATGCCTGCCCCCACCACAGCCCCTCACGAACGATCCCCCGCCGACATACCCACAGCTGACAGCTACCACCGTGGCAGCCCCGTCTGGGTCTACCGAGGAGGTTGGCGGCCAGGAAAGGTCGAGAGCACCTCGGGTCATGCGCTGCTGGTGACGTACCGGCAGGCGGCGGGCCTCGGCACCAGCGTGGACACCGTGCCCGCACGAAACGTAACCACTCGGCACCCTGGCGACACCGACACGGTTGTCGACCAGCTACCGCCGATCGACAACCGCCTCGCGCAACACCTCGAAGCGGCCGACATCGCCCGCCGGCCACGGAGACGACAGCCCGCCGGCAGCACCACGCTCACCAACCCTGATCCATTACCATCTATCGAAAGATCAACCTTGCCGTGACTCGACCTCCGAACCGGACGACGCACCGCACGACCGCGGTCGTCGCGGCCAGTGTGCTGGTAGCGACCACGGGTGTCATCACCGCCGTCACGCAGACGGGCGCCCGGTCGACCACGCCCGCCGCCGGGACGACCCTGGATCCGGCTCCTGCAGTGGCTCCCGAGGTGGCGCCAACCCCGACCCCCGGCACTGCCCTGGGACGGTGGGCCCGCCGTCACTTCCTGCGGAACCGGGCCGTGGGACTCGCTGCGGTACCGGCGGACTCAGCGCCCGGACCATACGCGTATCAACACACGATCCGGTGGTCCCGCGACGGGCACGTCGGGCTCCAGCAGCGGCAGTGGCGCCACGTCGACGGATCGGGACGGACACTCGAGCAGACAACGGCCGGCCCGCGCGCCCTCAGCAGGCGTGCCGCCTTCGCCGCCACAGCCACTAGTGGTGAGGAGACAGCCCGGCTGCTGTTCGCACCCCAGACCGGTGTCCTGCTCGCCTACGAGGCGATCCGACACGCGAAACCAGCAGACGTGTGCGATCTCCGGCTGTACGTCGACCTCGACCGGCAATCCCGCATCGCCCCATTAACGAACCCCACACCAGCCCGCCAAGCAGGCGCATCAACGAGCAAGGCCGTCGCGCAGCACCACCACTGCTGCGCTGTGCCGGTCCAGACCCTTACCGGCCGGTCACGTCGCCCCCGGCGGCCCGCCGGACAACGAGCGGACCTGCCGCGATGACTTCCCGCCAGCACGACACGGACCAGGCTTCGGTTGTCTTCATCGGCGCACTGAACACCGACGTCGTGGTCACGGTCCCCGAGGATGACGAAATGTCACTGCTCGCCGACCTCGCCCAGATCCTCGGCCGGCCACTGAAGGGCGGCACCGAACATCGAGTGCCCCACGACACGATGCGGACCGCTCTACAACTCGTGGAGGGCAGCAGGCACCGGATCGACGTGCGGCCCGGCGGATCGGCCTTCAACGCGGCCGTCGCCCTCGCCGCCTGCAAGCAGCCCGTAGAGCTCGGCTACGTCGGTGTCGCGGGAATCCCGCCGGCAGGAGCGGCACACCGAGAGGTCCTCGCCGCGCTCGGCATCGACCGAAGCATGGTCCTCCAGCACACCAATCTGGCCGGTGTCTGCCTCGCCCTCAACCACCACGGGGACCGCACGCTCCTGGTCCACGAAGGCGCCAACGCATACGTAGCCGACCACTTCAATCGCCGCCTGGAGGCCGTCGCCGACTACGTCGCCACGGCGACGATCGTGCACGTCAGCTCCCTGCTCGACGCCCGATCACCCGCCGCACTACTCAAAGTCCTTACCGCCGCCGCCCGACGCAACCCGGGTCTACGGTTCTCCGTCGACCCCGGCCACCAGTGGTGCCTGGCCCCCACCGGCAGCATCGCCGGGATCCTGAATCGGGCGCACTACCTCCTTCTCACCGAGGCGGAGTTCCGCACCCTGCGCGAAAGCGAACAATCGGACCAAAAGATCGCCCAGTGCCTGCTCGAATCGATGCCATGCGGAGCGGCGGTCATCGTCAGAGCGACGCACCGCGTCCAGATCCATCAGCTCGTCAACGGAAACCTCACCACGACGAACCACCGCCTCACCCCGATGCCGGCGGAGCAGGTGGTCGACCCCGTCGGAGCCGGCGATACCTTCGCCGCCGGTATCCTGGCAGTAGAGGCGCAGCGGCCCGGCAGCGTCCAAGAGGGAATACGCTTCGGCGTTGCCGCCGCCCGGCAGACCATCCAGTACCCCGACCGAGCCGGACCCCCGACCCTCGCCGCGCTCGCACAAAACATGATCGAACCCGACGCTCCAGCGGCCGGCAGCGCCCCGACCTCTCCCGGCGCCAGTCATAGGTCCCGGCCAGCAAGCACCTCCTATCCAACCTCGACACGACGGGCAATTCCGGCAAGCAGCACGCCGGCATCCCCCAGGAAGGCAAATTCCGTGCGCCTCAGCAAGCGACCGGGCGGGCTCAACACGAGCGTGCCCCACACGGCCCGGGTGTGGAACTACTGGCTCGGCGGAAAGGACAACTACGACGTCGACAAGAACCTCGGCGATCAGATCGCGGACGCCTTTCCCGAGATGCCTACGCTCGCCTGCGCCTCCCGGGCCTTTCTCACCCGCGCCGTGCGGTACCTCGTCGCCGGGGCCGGCGTCCGTCAGTTCCTCGATGTCGGCACAGGCCTGCCCACCGCTGAGAACACACACCAGGTCGCCCAGGCCGCCGCCCCCGAGTGCCGGATTGTCTACGTCGACTCCGACCCGCTCGTCCTTTCCCACGCACGCGCCCTGCTCACCAGTACCTCCGGAGGCACTACCGACTACGTCGATGCCGACCTTCGCGACACCGACAGAATTCTGCGGGAGGCGGCCCGCACCCTCGATCTCACCCAGCCCATCGGGCTTATCCTGTTGGGGATCCTCGGCCACGTCGAAGCCCACGACGAAGCCCGCGCGATCGTGGACCGGCTCATGCGGCCCCTGGCCCCAGGCAGCTACCTGGTGTCCAGCGACGGCACCACCACCAGCCCCGGCGTGATCGAGGCCGCCCGACTTTGGAACCTCTCCGCCAACCCCCGCTACCACCTCAGGTCGCCAGATCAAATCACCGCCTACTTCGACAGCCTGGAACCCGTCGAACCCGGAATCGTTTCCGTGGCGTACTGGCGATCCGTCCTCGACGATCCGGCCCACGTGGACAACTACGGTGGCGTTGGCCGAAAGCCGTGATGCTGACAGAACAGGGGGCGGCAAGCCGGCAGGGCCGCCAGAATCAAACCGCAATCGCAGGGGCGGTTGTCCACAGTTGTTCTCCCGCTTCTTTCGGAGGTCAGTCAGGCACGGTGAACGTGACGGATGATCGGTTGCGGGACGCCATGGCACCAACGTCGGGGTGGGTGGTGTGATCCGGGTTTTCAGCGGCGGCGCGCGGCGCGGTTGCGAACGATTTCCGGCGCAATGACCCAAATGGGCGAGGCTGATCTGGGTCCTTCGGCGGGATCCTTCGACTGCTACGCGACGTGCAGGAGCCGGTTACTTGGGCTCTGGCCCGGAAGGCTGTCGCCGCGTGGCCGGTCAGCGAGGATGATTTCCTGTCGATCCGTGACGACCGGAACCAAGGGCCGCGTCAGAAACGTGTGCCGTTGATCACGCGAAACGAGCGTGACCAGCGATTTCACCGGCGGTGATCTGCTCGGCTTGGGCGCGGGCTGCGGCAACCCACGCGTCCGACGCGGTGTCGCCTGCTGTCGCGGGCGTCGGGTGAACGGTTGATGGCTGCTGCTCGGCGAGCCGGTTCCACGCCGACTCCCATCGACCGTCGGCGGTGGTGTCGACTCCGCAGGCGGCGAGGAAGGTACGCAGCAACGGTTTGCGTGGCAGGCGGCGGCCGGCCAGAACGTCGATCAGGGTGCTGCGCGGCAGCGGTGTGGCGTGTTCGCGGCCCCACCGTTCCAGGTCCCGGTAAAGATGTTGTCGGCTCGGCCACGGACTTGCCGCAGCAGCGCCGCGAACTCCTCGACGGTGCGGGCGGCGCTGGGATCGATATCGCTGGGATCGTTCATCTTCCGTGAACGACGACGTGATGCAAGGCATGCTGTTCGCCGGAGTCGGCGACACCCCGCCGATCGTCGTCTGCGACGCCGCCGGCAAACCGTACCTGGTTCTCCGGCCTACGCGGAATCACCGACGAACTCGCCAGCACCGGCGTCACCGCGTATCCGCCCGCGATCGTGTAGGTGGACTGCTACGAGGTGCTCGGCGACGCCGCCGACCCGGCCTGACCGCCGCGCTGACCGTCGGCGCCGACATCATGGTCAACCTCGGTGGCTCACCGCTACCGCCCCTGGCTGCCCGAAGCACTCGCCGGGCGCCGGATCGCGATGATCCAGACCAATGCCAACGAGCAGGAGCCCGACGCCGCTGAGGCTGTCGGGAAATTGATGTCCAGAATATGTATAGTGATTGATGTTTGTTGTAGTATGGGGTGTGGCTAAGCGCTATCTGCCGGTGGATCGTAGCCAGCCGTTTCTGCTGCCGCCGAGCGTGCAGGAGTTCATCCCCGAGGATGATCTCGCGTGGTTCCTGATCGACGCGGTCGCGGCGATGGATACGACAGCGTTTCACGCCCGGTCCCGTCTGGGCAGCGCCGGGCGGGCCGGGTACGACCCGGACATGCTGCTGACACTGCTGGTCTACGCGTACTGCCTGGGTCAGCGCTCCAGTCGCCGGATCGAGGCGTTGTGCGTGCGGGACCTGGGCTTTCGGGTGGTCACCGGTAACCGGGTGGTCGACCACAGCACGATCGCGGCGTTCCGGGCCAACCATGAGGAAGCGATCAAGAAGTTGTTCACCGAGGTGCTGCTGCTGTGCGCCAAGGCCGGGCTGCGCCAGGTCGGCGTGGTGGCGGTGGACGGGACAAAGATCGCCGCGTCGGCCGGGCTGGGCAAGACCCGCGAACGCGAGGCGCTGCAACGCGAGTACGAGCGGTTGTCCGCGGAGGTGGAGTCGATGCTGGCGCAGGCCGCCGCCACCGACGCCCACCAGGACAGCCTGTACGGTCCGGACAACCGCGGCGACGAGTTGCCCGCCGAGCTGCGTCGACGTCTGGACCGGTTGGCCCGGCTGAAAGAAACCCTGCGCCAGATCGACCAGGCCCGGGCCGAGCACGACGCCGACGAGCACGGCCCCACCCCGACCGGGCGGCCCCGCCGAGCAGACAAGATCGCCACCGCACAACGCAAGCTCGACCAACTCACCCAGCGCCGGGACCAGCGCGTAGCCAAGGAACAGGCCGCCGGCCGGCGCCTACCCGGCTCCCGACCCGACTACGACGCCCTCATCGCCCAGGCCGAAGCCGACCTCGCCGCTGCCCAGGGCCAAGCCGACACCACGCCAACACCCGAACCCCCCGACACCACGCCAACACCCGAACCCCCCGACACCACGCCAACACCCGAACCCCCCGGCACCGCGCTCGCGGTGCGGCCTGGGTGCTCTGTTGAACACCTGCCCAGTGCCGCACGTCGCGGCAATGCCACCGACCCGGACAGCCGGATGCTCAGGACCCAGCGAGGCTGGACCCAGGGCTACAACTGCCAGGCCGCCTCCGTGCGGGTGCAACACGGACGACGTCTCGTCCTCGCCGCCGAGGTCAGCCAGGACGCCAACGACGTGCGCCTGGCCATCCCGATGATGGATACCGCCGTTGTCAACGCCGACCGCGCCGGCCTGGGCACGATCGACCTGTTCGCCCTCGACGCCGGCTACTGGTCCGACGACAACCTCACCGCCCCCGGGCCCGACCGCGTCATCGCCCCCGGCAAGAACCGCGTGATGCTGACCGAGCTACGCGCCAACGGCTACGCCACCGATGAGCCACCACCCGACGCCAGCCCAGCCGACCGGATGCGCCACCGACTACGAACCCAAACCGGCGCGGAAAGCTACGCCCAACGCGCTCCCACCATCGAACCCGTCTTCGGCGACACGAAACACAACCGCGGGATCACCGCATTCCAACGCCGCGGCAAGCCCGCGGCCGACAACGAGTGGAAGCTCATCAACGCCACCAGCAACCTGCTCACACTGCACCGCCACACCCGCGACCTGGCCCGCGGCCGCCCGCCCGCGACCAACACCGACCGATCAGCCCAACGCAACGAACCGACCTGACAGACCAGCACAACGAAGGCACCCAGCCCAGCCCGGCCGACGCCACGCAGGCCAGGACAGACACGACCGCAACCACCATCGGCCCAGACCCGACCCCGACCCCGCCACGCCCCATGCCCTTCACCGAAGGCCCCCAGATTTCCCGACAGCCTCCGCTGCCCGGCAGCTCGACGAGTTGCGACGCCTCGATTTCGCCAACCTGACCGTGGTGACCGCAGGGCGACGCGGCGCGGTGGCCTCGATTCGCGACGGGTTGTCGGGGTACTCGTTGGAGTGCAGAGCTGCGTACCGCTAGTGTCCTGAGTCGTTGATTCGTTGTGTAAATCGGGTAGTGTGCAGTGCATGCCGCGAACGGGTCGCCCCAAAGCCGAGTTGGTGTTGTCTGATGTGGAACGTGAGACGCTGACGTCGTGGTCCCGGCGAGCGAAGACGGCGCAGGCGTTGGCGTTGCGGGCGCGGATTGTGTTGGCCTGCGCGGAAGGTACGAACAACAAGGACGTGGCTGCGGGGTTGGGTGTGTGGCCGCAGACGGTGAACAAGTGGCGGGGCCGGTTCGTCCGGGACCGGCTGGCGGGTCTGTCGGACGAGCCGCGGCCTGGCGCGGCTCGGAAGATCACCGACGAGCAGGTCGAGGCGGTGATCGTGAAGACGTTGGAAGAGGCGCCGACGGGCAACGACACGCACTGGTCGACCCGGTCGATGGCTCGCGCGGCCGGGTTGAACCAGACCGCGGTGGCGCGGATCTGGCGGGCGTTCGGGCTCAAACCGCATCTGGTCGACACCTGGAAGCTGTCCAAGGATCCGCAGTTCATCGAGAAGGTCCGCGACGTGGTCGGGTTGTATCTCGACCCGCCGGACAGGGCCATGGTGCTGGCGGTCGACGAGAAATCCCAGATGCAAGCCCTGGACCGCAGCGCACCGGTCCTGCCGATGATGCCCGGGGTTCCCGGCCGGCAGACCCATGACTACATCCGGTACGGCACCACCAGTCTGTTCGCCGCGCTGGACGTGGCCACCGGCAAGGTGATCGGCCAGCATCAACGCCAGCACCGGCACCAGGAATTCCTGCGGTTCCTCAAGACCATCGACAAGAACACCCCCGCCGACCTCGACCTGCACCTGATCTGCGACAACTACGCCACCCACAAAACCCCGGCGATCAAGACCTGGCTGGCCGCGCATCCCCGGTTCCACCTGCACTTCACCCCCACATCCGGAAGCTGGCTCAACCTCGTCGAGCGATGGTTCGCCGAACTGACCCGCCGCAAGCTACGACGCAGCAGCCACCGCAGTGTCAAAGACCTCGAAACCGACGTCACCGCCTGGATCGAGGCATGGAACGCCGACCCGAAGCCGTTCGTCTGGGTCAAAAGCGCCGACGAGATCCTCGACAGCCTCGCCGCGTACTGCACCCGACTTAATCAACTATCCAACGACTCAGAACACTAGGCCGTACGCGCCTGTGCACGTGAACCTGTACCCCGACACGGGTTCGTCCTGGACGCACCGGCGATCGCCGTGCTGGTGAGGCAGGTGCAGGGCGCAGGCGCGGCGGTCTCCGCAGCCGCCGAGCACCCGCCCTCGCTTGCCTAGCCTTGGCGGCCACCAGCGACCCGGACCACATCGTCGAGTGCCGCCGTTCCAACCTCCAGCTCGACACCACCCGCCACTCCCGCATGCGTAGGCCTAACGCCTGCTTAGCTGGCCTTATCCGCGCAACTACCTAGACGGGGTAGCGCCGGTTAGGTACTCATCGCGATGTATGACCGGTATCGGCCGTCGACACTGGTCAAGGTTCACCGAGGTTGCTCTGGACAACCTGTGCGACGGAACCGTGCCAGGGCCGGACCAGCACGGTTGCGGGGGCAAACGAAGGCCGAGCAACGGGCGCTACTTCGTGTCGTTGCTGTCGGCCAGGACGGAGGCATCAGTGAGACGGGTAGATCAATCGCAGAGTCAGCCGAACCGTGAAGGCGCCCCGGACCCTGGAGCCGTCATCAGACGTGCCCGCATGCGGTTGGGATGGAAACAGATAAGGCTAGCCCACGCTATGAGGCAGGCGGCGAAGGCGCACAATCTCCAGCTACCTTGTGATTCGTCACTTGTATCGATGATCTGTCGATGGGAACGGGGCCACCACCTGCCTAACGAGTTTTATCGACGGCTGGTGTGCGATGCTTTACGGCTGAAGTTGCAGGATCTGGGCCTTCCGATAGACCCGCATTTCGTCTGGGTGGGCACCGACAGCGCGTACGAGCTGAGCCCACGCCGGTAGAATCGCTACCGGCGGTCGTGGATGTAGCAGGAGGTCAGCGCAGGAGCACCGCCAGCGTTTCCATCGTACGAAGGGTGGTCAACCGGCGCCAGGCGGTGTGACCGGAGATTGGTGCCCAGCCTCACCTACTACCCAGGCTGCGATGGCTGCCCGACCCCGGGGTAGGTCGAGTTTCATTCTGATGTTCAGGACATGCGCGTCGACGGTACGCGGGCTAATGCGTAGTTGCGCCCCGATCTCTCTGCTTGTCAACCCAGCCGCTACCAGCCTGGCTACCTCATGCTCTCGATGGGTTAGGCCGTCTGCGGATGCACTAGGCCGGCGGACGGTTGTCTTCCCCAGCGCGACTCGCACTGCATGGGTATGTCCGCGAGCACCGGCCACTATTGCCGCGTTCATCGCGGTTTCGTCTAGCATAGCGGCAATCGCCGCCTTGGCGCGGGCGTGCTGCTCGGCGAGCGGCGGTAGGCCGGCCAGAGTGACCCCCATTCTCTGGCGCAGGGTACGGGCGGCACCGAGCAGCCAGGCTGCCCGCTTCGCCTCCTCGACCGGCTTGTCAGCCCGGCTGAGCTGGGCAGCGATGATTGCCGCGTGAAGTTCGAGCGACCACGTTTGCCCCCACTGGTCACCCATATCGTGCTGAAGGCGCAGACTGCGGGTGCAGAACTCGATCGCTCGTGAATAGTCTCCACCGGCGAGGGCAGCGGTGGCGGACGCCCACAGCGCCCAGGTACTCGCCCAGTCGGCTTCTGCCTCGTAGGTGTTTCTGAGGCATTCTGCGCTCGCCACGACGGCGTCTGCGGGGTTCCCTGCAACTGCGGTGGCGAATGCCCACAGCAGGGTCGCCATATGCCTGTCGCCCACGGTGTCTTGGTCGCTGTATGCCTTGCGAGCCGCTGCCAGCAGCGGGATGGCGCGGCTGCTGCCGGTGCCGAACGCCTCGTTGGCGCCGGCTGCGAACAAGACCGGCCCGGTGGAGCCGAGGTGCCACTGTCGCTCTGTCTCGCGTGCCGTGGTCAACAGGGCCTGCGCGGCGCTGTGGTGGCCTTGGACCGTGGCGATCCACGCGAGGGCGGCATGGGTGGCGGACAGGTCAGCTGCATCCGCGGCGTCGGCCGGTGCAGCGGACAGCTCTAAGACGTGGCGTAGCCGTCGGTCGCACTGGTCGAGGAAACCCCAGAAGAATGGCGCCTGGGAACGCACCAAGTTCCGCAACATCTCCCTGGCAGTCGGTGGGTCTCCTTGCCGGATCGACTCGTCGATGGCGGCTAGGACGTCCGGCAAATCCTGGTACACAGACTCCATGGCATCGAGCCCACCGGCGCCGAACCAGGCACTGGCGGCGTGCGATAGGAGGCGGCGGTGGTACTCGCGGTGTCGGTCACGCACCCGGTGTGTCTCGCCAGCCTCCGCCAGCTTCCTCAGGCCGTAGTCACGCAGGGTGTCCAGCAGAAAGTACTGAGGTGGATCGGCGCTGGCGTCGACCGCGATGACCGACTTGGCGACGAGGCCAGTGAGGATGTCGAGGACATCGGCGGCGGCAATGCCGCTGCCACTGCAGACCATCTCAGCCGCACCCAGCCCGAACGTCCGGACAAAAACCGACGCGCGGGCCCACATCCGTTGCTCAGAGTCGGTGCAGAGCTCGTAGCTCCAGCCCACCACGCGTTCGAGCGCGCCGTGTCGCTCGGCATTGTGGTCGCCGCCGATGCCGGCGGCGTCGGACAGCAGACGAAACCGGTCGGCGGCGAACCGAAGCAGGAGCTGCCGAGGGGAAAGCGTGCGGACCCGGCTCGCCGCCAGTCGGATCGACAGTGGCAGTCCGTCGAGCCGTTGGCAGAGCTCCGCTACGGCCTGTCGATCAGCAAGGGCAACATCCTCTGCCCCAGCCGCTCTGGCGTAGGCGCCGAACAGGCCGACCGCGTCCTCTTGGGACAAGGGAGGCACGACGATGGTGTGCTCTCCGTCGATCGCCAATGCCTGCCGTGACGTTGTCAGAACGCGAACGTGCGGTGTGGCGAGCAGCAATGCGGCGACACCCACCCGCACTGCGGGCAGCACGTGTTCACAGTTGTCCAGCAGGACCAGCATCCGCCGGTCATGTAGATGATCGAGTAGCGCGTCGAGGCCTGCAGCCTTGTGGCGGCGGATGCCCAGACCCATTGCCAGGTAGGCGTAGAGACGGTCAGGCGTGCACGCCTGTGGATCATGCATCGCGCCAAGATCAATCATCCATGCGCCATCACGCATTTGTAGCTGAGCCGCGATCCGCAGCGCCAGCCGCGTCTTGCCCACGCCGCCAGGTCCGGTAAGGGTGAGCAGCCGCACCTGACGAAGCAGCTGTATCCCCTTGGTCAACTCGTCGCTGCGACCGACGAAGACCGCGATATCCTGCGGCAGGTTCCCCTGGACGCTCATCGACGTCGATGAGCGTCCGGCGCGGAGACTCCGAAAGGCAAGTCCCCGGCACACTTCAGACCACTCGATCGCTGCGCCTCAGTCAAGTAGAGCTCGCTCCCCATGATCGTTATCTCCCGTTTTCGGGCAGCCCTTCCGGATTCGGCCAACCACGAGCGGTGATCATACCTATGACAAGGCGCGATATTCCATGGATCCGTGTAGCGACGGCGACGGGGTTAGCAGAACTACCTAGACCGAGTTCGTCAACCACGCAGTTGCTCCGATGCGCTGGGTGACACTGACCCCAGAGACTGTTACCGGCATCGACTGGCGACCAACTCGACCCGCACGCCGTTTCGGCGACCGCACCTGCGGGCCAGTTGGCGCGACCATAGGGGGAATGGGGCGGTGGGGACAACCTCGACCTGTATAGCACGGCCGCAAGCGCTGGCAGTTGCCGTGACAGCCCTCACCGTCCCGCCCGGCGCGATGACTCAGCGTACGGCGGCCCGAACCCAGGACCGGATGAACCCTGAAGAATGAGGTGCCCACAATGTGGACGGAGCGACGGACCGCTCTCCAAGTGCTTCCGACGCCGCTGTCAGCGGACCTGCCACCCGCCCCGCTATCCTCGCTGGCGCTGCGGGCAGCGGTGCCTGGCCCGCGCTGGGGGGTGGCGACCCGGGACGTCCCGCTGCTCGTGTTGTCCGACGAACGTGCCGAGTTTGATTACGGTCCACCCGTCGCCGCCATTGACGTGCAAAGGCCACTCGACTCGTTGGGCTTGGTCGCCTCAACGCACACCGGGTTCATGCCGCCCCGGACCCCGGACTACCGATTTCCCGTACCGCTGGGGGAGATCGTCCGGCTCTGCGAACTCGGGAGCAGCCGCTATGCCCAGGGAGACGATCACGCGTTCCGGAACTGGCTAGCAGCCGAGAGCGCCGCGTACGCCGGACCTGCTGCGGACCTCGTCCAGCAAGCGATTGCCCTGTCTCTGCCTGCGCAGGAGCTACGGATGGTCCCGCTAACCTATTTGAATCACATGTGGCGGCAGGGCAGCGCCGCGCTCCCGGCAGCGAGTGGCCGGAGCGTGATGCCCATCGCGCTTGACGATCTGATACAGCGGTTGAAAGTCTGGGGTCTGTTTCGGTCACGGTGGTTCCGGTTGCAGGCTGAGTCCGGTCTGGGTGAGGAAGCCGGGGATCAGGTCGGGTCGGTACTGGATGCGTTTGAGTCGGTTGCGGATGATCGCGGCGAGGTGGTCCACGCCGTCGACGGCGAGGTTGCCGAGGCTGGACTTCATCGTTGACCACAGGCCCTCGACGGGGTTGAGGTCGGGTGTGTACGCGGGTAGTTGGACCACGGTCAGCCACCGGTGGCGGGCGGCGATGAGCTGGCGCATCGCGTGGCTGGTGTGGGTGTGAAAGTCGGCCCGAAGCGCGGTGCTGGTCTTTCGACCGGTCCGTTTCCTCGGGCCGCTTCCCGAGTGAAGTGGGCCGCCGGCGAGGTGCCCATGGTGTGGGTCCTTTTCCGTCGGCCTCTTCCCGAACCGTGCTGGTCGGTTTCCCTGACACACGGCTCTCCAGTGGTCAGTTCCGGGTGGATGTGCGTGTCCGACCGGCGTGGATGTCCTCGTGGCAGTTCCGGCAGATGACGAGGGTCTTGCGGCGCCGTTTGGCCATGAGGTGCACCCACGCGGGTTTGTCGGGTCGATCGCGGCGGTTGAGGTCGGCGGGTTTGCGCAGGTGATGGACTTCCAACCTGTCGGTGGACTCGCAGAGCTCGCATCGTCCGGCCAGCAGCCGGTGGATCAGTTCGTTGCGTTTGGCGCTGGCCATGATCGGTGACATGTCGGTCAGGACCGCTGCGCGTTGGCGGCGGAGCGGTATCCCACCGAAGCGGGCGACCAGTGGCTTCCTGCCTCGGTCCCGGGGGACGGTGACCTGGAAACAGGTCCGGGGCCCGTCAGGGGTGCCGATGACCGTCTTGTACTTGCGGGCCATCTTCGTGACGGTGGACCGGTGTTTGCCTGCGAGGGTCTTGAGCATGGAGGTCTCCATGACCCAACGCAGGGTGTCCAGGCGGAACACGTCCTGGGCGAGGAGGTAGTACTGGACCAGGCCCCGGTACTCGGCCTGGTACTTCGCGACGATGGTGAAGTCGTCGTCGTGAAGCAGCGCACCGCGTTGGGCGGGTTTGCCTTCGCGCAGGTAGTTCGCGCATCGCTGCCTGATGACGTCGCGGGGCACGAACAGTCCGATTGCCCCGTTGGCCGCTCGGCGGCCCCGGGTGATCTTCGTGTCCGAGTGTTGCGTCTTGATCTCGTAGCCGAGGAACCGCGCCGCCTGGCTGGTGGCGTGGGTGATCAACGTCTTGGATGGTGAGAGTTCCAGCTTGAGTTCCTCGCGCAGGAACGTCGCGATCCGCGTCTTGATCTGTTCGGCTTCGTGCCGCGGTCCGGCGAACCCCAGCAGCCAGTCGTCGGCGTAGCGCACATACCGAAGTCGTCGATAGCCCGGATCGTTGGGGTCCTGGCTGGGTATCCGGCGGCGGCGCTGCGTGAGCAGCCGGACCGCAGCACGGTCACCGTGGCGTTTGGCCTTCGCGATCTGGTCGACGACGACTTGGTAGGCGCGGTGGCGCCGACGCCGGACGCCTTGATGGTATTCAGGCAGCAGAGTCTGCCCGACGAACCGGTCCAACCGGTCCAGGTAGATGTTCGACAAGACCGGTGACGCCACTCCGCCCTGCGGCGCACCGCTGAGCGTGGCGTGCCACCGCCAGTCTTGCAGGTACCCGGCCGTGAGCATGTTGGACACCAACCGCAGGAACCGGCCGTCGTGGATCTTCTCCGCCAGAATCGAGCCCATGACCTGGTGATCAAGAGACCCGAAGCAGTCGGAGATGTCTCCCTCGATGAACCAGTGCGTTCCCTTCCAGACCTCGACCACCTCACTCAACGCGGTGTGGCAGCCCCGGCCCGGACGGAAACCGTGAGAACGGTCGGAGAACTGGACGTCGTAGTACGCCTCCAACAGCAGGCGCACCACCTCAGCGACCAGCTTGTCCGACCACGTCGGCAGGCCCAGCGGGCGCGATTTCCCGTTGCTCTTCGGGATGTGCACACGCTTGACCGGCCGCCATCGGTAGCGCTCACGACGTAGCACGTCGATGATCGCTTCGATCTTGGCCAGGGACATGCCGTCCACGGTCTCCGGCGTGACTCCGGGCGTCATCGACCCCTTGTTGGCGTAGATGCGCCCGTAGGCCAGCAGAAACAGCTGCGGATTGAACAGTTGCCGATACAACCTCTCGATCGGCAGGCCACGCCTGCCGCGTTCCCGGATGACGCCCAGCACCGTTGCGGCGTTCCGCATCACGCGTACCTCCCATCGCTGGACGTCGTGATCACCTGTGCCCCTTCGCCCTGCGGCCCGGCTTTCCCGGCCTCCCTGGCGGGTCGTCACTCCCGCGACTACTACGGGCACTCCGTCGCCGTAGGACTCGCGTCCCGTAGGCGATCCCGTGGTACGTCTTCGTCATACGTGTCGAGCCCGACGTAGGCCGCCCACTCATCCCCTCACCCGCCCTCGTTGGGCGGTGCCCCACGCCGTGGAGGTTGCATCGACCTCCGGGTTCATGCCGACGCACGACGCGGCATCGGTTTCAAGCGTCGTTCCGATGGATGCGCACATTCATCGCTGGGGATTGGGCTTCAAGCAATCCAGCCTTGGCCATATCGGGCGGGTCCCGTGACACGTCACCCTGGACGCCTGTCAGCGCTCACGTAATTCCCCCTGGAGGCCGTGATCCGCTCACGTAATTCCCCTGGGGCGCGCTCGTCATGGACCAGGTAGGCCGCTCGTGGTGTTCGCGGAGGGGACGGCGAGCGTTCGGCTGTAGTTGCCAAGATCCTTTCCTTCTCGCGTAGATGATCTTTCCGCCGGCAGGCCCTCTGGGGAGCGGATGGCGAGGAGGACGTTCTACGTGATCGATATAACCGAGATCCTGGTGCACTGGTACGCGGGCCGGTCTCAGTACGACGTCGCGGGTTCGTTGGGAGTGGACCGCAAGACGATCCGGCGTTATGTCGAGCCGGCGATCGCGGCGGGGTTCGTGCCCGGCGGGACGCCGCCGATGAGTCAGGCGGACTGGGAGCCGCTGGTCAAGCAGTGGTTCCCGCATCTGACGGATACTCGGTTGCGGCAGGTGACCTGGCCGGACTTCGCCAAGCAGCACGAGTACATCGTCGAGATGCTGCGGGCTGGTGTGACCAAGGCGACGATCCATCAGCGGCTGCGTGACGAGCACGGGGTGACCGGCTCGCTGGCCTCGTTCAAACGGTATGTCACGGCGAACCTGGCCGAGGACGCGGCGCGGGAGAAGGTGACGGTGCTGCGGGCCGATCCCGAGCCGGGGCTGGAAGCGCAGATCGACTACGGGTTGCTGGGCTCGTGGACGGACCCGCGCACCGGGCGTTCGCAGCGGATCTGGGCGTTCGTCATGGTCCTGTCGCACTCCCGGCATATGTTCGTGCGGCCGGTGGTCAGCATGGACCAGGCCTCGTGGACGGCCAGTCACGTCGAGGCGTTCGCGTTCTTCGGCGGCTGCCCGGCGAGGCTGGTGCCGGACAACCTGAAGACCGGCGTGGACAAGCCTGACCTCTACGATCCGAAACTGAACCGGGCTTATGCCGAGCTCGCGGCGCACTACGGCGTCTTGGTCGACCCGGCCCGGGCCCGCAAGCCCAAGGACAAGCCCCGCGTCGAGCGGCAGATGCCTTATATCCGTGATTCCTGGTGGAAGGGCCGGGAGTTCACCTCCCTGGTCGAGATGCAGGCCTCGGCGTTGCACTGGTGCCGTGAGGTCGCCGGGCAACGCAAGCACCGCGGCCTGGACGGGCGCACCCCGGCGGAGGTGTTCGACCAGTCCGAAGCGGGGACGCTGACCCCGCTGCCGGCGGCGGCGTTCACCCTGGCGGAGTGGTCGCGGGCCAAGGTCGCCCCGGACGTCCACGTCAAGTGCGGTAAGGCGCTCTACTCGGTGCCCTGGAAGCTGATCGGGCAGCTCGTCGACATCCGTGCCACGACGAGGATGGTGCAGATCTTCCATCACGGCGAGTTGGTCAAGACCCACGTCCGTAAGGACAAAGGCCGAGCCACGGATATCGCGGACTACCCACCGGAGAAGATCGCCTTCCACACGCGCACCCCGCAGTGGTGCCGCGAGCGGGCCGAGCAGACCGGGCCCGCGACCGCCGCGGTGATCGCCGAACTGCTGGACGGCCCGGCGCTGCACCGGCTGCGCTCGGCGCAGGCGATCCTCAACCTGGCGGGTAAGTACTCCGACGCCCGGCTCGAGGCGGCCTGCCGCAAAGCCACCACAGCCGGTGACCCGTCCTACCGCACCATCCGCAACATCCTGGCCGCCGGGCTCGAGGACGTCGAACACGACCGGCCCACCGGCGACGCCGGCGCGCCCGCGTTCCTGCACGGCCCCGCCGGCCTGTTCGCCGACGTCATCCTGTTCCCCACCACGACCGCAACCACCGTGACCACGACGAACGCGACGAACGCGATCGGACCCGACCGTCGTGACGACGCCGGGGACGACGAGCCACACGACACCGCGTTCATGCCGCACCCGCACATCCCCCACCGCACCAACGAAGGCTGAGACGACACGATGACGATCCTGCGCCCCGCGCTGGCCGACAGCCTCCGGACGCTGAAACTGTCCGGGATGCTCGAGACCCTCGACGCCCGCCTCGCCCAGGCACAAGGCGGCGACCTCGGCTACCTGGAGTTCCTACAGATCCTCTGCGACGACGAGATCACCCGCCGCGAACAGGTGGCCATGGGCCGCCGGCTGCGCCGCGCCCGCTTCGACACCGAGACCACCCTCGAAGGCTTCGACTTCTCCGCCAACTCGAAACTCCCCGCCGCCCAGATCCGCGACCTCGCCGCACTGCGCTGGCTGCAAGCCGGAGAATCGATCATCCTCTACGGCGCCGTCGGCGTCGGGAAGACCCACGTCGCCCAAGCCATGGGACACCTGGCCATCCGCGCCGGCGCCGAGGTCCGCTTCCACAAAACCAGCCGCATCCTGGCCGACCTCGCCGGCGGCCACGCCGACCGCACCTTCGACAAGCGTCTGGCCGCACACGTCAAAGCCGACCTGCTGATCCTCGACGACTTCGCAATGCGCGAGTTCACCGCCAGCCAAGCCGACGACCTCTACGAACTGATCTCCCAACGCATCGCCGAAGGCCGCTCCAGCGCGATCACCGCCAACCGCGCACCCCAGGACTGGTACCCGCTGTTCCCCAACCCCGTCGTCGCCGAATCGCTACTCGACCGGCTCATCAACACCAGCCACCAGGTCTTCATGAACGGCCCCTCCTACCGGCCGAACAAACGACCCAAGGTGTCGACCACTACCAAGTAGACGACCCGATCAAGCCCGCGAAGCCGAAGCCTTCCGAACCGGTCGACACCTCGCGCCCCGACGGCCGCCGGCCCCGCCCGGAAGGACCCCAGCATGACCAACCCGGCAACCCACTCCAGCCTCCCAACCCGAGCCGAACGCGAGGAACTCAACACCGCCCTACTCGCCGCCGGGGCCGAAACCGGCTTCTGGGACGACAACGGCCGCCCCGCACCCTGGCCCGACAACATGAGGACTGGGCACCAGACATACCCGCGTCCAGCCCTGAACCCGGCCAGCCACCCTACTGACCCCTCCACTCACGCGCTCCCACCACGCCCGGGAACCGGTCCCATTACATGAGCCCAGGCCAGGGGAATTACGTGAGCGTCAACAACGCCTCCAGACAACCGTCACGCTTCCGGCATGCTCTTGTCCCCTCGCGCTTTCGCGTCCAGGTAAGCCGGCAGACCCAGGAACCTCCCTCCAGTTCCTCCCCGCTGCGCGGGGGATACAACGAAGCGCCTCACGGCGCACACCCGCCGTGCGCCTCTCGACGCAACGGGCTCTCCACGGTCTCTGCCGTCAGACGGTTCCCAAGCCCCAGGGGTTAGGGATCTTGTTGCCTCGGTAGCGATACCGGGTGATCGGGATCGCGCTGATCTTCCGCAACTCGATCCCGTCCGCCGCGATCGGCAGCCACTTCCCTGTGGGGGTGGTGAGCCGGCGGCGGATGTCCCGCCAGTTCCAGCGGTGCCGTACGCGCAGAAGACGAACGAGCCGGTTCCAGACCAGGTCGTCCACCTTCCTGAAGACGTGCTTCGCGACAGCGTGCCGGAAGTAGTGGGCCCAACCCTGCGTGGTCCTGTTCAGGTTGATCAGCACCACGGCCAGGTCCTGCTGCGACGTTCTGTGGGTCAAGGAACGGATCTTCACCTTCAGCGCCCGCAAAGGCCGCTCGGCGATGAAGGTGTAGACGTACCACTTGCCCGTTCCCCTCTTGCGGCGCCACTGGATGCGGAACCCCAGGAAGTCGAACCCCTCGCTCAGGTGCACTATCTGGGTCTTGGCCGGTGACAGCCGTAGCCCCATCGGTGCGAGTACCCGGGCGGTCTCCTCACGCAGTGCCTCGGTGTCCTGCCTGGTCCCGTTGACCATGACGACGAAGTCGTCCGCGTAGCGGACCAGTCGCCACGAGGGCAGGCCCTTGGCCCGGCGTTGTTCGCGTCGGGAACTGGTGGACAACTCACCGCCGCTGTCCCATGCCCGGTGCAGGTGCTCATCCAGCGCCGACAGGGCGATGTTGGCCAGCAGCGGGGAGAGGATGCCCCCTTGCGGCGTACCGGTCCAGGTGTCCTCGATCTCGCCGAGTTCCGTCAGGAGCCCGGCCTTCAGGAACGCCTTGACCAGCGCCAGCACCCGTTTGTCCTTGACCCGCTTCCGGACGCGGTCCATCAGCGCCACGTGGTCGATCTCGTCGAAACACGCGGCGATGTCCGCGTCCAGCACCCACCGGTATCCGTGGCTGCCGTAGAAGTGGATCTCGGCAATCGCGTCCTGGGCCCGCCGTTTGGGCCGGAACCCGTAGGAGACCGGCTTGAAGTCGGCCTCGAATATCGGCTCCAGCACCAGTTTCAACGCGGCCTGGACCACCCGGTCGGCGATGGTGGGAATCCCCAACCGCCGCACCTTGCCCGACCCGCCCGGCTTGGGAATCCGCTTCTCCCGCACCGGTAACGGCCGGAACACACCCGCCTTGAGACGGACGCGCAGGTCGTCCAGGAACCCGGGAACACCGATCACATCCTCGACCACGGCGGCCGTCAGGCCGTCCACGCCCGCAGTGCCGGCGCCCCGGTTGCCAGCGACCCGTTCGAACGCCACGATCAGCGTCGCCGGGTCGTGCACGAGGTTGAACAGATCGTCGAACCGGCGGCCGGGATCGGCCACCGCCCAACGGTGAAGCTTGGCCTGCATCTCCGATACCCGCCGATGCGGTCCCGTGAGAGCCACCTCGATCGGAGCACCGCCATTCGGCGGCGCGTCTCCCGGCATTGCAGCATCCTTCCCTTCTCGATACCGCTGCCGCCCTTCCCCATGCGCGCGGGCTCTCCCCGGCTCGGAGTACTACGGCGGCTCCGCCCCACCCGGCCCGTTCAGCGGTCGATGCGCCTATCCCACGCGCGCGGGCTGGCCACCCGCCGCAAGGGAGCCCGACCGGGCGGTTCCCGTGTTCACCGCGATTCGCTCGTTGGAGGAGGAGCCCGACTGTGTCCCTGCGGCATCGCCACGGGTACGCCGTAGACCTTCCCCGTGGCCTCCCGGCCGGCTTCGAGATACCGGCCAAGGAGTTCCCCACCACAAGGGGTGGGTGCGCACCGCCTCCGGCCCAGATCCGCCAGGTTTCGAGCCGGTGTAATCGTTAAGAGACGTAAAGACGCCGGTTCCTCGCGTACTCCTCTCCAACCCGCTCGCCGGACCCGCACCATCTGGCAGTGCTGACACGTCCCGGCTTTGTCAGGGCCGCTCCCGCCCTCCCCGGCACCACCCGGATCAGGCTGCCCCCGGCTCCACCCACCTGCTACGACAGATCGGCGGTGAAGGTCTCTCACCCCCACTCGAACCACAGCGCCTCACGGCGCAACTCGAAGACGATCCACGCTCCGGTCGCCGCCGCTAGCCTCGTACCTTGGCCCAGGTGGTGGCCCGCCAGTCGGCGATCTTGTTCTCATCGCGCTGCGCGGCCCGATGCTTGGGCACCTGCGGGGTGTAGCCCATGCGGTGCAGCAGATAGGACACGCCGCGCAGGGTGTAGGAGACGTGGAACAGCCGGCCGATCAGGGTGGCGACCCGGGCGAGGGTCCACCGCTGGTCCTCGGTCCAGCCGTGCGCGGCCGGGCCGAGGTCCAACTCGGCGCGTAGCCGCAAGAGCTGATCCGGCGAGAGCCGGGAGAGGTTTCCACCCGGCCCGGCCGAGGCCAGGGCGGTCATCCCACCCGCCCGCCAGCGGCGCCGCCACTGGTAGACCGACTTCGTCGACACCCGCAACCGGGCCGCGACCCGCGTCGCCGGCACATCGACGGCGAACATCCGCGCGGCCTGCATCCGTACCTGCTCCCGCTTGACCCGTCCCGCAGCGGACAGGCCACCACTATCGGCGTACCTCACACCCCAGGTATAGATCGACACCGACCAAGAGTCCAGAGTGGTTGATCACAGGCGATCGATCGGATCAGACCCCAGCCATTCAACCGCTGTAACTTCGCTTGCCAACTCGACCGGTATCTTACCCCGCTTCAATCAGGTCATGATGACGATGCGGTCATGGCGCGTCGACCAGCTGCCACAGGGAACACTCGTACGGTATCGCGACCTTACCGACCTCGACCACGTCTCGCCATATTTCTGGCTCAACGGCGCCAGTGAATCCGAACACCAATTTCATCGGGCGTTTTTCGCCATCGAATCATGGGGCGTGCCGGTCTACAGCTAGGGGTGCCTGGCTCTGGAGTGCGCGGCCGCAGACGATGTCGAACTCGGTACGTTCGCCCTGCGATGCGTCCGTAATGCGTTGCGCAACGTCTATTTCTGCGTCCGACATTTCATTCCGTGTGTGCGCCCTGCGGAGTTTCGAAAGATCCAGCTTACCGGGGGCTGGGTCGGCGACGAGCTCAACGGGGCGGCTTCCGCTACCAGCTACCCCTCATGCTGATGTTGGATGCTCTGTTCCGGGTCGACTTCCGCCATCCGGGAGCGCACGAGGCGCGGGAGAACGGACTGCGCTTCGTGCCGAGGCGGTGGCGACAGTTCTTCGATTCGATTCGCGGATTCAGTACGCCGCTGCGTCCGTGGGTGATGGAGCGGCGGTGTCCGGCATTGACCGACGCCTACCAGTGCTGCATTGAACTTTTTACCACCTACCGAATGCTGCATCGCCACCTCGCGGCACAGATTCTGCGAGGTGCGACGACAACCGGTCGTGCCTTCGAAACCAGAGACGACAACTACCGCACATTCGTTTCTGAGATTGGCTCACTCGTCAGAGACACGGCCGCTCTCCGTATACCCGGAATCGGGCGATGAGATGGCAATGATCCGGGTCGACGCCCACTCGGTCGACGTGCCGCCCGGCTCCTCGCTCTGCCAAGCCCGCATCGACAGCGCACTGCCGATCCTTTTCGGCTGCCGTGTCGGAGGCTGCGGCTGCTGCCTCGTCCCGGTCATATCCGGAGCCACGAACCTCGGCCCCGCGACACCTCGTGAGAAACGCACACTACACGCATTGGATGCCGAACCGGATTGGCGTCTCGCATGCCAGTGCGTCGTACTCGGTGACGTCCGATTGCGTCATGTCTAACCCCCGCGTGCGAAGGCGAGCGATGATGACGAACCCGGCTGACGAGGTTGCCCAGCTTGTGAGGAGCACGTACCGCGCGCGTACGCCAAACTCACGGCGGATGCACACGACGGCGCAGAGTTGGCTCCCCGGGGGCGACACCCGGACACTCAGCTACTTCACGCCCTACCCGACCTTCATGGCGTCCGGCCATGGATGTGTCATCACCGACGTGGACGGCAACGATTACCTGGATTTCGTCAACAACATGGGATCGTTGATCCACGGCCACGCCCATCCCGATCTCGTCGCCGCCGCGTCCGAGCAAGCCGCCCTGGGTACTGCCCTGGGCGCCCCCGTGGAGCTGCAGATTCACCACGCCCGGATACTGTGCGACCGCATCCCCTCCGCCGACCTGGTCCGGTACACGAACTCCGGCACCGAAGCGACGATGCTCGCCCTGCGGGCGGCGCGGGCCGCCACCGGACGGGACTTGATCGTGAAGATCGATGGCGGATACCACGGCATGCACAACGACGTCAACATGCTCGCGGACATGTCGGATCCCGCCCACGCGCAAGCTGGCCTACCCGCGACGTTCCCGCCGATACGTATCCCTCGCGGAGTCCCGAGGGATGTGCGCAACCACGTGCTCCTGGTGCGCTACAACGATCTGGCCCAGGCCGGCCACCTGCTGGCCTTGAGGAGCAGCCGAATCGCCGCACTGATCGTCGAGCCCATGATGGGCGCCGCAGGATGCATCCCCGCCGATCCCGGCTACCTCTGCGGACTGCGCGCACTCACCCACAAGCACGACATCCTGCTGATCCTCGACGAATGCAACACCTTCCGTCTCGGTCCGCTACAGACCCGCTACAACGTCCACCCCGACCTCACCATCACCGGCAAGATCATCGGGGGTGGGCTGCCGCTCGGCGCGGTCGGTGGACGCGCCGACATCATGGCCCGGTTCGATCCCAGCCGCGACCGGCCGTTGTGGCATACCGGCGCCCACGTCGGCAACGGACTTGCCCTGCGGGTCGGGATCGCCGCACTTGAGGCGTACGGCCCGCCCGAGGTGAGCGCGCTGAACAACCTCGGAGAGCAACTGATCCGCGAGCTACCCGACGCAGCCCGCGAGGCAGGTGTCAGATTGCAGGTCACCGGCATCGGGTCGCAGGCACATCTGCACTGGGGTGACGGTCAAGTCCGAGACGCCGACGACTCCCTCACGCTGCGGGCCTCCTCGGCAGAACTTCCCGAGCTGGTTCACCTGGAATTGCTCAATCGGGGCATCTTCACGTCACGTCGTGGCATATTCACGCTATCCACCCCCATGACCGACGAACATGTCCAGGCGTTTGTGCGTGCACTGAGGGGATCTCAGCGACGCGAATGGGTTGATTGGTGCGACACGGGCGAAGGCGTCGAGATGGGATGGTACTGGAGTGGGGTGTGGGGCCCTCGGTAGGTAGTTCTCACCACAAGATCACCCACACGGTGAGGACCCCACGTGATCGCATATCGTGCCACGGTCGACGTCCCCAGGGAACTCGTGCGCTACCTCGGCCGGTTACTCGCCGCCGAACGCCGTACGCGGGGCACCCGCGACAACAGCCGCGCCTTGACCTGCTTCTACCAGGCCCTTCTGGTGCTGATCTGGTTCCGCAAAGGCGAGGATATCGCGCTGCTGGGCGCCGGGTTCGGCATCTCCCGGGCGACCGCCTACCGATACGTGGCCGAAGGCGTCGCCGTCCTCGCCGCCCAAGCGCCTGGTCTGCACGACGCGTTGCGTCGGATCGCCGACGACGGCTGGTCGTACGTGATCCTGGACGGCAAGCTGTTCGACTGCGACCGGCTCGCCGAGACCACGCGCAGCGTCAAGGGCGACACCATCGACGCCTGGTACTCCGGAAAGCACCGTGACTTCGGCGCGAACATCCAAGCCGTCATGCGTCCCGACGGACTGCCGGTATGGACCTCCGACGCGATGCCCGGACACCTACACGACCTGTCCTGCGCTCAACACCTGGGCGTCACCGCGGCCCTGAACTGGGCCGCCGCGGAACTTGCTTTGCCCGCTCTGGCGGACGCCGGCTACGAAGGGGCAGGTCACGGCATCAAGACCCCGGTCAAGCAACCCGCCGACGGCCACCGGCTCCACATCAGCAACCGTGCCTACAACCGGCTGCTACGCGGCCTGCGCTGGCAAGGCGAACGCGGCTTCGCGATCCTGATCGGACGCTGGAAAACCCTACGGCACACCACCGCGAGCCCACGCCGTATCGGCGACATCGTCGCCGCAGCCCTGCACCTGACTCACTTCGAATACAAATACCTACCCGACAGTCGCTGAGATCAACTCACTGGTCGGAACGCTGCGCATGTTGCGTCCGTACATCGCCTCGAAGGTCCCTCACCTGCTCGTCTAGCTAGGCGCCCCGCGTCGCCGCGGCAAATGCGAGTTGTTCGGCCCGACGCCGCGCCGCCCCCGGAACGTGGCAGCGCTTAGCGGATTTGACAGCGGCGGATCGTACGAGGTTGTATGACCCGTGCCCACCCTCGGTTGAGTACGCAAGGAGACGCCCTGGATGCTTGAGCGGCGCCCCGGTCGGGCTGGACGGCGACATCTGACACTCACCGTGTAATGGTTACGGTCGTCTACAGGTACGGGCTGCGGGGTCACGACGACCTACCTGCCGAGATGTGGCAGCAGTTGGCCTCGGCCCATCGCTTCAGGAATGATCTCGTCGCGCTGCGACACCGGTATGAACAGCAACTGTCGGATGTGTGGTCCGGGCACCCGCAGATCGCCGACATCGAGCGGCAGTTGGCCGCCGCGTCACAGGAGGCGGATGCGCTCGAGGCGCAGGCTCGGAGAGAGCATGCCGCTGACCGCACTACCGTCACCCGCGCGGAAACCGCCACCGAACTGCGGACAGCGCGCGGGCGCGTCGGCGCGCTACGGCGCCAGCGACGGGCCGCGATCGCCGAGGTCTATCCGGCGACGACCCCGGTCCGAGAAGCATTGTTGGTCGAGCACAAGGCGGCGGTGAAGAGCTGCCGGCAGCGATACGCCGCCGACGGACTGTACTGGGCGACCTACAACCTGATCCTGGCACGGCACGTCCAAGCCGTGCGGCGGGTCCAGCAGGAGCACGAACAGGGCAGGCAAGCGATGTTGCGGGTCCGCGAGTGGAACTGCGCCGGAACGATCGCCGTGACGTTGCAGCGCAGGTCCAGTGAACCGCCGCGCACACCCGAGTTGCTCGCCTCGGGTACAGGTCGGTGGCGCAACGTCTTGCAGATCACGCCATGGCTACCTCCGTCGGTCTTCTTGGCGCTGCCACGGCACGAGCGTCGACGGACCGCGCGCTCGGGCGTTGCCCGGTTCGCCATCGGCGCCGGTCGTCACCTGACCCTGCCCATCACCGTGGACCGTATGCTGCCCGCGACGGCAGACGTCGTGACGGCCGAACTCGTCGTGGAGCAACTCGCCGGGCGGCCCCGGGCCGCCCTGCGTGTCACCGCCCGGGTGCCCGATCCGGAGCCGGTACGTGGCCGGCACCCGGTCGCGGTGCATTTCGGTTGGCGCCTGCGATCGGGGTCCGTCAGGGTCGGCACCTGGGCGTCCTCCGAGCCCATGGCAGTGCCGCCGCACCTGTCGGAAGTCGTCCGGTCCTACGACGCCGGCCGGTGGGGTGAGATTGTGCTCCCCCCGGCCTGGGTCGAGGTCGCTGGCCGACCCGACGCTCTGCGGAGCAGACGGGACACCAGCCTCGCTGCTGTGCAACGCAGGTTGGCGGAGTGGCTTGATCAGCGCCCCCAACCTGACAACTCCGCACTTGCAGCGCCGATCACGGCCATGGAGGTGCGGAAATGGCGGTCGCCCAGACGGTTCGCCGAACTCGTCCGCCAGCTCGATCAGGCTCCCCTGGTGGGGGACGGCGCAGCCGAGGTCATCGACATGCTTCGGGCCTGGCACCGGCCGGACCGCCAGCTGTGGCAGTGGGAAGCGAACGAAGCCGACCAAATTCGGAGTCGGCGCGACAACGCATGGCACCAGGTCGCCGCATGGCTTGCAGACCAGGTCGATTTGCTGCTGGTCGACGACACCGACCTGTCCTCGCTGCTAAGCGGGGCTGACCTTGGCCAGATACCCCGCCAGGGCGCCCGGCCGGGCCCGGTTGACGGTGAGGCTGTCGGCCGACCGTCCGCTGTGCCGGCCGAGGTCACGCGGAGGGCTCGGGCGCGAGCGAACCTCGCCGCGCCCGGACGCCTCCGGCGGTTGCTGACCAGCGCAGCCCAGCACAACGGCGCCACGGTGAGGGAGGTGCCTAACGCCCACCTGACTCGTACGCACCGTCGCTGCGGACACGTCGCAGACCCGCACCGGCGGTACGAGCGAGCCGCCGAGGTAGCGTGCCCAGGATGTGGCCAGGTCTACGACCAGGACTACAACGCGGCGCTATTGATGCTCGACCAGTCCGGCGAACTGCACCGCTGAGGATCACAGTCCCTTGTCATCCTGTCGGCGGCTGGACCCGGGCAGGTCGGCCGAAGCGCTGGGGCCGGCAGTCCGGGGCCGGCCCCGGACGATCGATCACGGCACCAGGCGTGAGGTAACGTTAGGACCAGCGCCCGCTCAGCGGCTTCGTAGCTGAGACTACAACGGACTTCTGGGTCCGCGATGAACCATCCGGCAAGGTCCAACCCAAGCCGTCACCGACTTAACGTCGGTGACGGCTTCGACTCCGTGGGAGCGGTCCACATCAAGCCGATGTGCTCAACATCGTGACGGATTTGAAGCCGCGTTGGTACCAAGGTCTGGTGCGCCCCGGCGGTGCAGAACAGCAGACGCGGTTCCCGCCCGGTAGGTGAGAACCGGCGTCGCAGTCCGGAGTAGAACACATCTGTAACCAGCACCATCGGCTCGGCCAAGCCACCGAGCATGTGGTGAGGAGCCTCGGCTATCGGCTATCGGCTATCGGCTATCGGCTGACGGAGGCGGTCTGGACGGGCGCGACCGCGGCGCGACCCGACGAGAGCGTCATCATCGCGGTGGCTAATTCCGCTGCGTCGATCTTTGAAGCTGACCCATCGTCTGCGATGATTTTTGGTCATGGACTCTAGGAAGCATGCCGTCGTCATCGGCGCGAGCATGGCCGGACTGCTGGCCGCACGAGCGCTGTATGAAACGTATGAACGGGTGACTATCTTGGAGCGTGATCGCCTGCCGGAAGACCCGACGGCCCGGCGGGGTGTACCGCAGGGGCGACAACTGCACGTACTTCTGACCCTTGGCGCCGAGATCCTGGGCGAACTCTTCCCCGGTGTCGAGGGCGACCTGATTGCCGCTGGAGCTCTCCGTCTCGATCCCCAGCAGGACACCACCTATGTGCTCGACGGACAGGCCATAGCGGCAGGGCCCTCCGGCCTGACGGTGCTGGGGGTCAGCCGACCGACGGTGGAGCACCACGTCCGCCGACGAGTCAGCGAACTCCCCGGGATCACGATTCGGTCTGGCGTCCAGGTGACCGGGCTGCTCATCGGGGCGGCCGGTGCGACGGCGGTTGGCGTGCGGACGTCCGACGGTGACACCCCGGGCCTGGAGGCTGACCTCGTCGTGGACGCAACGGGCCGCAGCTCGCGAGCTCCGGCGTGGCTGCGTGAGTCTGGCTTCCCGGTGCCGGCCACCGATCGGGTCGAGGTCGATGTCACGTATGTGACTCGAACCTACCGCTGGGCACAGGGCCAGCTCGACGGCCGGCACGGCATGCTGATCGTGCCCATGCCCGGCAACCCTCGTGGTGGTGCCGCGATGCGCGTGGAGGGCGACCGGTGGACGGTCGCCCTATTCGGCCTGGCGGGCAACGCCCCACCGGTCGACGAGCGGCCCCTGCTGGCGTTCGCGGACGCGCTGCCGGTTCCTGACCTGGCCCGGTTGCTCCGCGAGGCCGAGCCACTCGACGACCCGGTGCCGATGCCGTACCGGGCCAGCGTGCGGCACCGCTTTGAGCGGTGCCCTAGACACCTTGACGGCTTTGTCGTCGTAGGGGACGCGCTGTGCTCCTTCAACCCGACGTACGGCCAGGGCATGAGCGTGGCGGCGATGGAGGCATTGATCCTGCGAGATCTGACACGGGCGGAGACCGCGGGATTGCCGGCGCGGTTCTACAGGGCCGCGAGGTCGGTGGTCGACGATGCATGGACACTCTCGGTCGGCGGGGACATGAGGTTTCCCGAGATCCCGGGCCGCCGGACCGTCGCCGACCGGATCCTAAACGGATATTTGAACCGCTACCGGCGTGCCGCGACGGTGAACGCCGGGTTGGCGACGACGTTCCTCCGGGTCGCGCAGATGAAGGCGCCCGCTACCGAGATGCTCTCCCCGAGAAACGCCGTCCGGGTGATGCGAGGCTCCCGTCGCGCCGGACGCCCGCCGGCCGTGCAGTTACCCACCGGGCACGGCGATACGTATCCCGGACCGCCGGCCTGACGAGCGGGGCGAGCCCCTCATGGCATGCCCGGTCGGGTGACCCGCATCCGCCCACGCCCCAGAGAGCCACGACCCGCAGACGGGCAGCTGACCTACCGACTGGCCGATCTGCGCGAGCGAGTCGGTGACAACGTCGGCGCTGATCATTTGCAGCGGTTCGGCTTCGCTGACGACGGCGCAACCGCAGACCACGGCCGTTTCAAGATTATGAGTGTGGTGTGAGTGCGGGGGGTCGCGGTCTGGCCACAGTGGCGTGTCGCGAGGCGGGGTAGGGACGAAGCTCCGGTAGGACGAGGTCTTCTCACGGATCTTGTCGTACGGAGCTTCGTCGTGGTGCAGTGTGTCATGCCCGACGCCGATGTGGCGTTGGTTGCTGGTGTTCCGGTCGGGCAGGCGTGTGGTGACCTGCTCGAACTGCTGGCCGGGGTGTCGGATGGCCGGTCGTCGCAGGGCCGGGATCATCCGGCCGCGGTGGTCCTGGCGCTGGTCGCGGCGGCGACGGTGGCCGGGATGACCGGGTACACGGCGATGGCGGGCTGGGTCGCCGACGTGCCGCAGCCCGTGTTGGCCGACTTGTACCTGCGGGCAGGTGCGTTACCGGTGGGCCGGCCGTCGCGGTCGACGCTGTGGCGGGTCTGCACCGATACCGACACGCGGGCCCTGGACACCGCGATCGGAGCATGGACGACGGCCCGCCGATCCGGCCGGGGCCCGGCCGCCGGCCGGCATGACCCCGCCGACCAGGTATCGCAGCCCCTGCCGGCGGATCTGCTGCGGCTGGACGGGAAAACCGTGCGCGCAGCCGTCGACGCCGACGGCGACCAGATGCAACTGCTGGCAGCGCTCGCCGGTGGCACCGAACCCGGCGCGGTGGCGGTGGTGATCGGCCAGGCCGAGGTGACCGGGGCCAAGACCAACGAACCGGCCTGCGCCCGGGACCTGCTGGCCACCCTGGACATCGCCGGGAGCACGGTCACCGCGGACGCGTTGCACACGGTCAAGGCCACCGCCGAGCTCATCCGCGCCCGTGGCGGGCAGTTCGTGTTCCCGGTCAAGGAGAACCGGCGCGCGCTGTTCGACGCACTGGACGCGCTGCCCTGGCAGCACACCCCGATCGCCGACAGTCGCACCGAGACCGGCCACGGACGGATCACCCGGCGCACGATCCGGGTACTACCCGCCCCGCCCGATCTGCCGTTCCCGCACGTCGACCAGGTGTGGCTGATCGAACGCTACGTCACCGACACCACCGGCACGCACCTGTCCGCAGCCGCTCAACTCGGCGTCGCCAGCCACACCCCCGAACCCGAGTTGGCTCAAGTTTCGCGGATCTTGAGGGCGGCCAGGCTGTGACCTGCGGTGATGTTCGCGGTCGGGGTTGTTTTCACGCACTAAGGGATGTCTCGTAGGGTCGTGGGATGGCGTTCGTGCGGCGGGTGCGGACGGGTTCGGGGGCCACTGCGGTGCAGATCGCCGAGTACGTGGCGGGTCGTCAGCGGATCGTGGCGCACGTCGGGTCGGCGCATACCGAGGTCGAGCTGGGGGTGCTGCTCGAACGGGCTCGTGAGCTGTTGGCCGATCCCGGCCAGGGTGTGTTGTTCGCTGTGGAGGCTGCGCCGCGGGTCACACCGCTGGCCAAGCCTGCCGAGGCGACACCCGGGTTGTTCGACGAGCCGCGCCCGCAGGTAGGGGTTCGCGACGGCGCGGGCCGAGTGGTGTCCACGGATTCGCGGGTGCTTTACGACGCCCTGGCCGGCGTCTACGCCGATTTGGGGTTCGGCGTGCTCGACGACGCGGTGTTCGCCGATCTGGTGATCGCACGAGTCGTGGAACCCACCTCGCTGCTCGACGCGGGTCGGGTCCTGACCGACCTGGGGCGGCGTCCCGCCAGCTACGCGACGATGAAACGCACCCTGACCCGCGCCGGCCCGGACGGTGGTTACCGGGATCGGGTTGCCGCGGCGTGTTTCGCCCACGTCGTCGCAGGCGGGGACATCACCTTGTGCCTCTACGACGTCACCACCTTGTACTTCGAGGCGGAGAAGGAGGACGAGCTGCGCAAGGTCGGCTACTCCAAGGAACGGCGGGTCGATCCGCAGATCGTGGTCGGGCTGCTGGTCGACCGCGGCGGGTTCCCGATGGAGATCGGCTGTTTCGCCGGCAACCAGGCCGAGACCACCACGATCATCCCGATCATCACCGCGTTCCAGGCCCGCCACCGGATGGCCGACATGGTCGTGGTCGCCGACGCCGGGATGCTCTCGGCGAGCAACCTGCGCAAGCTCGACGAGGCCGGTCTGCGGTTCATCGTCGGCTCACGGGTGACCAAGGCCCCGATCGATCTGGCCAGCCACTTCCACTGGCACGGTGACGCGTTCACCGACGGGCAGGTCATCGACACCATCACACCCAAGACCGGCCAGCACAACGAGAACGATCAGGCCGTACGCGCCGAACCGCTCTGGAACCCGCACACCCATCCCGGCTCCTGGCGGGCGGTCTGGGCCTACTCCCACAAACGGGCCGTGCGCGACCGGCGCACCCTCACCGCGCAGGAGGAACGGGCCCGCGCCGTCGTCGACGGGCAGAAAGCGGCCCGGACTCCCCGGTTCGTCAAGACCAGCAACGGATCGCAGACCCTCGACCAGGTTTCGCTGGAACGCGCCCGCCGCCTGGTCGGCCTGAAGGGCTACGTCACCAACATCGCGGGCAACGTGATGCCCGCCGGCGAAGTCATCAGCTCCTACCACGACCTCTGGCAAGTCGAAGCGTCGTTCCGGATGAGCAAAACCGACCTGGCAGCCCGGCCCATGTTCCACCGCACCCACGACACCATCGAGGCGCACCTGACCATCGTGTTCGCCGCACTCGCAGTCTCCCGCGAGGTCCAGAACCGCACCGGAATGTCCATCCGCAGCGCCGTCCGTCAGCTACGGCCCCTACGGTCCGCGACCATCGCGATCAACGGGACCAGCCACACCCTGCCACCGGCGATCCCCACCGACCAGCAAGCCATCCTCGACGCCCTGAACCGGCCGGACGTCACGCACTAACCAAATGAGCCAACTCGGGACGCCGACGGCGACCAGATGCAACTGCTGGCAGCGCTCGCCGGTGGCACCGAACCCGGCGCGGTGGCGGTGGTGATCGGCCAGGCCGAGGTGACCGGGGCCAAGACCAACGAACCGGCCTGCGCCCGGGACCTGCTGGCCACCCTGGACATCGCCGGGAGCACGGTCACCGCGGACGCGTTGCACACGGTCAAGGCCACCGCCGAGCTCATCCGCGCCCGTGGCGGGCAGTTCGTGTTCCCGGTCAAGGAGAACCGGCGCGCGCTGTTCGACGCACTGGACGCGCTGCCCTGGCAGCACACCCCGATCGCCGACAGTCGCACCGAGACCGGCCACGGACGGATCACCCGGCGCACGATCCGGGTGCTACCCGCCCCGCCCGATCTGCCGTTCCCGCACGTCGACCAGGTGTGGCTGATCGAACGCTACGTCACCGACACCACCGGCACGCACCTGTCCGCAGCCGCTCAACTCGGCGTCGCCAGCCACACCCCCGAACAGGCAACCACCACCCAGATCGCCGCCTTCAACCAGAGCCACTGGGCCGTGGAATCCCTGCACTGGATCCGCGACACCTGCTACCGCGAAGACCACTCCCGCGTCCGCACCCGGTCCGGACCACGCGTACTCGCCTCGCTACGCAACCTGGCCATAAACGCCCTACGCCTGGCCGGACGCTCCGACATCACCGAATCCACCCGATGGGCCAGCCGCAACATGACCAGGCCCTTCGCCATCCTCGGAATCACAGCATGATCTTGAAACGCCCGTGACCGCAGACTCGCTGGATTGAAGTCACACCACTCGAAACGCCGGGACAGGCGGTGTCCGCAGAGGTCGTCATTCGCTCTTGGTTAGGGATGACATGGCGTGCCGAACGAGGTGGATGAGTGCCTGCTTGGTGGTGGCGCGATCGCGTGCGTCGCACCACACCAGGGGTACTGCGTCGCTGAGCTTCAGCGCCGCGCGGATCTCCAATTCGGTGTAGGGGCATTCGCCGTAGAACCGATTCACGGCGACGACGAAGGACGTCTCCCGCCGCTCGAAGTAGTCGACCGCAGCGAAGCTCGTGTTGAGTCGTCTGGTGTCTACCAGCACGATCGCGCCGATCGCGCCTTGCGTGAGCTCGTCCCACATGAACCAGAACCGGTCCTGCCCGGGCGTGCCGAACAGGTAGAGGACGACGTCGGGCGCGATGGTGATGCGCCCGAAGTCGAGGGCGACGGTCGTGTGGTTCTTCTGGTCCACGCCGGTGACGTCGTCGACGGCGGCGCCCGCCTGGGTCATGACCTCCTCGGTCGTCAGCGGTGGGATCTCACTGACCCCGCCGACGAAGGTTGTTTTGCCGGCGCCGAGTCCGCCGGCGACAACCAGTTTGACCGAGTGGCGATCCACACTCACGAGTGACGGTCCACGTTTAGTAGCCCCTTTGACTTCAGAGTGCCTTCAGACCGGCGAGAACCGTCTCCAGTAGCCGGTAGTCGGTGATGCGGTGTTGCGCTGGTGTGCCGATTCTGAGGGCGTCCTGCTCTACCAGTACATCCACCATCAGTTTCGTGATGTTAAGCGGCCGGTGTAGGTGGGCGCTGATTTCGGCGATGGATTTCCAGGTCCGACACCGATCGACGATGTCTTGGTATTCCGGCTCTAGTCGTGATGTGTCGACTGGCAGGGCGACTACTTGTGTCGCGAGATCCAGATTGCTGTTGCGTGGGCTGGTTCGGCCACCGACAAGGACATAGAGCGGCACAAGTGTATCGTCTGGCTCGCTCACGCCGGACGGCTCAGTCATGGCCTGTGCCTAAGCTGGCGGCCTGTGTTCGACCAGTCCGCGCCCTGGTGCCGAGATTCTCGCCCACGGCTACCACCAGCCTGCTCATTTCGAACGCCACGGTTCCCATGTCGACAGACTGATTAGAAACGACGGCGAGCCGCGCGTTGGGTCCGGCGTCCGCGACGAAGAGCGTGTGCTCGTCGTACTCGATGACGGCCTGCCGTACCGGCCCGCTGGCGAACTTCCTGCCGATGCCCGCAGCGACGCTGTGTAGCGACGAGGCGCCGGCGGCGAGGAGGTCAGCGTCATCCTGTGCCAGCGACAGCGACGGCTGCATGGGCAACCCGTCGGCCGACAGGACTAGGGCGTGGACGACACCTGGAACGCTGAGTAGATCCTTCAACATCCAGGCCAGATCGGGGCGTTCAGTTGACTCAGTCACGCGTCCCTGCCTCCGTTATCGACGGACTCATCGTCGTTTCCTACCGGCGGCGGCCCGGCCGGTGGTGTCTTGCCTGCGGCCCACCCTCGCTGGTAGCTGCTAAGCCGGTCCCGAGCCTCCTCAGGTGACCGCCCGGCACGCGACGTACCCCCCGACGGGACGCCTGTGGTCGGTGTGTCGCGCAGCCCGGGCGCGATGTGCGTCTGCGGCTCTCTGGTTGGTAGCGGCGGTCGGCCGGGTGAGCCGTCGCTACCGGCCGGTGTTGAGGGCCGTTCCTGGTGCGGCGTGGCGGATCTGTGACTCGGGGGTGCTGGATCACCCGATCCGTTCACGGCAGCGGATCGCCGCACCGTGTGATCGCCGCCCGGCTGTTCCGGTCGGGGTGGTGACGCTACTGCCGTGGCGGTCCGGGACGGCGCGGCGCCTCGCGGCTCGTGTCGTCGTGCGGTGTCCGGCAGCGTCGTCGCCCCGTGCGTGGCCGGTCGCTCGGTTGCGGCGTCTGCGGCTGCGGCGACGTCTTCGCGGGCGATGATGCGCTCGGGTATGAGCACGATGGCCAGGGTCCCTCCGTACGCGGAGGAACGCAGCGTCACCCGGATGCCGCTGCGTTTGGCTAGCTCCGCGACAACGTTCAGACCGATCTGCTTCCCATCGCGCAGGTCCGTCACGTCCGGCGTGGGTGCGGTTGCGAGCAGGATGTTGGCGCGTTCCAGGGCCTCGGCGCTCATTCCCACACCGCCGTCCTCGATTTCCACCGCGACGCCGTGTCTGACCTCGTTGCAGGTCACCCAGACCGTCGTCGTCGGTGGGCTGAACGCAAGCGCGTTGTCGAGTAGCTCGGCCAGGAGATGGATGGTCTCGGTCACCGCAGGGCCAGCGATCGGGATGTCGGGCGCCCCACGCAGAGTGATCCGCTGGTAGTGCTGGGACTCCGCTTTGGCTGCCAGCAGCACTCGGTTCACCGGCACCGGCTTCGAGAAGCGCCGGCCGACCTGATCGCCCGTCAGGATGATCAGATTCTCGAAGAAGCGTCGCCCTTGCGTAATCTGGTGCATGGCGTCGAACAGCAGTTTGAGCTGCTTCTCGTCGGCCCCGTTCTGCGCCTTCTCAAGGCTCTGGAGGCTGCTTTGCAGTGGCCGCTGCGGACGTCGGGCGATGCCTCTGAGCATCAGGAGACCGGCCTGCCGGGTCCTCGCCTCGTTCACTGCAGCGCCGGCAGCAACGGCCATGGACCGGTTGATGAGCTGGGCCAAGTCGCCGATCTCGTCGTTGCCGTAGTCGCGGTCCTTGCCGATCGACAGTTCCGCGCGAGGATCCACCTTTTCGTTGTGGCGCAGTCGCTCCATGACGGCGGGTAGCCGCTCGTCGACCATGACGGAAGCGTCCATGCCCAGCCTGGCGAGCCGGATCGGGATCGCCTTCGATCGGCGCCACGCCCACCAGATCGCGCCGACCGCAACCGACGCCGCGAGCGCGCTCGCGAGCAGCGCCGCCAGCAGTTGGTTGTTGCCGGCGCTCAGGGCCTCGGCGGAGACCTCGTCGGCCTGGACCACGGTCAGGTCCAGCAGCTGGTCCGAGACCTGCTGAGTCTGCGTCGCCCAGCGAGCCCTCGTGGGGGACAGGCTGCGGGGTACGCCGTCCTGCCACGCTCCGCCGGTGATGATCGCCTGCTCGTCGTTGACTAGAGTGCGCCACGAGTCGCTGGACTTGAGGGCGGCTAGACGCCCGGCCGGACCGGGGCGAAGATGCGCAGCGGCGCGGTCGAGACCGGCGTGGTACGAGCCGACGATGTCCAGCCACGCCAGGTAGTCCTGCTGGCCGAACGTCCGCCCGCCGAACGCGCCGTCGATCATCGACGCGGCGCGGGACATCTGGTCACTGGCCCGAAACATATCGGTAGCCGTGATGCCGCCCTGGGTCGCCGTCACGTCGGGGACAACCCGGGCCTGCGTGTCGAAGAGGTCGGTCGCCGCGTCGAGTAACTCGTTATAGAACCGGAATGCGCCGCTGCCGTCGATCGAGCGCGAGTCGATGCCGCTGCGCACGCCCGGCAACTGGTCCAGATACTCGGTGAGCCGCTGCCAGCGGGTGACGATGGAGTCGGGCGCGTTGCCGAGTGCGTCGGATGCCACAGCACGTAGCGCGGCTAGGCGTCCGTCGGTCAGCTGACGCTGATCAACGAGACGTCGCTGATTGCCCGCCTGCTGCGCCAGGTATGAGACAGAAAGCCGACGCTCCTGCATGACCGAGGTTAGCGCGGATACGGCCGGTATCGATACACTCCGCACCGAGTCGGCGACGGCCCGGACGTAGAAGCCCTGGAACACGAGGTAGCCGGAGGCCACGAGCCAGAGGACCACGACGACGACGGTGGGCGCCAGTACGAGACGCAGGACGCTGCGTCTAATGGACGTACGTCGGGTAGCACGCCGATCCGACGGCGGTTGACCAGGGAGTTCTAAGCCAGGCTGCCCGCCGACATGATCGTCCTCGGAATGCGCCAACGTGTCATCCAATCATCCGCTATAGGACGGGCAGGGGCGAACGTTACGAGCATCGCCGATGCGGCGCAACCCTACCGATTTCCAACACCGTCTACAATGCGCGGATCGGTTTGATCGCGTGGAAGGTCGAGGTTCAGACAGCGGAACCGCTGCGGCTGGGCAGAGCAACCCGAAGGTGCGCAGCCGGTCTGCGCTGGCCAGTGACGACGAGGCCGACGACCAGAACGGCGAGCCCGCACGCGCTGACGATCCACCAGCCAACCCGACCGGCCTGGTCGATACCGCTGGCGGGCGCGCCGTGCAGGCCCGACGCCAGCACGCTGCCGATGCCTGCGACACCCAGTGCTTGGCCGAGTTGCCGGCCGGCGGTGACGATCGCCGCCGCTGTCCCCGCCTGTGCTGCGGGCATACCGGACACGGCGCTGGCGGTGATCGGCGGGTTGACCGCGCCGAACCCGAGGCCGAACAAGGCGTACGCCGCGAGGAGCCGGCCGGGCGATGTGTCGGCGGTGAGCCCGGTGAGCAGGAGAGGGCCGGTCGTCAAGCCCGCGCCGCCGATCAGCAGCGGCAGCCGCGGACCGTGGCTGCCGACCAGTCGGCCGGACAGCGGGGCGACCAGCAGCGTCATCACCGCCAGGGGCAGCGTGTAGGTGCCGGCCTGCAGGGCGGACAGGCCGCGCACCTCCTGTAGGTACAGGCTGCCCAGGAAGTTCAGGCCGCTCAGCGCGCTGAAGGTGGCCACCGCAAGGACGGTGGCGCCGGTGAACGCTGGGCGCCGGAAGTACCCCAGTTCCAGCAACGGGTCGACGCGTCGTGTCTCGTAGCCGATCAGGCCGACGCTCGCCGCGATGGCAATGGTGATGGTGACGACGGTCTGCGGTGACGTCCAGCCGACATTCGGGCCCTCGATCACTGTGACCGCGCCGGCGGCCAGCATTGTCAGTAGAAGGCCCTGGCCGACCGGATCCAGTCTGCGTGCCCGGACCGCCCGGGACTCAGGGATGACGAGCGCGGTGAGCGTCAGTGCAGCGAGCACGACCGGAAGGTTGATCAAGAAAATGGCGCGCCAGCCGGCCGCGTCGACCAGGCCGCCGCCGAGCAGTGGTCCGAGAGCCATACTGACACCGACCACGGCGCTCCATGCGCCAATAGCCCGGACCCGCTCGCTGCGGTGGACGAACGTGTTGGTGATGATCGCCAGCGCGACGGGGTTGAGGGCCGCCGCACCGATGGCCTGGACCACTCGGGCGACGACTAGCCACTGCAGGGTCGGCGCGAGGCTGCAGAGCAGTGACCCGGCTCCGAAAACCACCAGCCCGCCTTGAAATATCAGACGCCGGCCGACGCGGTCGGCCGTGGAGCCGGCGAGGACGAGCAGGCTGGACAGGGTTACGGAGTAGGCGCCGATGGTCCACTGCAGCTGGGAGATCGTCGCGTCTAGGTCGGCCCGCATGGCGGGCAGCGCGACCGCCATGATCGACGCGTCCATGACGACGGCGAATAGGCTGAGGCAGCAGGTTCCCAGCAGCACGAGACGGCGACGGCGGGTCAAAGCGCGTGCTCTATGTTGGCCGCGCCCTGACCGACCGGCTTGCTCGGTGTCGGGCGGCGAGCCGGAGGCGCAGCGGTACCACAGCGTCGGAAGCTGTCACCGGTCAGCCGCCGTCGCGCAGTTGGGCATCAAGCCGGGCGAGTTGCTCGTAGCAGGGCCAGACCGCGCTGAGGCTGCTCTCCGGCTGCCGGCCCTCGGCGATCGACGCCACGAACTCCTGGTCTTGGATGCCCACTGCGCCGAGGTGTGCCAGGTCGACCGGCTCTCCGGTAGCCCGGTCCGTGAGCGAGTCGCCCCGGGCGAGGTAGGTGCCTTCACGGCAGACGTAGGTGTACCAGCTGCCCTGATCACCTGCGCCGCCGAAGCTAAGCGCGTATGTGAGGAGCTGGCGTGCCTGGGACTGCAGTTGGATGCTGAGCGCGATGGGGATGCCGAGGTCGGCGTGCGGCGGTCCTTGCAGGACGTCGGCGGCCACCACCTGATCGGTGTGGTAGCCGAAGAGGTCGACACCGCCGGCGGCGTGGTGCCACAGCAGGTTGTCTGTCCAGTCGCGCGGCTCGCCGGTGAGTCCGACATTCCGGCGTCGGTTGAAGAGCGTGGTGATCAGCAGTTGCTCGAGGTGCAGGTCTCCGGCGTGTAGCCGCTCTCGGATCCAGCGGTGGGCGGGACTGAATCGTCGGGTGTGGGCCACCATGCATATCAGTCCCGTCGCCTGCTGCGCGTCGAGCACGTCGCGTGCGTCGGGTAGGGACTCGGCGACGGGGATCTCGACGAGGACATGTTTCCCGGCGCGCATCGCGGCGACGGCTTGGGCCGCGTGCTGTGGTGTGGGCGTGGCCAAGACGACCGCATCCACGTCGTCCCGGCTCAACGTGTGGTCCAGGTCGTCGCCGGCCTCGGCGCCGCCGGCGGACTGCGCGGCCGCCTCGGCCCTCGCGCGGTGCTGGTCGACGATGTGCACCACGGTGGCGCCGGGTGTGCTTGCCAGGGCGGCCAAGTGTTGCCGACCGATCTGCCCGACGCCGACGACCGCGATCCGGACCGGACGCCGGCCGACCTGCTCCTGGTGGGGCAGGCCGGGACGCGACCGCCGTAGCCCGGTCAGGGTTGGCGTCCTCACGGCGCGGCCGGCACGAGGACGAGGTGGCCGAGTGCGGTGTTGCTGACCGGCCGGTCGGGGTGGTGACGGTGCAGCACTCGTACGTCGCGGCCCATCGCGGCGCGCATGATGAGCCAGGTGACCAGTTCGACGCCGTCGTGGCCGGCCAGACGTACATACTCCATCTCCGGAATCTCGATCAGCCGAGCGGGGTCGGTGACCAGCAAATCGAGGAACGCCGCGTCGAACCGCCGGTTGATCCACCCTGCCCGACCGCCGGCGAGCTGGTGCGACATGCCGCCGACGGACCACACCTGGACGCCGAGGTCGTCTCGCCAGTCCGTCACAGCTCGCCGGATGGCCTGGCCGAGCCGCCAGCACAGCGCGGCGGACGCGGTCGGATGGTGCGAGACGTTGATGATCACCGGTACCACCGGGACCGGCCACCGTGCGAAGGAGGACTGCGACTCCTCGTCGCCGTGCCCGTGTACCAGTGACAGGGGCACGGTCCATCCGTGATCGGCCCGGAAGTCATGGAGCACGCATGGCGTGAGCGGATCCGGGCCGGCGAGCAACTCGGCGACCAGGTGGCGCGCCAGGGCCGGGTGGCCGGGGACATCCGGTACCGGCCGTGGTCCGGCACCCTCGTCGGCGGGGCGGAACGTCTCACCGACGGCGATGGCGAGGGTCGGGACCACGGACGGAGGTAGCGCGTTACCGTGATCGTTACCCACCATGATCACGACGTCGGGACGGTGGACCCGGGCCCACTCCTGCGTCCACCGGTACCCGCCGAAGACGTACTCCCATCGGTCGAGCCCTCGCTGGCCGTTGTCGATCGCGGCACCGATTGCCGGCACATGACTGGTCGCCAGCCCAGCGGTGATGACGGCCATCACTGCTCAGCCGGGTGGAGCCAGTGGAGCCCGAACCGGCCGCCGGCTGCCATCATCGCCTCGTACGCCGGCACGGACATCCCGCTCATGGCAGCGGCGGCGGCGGCGAAGGTGTCGCCGTCGGCGAGGAAGAGGACCGAGAAGTAGGCGGGGTGACTGCCGAGCTCGACCAGCCGGTTGTAGTCGCGCGCCAGCACGGCGTCGACCTGCTCGCCGGTCAGCCCGGCCTGGGCCAGATAGCCCCGTTCGTCGGCCCGCCAGCGTGCCCGGATGTTCGGGTCCTTCAGTCCATGCAGGGCAGCGTCGAGGTGGTAGCCAGTGCTGGCCGTCTCAATGCGGAAGACCGTCGTGCCGGGTATGCCGATCATGTAGACCTCCCATGGGATGTGGTCACGGGGCCTGGTCGCGGAGCATCTCCGCCACCAGGAAGGCGAGTTCGAGCGACTGCTGGGTGTTGAGCCGGGGGTCGCAGGCGGTCTCGTAGCGGTCCGGCAGGTGGATGTCCTCGATCGCCTGGGCGCCGCCGAGGCATTCGGTGACATCCTCGCCGGTCAGCTCGACGTGCAGGCCGCCCGGGTGGGTCTCCAGGGACCGGTGCACCTCGAAGTAGCCGAGCACCTCGTCGACGATCCGGTCGAAATGCCGGGTCTTGTAGCCGTTGGAGGACTCGTGGGTGTTGCCGTGCATCGGGTCGCACTGCCAGACGACCTTGGCGCCGGCGGCGGTGACCTTGGCCACGATCGGCGGAAGCACCTCCCGGACCCGGCCGTTGCCCATCCGGCTGATCAGCGTGAGCCGGCCCGGCATGTTCTCCGGGTTCAGCTTCTCGCAGAGCTCGATCGCCTCGTCCGGGGTGGTGGTGGGGCCGAGCTTGACGCCGATCGGGTTGGCGATCCGGGAGATGAAGTCCAGGTGCGCGCCGTCGAGCTGCCGGGTGCGCTCGCCGACCCAGAGGAAGTGCCCGGAGAGCCCGTACGCCCGGCCGTCGGAGACCCGGGTCAGGGCGCGGTCGTACTCCAGGGCGAGCGCCTCGTGCGAGCAGTAGAGGGTGACGGTGCGCAGCGCCTCGTCCTCGGTGAGCCCGCAGGCCCGAATGAAGGCGAGCGCCCGGTCGATCTCCCGGGCGATGGCCTCGTAGCGCTCGCCGGCCGGGGAGTTCTTGACGAAGCCCTTGTTCCAGTCGTGCACGGCGTGCAGGTCGGCCAGCCCACCGGCGAGGTACGCCCGGAGCATGTTCATCGCGGCGGCCGAGTTCGCGTACGCCCGGATCATGCGCTGCGGGTCGGCGACCCGGGCCTCCGGCACCGCCTCCAGCGAGTTGATCATGTCGCCCCGGTATGCCGGCAGCCCTCGCGCGTCGGTCGGCAGCGAGCGCGGCTTGGTGTACTGCCCGGCGACCCGGGCCACCTTCACCACCGGCAGCGAGGCACCGTAGGTCAGCACCACCGCCATCTGGAGCAGGGTCCGGGCGTTGGCCAGCAGGTGGCTCTCGGTGTTGTCGGTGAAGGTCTCGGCGCAGTCGCCGCCCTGGAGCAGGAACGCCCGGCCCTCGCAGACCTGCGCCAGCCGCTGCCGGAGCTGGTCGACCTCGTAGGGCGCGACGATCGACGGCACGTTCTGGAGAATCTTGCAGACCCCGTCGACCACCGCCTGGTCCGGCCACGGCGGCGTCTGGGCCCGGGGCAGCTCCCGCCACCGGTCCAGGCCGAGCGCCTCGTCCCCGAAAGAAGCGGCAGGGCCGACGAGTTCCCATCGCCAAGAAAGGATCGCGGCGGCTGGCCCGGTCATCGGGCCAGCACCGCGGCCTCAAGCGCGACCAGCGACCGCATTCCGGCGATCGCCGTGCGCCCGGGGTCCGCCGACCGGAACGCGTCGTTGAACACCTCCAGCGACAAAGGACCGGTATAGCCGGTCGCGGCCACATGTCCGAGGAAGGCAACTAAGTCCCACGAGCCTTGGCCGGGAAAACACCGGTGGTGGCGCGACCACTGTCGCACATCCAGGTCTATACTCGGCGGCGCGTCGGCCACCTGAAGAAGGAAGATCTGCTCGCCAGGTATGTCCTTGATGCCCGCCGGGTCGTCACCACGCGCCAGGATGTGAAACGAGTCGAGGCAAACACCAAGGTGCGAGTGATTCGCTCGCTGGACAATCCGCCAACTGTGCAGGTAGGACCTCACGCAGGTGCCCCATGCGAGAGCCTCGTAGGCGATGCGGATTCCGTGCTGGCGCGCACGGTCGGCGAGTTGATGCAGTTGGTCGGCGGCGCGGCCGTCGTCGTCGAGGACGGTCGGCGAGGTGTTAGAGCAGACCAGGAGCGTCTTCGCTCCCAGCTCGCTCATCAGCGCGAAAGTAGCCTCGGCCCGGACCAGGTTGCACCGCAGAGTGTGGTCTGCCACGCCCTCGAAGTCACGGAAGGGCTGGAACACGCTGACGCGTAGCGCGTCCTGGCCCACTGTCCAGCGTCGAATGATCGCGCGATCCATCGCGCATGTGGCCAGCTCGCCCTCATCGACAATTTCGACGGCGTCAAAGCCCGCCTGGTGGGCGGCTTGCAGCTTTCGCTCTAGCGTGCCGCCAAGAGAGACGGTCGCGATGGACCGCAGCATGGTCGCCTCCGGGATCAAGGTGTCGTGGTGTCAAGGCCATCTAGTCGCAGCTGCACACAACGGTGGTTCATCGCGTGGCGGCCCACCTCGGCAAGGCTTGGCCACCCTGCCATCGAACTCTCGATCATGTCGAAAGTGGCCGCGTAGGGATGGACCATCCGCGTGGCCCGGCAGCATCGGCGGTCATGTTGTCGGCTCCTAGGGTTCGAGTTTGGCACTTGATACAGGGGGCGCATCCGTATCGGACGACGGGGAAGCAGGTCCGATACGGATGCGATTACGACGGTCCCGACAACCAGTCCTCCCTGCGGTCAGTCCCAGTTCCATCCACGTGACCACTCGAATCCACGCACTTCCTCACCTCCATTCGTAGACCGCATAGACCTCATCCTGCACGCCGCAATGCATCGATCAGTCGCCTCCGCGCACCAATGCCCGCGCGTTCGCCACCATCACATCTGCCATGGTGGCCGTCGTATGAGCCCGGTGCATAGGCGAGTGCGATGGACGTCGGTTGACTCCCGTTGACTTCGGTTGACGTATTTGGCGCCACCAGCCAGCTCTAGCGGCAGCGCTCCTTGGCCGCGACCAGTCGAGCGGTAAGATTGAGTGCGGTGGCGCCCGCTGCCGTGACTCGACACAATTGGTACCTGGACTGGTAACCATTCAGCAGGTTCTTAATCCTCTGGTTTGATCTTGTTGGCGGTTTGGGTCATCCACGGTCGTCGTGGCCGATTCGCCGCCGGTTGTGGGGTGGTGGAGCGGCTCGCCCGGTTGGAGGCGGCCCTGGCCGGGCGGGATGCGCGGATCGAGGTGTTGACGCGGCGGGTCGCGGAGTTGGAAGCGAAGCTGCGCCGTGATTCGCGGACATCGTCGAAGCCGCCGTCGTCCGATGGGCCGGTCAAGGCGCCACCACGGTCTCGGCGGTCGCGGTCGGATCGGCCGTCGGGCAAACAGCCGGGGGGATAAGGGTTTCACGTTGCGGCAGGTCGAGGTGCCCGACGAGGTGGTGACGCATCGTCCGGCTGGGTGCCGGTGTTGTGGCCGGTCGTTGCGGCGGGCGCCGGTGACGTCGGTAGAGGCACGGCAGGTGTTCGACCTGCCCGAGGTGCGGCCACACGTGGTCGAGGATCGGTGGGAGCATCGCCGCCGTCGGTCCGGGACGACCACGGTGGCGCTGGCGCCGGCGGGCCGCGTTGAGCGCCTGGGTGAGGCCGACCGGGACGCAGCCCTGGCAGCGGCGGCCCTTGTGGCGTATTGCCGCACCGTCGGCATCAGCCTCCCGGCGCCAGCCCCAGCACGCCCGGCACCTGGGCCGGCCCCGACGCGCGTCGCTGTCCCGGTGCCGTCCTGGATCCGGCAGGCGGGACAGGATCTGCCCAAACGACCGGACGATCAAGGCCCGACCCACGGCCAGGCGTTCGACTCGGCCGGGACCCCGTTGTCGGCCGAGCTCTGGAGGAGCGGACGCAAGATCGCATCCACCAGCGACCTTGCGTCCGGTTCCCGGGCTGAAAGGGTTTCCGTGGACGCTCACCGATCACGTGGAGTCACGAGTTGCCCAGGAGATGCGCCGGCCCGGCGCCCCGCAGGAGGTCAGTCTGGTGGTCAACAGAGAGCCCTGCACGGACGACCCGTACGGTTGCGATCGGGTGCTGCGACACATCATCACCGGGTTCGCGTCTCACGGTCTACGTGCGAGATCCGGACGCTCCGGATGGGGTGCGAGTGGTCGGCGAGTAGGAGGGAACCGGAAAGGGGATCGCGCATTGAGCTACGTCGTCACGTGGGGTTGGGGTAACCGCCGGCCCGGCTTCTCCGCCACGGAGTTGGACGCCGCCCTCGATGAAGCCGCCGCGTCCGGTGTTCCGCGGGTCGTCGGGATCTACCCACCGGAGCACCTCGCTGGTGACGCATCGCCGTGGGACGAACCGCAGCCGCCCGCGCTGCAGATCGGCGTCGGCCATCCGGACCGGTCGTTTGTCCTTTGGCTCGGTCCCGAAGGCGGCATCGGGGTTGAGGCGGACGCTCCGTCGTGGCCCAGCGGGGCCCCGGACATCGCGTTCGACTACGGCGGCGACGCCGTCTTCGCCGGCCCGACCCGAGCCCGGGTCACGCCGGCCACCGCTCGGCAGGCCGCTCGCGAGTTCGTCCGTACCGGGCAGCGACCAACCTGCGTGCAGTGGGCAAGTGAGCAGTAGATGAGCGACAGGGCGGCTGCGAAGTCCCGGCTGTGGTCGCCCCCGCCGTGTGATGTTTCCGTCCGCAGCCGGTAGGGGCCGCCCGACTCGGGCCACCCAGGGAATGCTGGTGGTGTGGGCACGATGACTAACCCTCGTACGACCTCGTGACGGTACGCCTGTATCCGTACGCCGGGCGGCGACCAGGCAGCCGATAGGGCCTTGCAGCGTGCGGTTCACGGCGATCCATAGGTGATGTCCAGCCAACCGGGTTGGACCGTCCCTGCCACCGGCGTTCGACGGGCTGCGCCCCCGGAGACGAAGCCCGTGCGTCCGCTGTTGGGACCTGCAACGATCGGCCGTTTCCGACCGGCCTGGCCCTAGGTGGTGTCCTGCGGATCATGGAGTGTGGTCGGGTACGGCACGGAGCCAGTCGAGCATCTCGATGAGGTCCAGTGTGGCTTCGTAGCTTTCGATGAGCTTGTCGTACCTGGTCGCCAGGCCTCGCCAGTGTTTGCGTCGACCGAAGCCACGTTCGACCTGGTTGCGGTGGGTGTATGCGCTGGTGTCGAAGTCTGGGGGACGGCCGCCTGATGATCCTTTCCTTGTCCGGTTGGCTTTCTGGTCGGCGCGTTCGGGGATCACGGCGGCAATCTTGCGGGCCCGCAACGCGGCCCGGTTCGCCTTGGACGAGTACGCCTTGTCCGCGGTCAGCGAGTCCGGACGCTTACGGGGACGGCCGACGCCGCCGGGTCGGGTCACGGCGATCTGATCCAACAAGGGCACCAGCTGCTTGGTATCGGAGGCCTGGCCCGGGGTGATCCGCGTGGCGAGCGAACGGCCTCGCCCGTCGGCCATAGTGTGCACCTTCGTGGTCAACCCTCCCCGGGAACGACCCAGACCCTGACGTGCCTGCGAATCCTTGGTGGTGAGCCCCCTTTACGGGCACCGGCGGCGTGCTGGTGAGCGCGCACGACCGTGGAATCGACCTGAGCGTCCCAGTCGATGTCACCGTCAGCCTCAGCCAACGCGACCACCTGCTGCTTGAGACGGGTCCAGGTGCCGTCGGCAGCCCACCGGCGGAACCGTTCATGACTGGTCTTCCACGGCCCGTACCGCTCGGGCATGTCCCGCCACGGCGACCCGGTCCGTTTCACCCAGCAGATCCCGTTGATCACCTGCCGGTGATCGCGCCACTGCCCACCACGACGGGGCTGCGCGGGCAGCAACGGCTCCAACACCGCCCACTCGGCATCAGTCAAATCAAAACGCGCCACGACCAGAACAACGAACCACCATCAAGATCCGCCGGACACCACCTAGGCGAGGTCGCCACGAGGCACCTGGGGATCGATGAGCCTGCCTGACTGGCGGAGCACCTCGGCGGGAAGCGCGGGTCGACGAAGATGATCGATGAGCCTGGAGTTGCGGGTGCTCGCGTGGGATGATCAGTTAACCGTACTTCACGAGTCCTACAAGGCCGCAGCCGACCTTGCCCTCGCAGATGGGTAAGAGATCGTGGAGGTGCTCATGTCTGAGGCGGATGCCATCACAGGCCGGGCTAGGTCGATCCCCCTACACCACGCGCTACCGCGCCTGCTTCGAGACCCGATGGCAGCACTCGTTCATCTCGGGAACCGGTACGGTGGTGAGATCGTGCGGCTGAACCTCGGCACGTTTCGCCCGTATCTGGTAACACATCCCGAGCACCTAGTGCAGGTCCTGCGCGACACCGACAGTTACATCCGCGACGGTGAGAGCCTGCTCTGGCGACCAATACGCAGGGCGGTCGGAGACGCAATCCTCGTCACCGAGGGACGGTTGTGGGAGTCCAGCCGGCAAACCCTGCAACCACTCTTCACCGCCAAGCGGGTGGAGACGCTGGTCGACCGGATGGCGGAGGCGATCGGCGAGGCGGCCGACGTGCTGGACGAGCCGGCGCGTACGGGGGAGCCGGTCGACGTCGGTGCCCTGATGTCGCAGATCGTGTGCCGACCTACGACGCGGGTCCTGTTCGGTAGGAAGATATCCGTCGAGGATGCGTTGCAGATCAACGCAGGCCTGGAGACGATCACCACGACGATGATGCCTCGCCTGCTCGCTCCGGGGGTGCCTTACCACATCCGTATGCCCGGCGATCGGGCCTTCCACGACGCCGTGCGGCGCATCGATGAGGTGGTCCTGCCTATCATACGGAAGGCGCGCCGGGAGCCGGACGACGGCGACGACATCATTGCCACGCTATGCCGGCCGCGTCAGGACGGCACGGATCCCGGTGAGGCCCAGATCCGTGGGGACGTCGTCGCCATGTTCTCTACGGCCACGGAAACGACGATCGCCGTCCTGTCCTGGCTGTGGCCGGTCCTTGAGGCGTACCCCGAGGTAGCCGCTCGGCTCTACGCCGAGGTCGACCAGGTGGTCGGGAGCGGGCCGGTGGACCGGGCCAGCCTCGCCGGGTTGCGCTACAGCCGGATGGTGTTGGACGAGTTGCTGCGTCTCTGGCCCGCCGGGTGGATGATCCCACGCACCGCAGTCGGAGAGCAGGTCTTGGGTGGTGTGCGGCTTGAGGCCGGAGCGACCATCCTGGTCAGTCCTTACGTGACGCAGCGAATGGAGGCGTTCTGGGAACGTCCAGAGGCGTTTGATCCAGAGCGGTTCTCCCCCGATCGGCCGAAGCGGCACTATCGCTACAGCTATTTTCCGTTCGGTGGCGGCCCACATCAGTGCATCGGGCAGTACCTCTTCCTGCTTGAGGCGCCGATTATCATGGCCACGCTTCTGAGCCGGTTCCGGTTCCGGCTCGGCAGGGCAGCCGATCTCAAGCCGCGGCTCGGGGCCTCGTTGAAGCCTCGTGCCAACCAGCTCACACTGGTGCCTCGCGATCGCTCCCCGGTTCCATGACGTTGACCACGCGCATTTCGGCCGCTGGTGACGACCTGCTCGGCGCGGTGGACCACGGACGCATCTGTGCGCTCGCTGTCAGGCTCGAACGTGATCTGCACCTGGTCGCGTCCAACCACGGTGACCTCTTTTCCGGCCGTCCCTTTGATTCGGGCCTGATCAGCAGCATCGCGATGTCGATCGCGTTCACTGCGCCGGAGCACACGGCCGAGCAACTGCGGCTAACCACCCGGACACTGCTGTGGGTGTTCGCCGCCGATTGGCAGATCGACTATCTGGCACAGGTGGCCGACGACGTACAGCAGATCGCCGCCGATTGCCTCGCCGTTGCCGACGGCGGGCCGCCCTCCGACGGTCATCCACTGGCGCGGCTGCTCGCCGAGATCCGGGACGAACTGGCGGTGGTGCCGGCGTTCGCATCTCTGCGGTCCGCATGGCGAGACGAACTCCGGCGGATGTTCGCGGCAGTCGTCCGGGAGTGGGAGTGGAAGACCACCCGCGTCGAGGCCGCGCCGGACGCGCTCGCCGCGCCGACGCTCGACGAGTACCTGAGCAACTCCGACAACCTCGCCTGCTCGCTTGTCAACGTGTCGCTCTGGATCTACTCGGGCGAGCAGGACTGCCTTGACCACCTTGAGGACCTGATGGTCGCGAGCCGCGAGGTGCAGCGTGTGCTGCGGCTGGTCAACGACCTCGCCACGTATCGGCGTGACCTACAGTGGGGCGATCTGAACGCGCTCATGCTGGTGGAGGACCCCGCCGAGGTGAGCAACCGGCTCGCCGCGCTCGTTGAGGGCTGCCACGACATCATCCGGCCGCTAGAGTCCATCTGTCCCCGGCAGGCCAGGTACCTGAAACGACAGATCGCATTTACGAGCGGCTTCTATCAGGTGTCGGACTTTTGGGGGAGCCTGTGAGCATCGAGGGCGAGGCCGCCGTACCCTCGGGTGCTGATAACGGCGGGGTCGACCCCGCCGTCCATGACCTGATCGACAGCTTGGTGGCTGAACCGTGGGGTCAGGTGGCCCCGTCGGTGTACGAGACGGCGCGGCTTGTGACGCTGTCGCCGTGGTTGGAGGGGCACGCCGAGCGCATCACATTCCTCGTGCGCAACCAACGGGCGGACGGTGGCTGGGGTCCGCCAGACGGGTACGCGTTGGTGCCCACGCTGAGCGCCACCGAGGCACTGCTCGCGACACTGCGTACAACCCGTTTCGGCGCGCAGCGGTACGGCGGCAAGGCGGATCTGGCCGCTGCGGCTGACCGTGGCGTGCGGGCGTTGACGATCTGGTTGCGGACAGATTTGCTGGTGCCGGACACTCCGGCGGCGGACCTTATCGTGCCGTCCCTTGTGGCGGCGATCAACCAGCACCTTGATTGGGTCTCACAGTCGCCGACCATGTGGCAGGGATCGCGTCTCGGCCTGCCGGCGGGAATGGACGATACCCGCCTCGCCAAGGTCCGCCACGCGTTGGCCGCCGGCGTCGAGCTGCCACCCAAGCTGTTGCACTTTCTGGAGGTCCTGGACCCTGCCGCCCGTCGCGATACGGGCATCCACCCGGTGCCCCCGGGCGCGGTCGGTGCCTCGCCTGCGGCCACCGCCGCATGCGTCGGCGATCCTGACACCCTCGCGCCGACCGATCCGGCCCTGACGTTCTTGGCGACGGTTGCTACCGGACACGGCGGACCAGTACCGTGCCCGCTTCCGATCACGGTGTTCGAACGGGCCTGGGTGATAAGCGGACTGAGGCGGGCCGGCGTCCAGTTCGCGGTGCCGCCGAGCGTTGTGGCCAGCCTGCGCGGGGCACTGGGCCCGGTCGGCAGCCCAGCCGGTCCCGGTTTGCCCGCCGACGCCGATACCACGTCTGTGGCGCTGTACGCGCTCGGGCAGGTCGGCCAGGCCGTCGATCCACAAAGTCTGTGGAAGTACGAGACTGCGGACGGTTTCTGTACGTGGCCGGGCGAGGACGGCTTCTCGGTGAGCACCAACGCGCACGTGTTGGACGCCTTTGGGCACTACGTGCGCAGCGGTGCCGACCCCGAGCCGCGTTACGTGGCCGCGATCGACCGGCTGACGGCCACACTGCGAGAGCACCAGCAGGTCGACGGTGAGTGGTCTGACCGGTGGCACGCCTCGCCGTTCTACGCCATCGCGTGCAGCACACTTGCGCTCAACGACTTCGGTCGGGAACCTGCGGCGGGCGAGTCGGTGACGAAGGCGGTCCGCTGGATCCTGGCCAACCAGCGCGACGACGGCTCATGGGGGCGTTGGGGCGGCACCCTTGAGGAGACCGCCTACGCCGTGCAGGTCCTGCTGTCAACACGGACGGGAGTTGTCGGCGTTGGCCCGGCGGCGAAGCGCGGCTACACCTACTTGCATGAAGCAGCAACGCAAACCATCGGGCCGGCGCTGTGGTACGGCAAGGAACTCTACCGGCCAACCGCGATCGTGCGAGCCGCCGTGCTCGCTGCCATGCACCTCGCGCAGCAGCACCCGGAACTGACCGTGCCAGCGGGCGGACAGGGCTCCGGCACGGCGGCCACGGTTCAACCCAAGCCGCGACAAACCGACGAAAAGCCGCGATCAGGACCGCTTGAGGGATTCTTCGGACACTGCTAGCGTCCCCCGTTGTCGCGTGCCGGACACTCGCACGCGCCCAGGTACCACCGATTCGCAAGCGCAATGCCGCTGTTTCAACGGCCGACTGGGGACGGTGTAATGCGTTCTCGCAGTACAACCCGAGTTCGGTCATTTCGTTAGTGCCTGACGTCCCTCGTGGCGAGGGCGTCGATGATGGCTTGCCGGTTGGGGTCGATCTGGGGTGGGAACGTCTGCGTGGCTTCGTTGATCGCGAGGGTCGCGGATCGTAGCGGGCGTAGCTGACGGAGGACGTTGCGGATCGCGAGTCCGGTGCGGGTCTGGACTTCGCGGGTGACGGCCAGGGCGGTGAAGACGATGGTCAGGTGCGCCTCGATGGCGTCTTTCGTGTGGTGGAACATGGGTCGGGCGGCGAGGTCGGTCTTGGACATGCGGAAGGACTGCTCCACGTGCCACAGGTCGTGGTAGTGGGAGATCACCTCGGCCGGGCTCATCACGTTGTGGGCGATGTTGGTGACGTAGCCCTTGAGCCCGACCAGCTTCCGAGCCCTGGCCAGCGACGCTTCGTCGAGGGTGCGGGCGTTGCCGTTGATGGTGACGAATCTCGGGGTTCGGGTCGTCTTCTCTCCGGCGACCACGGCTCGCGCCTTTGCCTCTTGGGCGTTGAGGGTTTTGTTGTCCCGGGCAGCGCGGGTGGCCGAGTACGCCCACACCGCCCGCCATGCCGATGTGTGTGTTCGTGGGTTCCACACCGGTTCGGCCTTGAGGGCGGGGTCGTTGTCCCGGTTGACGCCGGTGCGGGGGGTGATCGTGTCGATGATCTGTCCGTCGGTGAAGTAGTCCCCGTGCCAGCGGTAGTGGGACTCCAGGTCGATCGGCGCCTTGGTGGTACGTGAACCGACGATGAAGCCGAGGCCAGCGGCGTCGAGTTCGCGTAGGTTGGTGGCCGAGAGCATGCCGGCGTCGGCGACGACGACCATGCCCGCGATGTGGTGGCCGGCCTGGAACTGGCGGATGACGGGCAGCAACGTCAACGTCTCGGCCTTGTTGCCGGCGAAGCAGCCGATCTCCAACGGGAACCCGTACCGGTCGACGAGCAGCCCGACGACGATCTGCGGGTCCACCCGCCGTTCCTTGGAGTATCCGACCTTGCGCAGGTCGTCCTCCTTGTCCGCCTCGAAATACAACGTGGTCACGTCGTACAAGCACAGGCTGACGTCGCCGCTGTTCAGGGCGTGGGCGAAGCACAGCCGCGCGATCTGGTCGCGGTAGGCGCCTGTGTGTGCGCGGGTCAGGGTGCGGCGCATCGTCTTCTCGCTGGCCGGCTTGCGGCCCAGGTCGGTCAGCACCCGGCCGGTGTCGCGGATCGAGGTCGGCTCCACGACCCGCGCGATCACCAAGTCCCGGAACACCCTGTCGCCCAGCCGGTCGAATCCAAGCGATGTGAACACCGAGGCCAGCACCTCGCACAACACCCGCGACGCCGTCGACACCACCCGCGGCGCGGCGGGCACCACCGGTCCACGCTCCGGTGACCCGCCGAGGTCAAACAGCGCCGCGTCACCAGCCGGGCCGACCAACGTCGCCCTCGGCACGACCGGCTCTACACCGAGGTCGAACTCGCCCTGCCCGGGATCGGCAAGCAACTCGCGGGCCCGCGAGACCAGCAGCCCCAACTCGGCCTCGGTATGCGCCGAGCCCACATGAGCCACGATCCGCCGACGCCCGCCCACGGACTCGGCGATCTGCACCGCCGTCGCGCCCGAAGCCGTCCGCACCCGCCGAATCCACGCCACGAACCCGAGCGTAGGACACCAATTAGTGCCTCAGGAACAACCCACCAACACCCAACACCCCAGGTCAGCGCGCTGCCCACCGTCACGCCCCGAGCCGGTGACCAAACTCAGGACAAACCGACGAAAAGCCGCGATCAGGACCGCTTGAGGGATTCTTCGGACACTGCTAGCGTCCCCCGTTGTCGCGTGCCGGACACTCGCACGCGCCCAGGTACCACCGATTCGCAAGCGCAATGCCGCTGTTTCAACGGCCGACTGGGGACGGTGTAATGCGTTCTCGCAGTACAAGTATGCGCACCAAGGTAGTCGCGATGTTGGTGTCGCTAACCCTCCTGTGGGCTTTCGCGGCGTGGGTCACCCTGCGGGACGGCCTCAACCTGCTGTGGGTAAACACGCTGAACAGCGCCGTGTACACGCCGAGCGAACCGCTGCTGAAGGCGTTGCAGGACGAGCGGCGCCTCACCCTCGCCTACCTGGGTGGGCGCAACAGCCGGCCGCAGCCGGACCTGGAAGTCCAACGGCTGGAAACCGAGCGGCTTGCGGCCCGCTTCACGGAGTCCGCGCAGGCGTGGCAGGCGGATCTGGCCGGCAGCGCGAAGCTGGCGCAACGACTCGACGCGACCTACGCGAGTTTGAACGACCTCACGACCACCCGAGATTCCGTCGACGCCCGGACCATCGACCGCGCAACTGCGGCGAGCGCCTTTACCAAGACGATCGACTCGATCTTCCACATCTACGACGCCACGGCAAGCCTCGATGACCGGGACATCACCGGGTACGCCAACGCCCTCATCCAGCTCAACCGGATGTCGGAGCTAATCTCTCAAGAGGACGCGCTGCTGACCAGTGTCCTCGCCAGTGGGCGGATGACCGCCGCCGACCACACACAGTTCGCCCAGCTCGTGGGTGCCCAACGGTTCGTGGGTAGCGAAACCTCGATCAAGCTGCACGCCGACGACCGCACCCGGTACGAACAGATGCTCGCGGGCACGGCCTTCGAACGCCTCCGGGCACTTGAAGACCAAGCAGTCAGTGGACCGGCAGGCGCGAAGACCCGCGTGGACTCGGGACAGTGGCGCACCGTGGTGGACGACGCCCTGGCCGAACTACACACCGTCGTGACGGCCGGCGGCGATGGGATCGTCAACAGCGCCACATCCGTCGCCATCTGGGTCATCGTCCGGCTGCTGCTCGCCGTAGGCCTCGGAACCGCCGCAGTTTTCGCCTCGATCGTACTTTCGATCACAACCGCCCGAAAATTGATGGCACAGCTCGACCGGCTGCGGAGCGCGGCGAACGAGCTTGCCGACGAACGGCTGCCCGGCGTGGTCGCCCGGCTCCGCCGAGGTGAACCGGTGGATGTCGCCGCCGAGGCTCCACCGCTCAACTTCGGAAACGACCAAATCGGCCAAGTCGGCCAAGCGTTCAACCGCGTGCAAGAAACCGCGATTCGCACCGCCGTTGAGCAGGCCGAACTGCGCCGGAGCGTCCGCGATGTCTTCCTCAGCCTAGCCCGCCGCACACAGACGCTGGTGCACCGTCAGGTTGGGCTGCTGACCGACCTACAGCAAGGCGAACTTCCGGAAAAACAGCTTCAGGGCCTGTATACGGTTGACCACCTCGCCACCCGGATGCGGCGTAACGCGGAAAACCTAATCGTGCTGTCGGGGTCCACAGCCGGCCGGACCTGGCGCCGCAACGTGCCGATGGTCGACGTCCTTCGTGCCGCCAGCCAGGAGGTCGAGCACTATACCCGGGTCACCGTGCAGCCGCCCGGAAACGTGGCGCTGGCCGGAGGAGCAGTCCTCGACCTGATCCACCTGCTCGCCGAACTAATTGAGAACGCCTTGTCCTACTCGCCCCCGCACACCAACGTCCAGATCAAGGGCGGGATGGTCGCCAACGGGTACGCGATCGAAATTGAAGACCGAGGGCTCGGCATGTCCGAAGAGGAACTCGAGGCGACTAACGAGCGACTTGCTACCGATCAGGAACTCAACCTGACCGACGCCAGCCAACTGGGCCTGTTCGTGGTGAGCAGCCTGTCCCGGCGTCACAGCGTGCGGGTACGGCTGAAGGAGTCGCTGTACGGCGGCACGACGGCCGTCGTCCTCCTCCCGCAAGACCTCGTCGCCGAGATGACGGGGGAAAACGATACGCCTCGCGCTGGCCTGAACGGACGGGCGCGCCCGACGAGCAGCTCCACAGCGGCAGTCCCGCCGCAGGCAGGGGCGGCGCGACCTGTCGCGTTGGTCAAGCCCACACAAACTGCGGACGCGCCGGAGGACCGGCAGCCGATGCAACGGCGGAGGCCCGGCTACCAGGCGTGGAGGGACCTCAGGATCGAGCCGGAGCTGGACCACAAGGACCAAACACCCGCCGGCCCAACCGCACAGTCCCCGCCCACCCAGACACCATCCGGACTGCCCGTCCGGGTTCGCCAAGCCAGCCTCGCCGCGCCGCTACGCGGGCAGAGCCGGACTTCCGCAGAAGACACCGCAGCCGGCGACGGCTCAGCCCGGCGAACGCCGGAGCAGATCCGCAAAATGATGAGTTCCTATCAGAGCGGCACCCGGCGCGGCCGGACCGACGCGACGCTCCTGCCTGATGAGGACGACGCCGTCCCCCCGCCTACAGCCGTGGACAGCCCACCCGGGAACCACCCGCTCACCTGACCAATCTACGAGATCGACCCCGGCGATCCCCGCCACCCAGAAAGAGGACCTTGAGTGGTGCACAAGACAGCTGCGAGCGCTGACCTGGCCTGGTTGCTGAACGACATGGTCGAGCGCGTCACACAGGCTGAGAAGGCCATCGTCCTCTCCGTAGACGGTCTGCTGATCGCGACCTCAGAAGGACTGAGCCGTGACGACGGAGAGCACCTTGCAGCCGTGGCGTCCGGCATCCAAAGCCTGGCCAAAGGCGCTGGGAAGCGATTCGGTGGTGGCCCCCCACAGCAGACCATCATCGAAATGCAATCCTCGTTCCTGCTCGTCACCGCAGCCGGCGACGGCGCGTGCTTGGCGGTGCTGGCTTCGGAGGCCGCCGACATCGGAATCATCGCCTACGAGATGGCCATGCTCGTCAAGCGCGCTGGCAGATACCTCGCCTCGCCGTCGCGGACCAATGGCCAACCGGCCGCCGAAATCTAAGGTGCAAGATGCCCTTTCCCCCCGACGAATCCGCAGAGGACCTGTGGGTCGATGACCACGCTGGTCCACTGGTGCGGCCGTTCGCGCTCGCCCGCGGGCGAACAACGCCTGCCAAGGGCCAGTTCGACATGATCTCAAACGTGATCGCGACCCAGCCGGTGCCGGCACACGAGGTCGGCCTGGGTCCCGAACACCTTGCCATCGTCGGTCTCATCCAGCGGCCCTTGTCGGTGGCCGAGGTCGCGGCGCATCTCAAACTGCCTCTCGGCACAGTCCGCGTCCTGCTCGGCGACCTGCTTGAGCGGCAACTCTTACGGGTACGCGAGCCCCGGTCGGCTTCCAGATTTCCCGACGATGACCTGTTCGAGGCGGTAATCAGTGGACTCAAAGCACTCTGACCGAGTCGACGGCATCGACATGCCCGATGCCGTCAAAGTTCTGATCGCTGGCGGCTTTGGAGTCGGCAAGACCACTATGGTCGGCTCGGTCAGCGAGACCCAGCCCCTCCGCACGGAGGAACTCCTCACCGAACAGGGCGTCGGCATCGACGACATCGCCGGAGTGGAGAAGAAGAACACCACCACCGTAGCCATGGACTTCGGCCGGATCACCATCAGGCAGGATCTGGTGCTCTACCTGTTCGGCACCCCTGGGCAAGACCGCTTCTGGTTCATCTGGGACGAACTGACCCTCGGCGCGCTCGGCGCAGTCGTCCTCGCCGACACACGACGGTTGGCCGACTGCTTTCCCTCCGTCGACTACTTCGAAGAGCACGGCACCCCGTTCATCGTCGCCGTGAACTGCTTCGAAGGCGCCCGCCAATACAGCCTCGACGAGGTCAAACTCGCACTCGCACTCGACCCCGACGTCCCGGTAATGCTCTGCGACGCGCGGAAAAAGGACTCCAGTAAGGAGGTTTTGATCACCTTGCTCCAGCATTCGAAAAAGAGCCGCGACCAGGCAGCCGGGACCGTCGCTGCGCCCGCCTAGCCGCCTGAAAGGATGGTTCGGTAGCTTTCGTCCGTTATGGGTTTGGTTCCGGGTGTGATTGTGAGTCGTGGTCGTAACCGATGAGGCCGGCAGGGCGTTGGGCTGGCCGTGGGTGACCGTGCCGCGTATCCGAGCGACCTGACCGAGGAGCAGTGGGCGGTGGTCGGACCGTTCTTGCAGGCGTGGAAGGCGAAGCATCCGTCGGTCTCCGGCCATCAGGGCCGCTACGAGCTGCGGGAGATCGTGAATGCGATCTTTTACCAGAACCGGACCGGCTGCCAGTGGGCCTACCTGCCACACGACCTGCCCCCGAAGTCCGCGACCTACTATTACTTCGCCCTGTGGCGCGACGACGGCACCGACCACGCCATTCATGATCTGCTGCGCTGCCAGGCACGGGAGAAGGCCGGCCGGGCCGAAGACCCGACCGCGGTCGTGCTGGACACCCAGTCGATCCGGGCGGCCAACCACATCCCTGCGGCCACGACCGGCAAGGATGGCATACGACGAGCGGTGCGCGCCGGGCGCCGATAACCGCCGCTGCGGCCGTACCCACCGACGGAGACAACGGGACAGACGGCGCGGTCGTGGGTGCTCCGTGGGCGCTCGGATGTCAGCGACCCTGGACGGATTCCACGCCTAGAATCTGGATTTTGGCTCTAAGTGACCCTCGACAGGGCAGCTACAATGTGCAACAGTCATTCTGACCTGCCGATACTCGGCGACAAGTTCCTGGATTCGCGGGCGAAACTCCGGACGAGTCGCTTTACGTTCGGTAGCGAGAGGCAAAGACCGCTGCTGAGGATTAAAAGTCCTCAGCTCTGCCAATTGAGCTAGCGACCCGCGGCACTCAGGCTACCGGAAGCCGCGCCGGCCGACGCCGGTGGTCGTCCGCTGCCGGCGGCGGATGCCGCGAGTGGGAGACCGGGCCAGCGGGACGGGTCACCGGTCGGGCGGTGGGGCGGTGCTGGCCCGTACGACCAGCGTGGTCGGCAACTCGACCCGGGTGTGGTCGAGGGGCTCACTGGCGGCGAGTGCGAGTACGAGCCTCGCCGCGGCGGCGCCCATCGCGTCGAACGGCTGCCGGACGGTGGTCATGGGCGGCCCGCACCAGGAGGTGAACTCCAGGTCGTCGAAGCCGATCACGCTCAGTTCGTCGGGTATGGCGATGCCGGCCCGCCGGGCGGCCTCGTAGACGCCGAGCGCCTGCAGGTCGTTGCCGCAGATGATCGCGGTGGGCCGGTCCGTCGTGCGGAGCAGGTCCGCGCCGAGCGCCAGGCCCCGCTCGAAGAAGAACTCGCCGCTGCGGACGAGCCGGTCGTCGAGCGGTACGCCGGCGGCGTCCATCGCGGCCCGGCAGGCTTCCAGCCGGGCACGCGCGACCAGGGACTTGAGCGGCCCGGCGATGACGGCGATGCGCCGGTGTCCCAGTTCGAGCAGGTGGCGGGCGGCGGCGACCCCGCCGCTCCAGTTCGCCGCGCCCACCGACGGGACCGTGTCCGGGGGCATCCCGGCCGGGTCGAGCGCGACCATCGGGATGCCGCTGGCGGTGAGCAGGGCGTGTTCCTGCGGTGCGAAGGACGAGTGTGCCGCGATCATCCCGACCGGTCGGCGCTGTAGCAGCTGTTGCGCCCACGGGCGCTCGGTGGATGCCCGACTCAGCACGTCGGTGAAGCCCACCACGAGGTCCTGCCGGCGGACGACGCTCTCCACGCCTCGCATGATCGAGATGGTGAGGTGACCCTCCAGGCCGAAGAAGACGACCTCGACGCTGGCTGCCGGTGCGACCGAGTTCGGCCGTCGGTAGCCGTGCTCGCGGAGCAGGGCCTCCACCTGACGCCGGGTCTCCGAGGCCACGCCCGACCTGCCGTTGAGCACCCTCGACACCGTCGGTGTCGAGACCCCGGCAAGGCGGGCGATCGCGGCCATCGTCGGTCTGCCTGGGCGCCTGCCACGCCGGCCGCCGTCCGGGGGCTTGCCCGTCACGGCCGCAGTCTACCTCCTGGGCGATCGAAGGTTCGCTATCGCTGCCCCGCGCGGCGGCAGGGCGCGGCGCTCTCGGGCGGATCCGCCCAGCCGAGACTTCTGTCGCTGTTCCCGCCGCCGTCTCCGCCTGCGGCCGGGTCCGGACGCGGGCTTGCGGTGACGCGTCGGGGACGCTATGTTAGCGCTAACATAGACGTGCGTCCCCACGTCGACCAGAAGGGTCACAGACACCATGGCGCTAACCCGTCGACAGTTCACCATGGGCGCCCTCGCCTCCACCGCGTTCACCGCGACCGGCCTGGCAGCCAGCCCTCGATCCGCCCTGGCCGCGCCGAACACCGCGTACGCCATGACCTACTTCACCGAGTCGCCGGACTTCACCGGCGCCGACTACGGCCTGCACCTGGCGGTGAGCCGGGACGGTCTCAACTGGACACCGCTGAACCAGAACAACCCGGTCGTCACCCCGACGGCGGGTGAGCGGGGCCTGCGGGACCCGTTCGTGTTCCGCAGGCGGGACGGCACGTTCGTGGTGGTCGCCACGGACCTCTCCGGCACCGACTTCAGTCGCACCAGCCAGTACCTGCACGTGTACGACTCGACCAACCTGAGCAGCTTCACCGGCTACCGCCGACTCCGGATGCACACCTACAGCAACGTGCACACCTGGGCGCCGACGGTCTTCTGGGACGCGGCGCGTGGGCAGTACGGCATCGTCTACTCCGCCAACACCACCACGGACCTCTTCCTCGTCAACTACACGACCGACTTCCGCACCGTCAGCTCGCCGCAGACCTACTTCAGCCCGGGCTTCCCGGTGCTCGACGCGGACATCCACGTCGACGGCGGGACGACGTACCTGTACTACAAGAACCTCTCCAACGGAAACCTCTACGGCGCGCGGTCCGGCACCGGCGCGCCGAACAGCTTCTCCACCTACACCGGCGGGCTGCGGCAGGGCAACGCCATCGAGGGGGCGCACCTGGTGCGGCGCAACGACGGTGGCGCCTGGTGGCTCTGGGGCGACTCCTTCAGCCCCGTCAACAACGACATGTACCTCTGGGCCACCGCCAGCGTCTCCGGCGGCTCCTGGTCGGTGCTGAACCAGCGTGACTACACCCCGCCGATCAACTCCAAGCACGGCTCGGTCGTCGGCGTCACCGACAGCGAGTACAACGCCATGGTCAGCCGCTGGGGGTCGCCGAACTGGGTCCGGCTGAAGTCCTCCAACTTCCCCGACCGGTTCGTGCGGCACGCGAGCAACATCGGGCGGATCGACCCGTACCCGTTCGAGCCGTACCAGGACCAGATGTGGCGGATGGTCCCCGGCCTCGCCGACTCGGCCGGGGTCTCCTTCGAGTCGGTGAACCTTCCCGGGTACTACCTGCGGCACGCCGACTACGCGATCCGGCTCGACCGCAACGACAACAGCTCAATCTTCCGCGCAGACGCCACCTTCCATCGCACCGCCGGGCTCGCGGACCCGGCCTGGACCTCGTTCCGCTCCCACAACTTCCCGGACCGCTACCTGCGGCACAGCGGCTACATCCTGCGCATCGACCCGCTCGGCGCGAGTTCCAGCGCCTCGGACCGGCAGGACGCCACCTTCCGCGTCACGTCCTGACCGCCACCACCGGGCCGGACGGCGCCGCGCCGTCCGGCCCGGGGCGGAGCGCCCGCAGGAGCGCGGAGACGCCCGCAGGTACGCGGTCAGGCGCACATTTCCGGGTGTGTCGCGCACGGCGGCGGCGTCGGGATGGTGCAGCAGGCGAGGTCGCCGCGGGTGAGGGTCGCGGGCGCGATGCCGAGCACCAGCCCGAGCGCGATGCCGGCCAGCGGGTAGGCGATCCGCCGCAGCCGGCTCGTCACGGTGGTCATTCGATGCCTCCTGGAGGGTCGGGGTCAACCGGCGAGGTCAGGATGGGTTCGACCGGCGAAGCCCAGGGTGGCAGAGCCGGGGGGCGGACGGATCCGTGAAAATACCGAACCGGTTACCGCAACCGGCCGCGACGGATGCCCACGGCGCACGCGTCCGTCCGGACCGGGCCGGCTCGGTGCGTGCCCGTCCCGGCGGCTACTCGTCCGTCCGGTCGGCGAGGCGACGGGCCATCGCCGTACGCGACCGGACCTCCAGCTTGGCGAAGACGCGGGCCAGGTGCGACTCGACGGTCCGGCGGCTGAGGAAGAGCCGGGCGGCGATCTCCTTGTTGCTCAGGCCCGCCGTCACCAGTTCCGCGATCTCCCGCTCCCGGGCGGTGAGCGGCGCGCCGGCCGGGGCGCCGGCAGCCGGTCGTGCGGCCGGGGTCGGAGCCTCCCCGCGATGGCCGGCAAGCACCGCCGACATCCAGCCGGCGCCGCAGCTCGCGTACCCGGCCTCGGCGCGGTCGAACGCCTCGCGGCCCGGCCGGGACTCGCCCGCGCCGAGGTGCGCGGCGCCCGCGAGGTGGTGTGCCAGGGCGACCTCCACCGGCGCGCCGGCCGCCGCGAAGCCGCCGGCCGCGCCGGCCGCCAGCGACACCGCCTCGCCACAGCATCCGCGCCGGTACGCCGTGAACGCCCGCGCGAACCCGGCGAGCGCATCCTCGTAGCCCAGGCCGGTGGCGGCGGCCCGCGCCCGGTCGCCGGACTCCTCCGCGGCCGCGAGGTCTCCCGAGCGGGCGGCGGCGAGCGCGGTGATCGCGTGCCGTGCCACCAGGGTCGGCGGATGCGTGGAGTGCGGGGTCACCGGGTCGGCCAGCAGATCCAGGCCGTCGCTCCGGTGGCCGAGTGCGGCATGGACGAGGGCGAGTTCGACCCGGCCGGTCCGCCACCAGGCCCTGGAGCGGGGCGGGTCGGCGCCCGCGTCCGCGACGGCGAGCGCCTCGGCCGGCCCGGCGGTCCAGAGCAGCGGGCGCAGCCGGACCGCCGTCGCCATCGCGCGCATCTCGGCGCTGCTGGCCCGTTCGGCGGCGGCGACCGCCTCGTCGGCCGCCTCGACGGCCCGGGGCAGCCGCCCGGTACGGGTGTGCAGCGCGGTCTCCATGACGAGCAGGTACGCCGAGGCGCTGCTCGGGCCCAGCGCGTCGAGGATCCGTCGGGCCCGGGCCAGGTGCCGGGCGGCGTCGGCGAGGTGACCGAGCTGGATCTCGGTCAGCGCCAGCGGCGACATGATCTCGACGTAGCGGCGCAGGTCGGCGTCGCCGATCGCGTCCACCGTGCCGACGGCGTCCACGAGATACCGCCGGGCGAGCACGGCGTCGCCGCCGTAGAGCGTGCCGAGGGCCAGCAACGTCTGCGCCGTGGCGACCAGCACCGACCGGTCCCGGTCCAGCAGCTCCAGGGCCCGCCTCGCGTGGTGCACGGCGGCGGCCGGATCCTCCCGGAACGCGTCGACGGCAGACAGCTCGACCCGCAGCTTGGCCTCGCCGAGCGGGTCGAGCCCGCCCCGGGCGAGCTGTACGCGCAGCGTCGCCGCCGCCTCGGCGTAGTCGCCGAGCTGCCGGGCGACCGCCACGCTGAACGCCTCGGCCTGGACGCGTACCGGGCCGGCGGCGGAGCGGAGCTGTTGCAGCAGCTCCCGGCTGCGCTCCAGTTGACCGCTACGGCCGAGAGCGCGGGCGTACCAGAGCGTGACGGTGCTGCGCCGGTCGTCGGGGACCGCACCGTGCGGCATGATCCGCAACGCGGTGCCGAGCCACCGGGCGGCCTGGGCCGGGGCCTCGTGCGCGAAGGCGATCCCGGCCTCGACCAGGATGGCGGCGGCCACCCCGTCGCCGTACCGGGCGGACTGTTCGGTGTGGTAGGCCACCACCTGCCGGGACGCCCGCTGGTCGCGCAGGTAGGCGGCGATCCGGGTGTGCGCCTCGAAGCGCCAGGCCGGACCGGTCAGGGTGTACGCGGCGGCCCGCATCAGCGGATGCCGGTACGCCAGCCGGGCCCCGTCGGCCCCGATCAGGCCCATCCGGCCGAGCTGGTCGACGGCGCGGGCCACCTCGGGCATCGGCAGCTCCGCCACGTGTGCGACCAGGTCGATGGTGGTGTGGTCACCGACGACGGCGGTGACGTGGGCGACCCGCTGCACCGGTTGCTCCTGCGCGGTGATCTCGGCGGCGAGCCCGGCCAGGATGTGGCGCTGCGAGCCGGCGAGCCAGTCGGGGTCGACCGGGCTGTGCTGCCGGGCCAGCCTCGACAGCTCGTCGAGGGTGCGGTCGGGGAGCCGGGAGAGCGCCTTGATGTACAAGGGGTTGCCGAGGCTGGCGCGCCGGATCAGCTCGCGCCGGCGCCGGGGTACGCCGGCCAGCAGCGCCTCCAGGTCGGCCGGCTCCAGCGGTGGCAGGTCGATCGACATCGCCGCCGAGCCGAGCCGGCCGATGGCGTCCACCAGCCGTTCCGGCGCGCCGGTGCCCCGGAACGCGACCGCCAGCAGCAGCGGCACCTGCGGCGGTTTCCGGACGAGCTGTTCGGTCAGCTCCAGCGAGGCCGAGTCGGCCCAGTGCACGTCGTCGAGGAGCAGCGCGACGCCGGGGGCTGCGGACCCGGCGAGCATCCGCCGTACGCCGGCGGTGACCCGGGGCCGGTCCACCGGCGACGCCGGGTCGCCGGATCCGGATGTGCCGGCGCCGACCGGGAGCGTGCCGGCGCCGACCGGCAGCGGGTCGGCGTCCGGCCGGGCGGTCAGCGGTTCCAGCATCTCGGCGTAGATCCCGAACGGCATCCCCTGCTCGAACTGGCTGGCCCGGCCGGAGCAGACCAGCAGTCCCGCGCCGGCCGCCCGGCGTCCGAGTTCCGCGAGCAGCCGGGTCTTGCCCAGCCCCGCCTCGCCGCAGATCTCGACGACCATGGATCGGCCGTCCCGTACGGTCGCCACCGCCGTGTCCAGCAACGCCAGTTCGGTGGCCCGACCCACCAGCTCCGGATCGTCGACACCGATTGTCCGGCCAGCCGTCATCCCCGCCTCCCCAGGAACCCGATCCCGCCGTTCCACCCGTCTTCGGGGCCGGCGGACCCGTGGATGGGCAGCGGTCGGGGATCTGTCGGGAAGCCGACCGGCCGGTGGGTGGCGGCTGCCGGAGGACTCCCCGGAAGGGAGTCTTCCAGCCACAGCCATCGGCCACTATCAACTAGTGGCCCGAACGGCCGGCCAGGGTGCGTACCGAGATCTCCCAGAGCCGGCTCGCGGCCGTCGGGTCGAGGGCGTACGCGGCGACGCCGTGCCGGGTGCCCGGCTCGTGCGGCGCGGCCTCGGCGCGGGCCCGGGTCCAGGTCCGCCTCGCTGACGTACCGCCGCCGGGCCGGCCGGGGACCGCGGCTAACCGGCGCCGCCCGCGGCCGGCAGCCGGTCCACCAGCTTGTCGAGCTGGATCGGCAGGGCGCGCAGCCGCAGCCCGGTGGCGTGGTGGACGGCGTTCGCCACCGCCGCCGCCGAGCCGACGATGCCGATCTCACCGAGCCCCTTCACCCCGAGCGGGTTGACCCGGTCGTCCTCCTCCGGCACCCAGTGCGCCTCGATCTGCTCCACGTCGGCGCAGGCGGTGATGTGGTAGGTGGCGAGGTCGCGGTTGACCCAGTCGCCGAAGCGCTGGTCCAGCAGCCCTTCCTCGTGCAGCGCCATGGAGATTCCCATGGTCATCCCGCCGATCAACTGGGACCGGGCGGTGGTCGGGTTCACCACCCGGCCGGTGGCGAAGACCCCGAGCATCCGGCCGACCCGGATCTCACCGGAGTCGATGTCGACGCGGGCCTCCACGAAGTGCGCGCCGAAGGCGTACCGGGCGAGCCGGGGGAGCGACCCGGTCTCCTCGGCGGTGTCCACCCGTACCGTCAGGCCGTCCGGCGGTGGGGTGCCGCCGTGCGCCTCCCGGAGCTGCCGACGCAGGCTCCGGCAGGCCCGGTCCACCGCCAGGCCCCAGCCGGCGGTGCCGGTCGAGCCGCCGGCGATGGGGGCCGGCGGGAGGTCGCTGTCCCCGATGCTGATCCCGACCCGGTCGCCCGGCACCGCCAGGGCCTCGGCGGCGATCTGCCAGAGCGCGGTCCGCGCGCCGGTCCCGATGTCGGTGGCGTTGATCCTCACCTGGTACGTCCCGTCCGGGCCGGCCACCGCCTCGGCCGACGCGCCCGGGGTCCGGGCCGGGTAGACCGCGCTGGCCACCCCGGTGCCGACCAGCCAGCGACCCTGCCGCCGGATCCCCGGGGCGGGATCGCGCTCCGCCCAGCCGAACCGCCGGGCCCCGTCCCGCAGGCAGGCGACCAGGTTCCGGCTGCTGAACGGGATGCCCTCCTCCGGTTCGACCTCGGCGTCGTTGCGGATCCGCAGCTCCACCGGGTCGACGCCGCAGGCCACCGCCAGCTCGTCCATCGCGCACTCCAGCGCGAACGATCCCGGGCACTCGCCCGGCGCCCGCATCCAGGACGGGGTCGGCACGTCGAGCCGGGCCAGCCGGTGCGTGGTCCGGCGGTGCGGCGCCGCGTAGAGCGACCGGGTCAGCACGGCGGTCTGCTCGGCGAACTCGACGCTGGTGGAGGTCTGGCTGATCGCGTCGTGGCAGATCGCCGAGAGCCGGCCGTCGGCGTCGGCGCCGAGCCGGACCCGCTGGATGATCGGCGTGCGGTAGCCGATCGGCCCGAAGAGCTGCTGCCGGGTGAGCGCCAACCGCACCGGCCGGCCGACCTGCCGGGCCGCCATCGCGGCCAGCACCGGGGTGCAGCGTGGGCTGCCCTTGCTGCCGAAGCCGCCCCCGACGTGCTCGGCGGTGACCCGGACCGCCTCCGGCGGCAGCGCGAAGAGCCGGCACAGGGCGGCCCGGACCTCGGTGGTGCCCTGGCTGGAGTCGTGCACCAGCAGCCGACCCTCCGCCCACCACGCCGTCGCGGCGTGCGGCTCCATCGGGTTGTTGTGGTAGGCCGGCGTCCGGTACGTCTGGTCGAGCCGCACCTCGGCGGCCCGGTAACCGGCGTCGAAGTCACCGGTGCGGGTGTCGGTCGGGTACGCCGGGTTGACGTGGTCCGGCCTGTAGAGGCCCGGATGCCGCTCGGTCAGCACGCTGCTGTGCGGTTCGCTGTCGTAGTCGATCCGGAGCAGCCCGGCGCCCTCCCGGGCCGCCTCCAGCGACTCCGCCACCACCAGCGCCACGATCTCGCCCCGGTAGCGCACCAGCGGCTGCTGGAGCAGCAGCAGTTCCGGGCTCTCCGCCGGGTCCAGCCGGGGCGCGTTCTCGTGCGTCAGCACCGCCAGCACTCCCGGCTCGGCCTGCGCCGCCCCGCTGTCGACCCGGACGATCCGTCCCTTCGCCACACCGGCCTGCACCGCCCAGCCGTACGCGTGCGCCAGCCCGTCCGCCGGGTACTCGGCGGCGTACCGGGCGGCGCCGGTCACCTTCTCCCGGCCCTCCAGCCGGGGGTGCCCCCGGCCGACCGCCGCCGGTGCGCTCACCGGGGCTCCCCGGTGCCCGCAGGCCCGACCAGCTCCGTCAGGGTCCGCACGGTCAGGTTGCGGATCAGCGGCACCTTGAAGGCGTTGTGCGCCAGCGGTCGGGCGGCGGCGAGTTCCTCCTCGGCGGCGAGCCGGAAGGTCTCCTCGGTGGCGGGCTGCCCGCGCAGCGCCGCCTCGGCGAGCCGGGGCCGCCAGGGCCGGTGCGCGACCGCGCCCCAGCCCAGCCGGACGTCCCGGACCAGCCCTCCGTCCAGGTCGATCGCTGCCGCGACCGAGCCGGCCGCGAAGGCGAACGAGGCCCGGTCCCGCGCCTTCCGGTACGCCGACCGGCGCGCGAAGGGCAGCCCCGGGATCCGTACCGCCGTGACCAGCCCACCCGGTGCCATCGTCGTCTCCTGGTCCGGCCGCTCCCCGGGCAGCCGGTGGAACCCGGCCAGCGGGATGTCCCGGGCGCCGGCCGGCTCCAGCACCTCCACCACGGCGTCGAGGGCAACCAGGGCGACCGCCATGTCCGACGGGTGGGTCGCGACGCACCGCGGCGACCAGCCGAGGATGGCGAGGTCCCGGTTCTGCCCCTCCAGCGCCGGGCAGCCGGCACCGGGGTCGCGCTTGTTGCAGGGCCGGCTGACGTCCTGGAAGTAGTGGCAGCGGGTCCGTTGCAGCAGGTTGCCGCCGACGGTGGCCATGTTGCGCAGTTGACCGCTCGCCCCGGCCAGCAGCGCCCGGGCGAGCACCGGGAAGTCCCGCCGCACCGTCGGGTGCACGGCCAGGTCGCTGTTGCGGACGGTGGCGCCGATCCGCAGGCCGCCGTCGGGGAGCGGCTCGACCGCGTCCAGCGGCAACCGGGTGACGTCGACCAGCAGGCCGGGCCGGGCCACCCCCAGTTTCATCAGGTCGACCAGGTTCGTCCCGCCGCCCAGGTACGCCGCGTCCGGCTCGGCGGTGGCCAGCGCCACGGCCTGCTCGGGGTCGCTGCCGCGCTCGTACCGGAAGCTCCTCACCGGACCCGCTCCACGGCGGCGGCCTCCCGGATCGCGGAGACGATGTGCGGGTACGCGGCACAGCGGCAGAGGTTGCCGCTCATCCGCTCCCGGATCTCCGGATCGGTGAGCCCCTCCGGGCCGGCGGCCAGGTCGGCGGTGACCGCGCTCGGCCAGCCCCGGCGCACCTCGTCGAGCATGCCGAGGGCCGAGCAGAGCTGCCCGGAGGTGCAGTAGCCGCACTGGAAGGCGTCGTGCTGGACGAAGCAGCTCTGCAACGGGTGCAACTCGCCGCTGCCGCTGCCGCTGCCGCTGCCGTCGCCGGCCAGGCCCTCGACGCTGACCAGGCTGGAGCCGTCCGCCGCCACGGCGAGGACGAGGCAGCTCTTCACCCGCCGGCCGTCGAGCAGCACCGTGCAGGATCCGCACTGGCCGTGGTCGCAGCCCTTCTTCGCGCCGGTCAGCCCCAGCTGCTCCCGGAGGGTGTCGAGCAGGGTGGTCCGGTTGTCGAGGTCGAGTTCGTACGGTCTGCCGTTGACCGACAGCCGCACCGGTGACCGGTGTGGTGCCGCCGTCACCACGACCCCATCATCGGAGCGATTTGCGCCATATGTCGAGGTTACCGAGTGCCGCCCCGGCTGCGGGCCCAATCGAGCCTTCCGGGAGTCCGCTCACCCCGCCGGGGTCGGCAGCTCCGGCCCGGCCGCCGGGACGACGTCGGCCACCACCAGGGTGACGTTGTCCGGGGCGCCGGCCTGGTGCGCCAGCTTGACCAACTGCTGCGCGCACTCCGCCCGGTCCGGGTAGCCGGCCAGCACCCCGGCGATGGCGTCGTCGTTCACCACATCGGAGAGGCCGTCGCTGCAGACCAGCAGCCGGTCGCCGGCCTCGACGATCAGCGCGACGGTGGCCGGCTCGACCGGACCGCCCTGCACCGCGCGGGTGACCAGCGACCGCTGCGGGTGCCGTCGCGCCTCCTCGGAGGTCAGCCCGCCCTGGTCGACGAGGGCCTGCACGAAGGTGTCGTCCCTGGTGAGCTGCGTGAACCTGCCGGCGCGGAACAGGTAGCCCCGGGAGTCGCCCACGTGCGCGACCCCGAGCCGGCGGCCGGTGAGCAGCATGGCGGTGACAGTGGTGCCCATCCCCTCCGTGGCCTGGTCCTCGTCGGTGACCGCCCGGATCCGGGCGTTGGCGGTGGTGATCGCCGTAACCAGGGCGGCCAGCGGATCCGTCTCCGCCGACCGCTCCACCGGGGCCAGGCCGCTGATCACGATCTCGCTGGCCACCTCGCCGGCCGGCGCACCACCCATGCCGTCGGCGACCGCGACCAGGCGGCTCCCGGCGAACGCCACGTCCTCGTTGTTGGGCCGGACCAGACCCGGGTCGCTGACCGCCAGGCTGCGCAAGACAAAGCTCATACCGTGCAGCTTGCCCGGAGATCCACGCCTACGTCACTACGCACTACTGCGTAGGGTTGGCTCATGATGCCGGTCTCCATGGTCGGGCGCACCGGCGAGCTGGCCGAGTTCGCCACCGCCTGGGCCACGGTGGCCGGTGGGCGTCCCCGCACCGGCCGCGTGGTGGTCACCGGCGCCGCCGGGGTGGGCAAGAGCCTGCTGATCAGTGCCGCCCTGGCCGACCTCTCGCCCCGGCCGGCGACCGTCCTCACCGGCACGGCCCGGGTGCACACCCCGGCACCGTACGACTGGCTGGCCGCGGTGCTCAGCGGCCGGGACACCGCCGGCCTGCCGTTGCCGCCGGACGCGCTGGCCTGGCTCGCCCAGCACCCGCACCCGCCCCGGGAGCGGTACGCCCCCGACGCGCTGCTCCGGCTCGCCGTGGTTACCGTACGGGCCCTGGTCGGTGCCGGCCCGGCGGTGCTGGTGGTGGAGGACCTGCACGCGCTCGACCCGGCCAGCCTCAACCTGGTCGGTGAACTCGCCGCCGCTCCGGAGCTGCCGGCGCTGCTGGTGGTCGCGAGCCGGCCGGCGGAGACGGCGATCTCGCCGGGGCTGGTCGCCGCGACCCTGGCCCGGCTCGCCGGTGCCCCGGGCGCGGTCCGGCAGCATCTCGGCCCGCTGGGCCGGCCGGAGGTCGCCGCCGTGCTGGGCCAGGTCTACCCCGGACGCCCGGTCGCGCCGGGGGCCGTCGACGCGGTGTGGCGGCGGACCGGGGGCAACCCCTACCGGCTGGTCGAGTTGCTGGTCGCGGAGCGCGGCGAGCACCTGTTCGACGAGGCGCCGGCGCCCGCCGCCGAGCTGACCGGACGGGAGATCGAGGTGCTTTCCTGCCTGGCCGCCGGCATGTCCAACAAGCAGGTGGCCCGCTCGCTCGGCATCTCGGTGCGTACGGTCACGGTGCACGTCTCCAACCTGCTCCGCAAGACCGGCTCGGCGTCGCGCACCGAGGCGGCGCTCTGGGCGGTACGCCGGCAGCTCACCGGCCCGGTCCGGCCGGGCTGATCCGGCGCCCCACCGGTCGACGGTTCCGCCCGCCTTGACGCGTGCGCCATCATTGACAGACAGGCCCGGGACGCGAAGGGGGTGGCCGCGGTGAAACGTGCCGCCACTGTGGAAAAGCCGAGCAGTCCGGCGTTGACCAGCATCTTCCTCTGATTCGCGGCCGGTCGTGAAGGTGGCTCACCCCAACCGGTCGATCGCGTATCTATCATCGAACGCGCGCGGGAGCCGCGAGGTCTTCCCCGACACACAACAGAAGTGCCGCTCGACCTAGCCGGTGTTTTCGCGGATGGTGGTGCACGATAGATGAGGATCCAGCCCCGTCAGGAGCTCCTGGAGATCTGGACGGCCACCGTCCGGTCGAGCTGGCAGGACGGCAAGTGGCAGTGGGGCGGGCGGGACGGCCCGAACTCGATCAGTGACGCCGAGCAGCTCCTCTGCATCCTGCTCCCGGCCACCCAGGCGAGCTTCGGACTGGACCGTCCGGACGAGACAGCCGAGGAAATGATCAGGGCCCTGCGCCCGCTCGGCACCGCCACCCAGATTCCGCGGGTCGTCATCCAGGTGCTCACGGAGTATTACCAGCGCTACACCGACAAATCCGGGACACCGGTATTCTCCGGCCGGACCTATTTCCAGACCGACGGCGAGGAGCCCTCGGAGCAGCAACTCGATCTCGACATCGTCGACTCGTTCGCCATGTCGATCACACTTTCCCTGGCCGCGATCGGTTTCGCCAAGGTCTTCCGCTCGGCGGTGCGCCGCGAGGAGATCCTCCGGGAGATCGACGATCTGGAGACCATGGCGAGCGTACGGCTCACCGCCGCCATGGTCGGGCTGTTGCGCAGCTTCGCGGTGAACGTCTTCGACGCCGACTCCGACGAGGGCCAGGCGCTCATCCGCACCCTCAACCAGGGCGACCTGCCGCAGCGGCAGATCGTCTCCCAGCTCCGTCGCCGGCTGCGGCAGACGATCGCGAGCTTCCGCGAGGTCATGATCGGTTCTGGTCAGGTGGCCGACCTGGACAGTCCGAACCGGCTCTTCGAGTGCGGCTGGTCCTGGGGCGTCGTCGGGGAGGCACCGGAGGTCGAGACGACGGAGCCGATCGGCCAGCAGGTGTCCGGGATCGCGCCGGAGGAGCCCTACCTCTACTTCACCGTGATCGCCATCGACGCGATCGAGGAACTCTTCACCGAGCGGACCCGGATCCTCGGCCTGCTCAACGAGGAGCAGCAGCGGCTGTCCCGGGCACTCCAACTGCGGTGGGACCTGACCCGCGGCTACTGGGCCACCGTCGCCACCTTCGGCGACGGGCACCGCTGGCCGCTGGAGGACATCCCCTGGCGGACCACCGACCGGGACGCCTCCGACTACTACACCCTGCTGGTGACCTCGCTGGCGGTCAAGGGCCTGGTGATGGAGCGGGGCGCGGACGCCGAACTCAGCCGGGTCGGTGCGGTCCTGGAGGAGCTGGCGAACCGGGCGCGGATCACCCGCCGTCCGTTCGACGTGGACCCGGCGCTCGCGCTGCACGCCCCCGGCGTACGGCTGACGCTGCAGAACAGCGACAAGCTGGGCGGCCCGAGGCTGCGTTGGGCGGTCACCGAGTTCTCCGCCCTGCTGTTGCAGCGCACCGCGCTGATAGCCGGCCTGCTCAGCGACGCGGACCAGCGGGCGAAGCTGCTCGACCTGGCCGACCGGGTCTGGGACCATCTGGTCCTCCGCCGCCTCGAGCGCGGCAACGGTCGCAGCCTCTGGGACCAGCCGGCCCGGGCGTTCCGGCAGTTCGACGAATATCACGACTCGCCCTCGTGGTACTACACCGAACGCGTGGTGCAGTCCCTCGTCACCACCGCGCGCATCCTGCGCCGACCGCCGGTGCCGAGCGAGCGGCTCACCCTGCACGCGCAGGACCTGCTCAACGAGGCCGAGCACCTCTACGACATGGAGCTGCTGACCGGGGCGGCCGAAGGAGGGCCGAGGATGCAGCAGACCCTGCAGGTGGTCCGGGTCAGCCTGCGCCGCGCCCGGGAGATCGTGCACGAGCGTCCCGGCACCGCGGCGGCGCTGACCAGTGCGGTGCTGCGCCAGCTCGACGAGTTGAGCGCGGCCCGCCGGGACGTCGCGGAGGCGGGCTGAGATGCTGATCTTCGCGGCCTCCGACAAGGGTGGCACCGGGCGCTCGGTCACCAGCAGCAACATGCTCTACCGCAGCGCGTTGCAGGGCAGCGACGTCTGCTATCTCGACTTCGACTTCGGGTCGCCGACGGCCGGCGCGATCTTCCACATCAACTCCGCCGTGCACGGCACCACCCGGGGTGGCCTGCACGACTATCTGGACGGCGCCCTGGCCGAGCCGCAGCGGATCGAGGTGTGGACCGAGTCCGACCGGCCCAGCCTGCGCAGCCGGCCACCCGGCGCCGGCCGGCTGGTGCTGCTCCCCGGTGACAGCGGCGGCGGCGAGTTCCCGGCCACCCGCGAGCGGATCGAACGCTGCGCCCGGCTCTTCCTGCGGCTCGAGGAGGAGTTCGACCTCTGCCTCGTCGACCTGAGCGCCGGCCGGTCGTACGCCACCCAGATGGTGCTGGCCGCCACCGCGATGCCGGAGCTGAAGTCGGTCCGCTCGCGGTGGCTGGTCTTCCACCGCTGGACCCGGCAGCACGTCCTCGCCGCCTCCGGGCTGGTCTACGGCACCCGGGGCATCCTGGACGCCGGCACCCGGGCCGGGCACGACCACGACGACCTCATGAATCGGCTCCGGTTCGTCCGCACCGCCGTGGTCGACCCGGACTCGCCGGAGCTGGAGGGGCTGCGGCCGGCGCAGGTCGCCTGGCTGCGGGAGTGCAACCAGGACCTGCTGGAGCTGGCCAGCAACCACCGGGTCGGCCGGACGATGCTGATCGGGTCGGTGCCGCTGGACCCGGTGCTGCAGTGGCGGGAGCAGCTCATCTCCGACAACGACGTGTACGCGCGCAAGATAGCGAACCTGGAGACCGTGGAGGCCTTCTCGGCGCTGGCAAAACTGATCGTGGACGACGCGGCCTGGGAGATGCTATGAGACGACCGGATGTGACCTTCGAGGAGACGGCGGCCAGACGCGGGGTCGAGTCCGTGCCGCTCGCCCACCTCTCCATCGAGTTGGGACACCTCTACATCGAGGAGTTCGCCGGCGGCATCGACCAGCTCCGCCGGCACTTCGCCCGGGTCGCGCCGTGGGCGGCGGCGGCCCGGCAGGCCATCGCCGAGCGGACACCGAGCGGCCGGCCCCGGGTCAGCACCTGCTTCCTGATCGACGACTACTTCACCCGGTTCAGCACGCCGAGGCTGGTGATGGAGCAGGTCCGGGAGGCGGCCGAGGGCACCGGGCTGGTGATCGACTACTTCGCCCGGGAGGCCGGCTGCGCCCAGGCCGACGACGTCCCGCTCGCCGAACTGGTGCTCACCCAGCTCGTCTCCGACCCGGTCCCGGAGACCACCGGAGACCGGCCGCCGACCTCCGAGACCGGCTGGCTCTGCAACGGCAGGCGGTCGCCGGCCTCCGGCCCGGGTCAGGCGATGAGCGCCGGGCGGGCCTGGCAGCCGCCGGTGCAGAACGCGGCGAACCGGCACTCCATCTTCATGGACGTCGAGCTCTGGGACTACGAGGAGGACGGCAAGCGGCGCTGGTCCTGCCCGTTCCTGGCGGCGGTCTGGCAACTTCTCCGGCTCGGCCTGCTGCGGCACGAGGGCGAGGGCGTGACAAATCCCTACCAGCTCGAGGACTGGCCGGACGACTGGGACGAGATGCCGGCGGTGGTGAAGCTCAACCCGTACGCCGCACCGTTCAGCGCGTACCGGACCTTCTCGGTGCTCGGCAGCCGGTTCCTGCCGGTCGAACACGCCGTCCGGACCATCCTCAGCCAGGTCTCGATCAGCCCGGCCGTGCTGGACCAGATACAGACCCGCAGCCGCAACGAGCACATCGACCTGCCCAAGGACCTGGTCGAGCGGACGGAGTACGCCTTCATCGGCGACTGACCCGCACCGCGCACCCCGCACCGCGCTCACCGCCGCACGTCCGGCAGGTGGTCGGGATCCGCGTCGGGCAGCCAGGTGAGCACCTGACCGGCCCGGCGCCGGAAGCCGGGATCCGGGTCGTCCCGGGCCAGCTCGGTCAGGAGTTCCCGGGTCTGGTGGTCGGCGCCGAAGTGGGTGCCGAGGGCGAGCACGGTGGCGGCGCGCACCGACCAGTCCTGGTCGCGGAGCCGCTCGACGAAGAGGGTACGCACCTCGGGGTGCTCGGCGAGACGTTCGCCGAGCACCCGCAGCGCCTCCCGGCGTACCTGCACGTCCCGGTCGGTGCCGGCCCGGTCGATCAGCAGCTCGCGTACGGCCCGGTCGGCGCCGTAGTGCTCGCCGAGGATGCGTACCGCGACGGTGCGGATCTGCGGATCCTCGCCGGTGGCCCGGGCCATCAGCAACTCGCACTGTTCGACGTCGGTGCCGAGCCGGGTGGCGAGTTCGACCGCGGCCTCGTGCACGAGCTCGGGGTCGGGGTCGTGCCGGATCCGCTCCAGCAGCGCCTCCCGGACCTCGGCGTCGATGCCGACCCGCTGCACGAGCAGGCGTACGGCGGCGAGCCGGACCCGGGCGTTGCCGTCCCCGTGCACCCGCCCGGCGAGCAACTCCTGCACGTCGTCCCGGGAGCCGCCGCGTTCGACCACGGCGGTGGCGGCGAGGGCGAAGACGGCGGCGTCGGGGTCGTGGTGTGCCCGGTCGACCAGCACCTGGTAGACCTCGTCGGGCACCCGTGGCTCCCGGGTGAGCGCCCGCAGCGCGGCGAGCCGGACCTCGGCGTCGGAGTCGGCGCGGGCCCGGTCGAGCACCACCTGCCGGACGGCCGGTTCGCGGCGGGCGGTGTCGGCGAGCGCGTTGACGGCGGCGAGGCGTACGGCGGCGTCGGCGTCGTCGCCGGCCAGCCCGGCGAGCACCTCGGAGACGGCCGAGTCCATCCCGACCCGCTCGATCAGGGCCCGGGCGGCGACCAGCCGGATCCGGGGGTCCGGGTCGCGCAGCGCCAGCTCGCCGAGCGCGGCGCCGACCGAGGCCTCGGCGCCGATCTCGTCGGTCAGCGCCTCGGCGGCGAGCAGCCGTACGTCGGCGTCCCGGTCGGTGCGGACGGCGGTGACCAACAGGTCGATGAGCGCGGTGTCCCGCTCGAAGTGCTCGACCAGCATCCGCAGCGCGGCCCGCCGGACGACCTCGTCGGCGTCCCCGCCGGCCCGGCTGACCAGCAGGTCCCGGGTGGTGGTGTCCGGGCCGTCCCGGTCGATCAGGGCGCGGGCGGCGACGCGCAGCACCCCGGGGTCGCGGTCGGCGCGCGCCCGGTCGATGAGCAGGGCGCGGACCTTGGCGTCGGAGGCCAGCCGCTCGCCGAGCACCCGGACGCTGGTGCGCCGGGTGACCGGGTCGGTGTCGTCGCGGGCACGCTCGACGAGCAGGTCGCGGACGTGCCGGCTGGCGGCGAAGCGCTCGACCAGGACGTGCGCCGCGGTACGGGTCACCTCGGCGTCGGTGTCGGTGCGGAGGCACTCGACGAGCACGTCCCGGAGGTCGTCGTCGCCGCCGTACCGGTCGCCGAGGGTCTGGATGGCGGTACGCCGCACGCTGGCGTGCTCGTCCGCGCGGGCGCGTTCCCGGAGCAGGTCGCGGACGTGCGGCTCGTCCCGGAACCGCTCGCCGAGCGCCTGCACGGCGGCGAGCCGCACCCCGGCGTAGCCGTCGGCCCGGACGCGTTCGATCAGCAGGTCGCGGGCCTCCGGGTCGGTGCCGAACCGCTCGCCGAGCGCCTCGACGGCGGCGAGCCGGACCCCGGCGTGGCCGTCGTCGCGGGCGCGTTTGATCAGTCTGGTCCGGGCGCGGGCGGCGGCGGCCTGGTGTGCGGGGCTGTCGGCGGCGCTGGTGGCGAGCTGGGCCAGCTCGGCGAGGCCGGCGACCGAGGCGTAGCACGCGGGGCTCTCGTCCATGGTGGCGAGGACGTCGTCGAAGAGGTCGTCGATCCGCTCGGCGGGGGTGGAGAGCATCGCGGCCAGCCGGGCGGCGTGGATGGAGACCGGGTTCCAGACGACGCGGACGCCCCGGCGGCGGTACCAGGAGAGGTAGATCCTGCGGCCCGGCCAGTTCGGGCCGATCGCCTTGGCGGCGGGCAGGATCTCCTCGTCGATGAGCCGGGCGGTCTCCCGGTCGTCGATCGAGACGCAGTGCTCCAGCAGCAGGATGAGCTGCCGCAGCAGGGTCTCGGCGGGTTTGGCGGCGGCGCTGTGCAGGTTGCGCACCTCGGCGAGGCACTGCACGGCGAGGGCCAGGTTCCACGGTGGCGGCGCGAAGTCGGCCGGCGGCCAGGGCTGGTTGACCTCGGTGGTGAGCAGGTGGATGAGCTGCGCGGTGTGGTTCTGGTGCAGGGCGCCGGCGAGCAGCCGCAGCACCTCCCGCCAGGACAGGTCGGCCCAGTGCTGCCGGAAGAGCTCCTTGAGCTGTTCGAAGGAGAGGACCTGGTCGTGCTGGAACTTGGCCAGGATGGCGTCGGCGCAGAAGAACTCCAGGAAGGTGCGGTGCACGAAGCCGTAGACGTGCGGGCCGTACCGGCTGAGGATGAAGTTCCGCTCCCGGAACTGGTCGATCATCGCCAGCGCGATGACCCGGGCGGTCACGGCGTCCCGCCGGTAGCGCTCGATCAGGTACTGCTCGAAGACGTCGCTCAGCTCGACCCGGTCGATGTAGTTGACGGTCAGCCCACGGTCGGCGGACTGCATCCGGTATGCCAGCCGGCGCAGCAGCTCCTTCTTGTCCTCGGTGTCCAGGAAGTCGGCGACCTGGGACTGCTCGCGCAGGTGCCGGTCGGTGTCCCACTGCGCCACCAGCACGGTCGCGGCGTGGTCGTAGAGCTTCCAGCGCTCCCGTGGCAGCGGCTGGTGCTTGCCGATGATCGCCAGGATGGTGAGCAGCAGGGGGTTGCCGGCCAGCTCCCGGATCGCGTGCGAGTGCCGCATCGCGTCGAGCAGCCTGGCCCGCTGGGCCTGGGCGTCCTCCGGCCGGTCCCCGACCGCCAGCCGGTACCAGCTCGACAGGAACTCCCCGGTCTGTCTCTCGTCGAGGTCCTGCAGCGTGTAGTGGACGAAGCCGACGCTGGTCAGGATCCGCCGCGAGTAGCCGATGATCCGGGAGGTGACGATCATCCGTACCTGCGGGTGGTTGGCGGCGAAGCCGGCGATCTGCCGGGCGACCTCCTCCCGCCGGTGCCGGTCGAAGACCTCGTCGAGGCCGTCCAGGATCATCACCGCCCGGCCCCCGACGCCGAGGTGCCGCAGCAGCGTCGTCCGGTCGATGCCGAGCCCGTCGGTGCCGGCGCGGTGGTCGAGATAGTCGACGAAGTTGTCGCACCGGCCCTCGGCGGCCAGGGTGATGAAGGAGCGGAGCTCGATCAACAGCGGCAGGTGGTCGGCGAGTGCGGTCAGCCGGTCGTCGACCGGCCCGCCGGTGAGGCTGAGCGTCACGTAGCGGGCCGCGGTCGACTTGCCCGATCCCGGGTCGCCGAGCAGCACGACCGCCCGCTGGTCCGGCGCGCCGAGCACGTCGAAGAGCCGCTGCAACGGCTTCGCCCGGTACGACTCGTGCAACTGCACCAGCTCCCGGGGGTCGACCTCCTCGGGCACGTCCTCGGTGCCGATCCGCCCCTCCGACTGCATCCGCCGCAGCCACTCCCGGGGCAGCTCGGCGGGGGGCGGGTCCTCGCGTACCCACTGCTCCACGAAGACCGACGTCAACTGGATCCCGAGGTAGTCCTCGGTCTGTTCCGGCGTCACCGCGTCGAGGTCCAGCACACCGTAGTGCTGGCGGAGCCGGAGCAGGTACTGCTTGAGTGCGTCCCGGCCCAGCGTCTGCATCCCGCCGCCGGTCGGCACCCCGGCGTCGGTGAGGTAGTTCGCCACCGCCGCGGTCACCATCGCGGCCAGGTCGGCCGGATCCCGGAACGCGCCGCACATGTGCCGGTCCGCCAGCTCCGCCCGGAGCGCCTCGATCTTGTCGGCGTCGGCGCCCCGGTCCACGAAACTGCGCGGCCAGGGCGCCTCCTCGTCGAGCAGAAAGATGAGGCAGGGCTTGCCGCCGGTCAGCGCCTCCCGGTATTCCAGCTCGGTGATGGAGCGGTCGTAGCCGGCCGGGACGAAACCGTACCGCCAGGCGAAGATGCCGACGTAGACGTCACATTCGGCGACGTCGGCCAGGCAGCGTTCCAGCGGGCGCCGGTCCTCGGCCACGTAGGACTCCATGGCCACGTCCTCGACCCGCAGCCGGCGCAGCGCCAACTGCACGGCGGCCCGACATTCCTGCAGATCGCGGAAGGTGGCCGAGACGTAGACCTTGGTCACGGCAGCTCCTATGGGGGCGGCGGCGTGAGCGGCGCGTGACGCCACCGTACCAATGTGCTGCAAGAACGCGTTTCCGCTGATCGGACGCGGTCGCCGGGCGGCGGCGGAATGTCGGCTACTGTGACGCTGTTACGGCGCCCCAGTTCCGGCGGTTCGGTCGCGGTGCGCACGAGGTTGCGGAGGAGCGCGATGCTGACCTTGGGCGAGGTCCACACCGGACTCCTGCAGAACTCCAGCTCGCTCTCGCTGGAGAACACCGCCCAACTCCTCGACCTCCTGGTCGGCCAGCGGGTCCGCCGGTCGGAGCGCCCGATCGCGTACGCGGTCTCGCCGGACCAGCTCACCGGGATCGACTGCCGGCTGCCGACCAGGTCGGGCAGCCGGACCCGGGGGGTCGGGACGGTGGTGTCGCGCGCCGCGGTGACCGGTGGGCACGTGCTGCAGGGCTCCACGTACACCCGGCTGGACCGGGCGGCCAGCAACCGCCGGCTGACCTGGTCGCACTACCTGGCCCGGCCGGGCTGGGTGGAGACGATCGGCAAGGTCGACGTCCGGGACGTCTCCGCGGGTTTCCTCGGTGCCCACCAGTCGCAGACGCTCAACCTCGGCGCGATCAGCGCCCGGCTGATCGACGCGGTGCAGAGCTCGGCCCGGCTGGACCGGCGACCCCCGTTCCGGACCAAGCGCACCCGGCTGCGCTGGTCCGTCCTGCCGGCGGCCGACGCCACGAGTGAGGCGCGCGGGAAGTTGCGGATCGAGTCCGACACCCTGCGCACCCTGGAGTTGACCGCGCCGCCGGAGGCCGTACCCGCCCTGGTGGAGTTCTGCGAGGATCTCGCCCTGCACGACTGGCTGCTCACCACGCTGCTCTCGCTCATCGAGTTCAGCCTCACCGGGCCGGGCACCCGGACCCAGAAGGTGCACCGGCTCCGCCCGGCGATCGACTGCCTGTTGCACCTCTGGATGCCGGCGGCCCGGCTCGACGAGTCGGTGCTGCCGGTCTGGCACGACCTCGAACACCGGCCCGGCTTCACCCGGCAGTGGCAGACCTCGGTGACCCGGATCCGCGACCAGGTCACGCTCAGCACCATCGCGCTGCTGGAGGCGCCGGCCCGCTGAGCCGGCCGGTCGGTCCCGGGCAGCCCGTGCGCCGGTCGGTCAGCCGGCGCCGGGCGGGCGGGCGGAGAGCTCCCGCCAGGTGTCCGAGCCGGCCAGCAGGGTGCGGATCATGTCGTACGCCGCCTCCTCGCCGTCGAACTCGTAGAACCGGGAGATCCCCTCGGCACCGCCGGCCCGCTGTTCCACGTGCCACTGGTCGGCGTCGGCCCGCAGGTAGACGTCGCGCCGTGCCAGACGCCCCCACTTGCCGTTCCACCAGTGCTTTCGCTGTTCCATGCCGGGACCTTATCGAACGCGTGTTCGAGAAGATCGTTCGGTGTCCGGCCCGCCACCCGGGTGGGTGACGCCCCGCTCGGGCACCCGAGAGCGGGCGCCCGAGCGGGCGGTTGCTCGGGCGGTTGCTCAGGGGCGGCGCGGAGCCGGCGGGTACTGCTGGCCGAACCGCTCGTCCGGGCCCTCCGGGTGCCGGTTCGGTGCCCGGCCCGCCGCGACAAGCGAGTCACGGATCTCGGTGAGCAGCTTGATCTCCTCGCTCGGTGCGGCCGGCGGCGGCTCCTCGCCCCGCTGGCGGCGCTCGGCGAGCTTGTTCATCGGAAAGACGACCAGGAAGTAGAGGACCGCCGCGGTCATCAGGAAGGTGATGGTGGCGTTGACGAAGGCGGCCCAGTCCACCTCGGCGCCGTTGGGCAGCTTCTCCACGCCGGCCTCGATGCCCTCGCCACCGCCGAACATCGTGATCAGCGGCTTCAGGAAGGAGTCGGTGAACTGGGTGACCAGGCCGGTGAAGGCCGCGCCGATGACCACACCGACGGCAAGGTCGACGACGTTGCCGCGCATGATGAAGTCTTTGAAGCCCTTGAGCATTGGCATCTCCAGGTTGCCGTGATCGTGTCGGTCGACAACCTAGCGCCCCGTCCGGTGCGGCCGGAAAAGCGGCCGGGATCCGGCGCTCAGCCCGCGCTGGGCGGGCCGCCCGCCACCGCCTCCTCGACCGTGGCGTGCGTCTGGAGCACCTCCACCAGGCCACTGACCTCCAGGATGCGCAGCACTCCCCGGCGCGGTGCGGCCAGCCGTACCAGGCCGCCGGCCTCGTCGGCGCTGTTGCGGGTGCGGACGAAGACGGAGAGCCCGGTGGAGTCACAGAACGTGAGCTCGGAGAGGTCGAAGACGAGCTTCGTGCGCCCCTTCTCCAGCAGATCCGTGATCTGATCCTGAAGTTGCGGCGCGGTGGCCATGTCGAGTTCGCCCGCGACCGACACGACGACGACGTCGGCCCGCTCCTCGGTGTGCACCGTCAGGGACATTCGCAACCTCCTGGGATATCGGTCGAACCGTACTCCACAACCGGCCCGATACGCATGGCAGGCGCCGGGAAGTCGGCCGGCGGTCTGCGGTCGGGCCGGCCGGAACCGGCGGCGGCACCTGCTCCGCTCTCCGCGAACAGGGGTTACCGGCCGCCCTCCGGCCCCGGCACGATCGCCGGATGCGAATCCTCGTCCTCGGCGGCACCGTCTTTCTCGGCCGGGCCGTCGCCCGGCAGGCGCTCGCCGCCGGCCACGACGTCACCTGTGCCGCCCGGGGCACCTCCGGAAAGCCGGTGGAAGGCGTCCGCTTCGTCCGGGTGGACCGCGACGACCCGGCCGGTCTCACCGCGATCGGCGGCGAGTTCGACGCGGTGGTGGACGTGGCCCGGCATCCCGACCATGTCCGGCACGCGGCGGCCGCGCTGGCCGGCCGGGTGGGGCACGTCACCCTCGTCTCGTCCGGTTCGGTGTACGCGGACACCACCGTCGCCGGCCAGCGGGCCGGGACCGCCCGGGTGCTGGCGCCCCCGCCCCGGGACGCGGAGGATCCGTGGCGCGACGCGGAGGCGTACGGCGCCTGCAAGGTGGCCTGCGAGCGGATCGTGACGGAGGCGTTCGGCGCCGACCGGGTCTTCGTCTGCCGGGCCGGGCTGCTGGTCGGTCCCGAGGATCCGAGCGGGCGTTTCGAATACTGGGTCCGGCGGGCGTCCCGGGGCGGCGAGGTGCTCGCGCCCGGCGCGCCGGACGAGCCGGTGCAGCTGGTGGACGTACGCGACCTGGCCGGCTGGATCGTCGCGGCGGGTGAGCGCGGGCTGACCGGCACGTACGACGGCACCGGCGCGCCGACGACCCGGGCCGCGTTCCTCGCCGAGGTGCTCCCCGGCGGGGCCACCCCGAGCTGGGTGCCGCAGGAGTTCCTGGTCGAGCAGGGGGTGCAGCCGTGGTCCGGCCCCCGGTCGCTGCCGCTCTGGCTGCCCCTGCCGGAGTACGCCGGCTTCATGACCCGGGACGTGACCCCGAGCCTGGCGGCCGGGCTGCGTACCCGGCCGCTCGCCGAGTCGGTCCGGGACACCGCCGAGTGGCTGGCCGGGGCCGGACCCGGGGAGGGCCAGCGGATCGGGCTCACCGAGGCGGAGGAGGCCGACCTGCTCGCCGCCTGGCACGCCGCCGGCCGGTAACCCTGGCCGCACCCGCCCGGGCAGGCGGACCGGCGTCGGCCGGGCGGACCGGCGTCGGCCGGGCGCTAGCCGGTCCGCACCTGCACCCCCGGTGAACTGGCGGCGCCTCGCAACCGGAGCCGCACGATGTGGGCGTCCGGCGGGATGTCGTAGACGATCGCCCCGGTGACCCGGTTACCCGGGTTGATCTCGCTGAGGAAGCCGAGCTGGTCGGCGTTGGCGAGGAGCCCGGCCGAGCTGTCCGCCCCGAAGCGCTGCCCCGCCGGCCCGTAGGCGACCTGCAGGTCGTCGTGGAACAGCGCGGGCCGGGCACCGAGGTTGCGGACCGCCAGGTCGACCATGCAGAACTGACCGACCGCACGCTGGCTGATCAGGGGGTCGCCGACCTCGGCGAGCCCGCAGCGCAGCCCGTGCACCCGGAACTCCAGGTCGCCGTCCCGGGCCGGCTGGTCGAGGCCGACCACCCGGGGCTTCCGGTCGCGCAGGCCGGTGTAGAAATCCGGTCCCCAGGTCAGCACGATCACCGCGGCGGCCACGCAGCAGCAGGAGAGCAGGGCGGCCACGATCCCGAGTACGAACCACCATCGCCGGTCGGTCGGTGGGGCGAACTCCGGGAGCGGGCTGGTGCCGCGCGGCTCCGGGACCGGTCCGGTGCCGCGCGGCGGGGCGCCGGACTCCGCGCCGCCCGCCGGTCCGCCCGACCGGGGGCCCCAGGGTGATGGTGCCGGCGGCTCCGGACGGGCCGCCGGAAGGCCGCTCAGCGGTGGTGCGGCGGCCGGCGTCTCCGGCGTGGACCAGTCCGGCGGCGCTGCGGGCCTGCCCGGCCGTGCCGGGTGTGGTGGTGCGGCCATGCCCGGCCGTTCCGGGTGCGGCGCGGCCATGCCCGGCCGTTCCGGGTGCGGCGCGGACGTGCCCGGCCGTTCCGGGTGCGGTGGAGACGGGGGACCCGCGCCGGGGGCGATCGTGTCCGGGTAGCGGTCGGTCGGCGGGATCGGTTCCGGGATCTCGTCGACCGACGGACCGGCCGACGGGTCCGGCGTCGGCTCCCGGCTCGGCCCACCCGGCGGCGGCGGATCGATCGCCCAGTCCCACGGCCGGGGGACCGGTTCCGTCGGCTCCCCTCCCGCAGGCTCCCCTCCCGCAGGCTCTCCGCCCGTGGGCTCCGTCGGCTGCTCCCCGCCGGCCGGCGGCCCGCCGGCACCGGGCCGGTACGGCTGCTCGCCGGGCTCGTCGGAGCTGGTCATCACGATCCTCGTATCATCCGCTGCCTTCCTGGAATAGTAGGCTTTGGGGCTGTTCATCCCGTGGGGATCGTGATTCTTCCCCGCCACACCCCCGTCGGTCCGGCCAGCGGGACGGCCGCCGGAGCGCGGGCGGCACCGTCACCGGGACCGGGCGCCGGCCCGGTGGCAGGATGATCAGGTGGATCTCGTCACCGTCGAGAACGTCCGGACCGCGGCGGGCGATCTGGCCGGCGTGGTGCTGCGTACGCCGCTGCTGCCCAGCCGCTGGGACGACCGGCTCTGGCTCAAGCCGGAGAGCCTGCAACCGGTCGGCTCGTTCAAGCTGCGCGGCGCGACGCACGCGGTGGCCCGGCTCGACGCCCCACAGCGGGCCCGGGGCGTGGTCACGCACTCCTCCGGCAACCACGGACAGGCGCTCGCCTACGCCGCCCGGGTCCACGGGGTGCCGTGCACGGTGGTGATCCCCGAGGGCGCTCCGGCGGCAAAGGTCGACCAGGTGCGCGCCCTCGGTGCCGAGGTGCGCATGGTCGCCCCGGCCGACCGGCTGCCGGTCGCCCAGGCGGTCGCCGCCGAGCAGGGACGTACCCTGATCCCGCCCTTCGACGACCGGCGGATCATCGCCGGCCAGGGCACCGTCGGGCTGGAGGTCGTCGAGGACCTGCCCGACGTCGACGTGCTGCTGGTGCCGGTCGGCGGCGGCGGGCTCGCCTCCGGGGTCGCCACGGCGCTCCGGGCGCTGCGCCCGCAGACCCGGGTCGTCGGGGTCGAGCCGGCGCTCGCCGCCGACGCCGCCGAGTCGCTGCGGGCCGGCGAGTTGCGGCAGTGGGAGCCGGCCCGCACCTATCGGACCAGTGCGGACGGGCTGCGGACCAACCTCTCCGCGCTGACCTTCGCGCACCTGCGTGCCCGGCTGGACGGGATCGTGACGGTCAGCGAGGAGGAGATCGCCGCCGCCACCACCCGGTTGGTCCGGGGAGCCCGGCTGGTGGTGGAGCCGAGCGGTGCGGTGGCCACCGCGGCCCGGATGTTCCACGCCGCCGAGCTGCCCGCCGGGCGTACGGTGGCGGTGGTGACCGGCGGCAACGTCGACCCGGCGGTGCTGGCGGCGGCCGCCACCCGTCCCGATCCGCACTGATCCCGATCCGCACCGAGCAGCGGGCGTTTCCACGCCGACCGCCGGAGAGCCGGCGGGTCGGGTCGCCGGTGGCGTTCCCTACATTGGAAGCATGGCTGACCGGACCGGTGCGAGCGCTTCGGACAAGACGTTCGCGGTGTTGGAGGCGCTGGTCGAGCAGAGCCGGCTGACCGACATCGCGGCGGCGGCGAAGCTGCCGAAGGCGACCGTGCACCGGATCCTCCAGGTGATGGTCGAGCGCGGGCTGGCCCGGCCGGGCGGTAACGGGGACTACTTCACCGGGCCCCGGATGCTCGCGCTCGCCGGCCGGGTGATGCACCGGTTGGACCTGCCCGCCCGGGTCCGTCCCGAGTTGGAGGAGCTGCAACGGCGTACCGGCCGCACGGTGCATCTGGCACTGCTGCACGGAGACGAGGCGGTCTACGTGGCCAAGGTGGAGGGGGGCAAGCCGTACCAGCTCGCCTCCCGGGTCGGGATGAGCCTGGATCTGCACAGCACGTCGATCGGCAAGGCGGTGCTGGCGGCCATGGACGACGACCGGGTCGCCGCACTCGCCGGGCGGACCGGGCTGCGCCGGCACACCTCGGAGACGATCGTCGAGGTCGGGCCGCTGCTGGCCGAACTCGCCACCGTCCGGGCCCGGGGCTGGGCCGAGGACCACGAGGAGAACGAGCCGGGGGTCCGCGCGGCCGGCGCGGCGGTGTACGACCACACCGGACACGTGATCGGCGGGGTGAGTGCGGCGGCGTTGCGTTACGAGGCGGCGGACCAGCCGGCGGAGGAGGTGGGCCGGCAGGTGGTCGAGGCGGCCGGCCAGGTCTCCCGGGCGCTGGGTGCCCGTGCCGTCCCCGCCGCCCCCGGGGCGGTGGGCCCTGGACCGGGCGGGGATTGACCGGGGTGGGTAGGGTGCCGGCCACGCCGATGCGCAGCCGGACGGATGTCGGGGAGAGACGTTGCAGGACCATCCAGCCGACCGCCTCGCCGCCGAGCAGTCCCGGCGGCGGCTCGGCGCGGGGCTCGTCGGGCTGCTGGTCGCAGCGGTCATGATCGGGATCTTCCTGAGCGTCGCCAACCGCGACTACGACGAGTCGGAGGTGTACGCGGTCGCCGACAACGCCGAGTACGAACTGGAGCGCACCCCGGTGCAGGGGCTCGGCGTGACCGTCTTCGACGTCGAGAAGGCGATCTCGGTCGGCAACCGTGGTGACGGCGGGCGGTTTCCCCGGGATGTCTGGGCGAAGGTGCGGCTGAGGGACGCCGGCAGGGACCCGCGCGGCGCCGACCGCTACGAACTCACCAACTCCGACGGCGACCATCCGGTCTGCCTGGTGGTGTGGTTCGACCGGGACCTCTCGGACGAGTCCGCCCAGTTCGCCAGCGTCTCCGTCGAGCGGGGCGCCTGTTGAGCCGGTGACCGCCGCCCGTTGCGGCGACGGCCTCGCACCCGATCAGGTGCGAGGCCGATTTGTTTCCAGCAGGTTGCGGAGGCCGACCGGATGGTTGAGAATGTGACGAAGATTACTATGGAATGGCGTTCCGTATGACGGAATGAGGTGGAGCCGTGCACCGCGACGACCGGATCCGGAGTGCCGAGAGCGACGCCGACCGGGACCTGGCCGCCGGCAACCGCCCAGCGCCGTCCTCGCCCTCCGTGCCGTCCTCGCCGTCCTGGTCGACGGCGCCGGCCGGCCGGGCGCCCGGTGGGTCGGTGACGACGTCCGGCGCCGGGGAGAGCGACGAACCCACAGACGACCCCACACCGGTCGCCGTACCCGCCGACGAGCTGGTGGAGATCGCCGTCCGGGTCCTCGGCGCCGCCGGCACCCCGGAACCGACCGCCCGGGCCGTCGCGACCTCGCTTGTCGAGTCCGACCTGGTCGGCCACGACTCGCACGGGGTACGCCGGCTCGTCCCGTACGTCGACGCGGTGCGCGCGCCCCCTATTGCTGCTCCGCGCGGATCTTCAGTGGCGGTCGGAATCGCCGGCGCGGGATACGGCCGGGTCCACCGTCTGACGTCGCGCCGTGCGAATCGGTCCGTTACGCCCGATCCGTCAGCCGGCCAGGGATTCGATCGGCTGGCCCGTGACCGCCGCGATGAGGTCGAAGTCCTTGTCGGCGGCGAGGACGGTCAGCCCGGTCTTTTCGGCGGTCGCCGCGATCAGTAGGTCGGGGATCGACGGGGCGCGGTGCTGACCACGATCGGCGAGCAGCATCTGGACCTCCAGGGCCCGGCCCTCGATACCAGGTGTGAGATGCTCGACCGGCATCAGCGACAGTGGTGGGGCGGCGAACTGCCGACGTCCCGTTTCTCCGGAGCGCGCCGAGTAGCCGAGTTCGAGTCGGGTGATCGAGGAGAGCCGGACGAGTCCGCGGCTGATGCGTGTGCTCCACTCGTCGCGGTGTGCCGCCTGGCCGAGCTGGAGCCGAACGTACGCAGACTTGTCGATCAGCCAGCTCGTCACCGCCACGCGGCCTCCATCACCACGGGATCGGCCAGATCCGCGAATGCCTCTGCGGACCGTTGCCAGTCCTCGGCGGTGACCGTCCGCTCCCCGGCCCGGCTGGCGTTCTCCTCGAACTTGCGGCGCAGGTATTCGTTGCGGGAGAGTCCGAGGTTGGCGGCTGCGGCGTCGATGCGGTCGACGGCTTCTTGACTGAGATCGCGGATGAGGATGTTGGGCATGTCGCACCTCCGATCCGCGACGATGATATCACGATATCGCGCACGAAGAGTGACAACCGGCCCCGCACCGTTCTCGGTGCGGGGCCGGGGTCGCGGCGGGTCGGCGTACCGCCGCGCGTCCGATGGGATCAGCCGCGCCGCCACTTCTGGTTGGCGGCTCCGGTGCACTCCCAGAGCTGGAGTTTCGCGCCGTTGGCGGTGCTCCGGTCGCGTACGTCGACGCACTTGTTGGCCTGCGGGTTCACCAGGTCACCGGCCGCACTCAGCACGAACTGCTGTGCCGGGTTGCCGTTGCAGCCGACTATCTGGATGTTGGCGCCGTTGGCCGTGGAGCCGTTGGCCACGTCCATGCACTTGCCCATCGCCCGGACCGTGCCGCCGGTGAAGGTCCAGCTCTGGGCGGCGGTGCCGTTGCAGTCCCAGATCTGCAACTGGGTGCCGTCGGCCGGGTTCGCGCCGGGGATGTCGATGCACTTGTTGGCCAACCCGATGATCCGGTTGCCGGTGCCCGGGTTGCCGCCGCCGGTGTTCCAGCCCCAGACCCGGACGTAGTCGATCAGCATCTGCTGGGGGAACGTGGTGCTGGCGTCCGGGTAGCCGGGCCAGTGGCCACCGACCGCGACGTTCATGATCATGAAGAACGGGTGGTCGTAGACCCAGGGATTGCCGTTCAGCTCGCCCGGGGTCTTGCGGCCGTACTGGATGCCGTCGACGTACCAGGTGATCGAGTCCGGTGCCCAGTCCACGGTGAAGGTGTGGAAGGCGTTGGCGAAGGCCTGGCCGCCGGGGAGCGTGTAACGGTGGCTGAGCGCGTTCCCGCCGGAGTAGCCGGGGCCGTGCAGCGTGCCGTAGACGTTGCCCGGCTCGCGGCCGATGTTCTCCATGATGTCGATCTCACCCCGGTCGGGCCAGGGCATGCCGCCGAGCATCCAGAACGCCGGCCAGATGCCCTGACCGCGTGGCACCTTGATCCGGGCCTCGAACCGGCCGTACGTCTGGGTGAAGCGGTCGGCGGTGAGCAGCCGTGCCGAGGTGTACTGGCAGCGGCCGTAGTGGCACTGGTAGTTGGCCGGGTTGTCCCGGCGGGCGGTGATCACCATGTTGCCGTTGCCGTCGTGCGCGGCGTTGCTGGTGCTGTCGGTGTAGTACTGCTGCTCGTTGTTGCCCCAACCACCGCCGCCGATGTCGTGCTTCCACTTGCTGCCGTCGGGCGGGGTGCCGGCTGGTGCGTTGAACTCGTCGCTCCAGGTGAGCGCGCCCGGCTCTGCTGCGGCCGGGCTGGGCGGGGTTACCACAAGCGTCGCGGCGAGCAGGGCCAGGACGAGAGTGGCTCGGCGTGTACGCATGTAAATGTTTGTACGGCAGAGAGCGCTTTCTTGCAAGGTTGTTAACTAAAAGAGGGTCTGCCGAGTACGCTGTGCGTCGACCGCGACGGGGTGCGGGACCGGGCGAGCGGGGCCTCCCGGCCCTGGTCAGCCATGTGGCAGGACGGATCCCGTCACTCCGAGGACCCGCAGGACGCTCTCCAGGAACGCCGCACGGGCGGCCCCGCTCTCCATCCGTCCCGCGGCGACCTGCTGTCCGGCGGCGTGCCCCAGGCCGCCGCTTACACCTTGACCGCGACGATGCGCCGGCGACAGGTCGTGACCATCGAGATCTACATGTTCGGCCGGGTCGCCCCGGACGGGCGGCTGCGGCGCCTCGACCAGCTCACCCGGATCGTGCCCGAGCACGCGGACCTGAAGGCCGGCACGGCACGCGCGAGCCGGCCGTGACCGGCGGGCTCAGGCCCCGATGCCGAACCGGTCGAGGATCCAGGCGGCGACGAACGCCTCCTCCTTCCAGGAGTCGTAGCGCCCGCTCGGGCCGCCGTGCCCGGCGCCCATCTCCGTCTTGAGCAGGTACGACCCCTGCGGCGCGACGTGCCGCAGCCGGGCGATCCACTTCGCCGGCTCGTGATAGAGCACCCGGGTGTCGTTGAGGCTCGTGACGGCGAGGATCGGCGGATAGTCCTGGGCGGTCACGTTCTCGTACGGCGAGTAGGACTTCATGTACGCGTACACCTCGGGATCGGCGAGCGGGTTGCCCCACTCCTCCCACTCGGTGACGGTGAGTGGCAGCGACGGGTCGAGGATCGAGGTGAGCGGGTCGACGAAGGGCACCTGCGCGACGACCCCGGCGAAGGCGTCCGGAGCGAGGTTGGCCACCGCGCCCATCAGCAGGCCGCCGGCCGAGCCGCCCCTGGCCACCAGCCGGTCCGCCGAGGTCCAGCCGGACTTCGCCAGGTGCCGGGCGCTGGCCACGAAGTCGGTGAAGGTGTTCTTCTTGGCCAGCAGCTTGCCGGTCTCGTACCACCGGCGGCCCAGCTCGCCGCCGCCCCGCACGTGCGCCACGGCGAAGATCACGCCACGGTCCAGCAGGGAGAGCCGGGGGATGGAGAACCACGGGTCCATGCTCGCCTCGTACGAGCCGTAGCCGTAGAGCACGCACGGTGCCGAGCCGTCCCGGGGCGTGCCGGCCCGGCAGACCAGCGAGATCGGCACCCTCGTCCCGTCGTCGGCGAGCGCCCAGTCCCGGTGCTGCTCGTAGCCGGCCGGGTCGAAGCCGCCGAGCACCGGCTTCCGCCTGCGCAGCACCATCTCCCGGCTGACCAGGTCGTAGTCGTAGACCGAGTCCGGGGTGATCAGCGAGGTGTAGTGCAGCCGGATGGCGGTGGTCTGGTATTCGGGGTTGCTGCCCAGCCCGACGCTGTAGAGCGGCTCGGGGAAGTCGATGTCGTACGACTCGGTGCTGCCGACCGGCAGCACCCGGATCCCGGTCAGCCCTCCGGTGCGCAGCGAGACCACGACGTGGTTGGCGAAGGCGTCCACCGCCTCCAGCCGGGTGCCGGGGGTGTGCTCGATCATCGGCACCCAGTCGCCCGGGGCGTCCGCCGAGGTGTACGCGAGGGCGAAGTCCTCCGCGCCGTCGTTGTGCAGGATCAGGAACCGGTGCCCGTGGTGCTCGATCGAGTATTCGACGCCCTGCCGGCGGGGCGCGACCACCGCCGGCTCGCCGGTCGGGTTGCCGGCCGGGATGACCCGTACCTCGCTGGTCACCTTGCTGTGCGCGTCGATGACGACGAAGTGCTCCGACCGGGTCAGCCCGACGCCGACCCAGAACCGCTCGTCGTCCTCCTGGTAGACGACCCCGTCGGCCTCCGCCGGGGTGCCCACGGCGTGCCGCCAGACCCGGTACGGCCGCCAGCTCTCGTCGACCGTCAGATAGAACAATGTGGAGCCGTCGGCCGACCAGGCGCTGCCGTAGAACGTGTCCGGCACCTCGTCGGCGAGCACCTCACCCGTGGAGAGGTCCTTGACCCGCAGGGTGAACCGCTCGTCGCCGGCGAAGTCGGTGGAGTAGGCGAGCCAGCGCCCGTCCGGGCTGACGTCGAAGGTGCCCAGCGCGAAGAAGTCGTGCCCCTGCGCCAGCGCGTTGCCGTCGAGCAGGATCTCCTCGCCGGGCAGCGGTGCGCCGTCGTCCGGCATCGGCGGGGCGGTCTCGCCGTCCCGCACCGCCCGGCGACAGTGGATGCCGTACTGCTCACCCTCGACCGTCCGGGTGTAGTACCAGTAGCCGTTCTTGCGGGCCGGCACGGATAGATCGGTCTCTTTGGTCCGCCGCTTCGTCTCGTTGAACAGCGCCTCCCGCAGCGCACCGAGCCGGGCCGTGCTCTGCTCGGTGTGGGCGTTCTCGGCGGTCAGGTAGGCGATCGTCTCCGGATCGTCCTTCGTGGCGAGCCAGGCGTACTCGTCGATCACCGTGTCGCCGTGGTGGGTGCGCTCGGTCGGCACCCGCTTGGCGACGGGGGCGGCGGTCGTCTCAGAGGTCACCCGGTCACGTTACCCGTCCGTCGCGAGGGCGGGGCGGCCCGACCCGGCCCCGGCATTGCCGAAAATTAGCACATGTGTACGATGACCAGAGTGGGGGAGATCTCGACGGAACGGCGCGGGAGCGCGGACATCGCGCGGCGGCTGGCGGACATCTGTGGTGCCCGCTTCGCCCGGCCCGCCGGGGCGGCCGACGGAGTGGCCGGTGCGGTGGCCCGCTGGGTCGCCGCGCCGGGCAGCCCGGAGGCGGTGACCGAGGTGGTCCGGCTGGCCGCCGCACACGACCTCTCGGTGGTTCCGAGGGGGGCCGGCACCAAACTCGACTGGGGGATGCCCCCGTCGCAGCTCGACATCGTGCTGGACACCGGCCGGCTCGCCGGCGTCTGGCGGCAGCCCGAGGGCGAGCTGGTCGCCGAGATCGGCGCCGGCACGCCGGTGCGGGCCGCCGGGGCGATCCTGGAGCGGACCGGCCGGCGGCTCCCGATCGACGTGCCGTCGGCCGGCGCCACCGTCGGCGGCGTGGTGGCGGCCAACGAGAGCGGCCCGCTGCGTCACCTGCACGGCACGCCCTGCGACCAGATCGTCGGGGTCAGCTACGTCGACGCCTCCGGCGTGCTCACGCAGACCCGGCCGACGCCGGCCGACCCGGACGTGGCCCGGCTGCTCTGCGGCTCGCAGGGTGCGCTCGGCGTGCTCGTCTCGGCGACCCTGCGGGTGCAGCCCATCCCCGCGAGCCGGGCCTGGGTGACCCGGTCGGTCTGGACACCGCTGGAGGTGCACGACCTGGTCGGGGCCGTCCTCGACGCCGACCTGCGGCCGACCGCCATCGAGGTGGACCTGCCCGGTGGCCGGGTGCCGGCGGCCGGCTCCCGGGACCGGGGCGTCGGCTCCGGCGGGCACCTCCCGCCGGTCGGTCCGGACGGCACGGGGGTGTCCGGCCCGACCGGCGGGTCGGGTGCGCGGGGTTGGTTCGAGGCACCGGGCAGCCCCGCCGCTTCCGGCCATCCCGCCGGGCCCGCCGCTTCCGGTCATCCCGCCGGCCGGGGTCGTGGCGCCGGTGGGCAGGGGCGGGCCGGACCGGCGCGCGGCGCGCGCGGCCGTTCGGGCGAGCCCGGTGCGGGCACCCTCGCCGTGCTGCTGGAGGGCGGGCCGGCCGAGGTGGCCGAGCGGGCGGCCCGGTTGACCGCGCTGCTCGGCGGGGACGCCGCGACCGCTGCGGCGGCGCCGGGCTGGTGGCGCCGCTACCCGTTCCAGCCCGACGAGGTGGCGCTGCGCATCGAGGTGCCGATCGGTGACCTGCACGCCGCCGTCTACGCGCTGCGGGACGCCGTCGGGGCGCCGGTGCCGGTGCGCGGCTCGGCCGGGCTGGGCGTGGTGCACGCCGCCCTGCCGGGCGGCACGTCACCGGAGCGGGTCGGCGCCATCCTGGACGGCGTACGCGCGGTGCTGCGTGCCCGATCCGGCCGCTGCCTGGTGGTGGCCGCGCCGGCCCGGATCCGCGACGCCGTCGACCTCTGGGGCGAGTTGCCCGACCTGCCGCTGCGGCGCCGGATCAAGGAGCGCTTCGACCCGGCACACCGGCTTGCCCCCGGGCGCTATCCGGGCGGCATCTGACCCCTGGGCGGGGGTGCGCCCGGCCCGGTCGGTTCCCACCGGCCGGGCCGGGCCCGGGGTCGGCCCCGGGTGGCGGTCAGCCGGTGGCGTCGTTGCGCAGCACCAGGATGGCGATGTCGTCCCGGGGCGACTCGACCGAGAAGTTGATCGCCGCCGCGCGCAGCCGGGCGGCCACCACCTCGGCCGAATAGCCAGCCAGCGGCGCCGCCGCGTCCCGCAGCCGCTCGATGCCGAAGAGCTCCCGGCCGCGTCGCCGCTCGGTGACCCCGTCGGTGTAGAAGACCAGCGCGTCGCCGGGATTGAGCCGCACGTCGGCGACGGGAGAGGTGATCGAGTCGAGCAGGCCGAGCGCCGTGCCGCCGGAGCCCACGAAGGAGGCGCGCCCGTCGCCGCGGACCAGCACCGGCCGGTCGTGGCCGGCCAGATAGAGCGAGACGGTCAACCGGCCGACCGGATCCCGGTCCACGGCGGCCAGCGCCAGCGTGCAGTACCGGCCGCCGCCCCGCTCGACCAGGGTGCCGTTGAGCCGGGAGAGCGCCTCCGGCAGCGGCTTGCCGTCCCCGACCAGCACCCGGATCACGTCCCGGACCAGCCCGGTCACCGCCGCCGCCTGCACGCCCTTGCCGGAGACGTCCCCGACCACCACCAGCCAGCGGTCCTCGGTCAGCGGTACGACGTCGTAGAAGTCGCCGCCGACCTCGGCCGCGTCCCCGGTCGGCACGTACTCGGCGGCGAAGCCGATCCCCTCGACCACCGGCAGCACCGGCGGCAGCAGCGACTGCTGGAGGGTGTGCGCCACCTTGCGCCGCTCGTCGTGGATCCGGGCGTTCTCGATGGCCAGCGCCGCCCGCCGGGCCACGTCCTCCAGCACGGCGATCTCGTCCGGATCGTGCCGGTGCCGCTGGTGCCGGCCGACCGCCAGGGTGCCGAGCCGCTGCCCCCGGGCGACCAGCGGGATGGCGAAGCCGTCCAGCGGCGGGCCGATCGGCACCTGCCCCTGGCTGCGGGACGCCTCGCGGAGCCGGGCCTGCACCGACTCCGGACCCTCCTCGGAGAGGAGCTTGTGCACCTGCGGCAGCACCGCCTCGTCGGCGTGGGTGGCGGCGGCCAGTTTCAGCCGGCCCCACTCGTCGGTGATGTGCACCGCGCACCACTGGCCGAGCCGGGGCACCACGAGCTGCGGGATCAGCGCCATCGTCAGTTCGACGTCGAGCGACTGGGCGAGCAGCTCGCTCGCCTCGGCGAGGAAGGTCAGCCAGGTCTGCCGGCGTACGTCGGCGCGGCGCAGCCGGTCGTTCTCCAGGTGCAGGGAGAGCCGTTCGGCGACGAGCGCGGCGAGCGGGCGGGCGTATCCGGAGGGTGCGGCGTCGAGTTCCAGCTCCCCGGCGTACGGGCGGTGCACGGTCAGCGGCACCCGCAGCAACTCGTCGCCGGAGCGGGGCTGCCGGCCGTACCGGGCCAGCAGTTGCCGGCCGGCGCCGTCGCCCCGGTCCAGGCGTACGGCGCCACCGGCGGCGCCGACCATGTCGCCGACCCGGACCAGCAGGTCGGCCGCGAAGGTGGGGAGCGGGTCGTCCGCGTACGGGTCGGGGGCGGTCTGCATCAGCGCGCTCATCGCACCGGCACTCGGCGCGGACGGGGCCGGCGGGCTGGTGACGCCGCTGTGCAGGATCAGCCGGGGCGGTGACTCCAGCAACTGCTGCACCGCGCCGGCCGGGCGCTTGCGGTCCAGCCGGAACCAGACGCCCTTGCCGGCGGCCTGGTGGGTGGTGCCCCAGCGGCTGGCGAAGTGGTCGACCAGGAGCAGGCCACGGCCGCGCTCCGACACCTGCGAGATGTCCGTCAGATCGTTGCGCGGTCTCGCCGTCACGTCGTCGATCGGTCCGGCCGCGAAGTCCGAGACCGTCACGGTCAGGCCGCTCTCGTCCGCGACGACCTCGATGTCCAGTTCGGTGCGGGCGTGTTCGACGGCGTTGGTGGAGAGCTCGGTGGTGAGCAGCAGTGCCTCGTTCAGCAGTTCGTCGAGCCCCGCCTCGTCGAGGACGGACCGGACGAGGGCGCGCGCCGCCGCCGGGGTACGCCGGTCGGCCGGCAGCCGTACCCTGCGCAGTTGCTCGCCCGTGCCCCCGGTCGCCGTCCCGCCGGTGCCCGTGCCGCCGCCCGCCTCCGCTGACACCCTTCGTATCCTCCACCGATCCGAGATCCAGGCCACCCTATCCGGGGTAGACACCTCCGCGCCCCCGCCCGGGTCGCCGGGCTCGTGCCGGTCGGGCCGCCGGGCCGGTCCCGCGCTACGCTGGACCCTGCCCAACTTGACCGTTCTGCCTGCTTTGCCGCCTCGTCCGTCCGGGTGGCTGCCGTTACCGGACGGCTGCCGTTGCCGGCGGCCGACGGACGACGAGGGTGGCATCCGATGGACGAAAGGCACAATGATGGGTGGGGTCGCGGCCTGTGCGGCAGCGCACGGGCGCGGCGGAGCGGACCCGCCGACCACCTGGCGGCGCCGGCCGGCCGGGTCGGCCCACCTCCTTCCAACCCGAGCGAGGAACGATGACCACGGCGAAACAGATGTCTGCCGAGGAGCGGTCCGCCGCCGAGCACGCGGTGCTGCTCAGCGAGCTCGCCGAAGCGCTGCGGCGGGTCGGCCGTGGCGATCTGAAGGTGCGGCTGCCACGCCGGGCCGGGGCGGCCGGCGAGGTGGCGGACGCCTTCAACGACGTCGTCTCCCTCCAGGAACGGCAGCATCTCGACCTGCGGCGGATCAGCCGGATCGTCGGCCGGGACGGCCGGCTCACCGAACGGCTGGACGAGGAGGGGTTGGAGGGCTCCTGGGCCGACGGGCAGCGGGCGATCAACTCGCTCATCGACGATCTCGGCCGGCCGACCACCGAGATCGCCCGGGTCATCGTGGCGGTGGCCGACGGCGACCTCTCGCAGCACATGGCGCTGGAGATGGACGGCCGCCCGCTGCGCGGTGAGTACCTGCGGATCGGCCGCACCGTGAACACGATGGTGGACCAGCTCTCGTCCTTCTCCAACGAGGTGACCCGGGTCGCCCGGGAGGTCGGCATCGAGGGCGAGCTGGGCGGCCAGGCCGACGTACGCGGCGTCGCCGGCACCTGGAAGGACCTCACCGACTCGGTGAACACCATGGCGTCGAACCTGACGCACCAGGTGCGGTCGATCTCCCAGGTGACCACGGCGATGGCCCGGGGCGACCTGTCGCAGAAGATCACCGTCTCCGCCAAGGGCGAGGTCGCCGAGTTGGCGCACACCATCAACGGGCTCACCGACACGCTCCGGCTCTTCGCCGAGCAGGTGACCCGGGTGGCCCGGGAGGTGGGCACCGAGGGGAAGCTCGGTGGCCAGGCCGAGGTGCCGAACGTCGCCGGCACCTGGAAGGACCTGACCGACAGCGTCAACTCGATGGCGTCCAACCTCACCGCCCAGGTGCGGAACATCGCCCAGGTCTCCACGGCGGTCGCCCGGGGCGACCTGAGCCAGAAGATCACGGTGGCCGCGCAGGGCGAGATCCTGGAGCTGAAGGACACCGTCAACACGATGGTGGACCAGTTGTCGTCGTTCGCCGACGAGGTGACCCGGGTGGCCCGGGAGGTCGGCATCGAGGGGAAGCTCGGCGGCCAGGCCCAGGTACGCGGCGTCGCCGGCACCTGGCGGGCGCTCACCGAGAACGTCAACCAGCTCGCCGGCAACCTCACCTCACAGGTCCGGAACATCTCCCAGGTCTCCACGGCGGTGGCCAGGGGCGACCTGAGCCAGAAGATCACGGTCGACGCCCGGGGCGAGATCCTGGAGCTGAAGTCGACGGTGAACACGATGGTCGACCAGTTGTCGTCGTTCGCCGACGAGGTGACCCGGGTGGCCCGGGAGGTGGGCACCGAGGGCAAGCTCGGCGGCCAGGCCGAGGTGAAGGGCGTCTCCGGCACCTGGCGGGACCTGACGGACAACGTCAACTCGATGGCGTCGAACCTCACCTCGCAGGTCCGGAACATCGCCTCGGTGACCACGGCGGTGGCCCGGGGTGACCTGGGTCAGAAGATCACGGTCGACGCCCGGGGCGAGATCCTGGAGCTGAAGTCGACGGTGAACACGATGGTCGACCAGCTCTCGTCCTTTGCCGACGAGGTGACCCGGGTGGCCCGGGAGGTGGGCACCGAGGGCAAGCTCGGTGGCCAGGCCCAGGTCCGCGGCGTCGCCGGCACCTGGCGCGACCTGACCGACAACGTCAACTCGATGGCCTCGAACCTCACCGCCCAGGTGCGGAACATCGCCCAGGTCTCCACGGCGGTGGCCAAGGGTGACCTGTCGCAGAAGATCACCGTTGACGCCCAGGGGGAGATCCTGGAGTTGAAGTCGACGGTGAACACGATGGTGGACCAGCTCTCGTCCTTTGCCGACGAGGTGACCCGGGTGGCCCGGGAGGTCGGCACGGAGGGCAAGCTCGGCGGTCAGGCGCAGGTGAAGGGCGTCTCCGGTACCTGGCGCGACCTGACCGACAACGTCAACTCGATGGCGTCGAACCTCACCTCGCAGGTCCGGAACATCGCCTCGGTGACCACGGCGGTGGCCCGGGGCGACCTGGGCCAGAAGATCACGGTGGACGCGCAGGGCGAGATCCTGGAGCTGAAGGACACCGTCAACACGATGGTCGACCAGCTCTCGTCCTTCGCCGACGAGGTGACCCGGGTCGCCCGGGAGGTCGGCACCGAGGGCAAGCTCGGCGGCCAGGCGCAGGTGAAGGGCGTCTCCGGCACCTGGCGCGACCTGACCGAGAACGTCAACCAGCTCGCCTCCACGCTGACCACCCAGCTCCGGGCGATCGCCCAGGTCTCCACGGCGGTGACCACCGGCGACCTGACCCAGCGGATCACCGTGCAGGCCCAGGGCGAGGTCGCCGAGCTGAAGGACAACATCAACCAGATGATCGTCACGCTCCGCGAGACCACCAAGAAGAACGCGGAGCAGGGCTGGCTCGACTCCAACCTGGCCCGGATCGGCGGCCTGCTCCAGGGGCAGCGGGATCTCGTCGAGGTCTGCCGCATGATCATGACCGAGGTGACCCCGCTTGTCGACGCACAGCTCGGCGCCTTCTTCCTCGCCGACAACGAGGAGGCGGTGATGCGGCTCCGGCTCACCGCGTCGTACGGCTACGTGGCCCGGCACCACGACGTCACCTTCGGCCCCGGTGAGGGGCTGGTCGGGCAGGCCGCGCTCTCCCGGCGGACGATCCGGGTCGGCGCGCCGCCGAACGGCAACCTGACCGTCCGCTCCGGGCTCGCCGCCACACCCCCGGCCGACCTGGTGGTGCTGCCGGTGCTCTTCGAGGGGGAGCTGCTCGGCGTCATCGAGTTCGCCGGCGTCGCGCCCTTCTCCGACCTGCACCTGGCGTTCCTGGAGCGGCTGGTGCTCACCATCGGCATCGCGGTGAACACCATCCAGGCCAACCGGCGGACCGAGGAACTGCTCTCCCAGTCGCAGCGGCTCGCGCACGAGCTCCAGGAACAGTCCGCCGAGCTCCAGCGCACCAACGCCGAGCTGGAGGACAAGGCGCAGCTCCTCTCCGAGCAGAAGGGCAACATCGAGACGAAGAACCGGGAGATCGAACTGGCCCGGATCGGTCTGGAGGACAAGGCGCAGCAGCTCGCCCGGGCGTCGGCGTACAAGTCGGAGTTCCTGGCCAACATGAGCCACGAGCTGCGTACGCCGCTCAACTCGCTGCTGCTGCTGGCCCGGCTGCTGGCGGACAACTCCGAGAGCAACCTGACCGAGAAGCAGATCGAGTTCGCCCGCACCATCCACAGCGCCGGCTCCGACCTGCTCTCGCTGATCGACGACATCCTCGACCTGTCGAAGATCGAGGCGGGCCGGATGGACGTCGAGCCGACCGAGGTGCGGTTCTCCGAGATCCGCGCCTACGTCGAGCAGGCGTTCGCGCCGCAGGCCGAGGAGCAGGGCCTGGACTTCCAGGTCAGGATCTCCAAGGAGCTGTCGCCGACCCTGGTCACCGACGCCCAGCGGTTGCAGCAGATCCTCCGCAACCTGCTCTCCAACGCCGTCAAGTTCACCGACAACGGCGCGGTGACGCTGCGGATCGGGCCGGCGCCGGAGGGTGCGTTCTTCGACGTGCCGGCGCTGGCCACGGCGCGCCAGGTGGTGGCGTTCACGGTGATCGACACCGGGATCGGGATCTCGGACGACAAGCTCGGGCTGATCTTCGAGGCGTTCCAGCAGGCCGACGGCACCACCAGCCGGCGGTACGGCGGCACCGGGCTCGGGCTCTCGATCAGCCGTGACCTGGCCCGGCTGATCGGCGGCACCATCACGGTCTCGTCGGCACCGGGGCAGGGCTCGACGTTCACCCTCTTCGTGCCGGACGTGCTGGCCCCGGACGCGGTGGTCGCGCCGACACCGGTGCCGCCGCTGCAGACCAACCGCGGCGGGCTGCCGGCGATGCTGCGCACCTCGCCGGAGGTGGACCGGCCGGTGACCCCGGCCGTCCGGCAGCTCGACGGCGCCACCGTGTTGATCATCGACGACGACGTACGCAACGTCTTCGCCCTGACCAGCGCGTTGGAGCTGCACGGCATGACCGTGCTCTACTCGGACAACGGCGTGGACGGGGTACGCCTGCTCGCCGAGCATCCGGAGGTGGACATCGTGTTGATGGACGCGATGATGCCCGACCAGGACGGCTACGAGACGACCCGGGCGATCCGCCGCAACCACCGCTTCACGGACCTGCCGGTGGTCTTCCTGACCGCCAAGGCGATGCCCGGCGACCGGGAGTCGGCGCTGGGTGCCGGGGCGAGCGACTACATCACCAAGCCGGTGGACCTGGACGAGTTGATCGAGCTGATGGCCTCCTGGGTCAACGGAGATGGGCGGGAGGTCGAGGAGTGACCGTGTCCGAGGCGGAGACGATCCGGAGCGGGGGGACGATCCAGTGAGCGAGGTTGCCAAGGCCCTGCTGGTCGACGACCGGCGGGAGAACCTGATGGCGCTGGAGGCGATCCTCCAGGGGCTGCCGGTGCAGTCGGTCGCGGTGGAGAGCGGCGAGGCGGCGCTGAAGCAGCTCCTGGTGGAGGACTTCGCGGTCATCCTGCTGGACGCCCAGATGCCGGAGATGGACGGCTTCGAGACCGCGAGTCACATCAAGCGGCGGGAGCGCACCCGGCACGTACCGATCATCTTCCTCACCGCCGCCGACCGGGACGCCCAGCTCGCCCTGCGCGGGTACGCGGTCGGCGCCGTCGACTACCTGACCAAGCCGTTCGACCCGTGGGTGCTCCGGGCCAAGGTCTCGGTCTTCGTCGAGCTCTGGGTGAAGACGCGGCAGCTCGCCGCGCAGTCGGAGCTGGTCCGGGAGCGGGACAACCAGTGGCGGACCATGACCGAGGCGGTCGACGACGCGGTCGCACTGCTGCGCTCGGACGATCCGGAGAGCCGGGAGCGTGCGGCGGAGATGCTGGAGCAGGCGCGCTGGGGAGCCGTGGCCTGACGGCCGGCGGCGTGCCCGGGTCAGCCGGTCGCCTGCTCGTTGCGGATCATCAGGGCGGAGCGCAGGCCGGTGATGTCCAGCACCCGGAGCAGGAACTCGCCGACGTTGGTCAGCAGCAGCAGGCTCTGCGCGTGGCTGGCCTTGCGGCTGAGCACCACCAGCGTGCCGAGGCCCTGGGAGTCACAGAACGTGACATCCGCCAGATCCAGCACGATTCGGGGCGGTGCGTCGGTGAGCACCTCGTTGACGACACTGGACAGCCTGGCGGCGGTGAGCATGTCGATCTCGCCGGCGAGGCGAAGCGTCGCCTCGTCGGTCGTCCGCTGCACGCCGATGGTCAGCTCCGCCCGGTTCACCCGATCAGCCTATCGCGACCCACCCGAACCGGCCTGTCGATGGCCCACCGCCCCGCCGGAGAGCGCCCCCCGCGCCAGCGGAGGGGGCTCCCGCGCCAGCGGAGAGGGCTCCCGCGCCAGCGGCGGCGGTCGTCCCTGCCCCGCCGGAGGGCGGGCCGGCGCCGACGGCGGTCGTGACGTGGGCGACGGCGGACGGGGTGGGTGCCGGGCGCACAGGTGGCGCTGACAGAATGGCGGGACCGTGACTGAGACGCACCCCGCCGGCCCCGGTCGCTATCCGGCCGAGGCACCGGCCTCCGAAGCCCTGTTCGACCGCGCCCGCACACTCGTGCCGGGCGGGGTGAACTCTCCCGTACGCGCCTTCCTGGCCGTCGGCGGCACGCCCCGGTTCATGGCCCGGGGCGAGGGGGCGTGGCTGGTCGACGCCGACGGGCGGCGCTACGTCGACCTGGTCTGCTCCTGGGGGCCGCTGATCCACGGGCACGCCCACCCCGAGGTGGTCGCGGCGGTGCGGGCCGCCGCCGCCCTCGGCACCAGCTTCGGCACCCCGACCGAGGGCGAGGTCGAGCTGGCCGCCGAGATCGTCGCGCGTACCCCGGTCGAGCAGGTCCGGCTGGTCAACTCGGGGACCGAGGCGACCATGTCGGCGATCCGGCTGGCCCGGGGCTTCACCGGGCGGGGCACGGTCGTCAAGTTCGCCGGCTGCTACCACGGGCACGTCGACGCGCTGCTCGCCTCGGCCGGCTCGGGGGTCGCCACCCTCGGCCTGCCCGACTCGCCCGGGGTCACCGGCGCGGCGGCGAGCGAGACCATCGTGCTCCCCTACAACGACGTGGCCGCGGTCGAGGCGGCCTTCGCGGCACGCGGGCCGGAGATCGCCGCGGTCATCACCGAGGCCGCGCCCGGCAACATGGGCGTGGTGGCGCCCCGGCACGGGTTCAACCAGGCGCTGGCCCGGATCGCCCACGCGCACGGCGCGCTGCTGATCGTGGACGAGGTGATGACCGGGTTCCGGGTCTCGGCGGGCGGCTGGGCCGGGCTGGATCCGGTCGACGCCGACCTCTACACCTTCGGCAAGGTGATGGGCGGCGGGCTGCCGGCGGCGGCGTTCGGCGGGCGGGCCGAGGTGATGGGGCGGCTCGCCCCGGCCGGCCCGGTCTACCAGGCCGGCACGCTCTCCGGTAACCCGCTGGCCACCGCCGCCGGGCTCGCCTCGCTGCGGCTGGCGGACGCGGCGACGTACCGGCGGCTGGACGAGACGGCCGCCACCGTGGGCAAGCTGGCCGGTGACGCGCTGGCCGCCGCCGGGGTGCCGCACCGGCTCTCGTACGCCGGAAACATGTTCTCGATCTTCTTCACCGACGCGGACGTGTACGACTACGACACCGCGCGGGTCCAGGACGTGGCGGCGTTCCGGGCGTTCTTTCACGCGATGCTGGCCGGCGGGGTCTACCTGCCGCCCAGCTCCTTCGAATCGTGGTTCGTCTCGACGGCGCTGGACGACGCCGCGCTGGAGCAGGTCGCGGCGGTCGTGCCGGTCGCGGCGCAGGCTGCGGCGGCGGCCGGTCACGGGGGGTGACAAACGTGGGCAGCAGGACGGTCGTGCACGTGCTCCGGCACGGTGAGGTCTACAACCCGGACAGGATCCTCTACGGCCGGCTGCCCGGCTACCGCCTCTCCGAGCTCGGGGTGCAGATGGCGAAGGCCGCCGCGCAGGCACTCGCCGACCGTAACGTCACGCACGTGGTGGCGAGTCCGCTGGAGCGGGCCCAGCAGACCGCCGAGCCGATCGCCGGGCAGTTCGGGCTGCCGGTCGGGGTGGACGAGCGGCTGATCGAGAGCACCAACTGGTTCGAGGGCAAGCGCGTCTCGCCCGGCGACGGCTCGTTCCGGGACCCGCGCAACTGGTGGGTGCTGCGCGACCCGGTCACCCCGTCCTGGGGCGAGGCGTACACGGCGATCGCGGAGCGGATGTTCGGGGCACTGCACGCGGCCCGGATCGCCGCCGAGGGGCGGGAGGCGGTCTGCGTCTCGCACCAGCTTCCGATCTGGACCCTGCGCCGCTACGCCGAGCGCAAGCGCCTCTGGCACGACCCGCGCAAGCGGCAGTGCGGGCTGGCCAGCCTGACGTCGTTCCACTTCGACGGTGCCAAGATCGTCGGGATCGGCTACACCGAGCCGGCCGCGCACCTGATCGCCATGTCGCCGACGGCCCGGACAGCCAAGGGGGCATGATGAGCCGCCCCCGGCGGGCCGCCGGCCCCGGTGCGCCCGTCGCGCTCGCGGTCGCCGTCTCCGCCACCGTCGCCGCCGTGACGCTGGCCCTGGCCGGCTGCTCGGGCGGCGGTGCCGGAGGCGCGGGCGGCGGCGACTGGCGGGACGACTGCCCGACGGAGGGCGGCATCGTCGAGTGCGCCCCCGAGCACCGTCCGCCGGCTCCGGCGGTCGCCGGTGAGCTGCTGACCGGCGAGGGGTACGACCTGACCCGGGATCGCGGCCACGTTGTGGTGGTCAACTTCTGGGGCTCCTGGTGTGCGCCGTGCCGGGCCGAGGCCGACGACCTGGAGGCGACCTACCAGGCGACGAGGGACCGGGGCGTACGGTTCCTCGGGATCAACATCCAGGACGGGCGGGACAAGGCGAAGGCGTTCGAGGCGGCGTACAAGATCGATTATCCGAGCCTCTTCGACCCGCCGAGCCGGCTCGCGCTGGCCTTCGACATCCCGCCGAACTCGATCCCGGCCACCATCGTGCTCGACCGGGAGCACCGGATAGCGGTGGTGATCCGGGCCGGGACGACCCGGGACGCCCTGGAGCCGATCGTCTCCCGGATCGCGGGCGAGGCCCCGCCACCGGCCGGCCCGGCGGGTGAATCGGCCCCGCCGGGTCCGGGTGCCTCGGCCCCGCCGGGTCCGGATGCCTCGGGCGGGCCGGGCTGATGGGTGAGACCTTCGCCGAGCTTGCCCGGAGCGGGCCGGTGCTGCTGGCGATCGGGGCGGCGGCGCTGGCCGGCCTGGTGAGCTTCCTCTCCCCGTGCGTGCTGCCACTGGTGCCCGGCTACCTGTCCTACGTGACCGGGCTGGCCGGCAGCGACCTGGAGCGGCGCCGCGCCGCGACCGACCCCGCCCCCGGCGGGGTGCGGGCCGACCGTGTCCCTGACGGGGCGCCGGCCGACCGCGTCTCCGTTGGGGCGCCGGCCGGTGGCGGGGAGTCGGTGGGGAGCGGGGTGGCGGTGGTCGCCGGGCCGGCGACCCGGCAGACGTCCGGGATGGTCCGGGGCCGGGTGCTCGCCGGCACGCTGCTCTTCATCGCCGGCTTCACCGCCGTCTTCACCCTGACCGCCGTGCTGGTCACCGCCGCCGGCCAGGCGCTGTTCGCGCAGAAGCGACCGCTGGAGATCGGCATCGGGCTCGTGATCATCGTGCTCGGCCTCTCCTACCTCGGGCTGGTCCCCGGGATGCAGCGGGAGTTCCGGATCCGGCGCCTGCCCAGCGCCGGGCTGCTCGGCGCCCCGGTCTTCGGCGCGGTCTTCGCGCTCTCCTGGGTGCCCTGCGTCGGCCCGACCCTCGGCGCCGTGGTCGGGATGGGGACGGTGAGCGGCCAGGCCGACCGGGCCGCCGTGCTCGCCGTCGCGTACTGCCTGGGGCTCGGGTTGCCCTTCGTCGCCTTCGGGCTCGGCTTCGACCGGCTGCTCGGGCTCTTCCGGGCGGTGCGCCGCAACAGCCGCTGGGTCACCCGGGTCGGTGGCGCGCTGCTGATCGTCATCGGGTTGGCCCTGGTCACCGGCGGTTGGCAGGACCTGGTGATCTGGTTGCAGACCACGGTCGGGGTCGGCGAGGTGAGCATCTGATGCCGACCCGGGAGCCGGAGCGGGCGACCGGAGCCGGCGCGCCGGCCGGGGTGGTCGACCCGGCGCCGTCGGCGGGCGGCGGCCCGGCCGGAGGTGCCGAACCGCCCCGGGTACGCCGGGTGCCGCGCCCGCTGGCACTGCTGCGCAACTCGTGGCGGCAGCTCACCAGCATGCGTACGGCGCTGATCCTGCTCTTCCTGCTCGCGGTGGCCGCCATCCCCGGCTCGGTGCTGCCGCAGCGCAACATCAATATCGAGAACGTCAACCGGTACGCCGTCGAGCATCCCGACCTCTACCCGATCCTGGACCGGATCGGCGGCTTCGACGTCTACGCCTCGCCGTGGTTCTCCGCAATCTACGTACTCCTCTTCACCTCGCTTGTCGGCTGCATCGTGCCGAGGCTGCGCGACCATTTCCGCGCGCTGCGCGCCGTGCCGCCGCCCGCCCCGAAGCGGCTCGACCGGCTGCCGCAGCACGCCGTGCTGGCCGACCACGACGGCGACCTGGCGGCGATCACGGCGACGCTGCGGAAACGGCGCTGGCGGGTGGCGGTCCGGGGCGACACGGTCTCGGCGGAGAAGGGATATCTCAAGGAGACCGGCAACCTGCTCTTCCACTTCTCGCTGATCGGGGTGCTGCTCGGGATCGGGCTCGGGTCCTGGTACGGCTGGCACGGCAACCGGCTGCTGGTCGCCGGCCCGGAGAACGCCTTCTGCAACACCCTCCAGCAGTATGCCGAGTCGAAGCTGGGGCACCGGGTGGACGGCGGTGACCTGCCGCCGTTCTGCCTGGAGCTGGCGGACTTCACGGCGACGTTCCTGCCGACCGGGCAGCCGGAGTCGTTCCGGGCCGAGGCGATCGTGGAGCAGGGGGACCGGGAGCCGTACCGGGCGGATTTCTCGGTCAACGATCCGTTGCGGCTGGACGGGGCCAGCGTCTACCTGCTCGGGCACGGCTACGCGCCGATCCTGCGCTACACCGACCGCAACGGCGAGACGCAGACCAGCGACGACGCGTTCCTCACCATCGACGGCAACCTGACCAGCGAGGGAGTGGCGGCCTTCCCGGACGTCAACCTCGACCCGGTGACCGGTGCGCGCAACCCCGACCTCCAGGTCGCCTTCGAGGGGCTCTACCTCCCGACCGCACCGGACTCGCCGCCCTTCGTCCGCTCGACCTACCCGGCGGAGCGTTCCCCGGCGGTGATGCTCTTCGCCTACCGGGGCAACCTGGGGTTGGACGCCGGGGTGCCCGGGTCGGTCTACCGGCTCGACCAGCGCCAGGTGAGCAGTGGCAAGCTGAAGCAGGTCGGCGACGCCAGGCTGTTGCGCCCCGGTGAGACGTGGACGCTGGACGACGGCACGTCTGTGGAGTTCCTCGGCACCCGCCAGTACGTCACCATCTCCGTCCGCTACGACCCGGGCGAGCGGATCGTGCTGATCAGCTCGGTGCTGCTGCTGGTCGGGCTGATGCCGTCGCTGTTCGGGCGGCGCCGCCGGGTCTGGTTCCGGCGCACGACGGGTCGTAGTAGTTTGGTGGAGGTCGGTGGCCTGCCGCGTACCGAGTACGCCGGGTTCGCCGACGAGTTCGCCCGGCTCGTCGCCGAGACGCGACCCGGGCGCCCGGGAGACGACGAGCCGCGACCCGGCGGAGTGCGACCCGACGAGGAGACCGACTGATGGCTGCGCTGTCCGACCAACTTCTGGTGGTCGCGGTCCTCGCCTACCTGCTGGCGATGATCTGCCACGCCGTCGAGTACGCCTTCGGCACCCGCAGCGTCATCGGCCGCGCGGCGACCCGACCGGAGCGCGAGCGGGTTCTCGTCGGTGCCGGTGCCGGTGCCGGTGCTGGTGCTGGTGCTGGTGCTGGTGCTGGTGACGGCATCGGTGACGGTGCCGGCATCGGTGTCGGTGGCGGTGTCGGTGGCGGCATCGGTGGCGGTCCGGTCGACGTGGACGACGTGGTGGCGCCGGGGGGTGGGACGCCGGCCTCCCGGGCGGTGCTGGCCGGGCGGGCCGCCGTCGCGCTCACCGTGCTCGCCGCCCTGGCCCACCTCGCCGTACTTGTCACCCGGGGCGTCGCCGCCGAGCGCATGCCGTGGGGCAACATGTACGAGTACCTGCTCTCGGTCACCTTCGTCGGGGTGGTCGGCTGGCTGGTGCTGCTCCAGCGGCGTACGACACTGCGCCACCTCGGGCTCTTCGTCACGCTGGCCATGGTGCTGCTGCTGGCGGTCGCCGGGATGGTGCTCTACGTGCCGATCGTGCCGCTGGTGCCGGCGCTCGACTCCTACTGGTTCGTCGTGCACGTGGCGACGATCGCCACCTCCTCCGGCATCCTGCTGCTCGGGGCGGTGCCGGCGGTGATGTACCTGATCCGGGACGGTTACGACCGGGGCAGGCGGAGTTTCCCGTACAGCCTCGGGGCGCGGGTGCCGGCCGCCGACACGCTGGAGCGGTTGACCTTCCGGCTGCACGCCTTCGCCTTCCCGCTCTTCACCTTCGGGGTGATGGCCGGTGCCGTCTGGGCCGAGGCCGCCTGGGGGCGGTACTGGGGCTGGGACCCGAAGGAGGTCTGGGCCTTCATCTCCTGGGTGGTCTACGCCGGCTACCTGCACGCCCGCGCGACGCCGAGCGTGAAGCGCCCGGTGGCGACCTGGATCGCCGTGCTCGGCTTCCTGACCATGCAGATGAACCTCTACGGCGTCAACATCTTCTTCGAGGGCCTCCACTCCTACGCCGGCCTAAACTGACTCTCTCTTCTGCTGCGATGAAGATCGCGGATCTTGGAACCGGATGGTCGCCATGGCGACTCTCCCGTTCCAAGATCCGCGATCTTTTCGTGCTCAAGGTGGTGGTGGGGGTAGCCAGGCGAGGAAGCGGGTGGTCAGGGTGGCGGTGTCGGTGCAGGGCTGGTCGGCCAGGGCGGTGAGCAGCTTGCGGGCGAGGTGTAGCCGCAGCCCCTGCCGGTCGTCCTGAAACATCGCCAGCAGGGCGAGCCGGGCCGGCTGGCAGGGCCACTTCCCTCCGCAGGTGCGGCAGAGGAAGAGCGGGCGGATCGGCAGGTGCGGGCGGAAGCCGGCGAAGAACAGATAGGTCATCGCCGGGCCCGCTCGGCCGCCCGTGCCCGGATCGCCCGTGAGAAGCGGCTGTTGGTGGTCCTGGCGCGGGCCGGCGGCGGTGGCGGTGGCGGGTCGGAGGCGACGGCGTCCGGTGGCGGCGGTGGCGGTGGCGGTGGCGGGTCGGAGGTGACCGCATCCAGTGGTGGCGGTGGCGGTGGCGGGTCGGAGGTGACCGCATCCAGTGGTGGCGGTGGCGGTGGCGGGTCGGAGGCGACCGCGCCGGCCCGTCCGGCGTCCGCTGGCGGCGGTGTTGGTGGCGGTGGTGTTGACCGCAGCGGTGTTGGTGGCGGGTAGGGCATGGGGACAAGTGCGATGGAGTCCGGGCAGCGCCAGCGCCACCCGCATCGGCAGTAGCGCCACAGTCGGCGCCAGTCCCGGCGGTGTCGGGGTCTGATTCGGCGTACCCGAGCCATGCTGCCCTCCAATTGTCGGGGAATTGTGGCTGCGGGAGCGGCGCGCGGGATCCGTACATATCCCGGCGCCGCCCCCGCCCGTTCCCGCCCGGCCTTCGTGGGCATTGCCGTGCCCGGTTTCGAGCGGGACCGTGATGTCTTCCACAGTGGCCCGACAGGCCCTACCCTCGGTAGGGCTCGACACGCGTTGTGGCTGGCCACCGTGCATTGTGTGCGGTGTGTGGCGCGCCGGCAGACCGGTGAGGAGGGTGTGATCGTGGACGATCGACTGCGATATCTGCTCGACGAGTTGCGGCTGACCCGGGAGGCTCGGGGAATGACCCAGGAGGATCTGTCCCGGCATATTCCGTGGGCATCCTCCACCATTGGCATGATCGAAAGTGGGCGCCGCAAACCGCCGCCGGGATTCTGGGACGCGGTCGACGCCGCATTGCAGACCGGGGGCGCGCTGGGGCGGCTCGCCCTCCGGCTCGGCTCGCCGCAGTGGTTCGTCGAGTGGTCCGGCGCCGAGGAGAACGCCGCGTCGCTGCGGTCGTACGAGGCGCTGGTGGTGCCGGGGCTGTTGCAGACCGAGGCGTACGCGCGGGCGGTGCTCACCGATGCCGGGCTGACCAGCCTGGAGGAGGCGGAGCGCCGGCTCGCCGTCCGGCTGGCCCGGCAGGCGGTGCTGACCCGGCCCGACCCGGTCGACTTCACCGCCGTGCTCGACGAGGGCCTGCTGCACCGCCCGGTCGGCGGGGCGGCGGTGATGCGCGAGCAACTGGAGGCGCTGGTCGCCGCCGCCGCGCTGCCGCACGTGCGGCTGCACGTCGTCCCGGCGTCGGTCGGGGCGTACGCTGGGCTGAACGGGCCGTTCGTGATCGCCACCGCGCCGGACCGGACGGAGGCCGGCTATCTCGACAACCAGTTGGCCGGCGACGTGGTCGAGCGGGCGACGGACCTGGCGGCGTTGCAGCGGGCCTGGGAGGCGGTGCGGAGCGAGGCGCTGCCGCAACAGCAGACCATCGAGTTGATACGGGAAGTGGCGGAGAAATGGATCTGACCGGCGCGGTGTGGGTCAAGAGCACGCGGAGCAGCGGCAACGGCGGTAACTGCGTGGAGGTGGCGGGCAACCTGCCCGGGGTGGTGGGGGTGCGGGACAGCAAGGACCGGCCGGGGCCGGCGCTGCTCTTCGCCCCGGCGGCCTGGCGCGCCTTCGTCCGGGCCCTTCCGCCCCGCTGACGCCCCGCCAATCCCTTCCACCCGCCAACCCCTCCCACCCGGCACCCACACCCGGCACGATCTGTCGGCGATCTCGGGCCGCCGCCAACCCGGCGGCGGCCCGAATGCTCTTCGCGTGGTTGAGCGGGGTCCTGTCGTAGCGCGGGGCGGCCCGTGGCGTCCCCGTCCCGCTTGACGCTTTCCGATATCGGAATATGATGGCTGCCGTGGCACGAGCAGCGACGACGTCGGACGCGTTCAACGCGATCGCCGAGCCGCAGCGCCGGGACATCCTGGCGCTGCTGCGGGCGGGTGAGTGGCCGGTGACCGACCTCGCCCAGGAGCTGGGGATGAGCCAGTCGCAGGCTTCCAAGCACCTGCGGGTGCTCCGGGAGGTGGGGCTGGTGCGGGTCCGCGAGGCGGGCAAGCAGCGCCTCTACGGCCTGGACGCCCGAGGTCTGCGGCCCGTCCACGAGTGGGTGGGCGGGTTCGAGCGGTTCTGGAACGAGAGCTTCGACCGGCTGGACACCTACGTGCAGGAACTCAAGCAGACACGTCAGGAGGACTGACCGATGGCAGGCACAGGGGCAGGGACAGGGCGGGAGACGCGGGCGGAGTCGGCGACGGCCGACCGGGAGATCACGATCTCCCGGGTGATCGACGCCCCACGGGAGCTGGTCTTCGAGGCGTTCACCGAGGTCCGGCACCTGTCGCGGTGGTGGGGGCCGGACGGCTTCACCACCACGACCCGGTCCTTCGAGTTTCGGGTGGGCGGGGAGTGGGACTTCGTGATGCACGGGCCGGACGGGACCGACTACTCCGAGTGGATCACCTGGACCGAGATCGCCCCACCGGAGCGGATCGCGCTGCTGCACGGCGAGTCCCGCGACGACCCGAACGCCTTCGAGTCGACCCTGACCTTCACGCCGGACGGTGCGGCGCCGACCGTCGGGCCGGAGGGTGCGGCGCCGACCGTCGGGCCGGAGGGTGCGGCTACCCGGATCGTGATGCGCACGGTGTTTCCCAGCAGGCAACTGCGTGACGACGCGGTCGAGAAGTACCACGCGATCGAGGGCGGCCAGCAGACCCTGAGCAACCTGGCGACCTACGTCGCCGAGATCGCCGCAAAGAACGAGAGCCGCTGATGGCCGGGAAGGTCTTCTTCAGCGTGTCGATGTCGCTGGACGGCTTCAGCGCGCCCGAGTCGATGGAGGGCGCGCTTGCCACGACCGAGCAGCGGAAGCAGGACCCGAGGCTGGAGCGCTGGATGGCGCAGTGGATGGAACTACAGGCGTGGATCTTCCCGCAGCGGTTCTTCCGGGAGAGCCTCAAACTGGGCGAGGGCGGTGAGGAGGGGCGCGACAACGACATCGCCCGGGAGACGTTCGCGCGGACCGGCGCGAGCGTCATGGGCAAGCGCATGTTCGACGGCGGCGAGCGGGCATGGCCGGAGGAGGCGCCCTTCCACACCCCCGTCTTCGTCGTCACCCACCAGCGGCGCGACCCCTGGGAACGGCCGGGCGGGACCACGTTCCACTTCGTCAACGACGGCATCCACAGCGCGCTGGGCCAGGCCCGCGCTGCCGCCGGCGACCGGGATGTCCGCATCGCCGGCGGCAGCGAGACGATCGTGCGGTACCTCAACGCCGGCCTGGTCGACGAGTTCTCGATCGCGCTCTCGCCCGTGCTGTTCGGCGCCGGCACCCGCCTGTTCGACGGCGTGGACGCGTCCAGGATCGCGCTGGAGCCGGTCCGATCGGAGTCGTCGCCACGGGCGACCCACCTGAGCTACGCCGTGCACCCGCGCTGACCAACCGTGCCTCCACGGTTGTCCGGGCGAGGGTGGCTGGTCCGGCCGATGGTGGCTGGCCGGGGCGAGGGTGGCTAGCCACGGTGGGAGGCGTGCGGCCGGTCGATCTCGTAGGTCGCCGAGTCGAAGTCGGCGAAGCCGCCGTCGGCGCCGAGATCCTGCACCCAGAGACCGACGAAGGCGCCGGTGAAGCCCCACGCCTCCGGCTCACCCTCCACCCGGCGTACCGCGTGCTCGTCGGAGAGGATTGTCGCGTCCAGTTCGACGGGAAGCTCCCGCCAGTCGTCGTCGACCCCGTCCACGGTTGTCGACGTGCCGGGCGCGTAGCCGAAGGTGAGGGCCGGGCCGGCGAGGCGGACGCGCAGGCGTACCCGGTCGAGGTTGCCGGCGTCGACCCGGCAGCCGGCGTGCTGGACGCGGCGGCCGCCGTCGCAGGACATCACCTCGAGCACGCGCCGGCCGTCGTCGTCCGCCGTCAGGTAGAGGTAGTGCCAGTTCTGGCTGTTGTAGTACGCGGTGATGCCGGCGAGCTGCCGGTAGCTGTCCGGGCGGAACTCCATCGTCGCGGTCAGCGTGCAGTGCGTGCCGGTGACGCGCCGGGCCACCAGGCTGGGGCGCTGCCGCCCGACCGGCGACTGCCCGCCGTAGACCCGCAGGTAGGAGGGGCGGGCCGTGAGCTGCACCCAGTCCGGCGTGGCCGGGCGGCGCAGCGTCGACCAGTCGGGGCCGAGCTCCGGCGCGTCGAAGTCGTCGTGGTCGAACCCGGGATCGGCGCCGGCCGCCGTGGTGATCGAGGAGGAGGTCCCGGCCGGCGCCGGCACCGTCACGGCGGGGACGCCGCCGTCGATGCGCGGCCAGCCGTCCCGGTCCCAGGTCACCCGCTGGATCGCGGTCTCCCGGCCGAGCACGCAGCGGCCGAGTGGCGAGTACGGTCGCGCCACGAGATGCGCCATGTACCACTCGTCGTCCGGGGTGCGGACCAGGCTGCCGTGCCCGGCCTTCTGCAACTCGAGCTCGGGCCGCCCGGCCGAGGTCAGCATCGGGCCGTCGGGGTCGACCTCGTAGGGGCCGAACAGCTCGCGCGATCGTGCCACCGTGACCTGGTGCGGCCAACTGGTCCCGCCCTCGGCGGTGACGAGGTAATACCAGCCGTCCCGGCGGTAGATCCGGGGTGCCTCGGTCAGCCCCACCGGGGTCCCCTCGAAGATGATCCGCTCCGCGCCGACCAGCTTGCGGGCCGCCCGGTCGTACCGCTGGATCTGGATGCCCGCGAACCGGTTGCGACCCTCCCGCCAGTCGGCGGTCATCGACAGCAGCCAGCTCGTGCCGTCGTCGTCGTGGAAGAGCGACGGGTCGAACCCGCGGGCGTGCAGCGGCACCGGATCGCTCCACGGCCCGGCAAGATCGGCGGCGGTGACCAGGTAGTTCTGGGAGTCCCAGTAACCCATGGCAAAGCTGGAGACGTCGGTGTAGACGAGGTGGAACAGGCCGTCGGCGTAGCTCAGGTCCGGAGCCCAGACCCCGGCCGAGTCGGCGGCGCCGCGCAGGTCGAGCAGCCGCCGCTCGGTGAGGATGCCGCCGAGCGGCCGCCAGTGCGCCAGGTCCGTCGAGTGGTGCAGGCGTACGCCCGGACACCACTCGAAGGTCGACGTGGCGATGTAGTAGTCGGTGCCGACCCGCAGGATGACCGGGTCCGGGTGGAAGCCGGGCAGCACCGGGTTGTGAATCAGCCCGCCCTCGCTCGGGGTCGTCGCGGCGCCTCGTGTCGCGGCTGTCATGTCGTCCTTTCCAGGATCGTCCCACCGGTCGGCGCCTCGTCGGGCGGGAGCGGGCGCAGCCGATTGTTACCGCCAAATAGACTTACGGAGGGAACGGTAGCGGCGTAGGCTCGATTGTCGCAACAGGTAAATTGCGCTCTGATGGAAACGGCGGACGACGTGACCCGGATGCGGATCGTCGGAGGAAGCCTGGCGCTCGACTATGTCAACACGCGCAGCGGGCCGCCGGTCGGTCCCCCCGACGACGACATCCTGCACCGCTACGACGACCTGGTGGCCTGGGCCGGCTGGATCGGCGTGCTCGACCAGGCGGAGATGGCGGCGCTGCGCCGGCAGGCGGCTGAGCAGCCGGCTCGGGCCCGTGCCGCGTACCGGCGCGCCCTGGAGGTCCGGGAACTCCTCGACGGCCTGTTCCGAGCGGCGGCCGAGGGCGGGCAGCCCGCCGCCGCCGACCTGACCCGGCTCCGGGACGGCGCGGCGGAGGCGTACGCGCACGCGCGGTTCGTCCCCGGCGTGGCCGGCTTCCGGTGGAGCTGGCCCGGTCAGGCCGAGCTCGCCGGCCCGCTGTGGCCGATCGTCCACGCCGCCGTCGAGCTGCTGACGACCGGCCCGCTCGACCGGATCAAGGCGTGCGGCGGCTGCCGCTTCCTCTTCGTCGACGAGAGCAAGAACCGCAGCCGTCGCTGGTGCAGCATGGAGGACTGCGGCACCGCCGCCAAGATCCGACGGTACGTCGCCCGCCGCGCCGCCACCCGAGCCGGCGCCGGCCACTGACCCGTCCGGCTGCTGACCCGTCCGGCCAGCCAGGCGTCAGAGTTAGAAGTACGATTCTTAGAAGTGTACTTCTAATGGAGGGCGGCGCTGGGTGGGGATTCAGAAGCCGGCGGAGATCTTCGATCGGGACGCCGAGTGGGCCGAGCTGTCCCGCTTCGTCGCCGACGACCGGGAGGGTGCGACGCTGGGCGTGGTCAGCGGGCGGCGGCGACAGGGCAAGACGCTCCTCCTCTACGAGCTCGCCCGCGCCACCGGCGGCTTCTACTTCGGCGCCACCGAGGCCACGCCGGCCGACTCGCTGCGCCGGCTGGGAGTGGCGCTGGGGCAGCACACCGACGCCCCGGGGCCGGTCGAGCTGCCCGACTGGGAGCACGCGGTCGACGGCCTGCTCGCGCTCGGGCGCAGCCGCCCGACCACCGTCGTGCTCGACGAGTTTCCCTACCTGGCCCGATCCAGCCGGAACCTGCCCTCCGTCCTGCAGCACGCCCTGACGCCGGGGCGCGGCGAGCGCACCGGATCGCGTACCCGGATCCTGCTCTGCGGGTCGGCGCTCTCGTTCATGGGCGGACTGCTCGCCGGCTCGGCCCCGCTGCGTGGCCGGGCCGGCCTGGAACTGCCGATCCAGCCGCTGGACTACCGTGCCGCCGCGCGGTTCTGGGGACTCGCCGACCCGGCACTGGCCGTCCGGGTCTTCGCGATCGTCGGGGGCACCCCGGCCTACCGGCGTGAGTACGTCTCCGACGACGCCCCCGCAGACCTGGCCGACTTCGACGACTGGGTGGCACGTGCCGTGCTCAACCCGGCCCGGCCGCTCTTCCGGGAGGCGCGCTATCTGCTCGCGGAAGATCCGGACCTGCGGGAGACGGCCCTCTACCACTCCGTGCTCGCCGCCGTCGCCGAGGGCAACGCCACCCGGGGCGGAATCGCCGGATACATCGGGCGCAAGGCCACCGACCTGCAACATCCGCTGACGGTGCTGGAGGACGTCGGCCTGCTCGTCCGCGCTCCTGACCCGTTCCGACAAGGCCGGAGCAGCTACCGGATCACCGAACCGCTGGTGACGTTCTACCAGGCGGTGATGCGCCCGGCCTGGACCGCACTGGAGCAGCGTCGCGGGGCGGACGTCTGGCGGCGCTCCCAGCGCCGGTACGCGAGCGCCGTGCTCGGCCCCTGCTTCGAAGGGCTGGTCCGGGAGTGGGTGCTCCGGTTCGCCGCCCCGGAGACCCTGGGTGGCCCGGTCGCCGACGTCAACTCGGCCGTGCTCGGCGACCCGGTCGGCCGGACGAGCCACGAACTGGATCTCGTCGCGGTCGGCGAGCCGCCGCTCGGCGACGGACCACGCCCGCTCCTGGCGATCGGCGAGGTCAAGTGGGGCCGCCGGCTCGGCGAGCCCGATCTCGACCGGCTGCACCGGATCCGTACGCTGCTGCGCGGCCGCGCCGGTCACGACACCCGCGACGTACGGCTGGTGCTGGCCAGTGCCGAGGGCTTCACCGAGCAGCTCGTGGCGGCCTCGGCCGGGCGCCCGGACGTCGTCCTGGTCGACCGGCACCGCCTCTACACCGGCGACTGACCCCGGTGCACCCGACCCCGGAAGCGGCCCCTGATCCCGCCCCCGGCTCTCCGGGTGCGGGACATTGCTTGTAGATCTTGACGAGTTGTTGTCGTCGGGAGCGACAACAACTCGTCAAGATCTATTGAAGGGTCTCGGCTGCCGGCGGAGTTTCGGGTTGGGAGAGCGGGGTTCGCCGGGGCGGAGAGCCGGAGGACCTCTCTTCGATGTCGGGGCGGCCTGTCGTGAGGGAATCTTGCTATTGACAAGATGGTTGTCGTCCCGGAATCTTGACGGTGACAAGTTGGGTATCGTGCCACCTCCGGGGAGACCACCATGTCGTCCGCGACGCAGACCACCGCCGCCATCCTGCTGATCACCGTCTCGACCATCGCGTTCGGCGGGCTGTCCCTGCTCATGCAGCTCGTCCGGCGGATACCCGGCTATCTCGACAACCCCGTCCGGCGGGCGCTCTGGACCGCCGGGCACGCACACGCGGGCGTACTGGTGCTCTTCGCCCTCGTCGCGCTCCTCTACCTGGACCGGAGCGACTACGGCGACGGCATGCGGACGCTGATCCGTACCCTCCTGGTCGCCGCGCCGATCCTGATGCCGCTCGGCTTCTTCCTCTCCGTCGTCCGCCCCTCGGACACCCGGCCCAACAGGCTGATCTGGCTGGCGGTGGCCGGTGGGGTCGGCCTGGTGGCCGGCACCCTGCTGCTCGGCATCGGCCTGCTCTGAGGCGCCGGCCCGGTCCGTGCCGGTGGGAGAGCGGTCAAGGGGGAGGACCCGGCCGTGGGCCCGTGCCGGCGGGAGGCCGGTCACGCCGGGGGACCCGGCCGTGCCGCCCCGCTCGCGGGTGCGACAGACTAGCCAGCATGGCGGCTCGTGGCTTCCCGTACACCGATCTCCGGGAGTTCCTCACTGCGCTGGAGGGTGCCGGCGAGTTGCGCCGGGTGCCGGTGCCGGTGGACCCGACGCTGGAGATCAGCGAGGTGGTCACCCGGACCGTCCGGGCCGGCGGCCCGGCCCTGCTCTTCGAGCGCCCGACCCGGGGCGAGATGCCGGTGGCGATCAACCTCTTCGGCACCGAGCGACGGATGGCGATGGCACTCGGCGTCGACCGGCTCGACGAGATCGGTGAGCGGATCGGTGCGCTGGTCAAGCCGGAGCTGCCGGTCGGCTGGTCCGGCATCCGCGAGGGCCTGGGCAAGGTGATGCAGCTCAAGTCCGTACCGCCGAGGAAGGTCAGGACCGCCCCCTGCCAGCAGATCGTCTACCGGGGTGACGACGTCGACCTGAACCGGCTCCCCGGCCTCCAGGTCTGGCCCGGCGACGGCGGGGTCTTCCACAACTACGGGCTGACCCACACCAGGCATCCGGAGACCGGCAAGCGCAACCTCGGGCTCTACCGGTTGCAGCAGCACTCGCCCAACACCCTCGGCATGCACTGGCAGATCCACAAGGACTCCACCGCGCACCACGCCGTCGCGGAGCGTCTCGGCCAGCGGTTGCCGGTGGCGATCGCCATCGGCTGCGACCCGGTGGTCTCCTACGCCGCCTCGGCCCCGCTCCCCGGTGACATCGACGAATACCTCTTCGCCGGCTTCCTCCGGGGCGAGCGGGTCGAGATGGTCGACTGCCTGACCGTGCCGCTCCAGGTGCCGGCGCACGCCCAGATCGTGCTGGAGGGCTACCTGGAGCCGGGCGAACGGCTGCCCGAGGGGCCCTTCGGCGACCACACCGGCTTCTACACCCCGGTCGAGCCGTTCCCGGTGCTGCACGTCGAGTGCATGACCACCCAGCGAGAGCCGGTCTACCACTCGATCATCACCTCCAAGCCGCCGCAGGAGGACCACGGCCTCGGCAAGGCCACCGAGCGGATCTTCCAGCCGCTGCTCAAGCTCCTGATCCCGGACATCGTCGACTACGACCTGCCGGCCGCCGGGGTCTTCCACAACTGCGCGATCATCTCGATCCGCAAGCGCTACCCCAAGCACGCCCAGAAGGTGATGAACGCGATCTGGGGTGCCCACCTGATGTCGCTGACCAAGCTGATCGTGGTGGTGGACGAGGACTGCGACGTGCACGACTACGCCGAGGTCGCCTGGCGGGCCTTCGGCAACGTCGACTACGCCCGCGACCTGCTGCTCACCGAGGGGCCGGTGGACCACCTGGACCACTCGTCCTACCAGCAGTTCTGGGGCGGCAAGGCCGGGGTGGACGCGACCCGCAAGCTGCCGACCGAGGGCTACACCCGGGGCTGGCCGGAGGAGATGACCATGTCGCCGGAGGTCCGGTCGCTGGTCGACAAGCGCTGGACGGAGTACGGCATCTCATGACGGCGGTGGCAGAGTCGCCGGGGCGGGTGAAGTCCTTCCTCCGGCTGGTGGCGATCGAGCACTCGGTCTTCGCGCTGCCGTTCGCCTATCTCTCGGCGCTGACCGCGATGCAGCGGCACGGCGGGCAGGTGCGCTGGCTCGACCTGCTGCTGATCACCATCGCCATGGTCGGGGCGCGGACCTTCGCCATGGCCGCCAACCGGATCATCGACCGGCGGATCGACGCGCGTAATCCGCGTACCGCCGGCCGGGAGTTGGTGACCGGGGCGGTGAGCGTCCGGACGGCCTGGACCGGCGCGGCCGTCGCGCTGGCGGTCTTTCTCGCCGCCGCGGCGGCGCTCAACCCGCTCTGCCTGGCCCTGGCCCCGCTCGCCGCGATACCGCTGGTGGTCTACCCGTACGGCAAGCGGTTCACCGACTGGCCGCACGCGATCCTGGCGCTCGCCCAGATGGTCGGCCCGGTCGGCGCCTGGCTCGCGGTCACCGGCACCTTCGCCGGCTCCGGCCCGGCCTGGCTGCTCGGCGCGGCGGTCGGGCTCTGGATCGGCGGCTTCGACCTGATCTACGCCTGCCAGGACACCGAGGTCGACCGCCGGATCGGGGTACGCAGCGTCCCCGCCCGGTACGGCCTCCGGTTCGCCCTGCACGCCTCGACCGTCGCCCACGTCGTGACGTTCGTCCTCTTCATCTGGTACGGCGAACTGGTCGGGCTGGGCTGGCTCTGGTGGGTCGGGCTGGCGCTGACCGCGCTCGCCTTCGGCTACCAGCACGTGGTGGTCACCCCGGGCGACCTGTCCCGGGTCAACCGGGCGTTCTTCACCGCCAACGGGTTCGTCGGGATCGCCCTCTTCGTCTTCGCCCTGCTCGATCTGGTAATCCGGCTCGACCTCGCCGGATAGCGACGTACGACGCTACGGGCACGACGGTACGGGCACGACGGTACGGGCACGACGCGGTACGGGCACGACGGTCGTCGGTCTGCGGTGGCGCGTATGGGGCGTACCAGGAGCCGTACCGGGCGTATCAGGCGGCGTATCGGGCGTCTGCGGCGGCGTATCGGGCGATACCAACTACGCGCTAGGACTATCGACAGTCCTTCCTGTACGAATTGACAATGACGCTGTGACAGGGAGTGAGCGCAAGGTCTGGGTCATCGGCGGCTCCGTGTCGGCGGCGGTGCTGGTGGTCGTCGCGGTCGTCGGATGGCTGCTCGGTGCCGAGGCGGTCGGCTCGGTCGTCGGTGTCGGTGGCCTCCTCGTGGCGATCATCAGTCTCGCCCCGCTGCTGGGCGGACGGTCCGCGACAGCGGCGGATGGGGCGCCCGAATCCATCACCGTGATCCGGGCCGGCCTGCTCGGTCGAGTGCGCCGGGTGCTGGTCCGGGCCACCGGCGGCAGCCGGAGCGAGGTCTCGGCCGGCCCGGGCGGCATCGTCGAGGACGCCAGCGTCGATCATCGCTCCACACCGCCCCGGCAGGCGGAGCCGAGTGAGCCGGCGGCACCGCTTGCACCGGCGGCACCGCTTGCACCGGCGGCACCGGTAGTGCCGGCGGCACCGGTAGTGCCGGCGGCACCGGTAGTGCCGGCGGCACCGGTAGTGCCGGTTGCGCCCGCCGTACCGGCGGCACCGGCCGCATCGGCGGCACCGGCCGCATCGGCCGCACTGGTCCATACCCGGGTGGCCGAGGCTGGCGGCGACCTGCCGCCGGCGCCGGCCGCCCCGGTCGCGTCGTCGGCCGCCCCGGTCGCGTCGTCGGCCGCCCCGGTCGCGTCGTCGGCCGCCCCGGTCGCGTCGTCGGCCGCCCCGGTCGCGTCGTCGGCCGCCCCGGTCGCGTCGTCGGCCGCCCCGGTCGCGTCGATGAGCCGGCCGTCCGAAGCGGAGATGGAAGTCCGGTTGGTCGACGGGATGGTCAGCCGCGACGCACAGCTCGACCGGATTCTCCAGAAGATCCACAGTGGCGCGACCGGGATCTTCGCGGTGCTCGGTGGGCACGGAATGGGCAAGTCCGCGTTCCTGCGGCAACTGCACGACCGAATCGACCGCGACGCACCGGACGTGCTACGAATGCCCGCGGACGGCGCGATGCTCGTCGACAGGTACGGCCTCTCCGAGGCGCTCAGCGGCCAGTACGGTGACGGCCTCACCCCGACCGCAGCCGGCCTGCTGCTGGAGCGGTCGTCGAACCTCCTCGGTGATCTGGTCAGCAACTTCGCGTCGCCGTCCGGGCTGGGCCGGCCGGGTGGTGGCGGTCGGTGGTTCAGAGAGTTGATTCTCGCGATCGCCGCGGCGAAATCGGCTGCCGACCGCCCGATCCAGATCAACAACGAGTTCTCCACGATCGGCGGGGGCCGGGTGGAGGACAACCGTGTCGACGTCACCATCGCGGAGACGGCGGCCGCCATCGTGGAGCGGGCCCGGAAGGCGCAGTGGCGGATCGACGAGGCGTTCGTCGCGGACTGGAGGGCCTGGCTGCGAGGGCGGCGCGCCGTGGTGATCCTGGACGGGTTCGAGACGCTCATCGACGACGCGGTGGGGCAGTGGCTGGTCGGGCTCGCCCGGCGGCTGCCGAACACCCTCGTCGTCGTTCCGCTCGTCCCCGGCGACTACGCGGAGCACGTCCAGCGCCTGGTGGACCCGGACCGCTCGCAGGGCCTCCCTTTCCTCTCCGTCGCCGAGGTACGGCAGTACCTGCGTCACCACCTGGGCGGCGGCGCGACGGCGGAGCTGGCCGAGGCGGTGCACGACTTCACCGGCGGGCACCCGTCCGCCGTCGGGCTGGTCCACCGGCTCATCCAGGAGCGCGGCGAGGAGGCCCGGCAGCCGGACCGGCTGCGCGGCGTGCTGACACGCCTCTCCGCCGACGGCGCGCTCAACGTCGCCCACCTGGTCGAGGCGGTCCTGGGCCGGCGCCGGGGACTGTTGCGGGCGGTCGAGGCGGCAGCCCTGCTGAACTCCTTCGACGCGCCGCTGCTGCAACGACTCCTTGACACCGACGCGGAGCTCGACGGGGCGAAGGGCAGCCAGGTGGAGCGGGGTGCGCCGGTCGCCGGCGCCGTCATCGCGGAGTGCCAGCGGCTCGGCCTGCTCGACCGGGCCACCGACGGGACACGGTTCCGGGTGCACGAGTTCATCCGGCCGGCCCTGGCCGCGCAGATGGCCCAGCTCTATCCGGAGCGGTGGGCGCCGATGCACCGGGCCGCCGCGGCGCACTACTTCGAGCTGATCGGCAAGTTCGAGGACAAGACCGACAAGGCGTACGGGTCCTGGTACAAGTACGAGGACCCGGTCTGGCAGGCGTACGAGACCGAGTGGCTCTACCACTGCGCCCAACTGCCGGACGACCGTTACCTGACCCGGACCCGCTTCGTGCTCATCTTCATGGAGGCGTTCTGGTGGTGGGGTCTCTACGTCGACTTCCCCTTCTGCCACCACCTGCTGGAGAGCTGGGAGTCGGCGGCCCGGGACGACGACGACCGGAAGTTGCTGGGGCAACTGCACCGGTTCCTGCTCAACTACCTGCCCGGCCCCGACAAGCCCAAGGGCCCACACTGGACCGAGGTCCGGCGGGCGCTGCGCGCGATCCGCGAGGTCTGTGGCCTGCACAGCGGCCAGCGGGACCGGCGGTTGCCGGCCGAGGTCCAGGAGAGCCAGTCCCGTACCGCGCTCTACCTGCGGCTCTTCCACGCGCACGCACTCTGGTACGACGGCAGCCTGGCAAAGGCCGACGAGGAGTACCGCAGGCTCGAAGCGGATTTCCTCGAACTCGGCGACGACGTGATGACCGCGTGGCTCTACTACGAGTGGAGCGACATAGCGATCGCGGCCGGCGACCGGGCCGGGGCCGCCGCCCACCTGGGGCAGGCCCTGCGGCTCAGCCGGGAGATGGCCGACGGGCCGGACGGCGAGGTCGACTCGGAGCTGCTGGCGAACCTGCACCGCTGCCTCGGCGACCTGTGCTGGCCGCACGATCCGGTCACCGCCGCCACCGAGTACGGGCTCGCGGTGCGGAACGCCTTCCTGTTCCAGCGCACCGCCGACGCCCTCGACCACAGCGTGAACCCGCCGGACGAGTACACCCAGCGCTTCTACCAGGAGATGTCGGACCGGGCGACCGGCCGGGCCCGCGAGTCGGCGTCCCGGGCCGATCGGGCCGGGATACTCGCCGCGCTGGTCGCGCCGACCGGCGGTGCGGTGCCGGGCGACCTCGGGCCGGGGGCGCTGGCCGGACTCTTCCCGCGCAACGTCCTCGAAGCGGAGCTGCATCGCAGCGAGTCGGAGTTCGCCGACTACTGGGGTGATCTGGTGGACGGGTGGGAGCTCGACGTCCTCGCGGAGATGGAGCGGGCGATCGCCCTGGCCGACCGGATCGGCGCGGAGACGGCGGCCGGATAGGTGGAGACGCCGGGCCGGCTAGGCGGCCTCAGCCGCTCTCAGCCGGATGGCACTGTACTCAGCCGGCGGCGAGCCCGAGCCGCCTGGTCAACCACTCCGCCTGCCAGGCTCGCTCCAGCAGGTAGCGGTCGACGCCGTCGTCACCGGTACGTGCCTCGGCGGCCCGCGCCGCCGCGTAGCCGAGCGCGGCCACGGGGTAGCTTTCCAGCATCTCGACCGCGTCCGCGAGATAGCCGCAGACCCAGGCCGCGGCGCTCCGGCCGCGCAACGCGGCGCCTTCCTGACGGGCCAGGGCGAGCTCGGCGACCTCCGCGAGGTCGACCGGCCCATCCGTGCCCAGCCGCTCGGCGGCTGCGGCAAGTGATCCGTCGTCCAGCGCCTCACCGCACTCCTCGGCGGCATGGCCGGCGATCCGGGCCAGGCAGGCGCGGACGAACTCCTGCCGTGTCTGCGCGTTCCAGTCGCCGACCTGTTCCCGCAGGTGGCCACGCCCGGCGATCACCTGGCGCTCCATCTCCAGCACCGGCCCGTCGACCTCCACCTCCCACAGTTCGTCGTGCAACCAGTACGGCAGATCGTCGACACGGCAGACGTGCAGCCCCTGCCGGCACGGCACGATCGCCGGTTCCGACCGCCACGCCGTCGACCAGGTCTGCCGGGAGAAGGGCCCGATCCGGCCGGCGGCGAGGAACTTGTAGTACCTCACGGCGCACCCTCCTCGAGCCGCGCCAGGAGACGTCCCGGTGTCTGCGGCCCCGCCAGCTCCAGGAGCGCGGCACGCAGGTCGCTCACCTTGCCGACGTACTCCAGGCAGGGCGGGCAGACCAGCAGGTGCAGCTCGACCAGCTCCCGCTGCCCGGGGTCGAGGGCGCCGTCGAGCCAGCTTCCGACCAGCCGGACGGTCTGGTCGCAGCGGAGGTAGCCGTCCATCCGCCCTCCTACCGGGCGCCGTGGTCCAGGAAGGAGACGACCTCCATGCGGGCCGCCTCCAGGATCGCGAGATAATGCTCCGGCGCCTGCCCGGCGACTTCGGTCGCCTCCGGCAGGGTCAGGCCGACCACGTCGGAGAGGAGCAGGAGCAGTCGGGGCAGCGGCGGCAGCCGGCGGATCGCCCGTTCGACCCGCTCCGGGGCCAGCACACCGGCTCCCCAGCTCGGAGGCGTCTCCCGCCACCAGCCCGCCCACGGGTCGGCGTCACCCGCGAACCAGTCGGCCAGCACCGAGGCGTCGCCCGGATCGGGGGAGACGAAGACGAGGCCGGCGCCGGAGAGCCGGTCCAGGAACTCGGCGACGACGGTGCGGCGGGGCCGGGGAAGCTCCTCACCCGCCGCCATCCGGGCGAGCACCTGCTCCCACACCTCGTCCAGCAGTGCCACGCCCCGCTCGTCGACGGCGAGCAGCCGGGCGGCGACCGCCGTGCCGGGATAGTCGCGCCGCAGCAGCTCGCCGGTGACCCGCAACGGCGGCACCTCGGCGTACTGCTCGGGTGGCAGCAGGACCAACGGGTCGGGCTCGCGGTCGACCCGGGCCAGCAGCCCGGCGTACGCCGTGTCGACGGACTCGTCGGCTTCCTCCGAATCCGTGTAGTACTCGCTGACGAAGCCGCGCAGTGTCTGTCGGGGGAGCGTCTCGGCCCCGGCGGCGGCGAGCAGCAGCATGCCGCCCACCCGGTCGGCGCCAGGCCGGACCCGGGGTTGCACGAACGGGCTCGGCAGCAGCCGGAAACCGGCCCGGGCGTAGAAGCGGAGCCGCTTGACCGGGTCACCGTGCGGCCCCGCCGGGTGGAAGCGGGGATCCTCGACCTCGGCGACCGAGACGACGGCGTCCGCCCGCTCCCGCCAGGTCGGCAGCACGTCGTTCAGGAGCGTCGAGCCGATCCGGCCACCGCGCTGACCGGGATGGACCGCAAGGTAGCTGAGGAGCAGCACCCGGGAGGCGGGAAAGCAGTCGGCGATCATCACGCCGACCGGTGCGCCGTCCGCGAGGGCCACGGCGCCGAACGTCGACGGGTCCCCGGCCGCCATCCGACCGGCGAGACTCTCCAGGGTCTCCAGCTCGTCCGGGGGGAAGCTCGGCTCGAGGATCTCCTCGTACGCCCGGCGGAGCAGGTCGGGATCGTAGGCCGTCACAAGGTCATGGACCTGGAGGTGGCCGCGGGGGGAGCCGACTGCCGGGGCGTTCACCCGATCATCCTCCAAGCCGGCTCGGGCGCCCCGCAAGCCCACGAACGGTCCGACCCGGGCTGCCGGCCGGATCCCCGCCCCGGCGCCGGGGGGCGGGCGGTGGGGGTTGCCTGCTACGAACGGTAGCGGGCGCTCTCCAGGGACCAGTCCATGGTGCCGCGCACCGAGTTGGCCAGGCCGTCCAGATAGTGCCGCAGCGGCCCGTCCAGCGCCGGCCCGAAGGACGGCACCGCGTCGCGCAACTCGACGAACCGCCGCATGCTCTGCTGCCACCGCCGGACGACGACCTCGATCGCCGACTCGACCGGGATCCTCTCCTCCCGGGCCACCGCCAGCACCAGGTTGTGCCCGCCGGAGGTGGCCGCGTCCCGCTCCAGCGACAGTAGGTCGTTGAACCAGGAGAGCAGGTCGTTGGCGGTGTCGGCGACGGCGCGTACGGCCGGGTGGTGGTAGACCGCGTCCGGCACCGGCTGCCCGGTCGCGAACTCGATCAGCGCGTACGAGACGTACGCCGCGGACGTCGCCCGGCGCAGCGGCACGTACTCGGCGACGCCGGGCAGCCGCCCGCTGGCCTTGTTCGTCGCCTCGGTGACGACGCCGTCCAGGTGGTGCGCCACCGCGTCGACGAAACGGTCCCGCCAGGCTGCCGACATCCGGTGGTACGGCAGCCGCCAGGCGTCGGACAGCATCCGCCGCAGCGGTCCGTCGAACGCCTCCGCCCTGGCCGCGGGCTGGTTCGCCGCCCGGCTCTGCGCGGGGCCGGACAGCCGGGCTGTCGGTTGGTTGGCGGCTCGGGCGTGCGGTGTCGCGGCCGAGCCGTGCTGCCCGGCACGGGACTGCGGGGAAGCCGTCGCCTGTGGGGAGGATGTCGTCGCCTGTGGGGAGGAGACTGTCGCCTGCTGGTGGGCCGATGCCTGCTGGTGGGCCGGCCGGGGCTGCGGAGGGCCCGGGTTTCCGGTCCGGTGTGCCGCGGCGGCACCGGCGCCGGTCGGCATCGGGGGGCCCGTTCCGAGATGCGGTCCGGGCTGTCCGGACCGGGGCGCCGGTACGGCCGGCGGCGGCTCGGCCCGGAGCAGGCGCAACACGCCGTCGCAGAGCGCCGCCACCTCCGCCGGGCGGGGCCGCTGGGCCGCGTCGCAGGCGTCGTCGAGCAGGAAGAACCAGGTGAACAGGGCGGCGAGCACCCGTAGGTCGGCCTCGGTGGCCTCCGGGTAGAGCCGGCCCGCGTAGCGCGCGATGCCGCCCCGGGCCATGCGCTTCCGGGCCGCCGCGTCGAGCGGGCCACCGACCCGGTCAGCCCAGTCGACGAGCCACTCCTGCACGGCGTCGGAGTGCGGGCAGAGGCGTGGCGGTATCGGACAGCGAAGCTCGGCAACCCACGAGCTGGCCACGGACATGCCCGGCCCTCCTTCGTCCCCGTACGCGCGGGCTCGGCTCCCGTACGTGCCCCGGCGGACGTGAGCAGCATTGCAGTTTCCGGCCTGTTTGTGATCGCCGTCGGGTAGGTCCTATCTTGCAGAAAGTGATGATCCGGTCACCTGTCTTCGTCGCTCGGTGCCGCCCCGGCAGGCGGCGCCGGCCGGCGCCGGTTGGTGGGCCGGGGGCGCCGGGCGCCGGATCGGACGCTTGGGGCAGGCTGGTGGCATGAGAAGGCCGTGGGTGGTCGGCGTCTCCGGGGCCTCGGGTACGCCGTATCCGGCCGCCGTGCTCGGCGGACTGATCGACGCGGGCGAGGCGGTGGACCTGGTCGTCTCCCGGGCGGCCCGGCTGACGATCCTGGACGAGACGGGGCACCCGTTCCGGGACGCGCACTGGAAGGACGATCTCGCCGCCTGGCTGGGGCGGGACCTGACCGGCGCGGACGTCGCGTACTGGCCGGCCGGGGACCTCGCGGCGGGGCCGAGCAGCGGTTCGTATCCGACCCGGGGCATGGTGGTGGTGCCGGCGAGTACGGCGGCATGCGCCGGGATCGCGATCGGCCTCTCCAAGGACCTGCTACAGCGAGCGGCGGAGGTCAACCTGAAGGAGCGCCGGCCGGTCGTGGTGGTGCCCAGAGAGACACCGGTCACCCGCAGCCACCTGGAGCACCTGATCACCCTGCACGATGCCGGGGCGGTGGTGCTGCCGGCGAGCCCGGGCTTCTACGGTGCCGGGGCCGCCGCCTCGGCGCGGCAGCTCGTGGACTTCGTGGCCGGAAAGGTGCTCGACGCACTCGGTGTGCCGCATTCCCTGTTCCGGCGCTGGTCCGGCGAGTTGGGAGCCGATCGCGGCTGACCGCCGCCGGTCGACTCCCGTCCGCCGTGTGCCGGCACCCGACGAGACCCGCCCGCCCCGAGACCCGCCCGCCCCGAGACCCGCCCGCCCCGAGACCCGCCCGCCCCGAGACCCGCCCGCCCCGAGACCCGCCCGCCCCGAGACCCGCCGCCCGAGGCCCAGAGGCCCGCCGCCCGAGGGCCCCGAGGCCCCGGCCCGGAGGGTAGGTCCCGGCCCGGAAGGGCTCAGTGCAGGCCGACGTTTCCGGCGCCGGCCGGCCCGGGTCCACTCGGGGTGGCGGGGCCGGCGTTGCGCGGCCGGTTCGCGATGCCGTCGTCGACCTCGTCGAGCATGCCCTCACCCTCGAGCAGCGCCCGCACCTCCGACTCGCGGAAGCGGCGGTGCCCGCCCGGTGTTCGGATGCTGCCGATACGCCCGGCCGCGGCCCAGCGTGTGACGGTCTTGGGATCGACGCGGAAGAGCGCTGCCACCTCGCCCGGCGTCAGCAGACGATCTCCAGTGTCCACAGCCCCCTCCTCGCGTCTACGAAGCCCCCGGACTGGTAGGACCGCCCCCAGAACACATGCTTGCCAGAGCCTTCGTTTAAGGGACGTACGGCAATTACAACACCGCCGGAGTGTCGTGTCCGGCAAACGCGAAAACGTACTGTCTGTGAGGTTAGCCGGGACGATTTACGGTATTCAAGTGCTTTGTCCGCAACAATGCCGCCGCCCGCGGCGGTCGCTCCGCCCGCCGCGACTAGGGTCTGAAGACCGTGGACGCCATCGACCTGAGCCTCGTCGACCTGCTGCGCGACAATGCCCGCCTCTCCTACGCCGAGCTGGCCCGGCAGGTCGGCCTCTCCGCACCGGCGGTGCACGAGCGGGTGGGGAAGCTGGAGGCGGGCGGCGTGATCCGGGGCTATCGGGCCGACGTCGAGCCGGAGGCGATCGGGCTCGGCGTGACGGCGCTGATCGGCATCGTCCAGGATTCGGGCGGGGACACCGACGACGTAATCGGGGCACTGCGGGACATGCCGGAAATCGAGTCCTGCTACTTCATGGCCGGAGTGGAATCGTTCCTGCTCAAGGCGCGTGTCGGCACAATTGCCGAGTTGGAGCAGCTCATCCTGCGGCTGAACCGTACCGCCGGAGTGGCCTCGACCCGTACGACGGTGGCGCTCTCGACGAAATGGGAGAACCGGACCCAGCCGGTAGCCCGTGCTGACCCGGCCGCCTAGCCGGGCCGGTTGCTAGGTTTCCTGGTCATGGACGAGCTCGACCGGTGCGACGACGCCGAACGCGCCTGGGTCACCGACGCGATCGCCGCGGTGGAGGCGGACGCGAACCGCTCCGCCGACACCCACCTGCTCTGCTTCCCGCTGCCCCGGGACTGGGGGATCGACCTCTATCTCAAGGACGAGTCGGTGCACCCGACCGGGTCGCTGAAACACCGGCTGGCCCGGTCGCTCTTCCTCTACGGGCTCTGCAACGGCTGGATCGGCCCGAACACCACCATCGTGGAGGCGTCGTCGGGCTCGACGGCGGTCTCCGAGGCGTACTTCGCCCGGATGCTGGGGGTGGAGTTCATCGCCGTGATGCCGGCCACCACCTCGCCGGAGAAGATCGCCCTCATCGAGTTCCAGGGCGGGAAGTGCCACCTGGTCGAGGACCCGGCCGCCGTCGTGCTCGAGGCGCGCTGGCTCGCCGAGGACCTGGGCGGGCACTTCATGGACCAGTTCACGTACGCCGAACGGGCCACCGACTGGCGGGGCAACAACAACATCGCCGAATCCATCTACGCGCAGCTCGCGCTGGAACGGCACCCCGTTCCGGAGTGGATCGTGGTCGGCGCCGGCACCGGCGGCACCAGCGCGACCATCGGCCGCTATCTCCGCTACCGGCGCCTGCCGAGCCGGCTCTGCGTGGTCGACCCGGAGAACTCCGCGTTCTATCCCGCCTGGACCTCGGCCGACTGGTCGACCACCACCGACACCGGTTCCCGGATCGAGGGGATCGGGCGGCAGCGCGTCGAGGCGTCCTTCCAGCCGAGAGTCGTCGACAGGATGGTGCTGGTGCCCGACGCGGCCTCGCTGGCCGCCATGCGCGTCGCCTCGGCGGTGCTCGGCCGGCGCGTGGGCGGCTCCACCGGCACCAACCTGTGGGGCGCGTTCGGCCTGATCGCGCAGATGCGGGCCGCCGGGCGGACCGGCTCGGTGGTGACGCTGCTCTGCGACGGCGGAGAACGCTACGCCGACACGTACTACTCGGACGAGTGGGTCGCCGAGCGCGGGCTCGACCTGGCGCCGTACCGGTCGACGGTCCAGCGCTTCCTGGCGACCGGCGAATGGCGCGGCTGACGCTCCGACCGGAGATCCCGGCACGGCGCGGATCAGCGGCGCGGATGATCGGCGCGGATCAGTGGCGCGGGCGGATCAGTGGCGCTGCGCCAGTCCGGGATAGTGCCGCACGAAACCGTCGGTGTCGAGGGTCAGGTCGGCGGTGAAGCCCTCGCTGGAGAAGCGCACGTTGCCCTCCTCCAGCACGGTGTAGACCTGCTCGGCCGGCACCACCTGGAGGCTGGGCACCAGCACCCGGACAGCGACTATGCGGTGCGAGCTGCCCGGTGCGGCGTCGCGTAACCCGAGCCGACGTACCGGGAGGGTGTTGAAGAGCGGTGCGGCGCTCAGGTCGACGTCGACGGCCTCGGCGAGCCGTTCCGGCTCCTCGGTGCCGGGCAGCCCGGCGCCCGGCCTGCCGGCGGCGGTCAGCACCGCGTCCAGGTCGCCCTGCTCGGCAGTACTTGCCCGCCAGCGTCCGGCGGCCCGCTCCAGCCGCAGCGTACGCAACCAGCCGGCTCCCTCGCAGCTGACCTCCAACCCCGCCGTCGCCCAGTGCTCGTCGGTGCGCACCTCGTAACGACAGGTGAACGGGATCGGGTCGACGGCGAGCGCGGTGCCCCGGGCGGTGAGCCCACGGCGGTCGGCAGCGAACGCGTGGTCGGCGCCGGGCACGTCGGTCCGGCTCCAGAACAGGGTCTTCGGCATGGTCGACATGTCCATGGACGTTACCTTCGCCCGCCGCCGACCGCGCCCGCTCCGGACCGGCACCGGCCGGCCCGGCGTCGCCCGGTCAGCGTGTCGACGTCGGGCGCCGGCCGTCGAAGCGGTGGTCGCGGCGGCCCCGCCGCTCGTCCGGACGCTCGCCGCCGCGGTCGTCACGCGGACGGTCGTCCCGGGAACGGTCCCAGACCGGCCGGTCGGCGCGCGGCCGGCCCTCGTGCCGGAAGCCGCCGTGCCGCCCACCGGCACGCCATTCGCCGCTCCGGTCGCCACGGCCACCCTGCTGTACACCGCCACCACCGTCGCCGTAGCGGCGCTCACCCCGGCCGGACTCGTCCTGGCCGCGTCCGTCGTAGCGGCGCTCGCCCCGGGGGCGGTCACCGTAGCGCCGGTCGGTGCGGGACCGGTCGAGGCGTCCTCCGGCGGCGCGGCGCGGTGCCGGAGGCTCGTCCACGACCGGTACGCCGCTGGGCTGCCGGGCCCCGGTCACCTCGGCCAGCGCGGCGTCGCCGGACCGGACCCGGGTCTGCGCCGGCTCGACACCGGCCTTCTGCAGCATGGCAAGGGTGGACCTGCGCTGCTTGGGCAGCACCAGGGTGGCGACCGCACCGGACTCGCCGGCCCGTGCCGTGCGGCCCGCCCGGTGCAGATAGTCCTTCGGGTCCGTCGGCGGGTCCACGTGCACCACCAGCGATACGCCGTCGACGTGGATGCCCCGGGCCGCCACGTCGGTGGCGACCAGGACGCTCATCCGGCCCTCGCGGAACTCGGCGAGGGTGCGGGTGCGTACCCGCTGGGTCTTGCCGCCGTGCAGCGCGCCGGCCCGGACGCCGACCGCCGCCAACTGCCCGACCAGTCGGTCGACGCCCATCTGGGTCCGGGCGAACATCATGGTGCGGCCCGGCCGGGCCGCGATGGAGGCCGCCACCGCGAACTTGTCGTGCGGCGGGATCAGCAGCAGATGATGGTCCATCGTGGACACAGCAGCGGTCGGTGGTGCCGTCGAGTGCGTGACCGGGTCGGTCATGAACCGCTTGACCAGGGCGTCGACGTCGCCGTCGAGCGTGGCGGAGAAGAGCAGTCGCTGCGCACCGGCCGGCGTCCTGGCGAGCAGGTCGGTGACGTCCGGCAGGAAGCCCATGTCCGCCATCTGGTCGGCCTCGTCCAGCACGGTGACCTCGATGTCGTCGAGGTTGCAGACACCCCGCTCGATCAGGTCGGCCAGCCGGCCCGGCGTGGCCACCACGACCTCGACCCCCCGCCGCAGCGAGTCGATCTGGCGGTCGTACGGTACGCCGCCGACGGCGGTCTTGAGGAACACCCCGAGAGCCCGACCGAGCGGCATGAGCGCGTCGTTCACCTGCATCGCGAGCTCCCGGGTCGGCACCAGGACCAGTGCCCTCGGGTGGTGTGCCCTGGCCCGGGGACCGGCCGCCATCCGGGCCAGTACGGGCAGCCCGAAGGCGAGCGTCTTGCCCGAGCCGGTCTGCCCACGACCGAGCACGTCCCGCCCGGCGAGCGCGTCCGGCACGGTGGCCCGCTGGATCTCGAACGGCGTGTCGATGCCCTCGCGGTTCAGCGCGCGGACGAGCTGGCGGGGCAGCCCGAGCGCGGCGAAGTCGGCCGGCCCCACGCCAACGGCCTCCCGGGTGGCGGTCTCCTCCTGCCCGGCGGCGGTCACATCCTGGTCGGTGGTCATGTCCTGCCCCACGCCGGACTGCGCGTCGAGGACGGACGGAAACATGCTGGGATCAGCAAAGGTCGTCAAGGATACCTCTCAAGCGGGGCGCATCTTCGCGATGGCCCGCCGCGACGGAGGTCGCTGCCGATTCGCCCGCAAGATCGCCCAGAGGCGCACGGTGCGCGCGCCAGGTCAACAATCCAGCCAAGTGTACGGCGACCTGCCGCCGCTGCCACCTCGCCGCGCTCGCCAGTGGGCAGACTCACCAGCGCGACCGCCGTCGGGCGGGGTCAGCTGCTCAGCAGTCCGTCGAAGAGACTGCTGAACGCATCGCCGGCCAGCAGCACCACGAGCAGCCCGACCGCCACCAGGATGCCCAGCCCGATCAGGAGTACCAGCACCACCCTGGCGGTGTTCGTCTTCTGCGACGGGGTGTCCGTCCAGCCCTGGGCCAGGATGTGCCCGGTCAACGAGCCGGAGTTCTCCACCTGGTTGCTGGGGATCGAGATGGTGACGTGCCCTTCCGGGCCGCCGTACACGGTGCCCTCCGTCCGCTGGTTCCGCGCCCACTCGCGGTAGCCCGGAGAGTGCGGCGGCGTCCTGTCGCTCGGCGGCGGGGTTGGTGAGGCGGGGTCGGTGGCCGGCGGGCGGGGGCCGGCCGGTGCCGGGGCGGAAGGTTCGGCGGCGACAGCCGGACCCGGATCGGCGGCGGGCAACGAGTAGCCGGACGCACCGCCGCGCGCCGCGTTGACCGAGGACATCGGGTTGGTCGGTGGCGGCCACGCGGGCAGGGCGGGTGCCGGAACCACGTACGCGGCCGGAGACTGCGCGGCCTCGGGCCGCCCACCGGGCCCACCGGAGGTGGGCGTCGCCGGGTACGCCGACGCGGCCGATGTCGGCGGAAACGGCACCGGGCCGGGACCGGGCGGGGTCGGGCCGGGGTCCGGCGGGTAGGGCACGGGACCCGGGGGTACCGGCCCCGGCCCCGGACTCGGGGAGGGCGGCACCGGCGTCGGCCGGGGCGGTGCGGGCGGGAACGGCGAGGGCACCGGCGGCACCGGTGCGGGTTCCGGTGCCGGCTCCGGCGTGGGCTCGGGCGTCGGCGCCGGGAGAGGTACGGGCGCCGGACTCGGATCCGGTGCGGGTTCGGGTACCTGCGGCGTCGGCGGTCGGGGCGGCTCGGGCTCCCCGGCGGACTCCGCCGGGCGGGACCGTGCCGGCGGGTTCTCCTGCTCCGGCTCGCTGCTGCGGTAGACCTTCGCCACCCCCGGCGCCGCCGCCACGGCGGCGACCTCGGTCGGCAGCACCGGCGACAACCCCGGCACCGAGGCGCTGGCCCGGGTGACACCGGCGCCACCAGCACGTGGCGCTCTGCGCTGCGGCGGCACCGTGTATCCGGGTGTGCCGGTGGCGGCCGGTGCATCCGTGTCCCGGGACGGCTGGTCGGATGGTGCCCGTGCTGCCGGCGGAGTGGCTGCGGGCGGAGCCGTGAAGTGCACCGCCCCGGGCCGTTCCCGTGCCCCCTCCGCCGGCTCGGAGAGGGCCGATCCGGGACGTCCGGCGGCGGCCGGTGGGGCGGAGCCCGACCCGGCCGGCGGCGACTTGACGGCATTGGCAAACGCCGACCACGGTGAGTCCAGCGCCGGAACCTGCGGCCGGCGCCGTTGCAGTGGCGGCACGGGCGTCGCCGGAGTGGCCGGCGTCACCGGAGCGACTGATTCCGGCGGGGACGCCGAGGTGGCGGAGTCGGCCAGTTCGCCGGCCCGGTAGGTGCGGCTGCCAGAGGAAGCGGCGGGCATGGCGGCGATCTCGGCTGCGGTAGGTGTGGTGGCAGCCACACTCACCGCCCGACCCCTGACCCGCGGGTCGGCGGACGGGACCGCTGCCGCAGAGTCGGACTCGGCCGGCGGTGACGCGGCGTCCGGTTCGGCCGGCGGTGACTCCGCCGTCGGCGGCCCGGCTGCTGGCTGCTCGACGGCCGGGTTCACCTCGACGGCCGGGTTCACCTCGACGGCCGGCTCGTTCTCCGAGGACGCGACGGCGGGCGCCCCGGTGCCGGACGGCGCGTCGGTGGCCGGCTCCGCCGGGGAGTGCGGCGAAGCGGCCGGTTCGGGCGCAGGCATGCCGGCCGGCGGATCGTGCGGTGCGTCCGCCCAGAGCGCCCCGGCAGCGGGCGGTGGCGGTGGTTGGTAGGCATCGGCAGGCGCCGCCTCGGCCGACGGCTCCGGCAGGGCGGTGCCGACCGGCGGTAGCGGTGGCAACGGGGACAGCTCACTGTCGTTCACGCCGTCCCGACCGGAGCGGATAGCCACAGCCCGACCGTCGGGCTCGGGGTCTGCCACCCCGGTGGCCGGTCTGACCTGCGGATCGTCCATTGTTGCCTCCCGCGCCCACACCCGGGCCGGTAGGCCGGGTCGGAAGTACGTCAACCCTCACCGTGCCACATCCGCGCACGAGCGCACAGCCGGCCGCAGGCCCGGCACCCTCAGTCGCTGTCGGGGCTACCGTCCGCAGTGGGGCTTGTCTGGCTACGGCTCGCGCTCGGCGTACCGCCGCTCGGCTCGGCGGCCGACGTGCTGACCGGCGGCGTCTGCGGCTGCGTGCTCTGCGGAGGTCTCGGCGTCGGGGCCGGCGTCACCGGCGGGGTCGCCGGAGGCGTGGTCGGTGTCGTCGTCGGCGGGGTGGTCGGCGGCGTCGTGGGCGTCGTGGTCGGCGGCGTCGCCGGTGGCGTGGTGGGCGGCTTGGTGGTCGGCGTCGGCCGTGGCGGAGTCGTCGGCGGCCGGGTGGGCGGCGTCGTGCTCGGCGGCGGCGTGGGCGCGTTCGGGGCCTGCACCGCGGGGAAGACCCGGGTCGCGGCGTAGAACCGCGACCACCAGACGGTGGAGACCTTGACCACGTCGCCGGTGGTCGGCGCATGCACCATCTTGCCGTTGCCGATGTACATGCCGACGTGGTGGATGGTGGTCCAGCTGTTGCCGGAGGCGAAGAAGACCAGGTCGCCGGGGAGCAGCGCCTCCCGGGCGACACTCTGGTTACGGGTGCCGTTGTACTGGTCGCGGGAGACGCGGGGGATCCGCTTACCCACCGAGAGGTAGGAGGCGAGCATCAGACCGGAGCAGTCGAACCGGTCCGGACCCTCGGCTCCCCACAGGTACGGGTCGCCCCGCTGGGCGAGGGCGTAACGCATCGCGGCCAGCGCCTTGGGGTGGGCGACCATCCCGGCGACGCTGTCGGTGCCGATCTGCGCACCGATGCGCTGCTCGGCGGCTTCGCGGGCGCGCTCGATCGCCGCGAGCTGGTCGGCGTTGGAACGCTTGAGCGCCACCAGGGCGGCGGAGCGTTCCTTGTAGCGCTTCTCGGTCGCCGTGAACTCGGCGCCCTTCTGCTGGTAGGTCTGGGACGAAGCCTGGTAGGCGGATTCCGCCTCCTGCTCGGTCCGCAGCGCCCGGGCCACCTCGCCGGCGGCCAGCTCGGAGTCGCCGGTGCGCTGCTCGCCCCGTTCGATCCGCCGCAGCAGGTCCAGGCCGTGCAGGTCGGAGCCGAACGCACCGGGCGGCAGTGCCGCTTCGTCCTTGAGCGCGCCCGCGGCCGCGTTGTCCGCCGTCGTCCGGGCATTGGCCAGGTTCATCCGGGCCGTCTGCCGGGCACCGTCGGCGGTGGTCAGCGCGGTGGTGGCCGCGTCCCGCTCCTGCCGGAGCCGCAGCAGTTGGTCGCCGAGCTGGGCGACCTCCACCTCCATCGCCAGGATCTGGCTCGCCAGCGGGCCGTTCACGCTCGGCGGCAGCGGATAGGAGGTCGTCGGCGTGCTGGTGGTCGGTGCGCCGGTGGGCGGCACGTTCGGCACCCCGACCGGCTCCGGTCGCACCCCCGAGTCGGGGACCGTGTTCGGCAGTGGCGGCTCGGCGTAGACCGGGGTCGCCATCGCACCGGCGACTATCGCACCGACCACGGCCGACCAGACCAGCGGGCGTAGCACCGGCGAAAGATCGTTACTCGGCCGGTCTGGTCGTGCGCGCCTGCTGTTGGCCATGCCGCTCCCGTTTCCGTGCACGGCAGCGCGCGCGGCGCGGCCGTGGTATCGCCAGTGGTGGTGTATCGCGTCCCACTTTGTCTTACCTCAATGCGTCGGTGATGTCGATCCGCCGGCGGGTAACGAGACGCTGAGAAGCCGGTTAAGGCTACCCGGCCCGGTGAACCACGTCGCTGCCGCCGGCCGTCGCCGCGAGCGCTCCAGCGCTCCACGTAGGCTCGACGAGGATCGTGCCTGGAAGGACGTGCTGGGATGGATGCCGGACGCAAGCGTGAGCTTGAAGGGAAGGTGTACGCGGGGGCTCGGCTCAGCCGCGCCGACGGCGAGGCGCTCTACACCGCCGACGACCTGGTCTGGCTCGGCCGGCTGGCGCACCACCGGCGGGCGGGACAGGGCAGCGACCAGGTGCTCTTCGCCGTCGAGCGACGGCTGACGCTGGCCGGGACCGGCCCGGTCGACGAGACCGTCCGCCGGGCGACCGAGCTGGCCGCCGACGGCGTCACCGGACTGCATCTCGTGGGTCCGCCGCACCCCGGCCTGCCCTGGGAGCACTATCCGGACCTGCTCCGGGCGTTGCGGGCGGCGCTGCCGGACGTCGAGTTGACCGCCTTCGCCGCAACCGACGTCCACCGGCTCGAAGAACAGACCGGGCGGACGGCCGACGAGATCCTCGACGAACTCGTCGATGCCGGGCTGGCGTCGCTGACCGGTGGCGGGGCGGAGATCTTCGACCAGGAGGTACGCGCGCAGCTCGCCGTGCACGACTGCGGCTGGGCGGACTGGGTCCGGATCCACCGGGCGGCCTTCGCCAGGGGGATCGGCGCTCCGGCCACCATGCGCTACGGCCACCTGGAGGAGCCCCGGCACCGGGTCGACCACCTGCTGCGGCTGCGCGAGGTGCAGGACGAGACCGGTGGGTTCGCCACCTTCGTCCCGCTGCGCCACCGGCACGACGTGGCGGATCCGGCGGCCGGCGGTCCCGGCGCCGGGCAGTCGGAGCGGAGCGTCCCCGCGGAGCGGAGCGTGGCGACGTCGCCGGCCGCCTCGCTGAGGACCTTCGCCGTCTCCCGGCTGCTGCTCGACAACGTGCCGCACCTGACCGCCTGCTGGGCGACCCACGGCTTCCCGGTGGCCCAGCTCTCCCTCGGCTTCGGCGCGGACGACCTGGCGGGTTCGGCGGCTGCCCCGCAGGTCGTCGACGATGCCGACCCGTTCCCGGAGCCGACCCGGGATGCCCTGCTCGACCTGATCCGGGACGCCGACCTCCGCCCCGTCGAACGGGACACCCGCTACGCCGTGGTGCGCGAGTTCGACGCCCCGCCGAGCCTGGCCGAGCGGCGGGCCGTACCGCAGCGGGTCTGGGCCTGACACGGCCGCCGACAGCGGCGGGAGGCCGGTGATCCGCGCTGCGGGGCCCGGCGGACGGGCCGCCACACGCTCTTAACCTCGGCCATGTCCGGCGTGCGTGTTGGCGTGCGCCGGCTGCCACGGCGGGCGCATAACGTACACGGTCTGTGAAGATCGATAGTGTTGAGTCCGACCGTGCCGGACGGGCTCGTGGCGCCCTCCGGTCCCGTCGCCGGCGGCAGCTGGCGGCCGTCCTCGTGGGTGTCGCCGTGCTCGCCGCGCCGGCATACGCCACCGCGGCGCCGACTCCCGGCCCGGGAAGTGCCGGCGCGGACATCACCGTGCAGGTGGCGCCCTCCGGCAGCGCGAGTCCCACGGCCGGTCCGAGTCCCACGGCCAGCCCGACTCCGACGGGCGCCCCGACGTCGCCCGCCGGGTCGGGGGGTGGCCTGCCACGCACGGGTCGCTCGCTGGTCGCGCTGGTCGCGTTCGGCGCAGTCCTGCTGGTGATCGGGCTGGGGCTGCGCCTGCTGGCACGCAGGCGCGGCGGCGATGTCGTGATTGGGGCGGTTCGGGCCGCTGGACGAAATCGTCGGAGCAACTGACGACACGCCGGCTACCGGCGTTATCGAGCCAATGCAAGGTACGTCCCCATTCATGACTCGCGGTGAACTGATGTTTACCCCCCGCACGTCTGGCGTGAGTATTCGGATTCACGGTGCGTCATGGGTGCTGCACAACATCATCGCGGTGGTTGCCCGATCGGGACGGTGCTGACGGGCATGTCAGGCCCTTACGGGAGGGATCCGGTGCAGCAACCCAGCTTCGTCTTCCTGTCCATGTCCACAGGCTCGGATACACGGTCGCGCGAGATCGCGGAGGAGGTCGTCTGGATGCTCGTTTCGCCCAACAACCGGAAACTCGGCCGGGGCGACGTGGGCTACCCGACGTACGTCGAATGTTGGGCGGCCGTCAAACGGTTGCGCGACCAGTATCACCGGGCGAATGCGCTGGCGGTGACCGACGGGTTCACCGGTCAATGGGCCTGGCGGCTCGAAATCGACGGCGAGACGGTCGCCGTCTCCAGCCGGTCCTATCTACGGGCCCGGGAGTGCAACTACAACCTGGAACGATTCCTCGCCGCGATTCCGTTGGCCGAGATCATCGAGGGCACCCGCCTGGTGCGGAGCGGTCGTGGTGCGGGGTCACAGGCCGACCGGGCCGGTGCGCGACGTGCGGCGGGCAGCCTCCTGCCACCCCGGCTCCTGCCACCCCGGCTGCTGCCGCCCCGGCCGGACGAGGGGCTGGGTGAACCGCGACGGTCCTTCGAATCCGGCCTGCTCCGGCGGATCGACAACGAGACCAGGACCCGTCGGTGGCCGCGGTAGACCTCGCCCGGACCAGCATTCCGGGGTCTCCGGACGAGCCGGCGAGCGGCCCGCGCCGGGTGCGGGAGCGGCGCGGGCCGGCCGATCTGGTGTTCCGTGGACTGGCGCGCGGCGGCGGTCTGGTCGTGCTCTGCGTCATGCTGCTCGTCGGGGGTTTCCTGCTCTATCAGGCGCAGGATGCCTTGAGGATCGCCGGTTGGTCATTCCTGACCACTCAGGAGTGGGACCCGGACGCCGGTGCGGGACATTTCGGAATCGCGGCCGTGCTGACCGGTACGGTGCTGATCGCCCTGGTGGCGATCGTGGTCGCGGTGCCGCTGGCCACGGGCGCGGCGCTCTACATCTCCGAATACGCGCCGCGGCGGATCAGGCAGACGCTGATCAGTCTCGTCGACCTGATGGCCGCGGTGCCGAGTGTCGTCTACGGGCTGTGGGGTTTCTTCCTGCTCCAGGACAACGTGCTGGGGTTGAGCAACTGGATCGCCACCTATTTCGGATGGATCCCGATCTTCCACGTCCGGGATTCCGATCCTCGTGACCCGCTCTCGACGATGACGGTCTACACCTCGTCGACCTTCATCGCCGGGCTGGTGGTGGGCATGATGATCACGCCGATCGTCTGCTCGATCATGCGGGAGGTCTTTTCCCAGGCGCCGGCCGGCGAGCGGGAGGGCGCGTACGCACTGGGCGCGACGAAGTGGGGAATGATCCGGGCGGTCGTCCTTCCATTCGGCCGTGGCGGCATGATCGGCGGCACGATGCTGGGGCTGGGCCGGGCGCTCGGCGAGACGATCGCGATCGTAATGATCATCTCTCCCGTCTTCGAGATCCAGCCGCGCATCCTGGAGAACGGCGCCAGCTCGGTCGCGGCCCTGATCGCCCTCAGGTACGGCGACTCCACCGCGGCCGGCATCTCGGCGCTCTTCGCGGCCGGTCTGGCGCTGTTCGTCATGACCCTGATCGTGAACTTCCTCGCCTCGATGATCATCGCTCGCAGCCGCTCCGGCGCGGCGAGCGAGGTCTGACCGGCGTACCGACAATGAGCAGGGTGTGTCGACGATGAGTCCGAAGCACGCGATCGACGAGCGGACCGCCGGGCCGGGGAGAGCCCGTACCACCGTCCTCCCGGCACGTCCGGACGGGCCCGAGGCGGCGGAGGTGCGCCGGGTCACCGCCACGGTGCGCCGCACGGACATCTTCGCGGCGATCGGCGCGGCGGTCGCCGCGCTGAGCCTGACCACCCTGATCTACACCCAACTCGCGCCCTTCGACGGCGTACTGGGCTTCGTCGTGATCGCCTATCTCGCCTTCCTCGGCTGCTACGCGCTGCTGGTGTCGCTGGACGAGGACGGTCCGGCGGTCCGGGACCGGCTGGTCGGCGCGGTGGTGCACAGCCTCGGCTTCCTGGTCCTCGCCGTGCTGGCGCTGGTGGTCGTCTACACCTTCGCCGAGGGTTGGCCGCCGTTGCCGCACCTCAACTTCTTCACCGAGGACATGTCGCTCACCGGGCCGCTCGAACCCCTCACCCAGGGCGGGGCGCTGCACGCGATCGTCGGCACGTTGCAGCAGATCACCCTGGCCCTCCTCTTCACCGTGCCGCTGGCGGTGGTCTGCGCCGTCTTCCTCAGCGAGATCCCCGGCCGGCTCAGCCGGCTGGTCCGGACGATCGCCGAGGCGATGACCGCGCTGCCCTCCATCGTGGCCGGGCTCTTCATCTACGCGACCGTGATCCTCGCCCTCGGCTACCGGCACTCCAGTTTCGCCACCTCCCTGGCGATCAGCGTGATGATGCTGCCGATCATCATCCGCGCCGCGGACGTCGTCATCCGGCTGGTGCCCGGGAACCTCCGGGAGGCCGCACTGGCGCTGGGTGCCTCGCAGTGGCGGACCGTCTGGCACGTGGTGCTGCCGACCGCGCGGTCCGGGCTGACCACGGCGGTGATCCTCGGCACCGCCCGGGGGGTCGGGGAGACCTCGCCGGTGCTGCTGACCGCCGGGGGCGCCACCAGTGTCAACCTGAACCCCTTCGAGGGCTGGAACAACTCGCTGCCGCTGGTCACCTACTCGCTCACCCGTTCCCCGGAGGAGAACTTCATCGTCCGGGGCTTCGGCACCGCCGCGATCCTGATGATCCTGGTGCTGTTCCTCTTCGTCCTGGCCCGGATCGTCGGCGGACGCGGCCCGGGGCAGCTCGGTCGGGGCCAACTGCGGCGCCGGGCCCGGCAGTCGGCCCGGGATGCGGCGCGGTTCGCCCGGCGGGCCGGTGCGGGTACCGCGTTCGACCAGACCGAGCCGCTGCTGCGGGCATACGGCCGCTTCGGCGAGCCGACCCTTCCGCTTCCGCCGGACACCGACATGGCGGCCGGCGCTGGCGGCGATCACCACCGTGGTCGCGCCGCTTCCTCACCCGACAAGGAGAATCGCGATGGCTGAGACCGCTACCCGGATGCGCCGGGCAGTGGCCTGGCTGGTCACGCTCGCCCTGGTCGCGGCGTGGGTGGTGCTCGGCGCACCCGCCGAAGCCGCGCCCAGGCTCGTCTCGATCACCGGATCCGGTTCGACCTGGAGCCAGAACGCGCTCGACCAGTGGCGGGCCGACGTCCGGCAGAACGACATCACCGTGCACTACAGCGGGGTCGGCTCGACCGCCGGGCGCAATGCCTTCGCCCAGGGCACGGTCGACTTCGCCGTCTCCGAGATCGAGTACGGCGCGGAGGCGAACGAGGCCATCCCGCGCCGGAGGTTCGCGTACATGCCGATCGTGGCCGGCGGCACCTCCTTCATGTACAACCTGAAGATCGGTGGCCGGCGGGTGACCAACCTGCGGCTCTCGGGCGAGGTCATCACGAGGATCTTCACCGGCTCGATCAAGATGTGGAACGACCCGGCGATCCGGGCCGACAACCCCGGCCTCAACATGCCGGCCCGGCGGATCGTCCCGGTGGTCCGCTCCGACGGCTCCGGCACCACCGCCCAGTTCGTCAAGTGGATGAACAACCAGTACCCGTCGATCTGGCGGCCGTGGTGCCGCTCCAAGAACCGGACCGAGGCGCAGTGCAACGTGCTCTCGTTCTATCCGCCCGGGTTCACCTCGCAGGCCGGGTCGAGCCAGATCGCCGGATACGTCGCCGGCAGCAACGCCGAGGGCGCCATCACCTACGTCGAGTACTCGTACGCCAAGGAGAACGGCTTCCCGGTGGTCAAGGTGCTCAACCGGGCCGGGTACTACGTTGAGCCGACCGCCAGCAGTGTCGCGGTGGCGCTGACCAGGGCGCAGATCGAGTTGGGCAACCCGAACGCCCAGAACTACCTCACGCAGAAGCTGGAGAACGTCTACAACGACGGCGACCGGCGGACGTACCCGCTCTCCTCGTACTCCTACATGATCATCCCCCTTGCGCGCGAGAACGGCGTCACCGACGACAAGGGATACACGCTCGGCCGGTTCGCCTACTACTTCCTCTGCCAGGGCCAGCAGAAGGTCGACCTGCTCGGCTACTCCCCGCTGCCGATCAACCTGGTGCGGGCCGGCTTCGACCAGGTGAAGCGGATCCCCGGCGTGGTGGAGGACCGGCAGCCGATCCAGAGCTGCCGCAACCCGACCTTCTCCACCGACGGAACCAACACCCTGGCCCGGAACGCGGTCTATCCCCAGGAGTGCGACAAGAGGGGCAACGGTCAGCAGTGCACGACCGGCACCGGTGGTGCCGCCAACACCCCGACCCAGAACAGCAACAACGGCGGTGGCAGCGGATCCAACGGCGGCAGCGGCACCGGCAGCGGCACCGGCGGCCCCACCGGAGGTGCCGGGCCGACCGCGACCGCCGGCCCGGGTGCGGGCCAGTCGGCCGGGCCGGGTCAGATCGACCCGGAGATTGGCGAGGTGCTCGGCGCCGGCGCCGGCAGCGGCGGCGAGCAGTTCGTCACCGGGGTACCGGTCTCGCTGGACGGCGAGGGCGGGTGGCGGCTGCGGCACACGATGATGCTGCTCGGCGCGGTCGTGCTGCTCGCCCTGGTGATCGGGCCGCCGTTCATCTTCCGGCGCTCTTCCGGCACACGCCGGGACGCGGAGAGGTGGACCCGATGAGCCGCCCGTCGATTCGCCCGTCGACCCGCCGGCGTGTGGTGGCGGCGGTGGTGGCGGCCCTGGTGGCGCCGCTGGCCCTGCTCGCCGTCGGCGGGCTGGACGCCCGGCAGCCGGCCGTGGCCGCCGTACCCGGCGACCGGCTCACCGACTCCGCGATGACGCAGAGCGGCCGGCGCGGCCAGTACGAGGACTTTTCCGACCTGCGGGTCACCGTCTCGCAGACCAGGGACCTCGTCACCCAGGGCATCGAGATCAGCTGGACCGGCGGCAGGCCGACCGCGCCGGAGAGCGCCTACGGGCGGAACTACCTCCAGATCATGCAGTGCTGGGGGCCCGATCCCGACGCTCCCGACTTCCGGGAGACCTGCCAGTTCGGCGGCCTGACGGACAAGGGCGAGGTCAGCGAGGAACTCGAACTCCAGGTGGGTGTGTCGGCCTCCGGCCGGTCCGTGGACTTCAACCTGGACGCCAACGGCAACCCGGCCGGCCGCGACCCGGCCGAACGGCTGCCGGCCGATGCGCAGGTCATCCCGTTCCGCTCGTCGGACGGCGACCGCACCCGGATGAAGGACTTCCCACCGGCGGGCGCGCCCGACGACGGTGTCCCCGACGTCGAGGACTTCTTCCGGCGGGACGAGACCAACGAGGTGGTGGCGGCCCGGATCGGCCCGGACGGCACCGGTCGCACCATCTTCGAGGTCCAGCGCGGGTCGGACGCCAAGGGACTCAACTGCGGTGAGGTGCTGGCCGGGGCCACCGCCGGCCGGCGGTGCTGGCTGGTGGTCGTGCCCCGGGGCGAGCGGGACTTCCACGGCACCGCCTACCAGAGCACCCGGCGGGCGAGCGGATCGCCGCTGCTGCCCAGCTACTTCGCCAACCGGATCGTCTTCCCGCTGGACTTCGAGCCCATCCGCCCGCCGTGCCCGCTGGGCGGCGACGTCTTCGACACGGTCGGCTCCGAACTGGTGGCGCCGGCGGCGGTGAGCTGGCAGGCCAGCCTCTGCTCCGGCGGCCAGGCCGCCTTCTCGCACACTGTCACCACCGAGGTCACCGCCGACGCGGCCGTACTCGCACCCGGTGCCGAGGGGCGGGGAGTCGCCTACGTCGACGAACCGGTGGTCCGCGAGGAGACCGATCCGGCCATCGTGCATGCTCCGATCACCATCAACGCGGCGGTGATCGCCTTTCAGATCGAGGCCCGGACCTCCAGGTCGGAGGTGCCGGACTCGACGCCGGACGCGCAGCGGCTCAACGGCCAGCCGCTGCCGGAACTGAGGCTGACCCCCCGCCTGGTGGCCAAGCTGCTCACCCAGTCGTACCAGCAGGACGTGCCCAACCCGAGTCCCGAGGACCCGCAGGGCAGCGGTCCGGACATCGCCAAGAATCCGCGGTCGATACGCGTCGACGACGAATTCGTCAAACTCAATCCCGTTTTCGAGAGCTTCTTTCCCACGTCGCGGCACTATCCGATCCAGCTTCCCGACGGAGAATCGGTGCTGGCCCGTCGGCTGTGGCAGTGGGTACTGGCGGACGAGGCGGCCCGCAAATGGCTCTCCGGGCTTCCCGACGGACAGAACATGCGGGTGAACCCGGCCTACGTGCCGCTGGTCTTCGGCGACGGGCAGGGCCTTTCCCGATTTCCGAAGGAGGACCCGAGCTGCCGTACGGGTGAGGTCACGAACGGCGTGCCGAAGTTCCCGTACTGCATGCCCGGCTTCGCCCCCTGGGCGGAGAGCCTGGAGGTCGCCGCGCGGCAGACGCTGCGCAGCGACGCCCGGCAGCGGATCGTCTGGGACGAGACCGCCGGCGGCGTCGATCCGGAGAACCCGCTGGCCAGGCTGGGCGACTACAAGGCCGCACCACCGCCGCTGCCGGGCCGGAAGTTCGGCCTCGGGATCACGGACGCGGCCTCGGCGGCCCGCTACGGGCTGGCCACCGCGAGCCTCTGCGACGCCGAGGGGGAGAACTGCGTGCGGGCGGACACCGCGGGCCTGCTGGCCGGGGTCGGCGCGATGGAACCCTCGGCGGTCGACGGGGTGCTGCAGGCGAATCCGAGCAAGTCCGTGCCGGGCGCCTATCCGCTCACCATGTTGACCTACGCCGCCGCCAACCTGGAGCGGTCGGAGCCGGCCCGCCGCGAGTACGCCCGGCTGCTGCGCTACGCCGCCACGGAGGGGCAGACGATCGGCTCCAAGCCCGGACAGCTTCCACCCGGCTACGTGCCACTGCCGGAGTCGCTGCGGAACCAGACCCTGGCGGTCGCCGCCGAACTGGCGAAGTCCACACCCTCGCCGGCCGCGACGACCGACCCCGCCCAGCCGCCGGGGCCCGATCCGGCATCCGTACCCCCGCCCGCGTCGACTCCGGCGCCGGGAGTGACCCCGAGCGTCGCGCCGACGCCGGGGCCCACCCCGACACCTCCAGGCTCACCGGCTCCGGTGGCCGCGACCACGCCGACCCCGGGCGAGCCGGTCGGCTGGCTGCGCTTCCTGCTCCTCGCCGTCCTCGGCGTCGGGGTGGCGAGCGGCATCTCCGGCCCGACCATGCTCACACTCGGCTATCGCCGACCCCGGCCGACCGGGACCGAGTCGTGAGGAATCGGCGGTCGGCATCCGTTTCGGCGGCGACCGAATCGACGGCATATATAAGTGACGATTCATTCGGCCTACATGTTGGCGAAATACTGCGCACTGAACGTTCCCTCGACTCGGGTATCGGGGTCCTGGCCCAGCAACTGATGCTCCAGACGGCTCGCTCACACGGAGCAACGAGCCGGAACTCTCTTACGAAGAAAGGGAGACAATGCAGGCGAGGATAATTACCAGAGCGGTGGTCGCGTGCCTTGCCGCCGCTCTCGGTGTCGCGGCGGCGGCCAGCCCGGCCGTCGCCGACCCGAACCCGGCGACCGACTACCGGACGCTGGCCGGGGTCGGCTCGGACACCACCCAGGACGTGCTGAACGGCCTGGGTGACGCGGTCACCATCGGCGGCAACAAGGTGATCGCGTCCTGGGACGCGCGGGGCAGTGCGAACGTCAAGACCAGGCCCACCGGCTGCGAGCTCCCCCGGCCCAACGGCTCGACGGCGGGTCGGGTCGCGCTCCGGGACTCGGAGCTTCCGGGCAGCCCGACCGCCGGCTGCGTCGACTTCGCCCGGTCGTCGAGCAGCACCACCAACGTGCCCGCCGGGACCGGGACCTGGATCCCGTTCGCGGTGGACGCCGTGACCTTCGCCATCAACCGGAACAGCGACCTGCCGATCAACATGTCGGTGGCGCTGCTGCAGAACATCTACAAGTGCGTGATCAGCCACATCGGTGGCGTGCCGATCCAGCCGCTGCTGATCCAGGCCGGCTCCGGCACCCGGCAGTTCTGGAACGGGCAGATGTCCATCACCGACCAGGAGATCGCCCTCGGCGACTACCCGTGCCTCGTGCCGGCGTCGTCGACGGTGCCGGACGGGACCGGCCAGCCGGAGGTCCAGGAGCACGACGCCCGGGTGCTGACCGGTCACAACGACTACATCATGCCGTTCTCGATCGCCCAGCACATCGCGCAGGGCAATGCCCTGCCGGGGGTCGAGGACCGGCGTGGCCCGTCGGAGCTCGGCCGGATCAACACCGTGTCGCCGTACGCCGCCGGCACGGCGCCGCCGAACGAGGTGATGAACGTCAACTTCCCGGTACGTCGGACCGTCTACAACATCGTGCCCACCGCCAAGCTGAACACCAGCGTGATCGACCAGGTCTTCACCGGTGCGGACTCGCTGGTCTGCCAGCAGGGCGCCCTCATCCAGCAGTACGGGTTCGGGGTGGCCGCCGACTGCGGTTCCGTCGCCCTGCGCGGCAACCTCTGACGGCACCGCCGTAGACGCCGCACCACGAAACCGTTCGTGCCCGCGGCCGGCCCCGGGTCGGTCGCGGGCACGACCGTGTCGGTGCCGCGCCGCCGGGCCCATTCATCTGGCCTTCATGCGGCCGAAGGATCGGGCACGAAACGTTTTCTGAATACCGGTATCGATGCCTTCGGGGACGCGAAATGCTGATTGCGACCCATCCAAATAGTGGAATGGGTCGACCTCCTCTTTTGCGGAAAGGGAGAACTATGCAGGTCAAGTCCCTCGGAAAGGCGGTGGGGACGGCGCTCGTCGCCGCACTCGCCGTCGCGACCGTGGCCACCCCGGCCTCGGCCGACCCGTTCAGCGGGTTCCCCCCGTACCCGACCGACCCCGCGGCCTACCGGACCCTGGCCGGCACCGGCTCGGACACCACGCAGGACGTGATGAACGGTCTGGGCGCGGCGATCGGCGGCGGCACCGTGCTCGCGTCCTGGGACGCGCGCGGCACCTCGCCGATCAAGACCAAGGCCGACAACTGCGTCTTCCAGCGGCCGAACGGCTCGACGGAGGGCAACCGCTCGCTGTGGGCCTCCAAGGTGCAGTCCCCGACGGTGAGCACGATCGAGGACTGTGTGGACTTCGCCCGGTCATCCAGCAGCACGACCCTGGTGGCGGGCGGCAACGGGACCTGGATCCCGTTCGCCCTCGACGCGGTGACGTACGCGATCAACGAGAACAGCGACCTGCCGCTCAACATGTCGCTCTCGCTGCTGCAGAACATCTACAAGTGCGTCACCCCGACGGTCGGCACCTTCCCGGTCCAGCCGCTGCTGATCCAGCCCGGCTCGGGCACCCGGCAGTTCTGGAACCAGCAGATGGGCATCACCGACGCCGAGATCAACGCCGGTGACTACCCGTGCCTGGTCCCGGCCTCGGCGACCGTGCCGGACGGCACCGGGGTCGCGCCGGTGCAGGAGCACGACGGCCGGGAGCTGACCGGTCACAACGACTACATCATGCCGTTCTCGATCGCCCAGCACATCGCGCAGGGGAACAGCCTGGCGGGGGTCGAGGACCGGCGTGGCCCGTCGCTGCTCGGCAGCATCAACACGGTGCGGCCGTACGCGACCGGGACCAACCCGCCGAACGAGGTGCTGAACCCGAACTTCCCGCTCAACCGGCGCGTGTACAACATCGTCGCGTCGAGCGAGCTGACCGAGGAGTGGATCGACCGGGTCTTCACCACCGGTGGCTCCTTCGGCTCGCTCCTCTGCGACCAGAGCGGGGTCATCACCAGTTACGGCTTCGCCACGATCAACGACTGCGGGTCCACCGCCCTGACGGGCAACATGAACACCTCCGGGTGGCCTCCGGCGTGACGTCCGGGGCCTAGCCCGGCGAAGCGTCGACGACTGTGCACACTCGCGACCGGCGTGCCCCGCCGGTCGCGAGTTCCGGTTGACGATCCGCCATCGGTCGAATGGTCGGCCGCGTGCTCCATCGAATGGCCCGGGAAGTCGCCGTTCATCTGGCCTTCATGATGGCGAAGCATTGGGCACGAAACGTTTTCGAAGGGCGGGTGTCGATGTACCCGGCGGGCGCGGAATGCTGGCCGTGGTCATTTCATCGGGCCGCCCTGGTGGAGCCGGGGTGGCAGTTTCTATCCAATCGGCGATGAATTGATCGAAATCAAAGATCAGAGCGTCACCAACGGAGCAGACCGCAGAAATCGTACCGAGAGAGGAAGTGCTTCGTGAGCAAGGCCAAGTCTCTGCTCGGCCGGACGGCAGTAGCGCTGTCGACCGCCGCGATCGCGACTCTGGCGCTGGCCGGCCCGGCCGGCCCGGCGCAGGCGGACAGCCCGATTCTCGGCACCGTGGCGCTGACGCCGACCAGCGGCAGCGTGCAGGACAACCCGTTCGTGACGGCGGCCACCACCTCGGCCGCCTGCCCGACCGGCTTCGGGGAGAACGCGGCGCTGAAGGTCGGCCCGCCCGGTGGCCCGTACAGCCCGCTCGCCCGCATCGGCGGCCTCGCCGACTACGACCAGGCGCCGTTCACGATCGAGGCGAACCGATCGCTGGCCACCGCCCTCGGCGGCGCTCCGGCGGACGGTACCTACGAGGTGGCCATCTCCTGCTCGGGCGCGACCGGAGCGGCCCCGAAGGACTTCTCCACCCTCGTCACCGTCGCGGGCGGGAGCTGGGCGGTCAAGGACGCGGCGTCCACCAGCACCCGGCTGACCGCCAAGCCGGGCCTCTTCGCCGTCAAGGGCCAGCGGGTGACGCTGACCGCGAAGGTGCGGCCGGACGCCGCCGGCAGCGTCGAGTTCTTCGCCGGTTCCGCCAGCATCGGGTCCGCGCCGGTGACCGACGGCAGGGCGGTCTTCGCCACGACCGCGCTGCCGAAGGGCCTGCTTCAGCTCACGGCCACGTTCACCCCGGAGGACCCGCGCTGGTACGCCTCCTCGACCTCGCAGATCTGCTACCTCGTGATCGGTTGAGGCGCGCGCCGAGGCGGGTGACCGGCCGAGGCGCGTGACCGGGTGGCCGGGTGTCCTTCGTGGACGTCCGGCCACGTGGCCGTGTTCCCGGGGCCGGGACGCCCGTCCCCAGCAGGTGTTCCCGCCCGACCAGGTATTCCCGCCACGCCCCGCCCGACCAGCCCCGCTACGACCCTCTATCCCCGCTACGACCCACTATCCCCGCTACGGCCGGGTATCACCCGTCGCACGAAGGAAGGACCGCCGTGAAAGGCCCAATCCACCGGCTCGGCCGGGCCGGCTCGACGCTGATCGGGGTCGCGCTGCTCTCCGGCGCCGCCATGGTCGGCGCGGCGCTGATCGGGCTCACCCCGCCCGCCCAGGCGGCTCCCTCACTCGGCACCCTCGCGCTCGCTCCGGCGGCCGGCACGGTGGACGACGTTCCGGCGTTCACCGCGACCACCTCGGCGGCCTGCCCCACCGGCTGGGGCGCCCAGGCGCAGATCCGGATCAGCCCGGCCGACCAGCCTGGCCGACCGACCGGCGGCACCCTCGACCGGATCGCCAGCGACACCGGGTACGACACCGCACCGTTCACCCTGACCACCAACCGGTCGATCGCGAAGGCGCTGGACCCGGACGACAAGGACGCCGTGATCCCGGCACCGGCGGACGGCGACTACCGGATCACGGTCGAGTGCATGACCGAGCTGGCCGAGGCGCACGTCGACTGGTTCCAGACGCTGATCACGATCAGCGGGCCGAACTGGCAGGTCAGAGACAAGCCGACCACATCACCGGGCACATCCGGCTCGCCGACACCGACCGCCACGCCCACCGCCACGCCCACGGCCACCGCGGGCCCGACGCCGACGCCCACCCCGACCGCCACGGCCAGCCCCACCCCGACGCCGACCGAGAGCCCGACGCCCACCCCGAGCGGGACGGCCAGCCCGACCCCGACCGGGACGGCCAGCCCGACTCCGAGCCAGACGACCTCCACCCCGACGGGTGGGGGCGGCGGCAACCTGGCCCTCACCGGCACCTCGATGCCGATGCTGCTGACCGGCGGGACGGTCCTCATCCTCACCGGGGCGGCGGCGATGGTGCTGGCCCGCCGCCGGGACACCCCGCAGGGATAGCCGGAGTTCCCGATTGCCGGGCCAGCAGAGAGGAAGCCATGTCCGTACTGGCAGGACTGACGTACCGGGGAGCGGCGCTGCTGCTCTCGACGGCGATGGTCGCCGTGGCCGGGCTGTCGGTGCCCGCGCCGGGCGCGCGGGCGGCGTCCGCCGGGCGCTCCGCGGCGCTGGGCGCGCTCACCGTCACGCCGACGAGCGGGACCGTCGACGGCAGCCCGATGCTCACCTCGGCCACCACCTCGACGCCGTGCCCCGCCGGCTACGGCGCGGCGGCGCTGCTCCGGGTCGGGCCGCCCGGCGGTCCGTACAGCAACATCGCCCGGCCGGCCGGCGCGGGCGGCTACGACCGGGCACCGGTGACGATGAACCCGAACCGGTCGATGGCGACGTCCCAGGGACGGCCGCCCGCGGATGGCGAGTACCTGATCGTCGTCGAGTGCGTCGGCGAGACCCGGGGCACGCATCCCGAGCGCTTCGAGGCACCGATCGTGGTGCGCGGCAACACCTGGCGGCTCGGCGGCGACACCGCCGACCGGCCCGGCGGCGACACCGGGGGCCGGCCCGGCGGCGACACCGGGGGCCGGCCCGACCCGGCGGGCAGCCGGCCGGGGGAAGGTGCGACCGGCGCACCATCCGCTGGCGAGGGCGGTCCGGCAGGCACGCCGTCCGCCGTACCGAGCGGTGCGGCCGGGGAGCCGGCCGGCGCGACCGGCGTACCCGAGCTGGCCTCGGGGCGGGACCAGGGTGCTCCGTCGCTGCCCTGGATTCTCGGCGGGGTCGCCCTGCTGGTCGTCGCGGTCGGTGCCGCCGTGCCGCTGATCCGCCGACGCGGGGGCCGGGCGGCGGGCCGACGAGGGGACGGGCATCCGTGACCGCGACCGTCGAGCCCTCGACCGTGCCACCGGTCGACAGCCGGCGGCGGGAACCGGTGGACCTGCCGCCGGGAGGACCACCACCCGGCCCGGCCCGGCCGCCGTCGCAGACTCCGGCGCGGCTGCCCCGTCCGGTCGAGATCCCGGCGGTACGGATCAGTGGCACGGTGCTGACGCTTCTCGGGGTGCTGCTGCTGACCTTCGTCGTACACCTCACGCTGATCTCCCAGCTTCGCCACGAGCGGGCGCAGCAGACGGCGTACTCGGACTTCCGCAAGGAACTTGCCGAGGGTGTGGCACCGGTGGGCCAGACCGATCTCGACGGCGAGTTACTCCGCCCCGGCAGCTCCGTCGCCGTCCTGCGGATTCCCGCGATCGGCACGAGGCAGGTGGTTGTCGAGGGGACCACCTCGGGCGTGCTCCAGGACGGTCCGGGACACCGCCGCGACACGGTGCTGCCCGGCCAGGCCGGAACCAGCGTCGTACTGGGCCGGCGTGCCGGCTACGGCGGCCCCTTCGCCGGCCTGCCGCTGTTGGGGCGGGGCGACGAGATCGTGGTGGTCACCGGGCAGGGCGAGCACCGGTACCGGGTCACCGGCCTGCGGCGGCCGGGCGATCCGCTGCCGTCCCGGCTGGCCGACGGCGCGGGCCGGCTCACCCTGGCGACCGCCGACGGCCGGCCGTACCTGCCGACCAACGTCCTGTACGTCGACGCCGACCTGGTCTCGCCCGTCCAACCGGCCCCGCAGCGGCGGTTCGGCGCGCAGTCCCTGACGGCGGCCGAGAGGTCGATGGCCGGCGACCCCGACGCCTGGGTGCCGCTGGTGCTCTGGGGCCAGGCGCTGCTGATCGCCGCGTACGCGGTGAGCTGGGCCTGGGCCCGCTGGGGCGGCTGGCAGGCGTGGGTGTCGGGAATGCCGCTGCTCACCGTGCTCGGCCTCGCCGTCGCCGACCAGGCGGCCCGACTCCTGCCCAACCTCTACTGACGACAGATATGACGACGGAGCCGAGATGAGCCTGGACACCACCTCCATCCTGCCCACCGCCCCGATCGGTCCGGCCGGTGCCCTGGCCGACCTGGAAGCACGGTCGATCTCCGCCTGGTTCGGTCAGCACAAGGTGCTCGACCGGGTCTCGCTGACCATGGCCGCCGGCGAGGTGACCGCCCTGATCGGACCCTCCGGCTGCGGCAAGTCGACGTTCCTGCGGATTCTCAACCGGATGCACGAGCTGATCCCCGGGGCCTCGCTCGCCGGCGAGGTGCTGCTGGACGGCCAGGACCTCTACGCTCCGGTCCGCCGGATCACCGACGCACGGCGGCAGGTGGGAATGGTCTTCCAGAAGCCCAACCCGTTCCCGACGATGTCGATCTACGACAACGTCGTCGCGGGTCTGCGGCTCACCGGCACCCGGGTCGGCCGGGACGACCGGGACGCCCTGGTCGAGGAGTGCCTGACCAAGGCCGGCCTCTGGCGGGAGGTACGGGACCGGCTCCGCTCTCCGGGCGGTGCGCTCTCCGGCGGGCAGCAGCAGCGGCTCTGCATCGCCCGATCGCTGGCGGTCCGGCCCAGGGTGCTGCTGATGGACGAGCCGTGTTCGGCGCTGGACCCGACCTCGACCCGGCGCATCGAGGAGACCATCGCCGAGCTGGTGGCCGAGGTGACGATCGTGATCGTCACGCACAACATGCAGCAGGCGGCGCGGGTCTCCAACCGCTGCGCGTTCTTCCTCGCCGAGCAGGGCACGCCCGGCGTCATCGTGGAGCACGGGCCGACCGAGGTGATGTTCGACAGTCCGCAGGATCCGCGTACCCATGACTATGTGCACGGACGGTTCGGATAGTCCGGCCGGCCGGGCGGCGCCGGCCGGCGGCCACGCCGGACGCGCCGGCTCTGCCGGGCCGGGTCCGACATCTGGCATTCATGCGGTGGATCACCTCGATTCTTCCTGCCGTCAGTCCCGTGTCAGTTTGCCCGTAACCCGCAATTTGCCTGTTGCATGTCCGGCCTTGGCGTGGGCCTGCACGAGGGGTCACGGCCCGTGTGCAGCCTGATCGAGGTCGCGGCGGGTGACTTGCCTCCCATCGGGGAGAGCCACCGCCGCACTCCTGCCGAAGGAAGTGATTCATGAAGGCAACAAAGGCCCTGCTCGGTCGGGCGGTCGCGCTGGCCGGCGCGGTCGCGCTGGCCGCGGTCGGTCTGGCCGGCGTCGCGGCGCCGGCCCAGGCCGCCGTGGCGGGCACCCTTACCCTCAACCCGACCAGCGGCACCGTTACCGACAACCCGATGCTCACCGGGGCCACCACCTCGGCCGCCTGCCCCACCGGTTTCGGTGACCAGGCCGCGCTGCGGGTCGGCCCGGTCGGTGGTCAGGTGGCGAACCTCAACCGGATCGCCAGCGACACCGGATACGACACCGCTCCGTTCACCCTGACCGCGAACCGGTCGATGGCCACGGCGCTGGCCGGTACGCCGGCCGACGGTGACTACGTCGTCGTCATCGAGTGCCTCAGCGAGCTCAACGGCGTGCACCCGGACCGCTTCGAGACCGTCATCGCGGTGAGCGGCGGCAACTGGCAGGTCAAGGGCGCGGTCGACCCCGCCGTCCCGACCACCACCACGCTGGCGGCCAGCCCGACCGGACCGGTCGAGTCGGGCACCCCCGTGACCCTCACCGCCACCGTGGCTCCGGCGGAGGCGACCGGCTCGGTCGAGTTCCGGCGGGGCGGCACCGCCCTGGGCACCGCGCCGGTGTCGGGCGGCACGGCGGCACTCACCGTCTCCACCCTCCCGGTCGGCAGCAACTCGCTGACCGCCCAGTTCACCCCGGCGGACCCGGCGGCGTACGAGCCGTCGACCTCCGCCCCGGTGGGTGTCCAGGTCACCGCGCCGGGCGCCATCACCGGCGAGCAGCGGATCACGGCCGAGATCGCCGGCGGTGGGCTGCTGCTGGAGATGGCCGGCACCGACGTCGCCCTCACCGGCGGCACCGTCGGCGGTACGGCCACCGGCTCGCTGAACACGGCGAAGGTGAGCGACCTGCGGGGCACCGGTGCCGGCTGGAACCTGACCGGCCAGGTGGAGGACTTCGTGGGACCGTCCGCGGCCACCATCGACGGCAACCAGCTCGGCTGGACGCCGGACGCCAGCAAGGTCAGCGGCAGCGGTGCCGCCACCGCCGGTGCGGCGGCGGCGCCGGGCTCCGGTCTCGGTGAGGCCAGGACCCTCTGCCGGGCCGACGAGGGCAGCAGCGCCGGCGTCTTCGAGTGCGGCGCCGGTCTGACCCTCGGCATTCCGGACACCACCACGCCGGGCAGCTACGCCGGCACCCTGACCCTGACGCTGGTCTGACCTCGGTCCGACCGCCCGAGGGGCAGCCGAACCGGTGGAGGCACCACGGGCCACCCGCCCGTGGTGCCTCCACCGCGCATCCATATCCGGACCGGACCAATCCCACGGCCGCATCGTGACCGGGTGGCGCGAGGGGTGCCGGCCGGCCCCGGCCGACGGGGTCGTCGGGGCGAACGAGGAGAGAGCATGACCGCACACCGATCGCGCCGGGTCGTCGCCGCGTTGGCCGCCGCCGCAGTCAGCCTGCTGACCGGTACGGCCCTGCCCGGCCCGGCGGGTGCCGCCGCTCCGGGCGACGAGTTCCGGTGGACCGTCGAACCGGCGGCCGGCGGAAGCCCGCGCAGCCAGTTCAACTACGTGCTCACCCCCGGCCAGCGGATCGACGACCGTGTCGTCGTCACCAACCGGGCCGGCCGGCCGCTCACCTTCACCGTCTACGCCACCGACGCCGCCACCTCGGCGGACGGGGCGTTCGCGCTGCCACCGGCCAGCGAGCCGGCGCACGACGTCGGCGCCTGGGTCGACCTCGGCCGGCAGACCCGGACCCTGCGCGCGGGTGAGCGGGCCGTCCTGCCGTTCCGGCTGACCGTCCCCGGCAACGCGACCCCCGGGGACCACGCCGCCGGGATAGTCGCCGGGGTCGTCGAGGAGCAGACCAACGCCGAGGGGCAACGGGTCAACGTCGAGCGCCGGGTCGGCGCCCGGATCTATCTCCGGGTGAACGGGCCGCTGGCCCCGATGGTCGACGTCACCGCGGTCGAGGTCCGGTACGCGAACCCGTGGCTGCCGTTCACCCGGGGCCCGGCGACGATCACCTATCAGGTGGTCAACCCCGGCAACGTCCGGGCCGGCGGGACCGCGCGGGTGAGCGCCACCGGCCCGTTCGGCCTGCCGCTCGCCGGCGACCGGGAGGTGCCCCTGCCGGAGATGCTTCCCGGGGCGCGGGTCACCCTGGTCCAGCGGGTCGACGGCGTGCTGCCGGCTGGCATGATCACCGGTACGGTGCGGGTCGCCGCCTCGACCAGCCAGGGGCCGCTGCCCGTGCTGGTCAGCAGCGGGACGGTCTGGCACGTTCCCTGGACGCTGCTCTGTCTGCTCGTCGGGGTCGTCGGTGCGGTGCTGGCCCTGCTCCGGTGGCGGCGTCGCCGCCGGACGGTCGAGCCGGTCGAGCGGTCGCCGGCCCGGGAGGGTGGCCCCGCCGACCGCCCGGACCCGGTGGTAGGGGTCCGGGGCGCCGTCGGGTAGCCGCCCTTTCTGTGGGGCGCGCCTGGGCTCGCGTACCCTCGATGGGTCATGAGCGAGCGCAGCGAGCGAATCAGCCAGCTCAGTGCCGAGGTGCCCGATGGCGGCACGCAGCACAGCGGAGTGCCGTCGTGAGCGAGCGGAGTGAGCGGGCGCCCTTCCCCCGGCGGGACGACCGGGGGCGGATCGTGGTGCTCGCCGACCTGCTCGGGGTGGCTCTGGCCGGGGTGGTCGTCGGGCTGCTCGGCCTGCTGGTCTTCGACGCCGGGTTCGCCCTGCTCGGCCTCGGCGACTTCGGTGAGGCGAGCGGGTGGCTGGCGGTGATCCTGCCGGCCTGGATCTTCGTCGAGGAGTTCCGCGCCTGGAGCTTCGGTCCGGCCCGGATCGCGGCGGCGCTGGTGGCCGCGGCCGTCGGGATCACCACGGGGCTGCTCGCGGCCGGGCTGGCCGCCTCCACCCCACCACTCGTCTCGGGCGGGCTGGCCGCGGCGGTCTTCGCCGTGGCGTACGCGTTGGTCTGGTTTGTCGGCGTCCGCTGGCTCGCCGGCCGGACGAACTGATCGGAGATGCGACGATGAGTCCCGCGGTGAAGTACACGCTGGGCCGGCTCGGGCTGTTCGTGGCGGTCGCCCTGGCGCTCTGGCCGGTCGAGATGAACATCTTCCTCAAGCTCATGCTGGCGGTGGCCTTCTCCGCCGCGCTGGCGTTCTTCCTGCTCCGGGGCTGGCGGGACGAGATGGCCCAGCAGCTGGCCGGGGCCGCGGAGCGGCGGCGGGCCGAGAAGGAGCGGCTCCGCGCCGCCCTGGCGGGCGACGAGGGAGCGGCCGGCCCGGAAAAGCCGACCGACAAGCCGGGCTGAGCCGGGGCCGGACCGGCACCGACCCCGCACCCGGGCGTCGTTGACCGGGTACGGGGTCGATGCTCCTCCCCAGGTGTGCTCCACCGGTGCGGCCACCGCCCCACCGCAGCCGTGCGGTTACCAGTTCGTCGAGCCGGCCAGCCTCGGCCAGGGCTTCCACCACGGCTTGATCAGGTACGCGATCCCGCCCGACCCGCCGGAGACACCGCCGTTGGCGTTGATCCGCTTGGTACGCAGCCAGATCTGCTCGAACTGGTCCCGCCGGTAGACGTTGCGCACCACGTCGTTGCTGGACGACGCCGGATCGTTGACCACCACGTCGCCGTCGCGGGTGAAGCCGACCACCACGAAGAGGTGCCCCGAGGTGCCGTAGTTGGCCCCCTCCAGCTCCTCCGCCAGGAAGGACTGGCTGGTGATCACCGGCATGCCGGCGGCGATGAGGTGCTCCACCTCGTCCAGCGAGTGCAGCCGGGTCACCTTCGCCTCCAGCCCGGGGAACGAGGCGGCGTACGCGGTGTTGAAGGGCCAGTTGCCGCAGCCGGAGTAGGCGTAGTCGTAGGTCATTCGGGCGGCGTGGTTGACCGTCGGGTCCGGATAGTCGGGGTCGACCCAGGCGGTCTCCTCGGCCGAGGGCCGGCGGCCCCAGTACTCCAGCACCATCGCCGTGGAGGTCGGTGAGCACCAGGCCTGCCCGCCGCCGTTGTACTCCGGGTAGTGGCCGGCGTGGATGTTCTGGGAGTGGCGGGGGACGGCCAGCTCCCGGCCCCAGGCGATCCGGCCGGCGCTCGCCGGCACGGTGAACCGGTCCGGCACCATCGAGCTCATCGCGCCGAGCATCCGGACCCGGGGCGACCGCCGGTTCTCCGGCGCCCGGTAGAGGGTCAGCCGGAGCTGGTACGCCCGCAGCAGCACCCCGTTCGCCACGTCGTCGATCGAAAAGGTGTCGGTCCAGATCGTCGACCAGGGATCGCCCTGCCGGTTGACGGTGGCGCGCCGGATGTCCTGGTCGCCTGCGGCCCACCGGCCCATCACGTACCAGGGGGTCAGCTCGCCGGTGTTGTAGGTGCCCTGGAGTTCGACCTGGATCCAGGTGCCGGCCGGCGTCTCGGCGTTCCACGAGGCGACCAGCTCGCTGGCGTCGAAGCCGACCGGGGTGACCGGCGAGGTCCAGGTGGCGTACGACCAGGTGCGGGTGGTCCCGGTGTGCGGGTCGGTGTATTCGGTGCTGCCGGCCGGGCGCAGCATGGTGATTCCGGTGCGTGCGCCGGGGACGGCGACGGTGCCCCGGTGGGTCCCGCGCCGCCAGTCGGCGTAGCCGGACCACTCCTGCCAGGTGATCTGCTCGTCGTGCGGGACCGGTCGGGGACGGCCGGGTGTCGCGCCGGCCCGGGTCGGCACGCCGGTGCCGAGCATGGCGAGGGTGGAGAGGCCGGCGAGGGTGAAGGTGCGCCGGCTGATCGGGTTCGGGGAACTGGCCATCGATGCTCCGCGGGGACGAAGGTCGGGTCCTGTCGTCACTATCCCGTCCGTCGAGAACTTTCGCCAGATGTTCAGGCAAAGAAAATCTTTGCCGGCGTGAGGGTCAGACTGGCATGGGACATGAAGTGATCGATATTGATATGACCATGGTACGGGTGGTGCAGTGTGCACTACCCAGCGGAGTCCTCCCTACCCCCAGGAGGTTTTACATGCTCGTCCGCACCGAAAGACCCGGCCCGTCGATCCGGCGTCGGGCCAGGGTCGGCGCGCTCGCCGGCACCGTCGTGCTCGGACTCGTCGTGGCCGGCCTCGGCCCTGCCGGCGCCGCCAGCGCCCGGCCGGACCGGGCCGAGGCGGAACAGGTCGCCAGCGCCGAATACCGGGTGACCGGTCCGCGTACCCTCGCCGACCGGAACGCGGTGGCGGCCACCGGCACCTCGATCGACTACGCCGAGCACGGCGCGCTCTACGTCACCGCGACGCCCGCCGAGGTCAAGGCGATCACGGCACTCGGCTTCGAGGTGGCGGCCGTACCGGCGCCGCCGGACCGGGGCCAGCACCAGCACGACGGGGACGTCGGCGTCCTCGACTTCCCGCCGGCCGACTCGGCGTACCACAACTACGCCGAGCTGAACACGGTGATCAACCAGGTGGTCGCGGACCATCCGACGATCGCCCGCCGGTCGAGCATGGGCACCTCCTACGAGGGGCGCGACCTGCCGGTCATCAAGATCTCCGACAACGTCGGCACCGACGAGAACGAGCCGGAGATCCTCTTCAACTCCCAGCAGCACGCCCGCGAGCACCTGACCGTCGAGATGGCGATCTACCTGCTCAACCTCTTCACCGACAACTACGGCTCGGACTCCCGGATCACCAACATCGTCAACACCCGGGAGATCTGGATCGTCCCGACCGTCAACCCGGACGGCAGCGAGTACGACATCGCCACCGGCTCCTACCGGTCCTGGCGGAAGAACCGGCAGCCGAACAGCGGCTCGTCGTACGTCGGCACCGACCTCAACCGCAACTGGGGCTACAACTGGGGCTGCTGCGGCGGCTCCTCCGGCTCGACCTCCTCGGAGACCTACCGGGGGCCGTCGGCGTTCTCCGCGCCGGAGACCGCCCGGCTGCGCGACTTCGTCAACAGCCGGGTCGTCGGCGGCACCCAGCAGATCAAGGTGAACATCGACTTCCACACCTACTCGCAGCTGGTGCTCTGGCCGTACGGCTACACGACCGCGAACACCGGGCCGGGGCTCAACGCCGACCAGGAGCGGGTCTTCCGCACCCTCGGCCAGCAGATGGCGGCCACCAACGGCTACACCCCGGAACAGTCCAGCGACCTCTACATCACCGACGGGGACAGCCTGGACTGGATGTGGGCCACCCACAACATCTTCGCGTACACCTTCGAGATGTACCCGGGCTCGGCCGGTGGCGGCGGCTTCTACCCGCCGGACGAGGTGATCCCGGCGCAGACCTCCCGCAACCGGGAGGCGGTGCTGATCCTGAGCGAGTACGCCGACTGCCCGTACCGGGTGGTGGGGCTCCAGGCGACGTACTGCGGCACCGGCGGTGGCGGCACCACCGTCTGGTCCGACACCTTCGAGACCGCGACCGGCTGGACCGTCAACCCGGCCGGCACCGACACCGCCACCACCGGGGCCTGGGAACGGGGTACGGCCCAGCCGACCACCTCCAGCGGCGCCAAGCAGCTCGCCCCGTACGCGGGCAGCAACGACCTGGTCACCGGCAGGCTGGCCGGCTCGGGCGCCGGTGACCACGACCTCGACGGCGGGGTGACCAGCGCCCAGTCACCGGCGATCACCCTGCCGGGCAGCGGCACGCTGACGCTCTCCCTGGCCTGGTATCTCGCGCACGGCTCCAACTCGTCCTCCGCGGACTACTTCCGGGTGAGCGTCGTGCACAGTGGTGGCACGACCCAGCTGTTCAACCAGGCCGGTGCGGCCAGCAACCGCAACGGCAGCTGGAGCACGGCCAGCGCCAACCTGTCGGCGTACGCCGGCCAGACGGTGCGGCTGCTGGTCCAGGCCGCCGACGCCTCCTCCGCCAGCCTGGTCGAGGCGGCCGTCGACAACGTCACGATCACGTCCTCCTGACCACGTCCTCCCCACCATGATCGTCGGCGGCGGGGGGAGCTAGTCCGCGAGGGTGTCCAGGATCTGCTGGCCGTACTTTGCGAGCTTGTTCTCCCCGACCCCGTTGACCTTGGCCAGTTCGGCCAGGGTCGTCGGCGGCTCGGCCGCGATCTGCCGCAGCGTCGCGTCGTGGAAGATGACGTACGCCGGCACGCCCTGCTCCCTGGCGGTCGCCGCCCGCCAGGCCCGGAGCCGTTCGAAGACCGGCTCGGCGCCCGGCGGCAGCGCGACGGCGGCGGTGCCGGCGCCCGCCTTCGCGGCCCGGCCGGCCGACGCGCTCCGGCCGCCCGACGCGGCCCGGGGCGCCTCCCGGCGCATCATCACCGTGCGCCGCCGGCCGAGGACCTCCCCGCTCGCCTCGGTGAGCACCAGCGTGCCGTAGTCGCCCTCGACCGCCAGCAGCCCCTGGGCGAGCAGTTGCCGCACCACCCCGCGCCACTCGGACTCGGTCAGCTCGGTGCCGATGCCGAAGACGCTGAGCGCGTCGTGCCGGTGCTGGACGACCTTGTCGGTGCGCCGGCCGAGCAGGATGTCGATGGACTGGCCGGCGCCGAACCGCTGGTCGCGCTCGCGGTGCAGGCGCAGCACGGTGGAGAGCAGCTTCTGCGCCGCGATGGTGCCGTCCCAGGACTCCGGCGGGGTCAGACAGGTGTCGCAGTTGCCGCACGCCTCGCCCTGCTGGCCGAAGTAGCCGAGCAGTTGGAGCCGCCGGCACTGCACGGTTTCGCAGAGCGCCAGCATGGCGTCGAGGTGCGCGCCGAGCGCCCGGCGGCGGGCGAGGTCGCCGTCCGAGGTCTCGATCATCTTGCGCTGCTGCACCACGTCGGCGAGCCCGTACGCCAGCCAGGCGGTCGACGGCAGGCCGTCGCGGCCGGCCCGACCGGTCTCCTGGTAGTAGCCCTCGACCGACTTCGGCAGGTCGAGATGGGCGACGAAGCGGACGTCCGGCTTGTCGATCCCCATCCCGAAGGCGATCGTGGCGACCATCACCAGCCCGTCCTCGCGGAGGAAGCGCTGCTGGTTGGCGGCCCGGGTGCGTGCGTCGAGGCCGGCGTGGTAGGGCAGGGCGGCGATGCCCTGCTGCACCAGGAACTCGGCGGTCTTCTCCACCGACGCCCGGGAGAGGCAGTAGACGATGCCGGCGTCGCCGGGATGCTCGGTGCGGAGCAGGTCGAGGAGCTGCTTCTTCGGCTCCCGCTTCGGCACGATCCGGTACTGGATGTTGGGCCGGTCGAAGCTGGCGACGACGTGCCGGGCGTCCTTGAGGTTGAGCCGGGCCGCGATCTCGGCGTGGGTCTCCGGGGTGGCGGTGGCGGTCAGCGCGATCCGGGGCACCGCCGGCCATCGCTCGTGCAGCATCGACAGTGCCAGGTAGTCGGGACGGAAGTCGTGGCCCCACTGGGCGACGCAGTGCGCCTCGTCGATGGCGAAGAGCGCGATGGTGCCCCGGTCGAGCAGCCGGAGCACGGACTCGGCGCGCAGCGCCTCCGGCGCGAGGTAGAGCAGGTCGATCTCGCCCGCGAGGAAGGCCGACTCGACCAGCCGGCGATCGTCGAGGTCCTGGGTGGAGTTGAGGAAGCCGGCGCGGACCCCGAGGGTGGTCAGGGCGTCGACCTGGTCCTGCATCAGCGCGATCAGCGGCGAGATGACGACACCGACCCCGTCACGCAACAGGGCCGGGATCTGGTAGCAGAGCGACTTGCCGCCACCGGTCGGCATCAGCACCAGCGCGTCGCCGCCGCCGACGAGCTGCTCGATGATCTCCCGCTGCTCGCCCCGGAAGCTGTCGTAGCCGAAGACCCGGCGCAGCACCTCGAGAGCGCGATCGGGCGGTTGGTCGCCATCGGTGATGGGGAGGGCCATTCGCCGGATTCTACGAGCACCGCCCGACGGAAACCGGCCGGCCGGGCCGGGGTCACAGAGCCGCCGGGCCGGAGTCACAGAGCTGCCGGGCCGGGGTCACGGAGCCGCCGGCCCGGGGTCACGGAGCGGATGCGCTACCGTTCACCCCGACCACCCCGCAGCGAAGCCGGTGCGAAACCGGCGCTGTCCCGCAACTGTGATGCCTCCCGTCCGTCCGTCCGCCCGCCGCGCCGTCGCGGCACGCGCCGGACCATGGCGAGGATGAGCCAGGTCGCCTGCGGTGCGGTCGCGGAAAGCGCCTTCGAGGAAGGGCGCCCCGCAGGCGGGCGCAGCGGCACCTGTCGGCGGAGCACCAGACCTCACCCGACAGGAGGACCGATGTGATGTCCCGACGACGCATGCCCCGGTTGCTGGCCGCGCTGCTGGCCGGCGTGGTGCTGGCCCTGGCCGGCTGTGCCACCGACGATCCCGGCCCGGAGCCGACCTCCGGCGCCGGCGGTGCCGAATATCCGGTGACGGTGGGCACACTCACCCTCGACGAGCGACCCGAGAAGATCGTCGTACTCGGGCCGACCGCCACCGAGATGCTCTTCGCGATCGGCGCCGGTGACCAGGTCACCGCCGCCGACGACAACTCGAATTATCCGGCCGACGCGCCGAGGACCGAGCTGTCGGCGTTCACCCCGAACGCCGAGGCGGTCGCGGCGAAGAACCCCGACCTGGTGGTGCTGACCAACGACCTGAACAAGATCGTCGATCAGCTCGGCCAGCTGAAGATCCCGTACTACCTGGCACCGGCGGCGGGAACGCTTGACGACACGTACCGGCAGATCACCGACCTCGGCGCGCTCACCGGCCATCCGACGGAGGCGGCCGACCTGGTCACCCGGATGAAGGGCGACGTCGCGAAGCTGGTCGGGGACCTGCCGCAGCGGTCGGCGAAACTGAGCTACTTCTACGAACTCGGTCCGGAGTACTACACGGCGACCAGCAGCACCTTCGTCGGCTCGCTCTTCACGATGGTCGGGCTGGAGAACATCGCCGACCCGGCCGACGCCGACGGGTCGAAGGGCGGCTATCCGCAGCTCGCCGAGGAGGCGATCATCGCGGCAGATCCCGACCTGGTCTTCCTGGCCGACACGAAGTGCTGCCAGCAGTCCGCGCAGACCGTCTCGGCCCGCAAGGGCTGGTCCGGGATGACCGCGGTGCGCGACAACCGGATCGTCCCGCTCGACGACGACATCGCGTCCCGGTGGGGCCCCCGGGTCGTCGACCTGCTCCGGTCGATCGTGGACGCGGTCGCCAAGGTCCCCGCTTGAGCGCAGCCGGCACCGCACCGGACGCGTCGGCCGGCACCGCACCGGGTGCAGCGTCCGGCACCGGACGGGCGTCCCGGAAGGGCCGCCCGCCCGGTGCAGCCCGGCCGGCCCGGCCGGCCGGGCTGCACCGCCGGTGGCTGGTGGCCGGCTTCGGCGCGGTGGTCGTCGCCGCGCTGGCCGGGATCGCGTTCGGGCCGGTCAGCCTGCCGCCGGGCAGCGTCGCGGTCGAGCTGCTGAACCTCGTACCCGGGGTGCACCTGGACAGCGGCCTGCACGAGCGCGAGATCGCGATCGTCACCGAGCTGCGGCTGCCCCGGGTGGTGCTCGGCCTGCTGGTCGGCGGGATGCTGGCCCTGGCCGGCGGCTGCTACCAGGGCGTCTTCCGCAACCCGTTGGCCGACCCGCACCTGCTCGGCGTCGCCGCCGGGGCCGGCCTCGCGGTCACCGCCGTGATCGTGGTACGCGGCGTCACCGGCGCCGACGTCACGGTCGGGCTGCCGGTCACCGTCCCGCTCGCCGCGTTCGTCGGTGCGCTGGGCGCGGTGCTGCTGACCTACCTGCTCGGCGCGGCCGGCGGAAGGGACCGTTCACCGGCCACGCTGATCCTGGCCGGGGTGGCGGTCTCCGCCTTCCTCGCCGCCGGCCAGACCTACCTGCTGCAACGCAACGCGGAGAGCATCCAGGAGGTCTACTCCTGGATGCTGGGCCGGCTCGCCACCGCCGGCTGGCACGACGTGCTGGTGGTGCTCCCGTACGCGGTCCTCACCACCGCCGTGGTCCTGGTGCACCGGCGCGAAATCGACGTACTGGCCCTCGGCGACGACGAGGCGGGCAGCCTGGGGCTGCATCCGCAGCGCTCCCGGCTGCTGCTGGTCGCCGCCGCCTCGCTCGGCACCGCCGCCGCCGTCTCGGTCTCCGGGCTGATCGGCTTCGTCGGCATCATCGTCCCGCACACCGTGCGGATGCTGGCCGGGGCGAGCTACCGGGCGATCCTGCCGCTCTCGGTGCTCTTCGGCGGCGCCTTCCTGACCCTGACCGACCTGGCCGCGCGTACCGTGGCCGCGCCGGCCGAGATCCCGATCGGCGTGGTCACCGCGCTGCTCGGCGGCCCGTTCTTCGCCATCGTGCTCCGCACCACCCGGCGGGTGGCGGAATGACCGCCGCTGCCCCGGGCACGGCCGCGGTCGAGGTGACCGGGCTCGGCGTCACCCTCGGCGGGGTGCCGATCCTGACCGGGGTGAAGCTGTCGGTCCGGGCCGGGGAGTGGGTCACCGTGATCGGACCCAACGGAGCCGGCAAGTCGACGCTGCTCCGCGCGGTCGGCGGGCTGCTGCCGGCCGGCACCGGCTCCATCTCCCTCTTCGGTACGCCGATCGCCCGGCTCCGCCGCCGGGACCGGGCCCGCACGGTGGCGACCGTGCCGCAGTCCCCGGTCGTACCGGCCGGGATGGCGGTGCTCGACTACGTGCTGCTCGGCCGTACCCCGTACGTGCCGCCGCTGGGCCGGGAGTCCGCCGCCGACCTCGCGGTGGCGTACGACGTCCTCGACCGGCTGGACCTGACCGGCTTCGCCGCCCGGCCGCTGGCGACGCTCTCCGGCGGGGAGCGGCAGCGGGTCTTCCTGGCCCGGGCGCTGGCCCAGGGCGCCCCGCTGCTGCTCCTCGACGAGCCGACCAGTGCGCTGGACATCGGTCACCAGCAGGAGGTGCTGGAACTCGTCGACCGGCTCCGCACCGACGACGGCCTGACCGTGCTGGCCAGCATGCACGACCTCTCGGTCGCCGGCGAGTACGCCGACCGGATGGTGCTGCTCGCCGCCGGTGCGGTGGTCGCCGACGGCCCGCCCCGGGAGGTGCTCACCGACGACATCCTCGGCGCGCACTACCGGGCCCGGGTGCGGGTGATCGAGGGCGAGCACGGCCCCCTCGTCGTCCCGGTCCGGACCCGGCGTGCCATCGACCGTCCGCGGGGGCGGCTAGGAGACCACTGAGCAATTCCGGTTTTTGGGGGTGGCGGAGTCAGTGGTGACGGGGACGGTGTTTCAAGAGGCTGTCGAGCGGTGGTAGGTCACAGCGTGTGGTTGGAACCCCGCCAGCGACGGCGGGGCGTAACGGGGCGGGTTTGACGATCGGGGTGTGCCCGGCGTGTTCGAGGGCGGCCCGAGCCTCGCCGATGCCGTAAGCGGTGTCACCCAGGACCTCGAGGTCCTGGCCGGGCGTGATGTCGGGGTCTTGGGCGAGCAGGCGATCCGCGGCTTGCCCGGATCGTCCCAGTCATGCGGGTGACAGCGGTCCGCGATGATCACGCCCGAACCCCGGCACCTCGCGGCGGACCCGGCGCATCGCGGCGATCAGCTGGGTGATGGTGTCCTGGGTGGCGACCGCGTCATCGAACACCACGGAGTCCAGCGCTCGGCGGGTCTTGCCCTTCAACACGCCGGTCTGCACGACGACCTGCCGGACCGCGTCGAAGATCCGGTCCGGCCGCCCGGAGGCCCGCAACCGGTTAACGACCGGGCTCTCAGCCGGGCGAAACTGCCCGTCGGCCTGGAAGAACGCGCTGCGGCACCGCTCGTCGCCGCCTTCTGCGGTGACAGAGACATGGCTCGTGTTGCCTGGGCCACCATCAAGGGCCTTGTCGACCTCGAACTCGCCGGCCGATTTCCCCCCGACGCTGACATCGACGCCATCTACGCTGCGGCAGACCGGGTCTATGCCCCGGCCAAACCCACCTCACCGACATGAGCGACCCGAGCGAGGCATGGAACGCCGACCCGAAGCCGTTCGTCTGGGTCAAAACCGCCGACGAGATCCTCGACAGCCTCGCCGTGTACTGCACCCGACTTAATCACCTATCCACCGACTCAGGACACTAGCTGAACCGCCGTCCCTCGTCGCGGCGGTACGCCCAGCCGGCGATCGTGGCCAGCACCACGATCCAGACACCGAGCATCGTCAACGAGAGCGGGTTGACCGGGAAGTCCCCGACCGCCGCCCACATCAGCTCCACCGCGCCCCGGGTCGGCAGGAACGGGGCGATCGTCTGGATGAATCCCGGTGACTGGTCGGGCGGGAAGAGCAGGCCGCCGCCGACCGCCAGCGGGAAGAAGAGCACCTGGGCGACGACGATGGCGGCCCTGCTCGGCAGCGAGTAGCCGATCGCGAGCCCCATCAGGGTGAACGGCACCGCGGCCACGACGACCGTGCCGAGCGCGGCCAGGAACGCCGGCCCGGTCACCCGGGCCGCGGTGCCCAGCGCGCCGATCACCACCACCGGGATCAGCGACAGCATGGTCAGGAGCAGGCCGGCGAGGATCCGGCCGGCGAACCGGGGCGCGGCACCGGCGGGCAGCGTACGGAGGTACGGATCCCAGGGCTGCGCGCGGTCCTCGGCCACCCCGATGCCGTACTGGAAGATGTTGGTGGTCATCACCGAGAAGGTGACCATCGAGGCGGTGGCGTAGGTGGCGATCACCGGGTCGTCACCGCTGAACGGGACGACGAAGAAGAGCATCGAGGCGGCCGGGAAGAAGGCGCTGCCGACCAGCGCGATCGGGATCCGTACCGTCTCCAGCAGTTGATATCTCGTGTGTACGAGCGCGAGTCGCACGTCGATCCTCCGTCAGGCGTCGGCGGGTTGGGCGGCGGGCCGGTGCCCGGGCCGTGCTCGGGCGGCCGAGGGCGCACCGGCGGTGGGCTGTGCACCGGTGATGTGCAGGAAGGCGTCCTCCAGGCTCGTCGGCCGGATCTCCAGGCCGGAGAAGGGTGCGCCGCTGCGCACCAGGTCGCGGACGAGCTGGTCCGCGTCGGCGGTGATCAGGTGGGTCACCCCGTCGATCCGCTGCAAGCCGCGTACCCCGGGCAGCGGCGGCAGCTCCGGGGTGACCAGGCTGACCCGGTGCACGCCGACCAGGTCGCGGACCGCGCCGACCGTGTCGTCGGCGAGCACCCGCCCGCCGCCGAGCACCACCACCCGGTGCGCCAGCGCCTCGATCTCCTCCAGGTAGTGGCTGCTGAGCAGCACCGTGCCGCCGTCGGCGTGGAACTGGCGGATGCCGTCCCAGAGTTCGCGGCGGGCGGTGACGTCCAGTCCGGTGGTCGGTTCGTCGAGGAAGACGAGCCGGGGGCGGCCGACGAAGGCCAGCGCCACGGCGAGCCGGCGCTTCTGCCCGCCGGAGAGCCCGCCGGTCTGACGCCGGACCAGGTCGTCGAGGCCGAACCGGCCGAGCAGTTCGGCCCGGGGCACCGGGTCGGCGTAATGCGCGGCGACGAAGTCGACCACCTCGCCGACCCGCAGGGTGGGCGGCAGGCCGGTCTCCTGCGGCGTCATGCCGATCTGCCGCCGGTGGGCCGGGTCGCGAGGGTCACCGCCGAAGAGTTCGACCCGGCCGGAGTGCACCCGGCGCAGCCCGACCAGCAGGCTCAGCAGGGTGCTCTTGCCGGCGCCGTTGGGGCCGAGCAGGCCGACCAGCTCGCCGGCCGGCAGGTCGAGGTCGACCCGGTCGAGGGCGGTGACGTCGCCGTACCGGCGGGTGGCCTGGACGGCGCGGGCGAGGATCATGGCTTCTTCTCCTCCGTCTGAGGCGGATCGAGCAGGGCGCGGACGGCGAGGGTGTATTCCTCGAAGGCGAACCGGCCGCGCCGGGTCAGCCCGACGAGCGTGGTCGGGGTACGGCCGTGATGGGTCTTGACGATCTCGACGTAGCCAGCTTCCTCGAGCTTGCGCAGGTGCACCGAGAGGTTGCCGGCGGTCATCTGGAGGATGTCCTGGAGCCGGGGAAAGGCGATCCGGTCGCCGCCGTGCAGCGTGGCGAGGGTGGCCGTCACCCGCAGCCGGGCCTGTGCGTGGATCACCGGATCGAGCTCCGGAGGGCCGGCGCTCACCGGGCGCTCCGGGGGTCGTCGCTGCGGGAGCCCTCGCTCCGGGGGTCGTCGCTCTGGGAGCCCTCGCCCCGGGGGTCGTCGCTCTGGGAGCCCTCGCCCCGGGCGGCTCCGCCGCTGGCGGTGCCCGCCAGGCCGGCGGTGAGGGCCCGGCCGCGCCGACGGTCGCGGAGCAGGAAGAGGACGCCGGCCGCCAGCATCCCGCCGCCGCCGAGGAGCGAGATCACCAGGGCATGCCAGCCGACCCCGGCGACCATCCCGGCGATGTTGATGACGCTGATCCAGACGCCGAGCCGGAAGAGGTTGCGGTCCAGCCAGATCGCGCCGCCGGCCATGTGCAGGGCGCCGGTGAGGCCGACCGTGACCCCCGCCCAGAGCAGTCCGGCGGCGTCGTCGGGCAGCTGGTCGGAGACCTGGCCCAGCACCGAGCTGATGCCGCTGAAGCCGAGTCCCCAGGCCAGGCCGTACCAGAGGCCGCGCCGCTTGGAATCGCCGGTGACCTGGCCGTAGGTCCGGCCACCGACGATCCCGGAGACGATCCCGGCGGCGATCAGCAGGCCGAGAAGCGTGAGCAGGGGCAGCCAGCTGGGCAGGTCGACGAAGACCCGGCCGTCCGGCCCGAACCGCAGGAAGAAGAGGCCGAAGCCGATCAACCAGGCCAATCCCCAGGGCCAGTAGTACCAGAGCAGGTTCGGGTTGAGCTTGCGGGCCGCCTCGGCCTGCTGGTCGGCGATCAACCGGAGCGCGGCGGCCGGATCGGGCGGCGGCAGTTCGTCGCGGTGGTCGATGGGCTCGTGCTCAAAGTTCCCGGTCATGTAAACGAGTTTACAACACAAACTCCACGACCGCGCCAACTAGTTTTCGGTCGCTGCGGCACCGGGCGCCGATCCCCGCCGCAACACGGCGGGCAGCGGCGTCAGCGCGTGGGGCGGGGCGGCAGCGGCGTCAGCGCGTGGACAGGGCCGGCAGCGGGGCGGCCAGGGCCGCCGTGCCCGGGGCCGGGGTCAGCAGCCCGTGCCCGGGTCGGCCGGTGAGGGCACGCAGCGCCGTCGCCGGCTCGCCGAACGCGGTGAACAGGAACCCGAAGAGCGCCTCGCTGATCGGGTCGGGCTGCCCCGGCACCCAGTAGTGGGTGGCGTTCAGCGCCACGGTGACCTGGCGGCGGCCGTCCGGCGAGTGCAGCGACATCGTCTGGTGCCCGAGCACCACCCCGTCGTGCCCCCAGACGAGCCCGCCCGGCAGCGGCAGGCTGAGCAGGCCGAGCCCGTAGCCGACGCCGTCCGGGGCGGTCGGGTCGGCCGGCACGGTCCGGCGCATCTGTGCCAGCTCGGCCGGGCGGAGCAGCCGGCCGCCGAGCAGGGCCCGGAAGAACCTGTTCAGGTCGGTGGTGGTGGAGACCAGTGCCCCGGCCGTCCAGGCCCAGGACATGTTGTAGACGCTGAAGTCCCGCAGGGTGCCGTCGACCCAGGGCACGTACCCGGCCGAGTGCGGGCCGTCGATCGTGGGGTCCGTACCCGGGAAGGAGCTGCGCCACAGGCCGAGCGGGCGCAGCACGCGGCGGCGGACCTCGACGGTCGCCGGCCGCCCGGTGATCCGCTCCAGCAGCAGCCCGGCCAGGATGTAGTTGGTGTTGGAATAGGAGTGCCGGGCACCGGGCGGGTTCGTCGGCTCCTGGCCCAGCCCGATCTCGACCAGCTCGCGTGGCCGGATCGTGGTGTGCTGGTATTTCTCGATGCCCTCCACCGTGCCGAAGATGACGTGGTCGTAGTCGTTGATCCCGCTGGTCTGGTCGAGCAGCATCCGCACGGTCACCCCGTCCGGGGCGAGCCGGGGCAGGTAGCGGCGCAGCGGCGCGTCGAGCACCAGCCGGCGCTCGGCGACGAGCTGCAGCAGTGCGGTCGCCACGAACGTCTTGGTGATGCTGCCGACCCGGTGCAGCAGGTCCGGACGCATCGGCCGGCCGGTGGTCACGTCGGCGACGCCGCTCGCACCCCGCCAGGTCGCGCGGCCGTCGCGCACCTCGGCGAGGACACCCGGCATCCCGGCATCGGTGATCGCCCGCAGCCCGGCGCGGAGCGCCTCGTCCGGCAGCGAACCACCGGAGCCGGTGGGTGCGGTGCCGGCCGGAGCGGCCACCGCCGGAGCGGCGCCGGCGGCGACCGCGGTCGCCGCCACGCTCGACCCCACGGCGGTACGCAGGAAGTCGCGTCGGGACTGGTACGGACGGAACGCGTTCACGGATCCTCCCCAGGCAGGTGTCGGGTTCTTCTCCGAATCATGTCCCGCCCGGCCCGGTGGAAACGTCCACTTCGTTGCCGAACCGCGTCTCGGCACCGTGGACGATCCGCCGGCACCGGCTCCGCCGCCGGGTTCCACCCCGCGGCGGACGCGGTGCAAGGAAGGGCCCCTTCTTATCGCTTTTTGTATATGCGGGGGCCCTTCCTAACACGCCTCGGCGTCAGAGCGGTGCGGGGAGCGGCGCGGTGTGCAGCACGGCGAGCCGGGACACCGCCCGGGTCAGCACCACGTAGAGCCGGTGCAGGCCGCGCGGTTCCGCCGCCACGATCCGGGCCGGCTCCACCACGATCACGTGGTCGTACTCCAGGCCCTTCGCCAGGGTGGCCGGGACGACGGTGACCCGCGCCGCCGCCACGACCTCGTCCACGGTGGTGGTCGGGATGCCGGCCCCGGCCAGCGCCACGCGGAGCCGCTCCGCCTCGTCCTCGGCGGCGATCACCGCGACCGAGCCGTCGTGGGCCAGCGCCGCGCGCACCTCGGCCACCGTCGCGGCCGGCAGGTCGGTCACGGTACGGATGTCGAGCGCGCCGTCGGAGCGGAGCGACTCGGCCGGCGGTACGTCGACGGCGAGCGCCGGCAGCAGCCGGTTGGCCAGCGCCAGCACGGCGGCCGGCACCCGGAAGCCGAGGGTCAGCGACACCACGGAGGCGTCCGGCTTGCCGAGGTGCCGCAGCGTCTCCCGCCAGTCGGTGGCGGCCCACGGCGCGGTGCCCTGGGCGAGGTCGCCGAGGAGCGTGACGGAGCCGTGCTCGCTACGCCGGGCGATCAGTCGGCACTGCATCGGCGAGAGGTCCTGCGCCTCGTCGACCACCACGTGCCCGAAGCTGGGCAGCCGCTCGACCAGCCCGGCGGCCTCGTCGACGAGGACGGCGTCGGCGGCGCTCCACCTCGCCGCCTTCGGGGTGCGGGGCGGCTTCGGCCAGCTCAGCAGGGCCTGCTCGGCCTCGCTGAGCAGCCCGTCGGCGGCGGTCGCCAGCGCCTGCGGGTCGGCGAGCAGCCGGTGCAGCAGCCCGTCCGGGGTGACCGCCGGCCAGCACCGGTCGAGGAACTCGGTGACCGGCACCGACCGGCCCATCCGGCGCAGCCAGCCCTCGCCGGGCGAGTCGCCCCGGCGCGCCTCCGACTGCCGTTGCAGCAGGCCGACGACCCGGGCCCGGACCCGGTCCCGGCCGGTGGCGTAGGGCAGCCGCTCCCGGCGGGCCTCCTCGACCACCCGGCGCAGCGCCTCGGCCGTGACCCGCCACCGGTAGGAGCCGTCGGAGACCACGATCGGCTCCTCCGGGGTGCGGAGCTGACCGACCAGGGCCCGGCGCAGCACCTCGGCCATCCGGGGGTCGTGTTTCAGCGCGGCGGTGGCCGGCGGGTCGACCCCGCGTACCGGGGTGGGAAGCAGGTCCTCGACGGTCGCCTGGGTCACCTCGACCTCGCCGAGCGCGGGCAGCACCGCGGAGATGTAGGAGAGGAAGGCCCGGTTCGGCCCGACCACCAGCACGCCGGAGCGGCGCAACCGCTCCCGGTGCAGATAGAGCAGGTACGCCGCCCGGTGCAGCCCGACCGCCGTCTTCCCGGTCCCCGGTGCGCCCTGCACGCAGATCGAGTCGGCCAGGTCGGCCCGGACCAGCTCGTCCTGCTCGGGCTGGATGGTGGCGACGATGTCCCGCATCGGCCCGACCCGGGGGCGTTCGATCTCGGCGGTGAGGATCCGGCTGCGGGTGCCGTACTCCTCGCCCCGGTCCAGGTGTTCGTCCTCGAAGCTGGTGAGCTCGCCGCCGCCGAAGCCGAACCGCCGCCGGACGGCGACCCCCTGCGGGTCCCGGACGCTGGCCCGGTAGAACGCGCGGGAGATCGGGGCCCGCCAGTCCAGCACCATCGGCTCGCCGCGCGGGTCGGTGACGTGCCGGCGGCCGATGTGGTGGCTGGCGTCGGCGAAGTCGAGCCGGCCGAAGAAGAGTGGGGTGTTCGGGTCGTCGGCGAGTTCGGCGACCCGCCGGGAGAGGGTCCGGCCGAGCGTCTCGGCCGCGTACGCGTCCCCGGCGACGTCCTGGCCGGTGCGGAAGAGCGACTCGGCGTGCTCCCGCATCCGCCGCAGGGCGGCCCGGGAGGCGGCCAGGTGCGTGCGTTCGTGCTCCAGGTCGGTGTCGAGATCGTGTGCGGGCATGCTGGTTTCCCATCGGCGCGGCTGCGCGTCGGCTGCTCGCTCGCGTGTCCGGGGGCGGATGGCCGGCACCCGGCGCGGAGACGTCCGCTGCGGTGCATTCTCACCTCGGCCGTCAAGCGGCCAGCCAGCCTACCTGCGGCCCGGCACCCGTTCCACTGATTTTCCGGGTACCACGAACAGTCTGTGGTAGCTGGGAGGTCGGGCCCCTGCCCCGGGTTGTACCGGAGGCGGAATCATGGCGGCATGACCGAACGTCCGGTGGAACAGCGCCCGATGATGATCAGCGACCCGCAGGTGATGCGGGCCCTGGCGCACCCTGCCCGGCTGGGGATCATGGAACACCTGAGCACCACCGGGGCGGCCGTCACCGCCACCGAGTGTGCCGAGATCGTGGGGCTCTCGCCGAGCGCGGTCAGCTACCACCTGCGGGAGCTGGCGAAGTTCGGCCTGGTCGAGCAGGCGCCGAGCCGGGGCGACGCCCGGGAGCGGCTCTGGCGCAGCAGCGTCGGCTCCTGGGGCGTCGAGGCCGGCCGGGACGCGTCGCCGGAGGCGAAGGCCGCCCTGGAGACCCTGGTCGAGGTCTACGCCGCCCGCGACATGGAGCGGATCCGACAGTGGGCCCGGCGTGCCGGCGAGGAGCCGAAGGAGTGGTATGACGCCTCCCAGTACGGCGGCGCGGTGCTGATGCTGACCGCCGGGGAGTTGACGGAGCTGAACGACGCGATCCGGGAGTTGATGCGCCCGTACCGGCGCCGCGAGCGGGTCGACCCGCCGGAGGGTTCCCGTCCGGTGATGGTCCACTACGCGGCGCTGCCGATGGAGTGACCCCGGCGGTATCGGCACGTCCGGTGCTTGCGACCGGCAGTTGTGAAGGATTACTTTCGAAGTATGTCCTTCACAACTGCCGGTGTCGTCCCGCGCGGGGAGATTCCGGCGGTCTCCTGCTGGCGCGACGTCTACCTGGCGGCCGGCGCTCGGGCCGTGTCGACCTGCGGAGACTTTCTCGCCGCGACCGCGCTGGCGCTCGCCCTCCAGACCGCCGGGGCGGGTGGGCTGGTGGTCTCCGGGGTGCTGCTGGCCGCCACCCTGCCGCTGGTGCTGCTCGCCCCGCTGACCGGCCGGCTCGCCGACCGGGTGGCGAGCCGCACGCTGCTGGTCTGCGCCGGTGCCGGCCAGGCGATCGTCTGCGCCGCGCTCGCCTTCGTCGGCGATCCGTACGTGATCATGCTGCTCGCCGCGCTGCTCGCCTGCGGGCTGGCGGTGACCCAGCCGACCCTGGCCGCGCTGCTGCCCGAGATGGTGCGCCGGGCCGACCTGCCCCGGGCCAGCGCGATCAACCAGACCGCCGGTTCGGTCGGCATCCTGATCGCCCCGGCCCTGGCCGGGCTGCTGGTGGGGCAGTTCGGTGCCCGGATTCCGCTGCTGCTCGACGCCGGCAGCTATCTCGCGCTGATCGCGGCCGGGCTGCTGCTGCGTACCCACCGGGGCGGCCGGCCGGCGACGGCGTCGCCCACCACCGGGCTCGGGGTGCCGGTCGCCGCCGGGTCCGGCCCGCCGGCACCGGCCTGGCGGCTGCGCCGCGATCCGCTGCTGGCGACGATGGTGCTCGCGGTCGCGGCGACGGCGGCCGGGGTGGGCATGGCCAACGTGGTCGAGGTGTTCTACGTACGCGAGACCCTGCACGCCTCGACCACGGCGTTCGGCCTGGTCAGTGCGGCCTGGACCGCCGGCATGCTGGCCGGCGCCTGGCTGCTGGCGGGCCCCGCCCGGCGGGCCCGGGACGACGGTGCCCTGGTCCAGGCCGTGTTGGTGATGCTCGGCGCGGCGTGCCTGCCCATCGCGATCGGCGCCACCGTGCCGGCGGCCGGCTGGCTGGTCCCGCTCTGGCTGGCCGGCGGCGTCGCGAACGGCGGGCTGAACGTCTTCTGCACGCTGGTGCTGACCAACCGGGTGCCGCCGGAGGCGCGGGGCCGGGCCTTCGCCGCCCAGAACGCCGCGATCCAGGGCGCCGGGATGTTCGGCTACCTGGCCGGCGGAGTGCTGCTCGCCGGGTTCCCGCCCCGGCCGCTGGTCGCGGCGACCGGGCTCGCCGGCCTGGCCGTGGTCGCCGCCGTGACCCCGGTCGTGCTCCGGGCCACCCGGCGGGAACGGACCCGCCTGCGTCCCGCGCCACTTCCGTCCCGGTCGGCCGGGCGGCCGGTCGAGCCGACGGCTACGGTCGGGTCATGACCGAGCTGCGGCGACCCCGGGTAGGACATATCCAGTTCCTCAACTGCCTGCCGATCTACTGGGGGCTGATGCGCTCCGGCGCGTTGATCGACGTCGAGCTGCACAAGGACTCGCCGGAGCGGCTGAGCGCCGCCCTGGTCGCCGGTGACCTCGACATCGGCCCGATAACCCTTGTCGAATACCTCAGGCACGCCGACGAGCTGCTGCTCCTGCCGGATCTGGCGGTCGGCAGCGACGGCCCGGTGCTCTCGGTCAACATCGTCTCGACCCGGCCGCTGGCCGAGCTGGACGGCGCCAGGGTCGCCCTCGGCTCCACCTCCCGGACCGGGGTGCTGCTGGCCCGGATGCTCCTCGCCGACCAGTACGGCGTACGGCCGGAATATTTCAGCTGCCCGCCCGACCTGACGACCATGCTGCTGGAGGCCGAGGCCGGCGTGCTGATCGGCGACGTCGCCCTGCGTGCCCTCTACGAGGCGCCCCGCCGCGGCCTGGCGGTGACCGACCTCGGGCAGGCGTGGCGGGAGTGGACCGGGCTGCCGATGGTCTTCGCCGTCTGGGCGGTCCGTCGGGACTTCGCCGCCGGGCACCCGGGGCAGGTCAAGGACGTACACCAGGCGTTCCTGCGCTCCCGGGACCTCTGCCTCGCCGAACTCGACGAGGTGGCCGAGGCGGCGGCCCGGTGGGAGCCGTTCGACGCGGGCACCCTCGCCACCTACTTCAGGACGCTCGACTTCTCGCTCGGGCAGCGGCAGGTGGCCGGGCTGCGGGAGTTCGCCCGCCGCGCCGTCGACCTGGCCGGTGTCCCGGCCCTACCGGTCGACGGCCCGGCCTTCTACTCCGCCTGACCGGGCAGCGGTCGGACCGACGGCGGGCACGGCCGGTCCCAGCCGGCGTCGGAGGCGTCTTCAGTCGGCGTCGGAGGCGTCTTCAGCCGGCGTCGGAGGCGGCGGCGCGAAGTTGCCGGGCCACGTCCTCGCAGATCTTCGCCCCGTAGGTGTAGCCGAGGTCGAGCGCGTAGCGGGTCTCCACCGCCATCGTCCAGCCGTCGCCGATGGCCAGGCAGTTGACCGTGTACCTCTGCTCGCGCTGCCGGTCCACCCAGCCGTTCTTGATCCCGATGCCCTTCTGCTCGGCGGCCGGGAACGCCTTGCGGATGCCGAAGTTGCCGACCCCGCGTACGGCGCGCATCTCGTCGAGGAGCCACTTGGTCCACTTCGGACCGGCTGCCCGCCCGTCGGCGATGCAGGCACCCATCCGCGCGGTGTCCCGGGCCGAGAGCGCGGTACGGCTCCAGCCGCCGTCGGCGGCCGGGCTGCTGTCGGTCAGGTCGCAGATGCTGATCAAACGCTTGATCGACGCGGTGCCGCCGTTCAGTTCGTAGAGCGTCTGCGCGGCGTTGTTGTCACTGTCCCGGATCATGATCGAGACCTGGTTCAGCCGGCTGTCACTCGGGGTTCCGCCCTTCTCGGCGGCCCGGCGCAGGTAGTCCGCGCCGATCCATGCCTTGATCATCGAGGCGGTCGGGTTGGTCTCGTCCATGTTGTCCGACCCGGAGATCCTGCCGGTCCGGGTGTCCATCAGCGCCCAGTTCCACCAGCCGTCCTTGCTGATGTCCACATCGGTCGGGGCCACCGGCAGCGGCGGCAGTTCCGGGCTCGGCGTCGGGGTGGGCGTGCTCGGCCGCCCGCCCGGGGTCGTGCGGCTGGAGCCGGTGGTGCTGGACGACGGCTCCCCCCACTTGGCGGCGGCGGTGCTGGCGAACGGCGAGCCCGGCATCAGCCGGAGCCCGGCCAGCACCATGGCCAGCAGTACGCCCGTGAACAGGGCCAGCCGGAGCAGGGTGCTGCGGTGGGCCCGGCTCCGGCGCCGCGCGGCGCGTTCCTCGTGGCTCATCAGGGCTTCGCCACGGTGAGGGGCTGCGGGACCCTGAGCACCGCACCGGGCTGCGGCGTGACCAGTTGGCTGGCGACGCTGGCGCAGACGTCGGCGCCGTAGTCGAGCCCCTTGCGGCCGGAGTACCGGGTCATCACGGCAAGCACCCAGTCGTCACTGATCGCCAGGCAGTTGAGGTGCCACTTGCCGTCGGCGAAGATCAACGTCCAGCCGTTCTTGATCGCGACCGGCCCCTGCGCCAGGACCCCCTTGGGCAGGCCGTCGATGATCCCCCAGCGCCCGCCGGCCTCTTTGGCCTTCTGGTCCTTCCGGGCGGTGGTGCCGCGTACCTTGGCCATCTCGTCCAGCACCCACTTGGTCCACGTCGGTCCGGCGGCGGTGCCGTCCTTGACGCACTCGCCCATCCGCACCGCGTCCCGGGGCGACATCTCGGTGTAGCTCCACCAGACGGACTTCTCGCCCGGTGGCACGACCTTGCGGGTGTCGGTCAGGCCGCACATCTTGATCAGGCGGTCGATCACCGCGCCCCGGCCACCCAGGCTGTAGAGCCGCTCCGCCGAGATGTCGTCGCTGTCCCGGATCGCGGTGCTGCCCGCCCGCAACATCGACTCCGGCGGCGTCTTGTCGCCGAGTCGGCGGAGGTAGTCGGCGACGATCCAGACCTTGATCATCGACTCGGTCGAGTTGGTCGAGGTCATGTTCTTGGCCCCGGAGATCTTTCCGCTCTCGCGGTCGAGGAGCGCCCAGGAGAAGAAGCCGTCGACACCGCGAACGGTCACCGACGCGGCGGCCAGTGTCGGCGGCGGTGGCGTGGACGGCTCGATCCCGGTCAGCGCCGACTCTCCCGAGGCGAGCGTCCCCGCGGGGTCGACCAGCCGGGCGTACGCGGCGGGGACGATCAGTAGGCCGCCAAGCACGACTGCCGTGATGGCGAGCGCCAGGATCACGCGGGGACGCATGAGTCGGGGCTCCAAGGGTGAGGTCGGGGGCGAGACAGTCCCGCAGGCTGCCTCGTGCTGTTGCTGCCGGTGGTGGTGTCGACGCGGCCCCGCCAGCCCCACACCGGCGGTGCTCCGTGTCCGGCCTGCCGGGGGAGGCGACAGGACGGAACGGGGAAAGTTTACGTGCCGCAGCCCGATCCGCCAGATGGTGAAGCCGAGGACTCCTTCGATACAGGGGAGAAATCACCAGCTATGTGGTAATAGATGCCGAATATCCGGGACCTGTGACCAGTTTCATTCACCCATCAGTGCGACATTTGGTCCCGGCCGTCCCGGCCATGCGACGTCGGCTCTGGGCGGCATTTCTATTACACGTCTTGGTTACTGGCCAGTTGAGCTGTAACACTTGGTACGTGTACGGACATGACTTCCCGGTCCCGGACGACGGAGCCGCCGGTGGCCTGCTCGATCAGGTCGAGGCGGCGGAGGCAGCGCTGCGGGCCGCCGCCGACCGGGGGCGTTCCGGTGACGGCCCGGCGGACGACGCCGGCCCGCAGGAGTACTTCACCGCGCTCATCGACGCCGACCAGAAGATCGAGCCCCGGGACTGGATGCCGGAGGCGTACCGGAAGACCCTGATCCGGCAGATCGCCCAGCACGCCCACTCCGAGATCATCGGCATGCAGCCGGAGGGGAACTGGATCAGCCGGGCGCCGTCGCTCAAGCGCAAGGCGATCCTGCTCGCCAAGGTCCAGGACGAGGCCGGACACGGGCTCTACCTCTACGCCGCCGCCGAGACCCTCGGCGTCACCCGGGACGAACTGGTCGAGTTGCTCCTCGCCGGACGGCAGAAGTACAGCTCGATCTTCAACTATCCGACGCTGGGCTGGGCCGACGTCGGCGCCATCGGCTGGCTGGTGGACGGCGCGGCGATCGTCAACCAGGTGCCGCTGTGCCGGTGCTCGTACGGGCCCTACGCCCGCGCGATGATCCGGATCTGCAAGGAGGAGTCCTTCCACCAGCGGCAGGGCTACGAGATCCTCCACACCCTCGCCACCGGCACCCCCGCCCAGCTGGCGATGGCCCAGGACGCGGTGGATCGCTGGTGGTATCCGTCGCTGGCGATGTTCGGCCCGCCGGACGGCGACTCCACGCACTCCCAGCAGTCGATGGCCTGGAAGATCAAGCGGTTCTCCAACGACGAGCTGCGCCAGCGCTTCGTGGACATGTGCGTGCAGCAGGCCGAGGTGCTCGGCCTGAGCCTGCCCGACCCCGACCTGCGGTGGAACGAGTCGCGGCAGGCGTACGACTACACCCAGCCCGACTACGCGGAGCTGATGCGGGTGATCTCCGGTGACGGGCCGTGCAACAGGCAACGGATCACACACCGCCGCCGGGCGCACGCCGACGGCGCGTGGGTACGCGAGGCCGCCGCCGCGTACGCCGCCAAGCGCTCCGCCGACCGGGCCGGGCACCCGGCCGACCGGACGGCGGTGCCGGCATGACGGCGCCGCAGCGGGACCGGGCGGAGCCGCAGGGGGACCGGGCCGGGTGGCCGCTCTGGGAGGTCTTCGTCCGCGCCCGGCGCGGCCTCTCGCACACCCACGTCGGCAGCCTGCACGCCCCCGACGCCGAGCTGGCGCTCCGCAACGCCCGGGACCTCTACACCCGGCGGCAGGAGGGCGTGTCGATCTGGGTGGTGCCGGCGCACGCGATCACCGCGTCGAGCCCGGACGAGAAGGACGCCTTCTTCGCGCCCGCCGCCGACAAGGTCTACCGGCACCCGACCTTCTACCCGGTGCCCGACGGGGCGGCACACCTGTGAACGCCCCCGGCACGCCCCCCACAGTGGACCACCTGCTCGGGCTCGGCGACGACGCCCTGGTCGCCGCGCAGCGGCTCGGCGAATGGGTCGCCGCCGCACCGGAGCTGGAGGAGGACGTCGCGCTGGCCAACATCGCCCTGGACCAGCTCGGCGCCGCCCGGCTGCTGCTGAGCTACGCCGGGGAACTGGAGGGGGCCGGCCGGGACGAGGACGCGCTGGCCTACCTGCGCGACGACCGGGAGTACCGCAACTGCCTCCTGGTCGAGCTGCCCAACGGGGACTTCGCGGTCACCATGGCCAAGCTGCTCTTCCTCGCCGCCTATCAGGTGCCGCTCTATGCCGCGCTCGCCGGCTGCGCCGACGCGCGGCTCGCCGCCATCGCCGGCAAGGCACGCAAGGAGGCCGCCTACCACCTCGACCACGCGAGCCTCTGGACGGTACGCCTCGGCGACGGCACCGAGGAGTCGCACCGGCGGATGCAGGCGGCGGTGGACGAGGTGTGGCCGTACACGCACGAGCTCTTCGCCGCCGACCCGGCCGCACCGGTCGACCCGGCCGGGCTGCGCGCCGCCTTCCTCGCGGCCGTCGAACCGGTGCTGGAGACCGCGACGCTGAAGCGCCCGGCCGACGGCTGGGCGCCGAGCGGTGGCCGGGCGGGGCTGCACACCGAACACCTCTCCTACCTGCTCGCCGAGATGCAGGTCCTGCACCGGTCGAATCCGGGAGCCCGCTGGTGAGCGCCGACCGCCCCCCGGAGGCGAGCACTGACCGGCTCCCTCGGGCGAGCACTGACCGGCCCCCGGAGGCGAGCACTGACCGACCACCGGAGGCGCGCACGGATCGGCTACCGGAGGCGCGCCGGGCGGCCGCCGCGGTGGTCGACCCGGAACTGCGGGTGCTGACCATCGAGGACCTCGGCGTGCTCCGGGGCGTCACGGAGAACGCGGCGACCGGCCGGATCACCGTCACCATCACCCCCACCTACACCGGCTGCCCGGCGATGGACGTGATCCGCGCCGACATCCGGGCCGCACTGGCCGCCGCCGGGCACCCGGACGCCGAGGTCGTCACGGTCTTCGCCCCGGCCTGGAGCACCGACTGGATCTCCGAGGCCGGCCGGGCCAAGCTGGCCGCCGCCGGCATCGCCCCGCCGGGACCGGCCACCGGCACCGACGTGTTAGGCGGGGGCCCTTCTACAACAGAAAACGATATGCGGGGGCCCTTCCTTGCACCGGTGCGGGTGGCGTTGAGTGTGCGGTGCCCGCACTGCGGCGCCGCCGACACCGAGCAGGTCAGCCGGTTCGGGTCGACCGCCTGCAAGTCGCTGTGGCGGTGCCGGGCCTGCCGGGAACCCTTCGACCACCTGAGGGCCTTCTGAACGTGACGACCAACCCGAGGGCGCTGTGAGCGTGACGATCAGACGGCCGGTACGCCGACGGCCGGTCTTCCACCCGTTGCCGGTCGTGGCGGTCGACGTGTTGACCGAGGATGCTGTCGCGGTCACCTTCGAGGTGCCGGCCGAGCTGCGCGAGAGCTTCGCGTTCCGGGCCGGCCAGCACCTCACGGTGCGGCGGTTCGTCCCCGACGGGGCGGAGGTGCGGCGGTCGTACTCGATCTGCTCGACGCCGGCCGAGCTGGCGGCGACCGGAGAGCTCCGGATCGGGGTGCGGGAGGTGCCTGGCGGCGTCTTCTCCAGCTTCGCGGTCTCGGCGCTGCGGGCCGGCGACACCGTGCAGGTGCTGCCGCCGCTGGGGCAGTTCGGCACGGCGTTCGCGCCGGATCGCGTCCGACACTACGCCGGGGTGGTCGCCGGGTCGGGCATCACCCCGGTGCTCTCGCTGGTCGCCACCGCGCTCGCCGTCGAGCCGGCCAGCACCTTCACTCTGGTGTACGGCAACCGCTACAGCCGGACCGTGATGTTCGTGGAGGAGCTGGCCGACCTCAAGGACCGGTATCCGGAGCGGCTGCACCTGGTGCACGTGCTCTCCCGGGAGCCGGGGGAGTCGCCGCTGCTCTCCGGGCGGGTCGACGCGGACCGGCTCGGCCGGCTGCTCGACAGCATCGTGCCGGCGGACCGGATCGACGAGTGGTTCCTCTGCGGGCCGTACCAGATGGTGTTGGACACGCGGCGGGTGCTCGCCGACCGGGGGGTGCCGGAGCGGGCCGTACACGCCGAGCTGTTCCATGTGGACGCGCCGCCCGCGCCACCGGCCCGGCCGGCGGACGCGGCGGCCGGCGCCGAGGTGACGATCCGGCTGGACGGCCGGGCGTCGAGTTTCCGGATGGGGCGCGACGAGCGGGTGCTGGACGCGGCCCTGCGGGTCCGGAGCGAGCTGCCGTACGCCTGTAAGGGCGGGGTCTGCTCGACCTGCCGGGCGAAGGTGGTCACGGGCGAGGTGTCGATGGCCCGCAACTATGCCCTGGAGCCGGACGAGGTCGCCGCCGGATACGTGCTGACCTGCCAGTCCAGCCCGCTCACCGACACGCTGGTCGTCGACTACGACGGCTGAGCGGACGGGCGGCCTCCGCCCGGCGGCTGGCACCGGAGTCCGTCATGCCCGGGATCCTACGCGCGCCCGCCGACGCCCGAACCGATGTTGCCGGGCCCTCCGCGCCGACCTCGGGTTGGCGCGACCAGCCGGGCCGCCTCGTCCAGGCCGCTCGGGCAGTGGTCCCGGTCGCCGTCCCGGTACATGTGCAGGCCGGCATGGCGCAGCCTGGGCCGCCTTCACGCTGGCGGCGGGCCACCAGCTCGGTGCCGCTCGCGGCGGAACCCGGTAGCCGGTCGGCCCGCCGACTGACCTGACGGGAGCCTGTGCGGCTCAGCCCGGCCCGGGATGCCCGGCGGATCCGGCTAGCGGCACCGAGAGCACCCGGCGGTGCGTGCGGAAACCGGCGTCGTCGTACAGCCGGCGGGCCGGGTTGCGGTCCACCACCGACAGTCCGAGGGTCGGCAGCCCGGCCTCGCGGGTGCCGCGCAGGGCGTGCACCAGCAGGGCCCGGCCGAGCCCGTTGCCCTGGACGTGCGGCGCCACCGCGATGTTGAGGATCCAGCCGCAGATGTCGTCGGTCCACGGCACGGGGCCGGCGCACAGCACGTGGCCCGCGCTCCGCCCGTCCGGGCCCACCACCCGGGCCGAGGCGTTCCGCAGCGGCGGGACGGGGTCGTCGGTGTCGAACATCGCCCGGACCTGCCGGGTGTCGTCGGCGCTCCACCGCCCGTCCGGATGATCCGGGCCGTACGCGGCGTCGCACGCCTGCGCGAGGTCGTCGTCCCAGCCCGCGGCGGCCAGCGTCCACCCGGTGGGCAGCGTCGGTGGCGCCGGCAGCCGGGTCAGGTCGTGCCGTAGTTCGGTGGCGGCACGCCGCAGTGCGAGCCCGCCCGCCACCAGGGCATCGGCCAGCCCTTCGTGCGGCGTCTCCAGGCGCAGCCCGGCGAGATCGTGCCGGGCCTGGGCGGCGACGGCGGGCAGGGCCACCCCGGCCAGCGGCCGTACGTCTGCGGCGACGCGTTGCCCGTCATCGTCGTGCAGCCGCAGCCGGGCGAGTGGGGTGCCGTCGTCGGCGCAGAGCGCCGAGTCGGCGGAATCGTCGACGTCTGGGCGTACCGGCACCGGAGCACCGTAGTCGCGGCGGCCGGCGGCGGGCCACCGGATAACCGTCCGTTGCCGGGTAAGGGTCCGGGTAACAGGTCCGGCCTACCGGGAGAGTCCCCGTTCCACCAGGATGCGCCGGAACTCCCGGCGGCCCGCCTCGTCGGTCGCGTCCTTCGGCAGCATCAGGAGGTGGTACGCCCGAGGCGGACGAGCCACATGTCGGGGGTCTCCTGCACGCGTCGGACGGTTGACCAGGCGACCTCGGACGACACGTCGGCGGACCGGCTGGAGAGTTTTTCCGGGGTGACCGTGACCGTTGTGGGTGAGTCGAGGAGCCAACCCTGCATCCGGACCGCCAGCCAGGGCAGGCTCAGTGCCAGCACCAGCAGGACGAGGCCGAGCACGACGAAGAGCACGCCCCGCGGATCGGCCGGGTCGAGCGCCGCGATCGTGACGCCACCCAGCATGATGATCAGGCACACCGGATGAAGAATTCCTGCGCAGAGTGTTGCTCGATTGAAACATTTATACTAGTAACGGGGTATGAGAAGTCTGGGCCCGCGCCGTACCCCCGTCAACACCGCACTGGCGTCCTGTGCCGTGCTCGGGATGCTGGCGGCGATCCTGCCCGCGATCCTGCCCGCCCCGACCGCGACGGCCGCCGCCGCTCCCGCACCGGACGGGGCTGCTGCCGCCGCCGACCCGTTCCCGGCGTACACCCGGTTCAACATCCCGGCCGAGGACGGTACCCGGGACCGGACGATCGAGGACGAGCTGGTCCGGCTCGCCGACGGCGTACCGGCCGGCAGCTACATCCGGGGCATCATGTACAGCTGGAGTTCCCCGGTGGTGGCGGAGGCGTTGCGGCGGGCGGCGGCCCGGGGCGTCGTCGTCCGGGTGGTGCTGGACGAGACCGGCGGCGGGGTGAACACCCGGGCCGACAACACGGCGGTGCCGCTGCTCAAGTCGGCGAACCTGGACGACCTGGTGATCTGCGGCAGGACCTCGTCGACGGTGGCCGGCTCGACCGCCTGCATCGGCAACAAGAGCAACTCGATCAACCACAACAAGGTCTTCACGTTCTCCACCAGCGGCACCATGAAACGGGTCGTCTTCGTCAGCTCGCAGAACCTCACCTTCAGCCAGAACAACCTCTTCAACAGCGCGCTGATCGTGCACGAGGACTACGAGCTGTACGACCACTTCACCGCGTACTTCAACGACATGCGGGCGCAGCGGAAGAACAACGACTACTTCAACGCCGCCAACGGCTACTACAAGTCGCCGACCACCGCCGTCACGGTCTACCACTCGCCCCGGGCGGACAGCGACACCCTGGCGAACCGGCTCGCCGAGGTGAACGCCTACGCCAGCGGCTGCTCGGTCGACGTGGCGCACGCCCAGTTCACCAACGCCCGCCCACGCGTCGCCGAGCAACTGCGCCGGATCGGCCGGATGGGCTGCCGGGTCCGGGTCGTCTACGGCTCGATGGGCAGCACCGCGTACGCCACCCTGAACGGGCAGCCGAACGTCTCGCTGAAGAAGTACCACGACGCCGAGGCCAGCAACTACGACGGCCGGGTGGTGACGGTGCACTCCAAGAACATCATCATCCGGGGCACCTTCGCCGGTGTGGCCGGCCGTAGCGTCGTCTTCACCGGCTCGCACAACGTCACCGACCCGGCCCTGACCGACCACGACGAGACCCTGGTGAAGATCGAGCACCCGACCGTCTGGAACGACTTCCACGACAACTTCGAGACGCTCTGGAGCCGGGCCAAGTGCGTCAACCCCGACAACGGAAGCTGCACCACCTGACCGGCGCCCGGCGGGCGTGCTGATGACGGGCTCGACCGGGGTGCGGGCCGGGCGGCGTACTCTCGGGTACGTGACGGTGAGCCGGGAGATCGACAGCATCCTGCAGCGTGGCGCGGACGGCGGGCGGATCAGCGCCGAGGAGGCGCTGCTGCTCTACACCGAGGCGCCCTTCCACGCCCTGGGTGAGGCGGCCGACGCGGTGCGCCGCCGCCGCTACCCGGACAACATCGTCACCTACCTGATCGACCGCAACATCAACTACACCAACGTCTGCGTCACCGCCTGCAAATTCTGCGCCTTCTACCGGGCGCCGAAGCACCGCGAGGGCTGGACGCACCCGACCGAGGAGATCCTGCGCCGCTGCGCCGAGGCGGTCGAGCTGGGCGCGACCCAGGTGATGCTCCAGGGCGGCCACCACCCGGACTACGGGGTGGAGTACTACGAGGAGCTCTTCTCCTCGGTCAAGCGGGCGTACCCGCAGCTCGCCATCCACTCGATCGGGCCGAGCGAGATCCTGCACATGGCGAAGGTCTCCGGCGTGAGCCTGGACGAGGCGATCAGCCGGATCAAGGCCGCCGGGCTGGACTCGATCGCCGGCGCCGGCGCCGAGATGCTGCCGGAGCGGCCGCGTAGGGCGATCGCCCCGCTGAAGGAGTCCGGCGCCCGCTGGCTGGAGGTGATGGAGCTCGCACACCGGCAGGGGATCGAGTCGACCGCGACCATGATGATGGGCACCGGGGAGACCAACGCCGAGCGGATCGAGCACATGCGGATGATCCGCGACGTGCAGGACCGTACCCGGGGCTTCCGGGCGTTCATCCCGTGGACGTACCAGTCGGAGAACAACCACCTCAAGGGCCGCACCCAGGCGACCACCCTGGAATACCTGCGGCTGATCGCGGTGGCCCGGCTCTTCTTCGAGACCGTGCCGCACCTGCAGGCGTCCTGGCTGACCACCGGCAAGGAGGCCGGCCAGCTCGCCCTGCACATGGGGGTGGACGACCTCGGCTCGATCATGCTGGAGGAGAACGTCATCTCCTCGGCCGGGGCGCGGCACCGGTCGAACCTGCACGAGCTGATCTGGATGATCCGGTCCGCCGGCCGGATCCCGGCCCAGCGGGACACCCTCTACCGGCATCTCGCGGTGCACCGGACCCCGGCGGACGACCCGACCGACGACCGGGTCGTGTCGCACTTCTCCTCGATCGCGCTGCCCGGTGGCGGCGCCGGCCGGAGCCTCCCGCTCGTCCAGGCCCGCTGAGGCGGCCGCCGTGCTGGGGCAGCCGCCCCGCTGAGGCAGCCACCCGGCCGGGGGCACGCGGGCTTTCGCGCGTCGCGGTCGCTCCAGTTACCCTCGTCCATTCGGTCAGCGCCGGGTGGGCGAGGGGGCGGTCCTGGACGCCGATCCGGCGACAATGCGCTGTCCGAGCCGGATAAATAGCCTCTGAGCAGGACATTCTTGGAAGTCGGTCGCGCTCCGGCGGTCATAACAGTTGGATCAAGGGAGCGCGGGCGGGGCCGCGGAACCGATAGCGTCGCCGGCACGTACCGCTGACCGTCGCGGACGGACCGGCCCGGCGGGCCGGGACGCGGCGCACCGGGGGTCGTCCTCTATCGGTCCATGAGGGCCGTTCACATAACGCACCGCAGCACGGGCGAGGTGGGGAGACCACCTCGCCCGTGGTGTCTGCGCCCTCGCCCGTGGTACGTGCGTCACGCCCCGGCACGGATGGCCGGGCAGGTGGCTGGCAGACTAGTCCGGCGTGACCCGTACCCCGTCCGGACGCCGGGCCAGCCTCGAGAAGCAGCCGCACGAGGTGGCGGCGATGTTCGACGAGGTGGCCTCCCGGTATGACCTGACCAACACCGTGATCTCGTTCGGCCGGGACCGGCGGTGGCGCCGGGCCACCCTGGCCGCCCTCGAACTCCGCCCCGGTGACCGGGTGCTGGACGTGGGGGCCGGCACCGGGGTCTCCACCGCCGAACTGGCCACCTCCGGGGCGTACGCGGTGGGGCTCGATCTCTCGATCGGGATGCTCCGGGCGGGCCGCCGGAGCCGGCCCGAGGTCCCGCTGCTGGCCGGCGACGCGCTCCGGCTGCCCTTTCCGGACGAGGCGTTCGACGCGGTCACCATCTCGCTGGCGCTGCGCAACGTGGTCGACACCGGGGCGGCGCTCCGGGAGATGGCCCGGGTCACCCGGCCCGGTGGCCGGCTGGTGGTCTGCGAGTTCAGCACCCCGACGAACCCGGTCTTCCGCACGGTCTACCTCTCCTACCTGATGCGGTCGCTGCCGGCGGTCGCCCGGGCCGTGGCGAGCAACCCGGACGCCTATGTCTACCTGGCCGAGTCGATCCGGGCCTGGCCGGACCAGGCGGGGCTGGCCGCGCAGATCGGCCGCTCCGGATGGCACCGGGTCGGCTGGCGCAACCTGACCGGTGGCATCGTCGCGCTGCACCGTGCGATCCGGTCCTGACACCATGCGTTCGGGGTGCTTTCGGCGGGTTTGGTCCGCGAAGGGGCATTCCACCCCGTAGGCTGCGCCCATGGCGGGGGCAGACCGGCAGGCCGACGGCGAGCAGCCGGCCGAGGAGACGCCGCCGGTCGCCGGTCCGCCGGTCGCGCGGCCCCGGGGCGACGAGCCCTCGGGGCGGGACGCGGCCGATCCGCGGGCCGAGGCCGCCGAGCTGGTCGCGCAGATCCGGGAACTGGCCGGGCCCGATCCGGAGGCGATCCGGACCGTCGTCGCCGACGTGCTGGCCGCGCTCGACCGGGTCAGCGGTGGCGCGCTGCGCGAGCAGTTGCCGTACGAGCCCGAGCGGCCGCCGGAGGAGCGGGCCGGACCTTCCGGCGGCCCTCACAACGTGACGCCCGGCGGTCCGCCTGACGCCACGCCCGGCAGCCCGCCTGACGCCACGCCCGGCAGCCCGCACGCTGTGGCGTCCGGCGGCACCCCTAACGGCAGCGCGTCGATGCCCGGCTATCCGGTCGAGCCGCATCCGACCAGCCCGAACCCGCCGGAGCCGCATCCGGCACGCCCCGGCCCGGGGCCGCCGCAGCCCGGCCGGCCCGGCCCGGCCGACCCGCACCCGGCGCCACCCGGGCCGGTCGAGCCGCATCCGGCGGAGCCGCACCCCACCGATCCGCATCCGGTACGGCCGCCGAGCGAGCCGCACCCGGCCGAGCCGGGACCGGTCACGCCGGGGCCGATCGAGCGCCGGCCGGCCCGCCGGGAGGGCGAGGATCGGACCTGATGTCGGCCCTGAGGCCGGACCGCCGGCCCGGCCTGACGGGAACCACCGGGCGGGTGATCGGCCCCGGGGACGTATCCACCACGCCTACCTCGACAAGTTAGGTTCACCTAACCAGTTGCCGGCCGCGTGGCGGTCTTAGACTCCTCCCCTGACGAGGCTTGTGAAGCATTTCACGAGCGACGGCGAGGGGAGGCGCGGATGACCACGGTCGACAACGACGCCGACGTCATCGTCGTGGGCGCCGGTCCCGGCGGATCCACCACCGCCTATCACCTGGCCCGCCACGGCGTACGTGTGCTGCTGCTGGAGAAGACCGAGTTCCCGCGGGAGAAGGTCTGCGGCGACGGGCTCACCCCGCGCGCCGTCAAGCAGCTCGTCAAGCTCGGCGTGGACACCTCGGCGGAGTCCGGCTGGCTGCGCAACCGGGGGCTGCGGGTCATCGGCGGCGGCGTACGCCTCGAACTCGACTGGCCGGACCTGGCCAGTTTCCCCAACTACGGCCTGGTCCGGACCAGGCTCGACTTCGACGACCTGCTCGCGAAGCGGGCCGTCGAGGCCGGCGCCGAGCTGCGTACCGGGGTCAACGTCACCGGACCGGTGCTCGCCGAGGACGGCCGGGTGACCGGGATCACCGCCGAGGTCGGCCCGGACAAGACCCCTGCCACCTTCGCCGCGCCGCTGGTGGTCGCCTCCGACGGCGTCTCCGGGCGGCTGCCGCTGGCGCTCGGGCTGGCCAAGCGGGAGGACCGGCCGATGGGTGTCGCGGTCCGCCGCTACTACCGCTCGCCGGTCAGGCACGAGGACGACTACCTGGAGTCGTGGCTGGAGCTGCGCAGCAAGGAGAACCCGGAGAAGCTGCTTCCCGGGTACGGCTGGATCTTCGGCATGGGTGACGGTCGGGTCAACGTCGGGCTCGGCGTGCTCAACTCCTCGGCGGCGTTCGGCAGGACCAACTACCGGCGGCTGCTGGTCGACTGGCTCTCCGGCACCCCGGCGGACTGGGGCATGACCGACGAGGCCAACGCGGACGGCCCGGTCCTCGGCGCCGCCCTGCCGATGGGCTTCAACCGGGTGCCGCACTACACCCGGGGGGTGCTGCTGGTCGGCGACTCCGGCGGCATGGTCAACCCGTTCAACGGCGAGGGCATCGCGTACGCGATGGAGTCCGGCGAACTCGCCGCCGAGATCATGGTGCAGGCGCTGGCCCGCCCGGCCGGCCCCGAGCGGGAACGCGCGCTGGCCGGCTACCCCGCCGAGCTGAAGGTCCGCTACGGCGGTTATTACCGGCTCGGCAACGTCTTCGTGAAGTTGATCGGAAATCCGCACGTGATGCGGATCGCCACCAGGCACGGCATGCCGCATCCGACCCTGATGCGGTTCGTGCTGAAGCTGATGGCGAACCTGACCGATCCGCGCGACGGCGACGCCATGGACCGGATCATCAACGGGCTGACGAAGGCGGCTCCGGCCGTGTAGGCCGCCGACGGGCCGGTCAACGGCGACCGGTGGCCCCCCGGGCGGCACCGTCCGGGCGACTGTGAATAGTGTGAATTCGGAAATCGACCGAGGCCGGGAAGGACGAGCAGGGGAAAACGATGTCGCTCTCGCCGTACGTACCCATCATCGGGCTCTTCGCCCTCGCTGCGGGGTTTGCGCTGTTCTCCGTCGCCGCGGCGCGCTTCGCCGGCCCTCGGCGCTACAACAAGGCCAAGCTCGAGGCGTACGAGTGCGGCATCGAGCCGAGCCCGCAGCCGGTCGGCGGCGGCCGGTTCCCGATCAAGTTCTACCTGACAGCGATGCTGTTCATCATCTTCGATATCGAGATCATCTTCCTGTACCCCTGGGCGGTCAACTTCGACGTGCTCGGGAGTTTCGCCTTCGTGGAGATGGTGCTGTTCATCGTCGCGGTCTTCGTCGCGTACGCCTACGTGTGGCGGCGCGGCGGCCTGGACTGGGACTGAGGGAGGTCGTCAGATGGGCATCGAGGAGAAGCTCCCGTCCGGGATCCTGCTGACCTCGGTCGAGAAGCTGGTCAACTGGTCCCGCAAGTCGTCGTTCTGGGGCGCCACCTTCGGGCTGGCCTGCTGCGCGATCGAGATGATGGCGGCCGGTGGCTCCCACTACGACCTCGGCCGGTGGGGCATGGAGGTCTTCCGGGCCTCGCCGCGCCAGGCGGACCTGATGATCGTGGCCGGCCGGGTGAGCCAGAAGATGGCCCCGGTGCTCCGGCAGATCTACGACCAGATGGCCGAGCCGCGCTGGGTGCTCTCGATGGGCGTCTGCGCCAGCAGCGGCGGCATGTTCAACAACTACGCGATCGTGCAGGGCGTCGACCACGTCGTGCCGGTCGACATGTACCTGCCCGGCTGCCCGCCCCGGCCCGAGATGCTCATCGACGCGATCCTCAAGCTGCGCGAGAAGATCGGCCACGAGCCGCTCGGCCCGAACGGCCGCAGGATGCTCGAGGCGCGCCGGGCGCGCGGTGACGTGCCACTGGTGGTGCCCGGTTCGATGCCGTCGTCGTACCGCAACGACCGGGCGCGGCGGGCCGAGTGGACCCGGGCGGTCGCCGAAGGGCGCGAGGAGCAGCTCCGGATCGAGAACTGGATGAAGGCGCAGAACCACCTCGTCGGGGGGAACGGCCGATGAGCGAGCCCAACGGGACCGGGCCCGACAAGGCGGAGCCGGCGAAGACCGGGTCCGACGCGGTCGAGCCCAACAGGACCAGCGACCGGCCGGGCGGCGGCGTGCCGGTGGCCCGGCCGCCGATCGGGGCGACCAGCGGGGCGCCGGCCGAATACCCGCCGGCCAGCCCGGCCGGGCGCGGCATGTTCGGCATCCACGGCAGTGGCGACACCTCCGGCTTCGGCGGGCTGGTCCGGCAGCGGGTCGGGGTGGTGGGCAGCCCTCGGCCGTACGGCGGCTGGTTCGACGAGGTCGCCGACGCGCTGGAGGAGGCGTACCCGGGCTTCGGCGACGCGATCGAGAAGGTCGTGGTCGACCGGGGCGAGCTGACCCTGCACGTCCGGCCCGAGCGGATCGCCGAGGTCTGCCAGGTGCTCCGGGACGACCAGGCGCTCCGCTTCGAGCTCTGCTCCTCGGTCTCCGGCGTCGACTACCTCGGCACCGACACCCGCCGGCTGCACGTCGTCTACCAGCTCACCTCGATGACCTACCGCCGGCAGCTCCGGCTGGAGGTCGCGGTGACCGCCGAGGAGCCGAGGGTGCCGAGCGTCACCTCGGTCTACCCCACCGCCGACTGGCAGGAGCGGGAGACGTACGACATGTTCGGCGTCGTCTTCGACGGCCACCCCGGTCTGACCCGGATCCTGATGCCGGACGACTGGGAGGGCCACCCGCAGCGCAAGGACTACCCGCTCGGCGGCGTGCCGGTCGAATACAAGGGCGCCGAGATCCCACCGCCCGACCAGCGGAGGTCGTACCAATGACTTCGACGAACCCGAGCTACGCCGAGTCCCGGGAGACCACCGAGGGCCGGGTCTTCACCGTCACCGGTGGCGACTGGGACCAGGTGGTCGGCGGGCACGACCCGATCAACGACGAGCGGATCATCGTCAACATGGGTCCGCAGCACCCGTCCACGCACGGCGTGCTCCGGCTGATCCTGGAGCTGGAGGGCGAGACCGTCCGGGAGGCCCGGGCGGTCGTCGGCTACCTGCACACCGGGATCGAGAAGAACCTCGAATACCGCAACTGGGTGCAGGGCAGCACCTTCGTCACCCGGATGGATTATCTGGCGCCGCTGTTCAACGAGACCGCCTACAGCCTGGCGGTGGAGAAGCTGCTCGGCATCACCGACGAGGTGACCGAGCGGGCCACCACGATCCGGGTGCTGATGATGGAGCTGAACCGGATCTCCTCGCACCTGGTCTGGATCGCCACCACGGCGATGGAGCTGGGCGCGGTCAACGTGATGCTCTACGGCTTCCGCGAGCGCGAGTACGTGCTGGAGATCTTCGAGCTCGTCACCGGCCTGCGGATGAACATGGCGTACGTCCGGCCGGGCGGGGTCGCCCAGGACGTCCCGGACGAGGCGATCGTCAAGATCCGCGAGTTCCTGGAGCTGCTGCCGAAGCGGCTCAAGGAATACGAGGACATGCTCTCCGGCCAGCCGATCTGGTTGGAGCGGACCCGGGACGTCGGCGTGCTGGACGTGACCGGCTGCGTCGCGCTCGGCGTCACCGGCCCGGTGCTCCGCTCGGCCGGGCTCGCCTGGGACATCCGCAAGACCATGCCGTACTGCGGATACGAGAACTACGAGTTCGACGTGCCGACCACCGAGAGTGCCGACGTCTGGGGCCGCTACCTGGTCCGGATGGCCGAGATGCGGGAGTCGCTCAAGATTATCGAGCAGGCTCTCGACAAGCTCCGGCCCGGCCCGATCATGGTGGCCGACAAGAAGATCGCCTGGCCCGCGCAGCTCGCCATCGGCGTCGACGGGATGGGCAACTCGCTGGAGCACGTCGCCACGATCATGGGTCAGTCGATGGAGTCGCTGATCCACCACTTCAAGCTGGTCACCGAGGGCTTCCGGGTGCCCGCGGGCCAGGTCTACGTCGGCATCGAGTCGCCCCGCGGCGAGCTGGGCGTGCACGCCGTCTCCGACGGAGGCACCCGGCCGTACCGGGTGCACTACCGCGAGCCCAGCTTCGTCAACCTCCAGGCGCTGCCGGCGATGGCCGAGGGTGGCCTGATCGCGGACGTGATCGCGGGCGGCGCGTCGCTGGACCCGGTGATGGGTGGGTGTGATCGCTAATGACCGAGACTCAGTTTGGCAATTCGGCGGCCCGGCTCGACGGCCTGGTGACCGGCCCCGGCGAGGTGCCGGCACCGCGTGGCGGCGAGCCGCGCAGCGCCGAGCTGCACGCGAAGCTCGACGAGCGGGCGCGGGAGATCGTCGCCCGCTACCCGGCCGACCGGTCCCGCTCGGCACTGCTGCCGCTGCTGCACCTGGTGCAGTCCGAGGAGGGGTACGTCTCCCCGGCCGGCGTCGAATTCTGCGCCGACGTGCTCGGGCTCAACAAGGCCCAGGTCGGCGCGGTCGCCACCTTCTACACGATGTACAAGCGGCGGCCCACCGGCGACTGGCTGGTCAGCGTCTGCACCAACACCATGTGCAACGTGCTCGGCGGGCAGGAGGTCTACGACGCCCTCACCGAGCACCTCGGGGTCGGGCACGACGAGACCACCGCCGACGGCACGATCACCCTTGAGCACGCCGAGTGCCTCGCGGCCTGCGACTACGGCCCGGTGATGACCGTCAACTACGACTTCTTCGACAAGGTCGACCCGGACGCCGCCGTCGCGGTCGTCGACGAGCTGCGCGCGGGCGGCCGTCCGCAGCCCAGCCGCGGCGCCCGGCTCTGCACGCTCAAGGAGATGTCGCGGCAGCTCGCCGGCTACGCCGACCCGCGCGCCGAGGCGGTGGCCGACGGGCTGGCCGGCGACCCGACGCTGGCCGGGCTGCGGCTGGCCCAGCAGCACGGCATCTCGGTGGCCGGCTACGACCCGAACACCCCGATCAAGGGCAGCCAGACCGGCGACAAGCCGGCCCCGGCGACCACCCGACCGGCCGCCGCCACCGGCAGCACCGCGCCGGATCCGAAGGCACCGGACGACAAGTCGCCACAGATCCGCACCGCCGAGACCCGCAACCCGGACGCGAAGACCGCCGTCCCGGACGCGCCCGGCACGACGCCGCCGGTCGACGGCGTGCCGGCCGGGCCCTCCGACGCGAGGGCCGCCGAGCAGGCCGGCGCCGCCGCCAACACGCCGGCCGGCGACGCCAAGCCGGCCGGCGACGGGGGTACGGACGCCCAGGAGCGCTCGCTGCGCTCGGCGGCGGGCGGAGAGGAGGCTGCGAGCGCGAGGAGTGAGCTTGCGAGCCCCGCAGTCGCGAGCGAAGAGGAGGCTGCGAGCGCGAGGAGTGAGCTTGCGAGCCCCGCAGTCGCGAGCGAAGAGGAGGCTGCGAGCGCGAGGAGTGAGCTTGCGAGCCCCGCAGTCGCGAGCGAAGAGGAGGCTCAGAAGTGACCACGACGCCTCGGCGGGAGACGCTGGAGAAGCTGACCCCGGTGCTCACCAAGCGCTGGCTATCGCCGGACGCCTGGCGGCTCGATGTCTACGAGCGGCTCGACGGCTACGCGGCGCTGCGCAAGGCGCTCGCCGCCCACCCGGACGACCTGATCCAGCTCGTCAAGGACTCCGGCCTGCGCGGCCGGGGCGGCGCCGGCTTCCCGACCGGGCTCAAGTGGGGCTTCATCCCGCAGGAGCCAGACGGAAAGCCGCCGGCGAAACCTCACTATCTGGTGGTCAACGCCGACGAGGGCGAGCCGGGCACCTGCAAGGACCTGCCGCTGATGACCCACGACCCGCACTCGCTGGTCGAGGGCGTGATCATCGCCTCCTACGCGATCCGGGCCAACCGCGCCTACATCTACATCCGGGGCGAGGCGGTGCACGCGGCACGTCGGCTGCGCAACGCGGTGCAGGAGGCGTACCGGGCCGGCTACCTCGGCGAGAACATCCTCGGCACCGGCTTCGACCTGGACCTGGTGGTGCACAGCGGAGCCGGGGCGTACATCTGCGGCGAGGAGACGGCGCTGCTGGACTCGCTGGAGGGGTTCCGGGGCCAGCCCCGGCTCCGCCCGCCCTTCCCGGCCACCCACGGCCTCTACGCCTGCCCGACCGTGGTCAACAACGTCGGCACCATCGCCAGTGTGCCGTACATCGTGCTGGGCGGGGCCGCCTGGTGGAAGAGCATGGGCACCGAGAAGTCCTCCGGGCCGATGATCTATTCCCTCTCCGGCCGGATCAACAACCCCGGGCAGTACGAGGCCGGGCTCGGCATCACGCTGCGCGAGCTGATCGAGCTGGCCGGCGGCATGCAGCCGGGCCACGAGCTGCGGTTCTGGACCCCGGGCGGTTCCTCGACCCCGCTGCTCACCGCCGAGCACCTGGACGTGCCGCTGGACTTCGAGGGGGTGGCGGCGGCCGGGTCGATCCTCGGCACCACCGCGACCCAGATCTTCTCCGACCAGGACTGCCCGGTCTACGCCACCTTCCGGTGGCTGGAGTTCTATCACCACGAGTCGTGCGGAAAGTGCACGCCGTGCCGGGAGGGCAACTACTGGATGGTCCGCACCTACCGGCGGATCCTCGCCGGGCAGGGCACCCACGAGGACCTGGACACCCTGCTGGACACCTGCGACAACATCCTCGGCCGCTCCTTCTGCGGCCTCGGTGACGGCGCGACCAGCCCGGTGACCTCCTCGTTGCAGTACTTCAAGCAGGACTACCTCGACTACATCGAGGGCCGGACGGCTCCCAAGCTGTCGGAGAAGACCCTGGTAGGAGCCCACTGACATGACAGATGTGGCGAAGCAGACCGAGACTGTCACGCTCACGATCGACGGCATCGAGGTGACGGCGCCGAAGGGTGCGCTGCTGATCCGGGTCGCCGAGCAGCTCGGCATCGAGATCCCCCGGTTCTGCGACCACCCGCTGCTCGCCCCGGCCGGCGCCTGCCGGCAGTGCCTCGTCGACGTGGAGGGGCAGCGCAAGCCGGTCGCCTCCTGCACCCAGACCGTCGCCGACGGCATGGTGGTCCGTACCCAGCTCACCTCCCCGGTCGCCAAGAAGGCGCAGGAGGGGATCATGGAGCTGCTTCTGGTCAACCACCCGCTCGACTGCCCGATGTGCGACAAGGGCGGCGAGTGCCCGCTGCAGAACCAGGCGATGTCGACCGGTCGCGCCGAGACCCGCTTCCACGAGCAGAAGCGCGAGTACCCGAAGCCGATCAACATCTCCAGCCAGGTGCTGCTGGACCGGGAACGCTGCGTACTCTGCCAGCGCTGCACCCGCTTCTCCGAGGAGATCGCCGGGGACAAGTTCATCGACCTGATGGGCCGGTCCAGCGCCGAGGAGATCAACGTCTACCGGGACGAGTACTACGGCGAGGAGGGTGAGGAGGGCGACGTCCCGTTCAACTCCTACTTCTCCGGCAACACCGTGCAGATCTGCCCGGTCGGCGCGCTGACCGGTGCCCAGTACCGCTTCCGGGCCCGCCCCTTCGACCTGGTCTCCACGCCGAGCGTCTGCGAGCACTGCTCGGCCGGCTGCGCCCAGCGCACCGACCACCGGCGCGGCAGGGTGATGCGCCGGCTGGCCGGCGACGACCCGGCGGTGAACGAGGAGTGGAACTGCGACAAGGGCCGGTGGGGCTTCCAGTACGCCACCGCCACCGAGCGGATCACCACGCCGCTGGTCCGGGACGCGAAAACCGGTGAGCTGCGCGAGGCGTCCTGGAGCGAGGCGTTCGCCGTCGCCGCCGACGGGCTGCGCGAGGCCCGGGACTCGGCCCGTGGCGTCGGGGTGCTGACCGGCGGCCGGCTCACCGTCGAGGACGCGTACGCGTACGCCAAGTTCGCCCGGGTGGCGCTGCAGAGCAACGACATCGACTTCCGGGCCCGGCCCCTCTCGGCCGAGGAGGCCCAGTTCCTGGCCAGCTCGGTGGCGGGGATCACCGAGGTGACCTACGCCGACGTCGAGCGGGCGCCGACCGTGGTGGTCGCCGGGCTGGAGCCGGAGGAGGAGTGCCCGATCCTCTTCCTGCGGCTGCGCAAGGCGTACAACAAGCGCGGGCTGAAGGTGCTGGCGCTGGCCCCGTACGTGACCCGGGGGCTTGCCAAGATCGGCGCGACGGTGCTGACCGCCGCCCCCGGCGACGAGGCCCGGCTGCTGGCCGGGCACGCCTCGGTCGCCGAGGCGCTGCGCCAGCCCGGCGCGGTGCTGCTGGTCGGCGAGCGGCTGGCGACGGTGCCGGGCGGGCTCTCCGCCGCCGCCGAGCTGGCCGAGCGTACCGGCGCCAGGCTGGCCTGGGTGCCGCGACGGGCCGGGGACCGGGGCGCGGTCGACGCCGGCTGCCTGCCGAACCTGCTGCCCGGCGGGCGTCCGGTCACCGACGCGGCCGGTCGGGCCGAGCTGGGTGGTGTCTGGGACCTGGCTGCCGGGGTCATCCCGAGCCAGCCGGGCCGGGACACCGACGGGATCCTCGCGGCGGCCGCCGGGGGTTCGCTCGGCGCGCTGGTGGTGGCCGGGGTCGACCCGGCCGACCTGGCCGACCCGAGGCTGGCCGGCGAGGCGCTGGAGAAGGTGCCCTTCCTGGTCAGCCTGGAGCTGCGGCACAGCGCGGTGACCCGTCGCGCCGACGTGGTCTTCCCGGTCGCCCCGGCGGTGGAGAAGGCCGGCAGCTTCCTCGACTGGGAGGGCCGGCTGCGCACCTTCGACGCGGTGCTGAACACCCCCGCGATGACCGACGCCCGGGTGCTGGACGCGATCGCCGCGCAGCTCGACGTGCGGCTCGGCACCGGCGACGTGAACACCGTCCGCCGCGAGCTGGGCGCGCTGCCGGCGACCGCGGCCAACCGTGCCGCCGCCCCGGCCGTCGCGCCGGCCGACCCGGTCCGGCCCGGTCCGGGCGAGGCGGTGCTCGCCACCTGGCACCAGCTCATCGACGACGGCACCCTGACCGAGGGCGACCCGCTGCTCCGCGGCACCGCCCGGCCGCCGGTGGTGCGGCTCGGCAAGGGTGCCGCCGAGGCGCTGGGGGTGGCCGAGGGCGAGGCGGTGACCGTCGGCACCGACCGGGGTGCCCTGACCCTGCCGGCGGCGATCACCGAGCTGCCCGACGACGTGGTCTGGCTGCCCACCAACTCGCCCGGTGCGAGCGTCCGGCGCAGCCTCGGCGTCACGTCCGGCGCGATCGTCCGGCTCACCGTCGGCCCGGCCATCCCGGTCGCCGCCGACGAGGCCGGCCGGCCGGGACCGCTGTTGAACAGCGCTGGAGGGGGTACCCGATGACGTTCGCCTACCTTGCCCAGGATCCGACGCTGGCGGACTTCGGCAAGGATCCGTGGTGGCTCGTCCTGATCAAGATCGTGGGCGCGTTCGTCGTCGCGGTCCTCGCCACCCTGCTGGGCGTCTGGTTCGAGCGCCGGGTGGTGGCCCGGATGGCCCAGCGGCCCGGCCTGAACCAGATCGGCCCGTTCGGTCTGCTGCAGACCCTCGCCGACGGACTCAAGATGGCCTTCAAGGAGGACATCCTGCCGAAGTCGGCCGACAAGGTCGTCTACTTCTTCGCGCCGACCATCTCGGTGATCAGCGCCGTCACCGCGCTCTCGGTGGTGCCGTTCGGCCCGATGGTGAGCATCTTCGGCGAGCGGACCCCGCTCCAGGTCACCGACGTCCCGGTGGCCGTACTCGTGCTGCTGGCCTGCTCCTCGATGGGCGTCTACGGCATCGTGCTCGGCGGCTGGGCCTCCGGCTCGACCTACCCGCTCCTCGGCGGCCTGCGCTCCAGCGCCCAGATGATCTCCTACGAGGTGGCGCTCGGCCTGAGCATCGTCGCGGTCTTCATGACCGCCGGCACGATGTCGACGAGCGGCATCGTCGCCGCCCAGGGCGAGGGCACCCGGTTCAACCTCTTCGGCCTGGTCGACCTGCCCGCACCGGGCTGGTACGCGATCCTGCTGCTGCCGAGCTTCGTCATCTTCTTCATCTCCACGGTCGGTGAGACCAACCGGGCGCCGTTCGACCTGCCCGAGGCGGAGTCGGAGCTGGTCGCCGGCTTCATGACGGAATACAGCTCGCTCAAGTTCGCGCTCTTCATGCTCAGCGAGTACGTCGCCATGGTGACGATGTCGGCGGTCACCACGACGCTCTTCCTCGGCGGCTGGCGGGCGCCCTGGCCGATCACGATCTGGGAGGGTGCCAACTCCGGCTGGTGGCCGCTGCTCTGGTTCATGGGCAAGGTGATCGGCCTGGTCTTCATCTTCATCTGGCTGCGCGGCACGCTGCCCCGGCTCCGCTACGACCAGTTCATGCGGCTCGGCTGGAAGGTGCTGCTGCCGATCAACCTGGTCTGGATCATGGTCCTGGCCGGCATCCGCACCCTCCAGAAGGAGGACGTGCCGGACTCCTACCGCTACACGATCATCGCGGGCGCGGTGCTGGTCGTCCTGCTGCTGACGCTGCTCTGGCCGAGCAGGAAGCGGCCGCCGCAGCGGACCCTCCAGGAAAAGGTCAACCGGCGACCGTCCGGCAGCTTCCCGCTGCCACCGATGGACCTGGCGGTGCCGCCGAGCCCCCGGATGAGGCGGACGGTCGCCGAGCGGGAACCGGCAAACGTGGGCGCCGGACAACCGGCCGGAGCCGGACAGCCGGGCGGGACCGGCGCCGGTCACGACGAGAAGGAGGTGTGACGTGGGCGCGATCACCGGATCGTTCAAGGGTTTCGGGGTCACCTTCTCGCACATGTTCAGGAAGGTCGTCACCACCGACTACCCGTTCAAGCCGCCGGTCTCCGCGCCGCGCTACCACGGGCGGCACATCCTCAACCGGCACCCGGACGGGCTGGAGAAGTGCATCGGCTGCGAGCTCTGCGCCTGGGCCTGCCCCGCCGACGCGATCTACGTCGAGGGTGGCGACAACACCGAGGACCAGCGCTTCTCCCCGGGTGAGCGGTACGCCAGCACGTACCAGATCAACTACGCCCGGTGCATCTTCTGCGGGCTCTGCATCGAGGCCTGCCCGACCCGTTCGCTCACCATGAGCAACGAGTACGAGCTGGCCCGGGACAACCGGCAGGACCTGATCTTCACCAAGGAACAGTTGCTGGCGCCGCTGCTGCCCGGCATGGAGCAGCCGCCGCACCCGATGCGGCTCGGCGACACCGAGAAGGACTACTACGTCGGCGCGCTGACCAACCCCGGCACCTCGGCCGGCGCCGAGCGGGCGCCCTGGTCCGAGACCGGCACGGTGGACGGCTCCGGTACGACGGGAGAGACGGCGTCATGACCGGAGAAGCGGTGCTCGCCGCCGCCGGTGGGGTGACCGGCGGGGAACAGGTGGTCTTCTGGGTCCTGGCCCCGCTGGCGCTGCTCGGCGCGATCGGTACGGTCTGGGCCCGCAACGCGGTGCACTCCGCGCTCTGGCTGGTGCTGACGATGCTCTGCCTGGGCGTCTTCTACGTCGTCCAGGCGGGGCCGTTCATCGGCCTGGTGCAGATCATCGTCTACACCGGCGCGATCATGATGCTCTTCCTCTTCGTGCTGATGCTTGTCGGCCGGGACGCCTCCGACTCGCTGATCGAGACGCTGCGCGGCCAGCGGATCGCCGCGATCCTGCTCGGCCTCGGCTTCGGCGCGCTGCTCGCCACCGGGCTGTGGCGGGCGCTCGGCCAGGCCGACGCGGTCGGCCTGGAGCAGGCCAACGCGAACGGCAACGTGCAGGGCATCGCCGCGCTCCTCTTCACCAGGTACGTCTTCGCCTTCGAGATCACCTCGGCGCTGTTGATCACGGCGGCGGTCGGCGCGATGGTGCTGGCCCACGTGGAGCGCCGCCGGCAGGACCGGATGGACCAGGTCGCCACGATGCGGGCCCGGTTCCGGCCCGGCAACTACCCGGGACCGAAGCCCGGCCCCGGCGTCTACGCCACCTCCTCCTCGGTCGCCACCCCGGCCCGACTGCCGGACGGCGGGCTGACCGAGCGGAGCGTGCCGCAGATCCTGCCGCAGCGGGAGCTGACGGCGGAGGAGACGGCGCTGAAGGGGACGGAGCGATAAGCATGTCGAACTTCTTCTCGGTGTCGCCGAACCACTACCTGATCCTCGCCTGCCTGCTCTTCACGGTCGGCGCGGTCGGGGTGCTGATCCGGCGCAACGCGATCGTCCTCTTCATGTGCATCGAGCTGATGCTCAACGCGGCCAACCTCGCGCTTGTCACGTTCAGCCGGATCAACGGCGACCTGAACGGTCAGATCATGGCGTTCTTCGTCATGGTGGTGGCCGCCGCCGAGGTCGTGGTCGGGCTGGCCATCATCATGACGATCTTCCGGACTCGACGCTCGGCGAGCGTCGACGACGCCAACCTGCTGAAGTACTAAGAGGGGCCCACCAGTGGAACATTCTGTGGAGTACGCCCACGCCACGGGGTTGCTGGGCAGCGTGTGGCTGCTGGTGGCGATCCCGCTGGTCAGCGCGGCGATCCTCCTGCTGCTCGGCCGGCGGGCCGACCGGTGGGGGCACTGGCTCGGCGTGGCCAGCGTCGGCGCCGCCTTCGTGCTCGGCCTGAGCTACTTCTTCTCGCTGCGCAACCTGGAGAACCGCTCGGTCGAGCTGAGCCTCTGGGACTTCATCGCCGTCGGCGACCTGCACGTCGACTTCGGGCTCCTCTTCGACCCGCTCGCCGCGGTATTCGTCCTGCTGATCACCGGCGTGGGCTTCCTGATCCACGTGTACGCGGTCGGTTACATGGCGCACGACGCCGGCCGGCGGAAGTTCTTCGGGTTCTTCAACCTCTTCGTCGCGGCGATGCTGCTGCTGGTGCTCGGCAACAACTACGTGATGCTCTACGTCGGCTGGGAGGGCGTCGGCCTGGCGTCGTACCTGCTGATCTCCTTCTGGCAGGACCGGCCGAGCGCGGCCACCGCCGGCAAGAAGGCGTTCCTGATGAACCGGGTCGGCGACGCCGGCCTGGCCATCGCGATCTTCATCATGTTCGCCACCCTCGGCACCACCCGGTACGCCGACGTCTTCAACGGTGCCGAGGCGCTGGCCGGCGGCACGGTGCTGGCGCTCGGCCTGCTCCTGCTGCTCGGCGCGGCCGGCAAGTCCGGCCAGTTCCCGCTCCAGGCGTGGCTGCCGGACGCGATGGAGGGCCCGACCCCGGTCTCCGCGCTGATCCACGCCGCCACCATGGTGACCGCGGGCGTCTACCTGATCGCCCGCTCCAACCCGATCTTCTCGCTCGACCCGACCCTCCAGACGGTCGTGGTCAGCGTCGGCGCGCTCACCCTGCTGATGGGCTGCGTCATCGGCGCGGCCAAGGACGACATCAAGCGGGTCCTCGCCTGGTCGACGGTGAGCCAGATCGGCTACATGTTCCTCGGCGTCGGGCTCGGCGGCGGTGCGTACGCGCTGGCCATCATCCACCTGCTGGCGCACGGCTTCTTCAAGGCCAACATGTTCCTCGGGGCCGGCTCGGTGATGCACGGCATGAACGACCAGGTGGACATCCGCCGGTTCGGCGCGCTGTCGCGGTACATGCGGATCACCTGGGCCACCTTCGGGCTCGGCTGGCTGGCGATCATCGGCATGTGGCCCTTCTCCGGCTTCTTCACCAAGGAGCCGATCATCGTCGCCGCCTTCGAGCGGGAGGACTGGACCGCCTGGCTCTACGGCGGCGCGGCGCTGCTCGGCGCCGGGCTGACCGCCTTCTACATGACCCGGCTCTTCGTGCTCACCTTCCACGGTCCGAAGCGGTGGACCGAGGACATCGCGCACCCGCACGAGTCGCCGCCGATCATGACCGTGCCGCTGATCCTGCTCGGCCTCGGCTCGGTGGTGGCCGGCGGCCTGATGGCCAGCCCGGTCGCCGACTGGCTGAACCCGGTGCTCGGCGGGCATGCCGAGGGCGTGCCGCACGAGCCGGTGCTCTCGCACACCGTGATCACGATCCTCTCGCTCGGGTTGACCGTGCTCGGCGCGGCCCTGGCCTGGCTGCTGTTCCGCAACGGCACCGCCCTACAGGAGCAGCCGGCCGGCCCGGTGGTCCGGGCGGCCCGGCGCAACCTCTACACCGACGCGTTCAACGAGGCGGTCTTCGAGAAGCCCGGGGTCTTCCTCACCCGGGCCCTCGTCTACCTCGACAGCCGGGGCATCGACGGGCTGGTCAACGCGCTCGCCGCCGGGGTCGGCGGTGGGTCGGGCCGGTTGCGGCGGCTCCAGACCGGCTTCGTCCGGTCGTACGCGATGTCCATGCTGACCGGCGCCGTGCTGGTGGTGGCGGCGTTCCTGGCGGTCCAACTGGGGTGGTTGGCGTGACCGACCGACACCGATCGGGCACTGACGACGGAGGTAAGGCCGAATAATGTCCGACTTCCCCTTCCTCTCGGTGCTCACCGTCGCGCCGCTGGTCGGCGCGCTCGTGGTGATCTTCCTCCCGGCGAGCCGGGGCGAGCTGGCCAAGCGGATCGCGCTGGGCTGGTCGCTCGGCGTGCTGGTGCTCAGCGTCTTCATGTGGATCGCCTTCGAGGCCGGTGGCGACCGGCTCCAGCTCCGCGAGTCGTACGCCTGGATCCCGCGCTGGGGGGTGAACTTCACCTTCGCCGCCGACGGCATCGCGCTGGTCATGCTGATGCTGATCGCGCTGCTGGTGCCGCTGGTGATCCTCGCCTCCTGGCACGACGCCGAGCGGTCGAAGCGCTCGGTCCCGGTCTACTTCGGGCTGCTGCTCTTCCTCGAGTGCACGATGATCGGCGTCTTCGCCGCCGCCGACGTCTTCCTCTTCTACGTCTTCTTCGAGGTCATGCTCGTCCCGATGTACTTCCTGATCGGCAGCTACGGCGGCCACCAGCGGCAGTACGCGGCGGTGAAGTTCTTCCTCTACTCGCTGGTCGGCGGCCTCTTCATGCTGGCCGCCGTGATCGGGCTCTGGGTGGTCGGCGGCAAGACCTTCGACTGGCAGGCACTGACCCAGATCGACATCTCCACCGGCACCGAGCGCTGGCTCTTCCTCGGCTTCTTCCTCGCCTTCGCGATCAAGGCGCCGTTCTTCCCGTTCCACACCTGGCTGCCGGACGCCGGTGGGGCGGCCCCGGCCGGCGCCGCCGCGCTGCTGGTCGGCGTGCTGGACAAGGTCGGCACCTTCGGCATCCTCCGCTACTGCCTGCCGCTCTTCCCCGAGGCGTCGAAGTGGTTCGCGCCGTGGGCGATCGCGCTGGCGCTGGTCGGCATCATCTACGCGGCGCTGCTGGCCGTCGGGCAGAACGACCTCAAGCGGCTCGTCTCCTACACCTCGATCGCGCACTTCGGCTTCATCGGGGTCGGCATCTTCGCCTTCACCACCCAGGCCGGCAGCGGCGCCGTGCTCTACATGGTCAACCACGGGCTCGCCACCGGTCTGCTCTTCCTGGTCGTCGGGATGCTTGTCGCGCGGCGCGGCTCCGCGCTGATCACCGACTTCGGCGGTGCCGGCAAGCTGGTGCCGCTGCTGGCCGGGGTGCTCTTCTTCGCCGGTCTCGCCTCGCTGGCGCTGCCCGGCACGGCGCCGTTCGTCTCCGAGTTCCTGGTGCTGATCGGGACGTACACGGTGAACAAGCCGGTCGCGATCGTCGCCACCGCCGGCATCATCCTGGCCGCCGCGTACGTGCTCTGGATGGTGCAGCGGACCACCCAGGGCACCCTGAACCCGGCGCTGTCCGGGGTCGAGGGGATGCGGCGCGACCTGTCGGTGCGGGAAAAGGTCGTGGTCGCCCCGCTGATCGCCCTGCTGCTGGTCTTCGGCTTCTATCCGAAGCCGCTCACCGACGTCATCAACCCCGCCGTGCAGGCCACCATGGAGCAGGACCTCGGCACGCAGGATCCGGCGCCGACGGTGGGCACCGTCCAGGAGGCACACCGGTGAGCCGGCTGCCAGTCGCGCACGTAAGGAAGGTCCGATAGTGGAGCTCGAGCTACCGCCGATCGACTACGCGGCTCTGGCGCCGATCCTGGTGCTCTTCGGGGCCTCCTGCCTCGGCGTCCTGGTCGAGGCGATCCTGCCCCGGGCGCGCCGGCACCTGACCCAGCTCATCCTCGGCCTGTTGGCCGTGACCGGCGCCCTGGTCGCGGTGGTGCTGAACGCGAACGACCGGCTGACCACCGCCGGCGACGCGGTCGCGGTCGACGGCCCGACGCTCTTCCTCCAGGGCGCGATCCTGGTGCTCGGCGGGATGGGGCTGATGCTGATCGGCGAGCGCTCGGTGCAGCGCGGCGGCGCCTTCGTGGCGCACGCGGCGGTCACCGTCGGGTCGCCGGAGGACCAGCGGCAGGCCGCCGACGAGGGCGGGGCGACCGAGGTCTACCCGCTGACCCTCTTCGCCATCTCCGGCATGCTGCTCTTCGTCGCCGCGAACGACCTGCTGACGATGTTCATCGCCCTGGAGGTCTTCTCGCTGCCGCTCTACCTGCTCTGCGCGCTGGCCCGCCGCCGGCGGCTGCTGAGCCAGGAGGCCGCCCTCAAGTACTTCCTGCTCGGCGCGTACGCCTCGGCGTTCTTCCTCTTCGGCATGGCGCTGATCTACGGCTTCACGGTCGGCGCCGGTGGCACCGGCTCCGGCGGCGGGGTCGGCTTCGCCACCATCCGGACCGCGGTCACCGACTCGGCCGCCAGCGAGGTGCTGCTCTTCGCCGGCCTGGCGCTGCTCTCCATCGGCCTGCTGTTCAAGATCGCCGCTGCGCCGTTCCACGTCTGGACCCCGGACGTCTACCAGGGCGCGCCGACCCCGATCACCGGCTTCATGGCCGCCTGCACCAAGGTCGCCGCGTTCGGCGGTCTGCTCCGGGTGCTGCACGTGGCCTTCTCCGGAGCGAGCTGGGACTTCACCCCGGTGCTCGGTGCGGTCGCGGTGCTGACCATGGTGGTCGGGGCGATCCTGGCGGTCACCCAGACGGACATCAAGCGGCTGCTGGCGTACTCGTCGGTGGCGAACGCCGGCTACCTGCTGGTCGGCGCCCTGGCGCTCTCCAGGGACGGCCTCTCCAGCACGATGTTCTACCTCGTCGCGTACGGCTTCACGGTGCTCGCCGCGTTCGGCGTGGTGACCCTGGTCCGGGACGCGGAGGGGGAGGCGACGCACCTGTCCCGGTGGGCCGGCCTGGGCCGGCGCTCGCCGCTCTACGCGGGCCTCTTCACCTTCCTGCTGCTGGCCTTCGCCGGCATCCCGATGACCAGCGGCTTCACCAGCAAGTTCGCGGTCTTCGGGGCGGCCCTGGACGCCGGGCAGGTCTGGCTGGTGATCGCGGGCGTGCTGACCAGCATGATCCTCGCCTTCCCGTACCTGCGGGTCGTGGTGCTGATGTGGCTCTCCGAGCCGGGTGAGTCCACCCCGACGGTGTCGCTGCCGGGTGGGCTGACCGCGGCGGCGCTGATGATCGGTGTCATCGCCACGCTGGTGCTCGGGGTGGCCCCGGCGCCGCTGCTGGATCTCGCCAACGGCGCCGCCGAATTCGTCCGATGATCGGGCTCCCGCTGGCCCGGACCGGGGCCGACCGCCCCCCACCAGGGGTTGGCCGGCGGGTGTGGCATGGTTGAGGGCATGGGGGGAACGGCTGAGGGTCTGGCGGCGCTCGGGCTCGACACGATCGGGCTCGACTTCGCCGACGCCCGCGTGGCGACCTCGGTGGCCACCGTGCTGGCCAGCGTGGAGGCGGAGCTGCGCCGCAACGTCGAGAGCGCCGACCCGCTGGTCGCCGAGGCGGCCCTGCATCTGACCCAGGCGGGCGGCAAGCGGTTCCGGCCGCTGCTGGTCGCGCTCGGCGCCCAGTTCGGCGACCCGACCGCGTCGGAGGTGGTGGCGGCGGCGCTGGTGGTGGAGCTGACCCACCTCGCCACGCTCTACCACGACGACGTGATGGACGAGGCCCCCGTGCGCCGGGGAGCGCAGAGCGCCAACTCGCGCTGGGGCAACTCGGTGGCGATCCTGGTCGGCGACTTCCTCTTCGCCCGGGCCGCCGACATCGCCGCCGAGCTCGGCCCCGAGGCGGTCCGGTTGCAGGCGCGGACGTTCGCCCGCCTGGTGCACGGGCAGATCGCCGAGACCGTCGGCCCGCGCGGCGCCGACCCGGTCCGGCACTACCTGCAGGTGATCGCCGAGAAGACCGGCTCCCTGATCGCCACCTCGGCCCGGTTCGGCGGGCTCTTCGGTGGCGCCCCGGCCCGGCATGTCGAGGCGCTGTCCGGCTACGGCGAGACCATCGGGGTCGCCTTCCAGCTCTCCGACGACCTGCTCGACATCGCCTCCGAGTCGGTGCAGTCCGGCAAGACCCCCGGCACCGACCTGCGGGAGGGCGTGCCGACCCTGCCGGTGCTCTACGCGCTCGCCTCCGAGGACGGCGACGCGTCCTCGGCCCGGCTGCGCGAGATCCTCACCCTCGGTCCGGTCACCGACGACGCGCTGCACGCCGAGGCGCTCGGCCTGCTCCGCGAGTCACCGGCGCTGAAGCGGGCCCGGGAGACGGTGCGCAGCTATGCCGAGGAGGCCCGCGCCTGTCTCGGCCCGCTGCCCGACACCGCCCCCCGGCAGGCACTGGAGTCGCTCTGCGACTTCATCGCCGACCGCACCGGCTGAGGCCGGCGACCGCAGGGGGTTGAGGCCGGCCGGCGGCAACCGAGAGGATCCGAGCGGAAGTAGCGCTCCCGGTACGCCTCGCCCGGACCGCCCGACCTTCTCCGTCGTCCGCCGGGATCGGCGGGCGTGGCCGTGCGACCTGCCGGAGAGGCCCGCTGCGCGGATCGCCCGGGCCTATCGGACAGCGAGCGGACCGGCGGGTACCGGCGGCGCGACCGTGGCGACGCCGATGTCGTCGGGTGACGGACCGGGGCAGAGACGGTGCCGGTCGGGCAACCGGCCCGTGGTGAGGAAGGCGGTGGCGATCTCCGCGGCGCACGGGCCGGAACGGATGCCGTACACCCCGTGTCCCCCCGCATCCTGGGTGACCATCGTGGCCCGCCTGCCCAGGGCGGTGCGTAGCCCGAGCGCGGAGTGCCAGCCGGTCGCCGGGTCGCGCAGGTTCTGCAGGATGAGCACGTTGCGCGGCCCCTTGCCGGTCACCGCCACCGGTGCCTCCACCGGACGGTACGGCCAGAAGACGCACGGCCAGAGATTGGCCGGCATGCCGGCGGTGACCGGGAAGAGCCGGCGGTCGACGGCCACGTCGCGGGCGTACCGGTCGATGTCGCGCGGCCACGCCACGTCGTCGCAGGCGATCGCGTAGAGAACGGCGATGTTGTTGTCGGCCGGTACCTGGGTCGCAGGCGCCGCCCGCGGCGCGGAGGGGGTCGCTGGCGCCGCCCGCGGCGCGGGAGGGGTCGCTGGCGCCGCCCGCCGCAGCAGTGGCAGGGCCGTCGGCGGGGACACCTGGCCGACCTGGCCGAGTTCCTGCCAGATCGTGGCGAGTAGCGGGAAGTTGCGGTCGTCGTAGAGCAGGGTGCGGGTGATCGCCCGGTAGTAGTTTCCGGTGACCACGACGTCGGGTGTCACGATGGGTTCGCGGTCCAGTGTCGCAGCGGTCGTGAAATAGGTCTCCGCCACCGCTGCCGGTGTCGCGCCCAGCCCGAACTCGTCGTCGCGGGCGGCTGCCCAGCCGGTGAAGTCCGGAAAGCGTGTCGCCGTGGAAGGGCTGAACTGCCGCCAGATGCCGCGCCAGATCCGGTTCGGGTCGACCGCGCTGTCCAGGATGATCCGGTCGCCGTGGTCCGGGAAGAGCGAGACGTGGACGGCGCCGAGATAACTGCCGTAGGAGTATCCGAGGTACGACAGCTTCGGCTCGCCGAGCGCGGCCCGGATGCGGTCCATGTCGCGCGCGGTGTTGGCGGTGGTGATGTACGGCAGCAGCTCGCCGGAGTGCGCCGCGCAGTTCCGGGCCGTCGTCCTGGCGAACTCGATGTTGCGGCCGATCGACCCGTCCGGCGCAGGCCAGGGCAGGATGATGTCGATCATCGCGGCCGGGTCGGTGATGCCGCAGGTGATCGGCGAGCTCGCCCCGACGCCGCGCGGGTCGAACCCGATCAGGTCGTAGCGGGCCAGCACCTCGGCCGGCAGCGCCGCGGCGAGGAAGCTCGGCATGTCGAGCCCGGAGCTGCCGGGGCCACCCGGGTTGGAGAGCAGGATGCCGCGCCGCAGGCCCGGCTCGGCCGTGGCGATCCGCGAGATCTCGACGTCGATCTGGCGGCCGTGTGGCCTGCGGTAGTCGAGCGGCACGGGCAGTGTGGCGCACTCCTGGCGGGCGTCCTGTGTGGAGCCCTCGGCCGGTGGCGGGCAGGCGCCCCAGACCGGCCCGGGCGGTGCGGCCGTGGCGCCCGCCGGTGTCACCGGGCAGAGCGTGCCCGTGAGCACGGCCACCGCGACGAGCGCGAGTGACCGCCGCATCCGTGGCCGGCGGGCCGCAGCTGTGTGGTCGAGCATGGAGATCCCCCAGATCAGAGGTGGACGGTCCTGGTGGCCAGTGTCGATCGGCGAGAGGTTGCGGTGTAGTGCCATGGTGCACGGATCGTCATGACAAAGTGTCATCGGTCGCCGGTCAACCGTTGGTCGTGTCGGCCGGCGCCCGCATCATGGGGTCGTGCCCACCGCCCCGACCTCCCCCGGTGTCCACCGGATGCGCATGTTCACCTGGTGGACGCTGGTCCTGACGCTCGTCGGAGGGACCGGAGCGGGCCTGGTGGAGGTGTTGCGGCCCGCACTGCCGATCGGCCTGCTCGCGACCGACGACGCGCCGACTCAGCCGATCTCCACCCCGCTGCTGACCGGCCTGGTGCTGGCGATCGTGGTGGTCGTCGCCGTCTCCGGCCGGCTGTTCCACGCTGCGGTGTTCGGCTGGTCGACCAGGCACGGCAGGGCGCTGCCGTGGTATGTCGCGGTCGGCGGGCTGGCAGCCGGTGCGACGATGCCGCTCTCCGACGCCCTGGCGACGACCTGGCCTTGGACGTTGTTCGCGGCGACGCTGACCAGCGCCGTCGTGGTCGGCAGCCGCTGGCCGCGCTGGCGGGTCGCCGGTGCCGGGGTGGCACTGGCGGCGCTCCTCGCGGCGCTCGAAGGCTGGATCACCGGATCGTCGGGCTGGCTGCCGGTGGTCGGCGCCGTCATGATCAGCACGTTCCTGACCGGTACGGTCGTGCTGCAGGTGTGGTTCTGGGAGGGGACGGTACGGCTGGACCGCGCCAGGCAGGCCGAGGGCGAGGTGGCGGTCACCGGCGAGCGGCAGCGCTTCGCCGCAGAGCTGCACGACATCCAGGGCCACAGTCTGCAGGCCATCGTGCTGAAGAGCGAACTGGCCGCCCGCCTGGTCGGCACAGACCCGGTACACGCCGCCGCGCAGATGCGGGAAGTGGAGGCGCTGGCCCGGCAGGCGTTGCGGGACACGCACGGGGTGGTGGAGGGCTACCGGGCGGTCTCCCTCGACACCGAGATCAACAACGCCACCCGGGTACTGGCGGCGGCGGGCGTCGACTGCCGGATGCGGTGCCAGCCCGACGAGGCGGATCTCTCCGAGGGTGACGAACGGCTGCTCGGGCTGGTGGTCCGCGAGGGCACGACCAACGTCATCCGGCACAGCCGGGCCCGACGGGCCGAGATCGCTCTGGTCAGCACCGCCGGCCAGGTGAGGCTGCGGTTCCACAACGACGCCCCGATGACCGCCCGACCCGACCCGGACCGTGTCACCAGCGGCGGGCTGGCCGGGCTCGCGCACCGGTTCGAGGCGGCCGGTGGCCGGCTGACCTGGCAGAGCGCGGCCGACGGCTTCACCGTGGTGGCGAGCCTGCCGGCCGGTGCAGGGTGATCCGGCTGCTCCTCGCCGACGACGAGGACCTGATCCGGGGTGCGCTCGCCGCGCTGCTGGAGTTGGAGCCGGATCTGTCCGTCGTCGGCCAGGCCGCCACGAGCGCCGCGGCGGTGGAACTGACGACGCGGCACCGGCCCGACCTGGCGGTGCTCGACCTGGAGATGCCGCCGGGCGACGGGTTGGACGCGGCGGCCGAGATCCGGACCCGCCTCGACATCCCGATCGTGCTGGTCACCCGGCACGCCAGACCGGCCGTGCTGCGCCGCGCGCTTGCGGTGGGAATCGGCGGCTTCGTGCCGAAGACGACACCGGCGAGCCGGCTCGCCGAGATCATTCGGGACGTGTACGCGGGCCGGCGCTACGTCGACTCCGGCATCGCCGCCATCGCGCTGACCGAGAACGACTGCCCGCTCACCCTCCGGGAACTCGACGTGCTGCGGGTGGCTCGCACCGGCGCGTCGGCCGTCGAGATCGCCGCCGCCGTCCACCTCGCTCCCGGCACGGTCCGCAACTATCTCTCCACGGCAATGGCGAAGCTGGGCGTGACGAGCCGGCGCGCCGCCGCCCGCACCGCATGGGAACAGGGGTGGATCTAGCGGGACTCCGCACCCGGCACTCCGGCCGCTCGGGTGTCGGAGCCGGTTACGGCGGGCTTGCCGGGGCCGGCGGGGCGCGGCCGGCACAATGGTGCGGTGAACCGAGCCGAGCCGGGCGGGCAGATCCACCACACCGATCCGTTCGCCGCCCCGGAGCAGGAGCGCTCGCCGGTGCGCCGGCTGCGCGGCCGGCTGCCGGCGGCGGTGACGCTCTGGACGGCGTACGCGCAGCCGTTCGTCGAAGCCGCCGACCAGGTCGGGACAGCGGGCGACCCGGCCGGGCTGACGGTCTCCTCGACCCTTGTCGCCGACGGCGACCCGGGACGGCTGCTCGGCCTGGTCGACGAGGAGTCCGAGCTCTGGACGGCGGCCTCCGGAAGCGGGCGGTTCGTCGTCACGCTGCTCGGTCCCGCGCACCGCCGGACCGCCGACCGGTTCGCCGGACTCTTCCCTGCCCCGGGCGGCCTCTTCGCCACCGGGAAATGGCGGCGGACGCCGTACGGACCGGTGCCGGACGGGCCGGGGACCGGCGATGGGGCGGGAATCGGCGGTGGGGCGGGGATCGGCGGCTGGGCCGGGTGCACCCTGGACGGCGCCCGGGAGTACGGATGGGCACTGCTGGTCGAGGCGACGATCGAGACGGTCGAGCTGTCCGATCCGGCCGCACCGCTGCTGCACCACCGGGGGCGCTACCGGGAGCTGGCCGGCTGACCGCCGCAGGAGCCCGGGTGCCTGTCGCCGCGGGAGTCCGCTGCCGTGTCCCGCTGTCCCGTCGCTGTTTCCTGCCGTTGCGCCGGGGCCGGGCCGGGCCGGCGGGGTCGGGGCAGTTGGGGCGCTGCTTCCGGTGCCGCGGGGCCGCCGTCGCCGCTCCGGCGGCGCAGCGCGCGGAGCAGCATCCGCCGCCCCGCCAGCATCAGCCCGGCGGCGAGCAGCATCGCCACCGCCGCGACAAGCCACATCGCGGGGTATCCGAGATGGTGGGCGAGGGTGCCGAGGCCGAGCGGGCCGAGGCAGCCGCCCGCGTACACCCCGGTCTGGGTGATCGAGGTCGCGGCGGTCGGCGCCTGCGGATGCAGCCGGACCACCGCGAAGTTGAGCAGCCCCGGCCAGGCCCAGCCGAGCCCGAAGCCGAGCACCACGCCGGCCAACAACGCCACCGGGCCGGCCAGGTGCAGCAGGCCCAGCCCACCGGCACCGGCGACCAGCATCACGGCGATGGCGTTGAGGTGGCCGCCGGAGCGGCGGTCCGCCAGCCAGCCGACCGTGATCCGGGCGACCAGGCAGACCGCACCGCCGAGGGTCAGCAGCAGCCCGGCGAGGGCCGGGGAGAGCCCTCGGGCCGCCGCCGAGTCGACGAGGAAGGTGCCGAGGGCGTTCGCGGATCCGGCGGCCAGGGTGCCGGCGACGCCGAGGGCGGCGAGCGCCCCGGTTGCCCGTTCGCCGCGCCGCCGCGCCGGGTCCGCGCTCCTGGCCGGACCGGTGGGTACGGCGGGCAGGACGGCCAGCGCCAGCCCGGCGGCGGCGACGAACGCCCAACGCCAGCCGACGGTCAGCGCCACCGCCGGCACGGCAACCCCGGCCAGCAGGGTGCCGGCCGGGATGGCGGCCTGTTTGATCCCGAAGGAGAGGCCCTGCCGGCCGGGCGGCACCCGGTGGGCCAGCGTGGCGTTGCTGGCGAGCTGGCCGAGCGGGTTGGCGACGGCGACCACGGCCAGCAGGCCGAGCAGCACCGGATAGGAGCGGGCCAGGGCGGCGATCGCCAGCATGGTGCCGGCGACCAGCAGCAGGCTGGCCCGGGCGACGGCGGTCGGGCCGTACCGCTCGACGAGTGCTCCGGTGGGGATCGAGGCGACCGCGCTGACGCCGAAGTAGACGGAGACCGCGAGGCCCAGCCCGGCGGGGGAGAAGGCCAACTCGGCGCCGAGCTGCACGGCGAGCCCGCCGACGAGGAAGACCGGCAGCACACCGGCGACCGTGATCATGGTGGCGGCGAGGATGGTACGGGTCGGCCGGGCGGAGGTTACGGCCAGCGGGGTGTTCTCGGTTACATCGGCCATTTGGGACGAGTCTACGCGAGCCGCCCGTATGAACCGATCGTGTCGATGGGTGTACGCACGGTCGCCGTAGATCTGGCATCCTCAATCCGATCGGGCATTTCGCTGGCGCCCGGTTTTTCATATTCTGTAAGCCCCGGCGGCGGAGGTGGTTGTGCGCGACCCCTTGGCGGAACCTTCGGACCTGATCCGCAGCGTGTCGCGTGCCCTGCGCGTGCTCGAAGCGGTCGGACGGGCACCGAGGGGCCTGACCGTGAAACAGATTGCCCGGCGTTGCGAGTTGACTGTGGCCACCACTTACCACCTGGTGCGCACGCTCGCCTACGAGGGTTACGTGATCAGGCGCGAAGACGGCACCTACATCGTGGGGCTGGAGGTGGCGGACCGCTACCGCGAACTGGTCACCGCGTTCCGCGGGCCGCCCGCGGTGGGCGAGGCGCTGCGCCGGGCCGCCACGGACACCGGGTACAGCCACTACCTCGGCCGGTTCGTCGGCGGGCAGGTGGCGATCACGGCCGTGGCCGAGGGACCCCGGTCGCCGTACCTGGAGGACCTGGTGCCCGGCTTCGACGAGGGCGCCCACGCCACCGCGCTGGGCAAGGCGCTGCTGGCCACCCTCACCCCCGAGCAGCGCTTCCGCTACCTGCGCGAGTACGGCATGCGCCCGTTCACCTCGGCGACCCTGGTCGCCGCCGACGCGTTCGAGGCGGACCTGACCGCCGGCGACCGGCGCGGGATGCACCTGGAGCTGGGTCAGTTCCGGCACGGGGTGGCGTGTGCGGCCGTACTGGTCACGCCGGACAAGGACATGGAGCGGCGGACGGTGCTCGCCTGTGCGCTGCCGGCCGCCGAGATGATGACCTCGGCGCGGGTGGTCCGGGCCAAACTGCTGGCGGCGGCCCGCGCGATCGCCGACGGCCTCGCCAGCGAGACCTGACCGGAAAGCGGCGTGGTCTCCTGCCATCCCTTCCTTGCGGAGATGACAGGAGACCACTGAGCAGGCAGTGCTCGGGACGGTGCCGATCACCCGCCGGCCGGGCAGCGCGGCCGTCGGACGGCGCAGCCGCCGGTCGGGCGGATCACCGCCCGGTCGGGTGGATCAGGCGCCGATCTCGTCGCCGTCGAGGCGCCAGGTGACCACCACGCCCGGCTTGGCGAAGTCGCCGTCCGGCCAGTTGGACGCCGGGTTCTCCAGCGAGGCGCCGCTGATCTCGCCCGGGTGCTGGACGGCGACGAAGACCGACCGGTTGTCCGTGCTGATGAACGGCCCGCAGGTCTCGGCGCCCACCGGCACGGTCAGGAACTGCTTCAGGTGACCCCGCTCCGGTCCCTCGATGGCGGTGGCGAAGAGCCCGTCGTTGCTGCCCAGCGCGTTGCCGTCGGTGGAGATCCAGAGGTTGCCGGAACCGTCGAAGGCGACGTTGTCCGGGCACGAGATCGGCGACACCTTCGTCTTGTCGTAACCGGCGAAGAACGTCGACGGATCGGTCGGGTCGCCGCAGACGATCGGCACCGACCAGCCGAAGGTCTCCGAGGTGTTGTCGGCCCGGTCCTCGACCAGCTCCAGCACGTGCCCGTGCTTGTTGTTGGTCCGCGGGTTCGCCTCGTCGGCGGGCGGGTTGGTGCCGACGCCCCGGTTGGTGTTGTTGGTCAGCGCCACGTAGACCTTGCCGGTGAGCAGGCTCGGCTCGACGTCCTCCGGCCGGTCCATCTTGGTGGCGCCCACCGCGTCACCAGCGAGCCGGGTGAAGGTGAGCACGTCGGACGCGGTCATCCCCTGGACGTACGACACGTTGCCCCGGACCAGCTTGATCCACCTACCCCGGCCGTTGAACGCGCCGTCGGTCGGAAGCGTGCCCGAGCCGTCGATCTCGCCGGCACTGGTGTAGTCGAGCTTCGCCACGTACAGGGTGCCGGACTCCAGCAGCGTCAGGTTGTGCTCCCGGGCGACCCAGGAGTTGCCCTTCTTGAACTTCTTGTCCGAGACGAACTTGTAGAGGTAGTCGAAGCGCTCGTCGTCGCCCATGTACGCCACGACCCGGCCGTCCTTGGCCACGATGACGTTCGCGCCCTCGTGCTTGAACCGGCCCAGCGCGGTGTGCTTGCGCGGCTTCGACTCCGGGTCGAGCGGGTCGACCTCGACGACCCAGCCGAACCGGTGCGCCTCGTGGGGGTGCTCGGTCAGGTCGAACCGTTCGTCGGCGCGCTCCCACTTCCGGCTGTCCGAGGGGTAGCGGGCGGTGGTGCTGATGCCGTAGCGGGCGAGCTTCGGCTTCAGCGTCTCCGGCACCCCGTCGCCACCGACGAAGTACTGGTTGAAGTTCTCCTCCCCGGAGAGCACGGTGCCCCACGGGGTGACGCCGCCGGCACAGTTGTTGAGGGTGCCGACCGCGGTCCGGCCCTTCGGGTCCGCCGCGGTCTTCAGCCAGGCCGAGCCGGCGGCCGGGCCGGTGAACTCGAACTTCGTCTGGTGCGCGGTGATCCGGCGGTTGTACTTCAGCTTGCCCTTGCGGACCGGCTTCCACTCGCCGGTCTCGCCGACCCGCTCCAGCTCCACCACCGAGAGCCCGTGCGCGGCCATCGCCGTGCGGATCTGCTGCACGCTCATCGCGTCGAAGGTGGTGAAGTTCGGGAACATCAGGTTCTCGTTGGTGTACTCGTGGTTCACCACCAGCAGCGCCCGCTCGCCCTTGCGGTCCAGCGGGATGACGCCGACGAAGTCGTTGTTGTAGCCGAACTGCTGCGACTGCCGGGCCGCGCTCTGCTTGTGCACGTCCAGTTCGGGCGCGCCGGGCAGCACCGGGTCGCCCCAGCGGATCACCACGGAGTGGTCGTACCCGTTCGGCACCACCAGGGTGTCGAGCTTGTTCGGCGGGATCGGCTTGAAGGTGAGTCCGTTGCGGGCCGGCGCGCGCCGGGTCGGCACGAAGCTGTCCACGTCCGGCAGGGCCGGGCCGCCGGCACCGGCCGGGGCGGCCATCGCCGGGGAGCCGGCGAGCGCACCGGCCGCCGCGCCACCGAAGCCGAGCACCAGTGCGCCGACCGCTCCGGCCCGGACGACGCCGCGCCGGGTCACCTCGGCGCTGACGACGTCGCCGAAGTACGGGTTGTCGGACTCGTTGGGCACCGGGTGGGCGCAGGCGTTGCCGCAGCGGTATATGCAGGTCATGGCGTCCCGCCCGCCGTGGCCCGCCGGGCCGAGCAGGGGGAGCAGCCGGGGTCGCTCGGTCATGGAGATGGAGCCTCCTCGGAAATATCGGATGCCCGCCCGGCGCCAGAATCCGGCGCAGCCGGGCGCGTGCCTGCCGGACGCTAGGAGCGCGCCGTGAGCGGCGACCAGCGGCCCGATGAACCGGGGATGAACACCTGCAGGAAGCGGTCGGTTCCGGCTGTCCGGCACCCGGGCGGCCGAGGCGGGGGTGCCCGGTCCGCCGACGGCGGCGGCCGGTAGGCCGATGGTGGCCGTCGCCGGCGGTTGAACCGTCCGACCATCACCTACGTGCCACCGGGCAGGCAGCGTGGGGCGACCGGGCAGCCAGCGTGGGGCAGAGGCGCCGGTGTCCAGGCATAGTGGTGAGCGCGGAGCGGACAGGAGGCGAGGAGAGCATCGGCGACCAGGACGCTGAACTACTGCGCGCCATGCACGACGAGCACGGTGACGCGCTGCTCGCGCACGCCCTCCGGCTGACCGGCGGCGACCGGCAGCGGGCCGAGGACCTGGTGCAGGAGACGCTGCTGCGGGCGTGGCGGCACCCGGACGCGCTCGACCCGCACCGGGGGCCGGTGCGGCCCTGGCTCTTCACCATCGCCCGCAACCTCGCCATCGACGCCTGGCGGCGACGCAGCAGCCGGGTCGGCGAGGTGATCACCGACGAACTGCCGGAGCCACCACAGGTCGTCGACGAGGCGGGCCGGGCGGTCGAGGCGTGGACGGTCGCGGAGGCGCTCAACCGGCTCTCGCCATCGCACCGCGAGGTGCTGGTGGAGTGCTTCTACGAGGGCCGGTCGGTGGCGGAGGCGGCCGCCCGGCTGGGCGTACCGCCGGGGACGGTGAAGTCGCGGACGCACTACGCGCTGCGGTCGCTGCGGCTGGTCCTGGCGGAGATGGGGGTGACAGGATGACGAACTGCGAGTACGCCCACGACGATGGCGCGTACGTGCTGGGCGCCCTGTCTCCCGCCGAGCGGGCCGCGTACGAGCGGCACCTGGCCGGCTGTCCGGCCTGCCGGGAGGCGGTCGCCGAGATCGCCGTCCTGCCGGGACTGCTGGGCCGGCTCGACCCGGCCGGGCTGGAGCGGATCTCGACGTCCCCGAGCAGTGCCGAACGGCTGCCGAAGCTGCTCGACGAGGCGCGGGCCAGCCGTCGCCGGGAGCGCCGACGGTCCAGGCTCCGTTCCGGCGGGCTGGCGCTGGTCGCCGCCGCCATGGCCGCCGTGCTCGGATTCGGGGTGGCGGTGCCGGTGGTGGGGGGCGGAGGGTCCGGCGGCACCGACGTCGAGGTGCGGATGGTCGCGATGCAACCGGTCCGGGGCAGCGTGCCGGTCAGCGCCGAGATCGGCTTCGACGGTACGCGTTGGGGCACGGTGGTCACCATGCGCTGCCAGTACGCCAGGACCAGGGACTACACCAAGGCGTACACGTTCCGGCTGGTGGCGCACGGGCCGAACGGCCAGACGGAGCAGGTCGGCTCCTGGCTCGCCGCCCCGGGCGACGACGCGACCTTCACCGGGGTCACCCGGTTCACCCGCTCCGAGCTGATCCGGCTGGAACTCCTCCGGTACGACAACACCCCGCTGCTCGCCTACGACGTGCCGTGACCGGGACCGCCTGCCGTCGCTCCCGGCCTGGCGTTGGTCCCGCCCGGCGTCGGGACCTTGTGCCCGGGCACAGAGGTGCTCGGACCCGGGTGCGGCGCGGTGGTGCGGAGCAGAGTGATGGGTGTCAGGACAACGGTGACCCCGGAGGACACGATGACCACCCGCCATTCCATCCGCCCGGCGACAACGCCACTGGAGCGGGCCGACGCACCCGGCGCGATGTTGACCAAGACCGGCGCCAAGGCTCTGGCCGTGCTGCGCATCTCGACCGGCTTCGTGTTCCTCTGGGCCTTCCTGGACAAGACGTTCGGCCTCGGCTACTCGACGCCGGGCGACAGGGCCTGGATCAACGGCGGCTCGCCGACCGAGGGCTTCCTCTCGCACGTCTCGGTGGGCCCGTTCGAGTCGGTCGCGCACAGCATCGCCGGCACCTGGTGGGCCAACTGGCTCTTCATGCTCGGCATGCTCGGCGTCGGTGTCGCGCTGATCGTCGGTGTCGGCCTGCGGGTCGCCGCCGCGTCGGGCGCGCTGATCATGGTGCTGATGTGGTTCGCGGAGTTCCCGCTCGCGCAGCACACCAGCGCCGGTGAGCCGACGGGCTCCACCAACCCGTTCATGGACTACCACCTCATCTACGCCGCGGTGCTGATCGTGCTGGCCGCGTCGTACGCCGGCCACACCTGGGGACTGGGTCGAGTGTGGGCGCGGCTGCCCTTCGTGCAGCGGCACCGCTGGATGATCTGACCAGCCATCCCGGGTCGCCCAGCGGCGGCCCACGACTCCCCGCCCGTCTCGCGGACCGTACCCCCCACGGTCCGCGAGACTCTTTGATCCCATGATCCTGTAGCGGATGACCGGTTCCGACGAGCCGGACGCTACAGGATCATCTGTCGCCGGGCGGGGTGCGTCAGCGTGACCGGGCACCTGGACGATCGGGACGAGGAGGAGACCTTCCGGCGCAGCCTGGCGCATCTGCTGGAGGGGCTGCCCGCCACCGACCGGGTCCGGAAGCCGGTCAGCGGCGGCGGAGCTTCTGGCGGAGCCGGGCGGTGACCCGGCCGGGGGTGATCGGCACGACGGAGATCATCAGCCGCCCCGACTCGTCCCGGACCGGGGTGAGCAGGTAGAGCCGGGCGCCACGGCGGCGTAGCAGCGGCACCGCCCCGGCCAGCCGGGGCGCCCGCAGCGGCGCCGCGCCGGCCGCCCCGGTCGCGTTCCTCGCGCCGGTCGCGCGGTCCGGGTCGAAGGGGCCGATCTGGGCCGAGACGGCCCGGCGCCGGCCGGTGACGCCGGTGCCGGCGAGCAGGTCGGCGGCGCGGAACCTGATCCGGAGTACGCTCCCGGTCGCCCCCCAAGCGGTGACCAGGGTCTCGGCCGGGATCTCCTCGGCGCTCACCGCCAGCGGGTCGGCGCCGTGCGCCGCCAGGTCGTCGATCGGCGTGAACGCGGTGACGGTCAGCACCCGGTCACCCCGCTCGTCGTCCTCCCAGGCCAGGCCGGTGGCGTCGAGCTTGGCCGGCCACTCCGGCACCGCCGTGACGTCGAAACAGGCGTCCGGCACGCCGCGCCCCGGGTCCCGGAAGCCGGGGTACGCCGCGTACCGCCGGCCGCCCTCGGCCACCGTCGCCGGCACACCCACCTCGGCGTCCTGGCGGATCACCGCGAGCAGGTCGTCGAGGCTGCCGTCCCGGGCCAGCGCGAACCTGATCCGGGTCTCGGCACCCAACTGGGCGGCGATCTCGTCGGTGAGGTGTTCCGCGACCAGCGCGCCGACGCCCTCGTGCACCGCCTGCTGGGTCTGCCGGTCGAGCCGGAGCAGGTCGTCCTCGACGAGCTTGGCGATCTCGTGGTCGAAGCGGCGCACCAGCACCGCGTCGCGGCGCTTGCCCGGCTCGATCAGCTCGGCGACGAACCGCACGTTCGCCTCGACCGTACGCAGCCGTTCCAGGTGGCGGCTCAGATAGGTGATGTTGGTGGCGCTGTGCCGGCGTACGGCGTAGTAGAACTCGTAGTCGGCCAGCACCGAGATGCGCCGCGCCCGGTAGCAGGCCTCCAGGGTGAACGGCAGGTCGCTGGCGATCCGCAGTTCCTCGCGGTAGCGGATGCCGTGCCGGTCGAGCAGCTCCCTGCGGAAGAGCTTGGTGTTGGCGAGCGAGCGGGGCAGGGGCGAGTCGAAGAGGTCGACGTCGACGGCGTTGCGGGCGAAGATGTCCTGGTAGATGTGCCGGCTGTTCAGCCCGACCACCTTGCCGAGCACCACGTCCGAACCCCACTCGTCGGCGGCGGTGACCAGCCGCTCCAGCGCCTCCGTGCCGAGGTGGTCGTCGGCGCCGAGAAAGAAGACGTACCGGCCGGTGGCGGCGTCCAGGCCCCGGTTGAAGGGTCGGGCCGGACCGCCCGAGTTCGCCTGGTGGATGACGGTGAAGAGGCCCGGGTGGCGGGCGGCGTAGCGGTCCAGCTCCGCGCCGCTGCGGTCGGTCGAGCCGTCGTCCACCGCGACGACCTGCATCCGGTGCGCCCCGATGCTCTGCGCGACCAGCGAGTCCAGGCACCGGGTCAGGTACGGCATGGTGTTGTAGACCGGCACCACCACGCTGACGTCCGGCGCGCTCATCGGGTGTCGTCCTCCATTTGCCGCACGTTCATCTGCCCGGTTCTTCGAATTAATTCGCCGATTTCCCGAGCCCCCGACCGAATCGTCGGCGAGTGTACGTCACCCCGCGGACCGCTGCCGACTCGCCAAAGTACGACCATTCGCCGCCTCGAATTAACCTTCGGTTCTCCGTCGGGCCAATAGTCTTGCCCACCGGTATTTCCCGAGATTCCCTCGACGAGTTAGCGGGCCCTCATGTCCTCCACCGCACCCGACGTCAGCGTCGTGATCCCCACCCGGGGCCGACCGGATCTGGTGACCCGGGCGGTCCGCAGCGTACTGGCGCAGACCGTGACCGATCTCGAGGTGATCGTCGTGGTCGACGGTCCCGACGAGCAGACCGGGGAGGCCCTGGCGGCGATCGGCGACGACCGGCTCCGGGTGGTGGAGCTGCCCGAGTCCGGCGGGGCGCCGAATGCCCGCAACGTCGGCGTCCAGGCGGCGCGGGCACCGTGGACCGCCCTGCTCGACGACGACGACGAGTGGCTGCCGGAGAAGCTCGCCGTGCAGCGCGAACTGGCCCGCAACGCCCGGGCGCCGATGCCGATCGTGGCCTGCCGGCTGCTGAACCGCACGCCCCGGGCCGAGTTCGTGATGCCGCGCCGGCTGCCGGCCGCCGGCGAGCCGCTGACCGAGTACCTCACGTTGCGGCGCGGGCTCTTCCACGGCGACGGCTTCATCCAGACCTCGACGATCCTGGCCCCGACCGAGCTGCTGCGCCGGGTCCCGTTCACCGTCGGGCTGCGCCGGCTCCAGGAACTCGACTGGACCTTCCGGGCGCTCGACCACGCCGACGTGGACCTCGTCTACGCAGCCGAGCCGCTGGTGATCTGGCACCAGGACGAGGACCGCCCCCGGATCACCTTCGACACGGTCTGGGAGGAGCAGTTGGCCTGGCTCCAGCGCAGCCGGCCGCTGCTGACCCGCCGGGCGTACGCCGCGTTGACGATGAGCGTGATCAGTTCGATGGCGGCACCGACCCGCAGTGCGGCGGCGTTCCGCACCCTGCTGGGCGAGGCGCGCCGGCACGGGCAACCGGGGATCTTCGACTACCTGGCGTTCGCGCAGATCTGGCTGATCCCGCCGCAGCTGCGGCGTACGATCCGGGACCGGATCCTGAAGCGGCTCCGCGGCCGGCGATCGGCGGCCCCGGCGTCCCCCTCCGGCGCCGACCCCGACGCCGTCCCGGCGTCCCGCTTTGGTGCCGACCCCGACGCCGTCCCGGCGTCCCGCTCCGGTGCGGACGGCGCGGCGGTCGCGGGGAGCCGAGCCGGTGCCGAGCGCCCGCTCACACCGGCCGGCCGGACCTCCGGCGAACCCGGTCATGGTGAGATCGGCAGGTGACCATCCCGCCCTCGCCCGGCACCGCCGGTGCCGCACCCACCGTGGTGATCTTCCGCAGCGGTCTGCTCGCCGGATCGGAGACCTTCATCCGTAACCAGGGCACCGCGCTGCCCCACTGGCGGCCGAGGTTCCTCGGCGCCACCCGGATCGACTCGCCGCTGGCCGCCGATACCGACGTGATCGCCTATCCGGACGGCCGGCGGGACCGGCGGGCCTTCCTGCGGCTGCGGGTGACCGGCGAGTCGCCGAGGCTGCGCCGGCTGCTGGCCGGACTGCGGCCGGCGGTGGTGCACGCGCACTTCGGCAACGACGGCTGGCTGATCAGCCGCACGGCCGCCCGGCTCGGGGTGCCGCTGGTGGTGACCGTGCACGGCTACGACGTGACGCGGCAGCCGCACGTTCCGGGCCTGCACGGCATCCGCTACCGGCGCAACCTGCGCCAGGCGTTCGACCGGGCGGCGCTGATCCTGGCGGTCTCCGGCTACATCCGGGACCGGGCGATCGAGGCAGGTGCGGATCCGGCGAAGGTCCGGGTCCACCACACCGGGGTGCCGATTCCGGAGACCGTGCCGGAGGTGCCGAAGCGCTGGGACGCCGTCTTCGTCGGCCGCTTCGTGGAGAAGAAGGGGGTCGACGACCTCGTCGAGGCGCTCGGTACGCTTCGCGACCGGCAGCCCCGGGTGTTGCTGATCGGCTCCGGGCCGCTGGAGTGGCCGGTCCGGCAGCGGGCCGCCGCGCTCGGGCTGGACGCGACGTTCCTGGGTGCCCAGGAGCCGTCGGCGGTCGTCCGGCACCTGACGGAGTCGAAGGTCTTCGTCTCGCCGTCGAAGACCGCGTCGGACGGGGACGCCGAAGGGCTGCCGACGACGATCCTGGAGGCGGCGAGCCTCGGGCTGCCGACCGTCTCGACCTACCACAGCGGCATTCCGGAGGCGGTGCTGCCGGGTGAAACGGGCCTGCTCGGCGCCGAGGGCGACCGGGCGGCGCTGGCCGGCAACCTCCGGCAACTGCTCGCCGACGACGAGCTGCGGACCCGGCTGGGCGGGCAGGCCCGGCGGCACGTGGCCGAGCACTTCGACCTGCACCGGCAGACCCGGCTGCTCGAGGAGCTCTACGAGTCGGTGGCTGCCGGCCGTACCGGCGAACTGCCCGCCCGGACCGGCCCGGCGCCGCGCGACCCGGCCTGAGCGGCCCGGCGCCGCGTGACCGGGCTTGAGCGGGGTGGTGCCGCGCGACCCGGCCTGAGCGGGGTGGTGGCGCGTGACCGGGCTTGAGCGGGGTGGTGCCGCGCGACCCGGCCTGAGCGGGGTGGTGGCGCGTGACCGGGCTTGAGCGGGGTGGTGGCGCGTGACCGGGCTTGAGCGGGGTGGTGCCGCGCGAGCTGGACTGAGCGGCCCGGCGCCGCGCGAGCTGGCCGGGCCGGCGCGGCTCCGCGCGAGCCGGTCCGACCGGGCGGCCGGCCAGGCCCGGGGCTCAGCGGACGGCGGTCGCGGCCGCCGGCTCGGGGGTGGCGGCGAGCAGGGCGGCGGCGCGGGAGCGCCGGACGTTGCGGATCCCGTCCACCGTGAAGACCACCAGTGCCAGCCAGACCAGCGCGAAGCCGGCCAGCCGGGCCGGTGGCATCGGCTCGTGGAAGACGAGTACGCCGAAACCGAGCTGGAGGATCGGGGCGAGGTACTGCAACATGCCCAGTGCGGTCAGCGGGAGGCGGTTGGCCGCACCCGCGAACATCAGCAGCGGGGTGGCGGTGGCCGCCCCGGCCAGCATCAGCAGCACGGTGTGCCCCACCGACACCTGGCCGAAGGTCGACTCCGCCCGCCAGGTGAGCCAGCCGAGATAGCCGAGCGCCGGCAGGGCGAGCGCGGCCGACTCGACGAACATCCCCTCGGCGGCGGGCAGCCCGAGACGCTTCTTGACCAGGCTGTATCCGCCGAAACTCGCCGCCAGGGTGAGCGCGATGTACGGCAGCCGCCCGTAGTCGACGGTCAGCACCGCCACCGCGAGCCCGCCGATGCCGAGCGCCACCCACTGGCCCACGCGCAGCCGTTCCCGCAGCACGGCGACCCCGAGCAGGACGACGAAGAGCGGGTTGATGAAGTAGCCCAGCGCCGTCTCGACGACCCGTTCCGAGTTGACGCCGTAGATGTAGGTGCCCCAGTTGACGGCGATCAGCGCGGCGGCGAGCCCCATCCCGGCGAGCTTGCCCGGGCGGCGTCGCAGCTCGCCCAGGAAGCGCCAGTTGCGCAGCACCGCGAGCAGCAGCGCGACGAAGAACACCGACCAGATCACCCGGTGCGCCAGGATCTCGATCGGCCCGGCCGGTCTCAGCAGCCGGAGATAGAGCGGAAGGAACCCCCAGAGGGTGTAGGCGCCGATTCCGTAGAGATATCCGCGCCGCATTTGGTTCATCACGCCCCCGCTCCCGCCCCGACCCCCGTCATCGCTCCACGGTAAGGGGCAGGCCGGGAGTTGCCTCCTTTCTGGTGATCGGCGTCACCGGATCCGTACCCGTCCGGTCGGGTATCTCGCGCAGGATCAGCTCCATCCACTGACCCGGGTTGGTCAGCGCGGTGAAGCCAACCTCGGCGTAGACGCCGTGCGCGTCCCAGGTGGCGAGGAGGATCCGGCGGACGCCGAGCCGGTCCAGGCGGTCACGGACGACACCGACGAGCCAGCGGGCCAGCCCTCGGCCCCGGGCCGCCGGCTGGACGTAGACGTCGCAGAGCCAGCCGAAGGTCGCCCCGTCGGTCACCACCCGGGCGAACGCCACCTGTTCGCCGTCCGGGGCGTACACCCCGTACGCCGTGGAGCCGTCGATCGCCCGGAGCAGCAACTCGCGCGGGCGGCCCAGTGCCCAGTACGCGTCGGTGGAGAGCCAGTGGTGCACCCGGTCCACGTCGAGCCGGCCGGGGTCGTCGGAGAGTTGGTATCCGTCGTCGCGGGTCAGATTCAGCACGTCGTGACGGTATCCCCGCTCCGGGCGCCCGCCCCCGGCCAATTCCCGCCCAGTGGTCGCCGCGCCCGCAGGGGTGTTAGGAAGGGCCCCCGCTACAACAGAAAACGATAAGCGGGGGCCCTTCCTTACGGTCAGTCGCGGTCGAGGATCAGGCCCAGGAGCCAGGTGACCACACCGACGAGGAGCGCGCCGAGCACCGCCGCCGGCCAGAAGCCGTCCACCTCGAACGGCAGGTCGAGCTGGCCGGCGATGAAGCCGGTGAGCTGGAAGAGCAGCGCGTTCACCACCAGCGCGATCAGGCCGAGGGTGAGCACGTAGAGGCCACAGCCGAGAGTCTTGATGATCGGCTGGAGTATGCCGTTGACCAGACCGAAGATGACCGCCACCAGGATCAGCGTGAGCACCGCCTCGCCGATCGAACCGGTGTCGAGGCTGATCCCGGGAATCAGCACCGTCGCGAGCCAGAAGGCGAAGGCCGTGCTGCCGAGCCGGACGAGGAAGCCTTTCAGGAAATCCATCCGGGGATCCTGCCATGCGGCGGAAGCCTGCCCAAGGGGGCTCTTCCCGGAAATCCGTTGCCGCTATCGGGCCGGCGAGCCGATGAGCTGGGACTCGATCGGGGTGGCCGAGAGCAGGGCCCAGCGGAGCACCCGCCGGTTGATCACCCCGACCATGTCGGCCCGGATCCGGGTCAGCCAGTCCGCCGAGTCACCGAGCCCCAGCGCCAGGCCGGCGAGCTGCGCCTCGTGCGGGCGGAGCGGCTGCAACACCACGAGGTCGGCCCGGGAGACGGCGTCGACGTCGACCGGTGCCAGCTCGTCGCGGACGACCAGGCTGGTCTGCCAGCCCGGTCCCGGCTGCGAGTCACCCGCCACCGGGCCGACGTCCACCACCACCAGCAGTGGCTGCAACTGGGTGCCGGCGGGGCCACCGACCGGCCGCCCCGGCGGGATCACCGCGATCGGCGAGCCCGGCCCGCTGGCGCCGCGTACGAACGGCTCCCAGAGGCGTGGCCGGGCCGTCTGCACCACGATCCGGGCACCGAGCGCCATCGCCCGGAGCGCGACGAGCTGCGCGGCGCGTACGCCACCGACCAGCACCACCCGGGTGGTCTCGGCGCGGAACAGCCGGGCGACCACCGCGGCGCCGTGTCGGTTGGCGCCGAGCATCAGCCCGGCCATGCCGATCGGCAGGTCGAGAGCGTCCACAGAGGAGGCGGGCAGGGTGGTGGCCGGTGCCGGTGCGGTCGGGCCGGAGCTCAGCACCCCGAGCGGCAGGGTCGCCGCGACACCGTCGAGCTGTTCACCGTCGAGCCGCCGGGCCACCGCGTGTTCGGCGGAGAGCAGCCGGCGCAGCGCCTGGACGGCGGTGCCGAGCGCCTGCGGGCTGCCGGCGGCGAGCCGTACCGTCACGTCGACCCGGACGTGGTCGGTGCCGCCGCCCACCCACGGCCCGGCACTCACCGACACCGTTGTGGCGGTCGCCGGCAGCGCCAGCAGCCGGGGCACGAACCGGCGTCCCGCCTCGGTGCGCAGGTCCGGCCAGCGGCGCAGTCGGAAGGTGGTCTGCACCAGGCCGCCCAGGCCGACTCCCTGCCAGCTCTCCCGGGCCGGTTGCGCACCGTCGTGGTGCGCCGTCTCCGCGAGTACGCCGAGTGCGGCGCGTTCCCCGAGCACCCGCGTCGGCACCGGGGCGAGCCGGCGGCGCACCTTGCGTACCGCGCTGGAGAGCGCCCGGCGCAGGTCCTCGTCGGACCAGCCGTCGGCGCGCAGCACCCGGACGGCGAGCAGGGCCCGCTCGTGCCCGAGCAGCCGCCCGTCGGTGAGCTGCCGGTACGACGTCGCCGGGGTGCCACCGCCCGCGGCGAGCGTCGGCGCCGGCGCGCCGGTGAGCACCAGTTGCACCCGCATCGGTGGGGTCTCGGCGCTGGCCGCCGGCAGCAGGCCGGCCGGGGAGAGCAGCGACTGCGGGGCGTCGGCGAGCATGCCGACCTGGTCACCGAGCTCGAGCACGGCGGTGAGACCGTAGGCGTCGCTGACCATGCCGGCGGCGTCGCCGGCCAGGTCGACCGGGACCACTGTGGCGCCGGAGTCGACCAGGTCCAGCAGGGCCTCCGGCGGTGCGGCCTGCGGCAGCGCGCGTTGCCGGGTGGAGTAGCGCAGCCCGATGGCGATCCACTCGAAGAGCCAGCGACGGCGCAGCCGGAGCCAGGTCAGCAGCACCAGGGCGGCGGCGAGCAGCACGGCTCCGGCGAGTGGCAGCGGACCCCGGCCGGCGGCGGCGACGACCAGGGCCACGGCCACCTGGAGCGCCACGATCTGCCCCGCCCGTACGCCGAAGAGGCCGGAACGGGTCGAAGTGGACGCTGCCGGCAGCGGGGCCGGCACCGACCGGTCGATCCGGCTCCCCGAGCCCCCGGCGGGCCGGATCCGGTTGTCCGCCGCAGTTACCGTCACCGCGATAGCCTCCCCTGGACGGGCGTCGGCCGTGGGCCGCCCCCCGCGATTCGCTCAGGGGCCTATCGTATGGGCGGACCGACCGGAGAGGGGGCCCGCATGCCGTCGCGGCAGGACCAGTTGCACTCCTACCAGTTCATGGTCCAGCGGGTGGTGGGCGCGCTGGTGATGCGGGAGACCGATCCCGCGCAGTCACCGTTCCGCCGTGCGGCCGGCGCCACCCTGGCCAGCGTGGCGCTCGCGCTGATCGGGATGGGTGGCGCGCTGGTCTACGGGGTTTTCGTCGGCGGCGGCGCGACGAAGTGGAAGAACCCCGCGGTGGTGATCGTCGAGAAGGAGTCCGGCGCCCAGTACGTCTACTACGAGAACACCCTGCATCCGGTGCTCAACTACGCCTCGGCGCTGCTCATCGTCGGCCAGTCCGCGCCGAAGACGGTGTCGGTGTCGCGCAAGTCGCTGGAGGGCGAGCCGCGCGGGGTGACCCTCGGCATCCGTGACCTGCCCGAGTCGCTGGCCCCGAGCAACCGGGTGGTCTCCGGTGGCTGGACGATCTGCTCCGAGCCGCGTACCGGCGGGGGCAGCGGTGACGGGCAGCCACAGTCGACACTGCTGATCGGCCGGGCGGCGCCGGGTGGGCACGAGCTCGGCGACGAGGGACTGCTCGCGGTCCACCCCAACGGTCAGCTCTTCCTGATCTGGCACAACCGCCGGCACCTGATCCGGGATCCCGACCTGGTGATCGATGCTCTCACCTGGGGCAGCCAGCGGAAGGTGCCGGTGGCGCCGGCGCTGCTGAACGCGCTGCCCGCCGGGGCGGACCTGGACCGGATCCGCATCCCCGGGGCGGGCGACCCCTCCGACGCGGTGGAGGGTGCGGAGATCGGTGAGGTCTTCCTGGTCGAGCGGCAGGGCGGCGGCGGGCAGTACGCGGTGGCCAAGCGCGACGGCCTCTACACCATCACCGAGTTGCAGGCCAACATCCTGATCACCACCTACGGCGGCGGCCAGAAGGACGCCACCCCGCTCTCCCAGGGCGAGTACGGCGCGTTGCCGAAAAAGGGCGACCTGGTGCCGGGCAACGACGCGGCCGCACCGGCGACCACGCCCGAGATGGCGACGGCGGAGGGGGGCGTGGTCTGCGGCGACGTGCCGGACGACCGTGGTGTGCAGGGCATCCGGCTCGGCGCCGACCTCTCCGGCATCGCCGACCCGCCCGCCACCTCGGCGCGGTCGGCCGCGGGTGGGACGCTCGCCGACCAGGTGGTACTGGAGCCCGGCCGGGGTGTGGTGGTGGAGTCCGCCGCCGCGCCCGGTGCCACCGGCGGTGCCATCTCGATCGTCACCGACCAGGGGCGGCGGCATGCGGTGACCAGTGGTGAGGTGCTGGGCAACCTCGGCTACGGCGCCACCGCACGGGTGCGGATGCCGACCAGTCTGGTGACGCTGATTCCCAGCGGGCCGGCGCTGGATCCCGCGAAGGCCCGGGACCGGGCCGCCGTCGGATAGCCGGCCGATCGGTGCGGCGTCTCGGGTGGAGAGAGACCATCGGTGACCGTCGGTAGCTGCCGCCCGAGCCGTCGGGGCCGGGGTTCGTCCACAGGGTGGCCGGAAGGGGTACCCAAGAATCGCTCCGGCCCGCTACCGTCGGCTACGGACGTTATCGCCGAATTCTGCCGCGACCCACCCGGGGAGCGGCGACGAGCCCGGAGTCCACAGTGGGCGTCCCGGGGTGACGACGAGTCAAGAGAGCGGGGTGACTTCGGGGGTGTCCCAGACGCAGGCAGAAGCCGCGGTGATGGAACAGACCGCCACGAAGTTCGAGCACGTCGACCAGTCGCTGCAGAGCATGCTGAGCAGCTTGTTGGGTGAGCTCGAGGTGTTGCAGACCGCGTGGCGCGGCGCGGGTGGCCGCTCGTTCGAGCAGGTCAAGCAGCAGTGGGCGCAGAACCAGGAGCAGATCCACCGGGCCCTGCGCGAGACCGCGACCGCGGTCCGCAGCTCCGGCCAGCAGTACGACGCCTCCGACACCGAGGCGTCGAGCCGGATGAACGCCACCAACGCCGGCGGCATCACGCTGCCGCTCTGACGTGACCGGGGAGGGGAAGATCCGATGAGTGACGGCCTTCTTGTCGTCAATTTTGCCGCGTTGCAGCAGGCCAGCGCGGACATCCAGAAGGCGTTGAACACGCTCGGCTCGCAGCTCGACCAGCTGGAGTCGGACGCCGCGCCGCTCGTCAACAGCTGGGAGGGCGAGGCCAAGGAGGCGTACGCCGTCCGCCAGGCCAGGTGGCGTCAGGGTGCGCACGACCTGTCCAACATGCTGCGTGACATCAAGATGGCGCTGGACGAGTCCGCCGCCGACTACCTCAGCACCGAGAAGAAGAACACCGGCATGTTCCAGTAGGACCGCACCGACCGGGCCAGACCGCCCCGGGCTGCCGCGCACACCGCGCCGCACCCGGGGCGTCTGCCATGACGGCGGACCCGGCTGCGGCGGCGGACCCGACCACGGCGGTGGACCCGACTACGGCGGCGGGCCGGCGGGACGCCATCCCCGGCGCATGCCCCGGGGCAACACCACGGCGAGCAGCAGCGCCACCAGCGCCACGGTGCCGGCCAGCCCGGCCACCCACAGCGCCCGCTCCTGGGCCGCCGCACGCCGCTCGGCCCGCGCCACCTCCACCGGGTCGACCTCGTGCGCCGGCAGGCCGCCCGCCTCCTGGCGCCGGCCCGGTGCCGCCGTGTCGGTGACCGCCCGATACGGGTTGAGCATCCCGGCCCCGTAGGCGTCCCGGCTCGACCCCGGCACCGGATCGGCGCTCGCGACCAGGCGCTGCGCCACCTGACGCGCGTTGAGTTCCGGCCAGTACTGCCGGATCAGCGCCACGGTCGCCGTCACGAAGGGGGTGGCGAAGCTGGTGCCGTTCTCCACCACGTGGCCGCGCTCCGGCACCGCGACCGTCACCTTGCCGCCCGGCGCGACGAGGTCGACGTATCCGCCGCGCTGGGAGAAGGGGGAGACGACGCCGTCCTCGCCGACCGAGCCGACGCCGATCACGCCGTCGTAGGAAGCCGGGTACGGCGTCCGGTTCCCCTCCGCGTACTGGTTACCGGCGGCGGCGACGATCACGACATCCTTCTCCAGCGCGTACTCCACCGCCCGCTCGATCGTCGGGTCGTCGTCGTAGAGGACCACGGACAGGTTGATCACCTCTGCTCCGTTGTCCACCGCCCACCGGATCGACTGGGCGAATGTTCCGACATCGGCGGGATCGCCCGATGTCTTGCCTTCGATTACTTTTTGCTCGGTCAGCCGTACCGGCAGGATCTTGACGCCCGGCGCGACACCACGGAAGGCGACCCCGTCGCGGGGTGTCGCCGCGATGATGCTGGCCACGCCGGTGCCGTGCCGGGCACAGTCCCGGGTGCCGTCCAGGCCCGGCTCCAGGAAGTCCCGACCGCGCAGGACCCGCCCCTTCAACTGCGGGTGCGTGTCGTCAACGCCGGAGTCGATCACCGCGACGGTCACGCCGGCGCCGGTCGCCAGTGGCGCCAGCCGCTCCGGCGCGTAGCGCTGTTGTGCCCACGGCAGGGTGGTGATGGGCTGGGCGGGTGGGGTGTCGTCGTCGCAACCGGGCAGCGCACGCTGGGCGATCGGCGGCGCCAGCGGCGCGGCGGGGGCGGGGGCGGCGCCCATCGGTGGGGCCAGCAGTGCGGCGAGGGCGGCCACCAGCGTGAGTCGTATTCCCCGGCCAGGCATCGGGCGCCTCCGAAATCGGTTCGGTCCGCATCGGGCCGGATCGTCCTCGGTATCGTCGCCGGTTCACAACCCGCCCACCGGATGCTATCGGTGGATCGCTGGCGGCGGCATCCACCGCCAGCCAACCATTGTGATCCGGTCCCCACCTTGTAGGTTGTACGCGATGCTTGTGGCCCGTTCGGCGAAGAGGAGGTGGCCGTGACCGAATGGGAGCCGGCCACCGAGACCGAGGCCGCGATGCGGGACGCACTGCGCGGTGGTGACCAGGAACTTTATTTCCGCATTCTCGCCCGTACGGATCTACTGCTACCGGTCTCCGCCGACGCACTGGCCGGCCGCGCGCCGATGGGCTGGGGCACCTGGAGCACCGGGGGCCGGACCCACGTACTCGCATTCACGTCCACCGCCGCGCTGCGCGTGTGTCTCGCCGAAAACGCCGGATCCACCCGGCGGGCATCCTATCCCGACCTGGCCGCCGGGTGGCCGAACCCGGAGTGGTGGCTCGCGGTCAATCCGGGGCTGCCGATCGAGGGATATCTGCCCGCCTGGTTCGTCTCGCAACTCTCCCGAGGCGACGTGCGGCTGCCCGGCCGCAGCATGGGCGCCCGGGCGCGGTTGGAGCAGGTCGAACAGGCCGCCCGGGCCCGCGCCACGGCTGCGGTGCCCCGCCGGCAGCCGGTCGATCCGCTCCTCCCGGAGCCGGAGGTGACCGCGCCGTTCCGTCCGGAGCCGGAACCGACCGCGCCGTTCCGCCCGGAGTCGGAGGTGACGGCGCCGTTCCGCCCGGAGTCGGAGGTGACGGCGCCGTTCCGCCCCGAGTCGGAACCGACCGCGCTCTTCCGGTCGGAGCGCGGGGCGAACGGGCCGTTCCGGTCGGAGCCTGAGTCCGCCGGGCCGTTCCGGCCGGCGGAGGCGGAGCCGTCGGGGTTGCCGCCGCGATCGCCCGGCGCGTCCCGGGAGTCGGCGCCGTTCCGGCCGAGGGAAGCAGAGCCGGCGCCGTTCCGGCCGATGCAGGGGGAGCCGACGCCGTTGCGGGCGGCGGAGGATCTTGACGACCCGTTCCGGATGGTGAGGCACGTCGAGGATGTGGAGCCGGCGGTCCCGCCGCCGGGCGCCGATCCGGACCCGCCCCCTCCGCCGCGCGAGCCGAGGCAGGCCCCGTCGGGCGGTAGCCCGGCCACGGTGCCGGTGATCGCGCCGACGCCGGCCGGCAGTGGGCTGGGCGGTGACTTCGGCAGCCAGATCTCGGACGACACCTCGGCGGGCTGGATGACCCCCGCGGGACCGCCCCGGACAGCCACGGCGAACGCGGCGAACGGCAGCGCACCGGTTACGGCCGATACGGCCGCCACCTCTACACCGTCGGACGGCGATCCGGGCGGGCTTCCACCGGTCTGGTACGGCTCCGCCGGGCGGCAGCCTGACGAGTCCACCCCGCCGGCCGGCATCCGCCTCTCCGGAGAGCTCCCTGAGGAGCGGCCCGCCGGACCGGAGTCCCCGGAGCAGCCACCGCCGGAGATGCCGGCGCCGGAGGTGTGGTCACCGGGTGCCGCGCCCGCCGCGCCTTCGCTGTTCACGCCGGCCTCTCGCCGCTCGGCCGGCGGATCGTGGTCCGAGCCTGGTGAGTCGTGGTCCGAGCCTGGTGAGTCGTGGTCCGAGCCTGGTGAGTCGTGGTCCGAGCCTGGTGAGTCGTGGTCCGATGGCGGTGAATCGCTTTCCGGCGCGGCCGCCGCAGCTCCGGCACCGGCCCATGGGGCAACTTCCGCCGACCATTCCAGCACCGTCCCGGTGCCGGCGAGCCGCTCGGCCGCCGACCCCGTCCCGGGAAGCCGTCCGGCCGACACCCCGGGCTCCGGCGACGCCGGCTTCACCGGGCGGACCTTCAGCGGCTCCGCCGTCGCCCAGGCGATCTCCGGCCGCTCGATGGCCGCCGAGTCCTTCGAGATGGGCTCGATGCCCACGGAGAGGCTCGCCGCCCGCGCGCCCGAGCCGTTCGCTGCCGGCCTTTCGGTCACCGAACGCTTCTCCGCCAGCGCACCGGCAACCGAGCGGGTTCCCGGCGCCCCGGTCACCGAGCAGTCCGGCACGCGGCCGGCGGCGATGCCAGCCGAGCGGACGCCGGCCGACCCCGGCAACGACCAGTCGGGAGTCAGCGGTCAGTCGGGGATCAGCGGTCAGTCGGGGATCAGTGGTCAGTCCGGGATCAGCGGTCAGTCGGGGATCAGTGGTCGGGATGTGCCCGGGCCGGTCGCCACCACCCCGGAGGGTGGTGGTGCCGGACCGGTTGCCGGCCAGCGGCTGCCGGCCGACTTCGTGCCCGCCAACGACGTCGAGCGGGGTCTGCTCGACGCGGCCGGTGACGGCAGTACCGACACGTTCCTCTCCACGCTGCTGCTCGCCAGGGTGCTCCTGCCGGTGGCGTACAACTCGGCCCCGGGTGCCCGGCCCGGCGACGACGGCTTCGAGTGGCGTACCGAGCTGCTGGACGGGGAGCGGTACGTCGTCGTGTTCACCTCGCCGGAGCGGCTCGGCGACCACCTGCCGGAGACCGTCGACACGGTGGAGGTCAAGTTTGCCCGGCTGATCCGGCGGTGGCCGGACGACACCTGGTCGTTCGCGGTCAACCCGGGCACGCCGGTCGGCGCGAAACTGCCCGGCGGGCAGATCGTCGCGCTGGCGAACTGGGCCGCCGAGGTGGGTCTCGGGGACGACAGCGGCGAGCCGGCGCCCCAGGCTCCCGCCGAGGAGGAGGCGCCCCGGTCGACGTACGCGCCGGCCCGGGAGGACCCGGGGCAGCCGACGATGATGCAGAAGAGCATCGCCCCGAGCCAGCTCCCCTACTATCTCGACCGGGGTTACGACCGGGTGTCGGGCTTCGTGCACCGGGCCTCCGAGGTCGCCCACCTGCGTACGCCGGCCAAGCTCTATGCCGCGCTCGGCCTCAACCACCCGGGCTCGCCGTTCGAGCGCGACGCCGAGGAGATCTACGTTCTCCGCTGGCCGGCCTACCGGCCCAGCCTCTACCGCATCCCCTACGGCGGGCAGACCGAGGCGGCCATGCGGGCGATGGAAGGCTGGGTGATCGAGCGGCCACCCTTCCGGGGCAACGGCTTCGCGCCGGGCGAGAGCAGCGACGTGGTGGCCGAGTTCAAGGTGGACAGCGTGCGGCTGCCGCACGGCGCGCAACTGCACCGGATCGGGGCGGACGGCATGGAGCGGCTGGTGGCGACGCTCGACTGTGACGTCCCGGTCTGGCGCCGGGCCGGGGAGGACTGATGCGCGACGGTTACGTCGCCCAGTGGCGCGGCCGCGAATACGACGCCAGCCCGGCCGGTGACGAGGTACGGCTCTACCAGCCGGAACCGGGCGAGGGTTTCGAGGAGGTCCGGCCCGGGCGGTACGTCCGGGTGGTGGCCGCCGCCGAGGTCGCCGAGCTGGTCTACGTACGCACCAGGTGCTCGTGGCAGGGCCAGCCCTTCATCGTGCTCGCCCAGCACGACAACTGGCTGCGGCTCGAATACACCGGCGGGCGCTGGCCGGTCGCCGAGGCGATGGGTCTGGAGGCGTTCGACTTCGGCGTCTACCAGGGGTGGGCGCCGGCCGCCGAGGTCACCGACCTGCGCGAGAACCGCGCCTGAGCGACGGCCCCGGCGGGCGAGCCGGCCGGGTGGAGCCGGTCACGACTTGATCCAGCGCAGCACCTCGCCCAGCACCAGGTCGGTCGCCTCGACGTGCGGAAAGTGGCCGACACCGTCGAGCAGCCGCCACTCGTACGGGGCGATCACGTAGCGGCTCGACCCCTGTGCCGTACGCGGCAGCGATGCCCTGTCCAGCGCGCCGTGCAGTTGCAGGGTCGGGGTGACCAGCGGCTTCTGCATCAGCTTGACGAACCGGTAGCCGTGCAGCCGCAGCACCGAGCGGAACGCCCACCGGTAGCCCTCCATCGCGCAGAACGCCGCCTGGGGGATCCGTATCGCCTGCCGGCAGCGGGCCGCGTAGTCGGCGAAGCCCGGGCTCTCGACCCAGCGCGGTCCGCCCCAGCGCTGGAGGAAGTAGCCGACCAGCGCGGCGTCGTCGCGGGTCAGCACGTGTTCGTACCGGGGGATCTGGAACTTCAGGGTCGGGGTGGCCGCCGCGAACTGGCCGCGCGGATCGGCGAAGATGCCGGCGCGCAGCCGCAGCGGATGCGGTGCGGCGAGCACCACCAGGCGGCGGACCAGGCTCGGATGGAAGGACGCGGCGGTCCAGCCGATCATGCCGCCGGCCCCCGAGCCGACCAGCACCGCCGAGCGCTCGCCGAGGGCCCGGACCAGTCCGGCCACGTCCGCGGCGAGGGTGTAGCCGTCGTACCCCCGGGGTGGCTTGTCGCTCGCGCCGTAACCGCGCAGGTCGACCGCGACCGCCCGGTAGCCGGCGTCGGCGACCGCCGGCAGCATCTCGTGCCAGGCCCACCAGAACTCCGGAAAGCCGTGCAGAAACAGGACGAGCGGGCCGCTGCCCGCCTCGACGACGTGGAACCGGCTGCCGTTGGCACCGACGAAGCGGTGCGTCCACGGCCCGTCCACCAGTACACAGGACTCGTCGACGACGGGTCTCCGGCCGCCGTCGCGCTCGCTCATCTCGGCTCCCCGTGCCGGTCGCCGACGCCACCGGCCCGACGACCGGGTCGGCCGGTGCGCTCGTTCGGCCGCTCCTCGTTGACCTGGCCGATTCGCTCCCTCATGACAGACAGCCTAGGGCCATCGGCGGTGGACGGAACCGGCGCGATCAACGGGATCAGGGGATCATCCGGGATTTCACCCGGCTCGTCCCGCCAGCGACGCCGTTTCCGGCGGATCCGAGCGGGCAACCCTGACCGGGGGATCAGGAAGGAACACCGGTGACGCCGACCGGACGGTGCGGTTAACGTGTGCCATGACTCCCGACCGTCGGCTCGACCACTCCGACCTGCCCGTGCCGTTGATCCGGGTGCAGGGCACGCCGGCCAGGTGCGGCACCGGCTACGGTGCCAGCGCCCGTGACCTGATCCACGCCAACCTGGACTTCTACCTGCGCCGGTTCCGGGACGAGGCGGGGCTCGACGAGACGGCGGTGGTCGACGCCGGGCGTGGCTTCCAGGGGGCGACCCGGCGGCATCATCCCCGGATCGCGGAGCTGCTGGACGGGGTTGCCGAGGGGGCGGAGCTGCGGCCCGAGCTGATCTACGCGCTGAACGCCCGCACCGAGCTGATCTACGGCCGGCCGTCGGACATCGGGACCGACGCGCGCGGCGGGACCGACATGGATGCGCGCGGTGGGGCCGACGCGCGCGGCGGGATCGCCGGGTCGGCCGCGCCGCCGGCCGGGTCGCCGGACGCCGGTGTCGGCGGCTGTACGGCGGTCGGCGTCCTCGGCACCCACACCGGCAACGGGCACCTGCTGCTGGGACAGAACTGGGACTGGCGCCCCGACCAGCGTGAGGTGATGCTGCTGCTCGCCACCAGGGACGAACGCGGGCTGACCGTGCTGACCCTGACCGAGGCGGGCATGGTCGCCAAGACGGGGCTGAACTCGGCGGGGCTCGGCGTCTGTGTGAACATGCTCGGCTGCGACCGGGACGGGCTGCCCGCTCCCGGCGTCGAGCCGGGTGTGCCGTACCACGTGCTGCTCCGGGCGGCGCTGGAGGCGGAGAACCTGGGCGAGGCGCTGAAGGTCGTCTGCCGGGGCAGCCGGAACAGCTCGATCAACATGCTGCTCGGCCAGGCGGCGGAGGCCGGTGGCGAGCTGATCGACCTGGAGTTGGTGCCCGGCGACATCGGCTGGCTGCACCCGGTGAACGGATATCTCACCCACGCCAACCACCTGGAGACGGCGCTGCCGGTCTACGACACCATCAAGGACTGGGGCGGGTCGTCGCTGTTCCGGTCGGCGCGGGCGCGGCGACTGCTCGCGCCGAAGGCCGCGGTCGGCACGGTCGGCGAGGGCGACCTCGCGGCGCTCTTCCGTGACCACGCCAGCTTTCCGCAGAGCATCTGCCGGCACGTCGACGAGCGGATGCCGCCGGCCGAGCATTCCGAGACGGTCTACTCGGTGCTGATCGACCTCGACGACCGGCGGCTGGGCATCGCCGCCGGTCCGCCCTGCGAGCACCGGTACGGCTGGCTGGACCTGACCGGCCGGCGGGGAGCCTGACGCCTCCCTCGCACCCGGCCGGAAACGGAGCGGGGCCGGAGGCGACCTGCGCCTCCGGCCCCGACCGTGGTACGCCGGACTACCCGCTGATCAGTTGCTGATCTTGATGATCGCCAGATCGGAGATCAGGTGGTTTTCCAGCAGCAGTTCGATCTTGGTGCCGGTGCCGGCGACCTTGACCGAGTTCATCGGGTTCTGCGCCGACCAGTACCGGTTCGGGTCCGAGTCGTTGAAGACCTTCACCGGGTTCAGCTTCGGCACAGTGGTGGCCACGCCGTTGAGGTGGAACGTCTGGGCGGGCTTGGTGAACCGGCTGAACGTGGCGTCGTAGGTGCTCCGCCGGTTGGTGATGTTGCCGACCCCCGGCACCGTGATCGGACCCGGCCGGACGTCGACCGGCAGGTTGAGCCCGAAGCCCGGGTGGGTGATCGTGTTGTTGTCGTTGTACGCGTAGTTCACGTACCAGACCAGCAGGCCCTGGTGGTTGGAGAACCGCTCCACGAAGTCCGGCTTGCTGTTCTGCCAGCCGAAGTTGTAGGGACCGGTCTTCAGGACCTTGTCGTAGCCGTAGTAGGTCCGGTACTCCGCGATGTAGAAGTGCGGAACCACCTCGACGGTGCTGCCGGTGAACCGGCTGAACCCGCGAGCGGTCCATGCCGGGTCGACCGTCTCGGCACCGTCGGTCCAGGCAGCCGCCCCGTCGACGACCAGCGAGACGTTGTCCAGGAACGCGCCGTCGAAGAAGACCCCGCCGTCGCTCTGGAAGCGGTAACGGAACTGCACGGTCTGCCCGGCGTACGCCGACAGGTCGTAGGTCAGGTCGATCCACTCGCCGTCGGTCGAACCGTCGATGCCGGTCTCGCCGGCCTCGATCAGCTCGTTGGTCAGCGGCGTCCAGGTCGAGCCGTTGTTCGTCGACACCTCCGCGTAGAGGTAGTCGTAGTCCTCCTCGATCTCGTACTGGGCCTTCGCCGTGATGGCCGCGGTGCTGGCCCCGGTGAGGTCGAGGGTCCGGGTGAGGGTGTTGTTGAGGTCGTCACCGGTGCCGGACCACCACTCGTACTCGCCCGAGAACGGGGTGTTGTACTCGGTGCTGACCTCCTGGTCGGGCAGGTTCACCACGATCGCCTGGGCGAGACCGTCGGTCTTGCCGGCCGCCCCGAGGGTGGCGAAGGTGGTGCCGCTGTCCCACTCCACGGTGGAGTAGTTCAGCCAGCCCAGGAAGAGCTTCGACCACGGGTCCATGTAACCCGGGGTGGAGCCGATGTCCTGCTTGCCGTGGTTCAGCCAGGAACCGGAGGCCATCAGGCTCCAGAACCCGACCCCGTTGTCGCCGCCCTGGGTGTCGTACAGGTCCGGCAGGCCGAGGTCGTGGCCGTACTCGTGGGCGAAGACGCCCAGGCCGCCGTTCTCCGGCTCCGTGGTGTAGTCACGGATCCAGAGGCCGGTGTCGCCGATCTGCACGCCGCCGGCCTTGTTGTTGTCCGGCCCCGCGCTGCCCTGCAGGTTCGGGAAGGCCGCCCAGCGGTGCGACCAGATCGCGTCCGCGCCCTGGGCACCCCCGCCGGCCTCCTCGCCCTCACCGGCGTGCACCGCCTGGAAGTGGTCGACGTAGCCGTCCGGCTCGTTGAAGTCGCCGTCGCCGTCGTAGTCGTACCGGTCCCAGACGTCGAACTGGGCGAGGTACGACTTGATCTGCTCGGGGGTCTTGCCGGCAGCGACCTGCGAGTCGTACCAGGAGGTCGCGGTGTCCTTGACGAAGTTCCAGTAGCCGTCGGACTCCGGGATGTTGTTGCTGCCGTACCGGGCCTCGTTGAACGGCACCTTGACCCAGTCGCTGACGTCGCCGCCGACCGTGTAGCGGCCACCCGACTGCTTCAGGTAGAAGTCGGCCATCGACTCCTTGCCCTTGGCGTACATCAGGTCGACGTACGACTGGCGGTTGAAGTCGGGCTTCCAGATGGTGCTGTTGTCGTCGGTCGGGCTGCCGTCGTAGACCCGGTCACGCGCCGGGATCTCGTTGTGCAGCGGACCGTCGGTGCCGCCGGTGCGCGAGTCCTTCTGGTTTCCGAATTCGACCAGGATCGTGAAGATCGGGTCGGTCTTCGGCGGCTGCTGGTACTCGACGAACCGGTCGGCCTTGATCTGGATGACCTTCGACCCGTTTCGGGTCTGCAGCTTGGCCTTGCCGGACAGCAGTGCGGCGATCGCCTCCTGGCGGACCTGCTGGTGCTGCTCGGCGAGCGGGTCGGGCAGGTTGTCGGCCCGGTGGGCCGCTCCCTGTGGCTCCCGATCCGCCGGGGCTGGCGCCGACGGAGCGGCGTACGCCGGCGCAGAGACCGCGCTGGCGGCCAACAGCGCGGCCGTGGCACCCGCCAGGCCCGCCGTGACTCGTCTCCTCAAAGGTCCTCCTCCTTTGTGGAAGTGTTACAAGACAGGCCGGCTCTTGGCGGGCACTGTCATCAGACGCGACCATCACCCTTGCAGATCGATGGAACCCTGTCACGGGTTGAGAGCGGCTCATCCGGGTGGTCAGATCCACGTCTAATCAGGGCGAAAGCCTTCTAAGGGTGGCCCATTTCCGGACATTCGAATGTCACGATTCGGCTACAGCCGGAACCCCGGTAGGTGGTCCCACGTCCTCCTGCCGGCAACCCGTACGGCGATGGGCGGACCCGTGGCGGGCCCGCCCATCGCCGGAGCAGCGCTGATGAGTGTTCTTCCGGTCGGCTGCCGGCCGTCAGTCCTCGTCGGACTTGCCGGAATGCATTCCGGTGGAGATCAGATCCATCACCGAGGAGTCCTGCAACGTGGTGACGTCACCCAGGGAACGATTCTCGGCCACGTCGCGGAGCAACCGGCGCATGATCTTGCCGGAACGGGTCTTCGGCAGCTCCGGCACCAGCATGATCTGCCGGGGCTTGGCGATCGGGCCGAGGGTCTTCGAGACGTGTTCCCGCAGCTCGGCGATGAGCGCCTCACCGGCGCTGCCCTCGGTGTCGATCGAGCCGCGCGGGATGGTGAAGGCGACGATCCCCTGCCCGGTCGTCGGGTCGGTGGCGCCGACCACCGCCGCCTCGGCGACCGACGGGTGCGAGACCAGCGCCGACTCCACCTCGGTGGTGGAGATGTTGTGCCCGGAGACCAGCATCACGTCGTCGACCCGGCCGAGCAGCCACAGGTCGCCGTCGTCGTCCTTCTTCGCGCCGTCACCGGCGAAGTAGAGCCCCTCGAAACGGGACCAGTACGTGTCGACGAAGCGCTGGTCGTCGCCCCAGATGGTGCGCAGCATCGACGGCCACGGCTCGCGCAGCACCAGGAAGCCACCGCCGCCGTCCGGCACCGACCGCGCCTGGTCGTCCACCACGTCGGCGCTGATCCCCGGCAGCGGGCGCATCGCGCTGCCCGGCTTGGTCGCGGTCACCCCGGGCAACGGGGAGATCATGATGGCCCCGGTCTCGGTCTGCCACCAGGTGTCGACGACCGGGCACTCGCCACCGCCGATGTTCTGCCGGTACCAGATCCACGCCTCCGGGTTGATCGGCTCGCCGACGCTGCCGAGCAGGCGCAGCGAGGAGAGGTCGTAGCCCTTCGGGATGTCGTCGCCCCACTTCATCATGGTGCGGATCAGGGTCGGCGCGGTGTAGAGGACCGTCACCCTGTATTTCTGCACCAGGTCCCAGAACCGCCCCCGGTGCGGGGTGTCCGGGGTGCCCTCGTACATGACCTGGGTCGCGCCGTTGGCCAGCGGGCCGTACACGATGTAGGAGTGCCCGGTCACCCAGCCGATGTCGGCGGTGCACCAGTAGACGTCGGTCGCAGGCTTCAGGTCGAAGACCGCGTGGTGGGTGTAGGCGGCCTGGGTCAGGTAGCCGCCCGAGGTGTGCAGGATGCCCTTCGGCTTCGCCGTCGTGCCGCTGGTGTAGAGGATGAAGAGCGGATGCTCGGCGTCGAACGCCTCGGCGGTGTGCCCGGTCGGGGCCGTCTCCACCGCCTCGTGCCACCACACGTCCCTGTCGCCGTTCCAGGCCACGTCCTGCCCGGTCCGCCGCACCACCAGCACGTGCTCGATCGACGGGCACTTCGCGACCGCCTCGTCGACGGTCGGCTTGAGCGCCGACGGCTTGCCCCGCCGGTAGCCGCCGTCGGCGGTGATCACCAGCTTGGCGCTGGCATCCTGGATCCGGTTGCTCAGCGAGTCGGCGGAGAAGCCGCCGAAGACCACGCTGTGGGTGGCGCCGATCCGGGCACAGGCGAGCATCGCGACCGCCGCCTCCGGGATCATCGGCAGGTAGATCGCCACCCGGTCACCGGCGGTGACCCCGAGCTCGGTCAGCGCGTTCGCCGCCTGGCTGGTCATGGCCAGCAGGTCGGCGTAGGTGATGGTGCGGGTGTCGCCGGGCTCGCCCTCCCAGTGGATCGCGACCCGGTCGCCGTGCCCGGCGGCGACGTGCCGGTCCAGGCAGTTGTAGGCGACGTTGAGCCGGCCGCCGACGAACCACTTGGCGAACGGCGGGTTCGACCAGTCGAGGACCTGGTCCCACTCCTTCGACCAGTCCAGCCGGCCGGCCTGGCGCGCCCAGAACGCCAACCGGTCCTCGGCGGCGGCGTCGTACGCCTCCGAGGTGACGTTGGCGGCGGCGGCGAGATCGGCCGGCGGCGGGAACTGCCGGGTCTCCTGCAACAGGTTTGCCAGAGTCTCGCTCATGGTGGGTGGCTCCTCAGACGTCGCGTAAAGGTCGTTCGCTAGGAGGTTAATCGGGGCAGGTAGCTGGGGCGAGAGATCCGCACCGCTCGCGGGACGGGACGCGCCGAACGGCCCCGTACCGGCGCTCGGCGGTGCCCGCGTCCCACGGGTCCGTGACCCGGTCGGCGGTGCCCCGCCCCGGCCGGCAACTACCGTGACAGGGTGGCCACCGATCCGCTCGCCCCGCTGCTCGACCTCGCCGACGTCGCGCCCGCCGTCGAGCGGGCCCGCGACCGCGTCGACCAGGCCCTGCGGCACCGCGCGTTGCGCCGGCACGGCGGCCAGGTCGCGGCCGAGGTCGGCCTCCGGTCCGCGGTGGCCAGCGCCGCCCTGGAGGGGTACGCCCACGAGCGCGAGGCGGTCCGGGCCGGCACGGTGACCGACCCGGTGCTGCAGGGGGCGCTGCGGGTCGCCGGGGCGCTGCCCGGACTGGCCGACCGGTGGCCGAAGGCTCCCCGCCAGGCGCTGGCCCGGCTGCACACCCTGGCCGCGCGGGGCACAGTCCCGGAGGCGGCACTCGGCCGCCCCGCCGCCCCCGGACACGGCGCCGGCAACGGCGCTGCGGCCGGCAGCTCCTCCGCGGGACAGGAGGCCGCGGCACCGTCCGCGCTCGGCGCCCGGCTCGACGGGCTGGCCGGACTGGTCGCCGGCGGGACATCGGTGTCGCCGGCGGTGCTGGCCGCCGTCGTACACGGGGAACTGCTCGCGTTGCGACCCTTCGCCGGCCCCTCCGGGGTGGTCGCCCGGGCCGCCGCCCGGCTCACCCTGGTCTCCACCGGCTTCGACCCGCGCGCCCTGGTCGCCGTCGACCTCGGCCACCTGGAACGCGAACCGGAGTACGTCGGCGCGGCCGGCGCCTTCGCCACCGGCAGCCCGGACGGGCTCCGCTCGTGGCTCCGGCACTACACCACCGCCCTGGAGATCGCCGCGGCCCACCTCACCACCATCGCCGACGAGGTATAAGGAAGGGTGTAAGGAAGGGCCCCCTCTTATCGCATTTTGTAGAAGAAGGGCCCCCGCCTAACATCCGGGTCCAGTCCCTCCGGCGGCGGGAGGATGGGTGTGCCGGTCGGCGTGGTCAGGCGGTGGAGGCGCGAGCCCTGCGGTTGCGGTGCCGGCCGTACCAGGCGATGCCGATGGCGACTCCGACGCCGACCCCGATCGCCGCCGCCGCGACCGGCACCGCGGGACGCTCCCGGAGCCGGCGGCCGAGCGGCACCGGGTGCCGGAATTCCAGCACCGGCCAGCCGTTCTCGGTGGCGAGCTTGCGCAGTGCCCGGTCGGGGTTGACCACGCTCGGGTGGCCGACACACTCGAGCAGCGGGCGATCGCTTACCGAGTCGGAGTAGGCGTACGACTCGGCGAGGTCGTAGCCCCGCTCCTTGGCCAGCTCGCCGACCGCTTCCACCTTGCTCGGGCCGGCCGCGTAGAACTCGACCTCGCCGCTGTAGCGCCCGTCGACCACCGTCATCCGGGTGGCGATGACGTCGGCGACACCGAGCAGTTCCCCGATCGGCCGGACCATCTCCTCGCCGGAGGCGGAGACGAGTACGACGTCCCGGCCGGCCCGCTGGTGCTCCTCGATCAGGGCGGCGGCTTCGGCGTACACGTAGGGGTTGATCAGCTCGTGCAGCGTCTCGGCGACGATCTGTCGGACCTGTTCCACCGGCCAGCCCTTGCAGAGCGTTGCCAGATAGTCGCGGGTACGCGCCATCGTCTGCTCGTCGGTGCCGCCCAGCCGGAACATGAGCTGGGCGTACGCGGACTTGACCACGTCGCGGCGGGTGATCAGCCCGTCCCGGTAGAACGGCCGACCGAACGCCAACGCGCTCGACTTGGCGATGACGGTCTTGTCCAGATCGAAGAAAGCGGCGCTTCGGCCCACGGCGCGAAAGTCTAGCCGGATGGTCTATGGTCAGCGGGTGCCCGGGGTCGGCTTTCGCACCTGCCGACCGGTTGTCCCCTGATCGACCGATCAGCCGGTCGGTGATGACCGTCACAGGGCGAGGGCTGACTTTCGCAGGGAGTGGAAGTTAACGCCACTCGACGTATACGGGTCGACTCAGGCATGCTTGTAGTTACGACACACTTTCATATCCTCTGTGCTCGTAGACCTCGGCGGTTGCACCCCCCGTGACCGCCGGGTGGGTTCGGCTCGACCCCCCCGGAGCCGAACCCCAGACGACCCCCGTCTCCCCCCGACGGGGGTCGTCGCTTGTCCGGGTGAAGCGCATTCACGCTGGTCGCAGATTGACTCCAGGGTGGACGCCGATGAGTTCGGGCGGGCACCGTCGTGCCCGGTGCGGTGCTGTCGGGGTGGCCGTGAGAGGCCGGGACGGGATGGCGCCGCAGCGGGTCGGACTGGCGCCATGGGCGCCGATCGCGGTGGATAGCCCGCCGTCGATGGACAACGGGGGAAAGCGCATGCGCAGACACGCGCCGATCGTGTTGGCCGGAGCGTTGGGGATGGCCGGTGCGCTGTCGACCGCTACGGCCGCACCACCAGAGGCCGCCGGGTCGGCCGCGACCGTCGCCGGGTCGGCCGCGCCCCGCCGGCCCGAACACGGGCCGGCCACCGCCGGTCCGCCCGGTCCGCCCGCCCGACCCGCTCCGCGCCGCGCGCCGAGAACCCACGCGGGTACGTCGAAAGCCGCCCCACCACCCTCGTGTCGGCATCGCCCCAGAATGTCCTGATCCGCATAGCAGATCCACCGGTCGTCCGGAGGTTTTCCACACCTCGGTCAGTTATCCACAGGGCAGAAACGTCCTTCCTCGGAGCGGTGGTTCGGCCGGCCATGGTGTGCCGGTAGCCGGACACCGCTGCTGAAAGTAACCGGACACCCCTGCTGAAACCGGATCACACCGCTGGAGGACGTGATGCCGTCGCGTACCCCGGTCCGTCCCGGACCGCGCCTGCCCCTGGTCGTCACCTCGGACAACGAATTACTCGACGAGCTTCTCCGCCTCGCGGCGGTCGGTGGTGCCGAGGTCGAGGTCGCCGCCGATCCTGCCTCGGCCCGGCCCCGGTGGGCCGCCGCGCCGCTGGTGATGGTCGGCACCGACCAGGCCCAGGCCTGCCTTCGGGCGAGGCTGCCCCGCCGGCCCCGGGTGGTCCTGGTCGGCCGCGCAGGGGAAGGCGACGGCGGTTGGGAGGTGGCCGAGTTGCTCGGTGCCGAGCACGTCGCCGTGCTGCCGGCGGCCGAGCCGTGGCTGGTCGACCGGTTCGGCGAGAGCCTCACCGGTCGGGGCGCGGTGGGCGGGCCGGCCCGGATAGTCGCGGTGATCGGCGGTCGCGGTGGGGCGGGTGCGAGCGTACTGGCCGGCGGACTGGCGATCACGGCTGCCCGGTGTGGGCTGCGTACGCTCCTGGTCGACGCCGACCCGCTCGGCGGTGGGCTCGACCTGGTACTCGGCTGGGAGCAGATCGAGGGCCTGCGCTGGCCGGCGCTGACCGAAGCGGACGGTCGGGTCGACGCACCCGCACTGGTCCGGGCGCTGCCGAGCCGGGGCGACCTGGTGATGCTCTCCTGGGACCGCGGCGACCTGCTGGCCCTGCCGGTCGAGGCGATGGCGGCCACCATGGACGCCGGCCGGCGCGGCCGGGACATCGTCGTGGTGGACCTGCCCCGGCAGCTCGACGACGCGGCCGTCGTTGCCCTCCAGGCGGCCGACCAGGCGTTCGTGCTGGTTCCCGCCGAGTTGCGGGCCACGGCCGCGGCGGCCCGGGTGGCGGCGGTCGCCGGCATGCACTGCACCAACCTCTCGGTCATCGTGCGCGGCCCGGCACCGGGCCGGCTCAAGGCCCGTGAGGTGGCCCGCGCTCTCGACCTGCCGCTGGTCGGCACGCTGCGCCCCGAGCCGGCGCTCTGCCGCAACCTCGAGCGCGGTGAAGCCCCGGCGGCGGCCGGACGCGGCCCGCTGGCGGCCCTGTGCCAGCGCCTCGTCACCGACCTCACCGGTGCGGTCGGCGTTCCGGCCGAGACCCGATGACCGTCCCAGCGCGAGGAGCCGATGACCGCCCTGCGCGAGGAGCCCTGGACGTGCCGGAGGGACACACACGATGAGGAGTGAACTCGCGGCCCGGGTCCGACGCCGGTTCGCCGCCGACGGGACGAGGGTCACCCCGGCCGCTGTCGTCGCCGCCGTACGCGCCGAGCCGGGCGCCGCCGTCCTGGGCGACACCACCGTGCTGCGGATGGCCACCCGAGTCCACCACGATCTGGTCGGCGCCGGTCCGCTCACGCCGCTGCTCGCCGACGACGAGGTCACCGATGTGCTGGTGAACGGCGCCAAGGTCTGGGTCGACCGGGGCAGCGGGCTCTCCCCGGCCCAGGTCCCGCTCGGCGGCCCCGACGAGGTACGCCGGCTCGCCCAGCGCCTCGCCGCCGCGTGCGGCCGGCGACTCGACGAGGGCAGCCCGTACGTCGACGCGCGGCTGCCGGACGGCACCCGGCTGCACGCCGTCCTGCCACCGGTGGCGACATCCGGGCCCTACCTGTCGCTGCGGACCTTCCGCCAGCGCCCCTTCACCCTCGACGACCTGGTACGCCACGGCACCCTGACCCGGGCCGCCGCCACGCTGCTCGCCGCGGTGGTCGCCGCCCGGCTCGCCTATCTCGTCGTCGGAGGCACCGGGTCAGGCAAGACGACCCCTTCGCATGTACTACACTCCCGGCATGGCCAGACGAGCCGCGAAGTACCGCAGGATCAGCGAAGACCGCGAAGGCCGCGAACTCGGCATCTCCCGCCAGGATGAGGACCTCGACGCGCTCGGCAAGCGCCGCGACCTCGTCTACGTCGCAAGCTACGTCGACAACGACATTGGCGCGAGTGCCAAGTCCCGCAAGCCCAGACCTGACTATCAGCGGATGCTCGCCGACGCGCGGGCCGGCAAATTCGAGGTCATCGCCGCGTACACCACCGGCCGGGTAACCCGCCGTCCGCGTGAGTTCGAGGATCTGATCGACCTGTCGATCGACCACGGCATCGACTTCGCGTACGTCCGCAGCCCCGAGTTCGACCTACGAACGGCGCAGGGCAGGCGGATCGCCCGCACCCTCGCCGCCCAAGACGCCGGGGAGTCCGAGGAGATCAGCGAGCGGGTGTCCCGGGACGCCCGGCGGCGGGCCGAGCAGGGCGGTAACCACGGCGGTCGACGCTGCTTCGGCTTCACCAAGGACGGGATGCACCTCGTGCCGTCCGAGGCGGCGCAAATCGTGTGGATGGCTGACGAGCTTCTGAGAGGTACCCCGATCGGCACGATCACCCGGGAACTCAACGACCGGCCGATCATCAACTACCTACTCGACAACCGCGATCTGCTCGACGCTCACCCGGTGGCCGAGTCCACTATCTTCCTGATGCGGTACGCCGACGGGATGTCCGTTGAGGACATCGCGGCTCGCCTGAGGATCCGGAAGGATCGGGCGAAGCAGCTATCCGCCGCTGTGATCAAGCGTCAGCGGAAGCTGCTACAGGATGCGAAGGAGGAAGCGGCCAAGGTGCCGGGGCTTCACACGACGGTTACGGGCCGACTGTGGACGCCGAGCACGGTCCGGGATCTGCTCCGGTTGCCGCGTCTGGCTGGACTGTCCGTGCATCGCGGCAAGGTGGTCGGCAAGGGTCAGTGGCCGGCGATCCTCCCCCCGGAGCAGCATCACGCGATCGTCGCCTTGGTCACGGATCCGGCCAGACGGACGACGACCGGGAACAGGGCGGCATACCTGCTGTCAGGGTTGGCGAAGTGCAGCGTGTGCGGCAACTCGGTAACCTCGTTCGGAGTGAAGCGGGACGGCGGCCGGTCACCCCGAGCCCTTTACCGGTGCCGCCCCAACGCGTGCGTTGCTGTCCGGCGGACTGAGGCGGACCTGTACGTGACCGAGCGGGTGTTTGAGCGGTTGAGCCGGCCGGACGCCGCCGAGCTGCTGGTCGACCAGGAGGCGCCGAACCTTGAGGCGTTGCAGACGGAGGCGCACGCGATCCGTCTTCGACTTGACGAGGCGGCGGCGTCGTTCGCCCGGCCGGACGGGATCGATGCCCGGCAGCTCGACATCATCACCAGGAGCCTGAACGACCGGCTGAAGGAAATCGAGCAGCTTCAGCAGCACACGTCCCGGGCGCCGATCCTGCGGGATCTGATCGAGGCGGGGGAGCGGATGGAGCAGGTGTGGGACGACATGACGCTAGACCGGCAGCGCGCCGTGGTGCAGTGCCTGATGTTGGTTGAGATCCTGCCTGGCGGCAGTGGGAAGCGGGACTTCGACCCCGCCAAGGTTCGGATCACTCCGAAGGAGTAGACGGCGCCTCACCCGCCTTGGTGCCCTGAGCCGGGCCCAGGAAGCCTTCCCGGCGAGCCTGGGACACCCAGCGGGCGGCGGTTCGGTGTGACACGGTGAAATGCTCCGACACTGCCAACGTCGGCGGATGCCCCTCGGCTACCGCCTTCCGGTACACCTCGGCCGTCTCTCGCAGTAGGTCCGGGGTCGTTGACCGACGCCGTTGAGGCTGAGGCAGTTCGCTGACCTTCTGCCGCACTTCGGCCACTCGGTCACCCAGGAGGCGGGTCTGCTCCGCAGAGAGTGCCCGGTCATGTGCCACGTTGAACTCATCCCGTCCGGCCGCCCACGTCCAAGCGCCGGCCGCCATGAACACCGCGTCACGTAGCAGCTTCTCCATGGGAGCGCCTTTGAGCATGGCTACCGCGTCGCGGTAGGTGCTGGTCGGCGGGTTCTCCAGGACCATGTAGACGCCCACCGGGACCGGTCCTGTCTCGGGGTTGATCCTTACGCGTATCGCCACGGTCGGGGCGTCCTCGCTCGCCGAGAAGGCAACGTCGAACCAGGCGGGTAGTTCGAGACCCTGGTGGCTGATCGGGGAGTCAGCCATGGCGACAACCCCCCAGGGGCGAAGTTCGGGCCGCTGGTCGGTCATCACGTAGTTCTACCGCATCGGCTTCGTCACGGGTGCCCAGACGTGGCGAAGTTACCGAGTGGACACCACCTTCGACAGCAGATCAGCAGCCATAATGGCGAAGCCCGCGTCTAGGTTATGGCGAAGTTGTGTATAAGATGGTCCACATGACACGCCTTCAACGCCTAGTGCAGGTGCGCCGGGCGGTTCGCCAGAAGATCGACAGTGGCGAAGCGCGCCGCATTCGACAGCACGCCAACGTCTCCCTGGAGGAGATCGCCGATGAAGTCGGCGTGACCCTGGACGCCGTCTCCAAGTGGGAGAGGGCGCTGAGGTACCCCGGCGACGAGTACGCCACCCGCTACCTGAAAGTGCTCAACCGGCTCGCCGCCCTGATAGGGGCAGCCGCGTGACCCGGGAAGAGATGCGGGCGTACGTCCGCGACAACCCGATCAACTGGCCGCCGCTGAGTCAGGCCCAACGCCTCCGGCTGGCTGTCCTGCTCCGACCGGACCTGCCGATCGGCATCATCCGCACCGAGCCCGAGCCGGTGACCGTCCCACCGGAGGCGACGTGACCGAAAAAAAGAGCGGGGCCGGGGCACCACCCCCGACCGCCGCCACCGCCGAACCCCCGGGTCATCACTCCGCAGGTCTGTCCCAACAGTACCGACAGGAGTCCCTGATCGGTACTCGGCCGCCCGGCGGAAGCCCGTTCAGCCTCCGGCCCTACCAGCGGGAAGCGATCGAGGCCATCCGGGAGGCATACGTCCGGGGCGTCCGCCGACCGTTGATCGCCATCCCGACCGGCGGCGGCAAGACGATCATCTTCTCCGGCCTCATTCGGCGCCGCGCCACCAACGGCCGCCGCGTACTTGTCATCGCCCACCGGGAAGAACTCCTGACGCAGGCCGCGAAGAAGATTGAACTCGTCGCCCCAGACCTGAACGTCGGCATCGTCAAGGGCGTCCGCAACGAACACCGCGACGTTGACGTTGTGGTCGCCAGCATCCAGACCATCTGCCGCCCGAACCGGCTGGCCGAGATCGGACGCTTCGACACCATCGTCGTCGACGAAGCCCACCACGCCCCGGCCGACACGTACATGGACACCCTGCGGGCGCTCGGAAGCTTCGACCCCGACACGTCAATCCTGACCGTCGGAGTGACCGCCACCGCCGGTGAACGCAGCGACGGAGTAGGGCTGCGCTCCGTCTGGCAGGAGATCGTCTACCAGCGCGGAATCCTGTTCATGATCGCAAACGGCTACCTGGTCGACGTCAAGGCGCTGGAGATCGAATCCGACCTTGACCTCAGTCGAGTGGAGAAGCGAAACGGGGACTACTCCGACGGCAGTCTCGGCGCCGAACTGGACAGCAGCGGCGCCATCGCGGCGGCAGCCGAGGGGTACGGCAAGTACGCCCGAGACCGGCGAGGCGTCGCGTTCACGCCGACGGTGCAGAACGCCCACCAGCTCGCCGCATACCTGAACGGGCTCGGCATCCGTGCTGAGGCGTTGTCGGGGGAGACGCCCGGTGATGAACGCCGGGCCATCCTGGACCGGGTCCACCGGGGAGAAACGCAAGTCGTTGCGAATTGCGGTGTTCTGACTGAGGGGTATGACGAGCCGGCTCTGAGCTGCGCGCTCATCGCACGCCCTACGAAGTCGAGACCGCTGTTCGTGCAGATGGCCGGAAGGGTGCTCCGGAAGCACCCCGCCAAGGAGAACGCGCTGATCTTGACGCTGTTCGCCCCACCCGCTGCCGGCCTGGCCTCGATCGCCGACCTTGCGGGCGACGACGCGGGCAGGGTCAAGCCGCAGAAGGATGAAACGCTGGCCGAGGCCGCTGACCGCGCGCTGCTGGAGGAACAGGCATTCGGTGGTCGGGTGCCGATCCGCAGCCTATCGGCGAAGCACGTACGGCTGTTCGCGGACAGTCGCCTGCGCTGGCTGCCGGTCGGCAACGGGTTCAGCCTGCCGGCGAAGAACTCGACGCTGCTGCTCATCCCGCAGGACGACGACCGGTGGCGTGTCGTCGAGGTTCCCAGTATCGGCGAGCCGACCGAGGTGGCGAGCGGTCTGAGTCTTGAGCTTGGCCAGGGGCTCGGCGAGGAGTTCGCCCGAGCCAGAGGCGGCGCCATCTCCCGAGCGGACGCCCGCTGGCGCGCTCAGGAGGTTAGTGACCGGCAGAAGCGCCGCTTGGCCCGTCTCCGCCTGTCCGTACCGGCAACGTCCGGCGAGGCGTCCGACGCGATCGCGGTAGCCGAAGCCGAGCAGGCGATGCGCCGACTGGTGGTGGTGGCGTGACACGCACTAGCGAAGACCGGCTGACCGAACTGCGGGCTGAATGGTCGCGGTGCCACGCGGCCGGCGACCGCCAGCGAGCAGACGAGATCGCGGGAGAAGCCAGCCGGATCGTCAACCCGCCGCCAATCACACCCCGAGGTCAGTGCAACGCCTACACCCCGAGCAGCCCATGCGCCGGCCGGGTCCGGCTGTACCCGGCCGGGGACCGGTGCAAGGCGCATAGGCCGGCGACGATGCGGCGGCTACTGGCCGAGCAGGAAAGGCAGGCAGCGGCGTGACGGTGTACGCGTTCAGGAACGTGGACGACGACGGGTCTGCCGTCGTCTGGTATCGGATCGGCGACGTCCTCTGCGCGATGGGGGAATGGCCGGGCGGATATCGGTGGGCCGACCTGCTTGAGACCGACGAGGCGCGGGTGGACATCAGGTTCCGGGACGTCGACCCCAACCCCGATGACCCGGACCTGCCGCACGCCTTGTCGACCGAGGTTGGGCTGTGGTGGCTCGCCTCCCACACCGGCCTCGACGAAACCGGCCGGCTGAGGCTGGCCGCGATCGTGGCTACCGCCGAGGTGTGCCGAATGGTGCCAGTGGACGGTGACCGGTGAACGCGCACCAGTGGTTCAGTGCCCTGCTCGACGTGGTGGGGAGCCAGCCGACCGGGGCGGAGATACGGCAGTGTCCGGCACACGCTGACTCGTCGCCGAGCCTGTCGATTCGGTCGAGCCCGGACGGACGTCCGTGGATCCGCTGCTTCGGTGGCTGTGACCTGAACGCCATCCTGCTGGCGCTGCGCTGTGACCGGTCCCGGTTGCGGAAGCCGCCGCCGTTTCCGCCGGAGAAGTACGCCGCCATGGTCAAGCTCAAGATCGAGTTTCCGAAGGTAGAGGTTCGACGGGGCAGCCCGGAGAGCCGAGGTTTCCGCCTTGAGGCCCGGCACGACTATGGGCCGGCGGTGTTGTTCCGCTGGCGCTCCCGCAGTGGCAGTAAGGAACTTGCCTGGGAGACCCGGACAGCGAACGGCGGGCTAGTACCCGGGTTGTTCGGGATCACGTTGGCCGACCTGCCGCTGTACCGGGAGGCAGAGATCCGTCGGGCGGTCGCGCTCGGCGAGCCGGTGTTGCTGGTCGAGTCCGAATCGTCCACAGATGGATTGAAAGGCTTCTATTCCACGACGTGGGCCGGTGGTGCCGACGCGGTCAACATCGGCCGGCTGACCCAGGTGCTCGGCGGCTACCCGAACACCGTCGTCATCCCGGACAACGACCCGGCGGGCCGACGCTGGTACGCCCGTGCGTACGCAGCCCGACTCGCCCCGGCCGTGCTGTGGCCGGACGAGGGCACCGACGCCCGCGATCTGTACGCCCAGCTTGGCCACGACCGATTCGGTCAAGCCGTCCACGCCAGCCTCCGTGGTGGCTATCAGCGCAAGCAGGAGGCCGCATGACTGCGCCTGCCGCCAGCCGCGCTCCTCACAAGGCGGGGGCGCATATCAATGACCCATACGACCCCTGGGAGATCGATAAGGACTTTCAGCGGGAAGTGCGGCGGGGTCGCGACGGCAGGACACGGACGGCGGAACGATGGCCTGACCCCGAACCGCTCGGTTCACCCGGGTACGGGAAGCCCGGACCGTATCCGGTCGAGGCGGTACCGACGGCGTTCCGCGACATGATCGAGGCGGTTGCCGCCAACAAGCAGGTGCCGGCCGAGCTGCCTGCGCTGATGGGCCAGGCCGCCGCCGCCGCACTCGCCGCGCCTCGACTGGCGATCGAGTGTGAGCCGGGGTGGGTGGAGCCGTTGAACCTGTACGCCGCTTGCGGGCTGGAACCCGGAAGCCTCAAGAGTCCCGCCACGAACGATGTGATCCAGGAGGTCCGCCGGCTACACAAGGTGCTCCGGGCGAGTCACGCCGATGAGATCAGTGAACGGCGTAAAGACCTTCGACGCCAGATCGCCGAGGCGAGGGAGCGAAAGGCGGACAAGAAGGCGGGCGAGGAAGAGAAGGCTACTGCCGCCGCGCTGGTTCGAGATCTGGACGTGGAGATCAAGGAACTCGATGACGTCGTGTCGCCGAGAATCCTCATGCCGGCGGACAGCACGCCCGAGGTGCTGACCCGGAACATGTCTGTCAACGGCGAGCACGGTGCGATCCTGGACTCGGAGGGCACCTTCTTCAGCATCCTGCTCGGCCGGTACACGGGCGGCGTGCCGAACCTCGACAGCGTCCTCAAGAGCTACGACGGCGACTACGTCGAGGTCAGCCGCATCAGCCGGGAACAGCGTGATATGACCCGCGCCATTCTGACCCTCGGCCTGGCCGTGCAGCCGATGATCCTGGAAGACGCCGCGAAGTCACGAGCGATGATCGAGCAAGGCTTGCTCGGACGGTTCTACCTTGCCGTACCGGAGAGCAGGATCGGATATCGGAATCGGCGGGGCGCCCCCTACAACCCGACCGCGTTGGCAGCGTGGGATGCCTGCCTGCGCAAGATCGCCAACCTGAGCGTTGCTGACCCCGACACACCGAAGTACCAGTTCCCGCGCCTGTTCCTCACCGACCAGGCGCGAGAGGCGTTTTTCGACTTCAAGGACAAGATCGAAGTCAGCCTTCGCCCCGACGGTGACCTCGGTGATCTACGCGGGTGGGGGGCGAAGCACGCTGGCCGCACGCTTCGACTCTCCGGCCTTCTGCACCTGATCGGTGGCGGGGCGCCGGACGAGCCCGTCAACTTGGCCGCGATGGAGTCGGCGGTCCAGGTCGGCAACTGGGCCATCCCCCACGCTGTCGCGGTGTTCGGTATGGAAGACGAGTCACCGCGTGCCGAGGACGAGCACGCAATTGCCCTGTTGCAGTGGATCCAGACGAAGGCTCCGAAGGTCATCTCGCTTAACGAGATCAACCGGCACTGCCGGCAGGCGTGGGTGAAGAAGGGGAAGAAGGCTGCGATCGTGCCCGTGGTCGACCGGCTCGTTGAGACCGGGTGGCTGCGGCCGGTGGAGACGACGGACAAGGGTGGACGACCCGCCATCGTGTACGACCGGCACGAGCGGGTGACGAGGGAAGGTCCGCTGTGGTGACCGGGAGATGCGTCACCCGCTCGGAGATGCGTCACCCGGTGCGTCACCCGGTGCGTCACCCGGGTCATTTGTGCGCTGACCTGCGAAAACAGAGATGCGTCACCCGAATCACCCGGTTCGGCGCCCTGTCGGGCGATGAACCTCGCCGACTCGACCTGATCGAATCGACGGAGACCGATGGTCGGGTGGGTGACGCACCGGGTGACGCATGGGTGACGCACCCCTTCTACCGGGTGACGCATCTCGGTAGAGGAGTCACCCGTCACCCTGTCCGTTTAAAGGATATTTATATCTATTATTATTACTTACTGTTTAATTCTTGGTCAAATTCGATTACTGTGAGTAGCGAAACCGAGGGGTTGGAAGAGTGCGGAGGTGCGTCACCTACCCACCGGGTGATTCGGGTGACGCATCTCGACAGCCGAGCGCCCACCCGCTGGTTCCGGATGGGTACGTGGACCCGGAACCAGCGGGTGACGCGTCTAGTCGTCACCCTTACCGTCGTCAGCGAACAGCGACGCAATCAGGTATGCCGGGGATCGGTCGAGGGATCCTCGCGATCGGTCGTAGCGCCGGGTTGTTCGAGGGTCAGCGTGGCCGAGCAGGTCTTGGACGTCCCGCAGCGCGGCGCCCTTGTCGAGTGCGGCCGTGGCCACGGAGTGCCGCAGGCTGTGTGGGGACAGGCTGTCAGGGTTCGGCAGGCCGGCGGCGCGGGCGGTACGCCGCACCATCCGGAACGTGGCCGGCTGGTCGACGCGTGTGCCGTTCGAGGTGACGAACGCCGGCCCAGGGTCGTTCCCTCGCACGGCGAGGTAGGCGTCGAGGTCCCGGCCGAGCGGCGGCGGGATCGGCAACTCGCGTTCCTTGCCACCCTTGCCGACAACCCGGACGGTGCGGTGCCCTCGGTTGTGTCGGAACGAGTCCAGGTCGAGGTGCAACGCCTCGCCAACTCGCAAGCCGAGTTCGGCCAGCATCGCCAGCAGGGCGGCGTCCCGTGCCGCGTTGCGGTGTGTGGCTGCCCGTGCGGCGCGCATGAACGTGGCTACCTGCTCGCCGGTCAACCCGACGGTCGGGGACGCATCCCGGTTCACTGCCGGGCGGTCCACGGCGTCGACCGGGTTGGTCGGGGCAACCTCGTTGCTGACGAGGTACGCGTACCAGCTCGACAGACACGACAGGCGGCGGGCCGTGCTGCTGGCCGACAGGTGCTCGCACCGGGTGGCGGTGTACGCGTCCACGTCGCCGCGCTTGGCCTGTCGGGGGTCGAGGTCGGTCGACTGGCACCAGGCGAGGTAGTCGCTGAGGTCACGGAAGTAGCCGCGCCTGGTGTGGTCGGATCCGCGCGACCGCAGCCATGCTGCCGTCGCGGTGTGGAGGTTCCATCGGTTGCCGGCGTCGTCGGTGGGCAGCGGCAGTGCCCGGACGGCCGCGAGTACTGGGTCGGTGGTGCCGGTGGACGGTTTAAGAGCAGTACCCATGCCTACATGATAACGGTAATTATCATATATGTCTTCTGGCCAGAGTCGAGACCGATTCGCGCCGTTTTCTGGCCAATCCCTAGACAGTCCCGATCCGGGCGCTATGCCCGCACGCCAGAGAAAGGAGCGCTTGATGCTGATGGGCAACTCCGCCGACTTCGACCAGGCCGTTGAGCAGATGGTGGCCACCGCTGCCGAGTTCGGCTACACCCGCGAGCAAGTCATGGGGTGGCGACGGCCAGACCTGCTCCGCTTCCTCGACCAACTCAACGCCCGTGCCGAGATCGAGCAGGCCGGGCTGAACGTCGTCACCGACCTGTACGCCGCCGCCTCCGTCTGGTCCGTCTGCGACCGGTGCATGGACGACCTCGCCGGAGACGAACAGAAGTCGCCCCTTTGCCCGGACTGCTGCCTGATGTTCAACAGCGGCAACTACGTCTGCAACCACAGAAGGCATGCGCTGTGAACAACGGCACCCCTTGCCGCCAGCCTGCCGACCGGCCGCTGCCAGCTATCGAGGACATCCGGGAACGCGCCAACCGAGGCCCGCCGGGGCGATCGTCGGCCACCCGTAGCGGCGAGTCGGGGGCGGGCGCTGGGGATCACCCGCCCCCGAGCAGCCACAACCTAGACACCGAGTTCGACCAGGAAACACCACCAGACAGGGCAACCCCTTCGTCGAAACGACCCCTTATGTCGAAAGACCTTCGGCCATCCCCGACCACCCGCACAGCCAGGAGACCCCGCACATGACCACCCCCACCACCGGGAAGACGATCCGCGACCGGATCGCCGCCTTCAAAGCCGCCGTCGACCAACTCGCCGAACAGACCCCGCTACAGACGTCGCTACCGGAAGGCTGCGGGCTTTGCCACACCAGCCTGCCCGACCAGGCGGACGCGCTGGGAGCGTGGACCGTACGCGTGCTCGCCGAGGATCTACGGTGGCGGGTCGCCGACAACGGGCCGGTAGCGACGATGCCGGCCTGCACGTACGTGATCTGCCCACCGTGTGAGATGGCGGTCATCGACCGGGACGTCACCGAACTCGTCGACATGACGATCGACAACGCCCTCGACCTGAACATGCCGGCGCAGATGCGGGCCGCCGCCCGGTCCGAGGTCGCCGCGTTCTACTTCGCGCTCGTTGACGCGCTCAGCGAACCGCGTCCGCTCGTCGAGGCCAACCGATGACCCGGCCAACGCCGGCCGGTTTGACCGGTCGAACCGCAAAACGTGCGGGCGAGGCAGCCACGGAAGCCGGTGGCGGCCCGCTCAGCGACACGGAGAGCGCCGAACAGGCGTGGCCGAGGGGTAGCGCCTACGCCATCCCGGCACAGGCCATCTCGGCGGGTTGGGTCGGTTCACTGGCGGGCCTACTTCCATGGGTTGGCAACGCCTGCTTGTCTGCCATGGCCTCTCGCGGGTTCCGGGCCGGCGGCGTGGTGTTGGCGTTCCATGGGTTTGCACGTTTTCGGACCGGTGGGGGTTGGTCATGGTGATCCGGGATCGGGGCCGAGCTGATCATGTGCCGGTGGGTCGGTATGCGGTTCGGGATCCCGACGATGACGGGCGGTGGACGTACTGGCGGGTTGAGGCTGTGGGCCGGTCGCGGCGGGAGTTGCGGCCATGGCCTCCGGACGTTCGCTGGTATCCGAACCGGCCGCCGTATCCGGCGGATCTGCCGAAGGAGCAGCGCGCTGCTTGGCGGCAGGAGTGGTATGACCGCGTGTACTTCGGGTGGAAGGAGGCGGTTGTTGCCGCGATCGCCGCTGATCCGCAGGCGGCGGCGGACGCGTTCGCGGAGCATGCACCGTCGGCGGTGTTGCCGGAGCGGCGTAAGCCTCGGCGGCGTAAGCCGGAGCCGTGGGAGCGTCGGGTGGCGCCGTCGTCGCGGAAGCGCGCTGATGATCGGATTTTGGCGGCGGCGTTGAAGCTGGCCGGGTTGAGTTTCGCCGAGGTTGGGCGGGTGTTGGATCTGCCGAAGACGACTGCGATCCGGCGGGTGGTGGAGACCAGGCAGCGTGCGGAGGTTCCGGATCTGCTGGCGCGGGCGTCGGTGGCGGTGGAGATCGTGCGGTTGCAGGACCGGTTGTTCGCGTTGTGCCGGCTTGCTGAGGATGGCGAGCTGACTGCCGCCGACCAGGCGCGGATTCAGGAGTTGACGGTTCGGCTGGACGCTCTGCGGGCGGTGGTGGTTGAGGATCCGTCGGCGGGTCGCAGGGTGTTCGAGTTCCGGGCTGCTGCGGGTGGGTCCTCTGATGGTGCGGCGGGTGGTCGAGGTGGCGGGTCATGACCACGCCGGGGCGACCGTTGCTGGGTGTCCAGGTGGCGGGTTTTCCGGCGGTGGTGTTGGCGTGGGTTCTCGATGGTGCGCTGCCTCAGCGGTTGCAGACACTTGACGAGCTTGTGGCGTTGGGCCGGCTGGATCCTGGCCGGGTGGTGGAGGTTCGCCGGGTGCATGAGGCGATCCGGGCCGCCGCCGCGTACTGGCGGGAGTCGTCTGCCGTTGATGGCAGTACGGCAGAGCGGGTGGCGGCAATCCCGGAAGGATCAACTTCGACGGAGATCGACACCGTGACGGCGGCTGAGCTGCTCGGGGTGAGCCCGAACCGGGTTCGGCAGTTGGCCCGGTCGGGGCAGGTCAACGGGCGGCATGTTGGCCGGTCGTGGTGGATCGATCGGAACAGTGTCGAGGCGAGGAGGCTAGCGGCGCATGAACAGCAGTAGCGATCAGGCCGGGGCGGGCCAGGGCGCGGCGTTCGACAGGATGGCGGACACGTTCGCCCGGTGGGGGTTGCCCCGGGCGGTGGCGGAGTCGGCCGCCGCTCGACCTTTCGACGGGAACGTCACCGACGCGCGGCGGGTGTGGTCCGGGCCGCTGCGGGAAGACGGGCAGGCCACCGGAGGCGGGGATCCGATGGCGGCTGCGGTCGAGGCGGTCACCGTCGCCGCTCAGGCGGTCGGTATGAGCCCGGAGGCAGCCGGCCGGTACGCGCTGCGGGAGTCGCAGGAGTACCGGCGGCGGTACGGCCACGACGGGGCGCTGCGGATGATGACCGCGACCGCCGACGCGTTGCGTCGTGACGCGGCCCGCCGCCAGTTGACGGAACTCCGATGATCGCGGTTCGGCGGCGGCGTAAGGAAGAGATCCCGACGGTCGACGAGGCGGCGGAGACGCTGACCCAGGCCGAGACGGCTCTCGCCCGGTGGGAGTCGGAAGCGGCGGGCAAGGCGCGTGAGGCGGAGGCGCTGGCTGCCGAGCTGGTGGAGCGGCAGGCGCGGGCCGGTGAGGATCTGCTCGACGACGCCGAGTGGGAGTCGGTGACGGCCGCCCTGTCGGGGATGGCGGAACGGCTCGCCAGTCTGGAGACACAGCAGCGTCTCGCCGTTCAGGCTGCGGACGCGGCACGCGGGCAGGTGGATCCGGCCCGGCGGGATCTGCTGCGGGCGCGGGCTGGCACGTTGAAGGCTCAGGCGGCCGAACTGCGGGAGGCGGCGGCGGTCAGGCAGGCGAAGACGGATCAGTTGCTCGCTGCGCTCGCCGACTGGGAGGGCACCTCGTTTCAGCCTGCGGTGGTTCGTTCGGTCGGTGGTGGGACGTTCCACAACCGGACCCGGACGCAGGCGGCGTTGGACCAGGCGGACGCGCTGGTGAAGGAAGCGAACAGTCTGATCAAGCTCGCGGCTGACGGTCGGCCGGAGCAGGTGAGGCAGCGGGCGGGCCGGGCGCTGCCGGCGGTGTCGGATGTGGCGCGGCTGGTGTTGGACAGCGTTCGTAGCTGACCGGGGTGGTGTCGCTGATGGCGTCAAAGTCACCGTCCGGCCTGCCGTACCGGGTCGGGGGCGGAATCCAAGGATCAGGAGCGGTTTTCCCTCCTTTCGGCTGCTGTGATCGATCCTGCGCTGTGGCGGCACCGCCGGCCGTGCTTGTTGTTCTGGTGAGGAGTTGAGTCGTGGCCCGTCGTCGTGTCGCCGTCGAGTTCATCGCCGAACTCGGCCAGTTCAGGCGCGGGACGCGGGACGGCGCCGACCAGGTCCGGAAGTTTCGCGACGAATCCAAGGCTGCTCAGGTCGAGGTGCGGAACCTGGCCCGGGAATCGGTTCGCGCGCAGCAGGATTTGCGCCGGTTCGCGGACGGTCGCCGGCAGCTCGTCGACGTGGGGGCGGCGGTCCGGTCGGCCCGGCAGGACATGGCCGCTCTCGCCGACCGGACCCGAAAGTTGGCGAACGACTTTGCCGCCGTGAACGGCACCGTCGCCGCCGCGCTGGCGACATTCCGTAGGCTGCCGGCGGCGGCGCAGGCGGCCGGCCGGTCGATCCGCAACGTTGATCTGGGTGAGGCCGCCCGGACGGCGCGGGCCGCCGCGAGCGGTGTCGGAGAGATCGGCGGCCGGGCGTCCCTCGCCTCCGTCGTCGGCCTGGCGGCGATCCCGACCACAGCGGCTGCCGCAGCGGCGGCGTTGCAGACAATCCCGCCTGTGCTGGGCGTGATCGGCGGCGGGCTGGGTGCGATCCCCGGCCTGGCGGCCGGCGCGGCGGGGTCGATCGGCACTCTCAAGCTGGCGACGGCCGGGCTCGGCGACAGCATCGAGGAGATCTTCGAAACCCCGGACGGTGTCGACCCGTACACGCGCCTGTCCGCGTCCGGGCAGAAGCTGGTCGATGTGATCGCCGGGCAGCGGAACGCGCTGCTGGGGTTGCGGCGGGTGGCGCAGGATCAGGTGTTCGCCGGCCTGGACGCCGAGGTGACCGCCCTGGCGGGGACGGTGCTGCCGTTCGCGGAGCGGCAGGTCGTCCGGTTCGGGACGACGTGGAACCAGACGTTCCGGCAACTCTCCCGCGTCGGCCAGGACCAGCAGTTTCTGGCCGGTCTGGATGCGGCGTTCGACAGCGCGGACCGGTTCTTCGACGGGGTCAACCTGCGGATCCCGACCACCGCACGAGCGTTGAGTCAACTGTTCCGGACGTCGCAGCCGTACGTGGACCGGTTCGGCGGCTCGCTGCTGTCGTATGTCGACGACTTCAACGCGTGGATCGACGACGCCGCCGGCAGCGGTGACCTGACCCGCTTCTTCTCCGACGCCGCCGAGCAGGCCGACGCCCTGCTCGACATCGGTAAAGAGGTGCTGGTGCTGGTTGGTCGGATCGGTGGGCTGCCGTACGGCGGGGACACGCTGCGGGACATGGCCGACGCCCTCGAACGGTTCAACGACGAGGCGCACAACATGCGTTCCGTGGAGGGTGTGATCGCGACCGGCAACGCGGCCGTGCGTGGCCTGGTCGACGTGCTTGTCATCCTCGGCGAGACGCTCGGGGAGACCCTGGCCGACCCGGCCACCCGGGACGCGGTGGTCGCGTTCTTCGACATCCTGGGCGTCGCCGCGCAGGTGGTGTCCGGGCTGGTGCAGGCGTTCGCGGCCCTGCCGGGTCCGGTCCAGTCGACGGTGCTGGTGTTGGCCGCGTTGCTGATCGTGGTCGGGAAGCTTCGGGGTGCCGCCACCACGATGGGTGTGGCGGTCGGCACGGCAACAGACCGGCTGGACAGGATGGGGCCGGCCGGGCAGCGCGCCAGCCGTGGTCTTCGATCGGTGGCGAGCGCCGCAGGCAAGGTCGGAGGTGCCCTGCTCGCGTTGCAGGTCGCCGGGGTCGTGTTCGACCAGTTCGACGACTCCGCAACCAAGGTTGAGGCGCTGAATCGTTCCTTGACCAAGTTCACCCAGACCGGCGAGTTGTCCGGTGAACTGACCCGTCTGTTCGGTCAGGATCTCAACCAGCTTGGGAAGGAAGCGCACGCCGCCGGGGATGGGTGGTTGCCGAAGATCGGTCGCAGTCTGGAAGCGATCCTTCCGCCGTTGAAGGTTCTCAACGAGGAATTTCAGGACGGTTCGTTCACGGGGGCGGCGCAACGCTTCCGTGAGGTCGACGAGCAGCTTCGGAACATCGGGGAGACGACCGGGGACGTCAATGGTGTGTCTGAGGTGTTCCGGAAGCTGTTTGCCGAGTCGGGTATGACGATCGCCGAGTTCAACAAGTTGTTGCCGGAGACAGCGGCGTGGCTTGAGGAGGCACAGGCTCGGGCGCACGGCGTCACCGCCGAGCAGCAGATTTTGAACGGGTCGATGGAAGACGCGATCCGGATCGTCGGCGGCTACACGCAGGCGTGGAAGCAGCTCAACGGGGAGATGCTGTCGACCGATGAAGCGATGTTGGCCGCGAACGAGGCGTTGGAAGCGGTGAAGGAGTCGTTCAAGGAGAACGGCAAGGCCATCACGGGCAACTCCACTGCCGCGCTGGAAAACCGGATCCGGGTCGGTGAGATGGCCGCCGCCGCCGCCAACGCTGCGCAGAAGAAGTATGAAGAAACCGGCAGCATCAAGGCCGCGAACGAGGTCTACAACGGCTACATCGGCCAGCTACGCCGCACCCTGACGCAGGCGGGGTTGACGAAGGCGCAGATCGAAACGCTGATCGGCGCCTACACCAGGATGCCGGAGAGTATCGGCACCACGGTCACGGCTAGAACGGCCGGCGCGGAAGCGTCGCTGCGGACGATCCGGAACACGCTGAGCAGTCTCAACGGCAAGACCGCGAACGTGTACGTCCACACCTACTACAAGCAGTCCGAGGCGACGTCGGTGCGCCGCTGGGGCGGGATCACCGAGCGGGCGCAGACGGGGCTGCTGCGGGAGGCGGATGTCTACGCCGCCGCGACGACCCGCCGGTACGCGTTTGCGGAGGCGGAGACGGGCGGGGAGGCGTTCATTCCCCGGCTCGGGAATCGGGACCGGTCGCTGTCGATCGGCCGGCGGGCGATGGAGTGGTACGACCACGAGGTCGTCCCGCACGGCAGCCTGCCGGCCGCGTTCCTCGCCGGCATGCGCGCCGCCGCGTACACGCCGCCGAAGGATCCCGCGCCCGTCCTGGATCCGCTGGTGCTCACGCAGGCTGTCCGCGCCGCGATGATCGGCGTGACCGTGCAACTCGACGGCCGAACCGTCGGCTACATCACCGGACGCGACGCCGACCTCCTCGCCAGAGCCTGAGGTTGCGCATCGTAGGTAGCGTCACCCGGCATGGGAGCATTCGAGCCGTGGCACCTGGTCATCCTCTCGACCTGCTGCCTGCTACCGGTCGCTGCCGTTGTATCTGGCGGCATATGGGCGGCTAGGCGGAGGCGGTAGACGTCGGCGTATAGCTCGGGGGTGCGAGGGTGAAGGGCCGGCGGGGGGCTTGTACGCGTACCCCCTGCCGGCCCTTCGGTCGTGTGCGCAACCGGTAGACGGGCTGGTTGTTGACGCCGGTCAGCGGCTTTCCTACGTCGTTGGGCGGCTTGGCGAGTTGCGACGTCTCGTCACACTGCCGGGAGTGAGAATCAAACTGGGATGCAGCCCTCACCGCCGTCGTGGTCACCCTGGCCATTGAACTTCTCCTGCGGCCATACCTGGAACGCCGAAAAGAGCAGTTCATGAACACCTTTCGTGCGCGACGCGAATTCCTCGGCGAGATCGTCACCCTGGCCCAAGCCGCCCGATTCGTCGTCGGCGAGCTACCGAAGGACGCTGGGCGAGAGGTCCGGGAGAACTTCCACACCGAACAGCAGCGGCAGTACGAGCAGATGGTGGAGTGGGTACAACGGATGTTCGACCAGATGGGACGCTACGCCGCCACGTATGGGCGGCTGATGACGGACACCATCGACTACATCACCTGCCTGCGAGGAGTGACGCTGTCCGGCCGCCGCCGCAACCGCAAGGCGGACATCATCGTCGGGCTGGCGGAGCCGGCAGCTGAGGTCTTCAACCCGAGCATCTGGCGACCGATCAGATTCATGAACGCCCGTAGCATGCTCAAGCAGCGGATCGAAGCCACCTGGCCAGACGAGTCGGGCGACGCGATCGGCACGATCCCCGACGGACCGTGACCGTGTGTCGCACCGTCGTCAGCCGAACAGTAGCGCCAGCAGCGCGACGACTACGGCCACCAACGCGAGGAGAGTATTCGTCCAAGTCAGCCAGTAGGTCCGGCGTGCGAGTCCTACCGCCTCTCGACCCAACTTCTCCGAGGCCACGGCTGACCGCTCTCGCGAGCGTCGGTCCAGCTCATCGAGGTAGTGCCGCGTGCCCACGACCGTGTTTCTCGCGTGCGAGTCATGGCGACGGACGATCTCGTCGTCGTTGAGTTGCCGTAGGGCTTCCAAGCTTTCTGCCACATGGATCAATGTACGAAGCGACTCCACATCGCATGCGCGGCGTGTCGCATCCGGGCACCTACTGCCCTCGGGCGGAGCCACCCGACGTCATGCCAGGATCGGATGTCCGACTTCTGACTCGGCGACCCGTTGGGCTGCCAAGAGGCTGGCAGACTGCCGACCGTGGATGCGAACCGAGTCAGTGCCAGCGTTCTTGTCGGGCTGGGTGTGGGGCTGGCGCTCCACAGCTACGGCGCGCCAGCGGGGTTTCCGCCCACCGCAGGTATTCTCGCTGCGATCTTCGCGGCACTTTTCCTGCGACCGCGAAACAGATAGACGGCGTCGGGGTTGGGAAGCTCAACCTCAGGTTCGACCGACACCGGTCACGCCGCCGGCTCGATCGCCCGCTCCACAGCCTGATGCAACGCCAACTCCAACTCGGTCCGCCGCACCGTCACCACATCAGTCCGGCCCGCCGGCCGGGCCGCCCGCTCCACCAGGCCACGAATCACCACGGACGGGTTCGTGCCCTGCCGGGCCGCCTCATCCTCCACCCAGCGGGCCAGATCCTCAGGCAGGCGGATCGACTGCACCACCATCGCCGGCCGGGAGGGTGAGGTGTCAACCTCGGCGCCGCTCCAGTCCCGGTCTTCCAACGCTCGGAGCGCGTCATCGCGGCTGGCCATCAGGATCCCCCTTCGAACATCTTGCGGATGGCGTCGATCTCTTCCCGGTCGAGATGCCGACCGCCGACCAGCAGGTAGGCGTCGTCGGTTTCCTCGATCAGGGCGAGGGCGAGCCAACGCCCGTCGCGGTCGGGTGCGGCGACCCTCAGTACGGATCCGGTGTGGTGGCGGATACGCCGGTGGGCGTTTCTGAGGACGTGGATCGCGTCGCGCCAGTCGATGCCCGCTGCCGCCAGGTTGGCGTAGCTGGTGTCGTCGAACCGGTACTGTTCGTCCACCCGACCAGCGTACACGACGTAAACGGCAGGTCAGGAGGTTAGTAGGGGCTTCGGGACCGCTCGTCGAACAACCGCCATGCGTGCTCGGTCATCTTCAGGGCAAAGAACGTTGAGAAGAACAACCGCTCCACGTTGACTGTCACCCGCAGATGAGCGATGCCAGCCGGAGCCCCTGGCAGTTCGTCGTGCGCCGCCACCGCAACGGTTGACCAGAAGTCTCCGTGCGCCACGGCGCTGCATATGCCCCAGATGAGGCTTGCGATCGTTTCGCCCATCGGCGCGTGCCCACCCGCCGATGCCACGATCTCGCCGTAGCCGGGACGGTTGAGCGCCCGCTTCGGATCGAGACTGGAACGCTGGGCAAGATCTCGAATCTGCTCCCGTCGCTCCTCGGGCGACCGGGGACCGACAGAGCCGATCAAGTTTTTGATCTTCTCGCCGTTGTGGATGTCGACCGCCGCAAGGCGAAGGCGCCGCAACACGCGTTCCGAACGTGAGGCCGGAGCGAGTAGCCAGACTGCGGTGCTGGCGTTCTCCATCGCCCCGCGAACCAGCGAATACGGGGCGTACATGTGCAGCATGCCGGTCCTGAGGGTTGTCCGCAGCATGTGCAGGCAGTCGACAGCGTGGCTGATGGAGTGCCAGGTGGCATAGCTGGTCTGGTATGGGTCAGTTCGGTGGTTGTCGGTACTTAACGGGCTGCCGGGGGCGACGGTGGCCCGTGGCGAGTCCGGGTCGATGCGGGTAAGCCATGGGTCGATCTGAGTCAAGAGTTGAAGGAGCTGGTTGAAGAACTCTTTCTCACGATCGTCCATGATCGGCCAACGTAGCCGCTGCCCGATGAAGCCGTCTCCTGTTTATCGGCTCAATGACACGGCGCTCAACCGATGCCCTCACGCGTCATCGGCGGACCGCCGGGCTTCGGCCGGGTCAACATCCGCGCCCGCAGCGCCTCCCGGATGTCGCCGTCGGCCAGCGACGCCGGCTCCAACCCCTCAGCACCCCATGACTTCACCTCAGCCCGGAACCAGCCGGGCCACGACGGATCCCCGACGATCTCCCGCAGCCGGGCCTCAACAGCAGACGCCTCCACCATCACGCCACCCTCGCATCCCGTCGGCGGCCTCCCGCCGCAACTCCCGTCCCAGCCGGCGCCGCACCTGCCGAGGCGAGATGGACCGATCCGGGCAGTCCGGGCTGGCAGGTGCACGGCAGTGCGGGCACCACGGGCGGGCATACCGGCCCGGCATCCTCGCCACCACTCACCCCTCCTTGTCGGTGTACGGGTTGGTTTCCCCAGGTAGGTACGGATGAACGTGGCCAGGTCGCGGCGTGGCGACGGGCCGGTGGGGTGTCCGATGAGTAAGACTTCGCCCGGTATGAGCTGGGCGGAGGGCGGCGATGGTTCTGCGGTCGGAGCGGTGGCTGGAGCTGCGCCGGTACCGTGCGCTGCATGAGGCGGGGCTGAGCCTGTCGCAAATCGCTCGGGAGACCGGGCTGGATCGCAAGACGGTGCGGAAGTACCTGGCCGGCGAGGCCGCGGCGGCGCCGCCGCAGCGGTCACCGCGTCGGGACGCCCGGGCGTCGGTGTTGAGCCCGTTCGCGCACGTGATCGACGCGTGGCTGCGGGCGGAACTGCTGCTCAAGGGCACGGTGATCCATGAGCGGCTGGTCGAGCAGTACGGGTTCACCGGCAACTACCAACGTGTGAAGCTCTATCTGCAGGAGGCCCGGCCGCGGATCGCGGCGGAGTTGGGCATCGGCCCGGACGAGCTGGCCGGGTTGCACCGCCGGTTCGAGGTCGTGCCGGGTGCGCAGGCGCAGGTCGACTGGGGCGACGAAGGCGGAATCCTGGCCCACGTCGGGATCGCCAAGGTCTACTCGTTCCACATGGTGCTGTCGTATTCGCGAGACCCGTTCTGCTGCTTCACCACCAGTCAGGACCTGTCAGCGTTCTGGGAGTGTCACCGGCGGGCGTTCGCCCACTTCGGCGGGGTGCCCAAGTCGATCGTCTACGACCGGACGAAAACGGTGGTGCGCCGGCACGTCGCCCCCGGGCAGGCGGTGCCACTGCACCCGGAGGCGGTCGCGTTCGCCGGGCACTACGATTTCGACATCGACGTCCTGGCCGCCTACCGACCCACTGGCAAGGGCCGGGTCGAGCGGCAGGTCACCATCGTCCGCGACCACGTCCTGGCCGGGCGGGGCTTCTCGTCGCTGGCCGACCTGGACGCCGCATTCCAGGCGTGGGTGCCGATGCGCCGGGCCCGAACCCACCGCACTCACGGCGAGGTCATCGGCGTCCGCGCCGCCCGTGACCACGCCGCCCTGCGGTCCCTGCCGGCGCGGCCGTATGTGGTCGCCGCGAGGCATCTGCGGCATGTCGGCAAGGACTGCCTGATCGCCTACGACGCGAACCTCTACTCCGTCCCTGCCCGCCGGGTCCGGCACCGACAGCTGGTCGAGGTCCGCGCCACCGCCGCGACCATCACCATCCACGCCACCATCGCCGACCAGTACGGCCAGACCCTGCTGGCCAGCCACCCGAGGGCGGTCGGACGCGGCGCCCGGATCGTCGACCCCGCCCACTGGGACGGTCTGCCCGACGGACACAGCCGGTCGACCACGACCGGCGACACCCCACCCCCACGCACCCGACCGGCACCCGGCGGCGGTCCGCTGCAGGCGCTGCTGAACCGGGCCGCCGCCGCCCACGTCACCGTCGACCGCCGACCGCTGTCGGTCTATGACCAGATCGCCGGCACCAGCCCCTTCACCAGCACACGCACCTACCCGAAGGGCACCAGCTCGTGAGTGACCTCGTCGCCGACCGCATCCGGGCCACCGCCACCCGCCTCGGCCTGCCGCACCTGGCCCGCACCCTGGCGGACCTCACGGCCCGCGCCGACACCGAGGCCATGGGCTACCTGGACTTCCTCGACCTGGTCCTCGAAGAAGAACAAGCCGTCCGCGACGAGCGTCGCTTCCGCTCAGCGTTACGCCTGTCGAAGCTGCCGCATCACAAGACCCTCGACGAATACGACTTCGCGTTCCAACCCGAGCTGGACCCGCGCAAGATCCGGGACCTGGCCACCCTCGCGTTCGTGCAGGCCAAAGCCAACGTCGCCCTCCTCGGTCCGCCCGGCGTCGGCAAGACCCACATCGCCGTCGCCCTGGCCGTCGCTGCCTGCCGAGCCGGGTTCACCGTCTACTTCACCAGCCTCGACGACATGGTCCGTCACCTCACGGCCGCCGATGACATCGGACGGCTGGCCCGCAAGCTGCACACCTACCTACGCCCCAATGTCCTGGTCATCGATGAGGTCGGCTACCAGCCCCTCGAACGGGCCCAGGCCAACCTTGTCTTCCAAGTGATCTCGAAGCGCTACGAGAAGGGCTCCACGCTGCTCACCTCGAACAAGAGCTTCGGCGAATGGGGCCAGGTCTTCGGCGACGAAGTCCTCGCTACCGCCATCCTCGACCGGCTCCTGCACCACTGCGACGTCGTCGCGATCAACGGACCCAGCTACCGGCTCAAGAACCGCCTCACCGCCATCGACGGCCAAGCCAACGTCGCCTGAGCCCGGCCAGGCCACGGTCACACTTTTCGAGGACGAGGGCCTCGGATCCTGGAAAGGACCACCGCGTCAGCGCGACGGCCGGGAAACGACAGGAAGCTGCGCAGCACACCCTCCTGCTCGAAGCCGGCAGCGGTGAGAACCCGCCGGGACGCCTCGTTGTCCGGCTCCACCCACGCCTCCACCCGCTCCATGCCCGCGACGTCCAACGCCCACGACGACGCCATCCTCACCGCACGAGTGGTGATTCCTCGTCCTCGCGCCGACGGGATAAGCCAGTAGCCGAGACCAGCCACCTCCGGCTGCGGCCGAAGCATGAGCACGACCGAACCGAGCGCTTGATCAGTCACCGCATCAGCAATCGCAAGCGAGACGCCCTCACCGCTGCCGACTCGACTCCACTGCCGAGCGATGAACGCCTGTCCCGCATCGACCGAGAACACTCCCGGAACCGTCGTGGCCTCGACAATTCGCGGATCCTGGGCCGCGACTCGAACACAGTCCAGATCATCCTCCCGCCATCGACGAAGACGAACAGCCCCATCAACAAGATCAACAGCAGGGTAGGTCAACGGCACCGAACCAAGCTACGCCACAAGCCGCCCCCGGGAGTCCCCGCTGACCCCGCCCCAGCCCGATTGACCTCCCCGGACAGCCTGGCCACGTTCATCCGTACCTACCTGGGGACACAAACTCGTACGCCGACACTCCTCCCGATCCTCCACCACCAGCCCGGCCCGCCGATCCCGCTCCCCAGACCGGGACGCCGCCACGTACAGGGTCCACCGGCCACGCATCGCCGCCTTGTACGGGCCCACATGCCGGGTCGGAACCACCGTCACCCCGGGCTTCAACACGTGCGGAGGCTTCGACCGTTCCGCACCCACCACCGCCCCCCCTTCGCGCGTCAGATCGGCGACACACCCTGGCCACGCTACCCACCAGACGGCGAACATCAACCGCCGTGGAACCTGAACCCCTCACCGCGACCCTCACCGCGACCCTCACCGCATGGGCTGCGTGGGTAGGCGTCGTCGTCGCCGCCTCCGCCCTCGTCATATCTGTCCTCGCCTGGCGTGCCGCACACCGGTCCGCCAAAGCCGCCGAACGCGCCGTTCACCAACAGCAGACCCCCACGTTCACCGCCGAGATCGAACCGGTCAACGGCGGGAAATGGCACCGGCTCGCCGTCCGGCTCGACGGACCCAACGACCTCGACGACCTAACCGTCGACATCCTCGACAAGGAGCTGATCTACGTCTCTGACCGCAACAGGGAACCGCAGCCGGAAGAGGCCCAGCGGCGGCATGTGGCGACGGACGACGACAACCGGCCCGGCCTGGCGATCGGGGACACCGTCATGTGGCGGGTCGCTGCCGCCGGCAAGCACGTACACGGCGATCAGGTGACGCTGCGCTGCATCGCCAAGGTTGGCAAGGCCGAGTGGAAGCCACTGGTATCTGTCGAGGTCCCTCGCAGCCTGCGACCGAAAGCGCAAGCGAGATGGGTCTGACCGGCCCCCGGGGGTTAGCCGGACTCGCCGTGGTCAGCGAGTCAACCGCATGTGCCGCACCTGCCGGTCCGAATGAAGAAGCGTCGTCTCCCCCACCTGAACCCAGCCGTCACCCCACAGACCACCGCCGTGACGCTCGCCCAAGCACGAACACTCGCAGTCGTCGCCCAGCGCCTCCCGACAGCGCGTGTCGCACTTTTGCGTGGTCGAGAACTCCACCGACGCGAATACGACCCCGAACCGCTCAAGGAGCGCGTCGACCAACGGCGTGAAGTGGCTCCGGGCCAAAGTCCAGTAGCCAGGGTTCTTGACCCACGTTGGCTGGATCCGGTCGCCCAAGACCGACTTCAGCCAGGACCGGTTGTTGCGGTGGTACGGCATGCCCAGGCGAAGTCGATCTGGCTGCATCGGCCGATAGATGTGAGGGTCAGCCATCGTGAATCTCTAACACTTTGCCGCCCGAGGCAGGCGACGGGCGTAGCCGCCGCCGGGACATTACATGCCCCCTTGCGACAATCTCTCTCACTTGGGCCTCAAAGATCTTTTGAGCGCCCGAGAATGGGCCGAAATCCGTATCGGTAGTCGCCTTCGCTGGCGACCTAGCATCCAGCCGCTGGTATTCATGGATCAGCGTCACTGCGGCATCCCTTAACTCCTCACTGCCCGGCGTCATGAAAAACCTCGTTGAAGCCTCATAGCGGTCCGAAAAGGGCGTGGGGTGCCCAGAGGCGGCCACCCCGCCGCGGAGCGCCTCCCGGAGGTTGCCGACATGTCGCCCGTACTGAACTGAGAACGCGATAGCCACCTCGGCAAGCGCCCTAACTTGATCACGTCGAGACTCCGCGCGACGGCGGACGAAGTCGCCGGCGAGAACCAGCAGTCCACCGATAGCCGCGCCCAGCAATCCTGCGAGTACGTCCATGCGGGTCATGGTTGGTGATCGGTGCAAACGGGAGCACGGCAGCCGTGCTCGGAACGAGCCGAACGAGCGGCGCCCGCGCGGGGCCAGGTCAGAAGACCAGCAGCCGGACTTCGTAGCCCTTGTAGAGACCAGGGTCACGTGTAACGATCACGGCGTTCAGTGCGTGCGCCTCGTAGACGGTGTGTCTCGTGGAAAGATCGCCAGGCCAAGCTCCGACGTCGATCGCGCACTGCTGGCCCATCCCGATGGTGTCCACGCCGGGGCACAGCAGCAGAGCGGACCAGCCATCCGAAGTGTGATCAATCTCGGCTTGCGCGACGGCCATCGCCGCGACAGGGACGATCAGGCCGAGCCTGCCGGACTCGGCATCGTCGAGAAGGTCGGTCATCTTCGGGTGGGCTTGGAAGAACGCGATCAGGGCGGATGCGTCAAGCACCCGGAGGATGCGTTGACTCATGCGACGTCGCGTCGGGGGTCCGAGCGTCGAGAATGTGGCTGGCTATCTACCTCATCCTGAAGCCGCATCCAGTCCGCCTTCTCCTCCGGGCTGAGTAGTCGGTGAGGTTTGCCGATCGCCGCACAGAACCGCTGCGACGCGGTCTGGACAGTGGTTGACGTGGTCGACTCCCGCAGGTGGCGTAGGTAATCAACGAACGCCTGTTTGGCCTCGTCGGGGATATCTCGCGCCCTCAGCATCCGCATGATCTCATCGACAGTCGGTGTCAGGCCGAGGTCATCGCCGTACCCAGCGGCGACGAGCTGTAAGCGGGGGATCCCCAACGCGTCGTAAAGGGGCCGGACTTCGTCTGGCTCGGCGTAGCTCCCGAAGCTGGATTCGATTTCGTCGATTCGGGCAACCGGAAGCCCGGTCCGGTCTGCCAACAACCGCTGCGTCCATCCCTTCCTGACGCGAGCGTTGCGGATGCTGGCGGCGACGGCCCGACTACTGCGGGACGCCTCCACGGCAAGGGGGTTGGATGATCTGTTGAGAAGGCCGAGGGCGATCGCGGCTTGGATCGGTGAGATCCGAAGGGCGATGCAGACAGCTCGCACGTCATCTGACTTTGGGTTGTCGAAGTCGCCATTTTCCCACTGGCTGATCCTTCGCAGGGAGACGTCTGCGAGGCGAGCTACGTCTTCCTGTCGTAGCCCAGCCCGACTGCGTGCCTCTCGTAGCAGCTTCGCGAAGGCGTTGTCGAGAGAACCGAACCATCGCGCTTCGAGGTCAGCCATGCTCGGATCGTAGCGTCGGTGACGCTGGCTGCACGAGAGGTTCCGGCGAGGAAGCGGCGGCAGCTAGTCGTCCAGCCTGAAGATCGCCGTTGCGCCGTACGCAGCAGGTACGTGCCGCTTCGGCGGTAGCACGCTGCGCGGGGCGTGTGGGACAGTGGAGCGCGTGATGACGATCGAAACGCCGCGCCCGCGTGAGGCCGACGTCGCCGAGGCGCTCGCCGACCCGGGCCGGCTCGCCCGGTCGAAGGAGTCGCACGCAGAGGGTCTGCGCAAGCTGGCCACCGCTGTGCAGGTGGCGATCGGTCGAGGCGCAACGTGGGCAGAGACCCTCGCCGTCGTCGAGCGCGCCGCCGCCGAGGAGGCGTCCACGTCCCGGCTGGCTGCGACCGCCCGCGCCCGGGTGCATGACGGCAACGACTCGTTCTGACCCCAGATACGTTGAGAGGCCCGGACCGTGGCAATGGTCCGGGCCTCTCTTCGCGTGTGCCTCTTCGTGTGTGCTGGTTAGGTGGTGTACCGTCCGCCGTCGAGCTTCCGCAGCCTGCCCTCGTCGGCGAGCTTGCCCACCCACTTATTGATCGTCTTCATGCTGACCGTGACGCCTCGGGTGCCGAGGATCCGCTGCATCTCGGTCGGTCCGATGCCTTCCGGTCCGGCGTCCCGAGCCAGCTCGATCAGCAGTTCCGGCCGCCAACTCGCGCCGTCCTGCTCGGCGGCCGGACGGAGGTCGGCGACCAGTTCGTTGAAGATGCTGCCGAGTTGCTCAGGCTCCATCTCCCGGAACTGCTGCCGGTGTGCCATCCGCCGGAGCCCTTCCCGGGCCCGACGACGGCGCTCGTCCCGCTCGGCGGCCGTCAGCGGCGGTGCCTCCTCGGAAACGGCGTGGCGCCCAGTCGACGGGCGGGCACCAGCGGCCGGCACGACGGGAGGATTCGGGTCGGGTGGCGCCACCGGCACGGAGGCTGAGGTTGGCCGGCCGGCAAGCCGGTCCAGCCAGTGCTGCAACCGCTGCAACCGCTCGCCGTAAATCCCGGCGCCAACCTGCTGGCCCGCCCGGTCGACCTGGGCGCGGTGCCCGTCGGTCGCCAGCACCAACCGCCGGATCTTGTCCGGCAGAGTCCGGTACACCTTGATCTGCCGCACCGCCGCGCCCTGGTCGCCGCGCCGGAGGAAGAACGTGCCGGGGTGCACCAGGTCGGCGCTGCGTACCCGGGCGCCCGGCAACATGTACTCCAACTCGGTGTCATCCTCGACCGGGCCGCACAACTTGAGGCTGGACTGCTTCCGCAGCGATACCGGAATGGTGTCCTGGGTCGCCCGCAACGCCGAGAAGATCACGTTGACGGCCTCGGCGCGGCCGATCCGCTGCACCTTCCGCAGCGCGTCCATCGCCGCCCGGGCCGCGGGGTCGTCGTCGACCTCGGCCGTCTCGTCGACCACGATGGTGATCTGCGGCAGGTCACGGGTCACCGGAAGCAGGTCACCGCCGGAACGGGCGGTCAGCCCCGCGTACCTGGCCTTACGATCGGCGGCGATGGCAGCGGCGACCCGGGCCATCAGCACGACCTCCTCAGCAGTGGAGGCCACCCAATCGATCGGCGGCGTGGTCACCTCCCCTTCGGCGTACGGCAGCATGAATGGAACCGCGAGTCCGCCGCCGTTCAGGTCGGCGACCCAGGTGACGTTGTCCTGGCAGCGGAGGAGCTGTCCGATCAGCACCTTGAGCAGGTTCGTCTTTCCACCGCCGCGCTGGCCGGCGATCAGACCGGATGCCTGCCGGAGGTTGACGACCGCCGTGGTGGTGTCCTCGTTGAGGCGGATCGGCAGATCGCCCCAAATCGACAGCCGGTCGGTGTCATCGGGCAGCGGCACGTCCTTAGCCAGCGCGTACACGGTCGGAATCCGGACGACGGCCGTGCCCTGCAAGTCGCCCTCAACGGCCGAGATCATGCAACCCTTCGGCAGGCGTGGATGAACGGAGCTCGCCAGGCGTGTCGCGTTGTCGCGAAGGGCCGTCCAGGTGTCCCCCGAGCCAGGAGCGAACTCGACACCGAGTGTGAATCCGGCCCCGTTCGGCCAGTCGCCGAAATCGGCGACCGTGACGGGCTGAACGCGGCAGATCTTCTCAATAAGCGCCTTCCAGTACGCGCACCGACCGGCCGGTTCCGGCAGCTTGTCGCGCTGGGTGGCGTTCGCCGGCTGTGACGCATCCTCGGGAGCGAACGCTGGAGCGACGAGCCAGCCGGCTGCAGCGACGGAGCCGCCAACGACTAGGTTCGCCAGGTTCCACGGGCCGGTGATCGTCGACCAGACCGCCCACCCTCCGGCCGCGACCCCGGCGGCGAGCCGGAACGCCCGCTCCGACCACGGCCGAGACGTCACCCAGTCCCGAACCGCCATGCCGGTCACCACCCCGACGGCGGGGATCGCGGGCGCCCACGTCGGCACGTCGACCGCCTGCCCGAGTCCGGCCGCGACCAGCGGCCCGACGGTGGCGATGACGCCACCCGCGAGGTTCCCCCACGATCCCCGACCGTCCACCACGCTCCTACCTCCTCTACCTGTTGTTCCTTGGTCAGTCCGCGTCGCGGACGTCCCACTTCGCCTCGATGTCGCGGGAGCCGTGACGCGGCGCCTCGCCCCGCTCGATGTCGGTCTCGTTCTCCTTGCGCACGGTGCCTCGGGCCTCTTCGGCAGTGCCGGCCGCGGCCTTGATGTCGGTAGACACGGAGCGCAGGGCCTCGGCGACCTCGGGCGCCACCGGCCACTCCGATTCGGCGCGACTGGCCATCTGACGCATGCCCGCCGCTACCGCGCCGAGCGCCTCGCCCAGGTGCGGCATCTCCCGGAACATCTGGTGCATGTTCTCCGGGTCGTACTCCCTCAGCGCGGCGGCAAGGTCGTCGGCCGCTGCCCGTACTCGGTTCATGTCTCCCATGTAGCTACCTCCTGTGTGTCGCGGGGTGGTGACCGGCGCCGGCTTGACGTCGGCTGCTTTCTGGACGGCCTCGCGAACCCGCTCCTCGTTGGTGTGCTTCGGCTGGGCCGGTTGCGCCTTCTGGGTCTGTGCCGGCTTGACGGCGGTCGGGCCCGGCGACGGCTTCCGCCTCGGCTCGGCCTGAGCTGCCGGCTGCGGCGCGGCGCCCTGCCGTATCCCCTTGAGCAGGTCCGGCCAGAACCGACCGCCCCTGCCCTTCGGCGACTGGCCGGACGGGTTGCCGCTGGACGGCCGGCGCGTGAACGAGTTGCGGCTGCGGGAGCCAGTCGGGCTCGCCTTGCTACCGGCCGGCGTCGTGCCTCCCCGGAACGGATTGCGGAACAGGCTGCCCTTCGGCGAACGCCCACCGGCCGGACCGGATCGGGTGGCGCCCTTCGGCGACGACCGTCGACCGGGGCCGAACAGCCGGCCGAGCGGGCTGCGTCGACTACCGCTGGGGCGGCCGGACCCGCCGACCGGAGCCTTGTCAGTCCGGCCGCGACCGGGGAACAGCTTGCCGAGCAGGCCGGGCTTGCGCTGCCGGCCGCCGGCCGGTGATTCCCGGTCGCGGCCGGACTTGCCCCGGGCCGGCCCGAACAGCCGGCGCAACGGTCCACCGCCGTGGGTGGTGCTAGTGGTCGTCACCTTCCGCGCAGCCTGGGTCGTGCCGGTCCGACGAGCCGCGCGGGCCTTCCGCCAGGCGAGGAACAGCAGCACCCCGGTCGGCAGCAGGAATAGCACGACGGCCGCCAGATGGATGCCGATGCCCCACCACAGCCCGCCGACCTGCCAGATCAGCAGCTCCAGCGCGGCCACCACGAGCGCGACCGCCGCGATCGTCTTCGGCGGGGGCAACGGGCGACGGCGTCGCTTGGTTCGCTCGCGGATGACCCCGTCAGGCACCTTCCTGGGGCGCTCCTGCGCCACCTTGAGGGTGATCGTTTCCGGGTGAGTCACCGGGGGGTGAGTCACCTGCTCGTCAGTTGTCATTTCCGCACCTCAAGCGCGGTCTGGGGTGACTCGTCGGCGGGGTGAGTCACCCGGGGTGACTCACCCCACGGGATCACCTCGTCGGGGCTCAGCGCCTCAGCTGGTGCCGGCTCGTCCTCGACGACCATCCGGGGCGCCAGTCGGCGGGCGAGGCGGAAGCAGAGCAGCGCGGTGCCGCCCAGCGCGCCGAGGGCAACGGCGAGCCAGGTGTGGATCCGCGCCCATCCACCGGACGGCACGGTGGCCAGCAGAAACAGGCCCAACGCCGCCGCCGCGCCGAGGGCGATGTTGCCCCGGGTATCGAGGGCGCGCTGCCGACGGCGGCTCATCGCTGGTCCGCCCGGTACTCCCGCGCCAACGCGGCGACACACGCGGCCATCCCGAGCAGGGACAGTGTGAAGAACAGCCAGGTCAACCAGGACGGCCCGACCAGTTCGCTGATGATGGTGCCGGCGACCGGCATGGTCGTGGCGACGCCTACCTTGTGCACGGCGCTAGTCCAGAGGTGCACCGGGTACGCGTCGATCGGCTCATCGATGGCCCGGGTCAGCTCGTTGGTCTGCATCTCGTGCTCCTCTCAGACCACAGCGCGGTCGACGTTGTCGCTGGTCAGTCGCTTTTCGATTTCGGCGTACAGAGCGTTGGCCTGAACCTGCTCGGCCTGGGCGCCGTAACGGCTGCCGCTGCCCTGATGGATCCCGGCCAACTGCATGACCCGTCCGTAGTCACGGATCAGCTCGCCGAGGGTCTTGGGCCTCATCGGTGCTCCTTTCAGACCGCGTTGCGGTCCGTGTCGTTGGTCCGTTCAGCCCGCTCAGCGCGGACCAAGTTGATAGCCGCCTGCGCATCCTGGGAGTTGGTCCAACCCATGACCGGCATTACAGTCCGGCGGCCAGGGATCTCGCCCCGATATCGCTTGCGGAGCGCCTTCACCATCGCCAGCACGCGCGGCGGAACGTCGTCGACCGGTGCGGTGGCCCGACTCTTGGACCGGCCGTTGACCTGCTGGTCCACCGGGTTTGACTGGTCCACCTTCGGGCTGCCGAAGTGGTCCGCCGACTGGTCCACCTTCTGGTCCGGCTCTTGGGCCGCCGGCTGGTCCACCCGGTGGTCCACCGGGCTGGTCTGGACCTGGTCCATCAGACCGGTCGGAATCCGGACCACGTTGTTGGACCAGAACGGGTCCGCTTGAGGTAGTCCGGCACGGAGCCGGCGGGTGGTCTCCCGGGTGCCCAGCCGGATCTCGTCGAGGGCGGCCCGGGTGCGATCGTCGATCGGATCGGCGGGCCGGTCGACGTCGGCGAGCAACTCGCGCTGGATGCCAAGGGCGATCCGGAGCTGCTTGCGGGCGGCGGCGACCGTCGTCTCGTCGGCTGCCTTCGCGAGCGTCTGCAAACGGCGGGCGTACTTCGCGGCCTGCTCGGCCGTCTTCGGGTCCTGCTTAACGCCCTCTACTGGCCGGGTCGCGTGCACCGCCAGCGCCGCGTCGACCAGCTTGGCCACGTGCCGCTGCCGCATCGTGTCGGTCAGATCGTCGGCCGCGCCCGGCTTCATCCACCCCCAGCGGACCATCAGCCGTGTCGGCGTCCAGATCCAGTTGGACTCCTGGCGCTCGCCGCCGGTATCACGCTCCCGCCTCGCCAGGATCTTCTGCGTCCACAGAGCAGCGGCGACCAGCGGCGAGAAGAACCGGAAAAACCAGGTAGCGGCATTGCCGCTGGCAAAGGAGACCGTCACCGACCCGGCGGCGGACATCAACCAGATGATCAAGAGGAAGCCTGCGATCCGCGCCTTGGGATCGGCTTTGAGCGCCTTCACGGCGGCAGCGCCCTGCGAGTAGATCACCACGTCGTAGGCGGCGAACATCGCCACGGTCAGGGGGATGTTGACGCCAAGCCGTTCGTGGACGACCTCCCACATGCCCTCGGTGGTGACGACCAGGAATAGCAACACGCCCAGGTTGGCGGCGACCTCGTCGTGCTCGCGGCCCTTGACGAACTTCCGGATCGTTCGCACAGCGATGACCGCGCCGAGTAGGCCGGCGCCGACCGCGACGTACTGGTCGTACACCCGCAGGAAGTCGACAACCGCTGTCCACCACGCGGAGATTTCGAAGCGGCTCATGCAGCAACCGTACAGCCATATAGATGAGGCAGCAAGGTTGATGTAGGCTCATGTCTGACGGAGACGCTGATGCGTACCGGATAAGGCAGTAAGGTCAACAGCGAACGACCGACCGAGGGAGCCGCGCATGGACAGCCAGAGGTGGACCAGCACCTCCGACCGCTACCTGACGCCCGGCACCGGCGACACCTGGGCAGCCGAAGCCGAGCAGTCCGGCCAGCGCGGCTCGCAGCGGATCCTCGACGTCGCCACCACCCCCGCTCCCGAGGCGGTCAGTACAGCACTCGGGCTCAACCCGCACGACCAGGTCGTGGTGCGGCGCCGACTGATCCTCGCCGACGACACCCCCGTCGAGATTGCCGAGTCGTACTGGCCTGCCGAGATTGCCAGCAACACGCCGCTCGCCGGAGCCGCGAAGATCCCCGGTGGTGCCGTCGCCCTACTGGCGAAGCTCGGGTACCAGCCGGCCATCACTCGCGAGCAGGTCGACGTGTCGCTGGCGGGCAGCGCGCTCAGCCCGGACGACCGTCACGAGATGCGCATCGCACCGACCGCCGCGGTCCTCGTTCTTCAGCGCACGGTCTACGACAACGACGGGGCGCCGTACGAGCACAGCATCATGACGCGGCGGCCGGGCCTGCCGCTGGTCTACACCCGACGCGGTGCCTGATGCCCGTAATCCGCGACCCGCGCCCGAGGTCCCAGCAAATCGCCGCCGAGCTGCGCGCCTACATCATGAGCGGCGACCTGCCGGCCGGCGCCAAGCTGCCCAGCACCGCTGAGCTGAGCGCCACCTACGAGGCGCCCGGGGCCACGATCCAGAACGCGATCACGATTCTCAAATCGGAGGGCTACGTCGAGGGACAGCCCGGTCGAGGGGTCTACGTCCGTCCCGTCCAGCAGCAGACCATCACTCCGGCCGACTACGCCGAGCCGGTCGAGCCGGGCCAGCCGTACGCCTGGATCACGGCCGCCAGCCGTCGGGGCGAGGAAGGCGCCTCGGCCCTGATCGACGTCGGCGAGGTGCCGGCACCGGCGGAAGTCGCCGCCGCTTTCGGTACCGACCGTGGGATGCCGGTGGTTCGGCGGTACCAGCTACTCACCCTCGACAACGAGCCGGTCGAGCTGGTCAGTACCTTCTACCCGGTCAACCTGGCTCGGGGTACCGCACTGGCAGAGCAGCGGAAGATCCGAGGCGGATCGCCGGCCGCTCTGGCCAGGATGGGTCGGGTGCTGGCCCGGTTCGAGGACGTGGTGTCGGCGCGACCGGCGACGTCGGAGGAGTTCGTCCGCCTGGAACTGCCAACCGAAGTTCCAATTCTGCGGACGTTCCGGGTCTCCATCACGGAGGACGGGCAGCCGGTCGAGTGCCAACTGCTCATCAAGGCGGGAAACCGGCGCAATGTCCGCTACCGCTGGCCGACGTGACCCACGACCAACCAACGCGGGTCGAAGAGATTCGTCACGCTGACGCCTCCGGCTACTGGCCCTGCTCAGCAAAGGTGTTCGCGGGGATCCCCTGAACCTTCCGCTCGGCACCGGCTCGCCGGATCAGCAGGCAACTCGCAGCCTCTCGCAAATGGGCGGCGTGCGGGCGCCGCCCATCAGAGGATCACCCCTGACCGCTTCTCCCAGTCGGCGATGATGGCCGCGATCTCCCGGAGCGCCTGCGACGGCGTCCTACGCGCCCCACTCTCGTGCCGGTGCAGCCCGGCCTTCGTCTCGAAGTTGATGCTGCCGAGAGCCGCGCGCAGCTCGTAGTACTGCTCGGCCCGCTTGTTGGCCTCATCACGGTAGAAGTCGATGAGGCTGAACGCGGCGGGGGTGGGCTGGCTGGTCTCGCTCATCGGACGGCCTTCCTCTTCGGCAGACGAACCGACCGGACCGGCCGCCGGGGCGGCACCTCCCCGAGTTCGCGGAGCAACCGCACCAGAACCTCCGGCGTCAGCTTGGCAGGTCGACGACGGATCGTCTGAAGCTGGCTCGCCATCACGGCCGCACCTCCCCGTCGCCGTCCGGACGGAGCACGTACCGCGAACAGCGTGCGGCCTGGTGTCGCTCTCCGCCGCAGAACCGGCACGGGCCGCGCTGGCCACCATCGGGCATGCCGCAGTAGCCGGTCGGACCGAACGGGCCGCCGAGGAACACCTTCACCGCCGGACGGCCACACACGCACAGCTCGCCCCGATCCGCCGGCCGTTCGGTCTCGTTGAGGGCGGGCGGGGCGACCGGTGGCGGGTTGACGTGGACGTACACGCGGACGCTGTCCCGGTCGTCGGCCCGGTTATTGCGGTAGGTGCGGGACACCGACACCACGTCGAAGACGACCCGAACCCGCTCGACCAGGCGGGCGACCTCGGTCCGGCTGCCCTGAAGACGGATCTCCACCACGGTCACCACCCCCCGCTCAGGTGGCAGACGATCGCGACCAGCACGCACAGCCTGGCCACGGTGGCGAGATACACGGTGGCGAGATAGACGCGGGTGACCCGGTTCACGACCGCACCTCCCGCTCGTGCGCGCGGGTGTGCGCGGCCCCGTACGCCGCCGACACCTCCGGCGTGGCGTGTAGGCGGTAGTCGCCGCAGAAGTGGCAGATCGTCTCGGCCGGAGTGACCAGCACGATCGGAACCCCGTTGTGCGGCTTCCGGATCGGGTTCGACCAGCGCAGCCCGCACGCCTCCGGCCCGACGTCATGCGTCCACCAGTTGTGGCCGGAGTCGTCGACACCAAGCCAGGTGGTGCCGTGTTCGATCCCGTCGACCGGGCAGGCGTCGTCGTCCGCGCTCGCCGGGAACCCATACCGGAAGGCCATCTCGGCTGCCCGCTCGTCAACCCGGATCGGCGGCGGCGCCGTCCGGGCCAGCAGACCATCGACGGTCGCGAGCAGATTCCCGGCCGTCCGAGTCGGCATCAACACCTCCGCCCCCGCCACACCGATCATCAGATAGGTGTCGGTCGGCCACGCCGCCTCGACGCGGGACAGTTGGACGACCACCTGGCGCGGGCCGATGACACCGGCCATGTCCAGCGCGATCGGCTTCGACCGGTGCTCCCCACCGTCGGCGGGCAGGTCATCGGCGACGGTGCAGTGCCCGGCCGAGCACCACGGTTCATGCCTCATGGGGTCCATCAGCGACCACCTCCAACGGTGAAGAGTCGGAACGCGACAGCGGTACACGCGGTTGCGATAGCGGCGAGGGTGACGGTCAGCCAGCCGCCGACCGGCAGCGCCAGGAGAAGGAGCAGGGCGGCAGCGAGGAGGAACCGCCAGCCGGTACGGCGACGGTTCATCGGGTCACCTGCTCGGGCTCGGCGACGATCTCGACCAGCTCGTCCGGCCGGAAGTCGTAGCACCCACGGCAGTGGCCACAGGTCGGAACCGGCGAACACCATCAGCAGCACGCAATCGCGGGCACGGTCGCGGAACAGGTGGACAGCGGTGATGGTCAGCGGTTCGGCGGGCTTGTAGACGCCGCCGCCGACGTGGATGTCTCGGGTGATCCGCATACCGGGCTCGACCGACCGGGCGCGGACCAGGAGGGTACCGGGTCGGGTCAGAACGGGCATCCGGTCACCTCCACCGGCCGGGCCGCCGCCGCTGGGGCGGTCGACAGGAGCGGGCGGGTGAGGGCACCGGCGGCCGTGGTGGCGGTGCGGAGCATCAGCGCCTTCGCCTTCCGCTGGTCGAGCCGGTCGGCGACGACCCGGCCGCCGGCCGTGGCGACCGTCCACCCGTCGGGGCGGCGCATCGCGACGGCAAGCGCGGCGGCGGGGTTGTCGGCGTTCATGGCGGCGAACGCCCGGCCGGGCACCGCCGTTCGGAAGATGAGCGCCGGTTTGACGTCCCTCATCGGTTCGTCTCCCCATCCCGGTCGGCGATCTGGGCCTCGACCGGCAGCATCGGCCGCCCGCAGCACCAGCCGTCGGCGTCAACACCTTCGACGGCATCCCAACCGGCGTCGGTCTGAATCTCCTCGCCGACCCTGACCAGTCCGATAGGCATCTCGACCCCGGACCGCCCGGCGGCGCGTAGCGCGTACCGGCGCAGCACCTCGGCGAAGTGGAGCGTCTGAGCGGCAGTCAGTTCGACGCTCTGCCCACCACCACGACCGAGGTTGATCGAGACGGTCGGCTTGCCGATCCCGTCCACGTCGTCGAGGCGGGCGAGCGCCACATCGAGCAGGCCGGTTCCCTCGTCGGTCGGCACGTCCTCGGGTGCCGACATGTGGTACCGGTCGCCGAGCGCGTCGGCGGCGCACTGCTGCCACCTGCACCACTCGGGTTCGGTGACGGCTGCCGTTTCGGTGCCAGGCTCGATCACGGCGGCGGTCATCGGGTCACCGCCTTGCGGACCCGGACCGGGAAGCCGATCGGGTACCGGTACCCGACGTCGCCGTTGTGGACGGTGGTGCCGAGGCTGACGGCGTGCGCGTGTCCGGTTTCCACCCAGCCGTCCACGTCGACCGTCTCGACGAGCTGCCAGCCGTTCGAAGTCAGCAGCTCGTCACCGACACGTACCCGGTCGGCGGGCAGGTCGACGCCGGCCGGGCCGGCTCCGGTGAGGGCGAGGTCGCGTAGCTGCTCGGCGAAGTCGAGCGCGTGTGCCGGGCTCAGGTCGGCCCAGTCGCCGACGTTGAGCATGGCGATCATGACGCCCTTCGACTGGCTGTTCTCGATCTCCTCGGACAGTTCGATCCGGAAGGTGCCGGGACCATCCGGGCCGTCGGTCACCACGTCGGTCGGGTCCGAAGTGTGGATGGTCCAGTCGTCGGCCTCCGGGTTCGTCCGGGTGGCCCAGGCGGGTGCGATCATCGCGGCGGTCATGACGCGTTCGCCTTTGCCGCCATCGACCGGGACGCGACCGGGAACGAGTACGGCACTTCCCGGCGAGCCGCCTCCACCCGGTCGCAGATGTTCCAAACGAGCTTCTTGACCGCATTCGGAGTCATGCCGCCAACCCGGGTCGCTGTCTCCTTGCAGCTCAGGCCGTCGCGGTAGCGGAGGCGAAGAACATCCTGCTGCCGCGATGTCAGGCGGTTGAACAGTGCCGGAGTGTTCAACACCTCCAGCGCGGTCGACGACGGCCCCGGGCGGTAAGTTGGCTTCGAGGGCGGCGGCGGATCCCCTGCCAGAACGCGCCTCATGGTGGCCTTGGCCCGCTCCATAAGACCATCAACGGCACTGGGGCAGATGCCCATCTTGTTGGCGATCCTCGTGTAAGTCATCCCCTCGACAAGCCGCAGCCGAACAACCTCACGCTGCTTCGCGGTCAAGGCAGCCAGAACCTCAGCCTTACTGAAGCCAACGGGCAGATTGGCGTCGTTGAACCAGCCAGAGACTCCGCCGTCATGCACGGCCTTGCGTGGTGGCGGCGGAGTCCAGTCGGTACGGCCGAGCGCGGTCTTGAGTTGCCACCCCACAGCCGATTCGGTAATGCCGAGCTGCTTGGCAATCTCGCAGAGCGGAAGTCCCTGAAGGCAGTGCATCTCGACAACCTGACGCTGCCCAGGTGGTAGAACCTCCAGGGCCGCCGCAACTCGCTCGCATACGTCGGGATCGGCCATGCAGGGCAGGCCACTGTCGGTGGGCCGATCCTCGATCTCGGCGAACCGCTCGACCCAGTCGCCCGTCGACAGGATGCGGCGCTGAGCCTTTAGTGCCGACATTGCCCGGTACTTCGCGATCGTGATAACCCAGCCGAGCGGTGACGAGTCTTCCCGGACCTCGTACTGCGCCTGCTCCTGCCATGCCGTCAACAGCGCCTCTTGCACCGCATCCTCGGCAACGTGCCAGTCCATGGTCTGTGCGGCGACGACCCGGAGAAGCGTGGTCCGCTCGTTGCGGACAAACGCGTCGAAGTCGAACGGCGGGGCGCTGGCGGTCATCGCTTCACCCGCTGACGTCGAGCCGGACGCGGACCGGCGATCTCGATCACGTTGCTCTGCGAGAAGGCAAAGGTGCCGTTACGGCAGACGACCAGCGCGATGCGGTAGCCGGTCCGGTCGGTGAACTCGTGAACCTCCACCACCGGGAACAGGTGGTTGATGGTGCCGCCCCGCTCGGCGCGGCTAACCAGGATGTTGCCCGGGTTCGTCGAAGAGGCGCGGATCAGGTGGGTCGGGCCGGCGGCCACCGCCGGGACCGAAGCCCCGACAGCGGCCTGCCGCTCCATGATGACGGTGGTCATCGAGCCACCCGCCGAACCGTGATCTCGTCACCGAACCCGAACTGCCAACCGTCGGAGTCGTCGGCGTTCTTCTCCTCCGTGAACACCGCCACGAACTTGGACTTGGCGTCGACCGTGGTCACCTCGACCGCCTGCCAGCCGTCGGAGGTGAGCAGGTGGTCGTCGTACCGGATCTCCTGCGCCGGAATCGTCAGCGTGCCGGAGGGCCGGCGGACCCGGATCAGGTCGGCCGTGTCGTACTCCCACCCGTCGGTGTCACCGTCCCGCTCCGGGGTCCACAGGGACACCTGCCGGTCGCGCTCGCAGATCAGCAGCATGTACACGTGCTGCCAGCCGTCGCCGGTCAGGATCTCGTCACCGACACGCACATGCCGGGCCGGCTCCCACGTCTCGCCGACCGGCAGCGGATCTACCATGTCGGCGGCCTCGACCAGCACCCCGGCCTGCCGACGGGCGTTGGTCGGCGTCCACGACAGGTGCGCGTACGGCATCTGTCCCGGAACGGCGATGTCGAGCAGAACCTCTGGCATGCTCGGCTGGCCGGGGATGTCGAGCCGGTACGCCGTGACGGCGGTCTCCACGTCCCGGCTGGCGATGTTGTCGTGGGCGGCGATGAGTTCGCCGATCTCACCGGAGTGGTCGATGCTGCCGTCGGGGTCGGGCTGGTGGTTGCGATCGCAGAACAGCGGGCACGGCGTGACGGCCGGAACCCTAGTGCGCTGCGGCGGGACGAACGCAACGTCGCCCGTGTGTGGCCGTACGGGTGCGAGCGTCATGCCGTCACCCCGTCCGCGATGTCGGCAGCGGCCAGGAGCAGAGTCGCCACCCGGCGAGCCTGCTCCGGCGTCATCTCGATGTCGTCGAACGCCGGGTCACCGACGATGGCGTGCACGACGGGCTCACCCGGGCCGGCGAGGGTGTCGGTCCGGGTCACCGATACCGACAGCGTCTCCTCGCCCCGAATGGGGCTCGTGACGGTCGCCTCCGTGAACGGTGAGCCGTGGTAGGTGGTGCCCGACTGGGCGTCGTACCACTGCTCGAAGCAGGTGCCGTCGCAGTACTCGGGGCACGGCGGCAGGGATGGCAGCGTGGCCGGGGCGATGAAGACGGGCGCGGCCACATCGGGCCGGACGGGTGCGAGGGTCATCGGGCACCGCCCTCGGGGTTGCCCTGGTCCCGCAGCACAGCCCGCTGCGCCCGGCCGATCGCGTCCGCGAGCTGCCCGGCCGTCTTGGTGCTGAACTCCAACACCCCCGACGACGGCTTGACCGCCACGTACGCCATCTCCGGCACGCCGTTCATGTCCTGCCGCTCGATCCGCACCTCAACCTCGGTGTCGTCCTGGTTCACCCGGTCGCGGATCGTGGCGACGATCCCGGCGTGGATCGGCGACGTGCCGAGGTCGTCGGGGCAGCACTCGGCCGGGTCGCACCAGGAGGGGCACTGCGCGAACGCGATCACCGACGCGACCACCTGATCCGAGGTCAGCGCGTGCAGGTCGATCGACTTCAGGCGGCGGCAGTAGTCGTCGGTGAACGGCCGGGCCTCGATCCGGGCGAGCGCGGCGTCGGTCTCCTCCCGGAACTTCTGCCACTGCGCCCCGGTTCCGGAGTTGACGATCTCGCTGAACGTCTTCGCTCCGGCGAATACGAGACGACCGGCCTCGGCGAGGTCGTCGGCGCCCTTCCCGGCGATGAGGCTCTGACAGCCGTTGAGGAACGTCTCGACCTGCTCGTCGGTGTCGAACCCGTCCGGCTGCGGTGCGGCGCCGGTTCCCCGGTCGTCGATGCTGCCGGGGGTACGCGGGGTGGGGATGTTGGTCTTCGGGTTGTCCGGCCCGTCGGCGGACGGGGCGGGGGAGGTCGGGTGGATACTCATTGCGGGTCGCCTCCAAGTGGCGATCTGGGATCCCGGTTGCTGTGTGCCTACGCGGTGCTGGGATCCGCCCGTTACTGCTGCCCTTGCTCGTGTTTTGGGTTGGGCCGGGGGGTGACGGGCGCTGCTTCGTGGCCGGTAGGCCACGCCACCCCCGGCGGGGGAGATGCTCGGATGGGGTGTGCAGAACCGGGCGAAGCCTGCCTGTGCGTCCGCCCGGTCCGCCGTCTACAGGTGGGAGAGCGCCGCGCGGTGGGCGGCCGTCTTCTCCTGCCGGTCGTGGATCGCGTCGAGACGCGTCAGCTCCCGCTCGCCGCGTTCGGTGATGACGCCGTGCGCCACGTCGTACCGCTTGCCGGGCCGCATCACGAGGGTCAGGTATCCCTTGCGGGCGAGCGCCTTGAGGGTGCGGACGTTGTGGTCGGCGGACCGCTCGACCCGGCCGAACATGGCGGCGGTGGCGAGTGCCCGGTGCTGGACGTCGGTGACGTCGGCGAGGTGGGCGCCCGCCATCGTCGGTCGCACCTGCTGGTGCTGGCCGGTGGGGACGGTGTCGGCGAGGGTGAACGGGTCGGTCTCGGCCTTGGCCAGTTCGGCGTAGAGGCGGGCGACGGACCGGGCCAGTCCCTCGGTCGAGTAGGAACCGCACTGGTCTTCGATGCGGTAGGTGCCCTGGTAGGTGGTGACCGTGTAGACGTCCTCACGGACCCACTGGAGGGTGATCGTGTGGCGGCCGGCGGTGTAGGTGATCGTGTCGCCGATGGCCTTGAGAGCAGGCTTGATAGCGTGCATGGCGGATCGGACTCCTGTTCGCGCAGGTCGTCTGGTCAAGGCCCTTGGTCGGTGTTCGCGCACCGGCCTCGGGCCGCCTTGCTGATGGGGAAACTCTACCAAGAAATTCTCACCACAGGTAGAGGTCATCGGGAAAACGAGGGATGTTTTTCGCGCACCAGATCGGGCAAGATCGGGCGTGTGACCGAAACCCTCGATGACGTGGCGCGGGAGTTCGCCCAAGCGCGGGAGGACTCCGCGCGATACAAGGTGCTGCTCGCCGAAGCCCAAGCCAAGGTTGCTGAGCTGCAAAAGCGCGTCGCGCCCGCCGTCGTCGAAGCGGCCCGCAACGGGCGCACTGTGACCGAGATCCGGGAACTCACCGAGTACAGCCGGAAGCGGATCTACCAGCTTTGCCGGGCGGCTGGAGTCGAACCGAAGCCGTAGCCTCCCCGTGGGTGGCTGCTTCGCAGGAGCGCAGGTCATGCCACATACGCTCCGCCGAACCCAGCCGGCATTGAACAGCATCGACAGGTGTTCAACTCGGTCGCCAGCCAGCAGCGTCACGGTATGTCGGTAACCTGACGACCGAACGTCGAACAGTTGCCTACTGGCGAGGAGACGCCGTGAGCGGGACAACCCCCAACCGCATCCGAACCCTCCGGCGACTCGCCAGCCTCTCCCAACGCGACCTCGCGAACCGGATCAACGAGCAGGCCCAGCCCGGCCGGGCCGCCGATAATCGGCCGCCGTCGAACTAGGAGCGGCTACTCGGCGCCTCGGCGAAGTGTCCTGTTGTACCGGATCGCCTCTTCCATCTCGCGGGCCTCACGCTCCGCAGCCGACTCCGGCTCGGCAGTACCCTCGACGGTGTACCGCTCGATGAGCGCGTCGAGCTGCTTGCGGGTGAAGCTGTACGAGCCCTTCCGGCACACGTGGGCGATCAGCCCGGCCCGGCAGTCGTCGAGGAGGGACCGTTCCGACCAGCCGGTGAGCTTCGCGACCTCGGCCAAGGAGATGAGGAGCCGGTCATCGTCCATTGGGGCGGCTCGCTTGCAGTCGTACGGCGTCCCGTCGCGCCCGGATTCGCTGTTCGATCTCCTCCGCAGACGGGCCGGACGGGGTCCAGGCAAGTTCGGCGGCCTGGCGTGGCGGCAGGGAGTCCCGCAGGGCGAGGCCGGCGGCGATTGCCCGTCCGGCGGCCTCAATCGCCTCGGCGCGGGTAGTCATGCAGCTCACTGATCCGACGCTGCCGACGCTGGAGGAGGCCCAGCGGTCGACGGCGGGTTCAGGAGCGGGCCGAGGCGGTTCAGCATCTCGTCGGTGACGGGCCAGTTCGCGGCAGTCTCGGCAGCGATTACCCTGATCTCCTGCTCAAGGCGCGGGTCGTCCATTGCATAGTGCGGCATCAGGCGGCTTTCCTACGTCGACCTGAGGTGTCAGGTTGAGAGCGTGGCCTGCGACGCGGCAGGGACGGGGCGAGGAGAGGGGCGAGCTGGGCGCGCTGCTCCTCGGACAGTGCGGGCCACCCGGCGGCCGTGTCGGCGGCGAGGTCCCGCATCACCCGATCGAGTTCCGGGTCGTCGAGCCGGTAGGCGGGCATCAGGCTGCCGCCAGCATTCGGGCGACGGACCGGTCAACTCGCTCAGCAACTATCCGCGATTTGAAGATCACGAGACCATATTGCCTGTTCAGGGTGCATTTTGAGGTTCATTGCGATCTTGATCACGTGGCGGGACCGCTCAATCGGGTTGCTGCCGTCACTTACCGATCCGTGCCGTCTGCTTCCGCTGCTCGACCTCACGGCCCCCCGGCCTGAACGCTGCGGTGGCGAATACTCCCGCAGGTGTGTGTGGGTTGGTGCCCCCGCACGACGTCGAGGGCTGCCGGTGGCGGATTGAGATCCGGCCTGACGGCAAGGTACCCCCGTACCGCTACGGCCCGCCAGGCGGCCGTCTGATGAGCCAAGCCAAGAGCACCGCCGTCCCGATGAAGATCCAGGTTCCAATCCCTGGCCACGTCGTCGCTACCATCCCGCTCAGAAACAAAGCGCAGAAGATCGCGAACATCGGGTTGAGACGACGGGACGGCTGCTTCCCTTCGGCGGGCCGCGAAGGGGTCGCACTCCGATTCGGCGGCCAGCGAGGGTCACTCGGGGGCACGCTCTACTCCTCTCGCTCGTCTACCCGCTAATCAACGACACCCGCACCCGGTCGGCGAGTCCTGTGTCCAGACCCGGACACAGAAACATCACCCCGCCTGCCGACAACCCGGATAGGACCATGGCAGGCGGGGTGATGTTGGCGCCGCATCAGGCGGGGGGGTGTCCCTATGGGTTGTGTCAAGCAGCGAGGCGGGGTTCGTCCGCCGTTTTGGGCTGGTATGGCCGCTGGGTGCGGAGCATGGCGTGGAGGACGTCGACGCGGCGGCGGGCGAGGCAGATGAGGGCGGCGTTGTGTTTCTTGCCCTCAGCGCGTTTGCGGTCGTAGTAGGCGCGGCTGAGCGGGTCGGCGAGAGCGGCGAACGCGGACAGGAAGAACGCGCGTTTCAGCTGCTTGTTGCCACCCTTGGGTGGGTGTTCACCGCGGATGCTGGTGCCGGAGCGGCGGGTGACCGGGGCCAGGCCGGCGTACGCGGCCAGATGGCCGGGGGTGGGGAACGAGCTGCCGTCGCCGACTTCGAGCAGGATTCGGGCTGCGGTCCTGACGCCGATGCCGGGCATCGACGTCAGGACCGGGGCAAGAGGGTGCGTATCGAGCATCCTTTCGACCTGTTCGGCGACCTGGTCGCGTTGTCGCAGCAGGTCACGCAGGTTGTCGGCGAGTCGGGGAAGGACGGTCTCGGCGGCGGTGGTGCCCGGGACCACGACGGTCTGCGCGTCGAGTGCGGCGAAGATCTGCTCGACCAGGCGGGTGCCCATGCGCGGCGCGCGGGCCTTGACGATCTCGGTGAGTTTCGCCCGGCCGGCCTTGCGCAGACCGGTGGGTCCGCCGCACCGCGAGAGCGCCTCGAGTACTGCGGGGTGCTGCAGCTTCGGTCCCAGGACGCGTTCCAGGGGTGGGTGGATCTGGGTGAGCAGGCCCCGGATGCGGTTGGCCACGCGGGTGACCTCGCTGGCGAGGTCGTCGTCGTAGCCGACCATCACCTCCAGTTCGGCCAGGGTCTCGTCGCCGGTGTCGACCCGACGCAGGGTGTGGGGCAGGGTGCGGGCGGCGTCGGCGATGACGTAGGCGTCGCGGGCGTCGGTCTTCGCGGTGCCGGGGTGCAGGTCGGCCAGCCGGCGCATGACCAGACCGGGCAGGTAGGCCACTTGGTGGCCGCAGGCGCGGGCGACCGCGACAGGCAGCGCACCGATCGAGGCGGGCTGGTCGACCACGGCCAGGATCCGGCCGTGGCGGGCGAGTTTGTCGAACAGTTTCCGCAGCCCGGTCTCGGTGTTGGGCAGGGTCGCGTCGTGCAGCCGCTTGCCCTCACGGTTCAACGCGACCGCGTGGTGTCCTTCCTTGCCCACATCGAGTCCGATGAAGACGCCGAACCCGTCGTGCACAGCCTGCCCTCCTCACCGCGATGTCCTGGCTCGGCCGCTGGTCACAGCGCCGGACTGCCGGCATCCACGTTACGGAGAGACCTACCCCACGGACGGGGTGGCCGGGTCCCTATCAGCGGTCCGCCGACGCCACCCGGCCCGGCGACAACACCCCCCGGATCATGCGTACGACAGGGGCAGTAAGTCATACCAGGCCGGGCGACCGAGCAGTCCCCGGCTGGGGACGATCAAAAAGGTTAACGGGGCGAGGATTTTCGGCGCCGGCTTCTCGCCTACGAGGGGTAGCGGGGAGAGTTCAGGAGCCGGCAAGCGCGGGCAATGTCCACACGGCTGTGATCAGGCAGGCGATTGCGAGCCAGCCGATTGACCCGGCTTCCGTACCCGAATACCCGGGCAGCAGCCAGGCGCATGGCGGCGACCAGGAGAAGCGCGACGACGACAGAGACATCGTCAGACCCGCAACGCCAGCGCCGTGTTCGCCGGCACCTCGCAACCGCCGCCACGGGCCGCTGCGCAAACATAAATGGTACATGTCGTTGGTTGGTTAAGACCACACTGCTGAACACGCTGCTCGGGCTGGTGCCGCCGAGCGAGCGGATCGTACTGGTCGAGGACGCCGCCGAGCTGCGGCCGCTCCATCCGCACGTGGTCGGCCTCCAGGCGCGGACCTCCAACGTGGAGGGAGCCGGCGCGGTGGGTCTGGGTGACCTGGTCCGGCAGGCGCTGCGGATGCGCCCCGACCGGCTGGTGGTGGGCGAGTGCCGGGGTGCGGAGGTGGTCGACCTGCTCGCCGCGCTCAACACGGGGCATGAGGGTGGGGCGGGCACCCTGCACGCCAACACCCCTGGTGACGTGCCGGCCCGGTTGGAGGCGCTGGGTCTGCTCGGCGGGCTGTCCCGGCCGGCGCTGCACGCCCAGGTGGTCGCCGCCCTACAGGTGCTGCTCCAGGTCCGGCGCACCGCGTCGGGGCGGGTGCTGGAGGCGGTCTGCCTGCTGCTGCCGGCGGGCCCCGAGCGGCTGGTCACCGCCGTACCGGCCTGGCGGCGGGACCGGGGTGTCGGGCCGGCCGCCCCGGCACTGGCCGCGCTGCTCGCCGAACGGGGCGTGCCGGTGCCCCCGCTGCTCGACCCCGGAGCCCGGCCGTGGTCGCCCGCCTCGCACCGGCGGGAGATGACCCGGGGCACTACGCCATGACCGCCTGGTGGTTGGCGGGCGCCTGCCTGACCGGCGCGGGGATTCTGCTCGGCTGGCCGGCCCGGCGCATCCGGCGCCGCCGCCGGGCCGTGATCGGCGGCCGGCACACCGTCGTCGCCGTCCGGGCTCCGGTGCGGCAGTGCGGTTCGACGGCGGCGCAGTGCGGTTCGACGGCGGCGCGGTGCGGTTCGACAGCGGCGTGGTCCGGCTCGCGACTGCCCTGGCGGACCGCTCTGGACGGCCTGGCCCGGGTGCCGCCCTGGCGAGCGGTGCTCGGCGGCGCGGTCCTCGGCGGCGTCGGCGGGGAACTTGCCGGCGGCCCTGTCGCAGGCTTCATCGCCGCCGCCTACGCCGGCCTGGCGGTACGCAGGCTGCTCCGCAGTCGCGCCGATCGTTCGGCACAGCGGGCACACCGGCAGCAGCTCGACGACCTCTGTGCGCTCGCCGCCGACCTGCGCGCCGGCCTGCCGCCGGTCGCCGCCGTGCGGGTGGCCGAGGGGCCGGACCGGCTGACCGCGCTGGTCCGTGCCGCCGTGGGGCTCGCCGAGCAGACCGGTGCGCCGCTGGCCGATCTCGTGGAGCGGATCGAGGCGGACGCGCGGGCGATGGCGAGAGGGCTGGCCGCCGCCGAGGCACAGGCGGCCGGCGCCCGGGCCACCGCGTGGCTGCTCGCCGCGCTGCCGGCCGGCGGCATCGCCCTCGGCTACGGCATCGGCGTCGATCCCCTGGACATCCTGCTGCACACCTCGCTCGGGGCAGGGTGCGCGATCGGCGCCGTCACCCTGCAACTGGCCGGCCTGCTCTGGGCGGCTCGGCTCGGCGTCGCCGGTGGCACCGTCGCCGGTGGCACCGTCGCCGGTGGCACGGTTGCCGGTGGCACGGTTGCCGGTGGCACCGCCACCCGTACCGCCTGCGGTGGTGCCGGGTTTACCGCCGGGGGTGACGCCGCCCGTACCACCAGAGGTGGCAGGGCCGGCGGGTTCGGTCGTGCCGCTACCGTGGGGCGCTGATTCCGGTGCGGATGGCGGCGGTCCCGTGGATCCTGGCGGGCCTGGCACTACTGCTGGCGCTGACCGGCGGCCCGACCCGCCGATCGCCCCGACAGCGGTTGTCCGTGCTCGGGCTGGAGGCCGTGCGGCCGCGCCGTTCGGCCGGGGAGATGCTCGACCGGCCGCCCTACCCGACCAATGTCGCCATCCCGGGGCAGGGGATGAAACAGGACCCGCCGGGGCGCTCGGGCCGATTCGACATGGTTCGGCTGGGTGCCGGGCTGGCCGGGCTGGCGGCCGGCGTGCTGTTGGGTGGCTGGCCGGGCGTGCTGCTCGGGGTGGCGACGGCAGGGCTTCTCGACCGCCTGCTGCGCCGGCTCGAACCGGCGGCGGCCCGGCGGCGCCGACTGCGGGAGGCCGCCGACCTGCCGCTCGCTGCCGACCTGCTCGCTGCGGCGCTACGGGCCGGTGCACCGGTCGACGGTGCCGTCTGTGCCGTCGCGGAGGCGCTCGCCGGACCACTCGGCGAGCGCCTCACCGAGGTCGGCCGGACACTCCGGCTCGGCGGTACGCCGGAGGAGGCGTGGGGGCGACTCGGCCCCGTGGCGGGCGCCGAGCGGCTGGCAGCGGCGGCGATCCGCTCCTCGGCGAGCGGGGCGGCTCTTGCCGGGGCGTTGACCCGGCTCGCCGACGACCTGCGCGCGGATCGTCTGACCGCTGCCGAGGCGGCGGCGCGGCGGGCCGGCGTGCTGATCGTCCTGCCACTTGGTCTCTGTTTCCTGCCCGCCTTCATTCTCGCCGGCCTGGTGCCGGTGATCGTCGCCGTGCTCGGCGACGTGCTGTGACCGATTCGAGAGAGGAATTCCATGCTGCGCAAGCTGCGTGCCCGGCTCCGAGACGACGCCGGGATGAACACCGCTGAATACGCCGTCGGCACCCTCGCCGCCGTCGCCTTCGCCGGGATCCTGTTGAAGGTACTGACCTCCGGCCGCGTCCAGACCGCGCTGGCCGGGGTGATCGACCGGGCGCTGTCGTGACCCGGCGCTGGCCGGCCGGCCGCGACCGGGGCTCGTTCACCGCCGAGTTGGCGGCCGGCCTGCCGGCGCTGCTGCTGTTGATGCTCGCCGGGCTCACCGCCGTCAACGCGGTGATCGTCAAGGGGCAGTGTGTGGACGCGGCGCGGGAGGCGGCGCTGGCCGCCTCCCGCGGTGCCCCCGGTGTTCAGGCCGGCATCCGGGCCGCGCCGCCGGGTGCGGTGGTGTCGGTCGCGGTGAGCGGTGACCGGGTGGTGGCCACCGTACGAGCGCCGGTGCGTGCGCTCGGTGCACGGTTGCCTCGCCTGACGGTGAGCGCGACCGCGGTCGCGGCGGTCGAGCCCGGCGCACCGGAGCCGGCATCGTGACCACCGACCACACCACGGGGGTCGGTGTCACCGGGGGTGCCGGCTTCGGCGGCGAGCCGGACCGGGGCGGTGCCAGCCTGTGGCTGCTCGCCGTCGGACTCGCCCTGGTCGTCTTCAGTCTCGGCGGGGCGGCGGTCGAAGCTGCTCGGGTGGCCCGCCATCAGGCCCGGATCGCGGCCGATCTCGGCGCGCTCGCTGGAGCCGCCCGCGCGCTCGACGGCGCGGATCCGGCGTGCGCCCGGGCTGCCGCCATCGCGGCCGCGAACAGTGCGCGGATCACCGGCTGCACGCTGGACGGGCTCGACCTCCAGATCACCGCCGAGGTGACGGTCGAACCGCTACCCGGGCTGATTCGGACCGCCCTGGCAACCAGCCGAGCCGGCCCTGTCCGAGGCACCTCGGCCGCGCCACGCTAGGCAGGTGACGGAGTTGGTCCGAGCACCCGGCTCGGCAAAGTTCCACCGTTGCGGCAGGTCGGCACCGGAGAGTCGCGGCGAGGTCCGGGCTGCCTCGCCGGCGTCGCTATCGCGCCGGCGTTGGTGCCGGCGTTGGCGGGGGCAGAAGCTGGACGGTGGGGCTCCTGCTGGAATTCCACGATGCGTCGTAGGCGACGACGTAGATCGTCTCGTACCCGCGCCGGGGCACGATGGTCGCCGAGTTGGTGCTGACCCTGGCATCGACCCGGATCTCGTCGATCGCGAAGACGTGGTAGACGTGATACTCGATCACGCCGAGGTCGTCGGTCGCCGGCTCCCAGGTCACCTCGTAGCCGTTCGGCGTGACGGCGGTGACCACCGGACTGCCCGGCGCGGTGGGCGGGACGGTGTTGTCGCCGGTGCGCGGGAAGCTCGGCGGTTGCCGGACGTTCGTCCGGCCGGAGAACGGAGAGCTGTTGCCGGCCGCGTCGCGGGCGACGACCGAGAAGTGCGTGCTCGCCGCCGTCGGGCTGAGGCTCAGGGTCAGCGGAGCGTTGTCGGAGACCGTCCGGGCGAGGTACTGGCGGTAGAACTGCTCGCCCTGGAACACCAGATACTGCGTCACCCCGACGTCGTCCGTCGAGGCCGCCCAGGTGATGGTCACCGCGCCCGGCGTCACCGACAGCACCTGCGGCTGGCCGGGCTGGGTCGGCGCCTGGACGTCCGGCGGCATGGCCGGTAACGCCGCCGCCGCGGCTGCCGTCGCGGGCGGGAGCGGACCGAGCACGGCGGCGATGAGCAGCGCCAGGCCGGTGCCGAGTGAGCCGTGCGGGCGGCGGGATCGGCGGCGGCCGGCGGTGGTGCTGGCTGGCGTGATCACAGCGACGACCTGCCTTCGAGGGCGCGACGGAGAGCGGTGGTGGATCGCTGTCGACGCGAGGCCGGTCGGCGCCGGACGCCGCGCCGCAGTCTTCCGCTGACTCAGTGTGAGAGTAACCAACTCTACGTGCATGGATTCGAGGACGTCAATGTGTGCTTACGCAACCGGCCTCCGGTCGAGTCGCATCGGGACGGCGGGGAAGGGCCCCCTGTGCTGCCGGAGACGATAGGCGGAAGCCCTTCCCTCCATCCCAAGCCCTGGCCGCATCGTCAGCGGAGGCTGCCCTCCGTGGCGCGGCGTACCACCCAGCTGTTGAGCACCTGATGGATGCTGTGCAGCATCTGGTGGATCTGGTCCAGGCGTTCGGCCTGGGCCAGTGCCGCGTACGCCTGGGAGAGCGCGATCTGCTGATCGACGGTGAGATGTGCCTGGTCGATGGTGTACAGCAGTTCGACGGTCTCGGCGATGGTGTCGGCCACGACGTCCTCCTCAGGATCCGTGGAAGCGCTCCCAGCGTAACTTAACCGGATAGCCATAGATCCATGCGTGCGAATACCGACTATCCGCGATCGGAGCGATCGGACTCGCCCGGTTCCGTCGGACCGGCCGCCGCCAGGTTGGCCAGCACCACGTCGAGGACGCGTACGGCCTCCGCCTTGGCCAGCGGGTTGTTGCCGTTTCCGCACTTCGGGGACTGGACGCAGGAGGGACAGCCGGCCTCGCAGCCGCACTCCGCGATCGCGTCCCGGGTCGCGGTCAGCCACGCCGGTGCCGCCCGGTACGCCCGCTCGGCGAAGCCGGCACCGCCCGGGTGCCCGTCGTAGACGAAGACCGTCGGCGCCTCGGTGTCCGGATGGGCGGCGGTGGAGAGCCCGCCGATGTCCCAGCGGTCACAGGTGGCGACCAGCGGCAGCAACCCGATCGCGGCGTGCTCGGCGGCGTGCAGCGCGCCCGGCACGTCGGCCGGCTCGACCCCGGCGGCGGCCAGCGACTCCGGCGAGACGGTGAACCAGACCGCGACCGTACGCAGCTCCCGGGCGGGCAGCTCCAGCGGCAGCGTGGCCAGCACCTCGCCGGAGGCGAGCCGGCGACGCTGGTAGGAGACCACCTGGCTGGTCACGTCGACCTCGCCGAGGAACATCCCGACCGGGCCCGCGTCCAGGTAGGAGCGGACCGAGACGACCGAGAGCGAGGTGACGTCGCGGGGATGGGTGGACCAGTCCGGCTCCTCGGCGTGCACCAGCGCGCAGCCGTCGTCGAGATCGAGGTCGTCCACCACGTACGACGCGCCCTGGTGCAGGTAGACCGCGCCGGGGTGGACCTGGAAGTGCGACGACGCCGGGTCCACGGTGCCGAGCAGCCGGCCGGTGGCGGACTCGACCACGTCCACCGGCGCGCCGCCGGTGCCGCGCAGGTCCACCTCGGGCCTGCGGACGTGCCGCCAGTACCACCCGGTCGGCCGGTGCCGCAGCGCACCACCGGCCACCAGCTCCTCGACCGCCTCCTTCGCCCCCTCGCCGAAGAGCTCCAGGTCGGCCGGTGTCAGCGGGGACTCCGCCGCCGCGCAGGCCAGCTGCGGCCCGAGCACGTACGGGTTGGCCGGGTCGAGCACGGTCGCCTCGACGGGACGGCCGAAGAGCGCCTCCGGATGGTGCACCAGATAGCTGTCCAGCGGGTCGTCCCGGGCGACCAGCACGGCGAGTGCCTCCCGGCCGGAGCGTCCGGCCCGGCCGGCCTGCTGCCAGAGCGAGGCCCGGGTGCCGGGATAGCCGCAGATCAGCACCGCGTCGAGGCCGACCAGGTCGACGCCGAGTTCCAGGGCGCTGGTGGAGGCGAGCCCGAGCAGCTCACCGCCGAGCAGCGCCTGCTCCAGCGACCGGCGCTCCTCGCGCAGGTAGCCGGAGCGGTAGGCGGCGACCCGGGCGCCGAGTCCGGGGACGGCCTCGTCCAGTGCCCGCCGGGCGGTGGTGGCGATCACCTCGGCGCCGCGCCGGGACCGGACGAAGGCCAGGGTCCGGACCCCGGCCGCGACGGTGTCGCTGAGCAGGTCGGCGGTTTCCCGCAGCGCGGACCGGCGCACCGGAGCGGCGTCGGCGGAAACGGCCGCGATCACCTCGGTCGGCTCGGCCACCTCGGTCGGCTCGGCCACCTCGGTCGGCTCGGCCACCTCGGTCGGCTCGGCCACCTCGGTCGGGTCGGCGGGTTCCGGGGCGTTCGCGGTGGGCGGGGGCAGCAGCGGAGGTTCCCAGAGCGCGAAGGTCAGGCCGCCGCGCGGCGCGGTGTCCGTGGTGACCGCGCTGACCGGCAGGCCGGTCAGCCGCTCGGCGGCGACCGCCGGGTCGCCCGAGGTCGCCGACGCCAGCACGAAGACCGGCCCGGCCGCCGTCGCGGCGCCGGGTGGGCCGGCCGCGCCGCCCCGCTGGCCCGGCACGGGCTGTCCGGGGGTACGCGGATGGCGCGCCGCCTGGCGCCGGAGCCGGCGCAGCACGTGTGCCACGTGTGACCCGAAGACGCCCCGGTAGGTGTGGCACTCGTCGACCACCACGAACGCCAGCCGGCGCAGGAAGGCGGACCACTTCGCGTGTCCGGGCAGGACGCCGTGGTGCAGCATGTCCGGGTTGGTCAGCACGAACCGCGAGTGCGCCCGGATCCAGTCCCGCTCGGCGCGCGGGGTGTCGCCGTCGTAGCAGGCCGGACGTACCCCGTCGAGACCGAGCGCGGCGACGGCCCGGAGCTGGTCGGCGGCGAGTGCCTTGGTCGGGGCCAGGTAGAGCACGGTGGCCCGGGGGTCGGCGAGCAGGGTCGCCAGCGCCGGGAGCTGGTACGCGAGGGACTTTCCGGAGGCGGTGCCGGTGGCGACCACCACGTGCCGGCCCGCGTACGCCTGCGTGGCCGCCTCCACCTGGTGCCGCCACGGCGCGGATACGCCCTGGCCGGCCAGGGCCGCGCGCAGGTCCGCCGGCACCCACTCCGGCCACTCGGCCACGGTGCCCGGCCGGGCGGGGATCCGTTCGACGTGCGTGACCGGGCCGGCGACCGCTGCGCCGGGGGCCCGGGCCCGCAGCCGGTCCAGCAGCTCGCCCGCGCCGGGGCGACCGGCCGGGTGGGAGTCTCCGGCTCCGGTACCGGCCGATACTGTTGCTGGAAACGTCACGCCCTGCACTCTCGCACTCTCGTACGTGCGTCGGAAGACCGGGTGGCGACCGGTCCGCCGCCGGTCCGCCGCCGCTGCGCGGTCCGCTGGTCGATGGTTAGATGCGCAGGAGCGTTCCTGGCGGTCAGAGGAGGACTGATGGATCTGTCGCTGACGACCCGCACCATCGGTGAGCACACCGTGTTGGAGGTCGGCGGCGAGGTGGACGTCTACACCGCCCCCCGGCTCCGTGAGCGCCTGGTCGAGCTGATCGACGGCGGCGCCCGGGCGATCGTCGTGGACCTGGGCCGGGTGGACTTCCTCGACTCGACCGGCCTCGGCGTGCTGGTCGGGGCGCTCAAGCGGCTCCGTCCGGTCGGTGGCAGCTTCCGGCTGGTCTGCGACAAGGAGCCGCTGCTCAAGATCTTCCGGATCACCGCCCTCGACCAGGTCTTCCCGATCTTCGCCACGCTGGACGCCGCGATCGGGGCCGACTCCTCCGGCGCCGATGCCTGATGTCGACGTCCCGGTGCCTGATGTCGACGGTCGAGGCGTGATGTCGAGGGTCAGGCTCTCCTTCAGCCCGGCTCCGGTCCACGTCCGCACCGCCCGCCTGGTCGGGGTCGCCGTGGCGCGGCGGGCCGGCGTGCCCGAGGAACTGCTCGACGAGGTACGGCTGGCGATCGGCGAGGCCTGCGCCCGGGCGGTCGCCCTGCACCGCCAGTACGGACTGGCCGATCTGGTGCTGGTGGAGATGTCGGACGGGCCGACGTACACGGTCCGGGTGATCGACCGCGCGCCGATCGAGGCCGGATTGGGGCTGGCGGCACTGCCGCCGGACGAGTTGGCCGACGAGTCGCTGACCGACGAGGCGCTTACGGTGGGTGTCGGGTTCGCCCTGCTCGCAGGCTTTGTCGAGGATCTCCAGGTGCGTCCGGTGGACGAGGGTGTCGGCACCGAGGTCCGGATGGCCTGGCCGCTCGGCCGCTGACCGGCCGGGCCTGGGGGAGCGCACCGGGCGGGCACGGGGAGCGCACCGGGCGGGCACGGGGAGCGCACCGGGCGGGCACGGGGAGCGCCTTAGCAGACTCCCACGGCTAGCACAGCGACGAAGATCATCGCGTTTGCCCGGGTCCTGGTTGTGACCCTCAACACGACGGCCCGCTAGAGTACCCGGGGTTATCGGCAAGTGTGCTGGTCCCGCTCCTGTGGGTGGGGGAGCATCGCCGGACGCCCGGGGTGGCGGGCCGGCGGAACGCTTGCGAGTCGTCGCTCCACGCGTGGAGACGCCTGACCGGTTCGTCCGCCGGTCGGGCGCGAGTGTTCGGTACAGGAGGACATAGATGTCCGTAGATATGGCCGCCGACAGTGGCGGGCTGTCCCTCGGCGGCGAGAATTTGACGTACGTCGTCGTCGCGGCGGTTATCGCCCTCGTGGCGCTCGGCTTCGCGGGTGCGCTGACCCGGGCCGTGCTCTCGACCGGCAGGGGCACCGACAAGATGCAGGAGATCGCCGGAGCTGTGCAGGAGGGGGCCTCGGCCTACCTGCTCCGCCAGTTCCGGACCCTCGGCATCTTCGTCGTGGTCGCCGTGATCCTGCTCTTCCTGCTGCCGGTGCACGACACCGACGGCAGCGAGACGCTGGTCAAGATCGGCCGCTCGGGCTTCTTCGTGGTCGGCGCCCTGTTCAGCGCCTTCATCGGTGGCGCCGGCATGGCCCTGGCCACCCGGGCCAACCTCCGGGTCGCGGCCGCCGCCCGGGAGCACCAGGGCGGCCGGGAGAACGCGATGCAGATCGCGTTCCGCACCGGTGGCGTCGTCGGCTTCCTCACCGTCGGCCTCGGCCTGGTCGGTGCGGCGGCGGTCGTCCTGATCTACCGGGGTGACGCGCCGACCGTGCTGGAGGGCTTCGGCTTCGGTGCCGCGCTGCTCGCGATGTTCATGCGGGTCGGCGGCGGCATCTTCACCAAGGCCGCCGACGTCGGCGCCGACCTGGTCGGCAAGGTCGAGCAGGGCATCCCGGAGGACGACCCGCGCAACGCGGCGACCATCGCCGACAACGTGGGCGACAACGTCGGCGACTGCGCCGGCATGGCGGCCGACCTCTTCGAGTCGTACGCCGTGACGCTTGTCGCCGCGCTGATCCTCGGCCGGGCCGCCTTCGGCGAGCAGGGGCTGGTCTTTCCGCTGATCGTCTCCACCATCGGCGTGCTCATCGCCATCCTCGGCGTCTTCATCACCCGGTTGCGCGCCGGCGACCGCTCCGGGCTCACCGCGATCAACCGGGCGTTCTACGCCTCCGCGGTGGTCTCGGCGATCCTGGTCGCGGTGATGTCCTTCGTCTACCTGCCGGCCACCTGGGCCGAACTGCTCGGTGACGACTGGCGGACCCGGCTCGGCCTCGCCGAGGGCGCCTCCGACCCGATCGACCCGCGGATCCTCGCCATCGGCGCCGTCGTGATCGGCATCGTGCTGGCCGCCGCCATCCAGGCGCTGACCGGCTACTTCACCGAAACCAACCGACGCCCGGTGCAGGACATCGGCAAGTCGTCGCTGACCGGCCCCGCCACCGTGGTGCTGGCCGGGATCAGCGTCGGCCTGGAGTCGGCGGTCTACTCGGCGCTGCTGATCGGCGCCGGGGTCTTCGGCGCGTTCCTGCTCGGCGGCGGCTCGCTCACCCTCTCGCTCTTCGCGGTGGCGCTGGCCGGCACCGGTCTGCTCACCACGGTCGGCGTGATCGTGGCGATGGACACCTTCGGCCCGATCTCCGACAACGCGCAGGGCATCGCCGAGATGTCCGGCGACATCGACGAGCAGGGCGCGCGTACGCTCACCGAGCTGGACGCGGTCGGCAACACCACCAAGGCGATCACCAAGGGCATCGCGATCGCCACGGCGGTGCTCGCGGCCACCGCGCTCTTCGGGTCGTACACCGACACGCTGGGCGTGGCACTGCGGGACGCGGGCTCCGACCTGTCGATCGACGGTCTGCTCAACGTCGCCAACCCGCGCAACCTGGTGGGTCTGATCGTCGGTGCCGCGGTGGTCTTCCTCTTCTCCGGCCTGGCCATCAACGCGGTCTCCCGCTCGGCCGGTGCCGTGGTGATGGAGGTACGCCGGCAGTTCCGCGAGCTGCCCGGGATCATGGACTACAGCCAGCGGCCGGAGTACGGCAAGGTGGTCGACATCTGCACCCGGGACGCGCAGCGCGAGCTGATGACCCCGGGGCTGCTCGCCATCATGGCGCCGATCGCGGTCGGCTTCGGGCTCGGTCCGGGTGCGCTGGCCGCGTACCTGGCCGGTGCCATCGGGGCCGGCACGCTGATGGCGGTCTTCCTGGCCAACTCGGGCGGTGCCTGGGACAACAGCAAGAAGCTCGTCGAGGACGGCGCGTTCGGCGGCAAGGGCTCGGCCGCGCACGAGGCCACGGTCATCGGCGACACGGTCGGTGACCCGTTCAAGGACACCGCCGGGCCGGCGATCAACCCGCTGATCAAGGTGATGAACCTGGTCTCGCTGCTGATCGCCCCGGCCGTGGTGGCGTGGAGCGTCGGCGAGGACGCCAACACCGGGCTGCGGATCGCCGTCGCGGTCGTCGCCGCGCTGGTCATCGTGGTGGCGGTGCTGATCAGCAAGCGCAAGCCGGTGGCCATGTCGGACTCCGACCCGGACTCCGGCGGTGCCGGCAGCGGCAGCTCCGACCAGCAGCCGCAGACGGTCAACGCCTGAGACGGCAGGCAGGCCGACCCGGGCCCGTCGCGTATCGCGGCGGGCCCGGCTCGTTCCACCGGGATCACCCCCCTCGCGAAGTCGGGTCCAACCCGTACGCTGCAACGCATGCGAACCCCCCGCACGGCATCCGCCGGAAAACTCACGGCGGCCCTGTGCACGATCGCCCTGCTTCTTGGGGGCTGTGCCGGGGGGCCCACCCCGCAGGCGTGGGCCGCCGCCGTCTGCGCGGCACTGGCGCCGTGGCGGGCCGAGATCGGGGCACTGACCCGGAGCACCCAGCAGCAGATGACCGCGCAGACCAGCCCGGCGCAGGCCAAGGAAAACCTGGTCCGGCTGCTCCGGGGTGCCGAGCAGGCCAGTGAGACCGCCCGGCAGAAGGTGGCGGCGGCCGGCGTGCCGGACACGGACAAGGGCGAGGCGATCTCCGAGGGCTTCGTCTCCTCGCTGGCCTCGATGCGGGACGCCTACGGCCGGGCCGGCGAGTCGATCGAGGCGCTCGGCACCGGGCGGCCCGCCGAGTTCTACGACGGGGTCAAGGCCGCGGTCGACACCCTCAACCAGGAGTACGACGCCAGCTCGCTCGACACCAGCGAGCTGGACTCGGTGGAGTTGAAGCAGGCCTTCGACGAGGTTCCGGAGTGTCGCTGATCCCGCCCGACCCGCCCGCGCCCCCGGCCGACGCGTCCGCGCCGGCTGACGCACCCGCGCCTCCGCCCGACCCGCCCGCACCCCCGGCCGACGCGCTCGTGCCGCCCGACCCGCCCGCACCCCCGGCTGACGCGCTCGTGCCGGTGGAGGCCCTCGTGCCGGCGGAGGCGCTCGTGCCGGCGGAGCCGGGCGGAGGCGGTGAGCCGGCCGAGCCGGCCGAGCCGCCTCCGGAACCGGCCGCCGAGCGGCCGGGGCGTCCCGAGCCGCCGCCGGATCCGGTCCGGCAGCTCTCGCTCTTCGGGGTCGAGGCCGCCGATCCCGCCGTCGGTGACCTCGCCGGGCTGCTCGCCGGCCCCGGGGAGCTGGTCCGGATGGGGGGCACCGCCCGGATCACGATCATGGTGGACGACGCCTGGCGGGTACACGTGCTCGTCGCCGAGCTGGCCCGTCGAGGGCTGACCGCCAGCTGGCTGGGGCGGACGCGGGCGGCGGAGCGGCACGGGGTGCAGACGTCGTACAGCACGCTGCTCGCGCCGCTCGGCGCGGCCTGGCTGCGCGAGACGGTGAAACGGCCGCCGGCGAACTTCTTCCTGACCGGTCCGCGGCTCCGGATCTGGGTGGCGGCGGCCGGCACTCCCGAGCCGCTCGGCTTCCTGCTCCGGCTCGGCGCCGCCGACGAGGCGTGCTGGGAGCCGGTCGGTGCGGCGCTGGCCGCGATCGGCCTGCCGGCGGTGCTGCTCGACGCCGGGGCGGGCGGTCCGGCGTACCGGATCACCGGCCGGCGCCGGCTGGCCCGGCTCGCGGAGCTGGTGGGTGACCGGCCCCCGGCGGCGCCGCCGGGCCAGTGGCCGGGAAGTGTCGCCCCGGTGCCCTCGATCGGGTAACTGCCGCCCCGGGAGCGGATGGATCGACAACTGTCGCATCCCGGACAGCTCGGCGCCGGTTTTGTTTGATTGTTCCGGTTGGCGGCCCAACAGGTGGGACGTGATCCGTCCGGTTGGTCCCGCACCGATCGTCCGTGGGTGTACGGTGTCGCCGACCGGCATGACCGCCCGTCCCAGGTTGTTGCACCCGGTGTCACCGCAGCGTAGCGGTGCTCTTCTCGGCCCGCGCAACTCCCGGGTCGGCGAGCGCGTTACGTTGGACGTCCGGACACCGGGCGGTCGATCCCGTCCCCGGCCGGCGGCGCGGACAGGGCGGTCCGCAGGGGGAAGATCGTGAGTGAGGTCAGGAGAGACGTGCCGAGCAACGCCAGGAGCACCCGTCTGGTCATCGTCGAGTCACCGGCGAAGGCCAAGACGATCTCGGGCTATCTCGGCCCGGGTTATGTCGTCGAGGCCAGCCTCGGTCACGTCCGTGACCTGCCGCGCAACGCCGACGACGTGCCCGCCAGATACAAGGGCGAGTCCTGGGCCCGGCTCGGCGTCGACGTCGACAACGGGTTCGCCGCGCTCTACGTCGTCTCGCCCGACCGCAGGCAGCAGATCAGCAAGCTGAGCCGGCTGGCCAAGGAGGTCGACGAGGTCTTCCTCGCCACCGACGAGGACCGCGAGGGCGAGGCGATCGCCTGGCACCTGGTCGAGACGCTCAAGCCCAAGGTCCCGGTCAAGCGGATGGTCTTCCACGAGATCACCCGGCAGGCCATCCAGGCCGCGGTGGCGAACCCGCGCGAGATCGACCGCGACCTGGTCGACGCCCAGGAGGCCCGGCGGATCCTGGACCGGCTCTACGGCTACGAGGTCTCCCCGGTGCTCTGGCGCAAGGTCCGCTCCGGACTCTCCGCCGGCCGGGTCCAGTCGGTCGCCACCCGGATCGTGGTCGAGCGCGAGCGGCAGCGGATGGCCTTCCGCAGCGCGGAATACTGGGACATCCTGGCCACCCTCGCCGTGCAGGGCGCCGCCGACGGGCCGCGCAGCTTCTCCGCCACCCTCGTCGCGCTCGACGGCGACCGGATCGCCACCGGCAAGGACTTCGAGCCGACCACCGGCCGGGTGAAGCCGGGCGCCGGGGTGACGCACCTCGATGCGGACGGCGCCCGTGGCCTGGCCGCCCGCCTCGACGGGCGGCCTTTCACTGTCACCCGGGTCGACGAGAAGCCCTACCGCCGCCGCCCGTACGCGCCGTTCATCACCTCCACGCTCCAGCAGGAGGCGGCCCGGAAGCTGCGCTTCTCCTCGCAGCAGACGATGCGCACCGCCCAGCGGCTCTACGAGAACGGCTACATCACCTATATGCGTACCGACTCGGTGAACCTGTCGGAGACGGCCATCGCGGCCGCCCGCCGGCAGATCGCCGAGCTCTACGGCGAGCGGAACGTGCCCCCGGAGCCCCGCCGCTACACCGGCAAGGTGAAGAACGCCCAGGAGGCGCACGAGGCGATCCGCCCCGCCGGGGACACCTTCCGCACCCCGGGCGAGCTGGCCAACGAGCTCTCCGCCGAGGAGTTCCGGCTCTACGAGCTGATCTGGCGGCGGACCATCGCCTCCCAGATGACCGACGCGGTCGGTTCCAGCGTCTCGGTGCGGATCCGGGCGGTCTCCAGCGCGGGCGAGGAGGCCGACTTCGGCGCGACCGGCAAGACCATCACCGAGCCGGGCTTCCTGCGGGCCTACGTGGAGTCCTCCGACGACGAGAACGCCGAGGCCGAGGATGCCGAGCGGCGGCTGCCCAACCTGGTCAAGGACCAGCCGCTGACCGCCGAGGAGCTGGCCGCGACCGGGCACCACACCCAGCCGCCGTCCCGCTACACGGAGGCGTCGCTGGTCAAGTCGCTGGAGGAGCTGGGCATCGGCCGCCCCTCCACGTACGCGTCGATCATGGCGACGATCCAGGACCGGGGGTACGTCTTCAAGCGCGGTCAGGCGCTGATCCCGTCGTTCCTGGCGTTCGCGGTCGTCGGCCTGCTGGAGCGGCACTATCCCCGGCTGGTCGACTACAACTTCACCGCCGCGATGGAAAACGAGCTGGACGAGATCGCCGGTGGTGACCACGCGGCGGTCGACTTCCTCACCTCGTTCTACTTCGGCAGCGACATGGGCGGTGACAAGTCGGTGGCCCGCTCCGGCGGGCTGAAGAAGATGGTCACCGAGAACCTCAGCGAGATCGACGCGCGCAGCGTCAACTCGATCCCGCTGTTCCGGGACGACGAGGGGCGCGACGTCGTGGTCCGGGTCGGCCGCTACGGCCCGTACCTGCAGCGGAGCCTGCCCGGCGCGGAGCCGGCCGCCCAGGCTCCCCGGGAGACCGGCGACGGCGGCCCGCCCGAGGAGACGGCCGGGGCCGGCGATCGGGCGCCGATCCCCGAGGGGCTGGCCCCGGACGAGCTGACCCCGGAGAAGGTGCACGAGCTCTTCCTCGGCGGTGGCGGGGAGCGCAAGCTCGGCGAGCATCCGGAAACCGGTGAGCCGATCGTGCTCCGCTCCGGCCGCTTCGGCCCGTACGTCACCAGCGGCGAACGCAAGGCCTCGCTGCTGCGCTCCCAGTCCCCGGATTCGCTGTCGGTGACGGAGGCGCTGCAACTGCTCACCCTGCCCCGGCGGGTCGGGGTGGATCCGGACGGTGCCGAGGTGCTGGCCGCGAACGGCCGTTACGGCCCGTACGTGAAGCGCGGCGACGACTACCGGTCGCTGGAGTCGGAGGAGCAGCTCTTCACGGTCACCCTGGAGCAGGCGTTGGCGCTGCTGGCGGCGCCGAAGACCCGGCAGCGTCGGGCGGCGGCCCCGCCGCTGCGCGAGATGGGCGCCGACCCGCTCACCGAGAAGCCACTGGTGATCAAGGACGGCCGGTTCGGGCCGTACGTCACCGACGGCGAGACCAACGCGTCGCTGCGGCGCGGCCAGACTCCGGAGGCGCTGACCCTGGAGGAGGCCTCCGAGATGCTCGCCGAGAAGCGGGCCAAGGGCCCCTCGCCGCGCAAGCGGGCGGCGAAGAAGACGACCGCGAAGAAGGCGGCGTCCAAGGCCACCGGCACGACCGAGGCGACCGCGAAGAAGGCGACCGCGAAGAAGGCAACCGCCAAGAAGGCAACGGCGAAGAAGGCGACCGCGAAGAAGACGACCGCCGCCAAGGCGACGGCGGCGAAGAAGGCCACCCCGACGAGGGCGACGGCCTCCGTCGAGCCGACCGACTGAATCCGCGCCGCGTCAGGCCGACGGCGGGTCCGGCCGGGGGCGGCGGAAGCCGTACGTCCGGTGTTCGCGGCGGAAGCCGAGCCCGGCGTAGAGCCTGCGGGCCGGCTGGTTCTCCGCGTTGTGGTTGACGGTCACCGTCGCCATGCCGGCCGTCCGCATCCGGTGCATCGCGGTCAGCAGCACCGCCCGGGCCAGCCCGCGTCGGTGGAAGTCCCGGTGCGTGCCGACCGGTTCGAGGTGGCCGACCCGGTTGCGGTGATCGAGCCAGTAGACGGTGAAGGCGGCGATCCGCCCGTCCGGCGACTCGGCGACGATCTCCCGCTCCGGGTCGTAGCCGGGCCGGGTCATCACCGCCGACCGGTAGAGCTCGCCGGTCCAGTCCGCGTCGAACGCGGAGTTGCGCGCCTGCGCGAGCTGCTCGGCGTCGCCCGGCCGGGCGGTACGCAGGACGAAGCCCTCCGGTGTGACCGGCTCGGTGATCGGCCGGGCTGTCGGCTGGGCGAGGTCCCGCACGGTCACGTCGTCCCAGGTGCGGAACCGGGTGAACCCGAGCCCGGTGAGCAGCCCGATCCGGGTGGTGTCGCAGTCGAAGACGTCGGTCAGCACGTACGGCTCGGCGCTCCCGGTCCGGTCCATCCAGGCGGCCGTGGTCTCGTACGCCGCCCGGAGCATCTCGGCCTCGGCGGCGCCGCCGCGCAGCGCGGGCGCGGTGAAGACGTCGAAGGCGGTGCCGAAACGCAGGTTGACGGCGAGCCCGACGATCTCGCCGTCGGCCTCCCAGAGCTGGACCAGCTCCTGCACCGGCCGGCCCCGCAGGTTCTCGTAGATCCGGTGCGGCACCTCGCCGACGTGGTCGTAGCCGCACCGGCCGGCGTCGGCGATCCAGGCCGTGAAGGTCCGGGACAGGCGGGGCAGGTCGGCGTCCGAGTACTGGCGCATCCGGGGTGTCGGACCGGTCATCGGGCCTGTATACGGCATCGCCCGCCCCGGCCCGACCGATTTCCCACCGCCGGTCGCCTGCCGGGCCGACGGGCGGAGTTACGGGCCGAGCACCTGCTCGGTGTAGGAGTTGGCGAAGATCCGGTCCGGGTCGAGCCGGTCCCGCACGGCCAGGAAGTCGGCGAATCGCGGGTACGCCGGGCGCAGCGACTCCGCGTCCCGGTAGTGCAGCTTGCCCCAGTGCGGCCGGCCGCCCAGCGCCGTGGCGATCCGCTCGAAGGCCCGGAAGTACGGCTCGGCGGGCATCCCGGCGTACTGGTGGATGGCGACGTACGCCGACTCGCGGCCGTAGCCGTGCGAGAGCCAGATGTCGTCCGGGGCGGTGAACCGGACCTCGACCGGGAAGAGCACCCGGAACGGCAGCTCGTCGACGACGCGGCGGAGCCCGGCCAGTGCCTCGGGCAGGGCGGCCCGGGGCAGCGCGTACTCCATCTCCTCGAAGCGGACCCGGCGCGAGGTGCAGAAGACCCGGTCGGAGCGGGCCGTGTAGCTGCGCGCGGTGAGCGCGCGGGCGGAGACGGCGGAGATGGTCGGCACCAGCGCCGGGGCGGCCCGGCCCAGCCGGCAGGCACCGGCGAAGACGGAGTTGGCCAGGAAGTCGTCGTCCAGCCAGCCCCGCAGCTTCGGCAGCGGCCGGTCGTCGGCGGGCACCCGGTTGTTGATTTTGACCTGGACCCGGTCGGTGTACGGGAACCAGTAGAACTCGAAGTGCTCGTTCCCGCCGACCAGGGCGGGCAGGTCGGCGAGCACCTCGGCGAGGGGGGCCGGGCGCTCGTCGGCGCGCAGCACGAAGGCGTCCACGCAGCTCAGGGTGACCTCGACGATCACCCCGAGGGCGCCGAGCCCGACCCGGGCCGCCGCGAAGACGTCGGGGTGCCGGTCGGCGGAGCACTCCAGGACCTCTCCGGTGCCGGTCACCAGGGTGAGCCCGGTGACGAAGGCGGAGAGGCAGCCGTATCCGGCGCCGGTGCCGTGGGTGCCGGTGGAGATCGCCCCGGCCACGGTCTGCGCGTCGATGTCGCCGAGGTTGGCCAGCGCCAGCTGGTGACCGGCGAGTAACTCGTTGAGCGCATGCAGTGTCGTCCCGGCCGGTACCGTGATCTGCCGACGCTCGGAATCGACCCGGACCGGTCCGCTCAGCGCGGTGAGATCGACCCGCTGGTCCTCGGCCCGGGCGATCGCGGTGAAGGAGTGGCCGCTGCCGACCGGCTTGACGCGCCGGCGGGCGGCCCGCGCGGTGGCGACCGTGGCGACGATCTCGTCCACGGTCGATGGTCGCAGTGCGTCGCCGCTGACCCGTTGGTTACCGGCCCAGTTGCGCCAGGAGGAGGTGGCTCCGGGTGGTGCGGCACGCCCGCTCATCGTGACCTCCCCGGCCGTGACCAGGCCAGCAATAGATGAACACGAATTATACTCAGGTAGAAGGTGTACCAGGGCGAGTAAATCAGGATCGTCACGGCGAGTAAATACCGATATCCGTTCGGCTCGTTAGTACGGTTAGCGTCCTCGAATCGTGACGCCTAGTAACCTTCACCCCGTCGAAAGGGAGTGGCGACGAGTGTCCACGTCAACCGCCACATCCGGTCCACTGCGCCGCGTACCGGTGCAGGGCCGCAGCGTCGCCCGGGTCCAGCGCATGCTCGACGCCTGTGCCGAGATAGTCGACGAGGTCGGCTACGAGGGACTGACCACCACCCTGCTCGCCGAGCGGGCCGGAGTGGCCATCGGGTCGGTGTACCAGTTCTTCCCCGACAAGCGAGCGATCGTGCAGGCACTGACCCTGCGCAACATGGAGGCATACCTGGAGCGGCTCAGCGAGCGCTTCTCCCGGGGCGACCTGACCCACTGGTGGGACGGGGTCGACGCCGCCATCGACGAGTACATCACCATGCACCGGGAGGTGCCCGGCTTCCGTACCCTGCACTTCGGCGACGTCGTCGACCTGCACCTGCTCGACGAGGAGCGGGACAACAACGGGGTCATCGCCGAGCAGTTGGCCCGGGTCCTGGTCGAGCAGTTCGGCACCGCCGACGCGCCCCGGCTGCGCTTCGCGCTGGAGATCGCGGTGGAAGCCGCCGACGCGCTCATCAAGCTCGCCTTCCGGCGTGATCCCGAGGGCGACGAGAAGGTGCTGGCCGAGGCGACCGCGCTGATCCGCGAGTACCTGCACCGGCACGTCGACGCCGCGTCCTCCGCCGGCTGACCGGCGGTGCGCCGGCTGACCGGCCATCTGCGCTGGCTGGCCGACCGGCCGCTGCCGGCCGTGTTTCCGGGCGTGTCGGGCCCGATCCTCGATCAGAGGAAGGCCCGGCCCTCGCCCCGGTAGGTCGGAACGGTGTCCACGACCCGGCCCGACTGCACCAGGTGCAACTCTCCGACATGTTCCGCCAGCTCGCCCGCCTTGGCGTGCCGGAACCAGACCCGGTCACCGATCCGCAGCGATCCGGCGGCGGTGCCGGTCAGCGGCGTCTGCACCTCGCCGGCCCCCTCGAGGCGGGTCAGCCGCAGACCCGGCGGCAGCCACGGGGTGGGCAGCCGGCCCGGGGAAGCCGGTCCGGAGGCGACCCAGCCACCACCGAGCAGGGTCGCCATCCGCGCGGTGGGGTGGCGCACGACGGGCAGTGCGAAGAACGCCGCCGGTCGGGGTCGCCAGCTCCGGTACGCGTCGAAGAGCGTCGGGCCGTACAGGCCGGATCCGGCGGTGACCTCGGTTATCGCCGGGTCCGCCGCGGTCAGCGCGATGCTGCCGGTGCCGCCGCCGTTGACGAACTCCAGGTCGGCGTGGTCACGTACCACGGCCACCGCCGCCGCGCGCCGGTGCGCCAGTTCCCGGTACGAGCGCCGTTGCAGCAGCCGGATGGTGGCACCGCGTACGGACTGCCGGGGCGGTGCGTCGCCGAGCCCGGCGATCTGTGCCTCGTACGACATCAGGCCGACCAGCCGGAATCCCGGCCGCTGCGCGATCGTGGCGGCCAGCGCGCCGGCCTCGGCGGGTGAGTGCAGCGGCGAGCGGCGGGTGCCGATGTGCAACCGGCCGCCGAGGGCGCCGGAGAGCGGGCGCCACGAGGCGTCCAGGTCGAGACAGGTCCGGATCTCCTCCGCCCTGGAGCCTGCCGGGGCGACCGCGTCGATCAGGTCGAGGTGGGCGGTGCTGTCGACCATCAGACAGATCGCGGCGGCCAGTTCGGGTTCAGCCGCCAGTCGGGCCAGCGCCTGCCGGTCGGCGGTGGGGTAGCCGACCAGGGCGTCGTCGGTCACGCCGCTGCGTACCAGCCAGATCGCCTCGGCCAGCGTGTAGGTCATCACTCCCTGCCAGCCGGGTCGGGCCAGGGCCCGGTCGAGCAGGGTCCGGCAGCGCAGGGACTTGCTGGCGATCCGGACCGGCTTCCCGCCGGCCCGACCCACCAGGGCGGTGGCGTTGGCGTCGAACGCGTCGAGGTCGACCACGGCGAAGGGAGGGTCGAGGTGCGCGGTCGCCCGGTCCAGGCATCGGTGCAGGTGGTCGCGTTCGGTGGCCATTCGTGCACGCTAACCTCTGGGGCTGAAATGCGAAACCGTCTCGCGTATCGGGCCGGCCGTCCGGGAGGTCCCTGGGCTCCGGCTCCGGGGAATGTCGGGGTCGGGGCGGATCCGTACCGCGATTAGAGTGTGATCGGGGGAGCCCAGCCATGGGCCGGGGCGCGGAGGGGTACGGCCATCGACGACAACGACAGGAGCGCGGGGCGCACGACGCCGCCGCCCGGCGCATCCGCGCCCGTCTCCACCGCCGGTCCGGTCGACCGGACCGGCTACCAGGCGCTCCGCTCGGTGCTGCGGATCCGTCCGTTCCGCCGGCTGTGGCTGGTGCTGGGTGCCGCCTCCTTCGGTGACTGGCTCGGCCTCCTCGCCACCTCGGTCTTCGCCTCCAGCCAGGTCACCGGCGACACCGCGAAAGGGCTCGCCTTCGGCGCCGTGATCGCGGTCCGGCTGCTTCCGGCCCTGGTGCTCGGCCCGGTCGCCGGGGTGCTGGCCGACCGGTTCGACCGCCGCATCACGATGGTCGTCTGCGACCTGCTCCGGTTCGTGCTCTTCGCCTCGATCCCGCTCGCCGCCCTGCTGGACGTCGGCGGTGGCCTGGTGGTCGGCTGGGCGGCGGTCGCCACCTTCCTGATCGAGGCGATCACGCTGATCTGGATTCCGGCCAAGGAGGCCGCGGTCCCGAACCTGATCCCCCGGACCCGGCTGGAGGTGGCCAACCAGCTCACGCTGATCACCACCTACGGACTCACCCCGGTGCTGGCCGCGGTGAGCATCGCCGTGCTGGACCGGAGCATCCGGGCGGTCTCCGCCGGTCCGCCGCCGGGCTGGGCCGACCCGACCCAGTTGGCGCTCTACTTCAACTCGCTCAGCCGGCTGGCGACCGCGCTGGTGGTCTTCTTCGGCATCCGGGAGATCAGTGGTCGCAGCGGTCGCCGCGAGAGCGCCGGCAGGGCCGACGAGAGCGTGCTGCGCCAGTTCGTCGACGGCTGGCGGTTCATCGGCAAGACCCCGCTGGTCCGGGGGCTGGTGCTCGGCATCTTCGGCGCCTTCGCCGGCGGCGGCGTCGTGATCGGTACGGCGAACTTCTTCACCAAGTCGCTGGCCGCCGGTGACGCGGCGTTCTACCTGCTCTTCGGTGCGATCTTCCTCGGCCTGTCGGCGGGCGTCGGGCTGGGGCCGATGATCGTCCGGGAGATGTCCCGGCGGCGCTGGTTCGGCATGAGCATCGTGCTGGCCAGCGCCTCGGTGCTGGTGCTGGCCGGCTCGATCCACCTCTCCATGGCGATCCTCGGCGCGGTCCTGGTCGGCGCCGGCGCCGGGATGGCCTTCCTGGCCGGCATCACCCTGCTCGGCGGCGAGATCGCCGACGAGGTACGCGGCCGGGTCTTCGCCGTGGTGCAGACCGGCACCCGGCTGGTGCTGATCCTGGCGATCTCGGTCAGCAGCCTGCTGGTCGGCGTCGGTGGCTCCTGGCAGCTGCGCATCGTCGACCTGGGTGTCTCGGTCTCCTCGACCCGGCTGCTGCTGCTGGTCGCCGGTGCGGTCGGGATCTTCACCGGGATCAAGGCGTTCCGCCAGATGGACGACAAGCCGGGCGTGCCGGTGCTCTCCGACCTCTGGGGCTCGATCCGGGGCCGGCCGCTCTTCCCGGCCGAGCCGTTCGCCGCGAGCGGCGCCTTCATCGTCTTCGAGGGCGGTGAGGGCGCGGGCAAGTCGACGCAGGTGAGCAGGCTGGCGGAGACGCTGCGCCAGCGACACCACGAGGTGGTGGTGACCCGGGAGCCGGGTGCGACCGGCATCGGGGAGCAGATCCGCAGCCTGGTGCTGGGCCGGACGGCCGGCGCCGAGGCCGTCGCACCCCGGGCGGAGGCGTTGCTCTACGCGGCCGACCGGGCCCATCACGTCGCCAGCGTGGTCCGCCCGGCGCTCGCCCGGGGCGCGGTGGTGATCAGCGACCGTTACGTCGACTCGTCGCTCGCCTACCAGGGCGCCGGCCGGACCCTGCCGGTCGAGGAGATCTCCTGGCTCTCCTCCTGGGCCACCGGCGGCCTCAAGCCGGACCTGGTGGTCCTCCTCGACATCGAGCCCCGGGCCGGTCTGTCCCGGGTGGGCGCCCGGGGCGGCGATCCGGACCGGCTGGAAGCCGAGTCGCTCGACTTCCACGACCGGGTCAGGTACGCCTTCCTCGACCTGGCGGCCGTCGACCCGAAGCGCTACCTGGTGCTCGACGCCGCCCGGCCCGCCGACGAACTCGCGGCGGCGGTGGCCGAGCGGGTCACCGGGATGCTCGCCGACCCGGACCTGGCCGCTCATCCCGAACCGGCGAGCCCACCGGACACCTCGGCCCGACCGGAGTTATCCGAAGCCGAGCTGCGTGCCGAGGCCGAGCTGCGTGCCGAGGCCGAGGCGGGGCCGCCTGTCGAGGCGGAGTCGCCTGTCGAGGCCGAGCCGCGTCCCGAGGCCGAGCCGCCTGCCAGAGCGGCGGAGCGGGGTGCCGGGGTGCAGCGGGGTGCCGGTGGTGCGGAGGCGGGCCGCGGTGCGGCGGACCGCGTCGGTGGTGGGCATGGCGGCTTCGAACTCGAACGGCGGCCCTGATGCCCGAGGTCTTCGCCGACCTGGTCGGGCAGCCAGAGGCGGTCGACACCCTCCGTCGGGCGACCGCGGCGGCGGAGGCGATCCGGGCGACCGCAGCGGCGGACACCGTCCCGGCGAGCGCAGCGGCGGAGACCGTCCCGGCCGCCGACAGCCCCGAGACCGCACCGGTCGAGGTGGCCACCGCCGGAAGCGCGATGACGCATGCCTGGATCTTCACCGGGCCCCCCGGCTCCGGACGTTCGGTCGCGGCCCGGGCGTTCGCGGCAGCCCTGCAGTGCCTCCGTGGCACCGGCTGCGGCGAGTGCGCCGGCTGCCACACGACCCTCGCCGGGACGCACGCCGACGTCCGGTTCGTGGTCCCCGAAGGGCTCTCCATCGGGGTGAGCGAGATGCGGGCGCTCGTGCTGCGGGCGGCCAGCACCCCCAGCGGGGGACGCTGGCAGGTGCTCGTCATCACCGACGCCGACCGGCTCACCGAGGCCGCCGGCAACGCGCTGCTCAAGGCGATCGAGGAGCCCTCGCCGCGTACCGTCTTCCTGCTCTGCACGCCGTCGACGCACCCGGACGACATCTCGGTGACCATCCGTTCCCGATGCCGGGTGGTGGCGCTGCGCCAGCCGCCGGCCGAGGCGGTGGCGATGGTGCTCCGGGACCGCGACGGCATCGGGCCGGACGTGGCCGCCTGGGCGGCCGCGGCCGCCCAGGGGCACGTCGGCCGGGCGCACCGGCTGGCCCGCGATCCGGACGCGCGCAGGCGGCGGGAGGCGGTGCTGGCCCTGCCGCGCAGGCTGACCGGCGTCGGCGCCTGCTTCGACGCCGCCTCCGCGCTGATCGACGCGGCCGAGGCCGAGGCGGCGGCGGCCGTGGCCGAGACCGACGCGGCCGAGCGGGCCGCCCTGGAGACCGCGCTCGGCGCCGGTGGTACCGGCCGGGGCGCGACCAGCGCGATCCGGGGCGCGGCCGGCCAACTCAAGGACCTCGAACGCCGGCAGAAGTCCCGGGCCACCCGGGCCCAGCGGGACGCGCTGGACCGGGCCCTGGTCGACCTGGCCGGCTTCTACCGGGACGTGCTGACCGTCTCGTTGCGGGCACCGGTCGAGCCGGTGCACACCGACGTCGCCGGCATGGCGACCACCGCCGCCGGGAAGTGGACCCCCGAAGGCACGCTGCGCCGGCTTGAGGCGGTGCTCGGCTGCCGGGCGGCGATCGAGACCAACGTCAAGCCCCGGATCGCCGTCGAGGCGATGATGCTCGCCCTCTGGCGGGGCTGACCCCGCCGCCGGGGCGACCGGCATCGGTCGGCATCGGCCGGAGTAGATGGGACTGGCCGGATCCGGGCGATCGGTCCTGATCAGGTCGATCTTGGGTGAAGGGTTCCCTTCGGGTGGTCCGCCCGGTACGGTTCGGTGCCGTAACGCAGCGAGGGTGACACATTCGGTGAGCGACGCGCTCGGTTTCACCACAGCGGGAGGGCCTGCCGGTGACGCGGGAGATCGACCAGTCGTGGGTCGAGGAAGCGATCGAGCGGTACCGGCGCATCGAGGCGCTGCAGGCCGAGTTCGACGAGGCGATCCGCCGGGTCGAGGTCACCGTCCGCTCGCCGGACGGACTGGTCGAACTGGTCGTCAGCGCCGCCGGGACGGTCACCGACGTACGGTTCCTCGGGCCGTTGCACACCCGTACCGGACCGGAGGTGGCCCGATCGGTCCGGACCGCCATCACCGCGGCCGACGACGCCGCCCGGTGGGCCCGGGAGAAGCTCCACACCGAGACGTTCGGCGAATACCGCCGACTGACGGAGGCCTGAGTGGAGGCCCTGCGGGAGATCGCCGGCCGGCTCGACGACGTTGCCGGCACGCTCACCGATCTCGCCCGCCGGCTGCCGTACGCCGGGCCGGACGGTGGCGCCGTCGTCGCCGACGGCCCGGGGCGGCTCGGCGAGGTCGGCGCGTGCCTGCACCGGCAGTGGGTGGCCGCGCTCGACGCCCGGGGGCGGGAGCTGCTGGCGGCGGCCGAGACGCTGACCGACACCGGCGCCGCACTGCGGATCGCCGGCCGCGGCTATGCGGAGAGCGACGCCGCGGCGCAGCGACGCTATGCGGAGAGCGACGCCGCGGCGCAGCGACGCTACGCGGAGGAGGCGTGATGGAGGACGCCCTCGACCAGCTCGCCGAGCCGGCCGTCGAGCTGTCCGGGCGGGTCGACGACGTCCTCGCCGCCGCCGGTGCGCCCGCCGGGCACCGGATCTGGCCGCTGCTCCGCCGGCTCCGGGTGCTGCCCGGCGACGCCGTGCAGGCGGTGATCGAGCTGCGCCCCGGCGCACTGGCCGACGCCGCGCGGGTGACCGGGGACCTGCGCCGGGCCTACGAGGAGGTCCGGGCCACGCTGGCCGAGGGCGGTTCCTGGCAGGGGCCGGCCGCCGAGGCGTACGCGGCGCACCGCAGTGGGCTGGCGGAGCACGTGACCGGATTGACCGGGCGGGTCGACGCCACGGCCGCGTACGCCGGGGCGGTCGCCGACTGGATCGCCGACACCCGCCGGGCGCTGGCCCGTACGGTCGGCGACGTGCTCGGCTCGGCGGAGGCGGTCGCCGTGGTGACGGCCGCCCGGGCCGGCGTCGGTCCGCCGGTCGCACCGGCCGCCGCCGAGATCGGCGCCCGGATCCTGGCCACGGTCGCCGAGGCGTACGACCGGGCGGAGGTGCTGCCGCAGCGGTGGGCGGCGGAGCTGGACGTCCTCGCCCACCGGCCGACGGACCTCCCCGTGTGGGGCCCCGACGGCGGCCGGATCGTCCTCTGACAGTGCGGCCGTCGTAGGGTGAAGCGCATGGGCATGCTGTGCGCGGTCAGTTTCAACCGTTACGGCCGCCTCTACTACCTCGATCCCGGCGAGCTGCGGCCGGCGGTCGGCGACCGGGTGCTGGTCCCGACCGACGAGGGCACCGAGGTGGCGGAGTGCGTCTGGGCCGCGCAGTGGGTGTCGGACGACACCAGCGGCTTCCCCCGACTGGCGGGCCTGGCCGGTGAGGAGGACCTGCGCCGCGACGAGATGCTGCGCAAGCGCAAGGCGGAGGCGAAGGTGGCCGCGAAGCGGCTGATCCGGGAGCACGGGCTGCCGATGAAGGTGGTCGCCGTCGACCACGTCGTCGACTCGGCTCCGAGCGGCTCGTCGAGCGGGTCGCGGACCACCATCTACTTCACCGCGCCGCACCGGGTCGACTTCCGATCCCTGGTCCGCGACCTCGGCGCCACCCTGCACTGCCGGGTCGAGCTGCGCCAGCTCTCGGCACGGGACTCCGCGCGGGTGCAGGGCGGCATCGGCTCCTGCGGGCGCGACCTGTGCTGCGCCACCTTCCTGACCGACTTCGAGCCGGTGACCATCCGGATGGCCAAGGATCAGGAACTGCCGCTCAACCCGCTGCGCATCTCCGGTGCCTGCGGCCGGCTGATGTGCTGCCTGAAATACGAGCACCCGCTCTATGCGGAGAGCGGCAGCTATCCGAGCCCCGGCCAGCGGGTGGAGACACCGGACGGGCAGGCCAAGGTGGTCTCCAGGCACCCGCCGAGCGAGACCGTGACCGTCCGGCAGCTCTCCGACGGCAGTGTGCGCCGGTGTGCCCTGTCGGAGGTCTGCGGATCCCGCCGCGCCTACGAAGAGCGCTGACCGGCGGAGACCCGCGCGCCGCCGCACGGCCCCCGCCGGCCGTTCCCCGGCCCCGGCCGTTCCCCGGTCGTTCCGCGGCCCCGGCCGTTCCCGCCGGTCGTTCACCGGCGTCCGGAGCTGCGGAGGGTGGTCAACGGAGCGTGAACGGCGGTTCGGCGAGGCGGAGTGGCAGTGGCTGGGTGGGCGTCAGCCAGGCGGCGTCCGGAGCGCCGTCGGGCTCCGCCTGCCAGCGCCGGCAGATCCGGTCGACCGCGACCGGATAGCCGGTCAGGGTGCCGTCGGCGGCGATGTGCAGCCGGAGGAAGCTCTTGGCGTCCTCGATCCCCTGCCCGGCGAAGAGTTCGTTGAGGTTGACCCCGAACGAACCGGCGACCAGCAGGTAGAGCGCGGTGAGCTGGCTGGCGACCAGACCCGCCACCGGCCCGTAGACCACCGCCGCGGCGACCACCGACATCGGCCATGGCCAGGCGTGGAAGAAGAGCTGCAGCCAGATCCAGGTGCCGGCGGCGGCCAGCCCGACATGGGCGAAGCCGTGACAGAGCCCGAGGATCCAGTGCCGGGCGTGGCGCTTCCCGCTGGCGCTGGGCGGCTTGGCGAAGAAGACCGCGCCGAGCAGCGTGACGACCAGCATGGCGGCGAGCGGGATGCTGAAGAGCCGCTGCGCCGCCGCCTCGGAGCGCGGCGCCACCACCCCGGCCATGGCGAGCATCAGCAGGGTGTGCAGCCCACCGAGCAGCGTGGCGAAGCCCGGGTTGCGCAGCGGCAGCCGGCCGAAGATGCCCCAGCCGTACCGCCGGGACCGGCCCGGTTCCGGATAGCGGGCGGCCAGCTCGTAACACTCGCTGGTGCTGGCCCGCCGGGACAGGGTGTCCTTCGGCGGCACCTCGATGCGGGCGGGCAGCTTGTGGGTGGGGTAGAGGTAGGCGCCGCCACCACCGCAGGTGACCAGCTCGCGGTCCGGCCCGGTGTAGCGGGCGTAGTGGTGCAGGTCGCCGGAGAGCAGCAGCCGCACCCGGGCGCCGGTCGGCGCGACGATGGTACGGATGAAATAGTCGATGGTGTCGTACTCGCCCGGCTTGTCGACGGCCTTGAGCCAGGCCGGCTCCGGCACCGCGATGATCACCCGCGACTCGGCGGTGAGCCGCTGCGCCGCCTCCTCGAAGTAGCGCAGTTGCGGGTCGTCGAGGTAGGAACCGGCCTGCGAGTCCAGCCCGAAGAGCCACCAGCCGGCCGGCAGTTCGACGGCGAAGTAGGAGCGGCTCTGCGGCGTACGCCAGCCGCCGACGTTGTCGTCCCGGGAGCGGACGAAGAGCCGGAGGAAGGCGGTGAGGCCGTCGTACCAGTCGTGGTTGCCGGGGAGGGCGTAGAGCACCGGCTGCGGGCCGTCGGCCGGCGGCTGCGGCAGGGCCGCCTGGTAGGGGCCCTTGGACCGGTTCTCGTACGCCTCGCCGCTCGCGGTCGGATAGACCTGGTCGCCGCCCATCAGCAGCATCTGGCCGCGCGGTAGCCGGTGCCCGTCCGTGGTGACCTCGGGGCGGGAGAGGAGGTAGGCGACCGAGTAGGTGGCGTCGAAACCGTCACCGAGGTCGGCGACGTAGTCCAGCCACAGGTCACCGTCCGGGCCGACCTGCCGGGTCACCTCGCTCGGCAGCGAGTTCTGCAGCTCGCGCTTGTCGAGGTAGGCGCCGAAGAGGAACGCCAGCAGCGTACGCAGCCCGGTGCTGATCAGCAGCAGCGGCGCGAGCCACGGCACCGGGCGCTGTGGGGTGAAACCGAGCTCGCGGGGATCGAGGCTGCCGGGACGGGGTGGGGCCGCGGGTTGCACCGGGATCGGCGGTGCCTGGTGATCGGTCATCGGTGGCAGCGTAGTCCGGCGGGGCTCGGACAACTGTCCGCGTACCGACCGTTGCCCGCTCCACGGAGCGGCCGTCCCTCCGCGCCGGCGTAGCGGCTGTCCTCTGCTGCGGCGGCTGCCGGCCGGCGGGCCGGCGCGCTCGTCGGAAACCCGTGGGACGGGCCGGCGAGGGGTGTCGTAGACTTGCCGGCGTTGCCGCCTTAGCTCAGTCGGTCAGAGCGACGCACTCGTAATGCGTAGGTCGACGGTTCGATTCCGTCAGGCGGCTCCAAGGTGAGGCCCTGACCAGCAGAAATGCTGGGCAGGGTCTCATGTTTGTCTATGTAGTTTTGAATCGCCCCCCGAAAACCCCTCGATAACGTCCGTAGGCGATCAGGTTCGACATGGCGGGTCATGTCGGGCGGGCCCTCGCCTGCCCGCGTCTACGTGGCCCGGGTTGGCCCATGATCGCGACGCTTGGGGTCGGTTGTGACCAGTTTGGCGCCGAGCTGTTCGAGGATGTTGGAGCTGTCCGGGGCGAGGGTGGGCTTCACGATGTAGTGCTTCTTGGTGATCTTCTTGGTCTTGTGGCGAGCTGGGCAGCGGCGCTGTCGGCGTCGGCCTCCTTGTCGATGAGGGTGGCGACGGTCTTGCGGAAGGTGTGCGGCGTCACCCATTCGAGGCCGGTGTCGGCGCGGGCCTGGCGCCACTGGCGACGAACGTTCTGCGGGGACAGCCAGGTCCCACGCCGGGAGGCGAAGATCGCGTCGTGGGGGTTGTCAGCGGCGGTGATCTTGCGGGCTATCAGCATCCCGACCGCGAACCGAGGCAGGACCATTGCCCGGTGACCCGCGTCGGACTTCGTCCAGTCCTGCCGGAAGAAGCCCTTGCGCTTGAGGTAGACGATGGTGCCGGAGATGGTCAGGGTCGGGTGTTCGCTGGAGAGGTCCAGGTCTTCCCAGCGGAGCGCCAGGATCTCGCCGATGCGGGCGCCGGTGGCGAGCATGAGGTCAACGATGTCGGCCAAGTCAGTGGTGGGGCGAGGTCCGGACTTCCCTGGTGTGGGCTCTTGCCATTTGCGGATTGCCGAGCGAACGCCGTCCAGCTGCTCCGTTTCTAGGGCGACCACCTTACGTTGCGGGTTACGTAGTCGACCGGTCTCGCGTATGGGGTTGGTCGTCAGCGCGCCACGGCGTACGGCCAGGGCGAACATTTGGCCGAGGACGACTTCTGCACTCCTAGCGGCTGACGGGCGGTCCTCGGCGACCTTACGGAGGAACTTGTCGATGCGGCCCGCGCCGGCCTCTCGGATGCGCAGGTTGCCAAGGCTTGGCACGATCGAGACGCGCACGCTGATCTCGTACCTGCTGATCGTCTGCGGCGTGACGCGTTCCTCCGCAATGATTTCGTCCAGCCACAGAGCTTCAGAAGGACGCCTGCCCGGGCAGCACGGTCAGTTCGCCCGGCTGGTGCACGGTGCTTCGCGTCGAGGCGTCCACCGCCACGACGTACCGCCGGGGCGGGCCGCTGCGGTCCCATGCCGCGCCGACGATCGTGGCCCGGAGGCCGCCCAGGAGCACCCGGGTGCCGGGCGCGTGGCCGTCCTCGTTCACCACGAGGACCGCGTCGAGAATGTGGCTGACGCCGGTCAGGGCGAGTCCCAGCCGCGAGTCCCAGACGCCCTCTTGGTCGACGACGGTGTCCGCGGCACGAAATACTGCGTCCAGGCGCGCGCTGTTGCTCCGGACCTGCACCTGGTGGTGTGCCGCGCCGGCATCGAGCGCGGCCCGGATCCGGGTCCGCAGGCTCATGTCATCGTCGTCGAGCAGCAGCCGCGCGGTCCGGTCGAGGACAGCGCAGATGGTGTCCATCGCCGTCTCCTCACCCATTTCCGCCGTCCAAGCCAGTTCGCCGGCTTTCGGCAACACCTGCGGCGACTCTCGGGCGACGACGTGGTACAGCAATGCCAGGGTCTCGACCCGGCCAGTCCCGTGATATAGCTGGCCGACACCGGTGCCGTGCATACCCCGGCTCGGCGGGAACCGTTCGACGAGGTGCTGGGCACGTCCGAACGGCAGGTCGGCGCTCCGGCGGGTGTCGGCAACGCGTTGCTGCGCGGTCCGGCGTTCACGGCACTCGATGAGCCACGCCCGGTGGGCATCGTCGCCGGGCGGGTAGATCGTGCGGTCTGCCGGGGCCGGGGGCGGGGCCAGATGCCGCGCGGCGACCGAGTACGGCACGTTTGCCTGCGCCGCATAGTCGCGCACGGCTCGTTTGCGGGCCCGGTCGGGCACCGCCTTCCTCTTGCCGGTGGGCAGGTCAGACATATCAGGTCTCCGCTGACTAGTGACTTCGTTGGGGCCTGGCTGGTGCGGGAGACCGGCTCCGGTTCCCGCACCAGGTCACACGGCCGGCGTCGCGTCGGGCACCGGCACCGGCTTCTCCGCACCACGGAACACCAGCTTGGACTTGTCGATGTTGTCCGGGTCGCCCTCGCAGTCCACGACCACGATCTGACCGGGGGTCAGCTCGTTGAACAGGATCCGCTCGGACAGGTTGTCCTCGATGTCGCGCTGGATCGTCCGGCGTAGCGGCCGGGCGCCCAGCACCGGGTCGAAGCCCTTCTTCGCCAGGTACTTCTTGGCGTTGTCGGTGAGCTCCAGCCCCATGTCCTTGTTGCGGAGCTGGGTCTCGATCCGCTGGATCATGATGTCCACGATCGAGAGGATCTCCACCTCGTTGAGCTGGTGGAACACGATCGTGTCGTCGATCCGGTTGAGGAACTCCGGCCGGAAGTGCTGCTTCAGCTCGTCGTTGACCTTCTGCTTCATCCGCTCGTAGTTCGAGTCGGAGTCCTCGGAGGCCTGGAAGCCCATCGAGACCGCCTTGGCCACGTCCCTGGTGCCCAGGTTGGTGGTCAGGATGATGACCGTGTTCTTGAAGTCCACGATCCGGCCCTGGCCGTCGGTCAACCGCCCGTCCTCCAGGATCTGGAGCAGGGTGTTGAAGACGTCCGGGTGGGCCTTCTCGATCTCGTCGAAGAGGACCACCGAGAACGGCCGGCGCCGCACCTTCTCGGTGAGCTGGCCACCCTCGTCGTAGCCGACGTAGCCGGGGGGCGCACCGACCAGCCGGGAGACCGTGTAACGGTCGTGGAACTCGGACATGTCCAGCTGGATCAGCGCGTCCTCGCTGCCGAAGAGGAACTCGGCGAGCGCCTTGGACAGCTCGGTCTTACCCACGCCGGACGGACCGGCGAAGATGAACGAGCCGGACGGCCGCTTCGGGTCCTTCAGGCCGGCCCGGGTCCGCCGGATCGCCTTCGAGACCGCCTTGACCGCGTCCTCCTGGCCGACGACCCGCTTGTGCAGCTCGTCCTCCATGCGGAGCAGCCGGGAGGTCTCCTCCTCGGTCAGCTTGTAGACCGGGATACCGGTCCAGTTCGCCAGCACCTCGGCGATCTGCTCGTCGTCGACCTCGGAGACGACGTCGAGGTCGCCGGCCTTCCACTCCTTCTCCCGCTGCGCCTTCTGGCCGAGCAGCTGCTTCTCCTTGTCCCGCAGCTGCGCGGCGCGCTCGAAGTCCTGCGCGTCGATCGCGGACTCCTTGTCCTTGCGGACCTGGGCGATCCGCTCGTCGAAGTCCCGCAGGTCCGGCGGCGCGGTCATCCGGCGGATCCGCATCCGGGCACCGGCCTCGTCGATCAGGTCGATCGCCTTGTCCGGCAGGAACCGGTCGGAGATGTACCGGTCGGCCAGCGTCGCCGCCGCGACCAGCGCGGCGTCGGTGATACTCACCCGGTGGTGTGCCTCGTAGCGGTCCCGCAGGCCCTTGAGGATCTCGATGGTGTGCGCCAGTGACGGCTCACCCACCTGGATCGGCTGGAACCGCCGCTCCAGGGCGGCGTCCTTCTCCAGGTGCTTGCGGTATTCGTCGAGGGTGGTCGCGCCGATGGTCTGCAGCTCGCCACGGGCCAGCATCGGCTTGAGGATGCTCGCCGCGTCGATCGCGCCCTCGGCGGCACCCGCGCCCACCAGGGTGTGGATCTCGTCGATGAAGAGGATGATGTCGCCCCGGGTACGGATCTCCTTGAGCACCTTCTTCAGGCGCTCCTCGAAGTCACCGCGGTAACGCGAGCCGGCCACCAGGGCACCCAGGTCAAGCGTGTAGAGCTGCTTGTCCTTCAGCGTCTCCGGCACCTCGCCCTTGATGATCCGCTGGGACAGCCCCTCGACGACCGCGGTCTTACCGACCCCGGGCTCCCCGATCAGGACCGGGTTGTTCTTGGTACGGCGGGAGAGCACCTGCATCACCCGCTCGATCTCCTTCTCCCGCCCGATGACCGGGTCGAGCTTGCCCTCCCGGGCGGCCTGGGTCAGGTTGCGGCCGAACTGGTCCAGCACGAGGCTGGTCGACGGCGCGGCCTCACCCGGCGCCGTACCCGCGGCGGCCGGCTCCTTGCCCTGGTAGCCGGAGAGAAGCTGGATCACCTGCTGGCGGACCCGGTTCAGGTCGGCGCCGAGCTTCACCAGCACCTGGGCCGCGACGCCCTCACCCTCACGGATCAGACCGAGCAGGATGTGCTCCGTACCGATGTAGTTGTGGCCGAGCTGCAACGCCTCGCGCAGCGACAGCTCCAGCACCTTCTTGGCCCGCGGCGTGAACGGGATGTGCCCGCTCGGCGCCTGCTGACCCTGGCCGATGATCTCCTCCACCTGCTGACGGACGCCCTCCAGGGAGATGCCGAGGCTCTCCAGGGCCTTAGCCGCCACGCCCTCACCCTCGTGGATGAGGCCGAGCAGGATGTGCTCCGTACCGATGTAGTTGTGGTTGAGCATCCGGGCCTCTTCTTGAGCCAGGACGACAACCCGCCGCGCTCGGTCGGTGAACCGCTCAAACATCACAACCCACACCCCCGGCGAGACCCCACGCATCCGCCAGTTGCAGGGCGCATGAGAACGCCAGGCGGTTGATTGCGCTGAGTCGGAGCCTCTTGGCCCATCATGTGGTTCTGCGTGGGTCACCACACCGGGCACGGGCAGGCGCACTGCCCGTGCCCATACTAGCCCGGATCACCACCCGCCGCATCCGTGTGGGCCGCTGCTGACCCGGACGCCGCAGTCCCCGACGGCGGCGCTTTTGACACGCATCCAGGACGCTGCCGCAAAGATGGCGCCTTCGCTTCCCCGGCCGGCTCGTGCCCATCCCGGCCAGCAGAGGCCGACCGCGCGTCTTATTCGGCGAGGCGGCGATCGGGGACAGACGCGGCGCCCACCGGGTTTGCGGTTCCTTGCAGCACCCGGACGTCCCGGCAGCTTGGACGGTGCCCCCGTTTACCCCCCGAAAATCCATGCCAAAGCCTGACGACAGGCGACAAAGTTGATCATCACTTAGTTGTGTCTGCGCAGGTCAACCGTCGTTCTTGGCGACTAATGACAAGCCAAGAAGGGCAACGGTCGAGAGGCGTAGGTCGACGGTTCGATTCCGTCAGGCGGCTCAGAAACACCGAAGGCCCGGTGACCTGGAGTTCCCCTCCACGGTCACCGGGCCTTCGGCGATCCCCGGCCAAGATCAAGGGTGCGAATCAGGGAGCAGCCCGCTTCCGCAACAGGGCACCACCGATACGGTCCGTAGCATCCCGCGCCATCGCCGACGCGACCTTGCTGTACCCCCGGGTCAGCCGGATGTCGCTGTGTCCCAACAGCTCCTGCACTACCTCGATCGGTACGCCGAGGGCGAGCAGGATGGTCGCCGCCGTGTGCCGCCCGTCATGCACCCGGGCGTCCCTGACCCCCGCCGCCTTGAGGAGCGCCTTCCACTCGTCCCAGTCGGCCTCAGGGCTGATCGGGCCGCCGGTGGCCGTGGCGAAGACGAAGCCGTGATCGAGCCACGCCGCGCCGGCCATCGCCTGCTCCAGCTCCTGGATCTCCCGATGCCGGCGCAGCGCGTCGACGAGCTCCTGCGGCAGCGGCACCGTCCGTTTCGACTTCCCCTTCGGCTCCTTCAAGATCAACCCTCCGTCGACGATCTGCTCTCCACTGCGCAGCGGCAGGACCCGGGACGGGCAGTTCCCGGCCCGCCGCCGACCGCACGGCTCGCCGGCGCACCCGTGCTCGAAGGATCTGCGGTGCAGTTGCCACCACACCCGCAGCTCCTTTGCCTCCAGGTCCACGTACGGCCACCGGAGCCCGAGGACCTCGCCCTGGCGCAGGCCGAGGGCCAGACCGACGGCCCACCGAGCCGCGTTGCGGCGCCACTCGGTGGCGTCCAGCACGGTTACGGCCTCCTCCTCGCGGAACGGCTGGATCTCGCGCGCCTTGAAGCTGGGCGCGTCCATCATCCGGGCCGGGTTGCGGGGCATGTGCCCTCGCCGGTACGCCACCTCCAGCGCCCTGCTGAGGATCCGGTGGACCTTCAGCACCGTCGACCCGGCCCGGCCGGCACGGTCCATCACCGTGTAGACCGCGTCGAGGTGGTCGGCGGTGAGCTGGTCGAGCCGGACCCTGCCGATCTCCGGGTAGACCCAGGTGCGCATCTTGCTGCGGTAGTCGTAGATCGTGCTCGGGTCACAGCGCCGCGGCGCCACGGTGTCGAGGTAGGTGGTGAGCCACGCCTCGACGGTCATCGCCCGGCCGGGCCGGACGACGGTGCCCGCCTGCTTCTGGGCGAGCAGCTCGTCGACGCGCTCCTTCGCCTCGTCCTTCGTCCGCCGCTTGACGTGGCGCCGGTCCGGTTTCCCGTTCGGCTTGGTGCCGACCGTGACCCAGGCGTGGTTCTGTCGACGATCTTGTGATGTGGACAGTTGCGGCGGCAGCATTCGGGAGCCGTTGATCATGTGGGGCGTGTTCGCTTGTAGAGCAGCTACTGCCTCATCTGTCAGGTCTACTGATCGATGGTGTTGAGCATAGGGAGGGCGATGTCATTCTCTCCACCCGAGTCCTGTCCTCGACCGCGCGATGCCACGGTTGCCAACAGCCCTCTGCTCGTGTTCACGGCCGCTACCTGCGACAACTGCGTGATCTTGCGACCGCCGGGATCGGCGTGATCCTTCAGATCCAGGTACGCCGATTCCGCTGCGATAACGTCGCCTGCACCGTGGTGACCTTCGCCGAGCAGGTCGACGGAGTGACCACCCCGCATGCCCGCTTCACGCCCGGGTTGCGGGTGTTGCTCACCGAGATCGGTCTGGCACTGGCAGGCCGTGCCGGGGCCCGGCTGGCTGCCGTGCTCGGGATGCCGGCCGGACGAGACACACTGTTACGACTGGTCAAAGCCTTGCCGGACCCGACGGCGAGGGCCGTGACAGTGCTGGGCGTCGACGACTTCGCGTTCCGGCGAGGCCGCCACTACGGCACCGTGCTCATCGACATGGCCACCCACCGCCCGATCGAGATGTTCGACGGCCGCGATGGCGACAGTCTCGCAGCCTGGCTGCGGCAACATCCGGAGGTCGAGGTCATCTGCCGGGATCGGGCCGGCGGCTATGGCGAAGGAGCCCGGCAAGGCGCCCCGGACGCGGTGCAGGTCGCTGACCGGTTTCACCTCTGGATGAATCTGGGCCAGGCGATCGAGAAGACCGTCAACGCCCACCGGGCTGGACTCGCAGCGCCAACACCGCCGCCCGGCTGGTGACACCGCACCAGAAGTGGTGCAGCCGCTGCCCGAGAAGAAGATCGTCACGCGGCTGCGGGCGAACTACACCGCCGTCCAAGAGTTAGCCGCTCAGGGCATGTCCAAAGCGGCGATCGGACGCAAGCTCGGCCTACACCAGGCCACCGTCCGCAAGTTCGCCAACGCCCGCAGCATCGAAGACCTCACCGCGGTCACCGAACAGCGGACCCATGTGGTCGACCCGTTCACCGGCTACCTGCACCAACGCTGGAACGAGGGCGAACGCAACGCCACCCAACTCTTCCGCGAGATTCAGCAGAAAGGCTACCCAGGCGGCGAACTCGCTGTTCAGCGTTACCTTCGCAGCTTCCGGAAGGGTCGCGGGCACGCCCCACATCCGGGCCCGAAACCACCCACCGTCCGCCAGGTCACTTCATGGATCATGACCCACCCCGACCGGGTCGACTCCCGCGACGCCGCGAAACTACGCGACATCCGCAATCGCGACCAGAGCCTGGATCGCCTGGTCAAACATGTCCGAGCCTTCGCGGTGATGATGACCAGCCGCCACGGCGACCGCCTCGACGACTGGATCACCGCCGCCGAGAACGACACCATGGCACCGCTGGCCGGATTCGCCCGAAACCTGCGCCGCGACATCGACGCGATCCGCAACGGCCTGACCCTGCCGCACAGCTCGGGACCCGTCGAAGGAAGCATCAACCGCATCAAGATGATCAAACGGCAGATGTTCGGCCGAGCCGGCCTCTTACTGCTCCGCAAACGCGCTCTTCTCGCCCGCTGATTATCACAAGATCGTCGACAGAACCGACTACGGCTCTGGCGCTCTTTCGGTGGTGACCGTAGGTGACTTCAGTTGAGCAGGATGCGGTGACGGAGCAGGGTGAACCCGGCTCGGCCGTGCATCTGCCGCATGATTCGTTTGGTCTTGGTGTTCACGCCTTCGGTTCCACCGTTGTGGTAAGGCATGGTCACCGCGGCCTGGACGGCGTCGCGGTCGAGTCCCCGGTCAGGACTCAACCATTTGGACGGCGGCGGGGAACACCTGAACCTCGCCGTCGTCGGCGAACAGTTCACTGCCGGTCATGAAGCTGGATCGGTCGCTTGCGAGGAACAGCGCCGCCTGCGCGATCTCGGCGGGGTCGGCGACCCGGTGCGGGGGCGTGGTAGCGGCCATCTGCGCCAGGAGGGCGGCGACCTGCGTCTGGTCATCGCCGGCGATGCTGCGCAGACCGGGAGTGTCGGTCGGGCCGGGGACCAGGACGTTGACCCGGATGCGGCGGGGGCCAGTTCGGCCGCCCAGACCCGGGCGTACTGCCGGATCGCCGCCTTGGAGGCCGAGTAGGTGCCGAACCCGGGGTTCCCGCGGCTGGCCGAGCTTCATCTGGCAAGCAGTCGGCGTCCGGTGGCGGGGCTGATCCGGCGCCGAAGCCGTCGCGGCGGGTCTTCAGCCAGGAGTACAACTTGCGATGGTCGCCGAGTACGAGAACGCCCCGAATGGCCTTCCGCAAGACCCGTTGCTCACCGCGCGGCACCTGGTCGGTCTGGGGGTGCTGGTGAGAGTGGCGGCGATGAACGCGGCGATGTCCGCCAGTGCGGTCAACCCGCGCTTGACATGGCGTCGATGCGCCAGTTTCCTAGACATGATTGATTGCAATCGATAAATGGTCGGTGTCAATGGAGGGACAGCCGTGCGTACCCCATCCCACTGGCGCGGCGCCGCCGTGCGGACCAGCGCCGCACTCATCGCCGTCATTCTGCTCGGCGCATCCCCCGCCGCCGCGCGGTACGGCGGACCGACCGGCCCCACGACCCCGACCGCGCTCTGGGCCAGCACCAACGGCACCGCGATCAGCCTGACCTGGCAGCAACCGCCCACCGGGCCACGGGTCCACTCCTTCCGGGTGTACGAGGGCGGAGAAGTGGTCGCCCGCACCACCACCACGTCGGCGACGATGAACGTGCCCTTCGGTTCGTCTCACGCGTACACCGTCACCGCTGTCGACCGGCACGGGCGGGAGTCGGCGCCGACCGACCCGGTGACCGGCCGGTCCTGGCTCTCCGGGGTCAACCCGGAGTGCCTGCCGATCCCGACCCTGCCGATCACCGTCACCGCCGTCACCGCGTCGGCGGTCTCGCTCTCCTGGCCCCGGCACCCGCTCGGCGGTGAGTTGGAACTGCGGGTGGACGGCGTCAGCCTGGGCTGGACATCGCTGACCAGCGCCCGGGTGGGCGGTCTGGCGCCCGCCACCGATCACCAGATCCGGCTCTACCGGCTCAACCAATGCGGTCCCGGATCGACCGAACCGGTCGGCTCGACCAGCGCCACGACCGCCGCCGGTGATCCCGCGCGGCCCGCCCCGCCTGCCGGGCTCACCGTCACCGGGCGCACCGACACCACAATCAGCCTGGCCTGGACCGCGCCGGCCGGACCGCCGCCGGACCGGTACGCGGTCTACGAGGGCGGCACCCGGGTCGCCGTCACAGTCGGCACCACGGCCACCGTTCAACGGCTCTTCCACGCCACCTGGCACCGCTTCACCATCGCCGCGCTCGATTCCGCCGGCAACGAGTCGACGCACAGCCCAGCGGTGTCGGCCAGTACCGAGACCTGCCTGAGCAGCCCGCCCCAGCCGGTCGGGCTGACGGCGACCGCGCTCTCCCCGTCGTCGGTGCGGCTCGGCTGGACCTTCGACGCCACCGCCACCTCGTACACCATCTGGGACGGTGACACGGCTGTCGCCACCTCCCGCTACCCGGAGACGGTCGTCTCCGGTCTGCCGTCCGCGTCCCGACACGTCTATCGGGTCAGCGCGACCCTTCCCCAGTCCTGCGGCGAGACCACACGCTCCGCCCAGGCGCGGGTCACCACCACACCCGGTCCCGCCGCCCGGCCAGCGGCACCGGCGTCGCTCGAGGTCACCGGCAACGCCCCCGGCAACTGGCCCACCGACGCTCGGCTCACCTTGGCGTGGTCTGCCTCCACCGGAGGCGAGCCCGCTATCAGCTACCGGGTGTACGAGGGCGCGACCGTCGCCGGAGCGGCCGACGGGACCCAGCTGACGTTGGCGGTGGGCGGGGCGACTTGGCACACGTACACGGTGGTCGCCGTCGATGCCGCCGGCAACGAGTCGGCGGCTAGTCCGTCGGTGACCGCGCAGGGCATGTTCTTTCCGCCGCCGTAGGGCAGGCGACGCCGCCCAGAGGGTTCCGGCCGCGTCCGTCCGTAGGGCCGGTGACGGCCGGAGGACCGGTGACGGCCGGACCCAGCCGGGACAGATGATGAAGGCCGCTGACTGGGCTTGCCCGGGTCAGCGGCCTTGTCGTGCAGGTCAGGACGAGTGCCCGGCGGGATGCCAACCTGCGCAAGCCCCAGCGACAGCGATGCGCCCCGCCAGGTTGTCGCCCCCGCCTACCCCCGAAAACCCCTGCCGACGGTCGACCAGTGGCGACAAGTAATAGGAGCGACCGCGCGATGCGGGAAGCCAAGCCACCCAACAGCTCAACGGCCGCGGGCCGGCGATCACCGCCTACTACCAGTCGGCGACGCGTCCCGGAAAGGCGACCGTCCGGACCGAGGTGCTCCGCCGGGGCAACACCCTCTCCATAGGGGCCGCCCGGCTGTCGCAGCGGGACGAGACGGGTGTCGAGGTGGAGCGACTCCGCGTGCTCGCCACCTACGGCGAGCTCGACGCCCTCACCGATGAGGTGCGGACGTCGGCCATCCCGCCGCCACTGCCCGGCCCGGACGAGTGTTTCCGGGCCGACCAGGCACCACCCGCGTTTCTCGAGCGATCGCCCATCATCCAGCGCCTGGACCTGCGCCTCGACCCGGCCACCATCGGCTGGGCGGCGGGTCAGCCCTCCGGCGAGGGACGGATCAGTGGCTGGCTGCGCCTGCCCGACGGGCGCGAGCCCGACCCGCTGCTGCTGATGCTGGTCGAGGCGTGGGTCACAGCCAGTCGTGTTCGCGGGCGTAGCGCGCCGCCTCGTGGCGGGTCTGGGTCTGGGTCTTCTGCATGGCGTTGGAGAGGTAGTTGCGTACGGTGCCCTGCGCGAGGTGGAGTCGGGCGGCGATGTCGGCGACGGAGTAGCCCTCGCCGGTCACCCGCAGCACGTCGAGTTCGCGGTCGGTGAGGGGACAGTCGTCGACGATGGCGAGTGCGGAGACCTCCGGGTCGATCCAGCGCCTGCCTTCGTGCAGGGTGTTGATGACCGAGGTGATGTGAGCCGGTTCGGCGGATTTGCTGACGAAGCCCTGGACGCCCAGCCGCAGCGCCTTGCGCAGCACGCCGGGCCGGGCGTGCCGGGTCAGCATCAGGATCACCTGCTCCGGCCGGACACGGCGGATCTGCGTGATCGCGCCCAGGCCGTCGACGCCCGGCATCTCGAGGTCGATGACCAGCACGTCGGGCCGGTGTCGCAGAGTGGCCTCGACGGCCGTCCCACCGTCCTCCGCCTCGGCGAGGACGGTGATGTCGCCTTCGAGCGGGAGCAGCGCGGCGAGGGCCCTGCGGAGCAGGGCCTCGTCGTCGGCGAGCACGACGGTGGTCAACGGGCCTCCTCCCGGGGATATGACGAGGTTGTCACGGATCGCGCGAAGGAGGCACTCGTCGTGAACTCCCCCTTCTCCTGCTCGACCACCAGATCACCGCCGCCGTCCGCCACCCGCTGCCTGAGGGCGGCAAGTCCCTTCATCTCGGGAGGCGCGTCGCCCGGTACGCCGTCGTTGACGATCGCTATGCCGGAGGCGGAGAGTGTGATCCGCACCTGTGTGGCCTGTGCGTGCCGCAGAATGTTGGTGGTCGTCTCGCGGAGGACCAGGCCGAGCAGTTCGCTGACCCGGGTTTCGACCTCGGCCTCCCGCGTCACCCGTACGCGAATGCCGGCCGCCTCGAAGAGGTTCTTCGCGTTCTCGAGTTCCGCGGAGAGGTTGAGCCGCCGTTGGGCGTACGCGAGTTCTCTGGTCTGGGTGATGGTGTCGCTGACCAGAGCGTAGGTCTCGTGCAGTTCCCTCTTCGCCCGGTCGGTGTCACCGGACACCAGCCTCTGCGCCAGCGCGAGCTTCAGCTTGACCACGTGCAGCGTGTGGCCCTGGATGTCGTGCAGATCGTTGGCGAACCGGACGCGTTCGCGGATGACGGCCAGCTCCGCTTCGCGTTTCCGGGACTGTTCGAGCTCCCGAACGATGTCGTAGAAGCGCTCGCCCAGCAACGTCAGGACGGTCACGACCACGGTGACGACCGTCGGGATGAGGATGTAGGTGATCAGGACCTTGGGTACGTCGTCCCGATCGACGAGCAGCCGTGCCGCGCCCACCGCCGCGACGTAGCCGAAGAGTGCGGCTGCCACCAGGCCGCGATGCCGCGGCGGTCGGGTGAGGGCGAGAGATCCGACGGTACAGATCCCCCAGTAGGCGTTGGGGCTGGCGGTCACCAGTGCGCCGACCGGCCACACGGCCCCCGCCACGATGGTGCAGGGCAGGGCGACCCGCATGACGTCGTCCGCCGTCCACCGTTCGAAGATCACCAGGGCCGCCAGGACGCCTGGAGCCAGGATGACGGCGTGCCACCAGGCGTGCGAGTCGACGGCGACGACGAAGGCCGCCGCGATCAGGAGTGGCGGCAGTGTCGTCATGAGGTTGAGCCGGCGCAGCCGTCCCTGCGTCGCCTCGGTGATGCGCAGGGATCTTGCCGTCACCTGCCCAGTATGCTTCCGGTCCCGACCGGCCGTCAGTGACACCACGTCACATCGTTGTCGTGACACGCGGGCACTGACGAATGGCGGTCTCCGCTGGTGTCATTGGTGGCATGTCCAGCACACCAGTTGTCGAAGTCGAAGGACCGAACGTCACATACGGCGACAAACCCCGCCGATGACACCGCCGTTCGAGATGCCCGACGCGGCGGGGCAGCCCGGCGCCCCGACGCTGGCGGAAGACCTCCTGCTCCTCCTCTTCCAGCCCGACTCCGGCACCATCGCGGGCGAGAACACCCTCTTCTACGTCCTCGCGGGTGCCGTACTCGCAGATCTCGCCCTCGCCGAACACGTGACGACGGCACCCGCTGGCAGGGCGGTGCGGGTGCAGAGCGTCGAGGGGAGTGCGCCGTCGGACGAGATCCTCCGATCGGCGTGGGACCACCTGTCCACGAAGCCCCGGAGCGTGCAGGCGGCACTCGCGGCGATCGGCCCTCCGCTGCGCGAGCCGGTGTTGCAGCGGCTCATCGAACGCGGCGACATCGACCGGACGGACCGCAAGGTGCTCGGCCTGTTCCGTACGACCGCTCTCCGGGACGGTGGCACCGGACGTCGGGCCCGCCTCCTCGGCGAGGTCCGGCGGGTCCTGGTGGAAGGCACAGAGCCGCAGGCACGGGTCGCCGCGCTCGCGGCGCTGCTCTGGGGAAGCGGCACTCTGCCGCAGTTCCATCCCGGGATCCCGTGGACGTCATCTGTGATCACCCGGGCGAAGGAACTCGAGCGGGGCAACTGGGGAGCCGGAGCCGCCGCGGAGGCCGTGACCCGTACGGTGACGGCCACCGTCGTCAACAGCGTCGTCGTAGCCATCACCCTGCCTCCCCGGAGTTAGCGCCCGACCCTCCCCTCCCCGAGTCCGGCGCCGACGCGACGACGATCTCCGCCGGGATCGGGTTGTCCCGGGCCACGCCCACGCTCCTGCTCGGCCCGGTCGTCACCGTGCGGTCCTTCATGGCGCGGGCCGCCGCTCACGGCAGGACGCGGGGCAGGCCGAACGGCCCGAAGCGGTCGGCGTCGAGGAACGAGGTGAGCGCCGCGATCCGCGCGCCGCGCAGGGTCAGCACGGTGATCGACCAGGCGGCGTGCGGCGCGGCGGGTTCGGGTCCGACATAGCAGGCCACCGCCGGCTGCCCGTTCGCGCCGACCAGTCGGGTACGCCAGCTCGGGCACCGGCCCAACGGGACCTGCCGGGCGAAGTCGGCGACGGCCTCGGCGCCCGAGTACCAGTGCGGCAGCGGCGGCATCGACCAGGTGACGTCCTCGGTCAGCAGCGCGACCAGCGCATCGATGTCGCGGCGTTCCAGGGCGTCGGCATAGCTGCGGGCGACCTGCCATGTCCGGTCGTCGCCGAGCCGGCGCAGGGTCTGCTGCTGGCTGGGAGCGGGAACCCGTTCGGTGACGAGCCGGCGGGCCCGGGCCAGGGCCGAGTGCACCGACGTCACGGAGGCGCCGAGGATGCCGGCGATCTCGGCGGCGGGGAAGCCGAGGACGTCCGCGAGCAGCAGTACCGCCCGCTGGTTGCCGGGTAGGTGCTGCAGGGTCGCGACGAACGCGAGTTCGACGGCCTCGCGCCGCTCGTAGCGGGCGTGCGGGCTGGCCGGCCCGTCCGCCACCCGTGCGTCCGGATAAGGGCCGAGCCAGCCTTCCCCGCGCGCCGGCCCGGCACCGTCCGGCACCACCTGGTGGCTGGCCGGGCCGAGGTCCACCGGGAGCGCCCGCCGGCCGCGAGCCTTGACGATGTCCAGGCACGCCCGGGTGGCGACGGTGTACAGCCACGACCGCAGCGAGCCCCGGCCCGCGAAGCCGGCCAGCCCTCGCCAGGCCCGGAGCAGGGCGTCCTGCACGGCGTCGTCGGCGTCGTGGGTCGACCCCAGCATCCGGTAGCAGTGTGCGTGCAACTCGGGACGGAGCGGCGCCACCAGGCGGCCGAACGCCGCGTCGTCGCCGTCCCGGGCCGCATCGAGCAGATCACCGCCCACCGCAGCCCCGGCGGTGGTCGGGGGGCCGGCCGTCGCCGGAGAAACTTCGCTCACGAGCGACGATTCTCCGCCACGCCGGCAGTCCTTCTTTCCGGGCCGCCCGTCTTCGCGGCGCGTCCGTCGGCCACCGACCCCACCGACCCCACCGACCCCACCGACCCCACCGCACCGAGAGCCCTCACCGCACCAAGAGCCCTCAGCGCACCGAGAGCCCTCAGCGCACCGAGAGCCCTCAGCGCACCGAGAGCCCTCAGCGCACCGAGAGCCCTCAGCGCACCAAGAGCCCTCAGCGCACCAAGAGCCCTCAGCGCACCAAGAGCCCTCAGCGCACCAAGAGCCCTCAGCGCACCAAGAGCCCCCAGCGCACCGCGAGCTCCGAGCGCGCCACGAGAGTTCCCTATCCACCACGAGCCAGGAGGCTGCCTGAGATGACCGCATCGACACCGGGATCGCCGGACCGTACCGACCTCTGGGCGCTGGTCCACGCCGAGCGCGAGGCGCTGGCGGCCGACCTTGCGGAACTGCCCGACGAACGGTGGGCCACCCCGTCGCTCTGCGTGGGCCTCTCGGTGCGGGAGGTGCTGGCGCACCTGACCGCAGCGGCCAGCCTCACCCCGCTGCGCTGGCTGGCCGGAGTGCTCCGCTGCCGGTTCGACTTCGACCGGCAGGTCGCGATGCGGCTGGCCGAGCAGGTGGGCGCCACCCCGGCGGAGACGCTCGACCGGTTCCGCCGGGTGGCCGGCAGCACCACCAAGCCGCCGCTGCCGACGATCGCGATGCTCGGGGAGAGCATCGTGCACGGCGAGGACATCCGGCGACCGCTGGGCATCCGGTACGACTACCCGGTCGCCACCGTGACCAGGGTGGCCGAGTACTACCGGGGCTCGGACCTGGTCGTACTCGCCAAGGGGCGGATCGGCGGCCTGCGGCTCGCCGCTACCGACGGGCCGTTCGCCACCGGCGCCGGACCGATGGTCTCCGGCCGCACGGTGGCGCTGGTGATGGCGATGACCGGGCGTGCCAGCCACTGCGACGAGCTGACCGGGGACGGCGTCCCCGTCCTCCGCGACCGCTGTGCCACGGCCTGAGCCCAACCCCCGCGCCGGCCGGCACCGTCGTCGCGACAGCCGGCACCGTCGCCGGTACGACCGCCTGTGTGCGACGCCGGTACGGAGGGTTTGCCGACGGACAATTCGGGTACCGCCTCAGCAGCGTCGAACTCCGTCGACGGGCGCACCGGCGAGTGCGGCGGTCCGGCGCGCGGCATCCGGATGAGCCTGGGAGGCGACGATGATGGAGAGCCGACTGAAGGTGCTGGGGCACCCCGTCCATCCGATGCTGGTGATGTTCCCGATCGCCCTCTTCGTGGCGGCCACCATCTTCGACGTCATCGACGTGGCCGGCGGTCCCGGCTTCCTCGGCGAACTGGCGTACTGGAACATCCTGGTCGGCCTGATCGGCGGGGTGCTGGCGCTGATGGCCGGCGCGGTGGACCTGCTCGCCGTGCCGGGCGGCACCCGTGCCAAGCGGGTGGGTGTGGCGCACGCCGCGACCAACATCGCCGTACTGCTGCTCTTCGCGGCGGTCTGGGCGGTGCGGCTGGCGGCGGAGACCCGCGCGGCCGGTGGCGCGCTGGTGGCGATCGAGGTGGTGGCGGTGGCGGGTGCCGGTGTCGGCGCCTGGCTGGGCGGGGAACTGGTGGACCGGCTCGGGGTCGGGGTGGACCCGGAGGCCGGCCTGAACGCGCCGAGTTCGCTGCGCCCCCGGACCGCCGCCGCAGCCTCCGCCGACCACCACGAGGAGCGGTGAGCCCCAGCACGACGCACGGTGGGCGACGAGTGACGACGGAGGGAACACGGCGGCATGGGTGAGCCAGGACGTGGTACGGAAGACCGACGTGGTACGGAAGACCGACGGGGTGCCGAAGACCGACATGGCACGGCAGACCGGCGTGGCACCGGCGACCGGGGTTGGGACCCCTTCGGCGAGTTGCAGGCGCTCCGCGCGGAGCTGGGCCGGGTGGTCGGATCCGCACTGGTCGGCGGCCGGAGCGGGCAGCCCGATGTCGAGTTGAAGCCGGCCGGGGACGGCTGGACCGTCACCGCCCGGCTGCCCGGGGTGGCTCCGGAGGAGGTGGCGCTCGAACTCGACGACCGCGAGCTCTGCATCCGGGCCCGCTCCGAGGCCGAGGTGAACGCCGACCACGGGATGGCGGGGAGCGGATCGCAGAGCCGGGCCTTCGAGCACCGGGTGCACCTGCCGGCTCCGGTCGACCCGGACCGGATCGACGCCGTGATGGATCACGGCCTGCTCACCGTGCGGCTGCCGAAGGCGCCCCGGCCGGGCCGGCGGACGATCATCATCGGCGGCCGGCGGCACGACCCGGGCCAGCGCGCCGGGGGTACGACCACGGCCGGCGGCCGGCCGGAGAACGTGGACCCCGCCGCCGACCGGGAACTGCACCGGCCGGACACCGCTGCCGGCACCCCGGCCCCGCGGTTCGACGGTTGACCCGGCGCCGGCGGACCCGCACCCGATGATCGGCAAGGTGCGCGACCTCGTCGCCGACGTCGAGCGGATCGCCGTGCTCCGGGCCAACGCCCTCGGCGACTTCATCTTCGCGCTTCCGGCGCTCGACGCGCTGCGGGCCGGCTATCCGGCCGCCGAGCTGGTGCTGATCGGGGCACCCTGGCACGAGCGGCTGCTCCGGGACCGGCCCGGCCCGGTCGACCGGGTGCTGGTGGTGCCGCCCGCGCACGGCATCCGGCCCGCCGGGTCCGGCGAGCCGGAGCCGGCACCGGAGTCGATGGCCCGGTTCCTCGACGCGGCCCGCCGGGAGCGGTTCGACCTCGCCCTGCAGATGCACGGGGGCGGGGCCAACTCCAACCCGCTGGTGGCCGGGCTCGGCGCCCGGGTGACCGCGGGGCTGCGCGCCGAGGACGCGCCGCCGCTGGACCGGTGGCTGCGCTACGTCTACTACCAGCCGGAGGTCGTCCGCTATCTGGAGGTGGCCGGGCTGGTCGGGGCCACCCCGACCGGGCTGGTGCCCCGGCTGGCCGCGACCGGGGCGGACCTGGCCGAGGCGTACGCGGTGCTGGGCGAGCCGGAGCGGCCGAGGATCGCCCTGCACCCGGGTGCGAGCGACCCGCGTCGGCGCTGGCCGGCGGACCGGTTCGCCGCCGTCGCCGACGAGCTGGTCGCCGAGGGGTACGAGGTGCTGCTGACCGGTACGCCGGAGGAGCGGGCCCTCGTCGCGCAGGTGGTGGGGGCGGCCCGGCATCCGGTCCGGTCGCTGGTCGGCGAGCTTTCTCTGGGCGGCCTGATCGGCTGCTATGCCGGTTGCGAGGTGGTGGTGGCCAACGACACCGGGCCGGTGCACGTCGCCGCCGCGCTCGGCACCCCGACCGTCGGCATCTTCTGGGTCGGCAACATGATCAACTGTGCGGTGCCGTTGCGTGCCCGGCACCGGCCGATCGCCTCGTGGACCCTCAACTGCCCGGTCTGCGGGCAGGACTGCAGCCGGGAGCTGTATCCGGCCCGGGGCGGCGGAGCGGGCTGCCCGCACCGGGTCTCCTTCGTCACCGACGTACCGGTGGTGGAGGTGCTGGCGGCGGTGGCCGACCTGACCGGGCGGTGACCTCCCACGCCTCCTGGCTCCGCTCGGTCACCGTGGTCGGCGCCTCCAGGTGGTACGCGCCGCTGGGCAGGACGCCGGCGCCGGCGTACCGGCCCATCACGGCGAGCTGGGCGGCGACGTCCTCGCCCTGGTGGCCCGGGTCGAGCCGGGTCCAGAAGTCGAACCCGCCGGCCGCGCGGAGCCGGGCACGGTCGTAGAGCACGCACCCGCCGATCCAGGAGACCTTGTACGCCCGCCACTGCCCCGGCGGCAGCCGCCGGGCCGAGGTGACGTGCAGCAGGTTGGCGGCCGAGTGGATCTGGGCCCGGTCCCACTCGGGCGTGCCGGGGGCCAGCCGTTCCGGTGCCGGTGGCCCGTCCCACTCGCAGTAGTGCCGATGGGTCTCCGGCCGTACGTCGTCCAGATAGGACAGACCGTGCACGGCGTTGCCGACGAAGCCGCAGCCGAGCTGCCGGATCGCGGTGAGCAGCCGGTCGACGGTGCCGGGTTCGAGCCAGACGTCGTCGTCGAGGTAGAGCACGTACCGGGCCGCCGAGGCGTCCAGCAGGTAGGCGCGGTGCTCGGCCAGGCCGCGCCGGGGCAGCCGGCGGGTGAGCAGCACCGGGTGGCCCCGGTGGCGCAGTACCCGCACCATCGCCGCCGCCGCCGGTTGGGCCCAGCCCGGCTCGCCGTCGGACTGGTCGCTGACCACCACCCCGAAAGCCGCCGTGCCGTCCGGGGCGGCTCCGGCCGCGTTCTCCGGGGCGGTTCCCGGGGGGTGCTGCGCGGCCAGCCCGGCCAGGGTGACCGCCAGTTCGGCGGCGCGGTTCCGGGTAGGGATCAGCACGTCCAGCAGCCGGGGCGCCCGGAAACCGGTCGGCGTGCCCGGGTCGAGTGGCCGCCGGCCAGCCGGGTCGGGACGTGGCGCGGCGGTCACACCCGGTGGCTCGGCCCGGACGCGGTACCGCCCGCGTCGGCCGGCGCGGGAACCGGCTCGCCACCTCCGTCGGGGGCCGGGCGTGTGCCGGCGTCACTGCTCCGGGCGCCCTTCCGGTCGTCGGCGTGCGAGCGGATCCGGTCGATCACCGCCGAGGTGGACCGGTCGGGTACGTAGCCGAGGGTGCGGACCTGGCCGCCGAGCCGGCGTACCAGGGGTGCCTCCGGGACCATCTCCGGCGGGTAGTCGCCGCCCTTGACGTAGACGTCGGGGCGGACGGCCTCGATCAGCGCGGCCGGCGAGTCCTCCTCGAAGACCACCACGTGGTCCACACAGGAGAGTGCGGCGAGCAGGGCGACCCGGTCCTCCACCGGGTTCACCGGCCGGTCCGCGCCCTTGAGCCGCCGCACGCTCTCGTCCGAGTTGACCGCCACCACCAGCAGGTCGCCGAGTTCACGGGCCTGGTCGAGATAGCGCACGTGTCCCCGGTGCAGCACGTCGAAGCAGCCGTTGGTGAAGACGAGCGTCCGGCCCTCGGCCCGGTGCCGCCCGACGAGCTCCAGCAGGGCGTCCCGGTCCAGCACGATCCGGGCCGGCTCCTCGTCGGTCGAGCCGAGTGCGACGAGCAGGTCCTCGCGGAGGCAGACGCAGGTGCCGGTGTCCGAGACGGTGGTGGTCGCGGCGAGCTGGGCGAGCTGGGCGGCGGTCGGCAGTGGCGCTCCCGCGGCGAGCGCCAGGGTCATCGCCGCCAGGTAGGCGTCACCGGCGCCGACCGCGTAACTTGCCGGGACCGGGGTGGCGTGGCTGCGCCGGGACCGACCGTCGGCACCGCCGACCACGGCGCCCTCGGCGTCCAGGGTGACCGCCACGACGTCGGCTCCGGTGCGTTCCCGCAGTTCGGCGAGGCGGGCCTGGGCGACCAGCGCCCGGCTGGCCCCGCCGGCCGCGACGGGGCGGCCACCGCCGGCGCTCGCCCGCTCGTCTCCGGCCACCACGATGTCGTCGCCGGAGACCCCGATCTCGTCGCTGGTCACCGTGATGCCGTCGCCGCCGACCGGTCCGGCGCCGTCACCGCCACCCGGCGGGGTTCCCTCCGGTGCGCCGGAGCCGTCACCGTCCCGGCCGTCGTCCGCGCCACCGCCGCCGGCTGATGGGCTGTCGGCCGACGGGCCGCTGCCGGTTGATGGGCTGTCGGCCGACGGGCTGCTGCCGGTTGATGGGCTGTCGGCCGACGGGCTGCTGCCGGTTGATGGGCTGTCGGCCGACGGGCCGCCGCCGGCCGACGGGCCGCCGGCTGGCACGCCGGTGGCCACGGCGGTGCCGTCCTCGGCGAGGCTGACCCGGGTGCCGGCCACCGCCGACGCCGGGCTGGGCGGTGCGGCGGAGACCGCCTCGTCGAGCAGCCGGGTCGCCTCGGCGAAGCTCGGCGTCACCACGGTCGGGGCGAGCCCGCGCCAGTAGACCAGGTCGTGGGCGTCCAGCGCGACCGTGGCGAAGTGGTCGCGGTGCCGGACCAGCCAGCTGCGTACCGGCTCGGGCAGCGCACCCAGGCCGTAGTCGCAGACCACCAGGGTCGGCGGCTGGCCGTCCCGGTCGGCCCGCAACTCCTCGGTCGCCCGGGCGAGGGCGTTCACCATCCGGTGTACGCCCTCCTCCGGGAGGGTCTCGTCGGCGTCGCCCTCGTCCTCGCGGAGCAGTATCTGGTCGGCGGCGAGCAGCCGTCGCTTGACCGGGGTGGGGCGGCCGGGTTGGCTGATGGTCCGGTCCCAGACACCGGCCCGGTCCAGGCAGTCGTGCAGCTCGTCACCTGCCACGTCGGCGCCGACCGGGGCGACCAGCGCCGCCCGCCCCCCCAGGGCGGTCAGGTTCACGGCGGTGTTCGCGGCGCCACCGGCGGCGGTGAGCCGGCGGCGCAGGGTCAGCACCGGGGCCGGTGCCTCCCGGCAGAGCCGGTCGGACTCGGCGAACCGCCACTCGTCCAGCATGGCGTCGCCGACCACCAGTACGCCCCTGCCGAGCCAGCTCTCCACCACCGAGGCCAACCGGCGCTGTTCCGCTGCGTCTGTCGCCATGTGGCTGCGGGTCCCCGGTGTCCGGCCGGGCAAACCTGGGCCCGCCGAACCCCGCCCCGAGGTGGCCTGGGCGGCGTACGCTGCGTGGTTTGGCTCCTGCCGTACCGGGAACGTCTTTTATCGGGACGCGAGCAGAGAGTTCGTGCCCGCGGATCCCCCGTTTCCACCCCGGAAAGGAGAACCGAGATGACTGCGACCTTGCAGGGCAAGCGCATCGCGTTTCTGGCCACCGACGGAGTGGAGGAGGTCGAGTACACCAAGCCCCGGGCGGCGGTCGAGGCCGCAGGTGGCCGGGCGGAGCTGGTCTCCCTCGACGGCGGCCAGATCCGGGCCTTCAACCACCTGGACAAGGCGGGGGCGTACGACGTCGACACGACAGTGACGCAGGCGGACCCGGCGGCCTACGACGGCCTGGTGCTGCCCGGCGGGGTGGCCAACCCGGACGCCCTGCGGGGCAACCCGGACGCGGTCCGCTTCGTCCGGGCCTTCTTCGACGCCGGCAAGCCGGTCGGGGCGATCTGTCACGCGCCGTGGACGATGATCGAGGCCGACGTGGTGAAGGGCCGGACGCTGACCTCCTGGCCCAGCCTGCGCACGGATCTGTCGAACGCGGGCGCGCACTGGGTCGACGAGGAGTGCCACGTCGACAACGGCCTGGTGACCAGCCGCCGGCCGGACGACCTGCCGGCGTTCTGCGCGAAGCTCGTGGAGGAAATCGCCGAGGGCATCCACTGAGCACCGCACCGGTGACCTGATCAGCGGTGGTTCGTTCCGGGCGGCCCGGCATGGCGCCGGGCTGCCCGGCCTGCGTCCGCCGCCGGTCCGGGCGCGACGGTAGGCAGACCGTAGGCAGACGGTAGGCATTTTCCAGGCCGACAGGGGGAGAAGGCACCATGACCACCGCTGCCGAGTCCCGGCCCGCCCTGAGCCGTCGTCAGATCCTGCTCCTGATGGGCGGTCTGATGACCGGGATGCTGCTCGCCGCCCTGGACCAGACCATCGTCGGGACGGCGTTGCCGACGATCGTCGGTGAGCTGGGCGGGATCAACCACTACTCGTGGGTGGTCACCGCCTATCTGTTGGCGGCGACCGCCTCCACCCCGCTCTACGGGAAGACGGCCGACCTGTTCGGTCGCCGCCCCGTCTTCCTCTTCTCCATCGGGACGTTCCTGGTCGGCTCGCTCGCCGCCGGCTTCTCCCAGGACATGACCCAGTTGATCATCACGCGTGGGGTGCAGGGGCTCGGTGCCGGCGGGCTGATGACGCTCGCCTTCACCATCATCTCCGACGTGGTCTCGCCCCGGGAGCGCGGCCGTTACCAGGGCCTCTTCGGGGCGGTCTTCGGGGTCTCCTCGGTGGCCGGACCGCTGGTCGGCGGCTACTTCGCCGAGCATGACTGGCGGTGGATCTTCTTCCTGAACGTGCCCCTGGCGGTCGTCGCCATCATCGTCTGCTACCACGTGATGCGGCTGATCCCGTTCCAGCGGCGGCAGCACGCGATCGACTGGCTCGGCGCCGGCCTGCTGGTGGCGGGGGTGAGCGCCCTGCTGCTCGCGCTGAGCTGGGGCGGCAACGAGTACGCCTGGGGCTCCGCCGTCATCCTCGGGCTCTTCGTGGCCGGCGCGGTGTTCGGCCTCCTCTTCCTCCGCCAGGAGGCCCGGGTGGCCGAGCCGATCCTGCCGCTGCGCCTCTTCCGCCGGTCCACCTTCGCGCTGGCGAACGCCGCCGGCTTCATCCTCGGCCTGGTGATGTTCGGGTCGATCATCTTCATCCCGCTCTATCTCCAGATCGTCAAGGGCGCCTCGCCGACCGACAGCGGCCTGCTGATGCTGCCGATGATGGTCGGCGTGATCGTCACCTCGGTCCTCTCCGGGCAGGCGATCAGCCGGATCGGCCGGTACAAGTGGTTTCCGGTGGCCGGGGCGATCGTGCTGGTCGCCGGCATGCTGCTCTTCACCCGGTTGCAGGTCGACACCCCGCTCTGGAACGCCTTCGTCTACATGGTGGTCATCGGCGTCGGGCTGGGCCTCTGCATGCAGTCGCTGATCCTCGCCGCGCAGAACGCGGTGGCGGTCCGCGACCTCGGCGCCGGCACCTCGGCCGCCACCTTCTTCCGGTCGCTCGGCGGCTCCTTCGGGGTGGCGATCCTCGGCGCGCTGCTCTCCGCCGGGATCTCCGCCGGGCTCTCCGACCGGCTACCCGGCGCGATCGCCCAGCTCCCGCCGGAGCAGCGGACGCAGTTCGCCGGCGCCAGCACGGAGTTCTCGGTCAACGAGCCGTCCCGGATCCTGGCGCTGCCGGATCCGATCCGGGCCGCCGTGCAGGAGTCGTTCGTCGGCGCACTGCACACCGTCTTCCTGGTCGCCGGGCTGATCGCCCTGCTGGCGGTGGCGATCACCCTGGCGATGCCGAACGACGAGCTGCGCGGCGGCCCACCGGCCGGCTCCGGCGAGGGGCTGGCCGGGGAGCGGAAGGGGGACGCCGCCACCGAGATGGAGGCGAACACCCAGACGATGATCTGAGGCCGCCGGTCGTGCTGCTCCGGGGCCGCCCGTCGCCGCGCGCTGTCTAGCGCGCGGCGACGCCGTGCAGGAAGTGCCGCCAGGCGGTCGGGCCGAAGGTCAGGGCCGGCCCGTGCGGGTCCTTGCTGTCCCGGACGAGCACGCGGCCGGGAAGGTTGTCGGCGACCTCGACGCAGGCGCCGCCGTTCGCGTTGCTGCGGGTCGACTTCCGCCAGGTGGGAGTCATAGCTCGTCCGCCATCCTCACGATCAGGTCCCGGGACATGTCTCGGGGGAGTGCCACCGAGCGTATCGCGTCCCAGGCCCGCGCCATCGCGGCGACCTGGTCCGGCTCGGCCAGCACCCGTCCCCCCGCCTGGTCTTCGAGGAACGCCGCGTCGCTCCCGCCGGGCAGGGAGGCCAGGATCAGCGGGCCCATCTGCCCGACATAGAGCCCGGCGGATCGCGGCACGACGTGGATGAAGATCTTCGGCCGGGTCGACATCTCGACCAGGTGCGCCAACTGTTCCTTCAGCATCGACCGGGGCTCGCCGCGCAGCAGCGCCAGCTCGTCGACGATGAAGGTGCAGACCGGCATCCTCTCGCGGCCGAACACGGCCGCCTGGCGCTCCATCCGGAGCGCCACCTGCGCCTCGACCTCGTCGGCGTCGAGCAGACCGGAGGTCAGCACCGCCCGGGCGTACGCCTCGGTCTGGAGCAGGCCGGGCACGTAGTTCGCCTCGTGCCACCGGATGGCGACCGCCTCGCGCTCCATGTCGGGCCACTGGCGGAACCACTCCTGCGGGGTCGTCCTCCGGGCGGCGGCCGAGGTGCTCTGGACCAGATCGCCGCTGCCGAACAGCTCGTCCAACAGTTTCGCGGTGTCCGGCATGGGCACCAGCCGGCCCGTCTCGAATTTGGCGATCAGGGACGTGGAGACATTCAGCCGTCCGGCGACCTGTTCCTGCGTCATACCGCCGTTGAGGGAGCGCAGGAACTTCAGGATCTGCGGAACACCACTGTGACTCATTTATTCTCGAACTTTCTCGCGGCGGCTCGGAGCCGGGATGGAAATGCTGACCGCCGCCAATTTTCCGCCGAGTTCGGGCAATGGTCCAGGGTGGATATAAAGGAATCCGGTCGTCTTGTCGCTTGCGCTCAACCCTCGCTATTTCAGGACGACGTGGCCGGTCTGCTCGAAGACGGTCAGGTCGTCCAGGGTCTCCAGCACGGTGGCGGAGACCGGCGCCGGCAGGGCCCGGGGTGCGAAGAAGCCGGCGTTCGTGGTCTCGTCGGTCGCGGTGACAAGCGTCCCGGACCAGGCGTCGACCCGGAAGGCGACCACGAAAAGCTGGTAGGTGTCGCCATACATGTTGGTGAAGGTGCGGTCCGGGCCGGTGTACATGGCGAACGGGGTGACTCCGGTGGCGGTCAGCCCGGTCTCCTCCCAGACCTCGCGCATGGCGCACTGGGCGATCGACTCGCCGAGTTCCATCGCGCCGGCCGGCATCGCCCAGTGACCGTTGTCGGAGCGTTCGATCAGCAGCACCTGGCCGGCCGCGTCGCGTACCACTCCCCGGGCACCGACGAACATCAGGGTGCGGTCACCGGCGAGCGCGCGGAGCTGACCGATGTAGGACTCGGCCCACGGGATGCTGCTCATCTGCCCGCCTTCCGGGTGGTCAAGGTGTGAGTTGCGCCACTAGGTTGTTGCCCATGCGTAGCACGATGATGGACGCCCCCCTGCTGGTTTCCCGAATCCTCGAGCACGGCAGCACGGTGCACGGCACCGCCGAGGTGGCCACCTGGACCGGCGACGGCTCCCGCCGGGCGACGTACGCCGAGGTCGGTGTGGCGGCGGCCCGGCTCGCGCACGCGCTCCGCGACGACCTCGGAGTCACCGGCGACCAGCGGGTCGGCACCTTCATGTGGAACAACGCCGAGCACCTGGTCGCCTACTTCGCGGTGCCGAGCATGGGCGCGGTGCTGCACACCCTGAACATACGGCTCTTTCCCGACCAGGTGGCCTACATCGCCAACCACGCCGGGGACCGGGTGGTGCTCGTCGACTCGACGCTGATCCCGCTGCTGGCCAGGGCGCTGCCCGAGATGTCCACTGTGGCACACGTGGTGGTGGTCGGTGCCGGCGACCCGGCTCCGCTGCTGGCCGCCGGGGGCGGGCGGGTCGCCGTACACCGCTGGGACGACCTGCTGCGGGACAGGCCCGACCGGTACGACTGGCCGGAGCTGGACGAGCGCGACGCCGCCGCCCTCTGCTACACCTCCGGCACCACCGGCAACCCGAAGGGCGTGGCCTACTCGCACCGCTCGATCTGGCTGCACTCGGTGCAGATCTGCCTGCCGGAGTCGTTCGGGTTCGGCCCGACCACCCGGGAACTCGCCATCGTGCCGATGTTCCACGCCATGTCCTGGGGCATCCCCTACGCCGCCTTCCTCTCCGGCGCCTCGCTGGTCATGCCGGACCGGTTCCTCCAGGGCGCGCCGATCGCCGCGATGATCGAGGCCGAACGGCCGACCCTGGCCGGCGCGGTACCGACCATCTGGACCGACCTGCTCAACCACCTGGACGCCCACGAGGTCGACACCTCCTCGCTGACCGAGGTCATCGTCGGCGGCTCGGCCTGCCCGCCCGCGCTGATGCACGCCTTCGCCGAGCGGCACGGCATCGACGTGATCCACGCCTGGGGGATGACCGAGATGTCCCCGCTCGGCTCGGTGGCCCGACCCCCGGCCGGGGCGACCGGCGACGACGCCTGGCGCTACCGCTACACCCAGGGGCGGGTGCCGGCCGGGGTCGCCGCCCGGATCGTCGGCCCGGACGGCCGGCACCTGCCCGCCGACGGCGAGGCCGTCGGGGAGCTGGAGGTCCGTGGCCCGTGGGTCACCGGCCGGTACGTCGGTGACGACGCACCCGACCCGGAGAAGTTCCGGGACGGCTGGCTGCGTACCGGTGACGTCGGCACGCTCTCGGCGGACGGCTTCATCACCCTCACCGACCGGGCCAAGGACGTGATCAAGTCGGGCGGGGAGTGGATCTCCTCGGTCGAGCTGGAGAACGCGTTGATGGCGCATCCGTCGGTGCTGGAGGCGTGCGTGGTCGGCGTACCCGACCCACGCTGGGACGAGCGTCCACTCGCGACGGTGGTGCGCCGGGAGGGCGCCACGGTGGACGCCGAGGAGCTGCGGGGATTCCTCGCCGACCGGGTGGCCGGGTGGCAGCTCCCCGAGCGGTGGGCCTTCGTCGAGACCGTACCGAAGACCTCGGTCGGCAAGTTCGACAAGAAGCGGGTACGCGCCGACTACGCCGCCGGCACCCTGGACGTGACCGAGCTGGCCGGCTGAGCGGCGCAGGTCGCCGGTCGAGCCGTTGCCAACCCGATGTCGGGCCGGGAAGGATGTCGGGCACGCGGAAGGGGCGTGCGATGCGAGCGGTGGCGGTGACGGCGCTGGGCGGGCCCGGTGTGCTTGCGGTGGTCGAGCGACCGGACCCGGTCGCCGGCCCCGGTGAGATCCTCGTCCGGGTGCGCGCGGCGGCGGTGCATCCCGCCGACGTGGCCGCGCGGATCGGGCCGATCCCCGGCGGGCCGGTCGAGCCACCCTTCCTGCTCGGCTGGGACTTCGCCGGTGACGTGGCGGCGGTCGGCGACGGTGTCCCCGGCCACCGAACCGGCGACCGGGTCGCCGGGATGGTGCCGTGGTATCAGACCCGGGGCAGCGTCGGCGCGTACGCCGAGCTTCTGGTGGCCCGGCCCGACTGGCTGGTCGGCGTGCCGGACGGGCTGGACCCGGCGGAGGCGGCGACCGTGGGGCTGAACGCGCTGACCGCCCGGCGGGCGCTGGAGATGATGTCGCCGGCTCCCGGCTCGACCGTGCTGGTCACCGGCGCCAGCGGTGGGGTGGGCGGCTTCGCGGCCCAGTTGGCGGCGCGGGCCGGGCTCCGGGTGATCGCGCTGGCCAGCACCGACGACGAGGAGTGGGTCGGCAGCCTCGGCGTCGCCGAGGTGGTGCCGCGCTCCGCCGGGCTGGCCGGGGTCGGGCCGGTGCCGGCGGTGCTCGACGCGGTGCCGCTCGGGCCGGAGGCCGCCGCCGCGGTCGCCGACGGCGGCACGCTGGTGTCGACCCGGCCGGTCCCGCCGATCGACCCGGAGCGCGGGGTACGGCAGGAGATCGTGCTGATCCGGCTCGACCGGCCGATGCTGGCCGAGCTGATGGCGGAGGTCGCCGACGGGCGGCTGCGCACCCGGGTCGCGGCCACGCTGCCGCTGGCGGAGGCGGCCCACGCACACCGGCTGGTCGAGGCGGGACGGCTGCGCGGAAAGATCGTCCTCGTCCCGTAGCGGCGGGCGGCGCCCCGGTGATCTGCGGTACTCAGGACTCGCTGGTCACCACCAGCACCTTGCCCACCGCCGAGTCCTGCACGGCCTGGTGTGCCCGGGCCACCTCGTCCAACGGGTGGTAGTGCAGCGGCAGGCCCACCTCGGCGCCGACCCGGAGCACCCCGGAGGACGCGGCGGCGGCCACGTCGGTCACGGCGTGTGCCTTGGCCACCGTCGGCAGGGTGTAGACGAGCACGAACTGCCAGCGGACGTTCGGCACCATCAGCGGGCGGACCGGCAGGGTGAGCGACCCGCCGCCGTCGTCGGCGTAGACCGCGACCGCCCCGTTGGCGCCGATCACCTGGCAGTCGGTCTCGGCGTTGTGCGCGGCGGCGACCTCGACGATCGCGTCCACCCCGTCCGGCACGATCTTCCGGACCTCGGCCACCACGTCCTCGTCGCGGTAGTTGATCACGTGTGACGCGCCTGCGGCGACCGCGAGCTGTGCCTTCTCGGCGCTGCTGACCGTGGCGATGACGGTGGCGTCGGCCCAGCGGGCGAGCTGGACGGCGGCGTTGCCGACCGCACCCGCCCCGCCCTGCACCAGCACGGTCCGCCCGCTGAGCGCGCCGACGTCGAGCCGGTCCGGCATCGTCTCGCCGACGGTGAGGCAGCGGTGCGCGGTCAGGAACGGGATGCCGAGGCTGGCACCGAGGTCGAAGGAGGCCGAGCCGAGCCGGACGACCTGCCGGACCGGCACCACCGTGTACTCCGCCGCGGTGCCCCACGGCCGCTGCCAGGCCGCTTCCCAGATCCAGACCCGTTCGCCGGTCAGCTTCGCGTCCACCCCGGTGCCGACCGACTCGATGATCCCCGCACCGTCCTGGTGGGGGATCTGCCAGCCGTGCCGGGGCGGCGCCCCCGACCCGTCGCCCCGCCGCGACTTCCAGTCGGTCGGATTGACCCCGGAGACCGCCACCCGGACCAGCACCTCACCCGGGCCCGGCTCCGGCACCGGCCGGTCGACCACCTCGAGGACGGACGGGTCGCCGGTGCGCTGGTAGACGGCTGCCTTCATCGTTGACCTCCCCGGTGCTGCCACCCACGATCACCTCTCGGTCTCGATCCCGGTCTGCGCGGTCGGCTCCGCGCACTCGCCGGCCATCCACCCATCTTGCTGCCCGACCGGGTGGAGCGCCGGAGTTTCGCCGCGCCGTGGCGGGGTGTGGGACGTCACATCGCGCCACGAAACCCGGCCGCACCCGAAGGAGGGACATGCGCCGACCTGCGCCGACCCCGGTCAGGAATCGTTCAGGTTTGTCGGGTAGGACTGTTGGGCAACGTCCGTCTGTCGAAGCGCCTGCCCGTCTGGGCGGTTCTGGGCGGTGGGCGGGGGCCGCCGGGCGCGGTCCGACCGGAGACGTGGAGACGCCGATGACTTCGTCAACCGAGCCGACGGTGACGGCTGCCGTCGTACCGGGCGAGGATCGGCCTGCCGCGCCGGCAGGGGATCGGCCTGCCGCGCCGGCGGAGGATCGGCCAGGTGCGCCGACGGAAGGCCGGGACCGGTATCTCGACCTGTGGCGGGCGGCGGCACTGGTCCGGGTGGTGAGCTACCACGTGCTCGGCTGGATCTGGCTGACCGTGCTCTTCCCGGCGATGGGGCTGATGTTCGCGCTCGCCGGATCGCTGATGGCCGGCTCGCTGGACCGCGCCGGGCGGCGCGCGGTCGGCCGCCGGCTGCGCCGGCTGCTGCCACCCCTGTGGGGCTTCGGAGCGGTCACGGTCACGCTGTTGCTGGTGACCGGCTGGCGGACGGAGCCGGAGGCCCGGCTCGGCTGGGGCGAGCTGGCCTGGTGGGTCTTTCCGGCCCGCACGCCGCCGGTCGGCGACCAGCCGTGGGCCTGGGCCTACAACGTCGTGCTCTGGTACATCGTCACCTATCTGTGGCTGGTGCTGCTCTCGCCGGTGCTGCTCGCCGCCTTCCGGCGCTGGCCCTGGCAGAGCCTGGCACTGGCGGTCGCGCTGCCGATCGCCTTCCGGTTCGACGTGGTGACCGTCGGCGGGTACTTCAACGAGCAGGCCACCAACGTCAGCACCTACCTCGCCTGCTGGCTGCTGGGTTTCGCGCACCACGACGGGCTGCTGCGCCGGATCCCCGCCCGGCGGTACGCGCTCGCCGTCGCCGCGCTCGCCGTGACCGGAGCCGCCTGGGTGCTCGTGGTGGGCTGGTCGAGCGGGAACTACGACCTGAACCGGATCGCCGGCGGCAACACCCTGTGGTCGATGGCCTTCGTCGCGACGGTGCTCCGGTTCCGCCCGCGACTCGACTGGCTGGCCCGGATCCGCCCGCTGGACCGCCTCGTGGAGCTGTTGAACGCCCGGGCGGTCACCATCTACCTGTGGCACCTGCCGGCCGGGGTGCTGGCCGGGGCGTTGATCGCCCCGGTGGCCGTCTCCGGCTGGGTGCAGACCGTCGCGCTCCGGCTCGCCGCCGTCTGGCTGCTGGTCGCCGTGGTGGTGGCGCTCGTCGGTTGGATCGAGGATCTGGCCGCTCGGCGCCGGCCGGCGGTGATCCCGCCTTCCGTCCGTCCACGCCCGGCCGTCGGTGCCGGGCCGCCCGCCGGGCCGGCGGTGCGACCGGCCGCCGTACCGGTGGCGGTGGCCGCCGTACCGCTGACGGCCGGCGCCGCCCGGCGCTGGCACCGGGCGATGACCGCGACGGTCGCGGTGCTCGCCGTCGGCCTGGGGTTCGTGGCGCTCAACCTGTGGCCGGGCGTGACGACCCGCAGCCCTGCCCAGATGGCCCGGGCCGAGGTCACCTACCGCCTCTCCGACCTGCCGATCCTGGTGGAGGGCAGCGCCGTGGACGGAGGCGCGGAGCGGCGGTCCTCGCCGCCGCCAGCGGCCGGGCCGAGCCCCGGCTCGGTCACCGTGCACGGCCAGGTCTATCCGCGCGCGGTGCTCACCGCGGCGCCGAGCCGGCTCCGGGTGCAACCGCCGCTCGGCTGCGAGCGGCTCCGGGCCGTCATCGATGTCGGTGACGACGATGTCGAGGTCGTCTTCGCGGTACGCGCGGACGACGTGACCGTTTTCGAGTCGGGTGTGCGGAGCCGGGCGGACAGCGCCGAGCAGATCGACGTGCGGATCCCGAGGGCCAGCTTCGTCGACCTGGTGACCAGCAGCGCCTCCGGCGGTGCGGTAGGCGTCTGGGCGGATCCGCAGTTCGTCTGTGCCGCCTAGCCCGGCCCCTCCCGGCCTGCGGTCGCCCCCGCTCGGACGGCCTGCGGCTGCCGCCGGTCAGCGGGACCGGAGCACCACGTCCTTGCTGAGGTCGCCCCAGCCGTCCTCCCTGGCCCGGGCGACGGTGGCACGCAACTGCGCCTCGTCCACCGGCTCTTCCCGGCCGGCGCGCTGGAGGGTGACCGCGAAGTTGGCGCAGAGGTATTCCAGCAGGGCGTCGTCGGCGTGCAGCACCTCGCAGATGCCGGCGACCCGCCGGTGGCGGAGGAGCCCGGCCATGCCCTCCAGGGCGGCCTGCTCGTGACCCTCGACGTCGATTTTGAACAGCAGCGAGTCGTCGTCGCGCAGGTGGATCCGTTCGTCCAGCCGGAAGCACTCCACTTCGACGCCCCGGTCGTTCTGCACCCGCAGCGACGCGACGCCGGTGTGCTGGTGTAGGTAGAGCCGGGCGGTGCCGGACCGGTCGCTGGCGGCACCCGCGTGCAGCACGGTGCCCGGATAGTCGGCGGCGGCCGCCGCGATCGTCTTGCCCAGCCAGGGGAGCACGGCCGGGTTCGGCTCGACGAGATGCAGTTCCCGGAGCCCGTAGTAGCAGGTCGAGAAGGCCACCTCGCCGTAGTTGGCGCCCACGTCCACAGCCACGGTGGGCCGGATCTCGGCGACCAGGCGCCGCCAGGCGGCCACCGCCTTCCGGTCGAGGTTTCCCTTGTAGACGGCGAGTTCGGTGCCGCGGATGTCGGTGTGGTCGGCGTGCATGATCACGCCTATCTCGTTGCGGAACGCCCCTGCCCGGGTACGGAGGGCGATCCGGTGGGCGGCCCGACGGACGTGGTGTGCGCCGGACTGGTGGAAGGCGCGGCGCAGCGTCGATCGAAAAGTTGGCATACCGTTGACCGTTCTCGCTGATCGTTGGGGGATGTCGCATCGTGGCCTGCTCCTCGGGCATGGTACGCAGACAATCACGTTCAGCAACAGGGTGGCCACGAAGCGGAGTTATACGTGGAACGCTCTCGTGTTTGTGCTGGTCATGGCCGGAGTGGGGAGCGATGCGGTCGGAGCCGGGCGTACTCCGCAGAAACGCCCTTGTCCGGCGCCGTTTCGCCGCCTCCGCGATCTCCTCGGCGCCGCCGGTGCTGCACACCCGATCCGCCCGACCTGGTCCGTCCGCCTGCGCCGTCCTGACGTAAAGCCGACACACCCGGCCGGCCGGGCGGGCGCTGGGCTGGGTGACCGGTTGACGAGACGGCCACCTCGGCCGCGCGGCGCCGGACCGGCCGGACCCGCGCCGCCTACGCTGCTCACATGGACCCGCCGAGCTTCGAGCTGATCTGCGAGATCGAGCCGCCGACCCGTCCCGACCTGCGGCACGTCCGCCACCAGATCGGGGTGCTGGCTCCGGTGGCCTCCTCGTTCCTGATTCCCGACAACCACATCGGCCGGGCCACGGTGTCGAGCATCGCGGTCGCGCACGAGGTGGCGGCGATGGGTGGCCGGAGCATCGCCTGCCTGAACGCCCGGGACCGCAACCGGCTCGGGTTCCAGCGGGACATGCTGACCGCCGCCGCGTACGGGGTGCGGGAGTTCCTCTTCGTCTACGGCGACAAGCCGGCGGTCGGCGACCGGAGCGGCGAGCTCACCGTACGCGCGATGATCGACGAGGCCCGCGCGGCCGGTGAGGGTCCGGTCTTCGCCGGGTTGCCGCCGTTCCGGGTGGGCGTGGCCGCCGGCCTGCGCCGGCTGCCGAGCTGGAAGCGCGCCGCCGACTTCGTCTTCGCGCAGGTCAGCTTCTCGGTCGACGCCCTGCTGCGCTGGCGCGAGTCCGTCGCGCTCGACGTGCCGGTCTACGCCGGGGTGATGGTGCTGGCGAGCCCGGCGATGGCGCAGCGGCTCGCGGCGACGATTCCGGACATCGAGATCCCGGCCGACCTGGTCGCCCGGGTGGGGCGGGACCGGCGGGCTGGCGTGGACGCGGCCTGCGAGCAGATCGAGCGGCTGCGGGACAGCGGTGCGTTCGACGGCGTGCATCTGGTGCCGGTGGCGCGCTACCGCGAGATGGCACTGCGGCTGGAGGGCCGGGGATAGTGCCAGGTCAGCAGGTGGAGTGGAAGAGGCCGCCGACCGGCTCCCGCGCGGCGAGGCCGTTGTAGAGCGCGACGGCCTCGCCGGTCCGGGCCACCTGGATCTCGACGCCCCGTTCCTGGAGGAACCGCAGCGTGGCGGGGTCGACCCGCAGCCGCCCGTCGAAACCCTCGGAGAGCACCACCCGGGTCGCTCCGTTGGCGAGGAGTTCCTCGACGTCGGCCGGCTGGATCCCCGGCTCGTGCCGGGTGCCGGTCTCGGACCAGTCCCAGGGCCGGCCGCCGCCCGGATAGAGCTTGAAGTCCTTGCCGTCGCCGAGCCCGTCGACGGTCATGCTGCCCCAGGAGATCTCCAGGATCCGGGGTGACCGGGCCGGCGGCACGGATTCCTCGGTGAGATCGCCCAGTTGTGGCAGGATCAACGCGGCGAGCTGTTCGGCGTCCGGGTCGAGCGGGTACGCCCCGTGCGGGACCGCCACCACCCGCATGCCGGCGGCGGCGGCCGAGCGTACGCCGTTGCTGGAGTCCTCGATCGCGACGCAGCGGCCGGCCGGCACGCCCAGGCGCTCCGCGACGGTCAGGTAGGCGTCCGGGGCCGGCTTGCCCCGGGCCACCTCCTCGGTGGAGAGGGTCACCCGGAACTCCTCGGCCAGCCCGGTCGCGGCCAGCGCCACGTCGATCAGCCGGCGCGGGGACGAGCTGGCCAGCCCGAGCGGCCAGTGCCGGGCGAGCCGCCGGACCACCTCGGGCGCGCCGTCGATCACCGGAAGTTGCTCCTGGTACTCCTCGGCCATCGCGTCGATCACCTCGGTCGCGATCTGCTCGGTGCTGCCGGGAACGCCGAGCTCGCCGAGGTAGGAGGACCACTCCCCGGTGCTCATCCCCATCAGCCGGCGCTGGGTGTCGGGCTGCCACCGGCCGCCGCGGGCGTCGACGTAGCGCCGTCGGACCCGCTCCCAGACAGGTTCCGAGTCCACCAGTACGCCGTCGAGGTCGAAGATCACCGCGTCCACCACGGCTTCCATCCTGCCTCACCCGGAAGATCCGGTCTCGCCCCGGCGGCCGGCCTGGTAGGTATTGACATCCGCCCATGTGGGTCAGTAGGTTCGGTTGGCGACGTTGAAACGATTCATGAAACCCGGCGAGTCGAACCGGAGGTCGTCCATGTCCCCGAAGCCGTCGAGCCGGCACCTCCGCCTGCCGGGTGCCGGAGCGGTGCTCGCCCTGCTGGTGGCACTCGCCGGGGTGGCACCCGCCGCCCCGGCCGGCGCGGCGCAGATCGAACCGACCGTGGTCATTGAACCGACCGTGGTCATTGAACCGACCGTGGTCATTGAACCGACCGTGGTCATTGAACCGACCGTGGTCATTGAACCGACCGTGGTCACCAGCTTCGACACCGGCGCCGCCGGAGGTGGCGCCCGGCCGCTGCTCGGCGACGTCACCGGGGACGGCCGGCTGGACGTGGTGATGATGCAGCCGCACTACATCGCCGACGACCGCTACGAGGGCGCGTTGGTCGCCGCGCTGACCGCGTACGACCTGGACGGGCGGCTGCTCTGGCAGGCCGGGGCGGTCGATCCGCGCGGGCGCAACAACGGCAGCGACATCCCGGCCCAGGTGCACGACGTGGACGGCGACGGGGACAACGAGGTCGTCGCGGTCATGCACCCCGGCGGCGACACCACGGCCGAGGGCCGGTTCATGATCTTCGATGGTCGGACCGGTCGACTCGTCCGGGACTTCGCCCTGCCGGACCGGCTGGCGCACGACGCGATCATCTTCGCCAACCTCAGCGGCGGGAACACCGCGCGGGAGATCGTGCTGAAGGACCGCTACGAGACGGCGTGGGCGCTGGACGACCAGGGGAACCTGCTCTGGACCCACCGCGGCAACACCGGCCACTACCCGTGGCCGTACGACTTCACCGGCGACGGGCGCCAGGAGATCATGATCGGCTACGACATGCTGAGCCCGGACGGTGACCTGCTCTGGCAGCACCGGGGCGGCGGGCACGCCGACACCATGTGGATGGCCGACATCACCGGCGACGACGACCTGGAGCTGATCCTCGGCGGGGACGCGGCGGTGGCGCACGACGGGCGTACCGGGGCGGAGATCTGGCGCAACGCCGACATCGTCGAGACCCAGAACATCATGACCGGCGACTACCTGCCCGACCTGCCCGGCCTGGAGTCCCTCGGCCTGGACCGGATCGACCGGAGCGCCCAGGGCTACGACGGGCTCTTCCTGCTCGACGTCGACGGCCGGCACGTCTGGCGGGAGGCGCGGGAGACCCGGGGCTGCTGGGGCTCGATCCCGGAGCCGATCCACAACTGGACCGGCGACTACAGCGATCTGATCATGGTGTGGAACCGGGGTTGCGGCGAGCCGACCACCATCATGAACGGTGCCGGGGACGTGATCAGCACCCTCGATCCGGCGGCCCGGCTCTGGCACGCCGACTTCTGCGGCGACGACCGGGAAGAGGTCATCGAGTACATCCAGGGCCGGTCCGTGACGATCAGGAGCAACGGCCCGTGCGACCTCGCCGCCAAGGTGACCGGGCATCCGTTGCCGCAGGCCAAGCGGCTCCACAACTACACCCGCTACACCGCCGGGGACAGCCCGGTGACGCTCTCCGCGGGCCGCCCCACCGCCACCAGCAGCGCGCTGCCCGACCAGCCCGGCGCGCTCGCCGTCGACGGCGACCCGGGCACCGCCTGGCGGGCCGCCGCCACCGGCACCGGGCAGAGCTGGCAGGTCGACCTGGGCCGCTGGTACACGCTGACCGGCATCCAGCTCACCTTCCCCGCCACCGACCTGCGGGCGGCCTGCACCCGTACCGTGACGGGCCGGCACACCGGGCCGCTGACCGTGCCCGCCGGGGTGACCTGCCTGGCCGCCGGTGCGACGGTGACCGGCCCGGTCACCGTGCTGCCGGGGGCCTCGCTGGCCGCCACCGACGCGACCGTGACCGGCCCGGTCTCCGCGCTCGGCGCCCGGTCCGTGCAGCTCACCGGCGTGCGCGTCACCGGCCCGCTGTCGGTGGTCGGCACGACCGGCCGGGTGGTGCTCACCGGCAACCAGGTGACCGGGCCGGTGACCCTGGTCGGCAACCGGACCGGCGGGACCCCGCTGGTGGTCTCCGGCAACGGCGTGCGGGGCGGGCTGGCCTGCGCCGGCAACCAGCCGGCACCGGTGCGCGACGGCGAGCCGAACAGCGTCGCCGGGCCGGCGGCCGGGCAGTGTGCCGACGTCCCGGCCGGTGACCCGCACGGCGCCGAGTTCGGGTACGGCTACCTGGTGGAGACCTCCACCGACGCCCAGCACTGGGTGCCGGTGCTGGACCGCACCGACAACGCGCTGACCACCGCGACCCAGCGTGGACTCTTCACCGGGCTCGGCCGGTACGTCCGGGTCACCGTCACCGACCTGCCCGAGGTGCCCTACGCGCGGGCCGGGCTGGCCGAGGTGACGGTGCTCGGCAACCGCTGACGGCTGCTCAGCGACCGCTGACGGATGACGGGTGACGGGTGACGGCTGCCCGCTGACGGATGACGGATGACGGGTGACGGGTGACGGCTGCCCGCTGACGGATGACGGGTGACCGCTGACGGGTGACGGGTGACGGCTGCTCGGCAACGGCTGACGGCTGCCCGGCGACTGCCGATGGCTGCTCGGCGACGGCTGGCGGCTGCCCGGCAACGGCTGGCGGCTGCCCGGCGACCGCCGATGGCTGCTCGGCGACGGCTGGCGGCTGCCCGGCACCCGCCGACGGGATGCCCCGGCCGGTCCGCTCCGCCCGCATCCGGCGGACCGGCCGGGAGTCTCGGCGCGGCGCGGTGTCGCCGGGTGTGACGACCGCTGCCGCGACCGGCCGTCAGGATAACTGCCGACACCACCCTTTCTGCTGGTCGAGTCGGGTATCAGACCAACATTCCTGACTGGTAACTCAGATTCGGAATGATGTTCTTAGATTGATGTCGATCATCATCTGAGGGGGCGGTCATGGGACGACAGACGGCATGGCGCGCACTGCTGGCAGCCACGCTGGGCGCGACGGTGGCTACCCCGGTCGCCCCACCGGCCTTCGCCACCCCGCCGTCGACCCGATCGGCGCAGGCAGCGGCGGCGCGGGCGGAGGTGCCGGACACCTGCCCGGACGGCGGTGCCGGGTGCGTGGACGGCACCATCGCCGACCTCCGGGAGCGCTTCGCCCGGCTCGGGCAAGCCTGCGGCCACCACGCCACCTTCGTGCTCGCATACCTGCGGACCACCCAGGGCTTCAAGTGGGGGCGGGACCAGGACGGCTACTTCGCCGACAACGCCTGGGTCAACCGGGAGGGCGCGCTCTTCGCCGAGTACTACTACCGGGCGTACGACGACTGGGCGGCCGGGCGCCGCTCCGCCGTACCCGGCGCATGGCTCGCCGCCCTGGACGCGGCGCGGTCCCGTCGGCTCACCGGAGCCGGTGACCTGATGCTCGGCATGAACGCGCACATCAACCGCGACCTGCCGTACGTGCTCGAACGGGTCGGGCTGACCACTCCGGACGGCAGCAGCCGCAAGCCCGACCACGACAAGGTCAACGAGATCCTCGAAGCGGTGATGGATCCGCTGCTGGCCGAGCTGATCGCCCGCTTCGACGCGCAGGGCTTCGACGTCGGCATCTCCACCGGCACCGTCCTGGCGCTGATCATCAGTTGGCGGGAGCAGGCATGGCGCAACGCCGTCCGGCTGGCCGGCGCCCGTACGCCCTTCGCCCGGGCAGTGGTCGAGTTCGACATCGAGTCCAGCGCCGTGGCGATCGCCGCCGGACTGGCCGTGCTGACCAGCTACGTCCCGCCGTTCACCGGGCCCAGCCCCCGGGCGGCGTACTGTGCCGCGCACAATGCCGACGCGCCGCCGCAGGCGTACCCGTTCGGCACGCCGCCGGCATACTGAGCCCCTGTTAGGCGGGGGCCCTTCTACAACAGAAAACGATAAGCGGGGGCCCTTCCTTACACCTTAGGCGGACTTGCGCGGAGATTTCTTCGCGGGGGTCTTCTTGGCGGCGGCGGTCTTCTTCGCGGTCTTCTTGGCCGCGGTGGACTTCTCCGCCGGCTTCTTGGCGGCCTTGTCGCCGGCCTTCTTCGCGGTGGCGGTCTTCTTCGCGGCCGGGGTGGTCTTCTTCGCCGCCGCGGCCTTCGCGGACTTGGCGGCGGAGATCGGGGTGGGCTGGCCGGCGCCGGCCCCGGCCGGCTCCTCGCCCCGGGCGGCCCGGGCCCGGTCCACCGACGCGCGCAGCGCCGCCATCAGGTCGACCGCCGCCGCCGGGGCCTCCTCGACCTCCTCCGGCTGCACCACCTCCCGGCCCTCCACCTTGGCGTCGATCACCTCCTGGAGCGCGGTCCGGTAGTCGTCGGTGAAGACGTCCGGCTCGAACTCGCCGGCCATCGAGTCGATGAGCGAGCTCGCCATCGCCAGCTCCGGCGGGCGTACCGTGATGTCCTCGTCGAGGAAGCCGAAGTCGGGGCGGCGGATCTCGTCCGGCCAGAGCATGGTATTGAGCAGCAGCACGCCCTCCCGGACCCGCAGCGTGGCGAGCTGTTCCCGCTGCCGCAGCGCCACCTTGACGATGGCCACCCGCTCCGAGTCGGTCAGTGCGTCCCGGAGCAGCACGTACGGTTTCATCGCCGCGTTGTCCGGCTCCAGGAAGTAGGCCTTGTTGTAGAGGATCGGGTCGACCTGCTCGGCCGGGACGAACTCCAGCACGTCGATCGCGTGCGAGGTGCTCAGCGGCAGCTCGGCGAAGTCCTCGTCGCTGAGGATGACCATCTCGCCGCCGCCGATGTCGTACCCCTTGGCGATGTCGTCGTAGCTGACCTCCTCGCCGTCGATGGAGCAGACCCGCTTGTAGCGGATCCGGCCACCGTCCGTGCGGTGCACCTGGTGGAACCGGATGTCCTTCTCCTCGGTCGCCGAGTAGACCCGCACGCCGATCGAGACCAGCCCGAAGGAGACGGCGCCCCGCCAGATAGCCCGCATGATCCCGTACCTTCCCCTCTCCGGGTGGATATTCACCCGGTCGGGCGAGAAAGTCCCCCTGAGCAGCCGGTATCCCACGGTTTGCCGGTGCGGGCGACCGGTTCGATCCAGGATCGCACCGGATCGAACCGGGCGCGAGTGTTTCGGGCTGGACCTAGAGTGAGATCGTGCCCGGCACCCCGGTCAAGCCGATGCTCGCGGTCACCGGGGAGCTGCCCGCAGGCCCCGGCTGGGTGCATGAGTTCAAGTGGGACGGGGTACGCGCGCTCGGCGACGTCACCGCCGGCACGCTGCGGCTCTACGCCCGCTCCGGGGTCGAGATCACCGCCGCCTATCCGGAGCTCGCCGCCCTCGGGGCGCAGTTGCGCGAGCGGGAGCTGACCGACGCGGTGCTCGACGGCGAGGTGGTGGTGCTGACCGAGAGCGGCCAGCCGTCCTTCACCGCCCTGGCCGAGCGGATGCACGTCCGGGAGCGGAACCGGGCCGCCCGGCTCGCGGCGAGCCTGCCGGTGACGTACATGATCTTCGACCTGCTGCGGCGGGACGGGACGGATCTGACCGGCTGGCCCTACCTGCGCCGCCGGGAGGCGCTGGAGGCGCTCGGCCTGGCCGGGCCGCGCTGGGCGGTGCCGCCGGTCTTCCCCGACGGTGCCGCCACCTATCAGGCGGCCGGCGAGCACGGGCTGGAGGGTGTCGTCTCGAAGCGGGTCGACGCGATCTACCGGCCCGGGGTCCGCTCGCCGGACTGGGTCAAGGTGAAACTGGAGGTCACCGACGACTTCGTGGTCGGCGGCTGGCGGCCCGGCGTACGCCGGATCGGCGGCCTGCTGGTCGGGGTGCCGGCGCCGGGCGGCGGCCTGGTCTACCGGGGCCGGGTCGGCGGCGGGATCGGAGCGGCGATCGAGCGGGAGCTGCTGTCGGTGCTGGAGCCGCTGCGCACCGGCGGGTCGCCGTTCGTCACCCCGGTGCCCCGGGAGGATGCCCGGGGCGCGATCTGGGTACGTCCGGAGATCGTGGTGGAGGTGAAGTACGGCCAGCGGACGCCGGACGGCCGGCTGCGGTTCCCCCGGATCCGCCGGCTGCGCCCGGACAAGGCGGTAACGGACGTGACCGACGTGGGCGAGGCGACCGACGTGGGCGAGGCGACCGACGTAACTGACGTGACCGACGTGGCGGACGTCGATGGCACGTGAACAGCGGATCCGGGTCGAGGTCGGGGGCCGCGGCCTCGAGCTCTCCAACCTGGACAAGGTGCTCTATCCGGCCTCCGGCTTCACCAAGGGCGAGGTGATCGACTACTACACCCGGGTCTCCGGCGCGCTCCTGCCGCACCTGCGCGACCGCCCACTGACCCGGATCCGCTACCCGAACGGCGTCGACGGCGCCTCCTTCTTCGAGAAGAACGCCCCCGGCGGCACCCCGGACTGGGTACGCCTGGAGCGGCTCCCGTCGCCCGGCTCGTCCAGGGGCCGGGAGATGCTGGACTACGTCGTCTGCGACGACCTGCCGACGCTGGTGTGGTTGGCGAACCTGGCGGCGCTGGAGCTGCACACCCCACAGTGGAAGGTCGGTGCCGACCCGGACCTGATGGTGATGGACCTGGACCCGGGCGCCCCGGCCGGGCTCGCCGAGTGCTGCGAGGTCGCCCTGCTGCTCCGGGAGCGGCTCGCCGCCGACGGGGTCGACAGCTATCCGAAGACCTCCGGCCGCAAGGGCATGCAGTTGCTCTGCCCGATCTCGGGCCGGCAGTCCGCCGACACCGTGTCGGCGTACGCCCGGCGGGTCGCCGAGGAGCTGGCCCGCGAGGCGCCGAAGTCGATCACCGCCCAGATGGCGAAGCGGCTCCGCCCCGGCAAGGTCTTCATCGACTGGAGCCAGAACAACGCGGCGAAGACGACGGTGACGCCGTATTCGCTGCGGGCGCAGCCCACCCCCACCGCCTCCACCCCGCTGACCTGGGCCGAGGTCGAGGCGGCGGCCGAGGGCGAGTCGGGCGCCGTCCGCCAGTTGCCCGCCGCCGAGGTGCTGGACCGGATCGAGGAGTACGGCGACCTGCTGGTCGAGCTGCTCGACGGCGGCCCGGAGCTCCCGGTCCGGTGACCGGCGCCGGCTGCCGATCCGTGACCGGCGCCGCAGGCGTACCGCCGATGAGACCGGCGATGAGGCCGGCGATGGGACCGGCGGTGAAACCGATCTGAAGCAGCCGGCTGCCACCCTCGACGCCGTCGTGTCCGGGGACGTATGGGGAGAACGCGTGCCGTACTTCAAGGCGGAACCGGCGATCATCCGCGAGTTCGGTGCCGAGATCGCCGGGCTGGTCGATGATGCCGAGGCCGCACAGCGCTACACCGAGCGGTGGTTGGAGATCAGCGGCGACCGGGGGCCGCTCTACCAGACGGCCTTCGACGCCGTCGCCCGGATCAAGGGGACGTTGACGCTCTCGTACGCCCAGCTGGCGAACGTGCTGACCCTCTCCGCCCAGGAGGCCGACCGGGCTGCGGACTATTACCAGTCCACGGACGCCCGGTCGGCCGAGACGTTCGACCGCACGCACTGAGCGGGTGGGGAGGACGACGACGGCATGGCCGCACCCATCGACGATCTGGTCGAGCCGAAGGCAGCGGATCCGATCCCGGACAGTCTCGAGAACGTGCTCGGGCTGCCGCAGTACATCAGCCCGTCGTACTGGCTGGGCCGGGCAGCCGAGCTGGTCTGCGGCACCAACCCGTGGCAGTGGCTCGCCGGGGAGCTGACCGGCGACTGGCAGGCGCTGCAGACGGCCGGCGCGGCGGTGCAGAACCTGGCCGCGTTCAACGACGCCTGCGCGAGTGTCGTCAACTCCGCCGTCGCGACCGTCGGGTACGGCTGGGAGGGCAACGCCGCCGACACCGCCGACGAGTACTTCAGCGGGATATCGCAGGTGCTCAGGGGGCAGATCAGCGCCCTCGTCTCGCTCGGCTACCAACTGGAGACGACGGCGTTCAGCGTCTACGAGACGGCCGGCGCCCTCAAGGGCCTGCTGGAGGGACTGACCGACCTGCTGATCGCGATCGGCATCGAGATGGCGGCCACGGCCGCCTCGGCACCCACCGTCATCGGCCCGTTGCTCGGCGGCGCCAGCATTGCGTTCACCGCCGGGCAGGCGGCCGCGAAGTGGCAGCAGATCCTCAGCGTGCAGAACCACATCTGGAACATCGTGCAGGCGTACGCCGGGGTGGTCGCCGGGCTGCTCGGCGAGGTGGAGAACGCGAGCCTGCCGTACCTGCCCTCCCGGGAGTACGACCATCCGGCGGTGCGGCCGCCCAAGGAAACGCCCGTCTCCCACCACCGGGGCTGAAACGGAGTCGACGACACCATGACCCGAGCGGACGACACCCGAGGAAACGACGACGAATCGCTGCTGGACGACGAACCGCTGCTCGACGTCGCCGGTGGCGACCCGGCGCTCTCCCGGCACCTGCGCGAGTCGCTGAGGGTGCTCGGGGAGCGTACCGACGACCCGGACTTCCGCCGGCTGGTGGACGACGTGCTGGACGGCCGGCGCGGACTGCGCGAGGCGGCCACCTCCCCGGTCTTCGCCTCCGGGCTGGACACCGGGGTGGACCAGTTCATGCGGCGCTGGGCGGAGATCCCCGAGTCGGAGCGGGCCGAACAGGCCGCCCGGGGCGAGCGGGAGTTCGCCGAACTGCGCGAGCGGCTGGCGCGGGAGCGCCGGCACCGGGACCGGTGGCGACGCGACCACCCCGACGAGTGGTGAAGGCGAGCAATGCGGACTTGCGGACGGGAGATCGCCAGCAGGACCGCTGCCTCGGTCGGGCTCACCTTACGTCGTTGCCAACTCGGCCAGGACCCGATGAACGAACCCGGTGTCACGCATCAGCAGATCCAGCCTGGACAGGCATCGGTATCGTTGGCGCGACAGCGCATAGGCGGTATCCGGAGGTCAAACTCGACACCTGGCACCATATCTTGTGCGATCTCCGGCCCGGCGCGGTTGCTTCCATAGAACACCGCGTAGGCCAGCATTCGTGGCGCGTCTGGACAGACCTGGAGCGGCTTATGACGGACGCTGAGAGCTACCGGTCGAGGCGTCCATGTTGCGCAGGCGCCCAATTGACGCCAGCGCCGCACCGGGAAGCCGGGGCCCAGGTTGGTGCGGGTCAGCCGCTCGACTAGTACGAAGATGGGTCAACCCGCCGGTCGTCGCCGGGTGTTCTGATCCAGCTTGTCCTGTGTTGCTCCAGGGAGAGCAGGCGGCGCAGGCCGTGGTCAACCTTCGCAGCGAGTGCGGCCGCGATCCTGCCGTGACGATGCCCGAACGCTGCTGGATCGGCGAAACGAACGCGAGAGAGGTCGATGGTGCCGCCTCCGGCCAGATCACCAGGCAACGGCAGCAGGATCCCCGGAACGTCGCCGTCGGCGCGGTCGTGGACAAGGACGATCACCGGATAGACGCGGCTGTACGCGGTCGCGCTGACGACGAGCACACGGATGCGCCGGCTGCCGAGCGCATAGTCGTAGACGTCGCCGCGGGTCGGTCCGCTCGCCTGCGCTACCACTCGGCGTTGAACTCGGCGAAGGCAGCAGCATCGTCGCCAGTCAACGAAGCGTGCCACACAGCGGCTGCCGCGACAGCCCGGCGGTCCAGGTATTCGCGGATCGCCTCGGCGACGACAGCGGACTGGTTGCCGCCGCCGACCGCCGTGTTGAGCTCGGCGCCGAGGTCGTCGTCCAAGGTGATCGAGATGCTGACCGTCACGCCGTCGATACTATCAGCGGCACTTCTAGTCCTATCGGTGGCGACAATATCGGTCTCCCGGAGCGGCGGGGACGCATGGCTCAGCTCGTCCCGGGGTGGTCTGGCTCCGTCGCGAGGTCTTCGTGGCGGAGCCGCGCAATGCCGGCCAGGTCGACGACCTGGTCGCCACCTGCCGCGAGCGGCAGGCGAACACGATCCACCGGGAAAACCCCGTCGCGCTCTCCGCCAGCATGGACGCGCTGGCGCTGCCCGTGGTCCAGTCCCGAGACTTGATTCTGAGGATGCTCGATGATCACAAGTGAGCTATGCGTTGTGGAGGTGGAGTGGAGCCTCCACGGCCACCGCCGTGATCGTCGGTTCTGGCGAGAAACCGGACGGTCGCTGGGCGGTGGCCGTGCACGTCGAGGACCGGCAGGCCGACGTCAGCGGGCTGCGGAGAACGACGAACGGGCTCAGCCGTTCCGCCCGGCCTCCACGAGGAGTGGGTCGCTGTCCTTGGTCTTGAGCTTGGCGCTGTCGGCGAGCTTCAGCCAGACGACTCCGGCGATGATGACCGCCAGGAAGAATGCCTGGATCGGAGTCAGTGGCTGGTCGAACAGGTAGGCGCCGAAGATGGCCGAGCCCACCGAGCCGATGCCCGCCCAGACCGCGTAGCCGATGCCCACGTCGATCGTCTTGAGTGCGACGCTGAGGAAGAAGAGTGTGAGCAGGAAGAACACGACCGCCACGAGCGACCAGCCGAGCTCGGTGAAGGCCTGGCTGCCTCCGACGCTCAACGCGTAGCCGATCTCGAATCCCCCGGCGAGGAGGAGCATCACCCATGCGAAGCCGTTGTTCGTGTGGTTCTCACCTGTCGACGTCATGTCGTTGTCCTCTCGGGTCGAGTGTCAAAGGATGGTTCAGGCCGCACCGCTGATCCGCAGGCCGACGACGCCGCCGATGACGATGGCGATGCCCAGCAGCTTCCTCCAGCCCAGCCGCTGCCCGAACAGCAGCACTCCGAGAACGACGATCCCGACGCTGGCAATGGAGGTCCAGATGGCGTACCCGACGCCGACATCGAAGGTCAGCAGTGCGAGGCTGAGGAAGTAGGTGGCAATGCCGCCGCTGACAAGCGTGGCGGCGGTCCACCACGGCCGGGTGAATCCTTTCGCGTTTCCCGCGGCGATCGCCACGGTGATCTCGAAGACCACCGCAACCGCCAGATACAGCCAGTGCATGTTGAATCTCCTTTTCGCTCTTACGATCGAATTTGTCAGACCGGACGGTTGAGTCGCAGATATCGTTCGAACGGCTCCAACCCGTTGGTGACCGGAAGGGGTGTGACGAGGTCGACCATTCGCGCGCGGTCGATACCCAGGAGCCGGTAGCTGTCCCGGTAGTCGAAGCCCCAGGTGGCGACGGCGTCGCTACAGACGGCGACGTAGATTCGCTTGATGCGCTGTCTGATCGCGAAGCGGTAACAGATCCCACAAGGTTCACCGGTCGCCAGCAGCGACATGCCTGCCAGGTCGGTGCGGTCACGATCCCGGATGGTGGCGCGCATCGCGACGATCTCGGCGTGGGCTGTGGGATCTCCGGTCTCGCGAACCTGGTTGACGCCGTACTCGGAGACGTGTCCCGACTCGTCGATCACCACCCCGACGAACGGCAGACCACCGCTTTCGACGTGCCGGAGGGTGAACGCGACCGCGTCGCGCATGAGGCTCGTGAGTTGCTCGTTCGACCAACTCACGATGTGACTCCTGAGCGGACGATCTGGTCGACCGCGGCCTTCAACTGGCCGGCGTCAGCGACGCCGGAGATGAGATTGTTGCCGACGAGGAAACTCGGCACTGCCCGCACGCCGACCCTTTCGACCGCGTACCTGAGGTCCTCGGTGTGCCGGGCGCGCCGTTGCGGGCTCGCCAGTGCCGCTTCGACCTCCGGGCGCCCCAGACCCACCGAGGCGGCGACGTCGATGATCACGTCGTCGTCTGCGATGTCGCGGTCGTGCTGGAAGAACGCGGCGAACATCGCGTGCGAGTACCGCTCCGCCACCCCCTGCTCCTTGGCCAGTTGGAGGACCAGGAACGCCTTCTGCGTTCGGGGCTGCGGCGAGATCGTGGGCAGCGAGATCCGCACGCCCAGCCGGCGCGCCATCGGATAGACCGACCTGCTCCACACGGTCGGCAGGTAGTCGTCCTCGGGCCGGAGCGTCGGCACGGGGTCGGGCCGAAGCTCGAACGGCTGGAGTCTGATCTCGATGTCGCGCTCACGTGCCAGCTCTTCGATCGCTTCCTCCGCGAGGAGGCAGTACGGGCACACGTAGTCCACGTACACATCGACCTTTGTCGTCATCTTGACTCCCACTTCTGGTCACTGCATGTACATGCAGATGTGGCGGTACAGTGCGGCCTCCCCTGGCGACGCGGTTACTTACCGAGCAGCTCACCGACTGTCATGAAGGCTCTGCTGACCTGATGGCGGCCCACCGTGACCTGCTGGTCGGCAACGTCCTCTAGGACCTCGGCCACCTTCGCCTCGTAGGGCGTGCGAACCTCTCGCAGGAGTTCCATGCCCTTGTCCGCGATGACGGCGTACACACCCCGACCGTCGTCAGGGCATATGTCGCGGTAGCTCAGCGACTTGGCCTCCAGTCGGCTCAGAAGCCTGGTCACCGAACTCTGGTTCAAGCCGACCTGCTGCGCCAGGTCGTTGACCCGCAACTCCTTGTCCGGTGCCCGACTGAGCAGCAGGAGGGCGCGGTATTCGGTCAGGCCGATGCTGTATGCGTCCGCGAGCCACTTGCCGAGCCTCGTGTCCACGGCGGAAGCGAAGAGGGCGATCTGCGACCAGGACGCAGGGAGATCCCTGGCGTCCCGCTGACCTTCCCGGCCTTCGCCACCATGATCCATGTACATACAACTAACGTACCACAGGAGGTGCTGGCGTTCACCCGAACGAAAAGAGTCTTCCGTAACCCTTGATCCTTCCCCGCAGAGCGATTCCTTCCAGGCACGACCAGACAAGGACCTGATTGGCCGTCAGAGCGGTCACGCCGAGTTCGTGTTCGATCTGGTCGATGGCGCCGATCGCACGTTGGCCGTTACCGGCGATGAACACCGCCCGAGCCTTCGTGCGCGCCACCAGAGCCCGGACCGCCTCGGCGGTCGCCGCAGGCGTGATCGCCAACGGTCCGCCGGGCGGCCCACTCGGTGTCACCGAGACAACATCCACCCCCTGCTCGGTGAAGTAGGACCCACCCGCGCCGCAGAGATCGTCGTCGAACCAGGAGGGTGCCATCACGGCGATCCGGGTCAACTCGAGCGTCTGGATCGCGGTCACCGTGGCGGTGCCCGTGGTGACGAGCCGGATACCGTGGCTGGACCGGGCGAGCCTGGTGAGCAGGTCTCGCTCGCCAGCCGCGCCGATCTTGAACGACGAACTGGTGAACGCCAGGCCGATCGCGTCGAGAGGTGCGCTCGAGAGACTTTCAACCGTAGGATCGATCACATCCGGCTGGATGAACCGCAGGACCGGGTCGTGGGCGATCTTGTCATCGATATGCCCGCCGGGGTGCATCGGCGCGAAGTGGACGCGTGCACCGTGGACGGTCACCGGATGCCCGGCGAGGATGGCCTGAGCTTCGGCCTCCGGACCGACATCGGCATGAGGCGCGACGACACCAAGCTTGAACTCCGAGTCCCAGCCGTCGGGTTTCCACATCGGGAAGCATTCCTTTCTATTTCACGCGTGGGCCGCCGCCGAGAGCGACTGTGAGGTGGGTGTCCGTCCTGACGGCGTGACCATTCGAGGATGCATCTTCTGGATAGCCGCCAGGACTTCGCGCATGTCAGGGTTTGGGTAGCGGCGCTCCCCACCCATGAAGACCAGGCTGGTGTTTCCGCGGTATTGCTGCCTGACCGCATCCCCGTGCGGGTTGAAACGCAGCACTTCGATTCCGTACAGACTGCACAGGAGCGCATTGAAGACCGGTGCCGCCTTGCACCACCTTCCATTCAGGTAAATCTGCGCGTACCAGTGGAGGAATTCGTCTCCGCCGACCAGCTTCAGCATCGCCCTGTCGGCCACGTGGTTGGTGACGATATCGGAGCAGAGGACTGCGGGCACACCGAGTTTGCGACACCCGGCGACGAACAGCAGGCTCTTATGGAGGCAGAACCCCGACCCGTACGTCACCACCTCCGAGGCACGGAGCCCTTCGTGCAGTGGCACGTTGAAGACATTGTAGTCGATTCCGTCCCGCACGGCGTCGTGGAGGCGCTCGACAGCGCCGGCGATGCTGGGAGCCCGATAGCACCCCGCGTCTTCCACGAAGGAAGAAACGGCCGGATTGCCGTAGTCCAACACCTCGGTAGATTTCACAAGTGCCAGTCGGTCGAAATTCATGTCTTTATCCCCATCATAGTTGCGATCTTCGTACGCAGGACGTCGTTCGACCCGGAGTAGATCGTTCCCGGCACCGCGTCGAGGAGATCTGCGCAGTATGGTTCCGTGTCGAGATAGCCGTTACCGCCCCGGATCCGGATGCTGTTCAGCGCGCAGGCCAGGTGTGCCTCGCTGATGAACACCTTCGCTGCCGCGATTGGTATCGTCACGTCGCTGTATCCATCGATCTTGGCGGCAATGGATTCCAGTAACGTCCCACCCAGCTCGATTGCGATCTGCGCTTCGACCAAACGATCGGCAACCAGTTGATTGCCGCCGATAGGCGCGCCAAACTGCACGCGCTGGTTGGCATAGTCGACCGACTCCCGCACGGAGCGCTCCATCTCGCCGACGTTGGCCGCGAACGCCAGGAGGATCTCGCGCTTCATCACCTGATCGAGGATGAGCATGCCGGCTCCGGGGTGGCCGACGCGGTTGGCCTCGGGCACCTTGACCCCGTCAAGATGAACCTCCCCGATCGGGGCACTACGCAACCCTGCGGTCGGCATCGCCCCGGCAGCGCCGACACCCGGCCACCCCGTTTCCACGAGGAACGCCGACAGGCCCCCCTCGGGTCCGTCGCCCTCGGTCTTGGCGTAGACGACCAGGGTCGTGGCGATCGGGGCGTTCGTGATGAACCGCTTGCTTCCGGTGAGTACATAGTGGTCGCCCCGCCGGACGGCTGTTGTCGACATGTTCATCACGTCCGAGCCGGCCTCGGCTTCGGTGATCGCGTGACCGCCGATCGCGGCGCCGGATTGCGCTGCGGGCAGGTATCGTTCCCGCAGTTCGCGGCTGCCGAAGACCGTCAGACAGAAGACGGTGCTGGCCAGTTGGGTCACCGCCGAGAACGTGAGTCCCCGGTCTGGACTGACCCGGCCCAGTTCGCGGAACCGCGTGACCGCCTCGGCCATGCACTCGCCCGGCGCGGACCCGGGAAGGACCGCGAAGAGCCCGGTCTCGGCGACCTCGCGCCAAAGGTCCCGGCAGAACCCGCCCTCTCGCACCGAACGGTCTCGCCCGCCGAGCGTTTCAAGGATACGTTGCCAACGTTCTTCGATCATGGCTTTCCTCGTCCTCAGTAAGAACTGAACCCGGCATCGGAGAGGATATGCTTCTCGTCTCCACGGATCGGAGGGTTGAACACGCTGATCAGTTCGAGGTCCTCGTCGTCGGATGCCCGCAGGTAGTGTCGGTCGTGGTTGTTGAGGGCGTAGAGAACACCGGGCCTGAGTTCTACGACATTTCCTTCGGTATCCTCAACGGTGCCGGAGCCCTTGATGCAGTAGCAGGCTTCGAGGTTGCGCCGATACTCGAGCCTTGACTCGGTACCAGCTCGTACCAGGGTGTGTGCAAGGGCGAAGCCCATGTTGTCCTCTTCGACCAGGAGCCTGTGGCTGGTGCCATTCCCCCACTCCACGGAAGCGACTTCCTCCCTCGATCTGGCGAACAACTTCCTCTCCTTCCACAGTCACGCTTGTTTGGTCCGGTGAGTATCGATGAAATGGGCAATCCTTTGTGGCGTGCTCAGTTGTGCGGGGTCGATCGACATCGAGTTGACCGGGACCCGGTAGGTCCTCCCGCACCATTCGAGCAACTGCACGGTGCTCACGCTGGTGAGGATTCCCGTGGCGTTCAGATCCACGTCGTCGGGCAGACCCTGCGGTTCGGTGTCGGGAGCGAATCTTTCAGTGATGTATTTCTTGACGTCATCGAGCGTCGTCATAGTTCATGCCCTCTCAATCTCTGTCCTGATTTGTCGGAGATCTGGCTTCCCGTTCGCGTTGACGGGAAAGGGGCCTTCGAACGCGTACAAGCGGTTCGGCATGGCGTACGGCGGTAGCCGGCGGCTCAGGGCCAGGCGGAGTTCGATGCCGGAGACGCTCTTGGGACCGTTGTCCGGCCCGGTGTAGGCCAGACGGAGCTCCTCGCCGGAGTCTGACGGGCCGACCCATGCGCAGGCCGCTCCCACCACTCCGGTGGCGCATGCCGCCTGCTCGACCTCGTCCAGGTTCACCCGCTGGCCACGAAGTTTTACGGTGCGATCACTGCGACCGAGGTATCGGAGCTGACCGTCCACGAGCTCCACCCGGTCTCTCATCGGGTAGAGCTCCTGCCCGGCATCGGAGTCGCTCAGCGCTTCGATCCGGCCGTGATTCAAGTAGCCAGCGGCCATCCAGGGAGTACGCACGAACAGTTCTCCACGCACACCGTCGGCGCAGGCGGTCAGCGGCAGAACGCGACCGTCGTGGGCGAGGTGGACCTCGCAGCCGGCGATGGGAGCTCCCAACGGCACACTGTCCGCAGCCGCGAATGTCTCGGGCGATGCTGTGTACAGGAGGCAGTCGTTGACTTCGGTCGACCCGTACACGTTGTGGAAGCGTGCGTGCGGAAACAGGTCGACTGCGGCCTGGCGCGTCGCGGCTCCCGCGACTCCTCCGGTGAGGACGACATCGGTGACCGAGGAAAGCGGCTTTCCGTTCCCTGCTCTGACGAGCGCGTCGAGCGTCGACGGAACGGTCTGAACGAAGGTCACATCGTGGCTGTTCAGCAGGTTAGCCACGTACTCCGTCTCGGCGAGCCGTTGCGCATTGGCGGCCACGACCGTGCCCCCGGCCGCCAGAGCCGCCCAGGTGTCCAGGAGCGACACGTCGAAATTCCACGGACTCAGGCTTAGAGAGACCGTTCCGCTGTGGAACGAGAACTGCCGGACACCCCAGGCGATGAACCGTTCGATCCGAGAAATCGGAAGCGCGACCAACTTGGGCCGACCTGTCGATCCCGATGTCGGGAGCGCGAGAATTCCCTCGTCGCGCCCACCGGCTGTGGACCGGATGAGCCTGGTTTCCCCGATCTGGGCCCGCACCTCGCCGACATAATCGAGTCCGCAGGTCTCGGGAACGAGAGCTACCACATCTCCTTGCCCCAGTCTGTCCATGACGACCTCGAGCAGGGGGGCGCTCTTTGCCGCCCGAAGCACAAGCGGCCGCTGGTCAGAGTCTGGAATACCGGCCGCGGGCTCGTGCCCGCCAATGACGCGGTGCGCGGCACCTCTGATGATGCCTACTACGTGGCTAGTGCGTTCTGCGGCCAAGGCTGGTCCCGTCCCCCACCAAGTCACGGTCTGTTGTCTTAGCTGGGCATCACCTTCGATGGACGCACAGTAGCATCTGCATGCGCATACAACAACAGGACTGGGAGCGCTCTCGATCCGTCCGCTTTGAGGATGTTTTGTAATGTGCCACGGCACGTGAGGTGCCGCGCCGATTGCAGTTAGTGACGGGCGCGGGCTATGCGACACACCTGCGATCAGCTGTTATGCGCCAACGCCAAGACTGCGGATAGTAACCATCGTGCGATGCGGAGCCGGCACCGAGCTGGCCAGCACCTTTCGTGGAAAGGTGACATTTCTGACCCGATCCAGCCGGTTTTCGATCAGGTGACGATGACGTACACAATGCTCTGCTACTGCGTTAAGGGCCGGGCCACGGCCCGTCATTTCGCACTTCCCTGAGGCCACCTGTCAGTCCACGCTGGGCAGCGGCGGGCCGAGCACGTCGTCGGCGTCGACGATCGTGTACGCATAGCCCTGCTCGGCGAGGAAGCGCTGCCGGTGTGCCGCGTATTCGGTGTCGATGGTGTCCCGGGAGACGACCGTGTAGAAGTGCGCCTGCCGGCGGTCCGCCTTGGGCCGGAGCACCCGGCCGAGCCGCTGCGCCTCCTCCTGCCGGGAGCCGAAGGTGCCGGAGACCTGGATCGCCACCGCCGCCTCCGGCAGGTCGATGGAGAAGTTGCCGACCTTGGAGATCACCAGGGTGGAGATCTCGCCGGCCCGGAACGCGTCGAAGAGGCGCTCCCGCTCCCTGTTGGTGGTCGAGCCCTGCACGATCGGCACGCCCAGCGTCTCGCCCAGCTCGTGCAGTTGGTCGATGTAGGCACCGATCACCAGCACCTGGTCGTTCGCGTGCCGCTCGACCAGCGCCTTCACCACCGGCAGCTTGGTCCGGGCGGTCGCCGCCACCCGGTAGCGCTCCTCCGGCTCGGCGATCGCGTAGGTCATCCGCTCGGCGTCGGTGAGCGTGACGCGTACCTCGGTGCAGTCGGCGGGGGCGATCCAACCCTGCGCCTCGATGTCCTTCCACGGTGCGTCGTACCGCTTCGGGCCGATCAGCGAGAAGACGTCGCCCTCCCGGCCGTCCTCCCGGACCAGGGTGGCGGTCAGGCCGAGCCGGCGCCGGGCCTGGAGGTCGGCGGTGAACCGGAAGATCGGCGCCGGCAGCAGGTGCACCTCGTCGTAGATCACCAGGCCCCAGTCGCGGGCGCCGAAGAGGTCCAGGTGGGTGAAGGCGCCGCCGCGCCGCGAGGTCAGCACCTGGTACGTCGCGATGGTGACCGGGCGGATCTCCTTGCGCTCGCCGGAGTATTCCCCGATCTCCTCCTCGGTCAGCGAGGTGCGGGCGACCAGCTCCCGCTTCCACTGCCGGCCGGCGACGGTGTTGGTGACCAGGATCAGCGTGGTCGCCTTCGCCTCGGCCATCGCGGCGGCACCGACCAGGGTCTTGCCGGCGCCGCAGGGCAGCACCACCACCCCCGACCCGCCGGCCCAGAACTGCTGCACCGCCTCCCGCTGGTACGACCGCAGCTCCCAGCCCGGCTTCCCGTCGGTGCCGGCGGTGGCCAGCTCGATCGGGTGCGCCTCGCCGTCGACGTAGCCGGCCAGGTCCTCGGCCGGCCAGCCGAGCTTGAGCAGGGCCTGCTTGAGCCGGCCCCGCTCCGACGGGTGCACGACCATCGTGTCGTCGTCGACCTTCGCCCCGAGCATCCCGGCCAGCTTCTTGCTCTTGGCGACTTCGATCAGCACCATCCGGTCCACCGCCCGCAGCACCAGGCCGTGCGTGGGGTGCGCGACGAGTTGCAGCCGGCCGTAGCGGTCCATGGTCTCGGCGACGTCGACCAGCAGGGCGTGCGGCACCGGATAGCGGGAGAAGCGCAACAGCGCGTCGACCACGCCCTCGGCGTCGTGTCCGGCCGCGCGGGCGTTCCAGAGGCCCAGCGGCGTCAGCCGGTAGGTGTGCACGTGCTCCGGTGAGCGTTCCAGCTCGGCGAAGGGAGCGATCGCCATCCGGCAGGCCAGCGCGTCCGGATGGTCGACCTCCAGCAGCAGGGTCTTGTCCGACTGCACGATCAGTGGTCCGCCGCTCACACTCACGCCTTCCCGTCCGGGGGTCGGGCCGCCTCCGGGCCGACCCTCCAGTCTTGCACGATGGATAACGAACCGGAAAAATTCTTCACCTGATGCAACCGGAGCGGCGCTCCCATGCGTCTAGCTGACGACGGCTTCTGGGGAGGGGCAGAGCAGATGACACTGGCGCGTCTCGGCACCGGTCTGATCACTCTAGCGGCGGTCGCCCTGTTCGGCGCCGGTGCGTGCGCGTTTGATCCGCAGTCCGACGGGTCGGGAGCCGGCGGCCCCGCGCCGGTCGGGGCGGCGGAGGACGCAACGGGGGCGAGCGCGCCGCCCGCGCCGGATGAGGAGGCGGCCTCCGACGAGGCGGCCGAGCCGAGCCCGACCCCGCGCCGGAGCACGCCGACGACCAGGCCGCCGACGACCAGGCCGCCGACCCGTAAGCCGACGCCGAAGCCGACCACCAACTCACCGAAGCCGAAGCCGGCGGCCGGCTGCCCGCAGGGGGAGCGGCAGCGCGAGGTGGAGACCTACCTCGCCCAGTTGGGCGGGTTCGGCAAGGTCACCGTGGACGGCCGACAGTCGGCCGCCGACTGCGCCGCCATCAAGAAGTTCCAGCGCCGCTACGACATCCGGCCGCCGGAGGGGCGGGCCGGCCCACTCACCGCCGACGTCGCGCGGCGGCTGGCCCGCACCGACACCGGGCGGTGCAAGGCCGGCAGCGCCACGACCTTCTGCATCGACCTGACCCAGCAGACCGTCTGGGCGATGCGCGGCAGCACCGTGGTGATGCCGCCCACCGTCACCCGGACCGGCATGCCGGGCTACGCCACCCCGGCCGGCACCTACAAAATCAACTTCCGGAACACCAAGGAGTGGTCCGACCCGTACGAGGTCTGGCTCCCGTACTGGCAGCGCTTCGTCGGCGGGATCGGCTTCCACGAGACGACCACCTACCTGCACAACAAGTCGATCGGCTCGCACGGCTGCGTCAACCTGCTCCCGAGCGACGCCCGGCGGATGTGGCAGCTCGGCAAGGTCGGCACCCGCGTGCACGTGATGGGCCGCCGCCCGGGGACCTGACACGACCCCGGGTCGTCGGTCGGAGGACCTGACACGACTTCGGGTCGTCGTACCTGTCATATCCGTCGGCCGGATGCGAGTCTTGGAACCCGGAGCAGACGCCCGTGGAGGTTCGCATGACGGTCGACCGCGAGGTGAGGTCCGAGACAGACCCTCCGACCGGCCCGGATCCCGCCTCGGAGCCCGTCTCCCGGGCCACCTTGTTGGCCTACGCCGTGGTGGCGGCGCTGCTGGTCGGCTGGGTGCTCTTCGGGTGGCTGGTGCAGCGGCAGGGCATCGTCGACTCGCTCGGTGAGGGGCTCGGTGCCGCCTTCACCCTGCTGCTCATCGTCTCCGTCGTCGGCTCCATCCGCCGCCACCGCCGACACGAGTGAGGTGCAAGGAAGGGCCCCCGCTTATCGCTTTCTGTTGTAGAAGGGCCCCTTCCTAACACCCCGCGCCTCATCCGTCGAGGACGGCGGCGGTGATCCGGTGCAGGGCGAAGGTGTGCAGCGTCTCGGTGCGCTCGTCCTCGGCCCGCAGGTAACCGGCCCCGATCGAGACCGGGCGGACCAGCCGGGACGCGGTGGCGCCGTGCGCGTCGACGTACCCGACCCAGACCAGTGCCCGGTCCCGGACCGCCTGCTGGAGCACGGCGAGCGCCTGGGTGTGCGCGTGGGCGGTCGCCGCCGCCGGGCCGGCGCCACCCGGCCGGCCGGCGTCCCGGACCGTGCTCGGTGCCCGGCGGGCGGCCCGGGCCGCCGCGTCGCCCCGGCGGATCTGCTCCACGATCCCGAGCAGCCGGGGCGTGGTCAGCCTGGGGGTGGCGAGCGGATCGGTGACCCGGTTGGCGATCGAGCCCCTGGCCGGGGCCCGGCGCATCTTCGGCCGGGTCAGCACCGTCGCCCCGCTGGCATCCTCGGAGACCGGCGCATAGCCGGCGTCGCGCAGCGCGGTGAGCAGCCGCCCCACCAGGTGCGGCGTGACCAGCACGGTCGGGGCGAGCCGGCGCAGCGACATCGGGGCGAGCCGGCGGTCGGCGAGCACCTCGGCCAGCAGCGCCTCGTCGTCACTGCGCAGGTACGACCCGGCCGCGCCGGCCCGGAGGCCGCCGTGCTTGCGGGCCACGTCGTCGACGAGATAGGTCAGGCTCTGCGGGACCGGGGTACGGGACCGGCGCTTGAAGAGCGTGTGCAGGTCCTCGGCCGCGTACCCGGCGTCCAGTGCCCGCCGCACGCTCTCCCCGGTGACCCGGTGCACGCTGGCCCCGCCCGCCGACTCCTGCTCGGCCACGCTCGCCAGTTCGGCGGCGAGGGTCGGCTCGGGCGGTCCGGGCACCACCACGGTCAGATCGGCCTGCACCAGGAAGTGGTCGACGGGTGCCGGCAGCAGCGCGTCCAGCGCCCGCACCGTGGCGGAACCGCCGCCGGCCGCCCCGGCGGCGTCCGGCCGGACGCCGAGCGGGTCGTCGCCGGGCTCGCCGAGCCGGCCGTCCCCGCCGCTCCACTGCGCCAGCAGCAGCCGGCCGTAGGTGGTGAGCGCGCCGAGACCGGTGACGCCGAGCTGGGCCGCCTCGGCGAGCACCTCCCGCTGGCCGGTCTCCCGGCCGAGGCTGCGCCGGGGCGCCCGCCAGGCGAGCAGGTCGACCACCTCGTCCGGGCCGGGCGCCGTGCCCGGTTCGAGACCGGCGAGTACGTCGAGGGCGGCCCGCCGCACCGCCGGCATCCCGGCCCGCTCCGCCTCGGCGGAGAGGACGGTGATCGGCCGGTCCCGCTCGTCGCGCTGGCCGATCAGCCCCACCTGCCGGGTCATGGTGAGCCAGGCCCGGGCCAGGTGCTCCCAGCGGTGCGCCAGCGAGGCGTCCCGCCAGCCCTCGTAGCCGGCGGCCGGCAGCATCTGCTGGTCGGCACCGTTGCGGGTGGTGGCCGCGCCGGGCAGGTCGAGCTCGCCGGCCAGGCCCGCCGCGTACGCCACCTCCAGCAGCAGGGCGGCGGTCGACTCGTCCAGCCCGGTGGCCCTGGCCAACCGGCGCAGGTCGCGCACGCCGAGCCCGCCGGAGCGGAGTACCGGGGCGGGTTCGGCGGCGAGCTGGTCGAGGAGTGCCTCGGTGTGCCGTACCGCCTCCATCGCCTGCCCGGCCCCGGCCGAGTCGGCGGCCTTCGGCTCCCGGGTGGCGCCGGCCACCGCAGGCGGCTGCGGGCGCAGCGGACCGAGCGGTCCGGTGTCGCGGCGCAGCAGCAGGCCGACCTCCCGGGGCAGTTCCACGGCGGCCGGCGCGGCGGCTCCACCGGCGGTCTCGGGGACCGGCACCAGCAGGCGGTTCTCCACCAGCCAGGAGACGGGAGTCGCCGCGCTCTTCTCCTCCGGTGTGGCCGGGCGGCCCTCGGCGGGCGGGGCGGCGGCCGGCGCCGGCAGCGTGCCGACCGGGGGCCCGGCGGCGAGCCGGTCCAGGATCGCCCGGGCCGGTGGCGGGGCGGCCAGCAGGGTACGGCGCAGTCGGGCCGGGTCCGCGACCAGCGCGGCCGCCTCCGGGTCCAGCTCCGCCGCCGGCCGGCCCAGCCCCGCCGGGTACGGCGAGCAGACCTCGTCCACCGCCGGCACGACCCGCAGGGCGTCCACCGGCCCGTAGAGCAGGAAGAGCGCCCGGAGCCGGTCGACGGCGGCCCGGACCGCGGCCCGGTCCACCCGGCGGCCGGTCCCGGCGGCCAGGGTGAGGATCGCCTCCGCCGACGTCTCGGCACGACCTCCCGTCCCGGCATGATCTGTGTCACGGGTCAGCCGGGCCGCGTCCATGATCCGCAGGGTGAACTCGTCGAGCCCGTCCAGCGCCCGCGCCACCGACACCCGGGACTGGGCGCGGACCGCCAGGGCGGACAGATCGGTCGGTACCGGCACGACGAGATCGGGACGCAGCCGGAAGAGAGCGGCCAGCGCCTCGTCGGGCAGCGCCCGCAGATGGTCGGCGAGTGTGGTCATCGTCGTTCCACGCTATCCGGCCGGGCCCCGGTCGTGCGCGTCGGACGCCGACGCGACTGCCGGCCGTCGCACCCGCCGTGCGCGTCGGTCGTCGACGCGGGCGCCGGGCCGTCGCACCTGGCGTGCGATCATGGCGGCGTGGCTGCCCCCGCGGTCGGGTTCGACCTCGACATGACCCTGATCGACACCCGGCCGGGGATCGCCGCCGCCTACCGGGCGCTCACCGCCGTGACCGGGGTGTACGTCGACGCGGAACTCGTGGTGAGCCGGCTCGGCCCGCTGCTCCGCACCGAGCTGCGGAACTGGTTTCCGCCGGAGCGGTTGGACGAGGCGGTCGAGACCTACCGGTCGCTCTATCCCGAGTACGCGATCACGCGGTCCCGGCCGCTGCCCGGCGCGGCCGAGGCGTTGGCCGAGGTCCGGGCGCGCGGCCTGCGGGTGGTGGTGGTCACCGGGAAGTACGGCCCGCTGGCCCGGCTGCACCTGGACCACCTCGGTATGCCGGTCGACGACCTGGTCGGCGAGCTCTTCGCGGCGGAGAAGGCGACCGCGCTGACCACACACGGCGCGGAGGTCTACGTCGGTGACCACGTCGCCGACATGCAGGCGGCGCAGACCGCGGGCATACCCGGACTCGGCGTCACCACCGGGTCGCACGACGGGGACGAACTGCGCGCGGCCGGCGCCGACCTGGTCCTGGCGGACCTTACCGGATTCCCGCAGGCGCTTGCGCGGGTGATGCGGCTAGCCTTGTGAGGACAGCAATCTCATCAGGGGAGTCGAGGTTCAGGTGCCGACGGGTCGAGTGAAGTGGTACGACGCGGCCAAGGGATACGGATTCGTCACCAGTGACGAGGGTGGCGACGTGTTCCTGCCGAAGGGCGCGCTGCCGGCTGGTGTCACCGACCTGAAGGGCGGCCAGCGGGTCGAGTTCGGCGTCGTGGACAGCCGCCGGGGCGCGCAGGCGCTCGGGGTGAAGCTGCTGGACGCGCCACCGTCCATGGCGGAGCTTCGCCGCCGGCCGGCCGAGGAGCTGCACGGCCTGGTCGAAGACATGATCAAGGTGCTGGAGGCGAAGGTCCAGCCGGACCTGCGCCGGGGCCGGTTCCCCGACCGGAAGACCGCGCAGACCGTGGCTCAGCTCGTCCACGCGGTCGCCCGCGAACTGGAGATCTGAGGGGTCAGCCCGGCCGCCGCCGCCCGGCCGAGCAGGGCGTCGACCGCGGCCCGCCCCTCGTCGCCCAGCTCGGCGGTGAACTCGTTGACGTAGAGCGCGATGTGCCGGTCGACCACGTCGCGCTCCATCTCCTGCGCGTGCGCCAGCACGTACGCCTCGGTGCCGGCCGGGTCGGCCCAGGCCCGGCGTACCGAGTCGCGGATCCAGCCGGCCGCCTCGACCGGGTCGACGCCGCCCCGGCGGGCCAGGATGGCGCCGAGCGGGATCGGCAGGCCGGTCTCGCCCTCCCACCACTCGCCGAGGTCGACCAGGGCGGTCAGGCCGTGCCGGGGATAGGTGAACCGGGCCTCGTGGATGACCAGCCCGGCGTCGTACCGGCCGGCCGCCACCGCCGGCATGATCTCGTGGAACGGCACCACCTCGATCCGGGCCGGCGGCCGCCGCGCCGACCAGAGCCGGAACAGCAGGTACGCCGTGGTCCGGTCGCCGGGCACCGCCACGGTCGCCCCGGTCAGGTCGGCGTCGCCGGCCCGGCCCGGCCGGGTCAGCACCAGCGGCCCGCAGCCCCGGCCGAGCGCCCCGCCGCAGGGCAGCAGGTGGTAGTCGTCGAGCAGCCAGGGCAGTGCCGCGTAGCTCACCTTCACCAGGTCGTACGCCCCCCGCTGCGCGGCGGTGTTGGTGACGTCCACGTCGGCGTAGGTCACCTCCACCGGCGGGGCAGCGGGGACGAGCCCGTGCACCAGGGAGTGGAACACGAAGGTGTCGTTGGGGCAGGGCGAGATCGCCAGCGAGAGCGCCACGCCGCCCACCGTAACCCCGCCCACCCCGGCCGCCACCCGGCCGGGCACCTCCGGTCGGCCAGATCACGTCCGCCCCCGAGTGTCGCGGGTTGGGCATCGGGGCCGGCGGCTCAGAGCTTCTGAGCGACCAGCCTGAAGGCGGTGGTGAGGGCCGCGAAGGCGGCGCCGATCCGCCACGCCGAGCGGTCGCGCGGTCCGATCGGGTTGGAGATCGTACGCAGCTCGGCGAAGGGCAGGCCGGCGTCGGCGGCTGCGGTCGCCACTCCGTACCCCTCCATGGCCTCGGCCACCGCGTCCGGGTGCCGGGCCAGCAGGCCGGCGCTGGTCGCGGCCGTGCCGGTCACCGTGCTCAGGGTGAGGACGGCGCCGGTGACCGCCCGCGGCAGCCCGGCCCGCAACACGTCGAGCAGTGCCGGGTCGGCGGGACGGGCCGTGGCGCCGAAGCCCAACTCGTCGAGGGGAAGGAAGCCGTCCGGCGATTCGGCGCCGAGGTCGGCGGCGACGCTGCGGATGGCGATCACCGTGCCGCCCACCGGAACACGGTCCGGGAATCCGCCGCCGATACCGGCGCTGAGCACGCCCCGGTAGGGCCGACCGGTCGCCTCGGCGAGTGCGATCAGCCGGGCGGTGCCGGCGGCGGCCGCGGCCGGGCCCACCCCGACGGGGGCGACGGTCACCCCGTCGCCGACCAGGCCGGCGCGTACCGCCTCGGCCTCGGCCGGGACGGCGGTGACCACCAGCAGCGTCCCGCCCACTACGTCCCCCGCGATTCCCGGCGGGAGCCGTCGTCGCCCGGTCCCGGGCCGGGTACGGCGGACGACGGACGGTAGATGTGATAGCCGGGGGGCGCCAGTTCCGGGTCCGCCTCGACCTCCTCCACCGGTGCGTCCTCGGCAGCGGGCACATCGCCGGAGGGCCTACCGCCGGAGGCGGGTGCGGCGTCGCCGGAGGGTTCGGCACCACCCGGGGGAGCGCCGGCCGGCGCGGGGGAGGTCGGCGCCGTGACCTCGGCCGCCGCCCGGCCGGAGAGCCGCTCGCCCCGGAGCCGGCCGGCGGAGACGACCGCCCAGACCGTCCCGGCGGCGGCGAGAGCGGTGAGTATCCCGATCCCGATCCGCCCCTCCACCGGCACCAGCCCGAGCCCGCCGCCGGCCACGAAGGCGAGCATCAGCACCGTCTCGGAGTGCGCGAACGCGGTCGCCCGGAGGCGCTCCGGCACGCGCTCCTGGATCGAGGCGTCCACGGCGAGCTTGGCGACGCCGCTGATCACGGCGGTGACCAGACAGAGCAGCGCGACCAGCAGCAGCGAGAAGCGGAGCGTGGCCAGCACCGCGACCGCGGTGACCAGCACCAGGCCGGTGGCCTGGAGCACCACCGGGCGGTGGATCCGCAGCCGGGTGCCGAGGGCGGTGGCCAGGAACGTCCCGATGCCGAGCCCGGCCCCGATCACCCCGAGGGCGACCTCGGCGCCGTGCTGTCGGCCGAAGAGCTCGGTCTCCAGGTCGCCGGCCTTTATCGCGAAGGCGAGGAAGAGCAGCAGGAAGCCGTAGCCGCCGCGCAGCGCGGCGCTGCCGACCAGGGCGGCGACCACCAGCCGGCCGCCCGGACCGCTGCGGCTGAGCGCCCGCTCCCGCCCGTTGCGGCCCGGCCGCAGCGCCCGGAACGCTCTCGGCACGGTCTCCGGGGGATCCGAGTCGGCCCGGGGCGGCAGGCGGAGCGCGATCACCATGCCGACCAGGAAGATCACCGAGGCGACCCGGAGCGGCCACTGCGGGCCGAACCAGAACGCCGCCACCCCGATCGGCACGACCAGTCCACCGGCGATCGAGCCGTAGACGCTGGCCCGGGCGCCGGCCTGGGAGAGCCCGATCCCCTCCGGAAGCAACCGGGGGACCGCCGCCGACCGGGCCACCCCGTACGCGCGGGAGAGCGCCAGCACGCCGAAGGCGGCCGGATAGAGCCCGAAGCCGTGGATGTAGTCGGAGATCAGCCAGGCCAGGAAGGCCCGGCCGAGCATGGTGGCGGCGAGCGCGTACCGGCGGCCGTGCCGGAAGTGGTCGAGTAGCGGCCCCACCACCGGGGCGAGCAGCGCGAACGGCACCATGGTGACCAGCAGGTAGAGCGCGACCTTGCTCCGCGCCTCGCCGAGCGGGGCGTTGAAGAAGATCGTCCCGGCCAGGCCGATCGTGATCAGCGTGTCACCGGCGCAGGAGGCGGCGTGCAGGTCGAAGAGGCGCACCATCCCGACCTCGCCGCCGGCACCCTTCGTGCGTACCCGGGCGACCCGGCGCGTCGTCCAGCGGGCGCTGCCGAGCGAACCCCGGAAGAGCAGCCTGACGGCACGGAACGCCGTACCGACGACGCGTCCGGGTATCGATCGCCCAGAGCGGCTGAACAGCGGCATGAGGACCATCCTCGCCCATCTGGTCGGTGACCGTCGGATCTGTGCCGAGATATCTCTGCGGTGAAAAGTGCCGGGGAGTGCCGCCGACCCGCCGTCAAGGATAGGCAAGAATGGGTGGGTGACCAGGAGCAGCACCTCGCGCACGGCCCGCCTCGACCAGGTCTGCGCCACCGCCGTGGACGTGGCGCGGGCCGGGATCACCGAGGTCGACCCGGCGGAGGTCGGCGACCACCAGGGCGTCATCGCCGAGGCAGACCGGCTCGTGACGCACTTCTTCGAGTGCCGGCTCGCCGGCTACCGGGGGTGGCGCTGGGCCGTCACGGTGACCCGGGTGCCGCGCAGCCGGCACGTCACGGTCTGCGAGACCACCCTGCTGCCCGGCCCGGACGCGCTGTTGGCGCCGAGCTGGCTGCCGTGGCAGGAGCGGCTCCAGCCGGGTGATCTCGGCGTCGGCGACCTGCTGCACACTCCGGCCGACGACGAGCGGCTCGCCCCCGGCTATCTGCTCTCCGACGATCCCGCGGTGGAGGAGACGGCCTGGGAACTGGGGCTCGGACGCGCCCGGGTGATGTCCCGGGAGGGGCGCTCCGACACCGCCCAGCGGTGGTACGACGGCGACCACGGCCCGGCCGCCCCGATCGCGGTCGCCGCACCGCGCAGTGCCCGCTGCGGCACCTGCGGCTTCTATCTCCCGCTCGCCGGTGCGCTGCGCCAGTCCTTCGGGGTCTGCGGAAACTTCTACGCCCCGGACGACGGCCGGGCGGTCAGCGCCGACCACGGCTGCGGCGCGCACTCCGAGGCCCTGGTCGGGTCGGCCGAGGTGCCGGTCGACGAGCTGCCGACCATCTACGACGACAGCGAGGTCGAGGCGGTAGCGGTGGGTCGGGCGTCCGGCCCGGCCGAGGCCGGCGAACCGTCCGAGCCGTACGGGCAGGGCTGAGGTCGGAACCCGCTCACCTGCCGGCGCGGCGGCGACGGCGGTTGGCGTCGTGCCGGATCATCACGGCCAGCCCGGGAAACCCGACCACGACACCGGCGAGGCAGACCCAGAGCCAGTTCTCCCGGCCGGTGTCGGCGAGCCAGCCCCGGAAGAAGATCAGCAGCACCAGCCCGACGGCCGCCCAGACGGCGATCCCGGCCACGGCGAACGGCACCATCGGTGGATCGATCGGCTCGATCCGCGGTTCCTCGGGCACCGTTCCAGCGTACGGCCGTACTGGTAAGGGTTGGTAACGAGGCGGGCCTTTGCCGGTAACCGTTGATCTGGGACGATGCCCCGATCACACTCGTACACCCCCTGCGAGGACGCGATGAACAACGCCTTCGACCGGTATTTCGAGATCACGGCGCGCGGCTCGACACCCGGCCGGGAGGTGCGCGGTGGGCTCGCCACGTTCTTCACGATGGCCTACATCGTGGTGCTCAACCCGTTGATCCTGGGCAACGCGGTCGACGGGGACGGTGCGCGGCTGGCCATTCCGGCGCTGGCGGCGGCGACCGCCCTGGTCGCCGGGGTGATGACCATCCTGATGGGTGTGGTCGCCCGGTTCCCGCTGGCGCTGGCCGCCGGGCTCGGCGTCAACGCGCTGGTGGCGTACGAGATCGCCCCGCAGATGACCTGGGCAGACGCCATGGGCCTGGTGGTGATCGAGGGCGTGATCATCGCCGTCCTGGTGCTGACCGGGCTGCGTACCGCCGTGTTCCGGTCGGTGCCGACGCAGCTGAAGACCGCGATCGGGGTCGGCATCGGGCTCTTCCTGACCGTCATCGGGCTGGTCGACGCCGGCTTCGTCCGCCGGATCCCGGACGCCGCCGGCACCACCGTCCCGGTCGGGCTCGGCATCGGCGGCAAGCTGGTGACCTGGCCCGCGCTGGTCTTCGTCCTCGGGCTGCTGCTCACGCTGGTGCTGGTGGTACGCCGGGTCAGGGGCGCGATCCTGATCGGCATCCTCGCCTCGACCGTGCTGGCGATCGTGGTGGAGGCGATCGCCAAGGTCGGGCCGTCGTTCGTGGACGGGCGGCCCAACCCGTCCGGCTGGTCGTTGAACGTGCCGGCCCTGCCGGAGACCGTGGTGGACACCCCGGACCTCTCCCTGCTGGGCAACTTCGACCTGCTCGGCTCCTGGCAGCGGGCGGGCGTGCTGGTGGCACTCATGTTCGTCTTCACGCTGCTCATCACGGACTTCTTCGACACCATGGGCACGATGGTGGCGGTCGGGCAGGAGGGCGGGCTGCTGGACGAGCAGAAGATGCCGCCGCGTACCCGGGAGATCCTGCTGGTGGACTCGATCGCCGCCGCGGCCGGCGGTGCGGCGAGCACGTCGAGCAACACCTCGTACATCGAGAGTGCGGCCGGGGTCGCGGAGGGTGCCCGGACCGGGGTGGCCAACCTGGTCACCGGCGGGCTCTTCCTGCTGGCCATGTTCCTGGCCCCGCTGGTCGTGGTGGTGCCCTTCGAGGCGGCCTCGACCGCGCTGGTGGTGGTCGGCTTCCTGATGATGACCGCGGTCCGGACCATCGACTGGACCGACTACGAGATCGCCATCCCGGCGTTCCTCACCATCGTGCTGATGCCCTTCACCTACTCGATCTCGAACGGCATCGGCGCCGGGGTGATCAGCTACGTGCTGCTGAAGGTGGCCCGGGGTCGGGCCCGGGAGGTGCATCCGCTGCTCTACGCGGTGGCCGTGCTCTTCGTGCTCTATTTCCTGCGTGGCCCGCTCGAGACCCTGCTCTTCTAGGCTGTGGCACACTACGCGCCGGGTCCCGGTGACAGTGGTCATAATCGGTGGTCGTTAGCCAGGCTTATTAGTTAGGCTAACGACTGTGACGGAGTGGACGGTGATGGCGAAACGCATGTCCCCCGCGCAGCTTGCGACGGTGCTGCGGGACGCGATCACCCGACTCAACCGACGGGTACGGCAGACCCGGCCGGTCGGCGACCTCACCGGGACCCAGCTCTCCGCGCTGACCAGCCTCGAACTGGCCGGCGCGCTGACCCCCCGCGAGCTGGCCGACACCGAGCGGGTGCAGCCGCCGACCATGACCAAGATCGTCGCGAAGTTGGAGGAGCGCGGCCTCGTGCAGCGCACCCCCCATCCGACCGACGGCCGGCAGGTCATCCTGGCGACCACCGACACCGGCCGCGCGATGCTCGCCCAGTTCGACCGGGCCCGCAACGAGTGGCTGGCCGGTCGGCTCGCCGAGCTGACCCCGGAGGAACGCGACGCGCTCCAGCGCGCCGCGGAGATCCTGCAGAAGGTGGCGCGCGACTGACCGCCGCCGGGGATCGGGTCCGCTTCGTCCGCGAGGACCTTCTGGCCGCAATGTCGGGGCCGAGGGTCGAGGATGACGCGTACGACCCGAGGAGGCGCACCCCGAGTGCGGGCAAAGCTGAGCACCATGTTCCAGTCCCTGACGGTCCGCAACTACCGGCTCTTCGCCACCGGTCAGCTGATCAAGCTGATCGGCGTGTGGATGATGTTCACCACCCAGGACTGGCTCGTCCTGAACCTCTCGGACGACTCGGCGTCCGCGCTCGGCGTGGTCATCGCGTTGCAGTTCACCCCGGTGCTCCTGCTCACCCTGCTCTCCGGCCGGCTGGCCGACCGCTACGACAAGCGGCTGCTGCTCTTTCTCGCCAACACCACCTGGAGCGTGCTGGCGCTCGGGATGAGCGTGCTGGTGCTCACCGGCATCGTCCAGCTCTGGCACGTCTTCGTCTTCGCCGGTCTGCTCGGCGTGGCGAACGCGGTCGAGACGCCGGTACGGCAGTCCTTCGTCTCCGAACTCGTCGGTAACCCGCTGCTGCCGAACGCGCTGGCGCTCTCCGCCGCCACCTTCAACTCCGCCCGGATCATCGGCCCGGCGGTGGCCGGGGTGGCGATCGCCCTCTTCGACGTCGGCCCGGTCTTCCTGGTCAGCGCGTTCAGCTCGATCGCCCCGGTGGTCTGCGTGGTGCTGATGCGCCCGGCCGAGCTGCACCGCGAGAAGCTTCCGCCGCTCGGCGAGCGCGGGTCCGCCCGGGTGATCGACGGCCTCCGGTACGTCGCCCGCCGCTCCGACCTGGTGCTGCCGATGGTGCTGATGTCGGTGCTCGGGCTGTCGCTCTTCAACTTCCAGCTCACCCTCTCGGCGCTCGCCAAGACCACCTTCAACACCGGAGCCGCCTCGTTCGGCCTCTTCACCACCGCCCTCGCGGTCGGTGCCCTGGTCGGTGCGCTCGCCGGCAGCGGCCGGCGCAGCCGCCCCTCGGTCTGGGTGGTGCTCGGCGCCGCCGTGGCCACCGGACTCTGCGGCACACTGGTCGGGCTCGCCCCGACGTACTGGCTGGTGGTGGCGCTGCTGCCGCTCACCGGGTTCTTCATGGTCTTCTTCGCCCAGGCATCCAACCAGCGGGTGCAGCTCGGCGTGGACGCGGCGTTCCGGGGGCGGGTGATGGCGCTCTGGGTGCTGGTCTTCCTCGGCAGCAATCCGGTCGGCGCACCGATCATCGGCTGGATCGCCGAACGCTTCGGCGCCGGGGCGAGCATCTGGATCGGCGGCCTGCTATCGCTGGCCGTCGCCGGTGCGGCGCTGGTCTGGCAGTTGCACCGCACCGGCACCCGGCTCCGGCTGCGGATCCTGCCGCTGCCCCGGTTCTACGTGGTGCACCCGGCAGACACCTGAAAGAGGAGTCCTCGCAGGTTACGGCCGGCCGACACCGCGCACCGGCCATCCGGCGACCGGCTCGGCGACCTGCGGGCGTCGGATCCCTCTGGTTAGCTGGCCCCATGCTGCGCGTGCGACTCCTGGAGTGCCTGGCCGCCGACCAGGCCCGGCTGCGGCAGGTCGCCTCCGCCGATCTGGCCGCCCCCGTGCCGGGCTGCCCGGGCTGGACGGTGGCCGAGCTCGTCCGGCACGTCGCCCTGGTCTATCTGCACAAGGTGGAGTGCATGCGGGCCGGGCGGATGCCGTCGACGTGGCCGCCGGACGTCTCCGGGGTGGAGCCGTTGGCCCTGCTCGACCGGGCCTGTCTCGCGCTGCGCGCCGAGTTCGACGCCCGTGATTCGGCCGCGCTGGCCCCCACCTGGTACGACCCGGACCAGACGGTCGGCTTCTGGCTCCGGCGGATGGCACAGGAGACGGTCGTCCACCGGGTCGACGCCGAGCTGGCGACCGTCCAGCAGGCGACGGAGATCCCCGACGACCTTGCCACCGACGGCATCGACGAGGTGTTGCGGATCTTCCTCGGCTACGGCACCCGGCGGTGGCCGGAGGAGTTCGCCGCCGTACTGCCCGACCCGGCGGTCCAACTCGTGGCCACCGCCGGCTCGACGAGCTGGCTGGTCCGGCTCGCCCCCGAGGGCGCGACCGTGGTCTCCGACCCGACCGAGTCCGCCGGCCGGGCCGAGCCCGGCACGATCCGGGCCGAGCCCGGCACCACCCGGGCCGGAGGGTCGCCGGCCGGCGGGGCGGACGCGACCATCAGCGCCGCGCCCGAGGAGTTGCTGCTCTGGCTCTGGCGGCGCTCGGCCGACGACGCCGTCGGCTGGGCGGGTGACCGGGCGGCCGTCGACCGGCTGCGCCTGGCTCTCGCCCCGGCGACCAGGTGAATATTCGTTCACCGCAAAACCGGTGGCGGGGCGGGTTGCCGCCGGTTAGCGTCCGAGGATGTGGCCATTGTGCATGCTCTCGCGCTGCCGCTGGCACTTCTTGCCGTAGCGTGCCTGCCGGCCGTGGTGGCCGCGTTGATCTGCGCGGACGAGCTGGTCGACCGGTGCGCCGGCTGGTTCGCCGACCGCCGGGACAGCCGGCGGTCGCGCCGCGCCATGGACCGGCTCGACCGGACGTTCGAAGTGGACGTGCTGACCCGGCAGGTCGACCCGACCCAGCTCGACCGGGTGGCGCATCCGGCGATCGAGCGCATCGCCGCCGACCTGCGCCGGCTGGGCGACCAGCGGCGGAGCGTCGCCGGGCGGTCCCGGCTCTGGCAGGACGCGGTGCTGGAGGCGTACGACGACCGGCTGCGCCTGGCCAGCCGGTGCCTGGGCGTGGCGGAGCACCTCGGCGACCTGGACGGGGTCGACCGGGAGATCGAGCGGGTACGCGTCGAGGGCGAGCTGCAGGCGGCCGGCCTGGTCCTGGCCTCCCCGCAGCCCGGCCCGCGCCAGGGCGGCGGTTGAGCCGCCGGCCGCCGTCCCGCCGGCCGCCGTCCCGCTCGCCGTCCCGCCTGCCGGAAAGGGTTCCCCGGTGCGACTCTTCGTAGCCATCTATCCGCCGTTGGAGGCCCTGGACGACGTCATGGCGCAGGCGCGCCGGCTCCGGACCGGCGCCGCTGCCGACGCCGGGATCAACGTCCGGCTGGCCGCCCGGTCGAACCTGCACGTGACCGTGGCGTTCCTCGGCGAGGTGCCGGAGGACCGGTTGGGCACGGTGCGGGAGGCGCTCTCCCGGGCCGTCGAGCTGTGGCACCGTCCGCCTCCCCGCCGCCGTCGCTCCCGCTCCCGCTCCGGCGAGGAGACCCCGGCCGCCGCCGAGCATCCGGGCCCGTCCGGCCGGCCACCGCCCCGGTTCCGGCTCGGCGGTGGTGGACGGTTCGGCCGGGGGCGGTTCACGGTGCTCTGGGTGGGTCTGCTCGGCGAGGTCGACGCCCTGCACCGGCTGGCCGGGACGATCCGGCGGGAGTTGCGCCGATCCAGGATCCCGTTCGACTGGAAGCCGCTGCGACCGCACCTCACCCTGGCCCGCCCCGGCGACCGGCTGGACCGGGCGAGCCTCGACGAGGACCTGGATCTCCTCGACAGCTATCTCGGACCCTCCTGGCCGGCCACCGAGCTTGTGCTGGTCCGCAGCCACCTCGGCCCCCGCCCGACGTACGACCGGCTGGCGGCCTGGCCGCTCGGGTAGCCGACCGCCACCGCCCGATCGGAAGCCCACGGGGGCGGCGGTCGGCGTGAGAAGGCGTCCCGGGTGGGCGGCCGTCACCGGCAGGCCCGCGGCGGTGGTCGCCGTCGGGAGGTTTCGCGGGCGGCGGCCGTCACCGGCAGGCCCGCGGCGGTGGTCGCCGTCAGGAGGTTTCGCGGGCGGCGGGGCCGCTGCCGAAGAGCACGTCGTCCCAGCTCGGCAGGCGCTTGCGCGGCTTGCCCGAGGCGTCACCGGACTCGCCGGAGCCTGCCGCGGCGGCGCGGCGCGGCCGCAGGACCGCCAGCGAGGGCACCGCCGGGACCTCCTTCGGCGCGTCGGCGTCGTCGTCGAAGGCGGAGCCGGGGCCACCGCCGAGCAGCGCGGCGGCACCGCCCGAAACCGGCCGCTGCCGCGGCGCATCCGGCGACGCCATCGACGCGGCCGGGTCGAGGCCGCGCCCTGCGGACGAGCCGAGCGGGCGGTCGAGCCCGGCGAGCAGCGCGTCGCGGCCGGCCCGGATCGGGTCCCGACCGGAACGGGTGTGCTCGCCGGCCGGTGCCGGCAGCCCGTGACCGCCGCGGCTCGGCTCCACCCGGGACGGGCCGGGCAGGGCGTGACCGCCGCGTTCCGGCGCGGGCTCCTGACCGAGCAGCGGCGCCGGCCGCTCGGCGCAGAGGTACTGCGCCATGTCGTCGTGCGGCGTCACCGCCTGGCGCGCCTTGTCGAGATCCCAGATCGCCTGCGCGGTCGCCTTCCCCGACGGCCAGGTCGCGATGATCCGCCAGGTGCCGTCGTCGCGCCGGTAGGCGTCCCAGGAGATCTTCTCGGTGTCGATGCCGTGCTGGGAGAGCCGGCCGTCGACGATCTCGGCGAGCGGTGCCTGGTTTTCCGCGTTCCTGAGCCGGGTGCGCCGGGCGTGCTGGGCCAGCATCGCCCGCTCCTGAAGCACCGGGCCGGCATAGCGCAGCACGCGGTCGACCGGAACCCCGGCGATCCGCGCCACGTCCTCGGCCGACTCGCCGGAGCGGATCCGGGCCTGGATGTCCCGTGGCGACAGTGAGGGGGCGGGCTCGGTGACGCCGCCGACCGCGGTCAGTGGGGCGCTGCCGGGCTCGTTGTGCAGGACGGTCGCGACCCGCTCGTCGATCGGCAGCGCGAGAAGTCGGCCCACCTCGTCGGTGAGCACCATAGCTTGGCCGTCCTCGGAGAGGGCGACGAAGCGTACTGGCCGCATCGCGTTGCCTCCGTCCCGCCTCGCTGGCCCCACGCCACAGGTCAGCCACCCGGGCGTCCTCGTCACACGGTACGCCGGTCGGTCACTCCTTGGGGAGAGGCGCGCCCGCATGTCGCGGGTGAGCTGGGTAGATTGATCACTCGGGTCGGGTGGTCTGTCCGACCGGCCCGACCCGAGCGGCGAATCGGCTCAGAGCCGGTCGACCACGTAGTCGACGCAGGTGGTCAGGGCTTCCACGTCGCCGGGCTCGACGGCCGGGAAGAGCGCGATCCGGAGCTGGTTGCGGCCCAGCTTCCGGTACGGCTCGGTGTCGACGATCCCGTTCGCCCGCAGCGCCTTGGCGATCGCCGTGGCGTCGACACCCTCGGCGAAGTCCACCGTGGCCACCACATTGGAGCGCAGTGCCGGGTCGGTCACGAAGGGTGTCGTCACGGCGGAACGCTCGGCCCAGCCGTACACGATCGAGGCGCTCTCGGCGGTGCGCTTGGTCGCCCAGGCCAGCCCGCCCTGCGCGTTCATCCAGTCGGTCTGCTCGGCGGCGAGGAAGACGGTGGCCAGCGCCGGCGTGTTGTAGGTCTGCTCCAGCCGCGAGTTGTCGATCGCGGTGACCAGGTCGAGGAAGGCCGGGATGTAGCGGCCGGACGACTTGATCTCGGTCGCCCGGGCCAGCGCGGCCGGCGACATCAGCGCCAGCCAGATCCCGCCGTCGGAGCCGAAGCACTTCTGCGGGGCGAAGTAGTAGACGTCGGTCTCCCGGACGTCCACCTCCAGGCCGCCCGCGCCCGAGGTGGCGTCCACCAGCAGCAGCGCGTCGTCGTCGGCGCCGGCCACCCGGCGGATCGGCACCGCGACGCCGGTCGAGGTCTCGTTCTGCGGCGTGCCGTAGACGTCGACCCCGGCCTCGGCGACCAGCGCCGGGGCGCTGCCCGGGTCGGCCTTGCGGACGGTCGGCTCGGCGAGGAACGGCGCGTCCTTCACCGACTTCGCGAACTTGGCGCCGAACTCGCCGAAGCTGGCGAACTGCGCCCGGTCCCGGATCAGCCCGAAGGTGGCGACCTCCCAGAAGGCGGTGGTGCCGCCGTTGCCGAGCACCACCTCGTAGCCCTCGGGCAGGGAGAAGAACTCGGCGATGCCGCGACGCAGCCGGGCGACCTGGTCGCGTACGGTCTTCTGCCGGTGCGAGGTGCCGAGGTAGGTCGTGGCGACGTCGGCCAGCGCGGAGACCGCTGCGGGACGCACCTTGGACGGGCCGCAGCCGAACCGGCCGTCAGCGGGTTTGATCTCGTCGGGAATCCGAATGGTCGATACGTCAGCCACGGTTAGAAGATCCTTCCGGTGGGCCGAGAGGCCCGTGAGCCGAGCGGGTGATCCGGCGACGCTGCCGCCCGCCCATCCTCGCACCCACGCCCCGCGACCCGCCCGACGATCCCACGGCACCGGCTGAGTTCTGCCCCACATTCCCGCCGGCCCGCCGTCTGGGGTGTTAGGAAGGGCCCCCGCTACAACAGAAAACGATAAGCGGGGGCCCTTCCTTGCACCTCAGACGTCGTGGGGGACGGCGTCCCAGCCGTCCACCTCGGTGGGCTTGCGGGGGCCGGGGCCGGTGTAGCGGGCGGCGGGCCGGACCAGCCGCTTCAGCTTCTTCTGCTCCAGGATGTGCGCGCTCCAACCGCCCATCCGGGCACAGGTGAACATGGAGGTGAACATGTGTGCCGGTACCTCGGCGAAGTCGAGCACCACGGCCGACCAGAACTCGACGTTGGTGGCGAGCACCCGGTCGGGCTTACGGGCGTGCAGCTCCTCCAGCGCGGCCTTCTCCAGCGCCTCGGCGATCTCGAAGCGGGGCGCGCCGAGCTCCTTGGCGGTGCGCCGGAGCACCCGGGCGCGCGGGTCCTCGGCCCGGTAGATCCGGTGCCCGAAGCCCATCAACCGCTCGCCCCGGTCGAGTACGCCCTTGACGTACCCCTCGGCGTCGCCGCTGCGCTCGACCGCCTCGATCATGTGCAGTACCCGGGAGGGCGCGCCGCCGTGCAGCGGGCCGGAGAGCGCGCCGATCCCGGACGAGATGCAGGCGGCGGCGTCCGCACCGGTCGAGGCGACGATCCGGGCGGTGAAGGTGGAGGCGTTCAGACCGTGTTCGGCGGCGGAGATGAAGTACGCGTCCACGGCCTTGACGTGCCGGGGGTCGGGCTCGCCCCGCCAGCGCTTCATGAACCGCTCGACGATGGTCTCCGCCTTGTCGATCTCCTTCTGCGGCACGGCCGGCAGGCCCAGCCCGCGCGCCGACTGGGCGACGAAGGAGAGCGCGGTCACGGAGACCCGGGCGAGGTCCTCCCGGGCCTGCTCGTCGGAGATGTCGAGGAACTGCGACAGCCCCCAGTACGGGGCCAGCATCGCCACCGCGGACTGCACGTCGACCCGGATGTCGCCGGAGTGCACCGGCACCGGGAACGGTTCGGCCGGGGGCAGGCCGGGACCGAACCGGCCGTCTACGAGCAGCGCCCAGACGTTGCCGAAGGAGACCTGGCCGATCAGATCCTCGATGTCGACCCCTCGATAGCGCAGCGCCCCTCCTTCCTTGTCGGGCTCGGCGATGGCGGTCTCGAAGGCGATCACGCCTTCGAGCCCCGGTTTGAAGTCGGACATGCGCGCTCCTGGATCGGTCGTCCGTGCGATTCGAGGGCCCACCCGGCGGTGCCCGGCGCGGGTCCTCGGCCAACTCAGCTAGGTATTCGTGCCATCTTGCCTGCTGGGTAACTAACTTTGCGAGAGGTCACGGTTGTGCTACGCGCGACACAGCACGGTAAGCGCGGGTCTCGCCGGACCGGCGCCGGACGCTGCTCGGCCGGCCCTGACCGGCCCGCTTTCGATAGACGGACGAGGATGTGACGTGATGCGGGACACACCACCGGCCGACCTGCGCCGGGAGTACTCCGCGGTGGAGGGGCTCGTCGAGGCCGATCTGGCGGCCCGCTGGTGGAGCCAGTTCCACCACTGGTTCCTCGACGCGGTCGCGGCCGGGCTGCCCGAGCCGAACGCGATGGTGGTGGCCACCGCCGACGCGCAGGGGCGGCCCAGCACCCGGACGGTGCTGCTCAAGGGGTACGACGAACGCGGCCTGGTCTTCTACACCAACTACGAGTCGCGCAAGGGTGTCGAGGCGCTGGCGAACCCGCACGCCAGCCTCCTGCTGCCGTGGTTTCCGATGCAGCGGCAGGTGGTGATCTGCGGCACGATCGGACCGGTCGACCGGGCCGAGACGGAGGCGTACTTCGCCGGCCGCCCGCGCGGCTCCCAGCTCGGCGCCTGGGCGAGCCCGCAGTCCCGGGTGCTCGCCGACCGGAGCGCGCTCGATGCCCGGTTCCGGGACGCCGCCGAGCGGTTCGCCGGTGACGTGCCGGTGCCGGCGCCCCCGCACTGGGGCGGCCTGCGCGTGGTCCCGGAGACGGTGGAGTTCTGGCAGGGCCGGGCGAGCCGGCTGCACGATCGGCTGCGCTACCGTCAGACCGGTGCGGACGAGTGGATCATTGAGCGGCTGGCACCTTGACCGGCGCTGACAGGTCGACCCGCGCTGATGATTCGATCGGCGCTGACGGTGTGATCGGTGCCGACAGCGACGCCTCCGGGGCACGCTCCGGAGGCCGGTTCGCCCGATGGGCGATGGACGTACGTCCGCTGCGGGTGCCGGCGTACCGGCGGCTCTGGATCGGCAACGGCGTCTCGATGTTCGGCTTCCAGCTCACCGCGGTCGCCGTACCGGTGGAGATGTTCGCGCTGACCCGGGAGTCGTTCTGGGTCGGCCTGCTGGGCGTCGCCGGCTTCGTCCCGCTGCTGGTCTTCGGGCTCTGGGGCGGCGCCGTGGCGGACGCGGTGGACCGGCGCCGGCTGCTGCTCGCCAGTTCGCTGCTGATGTGGCTCTCCACCCTCGGGCTGCTGCTCCAGGCGCTCTTCCGGGTGGGCAGCCCGGTCCTGCTGCTGCTCCTGGTCGCGGTGCAGACGGTCGCCTTCGCGGTCAGCTCGCCGGCCCGGCAGGCGATCATCGCCCGGCTGGTGCCCACCACGCTGGTGCCGGCGGCGAACACGCTCGGCTACACCACCTCGACCGCCGGTGGCGTACTCGGACCGCTCGCCGCCGGCCTGGTCTTCTCGGTCGGCCCGGTCGAGGCGGTGCTGCCGGTGGCGTACGGGGTGGACGCGCTGCTCTTCACCGTCTCACTCTGGGCCACCTACCGGCTGCCCTCGATGCCGCCGCTGGACGACGGCGGGGCGCCCCGGCGGGCCGGCCTGGCCAGCGTCGTGGACGGGTTCCGTTATCTGGCCACCACGCCGGTGCTGCTGCTCTCCTTCGCCGTCGACATCATCGCGATGGTGCTGGCCATGCCCCGGGCGCTCTTCCCGGAGGTCGCGCAGGAGCGGTTCGGCGGCGGTTCGGCGGTCGGCTGGCTCTTCAGCGCGATCGCGATCGGATCGGTGCTCGGCGGGCTCACCTCGGGCTGGATCAGCCGGGTCCGCCGGCAGGGGCTGGCCCTGGTCTGCGCCGTCGTCGGCTGGGGCGTGGCGATCGCCGCGGCCGGACTGGCCCGGCAGCTCTGGCTGGCGGTCGGGCTGCTCGCGCTCGCCGGGGCGGCCGATCTGGTCAGCGCCGTCTTCCGGCAGTCGATGTTGCAGGTCTACGCCCCGGACCGGCTGCGCGGTCGGTTGCAGGGCGTCAACGTCACGGTGGTCGCCGGTGGGCCGCGCCTGGGAGACCTGCGCGCCGGCACCATGGCCGCCGGTTTCGGGGTCGGCATCGCCTGGGTGGGCGGCGGCGTGGCCGCGGCGGTACTCGCGCTGCTGCTCGGACTCGCCTTCCCGGCACTGGTCCGCTACCGCGCGCCGGCCGCTGCCGACGGGCCGGCCGCTGCCGATGGGCCGGCCGCTGCTGACGGGCCGGCCGCCCCGACCACGTCCGGCGCCGAACCGTCCGGCCCGCCCACGGCTGCCGGCCCGTCCGGTTCGGCAACGGCCGTCGGCCTGCCCGGCCCGTCCGGCCCGGCAACGGCCGTCGGCCCGTCCGGCTGGGCCGGCCCGTCCGGCTCAGCCGGCCCGTCCGGCTCAGCCGGCCCGTCCGGCTCAGCCGGCCCGTCCGGCCCAGCCGGCCCGTCCGGCCCAGCCGGCCCGTCCGGCCCAGCCGGCCCGTCCGGCCCGGCTACGGTCGCCGGCGGTGGGCCGGGGAGCGGCGCGGCGGGCGGGCAGCCGGGCGCCACCGCCGGGTAACCGCTATCGTCCCGGCATGGACAACGTCACAACCGCGATCCGGCCGCTCTCCGGTGCACAGTGGACCATCTCCGCCGCCGGCCAGGAGGCCGTGGTGGTCGAGATCGGTGGAGGGCTGCGGGCGTACCGGGCGAACGGCGTCGACTATGTCGACAGGTACGCGGAGGACGAACTGCCGCCCGGCTGCGCGGGCCAGGTCCTGGCGCCGTGGCCGAACCGGATCCGCGACGGCCAGTACACCTTCGCCGGCCAGGAGTTGCAGCTTTCGCTGACCGAGCCGCAGCGGCACACCGCGATCCACGGCCTGGTCAACTGGCTGCCGTGGCGGCTGGTCGAGCAGCGGCCGGACGCGGTGGTGGTCGCCTGCGACCTGCCGGCCCAGGTCGGCTATCCGTGGCCGCTGGCGCTGCGGGCCGAGTGGCGGATCGGCGCGGACGGTCTGCGGGTACGGCACGAGGCGACAAACGTCGGCCGGGAAGCCTGCCCGTTCGGCTTTTCGGTGCACCCGTACCTGCAACTGCCCGGGGTGGCCGTCGACGACCTGCTGCTGCGGGTGCCGGGGCGCAGCCGGCTGCTGCTGGACGGCCGGCTGCTGCCGATCGGGGCGGCGAAGGTGACCGGCGGCGAGTACGACTTCACCGAGCCGCGCCGGATCGGTCCGGCCGTGCTCGACCTGGCCTTCGGCGACCTCGACCCGGCGCTGGTGGACGACCGGGGTTCCCACGTCACGCTCTCCAGCCCGGACTCGGACGCCGCGGTCAGCATCTGGGCCGATCCGTCGTTCGGATGGTGGCAGGTCTTCACCGGGGACACCCTGGTCGGGGAGCGCCACCGGCGGTCGGTGGCGATCGAGCCGATGACCTGCCCGCCGGACGCGTTCCGTTCCGGCCGGGACGTGATCGTGCTCGAACCGGGCCAGACCTGGCAGGGAAGCTGGGGCATCCGGCCCGGCACCTGAGCGGGAGGGCGCGCGATGGAGTTCTCGGCGGTCGTCCGGCGGCGGCGGATGGTGCGCAACTACGACCCGGACCGGCCGGTGCCGCCGGAGCTGGTCGAGCGGTTGCTGGAGCACGCCGTCCGGGCCCCGTCGGCCGGGTTCTCCCAGGGCTGGGCCTTCCTCGTGCTCACCGAGCCCGCCGACCGCGAGCTCTTCTGGACGGCGACCGGCCCCGCGCGGCCGGAGGTGTTAGGAGGGGGCCCTTCTACAACAGAAAACGATAAGCGGGGGCCCTTCCTTACGCGGTGGCTGGCGGGGATGCGGCGGGCGCCGCTGATCGTCGTACCGCTCGCCGACCGTTCCGCCTACCTGGAGCGGTACGCCGAGCCGGACAAGGGGTGGACGGAGCGCGACGAGAGCCGCTGGCCGGTGCCGTACTGGTATGTCGACACCGGCTTCGCGGCGCTGTTGATGCTGTTGACGGCGGTGGACGAGGGGCTGGGGGCGTGCTTCTTCGGCATTCCGGGGGAGCGGGTCGGGGCGTTCCGGGAGGCGTTCGGGGTGCCCGGGTCGTTCACCCCGATCGGGGCGGTCAGCGTCGGCTACCCGGCACCGGACCATCGGCCGTCCTCGTTGCGGCGCGGTCGGCGCCCGCTGGCGCAGGTGGTGCATCGGGGACGGTGGGGCTGACATCCCGACCGAAGTCGGTCAGGATGTCACCGAAGGTAGTAACGAAACTGACATCGACGGACAAACCCCGGGCTCGACGGAGGTCGCTAGGCTGGCGGGCGTCATTGACGCGGTGCGGCCGCTCACAGCAGGCCGCCGGAGCCGGGAAGCATGGGGTCGGGCCAGCGCGGCCATGGGGAGGGGAGCGTGCCGTCGTGATCTTCAAGGCGGTTCGGGACGGGCGACCGTACCCGGACCACGGGCTCACGTTGAAGCAGTGGGCAGAGATCCCGCCACGCCCGCTGCGCCTCGACCAGCTCATCACGACCAAGCGGGAGCTCGCGCTGGACAAGCTTCTCGCCGAGGACTCCACCTTCTACGGCGACCTCTTCCCGCACGTCGTGCAGTGGGGCGGCGGGCTCTATCTGGAGGACGGGCTGCACCGGGCGCTGCGCGCCGCCCTCCAGCAGCGCAACCAGATCCACGCCCGGGTGCTGGTGCTGTCGGCCAGCTGAGCCGCCGCTTCCGGCGCTGACCGGTCGTTAGGGTGACGGTCATGACCGAGGCAACCGACGTCCGGACGACGTCCCCGCTGGACCTGCTCGACCTGGACGGCTCGCTCACCGCGGAGGACCGCCAGATCCGGTCCGTCGTGGCCCGGCTCGTGGCCGACCGGGTACGCCCGCACGTCGCCGGCTGGTACGAAACCGGTAACGCCCCGGTCCGGGAGCTGGCCCTCGAGTTCGGCGGGCTCGGCCTGCTCGGCATGCACCTGTCCGGGTACGGCTGCGCCGGTGCCTCGGCCGTCGCGTACGGGCTGGCCTGCCTGGAGTTGGAGGCGGCCGACTCCGGCGTACGCTCCCTGGTCTCGGTGCAGGGTTCGCTGGCCATGTACGCCATCTGGCGCTACGGCTCCGAGGAGCAGAAACTGCGGTGGCTGCCGGCGATGGCGGCCGGTGAGGCGATCGGCTGCTTCGGGTTGACCGAGCCGGACCACGGCTCCGACCCGGCCTCGATGGCGACCCGGGCCCGGCGGGACGGCTCCGACTGGCTGCTCAGCGGCGGCAAGATGTGGATCACCAACGCGCCGGTCGCCGACGTCGCGGTGGTCTGGGCGAGAACGGACGAGGGGGTGCGGGGCTTCGTCGTACCGCTGCCGACGCCCGGGGTTTCGGTGCGGGAGATCCGGCACAAGATGTCGCTGCGCGCCTCCTCGACCGGGGAGATCGTGCTCGACGGGGCCCGGCTGCCGGCCGACGCCCTGCTGCCGGCGGCGACCGGGCTGCGGGCCCCGCTGAGCTGTCTGACCGAGGCCCGGTACGGCATCGTCTGGGGTGCGCTCGGCGCCGCCCGGGACTGCCTGCACGCCGCGCTCGACTACGCCGGCAGCCGGGAGCAGTTCGGCCGGCCGATCGCCGGCTTCCAGCTCACCCAGGCCAAGTTCGCCGACATGGCGGTCGAGTTGCAGAAGGGCTACCTGCTGGCGCTGCACCTGGGCCGGCTCGCCGACGCCGGCCGGCTGCGGCCGGAGCAGGTAAGCGTCGGCAAGCTGAACAACGTCCGGGAGGCGCTGGCGATCGCCCGGCAGTGCCGGACGATCCTCGGCGCGAACGGCATCAGCGGGGAGTATCCGGTGCTCCGGCACGCCAACAACCTGGAGAGCGTGCTCACCTACGAGGGGACGTCGGAGATCCACCAGTTGGTGATCGGGCAGCGGCTCACCGGGCTCTCCGCCTTCGACAACTAGCCGCTAGCCGAGCCTGCGGGCGGAGCGGAGCGCGGTGGCCAGGGTCTCCAGGGCGGCGGCGCTGCCCGCGTACGAGAAGCGGGGTTCGCTGTTCCAGCCGACGATCTGGTTGGCCTTCACCGCGGGCAGTTGCGCCCAGGTCGGTTTCCCGGTCAGGTCCCTGGGCTGCAACGTGGAGCTGCGGTTGTCCAGCAGCAGCACGTCGGCCGGGTACTTGTCGGCGTTCTCCCAGCTCAGGCTCTCGAAGTAGCCGAGGTCGTCGAGCTTGTCCGGCACGATGACCTCCACGCCCAGCGACTTGTAGTAGAGGATGTCGGAGTTGACGCCCGGGTTGGAGGCGTAGAAGAGGTCGGGCGAGGCCGAGCAGGCGAGGACCCGGATCCCGCTGTTCGCCGCGACGGCCTGCCGGATGCTCTCGGCGGCGGCCTCGAACCGCGCCTTCGCGTCGGTGACCTTCGGCGCGTCGAGGTCGGCACCGAGCGAGGCGGCGAGTTCGGCGTGCCGGCCGATCACCGCGTCCAGCGGGGCCTTGGAGGCGGCCAGGGCCACGGCCGGGGCCAACGGGACGATCTGGTTCCTGCTCTCGTCCGGCACGTACCAGAGGGAGCCCTTCTCGTACTCGTGCGTGACCAGCAGCTCCGGCTTGACCGAGGCGTACGTCTCGATGTTGAACTCGCCCCAGGTGTTGCCGATGACGGTCAGCCGCGACACGTCCAGGTCGCCGGCCTGCACGTCGGGGCTGCCGTCGGGGCGCTTCGTCGGGCCGAAGACCCCGACGATCTGGTCGGTGACGCCGAAGTCGTGCAGCGCGGCGGCGGCGCCGACGAAGGCGACGACGCGCTGTGGTCGGCCGGCGGCGGAGGCGGTCTCGCCCCGGTCGTCGGTGAAGCTCCACGCACCGCCGCCGGCACCGGTCGCGGCGCCGGAATCGTCGCCGTCCTGGCCGCAGGCGCCGAGCAGTGCGGTGAGGCCGAGCGCGCCGGCCGCGCCGAGCAGGTTGCGGCGGGTGAACTGGCGGGGCTGTGACATGGCGTGGCGCTCCCTGGTCGGTGCTGGCGAGGGCGCGACGACTGGATCACGGGAACCGGCGCCGCACGGGCGCTAGGTTAGCCTGACCTAACTTCTGGTTGTCAAGTCGCTGGTCAGGGGCGCACGGATTAGAGCCGGCGGCCGGGGGTAGGCCGTCGCGTGGTGACCGGAGGACTCGCGGGGCACGGGCTACTGGCCGACGGGCGCAGCGCCGCACTGGTCGACCTCGCCGGCTCGGTCAACTGGTGGTGCCCGGAGCGGTTCGACGCACCCTCGGTCTTCTGCCGGCTGCTGGACGCCTCCGGCGGGCACTGGTGGATCCGGCCGTCCGGGCACTTCGAGGTGCATCGCGACTACCTGCCCGACACCCTGGTGCTGCGTACGGTGTTCCGGACCGAAGACGGTGAGGTCTCCGTCACCGACGGGCTGGTACTGGCGGGAGGTGCCCGGGGGCACGACATCGGACTCCGCTCGCCCGGCATCCTGGCCCGGGTGGTGGAGGGGGTCTCCGGGACGGTTCCGATGGAGATGTCCTACTGCCCCCGCTTCGAGTACGGCCGGCGCAGCGCGTACCTGGTCTGGCGGGACGGGAAACTGGTGGCGACGTCCGGGCCGACGACGGTGACGATGACCGCCCCGATGCCGTTGACCTGTGACGGGTCCGAGGCGAGTGCCCGGTTCGTCGTCGGGCCCGGGCAGCGGGAGACGTTCGTGCTGGCGTACCGGCCGACGTACCACGAGCCGGAGCCGGACCCGACCGGTGACGGCGGCGACGCGCTCGCCGACACGGTGGCGGGCTGGCGCTCCTGGGCGGCACACCACGACTACCAGGGCCACGCCCCGGAGCAGGTCCGGCGCAGCGCCCTGGTGCTGCAGGGGCTCACCTACGCGCCCAGCGGTGCGGTGGTGGCCGCCGCGACCACGTCGTTGCCGGAGGAACTCGGCGGCGACCGCAACTACGACTACCGGTACGCCTGGCTGCGCGACTTCAGCCTGACGCTCCGGGCGCTCTGGGTCGCCGCCTGCCCGACCGAGGCGAGCCGGCTCTTCGGCTGGGTCGCCTCGGCGGTCGGCCGGATCGACGGGCAGCCGGTACCGATCATGTTCGGTGTCGAGGGTGAGCGGGACCTGACCGAGCGCCGGATCGAGACGCTGCGCGGCTACGCCGACAGCTCCCCGGTCTGGGTCGGCAACGAGGCGTGGCGGCAGCGTCAGCTCGACGTACCGGGCGAGGTGATCGACGCGGCCTGGCGGCTGCGGGACTATCTCGACCCGCTGACGCCGGAGATCCGCGACCTGTTGCGCAGCCTCGCCGACCAGGCGGTGGCGAGCTGGCGGGAGCCGGATGCCGGGATGTGGGAGGCCCGGGATGCGCAGCGGCACTACCTGTCGTCCAAGCTGGGCTGCTGGGTGGCGTTGGACCGGGCGCTGTGGTTCGGCGGGCGCCTGGGTGACGGCGAGGACCTGGCCCGCTGGTCGGCGGCCCGGGACGAGGCCCGGGAGACGATCCTGCGGGAGGGCTGGAACCCGCGGGTCGGCGCCTACACCGGCGCCTTCGGCTCCGACCGGCTCGACGCCAGCGTGCTGCTGATGCCGATCGCCGGTTTCGTGCCCGCCACCGACGACCGGATGCGGGCCACCATCCGGCTGATCGAGGAGCGGCTCTCCCGGGGCGGGCTGGTCCGGCGCTGGGAGGGCGACCCGGCGGCGTTCACCCTCTGCTCCTTCTGGCTGGTGCGGTGCCTCGTCCTCGCCGGGGAGCGGGACCGGGCGGCGGCGATGTTCGACAATGTGGCGTCCGTCGCCAACGACCTCGGGCTGCTCGCCGAACAGGTGGATCCGTACACCGGCGAGCAGCTCGGCAACTTCCCGCAGGCGTTCTCCCACATCGGACTGATCAGCGCGGCATGGGAACTCACCGCCGCCTCGACCGGGGCGGCGTCGACAGGGGGAGGAAACTGATGACTGGACGGCTGGCCGGGACGACGGCACTGATCACCGGCTCCGATTCCGGGATCGGCCAGGCGACCGCGATCGAGTTCGCCCGCGAGGGCGCCGACGTCGTGGTCCACTACCTGCGCGACCACGACGGGGCGGAACACACCCGGCAGCGGGTGGAGGAGGCCGGCCGGCGGGCGCATGTCGTGCAGGGCGACATCAGCGACGAGGACCAGGTGGCGGCGATGTTCGACTCGGCCCTGGCGGAGTTCGACGAGTTGAACGTGCTGATCAACGACGCCGGGGTGGACGCCTCCGGCATCCCCGTGATCGACCTGGACACCGAGACCTGGGACCGGGCGATCCGGGTCAACGTCTACGGCGCCTTCTTCTGCTCCCGGCGCTTCGCCCGGCACCGCCGTGACCAGGGCGGCAAGGGAAAGATCATCAACATCACCTCGATCCACCAGGAGGTGGCCCGGGCCGGCGGTTCGGACTACGACGCCAGCAAGGGCGCGCTGCTCAACCTCGCCAAGAGCATGGCGCTGGAACTCGCGCCGATGGGGATAAACGTCAACAACATCGGGCCCGGCATGGTGCTCACCCCGTTCAACCAGCGGGCCATCGACGACCCGAAGTACCTGGAGGAGCAGGTGCAGAGCATCCCGTTCCGGCGCGCCGCGGAGCCGGGCGAGATCGGCCGGGTGGCAGTCTTCCTGGCCAGCTCCGACGGCGACTACGTGACCGGGTCGACGTACTTCGTGGATGGTGGACTGATGCAGAACCAGGGTCAGGGGGCGTAGGCATGGCGATCGACCAGGTGCGTTGGCAGCAGGAGAATCCCGTCTCCCTCTATCCACGTCCGATGGTCCCGATCGACCACGTCGAGCCCTGTCCCCGGCGGATCCGCGCCCTGCTGAACGGGGAGTGGGTGTTCGACACGAACGCCGCCCGGTATGTGTGGGAGTGGCCGCACTATCCGCACTACTACATTCCGCTCGCCGACGTCCGGCAGGAGCTGCTTGTCGACGAGCACGACCTGGAGCAGTACAGCGGGGGCACCGCCCGGCAGTACGGGATCCGGGTCGGTGACCGGTACCACCCGGGTTGCGTACGGGTGCACACCGAGAAGTCCGTCGAAGGGCTGGCGGACATGGTCCGCTTCGAGTGGAAGGTGCTGGACACCTGGTTCGAGGAGGACGAGGAGGTCTTCGTGCATCCGCGCGACCCGTACACCCGGGTCGACGCGCTGCGGTCCACCCGGCGGGTCCGGGTCGAGCTGGACGGCGAGGTGCTGGCCGAGAGCGGCTCACCGGTGCTGGTTTTCGAGACGGGCCTGCCGACCCGCTACTACCTGAACCGGGCCGAGGTGGCGCTGGGCCGGCTGATCCCGACCGAGACGGTCACCCCCTGCCCCTACAAGGGACGGACCAGCAACTACTGGTCGGTCCAGATCGGTGACACCAGGCACGAGGACATCGCCTGGTCGTACGACTTCCCGACCCACCTGTTGCAGCCGATCGCCGGGATGGTCGCCTTCTTCAACGAGCGGGTCGACATCGTCGTCGACGGCGAGCTGCTGCCCCGGCCGAAGACCCGCTGGTCGAGCTGAGGGTCGCGTGGGCCGGCTCCGGAGGCGGCTCCGGCCGGTCCGGCGTGGGGTCCGGACCGGCCGGAGACCGGGTGGTGGTGGGATGGTCGGTGGTGCGGAAGCGGCCGGGAGCGGGTACGGGCCGAGCCCGCTCCCGGCCGCCTCCTAGAAGCCGCGCCTGCCGTTCGGGCCGGTGGCGACGGCGAGTACCTGCTGCAGGCCGCGGTAGGCGGCCTTCGGCTGGAAGTTCTCGTCCAGCGGGGTGGCCGAGCCCTGGCCGTCGAAGAAGCCGGGGACCCAGGAGTACCTGTCGGTGAAGCCCCACACGGTGAACATCACGCAGCGCGGGGTGAGCAGGCAGGCCGTGAGCAGGGTGTTGAAGCTGCCCACCTGCCCGGCCTCCTTGTAGGTGTCGACGGGGAGGAAGAATCGCACGTCGACCTCGGTGAAGGCGGTCTCCATGCCGAGCTTGTCGAAGCGCGCCAGGTTCTGCGGGGCGTCGATCGGCAGCGGGTACTGGAGGTCGAGGTGGCCCTGGAAGCCCATGCCGTGCAGCGGCACCCGCTGCCTGCGCAACTCCCTGGCCAGCTCGTAGTAGGCGGTGCTCTTCGGGTTGACGTTGTCGATCGCGTAGTCGTTGAGGTAGAGCTTGGCCCTCGGGTCGGCCGCGTGCGCCAGGCGCAGCGCGTAGGCGATGTAGTCCGGGCCGAGGTGCTGGCGGAAGATGGTGTCCCGGAGCACCGGGGAGTCGCCGTCGGTGAACGCCTCGTTGACGACGTCCCAGGCCCGGACCTTGCCCCGGTAGCGCTTCACCACGGTGGTGATGTGGTCGCGCACGATGTCACGCAACTCGGCCGAGTCGATCGAGCCGTCCGCGACGCCCTCGCTCAACCAGGCGGGAAGCTGGCTGTGCCAGAGCAGGGTGTGCCCGTGCACCTTCTGCCCGTTGCGCCGGGCGAACTCGACCAGCTCGTCGGCCGGGCCCCAGTTGTACTGCCCCCGGGTGGGTTCCAGCTCGGACCACTTCATCACGTTCTCGGCGGTGACCGCGGAGAACTCCTTCGCGGCCCGCTCCCGGTAGGCCGAGTCGTTCGCCAGGGCGTTCATGTCGATCGCCGTGCCGACGCCGAGGCCGTGCGGCCTGGCGAGGACCCGCAGCGGCAGGTCCGTGTTCGGCGTTCCGGGGAAGTGCCCGCCGAAGCCGCTTTTCGTCTGCTGCTGCGCGGCCCCGACCGGCACCTGCGTCGGTGCCGCCGTGGCGGTCGACGGCCCGACCGCGTAGAGGGTGCCGGCCGCGAGCACGCCGACCAGAGCTGTCGAAAGCTTCTTCATCGGAACAGGGCCTCCAGGGTGGGGTTCGAGATCAGCCGTCGGCCGGAGCCGTCGGGGCCGCGCGCGGGGGGACGGTTGCGCGTGGATCCCTACCGGAACGCGAGCCGGACCCTGAATTGCTGCCGAAGATCCTGTCAGAGATCCGACAGTTGGTGTTCGCGTCTCTGTCTTCTCAGGAGTCAGACCTTGTGTTAGAGCGAGTGTTCAGCTCGCCTCGGTCATAACGGTCGCGAACTGCTCGGGGCTGAGCTGCCCTCGGAACAGCCGCCGCAGATTCGTGGTGAGCGCGGCGGCGACCTCCGGCTCCACCGCCTGGTCCCAGGCCAGATCCTGCGACGGCGCCCGCACGACCAGCTCGTGCACCGCGGTGGTGAACGCGGCGTGCTCCGTGCCGCGCAACCGCTGCGCCGCGTCGATCACCGGCGGCACCGCACCTTCCGCCACCAGGGCGTCGAGGTGGGCGTCGGCCGTCGCGGCCCGGACGAAGTCCAGCGCCGCCTCCCGGTGCCGGCTCCCGGCCGCCACCGAGAAGAAGTTGGTGGGTATCCCCACCAGGTCGGCCGGATCCCCGGCCCCGCCCTCGACCGCCGGGAACGGCACGAAGCCGAGCTTGCCGCCAGCCACGAACTCGGAGTTCCGGGCGACCTGGGCCGGGTACTCCCAGGTCCCCATCAACTGCATCGCGGCCTGACCGCTGGCCAGCCGCCCGGACGCGTCGCCGTCGTCGTAGCCGACCGAGGCGAAGTCGGTGCCGAAGGCGCCCCGCTCGACCAGCTCCTGCGCGTCCCGCAGCGCCCGCAGCACCGCCGGTTGCGACCAGGCGCCCGGCCGGCCCGCGACGATGTCGGCGCTGATGGTCGGGCCTCCGATCCGCTCGGCCAGATACATCACCCACATCAGCTCGGTCCAGCCCTGGGCGCCGCCGAGCGCGATCGGCGTGATCTTCTTCGCCTTGAACGTCTGCACCAGGGAGAGCAGGTCGGCGTAGTTGCGCGGCGGCTCCACCCCGGCCCGGGCGAAGACGTCCCGGTGGTAGAAGAGCACCACCGGATGCGTACCGCTCATCGGCATCCCGTACTGCCGGCCGTCCACCGCGCCACCGGCCAGCACCGCGGGCACGAACCGGTCACCGACCCCGGGCTCGTCCCGCAGCGGGGTGAGGTCGGCGAGCAGGCCGTCCCGGGACAGCCGGGTCAGGTTCGCCCCACCCCAGCTCGCGAAGACGTCCGGGCCGTCCGCCGAGCCGACCGCCGTACGGAGCTGCTCCTTGTACTCCTCGTTGCCGAAGGTGGTGAGTTCGACGTCGACCTCGGCGCCCCGGTTGTAGCGGTCGACGAGTTGCTGGAGCGCGGAATCGGCGTCCGGCGGCTTGACCGCCCAGACCCGCAGCACCGCCGTGCCGCGCTCGCCGGCCGGCGGCACCGGCGGCACGCTCCGGCCCCGGGTCAGCTCCGCACCGGTCAGGCTCGCCAGCACCACCAGGGCCGCGACCGTCACGCTGGCCAGCCCGGCCCGCCACCGCCGCTGCCGCCGGTAGCGCCGGCGGATCGTCGCGACGGCACCCGGAGCCGCCGCAGGCAGTGCGTCCTGCGCCTGCGTCAGGGTGGCGCCCAGCTCCTCGGCGAGCAGCCGATCGTCCACCGGGCCGAGCTCGTCAACCACGTCCGCTCCGCATCGTCTGTTTCTGCTGGGCGGGAGCCAGGTGCGCCCGCAGGACCCGCTTGGCTCTCGCGTACCGGCTGGAGACCGTGCCCGGCGGCTCGCCGCAGATCGCGGCGATCTCGCTGAACGTGTAGCGGTACAGCACGTGCAGCACCACGACGGTCCGCTCGGCCTTGCCGAGCTGCCGCAACGCGTGCCACAGCGCACTGTTGCCCACCGCCGTCGCGGCCGGGTCGTCGGGCCGGCGGTCGACGTCGTCGGTCGGCACCTCCCGGCGCCACCGCCGCCACCGGCTCACGTTACGGGTCACGATCACCTGCCGGGCGTACGCCTCGGGGTTCTCCCCGGCCTTGCGCCACCGCTGCCAGACCTCGACCACGGCGATCTGGGCCAGGTCGTCCGCCTCGGCCGCACTGCCACTGATCAGGTATGCGAACCGTCGTAGTGCGTCCAGGCGCGCCCGAGCGAACTCCTCGGCGTCGCTGAACGCTGTGCGGGCCATCCAGCTCCTCCTCCGGGCACCACGCCGGTCACCGTCGATGCGCCGTGCCCTTCCGAACCTAGTGGCTGAGGGCTGCACAATCACCTTGGCCGATTGTCTACCGCTCGACCGGCACGACAGCGGCCGCCTGCCGCTCGGCCAGCTCGACGGCGTTGCGGAAGAGCATCGCCACGGTCGTCGGGCCGACCCCGCCGACCCGGGGCGTGATCGCGGCCGCGACCGAGGCGCACGCCTCGTCGAGGTCGGGTAGGAGCCGGCGCCCCGCGTACCGGACCCCGCCGCCGATCGCGACCGCGCCGGGTCGCAGGTGCTCCGGCCGCACGATTCCGGGTACGCCGGCCGCCGCGACGACGATGTCGGCCCGCCGGGTGTGCCGCTCCCATCCGGGTACGCCGCTGTGCACCACCGTCACGGCCGCGTCGGCGGTACGGCTCTTCCGGCTCAGCAGCAGCGACAGCGGGCGCCCCAGCGTCGTGCCGCGACCGAGGATCACCACGTCCCGGCCGGCGACCGGGATCTCGTGGAAGGCGAGCAGCGCCTCGATCCCGGCCGGGGTGCACGGCACCGGGCCGGGCAGCCCGGCGGCGAGCCGGCCCAGGCTCTCCGGGTGCAGCCCGTCGACGTCCTTGGCCGGGTCGACGGCGAGGACGGCGCCGGGATAGTCGAGGTGGGCCGGGGTCGGATGCTGCACCAGGATGGCGTGCACCGTTCGGTCCTCGTTGTACGCCTCGATCGCCCGGACCAACTCGGCCTGGGTGGCGGTGCCGGGCAGGTGGGTGTGTGGGGAGGCGAGGCCGAGTTCGGCGGCGTGCCGCTGCTTCATCCGGATGTAGCCGGCGCTGGCGGAGTCGTCACCGACCAGAATCGTCGCCAGGCTCGGCACGACACCGGCCCGGCGCAGCGCGGCCACCCGGGATGCGACCTCCGCGAGGACCGCCTCGGCGACGGGACCACCGGGCAGCAGCCGGGCCAGTCGCGTCCCGCCGGGCCGAGCGTACTCCGGGTCGGCTCGGGTCGCGGGTGTCGTACCGGGGCCGTACCGTTTTCTCAGGTGCTACCTGGAAAGAGGACGGTGAGGGCGGATGTCCCGAGAAGGCGATGTCAACCGGCCCACGGTCGACCAGCCCACACGTGAATACCCCGGCTATGCGAAGGGGCAGGCCGCGCCGCCCGACCCGGCCGACCCCTGGGCCGGCGGCGGTGACGACGGCACCCGGCCGTTCGACACCGACGAGGGCCGACCGGACCAGCCCGACCGGGAGCCGGCCGGCGGCGGTCGCGGGTGGGGCCGGGCGGTCTTCGCCCTGGTCGGCGTCATCGGCGTGATCGCCGTACTGGTGCTCGGCGTGCAGGTCAGCGGGCTTCTGCCGGACTGGCGCAACCCGTTCGCCAAGGAGGAGACCGACCGCAGCCAGCCACCGCTGCTCAAGTCGATCCAGGATCTCAGCCGCTACGTCGCGGCCGAGGGCAACTTCGAGGTCGTCGTGGACCTGGAGCAGAACCGGAAGTACGTTCCGGACTTCCTGCTCGGTGAGCGCACCCTCTTCGTCGGGGCCGGCACCGTCGACGCGTACGTCGACTTCGGGCAACTCGGCGAGGACGCGGTGGTCGTCTCCGAGGACCGCAGGTCGGTGGAGGTCAAGCTGCCGGCCCCGCAACTCGGTGAGGTCAACCTCGACCTGGAGCGCAGCTACGTCTTCGCCGAGGAGCGCGGTGTCCTCAACCGCCTCGGCGAGGTCTTCGGCGGCGACCCGAACCGGCAGCGCGAGACCTACATCCGGGCCGAGCAGAAGATCGCCGAGTCGGCCCGGAGCAGCGGCCTCGGCGAACGCGCCCAGGAGAACACCCGCAAGATGCTGGACCAGATGCTCCGCTCGCTCGGCTACGAGCAGGTGACCATCACCTACGTCCAGCCGTGACCCAGCCCGGGCGGGCAGACGGGGTGCCGTCCGGACCGGGTGTTGTCCGGACGGCACCGTTCCTTCAGGGGAGTGAAGGAGCCCCGTCGGGGGAGGTCAGTGGGCGCTGGCGTAGTAGCGGTCCTCGTTCGGCATGATGATCCAGAGCGCCAGATAGATCACCACCTGCGGGCCTGGCAGCAGCACGGACAGCACGAAGAGCAGCCGCATCACTCCGGCGGACATGCCGAAGCGGCGGGCCAGGCCGGAGCAGACACCGGCGATCATTCGGTTGTCCCGGGGGCGTACCAGCTTGCGACTCATCGTCGTCCTCTCCTCACTCGGCGGTGGAACTCCGTCGCCTCGCCGGTTCCACGCGCGCCTGTCTCCACGGTAGGAACGCCGTTGCCCGGCGCCCTCGGCCCGGAGGCGGATTCCGGCACCTCGTACCCGTAGGTATGTACCCGGGCGGGTGCGTGACCAACACCGCCGGAGCGGGTAGGGACAGAGGTGTGCCCCGGGAGTGGCCCGGCGATGATGCCGGGGGAGGATTGGCAGGTCACCGGGGCGGCGGGCCGGCAACGGCGCCGGCATGGGAGGAATGTCGATGATCAGCGCTTTCGACCTTTTCACGGTGGGGATCGGGCCGTCCAGCTCGCACACCGTCGGGCCGATGCGGGCCGCCCGGACCTTCGCCGCCGGGCTCAAGGCCGACGGCCTGCTCGCCGGCACCGCCCGGGTGCGCGCCGAACTCTTCGGCTCGCTCGGCGCCACCGGGCACGGGCACGGCAGCGGCCCCGCCGTACTCCTGGGGCTGCTCGGCGAGGCACCGGAGACGGTCGACCCGGACCGGGTCGCCGAGACCGTGGCCGGGATCCGCGCCGGCGGCCGGCTGAACGTGCTCGGGGCGCACGAGGTCGACTTCGACGTCGACCGGGACCTGGTGCTGCACCGCCGCCGCTCGCTGCCGTTCCACCCGAACGGGATGACCTTCACCGCGTACGCCCCGGCGGGTGAACCGCTGCGGACCCGGACCTACTACTCGGTCGGCGGTGGCTTCGTGGTGGACGAGACCGCGACCGGCGCGGACCGGATCAAGCCGGACAGCACCCCGGTCCGCCATCCCTTCAGCACCGGTGCCGAGCTGCTGGCACTGACCGCCGGGACCGGGTTGCCGATCAGCGGGATCATGCTCGCCAACGAGCGCTCCTGGCGCGGCGAGCCGGAGATCCGGGCCGGCCTGCTGGAAATCTGGCGGGTGATGCGGGAGTGCGTCGACCGGGGCAGCCGGCGGGACGGGACGTTGCCGGGCGGGCTGCGGGTCCGGCGCCGCGCCGCCGAGTTGCGCCGGAGCCTGGAGGCGGATCCGGGTTCGGCGGACCCGTTGCGGGTGATGGACTGGGTCACGCTCTTCGCGCTCGCGGTCAACGAGGAGAACGCGGCCGGCGGCCGGGTGGTGACCGCACCGACCAACGGCGCGGCCGGGATCATCCCGGCGGTGCTGCACTACTACACCCGGTTCGTCCCCGGGGCCTCCGAGGAGGGCGTGCTGCGGTTTCTGCTCGCCGCCGCGGCGATCGGCGTGCTCTTCAAGGAGAACGCCTCGATCTCCGGTGCCGAGGTGGGTTGCCAGGGCGAGGTCGGGTCGGCCTGCTCGATGGCGGCGGCCGGGCTGGCCGAGGCGCTCGGCGGTACGCCGGCCCAGGTGGAGAACGCGGCCGAGATCGGCATGGAGCACAACCTGGGGCTGACCTGTGATCCGGTCGGTGGTCTGGTGCAGATTCCCTGCATCGAGCGGAACGCGGTGGCCAGCATCAAGGCGATCACGGCGGCGCGGCTGGCACTGCGCGGCGACGGCGAGCACGCCGTCTCGCTGGACAAGGTGATCAAGACGATGCGGGAGACCGGCGCCGACATGAAGGTCAAGTACAAGGAGACCGCCCGGGGCGGGCTCGCCGTCAACGTCATCGAGTGCTGACCGCTGCCGTGCGGAGGGTGTCCGGCAGGCGTCCGTCGAGTGTCCGGCAGGCGTCTGTCGGGTAGCGTTGGCACGTTTCCCGGGCGAGAGAACTCGGTCCGGTCGATCCTTATTTGAGGCGATTTTTCCGACTGTTACCCTGTGTCGGGCCGACGGTCGGAGCGCCGGCGGTCGGAGCCGAGCGGTCGGACCGGTGCGAGCGCAGGAGGCGGCTGTGACGTCTGGCGTGGTGGCGGTGTGGTCGCACCGCAACACGCTCCGGCTGCTCGTCCGGCGGGACCTGGCGGTGAAATACCAGCAGTCGGTGCTGGGCTACCTCTGGTCGCTGATCGAGCCGCTCGGCATGGGCGTCATCTACTTCTTCGTCTTCGGGGTGCTCTACCGCTCGGCCACCGACCGGCACCTCGGGGACGCCACGGAGTCGTACCCGCTCTTCCTGATCACCGGGATCTTCGCCTGGATGTGGACCAGCGCGGCGATCGGCGAGGCCACCGCGGCACTCACCGGGCAGGCGCGGCTGATCACCACGATGAACCTGCCCCGCGAGGTCTTCCCGATCGGCCGGGTGGCCAGCCGGTTCGCGGAGTACGCCGCCGGGCTGCCGATCCTGGCCGGCGTCGCGATCGTCTACGCCTCGCTCGACAGGATCGAGTTCGGGGTCTCGCTGCTGGCGCTGCCGCTTGCCCTGCTGATCCAGTGGACCCTGCTGATCGGGATCGCGCTGCTGCTCTCCTCGCTCAACGTGCTGATGCGGGACATCGAGCGGTTCATGCGGCTCGTCACCCGGGTGCTCTTCTACGCCACCCCGATCATCTATCCGCTGAGCCTGGTCCGGGACTCCTCGCTGCCCGAATGGGTCAAGATCGCGTACGAGCTCAATCCGCTGGTCGGGATCTTCCAGCTCCACCACGCGGTCTGGTACCCCGACGAGTTCCCCGACGCCCGGCTGCTCGCCGTGGCGACCGGCGGCAGCCTGCTGGTCCTGCTCGCCGGCTGGTGGGTGTTCCGCCGGCTCGAACCCACCGTGCTCAAGGAGCTGTAGTGGGCCGGGCGATGATCGAGGCGGAGAACCTGGGCATCCGGTTCGTCCGTAACCGGCGGCGCAACCTGCGGCTGCGGGAGATGTTCATCCACCGGGGGAGCCGGCAGCCGGCCGCCGGGATCTTCTGGCCGCTGCGCAACGTCTCGTTCTCGGTCGACCCGGGCGACACCGTCGGGATCATCGGCCGCAACGGCACCGGCAAGAGCACCCTGCTCCGGCTGATCGCCGGGGTGCTGATCCCGGACGAGGGCCGGATCCGGGTCGGCGGCCCGGTGGCGCCGCTGCTGGAACTCTCCGCCGGTTTCTCCAACGAGCTGACCGGCCGGGAGAACGTCCACCTGGTCGGCTCGCTGCACGGGCTGCGCCCGAGCTTCCTGCGGCGGCACTTCGACGAGATCATCGATTTCGCCGGGGAGCAGATCGCCAACGCCATCGACACCCCGGTCCGGCACTACTCGTCCGGGATGAAGGTACGGCTCGGCTTCGCGGTGATCGCCCAGCTCCAGCACCCCGTGCTGCTGATGGACGAGGTGACGGCGGTCGGCGACGCCGACTTCCGGGCGAAGTGCTACGACACGATCGACCGGCTGATCGCCGAGGGTCGTACCGTGATGCTGGTCTCGCACAACGAAAACGATCTCACCCGGTTCTGCAGCCGGGGACTCTACTTCGACGGAGGACGATTACGGGTGGACGGCACCATACGCGAGGCTCTTGACGCATACCACGACGTGGTCAGGCCGTGATGCTGGCGATCCTGCTCACCCCCACCCGACCGGGCGCCCCGCTGACCCGGCCCGACGGCAGGCCGCTCGCCGCCGACCTCCGCGAGCAGTTGCGCGCGGCCGGCGTCCGGGACGTCGTCCTCACCGACGATCCGGCCCAGGTCGCCCTGCTGGCCAGCATCGCCCGGGAGCCGGTGCTGCTCTGCTCGGGCGACCTGGTCGCGCACGCCGCCGTGCTCCGGCACCTGGCCACCAGCCCGATGCCGGGGACCGTCGCCCTGGTGCTGCCCGAGCCCGCCGCCGGCCCGCTCGGCGTCGTGGAGGAGCGCAACCAGGTCGTCGCCACCGCCACCGCCACCGCCGACGGTGCCGCCTACGTTTCCGGCGCCGGGGGAGCGCCGGCCGGCGCCGTCGGGACGCTGGCGGCAGCCCCGACCGGGGCCTTCGGCGGAGCGGTACGGGTCGCCGTCGCCGACCTGCCCACCCTGGCCACCGTGGCCCGGGCAGTCGCCACCGACGACGGCACGGGCAGCGGTAGCGACGCGGGCGGACTCGCCGAGCCGAACCGGGTCCCGCTGCTCGACCGGCTGCTCGCCGGGCTGACAGCCGCCGGACGCGCCGCCGCACCGACCGGTACGGCCTCGGAAAACGGCGGTACGGCCTCCGGCGGGGACATCACGATCTTTGCCCACCGGGTACGCCTGCTGGTCGCCCGCCGGATCGCCGACCAGAGCGCACTGGCCGAGGCCGAGGCGGCGGTGGCGGCCGTCGACTCCGACCGGGCCGAGCTGCGGCTCTCGGTCAAGGAAAAGGACGACTTCTTCACCACGTACTTCGTCAGCACCTGGTCGCCCTGGGTGACCAGGCTCTGCGCCCGGCTCCGGCTGACCCCGACCGGGGTCACCGCGATCTCGGTCGCCTTCGCGGTCGCGGCGGCGGTGCTCTTCGCGCTCGGCGGGCGGCCGGCCCTGGTCGGCGGTGCCGTCCTGCTCTACCTCGGCTTCGTGCTCGACTGCGTGGACGGCCAGCTGGCCCGGTACACCCGGCACTTCAGCCCGTGGGGCGGCTGGCTGGACACCATCGCCGACCGGGCCAAGGAATACCTGGTCTACGCCGGGCTCGGCATCGGGATCGAGCGGGCCGGCGGCCCCGGCTGGGCGCTGGCGATCGCCGCGATGACCCTGCAGACCGTCCGACACATGACCGACACCTGGTACGGCGCCCTGCACGACGAGGCGGCCAGACGCCCCCGGCCGCTGCTTTCAGGAGCAGGGGCCGGCGGAGCAGGGGCCGGTGGCCTCGGCGACCGGCTCAGCCAGGCGTCGAACCGGGTGCAGGCCGACACGGGCTCGCTGACGTACTGGGCGAAACGGACGGTCGTCTTTCCGATCGGCGAGCGGTGGGCACTGATCGCGTTGACCGTGGCGATCTTCAATCCGCTGGTCAGCCTGGTCGCCGTCCTGACCTGGGCCGGGCTGGCGGCGGCGTACACGCTGGCGCTGCGTACCCTGCGGGCCCGGTCGATGCGGATGGCGGTGCTGACCGGCGTGGACGCGGCCCTGCACCGCGACGACGGGCCGGTGGCCCGCCGGCTGCCCGCCCTCGGCCGGGGCGCCGGGCTGCCCGGCCCGCTGCCGCTGGCGCTGGTCGGGGTGGTGGCCGGCCTGGCGCTGCTCGGCGCCGGCCTGGCCGGCCTCGGCACCGGCCCGGCGCGCTGGCTGGTGCCGCTCGCCGTGCTGGTGGCCCTCGTCGCCGGGCTGCCCTCCGCGACCTCGCACGGTGGCCCGCTGGACTGGCTGGTGCCGGCCGCCCTCCGGGCCACCGAATACCTGCTGGTGATCGGGGCCGGGCTGCTGGTCGACGCGGACGGCGCGGTGATCTTCGCGCTGCTCTTCGTGCTGGCGCTGCGGCACTACGACCTCACCGCCCGGCTGGAGAAGCGGGAACGGGCGCCGCTGCTGCACGCGCTCGGCCTGGGCTGGGACGGCCGGCTGGTCGCGCTCGCCGCCGCCGTGCTGGCCGGCCCGTTCGCCGGCCGGGTGGCGCTGGTCGCGCTCGCCGGCTACCTGGCGGTGATTTTCCTGGTGAGCGCGGTCCGTGGCTGGGTACCCAGGAACGTTCCCGCACCACGGCGACCGGCCGACGCCGACGGAGTTCCCGCCGGCCCGCCCGCCGCCCCCGGCACCTTCGCAACCGCCGGGGTCGTGCCGGCGGACGGCCACGCCGTGGCGCCGGGGGACGGCCGTGCCGCGACATCCGGGTCCGCCGCGCTCCCCGGGCAGCCGGACCGGTCCGGGACGGCGCAGCGGCGGGAGCGGGACGGATGAGGTCGCCAGCGGGATGACCGGGGGCGGCGCGGCGGAAAGGAACCGATGACGCTGCTCGCGGGAGTACGGCGCCGATGCCGTTGATCAGTTTTGTCGTGCCGGTCTACCGGGTGCAGGGCTACCTCCGGGAGTGCCTCGACTCGATCCTGGCGCAGCCGGTACGGAACGTCGAGGTGATCGCGGTCGACGACTGCTCACCGGACAGCTGTGGTGAGATCATCGCCGAGTACGCCGCCCGGGACGACCGGGTCCGGGTGGTGACCCTGGACCGCAACGTCGGGCTCGGCGAGGCCCGCAACATCGGCCTCGACGCGGCAACCGGCGAGTACGTCTGGTTCCTGGACAGCGACGACTGGCTGGCCGGCGGCTGCCTGCCGGCGGTGGCGGAGCGGTTGCGCCGGGTCGCGCCGCAGGTGCTGGTCGTCGACCACCAGCGGGCGTACTGCACCGGCGGGATGCTCGACGGTGGCCTGGGCGCGACGGTGCCGGACTCCGGCGACGAGGTGTTCGGTGTCCGGGACCGGCCGGCGGTGCTCGAGGTCCTGCACACCGCCTGGAACAAGGTGGTGAGCCGCCGCTTCCTCGTCGACTCCGGGCTCCGCTTCGCTCCCGGCTGGTACGAGGACGTCTCGTTCAGCTACCCGGTGCTGCTCGCCGCAGCCCGGATCAGCGTGCTGGACGTGGTCTGCGTCAACTACCGGCAGCGCCGCTCCGGCGCCATCACCCGGACCAGGGACGGCCGGCACTTCGAGATCTTTCCGCACTGGCACCGGGTCTTCGCGCTGATGGCCGGCTGGGGGCCGGAGTACGACGCACTCCGGCCACTGATCTTCGAGCGGATGGTCTGGCACTACCTGATCGTGCTCGGCAACGGGCGGCGACTCTCGCCGGAGCTGCGCCGGGCCTTCTTCGCCCGGGTGGTGGCGGACTACCGGCGCTGGCTGCCGCCGGGCGGCTACCGGAGACCGGGCGGGATCGACGGGCTGAAGCACCGGCTGGTGGCCGGCGACCACTGGCGGGCGTACGCGGCACTGCGCGCCGCGTACCACCTCCGGGGCCGGGTCCGGCGGCTCGCCGGGCGGTCGCTGCCGGCGCTGCCCCGCGGGATGCCGGGGCTCGGCCAGCGGCCGTCTGGAGACGGGCGCGGCTTTCTCCGGCCCGCGCCGAACCGGCCGCCCGGCCCGCCGTTGTTGGACCGGCTGCCCGCCCCGCTGGACCGGGCCGCCCAGCTGGCCCGGGAGGGGCTGCTGCGCGCCTACTACCACGCCGAACTGCGCCGCCCCCTGGATCCGGCGCTCGCGCTCTATGCGGCCTACTGGTACCGCGGCTACGCCTGCAACCCGGCGGCGATCTACGAGAAGGCCCGGGAGCTGGCCCCGCAGATCCGGGGCGTCTGGGTGGTCCGCCGGGACCGGGTGTCGAGCCTGCCGCCGGGGGTGCCGTACGTGGTGGCCGGCGGCCGGGCCTACTTCCGTGCCCTGGCCCGGGCGAGCTGGCTGGTCAACAACGTGAACTTTCCCGACTACGTGGTCAAGCGGCCCGGGGCGGTGCACGTGCAGACCCATCACGGCACTCCGGTCAAGGTGATGGGACTGGATCAGCAGCGCTACCTGCGCGGCGCGGCCGGGCTGAGTTTTGCCGGACTGCTGCGCCGGATCGACCGCTGGGACTACAGCATCACCGCCAACAGCTTCTCCAGCCAGATGTGGGAGCGGGCCTATCCGGCGGAGTACCGGACCCTGGAGGTCGGCTATCCCCGCAACGACCGGCTGGTGACCGCCGGGCCCGCCGAGGTCGAGGCCGTCCGGCGAAGGCTCGGTATCGGCCCGGACGAGCGGGTGGTGTTGTACGCGCCGACGCACCGCGAGCACCGGCCGGGGTACGCGCCGCCGTTCGACCCGCTCGCTCTGCTGGAGGTCCTCGGCCCGGCGAGCCGGCTGCTCGTCCGGGGCCACTATCTCGACCCGGCCGCCCCGGAAGACTTGAAGGGGCCGACCGGCTGGCCGGATCGGGTGACGGAGGTGACCGGCCATCACCCGGTGGAGAATCTCTACCTCGCCGCCGACGTGCTGGTCACCGACTACTCCTCCGCGATGTTCGACTACGGCACGCTGGACCGGCCGATCGTCGTCTACGCGCCCGACTGGGCCGAGTACCGCCGGGAGCGCGGTGTCTACCTGGACGTCTTCGCCGAGGGGCCGGGCGTGGCGGTGGCGGACTTCGCGGAGCTGCTGGCCGCGTTCCGCGGCGGTGCGGTGGACGGCCCGGCGGCCGCCGAGGCGCGGAAGCGGTTCCGGCGGCGGTTCTGCGCCCTCGACGACGGCCGGGCCGCGGAGCGCGTCGTCCGGCACATCCTGCCCGGCACCGTCCCGGCCGGGGAGGCGGCGACCGTCGTCGAGTAGCCCTCGCGCCTTCGTACACATGTGCTATCCACAGCTTGTGGATAGCACATGTGTACGACCGGTCGCGGGCCTGGTCGGCTAAGGGCTGATTGATCCGGCCTGGCTGCGGCCGTACCACTGCACGCACATAGACGAACCTTGACACGCCCATGCTCGGACTCTTAGGTTTCTCGTAAGTATCGGATGGAGACCGAAAGTTTCGGGACTGGCCGCGCTGCACCGCCAGCAGGGGTAGGGTGCCGAACTCCGGAGAGTTGGCAGCGAAGCGGCTGCCTGTCCATTCGGGCGAGCAGATCTTTCCGACAGGGCCCGCGCCCCCGGGGAATGGTCGATGTGTTCGGCAACGGGTTGGTCGCCAGCGCGGCCCCGGACCGCTTGACGCACCAGGGTCACATCATGGCCGTCTGCGGTCGGAGCTACCGCCAGTAAAGCCGCAGGAACGAGGTGCCGGACACAATGCCGGCCTTGCCCGCCGAATAGCCACCCGTGGTCAGAGCCTTTAGCAAGTTGCCCAAGGAAGGGAGCAACTGAAAAATGAAGAGTGACAGATCGTTAATCAGGGCCTACCGCTGTCTCGCAGTCATGATACTGTTCTCCGTGTTCGCGGTTGCCCCCGTCCCTGCCGCTGCGGCCGAAGGCGAGCCGGCACCTGCCTGGAATGGCGACGCCGACAAAGTTCGGGCCGTGGAGCTTGAGAGCGCCCGGCATTCCGGAATCATGGATGAACTGGACAAGCTCATCGCACAAGCCGAAGCTCTGAGGGCCGGCAACGCGGAATTTCCGCTCCAGATTTCCCGTGCTCGCGGCGGATCCGACGTAAACAAGGCATTCCCCTGGGTGTACTCCCATGAAACCAAAGGTCTTGATCTTGCGCTTTGGTTCGCCCGCAGGGCACCGGTTTTCTGGGCCGACGAAGCCATGGTCTGGCTTGAAAATGCAATGGAAAATTTCGCTGGCAAAATCAAAGCGGACGGTTCGGATCCTTATTTTCGCCTTGATCCGGGCCCGGGTAAAACAGCTGTAGAGGTTTCCGCGCCCACCAATGCCTGGACCGCAAGAACCCCGCTCGACAGCCGTGTCCCTGCCGATTTTGCTGGTGGCACATTCGAGATGATCCCATATCCTTTTGCGGATTCCGAAGGCAAAGCTGATGTACTCAAGATCAATTATGCCCATAACGGGACGAGTACGTTCGGCGGAATCACCGTCCAATCTCCGTTGTCTCCGACGGTAGATGTCCCCGAAGGCTCGACTATTGAGTTTGATGTCTACTATCCCAAGAGCGCGCAGGGCAAGTACATGAGGTGGAGAATAAGAAATATCGACTCCAACCTCGATAGCTACCTCAGAGATTACGAGTACAACAATCTCAACCCCGACTGGGTCGGCAGCCACAACGGCGAAAGCTGGTTGCGGGCACACCACAGCGTTACCGCCTCGGTGGGCATGTCCTCGAACTTCGTTCTTGAGCTCCATGGCGAGACAAGTCGTCCCGCAGAAACTGGCACGCTTCTTGTCGCCGATATCAAGATAACGGCACCCGATCCCAACGGCGTTGCGCTTCCCGACGTAGTCGACAGGGAAAGCCAGAGTGTCGTAGCGCCTTTGAAGAGTGTCTACAACAGGGGAAATGGCCGGTTCATGGTTGGCGCGATCGGAACCGGACCAGTAACCGGAACCAGAGCCCGGCACTATGAGATCTTTGTCGACGGCAACAATCTCAAGGCCGAGAGCACGCATCCCATCGGCCCAAGCTGGCTGAAGAGCGTTACTGGCGAGGCATTGAGTGGCGCGGACACCACGCCTGGCCTAGGTGAATACAGTTTCCCGACCGACGCCTATCAGGCGATCAGGGATTCCGGAGCTCCCGGAGAGTACAAGTCTCACGCCCATGTCCTGGCGTGGTACAACCAGGCCCCCGCTTGGATGAGACAAATTATTCCCGCGACCCTTCCCGCCGGATACAACGGCACAACCAATTTCTATGGATTGGGCAACGGCGTCACAACCAAGGTTCCGGTAGACAAAGAAATGTCCAGAAGGGTGCAGTTCAATCACGCAATGTACGTGATGCGGCACTTCTTGACCACAGATGCGAAGTACGGCTCAAGCACATCCCGTGGAGTAATTCCATTCAATTCGTGGGACGTACTCAACGAAGAGGTCCACGAAAGCCGCCACAGCGAACTCATCCCCCAGGATCCGAACAACTGGAGAACCAGCCTCAAACACACCAACTGGCTTGTCGCGATGTCGGACGATCTAGTTGGCGGCGACCTCCGAGAGCATTACGTCTACCTGCTCTTCAAGTACGCGCACATCGCGGCCCCCAACGCCGAGATGGCGTCGGCCTACAAAGCCAACTACGCTGATCTTCCCGAGTACATGAAGCTCGACGGACACGACAGTGGCGGCAGCATTGACGCCTATGTTGTTGACAATCCTCCGAAGCTGACATACAACGATTACGGCATTGCCACCCGCAGCAAAGCGAGGACCGTATACAACATGGTCCGCGAGTTGAACACCGCATGGCTCTCGGATCCGCTGTACGACGGAAGACCACTTATCGAGGACATCGGTATCCAGGGACACGATTCGGTTGGAAAGACCCTGGCCAGCGATAACCAATACGCCATGGCCCTCTATGCCACTCTCGTTGACCAAGGGCTTGTTTCCGGTATTTCCTACTCCGAGTTTGACTTGAGGATGCCGACCAGCGCCCCCGGCGGCGGCGCGATCGCTCCGGCGGTGCTCAATGTCAGGCAGTCCGACGCCCTCGGGTACGAGTACGCGCTGATGTACAAACTGTTCACCAAGTTCGCCCCGTACATCGATCACATCATCAGCTGGGGCGTATCCGGTTCAGGATGGCAGGGAAGCTATGTGCTGTTCAACAGTGAGGACAATGCCAATGCCGGTTACTACGGCGCCATGAAACCGGACAGGTTCATTCTTGGTCATTCATATCTGGACGACTACTTTGAGGGCGAATACGAGAAGATCCAGGACGGCTATCAGATCGACCTTGGCGATCTTGGAACCTACACACGCTGATTTATAGGCAGTCGTCAAGCGCGACGCCCCGCGTCAAGCGGGCAGAGCAGGCACCATCGGATTCGTCGGGTGGTGCCTGCTTCTTTGCTTCCTGATCCATGAGAACTTTCCGAAACTGCATTAGCCAGACCTGCCGGGCCCGCCGCAACGCTACGTGGCGATCGGCGGTTCGCGGCAGTCCGGGTGCCTGATCTCGGCGAGCCGTGTGGCCGGCAGGAAGGCATCGTCGATGGCTCGGCTCGGTGGCGTTGTGCTCTGGGCCATCGGCCGATCGGATGACCGAAGGCGACGATCGGCTATTTCCATGTGCGACGGACACCCTGCGACGCCTAGGAAGGAGGCATGACCAACGAGCGGACCGTTCCCCTGCTGCCGTGCGCATCCATCGACGACATCGAAGCCTTCTACGGAGTTCTCGGGTTCCGCACCACGTACAAGCAGCGCAAGCCCAACCCGTGTGTGGGGGTGCAGCGGGCAGACCTGCATCTGCAGTTCTTCGAGATCGCCGGGTTCGACCCGGAGCAGTCCTACGGCTCCTGTCTCGTCATCACCGCGGACATCGAGGGACTACACCGGGCATTCGCCGCCGGCATGCGCGCCGCCTACGGCAAGGTGCTGGTGACCGGAACGCCGCGGATGACCCGGCCCAGGGCGCGGAAGAACGCCGACGGGTTGGGCGGGTTCAGCGTCATCGACCCGGGCGGCAACTGGATCCGCGTCTTCCGGGACGCCACCACCGCGCCCACGCCGGCCACCACACCTGGCGGGCGGCTGGCCAAGGCCCTCGCGAACGCCGTCGTGCAGGCCGATTCCAGGGGAAGCGTCGGACAGGCCGTGCGGATCCTCGACAGCGCGTTGGCCCGCCCGCAGGCCGACGACGACCCGGTCGAGCAGGTAGAGGTCCTGGTCTACCGCGCCGAACTCGCGATGGTGCTGCACGATCCAGAGACCGCGGCCGAGATGCTGGCCCGCGCCCAGGCCGTCACGCTCACCGAAGACGAATCCGAAAGGGCGGCACCCGCGTTCGACAACGCCGCCGAACTCACCGCAGCACTGCGGTGACCCACCATACGAACGCCTCCCCATCTCGGCTAGACGTGGATGTCGCCAAGGTTGGCGGTGCTCGGGACGTCGGTCACCGTCGGTGGCTCAGTCGGTCGGCGTGGTGGCCGAGCGACGTACCCGCTGCCGAACCCGGTCGGCGGCGAGCCCGGCGTACCGGCCGGCGACGAAGCGGGTGGCGTGCGCCAGGGACCGGATGCCGCCGACGGGGATCGTCTCCACCCCGGCCAGGGCGGCCCGGCGGGCCCGTCCGTCCCCCCGGACCACCAGCCGGGGCCGGGGCGGGACCCAGCTCTTCTCCGGCAGAGTTCGCAGGTCGACGACCCCGAAGTCGTCGCCGCTGACCCAGCGCCGGCCGGCCACCTCGGCCACCACCTCGTCGAGGGGCTCGTCGGGCCGGCGTACCCGCAGGGCCCGGCTGCGTGCCGAGGTGCGCCAGAGTGAGAGCCCGCCGTCGGGTGCCGTCGCCCCGGCCGGCAGCACCCGGACCAGACCGACCTGCCACTGGTCGGCGACCGCCACCAGTCGGCGTACGGTGTCGGCGTCGACCCCCAGGTGCGAGCCGAGTTCCAGCAGGTAGGGGGCGGGGAAGGCGGTCTGCGGCGGCTGCCCGGCCAACTCCACCCGGGGCTCGGAGCGGTACGTCGCGGCGAGCAGTCGCCGGTCCAGCAGCGGGTCGGCCAGCACCGACCGCCGCTCGTCGGTCAACTCCGTCCACGGTGCCACCAGCATCACCCGCAGGTCGGTCTGGTCGCCGGCGAGCAGCCGGTCCACACAGGTGCGAACCATCTCGTACGGTCCGTCGGCCGGGACCACCGTGACGACCAGCGGCACCGCCCAACCGCGCTGCGCGGCGGCCCGCAGGTAGCGGGGCTGTGGCATCAGCTCGGCCAGGAACGGCCGGTTGTAGCGGCGCAGCGCCTCGCCCCGGGTCATCATGTGCGACGGGCCGAGGTGCCAGCTCCGTGCGCGGGGCTCCGGCACGAAGACGGCACCCGCCTGGGCCAGCCGGTAGCCGAACTCGGTGTCCTCGCCGAGTCGCAGCTCCGGGTTGAGCCCGCCGGCCTCCCGGTAGAGGCTCCGGGGCAGCGCGGCGGTGGCGCCGACGTGGGCCCGGAAGGTGAGGTGGTCACCGGCGCGGAGCTGGTCGGTGTCGTCGATGAGCCGTTCGACGTACTCGTGCGGCTCGGTCCCGTCGAGCCGGAAGAGCCGGTCCGCGTCGCCGGCCGCGCAGCTCTCGGCGACCTGCTCCGGGGTGGGCAACTCGGCGTCGACGAAGCGCTTGTAGCCGAGGGTGACCGCTTCGTCGCTGACGTGCTGCCAGCGGGCCTGCGCCGCCACGTGCTCGGGAAAGACCACCATGTCGGCGTCGAGCCAGTGCAGGATCTCGCCCTCGCTCCGTTCCGCACCGACGTGCAGTGCCGTGGAGCGGCCCCAGCCGGTGTGGTGGTCGGCGACCCGGAGCAGCCGGCAGTTCTCGGGGCGGATCGCGGGCAGGGTCACCGGCGGGTCGCTGCCGTCGTCGACCACCACCACCTCCAGCAACCCCGACGGGTACGTCTGGTGCCGCAGCGCGGCCAGGGTGAGGTCGAGGGAGCGTTGGCAGTCGTGGGCCGGGATGACCAGCGAAACCGACCGCGTTGGCTGCCAGCCGTCCAGGTCGGGTGGGGTGAGCCGGCTCCAGTCGTTGCGGAACAACCGGACCGGGGACTGGGCTGCGGTGGTCCGGGCGCGGCTCGACACGCGCCACAGTGTAATCAACTCGTCGCAGAGAGCTGACATCTGCCGGCCGCGTGGCGGGTTTCGATCGAAATTGCCATGGTGGCGACTACCGTAAGTGTCTTCATGACAGCGTCACGTAGGCTCGGTTGCCCGTCGGGCTCCGTCCGGTCGGGGCCGGGCTCCGGCGCCGGCCGGCGAAGGGATCGGCGTGCCAGGTAGGGATGGACCGGAGAAGTACCTCCGTTGGCGGATCGTCGCCGGAGATCCCGACGGCCGGTTGCGGTGGCCGCTGGTCACGCGCGGTTCCCGGCTGACCCGGATACCGGGGTCCGGGCCGCCGGCAGAGGGCGCAGACATGGTGGAGGTCTCGCCGGCCGGCCCCGCCTGGCCCCGGACCTTCGTCGGCCGGATGGCCGTCGTCGCCCGCTCGGTGAGCTGGCTGCGGCACCTGCTCGACCACCCGGTCTCACTGGCCCGGGTACGCCGGATCACCGTCGCCGTGACCGAGTGGCAGATCCCGCAGCGTGGCTGGTCCGGCCGGCTCGGACCGGTCCCCCATCTGCTCGCCCAGCGGGTCGCGCTGCCCCGGCAGGACCGGGGCCGGGCGGTGGTCGAGATCGAGCTGCGCTGGTCCGTGCCGCTCCGCTCGGTACTGGTGGCCGTACTGCCGCTGCTCACCCCGGTGCGTCCGCTGCCGACCCCGGGCAGCCCGGAGGTGACCGCCCAGGACGTCCTCCCCGGCTGGCTGGGTGCGGGACCCACCCTCACGGTCGCCGCCGGGGAGCTGCCCGGAAGCAATGCCGTCCGCCCCTACGACATCGTGTTCCGGCCGGACGGGCGGACTCCACCGGTCGCCGGTGACGCGGCCGGTACGGCGTACCGGACCCGGCTGGCCGTCGACCGGTTCGGCGTGCCGGATGTCAGGCACGGCGAACTCCACCGGCCGGCCCCCGGCGGGACGGACGGCGGGACCGGACCGGCGGCCGGCGAGCACGGCGACCGGACCGGGCCGGCCGCCGACCACTCCGTCCGGGAAGAGGGCGGCGTCCTGCTCGACGCCGAGTACGCCGTACCGATCGGCCGGTACGGCCCGTTCGGCGCCGACGCGCCACGAGCGGAGTTGACCTTCTCCGCCGGCCCGGACGGCGGAGGTTGGCGGATCCGGGGACCGGAACCACTCGACCGCTCCGGTCGGCTCGACCGGCCGTGGCTGGACGAGCGGACCTGGGCTGCGCTGGCCGGGATCGGTGTGCTCGACTGCCCGTCGGTGCCCGGACGGCGGCCCCGGGCCGAGGCCGCCCTGCTGCTGCACCTCGCGCTGGCCGGCGTACTGGTGCGGGCTCCCGGGCTGCCACCGGCCTGCACGGCGCACCTCTCCGACGAGGTCGTCGAATTGCTGCGCGCCCCCCTGCCCGACCGTCCCGTCACCGGGCCCGATCCCGATCTGGAGTGGGAGGTCCGGGCGGTGCGACAGCGCCGGGCGGCGCTGCGCCGGCACGCCCGGGGCTTCGCCCTGCCCCGGCTGGCGGCGGCCACCTTTCCCGGTCTCGGCGCGCTGCCGTCGGTCTCGGTGCTGCTGGTGACCCGGCGGTTGGAGCACGTCCTCGACGCGGTCCGTGCCGTCGCGGCACAGACCTATCCGGAGCTGGAGATCGTGCTCTGCCTGCACGGTGTGGGCCTGCCCGCCGGGCTGCGCCGCCGGCTCGCCGGGTACGGCCGGCCGGTGGAGGTCGTCGAGGTGCCGGCCGGGCGGAGCTTCGGCGAGGCGCTGGTCGCCGCGACCGCCCGGGCCCGGGGCACCCTGGTGACGAAGTTCGACGACGACGACACGTACGGGCCGGAGCACGTCTGGGACCTCGTCCTGGCCCGGCACCACTCCGGCGCGACGATGGTGGGCAAGGCGGCCGAGTTCGTCCATCTCGGCGCGCTGGACATCACCGTACGGCGGGATGCCGGAGCGCCGGAGAGCTTCGCCCCGATCGTCGCGGGCGGCACGATCCTGATCGGCCGGGGTGACCTGGCCGAGGTCGGTGGCTGGCGCCCGGTGCCGCGCTCGGTCGACCGGGGCCTGATCGACCGGGTCCGCCGGGCCGGTGGTCTGGTCTACCGCACCCATCCGCTCGGCTACGTCTACCGGCGCCGGCCGGCGGGGCACACCTGGGATCCCGGGCTGGAGTACTTCCTCCGGGACGGTGGCGCGCAGTGGACCGGGCTGCCCCGGCACGCCGAGTTCGGCACGTCCGGCCCGGCGGCGACCAGCACGGCCCGGCGGATCCCGAGGCCGCATCCAGTCAGGTAACCGCCATGTCACAACATGAACATGGCACGTTTACCCGATGGGCTTCCGTGATGATCCTCGTCACAGTCATTCCGGGGCCGGCCATTACGCTGCGGGGAGGTGACGGTGACCACCGTCGCGCTCAAAGACGTCACGAAGGTGTTCCCGGATGGGACAGTGGCGGTCGACAACATCAGTCTCGACGTCAACGACGGCGAGTTCATGGTGTTGCTCGGGCCTTCGGGCTGCGGAAAGTCCACCGTGCTCCGGATGGTCGCCGGGCTGGAGGACCCGACCACCGGCGCCGTCATGCTCGATGGTGAACTCGCGAACGACCTGCCTCCACGAGACCGCGGAATTGCCATGGTCTTCCAGGATTTCGCGCTGTATCCGCATATGTCGGTGGGAGCGAATATTGCCTTCCCGCTGCGGCTCTCCGGGATCGAGGAAGGGCCGCGCGGTGAGCGGGTCGCCGACGTGGCGAGCGCGCTCGGCATCGCCGACGTGTTGGGCCGCAAGCCCAGTCAGCTCTCCGGCGGGCAGCGGCAGCGGGTGGCGATGGGCCGGGCCATCGTGCGCCGGCCCGGGCTGTTCCTGATGGACGAGCCCCTCTCCAACCTGGACAGCGGGCTGCGCGCGGAGCTGCGGGCGGAGATCTCCGGACTGGTCCGGGAGCTCGGGGTGAGCACCGTCTACGTCACCCACGACCAGGCCGAGGCGTTGACCATGGCCGATCGGGTGGCGATCATGCGCAAGGGTGTCCTCCAGGACGTCGGGACGCCGACCCAGGTGTACGGCCGGCCGGCCACCCTCTACGTCGCCGCCTTCCTGGGCAGCCCCCGGATGAACCTGCTGGAGGCGACCGTCTACGTGCACCTCGACCGGTACGTCGCGCTCAACCTCGGTGAGCAGGCGCTCTACCTGCCCTGGGACGACATCCGGGCGCGGGCGGTGGCGCACTACCACGGCGAGCGGATCGTGGTCGGGATGCGGGCCGAGGCGCTGACCCCGGTAGCTCCGGACGCGCCCGGCGACGTGTTGCAGGGGCGGATCCGCTATCTGGAGCACCACGGGCACGAGTCGCTGGCGTTCCTCGACATCGGGGCGACCGCGATCGTCGTCGACGACCTGGGCGGCCCGGTGACCGAGGAGCGTCCCACCGGCGGGGGGCGCGGCATCCGCCGGCTCAGCCAGGTCATGCAGCGGCTGACCGGACGCGTCGGCGGGCCGGAGCAGCCGGGCCCGGAGGCCCGGGACTCCGGGGGCAGCGTCCTGGACCCGGGCCGGCACCACCGCCGCCCCGCCGAACTCGCGGTACGGCTGGCGCCGTACCCGGCGGTCACCTCCGGCCACCCGATGGCGGTCTCGGTACGCATGGACGCGGTGCACTTCTTCGACGAGCGCGGCGACCGCATCGACGTGGGGTGGCGCTGACCACTTCGCGTCCTCTACCGTCAGTCGATTCCCATCCATGATGGTCCCGTTAGGAGAGCCGTCCGTGTCCGAGGAACGACCCGGCCTGCTTGTGATCGAGCGGATTCTCCGTGACCGGCAGGGCGTCTGGCAGCAGATCGTCGAGGAACGCGACCTGAACGCGCTCACCGGGCAGATGCTGGCCAGTTCGGCGATCGCACTGGCCTGTTACGGCGCGGTGCTCGGCGCCTTCCACAGCGTGCTGATGGCGTTGACCTCGGCGGTGAAGCTGCCGCTGCTCTTCCTGGTCACGCTCGCCATCTGCCTGCCGACGCTGTATCTGTTCAATCTGGTCTTCGGGGCGCGGCTGTCGGTGCGGCAGGCCATCTCGATGGTGATGGTCGCGATCACGGTCACCGCGATGCTGGCGGTGGCGTTCGCGCCGATCAGCCTCTTCTTCCTGATCACCGCGCCGGACTACGCCTTCTTCAAGCTGCTCAACGTGGCGATCCTGACCATGTCGGCGCTGGTCGGGCTCCGCTTCCTGACCGGTGGCATGCAGGTGCTCAACGCGCACGGACTGCTCGCCCCGACCACCCCGGTGGCCATCGCACAGTCACCCGCTCCGGCCCAGGCCACTCCGGCGCCGCAGCCGGCGCTGGTGGGCGCTGCCGTCGGCGAGGCGCCCCCGTCGGTAACCGTCAACGGAGACGGCCCGGCCGCACCCGCCCAGCCGGCACCGGCCGCACCCGCCCAGCCGGCGGTTTCGGTGGCGGCCCCGGCTCAGGTTCAGGGGCCCGTGCCGGCCGCCCAGACCCCGGCTCTGGTCCACGGCCCGGCAGCGGTCCACCCGCCCGCGCCGCACGGCTACCGGGCGCCGGACCCCTATCCGGTCGGGCGGCCGATGGCGGGCGGGTCTCCGACGAATGCCCCCCGCCCGGCGAGCATGACCCTGCTCTACATCTGGATCCTGCTCTTCGGCTTCGTCGGCACCCAGCTGGCCTGGACACTGCGCCCGTTCTTCGGCGATCCGAACCAGCCGTTCTCGATCTTCCGCAGCATCGACGGCAACTTCTACGCCGAGATCCTGCGCAGCCTGGGCAGCCTCTTCTGAGGCCGGTCGAGCCCTTGCCGACGGAAGTTACCGGCAAGTAGCGTACGGTCATGTCTCCCGACGTACGCCAGATCGAAGCCGGCCTGCTCCAGGCCGTACCCTTCGCCCGGACCCTCGGCTTCGAGTTGGTGGAGGTGGTGCCGGAGGAGCCCGGCGGGATGCGCGCCGTCGTCCGGCTGCCCGACTCGCCGCCGACGCACAACCACGTCGGCGGTCCACATGCCGGCGCGCTCTTCACGCTCGGGGAGACCTCCTCCGGCGCGGTGGTGCTCGCCGCGTTCGGGCAGCTCTTCGAGCGTGCGGTGCCGCTGGCCACCAGGGCGGAGATCCGCTACCGGCGGCTGGCGATGGGGACGGTGTGGGCCACCGCCCGGCTGGGCCGCCCGGCCGCCGAGGTGACGGCCGAGCTCGAGGCAGGGGAACGGCCCGAGTTTCCGGTGCCGATCGAGATCACCACCGAGGACGGCACGGTGACCACCGAGCTGACGGTGCACTGGACCCTGAAGCCTCGCTAGCGCGGCGGCCGGTCCCACCGAGCAGACGGCGATGTCCGGCAGCGCACGCGCCCGCCGCCGGGACGCCGGTGGTCCGCCGCCGAAGCGCCGGGAATGGCCGTCCCGGCGCCCGGAGACGAGGGTGTCGGTTCGGCGGTGTGCGCGACCGCGGTCAACCCCCGCCCCGGCGCGGGCCGGTCCGGCGGACGACCTGGAGCAGGTACTCCTTGCGGTCCAGCGGGTTGTGGTCCCAGCGCGGCCGGCGCGGCGCGGCCCCCCGGACCCGCTCGTACCGGTCGAAGGTGCAGTCCAGCACTCCCTCGCCCCGGGCCAGCCCCGGCAGTTGCCGCTGCAACCGCGCGACCCGCGCCGCCGGGATCTCCCCCTCCAGCAGGTACGCCGAACCCCGTACGGTGCTGGCCAGCGGCACCGCGCCGAGCCGGGCGAGCGCCGGTGCGACGGTACCGAGTGCCTCCGCCGGTAGTTCGAGGTGGAAGCGGTGGATCGGCTCGTACACCCGGGTGCCGGCCCGCGCCAACGCGGTCATCAACACCAGCGGGGTCAGGTTGCGGAAGTCGCCGGCCGTGCTCGACATGCTCTTGTCGAAGACGCCGTGCGAGTGGCTCTGCCGGGCCCAGTAGCCGGAGTGGGTCATGCTCACCGTGCAGTCCATCACCTGCCAGCCGAAGATTCCCTGCTGGAGCGTGGCCCGTACGGTCTCCTCCACCGCCGAGAAGAACGCCGGTGGCATCGAACCGAGCTCGACCTCCAGCCGGAACGCCACGCCGGTGCCGGCCGGTGCCGGATCGATCCGGAGGCCGACGGTGCCGAGGAACGGGTTGGGTGGCACGCCGATCAGCTCCACCGCGCTGCCCGAGCCGACCGGACGCTCGACGCAGATCGTCGTCGTCTCCCGGAAGTCGACCTCGATGCCGTACTCGTCGGCCAGCGTCGCCTGGATGACCTCCTTCTGCACCTCGCCGTAGAGCGAGACCGAGATCTCCTGCCGGACGTCGTCCCGGCGCAGGTTGATCAGCGGGTCCTGCTCGGCGAGCTGGGTCAGCGCGGCGTGTAGCGCGCCCCGGTCACCGGCCCGGTGGGCGACGACCACCGTTTCCAGGGTCGGCGGCGGAAACCGGCGCCGCGCCGCGACCGGGTCCCCGTCGTCGTCGCGCCCGTCGTCGTGCTGCTGTTCCGGGTGCGGAGCGCCGATCGGGTCGCCGACCCGGACGCTGCTCAGCCCCCAGAGCTTGCCGATCCGTCCCGCGTCGACCGACTCGCTCCGGAGGGCGGTGCCCCGATCGAAGACGCTGATCGCGGTGACCCGCTCCGGCTCCGCGCCGGGCAGCGGCAGCCGGTCGCGGATGCGGACCGATCCGGAGAACATCCGGACGTAGGCGACCTTCTCGCCGGCCGGACCGCGTTCGACCTTGAAGACGGTGCCCGAGACCGGCCCACCGCTGTCGCCCTCGGCCGCCGGGAGCAGCTCACGAAGGCCGGCGACCAGCTCGTCGATCCCGGCACCGGTGATCGCCGAGCCGAGGTAGACCGGATACAGCAACGCCTGCCCGGTCCGCCGGGCCAGCTCGGCGTGGAGCCGGCGGTACGGCAGCGCGGTGCCGTCCACGTACGCGGCCAGCATCTCGTCGTCGTGCTCGGCGAGCCGCTCGGTGAGGGTGGCGACGAAGGACGCGTCGGTCCCGTCGTACGGCCGGAAGCCGGCGTCCCGGGTGCCGGGCTGCCGTGCGGTGCCCATCGGGACGATCGCCGGGGTGAGCCGGTCGGCGATGGTCCGCAGCACCCGCCCGCCGTCCGCGCCGGCCCGATCGATCTTGTTGACGAAGACCAGCGTCGGGATGCGCAGCCGGCGCAGCGTCCGCATCAACACCCGGGTCTGCGGTTGCACGCCCTCGACGGCGGAGATCACCAGGACGGCGCCGTCGAGCACGTCGAGCACCCGCTCCACCTCGGCGATGAAGTCCGGGTGGCCCGGGGTGTCGATGAGGTTCACCGTGACGTCGCCGAGGGTGAACGAGACGACGGCGGACCTGATCGTGATGCCGCGCTGCCGCTCCAGCGGCAGGAAGTCGGTCTGTGTGCTGCCGGCGTCGACGCTGCCGATCTCGTCGAGGACTCCGGCGGTGTGCAGCAGCCGCTCGGTCAGGCTGGTCTTACCGGCGTCGACATGCGCCAGGATTCCGAGGTTCAACGTACGCACGAACTGTCATGTCCTTCGGATAGCCGGAACGTCCTTCCCGTGGGGACATGGCAGCCGTGCGCATGATGTGAACTCCTCGAACGAAGCGGTGTGGTCCTGGCCAGGACAGCAGAGGCGTCCGCCCGACGGCAACCCATTTGCCGCCACCCCGCCCGGATCCGGATCCCACCGGCCACGCCCAGGGACACGCCCGGCGTCCCTGAGTCAGTACCGGCGAGACCGGCGAGGTCCCTCCCTACGCATCCGGCGTGGCCGAAGGCGAAACCGTGCCGGGACGTGGTAACCCGGTTAGGTTGTTAGGCGTGTTGGGCCTACCCGCGCACGTGACCGCGTGTCTATTCGACCTCGACGGTGTGTTGACCCAGACCGCCCGGGTGCACAATGCCGCCTGGGCGGAGACCTTCGACGAGTTTCTCCGGCGAAGAGCCGAGGCGACCGGCGAGCCGTTCCGGCCGTTCGACCCGGGTGACGACTACAACCGGTACGTCGACGGCCGTCCCAGGGCCGACGGCGTGCGGACCTTCCTCGCCTCCCGGCAGATCGTCCTGCCGGAAGGTGACCTGGACGATCCGCCGAGCGCCGACACCGTGCACGGGGTCGGCAACCGCAAGAACGTCCTGCTGCTGCACCGGATCCACACCGACGGTGTGCTGCCCTACCAGGGATCGGTGGACTACCTGCACGCCTCCCGCGCGGCCGGACTGCGCCGCGTCGTCGTCTCGGCCAGCGCCAACGCCGGTGACGTCGTCGCGGCGGCGGGCCTCGAACCCCTGGTCGAGGCCCGGATCGACGGCGTGGTGGCCCGGGAGCGCGGGCTGCGCGGCAAGCCCCACCCGGACACCTTCCTGGCCGGGGCGGAGCTGCTCGGGGTCCGTCCCGACCAGGCCGCGGTCTTCGAGGACGCGCTTGCCGGCGTGGCCGCCGGCCGGGCCGGCGACTTCGGCTACGTGATCGGCGTCGACCGGGTGGGGCAGGCGGACGAGCTGCGCGAACACGGCGCCGACATCGTGGTCAGCGACCTCTCCGAACTGCTCACCGGAGTCGACACCGGCCCGGAGGTGCTCCGGTGACCACACCGAGCCGCCCGACCGTGAGGACCTGCCCGACCGCGAGGAGGGGCCGATGATCCGGGAACGGGCGTACCCCGTCGAGCCGTGGCACGTCCGGGAGACCCGGCTCGACCTCGACGTACTCGCCCAGTCCGAATCGGTGTTCGCACTCTCCAACGGGCACATCGGGCTGCGCGGCAACCTGGACGAGGGCGAGCCGCACGGGCTGCCGGGGACGTACCTGAACTCCTTCTACGAGCTGCGGCCGCTGCCGTACGCCGAGGCCGGGTACGGCTTCCCCGAATCCGGCCAGACCATCGTCAACGTCACCAACGGCAAGCCGATCCGGCTGCTCGTCGACGACGAGCCCTTCGACGTGCGCTACGGCGAACTGCTCAGCCACGAGCGGGTGCTCGACCTGCGCGCCGGCACCCTGCAACGCTCGGTCGAGTGGCGCTCGCCGGCCGGGCGTACGGTGCGGATCTGCAGCACCCGGATGGTCTCCTTCACCCAGCGCTCGGTGGCGGCGATCGAATACCGGGTCGAGCCGGTGGACGGTCCGATGCGGCTGATCATCCAGTCGGAGCTGGTCGCCAACGAGCAGCTTCCGACGCAGAGCCGGGACCCCCGGGTGGCGGCGGTGCTGGAGTCGCCGTTGCAGGCCGAGGAGCACCTGCTGCACGGCGACGGTGCGCTGCTGATCCACCGCACCAAGGCGAGCGGGCTGCGGGTGGCCGTCTCGATGAGCCACGAGGTGCACGGGCCCGAGCGCAAACTGGTCGGCACCGAGGCGTACGAGGACTGGGCGCGGACCACGGTCACTTCCGTGATCAAGCCGGGTGAGCAGCTCCGGATCGTCAAGTACATCGCGTACGGCTGGTCGAGCCGCCGGTCCCGCCCGGCCCTGCGCGACCAGGTGGCGGCGGCGCTGGCCGGCGCCAGGTTCTCCGGCTGGGACGGGCTCTGCGCGGAGCAGCGCGGCTACCTCGACACCTTCTGGGACGACTCCGACGTGCAGGTCGAGGGCGACCCGGAAGTGCAGCAGGCGGTCCGGTTCGGCCTCTTCCACGTGCTCCAGGCCGGCGCCCGCGCCGAACTGCGGCCGATCGCGGCGAAGGGGTTGACCGGTCCGGGGTACGACGGGCACGCGTTCTGGGACACCGAGACGTTCGTGCTACCGGTGCTGACCTACACGCTGCCCTCGGCGGTCGCCTCGGCGCTGCGCTGGCGGCACTCCACCCTGCACCTGGCCCAGGAGCGGGCCAGGACGCTGGGACTGCGCGGCGCCGCCTTCCCGTGGCGGACCATCCGGGGCCAGGAGACCTCGGCGTACTGGCCGGCCGGCACCGCCGGATTCCACATCGCCGCCGACATCGCCGACGCGGTGCGCCGCTACGTGCAGGCGACCGAGGACGAGCAGTTCGAGCGCGAGATCGGGCTGGAACTGCTGGTGGAGACCGCCCGGCTGTGGCGCTCGCTCGGGCACCACGACCGGCACGGCCGGTTCCACCTGGACGGCGTGACCGGGCCGGACGAGTACACCGCGGTCAAGAACGACAACGTCTACACCAACCTGATGGCCCAGCGGAACCTGCTCGCCGCCGCCGACGCCGCCGCCCGGCACAGCGCGGAGGCGTGGAAGCTCGGCGTCGACGAGGAGGAGATGGCCGCCTGGCGGGACGCCGCGCACGACATGCACGTCCCGTACGACGCGGAGCTGGGCGTGCACCCGCAGGTGGAGGGCTTCACCCGCTATCAGGAGTGGGACTTCGCGAACACCCCGCCGGAGCAGTATCCGCTGCTGCTCAACTATCCCTACTTCGACCTCTACCGCAAGCAGGTGCTCAAGCAGGCCGACCTGGTGCTGGCCATGCACTGGCGGGGCGACGCCTTCACCGACGAGGAGAAGGCGGCGAACTTCGCCTACTACGAGCGGCGGACGGTCCGCGACTCGTCGCTGTCGGCCTGCACCCAGGCGGTGCTGGCGGCCGAGGTCGGGCACCTCGAGCTCGCGCACGACTATCTGGGCGAGGCGGCCCTGATGGACCTGCACGACCTCAACCAGAACACCCGGGACGGCGTGCACGTCGCGTCGCTGGCCGGCGCCTGGATCGCCCTGGTCGCCGGCTTCGGCGGGATGCGGGACCACACCCCGACGCTCTCCTTCACACCCCGGCTGCCGAGCCGGATCAACCGGCTGGAGTTCTCGCTCCGCTACCGGGGCGTGCACCTGCGGGTGGACGTCCGGGCGGGCGAGGCGACGTACTCGCTGCGTGACGGCGAGCCGGACGACACCCTGGAGCTGCTGCACCACGGCGAGAAGGTCCAGGTGACCTGCCTGGAGGCGGTCACCCGGCCGATCCCTCCGGTCCACGCCTCGCGGCCGCAGCCGGCCCAACCGGCGGGCCGGGCGCCGGTCCGGCGTGCCCCGGAAAGCGAGCCGAGCTGACCAGACGAGCGATGGACTGACTAGACCAGCGACAGGTGGACGTGGTTGGTGTGGTCGCTGGACGGGTCGCCGTGCGCCCCGCTGTACGACTTCCAGCCCGTCGTCGGAAGCCAGATCTGCCGGTACCAGATCACGTAGAGCACACCGAGCTTGTCGGCGTTGCGGACGAAGAACGCGGCGAGGTTGTTGCCGTACGTCCGGTTCCGGCCGGTGGCGTCACCCCGGAAGCCGCCCGCCTCGGCGGAGAAGTCGCAGGCGCGTCCCTTCGGGTGCTCGTACGGGCCGCCGGGGCGGTAGCACGAGGTGTAGCGGGTGAAGCCGGCGCGCCGCGCCTCCGAGTACGCGTGCAGGGTGCGTGCGGTGACGCAGCCCGAGGTGGTCGGGTCGGGCCTGGCACAGGACTGTGCCGGCCAGCCGCCGTCGGCGCCGCGTGGCGCGGGCCGGGCCACCGGTGAGGTGGCCGCGACGAAGCCTCCGGTGGAGGCGCCGCCGACCTGGGCCAGCGCCCGCTCGGCCGCCCGCTTCTGCCGCAGCATGATGGCGAGTTGCCGGCGCTCCTCGGCGACCTCGGCGTCCAGCGCCAGTTTCGCCCGCGCGGCCCGCTCCCGGGCCTGGCGCAGTGCGCGGAGCACCTCGTTGTCCCGCATGGCCACCGCCTCCAGCCCGCGGGCCCGCTCCAGCAACTCGTCCGCCGAGCCGCTGTGCAGCAGCACCATCACCGGGCCGATCCGGCCGGTCCGGTACGCCGCCCGGGCCACCTGCTCGACCCGGGGCCGCAACTCCGTGATCCGCGCCTCGACCCGGCGCAGCTCGGCGGCGATCCTCGTCTGCCGGGCCTGGGTGCTGGCCAGCGCGCTCTTGGCCTGCAGATAGCCGCGACCGGTCGATTCGAGTACGTCGCGTAAGAGCGGCGTGTCGCCCTCGTCGCCGAGCACGGCAGGGCTGTCCGCCTCTGCCGCGCCGGGCTGGAGCGATGCTCCGCCGAGCGCGCCGAACGCGGCGATCAGGGCCAGGGCCAGCGGTATCCGCTGGCGTGTGGATCCCGTCATGCATGTCCCTCCGTCGCCCGCCTACCGGGTTAGCTGACGGGTTCGGGGACGGAACAAGGCCCCTACCGCGGTTGCGGACTCACCCCAACTACCTGGGTCCCCGGCTCACCCGTTCGGGTGACTCGGCGGCGGTAACGCCGGCGCGGAGGGGTGCGCCACCGGGCGAAACCGGGGTCAGACTACCTGATCAACCGGGCCGGTTCGGTGGATTCGGGACGTTCCGGCGTGGAAATTCTGCCCTCGGGGAACCTGCGGCGCGAGGTCGGTCCGGCGGTCGTGCGGCGGCGATCCGGATACTGCCACGACGGCGCCCACCCCAGCCTCGCGGCCGGCGTGTGCAGCTCGCGGCGTTGATCAGGGAGCGTTTGGCCCGGGTGGGCGAGCCACACACTCCCTGATCATGGTCGTGGACCAGTTCTGGCTGGTGGCAGACGGTTTACTGGTCGCGCGGGTCCCTGGAGTAGCGGTCTCCGCTGGAGGGCATCCCGGCCGCGTCGCGCGGCGGCATCCGGCGGGGGTCGTCGAGCGACCTCGCCTTGGCCGCCTCGTCCGCCCACTCGCTCCGGTCGGGGTTCTGCTGCCCCGCGTCGTCGCCCCGGGCCGAGCCGGACTTCCCCTTGCCGGATTTCTCTCGGGCCATGAGGTCCCTCCGTCGTCTACCGGCCGGGGCGGTGCCCGTCCCGGTGCTCAATCAGGCGCTGCGGTGGCCTTCCCCGGCTGTGCACCGGCAAACCCGACCGCCGGGGCGGAGCCGGAGATGGGGTCCGGCAGGTGGTGGTTGAGGCGGCATCGGCGGGTAAGGCCGACAGACAGGCGGGGACCACCAGGGGAGGTAGTCGGATGGATGCCCGGACGACCGAGACCACGATCCCGGCTGGAAACGTACGACTCGTCGGTGATCTGGTCGTGCCGGCCGGTGCGCGCGGGATCGTCCTCTTCGCGCACGGCAGCGGCAGTTCCCGGCACAGCCCGCGCAACCGGATGGTGGCCGAGGCGCTGAACCGGAGCGCGCTGGCCACCCTCCTGGTCGACCTGCTGACCGGGGCCGAGGAGGAGATCGACGACCGGACCGGGGAGCTGCGCTTCGACATCGGCCTGCTCACCGGGCGCCTCGTCGGCATCGTCGACTGGCTGGCGGACGGCGAGTGGCTGGCGGACGGCGAGCCGGCCGGGCGGTTGCCGATCGGGCTCTTCGGGGCCAGCACCGGCGCCGCCGCCGCGCTCTCCGCCGCCGTGCAACGCCCCGACCAGGTGTACGCGGTCGTCTCCCGGGGCGGTCGCCCGGACCTGGCCGGCGCCGACCTGCGCCGGGTACGGGCCGAGACGCTGTTGCTGGTCGGCGGGCTCGACGACGAGGTGCTGCGGCTCAACAACCGGGCACTCGCCGACCTCGACGCCGGGGCCGAGCTGCGGGTGGTGCCGGGCGCCAGCCACCTCTTCGAGGAACCGGGCACCCTGCAACAGGTAGCCCGGGAGGCGGCGGACTGGTTCGTCAGCCACCTGCCCGGCTGACCCTCCCGGCCGGCGTTGCCGGCGTGCATGGGCTGTCCATACTCGACGGTATGGCGGCGCACCGTGATCTGAGCGCGACGGACCTCGGCTATCTCAGCGGTGGTAGCTGGGGTGCGGTGCGTACCGGACTGGTACTGCTGCACGGTCGGGGTGGCGTCGTCGTCGACCGGCCCGGCGGGTTGCACCGGGCCGGGCCGGTCCCGGTGCGTGCCGAGCCCCTGGAGCGGGCGCTGTTCGGCGCGCTCTACGGCTCGATGGCACCGCGCGAGGTGGCCAACCAGCGCAGGGTCCGGCAGACCCTGGCCGCGCAGCGCGAGAGCCTGATCGGGCTCGGGCTGCTCCGCCCGGCCTGGCGCCGGTTCCTGCTGCCGGCCGTGCTGGTGCTCGCCCTGCCGATGGTGATCGCCCGGCTGGTCGCGGCCGATCTGCTCGGTGTCCAGGTCGGCCTGGTGGTGGTGCTGGCGTTCGTCGGGATCGCCGGCTGGTTCCTGCCCCGCCGGACTCTGGCCGGTGATCGCCTGCTCCGGGCCGCCCGCCGCGAGCATCCGTTGCCGGTCGCACCCTCCGGCGCCAGGGGTACTCCGCCGGCGGGCGGCGGATCGGCGCGCGACCCTGGGCTGATGGTCGCGCTCTACGGCCAGGACGGGCTGCGCACGGTGCTGCCCGCGCAGTTCGCCCGGGACAGCGGGCTGCTCGGCGGCGGTTGCCGGCTGCTGTTCCTCGGCGACTCGCGGCTGGACGGTCCTCCGGTGGCCGGGGCCGGCGAGGTCGGCGGCGGCCTGCCGTGACGCGGCCTGCCGTGACGCGGCCTGCCGTGACGCGGCCTGCCGTGACGCGGCCTGCCGTGACGCGGTGACGCCGGTCGCCGTGACGCCGGTCGGCCGGTCAGCTGAGCCGGGGCGCGGGCTGGTCGGTGATGTCGGAGTGGGGCGGTGCCGGCAGCCCCGATGTCGGGTCGAGGGGCAGCACCGGGAAGCCGTCCGTGCGGTAGCAGAGCTCGTCGGAGGTGATGATGCCGACCTCGTGCGCCGGCAGCTCGGCCAGCCAGCGCAGCCCGGACTGCCCCATCGCCACCCCGGCCGTCGCGTACGCGTCGGTGCGGCCGAGATCGGTGCCGACCACGGTGACCGAGGTGAGTGCGGTGGCCGGCGCACCCCGGTACGGGTCGATCACGTGGAAGCCCCGCTCGTACGTGCCGGAGGTGGCGATCGCGAAGTCGTTCCCGCCGAGCGTCCAGCAGATCTTGTCGTCCTGCCAGGGGTGCCGGATGCCGATCCGCCACGGCTCACCGGGACGGGGTCCACCCCGGGCCCGGATGTCCCCACCCGCGTTGATCCAGTGCGACCGGCAGCCGGCGGCCAAAAGCCGGTCCGACGCCACCTGCACCGACCAGCCCTTGACGTAGCCGGACGGGTCGAACCGGCCGGTGGCGTACGCGTCGAAGTAGCCGTCGGTCTCCCGCCACAGGTCGGCACAGGCCTCGACCACCAGCCGCAGGTCGGCGGAGCAGTCCCCGATGGCGAGCTCGCCCCGGTGGAAGCGGTTGACCTCGCTGTTCTCCCTGTAGGTGCTGAACCGCTCGTCCACCTCACGGAACCAGTCGAACGTCTGCTCGGCCAGCGCCGCCAGGCGCCGGGGCGGCAGCGGATCGGTGAGCTGCACGCTGATCGGCGTACCCATGATCTGCTCGACCCGACGCAGCCCGGTGGTACCCATCGGCCTCGACCTCAGGCCTTCGCCTTGTCGAGCGCCGACTGCAGCGACGCCTTGTACGCCGCGCTGGTCAGGCTCGCCCCGGAGACGGTGTTCACCTTGCTGGCGCTGGTCGCCGCCAGCGTCTGCTGGCGCAGCTTCGGGATCGCGTCCTCGTTGATGCCGATGCTGGTCGGGTCCTCGTCGGGATAGGTGGCGTCGGCCTCCGTGATCTTGCCGCCGGAGACCGTGATGGTCACCTTGATGGCGCCGTAGTCGTAGTTGGCGGCCGCCCCGGCGAAGGTGCCGTCCTTCAGCCCACCCGCCGGCGGCTTGGCCGCGGGCTTCTTCGCCGGTGGCGCGCTGGTCTTCTTCCCGGCCGGGGCCTTGGCCTCCGGTGTCGGGCCGGCGGCGTCGCCGGTCTCCTCCTCCAGCGCCACCTGGGTGCCGGGGTCGGCGGTCGAGGTGCCGAGCTTGGCACCGATCAGCAGGCTGGTGCCGATGGCGGTGCCGAGGACGGCGAAGGCGGCGCGGCGCACGAGGGTTACCTCCGTTGCGGGGTGGTGGCGGGGTCCGGGCTCAGAATTCGAACGGGTCGAGGTGGAGTTGCCGGCGCGGGACGCGGAGCTTGCGCATCGTCCGCATCGAGACGTCGACCAGGCCGGGCGGCCCGCAGAGGTAGACGTCCCGGCGACGCACGTCCGGCACCAGTTCGCGCATGCCCTTCGCGGTGAAGAGGTGCCGGGGGGCCGGGTCGTCGCGCGAGCCGATGACGTACCAGACCTGGGCGTTGCGGGAGCGGGCCAGGAAGTCCAGCTCGTCGCGGAAGAGCAGCTCCTCCTCGCTCCGGGAGCGGTAGATCACCACGGTCTGTTCGGGCAGGTCCTCCAGCAGCGCCCGGATCGGTGCGATGCCGCTGCCACCGGCGATGAGCAGCGCGCGGGGCCGGATCGCCCGGTCGGCGGTGAAGACCCCGGACGGCCCCTCGGCGAAGATCCGGGTGCCGGGCTCCAGATACTGGAGTGACTCGGTGTGGTCGCCGACCACCTTGACGGTCAGCCGCAGCCACTGCTCGTTCGGCGCGGCCGAGAGCGAGAAGGGGTGCGCCTGCCACCAGCAGCCCTTGGTGAGGAACCGCCACCGGAAGTACTGCCCGGCCCGGGCGTCCAGCTCGTCGAGACGGTTGCCGGAGATGTAGATCGACACCATCTCGTACGCCTCCGGCACCACGTCCTCGACGCGCAGCCGGTGCCGCAGGTTGAAGGCGATCGGCGAGATGATCCGTCCCCAGAGGACACAGGCGACGACGAAGATGTAGAGACCGGCCCAGAAGTACTGCCCGAAACCGGGCTTCGACAGCTCCCGGCCGGTGGCGAACTGGTGACCGTAGCTGAAGAGCAGCACCAGATAGGTGCTCAGGTGCAGGTAGTACCAGAGCTCGTAGTTCATCATCCGGCGGATCGCCCGGATGGCGAGCAGCGCGATGCCGACCAGGATGCCGGTGGCCACCGTCGCGCTGATCATGTCTTCGTACGTGCTCAGCAGCGTCCAGGTGCCCTCGACGATCGGGGTGTTGGTGAGCTTGCTGTAGCCGACCGCGATCAGTCCGGCATGCGCCAGGATGGCGAGCAGCAGGAAGGCGCCGAGCTCCCGGTGCCAGATCAGCAGCGAGTGCGCGCCGATCCAGCGCTCCAGCCAGCCTACCCGGCTCATCAGCAGTACCTGGGCGAGCAGCAGGAAGCCGCCGACCATGCCGGTCAGCCGGCCACCGGCGATCAGGATGTCGGCGGTGGTCCGGATCGAACCGTCCGGGGTGTTCAGCCACCAGAGCTCGACGCTGGTGGCCAGCGCCGACCAGAAGACGATGTGGAAGAAGAGCCGGCCGCTGCGGTCGTAGGGCTCGACCTCGGCGGTCTCCCGGTGCCGGGCCGCCTCCGCCGCCCCGCTGATCGGGTTGGGCCGGTACGCGGGCGCCTCGTCGGCGTACGACCACGACTCGTGGTCGCGCCCCGACTGGCGGCCGCGCCTGGGCTCCCGGTCGCGCCCCGGCTCGCCGTCGCGCTCCGACTGGCGGTCACGTGCCGGAGCCGACCAGGTGTCGTCCGCCGGAGCCGACCAGGCGTCGTCCGTGCGTGCCGGCTCGGCCGGGCGGCGGTATCGGTCGTAGTCGTCGTCGTACGCTTCGCGGTCCCGTCCGCGGGGCGGCCGGTCGTAGGGGTCCTCGGACGGCACCCGGGGCAGCAGGCCGGTCACCCATTCGGTGAGCGGCTCGGCCGTTTCGACATCCCGACGACGAGTCACGAAGAATATGTACCGGTCCGCCGGGCCGGAAACCAAGCCCGAGCGGCCCGCTTAGTTCAGTCTTAAGAATCGCTTGGATGAGGGCTAAGAAAGCGACCGGCGCGGCGCCGCACCCGCCCGCGCGCCCGCGCCCGGCGGCCCGCCCCCTCGGGGCAGCGAGGGGACGGAGCGCCCGTGGAACCACCGTCAGCGGGCCGGGGCGACGCAGAGGATGAAGTCCTGGAGCGTGCCGACCGCGCCGTCCTGGTAGAGGTACTGGGTGTAGTCGGTGGCCGAGCAGGCGGACTCGCTGATCGTGCCATCCTTACGGAGCAGCACCTTGAGGGCGCCCCTGGTGCCGCAACCGACCTCGTCGACCTCGTCGGTCGCCTCGTCGATGGTGAGGCAGTCACCCTTCTTGAACCGGTCGAGGTCGCCCTTGATCGACTCTTCGTCCGGCGGCGTGGCGTCGTCCTCCGGGGTGGGCCCGCCCTTCGGGGTGGGCGCCCGAGTGCTCGGTGCCGTGCTCTGCTGACCGCCGGCCGCGCCCGGCTCGGCGCCGTCGTCGACGAAGAGGACCGCCGCGACGCCGCCGCCGCAGCAGAGCAGCACCACTCCGAGGACGATTCCGACAATCAACGGTGCCCTGCTCTTCTTCGGTGTGGCCGGCGGTGGATAGCTGCCGGGAGCGTTCGTCGCCGACCCGCCGTATCCCGTTGCCGCCGGATCGCCGTGCCCCGGCCCGCCGTAGTTCGTTTCCGCCGGCCTGCCGTATCCCGGTCCGCCGTATCCCGGTCCGCCGTATCCCGGTCCGGTTTGCTCCGGCCCGCCCGGGGCCGGAGGTGGATATGTGGACATCGTTGCCTTTCAAGGAAATGAGACTGCCGCGACCGGTCGGGGTGACCGGTCGGGCCGGCAGGGGGCGCATCGGCGTTCCAGTCGGTTGTCGAAGCGCGTCGCCTCGTCGGCCGCCACGTCGGCGACGGCCTCGGCGGAAAGCGGTTTCGGCCGGCATCCCGGCCGGAGACGACGGAGACGGCCGTCGTGCCGACCGGCGCTGAACGTGCAGAGTGGATGGTGCGGTGCTCGGCGTTCGGCCGGGTGCCAGAGGTAACCCCTCTGGCACCCGGAGCCCCCGAACGCCGACCCCCGCGACCGGCCCGCCCCCCGCAGACCTCTAGCAGCTTGGGGATGCCCACCACACGTTCGCCACACGATTTCCACACGCCGCGTCGCCCGATGCCCGGTGCGCGGCCGTACGCTGGCCGGAGAGCGTAGTACGGTTCCATGTCCGTGATTGGCCTGCGCTTCATGGGAGACGGCGAGTGAGGTTCGGGGTGCTCGGGCCGCTGCGGGTCCGCACGGACTCCGGCACCGAGGTGTTGCTGCGCAGCCGGCACCAGCGCACCGTGCTGGGCGCGTTGCTGGTGAGCGCGGGCAAGGTGGTCACGGTCGACCGGCTGGTGGAGACGCTCTGGGCCGACCGCCCACCGGCCTCGTACGCCTCCAACCTGCAGACCTACGTCTCCCGGCTGCGCGACCGGCTGCCCGGCCTGACCATCGAGCACCGCAGCGACGGCTACCTGCTGCGGGTGGACCCCGACGACCTCGACGTGCTGGTGTTCCGGCGGGAGATCGCCACCGGCCGCGCGGCGCTGGCCGCCGGCGACCCGGTGCTGGCGGCACAGCGGTTCCGGCGCGGGTTGCGGCAGTGGCGCGGCCGTCCCCTCGCCGATCTGACGCTGCCGGCGCTGGAGCCGGAACTCGCGCAGTGGGAACTCGAACGGGTCGGTGCCCAGGAGGACTGCGCGGACGCCGACCTCGCGGCGGACGGCGACCTCGGCACCGTACTCGGCGACCTGCACCGGCTGGTCACCGAGCACCCGTTGCGGGAGCGGCCGTACGGGCAGTTGATGGTCGCGCTGCACCGCGCGGGACGCCGGGCCGACGCGCTCGCCGCGTACCAGCGGGCCCGGGAGATCCTCGTCACGGAGCTGGGCGTCGAGCCCGGGCCCGAGCTGCGCCGGCTGCACCAGGCGATCCTGCGCGGCGAGGAGCCCTCGGCCGGCGGGGCGGGCAACCGAAGGGTGCTCCCGGCCCGGTCGCCGTTCCCGGTGTGCCAGTTGCCGCCGGCCCTCTCCGGCTTCGTCGGCCGGGCCGGCAGCATCGACCGGATCGAGCGGATGCTGGAGCCGGAGGCGGGCGCCGTGCCGGTGGTGGCGGTCTCCGGACAGCCGGGCGTCGGCAAGAGTGCGCTCGCGGTGACGGTGGCACACCGGATCCGGGACCGGTTCCCGGACGGGCAGCTCTTCGTACACCTGGCCGGCGCCTCGGCCGCGCCCCGGGATCCGGCCGCGGTCCTGGCCGACCTGCTCCGGGCGCTCGGCGTACCGGGCTCGGCGCTGCCGCAGAACCTCTCCGCACTGGCCGCGGCGTACCGGGCCCGGCTCGCCGACCGGCGGGTGCTGGTCGTCCTCGACGACGCCGCGACCGCTGCCCAGGTCCGGCCACTGCTTCCGGGTACGCCCGGCAGCGCCGTACTGGCCACGAGCCGGCGCCGGCTGACCGGGCTGATCGACGCCCGGCACCTGCCGGTACACCCGTTGACCGACGAGGACGCCCGAGCCCTGCTGGCCCATGTGGTGGGCCCGGAACGGGTGGCGGAGGAGCCGGGCCAGGCAGCCAGGATCGCCGCCGCCTGCGGCAACCTGCCGTTGGCGGTCCGGATCGCCGGTACCCGGCTCGCCACCCGCGCCTGGCCGCTGGCTATCCTCGCCGACCGGCTCGACGACGAGCGGCAGCGCCTCGACGAACTCGCCGCCGGTGACCAGCAGGTCCGGGCCACCCTGGCGCTCAGTGTGCAGGCGCTGCCGGCGGCGACCCGGGAGGCGTTCGGCCTGCTCGGCTCGCTCGGTCCGGTCAGCTTCGCGGCGTGGGCGGTCGCCCAGCTGCTGGAGAGCGCCGATGCCGACCGGGTGCTCGACGAACTGGTCGAGGCGAGCCTGCTGGAGGTGAGCCGCCCGGCCGACGGCGGTGAACCCCGCTACCGCCTGCACGACCTGCTCAGGGTCTACGCCGAGGAACTCGCCGCCGCCGCCGAGCGTGCTGCCGACCATCGTGACGTCGACAAGCGTGTCGTCGACGAGCGTGCGGCCGGTGACCGCATCTCCGGCCGGTCGGGCGCCGGGCGTGGGCGGGAGGCTGCCCGGCGGCGGCTGGTGGGGGCCGCGGCCGCGCTGGCCGGATCCGCCGCCCGCCGGCTGCCCCGGACCCTGACCTGGGCCCGACTGGAGCAGCCGGCTCCACCGGTACGCCCGTCCTGGGCCGCCGAGCGCGTCGCCGTGCGGGCGGTCGCCGATCCGCTGGGCTGGTTCAGCGCCGAACTCGACTTTCTCACCGGCCTGCTCGGGCTGGCCGGGGAGTGCGGCGCCGAGCGGAGCGCGATCGACCTCGCCGAACGGCTCGCCCCGTTCTGCTGGGTACACGGCCACTGGACGGAGCTGCAGGCGGTGCAGCGGCTCGCCCGGCAGGCGGCCGAGCGGATCGGGGACGAGCGTGCGGTCGCCCGGGCCGACTTCGTCAGCGGCGTACTGCGGTTGGCCCGGGGTGACCTGGCCGGTGCCGCCGAGCGGCTGCGCGACGGCCGCGACCGGTACGAGCGACTCGCCGACCGGCACGGCCTGGCCTGCCTGCTCAGCGACCAGGCGGTGCTCTACGACTACCAGAACCGGGCCGAGGAGGCCGCCAGCACGGCGGAACGGGCGGTCGCGCTGTTCCGGGCCGAGGACGACCCGCTCGGCGCCCTGCTGGCCGCGCCGGTGCTCTCCGCCGCCTACCGAGGGCTGGGCAGGCTCGACGAAGCGCTCGCCGTGGACGAGGCGGCCGTGGCCGAGGCCGACGAGTTGGCAGCCGCCGAGATCGTCACCGCCCGGTGCCTGAACGCGCTGGCGGTGACCCGGCTGCTCCGCGACGAGCCGGCGCTGGCGTACGCCGCCGCCGAGCGCGCCGTGACGTTGCTGCGTACGGTGAACGACCGGTACGTGCTGCTCGCGGCGCTGCGCCATCTCGCCTCGGCGGCGGTCTGCCTGGGCCGGCGCGCCGAGGCGGTGCACCGGCTCCAGCAGAGTCACGACCTGGCGGTGCAGTTGGGTGACCGCCCCTGGGCCACCGGGCTGGCCCGGGACATCGCGGTGAGCTGGATCGGCGAGGGGCGGGCCGCGGCAGCGGTCGAGGTGCTGCACCGCGCTGCCGTGGCCTTCGAGGAGATGAGCATGCCGTCGGCCCAGGCGGCGACGTTGCAGATGCTGGCCCGGGCGTACGACGAGACCGGCGACCGGGACGCGGCCCGGGACGCGCGGTTCTGGGCGGGGATGGTCGGCGATCCCCGGGACACCCGGACTCCGGCGCTGGCCGGCATCGTGCTGCGGCTGGCCGACTCGCCCGGACTGGTCAGCAGCGGTTCGTGACCGGGCCGGCCGTGACCGGATCGACCGTCGGCGGCACCGCGCGGACCAGGGCCGGCGAGGGCGGGGTGGAGCGGCGCGGAAACGTCGTACCGGATCGGTAGTTTTGGCAGGTGAACCGTACCGATCGGCTTTACGCCCTGGTGGAAGAGTTGCGTGCGGTCGCACCCCGACCGCGCAGCGCACGCTGGCTCGCCGACCGTTTCGAGGTCGACGCGCGCACGATCAGGCGGGACGTCGGCGCCCTGCAGGAGTCGGGCGTCCCCATCTATCCCGAGCTGGGCCGGACCGGCGGCTACGTGCTGGACCGGGCCTACACGCTACCTCCGGTCAACATCACTCCGCGGGAGGCGATCGCCGCCGCCGTCGCCCTGGAGACGATGGCCGACACCCCGTTTCTCGACGCGGCGCGGTCCGTGCTCAACAAGATTCTCGCGGTGATGCCGCCCTCCGACGTGGAGGCGGCGTGCGAGGTCGCCGGCCGGATCCGGTTGACGACACCCGCACCCGAACCGGTGGCGGCACCCGCCCGGCAGGTGCTCCGGGCCGCCGGTGACGCGCTGCTGACCCGGACGGTGCTCGCGATCGAGTACGTCGACCGGCACGGCGCCATCTCGCACCGGTCGATCGAGCCGGTGGAACTGCTCGGCGCGGGCCGACTGTGGTATCTGGTCGGCTGGTGCCGGCTCCGCCAGGAGGTGCGCGGGTTCCGGCTGGACCGGATGCGCCGGGCGGCGGCGACCGACGAGACCGCACCGGCCCGGTCGATCGAGCCCGCCTGGCGGGCCGGCCCCGACGTGCCGGCGACCCGGCTGCAACTCCCCGGACGAGCGGATTCCTCGAAAAAAGCGGACAGGATGCTGTCCTGACCGGAGTCCAGGATGGTGTGCGACGAGGCCGGCCCGGTGCCGAGACGAACGGGGGGACCGGGCCGGATCACCGCCCACGGGAGGACTCTCGCGATGACCATCAACACCAACCACAGCTCGGCCGTGGTCCCCGTCGACTTCCGGCCGATGCTCTGGCACAACTGGATGGCGCTGCGCAACGGCGACCGCTCGCTCGTCGAGGAGATCCTCGCGCCCACGGTCCTCGCCCACCTGCCGGTGCCCGGCGGCTCACCGGAGCAGGTCCGGGGCCGGCAGGCACTCGTCGCCTGGGTGTCGGACCGGCACGCCGGCTGCCCGGACGCGCGGCTCACCGTCGAGGTCGGCCCCATCATCGGGCCCGACCTCATCGCCGGTCGCTGGACACTCACCCGGGCCGGCGACGACCCGGCCGCCATCTGTCCACATCGGCTTCTCGTCGCCTGTTCCGGGGTCGACATCCTGCGCATCCAGGGCGAGCACATCGTCGAATACTGGAGCCACGACGACAGCGTCCAGGTGGAGCGTTGCCTCACCTACAACGTCGCGTGACGTCCGGAAGCGGGGGCGCGGACGTTCTTCCTGGTCCCGCCCCCGTCCCCGCTCCCTCCCGTCCCCGACCTCCCCGGCCGACGATCGCCGTCAGGTACGGGGACGGGACGTTTGACCGGTGGCGGGGCGGGTAGGCCGGCGCGGGCGGTGAAGGGGGAGGACCGTGCGGATCGGCATCGTCGGTACCGGGCACGTCGGCGGGACGCTGGCGCGGTTGTTCAGCAGGGCGGGACACGAGGTGGCGGTGGCCAACTCGCGCGGTCCCGACACCCTTCGTGGGTTCGCCGAGGAGGTGGGCGATCGGGTGCGGCCGGCCACCGCCGAGGAGGCGGCCCGGTTCGGTGAGGTCGTCGTGGTGTCCGTCCCCGTCGGCCGGTACGGTCAGCTGCCCGCCGCGCCGATGGCGGGCAAGACGGTGATCGACACCGGCAACTACTACCCGGAGCGGGACGGCAACGATCCGGATCTCGACCAGGATCGGACCACCTCCAGCGAGCTCCTCCAGCAACACCTGCCGGAGGCGAGCGTGGTGAAGGCGTTCAACACGATGCGGTGGGAGCACCTGGGCGAGTACGGCCGACAGTCCTCGGCGCAACGGCGCTACGGCATCCCGGTCTCCGGTGACGACGTCGACGCGAAACGCCGGGTCTTCGACCTGATCGAGCAGGTGGGTTTCGAGCCGGTGGACGCCGGCCGGCTGGCCGAGGGGCGCCGACACCAGCCGGGCACTCCGGTCTACCTCGCCGACCTCAGCGGTGCCGAGCTGCACAGCCGACTCGGCACGCCGTAGCAGGCGTTCAGAACTCCGGCGCGATGTCCTGCCCGTCGTCGTCGCGCCGGTCACGGCCATCCGAGCCCTCGGCGCCCCGCCGGCCCGGAGCAGTGCTGCCGGTCGCAGCGTCGCCCGTTGTAGTACTGCCCGCAACGGTGCCGCCCGTCGCGGTGCCACCCGTCGCGGTGCCACCCGTCGCGGTGCCGCCCGTCGCGGTGCCGCCGTGGGTGCCGGTGCCGCCGCGACCTCCGGCACCGGATCGGCTGCTGCCGGCACCGACCGGTGCGGCGGAGCGGACGCGGTCCGCCGCCACCGTGCTGACCACGTTGTAGAGGACCGCGGCGATCGGGACGGCGACGAAGGCGCCGACTATGCCACCGAGCAGTGTGCCGGCGGCGACCACCAGCAACACCGCCACGGGATGCAACCGGACCTGCCGCTTCATGATCAGCGGTTCGAGGAGGTTGCCCTCGGTCTGCTGGACGGCGATCACCGCGGCCAGTACCAGTAGCGCGGTCGTCGGCCCCTTGGCGGCCAGTGCGACGAGTACCGCGACGCCCCCGGCGACCGTGGCACCGATGATCGGCACGAAGCCGCCGAGAAATGTGATCACCGCCAGCGGCAGCGCCAACGGGACGCGGAGCACCACGAGCGCGATCCCGATCCCGATGGCGTCGATCGCGGCGATCATCATCGTGCCCCGGGTGTACGCCCCGAGCGTGTGCCAGCCGGCCTGACCGGCCGCCGCGACCCGGCCCCTGGAGCGCTCGGAGACCCAGCCCAGCGCCCATCGCCACATCGGGCGGCCGTCCTTCAACAGGAAGAACAGCAGCACCAGGACGAGCAGGAGGCCGCCGACCGCCTCCGCCACGGTGGCCGCGCCGCTGACCGGGTCGGGCGCCGACTTCTGTACCCCGTTGACGGCCTGCTGGGCCCACCGGTCGACTTGTTCGCGGCTGATCGGCAGCGTGTTGGTCACGAAGTCCCGGGCGTGCACCAGCCCCTGGTCGAGCTGCTGCGCCAGGTCGGAGAACTGGTCGGCGGTGAGCCGCCAGATCAGCACCACCACACCGCCGAGCAGGCCGAGCAGCAGCAGAATCGCGGTCAGCGCGGCCAGTGCCGGCGGAAATCGGAACCGGCGCAACAGGCTGGCCACCGGATCGAGGAGTGCGGACAGGAAGAGGGTGGCCGCGAGCGCGATGCTCAGCGGCCCGAGCCGGATGGCGATCTGCGCGAGGACGTACGCCCCGGCGGTGACGACGAGCAGGCAGAGGCTGGCCAGTACCGTCCAGCGCACCAGCCAGGGGAGGCGGTCCAGAAGCTGGCCGGGGCGCTCACCGCTCGACCGGTCGGCCGCGTTGCCCATGATCCGCCTCCTGTCGACCGTGGCGTCACGGGTACCCGCCCGATGCCCGGGCGACACCTGCCGCTGTGCGGCGATGTAGGCGATTGCCGGGCGGCGTCGGCCGCTACCGGTGCTGGAACGGGACGCTGACGGGAGGCGGAGCCCGGTCGCTGGCGCTGTAACGGGCGGGTCAGGGGGCGGCGCCCGGCCGTCGGTGCCGGAACGGGCACCGGCCAGGAGGCGGAGCCCGGCCGCCGGTCAGGAGGCGCAGTCTGGCCGTGGGTCAGGAGGCGGAGCCCGGCCGTCGCTCCGACCAGCGGGACGCCGGGCCGGTGGGCATCCGGCCCGGCGCCGGCGAGCTCCGGCCGGAGGGCGAAACGTTCCGGCCCGGGCTCGGCACGCCGGCGCCCGCCACCGGCGCGTTGCCGGTGGGCGGCGCCGAACTCCGGCTCGATGCCGGCGCGTTCCTCCGGTGCAGCGAGCGGCGGTAGTAGTCGTCCCGGTGCGCGAACTCGACCGGCAGCGCTCCGGGCAGGTCGATGCCGCGCCGGGGGTCGGCGAGGGCGTCGGCGAAGAGCGCCGGCCCGGCGCGGGTGATCAGCGCGTCCCACTCGGGCGGGGCAAGCTCCATCATGGCCGGGTTGGCGAGCCGGAATCCGGCCACCGCCCGACGGATCACGGTGGCCAGCCGCCGTACGCTCTGCGGCGAGTCGAGGGCGACGCCGGAGAGGGCCAACGCCGGCCGGCCCGTTGCGCGGACCGCGTCGCAGACGACGAGCAGGCGCTCGGTCGCGACGCCGGTGGCGGCGTCCGGGCCGAGGATGCGCAAACCGGCCGGCCACTGCCAGCGGATCTGCCCGGTCACCACCCGGCCGCCGACCGGACCGCTCCGGCGCCGGTGCCGGGGATCGGTTCGCAGCGCGGGTGCGGGCCCGATGTGGCAGTCCGCGCAGATGTACGTCAGCCGCCGGTCGGTGACGGTCACCTCGGCCTGCCGGGGCAGCGACCAGGCCAGCTCGTCCGGGCCGCCGCCCGGGGTGAGCAGGTATCCGGTGACCTCGACCCGGTCACGCCACAGCACCCGCTCGTCCGCGTCCAGGATCAGCCGGCGGTGCCAGTCCAGCTGCGGAAAATGGGTGTCGTCCTGGTCCGGGTCGTCGAAACGGTAGGGCCGGATGAAGAACGGGGACGCGTTCTCGGTCATGCGCAAGGCCTCCCGGGTACGGGACGTCGTACCCAATAGGCTGGCGGACTTCCGATCCGCTGTCACGACGGTTGTTGGGGGGTCGGACGCTTGGCCGACTTGCGGACGGCCGTTGGGTCACGGCCGTCGCCCCTACCGCCGCATCTGCCGCTCTGCCTTCCGCTGCGCCTGCCGTTCCTACCGTCCCGGGCCGGTGTCGCCGGGGCGGCCGATCTCGTCGGCCCGGACGAGGCCGTCCTCGATGGCCCGGGCCAGCAGCGCCGCCTTGGTCGGCGCGGCGCGGCCGGCCCGGGCGTACTTGATTCGGGCCCGGTCGATGTACTGCTTGACGGTGTGTTCGCTGATGCTCATCCGGCGGGCCACCGACGCCTTGGACATCGACTGGAACCAGAGCAGCAGCGCCTCGCGTTCCTTGTCCGACAGGACCGGCCGCCCCGTGCGCCGGTCACCGACGATCGCCCCGGCCAGCGCCGGTGGCACGTACGGCCGGTCGCTCGCCGCGGCCAGCACGGTGTCCACGCAGTGCTCCCGGCCCTCGTGCTTGGCCAGGAAGGCGACCGCGCCCGCGTCCAGGACCGCCAGGATGGTGTCGGAGTCGCTGTGTTCGGAGTAGACCACGACCCGCCGGCCCGAGCCGCTCAACTCGGCCACCTTGTCGATCACCATCCGGCCGTGCAGCCGCAGATCGAGCAGGATCACGTCGGCCCGTGGCTGGCCGGCGGCGAGTACCTCGTCGGGATCCTCACCGGTCGCCACGACCGCGAGGCGTGCTTCGGTGGCCAGCCAGGAGCGGATTCCCTCGATCACCACCGGATGGTCGTCGACGATCGCGACGGCGATCCGCGGCTCCTCGGGAATCACGCCGCCCGCCACCGGGTCTGCACCCATACCAGTTCCTCGTCCTTCTCGTAGACGTACTCGACCTCGCCGCCGGTGCTGCCGGAGGTGCCGTCGCCGGCCCAGTCGACCGGGGTGCCGGTGGTGGTGGCCGACTCGGTGGTGATCGCGGAGGTGCCCGGGGTGGTCAGGCTCACCACGACCTCGTCGGGCTGCCCGACCACGGTGAGCCGGGCCCACCGGGTCGCGGCGGCCAGGGTCGCGGTCAGCGGTTCGGCGAGCTGGCGGCGGATCTCGACCGGTAGTGGCGGCAGGGCGCCGACGGCCACGAAGTCCACCGGCAGGCCGTTGCGTTCCACGACATCGACGCAGGCGCGCAGCTCGTGCAGGAGCGGATCCGGCACGTCGTCGGACTCGGCGATCAACCGCCGCAGCCGGGACGCCTCCAGGGCGCAACGGCGCTGCACCGCCGGATCCGCCGGATCGGCCCGCCCCTGTGCGAGCTCGGTGAGGATCGCTCCGGCGGTCCGGTCCAGCGCGGCGAGCCGGTACCGGCGGGTCTGGTGCGTCCGGCCGGCGGCGGCCCGTTCGGTCTCGATCGCGGTCCGGGCCGCCACGGTCCGGGCGGTGCCGCCGGCGAGGGTGGTGAGCAGGTTGATCGCGATCATCATCGCGATCGGCAGGGTGGCGTTGCCGTAGACGGCCATCGCGTACCGGCTCAGCTCGGCGGCACCGGCGCCGCGTACCGCGACCACTCCGACCAGGGCGATGGCCGCGCCGACCGCCAGCACCGCGACCAGCGCCGGTATCCGGCGCCCCCAGAGCAGGAGGACGACGAACCAGCCGAGCGTGGCCCAGCCGAAGTTGGCCGAGTCGAAAAGAAGCGGTCCCGGGGTGCAGGCGAAGACCGCCAGGTCCACCAGGAGCAGCACCCCGACGAGTGGCCAGGTGGGTGACGGCCTGCCGCCCAGCAGATTGACGGCGGCGACCGCTCCCACCGCGCCGAAGACCAGCCAGCCCGCGGCGACGACCCAGGGGAGCCGGTACTGCGACCAGGCGCCGAGCACCGCCGGCAGGTTGATGGCGACATGCCAGCCGAAGGCGATGAGCACCGCCGCGATCCGGGGTCCCCGCTCGACGGTGGTGCTGACGGTGCCCGCCGCACCGCCGGCCAGGTCAGCGGACATCCGGCCACTCCAACCGGTCAGCGGACATCCGGCCACTCCAACCGGATCCGGGTGCCCCGGCCGGGCGCGGAGTCGACCTCGGCCCGGCCGCCGACGGTGGCCATCCGGCCGTGTACGGACTCGCGCAGCCCGTACCGGTGCCGGGGGACCGCGGCCGGGTCGAAGCCGGGACCGTCGTCGACCACCTCGACCGCGATGGTGCCGCCGGTCCGGCGCAGCCGCACCGAGACGGCGGCCCCCGGCGCGTGTCGGAGCACGTTGGACAGTGCCTCGCCGGTGCTGTGCGTGACCGCCTCGACGACCCGTACCGGAACCTCGCACCGCTCGAGCTCCGAGCTGGCCCGCAGTTCCGGCAGCCGGTCGAGCAGCGCCCGCAGCCGCTCGTCGAGGGCGACGATCCGCGCCTCGTCCGCCGGCCCGCTCCCGGGCGCGTCGGGTGCCGCCCGGGTCCCGGCCAGGTCGGCAAGGGTACGCAGGTCGGCGGCGGCCCGTTCGCGCAGCAGCGGCGACTGCCCGGCGACCGCTCCGAGGCCGACCACGGTGAGGGTGGAGAGCACCGTGTCGTGCAGGTCGCGGTTCTGCCGGCGCTCCGCGGCCCGCACCGCCCGTGCCGTCAGTGCGGCCCTGGCGGTCTCCTGGTAGCCGGCGAAGGCGGCGTCGGCGAGCCGGCTGCTGTGCCGGGCCACCCCGGCGAGCGCGGCCGCGGAACCGGTCTGCACGGCGAGGGTGACCGCGTGCCCGACCGCCTCGGCGTCGTCGCCGGCAAGATGCGCGCCGAGCCCGTACGCGGCGGCGACCAGCAGCCCGGCCGGGACCGACCGGGTCACCGGCAGGACGAACTGGGCGACGATGACCGAGGTGCTGGACTGGATCGCCACCCAGCTGACCTCGCCGGGCAGTACCTCGGCGGCGACCAGGTGCCGGATCAGCAGGCAGGTGCCGACGGTGAGCAGGATGTCCAGCAGCATCGCGGTCGACCGCCGGTGCCACCGGACCATCCAGACCGCGAAGAGCACCGACCAGGCGGTCAGCAGGCTCACCACGGCGATCAGCAGCGGGGTGGAGACCGGCGGCGTACGCACCGCGAGTGCCGCCGCCGCGCAGGCGATCCCGCAGGTGAGTCGCAGCAGCGCCGGGAAGACGCTGTAGACCCAGCCCAGCGCGCTGGCCGCCGGCATCTCGGCGGCGCCCGAAGCCGGGCCGGACAACCCGGCAGGCAACCCGGCCGGGCCGAACGGGCTGGCAGTGCCGGCCGGGCTGGCGGGATCGACCGGGCTGGCGGGATCGACCGGGCTGGCCGGGGCGGCCTCGCCGGCCGGGGTGGTCGGCATGGCCCGGGTGGTCGGCATGGCCCGGGTGATGGAGCGGAAGAGAGACATCCGGGCCTGCTCCTCCCGTCGCCTCCACCACCGTGCCGGCACGCCGGATCTCCGCCGCCCCGGCGGCACCCCGGATCCGGGCGGTATCCCTACATATCGAAGCCGAAGAATAGCAGAGGGATAAGGGCTGGTTCCTGTCGGATCGCACCCGTTCGTCACCCGCCCTCCAACCGCCTGAACGCCGACGTGGCACCCGGCCGACCTGACCTCTGGACGGGGGTCAAGGTGACCGCTGAACGGGGGTCAGTATGACCCCTGTGCGGGGGTCGGTGTGCCCCCGACCGGCACCGGTTTCGACGGTGTGCGGAACGCGGCACGGCTCCGGCGGACGGGGGGCCGGATCCCCGCCCCGACCCGGGCAGGAGGGCGGCCGGATCAGGCGTGGTCGTTGGCGGGCGGGACGGCGTCGACCGGCATCCGGTAGATCCACACGGGGTAGTCGACGCTGGAGCTGCCGCCGGCCAGGCCCGGGGTCCGGTTCAGCTGGGCCGCCGGGATCCAGAGGTGGCCGGTGCCGTCGAGCCACAGTGCGTCGCCCCAGACCAGCCGGGGATCGGCGACCAGGGTCCCGATCCGGCGGTCGGGGTCGACCGTCAGGATCCGGCGCCGGTCCACGTCGCTCAGGTAGATCACCCCGGCGGCGTCGATCGCGGTGCCGCCCGTCGTCGGGGTGTCCACCCAGGGCTCGACCTGCCGGGCGACGATCTCCGGTGGGATGCCCGGGTCGTCGAGGCAGCGGGTCTCGATCCGGTGCAGCGGCCCGGAGGCCGGCTGGTAGTAGAGGTACCGGCCGTCCGGCGACACCTCGAGCTGGTCGGCGTGGATGCGCAACTCCCGGCCGTGCGCGTCGCGGAGCAACTCGCCGTCGGCCCTCAGCGGCCGACGTGCGACGGTGCTGGCGTGCCCGTCGAGCACCCGGCGGCACGCCCCGGTGGCCAGGTCCAGCACGATCAGCCCGGGCGCGCCGGCATCGGTGAGGTATCCCGTGCGACCGTTGAAGCGGACGTCGTCGACGTAGCTCGTCGGCAGCAGCGCCGGGCCGAGGTCGTAGCTGCGGAGCACCGCCGCCGAGTCCGGGTCGACGACGATCAGTCGCGGACCACCCGGTACGACCGGCAGCCCGATCCCGGGGCTACCGGCGTCGACGATCCAGAGGTTGCCGTCGGGCCCGATCCGCAACCCGTTGACATGCACGAAGGTGCCTTCGGGGGCGAGATCGTCGCGTACCTCGTTCCAGGCGGTGTCCGGATAGGGGACGATCCGGCCGTCCGAGACCACCTCACCGACCTGGATGCCAGGCCCGTCCGCCGAGGGGAAGCTCACGAAGACCCGGCCGTCACCGGTGGTCGTCACGCCGGTCCAGACCCGGTCCGCCGCAGCCACCGGGCGCAGCCGGGGGTTCTCCTGGATGGTGGGGCGCACGCCGCCGAGCCTATCGCCGTACCCGACTGGTAAGTCCGGTTTTGTCGCAGGCGGTGCCGGTGGTGGCCCGGCTCGCCTACGGTTGCCCACATGCCGATCCCGCCGTACGTCGCCCGGCTGCGTGCCGCCGTCGGGCCCGAACTGCTCCTGTTGCCCTCGGCCTCGGTGCTCCCCTTCGACGCGGCCGGCCGGCTGCTGTTGGTGCGTCACCGGGGGCACCACGACGGGTGGGGGCTGGTGGGTGGTGCGATCGAGCCCGGCGAGTCGCCCGCCGAGGCGGCCGTACGGGAGGCGAGGGAGGAGATCGGGGTCGAGATCCGGCTGGAGCGGCTGCTGGACGTGCTGGGCGGGCCGGAGTTCGAGGTGACCTATCCGCACGGCGACCGGGCCGCGTACGTCACCGCGGTCTACCGGGCCACGATCGTCGGCGGGACGCCCCGACCCGACGGGGACGAGGTCACCGACGTCGGGTGGTTCGACCGGGCGGAACTCGCCGACCTTCCGGTCAGCCGGTTCGCCGGCGCGGTGCTCCGGACCACCGGCCAGTACGACGACCCGGCTGGTGTTCCGGCCGGCTAGTCCCGGCATTTCTGGCGTTTCGGATCGGCGGCTCGGGCACGATGGCCGGGTGGAGCTCGCCCCGGCCGGTACGCCCGCTCGCCGCCGGCCCGGTGCCGGCTGACCGGGGCGCGGCCGGCATGGACGCCGTCATCGACACCCTCACCGCACTCTCCGGCTGGGCGGCACTGCTGGTGGTCGGGGCGCTGGCCTTCGGCGAATCCGCCGCGTTCATCGGGCTGTTCCTGCCCGGCGAGACCGCGCTGCTGCTGGGCGGGGCGCTCGCCGCGACGGGCCGGGTCAGCCTGGCCGCAATGGTCGTCGTCTCGACTGTCGGTGCCATCGCCGGGGACAGCGTCGGATACGAGATCGGTCGCTGGAGCGGCCCGCCGTTACGGCGTAGTCGGCCGGGGCGGTGGGTGGGGGAACGGCGCTGGACCCGGGCCGAGCAGTTCGTGGCCCGGCACGGACCGCTGGCGGTGCTGCTGGGGCGGTGGGTCGGCGTACTCCGGACGCTGGTGCCGGCCCTGGCCGGGATGAACCGGATGCCGTACCGCCGGTTCCTGTTCTTCAACGCCGTCGGCGGTGCGGCCTGGGCGACCACCGTGGTGCTGGTCGGCTACCTGGCCGGCGCCTCCTGGCGCCGCCTGGAGAACCACCTCGGCGAGGCCGGCGCGGGGATCGCCGCGCTGGTGCTGATCTGCCTGGCGGCGGCCTGGGTGATCCGGCGACGGCGACGGCGTCGTGCGGAGGCCAACCGTGATCGAGGGCCAGGAGGTACGCGCTCGTGAACCGGGTGGGCGGCGCGCAGCGGCACCACCGCCGAATCCCCGAGGTCAGCCCGCGTGCGGCCGGGGCGAGGCGGCCACCACGACGTGGCGGACGGCGGACCGGCGGCGCAGCCATCCGCCGATCCGCCCGGCGAACACCCCGACGGCGCGTGATCGTTCCATCCCGCCGGTCACGGCACGGTGCGGAGGACCGTGCTGGTCCTCCGCACCGGTTGTCGCCGTGGATCAGCTGGCTACAGGTCAGCTGGCACTACAGGTTGGTGACATGCCCGAGCCGCTGCCGGTGCCCTGGAAGCCGAACTCGGTCGAGCCTCCGGCGGGAATCCGGCCGTTGTAGCTGACGTTGGTGAAGGTCACCGCGCCACTGTTGCCGCTGCGGCTGGCGTTCCAGGCATTCGTCACACTGGCGCCGGACGGCAGGGTCATGCTCACCGACCAGCCGTTGGTGCCCGACGAGCCGGCGGTCACCCGCACCGTGGCGACGAAGCCGCCGTTCCACTGGTTCAGCGAGACCGTGGCGGAGCAGCCACCCGGACCCTGCGTCGGCGGGTTGGTCGGGGGGTTGGTCGGCGGGTTGGTCGGGGGGTTGGTGGGCGGGTTGGTCGGTGGGTTCGTCGGCGTGACGCCGTTGTTCAGCGCGCTCAGGGTCGCGTCGTACGCCGGCTTCTTGTTGCCGTTGCACTCGAAGAGCAGCGGGGTGCCACCGCTGCGCCACGAGTCGCAGTCCCGGACGCCCCAGACGGTGATGCCGAGGCAGCGCGACACGGCCAGGCAGTCGTTGACGACGTTGCGGTAGGTGTTGGCCTGGGTGGTGCCGGAGCCCTCGATGTCCAGCTCGGTGATGTGCACGTCGACACCGAGGGCGGCGAAGCTGCTCAGCGTGGTGCGGTAGTTACTCGGGTACGGCGACCCGCTGTTGAAGTGCGACTGGAAGCCGACGCAGTCGATCGGCACGTTGCGGGACTTGAAGTCCTGCACCATCCGGTAGACGGCCTGGGTCTTGGCCCAGCTCCAGTTGTCGGTGTTGTAGTCGTTGTAGCAGAGCTTGGCCTCCGGGTCGGCGGCCCGCGCGGCCCGGAAGGCCGCCTCGATCCAGTCGTTGCCGGTGCGCTGGAGGTTGGAGTCGCGCCGGGCGCCGCTGTTGCCGTCGGCGTACGCCTCGTTCACCACGTCCCACGAGGCGATCTTGCCCCGGTAGTAGGTGGCGACCCGGGTCACGTGGTTGAGCATGGCCTGCCGCAGCGCGCTGCCGCTCATGCTCTCCATCCAGCCGGGCTGCTGCGAGTGCCAGGCCAGGGTGTGGCCACGGACCTTCATCCCCCGGCTGGTCGCGTGGTTGACGATCCGGTCCGCGTTGGCGAAGTTGAACTGGTTCTGCTGCGGCTCGGTCGCGTCGATCTTCATCTCGTTCTCGGGCGTCACCGAGTTGAACTCACGATTGAGGATCGTCGAGTAGGTGCTGTCGCTCAGCTTGTTCGCGGCCACGGCCGCACCGAAGTAGCGGCCGCCCCGCTCCGCCGCCGACGCGCCGAGCGTCGTCGCGGCGTTGGCGGAGCCGGCGAAGGTGAGGGCCGCGCCGGCGGCGAGGACGCCGACAGCGAGGGAGACCAGCGCGGCACGGGGGCCGCGTCTCGCCATCAGGCGTCTGGGGTGGGGGACGGTGCCGTTGCTCATTGCCATGTGCCTCTCGGATCCGGGGTTGGGACGGTAGGGGTGGTGGGGTGTGGCGTCGATGCACCCGTCCGGTGCCGGCTCGGCGGGCGGCCTTCGGGGGATGAGCAGCCCCGATCGACCGGCGTCCCGGACGTCCTCGGTGAGCTCAGTGGGCACTCGGACCAAATAGCTGCATCGACAGAACTAGATTTCAGGAGGCTAACGGAAAGATTCCGAAACTTCAATCTCGCCCACTCTGGATCCATCGACGTCGCTAAGGATATGGAAACTCCCGAACCGCCTCATGTCGTCGCTCGACCGAGGGAAGGCGCTGGTCGAAGCGTTGGTCGCGGTGGGCGTTCCCGACGGGCGTCGGGTCGTTGGGCGCCGAAACTTTCGAGGACGCGCCATTTCGCCGGGATCGTCCGGCTCGCGAATTGTCGACTCTCCGGAATGGACTCACCGACGGAGTTCGCGGGCGAGCGCCGCGTAGACGTACTCGTCGCCGGCTCTCCGACAGTTCTGTCTTCCTTGACAAATTGATTTGTCGGTGGCAGGCTTGCCGCATGTTCGACATCGCAGTGATCGAGGACCCGGCGGCGGCCGAGGCGTCGCTCGACCCGATCCGGGCCCGGCTGCTGGCCGAGCTCGCCGAGCCGGCCTCGGCCACGATGCTCGCCGCCCGGGTCGGCCTGGCCCGGCAGAAGGTCAACTATCACCTCCGGGCGCTGGAGCAGCACGGGTTGATCGAGTTGGTCGAGGAGCGCCGCAAGGGCAATGTCACCGAGCGCGTCATGCGGGCCACCGCGGCGTCCTACGTGATCTCCCCGGCCGCGCTCTCCGCCGTGCGGCCGAACCCGCGCCAGGCGCCGGACCGGCTCTCTGCGCGATGGTTGCTGGCACTCGCCGCCCGCCTCGTCCAGGACGTGGGGGCCCTGATCACCGGCGCCGACCGGGCCCGGCAGCAGGTCGCGACGTTCGCGATCGACACAGAGGTGCGGTTCGCCTCGGCGGCGGACCGGGCGGCGTTCGCCGAGGAACTGGCGGCGACGCTCACCGCACTGGTCGGCAGGTACCACGACGGGTCCGCACCCGGCGGCCGGGACCACCGCGTGCTGGTCGCACTGCATCCGAGCGTGCCGGCGGCCGCGGAACAGGCCGGGCCGACCACTTAGCAGACAGAATCCACCGGCTCGGCCCGGCCCGGCGGGCGACGGGCCTAGCCGTTCCGCACATCAGGCGACCCTGGAGAGGTTCTACCGTGGGACACGAGTTCGAACTGCGCAAGGACATCGAGCTGGCCGCGACACCGGAGCAGGTGTGGGAGGCCATCGCCACCGGCCCGGGCATCGACTCCTGGTTCATGGGCCGTAACGAGGTGGAGCCGCGCGAGGGCGGCCGCACCCGGCAGACCATGTTCGGCCACACCGAGGAGGCGACGGTGACCGGGTGGGAGCCCGGGAAGCGGCTGGCGGAGCGGACCGGCACCGGACCGGACGGCACCTTCATGGCCTTCGAATACCTCGTCGAGGGCCGCGACAAGGGCGGTACGGTGCTGCGGCTCGTGCAGAACGGCGTGCTCGGCGACAACTGGGAGACCGAGTACGAGGCGATGCAGGCCGGCTGGGACATGTACCTGAAGACCCTCGCCGCCTACGTTGCGTACTTTCCCGGCCGGTACGGCGTGCCGGTCGGCGGGTTCCGGCCCGGGGCCGGCGCACCGGACCAGGTCTGGGCGGCCGTGGCGCGGGCGTTCGGCATCACCGGCGAGGTCGCCGAGGGCGCCGCGATCCGGTTCACCGTCGACGGCCTGCCGCCGATCGAGGGAGTCGTCGACCTGACCGGGCAACCCACCTGTCTCGGCGTGCGCACCGACGACGCGCTCTACCGCTTCCTGCACTCCGGCACCGAGCGGGGCAACGCCCTCGTCGTCACCCACCACCTCTTCGGCGCCGGGGTGGACGCGGAGAACGCCGAGCGGGCCTGGCAGGACTGGCTCACCCGGCTGCCCGTCGGTCCGTCCGACTGAGGTGTGCGCTGCCGTCGATCATCCGACTGAGGCCGGCCCGCCGTCGACCCGCGCTCACCCCCGACGCCGAGGGCGCGTCACGGCGTCGCCAGGTCGATCGACACCGCCGGAGGTGAGGCAAGGCTGTTGTGGACGGTGCAGTGCGACACCACCGCGAGGAGTGCCTGCCTCCTCGCCTCCGGGAAGTCGGGCGGTACCCGTACCGTCAGCTGGACCTCGGCCACCCGCGCGGCCTTGTCGGCGGCCATCCGGAAGGTCGCCGACACGCCCAGCCCGTCCCGACTCAACCGGTGCCTGCTGAGATACCGGCCGGCGTAGAACGCGACGCAACTGGCCAGCGACGCGACGAACAACTCCGTCGGCGTCGGCGCCTCGTCCCCGCCACCCGCCTCCACCGGCTGGTCCACCAGCAGCCGGTGCCCTCGTACGACGAACTCGTACGACTCTCCGGCCACGAAGCGGACATCCAACGTGGTGGCGTTTCCGGTCCTGGCGGCGGCCTGGACCTGCACCATGGGATCACCCCCCTGTACGCAGTCCCTCTCTGGCAGTCCCTTTCTGCCCTCCAGCCAACACCTCGGCCGGCGCCGCCGGCAGATCCTGCCGACCCTCCGGCCCGGGACCTTCGACCCGGGCCCGCCGGTGCGCCGGGCGCCACCTTCCGGTGAGGGTGCCGCCATTCGACGCCGTGCGGCGACCGCCGGAGTTAGCCTCTCCCGGTCGGGTCGGCGGACGGTGGGAGGCGCATCGGTGGTGGGTACCGCAGATCCGGCGCCGCGTCGCTCCTCCGCGCCGTCCGCGGTCGCGGCGCGGCGTGCCTGTGGCGCGCGAGCCGGGTGACGGCTGGCGATGCGGCCCGGACCACCCGGCAGGGGGGTGACCTGGGAAGAACTCTTCTTCGACCTCGCCTTCGTCTTCGCCCTCACCCAGTTCTCCCGGCTGCTGCACGAGCACGGCGGCTGGATCGGGATCGCACACACCCTGATCGTCTTCGTTCCGGTCTACTGGGCCTGGGGTGGCGTGACCCTCTACATCAACCAGCGCGACGTCAATTCCCTGCTGGACCGGGTCGGCATCCTCACCCTGGGGCTCGGCAGCCTGCTGATGGCGCTCACGATCCCCGGCGCGTACGGCGACCGCAGCCTGCCCTTCATCGTCATCTATCTCGCCAGCCGGATTCTGCTGGCCCTCCTCGCCCTGCGCAGACGTGCGGTCTGGCGTGCGCTCTTCGTCGGTCCCTACGGGGCCTTCCTGCTCACCGGGCCGCTGCTGCTGTCCGGCGCCGTGCTGCCGGGGACGACCCGGGTCGCCCTCTGGGGTGCTGCGGCCCTGGTCGACCTGCTGAGTCCCTGGGTCGCGCGCCACCTGGTCGCACAGAGCCGGGTGCATCCGCTGCACTACACGCACCGCTACGGACTGCTGATCATCCTGGTGCTCGGCGAATCCGTGATCCAGGTCGGGGTGCGGGCCGTCGATGATCCGCTGACCCCTGCCCGGGTCACCGCCGTCGGTGCCGCGTACGCCCTGGTCGGCGCCCTCTGGTGGGCGTACTTCCGCTACGGCGTGCCGGACTTCCGGCGCGCCATGGAGCAGGCCCCGGACCAGCCGGACCTGCGCCGTGCGGTGCTGGTCTACGGCCACCTGGCCTTCAGCTTCGGGATCATCACCCTCGCCGTGGGCCTGGCGGAGCTGGCGCCCTCGCCGCTCGACGAGATGCCCGAGCGGGAGATGTTGCTCCTCTTCGGTGGCAGCGCACTCTTCCTCTCCACCTTCGCCTTCACCCACTGGCGGATCCACCACCGGATCGCCTGGCACCGGGTCGCGGCGGCCGCGGTCTGCCTCGTCCTGGTGCCGGTCGCCACGCTGGTGCCGGCTCTCGTGGCGCTCGCCGCCCTGGTCCTGGTGATCGTGCTGATGATCGGGGCGGAGGAGACGACCGCACGGCGGCACGGTGCCGACGTGGTCGGCGAACGGGCCGAGGAGGAATCGCGCGGCGACGCGGCACGGGTGGACGAGGGGCCGGTGAGCGGCGACTGACCCTCCGGCCGTGCCGGTGAGGCTCGGCCACGCGTCCCCCGTCGGTGCCGCGGCCGACGGGGGACGCGGCCCTCCGCTCACTGCCGCACGAGGATCCGCACTTCATCGCCTCACTTGGACTCGACCCGGCCCAGCGGGTCGGTGCCGTTGCGCGGCCCGGCGCTCGTCTCGGGCCAACTGGTGTCCGTCGGGTCGAGCGCACTGCGCAGGTAGGCCCAGCTGAGCCGCTGGACCAGGGCGACGCGTTCGGGGCTCTCGTCGGTGGTCTCCGCGACGGCGTATCCGGCGACACCGCCGAGGGAGTGCTCCGCCCCGAAGAGGGTGAGCAGGCTCTTCGGGCCAGGGCTCAGGTGGTAGGGGTCGGTGAACCAGTCCGGTCCCCGGACGCTCAGGGCGGACTGGTCCCGGTCTCCGGCGACCACCAGGGCCGGCGTGGTCATGCCCGCGAAGCTCGGGCTCATGAAGGGGAAGTGCTCGGCGGCGAACGGACTCAGGTCCGCCCCGCCCGTACCGGTCGTGGCCAGCAGCACACCGGCTCTGACCCGCGGGTCGGACATGTCCTCGCCGGGGACGCCGTCGGCTCCGAGGACCCGGGCACCGAGGAGCATGCTGGCCGACTGGCCGCCCCAGGAGTGCCCGGCGACCGCGATGCGGCTCCGGTCGAGCCGGCCACCGAGACCGGGTACGGCGGCCTCGACGAGGTCGAGACGGTCGAGGACGCGCCGCAGGTCCGCGACCCGGTGACGCCAGATCTCGGGGTGACGGGGATCGTCGGGCGTGATGTTCAGCGTCCGGGAGTCGAGATGCGTGGGCTGTACCACCGCGAAGCCGCAGGCGGCCCAGAAGTCGACAAGCGGGGCGTAGCCGTCCATCGACCAGCCGAAGCCGTGTGAGAAGACGACGACGGGCAGGGCGTCGCCGGTGACCGGGGCCGAGACCCGTACCCGTAGGTCTTCGCCACGGTCCGGAGCCGGCAGCACCACCGGGCTGACCGAGACGACCGGGTCGGCGGCGACAGCGCCTCCATGGAAATGGGGCATGACTGTTTCTCCTTCAGGCGGTGACGATTGCCGACGCGGGGCTTGGACACGGGATGCCGGTCCTGGCATCATGGACAAGCGGAACCGCGTTCCGTTAGAACGATACGGAACAGCGTTCCGATTACCAAGAGGTGTGACGGAGGTAACGGCAGAGTGCCCGACGGCAACAGCGGATCCGGGGGTCCGCCTCCCCGGAAGCGGGCCGACGCCCGGCGCAACGAGCAGGCCCTACTCGACGCGGCCGCCGAGGCCTTCGTCGCCTCCGGCGTCGACGTGCCGGTACGCGACATCGCCGCCAGGGCCGGCGTCGGCGTCGGCACCATCTACCGCCACTTCCCGACCCGGGCCGACCTGGTCGTCGCCGTCTACCGGCACCAGGTCGAGGCCTGCGTCGACGCCGGTGCCGCCCTGCCGGCGGCCGGCGACACCCCGTACGCCGCGCTGACCCGGTGGATCGACCTCTTCGTCGACTTCCTGGTCACCAAGCACGGCCTCGCCGAGGCGCTGCAGTCCGACGACGCCGCCTTCGAAACCCTGCACGCCTACTTCCTCGACCGCCTCGTCCCGGTCTGCGGCCGGTTGCTCGACGCCGCCGTCACGTCGGGTGAGATCCGTGCGGACGTGCGGGCGCTCGAACTGATGCGTGGCGTCGGCAACCTCTGCATCGGCGCCGGCCGCGATCCGCGCTACGACGCCCGACGCATGGTCGAACTCCTCGTCGCGGGCCTGCGCCTGCGCTGAGCAGCGGACGACCGCGACGGACTGGCCGGGGGCGCTCCGCAGCGCACGGCCGGGATGCTCGCCGGCCAGGGCGATGCCACCGGATCCGGTGACTGAGCGTAGGTAATTTCCCTCGCACTATGCGGTAACTCGCCCGCCCTAGCGTCGATCCCGCAGAGGCGGTTCGACGACGGCGACGCGGGCGGGGGTGGCGAGCGATGGACGAATACCTCTTCTACAGCCGCAGCGGGTGGGCGCCGTGCCTGACGGTCAGGCCGGTCAACCGGTCCCGGCTGGTGACGATGGCCAGGCAGGTCGCCGAGCCGGGCAGTAGCGGGCGGACCTGGACGGCGTCGCGGGCGTTGTCGAGCACGACCAGTACCCGCCGCCGGGTGAGCACACTGCGGTAGAGCGCCGCCCGCTCGTCCAGCCCCGCCGGGAGCTGCGGCGTGGGGAGACCGAGCGCCTGCAGCAGTCCGGCGAGGGCGTCGGCCGGATCCAGGGCCCGGCCGTCGGGGTCGAAGCCGCGCAGGTTGACGTAGAGCTGCCCGTCGGGGAAGTGGCCGGCGAAGCGGTGCGCCGCGTGTACGGCGAGGGTTGTCTTGCCCACCCCGGGCATCCCGTCGACGGTAACGATCATCGCCCCGCCGGTGCCGTTCGCGGCGGTCAACAGCAGCGAGACCTCGGCGAGCTCGGCCTGCCGGCCGACGAAGGCCGACAGATCGGCGGGCAACTGGGCCGCGGTCCCCTCGCTGCCGCCGGCCTGTGCGGAACCCCGGAAGCCGGGTCACCGGCTCCGCCGGGTCCCGCTCACCGCCCGGCTCCACCGGCACCCGCTCACCGCCCGGCTCCGCCGGCACCCGCTCACCGCCCGGCTCCGCCGGCACCCGCTCACCGCCCGGCTCCGCCGGGTCCTGGAGCACGTGCCACGGGGCGTCCCGCAGCTCCGGCCCCGGCTCTATGCCGAACTCGTCCCTCAGACGACGGCGGACGCTCCGACAGGTGGCCAGGGCCTCGGCCCGGCGTCCGCTCGCGGCCAGCAGCCGGACCAGGGCGGCCTGGATCGACTCGTTCAGTGGATCCAACGCGGCGGCCCGCCGTACCTCGCCGAGGCAATCGTGCACCGGTCCGCAGCGCAGGGCCAGCCCGGCGGCCTCCTCGGCGACCGCGAGGTATTCCTGGTCGGCGGCGGCGAAGGCGACGGGCAACCGGCCGGGCGTACGGAGATCCGCTGCGCACGGCCCCCGCCACAGCCGCAGCGCACCGACGTACGCGTCGACCGCCGCTGCCGGGTCGACCGCCGCGACCCGCCGGGCCTGATCCCGCAGCTGCCGGAAGGTGGCCAGGTCGAGGGTGCCCGGGGCGACCACGATGCGGTAACCGCCGGCCTGCCGGCGCAGGATCCTGCCGTTGGCGCGCGCCGGCAGCCCTGGCTCGACAATCCTCCGGAGCGCGCCCGCGTACCGGTGGATGAGGTTGGTCGCGGTGGCCGGCGGGACGTCGCCCCAGAGCATGTCGATGACGGCGCGCGGGCTGATCGGCTGGTCGGCCTCGGCGAGGAGGAGGGTCAGCAGGGCACGCTGCTGCGGAGGTCCGAGATCCACTTCGGACTCGTCCCGCCAGGCCCGGAGTGGCCCGAGTATCTCGAATCTCAGCATCTGTTCCAGGCTACGACCCGATGTCACGATTGCGGGTTATCGGCGACTCTGCCTGCTTGGCGGTGGTATGAGCCTTGTTGTCGATCTTGTCCGTCCGGCCCGCCCGGTCTGGGCGGTGGCGTTCGAGCAGCGCGACGAACCGCCGCGTGGCGGGACTCGCGGCATGCCCCTTCGGGAACACGAAGTCCAGGCGCCGGTCCAGCCGCGCGTCGGCGAGCGGGATCAGCCGCAGCTCCCCTCGGTGTGACCGGCGCCCGACATCCAGCCCGTCCGGGATCAGTGCGACGCCGACGCCGGCGGCGGTCAGGTCGAGGACCGTGGCCCAGTCGTTGACCTCGCAGACGATCCGCCGGCTCAGGGCGCGGGCCCGGAACGTCTCGTCCAGCAGCGCCCGGATCGCCCATCCCGCCGGTGTCTCCACGAACCGCTCGCCGTCGAGCTCGGCCAGTCGGACCGCAGCACGCCCGGCCAGCGGGTGATCCGGAGCACAGGCCAGGACGATCGGCTCAGAGATCAACGGGAGGACGGCCAGCCCGGTGTCGTGGGGAGCCGGCAGGAGCGCGCAGTCCAGGTCGCCGTCGCCCACCATCTCGACCATCCGCAGCGCGGCCTCCTGCCGGACGACGATGTCGAGCCCCGGATGCGCGAGCGCGAACTCGGCCAGCCAGGTGTTGAACGGCAGGGTGTGCCCGAGGCTGTGGATGGCCCCGATCCGGAAGCGCCCCGACAGGACGCCCTGGATGTCCTGAACAGCCTGCCGGGCCGCGTCCGCCGCATCGAGCGTCCGGCGTGCCTCGGCGAGAAACGCCTCGCCCGCGGCGGTCAGCCGGACGGGGCGGGTCCCGCGTACGAACAGCAGCGCGCCGACGTCCCGCTCCAGGATCCGGACGGACGAGGAGAGCCCCGACTGCACGATCAGTTCCCGCGCCGCCGCCCGGGTGAAACTGCGCTCCTCGGCGAGGGCGACGAAGTGCCGGAGATTTCGCAGCTCCACGCCTCAGTATCTCTCACACAGCTGAGAACCATCTCCAGCATGTCTGACAGACCTGAATGAGCTCCGGGCAGGAGTTGGTTGGCAAAGAGCGTGACAGTCTCCCCGCTTCCCCGGCTGCGGATCCGGCACGCGTCCGGGTTCTGGTGCGTCGCCCTGGCGTTCGGCATCCTCATGGGCTTCGGCACCCTGCCGACGCCGCTGTGGCCGCTGTACCAGGCCCGGGACCACTTCGGGCCCATGCAGGTGACCATCGCGTTCGCGGTGATGGTGGCCGGCGCCGCGTTCAGCTTCGGTACGCTCGGCCACCTCTCCGACCGGTTCGGCCGTCGCCGGACAATCGCACCCGCGCTGATGGTCGCCATCGCCTCGGCGTTGATCCTCGCGGTCTGGCCGGACCTGCCCGGCCTGATCGTCGGACGCGTGCTCACCGGTGTCGCCGTCGGGCTGATGGCGTCGAGCGCGACCGCCTACCTGACGGACCTCTACCGCGAGGCCTACCCGGACCGTACCGGTTCGGGCCTGCCGGTGCTGGTCTCCGCGGTGGCGAACCTCGGCGGCCTGGCCCTGGGGCCGCTGCTGGCCGGCTCGGTGGCCCAGTGGCTTCCCGCGCCGCTCGTGACGCCGTACCTGCTGCTCGCCGCGATCATGGCGATCCTGCTGGTCCTCGTGCTGTCGAGCCCGGAAACCGTCGACCGAAAGCTGAGGGACGAGCATCGGCCCAACCGGTTCGCCCTCGCGCCCAACCGGACGACCCTGTTCGGCACCGCCGCCACTGTCGGATTCTTCGCGTTCGCGTTGATGGGCCTCTTCTCCTCGCTCGGCGCGATCATGGTGCGCGGCGAGCTGGGCATCACCTCGACGTTCGTCGTCGGGCTGGCACCCTTCACCGCGTTCGCGGCCTCCGCCGTCGCCCAGGTCCTGCTCGGCACCGTCCGGCAGCAACGCCAGCTGGTGATCGGCATCTGGATCTTCCCGGTCGGGCTCGCGATCACCGCAGCGGCGCTCTACCACCCCGCGCTCTGGCTCTTCCTGACCGGCGCGGCGCTCGCCGGGGCCGGCTCGGGGCTGCTGTTCAAGGCGGCCGTGGCGCTGACCGCGATGGCGGCCGACCCGGCCTCCCGGGCCGGTGTACTGGCAGTGTTCTTCATCATCGCCTATCTCGGGATGGGCCTGCCGTCGATCGCGTTCAGCATCGTGATCCGGTACGCCCCGCTCGCGCCCACGATGATCGGCTTCGGTGCCGTCCTCTCCCTCGGCGCCGCCGGCGCGGTGGTCACCGCGCTCCGCCGTCGTACCGGCCCGTGAGCTGACTCCGGGCCGGCGGTCGGCCCACCTGATCTGCTCCCGCTCCGGACCCACGGCCGGAGTGGGCCGGCGTCCACCGTGCCGTGGGCCGGCGTCCACCGTGCCGTGGGACGAAACCGTGCCGTGGGACGAAACCGTGCCGTGGGACGAAACCGTGCCGTGGGACGAAACCGTGCCGTGGGACGAACAGGAGAACCCGATGAACAGGAGCCCAGTGCACTGGGGCTTCCTACGCCGCACCAGGCCGCTCACCGGAGCGCTGGTCGTGGCGGCGGTGGCCGCCCTGGCCGCCACCCCGGCGGCCGCCGGGCTGCGTCACCACGGCCAGCACCACAGCAGCACCGTGGCCACGGTCCAGATCCTCGGCCACGACGTCGACGTCTCCCGGGCCACGCCCGGGGCGGTGGCCTTCTTCCGGTCGTACGGGCGCTCCCTCGGCGTGGCGGAGGTCGCCACGATGCGGAGCCCGCTGGACACGTTCCCCACCACCTTCGGAGAGAAGGAGGTCGGCGAGACGGCGGCACCGGCACTGCGGTCGAGCGTCGACACCTTCGCCGCCGCGCTGGCGTCGACCGAGGCGGCACGGGTGGCGGCACTGCTCGACAGCGACGTGCTCTTCGAGGATGTCGCCCTGCACACCCAGATGGTCGGGCGGGACGCGACCGAACTCTTCCTCAAGAACACGCTGTCGACGATCCCGTACGGGCGTGGGGTCACCGTGCGGCACGTCGTCGGCACCGCCCGGGGCGGCGCCTCCGAGTGGACCACCCCATCGGGGGCACCGTACGGGGTCACCACCGTCGAACTCGGCCACGATGGCCGGATCACCCGGGTCACCTCCACCTGGGACAGCGCGCTCTGGCAGGACGAGGCCATCCACCAGGTCCAGCACAGCACCATCCTGGGTTGAGGTCCCACCGGTCGTCCCTGGCTCGGGCTCGGTCGCCGGTCCGCCAGCGTTGGTGGGCCCTGGCCACGGGGCGGTCGGCACCCCACCCGTCGTGCCGCACGCCCTACGTCGGCGTCGCGGCGAGGAGCGGGGTCCGGCCACGTCCGCGACGCCGTCCAGGTCGCCGACGCGATGCCGGTCCCGCGGGCCGCTCCACCCCGGCCGTGAGGATCACCGGAGTCACATTACTTTCTCAACCTGTCCCCCACTCGTGCCTCGCCGGATCCGCGGAGGCCGGATCGTTGCTCGACGCGGCCCAGCTCGACAGGAGGCGTAGGGCGTCGGCGGTCGGGGTGCCGGGTTCGGCGCTGTAGGCGGTGAGGGTGAGTCCGGGGTCGGCTGGCATCGGCATGGCCTCGAAGTTGAGGTCGAGGAGTCCCACCACCGGGTGGCGGAAGGTCTTGACGCCGGTGTGGTGCAGGCGGACGTTGTGTGCTCCCCAGCGGGTGCGGAATTCGTCGCTGCGGGTGGCGAGTTCGCCGATGAGATTGCTCAGATCCTTGTCGTAGGGATCCCGGCCTGCTTCGGTCCGCAACAGGGCCACGGTGGTGTCGGCGGCCGCCTCCCAGTTCGGATAGAGCTGCGGGGCCCGCGTGTCGAGGAAGCAGAACCGGGCCAGGTTCACCGGCCGAACCGTCCTCTGGAAGGCTGGCAGGTAGAGCGCCTCGGCGAGGTGGTTGGCGGCGACGATGTCGAGGCGCCCGTTGCGGACGAAAGCGGGCGCGTCGGTCATTGCCTCGAGCAGGTGCAGGGTGGCGGGGCGGACCTGTTTGGTGGGGCGCCGGCGTACCCGCGGGGTGGTGTTGGCGGCGCGGGCGAGGTCGTACAGGTGGGAGCGCTCCGCCTCGTCCAGCTGCAGGGCCCGGCACAGGGCGTCCAGGACGCTGTCGGAGACGCCGGAGAGGTTCCCGCGTTCGAGGCGGGTGTAGTAGTCGGGGCTGACTCCGGCGAGCATGGCCACCTCGGCGCGGCGCAGGCCCGGCACGCGCCGGCTGCCGCCGAAGTCCGGCAGACCGGCCCGTTCGGGCGTGATCTTGGCGCGGCGGGTCGCGAGGAACTCGCGAATGTCGGCTCTGTTGTCCACCCCTCCGACGGTACGGGCTCCACCACGCGTCAAAGAGGCACTGCCATTACCTGTTTCGACAACCCCTCCCACGGGCCTGCGGCAGCCGCTTACATGGATGACGTGTACCCGCTCCGCTGGTCGTTTGTCGGTCATCGGAATGCAGAACCTATTCGTCTTCGTGGCTTCTGAGGAGAACTGATATGGAACTTCAGCCCGTACGGCAGACCGCGAAGGCGCCCGCCCAGGCGTTCACCGGCGACGCGTACCTCACCCCGATCTATAACGGCACCGGGCCGTCGCGGATGACCGTGGCGCTGGTGCGGTTCGTTCCCGGTGCCCGGACGAACTGGCATTCCCACGCCGTCGGTCAGACCCTGCACGTGACCGAGGGGGTCGGCCTGGTCGGCACCCGCGACGGCTCGGTGGTGCGGATCCACGCGGGTGAGACGGTGGTCTGCCCGCCCGGTGAGGAGCACTGGCACGGCGCCGCCGCCGACACGTTCATGAGTCACCTGGCCATGCTCGAAGCTACCCCGGAGGGCGGCGACCCCACGACCTGGCTCGAGCCGGTCACCGCCGAGGTCTACGAGCAGGCCGACAAGCACTGACAACTCCCCGGAAGAGCCGATCCATGGCGAACGAAACCGAACTGAGCCCGCAGCGACAGGCGACCGCGGCGATCGCGGCCTTCACCGCCACCGGTCAGCTGCCGCAGCAGCGCGACGCGCCGGCCAGGCCGCGGCCAACCAGGCCGGTGAACTGCTCGATCAGGTCCTGGCTGGCGACCGGAGCTGAGAACCCCTACCGGAACAACGACGGAAGGCAAGGGATCATGAGTTTTCGCGAGACGTACACGTTGTCCAACGGCGTGGTCATCCCCAAGCTCGGGCTGGGCACCTGGTTCATCGACGACGGCAAGGCGGCCCAAGCCGTCCGCGACGCCATCGAGATCGGCTACCGCAACATCGACACCGCGCAGGCATACGGCAACGAACGCGGCGTCGGCGAGGGCGTACGCACCAGCGGCATCGCCCGCGACGAACTGTTCGTGTCCACCAAGCTCGCGGCCGAGATCAAGCACTATGACGACGCGGTAGCGGCCATCGACGGCTCACTGCAGATGCTGGACCTGGAACACATCGATCTGATGCTGATCCACGCTCCGCAGCCGTGGAACGACTTCCGCGGCGGAGACTACGCCGAGGGCAACCGTGAGGCCTGGCGTGCCCTGGAAGACGGGCTCCGTGCGGGCAAGCTCCGCTCCATCGGCGTGTCGAACTTCCTGCAGGAGGACCTGGAGAACATCCTCGCGTCGTGCACCGTCGCACCGCAGGTGAACCAACTGCTGGTGCACGTGGGCAACACGCCGGCCGAACTGATGGCCTACTGCGAGAACAAGAACATCCTCGTCGAGGCGTACTCGCCGATCGCCCACGGTGAGATGCTCAAGAACGCGGACATTGCCGCGGTGGCGGAGAAGTACGGCGTGAGCGTGCCGCAACTGTGCATCCGCTACACCATTCAGTTGGGCACCGTGTCGCTGCCCAAGACCGCCAACCCCGACCACATGCGCAGCAACGCCCAGCTCGACTTCGTCGTCTCCGACGACGACATGGACATGCTGCGGAACATGGTCCAGCGGGACTACGGCGAGCACAGCGTCTTCCCCGTCTACAGTGGCAGGTGACCCCGCCGGCCGGTCCGACCGCGAGCTTCACCGGCAGAGCTGGACGTGCTGTTCAGCTCTACTTTTCCATCGACCGTCTCGACGGTCTCTTGCGATGCGTTGCGCCAACTCGGCGTCTGGCTCGTCCCAGCCTGGCTTCTACCTGCTCGCTGACCTGGCGTTGGGCCTCGTGCGAGCGCAGAGCGGCCAGAGCATGGGACGGCCTGGTCCGGGAACTCACCCTGCTCGTGGCCGCCACACCGCCGCCCCGCCCGGGCTGACGGGCATGCCCACTCTCGTGCCGGGAGCGACCTACGGAAGGGGGCGTGGTCAGGCTGGTGGCGGTGCGGAAGTCTGCCACAGTGCACTGACCGGCAGGGCGCGGAGTTTGTCGCCGAACGGCAGGGTGGAGGTGCCGGTGTAGAGGACGATGCCGGCGATGAAGTTGTCGCCTAGACGGTCGGCGAGTCGGCGTAGCCCGCGGAAGTCGTCGGGTCCGACGGTGGTGGCTGCTTTGACCTCGATCCCCACGACCTGGCCCGCTCTGTTCTCAAGCACCGCGTCGACTTCGTACCTGCTCTGGTCGCGGTAGTGGGACAGGTCGACGGGCTGCTCGGACCAGGTGAGCTGGCGGGAGAGTTCGGACAGGGCGAATGATTCGAGTAATGGGCCGAAGGGTGCGCCCGGCCGGAGCAGCGTCCGGGCGTCGGTCGCGGTCTCGTTGGCGGCGATACCCGAGTCGACGAAGATCAGTTTCGGTGCGGCGGTGGCGCGGGTGCCCAGGTTGCGGGACCAGCCGGGGATCCGCTTGATCAGGAAGATCTCCTCCAGGGCTTGGAGGTAGCGAGCGATCGTCGGCCGGCTCAGTCCGAGTGCGGATTCGAGGGAGTTGGCGGCGATGATGGTCGCGGATCTGGCCGCGAGGAGGCGTACCAGCTTGCGGAGTTCGCCCTTGTGCTGGATGTCGGACAGTTGCCGGACATCGCGGTCGATGAGCGCTTGGACGTAGGCGTCGAGAAACCGTTGGCGGCGGCGCGGGTCGGTGCGGGTGGTGGCCTCGGGTAGGCCGCCGCGCACGATTCTGGCCGCGTAGTCGGCGCGGGTCACGTCCGACTCGTGTCGCAGGTCCGGGCCGAGCGCAAAGATGGCATCGACGAATCCGTCCGGCGCTTTGTCGAGTTCGCCTTGAGACAGCGGCCAGAGTTCGACGGTTTCCATCCGGCCGGGCAGGGCGTCCGGGGCGGCCACCATGCCGAAGAGGCGGGACGAGCCGGTGAGCAGGTACCGGCCAGGGCGCGGGTCCTCGTCGACGGCTGCCTTGATGGCCAGTAGGAGCTCCGGGGCGCGCTGGATCTCGTCGACGACCAGGAGCTCGGAGGAGTCCACGAAGCCGACCGGGTCGGCGATCGCCGCCGCCCGGTCCTGTGCCCGGTCAAGGTCGCGTCGCTCGGCGAGACGATCGCCGGCGACGATGCGGACCAGCGTGCTCTTGCCTGTCTGGCGTGCTCCGCTGATCAGCACGACGCGGGTGTCGGTCAGTGCGGCGTCGACCTGCGCGGCGGCCCGACGTGGAATCAGGTGCGGTGTCGGCACGACGTCATGATAGCCAGTACGGTTTCGATCTGCGAGGGTGTTCACATTCGATTTGCGGCAATACTGCGTTCGAAATGCGGCCCCTCATTGTTCGATTTGCGGGAACTCTGAGGCGTCTCGGACGGGTTCTACCGCTATGTCACGTTGTTGCGGGTGATGGCGAGTTCGGGGAAGGTGTCCTCCCAGCGCTGGCGCCGGCTGAGGTTGGTCGCCCGCCGGACCTCCGGTCGCAGCGCCTGGCGGATCGTCTCCCGGCTGTATCCGGTGACCCGCTGCAGGTCCACCGGCCGCCAGCCGGCCGCGTGAAACGCCCGTAGCTGCTCGTCCCGCTCGGTCAACGCAGCCGCCCGCGTCGCCTCGTACCGGGAAACAACCCCATGCAGCTCATCCTCGGAGAACTGGCCCATGCTCGTCAGCTGACCCGCTGCAGGTCCACCGGCCGCCAGCCGGCCGCGTGAAACGCCCGTAGCTGCTCGTCCCGCTCGGTCAACGCAGCCGCCCGCGTCGCCTCGTACCGGGAAACAACCCCATGCAGCTCATCCTCGGAGAACTGGCCCATGCTCGTCAGCACGGGTTGACCATGGCAGCGGCGTGCTTGAACGTCGCCAGCGCGGCGGGGGTGAGCTGTCCGGCGTCGATGCTCAACCCGGCACCGACTTCCGCGTGGACCACCGGAGGCAGCGGAGGATGGACCTGCGTCGCGGCGGACCGGCTCATCGTGGCAACGTCGGCACCGGTGACGGCTTGTTTGGCCTGCCGGGCGATCTGTTCGGCGTCGCCGGGGCTGAGCCGGTCCAGCGTCGACAGGAACGCCCACTGGTCGGCGTACGGCTCGAGGGTGCCGAGGTCGAGGAAGGTGGTCAGTCCATCCTTGCGGCGGCGACCCTGCAGCGGTCCGGCGATGAGGTTGCCGAAGCCACCCTCGGGCAGCACATCCTGGTTGGGGAACAGCCGGTCGTACGACCGCAGGTCCATCGACCCGCGCAGCACCATCGCCTCACGCAGCAGGACCGTACCGACGGCGCGCGCGGTGGCCGCGGCAACAGTGCCGGTGAAGAAGACCCACACGTGGGCGCCACGGCCCGACTGGGAGATCTCCAACGCGGCCGGCACCGCGCTGGCTCGTGCCGCCTTTACGTAGGCGAGGGCGTCGAGCATCGCCGTCGGCCCGTCGAAGTGGCAGGTGTTGCCGGGCATCAGCGGGTACAGGCCCATGAACACGTCGCCGACCAGACGCGCCGCGACAACCTCCGTCGTCCGGGGCAGGTAGGCGGCACCCCGCCGGTCCATACCCTTACGCCATCCGTCGGCGACCGCGGGCATCCACCCGGCAGCGCCGGTACGGGCGTTGTCCCACCGCACGGCGTACACGTCGGCCCGGGCCCGGAACCGGCCGGCGAACAACGCCGGCTGTCCCGGGTCGGCGAAGCCATGGTGACCAGCCCCGGCGGCTCAACCGGAGCGGACAACTGCTCCGGCGCTGCGGTCGTGTCCTGGCCGCGCAGCTCCAGCAGCCGCGCCAGCCGGGAGTTCTCCGCCCGTAACCGCTCCACCTCCCGCCGAAGATCGACGAACTCGGCCACCGAACCATGCCGACCATCCTCGCGCATCGGGCTCCGGGCACCTCGGCACCGGTCCGGTATCCTCCGCTGATGGCATCGAAGGGCAGCGCCGCGCTGGAGGCGATGGTCGAGGAAGCGACCGTCGACGCGTACGGCGACGACGAGCAGCTCGCCGGTCTGTTCACCATGATCGAGGAGCATCTGGCGGTGCCGTTCACCACCACGGTCCTCGGTGTCGAGGTCACCGTGCGCAAGATCGACCTGACCGCGGACACCATCGTCGCGCTCTGCATCCGCGGCCACCACCGGCAGAGGATCGACCTACTCGACCTGCCGCTGCCCACCCCCGCGCCGGACGGTGCCGCGTGGATCGACGCCTACCGGCACTGGGCCGGAAATTAGGTCACGGTGAGCGAGTACCAGTACTACGAGTTCACCGCGGTCGACCGACCCCTCACCGGCCGGGAGCGGGCCGAGCTGCGGTCGCTGTCGACCCGGGCCGACATCACCGCCACCAGCTTCGTCAACACCTACGAGTGGGGCAACTTCAAGGGCGACCCGCGCAAGCTGATGGAACGGTACTTCGACGCACACCTGTACCTGGCGAACTGGGGCACCCGCCAGCTCATGCTCCGGCTACCGAAACACGTGCTCGACCTCGCAACCGTCGCTCAATACTGCCAGGGTGACAGCGTGTCCGCCTGGACCGCCGGCACGCACGTCATCATCGACCTCCACGACGAGGACGAGGACGGCACCGACGAGTGGGACCTCGACGGCCACGGTCTGCTCGCCTCCATCATCCCGGTCCGGGCCCGCCTCGCCGCCGACGACCTGCGCCTGCTCTACCTGGCCTGGCTGCGCTGCGTACAGTCCGAGGAGATCGCCGACGACGAGCCCGAACCGCCCGTCCCGGCCGGGCTGGGCACCCTCGACGCGCCCCTCACCGCTGTAGTCGAGTTCCTGCGCCTCGACCCTGACCTGATCGCGGCCGCGGCGGCCGGGTCGGCGCCGGCCGCCTCCGGTGAACCGACCGCTGCGCAACTACGGACCTGGGTCGTCGGGCTGCCCGACCGGGACAAGGACGCCATCCTGACCGACCTGATCACCGGCGGCGACAGCCATCTCCGCAGCCAACTGCTGCGCCGCTACCGCGCTGCGCGCCCCACCGACGCGTCCACCCCGGCAGCCGCCCGTACCGCCGGAGAACTACTCGCCACCGCCGCGGAATTGCGCGCCGTGCAGGAACGACGGGACGCCGAGCAGCGTGAACGCGACCGGGTCCGCCGGGAACGGTCCGCCGCAGCCGCCCGGCAACGGCACCTCGACACCCTCGCAGTCGACCAACCCACCGCCTGGCAACGGATCGACGAACTCATCGCCACAAAGAAACCCCGTGAGTACGACACCGCCGTTCAACTCCTCGTCGACCTGCGCGATCTCGCCGAAGGCGACGGAGACAGCGGGCTGTTCCAACAGCGGCTGGCCGAGCTGCGGGGGGTGCACGCCCGCAAGCCCAGCCTGCTCGAACGCCTCAACCTCGCAGGCCTCGACACCTGACGCACGGTTAGCCGCCGTATATCACCGCCAAGCAGTACCCGGATCAGGGGTTGCGGTCGGCCCACTGCGCCTGCGTCAGCAGGCCCTCATGCTCCAGCCGGTTGGCGATCTTGGCCTTCGTGGCCGCATCCAGCGTCTCGGGTAGATCCTCGAACGAGGCGGGTAGGACATCCAGCAGGGAAAGGATCTGCTGGCCGTCTCGCACCGTCAGAAGCAGCATGCACCGCCAGTGCGGCGAAGACTCAGGCCGGTGCCTCAACCGGTGCACCAGTACCGGCCACAGATGGTGCACCGCTACTGCATCGGCGAACTCCGCCAACCACCCTGCCCCGTGATTGCGGTTCAGTCCGCAATGAATCGCCTCGGTGTCGAGCCGGATCAACTCTGGCGTGTCGACTGCCTTGATCGTCCGGGGAACACCTGAGCTCACAGCGAGAGTTTCCCATGCGAGAACGAGCCGCCCGACACGCCGATCCCGGCCCGCGGACTGGCTAGGACAAAGGTCAACACTGACCCGCAAACCTAGGACCCATCAGGAGATCGTCGGGCGATGGCTCACCCGCTCCGCCGAACGCCGGCACCCGTCGGCCTCGTGCTGATCCAGCCCTCGAAGTCCGCAGACGATTTCCGTGAGGCCCGTCGCCTGCCTGGCCGTACGCTTCCACGCCTGGGAGCGGGCAGCCTGTCGACGCCGCGTGGAGCCTTTGGCCGGCGTTGACACGCGGGCTCGCACATCCTGTCCGGGGTGCTGGCCGGCGACGGCGGCAGGCTCGGTGTTGCCGCGCCCGCGGGGGTCCGGGGTGGGTACGTGTGTTTCGGGTGTGGTCCTGGGCTGGGCGAACGGCGGTCCGGGGAACGTGGGCCACTCCCTGCCACCCCAGGCGAACCCCAGGTCGCTAGACTAGGCCCTCGCGCCCTCGTAGCTCAGGGGATAGAGCATCGGTTTCCTAACCCGACGGTCCAGCGGTGTCCGCAGGCCGATGACCTGCGGCTTTCCCATCGTCCCCGTTGCGTGCCGGTCGCTTCGCGGGCTCGCTGCGATCACTTGCCGAAGATCAGCTGGAACGTTGTGGGCCCTGTGGGTGCCGGCTTGACGTAGCCGCGAGTCGGGGCCGAGTCACCCTTTCTCGTCGTCGAGCAGTTCGCGGCGCCACTCCGCGAATCGGCTTCGGAGATCGTCCAGCGCTGGGCCGGTGACGCCGTACTGGGCGAAGTCGTCGGGATCGAGTTGGGCGGCTTGTCCGAGGGCGTCGGCGAAGATGCGCGGCTCGAAGCCAGGGTCGGCGCGCTGGGCGAGGGCGAGGAGGTCTTCGCGGGTGTAGCGGCCGGATCGGAGTGTGGCGTCGATGTCGATGAAGTCGCGGGCGAACGCTCGCCCGTAGAGGGCGCTCATCTTGTTCGCGACCGCGTCGTCGGGGTGCAGTACCGGTCCGATGGCCATGAGGATCGGTTCGTTGGCACGCCAGTCCACGCCGAGTTCGACCTTGGAGACCCGCACACCGTCGGTGACAGCCAACCGGGCGAAGGTGTCGTACTGCCGCTCGGTTTCGACGGTGAGGCCGTCGTCTCGGTAGGCGTGTACGACGGCGGTGACCGCGGCGGTGAACTCCTGCCGGCGGTCCCATGCGGTGAACAGGTCGACGTCCTCGCTGGGTCGCTCCAGGAGCCCGGCGGCCTGGACCGCGTAGCCGCCGGCCAGAGCGAAGCCGTATCGATCGGCCGCGCCGAGCCCGGTACGGGCGAGGCGTTCGTGGAAGGGGTCCACCGCTATGCCGCGTTGCTGCGAGTGGCGGCGAGGTCGGGGAAGGCTTCCTCCCAGCGCTGACGGAGCTGGGGTGGCAGCCAGAGGGTGGGCCAGAGCCGCCGGAGGAGGTCGGCGTCGAGCCAGGTGTGCAGGTCCTCGACGGTGGCGGCTTCGGTGAGTACGACCTTGTACATGCTGGCCAGGCGTGCGGGCCGGTTCAAGTCGTACTCGGCGTGCCCGGACCAGTCGAGATGACGCGGAAGCGTCACCGTGCCGTCGGCCGGGCCGTGCAGCGCGGCGAGGGTTTCGGCCACCACGTAGGGCCTCCGGTCACCGTAGGGCCGGTAGTCCGCCGGCGGCTGGGGTGAGGTCCTGCGTCGGCTGATGTTGGTCGCCCGTCGGACTTCCGGTCGGAGCGCCTGACGGATTGTCTCTCGGCTGTAGCCGGTGACCCGCTGCAGATCCACCGGTCGCCAGCCGGCCGCGTGGAACGCCCGTAGCTGCTCGTCCCGCTCGGTCAATGCCTGCGCCCGCGTCGCCTCGTACCGGGAGACAACCGCCTGCAACTCATCCTCGGAGAACCGGCCCACGGCCGTTAGCCTACCAGGCTAGGCCCAGCACGCTTGGCTTTCGTCGTATCTCTGCAGCCGGCGGCCAGTCATGATGAGTGCGATGGGATGCGCTCAGCCTGACCGTCGGGAATCAGCGCAGCGCGGCTCGGGTCATGCCCTGAGTTGGCGCCCGAAGCCCGGGAGGGCCGCTGCCGAAGCCATCTCCGGCCAGGCCGGCGACGCCCGAGCCGGGGGAGTGGGCGACATCGCGATCTTCGATGATGTGTGCGGTGTGTGCTCTCCAGCGGATGCCAACGGGGGTGAACTGGTGCCAACGCGAGCCACTGCGGCCGACCGTCGGTCGCAATCCGGGATTCGTGTGCTCGGTGTGTGCTCCTGGGCTGGGGCAACGGCGGTCTGGGGAACGTGGGTGAACGGGGGCCACGCCCTGCCACCCAGGAGAACCCGCAGGTCGCTAGACTGTGCCCTCGCGCCCTCGTAGCTCAGGGGATAGAGCATCGGTTTCCTAAACCGTGTGTCGCAGGTTCGAATCCTGCCGGGGGCACCAGCATGAGGCCCTGACCAGCAGAAATGCAGCCAGGGCCTCGATGTCTATCTATGCAATTTTGAGTCGCCCCCCGAAAACCCCCCAATAACACCCTGGGACGATCGGACTACACCAGCCCGCCGGGCGTTGGTCGGCTGCCGTCCCCGCGCGCCTATCTAGTCTGCCGTGGGTCGTCGCGGCGGGCGGGCTCAGTTGCCGGCAGGCCGCCGAGCTGTTCGAGGATGCCGGAGCTGTCCGGGGCGAGTGTGGGCTTGACGATGTAGTGCTTGTTTGTGACCTGCTCGGTGGCGTGCCCGAGTTGGGCTGCGGCCCTCTTGGCGTCGGCCTCCTTGTCGATGAGGGTGGCGACGGTCTTGCGGAAGGTGTGCGGGGTGACCCATTCGAGGCCAGCGTCGGCGCGTGCTTGCCGCCACTGGCGGCGCACGTTTTGCGGTGACAGCCAGGTGCCACGCCGGGAGGCAAAGATCGCGTCGAAAGGGTTGTCAGCGGCGACGATCTTTCGGGCCATCAGCATCCCGACCGCGAATCGAGGCAGAACAACTGTCCGGAAGCCGGCGTCGGACTTAGTCCATTCTTGGCGAAAGAAGCCCTTGCCCTTGAGGTAGATGATCGTGCCGCAAATGGTGAGCGTGGGGTGCTCGGCGGCGAGGTCCAGATCCTTCCATCGCAGCGCCAGGATCTCACCGATGCGGGCACCGGTGGCGAGCATCAGATCAACGATGTCGGCCAGGTCACCGGTGTGTCGAGGCCCGGGTTTACCGGGTATGGGCTGCTGCCATTTCCGGATCGCCGAACGGACGTCGTCGAGCTGCGCGACTTCCAAGGCGACCACCTTGCGACGCGCCGTCCGTAGTCGACCGGTCTCGCGTACCGGGTTAGTCGTCAGCGCGCCACGGCGTACGGCTAGGGCGAACATCTGAGCGAGGGCGACCTTGGCAAGCCTGGCGGCCGTCGGTCGGTCCTCAGCAACCTTCCGCAGGAACTTGTCGAGACGTCCGACGCCGGCCTCCCGAATACGGAGGTTGCCCAGGGAAGGCACGATCGAGACGCGCACGCTGATTTCGTACTTGCCAATGGTCTGACACGGGGAGGAAATAGATATGCGTTGGAAGATCTCGGCCGGCATCCTCATGGCGCTGGCCTTTCTCGTTCCGGCGGCACCGGCAGCGGCTCAGCCCGAATCACCCGGCTACGACGAGTCCTGCCAGATCGTCGAACGCAAGGTTTACCCGGACATCCGCGAGCTCCTGACCCTCGACCTGGACACCGCCGACGACGCTCAGGTCGAGGAGCTGGCCCAACAGCTACTCGCCATGGCCGAGGCCGACTTGCTGCCCGTCCTGTCGCGCGAGCTGCAGGAGCGGTCGGACAGCGTTGCCGATCTGCGGGAGTTCCTGAGGTCGGACGTGCGGGCCGCCTGGACGGCGGATCTGCGGATCACGGTGACCCGGACGATGACGGACGCCGGCACCAACGTGCAGGCGGCCGCGGACGAGGCGCTCAGGGCCGGCACCATCGACGCCTACCTGGCCTACCTGAACGACGGCCTGTACGACGCGCGTGAGCTCGACTGCGCGACCCAGCCCAGCCCGACGCCGGACGCGACGACCGCCGCGCCGACCCCCACCTCGTCGGCCAGCCCGGGCGCTTCCGACGGTGCGGGCGGTGGGCTGCCCGTGACCGGTGCCGACACCGGGACCGTGGCGGTCATCGGCGCCGCCCTGCTGCTCCTCGGCGGCGCCGGCTACCTGATCGGCCGCCGCCGCCGTTCCCGCTTCGTCGCATAGCGGATCCGAACGCGCCCAGCCCGATGCGTCGTCGGGCTGGGCGCGTGGCGGTGAGCCCGTCGGTGCCGGGCATCCGGATCTCCATCAGCACCACGTCGGGCCGGTGGCGGCGGGCCAGCTCCACCGCCTCCGCGCCGTCACACCCGGTCGTCCACCGCTTCCCGCAGTGTCCGCCGCGGGGCCTCCGTTGCCCGGCTCATCGCCGGGCGTACCGGGCGGTGGTGGTGCGGACGGCCTCGTCGACCACCTGAGCGACGCGTTCGGCGCTCACCTCCCAGCCCGGCACGAGGAGTGTCGGCCAGAAGACGTAGTTGGAGATCATGCCCAGGAACTGGGTGGCGGCTAGGTCCACGTCTTCGACCCGCACCGTTCCCGCAGCGTGCTCGGCCAACAGGTAGTCGCGTACGGACTCGAAGTAAGGCATCTTCCCGTGCGACAACTGCTTCTGGGCCAGTTCGGGGAACCGCGGCAGCTCGGCGATGACGATCCGGAACAGGTCAGTCATCTGGGGCCGACTCAACAGCTCGGCGTACCGGCGACCGATCGCGCTGAGCCCGTCGACGACGTTGCCTGTCGGTGGAGGAACCTCCTCGTCAGCGGTTGACCAGGATTCGGTGACGATGGCGTCGAACAGGGCGGCCTTGCTCGGAAACTGCTTGAACAAGGTGGCGCGTGAGACGCCCGAGCGCTCCGCGATCCGTGCCAGCGACGTTCGGTCGTAGCCCAACTCGAGGAAGAGCGCGGTCGCGGCCGCCACGATCATCGCGCGCTTCTCCTGCGCGACACGCTGGTGGTACGTCGACACGACCTTGCTCATGGGCCGAGCATACGAGGTGAGTGGCTTGACTCACCACTCGCACCGGCCTAGTGTCGAGGAAGTGGTGAGTCAACCGGCTCACCACCGGCCGAAGACGCCGGCCGGTCCCCCGCGTACCGGAGGAACCTCTGATGAACCGCTTCGACAACCAGACCGTGCTCGTGACCGGCGGGACCGGTGGCCAGGGCTCGAGCCACGTGCGTGCCTTCCACGCGGAGGGAGCGAACGTGGTGATCGGCGATATCGACGCCGAACGCGGCGCCGCTCTCGCCGCCGAGCTCGGGACCCGTGCCCACTTCACCCGCCTCGACGTCACCGACGAGAGCTCGTGGTCCGCCGCTGTGCTAGCCGCCGAGAGCGCGTTCGGCGCCCTGAACGTGCTCGTCAACAACGCGGGCGTCCAGAACCCGCCAGCGCCGATCGAGAAGACGGACCGGGCCATGTGGTCGCGCATCCTCGACATCAACCTGATGGGGACCTTCCTCGGCATCAAGGTCGCCGCCCCCGCTCTGCGCCGCGCACCAGGAGGAGCCATCGTCAACATCGCCTCGACAATGGGCTTCGGCGGCACGGCGCACTACGCGCCGTACGTCGCCAGCAAGTGGGCCGTACGCGGTCTCACCCAGACGGCAGCGCTCGAGCTCGGCCGGGACCACATCCGCGTGAACACCATCCACCCCGGCGTGATCGCAACCCCCTTCATCCAAGAACCAGCGGCTGGCGCCACCGCGGCAATCGCCGACTTCTACTCACCCGAGCCGTTCGCCATCCCCCGACTCGGAGAGCCGACCGACGTCACCCGACTTCTCCTGTTCCTCACGTCATCCGACGCGTCGTTCATCACGGGGTCGGAGTTCGTCATCGACGGTGGACTCCTCCTCGGACCAGCCCTCAAGGCCGAGACCGCATGAGCAGTCCAGACACGACCGGAGGGGACGACTCCGTACGGGCCGCGTCCCGGTCGCACCTGCCCGATCACATCCGGCGAGCCATCGAGATCACACCCGCCGCAGGCACCAGCGAACGGATCATCGACATCACGACGATGGGGCGCCGAACCGGCCGACCACGCCGCATCGAGATCTTCTTCTACCGAGCCGCGGGCAACACCTACCTGTGCAGCGGCGCCGGCGGGGCCGCCACCGACTGGCATGCGAACCTGCTCGCCAATCCCGACTTCACCTTCCATCTCAAGAACGGAGTCCGGGCGGATCTGCCCGCGCGAGCCACGCCGGTCACCGACCCGGCCGAACGTCAGGCCGTGCTGGCGGAGATCGTCGCGGATCTCAATCAGCCCCATGACCCCGGCACCATCCGGCCGACCCGGCTCGAAGACTGGGCCGACAGCCGGCTGATGCGCATCAGCTTCCACCGCCGGTAGTAATGGCTAGACCCTCGAAGCACCGGCTGTGAAGCGTCGGACGAGCGCAGGGTCACCGAAAACGGTCACGCTGGCGATGCCGTCCTGGCGAGCGTCGAGCACCGCGATGCCGAACGGTTGGCCGTGCAGGTGGGCGGTGACCCCGGGCTGGCCGTTGACGATCACGCGGTCCATCCGCCAGTCGCCGGGGCGACCAACCGCCATGGCGAATACCCGGGAACAACCAGCCACGCCTGCGAACCACCGTCGGTTCGGCAGCAGCTCCAGCCTGACATCCACCCGCAGGACGGCCATCAAGGCATCGACGTTCGCGGTCTCGAACGCGGTCACGTACGCGTCGAGCAGCCGCCGCGCCTGCGGGGAGCTGGGCTCGACGACATCATCGGGACCGAAATCGACCTCGGTCAGCCGGGCGCGGGCGCGTTGCAGGCTGCTCTTCACGGCGGCGACCGACATGTCCATCATCTCGGCGACCTCAGCGGCGGGGAACGCCAGCACGTCGCGGAGCAGCAGCACGGCCCGCTGGGCCGGCGGCAGCGTCTGCATCGCGGCGACCAACGCCAGCCGCAGGTCGGCGCGGTCGCCGGCGAACGGCTCGATCCACGTCTGCGGCGGCAGCACGTCCGGTTGCCCGTCCACGTCGTCGGTGGGTGCGCCGATGCCCGATGGCAGGGCGCGCCGGCCACGATCCCGGGCAGCGTTGAGGCACACATTTGTCGCGATGCGGTGCAGCCACGTCCGCACCGACGACCGCTCCTCGAAGCCGTCCCAGGCGCGCCAGCCGCGCAGATAGGTCTCCTGGACCGCGTCCTCGGCCTCATGCCAGGACCCGAGCATCCGATAACTGTGCGCCAGCAACTCGCCGCGCAGCGGCGCCGCCACCTGCTCGAAATCGCTCACTGGACCAGTGTCGACCGCAGCCACGATCCCGCCTCACCAACCGCCTCGTCGGCCGCGCTCGTGCGACCGGCCGCCATCTGAAATGTGTGGACCTGGTCCGGAAACTCGTCGAGACGGACCTCGACAGCAGCGGCCCGCATCCGCCGAGCCAGCCGTCTGCTGTCGTCCAGCAGCGCCTCCTGGGCACCGACCTGGAGATACGTCGGCGGCAGCCCGCGCAGATCGGCGTGCATCGGCGCCGCCAGCGGATCATGCGGGTCCGCCCCGGCCAGGTAGCCGGCCGCCAGCTCGCGGACCCGTTCCCGGGTGAAGAACGGATCGCTGCCCGTGTCGTACGAGATGCCGTCGGCGTCGAGATCGGTCCATGCCGACATCAGCATCAGCGACGCGGGCATCGGGAGGTCTTCCTCCCGGACGCGTGTCGCGAGGCCGATCGCCAGCGTCGCGCCGCAGGAGTCGCCGATCACGGCGATCGGACCGGCTCCGCTGCCAAGCAGCCACCGGTAGGCCGCCGTCACGGTGTCGAGCTGACTGGGGAACACGTGCTCGGGCACGAGGCCGTACTCAACGGCGAACGTGTTCAGCCCGGCCGCCCGCGCCAGGTGACCAAACATCCGGCGATGAGTGGCCCCCGAACCGCTGATGAAACCGCCGCCGTGGATCGCCAGGATCACCGGCCCGACCGGGGCATCCGGCGGACGCAGCCACAGCCCGGCCGGCGCGTCCACGCGCACGGTCTCTACGCCGTCCGGCTCCGTGGCCAGCGTCTTCCAGGCCGGGCTCTGCTCACCCCGTGCCCACGCCTCCCACAGTGCGCGGTTGGGGTCCCTCGTCGTTGTGGTCATGACGGATAGACCCCGGGCGAGCCGGAAAGGAATCGGTCCCGCCGGAGTCGGCAGACACGCAACTCCCTGACCACCACCGCAGCAGAGCATGCCCAAGTACCCGCCGAGGGTCCGGTCGGGGCGGCGACCCGCGTGTGACGTCGAGCGGCGATCATCCCGGCCATCCGAGCGCGGCTTGTAAGGAGGCCTGACGGGGTGTCCGGTGCGGGCCGCGAGGTCGCCGCCGTGATTCCGGGCTGGCTACGAGGAGATCAAAGCCGTGGTCACTACGACTACTTGGCGGAGCCGGAGGCCGTGAACGCGGAACTGCTTCGCTTCCCGCGCCGAGCGTGCCCGGGTCAGCTGCCGTCGAGGCTCCGGCGCGGCGCGGAGAGCAGCCCGGCCTTGTGCACCATGATCGCCGCCTGCACCCGGTTGGGTGGCCCGTGACGAGGCCACCGGTGTCGGGCAGATCCTGGCCACCACCACGCTGGGGCGCGCGCCGTATCTGGTCGGCAAGTTCATCAGCAACTTCGCCGTGCTGGCCTCGATGACCGGTGCGCTGGCCGTCACCGCGCTGGCCATGCAGCTCTGGCGGGGTGAGGACCGCAGCGTCGACCCGATCGCGCTGATCACCCCGTTCCTGCTGATCACGCTTCCGGTGCTGGCGGTCACCGCCGCCGCGGCGGTGCTGTTCGAGACCGTGCCGGGGCTCCGCGGCGGTGTCGGCAACCTCGTCTGGGTCTTCCTCTGGATGGCGAGCAGCGTCTTCCTGCAGTCCGGCAGGGGCAACGACGTCCTCGGCCTCAAGCTGGTGACGGACTCGATGCAGGCCGACATCGCGCGGCAGTTCCCCGGGGCCAGGGCGGCGGAGTTCGGCGTGGGACTGGTCGAGAGAGAATCGCCGCTGGTCCCGTTCGCCTGGTCCGGCGCGGACTTCTGGGGCGCGTTCGCGGCGCAACGGCTCGTCGTGCTCGGCGTCGCGCTGGGGCTGGCCCTACTGGGCAGCATCTGGTTCCACCGTTTCGACCCGGCCCGCGGTGGTCCGCGCCGGCGGTTCCGCGGCCCCGTCGGGGCGGAGCCGCCGGCGGCCGAGACGGTGACCCCGAAGGCGGTGCCGCACCTCGAGGTCAGACGGCCGGCGACACCGGCCGTTCCCGGCTCGAGCGTCCTGCAGCTGATCCGGGCCGAGACCCGCAATCTGCTCGCCGGTGCGAGCTGGTGGTGGTGGGGCGTCGCGGCCGGTCTCAGTGGGATCGCCGCGGTGGTGTCGACCGAGAGTGTCGCTCCGGTCGCGCTCGCGCTGTGCTGGGTCTGGCCGACGCTGGTGTGGTCCCGCCTGGGTTCGCAGGAAAGCGAGCACGAGATGACCGGCACGCTCGCCGCCTACCCGGGCCGGCGCCGGCGGTTGCTGTCCTCGTGGGCCGCCGGCGCGGTGCTGGCCTCCGTGGTCGGCGCGGTAGCCCTGATCCGGCTGCTCGTCGCCGGCGATCTGGCCGGTGTGGCCGCCTGGGTGGGTGGCGCCTTGTTCATCCCGGCGCTGGCGCTGCTCCTCGGCACGTCGTCGCGGTCGTCGCGGCCGTTCCAGGTGATCTACCTGCTGCTGTGGTACCTGGTGTTCAACGGCGCCGCCGAGGTCGACTACATGGGCGCCGTCAAGGACGGTCCGAACCCGGCTCTGGTGGTCGCCGCCGGAATTGCATTCGTTCTCGCTGCCGTAGCCACCGCGGAGGCTCGGCACGCTCGCCGGTGACCAACAAATATGTCGTCGCCGGGCCCGCCGCCCGGCAACGTCCGGTCGACCTGTTCCGGTCACGCCCGGTACAGCAAGATCTGCGGTGGCCGGACGGAGCTGGAGGAACATGCCCGCCGCCTTGGCGGGGTAGCCCTGCCCGCACTGTCTCTGATCGCCCACGCCCATCTCTGGAAGGAGAACCGCACGCAGCGATCGTGGCCAACTTGGATGGTCGGCGGCGGTGCGGCTGATGTGAATACCTCCTGACCCGCGCCGGCTGCCTGATCGGACACCGCCGCCGTTCCCGCTTCGTGGCATTGCTGACTCGACGCGCCCAGCCCGATCCTTCGTCGGGCTGGGCCGCCCCGAACTCGATCTCGGGACGGCCCAGTTGATGCCGTGGTGCTGCGATACGGCGTCCGATCAGACGCTGATCCGACCAGCCCCGGCGCCCGCCGTTACGACGGCCTTGACGTTGCAGGCGGCGTCCATCTGATACGAATACGGGATGTTGGCGACGCTGCCGCCGGCCTGCCCCCCGCCTGAGTTGACAAAGCAGTTGTTACGGGCCACCAGGGAGCCCGGGCCGGACGAGCCCTCACCCAGGTGGTAAGGGTCGTCGGTGTTCTCGAAGTAGTTGCCCTCGACGAGGACGCCGGCCCCCATGGTGGAGGCGACGCCGTAGCCGCCGACGTTGCTGTAGAGGTTGTTGTACACGTGCACCGGGTTGCCGAAGCGGACTCGGGGGTGGCGCTGGTTGGATATGTGATCATGAGTTGCCCCCGAAAGCCCTTCGGTGACGTCTGCTCGTGATCGCGTCGACGGGCGCGCCGGGGGCGGGGGTCGGAGGGCCAGGGTTTCGTTGACGCCGCGTTCCGCCAGTACCTCGGCGCGGGTAGCCCAACCTAAAGCTTTTAGGTTTCTGTCTACTGGCTGTAGGCTGTGGGCGTGGGACGAGCGAACCTGACCTCGGCGGTCGTCGTCGCGGCGGCGGCGGAGCTGGCGGACCGAGAGGGATTCGACGCCATCACCCTGTCGGCGCTGGCCCGCCGCTTCGGGGTGCAGACCGCGAGTCTCTACTCACACGTCCGCGATCGCTCCTCCCTGCTCGACAGCGTGCACGAACTGGCACTCGGCGAGCTCGCCGACCGCATCGCGATCTCCATCGGCGGTCGTTCGGGGCGGGACGCGCTCGTCGCTCTCGCCGACGCACACCGCGACTATGCCCGCCAGTTCCCCGGTCGCTGGAGCGCTCTGCAACGCCCGGCTGCGGCATCGACCGTTCACTCGGACGCGGCCGGCCGCGTCGTCGCGCTCACCCTGGCGGTGCTCCGTGGCTACCAGCTGCCCGGGACCGAGCTCGTGCACGCCACCCGGCTGCTCGGCGCAACCATCAACGGCTTCCTGTCGCTCGAGGCGAGCGGCAGCATGGGGCACCGCGAGCCCGCGACCGAGGTGTCCTGGCGGCGAGCGCTGGATGCGCTCGACACGGCTTTCCGCTGCTGGCCGACCGGAGGAAAATCCTGATGCCTGCCCTACTCAGACACTTCCCCGAGCTTCTCCGCGGCGTCGCCGAGGTCGAGGTCACCCCGCGCGGCGTCCGGCCACACCGGCTGCCCGCCTGGGTACGGGAGCAGTTCCCGGACGGACAGCTGCTGTCGATGGAGAGTCAGCCGTCCGGCGTACGCATCGTGTTCCGCACGGCGGCAAGCGCGGTCGAACTGGTGACCCACCCGACCCGGATCGCCTACGTGGGCACCGGGCGACCGCGTGGGCGCATCGACGTCTACGCCGACGGCGAGCTCGTCGTTCGCGACGTGCTGGACGGCGGCGACCGGTTCGAGGTCGACCTCACCAGTGGCCAGACTGCCTTCCTGCCCGGGGAGGCGCACACGACCACGGTTTCCGGTCTGCCCGCGGGCCACCACCGGATCGAGATCTGGCTGCCGCACAACGAGTCCGTCGAACTGATCGAGTTGCGGGCCGACGCCGCGATCGAGCCGGACGACGCCAGGCTCCCGCTGTGGGTGCATCACGGCAGTTCGATCAGTCAGGGCTCGAACGCGCTGGCGCCGAGCGAGATCTGGCCGGCCGTCGCCGCCCGTCATGCCGGTGTCGAGCTACGCAACCTCGGCCTGGGCGGCAGCGCGCTGGTCGATCCGTTCCTGGCCCGCGTGATCCGCGACGCCCCGGCCGACTACATCAGCATCAAGCTCGGCATCAACGTCGTGAATCTCGACGTGATGCGGCTACGTGCCTTCGTCCCCGCCGTCCACGGCTTCCTCGACACGATCCGTGACGGGCATCCGGAGGTCCCGCTGCTCCTGATCTCGCCCCTGTTCTGCGGTATCCACGAGGAGACTCCCGGCCCGGGTGCGATCGACCCCGTCTCGATCGGCACCGGCCAGGTGCGTTTCCTCGCGACCGGAACGCCTGAGGACGTCACGCTGGGACGCCTGACGCTCCAGGTCATCCGGCGCGAGTTGCGCTCGCTGACCGACCGGCGCGCAGCCGACAAGAACCTGCATCACCTTGACGGCACCTCGTTGTACGGCGCGGCCGATGCCGCCGAGCTCCCGTTACCGGATGGCCTGCACCCGAGTCCCGGGGCCCACCAGCAGATCGGCACCCGGTTCGCCGAGTACGCCTTCACCGGTGCCGGCCCGTTCGCCCGGTGACCCCGGTTCACCGCCAGCCGGACCGGCCACTGTAGGCACTCGTCGAGCCGCTAGCCGTCCGATCCCTGGCGCCGTCGCGTCCGGGTCTCCGCCGAGCGCGGCTTTCCCCGGGTGACGACGCTGGCGTGGGCGCGGGCGGCGGGGTCGCGGCGTACCTTGAGCAGGCTGGCAATGGTGGTGATGGTGAGCACGCCGATGATGACGGCCAGCGAGACCGGGGTGGAGATCTCCGGCACGCCGGGGTCCAGGGCGACGTGCGCCCAGTGCAGGACGAGCTTGACCCCGATGAACGCGAGGATCAACGCCAGCCCGACCGAGAGGTAGACCAGCCGGTCGAGCAACCCGGTGACCAGGAAATACAGGGCTCGCAGCCCGAGCAGGGCGAACGCGTTGGCCACGAAGACGATGTAGGGCTCGTCGGTCACGCCGAACACCGCCGGGATGGAGTCCAGGGCGAACAGGATGTCGGTCCCGCCGATGGCGATCAGCACGACGAACAGCGGAGTCAACACCCGACGTCCGTCCAGCCGGGTGATCAGCCGGCCGCCGTCGTACTCGTCGGTGACCGGCAGCAGCCGTCGGGTGGCACGGACCAGGACGTTGTTTTCGACGTCGGGGTCCTGGTCACGGTGCCGGAACAGTTGGAGCGCGGTCCAGATCAGCAGCAGGCCGAAGATCAGGAACATGAACGAGAAGAACGCCAGCAGCGTCGCGCCGAGCGCGATGAAGATCACGCGCAGGATCAGAGCGACGATGATGCCGAAGGTGAGCACCTTGTGCTGGTGCTCCTGCGGCACGGCGAACGTCGACACGATGATCACGAAGACGAACAGGTTGTCGACGGAGAGGCTCTTCTCGACGACGTAGCCGGCGAAGTACTCGGTGCCGTAGCCCCAACCGACGATGCCGGCGAGAACCAGGCCGAAGATCACTGCCACGGTGATATAGAACGCCGACCATGCGATCGCCTCCCGGAAGCCGACCGCATGTGGCCGTACGACGCCGACGAGCAGGTCCAGGGCCAGCAGGCCCAGAATGACCGCGACCGTCAAAGTCCAGCCCAGCGCGGTGACTCCCATTGGTTCAACCTCCACTCGTTCAGGATGCCGCCGGTGCCGGGCCGCCCGCAGCCCTTCTTCGTCGATGGGTTCTCCTCCGTACCCGGTAGGGCCAGGACCTCGATCCACCCGACTTGCCGGCAGAAGGCCACGGTGCCGGTGACCGACCGGGTGGTCAACAGCCACGCCCACGGGCGTCCACAATCTCCTTGACTCCGACGCCGGGCCTGCCGAAACTGGCGGGACCGGGGTCGAGAGGCGCTGCGACGGGCTCTGCCCGCCACGCTCGATCCCCGCCGTCGACGGACGAAGGGCGCCTCCACGTGGAGGAGTCCGCTGGTGTCCGACCCGATTCCGGCTCACGTCGGCAACGGCGTCGTCGTTGAGCTGATCACCTATCCGATCAAGGGATGCGCCGGCGTCTCCCTCCAAAGGGCGGTGGTGACCCCGGCCGGCCTCGCCCACGACCGCAGCTTCATGGTCGTCGACCCGGCCGGCGTCTTCCGCAGCCAGCGGCGCGATCCACGGCTCGCGCTGATCCGGCCGGACATCAGTGCGGACGGCGGGCACCTGACGCTGTCCGCGCCGGACTGCGAGCCACTGCGCCTGACGGTGGACATCGACGCGGCCAGGCGGGACGTGCTGCTGTTCGGCGCACCGCTGCGTGGTATCGACCAGGGTGACGTCGTCGCCGGCTGGCTGTCGCAGGCGCTGGGCGTGCCGAGCAGGCTGGTGCGGGTGCCGCCGGAGCACGACCGGCGTACCGACGGGGAGACTCCGGGAACCTCCGGGTACGCCGACAGCTCGGCGATCCATCTGCTGTCCCGAGCCTCCGTGGAGTCGCTCAACGAGCGGCTGCGCGCCGGTGGTGCCGGGGCGCTGCCGACCAGCCGGTTCCGTCCCAACATCGTGGTGGACGGGTGGCCGGGGCCGCACACCGAGGACCACCTCCGGCACGTCTCGGTGGGCAGCGCCGAGTTGGGCTTCGCCAAGCGTGCCGCCCGTTGCGCGGTCACCGCCGTCGACCAGAAGCGCGGAGTGCGGACCGGGCCCGAGCCGCTGCGTACCCTGGCCGCCTACCGTCGTTTTCCGGACGGGGTGGTGCTCGGTGTCAAATTCGCTGTCACACGCCCCGGCGAGATCGGGGTCGGTGCCGGACTGGTCGTCGGCCGCTGGGCCCCGGACGCCGACGACCGGCGCGTCCCGGCCCGGCCGGCGTCGCACGACGCACCTGACTCCCACCGGGGCACGGTCGCTATCGCCGAGCGAGGTGGAGGGCGAGATGCCGCGTCGGCAACTCGTTGAGGAACGCCTCGGCATCGACGAACTGGTCGATGTGTCGCACCCCGGCCGGCGTACGGCCGAGGTAGACCCGGCGGGCGACCTGTGCCGTCACGATGCCGGTCGCCCGGCACTCCTGCCGCCCGGTCACGGCGCCGCACACCCGTTCCCCGTCCGGGCCGATGGCCGTCGCCTGCACCGCGAACCGGTCGGTGCCGGTGCCGAGCCGGGACAGCGCCCTGGTCCGCAGGGGGGTCGCGCCGAGCCTGCACAGCGCGGCGAAGAAGCCGGCGGCGCGCAGCCCGAAGGCGACGGCGGTGACCGCCCGGGAGTCGAAGCAGATCCTGGTCGTAACCGGGACGCCGAGCGTCGCGGTCAGGGTGGACTGGTCGGAGAAGGGAAACCAGTGCACGGTACGGCGGCCGAGATCCGGTAGCGCGGCCACTGCCCGGGACGGTGTGCCGGGTGCGGGCCGGACCGGTTCGCCGAGACGCTCGACCGTCCACCTGACCGAGTCCGGACCATGGTCGCCGGCCGTGCCCAGCAGGACGGCGAGGTCGACGGCGCGCGCCGACGGCAACCGGTCGACGCAGTACCGGGCCAGGACGTTGGTCAACCCGGGGGCGAGCCCGACGCTCAACGCGGCCGTGGCGCCGTGCGCGACGGCGAGCGCGTCGAGCCGGCCGATCGATTCCAGTACCGAGGCGGTGGCGCTGACGTCGACATAGCCGATGCCGCGCTGGAGGCAGGCCCGGGCCAGGGTCTCGTTGTTGCGCTCGACGCACATCACCACGACGCGGGTGCCCCGCAACATCCGCTCGATGCCGGCCGCCCGGTCGATGTCGACCGCCTCGGCGAGCAGGGCCGCCGTAGGGGCGAGCGCGGTCAGTGCGCGTGCCCGTTCCAGGCTCCGGCCGGCGACGACGACGCGGCCGGGACACCACTTCCCGAGGGTCTGCGCCACGATCCGTCCGACGGCGCCGTAGCCGCCGACCACGACGATGCGCCCGTCGGTGCCTGTCCCGCCGGCCGGTGCGCCCGGCGACTCGTCCCGCATCTCTCGAATCCCCCCTCACCGTCTGCTGCGGACGCGGGACCCTGCCCGGTCGGGCCGCCTGCCTGGTCAGGCCGCGTGCGCGGGACGACGGAGCATGGTGAAGCCGACGCCGATGGCGACCAGCAGCGTCAGCACTCCGGTGCTCTGGAAGAAGACGTCCTGTGAGACCACGGCATCACTGCCGGCCGGATAGAGCCGCTGGACCGCGTCCCCGTCACCGGCCCAGCGGAGGATCACGTGGAGGGTGTGGTTGAAGCCACCCTCGTACAGGCCGAGGAATCCGATCCAGACGACGACCACGAGGAGCCGGTACGCCCGCCCCGCCCACCGCCGGGCCGTACCCAGCCGATACAGCCCGAGGGTGCCGACGAGGAGCAGGGTGAAGACGAGGGCGATGACGCCGCGTTCGGGGCTGTCGAAGGCGATACCGCCGTAGAGGTGGTGCACGAAGGTGACCGCCCACAGGACCACGAGCAGCGCGGCGCCCGCGTCGAGGGGTGGTCTCGTCGTCTTCGCCATGGTCTGCTCCCCGAGGTCGGCACCGCGACCGGCACCCGGCCACGAAGCCGTGGACCGGAACCGGCTCGCCCCAGTCTGACCAGCTGATCCTCACGGCACCAATGCATATCTGTCGGAGCGGCCATGCGTGGCTCGCATGCCTCGGACGGCTTCGGCGCCGGCGGTCAGCTCGCCGCCACCGTCGACCGGTGCGTGCGCATGACGAGGACGTGGAGCACGGCACCGATGATCGCGCCGATCACCCAGGCGAACCCGCTCAGCTCGGCCAGCCACGGGACCCAGACCGCGGCCACCGAGAAGACGGCGGCGACCAGGAACGCGCCGACGGCCCGCAGGTTCCAGCCTGCGGTGTAGTGGTAGCGGCCGGCGGGATCCATGCTGTACATGTCGTGGACGCGCAGCGTACGGCGCTGGACGACGTAGTGGTCGGCGACGAGGATCCCGTAGAGCGGGGCGAGCACGGCGCCGAGGGTGTCGACGAACTTCGGCAGTCCGATCTGGTCGATCACCGCCACCCAGAGGGCGCCGATGACGAAGCCGAAGACCGCCGTCAGGTAGCCACCGCGCTTGAAGCTGATCCGCTGCGGCGCCAGGTTCGACAGGTCGTAGGCGGGCGGGATGAAGTTGGCGACCAGGTTGATGCCGATCGTCGCGACCAGGAACGTCAGCGCGGCCACCACGGTGAGTGCGGTGTTGCCGACCTGGCCGACGATGGCGGCCGGGTTCGTCTGGGGCTCACCCTGGCCGTCCTGATAGACGACGTACGCCCCGGCGGTGATGAAGAGCGAGAGGAAGGTGAAGAACGCGAGGCTGACCGGCAGGCCGGTGAAGTTGCCGATCTTCATGCCGCGCACGTTCCTGGAGAACCGGGAGAAGTCGCCGAAGTTGATGATGACGGCGGAGAAGTACGCCACCATCGTGCCGACCACGCCGAGGAACGCGGTGACGGCGGCCCAGCCCTGGACGTCGGCACTGCTGAAAATGGTGCCGACGGCGGGCAGCAGTTCGTCGCCGGCCTGCACCCAGATCGCCACCAGCAGCAGCGTCATCACGACGTAGACGGCGGGGCCGGCGATGTTGAGGAACCGCTCGATCCAGGCGATGCCCCGGACGAAGAGCAGGATCTGGATCGCCGCCACGATCAGGTACGAGATCCAGTCGACCCCGGTCATCCCGAGCACCTCCGCGCCGCCCGGGGTGCCGAGGAGCGCGTTCAGCGCCAGCGCCACGGCAGTGGAGGCGAAGTAGGTCTGGGCGCCGTACCAGAAGATCGCGACGATTCCCCGGACCAGCGCCGGAAACATCGCGCCGCGCACTCCCATCCCGCTACGGGCCATCACCGCGTACGGGATGCCGTACCGGACGCTGGGCACGCCGGTGAGGTTGACCAGGTAGTTCACGAAGAGGCCGGCGAGGACGATCGCCGCGAAGACCCACCAGCCGTTGATCCCGGCGGTGATGAAGAGGCTCGCCGCCAGGGTGTAGCCGGCGAGGCTCTGCACGTCGTTGGTCCAGACGTTGAAGATCTCGAACCAACCCCACCGGCGCCGGTCTTCGGGCAGCGGCGCCAGGTCGGCGTTGTGCAGGTCGGGGTGGGGGTCGGCACCGACGGCGAGCGGGTCGTGCGGCGCGACGGTGCGGGTCTCGGCGGACACGGCTCCTCCTGGCATGTCTACCTGCCGACCGACCGGTCACGACGTCGGCGGCGCCCGGGATGCGGCGCCGGCCCGGCGGGACGGGGATCGGACAGTCGTCCTACGGAGCAGGTCCACGCTAGAACCCGACGGGAGCGGGTCGAGTGTTACAAATGTAAATCGTTCGTTTCGGTCGCCCGTACGCGCGCGGTCCGGGCCGCCACCGCGAGGGCTCCCGACCACCCGCCAGCCGCTCAACTCCGCAGTCGTGGTCAGCGGACCCGTATCCACTCGCTGGCGCCGTTGCCGAAGAACCGCATCCGGTCGCCGGTGCAGATGTATTCGCTCGGCTCCAGCAGCAGCGACAGTTCGCTGCTGGCGTTGCGCTTGCTTCCCCGGTAGAACACCATCGTCCCGTTGGCCCGCACGTCGCTGACGTATTCCAGGCCGTTGCGGTGGTAGACGTTCGCCGACACGGTGCCCCGGATCCGGTGCCGCCACCGTACGCCGTTGACCGTCGCCGTCGAGTCCTTGCTCTTGTTGAAGTCCATCGTCACCCGGCCGTTCGCGGCGTACGTCTGCAGCACGCCGGTGCCGCCGGTGAACTGCACCTCGTTGCCGTCGATCCGGTTGATCGACTGGTCGCTGACACTCCGCCAGACCCCGACCAGGCAACTGTCCACCCCGGCCGCCGTCACGCTGGGCGTGGCGGCGGGGGTGGGTGACGGGCTCGGGCTCGGCGACGCGGAGGAGCCGGATCCGGCTCCTCCGGCCCGGTCGCCGGATCCCTGCGGGAGGCCGCTGGCGGCGAGGGCGGCGACGGTGACCGCGCCCAGGATGCCGGCGACCGCCGCACCCGCCCCGGCGACCCTGGCCCGCCGCGACCGCCGTAGCGTGCCCCAGCGGCCGGACCACCCGGCCGGGACACCGGCGACGCCGGTGCCGCCAGGGCCACCGCCCGACAGCACACCGGCGGCGGGCGTCACACCCGCGGCGGATGGCACACCGGCGGCGGGGATCGCAGCGGCGGTGGGTGGTGCGGCGGCATCCGGCGGCACCTCGCCGGCCGGCGGGGCGTCGGCCGTGGTCGGCGGGGTGGCCGTTGCCACCGTGGCGGTCCCGGTGGAACCGGGTGGGATGCGCAGGCTTCCCTCCGCCACGACCAGTTCGGGTTGCTCCACGACGCTGGGAGCGATCTGCAGCGCCCGGTGCAGCGCGGTGGCGACCGCCGGCATCCGGCTGGAGCCGCCGGAGAGGAAGACCGCGGCCACGGAGTCCCCACTCTCCACCCGGCCGAGCAGCGTGCGGGTGGTCGCCACGGTACGGCTGATCACCGGGGCGGCCAGCTCCTCCAGCTCCTCCCGGCCCAGCGGCATCTCCACGTCGAAGAGTGGCACGTGGATCAGCGTGCTGGTGGCGCGGGTCAGCATCTCCTTGCCGGCCCGTGCGTTGACCCACAGTTGCTGGCTCGCCCGCCGGTCCGAGGTGGTCTCCGGGCTGGTCAGCCGAGCCCAGGTGGCCGCGTCCCGGCCGCCGACGGTGGTGCCGATCCGGTCCACGATGGCGGCGTCGATGTCGAGGCCGCCGCAGTCGGTGAGCCCCTCGGTCGCCAGCACCTCGAAGCCGTCCGCACCGCGGCGTACCACGGTCACGTCGAAGGTGCCGGCACCGAAGTCGTAGACCACGGCGCACCGCCCGACCGGCAGGTCCCGGCCGGCCACCTCGACGAAGAAGTTGGCGGCGGCGACCGGCTCGGCGACCAGCCGCACGGTCGGCAGCACCCTGCCGGCCGCGGCCAGCAGGGTGCCCCGGCGGTGCGCGCCCCAGGCGGCCGGATAGGTCAGCACCGCCTCGGTGACCGGCTCGCTGGTGATCAGGCGCGCCTCGCTGGCGACCCGGCGCAGCGGTGCGGCGAAGAGGTCCTCGACCGACATCTCCCGGCCGCCGAGCAGCACCGTGCCCTCGTCGACGCAGCGCTTGGGATAGGGCTCGTAGGAGTGCGGCAGGGAGAGCGCGGTGTGCAGGGCGTCCTGGCCGACCAGCAGCCGTTCACCGGTGTCGGCGCAGACGGCCGACCGCAACAGCGGCGATCCGTCGAAGAGCAGCGGCCGGGGGTCCCGACCCGGCTGGGCCAGGACCGCGACCGTGTTGTAGGTGCCGAAGTCGATGCCGAGTCTCGCGCCTGCCCCACGCACAGCACACACGGTACGGGAGCGGCACACCACCGTGGTCGCCTGTTCGGCGCGTCCTGGAGGGGTGCGGTGACGGCGTGGGCCCGGCCGGAATCCGGCCGGGCCCACTGGTGCGAGAGGGGTCGGTGTACGGGGATCAGGCCGCGGGCCGCCCGTCGCCCGACCCGAGGGCCGGGGTGGCCGGGCTGCCGGAGGTGACGGCGATCCGCCGGGCGCCGGTGGTGCCGTCCGCGTACGCCCCGGCGACCCGGACCTGGAGCACGCCCGCGTCGTAGGAGGCGGTGACCGCCTCCGCCGTCACGTGCGTGGGGAGCCGGAAGCTGCGCCGGAACGAGCCGTAGCGGACCTCGCGCAGGCTGCGGCCGTCGCGCTCCTCGGCCCGCTCGTCGCGGCGCTCGCCACGGACGACCAGCCGGCCGGAGTCCACCTCCACGGTCACGTCGTTCTCCACGTCGATGCCGGGCAGCTCGACCCGGACCACCGCGTCGTCACCGTCGCGGTCGATCTCGGCGGCCGGGGTGAAGCCGGCCGGCCGGGCGGTCGGCCAGGTCGTGGCCGAGCCGAAGGCGTTGCGCACCAGGGCGTCGAACTCCGCGAACGGGTCCCGCCGGGTCCACAGCGACAAGGTGCTCATGGTGCTCTCCTCGGGTGCTATGTGGCCGGTCGTCCCGACCGGCATCCAGTACAACTTGAGCCGACCCGACTCAATTCCCGTCGGCCGAAAATTCCGGTCAGGACGTCGCCGGGCGCGCGGGCCGGCGCACCGGCCGGCGCTGTGCGGTGAGCCCGCCGATGTGTGGCGCGGGGTCCGGCGGTGTCTGGCGGGCGTGGTGGGACGCGGGGGCCGCTGTCGCCGCCCGGCCGTGCGGCTCCGCCGGGCCGTCCGACCGGGCCGTCCGACCGGGCCGCTCGCCGGGGCGGGCCGGGCGATTCCGATTCGGATCTTACTTGTAGAGAAACGGGTCGCGTCGGCTCCGTCGACGGCGGAGCCGAGTCAGGCGGCGTACGGCGGATAGCACTGACCTCAACGATCGCGGCCAAACCATTTTTCCCCCGTGGGGTGTGTGGTGGGGACTGGTGGTGGGACCGCTAACATCCCTGCCCGAAAATATCGCCTCCGATCGACCGTCGGCAACACCCGCTCCGGACCGTCCTGATGGCTCACCCGACCGGAGCGCAACGCTCCAGGCTCGGCGGGGAGCGCGTGGGAGCGCGTCCATTTGATCATGGCTGCCCTCTTGACGATTCACCGCCCATCGTATTGAGTCAATATCGGTCCGAACGGGCAATGCACCCGACGACGGGAAAGGCAGGGGGTGGCATGTCCGTGTCCCGGTTTACTCTGGCGTGCCCCGGAGGATTTCTCCGGACCAATGGCGATCAAATAGTTGACGGCGACGGGCGGCCGGTTATCTGGCGGGGCATTGGCCTCGCCGGTTGGCTCAACCTCGAGAACTGGATGACCGGTTTCCCCGCGTACGAGCAGGGCATGCGGGCGGCCGTGCGGGACGTGCTCGGCCCGGAACGCGCGGCGTTCTTCTTCGACCGCTTCCTGGAGCACTTCTTCACCGCCGACGACGCCAGGTTCATCGCCGGGCTGGGCTGTAACGTGGTCCGGATCCCGGTCAACTACCGCCACCTGGAGGACGACCGCCGGCCGTTCGAGATCGTGGAGACCGGCTTCCACCACCTCGACCGGGCGATCGAGCTGCTGGCCCGGCACGGCGTACGCACCATCATCGACCTGCACGCGCTGCCGGGCTGGCAGAACCAGGACTGGCACAGCGACAACCCCACCCACGTCGCCCAGTTCTGGCAGCACCCGCACTTCCAGGACCGCGTGGTGCACCTCTGGCAGGCGATCGCCGGCCGCTACCGGGACGAGCCGTGGGTCGCCGCGTACAACCCGGTGAACGAGCCGGCCGACCCGACCGGGGAGGTGGTCGGGCCGTACTCGCGCCGCCTGGTCGAGGCGATCCGCGCCGTCGACCCGGAGCACATCGTGATCCTGGAGGGCAACCGCTACTCCAACGACTTCGACGTGTACGGCGACCCGCTGCCGAACGTCGTCTACTCGCACCACGACTACGCGCCGCCCGGCTACGTCCCGGACGGTCGCTATCCGGGGACGGCGCACCTGACCCACGTCTGGGAGTCCCCGGACGGGATCGGTTACGAGCACGGCATCCTGCTGCCGGAGCAGTCCCGGGACCAGTACTTCGACGCGGCCGTCCTGGAGCGGACCTATCTCAAGCGCAGCGAGTACATGCTCCGCACCGGCACCCCGGTCTACGTCGGCGAGTTCAACGTGGTCTTCACCGGTGACGCCGAACGCGACCGGATGCGGCTCGGCCTGCTCGCCGACCAGTTCGACATCTACACCCGGCACCGGGCCAACTGGGCGTTCTGGCCCTACAAGGACATCGGCGTCGCGGCGCCGCTCACCGTCGACCCGGAGAGCCCGTGGATGCGCCGCGTCCGCCCGGTGCTGGAGAAGAAGGCCCGGCTCGGTGTCGACCTGTGGGGCGGCCGGCACGACCACATCCAGCAGATCATGCGGCCACTCCACGAGCTCTTCGCCCGGGAGTTCCCCGACTACCTGCCGTTCCCGTTCGGCAGCGAGTTCCTGATCGGCCGGCTGGTGCCGCAGATCCTCTTCGCCGAGGCCCTGCTGCCGGAGTTCGGTGAGCTGTTCCGGGGGATGGACGAGCCGGCGATCGACGAGATGATGGCCTCGTTCCGGTTCGACCGGTGCCGCCCCCGCCAGCCCCTGGTGGACCTGCTGCGCCACGCCTGCGTCCAGCGGGCATCGGTCTGAGGCGATGTCACCGACGACGGGGGCCCCGGCGACGGGAGGGCCGACGACGGGCGGCCCGGCGACGGGAGGGCCGGCCCGGATCCGCGACCTGCCCCGGCCGGCGCCGGCACCGGCGCACGGGCTGAAGGACACGCTCCGGACCGAGCTGATCGACACCTTCGAGCTGCGGATGCGGCCGGAGCTGTGCCGGCCCGGCGATCCCACCCTGCTGCGGGCACTCGGCGGCGCGCGCCGGATCCTCGCCCTCTGCGACCGGCCGGAGCAGGAGCGCCGGCTCGACGCCTACCTCGGGCACTGGCGGGAACGCGGCGCGCTGGACCGGTACCGCACGGTCCGCCTCCCGGACCTCCGCGACTACCACGACCTCCGCGCGGTGGGCGACCATGCGCCGGTACGCGCGGTGGTCCGGGCCGCCGTCGCGGCCGGGCTCGGCCGGCGGGACGCCTTCGTCTGTCTCGCCGGAGCGTCGGGCACCGCCGTCACCGCGCTGGCCGCCGCCATGTACCGCCGGCACGCCCGCGCGGTCCGGGTGCACGACGACCTGCCGGCGCTGCTGGCCTCCCTGCACTGGAGCGCCCGGGTGCTGGCCGGTGCGCCGGCACTCGCCGCCGAGGTGCGGGATCCGGTGCTCCTGGTCGACGTGGACACCCTGCTCGCCGACCCGGCCCCGGTCCGCCCCGGCGAGCGGTCGGCAGTACGTCACCTGGCCGGCTTCGACCCCGTACTCGCCGACCAGCTCGACCGGGTTTCCGACCCGGCGCGGATCCGGCGGGCGGCGCTGGACGCGGTGGCCCGGCTGCTGCACCGGTACGGTCCCGGCGACGGGCGGATCTGGCGCCCACCCCCGCGAGCCCGTTCCGGAACCCGCCCGACGCCGCCGACGCCCGCCCGGCCACCGGCCCCGGGTGCTCGGCCGGCCCCGGATGCTCGGCCGGCCCCGCTCGTGCTGCCGGCCTCCGCCCTGCCGGCGGCGTCGGCCGCGCACGGGAGGTCGGCCGTGCACGGGGCGTCGGCCGTGCACGGGGCGTCGGCCGCCCACGGGGCGTCGGCCGCGCGGGTGGCACCGCGGGTGGTCTCCGCTCCGGTTCCGGCGCCGGTCCGGGCGCACCGGATCCGCGAGCTCAGCTACCGGGTCACCTTCACCACCGGCGTACTCGACCCCGACAACGCGGCGCTCTCCGCGCACCTGCCGGCCGGCGCCCGGGTGCTGGCGGTGGTGGACGACTACTCCCCGGCGGTCACCGCCGCCGTCCGGGAGACGCTCGCCGGCCGGTGCCGCCCGGGCCGGCTCGCCGGCTACACGGTGCTGCCGTTGCGCAGCTCGCCCCGGGGCAAGACCTTCGAGGCCGCCGGGCGGCTGCTGCGCCGGGTGCACCGGCTCGGGCTGGGGCCGGCCGACCGGATCCTCGCGGTCGGCGGGGGCACCGTGCTCGACCTGGTCGGCTACGTCGTGGCCTGCCATCCCGGCGGCACACCGTACCTGCGCATCCCGACCACGCTCGTCGGGCTGGTCGACGCCGGGGTCGGGCTGAAGGTCGGTGTCGACTCCGACGGCCGGAAGAACCTGCTCGGCGCGTACCACCCGCCGCTGGCCTGCCTCTGCGACGCCGGGTTCCTGGAGACCCTGCCGGACGTCGAGTTCCGGTGCGGCCTGGCCGAGATCGTCAAGATCGCACTGGTCCGGGACGCCCGCCTCTACGCCCTGGTCGAGGAGCACCACGCCGCGCTCCGCGACCCCGCCGCCGCACCGGTGCTCGACGAGGTGCTGCGGCGGGCGGTCGCCGCGATGCTGGTCGAGCTGGAGGAGAACCCCTGGGAGCGGCGGCTGCGCCGGCTGGCCGACTTCGGCCACGAGTTCGGGCACCTGCTGGAGGAGCGCTCCGGCCACCGGCTCCGGCACGGTGAGGCGGTGGCGGTCGGGATGGCGCTCTCCTGCCGGCTGGGCGTGGCCGCGGGGCGGCTGCCGCAGGGCCTGGCCGACCGCGCCGAGACACTGCTGCGCCGGATCGGGCTGCCGACGTACGACGGCTGCTGCGACGCCGACGAGCTGTGGCGGGCGCTGCACACCCACGTACTGCCGCAGAAGGGCGGCGAGCTGCACCTGGCCGTACCGGTCGGGATCGGGGTCGGCGGCTTCGTCGACTCGATCGACGAGATCGACGCGGCACAGCTACGCCGGGCCTGGTCGGCGCTGCGCCGGCGGGCCGCCCCGGCACCCCGGCAGCGCCCCCGCAGCTCCCCGCCGACCATCTCCGCCGCCCCCGCCGCCCACACCTGGAGCGCTCCATGACCACCGAGGCGGTGAGAAGGGGTCCCTTCCTACCGCTCGCCGCGCCGGAAGGACTCCCGCTCGACCCCGCCGGCACGACCGGGCCCGACGTCGTGGTCGACGTGGGCGGCACCTCGACCCGGCTGACCATGGCCGAGGCGGGACGGCCGGTCGGCGAGCCGGTCCGGTTCGCCACCCCGAACCGGCGCGACCGCCCGGGGCTGCCGCTGACCGGCGTACGCGAGCGGCTGCTGGACCGGATCGCCGAGGAGGCCGACCGGCTGCACCGGACCGCCGAGCCCGCCGGTCGCCGGGACCTCGGTGTCGCCGTCGGCGCGGTGGTCGGCACCGACGGGGTGGTCCGGGACGCCAGTGTGCTCTGGCAGGCCCAGTCGGCCGGCTACGACATCCGGGCCGCCCTCCGGACCCGGCTGCCGTGGGCCCGGGTGACCGTGCTCAACGACGTGGCCGCCGCCGCCTGGCACTACCGGCGGCTCGGCCGGTTCGCCCTGGTCACCGTGAGCACCGGGGTCGCGGTCAAGGTCTTCGACGACCGGCTCCCCGGCACCGCCAAGCTGCTCTCCGACCCGGCCGGGCTGGGCGGGGAGATCGGGCACGTGCCGGTGGAACCGACCCGGCTCGACGCGCTGCCCGGCGGCCCGACCGGAGCCGCCCGGCTCGGCCGGGCCGCCGCCGCCGGGGACCGGGGTGCGCGCGAGCTGCTGGACGGGCTCGACCTGCCGTGGTGCGACTGCGGCGCGGTGGGCGACCTCTGCGCGTACAGCTCGGGCCCGGCGGTGGTGCGCGCGGCGGTCCGGCGGGCCCGGCGCGACCGTGCCGACTTCGCCGGCTCGGTACTGCACCGCCTGGTCGGCGGCGACCCCGCCAGGATCGACGCGCGGGCGCTGGCCGACGCGGCCCGCACCGGTGACGCGTTCGTCGCCGACGTGCTGCGGGCGGCCACCCGGCACCTCGCGGTGGCGCTGTTGCAGGTCTGTGCCCAGTCCGGGCTCCGCACCGTGGTCGTGGTCGGCGGCTTCGCGCACGGCGTCGGCGCGCCCTGGTTCGCCGCGCTGCGCGAGTGGTTGGCGACGCTGCTCGTCGACGCCGGCTGGTTCCAGGGCTGGACCGCCGCCGACCGGGACGCCCTGCTGCACGTGCCCGGGGACGCGGAGCACGCCACCCTGGCCGGGATGGCCGGCTATCTCGCCGCACGGCGTACCGAGACCCGGGAGGTGGTCAAGCCGGTCGGCGAGTCGCGGCTGCTCCTCACCGCCGGCACCTGGCCGCGGTGCGGTCGCGAGCAACTGCTGCTCCGCCCCAGGTACGCCGGACTCTGCGGCACCGACCTGCAGATCCTGCGTGGCGAGCGTGGGCTGGAGCCCGGCGTGCTCGGGCACGAGTGCGTGGCCGAGGTGGTGGAGGCGGGGGCGGCGGTCACCGGTTTCCGCCCGGGTGACCTGGTGACGTTCAACCCCAACCACCCGACAGACGACTACCTCAAGCTCGGCCACAACGTGCCGGGGGTGTTCCGGGACGTCCTCGTCGCCGACCTCGGCGCGCTGGCCCAGGGCCAGATCCTCGGGGTGCCGCCCGGCTGCGGCCCGGAGTGGGTGCTGCTGGATCCGCTCGCCGCGGTGCTGCACGCACACCGGGTGCTCGCCGGGGACTGGTCCGGCCGGGACGTCCTCGTCGTCGGGGCCGGAGTACTGGGCCTGCTGCACGCCGCCGTCGCCCGCGCCCGTGGCGCCCGTACGGTGACCGTGGCGAGCCGGACCGACCGGCGGCTCCGGGTCGCGGTGCGGCGAGGGCTGCCGGCTCCGGACGCGGTGCTGCCGCTCGGGCCGGGACTCGGCGCCGGAGTCCGCTCCGTCACCGGCGGACGGGGCGCCGAGCTGGCCGTGGTGGCGGTGGCCGGCGACGGCGGGCCGGCGGCGACCGAACTCGTCTGGCCGGCGCTGGCCGACGACGCGCGCCTGCACCTCTTCGGCGGTTTCGGGCCCGGCCGGCCGGTCCGGGCCGGCGGCGGCACGGTGCTGGACCCGGCGCCGCTGCGGACCGGGGGCGGGCGCCGGGTCGTCGGCAACCCGGCCGGTGGCCGGTGCACCGTGCTCGGCACCCGGGGCGGTCGCGGCAGCGACTTCGCGGTCGCCCGCGAGCTGCTCACCGGCGGCGGGTCCCGGCAGGATCGTCCACCCCGGCCGGGCATGCTCGACCTGGCGCCGCTGGTCAGCCATCTCGTCTCGCTTCCCGCGCTGCCTCAGGTCGCGGCCGAGCTGCTCGACCACGGGACGGTGTCGGGCAACGCGGCGCTGCGGGTCGTGGTCGACTTCCGGCTCGACGGCACGGTGCTGGCCCCGGCGCCGGCCCCCGCCGGCCATCCGGGCCCACCACCCGCACCGCGGGGTACGCCGTGACCGCGCGGCACTGGCCGGAGCCGAGCGGCGCCGAACTGTGGGCGTACGTGGGGGCCGCCGCCAGTGGCGAGCGGTACGGCCCGGCCGGCACCATCGCCGCGCTGGCCAGCCTCGCCGGTGCGCCCCGGCTCGGCTGGGTACATCCGCCCTCCTGGCCCCGGGTGGCCCGGCTCACCGCCGCACGGGGAGACGGCACGCTGTTGCGCGGCTGCCGCCAGGCGGTCTTCGTCGGCACCGGCGGCTGGGCCTTCGGGCTGCGGGCGATCTCGGAGGCGGTGCCGGGGCAGCGCGTGATCCGGGTCCTGGACTCGCTCGACCCGCAGGCGATGCAGCGGACCCTGCGGGAGCTGCGCGGGTGCCCGGCGACGGCCTGGTTCGCGGTCAGCGCCTCCGGGCGTACCCGGGAGACCCGGCTGCTGGCCGCGACCCTCGCGGCGGCCCGGCACCGGATCGGCGGCGCGGCCCCGGCGTGGCTCTGCGAACGCGCCGGCACCCTCTCCCTGGCCGGCGGCTACGACCAGGTGGCGCTCTACCACGCCCCGCTCTCCGTGCCGGCGCTGCTCGCCGCCCGGATCCTGACCCCGGCCCACTTCGACGACGCCTACCGGGCGTTCGCCGGTGCCGCCCGGGCGATCGGGGAGTGGGCCGGCGAGGAGTCGGCGCGGCTGCCGGCCGTCGGTCGGCCACGGGTGCTGTTCCGGCTGCCGCCCGGCGCCGGTCCGGGCCTGCGGCTCTGGACCCTCCAGGCCGCCCGGCAGGGCTGGGGCGGCAAGTCCGAGCGGTTCCGGCCGTGGCCCGACGTGGCGTGCGAGCAGAGTGAGGCGGCGCTCGCACAGGCGGCGTCCGCGCAGAGCGGGGCGGCGTCCGCGCAGGGTGGGGCGGCGTCCGCGCAGGGTGGGGCGGCGTCCGCGCAGGGTGGGGCGGTTCCGTGTGACGGCCCGGCCGGTCGGGTCGCGGCTGCGGCGGCGGGGCCGGCGTCCGGAGCGCTGGTCGTCGACGTCGCGGCGGGGATCGCGGCGCTGCCCCGGCCCGACGGACCGGCCGGCGCGGTCGCCGCCGCGATGGCCGCCTGCTACGCGGTCGCGGCCCTGGTCGCCTGCGTCGCCGTCCGGCACGGGCTGCGGTTCGCCACGCACGACGCCGTGCAGCACTACAAGCGACTGCTGCCGGCGGCACCGACCGCCGACGACCGGCCCACCGGAGGCCGCCCGGTCGGCAGCGCCGACGAACTGGCCGCCGTCCTGGCGGGCTGGCTGGCGGAGCGACCGGACCTCGGCACGGTGCACGTCGTCGGGTACGGAGCCGAACCGGTGACCGCGCTCGGCCCGGAGTGGCTGGCGCGGCGGCTCGGCCGCCCGGTGGAGGTGCACGAGGGGAGCGGCTGGAACCACCACTCCTACCAACTGGCCTGGCACACCCGCTCGGTCGGGGTGGCGGTGCTGCTCACCCCGGATCGGCCGGCCGACACGGGTGACCGGGCCCTGGACGGCGCGCTGGCGGCCCAGCGGCACACCCTGGACGCCATCGCGGGAGCCACCCACCGGTCGCTCGCCCCGCGTAGCCTGCTGCTGCGCTGGCACGGCGGCAGCGGCACGCCGGGACGGCCCCGGTGACCTTCCGGATCGGCATCGTGGGCGCCGGTTTCCTGGCCCGCCGGTCGCTGCTGCCGGCGATCGCCGCCGCCGACGACCTGAGCCTGGTCGCCGTGCTGGACCGGGACGAGGCGGCGTTGCGGGCGGTCGCCGCCGGGCGGCCGGGGATCTGGTACGGCACCGACGTGCGGGAGTTCCTGCGTGCGCCGCTGGACGGGGTGCACGTGGCCACCCCCAACGGTCGGCACGCCGAGTTCGCCTGCCGGGCCCTGGCCCGGGGCATCCCGACCCTGGTGGAGAAGCCGCTCGCCGACACCGTGGCCGGCGGGCAGTGGATCCTGCGGGCGGCGACGGCGTCCGGGGCTCCGGCGATGGTCGGCTACATGTCGCGGTACAACGCGTACAACCGGGCGGTGGTCGAGGAGGTCCGGTCCGGGCGGCTCGGCGCGCCCCGGTCGATCACCGCCTGCCACCTCGGGCACCGGGACGGGGACTGGCGCAACCGGCGGGCCGACAGCGGCCTCGGCTGCCTCGGCGACCTGGCCATCTATCCGCTGCTGACCGCGGCGGACGTCTTCGACGCGGCGCCGACGGCGTGCCGGGCCACCGGCTATCCGGGCGGGGATCCGGAGCTGACCGAGATCTTCGTCGAGGCGACCGTCTGGTTCGGCGAGGAGCGGCTGCTCCAGATCGAGTCCTCCTTCACCGAGCCGCCGGCGACCGGCGTCTCCCGGTACACGGTCGTCTGCGAGCGGGGTCTGCTGGTGGTCCGGAACTCGTGGGCGATGGACTCCGGCGGCTCGGTACTGGTCTGCGACGAGCGTGGCCGGCGCTGGCTGCGCCCCGAGCCGGTGGACCCGTACCTCGCCCAGTACCGGGCCTTCGCCGCCTGTGCGGCCGGGGCACCGGTGCCGGTGGAGGTGGGAGTCGCGCGCGGGCTGCGGGACCTGCGGGTGCTGCACGCACTCGAACGAAGCGTCGCCAACCGCGGGATGCGGCTGGCGTTGACCGGAGGGCAGAACTGATGAAGCTCGTCCTGCACAGCTACACCTTCCGCCGGTATCCGCTGCGGCACGTCTTCGCGGTCGCGGCGCGGCACGGCTGGGACGGCATCGAGCTGGTCCACTTCCACTTCGACCCGGCCCGGCTGGAGACCGAGGTGGCCGGCGCGGTGGCGCTCGGCCGGCGGTACGGGGTCGGCGTGCACTGCCTCGGCTACACCGGTGACTTCGTCGGCACCGACCCGGCCGGCCGGGCCGCGTCGCTGCGCCAGGTCGAGCGGACCATCGCGGCTGCCGCCCGGCACGGGATCGGGCTGGTCAACGGCTGGTCCGGCACCCTGGAGCGGGATCCGGACGACTGGCGGCGCAACGGCAGCGCCATCGCCGAGGAGGCGCACTACGAGCGCGCGGCCGAGGGCTACCGCCGGCTCGGCGAGTACGCCCACCGGCACGGCGTACGGGTCGGGGTGGAGGTCTATCCCGGCTCCGTACACGACACGGTCGCCGGCACGGCCAGGCTGCTGGCGATGGTGGACCATCCGGCGGTGGTCGCCACGGCCGACCCGGGCAACGCCTACGTGGTGAGCCCGGCCGACCGGGATCCGGCCGTGCTCGACCAGCTCGCCGGCAGACTCGGCTACTTCCACCTGAAGAACCTCCGCCCGGACGGCGGACGGGCCGACTTCAACGTGGACACCGCCGAGGGGGTGCTGGACAACTACGCCTGGATCACCCGGGCGGACTCGCTCGGCGTACCGGCGATCTGCGTCGAGTACTGCGGGGACGGTGACCCGCATCCGCCGATCGCGCGGGCCGGCGACTACGTACGCGACTGCCTCGCCCTCCGCGCCGACCTGGCCGACCGGCACGAGCAGGCCGAGGCGGCTCGGCGCGGTGCCGCCGGGGCGGTGCTGGCCGGCGCTGGCCGACACCGTGGCGGTGCTGCGGATCCTGGATGAGGTGCGGGCGCGCGTCGGAGGTCAGGTATCCGGCCGGCGGGGGCGGCGTGTGGTCGGACCGGTCAGGGAAGGACCAGGCGGTTGTGCGGTCAGGGGAAGACGACGCGGTTGCGGAGGCTTCCGGCGAGCCGGCCGCAGCGCATCGCGCACCGGGTCACCCAGACGGCCCGGTGCCTGCGGGAGCGGAGCAGGTCGGGCAGGTGCCGGAGGAGCCAGCGCCACTCGCGGGCGGCGGACCGGACCGAGCAGGGTAGGCCGGCGGCGGCGAAGTCCCGGTAGAGCCGGGGATGGCTGAGGCCGTACGAGTAGTACTGCCGGGCCATCGCGGGCAACCGGCGGCGCAGCCGGTAGTGCACGACGGCGTCCGGCAGTGCCCCGATCCGGTGCCCGGCCAGTTGGGCCCGCCAGAAGAAGCTGACCTCGTCCGAGCCGTACCGGTAGGCAGGGTCGAAGCCGCCCAGCTCCTCGAAGACGGCCCGGCGGACCCCGCAGTTGGCGCCGAGCGCGTACGGGAGGAAGTCGAATCCACCCTGGAGCGAGCCGGCCGGTTTCTCGGGCCGGGTGGCCAGGGCGACGTCGTCGTTGAGCAGCCGGCGTTCGACGTGTCCACCGACGGCGGGAAACTCGGCGAGGCCGCGTACCATCTCCGCCACCCAACCGGGCGCGACCACGTCGTCCTGGTCGCAGAAGAGCAGCAGCTCGCCCCGGCTCACCCGGCAGCCCTCGTTCCGGGCGTAGCTGGTGCCGGGGTACGCGTCCGCCCGGTGCAGGCGGAGGTGGGGCAGCCGGCCGGCGAAACCGGCGACGAGTGCGGTCGTACCGTCGGTGGAGCCGTTGTCGACGACGATCAGCTCCCAGCGGCCGGCATAGGTCTGCCGGGCCAGCGCCGCGAGCTGCGCGCCGATGGTCGCGGCGCCGTTGCGGGCCGGCATGATCACCGAGACCAGCCCGGGCCCGACCGGATCGACCGGCCCGACCCGGCCGACCGGGCGCGGTTGTACGGTCATCGGCGGCTCCGCCCGGTCGCGGGGAACCGCAGCCGTTCGTCGCCGCCGAGCCAGCGCAGCATCGCGTCGGCGAACTGCCGGTGCCCCTCCCGGAGCGGATGGTCCCAGTCGCCGAAGGGAACCTGGCCGAAGACCATCTCCCGGAAGGTGTCCTCGGGCCGGGGCGGCAGCTCGCCGAAGACGAGGTCGGCGCGGAGTGCCCGCATCACCGGCACCGCCTCGGCCGGGACGGGGTCGGGCAGGATCTCCCAGGCGAACGCGAACCGACTCGGCACGCCGCGGCCGGTGAGGTGGTGCTCCAGCAGCAGCCAGTCCACGAAGAAGTTGACGGTCTCGCCGGTGGTGCTGAAAAGATGCCGCAGATACGCCTTCGACGGCTTGTCGCCCTCGGCGGCCTTCCAGTCGGCGACCCGCTGCCAGTGGAGTTCCCCCGGCAGGTCGGGGCGCACCCCGAGGTCGGGCCGGACCGGGCCGTCCTCGATGCCGCTGTCGTGGTATTCGTTGCGGCTCAGCGCGGTCCACATGCCGACGAAGAGCATCTGGTCGTAGCCGACGCCGTGTGCCGCCCGGATCGACTCCAGATGCTGCACCGTGCTCCGGACGGCCCGTCGGTTGGAGCCGCCGTCGCAGGCCAGGTTCACCACGTCGATGCCGAGGTTCCGGCCGAGTACGGCGGGCCAGGCGTCCTTCTCCGGCTCCGTGAGCTCGGCGCCCCGGGCGAAGCTGCAGCCGTTGACCACGAGCAGCCGGATCGTGCTCATGCGGCCGTCTCACTCCTGTCCTGTTCGCCGAGGCGTCTATGGGAACGCTCCCACGACGAAGGCAGGGGTAAATATATCCAGTACCGGTGGGGTGGGCAACGGGCTCGGACGTCAGGATCCCGGACCCGGGCCGGCCGGGCCGGTCGGGGCGCCAGCGCGGGTCGCGGGGTCGGCGGCGCGGGTCGACACCAGAGCCTCGATGCCGTCCAGGACGCGTTGCAGCCCGAACTCGAACGCGCGGGCCGGGTCCGCCGGTGCGTCGTACTCGGCACCGGCCGCCCCGCCGACCCGGGCCGCCATGGGATAACGCTCGGGGTCGAAGACCTGCGCCAGCAGGGGTTCGTAGCTCTGCCACCACTGCTCGGCGGTCATCCCGGTGCGCTGCGGCATCTGGGCGGCCTCCACCGCACCACGCACCGCACCGTGCACGTAGTCGGCGACCAGGGTGACCACGAGGTCCATCTCGACCTCGGTCAGGCCCAGCCCGGCGACGGCGGTCAGCTCGCGGTCGTACCTGGCCAGCAGGTTCGGGCCGAGCACCGGGACGCTGGTCGCGACCTGGAGCAGCCAGGGGTGCCGGCGGTAGCGGTCGTAGTTCTCCCTGGCCAGTCCTGCGAGCCGGCTCCGCCAGTCGTTCCGGTCGCCGTCCGGCTCGGCCGTCGGGGCGTGCACGGTGTCGAGCATCACGTCGATCAGTTCGGCCTTGCCCGGCACGTACGTGTACAGCGACATCGCGGTGACGCCGAGCCGCTCGGCGACCCGTCGCATGGAGAGCCCGGCCAGCCCTTCGGCGTCGGCGATCTCGATCGCCGCGCCGACGATCCGGTCCACCGTGAGCCTGGGCTTCGGGCCTCGTCGCGGTCGATCCGGTACGCCCCAGAGCAGTTGCATGCTCCGTTTCGGGTCCCCGCTGCCGCTGTATTCCGTCGTCACCCCGTCATTCTCTCCAACCGGGTAACTCCGTACACCGTATGCCGTACGCCGTCGGTCGTCCCGACCGTCTCCGGCGGGTGCACCGGACCGGGTTGGCGCCATCGGACCTGGGTATCCGCAACAGCGGCAGAGCGAGCGCCCCGACCGCCGGCGCCCGTCGGTGTCTACCACGGCGCGCGGCCGTGCGACGGCGGCGCACGCCGGTGATGCGGCGACGATCGTCTCCGTGTCACGCGATGCGCGTGCGCAGAGCGGTGACCCACGCCCGGAGGAGGACATCATGCCCCTCATGCCCGCTGAACCGACCCGGCCCGACACCGTGGTGCTGATCCACGGTCTGTGGCTCACCGCCCGGAGTTGGGAACATTGGGCCGACCGGTACCGCGCCGCCGGGTTTCAGGTGCTGACTCCGGCCTGGCCGGGTATGGACGAGGACGTCGAGGCGCTGAACCGGGACCCCAGGTCGATCGCCGAGCTGACCGCCGGCCAGATCGTGGACCACTACGAGCGGGTCGTACGCGACCTGCCCAACCCGCCGATCATCATGGGTCACTCGTTCGGCGGCGCGTTCACCCAGATGCTCCTGGACCGGGGACTGGGCGCCGCGGGGGTGGCGATCGACTCGGCCGCCGTCAAGGGAGTCAGCCGAGTGCCGCTGTCGACCCTGCGGGCCAGCCTGCCGGTCCTGCGCAACCCGGCGAACCGGCACCGTGCGGTGCCGCTGAGCCCGGACGAGTTCCACTACGCCTTCACCAACACGATGTCCCGGGCCGAGGCCGAGCAGGTCTACCGGCGCTACCACGTACCGGCAGCCGGGCATGTGCTCTTCGAGGTGGCGCTGGCGAACCTGAACCCGCGGGCCGCGCTGCGCGTCGACTTTGGCAACGAACGGCGGGCACCGTTGCTGCTGATCGCCGGGGGCGCGGACCATGTGGTGCCGCCCTCGGTGACCCGGGCGATCGCCGGTCGCTACCGGAAGTCGACCGCGGTCACCGGATACAAGGAGTTCCCGGGCCGGCCCCACTACACGGTCGGGCAGGCCGGCTGGGAAGAGGTGGCCGACTACGCGCTCAACTGGGCCGTCCAGGCGGCACAGCCCCGCCAACCGCGGCCCCGCCGGTGATCGCGGCCCCGCCGGTGATCACGGCCCCGGCGTGAGTGCCGTCCCGCCGTCGGCAGCCGTCCCCGCCGGTGGTTCACGGACCGCCGACGACCGGTCTCCAGTGCCGCAGGGCGACCACGCTGACCCCGGGGGTCCGCTGGTAGTAGGGATCGGCGTCGAGCGCCTCCCGCACCGTGGCCTCGTCCGCGTCGAAGAGCAGTAGCGCGCCCGAGTCGTCCTGCCAGGGTCCGGCCGCCACCAGCCGGCCCTCGGTGTGCAGCCGGGCCAGCAGTTCCCGATGGGCCGGCCGCGCCGTCAGCCGGGCGGCGGGGTCGCCGGTGAAGCGGAGTTCCACAACGATCATGCCGTGACCCTAGGACCGGCAGCCGGGCCGGCGCAGTATCCGCTGATACAACCGGCGGTCGGGAACAATCCAGGGATGGAAGCGACCGAGATGCGACGCCTGGCGGCCGTACCCGTCTTCGCCGGGCTCGGAGCGGCGGAGCTGCGCCGGCTGCTCGACCGCTCGGTGGTCCGGACCGCCCGGCCGGGCGAGGTGCTGGCGGTACGCGGGCAGCCCGCCGAGCACGTGATCGTGGTGGAGGCGGGCACCCTGACCGGGGTCCACGAGACCGCCGACGGACGTCGCTGGCGGCTCGGCGACTTCGGGGGGCCGTGCGCGGTGGACAAGATCGCCGTGCTGGACGGGGCCGGCTACACCGCCACCTGGCTGGCCGCCACCGAGCTGCGCTGCCGGCTGGTGCCGGCCGGCGAGCTGCTCCGGCTGGTCGACGACGTAGCGGCGGTCCGCCGGCACGTGCTGCGACACCTGGCCGGCCGCCTGCGGGACCGGCAGGCGGAGCTGGTGCGTACCTCCTTCGCCGACGCCGGGGCCCGGGTGGCGGCCTGGCTGGTCGCGGCGGCCGGCCGGACGGGGCACCGGGTGCCGTTGCCCGGCGCGCAGCAGGGGCTGGCGGAGTCGATCGGGATGACCCGGGTCTCGGTCAACCGGGCGTTGCGGGCCCTGGCCGACGCCGGCCTGGTCCGGGTCGAGCCGGGCGCGGTGGTGGTACTGGCACCCGAACTCCTCGCCGCCCGCGCCACCGCAGCCGACTGAGCCACGGCAGCCGACTGAGCCACGGCAGCCGACTGAGCCACCGCAGCCGACTGAGCCACGGCAGCCGACTGAGCCACGGCAGCCGACTGAGCCACGACGGCGGGCGGGTTGCCGCACCCGCCCGGGACTCAGCCGCCGATCGAGACGGCGAGCTTGCCGACGTTGCCGCTGTTGCTGAAGTCGGCGAACGCCTGCGGTACCTCGTCCAGCAGGTAGGTACGGGCGATGGACGGGCGCAGCCGGTCGGCGGCGGTCTCGGTGGCGAGGTGGTCGAGCACGATCCGGTCCGGGATCGCCTCGATCGCCGTGACGGTCAACGACCGGTCGCCGAGCTGTGCGGAGTTCACGCCGAGCGTCGAGGAGAACCGTCCGCCGGGAGTGACCAGGTCGGCGATCAGCTCCGGATCACCGGCCAGGTGGATCACGCTGTCCACCCCGTCCGGGGCCAGTTGCCGGACCTGCGCGGCGAGGTCGCCGCGGTGGTCCACGGTGTGTGCGGCGCCGAGCTGGTACATCAGGTCGACCTGCGGCCCGGTCTCGGCGGTGGCGATCACCGCGGCTCCGCGCGCCGCGGCGAGCTGGACGGCGTAGTGTCCGACGCCGCCGGTGGCTCCGGAGATCAACAGCGTCTCGCCGTGTACCGGCGCGACCGCGTCCACGCAGGCCAGCGCGGCGACGCCGGCCAGCCCGAGCACCCCGGCGGCCCGGTAGGGGAGCCCGGCCGGCAGCGGCGCGAGCCCGATCTCCTCCGGTACGACCACGTACTCACCGAACGAGCCGTCGCCGAGCCCGGGCTTGGCCACCACGCCGAAGACCTTCTCGCCCGGCATGAAACCGCTGACGCCCCGCCCGACCTCGGTCACGATGCCGGCGAAGTCGCGGCCGAGAATCACCGGGAACTGGTGCTCGACATCGCCGCCGAGAAAACCTCGGGCGAGCTTGGCGTCGAAGCCGTTCAGGGACGACGCCTGTACCTCGATCTTCACCTCGCCGTCGCCGGGCTCCGGCTCCGGTATCTCCCGGACTTCCGGCATCGCCCCATACGACTCAGACATCACGGCACGCATCAGTCGGCCTCCCCCGAATGCTCTTCCGATCCGACACCGGTCCATTCCCGCCGCTCCCCGCTACATGCCTCCGGGCTCCGTCCGGCAGCCGGCAGCAGCGCAGTCGACAGCCCGCGGCCCGCAGCCGGCAGCCGCGTAGGCGGCAGCCGGCACCGGGCCGGATCCGATCTCACTCGAAGAAGCGGGCCAGATGACTGGGCTCCGGCCCCGGCTCGTCGGCGCCGAGCGGGGTGAGGTCCGCGAAGATCGATGCTCCGTCGCAGCCGGCGTGCAGCGGATACCAGCGCGGTGCGCCGGGATGGCGGTCACACATGTGCTTGATCGTCTGTACGTCCAGCAGCCGTACGTGGGTCGGGTCGGCCACCGCGTTGACATGCCCCCACCAGGGGCTCATCACGTGCAGTACGCCACCGGGCCGGAGCACCCGGTGGCACTCGTCGACCAGGGTCAGAAAGTCGATCAGGTGCTCCAGGATGTGCACCGTGAAGATGACGTCGATCGAGTCGCCGGCCAACGGGAGCGCGCCGGAGAGGTCGGCCTGGGCGTCCACCCCGGGAGCGACCCGCAGGTCGAGTCCGAGGTTTCCGGGATACTGCTTGGTGGCGCCGCAGCCCAGATCCATCACCACGGGGTCCCGCCCGGCCACCCGTACCCTGGACCAGACGGCCAGCACCCCGTCGAGCCGCCCGATGAGCCTCCGGACGGTGGCCAGCTCGTCCCGGTCGGCCACCTCGCCGGTCAGGTGCGCGACGCCCCGGTCGAACCGCACCTCCACCGCCGACCCGCGCAGCCGGTCGTCGTGCTTGACCAGGTCGGCACAGGCCATGCCGAGGAAGTCGTCGATCGCCCGCAACCGGTCACCGGAGGGCGCCCTGTGCAGTTGCGCGACCATTGCCCACCTCCCGGCGGTACCTACCCGGAATCGCCCGCGCTACGCATCGGCGCGGGCGCCGCTGCCGGTGGCCGTCAGCAGTCGGAAGGGCTCAGCCGGTGGGGCGTGCCGACTCGGGTCTGCAGCCGGTGGGTGCCGACTCGGGTCTCAGCCGGTGGGGGCGCGCCGGCCGGTCCGGCCCAGGCTGCGGAGCCGCGGTCGGGGGCTCACCGGCCGGATCACCCGCTTCAGGTGGTAGCGGTGTAGTTCCGCGCTGCCCTGCATGCTGGGGTCCTCGCTGACCGAGACCAGCTCCCAACCCTCGGCTCCGGCCCGGTTCAGATGGGCCAGCGCGGTGTCGCCGTACGGCGAGACGTCGAGCACGGCGCCGTCCGGGCCGTACCAGGTGAAGACGAGTTCCCAGCCGGTGTCGTCCAGCCGGGGCTGGCGCCGGCGCACCAACAGGGCGTACTCCCATCTGAGCATGGAGTAGCTATTGCCCAGCGGCGCGGCGACAGAAACAGGGGTCGATGAGGGCCGCGGGCGTCCGCCCGGCGCCAACCGGGCGCGGGCACCGCCGGGCGGTCAGACCTCGGTGACCCGGCCGCTGTCGACCCGGACGTGCCGGGTGGTCCGGACCGTCTCCAGCATCCGGCGGTCGTGGGTGACCAGCAGGAGGGTTCCCGGGTACGACTCCAGCGCCGACTCGAGCTGCTCGATCGCCGGCAGGTCGAGGTGGTTCGTCGGCTCGTCCAGGACCAGCAGGTTCACGCCCCGGGCCTGGAGCAGGGCCAACGCCGCCCGGGTCCGCTCGCCCGGCGACAGCGTGCCGGCGGGGCGCAGCACGTGCGCCGCCCGCAGCCCGAACTTGGCCAGCAGCGTCCGCACGTCCGCCGGCACCAGATCGGGTACGGCGGCACCGAACGCGTCCAGCAGGGGCTGACCGCCGACGAAGTGCCCCCGGGCCTGGTCGACCTCGCCGACCACGACTCCGGGGCCGAGCGCGGCATGCCCGGCGTCCAGCGGCAGCCGGCCCAGCAGGGCGGCGAGCAGCGTCGACTTGCCCGAGCCGTTGGCGCCGGTGACCACCATCCGGTCGGCCCAGTCCACCTGGAGGTCGACCGGGCCGAGCGTGAAGTCGCCCCGCCGGACGACCGCGCCGCGCAGCGCCGCCACCACCGCCCCGGCGCGGGGCGCGGCGGCGATCTCCATCTTGAGCTGCCACTCCTTGCGCGGCTCCTCGACCACCTCCAGCCGCTCGATCAGTCGCTCGGTCTGCCGGGCCTTGGCCGCCTGCTTCTCGGTCGACTCGGCCCGGAACTTGCGGCCCACCTTGTCGTTGTCGGTCGCCTTCCGCCGGGCGTTCTTGACGCCCTTCTCCATCCAGGCCCGCTGGGTCCGGGCCCGCGCCTCCAACCCGGCGCGGGTCTCGGCGTACTCGTCGTAGTCGGCGCGGGCGTGCCGGCGCGCCACCTCGCGCTCCTCCAGGTAGGCCGCGTACCCGCCGCCGTAGTGCCGCACCTGCTGCTGGTGCAGGTCGAGCTCGAGGATCCGGGTCACCGTCCGGGTCAGGAACTCCCGGTCGTGGCTGACCAGCACCGTTCCGGCGCGCAGCCCGGTGACGAACCCCTCCAGCCGGTCCAGCCCGGCCAGGTCGAGATCGTTCGTCGGCTCGTCGAGCAGGAAGACGTCGTAGCGGCTGAGCAGCAGCGACGCCAGCCCGGCCCGGGCTGCCTGGCCGCCGGAGAGCGCCGTCATCGGCTGCTCCAGGTCGACCGCCAGCCCGAGTTCGGCGGCGATCTGGTCGGCCCGCTCGGCCAGGTCGGCGCCGCCGAGCGCGAGCCAGCGTTCGAGCGCGGCAGCGTACCGGTCGTCGGCACCGGCGGCCCCCTCGGTCAGCGCCCCGGTGGCCGCGTCGAGCTCCGCCTGCGCGGCGGTCACCCCGGTCCGCCGGCCGAGGAACGCGCGCACGGTCTCGCCGGGCCGCCGCTCGGGCTCCTGCGGCAGGTGGCCGACGGTCGCCGACGGCGGGTTGAGGGCCAGGGTGCCCTGCTCGACCGGTTGCCGCCCGGCAAGGGTACGCAGCAGCGTCGACTTGCCGGCGCCGTTGACGCCGACGACACCGATCACGTCACCGGGGGCGACGACGAGTTCGAGGTCGGCGAAGAGGACCCGGTCGCCGTGGCCGGCGGCGAGGTCCTTGGCGACCAGGGTGGCGCTCATGAGACCCGAATGCTATCCGGTCCTCCGGTCGCCGGCCGGTGGTGGAGGCGCGGACCGATCCGGTGCTGGAGGCGCAGACTGATCGTGTGATGACCACGTTGGCGATCGACTGCGGCGGCGGCGGGATCAAGGCGTCCGTCCTCGACGACGCCGGCACGATGCGTACCCGGCCGCTGCGGGTGCCGACCCCGTACCCGTTTCCGACCGCGCTCTTCGTCAAGACCCTGCTCGATCTCGGCGGCCGGCTGCCCGCGGCGGACCGGATCACCGTCGGGATGCCGGGGATGCTCCGGCACGGCGTGGTGGTGGCCACCCCGCACTACGTCACCCGGGCCGGGCCGCGCACCAGGCCCGTTCCCGAGCTGGTCGCCGAATGGTCCGGCTTCGACGCGCAGAGCGCGCTCAGCGAGGCGTTCGGCCTGCCGGCGCTGGTGCTCAACGACGCCGAGGTGCACGGCGCCGGGGTGGTCGCCGGGACCGGGCTGGAGCTGGTGCTCACCCTTGGCACCGGGCTGGGCTGCGCCTTCTTCGACGGCGGGGTGCTCGCCCCGCACCTGGAGCTGTCGCAGGCGCCGGTGCGGTGGGGGATGAGCTACGACACCTACATCGGCGAGCACGAGCGGCGCCGGCTCGGCGACGCGTTCTGGTCCCGCCGGGTCCGGGGGGTGGTGGAGGGGCTGCGCCCGGTCTTCCTCTGGGACCGGCTCTATCTTGGTGGCGGCAACTCCCGACTGGTCCGCCCCGAGCAGGTGGCCCGGATGGGCGACGACGTGGTGGTGGTGCCGAACAGCGCCGGCATCCTCGGCGGGGTACGCGCCTGGGAGCTGCGCCGTCGGCGCGCCTGACCTCAGGGACACCGATATGTCGTCCGTCGGAACAGTCGCGGTACCGGCGGTGTTGTGCCAGCGTCGGGGGGACGTAGTCGCGACACGAGGAGGTGGGTCTAGTGGATCTTCTGGCCGAGTACCGGCGGGCGACCATGTACTTCGAGACCGGGGACCCGTCCGGAGCTGCCCGGTTGCTGGAGCCCATCGTCGAGGCCGAGCCCGACAACGCCTCCGTTCGGCAGTTGCTCGCCCGCGCGTACTTCCAGACGGCCCAGCTCACCCGGGCGGAGGAGCAGTTGCGCACCCTGGTGCAGCGCGACCCCAGCGACCACTACGCGCACCACGTGCTGGGCCGGACCCTGGAGCGGGTCGGCCGCCCCGAGGAGGCGCTGCGGCACCTCCGGATCGCCGCCGCGATGTACGCCGAGAACGACGACTACCGGATCGCGCTGGAGCGCGTCGAGACCCGGGTCGGCGGTCGGCGGTGAAGCTCAAGCTCGACCTGCACGACATCTTCAATCGTGGGCAGGACATCGACCGGGCGCTGCGCGGCATCATGGACGAGGCGGTCGCCAAGAAGGCCACCATGGTGGAGATCATCCCGGGCAAGGGGTCGGGTCAGCTCAAGAAGCGGGTGCTGCGCTTCCTCGACCAGAAGGAGATCAAGCAGCTCTACCACCGGGTGGAGAAGGATTCGAAGAACTTCGGCCGCCTCTTCGTCCATTTCCGCTGGAAGTAGTGACGAAAGCGCCCTTGACTTGCACTTCCGTGGGTTGGCAGATCGCGTGTCTGCCCTTTCTTGGCCGCTGAGTCTTTCCCGCTGATCGTCCTAAGTCAACCTGCGGACTACAGGCCGGAGCGCCGCTACAAGGAGGCTCTTATCCAAGGTTGTCAGGTGAGTGCGACAAGCTTCGATGTTGTCGGACTCGCTAAGCTCTGACCAGTCCAATTGGTAGCCGGCCGCTGCTCCGAGTTGACGGAAGAAGGCACGAAGCGTCCTTCCGTTGCCCTCCCTGAAGGGGTGTCAGACATTCAACTCGCCGTAGTACTCGGCAAGCGACTCCAGGAAAGAATCGTGATTCAAGCCGATCAGATGCCCGTCCTCCCGAGCGAGCTTTCGAAGCAATGCCGAGACCTGATCGTCGACAAACCGCCAGTGACAGAAGCGTACGCCCTTGCTTATGTCGACAGTCCGGGTCTGTCCGGCCCAATCATAGATATCGCTGAACAAAGCTTTGTGAAACCGCTGAAGGTGTGCAAGACCGTAGTCGCCCGGGATCGTGGTTCGTGCGATCTGCACGTCTCGCACGGAGACGAGGCGAGCCTCCACCTCTGGAAGGACGAGGGGATCCATTATGCCGAGCTTGTTTTCCAGGCACTCCGTGCCTGGCCAGCAGTAGGGGTCAGGCACCAGTGATCCGAGATATCTCTCGGGAAATCAGCTCCTCAGGACTGATCAGTCCCGCTGCGACGTCCCGCAGCTGATTCTCCCATTCTTCGTCAAACTCTATGCCCTCAAGGGCCGCGCTTGCGCTGGCGAGAGTGACAGCCGTCTCCGGCTCGGCGACCTGCCGTGAATAGTAGTTTTTGATCATCTCTACGCTGATAGGGGCATTCGAAGGCGCCGATTCGGGCAGTGAGCCCCTTGCTACGCGCCATGGCAGCTCGTTGTGGGTCATACGCGACAGCTCAATTGCAGAAAAAGAGCCATACTCACGAACGACCCACGCGATGCAGTTGAGCTGGTCACTGTTCAGGTTGGCGGACGACCCCAACGGCCAAGAATCAATGCTGTAACGACCGCGGTGCTGCCGGTAGAGAACGGGCACGACCGGGCCCTGCCTCCAAGCCTCAATCGACTCGTCAAACAGGGTGGTGCCGAAGCGAGCAAGGTGCCAACCTTGGCAGTAGTACACGACCTTCTCCAGCTTCATCGCTGACATTCTGCCCAGATGTTCGATTACAGCGGCTGCAACGTCATGCACTGTTGCCATGGTCACCCCCTTCGCTGGGTAGCCTAACGCCATCTCCTACGCGGCGTCGTAACTGGCACGGCGTGTCGGCTTGACCTCCAGTCTACCGAACGGTCTCTCGCGCTTCTAGAACAGAGGTGCTAACTGCGACCTCTCTTTGCTGGCGGGGTCGGCGGAGTCAGCGGTCGGTACCGGCCCTCGGTGGATGCGGGGGGAAGGGGCCGGCACCGGCCGGTGCAGCGGGTCGGCCGGCTGACCCTCGACCGCAACCCCAGTCTCGGGGTGCGCCGGAAGGGGCTATCGGCGACGGGGGACCCAATAGAGAATCTGCCCGACAATCAGCGCGGGGTGCCGGTCGGGTAGCGCTTCCAGGGCGCGGGCGAGGTGTGCGGCGAGGTACATCATCAGCCCTACCCGATCGCCGTCGAAGCCGATCAGCAGGGACAGCCGGGCCGGCGGGCAGGGCCAGTCGTGTTCGCACTCTCGGCAGGCGTACGTCTTGGTGGGGACGTGCTGTCCGGCCGCCTGGCGCTCACGCGCCCGCCGCCGGGCGATGTGCCGCTCCCATCGCACCCACGGCCCGACCACCGTTCACACCCGCTCGGTGTGCCGGGCGCGGTGCTCCTGGGCGGGTGTCAGGTTGCCCGCGCGGCCGTTCGCCAGCCGGGGTACCACCCCGGCCGGTCGGTTCCACCCGGGACGGCGGTTGGTCGGCCGGGCGCGAGCCGGCCGGGGCGGGGTGTCCGGGACCGGCGGAGTGTCCGGGACCGGCGGGGTGTCCGGGACCGCTGGCGGGTCGGGCAGCGGGGGCGGATCGGGGACGGGGACCACGGGCGCCGGAGGGCGGAGGGCGGCACGGTGGCGCCGCCCGGCCAACGGCCGCACGGGCGCCGGCTGGTAGGGCATCGGCACCAGTTCGATCGAGTCCGGACAGCGCCAGCGGAATCCGCAGCGGCAGTATCGCCAGAGGCGCCACCACGCGCGACGGTGGTGCGGCTTGACTTTTCGGATGCGTCTCAATGGAAGCCTCCCGTAGGCGTTATGGGACGGGGACGGCACCTGGATTGCTCGCCCCGGCGCCGCCCCCGTTGGGCGCCCGCCCGACCGCGAGGGCGTCGTAAGGAGAGCGGTCGGAGCGGGTGCCTGAATTCCACCCTGGACTGTCGGCCCGGATTGGCGAAAGATAACGAGTGTGGACCGCTGAGCATTCAGCAGCAAACGGCTGACAGGAAAGGCCAGGAATTGTGAATAACAGCGATCTTCCGCTGATCCTGAAGTTCTTCCGGGGATCTCGGGGCATGACGCAGGAGCAGCTCGCGGGGCGCCTGAGCGTCAGTACCTCGTTGATCGCCAAGTTCGAAACGGGCCGGCTGGTGCCGATGCCGGACACCGCCCCACGGCTGGACGAGGCGCTCGAGTCGGGCGACCTGATCCAGAAGCTGTCCGCCAGGGCGCGGAAGGAGGGGGCGCCGGACTGGTTCCAGCAGTGGCCGGAGATCGAGCGCGAAGCCGCGTCACTGCGGGGCCACGAGTCGAACTTCGTGCCCGGCCTGCTCCAGACCGAGGCGTACGCGCGGGCCGTCCTGCGGGCCGGGCTGCTCAGCGACGACGAGGCAGAAAAACAACTGGCGCTCCGGTTGGAACGGGCGGCGGCCGTCTTCCGCCGCGAGCGTCCCCCGGTCTGCACCTTCACAGTGGACGAGCTGGCCCTGACGCGCGGCCCGGCCGACCTGATGAAAGACCAACTGGAGCACCTGGCCGACCTCTCCACGCAACAACTGATCTTCGTGCACGTCGTGCCGCGATCGGCCGGCCTCTACGTCGGACAGACCGGGCCGCTGGTCCTGGCATCGCTGCCCGGCGGCGGCGACGTGGCGTTTCTCGAGGACCAGGCAGAGGGCCGCGTGATCACCGATCCGGACCGCGTTGCCGCGTTGGTGCGGGCGTGGGACGCGATACGCTCGGTAGCACTACCCCGGGACATGTCACGGGACCTGATAACGAGGATGGCGAACGAGCTATGAGCCCCATGTGGCGGAAGTCGACCCGCAGCAACACGAACGGCGGCAACTGCGTGGAGGTCGCCGACAACGTCCCGGGCCGGGTGCTGGTCCGGGACACCAAGGACCGGGACGGCGGGACCCTGGCGTTCCCCCCGGCCGCGTGGCAGGCGTTCGTCAACCTGGCAAAGACGCACGGCTAGTGCCGTGACCAGGAACGGTTGAGGTGTTGGGGTCAGGCTGCGCGGGTGGGTTGGCCCCAACATGCAGGTAGTACACAGTCCGGCGGGTTGACTACGCTTCGTCGACACTGTCCGATTGCACGAGGAGGCGACGGACGGCGCTGGCGTGCGGATCTCCGAGTGGATCGAGAATCCGAAGTGCCTCCAGCCAGTAGCGCCGCGCGACGTCGTGTTGGCTGGTGGCGTGGTAGGTGTCGCCGAGGGCCGCGAGGGTGAGTCCCTCGCACCGTCGGTCGTCGAATGTGCGGAAGAGTTTCAGAGCCAGCTGATGCTGTTTGAGTGCCTCGTCGTGTTGGCCGGTCTGTTGGTAGGCGAGGCCAAGGGGGTAGGAGGCCCAGGCGACGCTCCATTGGTCGTTGATCCTGCCAAGGATCGCGACTGCTTGCTGGTAGTGGGCGATGGCGGTGTCGAGGTGTCCGCGTACGCGGTGGCAGTTGCCGAGACTGAGCAGGGACATGCCTTCGCCTCGGGTGATGCCGTAGTGACGGAAGACCTCCCGCGCCTGGCCGTACAGGTTGACTGCTTCGTCTATTTGTCCGAGTTCCTCGTGGATGAGGCCCTGGCCCCGCAGGCTGAAGCCTTCGACCCAGTGGTCGTTGACGTCGCGGGCGGCGTTGACTCCCCGGCGGTAATAGTCGAGCGCGGTTCCGCGTTGTTTCATGCGCCAGTAGGCGTCGCCGAGGCACCGGAGGTTGGCGGCTTCGCCGAGGCGTGATGCGGCGGACCGTGCGGCGCGTAGGCCGGTGAGGTGGATGTCGCGCCAGTCGGCCCAGTACGACTTGAGTTCGAAGAAGCCGTCGCTGACGACGGGTAGCTGCCAGGCGATGTCGTGGTCGCCAAGCTCGTCTGCCTGGCGGATGGTGTCGAGGAGATTGAGCCGTTCCCGCTCGAACCAGGTCATTGCCTCGGCCACCGTGCTGGGCGGGGTGAGTGGTACGTCGGGTCCGGCCGGGGGAAGGGTGATGGCGTGGGAGTAGGGGAGGATGACCTTGCGACCTTCCTCTGCCATCCACAGGTACCACGTGTAGACGCGACGTCGTGATTGGTGTTGCTGTGCGGGGGTCTCTTCGGCCTGCGCGCGCTCCAGGGCGTAGGCGCGCAGGAGGTCGTGGAACAGGTAGCGGTCGCGGGCGGGGTTCTGCACGAGGTGTGCCGCGGTGAGCTGGTCGAGGAGGTGGCGGGCGCGGGGGATGCTCACGCCGGCGATGGCTGCCGCTGCGGCGACGGAGATGGCGGAGCCGGGGTGCAGCCCGAGGAGGCGGAAGAACCGTGCCGTTGCCTCGGGTAATGCCTGGTAGGACCAGGAAAAAACGGTCCGGACGTCCGAGAGTTCGTCATCGTTGATGGTGAGGGCGTCGAGCTGTTGGTTGACGAGCGCGAGGTCGTCCACGAACTCCGCGAGAGTGGCGTAGGGGGTGTTGGCGATGCGTTCCCCGATGATCCGTAGCGCGAGCGGGAGGTAGGCGCAGCGGCGGGCGAGTTCGGCGGCGGCCTGTGGTTCGGCGTTGACGCGATCTCCACCGATGCTGTCGCGGAGCAGCGCGATCGCTTCGTCGGGGGACAGGACGTCGAGGGTCATGCGTGACGCTCCTTCCCGCGCGACGAGGCCGGAGAGCCGGCTGCGGCTGGTGATGATCGCCATGCAGGTCGGCGTGGCGGGTAGCAGCGGCCTGACCTGGCCGACGGCGGACACATTGTCCACCACGATCAGTACACGCTTGCCGGTCAGGACGGACCGGTAGAGGGCGGCGCGTCCCTCGGTATCGGTTGGGATCTGCTCGGCCGGCACGTGCAGGGCGCGCAGGAATGTGTCCAGTGCCTGTCCGACATCCAGGGCCGGTCCCGGCCCGTAGCCGCGCATGTCGACGTAGAGGTCGCCGTCGGTGAACCACCCTCGGACCCGGTGAGCCCAGTGCACAGCCAACGCGGTTTTGCCCACACCGGGGGCGCCCGCGATGGCCGCGACGCTCATCGACGGGCCGCCCGCAGCCGTGCTGTCGGCGGGCAGTGCCGCGTCCAGGCGGTTGAGGGTCTGCTCGCGGTTGACGAAGCGGGTCGCGTCGAGGGGCAGTTGACGAGGTGGCGGGGGAGGCGGCTGTCCCGCGCGACCAAACAGGTTGATGCCACCATGCACCGTCCCGGCCTGAACGACAGCTTCGGCATCGCCGGACGACTGGTTGTGCGCGCTGGGCACGCTGTTCCTCCCCCGTGAGTGGCGGAGCTATGGGGAGCTGGGTTGGAGCTGGGCTGCGTACGTCCGGTAGGGGATGGACGCCGAAACGGCGGCGTCGCGCCAGAGGTTGGCCTGCACGATCTTCTCTGGTTCGCTGATCAACTCGCCGGAGACGAACCGTCCCTCCTCGTCGTAGTACATCGCCACGAGCTGCGAGGAGTCGAACAGCCAGTAGTCGTGGTGAGGCAGCGCAGCCGGCCAGTCATCACCGGCGAACACGATGAGGCGGACGTCCTCGCCCGCATGGACCGTGTGTTCGTAGGCCCAGCCGCATTCGAACCGAACGTAGTCCGACAGCGGCTCGGCGACGACGTGGACTCGGTGCATGCGCTTGCCCGCTGACATTGCTGCCCGCACGGTGTCGCACCAGGCCGCGATCCCGGGAAACTCTCCACGGGACTCGCCCGCCAGGAACCGGGCGAACTCGTCCTGCTCGTACGACACGTCGTACCGCTGAAGGGTTTCCAGCCGGTAGGCCGTGTATCGGAAGTCGCGGAACAGCTGGTTGAACTCGGCGTCATCCAGCGACGTGAACGATCGGGTCAACCTCGCTCACCGCTGCCCGGACTCGCGGTAGCGCTCGATCGCACCGAGCACCACTTCGGCAGAAATCCGAACCGCACCCTCCCCAGGAAGAACATTCTCCAGCTCGCCGAAGGTGTCTTCGTCGACCAGGTGCCCCTGGACGACCAGCTCTCCACTATCGGCGAGGTAGACCGTCGGGCACCCGTTGCCCCCCGACACGACGTCCTTGTAGAGCTTGGTCACCTTCACCGCGGCCCTCCTTCGGAATCAGACGACGAGCGAGCGCCGTCGGTGAGGACAGTAGTGCGTAGCGTAGTGGCCGAACAAGTCAAATGCCTCTATGTGACTGGGTGTCCTGGGTGCGCGCCTGGCCTGCCTGCCTGAGTCGCGATGGGTAGCTGAGGTGGGCCTGGAGGGGGTAGTACCATCGAGGGTAGTGAATGGGATGTCTCTACCTGGTTGATCTTGATATCGGCTGGCGCCGGACGCTGGAGGTGAACGGACGGTGGACCCACTCATCGCCACAGCGGCGACATCGCTCGTCACGTGGACGACCACCGAGCTCGCCCAGGGCGGCCGGGTAGCGGTGTCCGCGCTGATCGCTTTTCTCCGAGACCGATTCCGGCGTGAGCCCGAGGCGCGGGAGGTCATCGAAAACGTGCTACACCAGCCGTCACGGGACGCCGCTCGTACACTTGCGGAACTGCTGAATCGCGAGGCGCGACGCGACCCGGCGTTCGGCGCAGAACTCCGGACTCGGTGGGAGCAGGCCAACGCGGCCGTTGCGGCAGGTCCGGACGGCGTGGCGAACTCTGTCTCAGGTAACGTCGGCGGCCCTGTCGTGCAGGCGCGTGACATCCACGGAGCCATCTCGTTCGGCGGCGAAAGCGTACGTCCCTGACTGCTACTCGGCGGCCCGGGTCCATGTGTTCCTCCTTCCCGGGCAGGCCGCCCGGCAGCCTGGACCCACCGATCGATAGCGGTCGGCCTGGCGCTTCCGAATAGCACAGTGCACCCTGGCCCGGGAAGATCGAAATTGCGGCGACTCCATTTGATGCGACCGGTCGCCTGGGCCGCGACGTCGTCGTCGTGGCGTTAGACTCGCCGGCCATGGGGCTCCTCACCTTCAGTATCAACGTCACTCTCGACGGTTGCGTCGACCATCAGGAGGGGATCGCCGACGACGAGACGCACGCCCTGTTCACCCGTCTCATGGACGAGGCCGGAGCGATGCTGTGGGGTCGCGTCACCTACGAGATGATGGAGAGCTCCTGGCCGGCCGTCGCCCGTGGCGACGAGGAGGCGCCGCCGGCCATCCGCGAGTGGGCGGTCAAGCTGGAGGCCAAACCCAAGTACGTGGTGTCGTCGACGCGCACGAACTTCACCTGGACCAACAGCCACCGCATCGCCGGCGATCTGCGCGAGGGCGTGCAGAAGCTCAAGGACGCGACCCCGGCCGGGGTCCTTCTCGGGAGCGGCACGCTCGCGACCGAGCTCGACCGGCTGGACCTGATCGACGAGTACAAGCTGCTCGTCCATCCCAGGATCGCCGGCCACGGCCCGACGCTGTACCAGGGCGGGCTGCCCGGCACGCGCCAGCTCGAGCTGCTCTCGGCGGAGCCGCTCCGCAACGGCGCGGTGGCCATGCACTACCGCCGCGCGCGCTGAACCACAGGACGGGACACCCTCGGCCCGAACGCACCGGAGGCCGGCCCCGGGAAACTCCAGGGCCGGCCGGATCGGCGGAGACGTCAGGAGGAGCAGGTGTTCAGCATCGTCTGCAGGGCGCTCTTCTCCGAGGACTGGAGCCGCAGGCCCCAGTTGTACTTGGTGCGGATCCACATCTTGGCGTAGGTGCAGTGGTAGGCGCTGCGGCTCGGCTTCCAGGTGGACGGGTCCTGGTCGCCCTTGGACTGGTTGACGTTGTCGGTGACCGCGATGAGCTGCGGCCCGTTGAGGTCGTTGGCGAAGGACCGCCGGCGGCTGGTCGCCCACGAGCTGGCCCCGGAGCGCCACGCCTCGGCCAGCGGCACGATGTGGTCGATGTCGACGTCGGCCGGGTTGCTCCAGGTCGCCCCGTCGTACGGGCTGTACCAGCTCCCCGAGGTCGGATAGCAGGAGCCGTCCACACTCACCCCGCTGCCGTCGCGCCGCAGCACCGTCTCCCGGGTGTTGCAGGAGCCGCTGATGGTGATCCAGTGCGGGAAGAGGTCGCGGCTGTAGCCGCTCATCGAGCCCTGGGCGGCGACCGTCAGCGCGTTCAGGTTCGACTGGGCGGTCGCCTTGGAGGGGATGCCGGGCGGTGCGGCGCCGGCCGGGGCGGCGACGAGCAGGGAACCGGCGATCGCCGCGGTGGCGGCGGTGGCGGCGGTGGCGAGAAGCGTCAGCCGGATTCGGCGACGTCGGACGTGCAGCACGGATGCCTCCCGAGGCTTTTGGGGGTACGGGAGGCATCAACGTAGCTGATCATCGTGGCCGGTCCGCCACGGCGACGTAACAAGCCATCGACGTGCGCCGGTCGCCGGAGTGGACCCGGAACGGCGTTCCCCGCTCCCGGTGACCCGCCCTACCTCCTCCTCACTGCCGGGCGGGCTGCCTCGCCTCGGTGGTGGGCTGGCGCGGAGCCTGGTTGCCGGTGCCGTTGCTGGAGACCGCCGGCGCGGCACCGACACCCAGCACGGTGAGCGCGGCCAGCAGCAGCGCGATCCACTCGTTGGAGTCGAGTCCACCGAGGATCACCGTGGCCAGCACCTGGAGCACGCTCAGCACCACCGCGACCCCGGTCTTGGCCCAGCGGTACTGCGGGGTCAGCGGCACCAGGTAGACGCCGATGGCGGTGGCGGCGGCGATGGCGATCTGCACCGCCTCGTCGGACTCGATGCGCTGGTCGCCGGAGAGTGCGCCGTACGCGACGGTCAGCGCCGCCCCGGCCACCGCGGCGAGGGCCTTGCCGTACTTGCGGATGATGCTCATCTTCGTGTGCCTTTCCCGTTACCGGTCAGCCGGAGATAGATACAACCGTCTGCCCGGACCCGGATACAATCGTCCGTTCTGTCGAGATGCTGCATCAACGGTTCGGCATCCGTCAGTCCGAGATCTGCCGCACCGCGGTCGGATCTCCGGCTGGCACCGCCGAGCCTGGCGGAGGGCCGTACGGGTCGATCAGGCCGGCTCGCTCAGCGACAGGACCTCGTCGGCGCATCCCCAGGAGAGGGCGAGCCCCGACCCGCCGTGACCGTAGTTGTGGATCAGGACGTTTCCGTCCACGAGCTCGCGTTCGATGCGTACGCTCGGCCGGCTCGGCCGCAGCCCGACCAGGATCCGCCGGACCCGGGCGTTCCGCAGCGCGGGCTCGACCGCCGCGCACCGCTCGACGATCGCCGCCGCCCTGGCGGGATCCGGGGTGAGGCTCTCCGAGCCGGGTGTCGCGCTGCCGCCGAGGACGACGACGTCGCCGTGCGGCAGGATGTAGGTCATGTCCTCGTGCGCGGCCCAGTCCTGGAAGAACGTGTCTATTCCCGGATTGTCCACGACGACGAGCTGACCCCGGGTGGGATAGACCTGGTCGTCGGGGACCAGATATCGGGCGCCCAGTCCGGTGCAATTCACCAGCACCCGGGCGGCACCGGTGAGTTCCTTGAATGAGTTCACCGCGCCGATGTCGATGTCGACGCCGTTGCCGAGCAGTCGGCGGGTCAGGTATTCGAGGTAGCGCGGCATGTTGACCAGCGGGCTGGTGTATCGCCAGCCGCTGACGTACCCCGGCGGCAGCTCCTCGGCGGGGCAGATCGCGAAGTCACTGAGGTCGCGGACCCAGGCGGGCGGGTCGAGCGGGAATGGCGCCACCTCCAGGCCGCGGACGAGCCGGACGCCCGACGACCCGTCCTCGGCGATCTTCTCCAGGGTCAGCCGGGTCTGCTCGCTCCAGTGCAGGACGCGCTCGTCGGTCAACTCGTACGGCCCCCAGCTCGCGCCGGCCGAGGCGGAGGTGGTCTCCTGCGGAGGGCGCGCCGCGCGGATCCGGACGGAGAGCCCCGCCTCGGCCATCCGGACCGCGGTGGAGAGCCCGATGACGCCCGCGCCGATCACCAGAGCGTCGGGCTGTCGGGATTGCGCCATCAGGCCATATTAACGGAGGTCTTACCGGTCCAGCGGGCACGCGCTGCCGGATACCTGCTTGCGCGACCGGCGTCGGACACTTCACCCCGTCAATGCATATTCGGTGCCGATGCCACCGGATGGAAATTGCGAGTCATGAATTACCGTGAGTGGTGGACGGCCCGGTCGCCGCCCGGCCGAATTCGCGGAGACCAGGGAATCCTTTCGACCCGTTCCGCATTCAACTACGGACGGTGAGCGAGAGGATGCGCCTGGTTGTGGCCGTGGGCGGGCGGCGTCGGAGGGGTGGCCCGGGGGGCCCCGTCGGCGGAGCGCCGACGCGGGGTGGTTGACAGTTCGGAAACTCGATGTCAATCTCCCGGTATTCTCGGACTGGGAGCGCTTCCATAGATCTTGGTCCACGTCGTGCCACCCCGCCCTGCGGTGCCCGGCCCTCGACCGGTCACCGCACGCCCCACCGGAAGGAATGACGTGCGCAGACCCCGCTCACCACATACCGTCCCACTCGCCGCGGCAGCCGTCGCGGCACTCGCCGCCGCGACCCTGAGCACATCGACCGCAGCCGCCGCCGGGTACGCCCCGGCGGCGGCAGCCGACGCTCCGGAGCAGATCGTCAACGGCACCTTCGACGACGGGCACGCCCCCTGGTGGGGCACAGCCAACCTCACCCTCGACTCCAGCACCGGCCAGCTCTGCGCCGACATCCCCGGCGGCACCGCCAACCCCTGGGACGTGATCATCGGCCAGAACGACATCGCGCTTGTCGCCGGCGAGTCGTACGAGTTCCGCTTCTTCGGCCAGGCCACCCCGAACAAGGTCGGCCGGGCGCTGGTGCAGCTGCCGGTCGACCCGTACACCCAGTATCTGTCGGCCAGCCCGGAGCTGAGCGTCTCCGGCAACGACTACCGCTACACCTTCACCTCCCCGGTCGACCTGCCCGACGCGCAGGTCGTCTTCCAACTCGGCGGCAGCGCCGAGCCGTGGACGGTCTGCCTGGACAACATCTCGCTGACCGGCGGCGCCGAGCCGGACGTCTACGTCCCGGACACCGGCCCGAGGGTCCGGGTCAACCAGGTCGGCTACCTGCCGAAGGGGCCGAAGAACGCCACCGTGGTCACCGAGGCGACCGCCGCGCTGCCCTACCAGCTCCGCGACGGTGCCGGCCGGGTCGTCGGGTACGGCCGCAGCACGCCGCGCGGGCTCGACCCCTCCTCCGGGCAGCACGTGCACACCATCGACTTCGGACACGTCACCCGGCCCGGCACCGGCTACACGCTCACCGCCGACGGTGAGACCAGCCGACCCTTCGACATCGGCACCGGCTTCTACGAGCAGCTCCGCACCGACGCGCTGAAGTTCTACTACACCCAGCGCAGCGGCACCGCGATCTCCGACGCGCTCCGCCCCGGCTACGGCCGACCGGCCGGACACGTCGGAGTGGCGCCCAACCAGGGCGACACGGCGGTGCCCTGCCAGCCCGGCGTCTGCGACTACACCCTGGACGTCTCCGGCGGCTGGTACGACGCCGGAGACCACGGCAAGTACGTGGTCAACGGCGGCATCTCGGTGCACCAGCTCATGAGCGAGTACGAGCGCTCGCTGCGGGCCCGCACCGGCGAGCCCTGGCGGCTCGGCGACCGGACCCTGGCCCTGCCGGAGAGCGGCAACCGAATTCCGGACATCCTCGACGAGGCGCGCTGGGAACAGGAGTTCCTGCTCAGCATGCAGGTTCCGGCCGGCGAGCCGCTGGCCGGGATGGCGCACCACAAGATCCACGACGACTCCTGGACCGGGCTGCCGCTGCTGCCGCACCTGGACGACAGGCGGCGCGAGCTGCACCCGCCGTCGACCGCCGCCACCCTCAACCTGGCCGCCACCGCCGCGCAGGCGGCCCGGGTCTTCCGGCCGTACGACCGGAAGTTCGCCGACCGCAACCTGGCCGCCGCGAAGACGGCCTGGGCCGCGGCGCGGGCCAACCCCGAGCGGTACGCCGACCCGGCCGACGCCAACGGCGGCGGCGCCTACAGCGACCCGGACGTCAGCGACGAGTTCTACTGGGCCGCCGCCGAGCTGTACCTGACCACCGGAGCCCGGGAGTACCGCGACTTCGTGCTCCGCTCGCCGCACCACACCGGCGACGTCTGGCGGGAGCGCGGAATGGACTGGGGCAACACCGCCGCGCTCGGCCGGCTGCAACTGGCGACCGTCCCGAACGGGCTGCCGGACCGGCACCGGGTACGCGCCTCGGTCGCCGAGGGCGCCGACCGCTACCTGAGCACCCTGAAGGCGCACCCGTACGGGATCCCGTACAACCCGTCGGACAACGTCTTCGACTGGGGCTCCAACAACCTCATCGTCAACAACGCCATCGTGCTGGCCACCGCCTTCGACCTGACCGGCAAGGACCGCTACCGGGACGGCGTACTGGAGACGATGGACTACATCTTCGGCCGCAACGCCCTCAACCAGTCGTACGTGACCGGCTACGGCGAGGTGGCCTCCCGCAACCAGCACAGCCGCTGGTACGCCCGCCAGCTCAACCCCGAGCTGCCCAACCCGCCCCGGGGCACCCTCTCCGGCGGGCCGAACTCGGCCATCCAGGACCCGGTCGCCCAGCAGAAGCTGCGCGGCTGCGCGCCGCAGTTCTGCTACATCGACGACATCGAGTCCTGGGCGACGAACGAGCTGACCATCAACTGGAACGCGCCGCTGGCCTGGATCGCCGCCTTCGTCGCCGACCAGGACAGCGGCAACGCCCGCTGAGCCGAGAGCTGTTAGGCGGGGGCCCTTCTACAACAGAAAACGATAAGAAGGGCCCCCGCCTTACAACACATAGCTGCGGGCGACCGCGACCAGTTCGCTGCTGTGCGAGCCGGCGATCCCGACGCCGGGCGGGCGCGGGCGGAAGCCGGGCAGCCCGGTAAGGCCGTCGCTGGCGTCCATCGCGCGGAGCCGGACCGGGCCGCCGGTGCCGGTCGGGCGCAGCCGCAGCTCGATCTCGATCCCCTCGGGCGGTGGCGCGTGGAAGACCACTCCGAACGGCGCCGGCTCGTCGGCCCCGTCCGGCTCGTCGGCCCCGTCCGGCCCGGCGGAGCCGTCGGCTCGGGACTCCCCGGCGATCTCCACCGGGCGGTCCGCGACCCGGGCCCCGAGCACGGTGGCGGTGGCCGGGTCGACGTGCAGCGCGGCGAGGCGTACCGGGCGTTGCGGGACGAGCCGGACGCGCAGCGTACGCACGCCGGACTCGGTGACGTCGGCGAGCGGGTCGAGCCGGGGCGCGGGAAGCGCGGCCGGTTCGGCGGGTCCGGCGAGCAGTTCGTGGTCGCCCAGGATCGGGAAGGCGTCCCCGATCCGGGTCGGGCCGTCGACGTACCGGTCGGTCCAGGGCTGTGGATCGGTCTCCTGGCTGAGCCAGCGGGCGGTGCCGGTGTCGGCGTCCAGCGCGTACATCAGGTGGGTCGGCACCGGGTGTGCGGCGTCGAACCGGTCGACCGCGAGGCCGGTGCCGGCGAGGAGGACCGCGCCGAGGGTCGCCGCGAGTGCCGGCAGGGCGCCGCGCCGCCGGGCCCGGAGCGCGGCCATCCCGCGCTGCCCGCCGGCTTCCGGATGCAGCAGGTCGACGACGGGGAGCGCGGCCAGGCCGAGCAGGACCGCGAAGAGCGCCGCGACACCGCCCATCGCCATGCCGAGCGCCGGGAAGAGCAGCACCACGGTGGGGAGCAGCACGAGTACGCCGACCGCCGCACCGGCGGTCACCGCGACCACCGGCCACAGGCCGTCCCGGGGCACGGCCAGGGCCACCAGCCCGGCGAGCACGCCGGCCAGCGCCGGCAGGACCGTCAGGTAGGAGCCGCCGGGTGCCACCACGGCGAGCAGCACTCCGAGTACGGCGAGCCAGCCCAGCCCGCCGACGGCGAGTGCCGCCGGGCCGGTGTGGCGGCGGGTCAGCGCGTACCAGCCGAACAGCACCGCGGCGGCGAGCGCCACCACCGCCAGTCGATACCACAGTGGACGGTATGGGTCGAGCAGCGTGGCGTAACCCGGCCTGATGGCGGTGACCGCCGCCCAGAGCAGTTGTGCCCCGAGCGGGGCCAGCACGACCGGCAGGAGCGCCAGGCCGAAGCCGGCGGCGAGCCGGGGCCAGGAGGCCCGCCCCCGACGCCGGACGGCCCAGGCCAGCCCGGCGACACCGGCCAGCGCCAGCAGCGCGAGGGGCAGGGTGAGCCAGCCGGGATACCGGACCAGCCCGCCGGGGAGCGGGAAGTATGTGGCGTCCCCGCCGGCCGGCAGCCGGGTCAGGTCGACGGCACCGAACTCCCGGGCCAGTGCGAGCGTGTTGGCGCCGTGCTGTTGCAGGCTGCCCCGGTCGACGCTCTCCGGCGTGTCCAGCGGGGTGTGGTAGATCGCGGCACCGTCGACGTAGGCGGCGTTCAACCCGGTGAAGCCGTGGTCGAGGAAGGCGGTGAAGTCGGTGTCGTTGGGCAGCAGCCGGTAGACCTCGACCGCGAACGAGGTGCCGATCGGGTACGGCGCGGCCCGGCCGAAGACCTCCACCAGACCGGCGTTGCGCAGCGACGTCTCGAACATGATCACCGGACCGGTGCTGCCCCGCGCCTCCAGGTTGAGCACCACCCCGCCGTCGGCGGCCAGCGGGTGGTCGGCGGCGAACGCCGAGGCGCCGCAGAGGCAGGCCTCCTCGGCGTCGGTGAAGACGAGCACGACGTCGTTGCGTGGGCGCGGGCCGGCGGTGAGGGCGCGGGCCACCTCCAGCAGCGCCGACGTGCCGGCCCCGTCGTCGTTGCCGCCCGGGCCGACCTGGACCGAGTCGTGGTGGGCGACCAGGAAGACCCGGCCGGTGGGGTCGGTGCCGGGTATCCGGGCGACCACGTTGCGTACCCGGGCCAGGGTCGCGCCGCCGGAGCCGCCGCTGAGCTGCCCCGCCTCCCCGGCGACGGTGTCCTGCAGTTCCGGGGTGAGCCCGAGCTCGCGCAGCGTGCCCTCCAGGTGGCTCCTGACCTGGTCGTTGGCCGGGCTGCCCGCCGGGTGGGTCTGCGCGGCGACCGTCCGCAGGTGCTGGTACGCCCGCTCGGCGCTGAACTCGTCGGCGGGCGTGTCGAGGCCGGCCGGGCCCGGGGCGCGGAGGCCGAGCACGGTCGCGGTGCCGACCGCGAACAGCGCGGCCAGGGCCGCCAGCGCGGCCAGCGGCCGGCGTACGGGTCGGGTCAGCGCCCGGTCGGCGGCGGGCATGCGCCCGGCGTCCGGCGGGCCGGCCGGTGAGGGCTGTGGGCCGGCCGGTGGGGGTGGAGCGTCGACGGGTTCGGGACTCGCGGGAGTGGGCACGGGTGCCTCCAGGGGTCGGCAGCGACTGCCATCATCGCGGGTGATCCCGTCGCCGGCCGGCCGGGTCACCCTGCTGGCGACCGGTCGCATAGCGTGATACGCATGTCCAGGTACCGAGCGCCCGATCTTCTCGCCGTACTGCGCGATTTCGCCGCACGGGTGGCGCCGTACGACCCCGAGCCGGAAGCCGGGGCGGTCGGCAGCCTCGATGTCCGGTTCGACGGGAAGACGGTGACGGTCCCGCTCACCCCGTACCTGGCCGGGGCCGTGGCCGAGGCGCTGGCCGGCCACCGGGACCGCTCCGACCGGGGCAGCTGCGCGGGTTGCGGGGGGCGGCGGCTGGACGAGAACCTGCACTGCCCCGACTGCGGCCGGCTGCACGGGGTGCTCGGCCAGGTGCTCGCCCACCAGGCCGAGCGGATCCGTCGGGCCGAGCGGGAGTACGAGACCGAGCGGGGATCGGGACACACGCCGTGACATCGCGGCGGGGCGTCGGCGCTACCTGTGTTGTGTGGCAGCGTTGGGTGGGACAGGATCGGCGCGTCGAGCGCAGCGAGGAGGCGTGGTGAGCGAGCGGAGGGGGACGACCCGGTGACCGGGTCCTCCGTCGTGCCCGCGCCGGCGTACCCGCACGGCGGGCTCGGGCGGCACGCCAAGCTGCCGCCCCGGGAGCGGTTGCGGGTACTGCTGATCGAGGACGACGACGCGGACGCCTTCCTCGTCGGCGAGTTGCTGGCCGAGACCGACGCCGGCATCGACCTGCTCGTCGCGACCAGCCTGAACGCCGCCCGGCCGCAGGTGCCCGGGGTCGACTGCGTCCTGCTCGACCTGGGACTGCCGGACGCCCAGGGCATGGACGGGCTCCGCCAGGTGCTCGCCATCCCCGGCGGCGCCGCGGTCTGCGTGCTCACCGGGCGCTCCGACGAGCACCTCGGCATCGGCGCGGTCGCCGAGGGTGCCCAGGACTACCTGGTGAAGGGTCAGGTCGACGGCATACTGCTGGCCCGGTCGCTGCGCTACGCGGTCGAGCGCAAGCGGGCCGACGAGAACGCCCGGCGGCTGCGCGAGGTGGAGTTGCGCCAGGCGGAGTCCGCGCGGCTGGAGCGCGGCCTGCTGCCGCAGCCGCTCATCGACACCGACCTGGTGCAGGTGCACCCCTTCTACCGCCCCGGCCGGCACGAGGCGCTGATCGGCGGCGACTTCTACGACGTGGTGCAGACCTCCCCGGACCGGATCGACCTGATCGTCGGCGACGTCTGCGGGCACGGCGTGGACGAGGCGGCCCTCGGCGTCGAGCTCCGGGTCGCCTGGCGGGCCCTGGTCCTCGCCGGGGTGCCGGACGAGCAGGTGCTGCCGGCGCTGGAGCAGGTGCTGATGAGCGAGCGGTCGGCGCGGGAGATCTTCGCCACCGTCGCCGCCGTCCGGCTCGACCTGGCCGGCAACCGGGCCACGGTCCGGCTCGCCGGTCATCCGCCGCCGTTGCTGCTCGCCGGGGAGCGGGTGGTGCCGGTGCCGGCGCCGCACGGGTTGCTGCTCGGGGTACGGCCGCGACCGCCGGTCGCGTACGACCTGCGTTTCGAGGCCGAGGACTGGTCACTGCTGATGTACACGGACGGGCTCATCGAGGGGCGGACCGGCGAGGGTGACGACCGGTTGGACGTACCCGGGCTGGGTGAACTGGTGGCCGACCACCGTACCCGTGGGGTGGCGCTGCCGGAGCTGCCCGGCTGGCTGGTGGAGCGGGCCGAGGAGCGCAACGGCGGCCCGCTCGCCGACGACGTGGCGATGTTGCTGGTGAGCCGGGGGGTGGGTCGGTGAGTTCACGGGTTTCATGGACGTTGCGTCGTCGGGTGACCGCGCTGTGTGTGATCGTCGGCGTGGTGCTCGGGCTGCTCGCGGTCGGCGCCGCCGTCGTCGCCACCAACAACCGGCAACACCTCGACACCCTGCTCACCAAGACCGGGCCGCTGCGCATCGACGGCCTGGCGCTGCTCGGCGCCCTGGTCGACCAGCAGGCCGGGGTCCGGGGCTACGCCGTCACCGCGAACGAGGCGGACCTGGCACCGTACCGGGACGGGCAGGAACGGGAGGCGGCGCTGATCGCCTCGATGGAGACGCGGCTCGGCGACCAGCCCGAGATCCGCCGCGAACTGCACGTTGTCCGGGACCACGCCCGGCAGTGGCGGGAGGCGGTGGCCGAGCCGGCGATCGAGCTGACCGCGCGCAGCGGCCCCGACGCCGGGCAGGCGTTCCTGACCGCACAGACCGGCAGCCGCTTCACGGAGCTGCGCGGCGAGGTGCAGGCGTTGCAGGAATCGATCCTGGCGCTGCGCAACACCGTCGCCGACGACGCCAGGCGTACCGGCAACACCCTGGTGCTGCTCCTGGTGCTGGCGGCGATCGTCGTGGTGCTCGCCGGCCTGGCCCTGGTCACCTCGCTCAACCGGCTGGTCATCGGGCCGGTCACCACGCTCGCCGGCCAGGTGCGCGATGTCGCCGCCGGCCACTACCAGCGCGACATCGAGCAGGTCGGGCCGCCGGAGCTGGCCCGGCTGGCCGGTGACGTCGACGCGATGCGCCGCCGGATCGCGGCCGACCTCGCCGAGGTCCGGCAGGCCCGGGAGCGGATCGAGTGGGTCAACAGCCAACTGGAGAAGCAGGCCGAGGAGCTGGTCCGGTCGAACCGGGACCTGGAGCAGTTCGCCTACGTCGCCTCGCACGACCTCCAGGAACCGCTGCGCAAGGTGGCCAGCTTCTGCCAGCTCCTGCAACGCCGGTACGCGGGCAAGCTCGACGAGCGGGCCGACCAGTACATCTCGTTCGCGGTCGACGGTGCGCAGCGGATGCAGCGGCTCATCAACGACCTGCTGGCCTTCTCCCGGATCGGCCGGCTCACCACCGGCTTCACCGAGGTGGACCTGAATGCCGTGATGACCGAGGTCGCGGCGCAGACCGAGGCCACCCGGCGGTACGTCGGCGGCGAGCTCACCTGGTCCGACCTGCCGGTGATCAGGGGCGAGGAGACGTTGCTGACCAACCTGCTGGCCAACCTGGTGGGCAACTCGCTCAAGTTCCGCCGGCCGGACGTGGCGCCGAAGGTGCACGTCTCCGCCCGGCGGGTCGGCGAGGAGTGGGAGATCGGCTGCCAGGACAACGGGATCGGCATCGAACCCGAGTTCGCCGACAAGATCTTTGTGATCTTCCAGCGGCTGCACGCCAAGGACGCCTATCCGGGCACCGGCATCGGCCTGGCCATCGTGAAGAAAATCGTCGAATATCACGGCGGCCGGGTCTGGGTCGAGCCCGATGCCGTGACGGATGGCACGATGATCCGGTTCACCCTTCCCGTACCGCCGGAGCCGCGCAGCTCGGCCGAGCCTTCCGAGGCGCGGCCCTCGGAGGTCGAGCCCGCCGAGGGTGTGCCCTCGGAGGTGGAGCCCTCGGAGGCCACCGGGCCGGCTGCGGCTCCCGCCGGGGCCGACGGCGGCCCGGAGGAGTCGGCCCGCCCGGACGGCGGCATGAAGGAAACTGTGTAGCGGGGCTGGATCAACGAGGAGGGGTCGATGACGGCACCGGCGGACGGTAGGAGCCCGATCGAGGTGCTGCTGGTCGAGGACGACCCGGGCGACGTGCTGATGACGCAGGAGGCGTTCGAGGAGCACAAGCTGCGCAACCGGCTGACCGTCGTCTCCGACGGTGCGGCGGCCCTGGACTACCTCCGCCGGCAGGGCGAGTACGCCGACGCGGTGCCGCCGGACCTGATCCTGCTCGACCTCAACCTGCCCCGCCGGGACGGCCGGGAGGTGCTGGCCGAGATCAAGCGGGACGAGGAGCTCTGCCGGATCCCGGTGGTGGTGTTGACCACGTCACAGGCGGACGAGGACATCCTCCGCAGCTACCAGTTGCACGCGAACGCGTACGTCACGAAGCCGGTCGACTTCGAGCGGTTCATCTCCGTGGTGCGGCAGATCGACGAGTTCTTCGTCAGCGTCGTGAAGCTCCCGCCGCGTGGCTGACCCCGAGGCGCGGCTCGTCGACGAGGTCGGCGCGCTGCTGCGCCGGGCCGCCACCGACGCCATCCTGCCGATGTTCCGGCGGCTGGCCGACTCCGACGTGGTGGAGAAGGCCCCGGGCGAGGTGGTCACGGTGGCCGACCGCCGGGCTGAAGAGATCATCACGGCCGGACTGCGCCGGCTCAGGCCGGATTCCGAGGTGGTCGGCGAGGAGGGGGTGGCCGCCGATCCGGCGGTGCTGGACCGGCTCACCCGGGCGGCCGAGGTGTGGTTGGTCGACCCGCTGGACGGCACGGCGAACTTCGCGGCCGGTCGGCAGCCGTTCGCGGTGATGGCGGCGCGGCGCCGGGCCGGGCGCACCGAGGGTGCCTGGATCCTCGACCCGATGGCGGACCGCCTGCTGGTGGCGCGGGCCGGTGCCGGGGCGTACCGGGACGGGGATCCGGTGCGGACCACCGCCGAGGCATTGCCGGCGGGGTCGCTGCGCGGCGTGGTGGCGACGCGGTTCCTCCCGGCCGAACTGCGGGAGCGGGTGGCGGCCGGTGCCGGGCGGATCGGTGCGGTACTGCCCGGACAGCACTGCGCCGGTCAGGAATATGCGGATATTGTGGACAATCAGCAGCACTTCGCGATCTTCTGGCGCACCCTGCCCTGGGACCACGCCCCCGGAGCGCTGCTGACGGAGGCGGCCGGCGGGGTGGTCCGGCGTCTCGACGGCAGCGCCTACGACCCGACCGACGGGCGGGCCGGGCTGCTGGTCGCCGCCAACGAGTCGATCTGGGACACGGTGCACGCCACGCTCCTCGCCACCGGCTGACAAAGGCGACACCGGCCTCCTGTCCGGCCCAATCCGGGACGTTCGTACCCCGTCGCACCGGGGCCGACAGTGCGGCCGTCGTCCGGTAGGCTGGCCGGCGGTCTCCGCCAGGGGGCGCTGTGGAGGGCGCCGGCGGGGCCGCCGCCGAATGGGCACTGTGGATCCTCCGGGGTCGGCGGCCTATGGAAGGAACGGCTCTCGTGCGCAGAACGGCCAACCCCCGGCCGCGCGGCCCGCGCCGGTTCACGGCGTTGCTCCTCGCCGCTGCGGTCCTCGCCGTCATTCCCGCGGCCCTGCCCGGCACGGCCGCCGCTCCGGCGTCCGCCGCGCCCAGCTCACCGGGTGACGAGGGCGGCACCAAGAAGCTCCGGGACGCCCTGGAGTCCGCCTCCAAGGGGCACGTCGAGGCGACCACCAAGCTCACCAACTCAAAGAAGCGGCAGAGCCAGCTCGGCGCGCAGCTCAAACAGGTCGAGTCGCGGATCGCCACCCTCACCCGGGAGGTGGGGGTGATCGCCGCCGAGTCGTACCGCCGGGGCCGGCTCACCCCGATCTCGGCGCTGCTCAACAGCGCCTCGCCGCAGTCGTTCCTGGAGCGGGCCGCCGGGCTCGAGATGATGGCCCAGCGCAACGACAAGCAGCTCCGCGAGCTCGCCGAGTCGCTGGACCAGGCGACCCGGGCGAAGGACGCGATCGACGCCGAGGTCCGCGAGCAGCAGCGGCAGGTCGAGGTGATCGCCCGCAAGAAGAAGGACGCCGAACGGGCCCTGGCCGCCGTGGGCGGCAACCCGTCGGGCGGACTGATCAGCGCCAACTCGCCGCTGGCCAAACCGGCCCCGCGCAACTCCGACGGCTCCTGGCCCAAGGAGTCGTGCAGCATCGACGACCCGACCACCAACGGCTGCATCACCCCGCGCACCCTGCACGCGCTCAACCAGGCGAAGGCCAACGGCTTCAAGCGGCACGCCTCCTGCCACCGCAGCGGCGGTGGCGGGGAGCATCCCAAGGGACGGGCCTGCGACTTCTCCGCCGCCACCGGCGGCTTCGAGAACGTCGACGCGAGCGGCGGCGACCGCAGCTACGGCAACAGCCTCGCCGCGTTCTACGTCAAGAACGCGAGCCGGCTCGGCGTGCTCTACGTGATCTGGTACAGGCAGATCTGGATGCCCGGCACCGGGTGGCGGGGCTACAACGGCAACGGCGACCCCGCCTCCGACCACACGAACCACGTTCATCTGTCGATGTTGTAGCCCGGGGCGGCCGCGGACCTGCGTACCATCGCTGCGATGGACTCTTCACCGCCTGAGGTGGCGGCCACCGCCACCGTCCCGCACGAGCCGGTCGCACCCGCGGTCCGGGCACTCCCGCCCGGCCTGGCGGCTGCCCTGGTCTTCGTCTCCAGCGGGGCGGTGCTCGTGCTCGAGACCGCGTCGCTGCGGCTGGTCGGCCCGTACGTCGGCGTCACCCTCCAGGTCACCAGCTCGGTGATCGGGGTGGCGCTCGCCGCGATCGCGTACGGCGCCTGGACCGGCGGCTGGCTCGCCGACCGCCGCGACCCGCGCCGGCTGCTCGCCCCGGCCCTGGTCCTCGCCGGCATCTGCACCGCGCTGACCCTGCCGATCGTCCGGTACGCCGGCGAGGTGCTGCGCGGCGGCGCCGCCGTTGGCATCCTGCTGCTCACCGCACTGGCGATCTTCCTGCCGGCGGCCCTGCTCGCCGCGGTCACCCCGCTGGTGGTGAAGCTGCAACTCGGTGACCTGCGCCAGACCGGGCAGGTGGTCGGGCGGCTCTCCAGCATCGGCACCCTCGGCGCGATCACCGCGACCCTGGGCACCGGTTTCGTGCTGGTCGCCGCCCTGCCGAGCACCGCCATCATCCTCGGCCTGGCCATCCTGCTCGGGGCGAGCGGGCTGGCGCTCGCCGGCTACCTGCACCGGCAGGCCGGTGGCACCCGCCCGAAGCCGTCCCGGCTCACCGCCGCCGCGGCGGTGCTCGGGCTCACCGGTGCCGCGCTCACCGCCGTCGCGCCGACCCCGTGCGACGTGGAGACGGCCTACCACTGCGCCTCGGTCGAGCAGGACCCGGACAACTCCACCGGCCGGCTGCTGGTGCTCAACTCGGCCTGGCACTCGTACGTCGACCTCGCCGACCCCGGCCACCTCGAGTTCGAGTACACCAAGTGGATCGGGGCGGTCGCCGACGTGATGGCACCGGCCCGGACGCCGCTGGACGCCCTGCACCTCGGCGGCGGCGGCTTCACCATGCCCCGCTACCTGACCGAGACCCGGCCCGGCACCCGCAACGAGGTCTACGAGATCGACGGCGAGTTGGTCGAGCTGGGCCGGCGCGAGCTGGACGTCCGGACCGGGCCGGAACTCCGGGCCCGGGTCGGTGACGCGCGGATGCTGATCGGGGAGCGCCCCCGGCACAGCGCCGACCTGGTGGTCGGGGACGCCTTCGGGCACCTGGTGGTGCCCTGGCACCTGGCGACCCGGGAGATGGCCGCCGAGGTCCACCGGGTGGTCCGGCCCGGCGGGGTCTACGCGCAGAACGTGATCGACTATCCGCCGCTGCGTTTCATCCGGGCGGAGGTGGCCACCGTGGCGGCCGAGTTCGCCCACGTCGCCCTGGTGGCGCCGCCGGCCGCGCTCTCCGGCGCGCAGGGCGCGAACTTCGTGATCCTCGCCTCCGACCAGCCGCTGCCGCTGGATCCGGTACGGGAACGGCTGATCGCCTCGGCGGGCGCCCCGGTCACCGTTCTCTCCGGTGCCGCGCTCGACGACTTCGTCGACGACGCGATGGTGCTGACCGACGAGTACGCCCCGGTGGACCAACTGCTCGCCACCGCCTGAATCCCCGCCCCACGCACCAATTTCGGGTTGTCGGGGACCAATCGGCTCCGACAGGTGTAGCCGGACGTGATCAGGGCAAGAAAGTTTCGCATGACCGGGTGGGGCAGGTGGGGCGGAGCCGAGCGGCATGTCGCGGAACTGGTCGGTGACCGCTACCGGCTGATCGAGGAACTCGGCGAGGGCGGCATGTCGGTGGTCTGGCGGGGCCACGACGAGGTGCTCGGCCGGCCGGTGGCGGTGAAGATGCTCACGCCGAGGCTGGCCGCCGACCGGTCGTTCCGGCACCGGCTCCGGGCCGAGGCGCGGGCCGCCGCCCGGCTCTGCCATCCGCACATCACCGGCGTCTACGACTACGGCGAGTCGGTCCGGTACGGCCGGACCGTGCCGTACGTCGTGATGGAACTTGTCGACGGCGAGTCGCTGGCGAGCCGGCTCGACCGGGACGGGCCACTGCCCTGGTGGGACGCGGTGGTGCTCGGCGCCCAGGTCGCGGCCGCGCTGGCCACCGCACACGCCCGGGGAGTGGTGCACCGCGACATCACCCCGGGCAACGTCATGCTGACCCCGATCGGCGCCAAGGTCGTCGACTTCGGCATCTCGGCACTCGTCGGCGAGCGGGACGGTGACGTCGAGGGCGGGCTCTTCGGCACGCCCGCGTACGTGGCTCCGGAGCGGCTCAACCGGGGCGAGGTCTGCCCCGCCACCGACGTGTACGCGCTCGGCCTGCTGCTCTACCGGGCGCTGAGCGGCCGGATGCCGTGGCGGGTGTCGACGCGTAGCCAGGTCCTCCGCGCACACCTGCACGCCGAGCCGGCGCCACTCCCGCCGGTACCGGGACTTCCGGGCGAGGTGGTCGCGACCATCGACCGCTGCCTGGCGAAGGCGCCGCAGGAGCGGCCGGAGAGCGCGGAACTGGCCCAGATGCTCGCCGGTTCGGCCGGGGTGGTGCTGCCGGTGGCGGCCGGATCGGGACCGGTTCCCCGGCCCGGCCGGGCCGCCAGCCCCGCCGGAGGAGCGGACGACACCTCGCCGGGTGACCGTCCCGCCCCGCCGCCGCGTTCGGAGACCGCGATCCTGCCCCGGTCGATGGCGGCGACCGACCCTGCGCTGCCCGGCCGGCGTCGCCGGTCGGCCGGCCGGCTGCGCAACCCGGTCCGGATCGCGGCGGTCGGGATCGGCCTGATCGCGATGGGCGGTGCGGTCTGGGCGGGTAACGGCGACGGTTCGGCGCCGGCCGGCGGCGCCACCACGACGACCATGGCGATGGGCGGCTCCGCCCCCTGCCGGGTCGACTACGTGCTGCGCGCCGACAACGGCCGGTCGTTCCAGGCCGATCTCACCATCACCAACCTCGGCGCCCGAGCGGTGCCGGACTGGACGCTGCGCTTCGAGTTCCCCGGCGAGCAGGTGCTGACCCGGGACGTGCAGGCGCCGACCGGCCAGCCGTCGCCGGAGTCCGGGCAGCAGGGCAGGGGCGTGTTGATCCGGCCCGCCGAAGGTGCCGAGGCGACGCTGCCGGCCGGCAGCGCCGTCCAGCTCACGCTGACCGGCAACCACCCGGGCAGCAATCCGCTGCCCGTCGACTTCACGCTCGGCGACACCGCCTGCGCCGTCCGGGTCTCCGGGGTCCCCGGCGACAGCGGCGGGACGGCGGCCGGCGCCACGACCGGAAGCGTGCCGCCCGCGAAGAGCGGGAACCCGCCGCCGGCGAACTCGTCCACGGACCACTCCGGGACCGCCCCCCGCCCCGGATCGAAGGGGAAGGGGTCGCACCCGGAGAAGGGGGAGACGCGGCGGTCGGCCCCGGACAGGTCGCACCCGGAGAAGGGGAAGGGCGACGGGCGGAAGCCCGACGATCGCTGACCGCCTCTCCAGGACCTCCAACCGGCCCGCCCGGACCGCCGGCACGGCCCGCCCGCACGGCTCGCCCGGACCGCCGGCACGGTCCACGACCGCCGGCCGGCCCGCCTGTCTGTGGCGACCATCCCCCTGCCGTTACTTGTGGGTTTCGGCCACATAGCACGTGCGTGACGTCACTTCTACCGTGGGCCGACGATGCTTTCCCCAACGGCACCCTCAGGTGGAGCGATTATGACGGTCCGGACGACGCGGCGCGTAGTGGTCGCCGCAGCCACGCTGCTGGCAGGGGCGCTCGCCGCGACCGCCTGCGGCAGCCCGCAGGACACCGCCGACGGCGGCGGCGACAGCGCCGCCCCGGTCAAGGTCGGTCTGGTCTACTCGCAGTCGGGCGCGCTGGCCAGCTACGGCAAGCAGTACATCGAAGGTTTCCGGGCCGGCCTCGCGTACGCGACCGACGGCACCAACAAGATCGGAGACCGTACGGTCGAGGTGACCGAGGTCGACGACGCGGGCGACCCCGCCAAGGCGGTGTCGGCGGCGAAGGACCTGATCGGCAAGGGCTACAAGATCCTCGCCGGCTCCACGGCCTCCGGCGTCGCCCTCCAGGTCGCGCCGATCGCCGCGCAGAACAAGGTGCTCTTCGTCTCCGGGCCGGCCGCCACCGACGGGGTGACCGGGGTGAACAAATACACCTTCCGGTCCGGGCGGCAGTCGTACCAGGACGTGATGACCGCGAAGTCCTTCATCGGCGACGCGGCCGGCAAGAAGGTCGTGGTCTTCGCCCAGGACAGCGCGTTCGGCAAGAGCAACGAGGCGGCGGTCAAGGCGGTGATCGGCGGCGCCGGTGCCACCGTGAGCAGCGTGCTCGCCCCGGCCAGCGCCACCGACTTCACGCCGTTCGCCAGCCAGCTGACCGCGGCCAAGCCGGACCTGCTCTTCGTGGCCTGGGCCGGCACCACCGCCCCGGCGATGTGGCAGACCCTGGACCAGCAGGGCGTACTCGGCTCCACCACCGTGGTCACCGGGCTGGACATCCGGGCCTCCTGGCCGACCTTCGGCGCGGCCGGCACCAAGATCTCCTTCCTCTCGCACTTCTTCGACGGCGCCGCCGACAACCCGGCCGCCCAGGCGGCCAAGTCGGCCGTACCCGGTGGCGTGCTGGACCTGTTCCACCCGGACGGGTTCGCCGCCGCCCAGATGATCGTGCGGGCGGTGCAGGAGGGCGGCGACGACGTCGACAGGATGGTCGCCGGGCTGGAGGGCTGGAGCTTCGACGGGATCAAGGGCAAGATGACGGTCCGTGCCGAGGACCACGCCCTGCTCCAGCCGATGTTCCAGGCCACGCTCGGCGGCACCGGTGACGCGATGACGGCGGCGGCGCAGAAGACGCTGACCCCGGACGAGACGGCGCCGCCGGCCGTGGCGATGAAGGGCTGAGGTGTGCTCGCCACCCGCGACCTGACCTGGCGGATCGGCGAGGTCGCCATCGTCGACGGCGTCGACCTGGCGCTGGCACCGGGGGAGTTCCTCGGCGTGATCGGGCCGAACGGCGCCGGCAAGACCTCACTGTTCAACCTGGTCTCCGGGCTGCGCCGGCCGACCGCCGGCCAGGTGCTGCTGGACGGGACGGACATCAGCGCCCTGCCGCCGCACAAGCGGGCCCGGCTCGGGCTGGGCCGGACGTTCCAGGCCTCCTCGGTCTTCGGCTCGTTGAGCGTGCGGGAGAACGTCCGGCTGGCGGTGCAGGCGCAGCGGGGTGGCTCGATGAAGCTGTGGCGGCGGGCGGCGGCCGACCGGGAGGTGGTCGCCGCCGCCGACGCGGCACTGGACCGGGTCGGCCTGGCGCAGCGGGCCGAGGCGCTGGCCGGCACCCTCGCACACGGCGAGAAGCGGAAGCTGGAGATCGCGCTGCTGCTGGCCGGCGAGCCGAGGGTGATGCTGCTCGACGAGCCGATGGCCGGGGTGAGCGCCGAGGACGTGCCGGAGCTGGTCGCGGTGATCCGGTCGTTGACCGGCGACAGTGACCGGGCCGTACTCATGGTGGAGCACCACATGGACGTGATCCTCGGGCTGGCCGACCGGATCGCGGTGATGCACCACGGCGCGCTGCTCGCCTGCGACATCCCGGAGACCGTGATGGCCAACCCCGTGGTGCAGGAGGCGTACCTAGGTGAGCAGCTATGACTGAGGCGCCCGTCCTCGCCGTCTCCGACCTGTCGGTGCGGATCGCCGGGCTGCACATCCTGCAGGGCGTCACCTTCACGGTGGCGCCGCGCGGGGTGACCGTGCTGCTCGGCCGCAACGGCGTCGGCAAGACCACCACGCTGCGCGCGATCCTCGGCCTGACCCCGCGCGGCGGCGAGGTACGCGGCACGGTGCGCCTCGGCGACCGGTCACTGGCCGGGGAGCGGACCCACCGGCTGGTCCGGGACGGCCTCGGCTACGTCCCCGAGGACCGGTGCGTCTTCGCCGGCCTCACCGTGGCGGAGAACCTCCGACTCGCCGAGCGGCGCGGCGGCAGCCCGGCGTACGACCGGGTCTTCGAACTCTTTCCCGAGCTGAGGCGGCGGTCCCGGCAGCGCGCAGGTTCGCTCTCCGGCGGGCAGCAGCAGATGCTGGCGATCGGCCGGGTGCTGCTCAACGACAACCGCCTGCTGCTGGTCGACGAGCCGACCAAGGGCCTGGCCCCGAAGGTGGTGACCGAGGTGACCGAGGTGCTGGAGCGGGTCGCGGGCGCCGTCCCGGTGCTGCTTGTCGAACAGAACCTCGCGGTGGTACGCCGGCTCGCCGCCGACGCGGTGGTGCTCGCCGCCGGCCGGGTCGCCTGGTCCGGCGCCGCCGACGACCTGCTGCGGGAGGCGGAGTTGACCAGATCCCTGCTCGGCGTCGGCGTGGCCGGCGAGCCGCACCCGGCGGTCGAGCCCGCCCGGGAGGTGCCGGCCGGATGAGCACCATCGTGCTGCTGACGCTGACCGGGCTGGGCCTGGCCGCGCTCTACTTCCTGGTCGCCTCCGGTCTCTCCCTGGTGTTCGGGCTGGCCGACGTGCTCAACTTCGCGCACGGGCTCTTCCTCTCCGTCGGTGCGTACGCCACCTGGTGGGCCGCGGGCAACCTGCCCGGTGCCGGCCCGGACGGCCTCGGCTTCGTGCTCGCGGTCGCCTTCGGGGTCGTCGCCGGTGCGGTGGTCGGGATCGCCGTCGAACTGGTGATGATCCGCCCGCTCTACTCCCGCACCATCGAGCAGGTGCTGGTCACGGTCGGGCTCTCCCTGGCCGGGGTGGCACTGCTCCAGGCCACCTGGGGCGCGGATCCGCGACCCTTTCCGCGCCCGGACTGGACCCAGCGGGTCACCTCCGTCCTCGGCGCGAAGGTGCCGAACTCCGGCCTCCTGCTGATCCTCGCCGCCGCGCTGGTGTTGGCGGCCCTGCTCGGCTTCCTCCGCTACACCCGGTACGGCCTGGTGATCCGGGCCGGGGTGGAGAACCGGGAGATGGTCACCGCGCTCGGCATCGACGTCCGGAAGGCGTTCACCCTGGTATTCGCGATCGGTGGGGCCGCGGCGGCGCTGGCCGGGGCGCTCGGAGGCGTCTACTTCGGCTCGGTCACGCCGAGCCAGGGCGGCTCGCTGCTCATCTTCGCCTTCATCGTGGTGGTGATCGGCGGGATGGGCTCGGTCGTCGGCTCCGCGTACGCCGCCGTCGCGGTCGGTCTGTTGCAGCAGTTCGTCAACTACTACGGCACCTCCGGGGCGGGAGACGTCTGCGTGGTCGCGCTGCTGGCGATCGTGCTGCTGCTCCGCCCGCAGGGCATCGCCGGAAGGGCGGCGACCACGTGACCGACCGCAGCGAGGTAACGGAGCGGAGCGAGAGGGCCGGGCGTGGCGGTGCCGGCGTCGACGAGCGCAGCGAGGGGGCCGGCATGACGACCGGACCGAAGACGGCGGCGGCGAACCCGCCCGTCGCACCGCCGACCGCCGGTTCCGCGCCGGCACCCCGCCGGAACTGGCGGTCGGCCCTGCACATCTGGTCACCGCTGCTGCTACTGCTGGTCTTCGCGGTGCTGCCGTACTCGACGCTTACCGTGCCCGGAGTCTTCGACGGGCCGGTCAACGGGCCGGGAACCCTGCAACTGCTCGCCATCTGCCTGGTCTTCGGCGGCCTGGCCGCCGGCTACGACCTGCTCTTCGGTCGGACCGGCATGCTCTCCTTCGGGCACGCGCTCTATTTCGCCGCCGGTGTCTACGGCACCGACATCCTGGTCACCAGGGCCGGCCTGCCGCTGTGGCAGGCGGCGCTGCTGACCCTGACCGGCGGGACCATCCTGGCCGCACTGCTCGGCGCGGTGGCGCTGCGTACCGCCGGGATCGCCTTCGCGATGGTGACCCTGGCCTTCGCCCAGGTCGGCGCGATCCTGGTCGCCCGGGACTTCGGCGGGCTCACCGGTGGCGAGGAGGGGCTGTCGCTGGACGTCTCGGGGCTGCCGGCGATGCTGGTCGGGGTGGGCAACACCGTCAACCTGTACTGGTTGGCGCTGGCCTACCTGGCCCTGGTCGTCTTCGTGGTGCACCGGGTGGCCGTTTCGCCGACCGGGCGGGTGCTCGCCGGGCTGCGCGACGACGAGCGACGGGTCGGGGTGCTCGGGCTGGACCCGTACCGGTTCAGGCTGCTCGCGTTCACCCTGGCGGGCGGGCTCGCCACCGCCGGCGGGACGGTCTACTGCCTGCTGGTCGGGGGCGCCTCGCCGCACGTGACCTCGTCGGAGCTGACCCTGTCGCTGCTGGTGATGGTGGTGCTGGGCGGGCCGGGCACCCGGTGGGGTCCGGTGCTCGGCGGCATGCTCTACATGTACCTCGACCACCGGCTGACCGCGTTCGGCACCTCGTCGGCGGTCGAGTCGCTGCCCGGAGTGCTGAGCGGGCCGCTGTCACAGCCGCTCTTCGTGCTCGGCACCGTCTTCATCCTGGCGGTCTACTTCTTCCCCGGCGGCCTGGCCAGCCTCTCCACCCGGCTCGCCCCCCTCCGCACCCTCCGACCCACCCCCCACCGCACCCGCTGACCCGCCCGTTCCCCGTGATCAGGTAGCGTCCGGCCCGCCCCAGCAGACCGGACGCTACCTGATCATCCGGAACTCACCGGTGTGGGAGGCGGACGGCGAGCAGGGCGCCGGCGGCGACGACGGCCGCGCCGGCGAGGACCGCGGGGCGGACGCCGTCCACATAGGACGCGGGACTGGAGTAGTCGCCGTTGGCGGCGAAGATCGAGGCGAGCGCGGCGACCCCGACGGCCACGCCGAGCTCCCGGACGGTGTTGTAGGTGCCGGAAGCCAGGCCGCGTGACTCGCGGGGCACGGTGGCCATGGTGGCGGTGCTCATCGGCGCGAACGTCAGGCCCATGCCGACACCGGCCAGCGCCAGCGGGACGGCGAGCGCGGCGTAGGCGACTTCGGCGGTGCTGACCAGGGCGAGCCAGCCGAGTGCGAGGGCCAGCATCGCCTGGCCGGCGACGACCAGGGTACGGATGCCGAGCCGGCTCACCAGCAGCCCGGCCAGCGGGGCCACCAGCATCGGCGCCATCGTCCACGGCATCGTCCGGATCCCGGCGTGCAGCGGGCTGTGCCCCTGCGCCACCTGGAAGAACTGGGCGAGCAGGAAGACCGAGCCGAAGACTCCGACGGAGAAGGTGAAGGCGACGATGTTCACCACGCCGAAGCCCCGGGAGCGGAACAGCCGCAGTGGCAGCATCGGCACCGGCGTGCGGCTCTCCCAGCCGAGGAAGGCGCCCAGCAGCAGGGTGCCGCCGACCAGGGCGGCGAGGATCCGGGCGGAGGTCCAGCCGTGCTCCTGTCCGTGCACGACTCCCCAGACCAGGGCGAGTACGGCGGCCGTGGAGAGGAGCAGCCCGACCGGATCCAGCCGGGACGCGGGCCCGGTGGACTCCCGCAGGACGGTCGCGGAGAGCCCGAGGGCGAGCACGCCGATCGGCACGTTGAGCCAGAAGATCCAGGTCCAGTCGAGCCCCTCGACCACCGCACCGCCGACCACCGGACCGACGGCGACACCGAGGCCGCTGACCCCACCCCAGATCCCGATCGCGGCGTTGCGGAGCCGGTCGGGTACGGCGGAGACGAGCAGGGTCAGCGACAGTGGCATCACGGCCGCACCGGCCACGCCCTGGACCGCCCGGGCGGCGGTCAGCATCCACGGCTCGGTGGCCAGTGCGCAGGCCGCCGAGGCGAGGGTGAAGAGCGCGATGCCGGCGAGGAAGAGTCGCCGCCGGCCGACCCGGTCGCCGAGCGCGGCGGCGCTGAGCAGCAGGGCGGCAAACGGCAGCGTGTAGGCGTTGACGAACCACTGCAGGTCGGTGACGGAGGCGCCGAGCTGGGTCCTGATCACCGGCAACGCGGTGGTCACCACCAGGTTGTCCAGGGTGACCATGAACATCGGCACCCCGACCGCCGCGAGCACGGCGGCCAGGTGCCCACTCGTTCGGCCTTCGTCCGTCCGGCCTGTGTCCGTCCGGCCTTCGTCGGCCCTCGCGTGTGGGGTGGTGCGGCCGCCGAGAAGAGGTGGGCTGCTCATGGGAGCTCCAAGTTGTTATTCGATGATAACTAAGCCTCTCTGACGGTAATTATCGACTGATAACATGTCAACGTCCGAGCGCTCTCGTCGACGGAGGAGGACGGCGATGACCAGGACCAGGTTGACCGCCGCCGAGCGGGGTGAGCAGCTCGCCGACGCCGCCGTCAAGGCATTCGCCGTCTCCGGGTACGCCGGCACCTCCACCGACGACGTGGCCCGGCTGGCCGGCGTCTCGCAGCCGTACGTCATCCGGCTCTTCGGCTCCAAGCAACGGCTGTTCATCGCGGCGGTCGAGCACGCCGCCATCCGGATCGAGCAGGCGTTCCGGGACGCCGCCGGCGACTCGGCGGACCTGGAGACCCTTGCGGACGCGTACGAGGAACTGCTGGCCGAGCGGGACCTGCTCGCCGTGCTCCTGCACGGCTTCGCGGCCAGCTCCGACCCGGTGATCGGTGGCGTCGTACGCAACTGCTTCGGTCGGATCTACCGCCTCATCCGGGAGCTGACCGGGGCGGGTGCCGAGGAGACCGCGACCTTCCTGGGCAGCGGGATGCTGCTCACCGTACTGGCCTCGATGCAGGTGCTCGGGCCCGGCGCGGTGCCACCCGAACCCTGGATGTCGGAGATCGCCGCGGGTATACACAAGTCGGGCGCGACGGTGTGCGGCCCGGGTGCGGAGCCGTCGGACGGCGGGTAGCGTGGCTCGCCGGCCCGGGGGCGAGATCTCGGGGCGGCGTAGGCGCCGGGACGCGATCTCGGGGCGGCGTAGGCGCCCGGAGGCCGCGCGGGATGGAGACCATCATCGTCCCGATGCCGGTGGTGTGGGACGCGACGGAACCAGGAAACGACGGCACGGGGAGGATGTATGCCGGATCGACGACTGGCAGTGGTCAGTGGCGGCGCGACCGGGATCGGCGCGGCGGTGGCCGAGGGCCTGGGCGAGGACGGGTACGACATCATCGTGATCGGCCGCCGCGCCGACCTGCTGGACAAGACCGCCGCCCGCATCGGGGCCGACCTCGGCCGGCCAGGCTCGGTCGAGGCGGTGCCGGCCGATCTCACCGACCCGGCGCAGCTGGACAGGGTCGTCGATGCGGTGGGCGGGCGCACCGTCGACATCGTGGTCAACAACGCGGGCGGCTATCTCGGCGGCGACTCGTCGACGTTGGACGGTGTCGCCGCGCTCTGGCGGGCCAACCTCGACAGCAACGTGCTCACCGCCGTACTCCTGACCGAGGCCCTCCGGCCGGCGTTGCGCCGGCCCGGGGGGCGGGTGGTGCTGATCAGCTCGATCGCCGCGCAGCGGGGCGGCGGTGGTCCGTACTCGGCGGCGAAGGCGGCGCTGCACGGCTGGGCGTACCACCTGGCGCAGGAACTCGGGCCGGAGGAGATCACGGCCAATGTGGTGAGCCCGGGATATGTCGTCGACACCGAGTTCTTCGCGGGCCGGATGACGCCGGAGGGGCACCAGCGGCGGGTCGACGCGACCCTGGTGAAGCGGGCGGGCCAGCCGAGCGAGATCGCTGCGGCGATTCGCTACCTGGCCAGTCCGGCCGCCGGCTACGTGACGGGGCAGGTGCTGGGCGTGAACGGCGGTTCGGTGTTCGGCCGCTGAGGCGGTTCGTACCGCATCTCGGCCGGTGGGGCGGGTGGCAGTCCCCGTGGCGACCACCCGGCCCCCGCCCGGCCGGCCGGTACGGTTCAGGGCTGGCGGCAGCGCTGGTCGGCCGGGTCGTCCGCCGAGCCGCAGTGGAAGACCTCGACGGCTTCGGTGTCCACGTCGGTCACCCGGTCGACCCTGAGCAGCGAGAGCCGCTTCGCCACCGGCTCACCAGAGTCGGGCGCGAACGTGATGAGGCCGCTCACCCCCGGATAGCCGCCCTCGGCGTTCTGCCGTAGCACCTCGGTGTGTACGCCGGCCGGGTTGACCGCCCGGGGGTCCCACGCCTCGCGCGGGCTGCCGTGTCGCAGCCGGGCGGCCAGGCTCTCCACCGCGCGCACGACCATCATGGCGGCGTCGTAGGCGAGGCTGACCCGCTCGCCGACCGGCACGCTCGGCCCCTCCTCCCGACAGCGGGGCGGATCGAGCAGGTTGTCGGCCTGGACCCAGGAGAGAAAACTGCCGCGTACGTCGTCGCGCCGGTCCCGGGCCGCGCGCAGCGAGGCACAGGTGGCCAGGGCGGCCTTCGAGACGTACGTGACCGGCAGGTTCCCGGGGGCGCTGGCCCGGAGCACCGGGTTCGCCATGTACCGGTTGACCGAGTCGTCCCCGACCAGGTGCCGGGGCGGGTTGGGGCCGCACTCCTTGAGGGCCCGGAGGAAACCGTCGAACTCGGACCAGCGACCGGCGAAGATCAGGATGCCCTCGTAGCCGCACTCCTGCGTCATCCGCTGACCGGTCCGGAACTCCTCGACCCGGGTCAGCCGGTCCCCGAAACGCTGGCGCAGGCCCTCGACGAGGGTGCCGACGTAGAGGTCCCGTTCCAGGGAGCTGTTCTCGCCGGTGGTGTAGTACACGTGCGCCCCGTCGACCCGCAGCACCTGGCGGGCGTACTCGTCGAGCAGCGCGACCTGGTCGCGGTTGGGCGCGGAGATCTGGAGATAGAGCCGGGAGTTCTGGTAGAGGCCGTCGGCGGAGAGGGTGGGCGCGAGCGCCGGCAGGCCGATCCGGTTGAGTTCCCGCAGCGCGTTCGCGGTGCTCTGCCGGCTCTCCACCAGCCCGACCACGCCGAGCACCGTCGGGTCGTCCCGGACCAGCCCTTCCAGCATCGCCACCGCACGGCCGGCGTACCGCATCTGGTGACCGGCGTTGGCGACGACCACCCGGAGCAGCGCGGCGCCGTCGGCACCGGCCGACTCCCGCAGCAGCGCGTACTGCGCGGTCGCCATGCCCTCCAGTTCCTCGCGCTCGGAGACGTAGGACTCCTCGTCGGCGCGGGTCCGGTTGCCGGTCAGGGTGCCGAGGTAGACCAGGGTGACCAGCGGCCGGCGCCGGGCGCTGCGTTGCCAGACCTGCTCGGCGTCGGCATTCTGCTGGAAGATCCGCCGCTGCACCGCCCGGAGCCGGTCCTGTCCGGGATCGCGGTTGAAGACGTGCCCGGCGGTGTCGCTGTAGCCGATGCACTCGCCGCCGACCAACTCCACCGAGACGGTGCCGCCGAACGGCCGGGGATGGCAGTCCGGGCTCCACCGCGAGGTCACCCAGAGGCCGGCGCCGACCAGGAGCAGCAGCACCAGCGCGGTGGGGAGGAGCCGCCGGCTCCACCACGGCGGGGCGGGCGGGGTGAAGTTGAGCAGGCCACCCCGTGGCTCCGAGCCCGCGCTCGGGTCGCCGAGCAGCAGGGCGATGAGCCAGGCGGCCGGCCGGCGCAGCCGCCGGGTCTCCGGCAGGACGTCGACCCATTCGTCGTACGCCTCCTCGGCGTCGACCAGCGCGTACGGCTCGGGCAGTTCCGGCGGCGGCTCGGCGCCGGCCGCGACCACCAGGAGCGGATCGTTGCGTCCGGTCTCGTTGCGGACGTCGTTGACCAGGCGGATCAGGGTGTGCCCGGCGTCGCCGGAGGTCACGTTTCCGAGTAGCAGCACCGGATAGGCGGTGCGCCGCCAGCTCGACGGCCGCCAGAGCCGTCTCCGGTAGCCCTGCCGGAGATCCTCAAGGAAGGCGTGCACGAGAAGCTTGTTCACCTGGTCCGGCTGCTCGCCGTCCCGCCAGCCGGCGGTGAGCCGCTCGGCGAAGCCGAGGAAGGTGACCGACTGCCGGGGCGCGAGGTACTGCTGCCGCATGAACCACCGGTAGTGCGGCCCCAGCAGCGGCACCCGACCGGAGACCGCGATCCGGAAGACGGCGCTCGGGATAGCCCGCCGGACCAGCCAGAACGCGAGCTGGTAGGCGGTGGCGAAGAGGTCGTCGCCGCCGGAGGGGTCGCCGCCGGGGCGGGCGCCGCGCCGGTCCCGGAGCTGGCGGGCCAGGGCCGGCCGGCGGTCCTCGCCCGCCTCTCCCGGCACCGCGACGGGCTGGTGCAGCAGCCAGTCGGCCAGCGGGTAGTGCCGGAAACGCAGCCGCTCGCCCCCGAACGCCTCCAGCGAGAGCTGCCGGTGCATCTCCCGCAGCTCGCCGGGGATGTCGAGGCCGGGCGCCTCGGCCAGGTCGAGAACGACGTGCGGGATGCGGCGGCGCTGGCCCCGCGCCAGCGCCCGGCGGAGCAGGGCGATCACGTCCGGCGCGCCGGCCGAGCGGACCAGCCAGATCAGCGGCAGCCTCCGGTCTCCGCGTCGCGGCCGGCGCAGCAGCCGGGCCAGCAGGGCGAGAAACTCCGAACCGCCGGACGGGAGACGTTCCCGTCCGGAGGTCGACTGTCCCTGGGACGCCGTCGAGCGCATGCGCACCTCCTCCGACCGTCGCTGGGCGTGGCTCACAGATCACCACAGTGTCGCGGATGGGGACAAGGGTGGCCGGGCACGCGTCCCGCCGCCCCGGTGGTGCCCTGGTAGAAAGGCCGGATGGACGGTGACCGGAGGACGGACGGCGATCGGCTCCCGGCACGGGAGGACCGGCTCCCGGCACAGCACGGCCGGCTCCCGGCAGAGCGCGATCGGCTCCCGGCAGAGCGCGATCGGTTTTCGGTGCGCGACCGGTTTTCGGTGCGCGAGCGGGCGGAGGCGGTACTGCGCCGGCTGGCGGGCGAGCACGCCCGGCTCCGGGACGACCAGTGGCGGGCGATCGAGGCGCTGGTTGTCGACCGGCGCCGGGTGCTCTGCGTGCAGCGGACCGGCTGGGGCAAGTCCGCCGTCTACTTCGTCGCGACCGCACTGCTGCGGCAGCCGGTCCGCCCCGGACCAGAGGCCGCCGAGAGCGGCAGCGACGCGGTGCCGCCGGCAGCCGGCGCCGGGGCGGCGCCCGCCGGCCCGACCGTCATCGTCTCGCCGCTGCTGGCGCTGATGCGCAACCAGGTCGAGGCGGCGGCCCGGGCCGGCATCCGGGCCCGCACCATCAACTCGGCCAACCTCGACGAGTGGGACGAGATCGTCGCCGAGATCGGGGCCGGTACGGTCGACGTGCTGCTGATCAGCCCCGAGCGGCTGAACAACCCCGACTTCCGGGACACCGTCCTGCCCCGGCTCGCCGCCACCACCGGACTGCTGGTGGTGGACGAGGCGCACTGCGTCTCCGACTGGGGGCACGACTTCCGCCCCGACTACCGCCGGTTGCGTACCTTCCTCGCCGGGCTGCCCGCCGGGACGCCGGTGCTGGCGACCACCGCCACCGCCAACAGCCGGGTCACCGACGACGTGGCCGAGCAGCTCGGCGACGCGCTGGTGCTGCGCGGGCCGCTGGACCGGGAGTCGCTGCGGCTGGCCGTCCTCGACCTGCCGAGCCCGGCGCACCGGCTCGGCTGGCTCGCCGACCAGCTCGACCGGCTGCCCGGCTCGGGGATCGTCTACACCCTGACGGTGGCGGCGGCCGGCGAGACCGCCGAGTTCCTGCGCGGCCGGGGGTACGCGGTGGCGGCGTACACCGGCCAGGCCGATGACGCCGACCGGCGGGCCGCCGAGCGGGACCTGCTGGACAACAAGATCAAGGCGCTGGTGGCGACCTCGGCGCTGGGCATGGGGTTCGACAAGCCGGACCTCGGGTTCGTGGTGCATCTCGGTGCGCCGCCGTCGCCGATCGCCTACTACCAGCAGGTCGGCCGGGCCGGTCGGGCCGTCGGCGCGGCCGAGGTGCTGCTGCTGCCGGGCACCGAGGACCGGGCGATCTGGCGGTACTTCGCCTCGCTGGCCTTCCCGCCGGAGGAACAGGTGCGCTCGGTGCTCGCCGCCCTGCGCCCCGACCGGCCGCTCTCCACGCAGGCGCTGGAGCCGATCGTCGACCTGCGCCGGACCCGGCTGGAGCTGATGCTCAAGGTCCTCGACGTCGACGGCGCGGTACGCCGGGTCCGGGGCGGCTGGCTCGCCACCGGCGAGCCGTGGCACTACGACGCGGCCCGGTTGCACCGGGTGGCGCAGGCCCGCGCCGCCGAGCAGCAGGCCATGCTGGACTACGCCTCCACCGCCGGCTGCCGGATGGAGTTCCTCCGCCGCTGCCTGGACGATCCGGCGGCCACCCCGTGTGGCCGCTGCGACCGGTGCACCGGCGCGCGGTTCGACGCGCAGGTGTCGGCGCCCGCGCTCGCCGCCGCGCAGGCGTTCCTCGGCCGCCCCGGCGTGGAGATCCCGGCGAAGAAGCTCTGGCCGACCGGGCTGGAGGCGGTCGGCGTACCGCTGCGTGGCCGGATCGGGGCGGACGAGCAGGCGTACCCGGGGCGGGCCGTCGGGCGGCTCTCCGATCTCGGCTGGGGGGCCAGGCTGCGCGCGCTGACCGGGCCGGACGTGCCGGACGCGGAGGTGCCGGAGGAGGTGGCGACCGCCGTGGTCGAGGTGCTGAAGGCGTGGGCGCACGGCGACGACCCCTGGCCCGCCCGCCCGGCCGCCGTGCTCGCGGTCGGCTCCCGGCGCCGACCCCGGCTGGTCCGGGGGCTGGCGGAGCGGATCGCCCGGGTCGGCCGGCTGCCGCTGCTCGGCGAGGTGCCGGCCCAAGAGGGCGCCGCCGCGGGTGCGCGGGGCAACAGCGCCCAGCGGGTACGCGCGCTGCACGACGCCTTCGACGTGCCCGCCCCGCTGGCCGCCCAGCTGTCCGGGCTGGCCGGTCCGGTGCTGCTGGTCGACGATCTCGTCGACTCGGGCTGGACGATGACGATCGTGGCCCGCCTGCTGCGCCGGGCCGGTGCGCCCGGGGTGCTCCCGTTCACGCTCGCCGTCGCCGGTTGAGCCTGCGCGTCGCGTCGCCGGTTGAGCCCGCGCGTCGCGTCGCCGGTTGAGCCCGCGCGTCGCGTCGCCGGTTGAGCCCGCGCGTCCTGTCGCCGGCTCCTGTCGGGACCGTCAGCCGGGCCGGCCGTAGCCGACGATCGGCTGGTAGTCGACCCGGTCGATCCGGATGCGTGTGCCGGTGCGTGGAGCGTGGATGATCTTCCCGTCTCCGACGTAGAGCGCGACGTGGTGCAGGTCGCGGTAGTAGAAGACGAGGTCACCGGCCTGCCTGGCGGCCCGGCTGATCCGGGTCACCGCCCGCCACTGCCGGGCGGCGTTGTGCGGCAGCCGTACGCCGGCGGCCGCCCAGGCGGCCGAGGTCAGCCCGGAGCAGTCGTACCCGTCGGGACCCTCGCCGCCCCACCGGTACGGCTTGCCGAGCTGGGCGTACGCGAACCGGACGGCCCTGCCGGCGGCCCCGGCGACCGGCCCGGGCAGCCGTGGGGCGGCCTCGGCGCGCGGCTCGACACCCCCGGGCAGCCGGGCGAGCCGGGCCAGCTCGGTCTCGATCGCCAGCTTCCGGGCGGCGAGCTGTCGCTCCTGTCCGCGCTGCCGGGCAGCGAGCGCCTCGACGCCCCGGCGGGCGGCGGCCAGCCGGTCGTACGCCTCGGTCAGCGCGGCGATCATCCGATGCTGCTCCCGGGTCAGCCGGTCGAGCAGGATCAGCGGATCCACCAGGTTCTCCGGGTCGGCGGCGCGGAGCAGGGTGCCGAGCATCCCGACGGCGTGGATGTCACCGGTCCGGTACGCGCGGGCGGCGATCAGGCTGATCTCGGTGCGGTGCGCCTCGATCTCGCGTTCGAGCGGCATCATCTCGGCGTGTAGCGCCGCGCTGCGCGCCCGGGTCTCCCGCAGCTCCTCGCGCAGGTCGTTGTACTGCTCGACGACGATCTCCAGCTGCTCCGCCGCCCTGGCGATCCGCTCCTCGGGATCGCCGGCCGGTGCTGCCCGGCCGGGCGCGGGGGCGAGCGCCAACGCCACGGTCATCCCGGCGGCGAGGGCGGCGGCGCGACATGGCAATGCGGTGGTCGGCACGACCGGTCTAACGATCGATGCCCGGGATAGGCGACGCATCGAAGCCACTCAGATGCGTACGGTGATCGGTGTCGCTGGCTCCCGGGGGCGGGCCGGCGGCCCTCGGCCGGTGCCGGCGGCGGGCGTCGCGGTGCCGCCGGGCCGGGACGGTAACCTGCGGATCGTGACGCGTGAACAGCCGGAGGCGCCGACGACCGGCCGGGACCGGGCGGCGCCGGCCACTGCTCCGGTTGCGCCGGCCACTGCTCCAGCTGCGCCGGGCGCTGCCCGGGCCGCGGCGACCGCTACCGGCGGGCGGACGCGGCCGGCCGCAGAAGATCCGGCCGCAGAAGATCCGGCCGCGTCCGCCGTCGTGGACCGGGGGACCCTGCGCCTCGCACTCACCGTGGGCGCGCTGGTCCTCACCCTGCTCGCCGGCTTCGCCCTCGGCAGGGTGAACGCCGGTGGCGATCCGGCGCCCGGTGCCGGCTCGGCGCCGGCGAGCGGCGCCGGCGACCACACCCATCCGCCGGGGACCGGGCCGCACGAGCATCCTGCCGGCGCGGCAGCCGGGCCGGGCGGAGCGGAGGCGGGCGGGCTGAGCGTGAGCGCGGGCGGCTACACGCTGGTGCCGGCCGCCACGACCTTCACCGCCGGGCGGGGCCAGGACTTCCGGTTCCAGGTGCGCGGGCCGGACCGCCGGGCGGTGACCGGGTACGCCGTGGTGCACGAGAAGCCGATGCACATGATCGTGATCCGGCGTGATCTCGGCGGCTACCAGCACCTGCACCCGACGATGGCTCCCGACGGCACCTGGAGCGTGCCGCTCACCCTGCCGTCGGCGGGGGTCTGGCGGGCGTACGCCGACTTCACCGCCCTGGACGCCACGGGCGGGCAGCACCCGTCGACCCTCGGGGTCGACCTGGTGGTCGGCGGCGACTACCAGCCCCGACCGCTGCCCGCGCCGGCCCGGGAGGCGACGGTCGGCGGGTTCACCGTCACCTACGAGGGAACCCCGCAGGTGGGGGCGAGCCAGCCGATGCTGTTCCGGGTCTTCACCGGTGGCAACCCGGTCACCACCCTGGAGCCCTACCTCGGCGCGTACGGGCACCTGGTGGTGGTCCGGGAGGGTGACCTCGGCTACGTGCACGTCCATCCGGAGCCCGAGCTGTCGGGCGGGGCGGTCAAGTTCTGGCTGACCGCACCGAGCCCGGGGAGCTACCGCATCTACTTCGACTTCCAGGTGGCCGGCGCGGTGCGGACCGCCGAGTTCACCCTGACGGTGCCCTGACCCCGGTCCCGCGTCACGACCGGACCGGCCCGGTCAGCCGGCGCGGCGGACCTGCCGGTGGGCGAGGTAGCGGAGCATGTCCCGGATCAGCTTCTTCTCCTCCGGCGGCACGCCGGAATCGGCCAACCGGGCCATGATCACCCGGAGATCGGCCTCCACGGGTGACTCGATCCGGTCCCGCCGGTGCGCGCCGGGCTGTTCGCCGTCGGGCAGGCCGAGGGCCCGGAAGGCCGTGCCGACCGGCACGTCCAGGGCCGAGCAGAACCCGCGCACCTTGGCCAGCTCGGGATAGTCCTGCCAGTCTCCGGCGAGCCAGCGGAACAGGGTGGAGCGGCCCACTCCGGTGTGCGCGGCGACATCGCTGACCGTCCAGCCGCGCTCGCTCTTGGCGTCGTCGATGGCACGCCGTACGAAGCGGGCGAATGCCGCCTGTGGCGAGTCCTGTGCGGCACCGATACTCAGCGGAAAGCCCTTTCGCCCGGCGTCCGGATGACGTTTCGAGAGTAATCCGGAAGGGCGGGTCGGAAAGCCGACTGATCGAACCCACCCGGCCCGTACCATCGGCCGGCCGGCATCGCCCCCGGCCGTCCGATCAGCCCGACAGTTCCGCCGATACGGCCGAAACGGGCCGGGTCAGTGCGGTGGGCCGGGTGAAGAGAAGGGCGACCGTGGTGAAGAAAGAGGCGACCCGGGTGGATCAGGGCGAGTCGAGCAGGGTCTGCAGTCGTGGCGTGAGCTGCCAGTCGCCGAGCAGCGCCCGGTAGTCGTCGCGCTGCCGCCCGGTCGGTGCGGTGCCGGTGTGCCGGGCCCGGAGCAGCAGGTTGCGCGGGGTGTGCTCGGAGTCGACGAACTCCACCACCTCGACCCGGTAGCCGTGCAGCCGGAGCAGCGCCGCCCGCAGCGCGTCGGTGAGCACGTCGGCGAAGCGTTCCCGCAGGATGCCCTGCCGCACCAGCATGTCGTACGGGCCGGGTGCCGAGGTGGTCCGCAGTTGTGCGGCGAGGTCGTGGTGGCAGCACGGGGCGGCGAGTATCCAGCGGGCACCCCAGCGCACCGCCCGGGCCAGCGCCTCGTCGGTCGCGGTGTCGCAGGCGTGCAGTGCGAGCACCAGGTCGGGGGCGGGCTCCACCGCCGCCTCCAGGATGGTGCCGGCGACGAACCGGACCCGGTCGGCGTAGCCGAGCCGCTCGGCGAGCGCGGTGTTGCGGCGCCGCTGGTCCTCGCGTACGTCCACGCCGACCAGTTCCACGTCGACGCCCCGCCCGGCCAGGTAGCGGTAGGCGGCGAAGGTCAGGTACGCGTTGCCGCAGCCGAGGTCGACCACGCGCAGCGGGCCGGTCAACCCGGCCGGCAGGGTGGCGGCGAGGGCCCGGAGGAAGGCGTCGACCTGCCGCCGCTTCGCCGCGCTGCCGCCGATCGCGTCGAAGAGCGGGTCACCGGGATCGAGCAGGTGTTCCCGGCTGCGGTCGTGCGAGACGGCCGGCGTCGCGGCCCGCTGCGCGGCGACCCGGTGCACCTGCGCCTCGCCCCGCTTGGTCACCCGCAGTTGCAGGGTGGTGCTCGCCGTCTCGACGTGCCAGTTGCCGAACGGCTCGGCCAGCAGCGCGTCGACCGCCGCGTCCGCCTCCGGCCCCGGCACGACGTTACGGGTGTACGGCCGGGCACCGTCGTCGGTGACGATCTGCAGCCGGGCGCCCGACCTGAGCGCGATCGGGCGCAGCTCGACGCGTACCACGGCGGGAAGCTGTCCGCGCCGTCGCCCGGCGGCGACGGCGCGGGTCAACCCGGGATCGAGCAGCAGCGCCCGCACCTCGGCGAGCGCGGCGTCGAGCTGCTGGGGCATCAGTCGTCGGTGGCAGCGGCATCGCCACCCGCGCCGGAACCCCGGCGACGGCGACGGCGGCGCGGCTTGGCGGAGGTGCCGGTCTCGGTCGAGACGCCGGCACCACTCTCGGCCGAGGCGCCGGCCGAGGTCGCGGTGGCGCCGCCCGGCTCGGTGCCGGTCCGGGCGCCGCCCGCCTCGCCCGCCTCCGCCGTGCCCGTGACGACCTCGCCCGCCCGGCGCCGCTGGCGCTGCCGGCGGCGTGGCTCCTGCTGGCCCGTGGACTCGCCCTCGGGACCTGCCTGGTCGGCGGGACCGCCGCTCCGGCTGCCGCCGCCGCGCCGGTCGCGGGACCTCCGCGCGCCGTCACCGCGACCCGGGCCGCGCCGGCCACCGGCGCCCCGGGAGCGCCCGCCGAGGTCCTCCTCGACCTCGGCGGAGAGCCCGGCGCGGGTCCGCTCGGCCGACGGCAGGGTGCCGGCGACGTCGGTCGGGATCTCCAGGTCGGTGTAGAGGTGGGCGGAGGTGTGGTAGGTCTCCGGAGGCTCCGGCATCTCCAGCCCGAGCGTCTTGTCGATGATCCGCCACCGGGGCATGTCGTCCCAGTCGACGAAGGTCACCGCGACTCCGGTGGCGCCGGCCCGACCGGTGCGCCCGATCCGGTGCGTGTAGGTGTCCTGGTCTTCCGGACAGTCGTAGTTGATCACGTGCGTGACCCCGGTGACGTCGAGCCCCCGGGCCGCGACGTCGGTGGCGACCAGGATGTCGATCTTGCCGGACCGGAACGCCCGCAGCGCCCGCTCCCGGGCGCCCTGGCCCAGGTCACCGTGGACGGCCGCGACCGCGAACCCGCGGAAGTCGAGATCCTCGGCGACCCGGTCGGCGGCCCGCTTGGTCCGGGTGAAGAGCATCGTGAGACCGCGCCCGCGCGCCTGGAGGATCCGGGCGACGATCTCGATCTTGTTGAGTGAGTGGGTGCGGTAGACCAGCTGCCGGGTCAGCGGCGACGGTCCGGTCTCGGCGGTGTGCCCGGCGTGGATGGTCACCGGATGCCGCAGGAAGCGTCGGGAGAGCGTGACGATCGGCTCCGGCATGGTGGCCGAGAAGAGCATGGTCTGCCGGTCCTCCGGCAGCATCGCCAGGATCTTCTCGACGTCGTCCAGGAAGCCCAGGTCGAGCATCCGGTCCGCCTCGTCCAGGACGAGTGCGTGCACCCGGTCGAGCCGGAGCTGCTTCTGCTTGGCCAGGTCGAGCAGTCGACCGGGCGTGCCGACCAGGATCTCGACGCCCTTGCGCAGCGCCTCGACCTGCGGCTCGTACGCCACGCCGCCGTAGATCGGCAGCACCCGTACGCCCCGGGTCCGGCCCGCCGCGGCGATGTCCTTGGCGACCTGGAGTCCCAGCTCCCGGGTCGGCACGACGACCAGCGCCTGCGGCAGCCCGTCGCCGCCCTCGGCCGGCGAGAAGACCCGCTCCAGGAGGGGCACGCCGAAGCCGAGCGTCTTGCCGGTGCCGGTCGGCGCCTGGCCGATCAGGTCGGTGCCGCGCAACGCGATCGGCAGGGCGTACTCCTGGATGGCGAAGGCTCGGGTGATGCCCGCCTCGGCGAGCGCGGTCACGGTCTCCGCGCGGGCGCCGAGCTCGGCGAAGGTGGGTGCCTCCGGGCGGAGTGGCGCGTCGGCCACCAGTGCGTCACCGGCGGCGATGGATTCCTCGCCGGTCAGAACCTGACCGGGTGTGATGTCTTCGATGTGCTCGCTCATGTGGTTGTGGGGGTGCCCTCTCGTGGTGCGCCCCGTTCGTCCGTAGGGCGCGGTGTCTTCTGTGGCGCGGGCCACACGGTCGACGGCTGAACGCCGAGTGGAAGACCGGGCCGCACGCGCGCGCCGGAGGGCAGATTTTCCGGAGACGATGACGGTCTCCTGGACCCTGCCTCCTTCGGCAACTGATCCATGCTACCTGAGCCCGGCAAACGGCGTCTCCGGTACGGCGACACCTCCGGCGACCGGGGTCCATCGATGTGACATCCGTTACAGATCATGTTCGTCGAGTTACCGACAGGTACGCAGGTGTCCGGAATGAGACCGCCGAGACGTGTCGCGCGGAAAGTCCTGGTCGGGACGGTACCCCGGCCCGCTCCACCGGGCGGTAGCCTGCGGGCGTGTCCGCCCCCGCAGAACCCGCCCCGGCCTCCTCTGCCGCCTCCGGCTCCGCCCCTGCCTCCGGCGGGCGGAAACCGTCCACCGCGGTCGTGGACCTGCTCGGCCTGGTCGCGTACGGCGAACTGATGGCCTTCGACCGGATGGCCGCCGACGCGCGGCTCGCGCCCGACCTGGCGCGGCGCGCCGTGCTGAGCGAGATGGCCGCCATCGAGATCGGCAGCTACCGGCGGCTCGCCGACCGGCTGACGGCACTCGGCGTCGCGCCCGGCGACGCGATGGCCCCGTTCGTGCCGGCCCTGCAGTCGTACCACGACTCGACCGAGCCGAAGGACTGGCTGGAGGCGCTGACCAAGGCGTACGTCGGTGACGCCATCGCCGACGACTTCTTCCGGGAGATGGCGACGCTTCTCGCCGAGCCCGACCGGCAGCTCGTGCTCGACGTGTTGCACGACTCCCGGTACGACGAGTTCGCCGGCAGGGAGATCCGGCTGGCCATCGAGGCGGACCCGAAGGTGGCGAACCGGCTCTCGATGTGGGCCCGGCGACTGGTCGGGGAAGGGCTGTCCCAGGCGGGCCGGACGGCCGGCGAGCGGGTGGCGCTGACCGCGCTGATCGCGACCGGCTTCGACGACCGGTCCGGCGTGCAGACACTGTTCAGGCGACTGACCGCCGCGCACACCACGCGGATGGCAGCGGTCGGCCTGAACAACTGATCCGGCGGCCCGACCGGTCAGGCTGAAGGGCCGGTCGGGCGACCGGGGACCGTTGGGCCGGTCGGCCGGAGTCAGCGGGAGATCAGCGGGCCACGAAGCCGACGGCGCGGGGAGAGGCCTCGGCGATCTCCACGTAGGCCACCTTGCCGACCGGCACGATCACCCGGCGGCCCTTCTCGTCCGTCAGCGACAGGGTGCCTTCGCTGTTGCCGAGGGCGTCGGTCACGATCTGCTCGATCTCGGCCGGCGTCTGCGCGCTCTCCAGGACCAGCTCGCGCGGCGCGTACTGCACGCCGATCTTGACCTCCACGTGACCTCCTTGTTCGGGGCGAAAGATCCGCCGTCGGAAAGGCTATCCGATCGGCGCGGCTTACGTTGAGGCCGACTCGCCCTGCAGGGGAAAGCTCGCGATCCCCCGCCAGGTCAGGCCGGCGAGCAGCGCCTCGGCCTCGGCCTTCGGCACCTTCCGCCCGCCCGCCAGCCAGAACTGGGCCGCGGTCTCGGCGGCGCCGACCAGCCCGGAGGCGAGCAGTTCGGCCCGGGACCGGCTCACCCCCGTGTCGGAGATGATGGTGTCGGTGATGGCGGCGATGCAGCCCTGCTCCACCCGTTCGACCCGCTCGCGCACGGCCGGCTCGTTGCGCAGGTCGGACTCGAAGACCAGCCGGAACGCACCGCTCTCGTGATCGACGAAGTCGAAGTAGGCGCGGACGGCCCCGCTGACCCGCTCCTTGTTGTCGGTGGTCGCGGCCATCGCGTCCCGGACCTTGGCCACGATCGCGTCACAGTGCGTGTCCAGCAGCGCCAGATACAGCTCCAGCTTCCCCGGGAAGTGCTGATAGAGGACGGGCTTGGAAACGCCGGCCCGCTCGGCGATGTCGTCCATCGCGGCCGAGTGGTATCCCTGGGCGACGAACACCTCCTGGGCCGCCGCCAGCAGCTGCTTACGCCGTGCCGAGCGCGGTAGGCGCGTTGGCCGCCCAGCCGTCTGCGCGCCGTTTCCCACCTGGGTCATGGTCACCTCCGCTTCACCTCGCACGCCGCCGACCTTGCTTCTCGGCAGAGCGGTGGGTAGATCACTCGACTGCCGAATTAGCCCGCCGCTGTAACTTATCGGCACTGCCACCACACGGTAGCCTCAGCGGGGGCGACCAAGGAGCGCACGGTGGACGAAACAGGGCAACCCGGAGCCCCCACACCGGGAGAGCACGGTAACGGGGCAGGTCCGCAGGGTGACCCGGCCCGTCCGGCCAACGGCTGGGCGGGCGACGCGGGCTGGTCCGGTGCGGAGAACGGCGTCGATGCGTCGGGGCGGCAGTGGCACCCGGTCGTCGAGCCGGCGGTGACCCGTGGCTGGGGCGACCGTGCCGCCTACACCCCCCGGCCGATCCCGGCCACGCCCGGCATCCCGATCCGCGAACTCCGGCAACCGGTCAACGGCGTGCGCCTGGGTGAGGTGGCCGAGCCCGACCAGGGCTGGTCCGGCGGTCGGAGGCTGCCCGGCGAGCCGGGCCATGCGTACGACGCGGAGGTCGTCGAGCCCGCCGACCGGTGGGGAGCCGGTCCGGACCTGCCCGCCGGTGCCGCCGTGGACTATCCGGGACAGCCGTCCGGACCGGCGGGCGAGCCGGACGCCGCCGGCACGGCGCGGCACGCCTTCGGTGATCGCGGCTACATCGAGCGCGGCTACGGCGAGCCGGAACGCGTCGGCATCGGGCCGGCCGGCCAGCCACCGCGCTGGCGGGAGCCTGCTCAGCCGGTGCACCCGCAGCCGACCTCGGCACCGCCGGCCGCGGTCTCGGGACCGCCCGGCGCCATGCCGGGCACGCCGGCCGTGACGTCGGGGCCGCCGGCCGCGATCTCCGGACCGCCGGCGATGACCTCCGGCCCGCCGGCCGGCCAGGGGGGTGCCGGTGGGGCATCTGACCCGGCCGGCGCGGCGGAGGCCGAACGCGGCCGAACCTTCCGGGCTCCCGTCGACCACGATCCCCCGCCGGTGACCGGACTGACCGCGCTCATGCCGGCCGGTCCCCGGCAACCGGACCGCTCGTCGTCGCAGGTGACCGGTCCGGAGCAGGCCGGTCCGGGACCTGGCTGGCGCCCGGTCGAGGCCGACGAGCGGGGGACGACGCCGGTCGCCCCGGCCGACTATCCGGTCCAGGAGTCGGCAGGATATCCGGGCCAGGACCCGGTCCGGGAGTCGGCGAGCTATCCGGTCCAGGAAGCGGGGACCTATCCGGGCCCCGAAGCGGCGAACTGGTCCTCCGGTTGGGCGCCGCCCTGGGCCACCTCCGGGGCGCAGCCGGAGCAGGAGGGCGTCCGGCACCTCGAGGGCCGGAACGCCGCCGAGCCGGCCCCGCAGGCCGGGCCGACCCGCGAGGCGGAGACCTCCGGCGGGCCCGAGCAGCGCTGGTCGCCGGGTTGGGCCGATCCCCAGGCGCCGAGCTGGGCCGACCCGCAGGCGCCGAGCTGGGCCGACCCGCAGTCGCCGCGCGTACCCGGATCGCAGTCGCAGCGTGCACCCGAATCGCCGCCGGCCGGGCCGGCGCACCGGGAGGGACACTCCGCGCCGGCCGGCTACCCGGCCGCCGCGCACAGCCAGCCGGTGGCGCCGGAGGGCGCCGGTCGGCGGGCCGCGCCGGAGACCCCTGGCGGTTATCCCGGGCCGGTCGCCTCCGAACCCGGGTCGCCGGGCTACCTGTCGGGGCCGGGCGGGGTGGCCGCATCGGCGCCCGGTGCGGAACCGGCGGGCTATCCCTCCGGGCCGGGCACCGAGCCGTCGGGGCCGGGTGCGCACTCCCCGGGCTATTCCCCGGGTACGGCGCCCGGTGGAGAGCGAGCCGGTTATCCGACGGCGCAACCGGGACAGCCGGCCGGCTATCCGCCGACAGGGGGCGGTTCACCGCCGGGCACCGAGCCGCCGGGCCATCCGCCGACCGGGCAGGCGCCCGGCTATCCGTACCGCCGGGAAGCCCTGGCCCTGCCCACGGCGCCGAGCTATCCCGGTTCGCCGTACCACTATCCGGAGTCGGCAGCGGCGGATCCGGAGCCGGCACCGGTGGAACCCGGTGCCGTCCGGCCCGCGGAATCCGGTGACGTGCTGCCGCAGCGGGTGCCCGCCGAGCCGGACGTGCCCACCGTGCCGGAGCCGCTCGCCCCGGAGCCGCACGCCGAAACGCCCGAACTGGCCCGGATCGCCACTCATCTGCGTCGGGAGGATGGAACGGCAGAGCCGCGCGAGCGACCGGACGGCTTCGACGTCAACGCGATCCTGGACGCGGTCCGGGGAGTCGCCGGGGTACGCGACGCTTCGCTGCGTACCACTCCGGCCGGCGCACACAGCCTGCGCCTCGACCTGGCCGACGGAGCTGATCCGGCGGAGGTGAGCCGGCACGTGGCGCGGCTGCTCCAGGAGCGGATGGGCCTGGCCGCCGCCCCGCAGAACCTGCCCGCCCAGCCGGGTGGCGACCCGGGCCTCGCCGACGGCCCGGCCCGGCCCGGCGTGGCCCGGCCCCGGCAGGTGCCGCCGGCCGAGCCGGAGACCCGGGCTGAGCCTCCGTCCCGGGCCGAGCCTCCGTCCCGGGCCGAGCCTCCGTCCCGGGCCGAGTCCCCGTCCCGGGCCGAGCCGGCGACCGAGGAGCCGCGTCGGCGGCGCCAGGGGCCGGGGCACCGGGGCAGGGCAACGGTCGGGCAGCAGCCAGCGGAGGGCGGCCGGAGCGGGTCGCCGATCAGCGGCAACGCCAGCACGGTCGGCAGCTCCTACTCCGGAAGCCCGGTGACCACCACCGAGACGGCACCCTCCCGGCCACTGAACCCGGGCGCGCCGCCCGGCCCACGGGTGATCATCGACCACGTGCAGGTGAGCACCTTCGGCCTGGACGCCACCGTCGAGGTACGACTCGCCGCCGGCAAGCAGCCGGCGACCGGGCTGGCCACCGGTCCCGCCGTCGACGGGTACGTCCTGCGGCTCTGCGCCGTGGCGGCGGCGGCGGCCATCGACGAGCTGCTCAGCGCATCCACCCGGGTCACCGAGCGCGGCCGGTGCTTCGTCGAGCACGCGGCGGTGGTGCCGTTCGGCAGATGCGAGGTGGCCACCGTGGTGGTGCTGCTGGTCTGCGACGGCTGGGTCGAGCAGCTCGCCGGCTCGGCGCTGGTCTCCGGCGACCCGCGCCAGGCGGTGGTCCGGGCCACGCTGGCCGCCGTCAACCGCCGGCTTGAGGCGTTGCTCACCTGATTCGGTCGGCCGGGCCGCCCGGGCGGCGGTGCCAATCCGTACGAACCGGGGCGGAGGGGTGCGGACGTGCTGTCCGCCGTGCCGGACGCCGTGCCGGCTTCACCGGCCCGGCGGCGTGATCACCGCGCTGCCGGCACACTTGGTGCATGAGGCGTGCGCTGCTGGCGGCGGACGAGTCGATCGTCCTGGGCGAGATCCCATCACCCTGGCCTGGCCAGGGCGTGCGGATCGATGGCTCGATCACCCACGTCCGGCGTACCCCGGCCACCCGCGAGGGCGCCGAACCGGCGCTGTACGTACACGGGCTGGGCGGCTCGGCGCAGAACTGGACCGACCTGGCCGGCCTGCTGGCCGACCGGCTCGACGGGCACGCGATCGACCTGCCCGGATTCGGGCTCAGCGATCCGGGGCGGAAGTACACGATCGCGGCCTTCGCCGACCGGGTCGTCCGGTACATCGAGCACTCCGGTCGGGGTCCGGTGCACCTGTTCGGCAACTCCCTCGGCGGAGCGATCTCGGTGCGGGTGGCCGGTCTCCGCCCCGACCTGGTCCGTACGCTCACCCTCATCTCCCCGGCGATGCCGTTCCTCGATCCGCGCCGCTCGCTGCAGGGCCGGGTGCTGCCGCTGCTCGCGGTGCCCCGGGCGGAACGCCTGGCCGCCCGCTGGCTGACCCAGTTGCCGCCGGAGGAGATGGCCCGGCAGGTGATGGAGGCGTGCGTGGCCGACACCCGCCGGATCTGTGACCAGCGGCGGATGGAGGCGATCGAGGAGATCCGGATCAGGTACACCGCCGAGCACTACGCGGCGGCCTACGTGCGTACGCTGCGCGGCCTGGTCGGCAGCTTCGTCCGGGCCTACCTGCCGGGCTCCGGTTCGCTGTGGCGGATCGCCGGGCAGATCACCGCGCCGACGCTGGTGATCGGCGGCGGGCTGGACCGGCTGGTCGACATCCGGGTGCCGGCCCAGGTGGCCCGGTTGGTGCCGGACAGCCGGCTCCTGCTGCTGGCCGGCGTCGGGCACGTCCCGCAGTTGGAGGTGCCCCGGACCGTCGCCCGGGCGGCGCTCGCCCTGCTGGACGAGACCAGCCCGCGGCCGGCCGTCCGGCTGATCTCCTAGCCCGCCCTCTGCACACGCGTTGCCTGCTGATCTCGTAGCCGGCCCTTTTGTGGGCGCCGGCCGGGTGCGGCGGCGACACCTGCGGGTGACCTGAGGAGCGGATGCAACCAAATGATCGGGTCGGGCGTACCAAGTAGGCGTGCAGATCAACAGGAAGCGCCAACGTCCCGCAAACGGTTCCGACTCTCCGGAGCCCGACACGCTGCCCCGGCGGCGGCCGTGGCGGCGCCTTCCGACGCTGGCGGTGCTGCTGTTGAGCGTGGCCGGCGCGGTGGCGGTGATCGGGTTGCTGGTGCCGCCCGCCGACCGGTTGGCGGCGGAGCAGTCGGTCGGCGGCCGGGCGGCCGGACCGACGACTCCGGCGACCGTCGCGACGCCGACCCCCGCCACACCCACCTCCGCCCCCACACCGAGCCGGCCGCCCGCACCCGTGCTGCGGCTGGCGGGGCCGGTGCCGTCGACCGGGCCGGGTAGTTTCACCTACGCGAGCGGCCGGGGCGAGGTGGCGGGCCGGGCCGGAGCGGTACGACGCTACCGGGTGGCGGTGGAGCGGAACGTCGACGAGCACCTCCCGGATTTCGTCGCCGAGGTCGACGCCGCGCTGGCCGACTCCCGGAGTTGGACCGGCAGCGGACGGTTGCGGCTGCAGCGGGTCCCGGACCGCGCCGGCCACGACTTCACGATCTACCTGGTGACCGCCGGTACGGCCCGCACGATGTGCGCGGCCTCCGGAGTGGACATCCGGGTCGACGGCAAGCCGTACACCTCCTGCCGGGGCTTCGGCCGGGTGATCATCAATCTGGACCGCTGGATGTTCTCGGTGCCGCACTACGTGGCGGGCAAGGTGCCGCTGGACCGCTACCGGACGTACGTGGTCAACCACGAGGTGGGGCACGAGCTCGGCCACGGCCACGAGCGGTGTCCCCGGGACGACCGGCCCGCCCCGGTGATGATGCAGCAGACGCTCTTCCTGGACGGCTGCGTCGCGAACCCGTGGCCGTACCTGGGCGGGAAGCGCTACGCCGGCCCGGCCCGATAGCTTCCGTCGTCGCGGCCGTCCGGCGGGCGGCGGCGCGGCGTTGATCCTGGACGATGGCCCGCCGGCATGGAAGGCTGAGCCCGCCATGGCGAATCCGGCAAACCCTCCCGACCACGGTCGTTTCCCCGCGCCGCCGGATGGTCTGGCCCCCGAGACGACGACCGCCGGCCGGGCCGCCGCGCGCCCCGGCCGGCGGGCCGCCGCGCACCCTGGTGGGCGGGCCGCCGCGCAGCCGGGTAGGGGGGCCGGCGTCCGCTCCGGGGGCCGGCTCGAACGGCAGTGGGTCGCCGCCGCCCAGGCCCGGCGGCGGCGACGGCGGGCCGTCGCGCTCGCGCTGCTGGCGGTCGCCGCCGTCCTGCTCACGGTCGGGCTGGTGCACACCCGCCCGTCCGGGTCGGGCGTGGCGGCGGCGTCCGGCGGGGGCGGTGCGGTCGCCGGGGCGGCGAGCACGGCGGCCGGGCGGAGCGGTCCGGCGACCGATCCGGGCGCCGACTACCCGACCACCGGTCCGGGCACCTTCGGGTACGCCACCGGCGGCCGGGTGCTCGGCAGGGCCGGTACGCTGCGCCGCTACCACGTCGCCGTGGAGCAGGGCATGGGCCAGGAGGTGGCGCCCTTCGCCGCCGCAGTGGACGCGGTGCTCGGCGACCCCCGGGGCTGGACGGCGTCGGGGAAGCTCCGCCTCCAGCGGGTCGCGAAGGCGACGAAGGCACAGTTCACCGTCTTCCTGGCCACCCCGGGCACCTCGGAGCGGCTGTGCGGCACCGCCGGGCTGCACACCGGGCGGTACGGCTCGTGCCGGTTGCCGGGACAGGTGATCCTCAACGTCGCCCGCTGGCTGACCGGGGTGCCGGAGTACGGTGCCGCACTGGAGGTCTACCAGGCCTTCGCGCTCAACCACGAGGTCGGGCACGAGCTGGGCGAGTCGCACCAGGGCTGCCCCCGGCCCGGCGCACCGGCGCCGGTGATGCTCCAGCAGACGTACGGGCTGCGTGGCTGCGCGCCGAACGGCTGGCCGTACGTTGACGGGCGCCGGTACACCGGCCCGCCGATCCCGTAGCCGGCCGGGACCCGCACCCGTACGGCACACCCCACCGCGTCCCCGGAGCCGTGCCGTTCCGTCTCCGGCGGTTATTCCCACTCCCGCATGTCGGGCAGGTGTTCCACCTCATGGTCGAGCACGGCTCCGGCGAGGAACAATGGCCGGACATGCCATTGTCGATGCGCTCAGCCACCGGCTGAGCGGTGATCGGAACCGGGGAGTCCACCGTGTCACTGCCCCCGCTCGTCGAACCCGCCGCCGAGCTCTCCGTTGACGAGATTCGCCGCTACTCGCGCCACCTGATCATCCCGGACGTCGGGGTGGAGGGGCAGAAACGGCTGAAGAACGCCCGGGTGCTCTGCGTCGGTGCCGGCGGTCTCGGCTCGCCCGCGCTGATGTACCTCGCCGCGGCCGGGGTCGGGACGCTCGGCATCATCGACTTCGACACCGTCGACGAGTCCAACCTCCAGCGCCAGATCATCCACGGCCAGTCGGACGTCGGCCGGTCGAAGGCCGAGTCCGCGGCGTCGAGCATCCGCGAGATCAACCCGCTGGTGCAGGTGGAGATCCACAACACCGCGCTGGACCGGGACAACGTGCTGGAGATCTTCGGCCAGTACGACCTGATCGTCGACGGTACGGACAACTTCGCCACCCGCTACATGGTCAACGACGCGGCGGTGCTGCTCGGCAAGCCGTACGTCTGGGGGTCGATCTACCGGTTCGACGGGCAGGCGTCGGTCTTCTGGGCCGAGCACGGCCCCTGCTACCGCTGCCTCTACCCGGAGCCGCCGCCGCCCGGCATGGTGCCGTCCTGCGCCGAGGGCGGCGTGCTCGGCGTGCTCTGCGCGTCGATCGGCTCGATCCAGGTCACCGAGGCGATCAAGCTGCTCACCGGGATCGGCGAGCCGCTGGTCGGGCGGCTGACGGTCTACGACGCGCTGGAGATGTCGTACCGGAAGATCAAGGTCCGTAAGGATCCGAACTGCGCGCTCTGCGGGGAGAACCCGACCGTCACGGAGCTGCTGGAGGACTACGAGGACTTCTGCGGCGCCGTCTCGCCGGAGGCGGAGGCGGCGGTGGCGGACGCCACCATCACGGCCCGCGAGCTGAAGGAGTGGCAGGACGCCGGCAAGGACATCTTCCTGGTCGACGTCCGGGAGCCGGCCGAGTACGAGATCGTCCGCATCCCCGGGGCGACGCTGATCCCGAAGGGTGACATTCTCTCCGGCGCGGCGCTCGCCTCGCTGCCGCAGGACAGGCAGATCGTGCTGCACTGCAAGTCCGGCGTACGCTCCGCCGAGGCGCTGGCGGCGGTGAAGGCCGCCGGCTTCCGTGACGCGGTGCACGTGCAGGGCGGCGTGCTCTCCTGGATCAAGCAGATCGACCCGTCCCTGCCCGCCTACTGATCCCCGGGTCGACCCCACGTCGACGCCCACTCCGACCCGGTCTCCCGGCGCGGGGCGGCTCCACTCCGGAGCCGCCCCGCGCCGCGTCTCCGGCGCACCGTCATCGCCCGGTGATCGTCCTTGCGCGAGCGTGATGTAGTAGATGTACTATCTGCTCGCGCAGGAATTAGACGAGGGGGTGTAGATCTATGACCGTCGCCGAGACCCCGGGCCGGACTTCCGAGCCCGCCGGACCGCCGGTCGAGCGGCCGGTGCTGGAGGTCCGTGATCTGCGGATGCGCTACGGCAGCACCGACGTGCTGACCGGCGTCAACTTCACGGCCCGGGCCGGCGAGGTGCTGGCACTGCTCGGCCCCAACGGTGCCGGCAAGACGACCACCATCGAGATTTTGGAGGGGTTCCGGATGCGCTCGGCCGGCGAGGTGGCCGTGCTCGGGGTGGATCCGGCGCACGCTGACGAGCGGTGGCGCGCCCGGCTCGGTGTGGTGTTGCAGTCCTGGCGCGACCACGCCAAGTGGCGGGTCCGCGAGCTGCTCGAACATCTCGGCTCCTACTACCGGTCCTACTCCACCGACCGGATCCGGCGCCCCTGGGACACCGGCGACCTGATCGACGCCGTAGGGCTCAATCCGCACGCCGGCAAGCGGGTCGGCCAGCTCTCCGGCGGGCAGCGGCGGCGGCTGGACGTCGCGATCGGCATCGTCGGCCGCCCCGAGGTGCTCTTCCTCGACGAGCCCACCGCCGGCTTCGACCCGGAGGCCCGGCGCGAGTTCCACGACCTGGTGCACCGGCTCACCGACCTGGAGCAGACCACGATCCTGCTGACCACCCACGACCTGGACGAGGCCGAGAAGCTCGCCGACCGGATCCTGATCCTGGCCGGCGGGTCGATCATCGCCGACGGCTCGGCCGACGAGCTCTCCCGGCGGATGTCCGGGGAGGCCGAGGTCAGGTGGAGCCGGGACGGCCAGCGCTTCGTGCACGCCACCGCCGATGCCACCGGCTTCGTCCGGGAGTTGTTCCAGCAGTACGGCGACGGCATCGCCGACCTGGAGGTGCGGCGGGCCAGCCTGGAGGAGACCTACATGGCGCTGGTCCGGGAGTCCGAGTCCGGCCGGAGCCTGGCCACGCTCCGCGAGTTCGAGGAGGCGAGCCGGTGAACCCGATCATGATGGCGATGCGGGCCGGCCTGCGGCGGGGCGGGATCGAGGTGCGGCAGACCCTGACCAATCCGCAGGACCTGTGGAACTATCTCTTCCCCAACCTCGCGTTCCTGCTCGTGCTCTTCTTCATGCGTGACGCCACGGTGCCCGGCACGGACTTCTCGCTCGGCGCCCGTACGCTGCCCAGCGTGCTCGGTGGCGGCATGGCGTTCGGAGCCCTGACCACCATGATGATGACCCTGACGGTCGAGCGGGAGGACGGCACGCTGCTGCGGGCCAAGGCGATCCCGAACGGCATGCTCGGCTATCTGGTCGGCAAGGTGGTGCAGGTCGCCGGGATGAGCCTGATCGGCGCCGCCATCCTGGTGGTGCCCGGGTCGCTTCTGGTGGACGGCGTGGAGGTGGACGGTGCCCGCTCCTGGCTGACCCTGGCCTGGGTGGTGCCGCTGGGCCTCTTCGCCTGCCTGCCGCTCGGCGCGATCTTCGGCTCGATCTTCGACAACCCCCGCAACATCGGCATCATCATGCTGCCCATCATGGGCCTCGTCGCGACCTCGGGGATCTTCTATCCGATCACCACCTTCCCGGTCTGGTTGCAGTGGGTCGGCCAGGCGTTCCCGATCTACTGGCTGGGTCTGGGCACGCGCTCGGCACTCCTGCCGGACGAACTGGCGGCGGTGGAGATCGGCGGCTCCTGGCAGCATCTGGAGACGTTCGGCATGCTGGCCGGCTGGGCACTACTGGGTCTGGTGGTGGCACCGATCGTCCTGCGCCGGATGGCCCGCCGCGAGTCCGGGTCGAGCGTCGCCGCCCGGAAGGAGAAGGCGATGCAGAGGGTCACCTGATGAGCGAGGCAATCTACAACCGCATCGCGGTGCTGCGGGCGGAACGCGGGATCTCCCGGCGGGAGCTCGCCGACGCGCTCGGGGTGCACTACCAGACGGTCGGTTACCTGGAGCGGGGCGAATACAACCCGAGCCTGCACCTGGCGCTGCGGATCGCGCGGTACTTCGAGGTCTCGGTGGAGGTCGTCTTCTCCACCGAGCCCTTCCCCCGGATCGGCGCCCCGCAACGCGCCAGCGTCTGAGCGCGCCAGCGTCTGAGCGCGCCAGCGTCTGAGCGCGCCAGCGCCTGAGCGCGCCAGCGCCTGAGCGCGCCAGCGCCTGAGCGCGCCAGCCGGGACGGGATGCGCGTGGGTGCCGTCGGGATCAGACAAGCAGGACCAGGTCGTCGCGGTGCACGACCTCCCGCTCGTAGCCGGGACCGAGGGCGGCGGCGAGTTCCGACGTGGAGCGGCCGAGCAGGCCGGGCAGCTCCACCGCGTCGTAGTTGACAAGTCCACGGGCGACCGCCGCCCCCGCGCCGTCCACCAGGTCCACCGGATCACCGGCGGTGAACGTGCCGTCGACGGCGGTGATCCCGGCCGGCAGCAGGGACTTGCGCCGGGCCACCACCGCCTGCACCGCGCCGGGGTCGAGGTGCAGCCGCCCCCGGGGCGAGGTGGCGTGGGCCAGCCAGAAGAGCCGGGCCGCCGGCCGCTGCCGTACCCGGTGGAAGAGCGTGCCGACCGGCTCGCCGGCCAGCGCCGCCGGGGCCAGCGGGGTGGCGGTCAGCACCACCGGGATGCCGAACCCGGTCGCGATCCGGGCCGCCTCGACCTTGGTGACCATGCCGCCGGTGCCGACCCCGGCCCGGCCCGCGCGACCGATCGCCACGTTGGCCAGGTCCTCCTCCTCGCGGACCTCCTCGATCCGTACGGTGCCGGGCCGGGCCGGATCACCGGTGTAGAGGGCGTCCACGTCGGAGAGGAGCACCAGCAGGTCGGCGTGGACCAGCGCGGCCACCAGGGCGGCCAGCCGGTCGTTGTCGCCGAACCGGATCTCGTCGGTGGCGACCGTGTCGTTCTCGTTGACGATCGGCACCGCGCCGAGGTCGAGCAGCTTCCGCAGCGTCCGGTAGGCGTTGCGGTAGTGCGCCCGCCGGGTCACGTCGTCCACGGTCAGCAGCACCTGGCCGACGGTGCGGCCGTGCCGGGCGAACCCGGCCGAGTAGCGCCCGATCAGCAGCCCCTGCCCGACGCTGGCGGCGGCCTGCTGGGTGGCGAGGTCGCGGGGCCGGGCCGGCAACCCGAGCGGGGCCAGCCCGGCGGCGATCGCCCCGGACGAGACCAGCACCAGCTCCCGCCGCTCCGCCGCTCCGCCGCTCCGCCGGCGCCCCGCCCCGGACGGCCGCCGGCCGGGCTCCGCGGCGGGGCCGGCGACCGGACCACCCGCCAGCCAGCCGGCGAGTACGTCGCCCAGCGCGTCGACCCGCTCCGCGTCGAGTCCACCGGCGGCGGTGGTCAGCGACGACGAGCCGACCTTGACCACGATCCGGCGTGCTGTGGTGACTGCTTCCCGCACCCGCCCATTCTGCTCGCCCGGCCGGGTTGCCCCGCCGTGCCGCCCCGTACTCCCATATCGTGGCAGCTGATGACACCCGAGGAGTACGTCGAAGAGGTGCTCGCGCTGGTCGAGCGGATCCCGCCCGGCCGGGTGATGTCGTACGGCTCGATCGCCGACCATCTCGCCGACCGCTCCGGCCGGTCGTCGGCCCGGCTGATCGGCTCGATCATGGCCCGGCACGGTGGCGGGGTGCCCTGGTACCGGGTGGTCAACTCGGCCGGCCGGCTGCCACCCGGACACGAGACCGAGGCGCGGGCCCGGCTGCGCGCCGAGGGCACCCCGTTGGGCAGGACCGGCGTCGACATGGCGACCGCCGACTGGCGTCCGGCCGACTGACCCGCCGAGCGCCCGACAGCCGTGCCGGTTTGCGGCGCACCGCGACCCACGCCCGCCACAAACCGACTGACGCATCGCGCGCCCGACGGCCGTGCCGGAGGGGTGTGGTCAGGTCGGCAGCGGAAACCGCTCGGCGCTGCGCCGCAGGATGCGCTCCCGGTCCGGGCCGCCCGGCACGGTCACCAGCAGGCAGCCCGAGCGCGGCGCGACCGAGGCCGCCGAGCCGAGCAGGTTGGCGCTGCGCACCAGCACGGCGGCGAGTTCGGTGTCGCGGATCCGTACCCCGAGAATGGTGGTGCGGACGTGCCGGCCGGCGGCGAGCAGCGCGGCGCGCCAGGCGGCGGCGGCCAGCGCCTGCCGGCGGGCGTGCCGGGGCGCCGAGGCGCCGACGGCGGCCGGGTCGAGCAGGGCGGTACGCCCCTGCCGCCAGCCCATCGACAGCACGCCCGGCTGCCCCGGCTCGGCGACGTGCAGGCGGTGCAGCTCGTAGCGGCGCCGGACACCGGCGGTGACCCGCTCCGACCGGGCGGGTGTGCCGAGCCGGGCCAGCAGCTCCGCGAGGCGGGTCGCGGCAGCCTCCGAGCTGAACTCGGCCACCAGAGTGGTCGGCTGCCGCACCTCCTCCGCGCGGATGCACCTGACCAGGCACGCCGCCTCGAAGGCGTCCGCCAGCGAGGCCCGGTCCAGCAGGCTGGTTCTGCCGGACGGCCGTGGGGGCGGTGGCGTCAAGGCGTACGCCCCGGTGCTCCAGACCATCTGTCGCCCCCCGTACTCGCGACAACCAACTACCGTCAACGGTGGCCGTTGGCGCTGCGGGACGGTAGACATCGCTCGAAGGCTTGAGCAAAATTTGCGTTGGGTGTCGATCATCGCCGGGGTGGTGACGGGGTGGCCGGGAGAGCGCCGGGCCGGAGCGGACCCGGCTGGAGAGGAGCCCGCCGGCCGTTCGGCGTGCTCACCGTGGCGCTGGTCGCGGTCGCCGCCGCGGTGCCGGTCGCCGCCGGCTGCACCCCGACGTCTGCCGAGCCGACCAGACTGCGCATCGCGACCGGCAGCGCGACCGCGGTCTACTACGCCGTCGGTCAGTCCCTGGCCACCATCCTCAACCGCGAGTTGCCGGACGTGACGGCCAGCGTCGTGGTGACCGCCGCCTCCGCGGAGAACGTCAGGCTGATCCGCACCGGCGGGGCCGAGCTGGCCTTCACCCAGGCCGACATCCTGGCCACCGAGCCGGCGCCCGGCGAGGGGCTGAGCGCGATCGCCCGGGTCTACGACGACCTGCTGCACCTGGTGACCCGGGCGCAGGGACCGATCCGCCAACTGGCGGACCTGAAGGGCCGGCGGGTGGCGATCGGCGCCCCGGGGTCGGGGACGGCGATCACGGCGGAACGCCTGCTCAAGGTGGCCGAGGTCGACGACGACCTGGCCGAGCCGCTCCCACTCGGCATCGACGACTCGGTGGCCGCACTGCGGGCCGGCACGATCGACGCGTTCTTCTTCTCCGGCGGCCTGCCGGTGAAGGCGGTCGCGGACTTCGCGGCCGAGACCCCGGCCCGCTTCGTCGACCTGGGACAGTGGGTCGAGCCGCTGCGCCGGTCCCATGAGGAGGTGTACGTCGCCCGGGACATCCCGGCCTCGGCGTACGGGACGGAGCCGGTGACCACGGTGGCGGTGCCCAACTATCTGGTGGTGGCGACGAGCATGCCGGAGCAGCTGGTCTACGACGTGACCCGGCTGCTGATGCAGCGCCGCGACGAGCTCAGCGGCGCGCATCCGGCCGCCGCCCGGCTGAACCCCCAGTCGGCGATCACCACCACCCCACTCGCCCTGCACCCCGGCGCCGCCCGCTACTACCGGACCCACAAGCCCTGACCCGCCAGGTTCAGGTGCAAGGCGGGGGCCCTTCTACAACAGAAAGCGATAAGCGGGGGCCCTTCCTTACACATCGGCGGCGCGGAACCAGGCTTCGGCGGTGAGGCCGGTCGGGGCGGCCGGGTGCATGGTGAGCCGGCCGCCGGAGGCGTCGACCAGGACCGCGACGATGGTCAGGCCCAGCCCGGCACCGTCGATGTTCTGGGTGTCCGGCGCCCGCCAGAAGCGTTCGGTCGACGACTCGAGCTGCGCGCCGGTCATCCCCGGGCCGTCGTCGGTGACCCGCACGGCGACGCCGCCGTCGAGGCGGTGCACCGAGACCTCGACCCGGCCGCCCGGGTGGCCGAACTTGATCGCGTTGTCGACGAGCGCGTCGAGGACCTGGTCGATCGCGGTACGGACCGCGTGCGCGTACGCCGGGCCGGTGGTCGGGGCCAGGGTCAGGGTGATACCCCGGTGGTTCGCCAGCGGCTGCCAGGCGGCGACCCGGGAGGCGGCCACCGCCGCCGCGTCCACCCGCACCATCGTGTGCCGGGCCCGCTCGGTGCGGGCCAGGGTGAGCAGGCCGTCGAGTACCTGGGCCAGCCGGTCGGTCTCCTCCAGCGCCAGCCGGTGCTCGTCGCGGCCGGCGGAGTCGGTGAGGCTCGGCCCGAGTTCCTCGACCCGCAGCCGCAGCGCGGTCAGCGGGTTGCGAAGCTGGTGGCTGGCGTGTGCGACGAAGGCCCGCTGCCGGTCCAGGGCGTCGGCGACCGCGTCGGCCATCTCGTTGAAGCTGGTGGCGAGCCGGCGCAACTCGGGCGGCCCCTGCCGGGTCGGCACCCGGGCCTTGCCGTCGCCGGCCGCGATGTCGTGGGTCACCACGTCGAGTACGGTGACCGGGCGCAGCACCCAGCCGGCGAGCCGGAACGCCGTCATCACCCCGGCGGAGACGGCGAGCAGCCCGATGGCGGCCAGCGCCACCCACCAGACGGTGACGGTGCGGCGCACCCGGGAGGTGGCCGAGACCGTGACGACGGCACCGATCACCTCGCCGCCGTCGTTCACCGGCACCGCCACCACGAGCGGGCCGGTCTGCCAGGGCCAGAGCACCTCCGGCACGGTCATCTGCCGGCCGGCGAGGGCGCCGAAGATCGCGGCGGCGGTGGGCTCGGAGTCCAGCGCTGGGCTGGCCGGGGCGACCACCGGGCGCCGTTCCCGGTCGATCACCGCCGCGCCGATCCCGTACAGCTCGTGGTAGCGGCGCAGTTCGTCGGTGATCGCGCTGACCGCGCCGGTACGCAGCGCGGGCCCGGAGAGCGAGGCGAACCGGTTGGCGTCGGCGAGCCGGTCCGCCCGGATCCGCTCGGTCTCCCGGTTGGCGAGGGTGACCGCCAGCGGGGTTTCCAGGGCGAGCAGGACCAGGATCATGAGCAGCGAGTAGCTGAACACCAGGCGGCGGCGCACGGCGGGTCTCCGGCTCTACTCGGCCCGGAGCCGGTAGCCGATGCCGCGTACCGTCTGCACCAGGTCGGGGTCGCCGAGCTTGCCGCGCAGCGAGCCGACGTGCACCTCGACGGTGTGCCGGGCGGCGCCGGTGGTCGGCCAGACGTCGAGGACGATCCGCTCGTGCGGCACCACCACCCCGACCTGCCGGGCCAGCGAGACCAGGATGTCGAACTCCTTGCGGGTCAACGGGATCTCGGCACCGCGCACCGTGACCAGCCGGGCGGCGACGTCGATCCAGATCGGACCGACCTCGACGAACTCGGGGCGGGGCGCGCCGACCCGGGCCCGGCGCAGCACCGCGACGATCCGGGCCTCCAGCTCGGCCATGGAGAAGGGCTTCACCACGTAGTCGTCGGCGCCCATCCGCAGCCCGATGACCCGGTCGCGTTCCTCGCCCCGGGCGGTGACCGCGATGATGCCGAGCTGTGCGCTGCGCTGCCGCAGGGCGCGGCAGACCTCGACCCCGTCGCCGTCCGGCAGGGTGAGGTCGAGCAGCACGAGGTCGCAGGGGGCGGCGGCGAGTGCCGCGGCGGCGGTGCCGGCCCGCTCCACGTCGTAGCCGCGCCGGGAGAGGGCGGCGGCCATCGCGCCGGCCACCCGGGCGTCGTCCTCGACCAACAGGATGCGCATGCCGGCCCCGCTCCTCGTCTGTCGTAGGCGGCCGGTGCGATCATCCCGCATCGGCGCCACCGGACCCAGCGGTGCGGAATGCCAGGATCCTCAAGATTGCCGCAAATTCGCACCGGCGTGGCGGTGGGCCGATCGGTGGCAGGTAGCGCACGAAAGCGGGAGCCCAGAGACAAGATCGGGACCGCTACCATCCCAGCGCATGGACGCCGTGCCCGGCACCCGCGCCGACAGGCCCGCCGGATCCCCTCTCCCGGCGGATTCCGCCACAGCGCCGTCCGGGTCGGTGCTGCCGCGCCGGGTGCACGCCGGCTACGCGCTCGGCTCGCTCGCCACCGGCGCCTTCGGCACGGTGCCCGGCCTGGTGCTGCTGCCGTACCTGACCGACACCCTGGGGGTGGCCGCCGGGGTGGCTGCGCTGCTGGTGCTGCTGCCGAAAGCCTGGGACGTGCTGGTGAACCCGGTCGCCGGCCGGATCTCCGACCGGACCCGTTCGCGCTGGGGTGCCCGCCGGCCGTACCTGCTCGGTGGTGGGCTCGGCCTGGCCGTGCTCTTCGCCGCGATCTTCGCCGCGCCCTTCCCGGCCGGCCCGGCCGCCGCCGGATACGTCGCGCTGGCCTTCCTGCTCACCGCTACCGCGTTCGCCTTCTTCCAGGTGCCGTACGTCGCGATGCCGGCCGAGCTGACCGACGACTACGCCGAGCGGACCCGCCTGATGACCTGGCGGGTCGCGGTGCTGGCGCTCGCCATCCTGGTCTCCGGTGCGCTGGCCCCGATGGTGGTCCGGGCCGGCGGCGACGGGGTGGCCGGGCACCGCTGGCTGGGGCTCTTCGTGGCGGTACTGATCGCGGTCGGCGCGGTCGGCAGCTTCCTCGGCACCCGCGCCGCGCCGACCGGCGGTGTGGTGGAGAGCGAGCCGAGCCTGCGGCGCCAGTTCGCCGTGGTGGCGGCGAACCGGCCGTTCCGGCTGCTGCTTGTCTGCTTCGTCGTCCAGGCCGCCGGCATCGCGACCGTGCTGGCCGGGGTCAACTACTTCGCCGAGCACGTGCTGCGGGACCGGCAGACCGGGCCGACGCTGCTCTTCGCCTGCTTCGTCGGGCCGGCGTTGCTGGTGATGCCGCTCTGGAGCCGGGCCGGCGCCCGGCTCGGCAAGCCCCGGGCCTTCGGGTACGCGTCGCTGCTCTTCGCCGGTGGCGCGCTGGCGCTGGTGGCGGCGCCGGTGCTGCCGGCCCCGGCGGTCTACCTGGTGGTCGCGGCGATCGGCTGCGGCTACGCCGGCCAGCAGGTCTTCGGGATGGCGATGCTGCCGGACTGCATCGCCTACGACACGGCCCGCACCGGCCGGCGCCAGGCCGGGGTCTTCACCGGGGTCTGGACGGCCGGTGAGACCTTCGGGCTGGCGCTCGGGCCGGGCATCTACGGCCTGGTGCTGCAACTCTCCGGCTACGTCTCGTCGTCGACCGGTACGGCGGCGGCGCAGTCCGGCACCGCCCGGCTCGGGGTGCTGGTCGGCTTCAGCGTGCTCCCCGCCCTGCTGGTCGGGCTGGCCCTGCTGAGCATGCGCGGCTACGACCTCACCCCGGAGCGGCTGGCGGCGGCCTCCGCGGGCGATCCGGAGCGCGGCCCGGCGCCGGCCGGCTGACCTCCGCCGGCCCGGCCGGGGGTACGCGGTCCGCCGCGCCCCGCAGTCCCCAGTCGCTGCTGAGTCGTTCGTACGCCACCCTGGCCGCCCAGCACATCCCGGTGTGGTCCGGTGGGTTGCCGCACGACCGGCAGGTGCCGCCGTTGCTCAGGTGCCGCAGCAGCACGCTGCGCATCTCGGCCCGCTCGACGGCCTCCGGCACGGGCCGGGGTCCGGGGTCGGACCGGGGTACGGGCTGCTGTGGCAGGTCGTCGCCGAACACATGCGTCCCCCTTCGTCGGAGACGGCAGGTCCGGCCACGGAGCCCTTGGTCACGCAGCCGGACCGCCTTCCGCCCCACCTGGCTTGCCGACCGGAGGGGCCTGCTGTCGAAGCCCCCATAGCTAGCGTTGGGTAGTCAATGGCTTCCCTTTGGTGTTTTCCTGTAGGTGCCGACCGGAGGGATCACCGTGCCACCGCGCTACCGCTATGAGGAAATAGCCGATGACCTGGAGAAACGGATCGAGGCGGGCGAGTTTTCACCCGGCGCCAGGTTGCCGAGCCGGCGGGAGCTGATCGAGCACTACGGCGTGACGGAGCCCGTGATCGACCGGGCCATGCAGAACCTCCGCGCCAAGGGGATCACGGAGACGCTGCCCGGCGTCGGCGTCTACGTCCGGGAGCGCTGATCCCGGCACCACGGCAGGGAATCGTGCCGTGGTGGCAGGTCGCGAGGGGGTCGACGGGGCGGTTCCGGCTGTTACGGTGGCCGCCATGATCGACGCGTTGCCGCCGGTGGGCGTACCCGCGGACAAGGTGCTGGCCGAGCTCGGCGACCTGCGCGCCGCGGACCTGCCGACGCACGGCGGCCGGCTCTTCGCCTACGTCTACGACCCGGCGGTGCCGGGCCTGGACGAGCTGGCGAATTCGGCGTACGCGCTGGCGGCGCACGTCAACGGGCTCGACCCGACCGCCTTCCCCTCGCTGCTGGCGCTGGAGAACGCGCTGGTCGGTGCGGCCGCCCGGCTGCTCGGTGCCGGGCCGGGCACGGCGGCGCCGGAGGTCGTCGGCAGTGTCACCGGCGGCGGTACCGAGTCGCTGATCCTGGCCGTCAAGGCGGCCCGGGACGCCCGGCCCGAGGTGGGCCGGCCCCGGCTGGTGGTGCCGGCCACCGGGCACGCCGCCTTCGCCAAGGCGGCCCACTATCTCGGGCTCGCCCTCGACCAGGTGCCGGTCTCACCGGAGACGTTCCGGCCGGCGCCGGAGGAGGTGGCGGCGGCGATCGGCCCGGAGACGGTCCTGGTCGCCTGTTCGGCGCCGTCGTACCCGCACGGGGTGGTGGATCCGGTCGCCGAGATCGCCGAGGTCGCCGCCACCGCCGGGGTGCGCTGCCACGTGGACGCCTGTTTCGGCGGCTGGACCCTGCCCTACCTGCGCCGGCTCGGTGTGCCGGTGCCGCCGTTCGACTTCGCGCTGCCGGGGGTCACCTCGATCTCGGTGGACCTGCACAAGTACGCGTACGCCCCGAAGGGGGTCTCGGTGCTGCTGCACCGGGATGCCGGGCTGCGCCGGTCGCAGTACTACGCCTTCGCCGGCTGGCCCGGGTACACGCTGGTGAACCCGGTGCTCTCCTCGACCCGGTCGGGTGGGCCGATCGCCGCCGCGTACGCCACGCTGCGGCACCTCGGCGACGCCGGTTACCTCGCCCTGGCCGAGCGGACCCTGTCGGCGGTACGCGGGCTCGCCGCCGCCGTCTCCGACGTGCCGGGGCTGCGGCTGGTCGCCGAGGCGGAGTCGACGGTGGTCTGCTTCACCAGCACCGAGCCGGGGCTCGACCTCTTCGTCCTCGCCGACGAGCTGACCCGGCGCGGCTGGCACACCCAGCCCCAGCTCTCGTACGCCGGCCTGCCGGCCACCATCCACCTGTCGGTGACCGCCTCGGTGGCGCCGAGGGTGGCGGACTTCGCCGCCGACCTGCGGGCGGCGGTGACGGATGCCCGGCTCGCCGGCCCGGTGCGGCTGCCGGCCGAGCTGCTGGGCACCCTCGACGCGCTGGCACCGGAGCAGCTCACCCCGGACCTGGTTGCCGGGCTGGCCGCCGGGTTGGGCCTGGACCCGGCCGCCGCCGGCCGACCGCTGGAGCGGATGGCGCTGGTCAACACCCTGCTGGAGGCGGCGCCGGTCCCGCTCCGGGAACGGCTGCTCAGCGAGTTTCTCGGCCTGCTCCAGCGCCCCGCCTGGTGATTGGCCGCTGGTAACCGCGCCGCCGGGCCCGCCCGCCGTCGAACCCGGGGCGGGCGCGCCCGGCGAGAGTTGCCCGGATCCTCGCATCCATCGACGAATGTTGCCGTCTCCTATTTACTGTTAACAATCTTACCTTTATGTTGAGGAGACCTTCCCGATGAAGTAAGGAGCCCACGATGCGAAGAACCGTGGTCCTGGCGGTCACGACGGTGGCGACCGTCGTCTCCGCCCTCCTCGTGGCCCCGCAGGCCGCCCAGGCACATGGCTACATCTCCTCACCCCCGAGCCGGCAGGCGCTCTGCGCCCAGCGGGCGGTCTCCTTCGACTGCGGCCAGATCCAGTGGGAGCCGCAGAGCGTGGAGGGTCCGAAGGGGCTGCGCAACTGCCACGCCAACATCGGGCACTTCGCGATCCTCAACGACGACAGTCGGCCGTGGCCGGCCACCTCGGTCGGACAGTCGGTCAACTTCAACTGGGTGCTGACCGCCCGGCACGCCACCAGCACCTGGGAGTACTACATCGGCGGCTCCCGGATCGCCGTCTTCAACGACGGCGGCCGGCAACCGGGCGCCACCGTCTCGCACAACGTCAACATGGGTGGCCGGAGTGGCCGGCAGAAGCTGCTGGCCATCTGGAACATCGCGGACACCGCCAACGCCTTCTACGTCTGCGTCGACCTCCAGATCGGTGGCGGGGGAGGCAACCCGCCGCCGCCCCCGCCGCCGCCCCCGCCGCCCACCACCGCCCCGCCGCCGCCCCCGCCCCCGCCGCCCCCGGCCGGCGGCACCTGGCGGGCCGGTACGACGTACCAGATCGGCAGCCAGGTGACCTACGGCGGAGCGACGTACCGCTGCATCCAGGCGCACACCGCCATCGCCGGCTGGGAGCCGCCGAACGTCCCAGCGCTCTGGCAGCGCGTCTGACCGACGCTCCGGTGGGCACAGCCGCCCACTTCCGACGGCACGCACCTCCGTCGCGGATACGGACCCGTACCCCCTGCGGGTCCGTATCCGCCGCCGGTCGTATCCGCCGACGATCCGCCCCGCGCCGCTCGCACCTGGAGAGGGAGGCATGAGCCGCTATCGCCGTACCCTGATCGTCGCGAGCCTGGTGCTGCTCGGCGGCTGCGGTCCCGGGTCGACCGGGACCGGCGCCCCGGTCGCGGCGCCCGCGCCGGCCCCGACCGGATCGGTGTCGCCCCGGGCCACACCGGCGCAGGACACCCTGAGCGGTGCGTTCAACGAGACCGACGTGATGTTCCTGCAGATGATGGTGACCGCGCACGGTCAGGGGCTGGCGCTGGTCCGGCTGGTGCCCGAGCGGGCGGAGCGCGAGCAGGTCAAGATCCTGGCCGCCGCGATCGACGTCACCCAGGAGGACGAACAGCAGACCATGCGGGCCTGGCTGCGCGGCTGGGACCGGGCCACCACGGCGGATCCGGACGACGACCTGCACGCCGACCACGGCGGGTTGCCGCTGCTCGACCCGGCGCAGCTCTCGACGCTCTCCCGCACCAGCGGGGCGGCGTTCGAGACCGACTTCCTCAACCTGCTGATCGGGCACCAGCACAACGCCGTCGAGCTGGCCCGGATGGAGAAGGCGTCCGGCGTCCACCCCGAGGTACGGGAGCTCGCCCGGCGGATCGAGCTGTCCCGGACCGCCCAGATCGACCAGATGTTGAAGATGCTGCCCCCGTCGGGGTGATCCGGTGCGCGGGTTGACCGGTCGGCATAGCCTGGGCGATCGACGTAGATAAAGCCGTGGATCGGCCGGAGGTGCGGGTCCAATGATCAATACCGCGGTGTCGCTCGTCATGGCGGCGGTGGTGGCCGGTCAACCCGTGGTCACCGGGGAGACCCCCAGGGTGGGCCATCCGACGACGAGCCGGGTCAGCGTCACCGACCCCGGCGCGCAGGGCGTTGGCCCGTCATCCGACGGCGTGATCAGCGGAGACGGCCGATACGTGGCCTTCGCGTCGGCGGCCTCGAACCTGGTGCCGGGAGACACCAACGGAACAACCGACGTCTTCGTACGCGACCGGGTGTCGGCGACCACCAGCCTGGTGAGCGTCGCCAGCGACGGGACAGCGGGCAACGCCTGGAGCACTCTCCCCGTCCTCAGCGCCGACGGCCGGTTCGTGCTCTTCAACTCCAGAGCCTCCAACCTCGTTCCCGGCGACGTCAACGACGAACCCGACGCCTTCCTGCACGACAGGCGGACCGGCACCACCACGATCGTCAACGTCTCCACCGAGGGCGTCCGGGCCGACGGCGAGTCCATCGGTTCGAGCATCAGCCCGACCGGCCGGTTCGTCAGCTTCCTCTCCTGGGCTTCCAACCTGGTCCCCGGCGACACGAACGGCGTCGGGGACACCTTCGTCCGCGACCTGTGGCGAGGCGTCACGAGCCGGGTCAGCGTGTCGAGTCTCGGTGCGGAGGGCAACCACGCCAGCGGGGGCGGCGCGCTCTCGGCCGACGGCCGGTACGTGGTCTTCGAATCGGACGCCTCGAACCTCGTTCCCGGCGACACCAACGAGTCACCGGACGTCTTCGTCCGCGACCGGTGGACCGGGACGACGAGCCGGGTCAGCGTCACCGACGACGAGCGCGAGGCGATCGGACCGGTGGCCGGGCTTGGCAGCAGCGGCGCGGCGATCAGCGCGGACGGCCGGTACGTGACCTTCAGCTCCTTCGGCGGGAACCTGGTGCCCGGCGACGTCAACGACCTCCCGGACGTCTTCGTCCGGGATCGCCGGGCCGGCACGACCCGGATGGTCAGCGTCTCCTTCGCGGGCACCCCTGCCGACGCGGCCAGCCGACAACCGTCCATCAGCGCCGACGGCCGGTACGTCGCGTTCAGCTCGGAGGCGACCAACCTGGTCCCGGGGGACACCAACCGGGATATCGACATGTTCCTGCACGATCGCCTGACCCGCCGCACGATCCGGGTCAGCACCTCCAGCGATGGCGTCGAGGGCAACGGCAGCGTCGTCCCGGGCCAGGTCAGCGGGGACGGCCAGCACGTCGTCTTCTCGTCGTACGCCTCCAACATCGTTCCCGGGGACAGCAACGAGCGGGAGGACGTCTTCGTCTGGGACCGGCGCGGGCTGTGGTTCACTGTCGGTGGGACACCCGGAGAGGGGAGCGGTCGTGCAGTTGCCGGCGGTGCTCGGTGAGCCGATCCGGTTCGTGCTCAACTGGGGCCGGCGCTACTCGCTCTGGGTCTTCAACTTCGGGCTGGCCTGCTGCGCGATCGAATTCATCGCCACCAGCATGGGACGGCACGACTTCATCCGGCTCGGCGTGATCCCGTTCGCGCACGGTCCGCGCCAGGCCGACCTGATGGTGGTCTCCGGCACGGTCACCGACAAGATGGCCCCGGCGATCAAGCGGCTCTACGACCAGATGCCGGAGCCGAAGTACGTCATCTCGTTCGGCGCCTGCTCCAACTGCGGCGGGCCGTACTGGGACTCCTACTCGGTGACCAAGGGCGTCGACCAGATCATCCCGGTCGACGTCTACGTGCCGGGCTGCCCGCCCCGCCCGGAGGCGCTGCTGCACGGCATCCTGCGGTTGCAGGACAGGATCGCCGCCGAGCAGTCCGGCATCGGCGGGGTCTCCCGCCCCGACGAGCTGGCGTCGCCGGTCGACCGGGCCGGCGTGCCGGCGGCCGGGCGCTCGGTCGAGTCGCTGACCGCACCGCCGGTGCCGCCACCACCCGCCGGCCGCTGACCGACGTCCCGCGGAACTCCGCTGCCCCGACCCGCCCCGCAGGTCAGTGCGGGAACTCCAGCACCACCTTGATGTCGTCGGGCTCCGGGTGGTACGCCTCGGCGTACCGGTCGACCGGCACCCGCCGCGTGATCATCCGGGCCAGCCAGTCCCGGTCGGCGGCGGCCAGCGCCTCGGCGGCGAGTTCCCAGTGCCGCCGGTTGGCGTTGACCGTGCCGAAGACGACGTTGTTCTCCAGCACCAGCTCCCGGTTGAGCGCGCCCGCGTCGAAGTCGATCCGCCGGCCGGAGGAGACGCCGGTCAGGCAGACGATGCCGTTCGGTGCCGCCTGGCACATCGCGTCCAGCACCACCGTGGGGGCACCGGTGCACTCCAGCACGATGTCGAACTCCATCCCGAGTTCCGGAACGGTGCTGGTGTGGAACGTGCCGCCGAGCGCCTCCACCAGGCCGGGCTTCTCGCCACTGGCCGTACGGTTCAGCACGTGCAGTTCGTAGCCACGCTGGGCGGCGAGCAGCGAGGCGAGCAGGCCGATCGGCCCGGCCCCGGTGACCAGGACGCGCTTCGGCTCCCAGGCCGCCCGGGCACCGATCCGCTCGATGTGCTCCCACGCCTTCGCCAGCACGCTGGCCGGTTCGAGCAGCATGCCCAACTCGGCCAGGGACGGGTCGAGGCGTACGGCGAACTTCGGCGAGACCCGCCAGCGGTCCCGGGCGAAGCCCTGCAGGCACTTGATGCCGTGCTCGGTGTACCGGCCGTTGCGGCACATGTCCCACTCGCCGACCGCGCAGTTGGTGCAGGGCACCGGGTCGGGATGCCGGACGATCCCGGCCACCAGGTCGCCGGGGGAGAGGGACCCGGACGGGTCGTCGAGGACCCGGCCGAGGGACTCGTGCCCGATCACCAGGTCGGTCGCGCCGGGCGGCGCCTCACCGTAGTCGCCGGCGATGATCTCCTGATCGGTGCCGCAGATGCCGGCCGCGACGGCCTCCACCAGCACGGAACCCTCGTCGGGGCTCGGCTCCGGGAAGTCCTCGACCAGTCGCAGGGAGTCCGCCCGGCCCGGGGTCACGGTGATCGCACGCATCCGGTGATTCTTCCCCGCGACGTGCGCGATAAGCCGGGAGTCGCCGATTAAGCCGATTAACCGGTCGGCGACCCGCCTGGCCGGCCGGGGATGGCCCTAGGATCGCGGACATGACCCCGGAACAGGTCGGCGACCGGTTGCGCACCCTGCTCGTGGAGGCGGCGACGGAGAGAGACCCGGACTCCGGGTCCGAGACCGGGTCCGACTCCGGGTCCGAGACCGCGACGGGGGCCGGGGTGACCGTCGGGCAGTCCGGTGGCCAGGCGTACGCCCGGGCGACCGTGGACGTGCCGGTCGGCAGGTGGCGGGAGGCGGTCCGCGCCGCCCGGGACGACACCGAGCTGGCCTGCGACTTCTTCGACTGGCTCTCCGCCGTCGACGAGCTGGCCGACGGGTTCGACGTGGTGGCGCACCTCTGGTCGACGACGCGGCGGCACGGGGTGCTGCTCCGCACCCGGGTGCCCCGGGACGACGCGACCGTCGGGACGGTGGTGGACGTCTTCCCCGGCGCGGCCTGGCACGAGCGGGAGACGCACGAGATGTTCGGCATCGACTTCGCCGGCCATCCCGGCCTGGCGCCGCTGCTGCTGCCGCCGGAGTTCGAGGGGCATCCGCTGCGCAAGGAGTTCGTGCTCGCCTCCCGGGTGGCGAAGGCGTGGCCGGGGGCGAAGGAGCCGGGCGAGTCCGAGGCCGGCACGGCGCGGCGACAGCCGATGCGCCCGCCGGGCGTACCGGCACCGGGAGAATGGGGGGTGGCCGCCGCCGTACCGGTCTCCGCCGCGCCCGCGTCCGGGCCGCCGGCCCGGCGTACGGCTCCGGCGTCCGGGCGACCGGCCCGGCGCGCCGCCCCCGGGTCCGGGCCACCGCCGGCCCCGGACTCCGAGGCGACCGACGACGGCGGCGACGGCGGGGGTTCCTGATGCCGCTCTGGCTGGAACTGCTGATCCGGATCGGCGGGGTGGTCGCCGCGTTCCTGCTGCTGCCGCTCATCGTCGGCCAGGCCGAGCACAAGGTGATGGCGCACATGCAGGGCCGGCTCGGCCCGATGTACGCGGGCGCCTTCCACGGCTGGGCACAGCTCGTCGCCGACGGCGTCAAGTTCGTGCAGAAGGAGGACGTGACACCGCGCGAGGCGGACCGGGCGGTGTTCCGGCTCGCCCCGGTGGTGGCGCTGGTGCCGTACCTGCTGGCCCTGCTGGTCATCCCGCTCGGCCCGAACGACCTGGTCGGGCAGCCGCTCGACATCGGGTTGTTCTTCGTGCTCGCGGTGGTCGGTGTCGGCGTGGTCGCGGTGCTGATGTCGGCGTGGGCGTCGGCCAACAAGTACAGCCTGCTCGGCGGGATCCGGGGCGCGGCCCAGTTGCTCGGCTACGAGCTGCCGCTGGTGCTGGCGGCGGCGAGCGTGGCGATGGCGGCCGGCACGCTGAGCCTGCCCGGCATCGTGGCAGCCTGGCAGCCGTGGTGGCTGGCGTGGCAGGCACCGGCGATGGTGGTCTTCTTCGTCGCCGGGCTCGCCGAGATCCGCCGCCCGCCGTTCGACATGCCGATCGCCGACTCGGAGCTGGTCTTCGGCTACTTGACGGAGTACACCGGGCTCCGGTTCGCCTTCTTCCTCCTCGCCGAGTACGTCGGCATCGTGGTGATCGCCGCCCTGACCACGGTGCTCTTCCTCGGCGGCTGGCAGGGGCCGTTCGGCGACGAGTACCTCGGCTGGCTCTGGACGCTGCTCAAGGTATTCGCCGTCTCGTTCGTGATCATCTGGTTCCGGGTGACCTATCCCCGGCTACGGGAGGACCAGTTGCAGCGGCTCTGCTGGCTGGTGCTGGTGCCGGTGGCGCTCGGCCAGCTCGTGCTGACCGCCGGGGTCAGGCTGGCGATCGCCTGACCGCCCGGCCGGCGGACCCTGGCACGTCCGGCGCGCTGGAGTCGGGCCGTCGTTGCCGCGACGGTCCGACTCCACCGGGCCGGGAGGCGAAGGGGCCGGAAACGGGGCCGGGAGCGGAGGGGACAGGCACCATTCCACCCGCTATCGCGCCTTTGCCGCACCCGCCCTCCGGGCCGGCCCGTCCGACACCCGAACGACACACCTCGCCGATCATCCGAGCCGGCTGGACCGTTGCGCCGAGAGGAACGTCGACCGGACGAGACGTCGACCGGTGTCGACATTGTCGATCGAGTGACGTCGACCTCTGCTAGAGGTGGCGCGGGGTCAGGCGGCTCACCGCGAGATTGATCGGCCAGGGCTCGCCGGTGTCGACGAACGTCGTCCACCGGCCCGTCTCGACGTAGATCTCCTCGACCGGCTCCAGCCGGTGGGTGTGCACGACCAGCCCGCCCCTGGTCTCGATCCGCCAGTAGTGGGGGATGCCGGCCCTGGCGTAGAGGGCGGGCTTGGTGAAGCGGTCCATGCTCTCCGAGCTCTCCGAGACGATCTCGATGGCGAGCACCACCTCGTGCGGCTCATACCTCGCGGTCCGCCGGGCCGCCGCCTGCGCGGTGGTGACCAGCACGTCCGGGATGAACGACCGGCGCTGGTCGAGCCGCACCTCGACGGCCTGGGTGACGTCGTACTGCTCGGGGCAGTCCTCGTCCAACGCGGCGGCGAGCCGCCAGGCGATGGTCTGGTGCGCGGCGGTGGGGGAGGGCGACATGATCAGGACTCCGTCGAGCAGTTCGCGGCGGTGGCCGTCGTCGGGCATGGCGTCGAGGTCGTCCGTCGTCCACCCGCCGGCCGGCGGGTACGGATCGTTCAAGGCCGCGGTCATGGCTTCCCTCTCGCGGATGGCGGGCATGCGTCACCCCACGCCACCATACCGCCCATCTGGCCGGGGGTGGTCGCGCCGGAACCGCCGACACGGCAGGATATGGCGCATGAGTGCGCGCAGCGGAGTGCCGGCATGAGCATCCCGGGCGAAGGGTTGGCGAAGGGACTCGCCGTCACCCTCAAGACCATGACCCGCCGCTCGCACACCCAGCAGTACCCGGACGTCGCCCCGGAGCTGCCGCCGCGATCCCGGGGTGTGATCGCGCTGCTGGAGGAGAACTGCACGGTCTGCATGCTCTGCGCCCGGGAGTGCCCGGACTGGTGCATCTACATCGACTCCCACAAGGAGGAGGTGGCGATGCCGGGGGCGGCCCGGCCGCGCCAGCGCAACGTCCTGGACCGCTTCGACATCGACTTCTCGCTCTGCATGTACTGCGGCATCTGCATCGAGGTCTGCCCCTTCGACGCGCTCTACTGGTCGCCCGAGTTCGAATACGCCGAGTACGACATCCGGGACCTGCTGCACGACAAGGAGCACCTCGGGGAGTGGATGGCGACCGTGCCGCCACCGCCCGCGCACGACCCGCGGGGTGAGCCGGCCAAGGAGGAGACCGCCGCCCGCAGGGCCGCCGAGGCGGGCCCGGCCGGGGAGCGGTCGGCCGGTCCGGCGGTACGCACCCGCCGCCCCACCCGGCCCGCCACGGAGGAGGACCGGCCAGCCACCGGGGAGGAGTCGACGTGAGCGGGGCCGACGTGCTGATGCTGGCCCTCGGGGCGGTGGCGGTCGGCTCCGGTGTGCTGGTGGTCTCCACCCGGCACCTCGTCCGGGCCGGCCTCTATCTGGTGGTCTGCCTCGGCGCGGTCGCCGGGCTCTATCTGGTGCTCACCGCCGAGCTGGTGGCCTGGGTGCAGTTGCTGATCTACGTCGGGGCGGTCGTCGTGCTGCTGCTCTTCGCGGTGATGCTGACCCGGGCACCAATCGGCGCCGCCGACGACCTCGACCGGCCCGGCTGGCCGGCCGCGCTGATCGGCGGCGGGACCGGCCTGGGGCTGGCCGCGCTGCTTGTCGACGCGTACCGCTGGTCCAGGGTGGAGCTGCCGGCGCCCGGCACCGCCGAACGGATCGGCACGGAGATCTTCCGCTCCTGGGTGCTCCCCTTCGAGGTGCTCTCGGTGCTGCTCCTCTCCGCCCTGGTCGGGGCGATCGCGGTGAGCGTACGGCTCCCGGGGCGGCGGCTGTGAGGCCCGCCATCCCGTACGTCGTCGCCGCCCTCCTCTTCGGCCTGGGCGTCTACGGGGTGCTGCGCCGCCGCAACGCCGTACTGGTGCTGATGGCCGTCGAGCTGATGCTGAACGCGGTCAACCTGCTGCTGGTCACCGCCGACGCCGCCCCGCTGCACGCCGCGCTCGGCCAGCCGCCCCCGGTCGTCGGCAGCGCCGACGGGCTGCCGCTGACCGGGCAGGTCTTCACCCTCTTCGTCATCGTGATCGCCGCCGCCGAGGTGGGGGTGGGGCTGGCGATCGTGCTCCAGCTCTACCGGCTGCGCGGCACGGTCACCGTCGACGACGTACGCCTCGACTCGCACGTGCCGGACGCCGGACCGGTGGCGATCCTGGCGGCACCGGCCCGCGTCGGGTCGGGTGCGCCGGGGCGGGCGACGCGGGCAGCGGCGACTCCGGAGGCACGACCGGCACCGGACGCACCACCGGCACCGGACGCCCCTGACGCACCGGGAGCGCCCCGATGACCGGCGCTGTCACGCTCGGCGCGCTGCTGCCGGCCGTACCGTTCGGGTTGGCCCTGGTCGGGCTGCTGCTGCCGCAGCGGTCCCGGGCCGGCGCGGCGCTGCTCGGCATCGGCGGCGCGGCGGTGGCGCTGGCGGCGGCGGTCGGGCTGGTCGTCGCCCTCGACGGCCGGAGCACCGAGGCCGCCGCCGAGTGGGTCGACGTCGGCGGGCTGTCCGTCACCCTCACCCTCCGGCTGGACCCGGCCGCCGCGCTCGTCGCGGTCGCGGTCGCGGCGGTGGCGCTGGCCGTGCAGGTCTACTCGGTCGGCTACCTGCACGACGACGACCGGTACGCCCCCTACGCCGCCCAGATCAGCCTCTTCACCGCCGCGATGCTGCTGGTGGTGGTGGCCGGCGACCTGATCATGCTGCTGGTCGGCTGGGAGGTGATGGGCATCTGCTCCTATCTCCTCATCGGCCACGACCGGCGACTGCCGGAGGCGCCGGCCGCCGCCGTGAAGGCGTTCCTGGTGACCCGGGTCGGCGACGTCGGTTTCCTGCTCGGCATCGTGATCCTCGGCGTCGGGGCCGGCAGCTTCCGGATCTCCGACGTGCTCGCCCACGACTCCACCCCCGGTACGCTCACCGCCGCCTGCCTGCTGCTGCTCGCCGGGGTGGCCGGGAAGAGCGCCCAGTTCCCGCTGCACACCTGGCTGCCGGACGCGATGGCCGGCCCGACCCCGATCTCCGCGCTGATCCACGCCGCGACCATGGTGGCGGCCGGGATCTACGCGGTGACCCGGCTCTTCCCGCTCTTCGAGCGGGCGCCGGCCGCGCTCGCCGTGCTCGGCGTGATGGCGGCGGTGACCCTGCTGCTCGGCGCGCTCGCCGCCACCGCACAGGACGACATCAAGCGGGTACTGGCCTGGTCGACGGTCTCCCAGCTCGGTTACATGGCCGGGGCGCTGGCGGTCGGCTCGCCGCCGGCCGCGCTCTTCCACCTGCTCAGCCACGCCGCCTTCAAGGCGCTGCTCTTCCTCGCCGCCGGTGCGGTGATCCACGCGGTCGGCAGCAACCTGATGTCCGCGATGGGCGGGCTGCGCCGGCCGATGCCGGTGACCTTCTGGTGCACCGCGATCGGGCTCGCCGCGCTGGCCGGGGTGCCGCCGCTGGCCGGGTTCTGGAGCAAGGACGGCATCCTGGTCGTCGCCGAGCAGGCCGCCCGGCACCACACCGGCCCGGCCGCCGCCTGGGTCGGCTGGCTGGTCTGGCTCGCCGGCCTGGCCGGGGTCGGGCTGACCGCCTGGTACGCCACCCGGCTGCTGCTGCGCACCTTCCTCGGCACCGCCCGCGCCCAGCCGCACCCGGTCGACACCCCGGCCGCGCACGCCAGCCCGGCGAGCCCGGACCCGTCGCCCGCCGAGCGGGGCACGTCCGCGATCGACGCGCGGGCCGGCTCGCCCTCGTCGCCCGCCGAGCGGGGCACGTCCGCGATCGACGCGCCGGCCGGCTCGCCCGCGCACACCCCGGCCGGGGCCCCGCACGACCCGCCCGGCCTGCTGCGCTGGCCGATCCTGCTGCTCGCGGTGCCGAGCGCCGCGCTCGGTCTCGCGCTCCTCGCCGCACCGTTCCGCGCCGCGCTGGCCCTGGACGAGACGCACCTGGACAGCTTCGTGGTGATCCCGGTCGCGCTGCTGCTGGCCGGGGCCGGGCTCGCCTGGTGGCGCTGGCGGGCCGACCCGGCCGCCGACCCGGCGACCGCGCTGGGTCCGCTGCGCCCGGCCTTCGCCCGCGCCTTCTGGCTCGACGATCTCCAGCACGCCATCGTGGTACGCCCGGTGCGGGCGCTCGGCCGGCTCGCCCGGCGCGCCGACGAGACGGTCGTGGACGGGGCGGTCGAGGGGACCGGCCGGGGCACCGGCGGGCTCGGCGGCGGGCTGGAGCTGCTGCACCGGGCCGGGGTGCCCCGGGCGGTGGTGGCGGTGCTCGGCGGCGCCCTGCTGCTCGGTCTCGCCGCCGCCCTGGCCCTCGGGGGGACGACGTGACCCTCGGCGGGGCGGGTCTGGTCGCCACCCTGGCGCTGCCGGCGGTCGGCGCGGCGGTGCTCGCCCTGCTGCCGGGCCGCCTCGACCTGGCCGCCCGGATCACCGGTACGGCGTTCGCGGCGGCGACCCTGGTGGTGGCCGCACTGCTGACGGTCGGCGCCACCGACAGTTGGGTGGTCTACGAGCCCGACCCCGCCGGGGCCTCCGGGACCGGCACGCCCGGGGTCTGGCCGTGGCACGAGGTCGACCTGCCCTGGGTGCCCGGTCTCGACCTGCGGTTCCAGCTCGGCGTCGACGGGGTCTCCTACCCGCTTGTGGTGCTGACCGCGCTGCTGACGCTGCTCTGCTGCGCGTACACCTGGTGGCGGGTGCCGGCGCCGGGCCGGGGCCGTACCCTGGTCGCCCTGCTGCTGGTGGTCGAGGTCGGCATCCTCGGCACCTTCCTCGCCCTCGACCTGGTCCTCTTCTTCCTCTTCTTCGAGGTCGTCCTGCTGCCGATGTACGCGATCATCGCCGTCTGGGGCGGCGGGGAGCGGCGGCACGCGGCCCGGAAGTTCGCCCTCTACACCCTCTTCGGCTCGGTGCTGCTGCTGGTCGGCGTCTTCACCGTGGTCACCGCCGCCGGCACCGCCGACCTGACCGAGCTGACCGGCGGCACGGAGCTGTCCCGGGGCACCCAGCTCGCCGCCTTCACCCTGCTGGCGATCGCGTTCGCGGTGAAGAGCCCGCTCTGGCCGTTGCACACCTGGCTGCCGGACGCGCACACCCAGGCGCCGACGGTCGGCAGCGTGATCCTGGCCGGGGTGCTGCTGAAGATGGGCACGTACGGGCTGATCCGGGTGGCGGTCGGGGTGGCGCCGGAGGGCGCCCGGTGGGCCGCCCCGGTGCTCGGGACACTGGCGGTGACGGCGATCATCGTCGGCTCGCTGGTCTGCCTGGCGCAGAGCGAGCTGAAGCGACTCATCGCCTATTCCAGCGTCGGGCACATGGGTTTCGTGCTGCTCGGCATCGCCACGCTCACCGCCACCGGCATCCAGGCGGCGCTGATCGGCAACATCGCGCACGGCGTCATCACCGGCCTGCTCTTCTTCCTCGCCGGGGCGGTCAAGGACCGGGCGCACACCGGGGCCCTGGCCGAGCTGGGCGGGCTGCGGGAGAGCACCCCGCGCCTCGCCGGCCTGCTCGGCTTCGCCGCGATCGCCTCGCTCGGACTCCCCGGCCTCGCCGGCTTCTGGGGCGAGTCATTCGCCATAGTCGCCGCCTGGCGGGTCGGCGGCCCGCTCTGGATCACGCTGGCGGTGCTCGCCGCGTTCGGCGGGGCGCTGACCGCCGCGTACCTGCTGCGGCTGCTGCGCCGGGTCACGCACGGGCCGGCGAGCCCGCGGGTGCTGACCCTGACTCCGGGACTGGCCGGTGCCGAGCTGCTCGCCTGGGGGCCCCTGGTGCTGCTCGCCCTCGCGCTCGGGCTCGCCCCGACCCTGGTGCTCGACTTCGCCGAGGTGCCGGTCGGGGCACTCCTGGAGGCGATCCGGTGAAGGGCACCCTCGTGGACGGGCGGGCGTCGTGATCCAGAGTGTGGACAACGTGGCGCTGCTGCCGGCGTACCTGGCGGCCGGCACCGCCGTACTCGTGCTCCTGGCCGACCTGCTGGTCGGCCGGCGCGGCGCCACGGTCGCCGTCTTCGCGGCCGGCGCCGCCGCCACCGCCCTCGGCGCGGTGCTGGTCGGCGCCGCCGGCCCCCGGTCGACCTTCTGCGCCGGCAACGACTGCTCCTATCTCGCGAACGGAAGGGCGGCGCTGGTCGGCTGCCTCTTCGCGCTGCTCACCCTCGGGGTGCTGGGGCTCTCCGCGCCGCTGCTGCGCTCCGGGCAGGTGCCGCCGGGGGAATACTGCTTCCTGCTCGCCTGCTCGATGACCGGCGGCGTCGTGCTCGGCGCGGCCGGCGACCTGATCACCCTGGTCGTCGCGCTGGAGACGCTGACCCTGCCGCTCTACGTCCTGGTCGGGCTCAGGCAGCGCAGCGTGGCCGGTGCCGAGGCGGCGCTGACCTTCTTCGTGGTCAGCGTGGTCGCCACCGCGATCACGCTGCTCGGCGCGGCGCTGCTCTACGCGGTCACCGGGGCGGTGCACCTGAGCCGGCTCGACGCGGTCTTCACCGCCGAGGCGGCCCGGCCGGTCCCGGTCGGCGGCGGCTTCCCGGCCGGCCCGGCGCTGCTGAACCTGCCGCTGACCGTGGTCGCGGTCGCCCTGGTCGTGCTCGGGCTCGCCTTCAAGGTGGCGGCGGTGCCGTTCCACGCCTGGGCGCCGGCCACCTACGACGGCGCGCCGGTGCCGGTGGCGGCGTACCTGTCGACCGCCTCCAAGCTCGGCGGCGTGATCGCGCTGCTGGCGGTCACCGCGACCGCGCTGCCGGCCCGGATCACCGGCCCGCTGCTGGCCACGGTGGCGGTGCTGACGATGACCGTCGGCAACCTGGTGGCGCTCCGGCAGCGCCGGATGGTGCGGCTGCTGGCCTGGTCGTCGGTGGCCCAGGCCGGCTACATCGTCGCCCCGCTCGGCGCGCTGGCCCTCTCCTCCGGCCGAGGCGCCGAGGCGCTGGGGACGGCGGTCGCCGCCGCGGTGGCGTACACGGTCTTCTTCGTGGTGCTGGAGCTGGCCGCCTTCGGGTCGGTGGTGGCGCTGCGCCCGGCGGCGGCCGACGGCGGCGAGATCGCCGACTACCGGGGCGCGGCCCGGCGCCGGCCGTGGGTCGGTGCGGCGTTCGTGCTGGCGCTGGTCGGGCTGGCCGGGCTGCCACCCGGACTGGCCGGGCTCTTCGCCAAGGTCACCGTCGTCCGGTCGCTGCTGGCCGGTGGCGCCGGCTGGCTCGCCGTGGTGGTGGCGCTGAACGCGGTGGTCGGGCTCGCCTACTACGTACGGGTCGCCGCCACCCTCTACGCCCCGGAGCCGGCCGCCGACCGGGCCGGTGACGCCGCCGCCGCTCCCGTCGCCCCGACCGAGCCGGGTGCCCCGGCCGCCCCCGCCACGGCCCCGGTGCCGGAACCCGGCCCGATCCGGCCCGCCTGGGCGGTTGTCGCCGCGCTGGCCCTCGCCACCGCCGTCGCGATCGTCGTCGGCTTCGCCCCACAACTCATCCTGGACGTCGCCGCACTGTGACGTTGACCGCTCCAGCAGCTGGTTGGGGCCTACCGCACCGGGTTGAGGTGCTTTCCCAGCCAACTCACAGTCATATCCGGATTGTTGGCGGGGTACCCCGGTGTTGTACCGGTCAGCGGGCCCAACCCGCCCGTAGCACCGAAGGAGTTAACGTGCATAGCCATCACAACGGGCTCAAAACAGCCGCGCTTCTTGGCCTGCTCACCGCTCTGATCATCGGCGTCGGCTACTGGCTCGGCGGCAGCGGCGGTCTGGTGATCGCCGTGCTGCTCTCGCTGGTCATGAACGCCGTCAGCTACTTCTGGTCCGACAAGCTCGCGCTGCGCGCCATGCGGGCGAAGCCGGTAAGCGAGGCCGAGTTCCCCGCGCTCTACCAGATGGTCCGGGAGCTGGCGACCGAGGCCGGGCAGCCGATGCCCCGGCTCTACGTCAGCCCGACCATGCAGCCCAACGCGTTCGCCACCGGTCGCAACCCGAAGAACGCCGCGGTCGCGGTGACCCAGGGGATCACCCAGATCCTGGACTACCGGGAGCTGCGGGGCGTCATCGGCCACGAGCTGTCCCACGTCTACAACCGGGACATCCTGATCTCCAGCGTGGCGGCCGGCCTCGCCGGCATCATCACCATGCTGGCGTACTTCGCCTGGTTCATCCCGCTGGGCGGCGGGGACGACGAGGACTCGCCGAACCCGCTGGTCCTGCTGCTGACGATCGTGCTCGGCCCGATCGCGGCCTCGCTGATCCAGCTCGCGATCAGCCGTAACCGCGAGTTCCAGGCGGACGCCTCGGGTGCCGCGCTGACCCGGGACCCGCTGGCACTGGCCAGCGCGCTCAAGAAGATCCACGCCGGCACGCAACGGATGCCGCTGCCGGCCGACAACCGGCTGACCAGCACCGCCCACCTGATGATCGACAACCCGTTCAAGGGCGGCGGCATGGCGAACCTCTTCTCCACCCACCCGAACATGGCGGAGCGGGTACGCCGCCTGGAGCAGATGGCCACCCGCAACGTCGGCCCCGTCCAGTACAGGTAACTGCAAGGAAGGGCAGTGCAAGGAAGGGCCCCCGCTTATCGCTTTCTGTTGTAGAAGGGCCCCCTCCTAACACCTCTGACCGAGAACCTGCGCCCACGGCATCGACGCCGATCGGGCGCAGGTTCTCTGCTGTGTGTGATGTGTGCTCGCGCTCGTGTTGCGGCGGGACGTGACCGGGGGCGCACGGTGGTAATCCGGTACTGCGGGATGCCGGGCCCGGGTTAGGGTCGGATGGCTGTCCACCCGTTACACACCACCACCGACCCGTGAGGGAGCTCCGACCGTGACCGCGCTGCGCCAGTACCTGGGAGTGTGGCGGATCCCGGGTGCACCGATGCTGCTCGTCGCCGGCCTGGTCGGCCGGCTCGGCATCGGCATGACCCCGCTGGCGCTGCTGCTCGTCGTCGAGCAGGTCACCGGCCGGTATTCGCTGGCCGCCGTGGCCGGCGGGGTCTACGCGCTCTCCGGTGCCGCGCTCAGCCCGGTCGCCGGCCGGATCGCCGACCGGATCGGGCCGAGCCCGGTGCTGCTGGTCACCGCCGTCGCCCACCCGGTGGCGCTGGTCGGCCTGCTGCTCGCCAGCCGCGCCGGCTCCCACGCCCTGGCACTGATCCTCACCGCCGCGGCGGTGGCCGGGGCGACGTTCCCGCCGCTGACCGCCGCCATCCGGGGCGCCTGGAACGACCTCACCGACCCCGCCTCCGGCCGGTACGCCCTGCGCAACACCGCGCTCGCCGCCGAGACCACCCTCTTCGAAATCGTCTTCGTGGTCGGCCCGCTGCTGGTCGCAGCCTTCGTCCTGCTCGCCGACGCCGGGGCCGCCCTGCTCGGCGCCGCCGTGGTGACCCTGGCCGGCACCACGGTCGTGGCACTCGGCCCGGTGATGCGCGGCTGGCGGCCACATCCGCGGGAGAGCCACGCCAGGGGCCTCGGCCCGCTGCGGGTGGGAGGCTTCCCCGCCCTGCTCTTCTGCGTCGCCGGGCTCGGCATCGCGTTCGGCGCCGCCGGGGTGGCCGTGCCGGCGTACGCCTCCGCGCACGATCCGGCCAACGCGGAGAGCGTGGCCGGCGTCCTGCTCGCCATGTGGGGGACGGGCAGCGCAATCGGCGGCCTCTGGTTCGGCACCCGCAAGCCGGCCCGGAACGCCGCCCGCCAGTTCGCACAGTTCCTCGGCCTGCTCGCGGCGACCTTCGCCGTCTTCGCGGTGATGCCCGGCCCGATCGCGCTCGGCGTCGCCCTGGTGCTCGGCGGCGCGACCATCGGCCCCGCGCTGACCGTGGAGAACACCATGGTCGGCCGGATCTCCCCGGTGAGCATGCTGAACGAGTCGTACACCTGGGTGGTCACCGTGGCCGTCGCGGCGAGCGCGGCCGGCGGCGCGGTGGCCGGAGTGCTGGCCGACCAGGTCGGCGTACCGTGGGCGTTCGTCTTCGCCGGTGCGGCGGTCGCGGCCGCCGCCGTGGTCGCGGCCCTGCCGACCGGCTCGATCGCCCGCGCCGAGGCCAACGCCGAGGTACGCCTGGAGCAGGCCCTCGCCACCGAGGGGTAACGGCGGCCGTACGGTACGAACACTCGCCGGGATGTTGCGTGTACTGTCCGAAGTGGTAAAGAGGCGCCTACCGGATTGGCAGCCGGCGGAGCGCAGCCCACTTTGCTAGCCGGGAGCACGCATGCCGCGACCCGTGGCCGTCGACCCGAGATTCGGTGCCGAACTGCGCCGCCTGCGCGGACAGCGCGGCCTGTCGCTGCGTCAGTTGGCGGACGCCACGTGCTACTCGCACACCTACCTGTGGGAGCTGGAGAGCGGCCGGAAGCAGCCGGGCGGGGTCGACGTCGCCGAGCGCCTCGACGCCGCCCTGCACAGTGGTGGCACCCTGGCGGCGCTGGTCACCGATACTGCGTTGGACCCGGACACCGCCGGGCGCCTCGACTGGATGGCCGCCAGGCCGCGCACCATCGACGCCCCGGCGGTCGACGCCCTGCACGCCATCCTCGACCAGCAGCGCCGCCTCGACGACGCGATCGGCGCTGTCCCACTCATCGACCCGACCACGTGCCATCTCGACATCGTCCGAGCAGCCCTCGGTCAGGTCCGGGGCGAACTGCGTGACGACGTACTCGACCTGGCCGCGCAGTGGGCACAGTTCGCCGCCTGGCTGCACCTGGCAGCCGGGTCGCTGGAGCCGGCCGGTCGACTGCTCGACCAGGCGTGCGGGTGGGCGATCGAGACCGACGACTACGAGATGCTGACGACCCTGCTCAGCTATCAGGGACACCGAGCATGGTTGGTCGGCGACGTCGGTGCGCTGGTCGGGCTCACCCGGGCCGCACTGCGGGACCGCCGGGCCTACGTCGGGCAGCGCGCGTACGACCACTACCAGCTTTCGCGCGGTCTTGCGCTGGCCGGCGAGAACCGGGCCGCCGACGAGGCGTTGCGGATCGCTGCTGACCTGGCGGAGGAGGCGGTCGAGTACCGTGGCCCGGTTCCCGCCTGGCACTACTACCGCACCGCTGCCTTCTTTCGGCTGGAACGCGGCCTGGCGCTCCAGGTCGGTGGTCGACACGACGAGGCGCGCGAGCACCTGCGGGGTGGGCTGGACGGACTGGACCCCGGTTCTCGCCGGGCGGAGTGGGTCGGCGACTATCTCGTACACCTGGGACTGGCACACGAGGCGACCGGAGACCGCGACCATGCCGGCGCTGCCGTGATCGAGGCGGCGAGCATCGCCGAGGCCACCCATTCGGTACGGCTGGCCCGCCGGGCGGCGGAGCTGGAACGCCGGCTCGGTCTCTGAACCGGTCGGCGTCAGCGCCGTCAGCAAACGTGTCTGCTGACGACCGCCTCCTGTTGTCCACGCCTTTGTCCGGACGACGCTGTAGTCCGGGACGGGCTGATTCCCTCGCCGGAATCTGATCGAGGAGCGCAGCCACGTCCGGTCGGTCGACGCCTGGTCCTGCGAGGGCGGGCTCGGCCGGCACCGGTGGGAGTAGAGAGTGGCGCTCCGTGATCGGTGATCCGGGGCGCCACGGCCGAAAGGGGCGTGAGGTGACTGATTCAGACCAGCAGGTGGCGGACCAGCGGATCTTCGAGGCGCACGCGGATGGCGGGCGGTGCGCGGAGTGCGCGCCCAGGGGCGGGTGCATCGTGCTGCTCGCCGCAGTCCGCCGACGGGTCGAGCGGGAGGAGACCGGCGTCCGACCCGGGCTGGAACGGCTGTGGTAGTTCGGATGGTGCGGCGCTGGCTGGCGGTGGAGTGGCCGGTTCCGGTCGAGTGTGCCTTCGCGCGACTCGTCCTCGGCTGTCACGCGCTGCGGGAGTGTGGCAGGTGCGGGCCGGACGGCTGCCCGCTCTGGTCGTGGGCGATCGAGGTCCACCGGCGGGAGCACGCCGTCAGGGTGTTGCTGGGCGGGACGTTGCCGGCGGCGGTCACGGTCGGAGACGTACGGGCGGCGTTGGAGCGTCGGAGACCATGACCGCGCTGCCGCGCGTCGGGGATCTGGTTCGGATCGACGGGCGGGCTTCGGTCCAGTTCGCGGGGGATCGGGCACTGCTGCTGCGGGTACTGCGCGTGGACCGCCGGCCGACGTACTACGGCTGGTGCTGGCTGACCGGCTACGTCCTGAATCGGAACGGCGAGGCGACGGAACGGCGTGAGGTCTACGTGCAGGTCGCCGGGCTGCGCCGGGTGGCGGACCTGCGGAAGCGGGCCGCTACCGCGCGGCGCGCGTGATCAGGTGTTTGTCCCCAGAGCGTCCGGTTATCCCCAGCCCGACTGCCTGCCCTGGCGTCGCGGCAACGACCCAGGGCAGGCAGCCGTCCGCACACCGTGCAGAAGAGTGTCGCCGGCCCCGGATGCCGTGGCGCCGACAGAGAAGGAGTAGAGACGCGATCATGGTCAGCGATCCCCGCGACATCGAAGTCGTGGAGATGATTCCGGAGGAAGAGCACGACCGCATCCGCTCCGAGTGCACCCGCCTGCTCGGGATGGATCTCGATGAGTTCGCCCGACGGTGGTACGCGGGGGAGTACCGCGACGATGCCGACCCGAGGGTCACGCAGGTAGCCATGCTGCTGCCCGATGCCGAGTGATGCGGCCCCGGCCGCCTCGTAAGAGGGATGGCCGGGACCGCGTCAGGTCTGCCGGAAGCCGGCGAAGCCACCACCCCGGAGGGTTGGGAACCTCGCGTTGTGGCGGTCCGTTCGGGAAACGGCCAGTCTCAGCGGTAGTTGGTGAACTGGAGCGCGACGCCGAAGTCCTCACCCTTGAGCAGGGAGATCACGCTCTGTAGGTCGTCCTTCTTCTTGCCCGTCACCCGGAGCTGGTCCCCCTGGATCTGCGCCTGTACGCCCTTCGGCCCCTCGTCGCGGATCTTCTTGCTGATCGCCTTGGCCTTGTCCGAGTCGATGCCCTGGATGACCTTGCAGTCGACCTTGTACGCCTTGCCGGACTGGCGCGGCTCGCCGGCATCCAGCGACTTGAGCGAGATGTTCCGCTTGACCAGCTTCTCCTTGAAGACGTCCAGAGCCGCCCTGACCCGCTCCTCCGTCTCGGCCTGGAGGCTGATCCCCTCCTCGCCCGACCAGGAGATCTCGGCACCGGTGCCCCGGAAGTCGAAGCGGGTGGAGAGCTCCTTCTCCGTCTGCCGGAGGGCGTTGTCGATCTCCTGCCGGTCGACCTTGCTGACGATGTCGAACGACGGGTTGGCTGCCATGATTCCGCTCCTGCTGTATGCGACTGTAGGTGTGCCGGGCCGCACCCGGCGGTGGTACGACATGCCGACGGTACCCGGTTGCACGATCCCCCAACGTAGCCGCTATCCTTGCTTCCGCTGCCGCGCCACGCGTGGCGGCACGCCTTGGCGGGTTGCCCGAGCGGCCAATGGGAGCGGACTGTAAATCCGTCGCGAAAGCTACAGAGGTTCGAATCCTCTACCCGCCACCACGTGCGAAAGTAGGTCTTGACCAGGCGAAATGCCGGTCAAGGGCTGCTTTCGTCTGTCCAGCCGTCAACGGCGCTGTCCGGCGGTGAACGGGCATCCACGGAGAATGCGCGGAGAGGTTTCCAGAGACTCAGGGGCCCGTCTCGCTGGTCGTGGTCGGGCCACAACGCCGCCTCGATTCGGCGCCGGACCAGCTCGTCACGCACTTCGAAGGCCGCAAGGATGCCCTACGGCAACGGCACGCAATGGTGGCATCCGACCCGGGACTACGCGAACGCGACCAGCACAAGCGCGCGACGCCGGCCCAGGCGGTGCGGCACGGCTTCCCACCCGCGGTCTCGGCCCGCTTCGGGCCAGCCTGCTCGCCGAGACGACGGGTGACCCTGAGGTACGTGTCGGTCACCGAATGGCTCGACTCCGACGACGATCACCGGTTGTGCGACATCATCGACGCCGTGCTCGCGACGCTGCGCGTGGAACTGGAGGGCCGAGACGCCTGAATGGCCGGGCCGAGCGATCGTCACCCGGTCGGCGGGGTCATCGTCTCGGTGCCGACGACGGAGAGGAGCCGTAGCTTTTCGGCTGCCTCGCTGCCGGGTGCCGCGGTGTAGACCACGATGCGTACGTCGGCGCCGTGCGCCGTCAGCACGTCGCAGTCGACCTCGATCTCGCCGACATCGGGATGGTCGACGGTCTTTCGTTCGCTCCGGTGGTGCGCGACCGTGGAGTCCGCCCACAGGCGCGCGAAGTCCGGGCTCGATTTCCGCAGCGCGCCGATCAGGTCGCCGACCTCGCGGTCGGCCGGGTAGCGCGTCGCCACGGTGCGCAGGTCGGCCACGAGCGACGCCCGGTGTTCCTCGATGCGCGGGTGCCGCACCCGCCCCTCGTCGTCGCGGAACGTCCGCCACACGATGTTGGCCGACCGGCGGTCATGACCGCGCCAGTCGTCCCCGGTCAGCGCGGCCCACAGCTCGTTGTGCTCGATGAGGGTCCAGGCCGCGTCGAAGACAGCGATCGGGGTGCCGGCGAGCCGGTCGAGCAGGCGCCGCACGCTGGGACCGATGTGCTGCGGCACCGTAGTGCCCGACTCGGCGGCATGCCCGGCCAGCCGGCAGGCCAGCTCGTACTCTGCGTCGGACAGGCGCAGCGTCCGGGCCAGCGCCCGCACGATGACGAGGCTGGGATGCGCCCGGCCCTGTTCGAGGCGTTGCAGGTAGTCCGGTGAGACGCCGGCGAGCCAGGCGACCTCCTCCCGGCGCAGCCCCGCCGTTCGCCGAGTGCCCGGCCCGAAGGGCAGCCCGACATCGGTCGGCTGCAGGCGGCCGCGCCACGAGCGCAGCAGCGCCGCCAGATCAGGTGCCTCGCTCATGAACCCATTGTGGGCGTCCAAACGCGTTGTCTGCCTGGCCCGATGTGGGCCAGGCTGCCGCCACCCACCCGTGCCAGGCTCGAATGCGTAGCCGCTTTCACGAGAAAGGACCGCAATGAGCACGCAGCCTGTCGCGCTGGTCACCGGCGCCAACAAGGGCATCGGTCTGGAGACGGTCAGGCGTCTGGTCGAAGCCGGCTTCCGCGTCCATCTGGGCGCCCGTGACAAGCAACGGGGTCGGGCCGCGGCCGACGCCGTGGGTGCGCATTTCCTGGAGCTCGACGTGACCTCCGACGCGTCTGTCCGGCGTGCGGCCGAGCTGGTCGAGCAGGCCGACGGACACCTCGACGTGCTGGTCAACAATGCCGGCATCACCGGCCCGGTGCGCGACCCGCACGACTACACGGCCGACGACATGAGCGATGTGGTCCAGACGAACGTCGTCGGCTACGTCCGCCTCATCCACGCCTTCCTGCCGCTGCTCGACAAGAGTGGCGACCCCCGGATCGTCAACGTCAGCAGCGGCCTCGGATCGTTCGCGCTCTTCCACGATCCGGACCGCATCGAGTCGCGGGCGGGCACACCGCTCTACGCGGCGTCGAAGGCGGCGATCAACATGCTGACCGTTCGGTTCGCCCGGCTGCTACCGCACATCCGCGTCAACGCCGCAGACCCCGGACTGACGGCGACCGATCTCAGCGGCGACACGGGCCACTCGGTGCACGACGGTACCGACGCCATCGTCGCCTTCGCGCTGAGCGCGCCCGGCGGCCCGACCGGCGCCTTCGCCGATCGCGCCGGCGACCTGTCCTGGTAAGACCACGAATACGAAGGAGACTCACATGTATCTGATCACCGGAGCCACGGGCAATGTCGGCGGCCTGCTCGCACGCCAGCTGCACGACCAGGGCCACCCCGTCCGGGTACTCGTCCGCGACCCGGCCCGGGCGGCAGATCTCCCCGTCGCGATCGAGCGCGTCGCCGGCGACCTGAGCAACCCCGACGACGTGGCCCACGCCGTCAAGGGCGTGGACGCGGTCTTCCTGATGCAGGTGGGCGGCGGAACAGACCAGACCCAGATCATGATCGACGCCGTACGCGACGCCGGTGGCAGCCGCATCATCCTGCTCTCCTCGGTCGGCGCACGGCTGATGCCGATCAGCGACAACCCGATCATCGGTGGCGCCCTCGCGGCCCGCGAGGATCTCATGCGCGAGTCTGGGCTGGACGTCACCTACCTGCGCCCCAACGGCTTCGCCTCGAACGCCCTGTGGTGGCTGGACGGCATCCGCGCCGGCAAGGTCGTCGTTCCCACCGGGGACGGCCGCCAAGCGGTCATCGACCCCGAGGACATCGCCCGGTGTGCCGCCGTCACCCTCACCGAGAACGGGCATGCGGGCAAGGGCTACACCCTGACAGGCCCGGAGGCGCTCACCGCCCGCGAACAGTTGGCCACGATCGCCGAGGTGACCGGCCGCTCGGTCGACGTCGAGGACGTCACCCCGCACGAGTTCGCCCAGGCGCAGATCGCCGCCGACGTCCCCGCCGGGCAGGCGCAGGCGCTGGAGTACCTGAACACGGTCTTCAGCAAGGGCCGGGCCGCCTACATCTCCGACGACGTGCAGAACCTGACGGGCCGGCCCCCGGCGACCTTCCGCACGTGGTGCGAACGCAACGCCGACGCCTTCCGCTGAGCGGATTCGCAGGATGGCGACATCGAGCACGCGACCGGCTGGGGCTCACGGAAGATGCGCTGTCATCCGCCGCGGAGCGCTGTCATCCGCCGCGGAGCGACCGATTCCGACCCGACCGCCGCCCCGGGCAAGGGGCCAGCCACCGCGTCGGTGGATCGAGGCTTAGCCGGCGGACCGTGTGGCTCGTTCAGAGCTAGGCGCTGGCGGACTCCTTCCGGTCGGAGTTGGTCAAGGCGTCCAACGCGGGGGAGCCGTTCGACACTGACACCGGTCGGCCCATGCGGGAGACCAAATCCAGGAACGCCACCACCTGGTACGCGCACAGCCGCTCGTACATCAAGATGAAATGGCCCAGGGCGGCGGCCAAGACCCGGCGATCCATCGTGGAGGCGCTGACCTCGATCACGATGGTCCTGACCCGGCCCGGCCGGCGCGGGTCAAGCTGGCCGCGTGTTGAAGCCTCGCCGGTTCCCCTCATGGCTGGTGCCGCTGCTCACCGGGACGGCGGCGCCGTCATGCCCGCATCGCAGCTCGCTGGGTGATCTTCATCGAGCAAAGGATGAACGGTGGTCGATGCTCAGCGGCCGCTTGGGGATGCCCTCTTCGGGGAAGGCACACGACACTCGGACCGGACGATGAACACTAGGTCGCGAGCTGTTCGACCGCCAGGCGCGGAAGCTGCTCGGCATATCGGGCGATGAGTTCCTCGCTCGCGGGGACCGCGGTGAGTACACGGACGCGGACGACCCCAAGGTGAAGGCGGTCGCGATCTTGATCCCCTTTGCCCGGTAGGACACCGTCCGCCGCGCTAGAGCGCCGGCCGCCCGCGACGACTGGGAGGAGGTGCTCAGCCTGAACGAAGGGAAGCTCAAGCTGTACCGGACGTGGAACGCGGACCCGAAGCTCGCCCCCGAGCTGCCCGCTAGAGCTCTGACGGCGGGTTGAGGGCAGACGGACTACTTCACCGCACGCAACGGCTGGCCGGCCAGGACGCTGTAGGCGACGACGATCAGGATCGTGATGCCGACCACGGCGAAAGCCACGCCAATCGCCCGCTCCAGCAGCACGAAGCGCGCCAGACGCCTGTCGTACGGCACCTCCGGCAGCCAGCGCCACGGCGGGACCCGGCGCAGCGGCAGGGCGGCGCCCATCGATCTCCGCACATGCCACTCCGCCACACCGCGAAAGTTGGTGGCCAGGGCGACGCCAACAGGGCTCATGACCAGGCTCATGGCGGCACCCGCCAGCAGACGCCACGTCTCCACCTGACCCCCTCCGGTCGGCTCGTCCCGGCCGACGAGCGTGCTCAGGCGTACGCCCGAGAGCAGCTCCCACTCAACAACAGTCGGCGCCCCCGACGCCAGAGCCGGGGACTCCACCTCCGTCGCGACGGTCGATATGGCTGCGGGCGACCCCTGCGCTGTCACACGCTCAATGGAGCCGGTGCGGCCGCGTTCGCCTGACAAGATTCGGAGAGACCATGCCATACGTGACGGTAGGGAACGAGAACTCCGCCCCCATCGACCTCTACTACGAGGACCACGGGTCGGGCCAGCCGGTGGTGTTGATCTCCGGCTACCCGTACGGGGGATCGTCCTGGGACAAGCAGCTGCGCCCGTTGCTCTCCGCCGGGTACCGGACGATCACCTACGACCGACGGGGTTTCGCCAACTCCAGCCAGCCCGCCAGCGGGTACGACTACGACACCTTCGCGGCCGACCTCGACGTGCTGATGCGCGAGCTGGACCTGCGGGACGCCATCCTGATCGGTCACTCGATGGGGACCGGCGAAGTGATCCACTACCTCGGCAGCTTCGGCTCGGAACGGGTCAGCCGGGCGGTGGTGATGAGTCCGCTCGCGCCGTTCCTGCTCAAGACCTCGGACAACCCCGAAGGGGTGGATCAGAGCCTTTTCGACGGCTTCAAGAAGGCCGTTGTCGAGGACCGGTTCGCCTACCTGACCAGCTTCGTGACGTCGTTCTTCAACTGGGACGAGAACAAGGGTAAGCGGGTCAGCGAGGAGGCGTTCCGGGCGCACTGGGACGTCGGCGCCCGCGCGTCGGGCATCGCGACCCTGGACTGCATCGACGCCTGGCTCACCGACTTCCGTCCGGACCTGCCCCGCATCGACGTACCGCTGCTGATCATCCAGGGTGACAAGGACGCCGTCCTGCCCTTCCCGGCCACGGGGCAGCGGCTGGCGCCGATGGTGCCGGGCAGCCAACTCGTCACCCTGAAGGGTGCGCCGCACGGGATCGCGTGGACCCACGCGGACGAGGTGAACAAGGCGATCATGGAGTTCATCGGCGCCAAGACCCCGGCGATGTCCCGCAACCGATAGCGGTCACGCGCCGCTGGAGCCCCGCCCGCCGACGACGTGCCGGACCGAAGGACACCCGGGGGCGAGGAACGATCCGGGCGTCAGCGGCGGGCGAGTCGGGCCACGGTCGCGGCTCCCGGGTTGACCAGCCACTCTCCGGCCACGTGCACCGTCGGCACCGTCTCGTTGCCGTCGGCCACCGCCCGTACCGCCGCCGCGGCCTCCGGATCGGTCCAGATGTTGACCTCGCTGAACGCGATCCGGCGCCGCCGCAGCCCGAACCGCAGCCGGAAGCAGTACGGGCAGCCGGGCCGGGTGTAGAGGGTGACCGGCACCTGCCCGCCCGCCGCGCTGCCGCCGCCCGCCGCACTGCCGCCGGTTGCCGCGTCGCCGCTGGTCATCGGGTCGCCTCCTCGCTCGGGCGGGTCGCCCTGCCCAGGATGTGCGGCGTGGCCGGAGTGATCACGCCTCCGTCCGGGAACCGGAAGCGCCGCAGCTCGTCCACCCGGAATCCGGCCTCGGCGATCGCGGCGGCGGTGTCACGACCGCTGTGACAGCCGCCGCAGACCCACGGCCACACCGTCGCGTCGAGGATCCGCTGCGTCCGGCGCAGCGCGCCGGGCTGCTCGGCCGCCACGTGCTCGTAGAACCGCAGCTCGCCACCGGGGCGCAGCACACGCCGGATCTCCGCCAGCGCACTGGCCTGGTCCGGCACCGTGCAGAGCACCAGGGCGACCACCGCCGCGTCGAACTCACCGTCCGCGCCCGGCAGGGCGTCCGCGGTCCCGTCCACCACCCGCACCGGTACGCCGGCAGCCGTCGCCGCGTCCGTCGCGGAGGCGCGCAGCCGTGGCTCCGGCTCGACCGCCAGCACCTCGGCGACCGTGCCCGGATAGTGCGCGAACATCCGGCCGTTTCCCGCGCCCACCTCGATGACCCTGCCGCTCAGTCCCGCCACCACGGCCTGCCGGTGCTCCGCGACGCCGGCACGGTCCATCGCCACGCTCATCCGCTCGTACATCCGGGCAAAGATCGGATGCGACCTACCTGCCATCGATGTTCTCTCCTGGCGCTCGCGGTGCCGTCACCAAGCTTCGTGTCCCCGGCGTCGCGCCGCTCGCCACCGGCCGCTCGCCACCAGCTCGCCGCCGGACCGGCACGTCGCCGCCGGCACCGATCGGCCGGCCACTCGGGCCAGGGTAGGCCGTGGCGTCCATCGCCCGCACAGGTACGGGACGGCGCCGGCGGCCCGGGTGGCTTAGCGTCTCGGCATGTTCTCCACCGGTCAACTCCCCACCCTGATCTTCGCGTTGACCCTCTACCTCGCCGTCACGGTGGTGCTGTTCGGAGCGCTGTACTGGGTCGTCCGCCTGGCCGTGCGGCACGCGATCGAGGACGCCGACCGCCGCCGGGCGAGCCAACGCCGCTGACCCCACCGGACCGCCCGCCCGGCACCGGGCAGCCGGCGTGACACACCTCCAACCTCACCCGGCAACCCGCGCCACCGCTCCCGTCTCCAGGGCGACCCAGACCGTCCCGTCCGGACCGACCGTGATCCCGTGCGGCTCGGACGCCGGGGTCGGCAGGTCGTACTCCCGGATCGTGCCGTCCGCGCCGAGCCTCCCGACGCGGTTGGCACCCCACTCCGTGAACCAGTAGCTGCCGTCCGTCCCAGCGGCGATGGCGTGCGGCCGCGCGGCCCGGTCCGGCAACGGCAGCTCGGTGACCTTCCCGTCCGGGGTGATCCGGCCGAGCTGCCCGGCGGCGATCTCGACGAACCAGGCCGCGCCGTCGGCGCCGGCCGCGATGCCGACCGGCCCGGCGCCGGCGGTCGGCAGTGGGTGCAGCGCGAGCTCACCGCCGAGGTCGAGCCGGCCGATCGCGTTGGCCTGGTTGAGGGTGAACCAGAGCGCGCCGTCCGGCCCGGCGACGATCCCCGACGGGTACGCCCCGGCCTCCGGCAGCGGGTACTCCTCGATGCTGCCGTCGGTGCCGATTCTGCCGATCCGGTCCGCGTTCATCTCGGTGAACCAGAGCGCGCCGTCCGACCCGGCCGTGATGCCGTACGGGCCGCCCTCGCGCGACGGGATCGGATACGAGGTGACCTGCCCCGAGGGCGTGATCCGGCCGATCCGGTGGTCCCGGAAGCGGGTGAACCAGAGCGCGCCGTCCGAGCCCGCCGTGATGACGGAGGGACCACTCGCCGAATCGTCGAGTGGGAAACGCCGGTTTTCCCCGTCCGGCGCCATCCGAACTATTCCGCCGGCATGCACCAGAGTGACCCAGATCGCCCCGTCCGGTCCGACCGCGATTCCGTACGGCCCGGCAGCGGAATCGGCTATCGGAAACTCCCTGACCGACGGCTGAGACGACGATGTCATGTCATTTTCCCTTCCCGAGATGTCGAATGGCGGACCGGCCGGAACGACACCGCGCCGCGCCAAAGCCGCCCCGGACGAAGTCACGACGGAATCAGCCGCCGACCGTGACGCCGACCGGGGCCGGGTCGAGGATTCCGGCGGTCATCGTCCGCCGCTCGCCGCGCCACCGCCCGCGCAGCCGGCGGTCGTGGCTGACCGCGACCACCGCGCCCGGGTACACCGCGAGGGCCGCCTCCAGCTCCTCGACCAGGCCCGGCGACAGGTGGTTTGTCGGCTCGTCCAGCAGCAGTACGTCGGCCGGCGTGTCGACCAGCCGGGCCAGGGCGAGCCGTCGCCGCTGTCCGGTGGAGAGCTCTCCCACGGGTACGCCGAACTGCGCCCGGTCGAAGAGTCCCAGCGCGACCAACCGCTCCACGTGTTCCTCCACCGGCCCGGGACGGTCCCGCCCGAAGGCGGCGAGCAGCGTCTCCCCGGCCCGCTCGACGCCGACCTCCTGGGGCAGGTAACCGACCCGTCCCCGCCGCACCACCCGACCCGACTCCGGCGCGAGGTCACCGGCGAGCACCCGCAGCAGGGTGCTCTTGCCCGCGCCGTTGGCCCCGCTGACCAGCAGCCGCTCCCCGTCCCGCAGCACCAGCGTGGTCCGGCGCAGCCGGCCGTCGACCGCCACCCCGTCGGCCGCCAGCAGCACCCGACCGGAGCCGTCGGCACGACCGCCGGCCACCGGAGGAGCGAACCCGCCGGCCACCGGAGGAGAGGCGGACCCGCCGGCCACCGGAGGAGGAGCGAACCCGCCTGCACCCGCCAGCGGAGGAGTGAAGCGGAGCGGCTCCGGCGGCGCCGGCACGGGTCGCTCCGCCAGCCGGCGCAGTCGCTGCCCGGCGTTGCGTACCCGGCTGGCGACGGACTGCTGCACCCGGCCGCCGTTGCGGTCGTACGCCGCCTTGTTCCGATCCTTCATCTCCCGGCCGGGCGCGACCTGCCGGGCCGTGGTCGCCACCGCCTCCCGCAGCCGGGCGACCTCGGCCTGCCAGTCCAGGTGCGCCTGCACCCGGCGCTGCCGGGCCGCCGCCCTGGCGGCGAGGAATCCGGGGTATCCGTCGCCGTAGCGGACCAGGGTGTGCCGGTCACCGTCCACTTCGACCAGGGTGTCGGCGACCCGGTCGAGGAAGACCCGGTCGTGCGAGACCACCACCGTGCTGCCGCGCCGTCCGCGCAGGTGCTCCTCCAGCCAGGTCAGCGAGTCGTCGTCGAGATGGTTTGTCGGCTCGTCCAGCAGCAGCACCTCCGGGCCGGCGGCCAGCACCGCCGCCAGGTGCAGCCGGGCCTGTTCCCCGCCGGAGAGCTCGCCGAGCCGCCGGCTCCGGTCGATCCCGGCCACGCCGAGGGCGTGCAGCGTCCGCTCGACCCGGGCGTCGGCGTCGTACCCGCCGCGCAGCTCGAAGACGGTGCTCAGGTCGCCGTACTCGGTGAGCAGCCGCTCGTCCCCGCCGCCGAGCCGCGGCTCCAGCTCCCGCAGCCGGGCCTCGATCCGGCGCAGCTCGGCCAGGGCCTCGTCGATCGCCTGCCGCACGGTCAGGTGCCCGGGCAGTGGCGCGTCCTGTCCCAGATAGCCGAGGCCCCCGGTGGTGACGACGGTGACCCGTCCCTCGTCGGGCCGCTCCCGGCCGGCGAGCAGGCGCAGCAGGGTGGATTTTCCGGAGCCGTTCTCGCCGACGATCGCGGTGCGTTCGTCGGCGGCCAGGGCGCAGCTGACCGCGTCGAGCACGGTCCGGTCGGCGTAGCGCTTGGTGACGGCGTGCAGGCTGAGCTGGGTGGGCATGGGTGCAACTCCGGGCGTCGACGGGTCGGCCGCCGTCGGTCGGGCGACGGCTCTCGGACACGGGGCGCTCAGCGGAGCATCGGAACGGGCACCTGCCTCTGCTCTGGCGGACGTGCCGTGCGGTCATGTCCGCGGTGACCCTCACGGGCCAACGACTAAGTCAACGGATGTAGCAGTAACATGCTGCCATGACGTCACCCGGCTCGACAACCGATTCCGGATCCGGGCCGATCCGCCGGCCGGGCGGGCGCAGTGCCGTGGTCCGACGCCGGGTGCTCGACGCGGTCCGGGCCCAGCTCGTCGAGTACGGCTACGACGGGCTCGGCATCGACGCCGTCGCGGAGCGCTCCGGCGTGCACCGCACCACGGTCTACCGGCGCTGGCGCGACGTGGGCGGGCTGCTCGCCGACGTACTCGCCGAGGCCACCGCCGACGACTGGCGCCCGCCGGACACCGGCTCGCTGGAGGGGGACCTGCGCGCGCTCAACGCCGAGGTCTACGCCGCGTTGACCGAGCACCCTCCGGTCACGGCCGCGCTGATCGCGGCGTCGTTCCGGTCGGCGCCCGCGGCCGGGGCGCTCCGCTCCTTCTGGGCCGACCGGTACGACCGCTGCGCCGTCGTCGTCGAGCGTGCCGTGCGGCGGGGCGAGGTTCCGGCCGGAGCCGAGCCGCGCAGGTTGCTCGTCGCCGCCACCGCGCCGCTCTACCACGAGCTGGTGCTGCTGCGGTCGCCCGCCGACCCGCGGCTGGCCACGGAGGCGGCCCGGGATGTCGCCGCTGCCGCCCGTGCCGGCGCCTTCGGCGGCCCAACCGCCGCCGTATCCGTCCGGAATGGTCACTGTTCAGCGGTTGAAGCGATTTAGGCAATATCTACCGACGGCGGCATTTGATGCGCCTGCCCGCGTACGTTCGGTGAGTCGTATTGAGCGCTGAGTGAATCGTGTCGGTCATTTGCCCGCCGGGCGCTTGCAACCGGGCGGCGGAGTTGTACCTACCGAACGGTTAGACTTTGCCGATCCCCGGCTGGTCGCCCCTCCGATGGCTTTGCCGGTTCCCTGGACTGTGGCACCATCATGGAACATCTAGCTTTCACCTCGCCATCTCGACGGGAGCAACCAATGCCTGCATGGAGGCTGGGCCGCTACGTAGGCTCTCTTCTTGTGCTCGCCGTGCTCGCCGTCGGCGCTGTTGCCGCGAGCACGGGCCTGGTCGGTTGGTCGGAGCGCAGCGGTGTGATCGCCTCCGAGACGTCCGACGAAGGCTGGTCCGAGGACGGCGACTCCGACGACGGCGACTCCGACGAAGGCGAGCAGCTTCCGCCCGGGAGCGCCTTCCAGACCTTCGGCTTCGAGTGGTCGTAGCGGGATCACCCCGGTAGGCCGTGGAGATCCTCCCCGGCCAAGGAGCGGTTTCCCGGAGCCAAGGAGCAACCTCCCGGAGTTGACGAGCGATCTCCCGTAGATGGGGAGTGGTATGCCAAGGGGTTCTTCCGCGACACGTCGGTCCCCCGAGCATGCCTGGCTCGTCACCGGCCCGCTCGGAATCTTCGCCGTCGTCATGACGGTCGCGCTCGGTGTCCTCAGCAGGGAACCCGCCGGCGAGTGGGGAGTGGCCGCCCTGATCCTCGGGCTGGTCCTGCTCTCCGAGATGCCGATGCTCTACTTCGTCGTCCGGCGCCAGTCGATGTCCTTCACCATCACCGAGATCCCGCTGCTCTTCGCGCTCTTCCTGCTGCCGCCACTGACGGTCGTCCTGGTCTTCACCCTGGGTTCGTTGATCGCCCAGTTGCGTCGCCGGTTCGCCCCGCCCAAGGTCTGGTTCAACGTCGCCAAGGCGGCGGCGGCCAGTTCGCTGGCCAGCCTGGTCCTGCTGGCCCTGCCGGACATGCGCGGGTTCGGGCCGGGGACCTGGTTCATCCTCTTCGCCGCCGTCGGCAGCCACACCCTGGTGACGCTCTTCGCCGTGGCGGCGCTGATCGCCGTGATCCACGGCAGCCCGGCCGGCTGGGAGATGATCCGCTCCTCCGGACCGGGCCTGATCACCGCGGCGATCAACGTCGCGGTGGGCCTGGTCATCATGCTCTGCATCCGGGCCACCTGGTGGTCCGCCCTGCTGCTGCTGGCGCTCGCGGCCGCGATGGCGGTGCTCTACCGGTCGTACTCGCAGTTCTTCCGGCAGCACCGCACCCTGGCCGACGTCTACGAGCTGACCAAGGCGATGAGCGAGCGCGGCCAGGACGGCACCCTGGCCGACTCGCTGCTCGGCCGGGTCCGGGACATCATGCGGGCCGAGACCGCCACCCTCTGGCTTCCGGCCCAGGGCCGGCATCCGGAGGTGCTGCTGACCGCGCGGGTCGACGAGCGCGGGCTGCTCGACATCTCCCGGACCCCGGTCATCGCCCGGCAGCGGGCGGTCGACGAAGGACGTACGGTCGCCGCCGGTGGTCGGGTGGGTGGAGACCGGGACATCCGGGAGGCGCTGCGCGAAGCCGGCCTCAAGGACGTCATCGTCACACCGCTGCGCTCCGGCCAGGCGGTCATCGGCACCCTGGAGGTGGTGAACCGGCTCGGCGACATCGGCCACTTCGCCGAGGCCGACCTCCCGATCTTCGAGACGATCGCGGCGCACGCGGGGGTGGCCCTGGAGAACTCGCGGCTGGTGGACCGGCTGCGGCACGACGCGTACCACGACGGGTTGACCAACCTGCCCAACCGGCGGCGGGTGACCGGCGCGCTGGAGGAGGCGGTCCGGGTGCGCGCCCCCAACGAGGTCGTCGCGCTGCTCCTCTTCGACGTGGCAGGGCTCCGCCAGGTCAACGAGTCCGTCGGGCACGCCGCCGGTGACCGGGTGCTCGTCGAGGTGGCCAACCGGCTGCGCACCTCCGCCCCCTCCGCCGCGCTGGTGGGCCGGGCCGGCAGCGACGAGTTCGTGGTGACCCTGCGGATGGAGAGCGTCGACGCGGCACTCGAGCTCGCCGCCGAGCTGCGCGAGCAGATCCGTGACCGGATGCTCTTCGACCCGCTGGTCCTCGACGTCGACACCGTCGTCGGGGTGGCGGTGCATCCCGACCACGGCGACGACCCGGCGACCCTGCTGCAACGTGCCGACCTGGCGGTGACGAGGGCCAAGACGACTCCGGAGGGCGTCCAGCTCTTCAGCCCCGGGCTGGAGTCCCGCTCGTCGCGTCGGCTCGGCCTCGCCGGGGACCTGCGACGGGCGCTCGACCACGCCGAGGTCGAGGTCTACTACCAACCCAAGGTCGCGCTGACCGACCGGCGCTTCGTCGGGGTCGAGTGCCTGGCCCGGTGGGTGCACCCGGCGCACGGCACGGTGGCCCCGGAGGACTTCGTGGCGGTGGCGGAGCACACCGGCCAGCTCTCCGAGCTGACCCGGCTGGTGCTCGGCGAGGCGCTGCGGCGCAGCCGCGACTGGACCAGCGGCGGCAACACGCTCGCGGTCTCGGTGAACATCTCCCCGCGTACCCTCGCCGACCAGCGGTTTCCGGCCCAGGTGCAGGAGATGCTCGCCGAGTACGGCGTCGCCCCGGAACTGCTCACCCTGGAGATCCCGGAGGCCGGCGTGCTGGACGGCACCGAGCGCGCCGTGCCCGCGCTGCGCCGGCTCCGCGACCTCGGGGTACGCCTCTCCGTCGACGACTTCGGCACCGGCCACTCCTCCCTCTCCTACCTGCGCCGACTGCCCGTCAACGAGGTCAAGGTCGACCGGTCCTTCGTGCAGGGGATGGCGACCGACCCGGTGGACCTGGCGATCGTCAACGCCGTGGTGACCCTCTCCCAGCAGTTCGGCCTGGCGGTCGTCGCCGAGGGGGTGGAGAGCGAGCTGACCCTCGAGCTCCTCCAGGACATCGGCTGCCAGATCGGGCAGGGCTTCCTGTTCAGCCGCCCGCTGCCGTACGAGCGCCTGGAGGCCTGGTTCGCGGCACAGACGGAGTCCGACCTGCAGACCGGCCCGGCCGACGTACGCCGGCTGCGGGCGGTGCCCTGAGCTGCTCCGACGGCCCGGGACGGATGTCCCGGTACGACCACCGGGGATCTGATTTCACCTCGTGCCCGCCGCCGTGTACTCTTACCCCTGCGCGCCCACCGGGAAAGATCGCGTGCGCGCCCCCTTAGCTCAGTCGGCAGAGCGTCTCCATGGTAAGGAGAAGGTCTACGGTTCGATTCCGTAAGGGGGCTCAGCGGGTTCAGCTGGACCCACCACGGCGGTGTAGCTCAGATGGCAGAGCAAGCGGCTCATAATCGCTGTGTCGCCGGTTCAAGTCCGGCCACCGCTACTCTCGGCCACCGGGCCCACCCGGAGACCGGAAACACAGGGCGCCATCGGCGCCCACTTTGCGTGTCCGCGTGGCAGGCGTCTACGCTGGTACGTCGTAGTTGAGTCCCGCTAACGAGGAAGGCGCCCCGCCGTGGCCAAGGCGACCGATGTCCGTCCCAAGATCACTTTGGCGTGTGTGGAGTGCAAGGAGCGCAACTACGTCACGCGTAAGAACCGCCGCAACGACCCGGACCGCATCGAGCTGAAGAAGTTCTGCCCCCGGGACGGCAAGCACACCCTGCACCGCGAGACCCGCTGATCCGGGTCGACGCGAGTCAGACCTCCACCACGTCCCACGACATCGCAGATCGCCGTTCCGGCCCCCGGGTGAGCGCGCTTCGAGCCCGCCGCGCCGACGCCGGGGCGGCGATCCGCCGTTTTCCGGACGGTCTTCGATTCCCGGACGGTCTTCGATTCCCGGACGGTCTTCGATTCCCGGCGACGGCTCCGGCTCGCACCGGCCGTGTAGGTTCGGCGGCATGTCCCTGGACCCGTCCTTCGTCGGCCGCAGCTACCCGCCGACCGCCCCCTATCAGGTGGGGCGCGAGAAGCTCCGAGAGTTCGCCACGGCGATCGGTGCCGCCGATCCGGCATACCACGACCCGGAGGCCGCCCGGGCGCTCGGGCACGGCGACGTGGTGGCGCCGCCGACGTATCCGTTCACGATCACCATGGCCGCCAGCCGGCAGATCGTCGAGGATCCCGACCTCGGCATCGACTACAGCCGGGTGGTCCACGGCGACCAGCGGTTCCGGTACACCCGCCCGGTGGTCGCCGGCGACGAGCTGGTCTGCGTCAACACCATCGAGGAGATCGTCAGCCGGGGCGGGCACGCCTTCCTGACCACCCGCACCGAGGTGACCACCGCCGCCGGGGAGCCGGTGGTCACCGTCTGGACCAAGCTCGTCGTACGCGGAGAGGGCTGAGATGGTGGAGACGACCGAGACGGCGGAGCGGGCCGGGACGGCGGAGCGGGCCGGGCTGGAGCTGACGCCGCGGACATTCCGGGTCACCCGCGCGAACCTGGTCCGCTACGCCGGTGCCTCGGGCGACTTCAACCCCATCCACTGGAGCGACCGGTTCGCCACCGGAGTCGGCCTGCCCGGGGTGATCGCGCACGGCATGTTCACCATGGCGCTGGTCGGCCGGGCCGTCACCGACTGGGCCGGTGCGCCGGACGCGGTGGTCGAGTTCAGCGTCCGGTTCACCCGGCCGGTGGTGGTGCCGGACGACGACGAGGGGACCGAGATCGAGGTGAGCGCGGCCGTCCGGGGCGTACCCGAGGAGGGGTTGACCCGGCTCGACCTGACCGCCACCTGCCAGGGCGAGAAGGTGCTGGCGCAGGCCCGGGCCGTGATCCGTACCCCGGCCTGAGCGGCTGCCGGCCCGCCCCGGCGGTGCCGGCGGCGGCGCGGGTGGACCGGCTGCGACGCGCACGCCGACAGAGACCGGTTGGGAAAGTCGTGCCTCTACCCGTACACTGGTCCGCCGTGGGGCAAGTGGCCTCTGCTCAGGCATGCGTGCCTGAGTGGGTCCGCCGCCCGCACAGGGGTGTAGCTCAATTGGCAGAGCAGCGGTCTCCAAAACCGCAGGCTGCAGGTTCAAGTCCTGTCACCCCTGCGCCTACGGCCTGACCGGTCCCGGGATCGGCGTCGCCATCACCTGTGGCGACCGGCTCGTGTTGGTGGCATCGGCGGGGTCGAGCCGAGGTGGTGCATCCGCCCGGTCCGTCCCCGGCCGCTCCGCCGGCCGCGGGCCGTTCCGGGGGACGGTCGTCCGGGGGTCCGGTCGAGGCGGTCGGCGCCCCGGGCGGAAACCCGGGTCCGGCCGGCGTGACCAGCGCAGCGCGCGTCCACCCCGACGCGCGTACCAACCACCCGGCGACGGAGGGCGAAGTGGCCGAGAAGAACCGGCGCGACGAGGACGACAACGGCCGTCTCGACGACGAGATGATCGACGACGTTGTCGACGATGACGCTGACGAGGCGGACGAGCCGGTCGGTCGTGGCGGCACCGCCACCCGGGAGCGCACCAGGACCGACTCGGCGGACAGCAGGCCCAAGACCAGGACCGAGGGCCGGGTCGGAATATTCGGCCGGATCGCCCGGTTCATCCGCGAGGTCGTGGCAGAGCTGCGTAAGGTCATCTGGCCGACCCGCAAGGAGTTGCTGACCTACACCGCCGTGGTGGTCGTCTTCGTCGCCGTGGTGCTGACGATCGTGGCCGGGCTGGACTACGCCTTCGCCCGCGGCGTGCTGTGGGTCTTCGGCGGCTCCAGCTGACCACCTGCCCCACCTGATAGTGACGGAAGTGAGCGAGCGTGCCTGAGTACGACGAGACCGCCGAGACCCCGGACGAGCAGTCCGCGGTGGCGACGGCGAGCGGTAACGAGTCGGTCGAGGCCGCCAACGAGCCGGAGTTCGGTGCCGACCAGGCGCCGGACGTGGAACCGGACGTGGAGTACGACCCGGTGGCCGAGCTGCGGCAGAAGCTGCGCTACGCCCCCGGCGACTGGTATGTGGTGCACTCGTACGCCGGCTACGAGAACAAGGTCAAGACCAACCTGGAGACCCGGATCACCAGCCTCGACATGGAGGAGTTCATCTACCAGGTCGAGGTGCCGACCCGGGAAGAGGTCGAGGTCAAGAACGGCAAGCGCCTCCAGGTCCAGAACAAGGTCTTCCCGGGCTACATCCTGGTCCGGATGGAGCTGACCCCGGAGTCATACTCCTGCGTCCGCAACACCCCGGGGGTCACCGGCTTCGTCGGCTCCACCGACCGGGCCGACCGGCCGGCGCCACTCTCGCTCGACGAGGTGCTCAAGTGGCTCGCCCCGGCGGTGGAGACCGAGACCAAGAAGGCGAAGCCCGAGGTCAAGGTGCTCGACTTCGAGGTCGGCGACTCGGTCACGGTGACCGACGGCGCCTTCGCGTCGCTGCCGGCAACGATCAGCGAGATCAATGCCGACCAGCAGAAGCTCAAGGTGCTGGTGTCGATCTTCGGCCGGGAGACCCCGGTCGAGCTGAACTTCAACCAGGTCGCCAAGATCTGACCGAAGCCGGCGCCGGCACCATCTCGGCGGTGATCCGCGCCCGGTGTGGCCCCCGGCCCACCTCGGCGGTGATCCGCGCCCGGTGTGGCCCCCGGCCCACCTCGGCGCGCGGCCCGGTCCGGCGCTGCGCTACTCTTGAACGTCGCCCGCACCGTGGGCGCGCTTGACCGTGCGCGCCCACCGGCGACGTCAGGTGCACGTTCCCCAGTTTCAAGCCCAGGAAGAGACATGCCTCCGAAGAAGAAGCTCGTCAAGACGTTCACGCTTCAGCTCCCGGCGGGCCAGGCCACCCCGGCACCGCCGGTCGGTCCGGCGCTGGGTCAGCACGGCGTCAACATCATGGAGTTCTGCAAGTCCTACAACGCGCAGACCGAGTCGCAGCGCGGTGACATCGTGCCGGCCGAGATCAGCGTGTACGAGGACCGGACCTTCACCTTCGTGCTGAAGACCCCGCCCGCCGCCCGACTGCTGATCAAGGCCGCCGGCGTGCCGAAGGGTTCCGGCGTCCCGCAGAGCCAGAAGGTCGGCTCGGTCACCCGCGCCCAGCTGCGTGAGATCGCCGAGAAGAAGATGGCCGACCTCAACGCCAACGACCTCGACCAGGCCGAGAAGATCATCGCCGGCACCGCCCGGTCGATGGGCATCACGGTCAAGGAATAGGTCCCCACCCCCCGATCGACCAGTTCGTGGGAGGGCCGCGGAGCGCCGTGGCCCGCCAGACACCACAGGAGTAACCAGACATGCAGCGCAGCAAGAACTACCGTAAGGCCGCCGAGGCCATCGACCGGGACAAGCTCTACACCCCGGTCGACGCCGTACGCCTGGCCAAGGGGAGCAGCACGGTCAAGTTCGACGCCACGGTCGAGGTCGCGATGCGCCTCGGTGTCGACCCCCGGAAGGCCGACCAGATGGTCCGGGGCACGGTCAACCTGCCGCACGGCACCGGCAAGACCGCCCGGGTGATCGTCTTCGCGGCCGGCGCCAAGGCCGAGGAGGCGACCGCCGCCGGTGCGGACGTGGTCGGCACCGACGAGCTGGTGGCCCGGATCCAGGAGGGCTGGCTCGACTTCGACGCGGCGATCGCCACGCCGGACCAGATGGCCAAGATCGGCCGGATCGCGCGGATCCTGGGCCCGCGCGGTCTCATGCCGAACCCGAAGACCGGCACGGTGACCATGGACGTCACCAAGGCCGTCTCGGACATCAAGGGCGGCAAGATCACCTTCCGGGTGGACAAGCACTCCAACCTGCACCTGATCATCGGCAAGGCCTCGTTCTCCGAGACCCAGTTGGTCGACAACTACGCCGCGGTCCTCGACGAGGTGCTCCGCTCCAAGCCGTCCGCGGCGAAGGGCAAGTACCTCAAGAAGATCACCCTCACCACCACCATGGGGCCGGGCGTTCCGGTCGACCCCAACGCGGTGAAGAACCTGCGGGAGTCCGACGCGGCCTGAGCCCCGACCGACCCGACAGTCCCGTCCGTTCGCGGGGCGCCCGTCCGCCGGGTGCCCCGCGTCGGCGTTTCCGCCGCCCCGCTCCGGTCCATCTCCGGCCCCCGGCCGAGGTGGGCTGCCCGCGTCCCGAGCGGCGCTGTGGCACCCTCCTATCCGTGCGACTGGATCAGGTCTGGCTGCGGTACGGCGCGCGCGCACCCTGGGTGCTCCGGGGCGTCGAGTTGGAGATCGGCCCCGGCCGGAGCGCGGTGGTGCTCGGCCGCAACGGTGTGGGCAAGTCGACGCTGCTCCAGGTGGCCGTCGGCGTGCTGGCCCCCACCCGGGGCGCGGTACGGGACCGGCCCGGCACGGTCGGCTGGGTGCCGGAGCGCTTCCCGGCGGACCAGCCGTACACCGTCGACCAGTACCTGACCGGGATGGGTCGGGTCCGGGGCCTGACGGCCGCCGCCGCAGCCCGTACGGTCGACGGCTGGACCGAACGCCTCGGGCTGGCTCCCTACCGTGACGTGCGGCTGCCCGCGCTCTCCAAGGGCACGGCCCAGAAGGTCGGGCTGGCCCAGGCCCTGCTCCGGCCGCCGGGGCTGCTCGTCCTCGACGAGCCGTGGGAGGGGCTGGACGGGCCGACCCGGGGACTCGTCCCGGAGCTGGTCGCCGAGGTGCTCGACGGCGGCGGCGCCGTGCTGGTCAGCGACCACCGGGGTGAGACGGTGCGGCTGCCGTACGCCGCCCGGTGGACGGTGGCGGACGGCACCGTCTCGGTCGGGCCGTCGGCCGGGGCCGAGCGGTCGGCCGCCGGGCCCGGGACCTCCGTGGTGGAGATCGCGGTGCCGGCCGCCCGGGCCCCGGAGACCGTCGCCGCCCTGCGCGCCGCCGGTCACCAGGTGCTCCGGGTACGCCCCGCCGACCCCGACCCCGACCCCGATCCCGATCCCGATCCCAGGCCCGCCCTCGCCCCCGACGCCGCCGGGGAGGCCGTCGACGGGAGGACGCCGTGACCGCCCTGGCCCGGATGCGGCTGGCCGGGTTCGTCCGGACCGCCCGGGCACTGCCGCCGCTGATCGCCGGGCTGGTGGCGTTGACGGTGCTGCACGGTGGCGCCGGGGCGCAGGCGGCCGAGGCGTACGGGGTCTCCGCCGTGGTGCTCTTCCCGGTCCTGGCCTGGCAGACCAAGCTGCTGCTGGACACCGAGCCGGACGTCCAGCGCCGGCTCGCCGTGGTCGCCGCCGGCCGGCGCGCGGAACTCGCCGGCGGGCTGCTCGCGGCCGGGGTGGCCGGGCTGGCCCTGGTGCCGGTCGCGCTCGTCCTGCCCTGGCTGGTCGGCGGGGTGACCGGGCCGGACCGGGCCGGGGACCTGCCGCTCGGGCTGGGGCTGACGGTCGGGCTCTGGGCGCACCTGCTGGTCCTGCCGGTGGCCGTCGGGCTGGGCGCGCTGGCCAGCCGGGCCGCGACGGTCAGACCGCTCCACGGGCTGGCCGCCCTGGTCGGTGGGGTGGTCGGCGGCTACGTCCTCGGGCTGAAGGACTCGGTGCTGCCCTGGATCGCGCCACCGGTACTCGCCACCGCCCGGGCCAGCACCGCCGGCCCGACCGGCTGGTCGGTGGCGCTGCTGACCGGGCACGCCCTGCTCTGGAGCGCCGCCGCCCTGGCCGGGTACGCCTGGCTGCGCCGCCGCCGGACGTGACCCGGGACACCAGGGGTGATTTGGTCGTCACCCGCGCGGTCGCGTAGTCTTGACTGCGGTCGTGTTCGTGCGACCGACGTTATAACCCAGAGACCGCTGGTCACCGTGCCCCGGCACGGTCGAAGGTCCCGCTCGACGGGCGGCCCGCGCAGGGGGAGACGGTGAGCGTGCAGGTCGTGTCGCACACATGACCCTTTCCCGCCCCGTGCGCCCTGCGCCGGGGCTTTCTCGTTGCGGTGTGAGCTTCCGATCTCCGTCCCGGGGTCCGATCGCGCCCGCCGGCCGGTCGGCCGTGGCCAGCCTGGAGCAACGAGAGAGGAGGGACATGGCGGACAAGCCGGTTCGGGCCGACAAGGCCACCGCCGTCGCCGAGCTCACCGAGCACTTCCGCAACGCCGGAGCCACCGTGCTGACCGAGTACCGCGGTCTGACGGTCGCCCAGCTGACCCAGCTGCGCCGCTCGCTCGGTCGGGACACGACCTACGAGGTGGCGAAGAACACGCTGGCCAAGCGTGCCGCGGCGGACGCTGGCATCGCCGGCCTCGACGAGCTGTTCACCGGTCCTACCGCGCTGACCTTCGTCTCCGGTGACGTGGTCGAGGCGGCGAAGGGTCTGCGGGAGTTCGCGAAGGTCAACCCGAAGCTCGTCGTCAAGGGCGGCGTCTTCGAGGGCCGGGCGATCAGCGCCGACGAGGTCAACAAGCTCGCCGACCTGGAGTCCCGCGAGGTGCTGCTGGCCAAGATGGCCGGCGCGATGAAGGGCAGCCTGAGCAAGGCCGCTGCCCTGTTCCAGGCGCCGCTGGCGCAGACCGCCCGCCTGGCGGCTGCCCTGCAGGACAAGCGTGAGAAGGAGTCGCAGGGCTGAGCCCTGCCGAAAGATCATTTAGAGAGGAATGCCGATCATGGCGAAGCTCAGCACCGAAGAGCTGCTCGACGCGTTCAAGGAGATGACGCTGATCGAGCTCTCCGAGTTCGTGAAGCAGTTCGAGACCACCTTCGACGTGACCGCCGCCGCGCCGGTGGCCGTCGCCGCCGGTGGCCCCGCCGCCCCGGCCGCCGAGGCCGAGCCGGAGCAGGACGAGTTCGACGTCATCCTGGAGGCCGACGGCGGCAAGAAGATCCAGGTCATCAAGGTCGTGCGCGAGCTGACCGGCCTGGGCCTGAAGGAGGCCAAGGACCTCGTCGAGGGCGCGCCGAAGGCGGTCCTGGAGAAGGCCAACAAGGAGACCGCCGACAAGGCCAAGGCCAAGCTCGAGGGCGAAGGCGCCAAGGTCACCCTCAAGTAGTTCCCCGCGTCGGCCGAGTGAGCTGACGCACAGCAGCGTCGTCGACGGGCGGCGATCCGGCGCCGGATCGCCGCCCGTCTCCGTTCGCTGACTGGCTGCGACCGTCGATGATCAGGGCTTTGGTGGCTCGGACGGCCCTCGCGGACCCGTCCGGGTGGCCAGCTCCGGATGGCGGGCCGGGCAAAGACGTGGCCCGACCCGGGCATCAGCCCTTGACGCGGCACGAAGCGGCAGGCACGCTGACATCAGCGAGACCTTCCGCGCTTGCGACGGCCGACACCTGGGTAAGAGCGGCGGCAGCACCACGAGCCGCTGGTGACCACGAGGCCTAGCGGGATGCGTGCGGGACGTGTGAGCGCGTTCGACGCGCGCCGGCCAGCCTGCCGGCGACACGTTCTGCAACGCCCTGCCGTGGTGGGCTGGACAGCGGTTAGCCGCTCGGCTACACTGCTAGTTTGCGCTGCCTTCCGACTTGACCCCTGCTCGGAATGTCCAGTTTTGGGCGTTTGGAGTGGGGCCATTGGAGTGCACGCGTGACAGCCGCATCTAGCAGCACCGGTCCTCGGAAGGACGCATCTTGGCAGCTTCCCGCCCTGCGAAGACCAGCCGTACGTCGAGCGCTTTCGCGCCCCGCCGAATCTCCTTCGGCAGGATTACCGAACACCTCGAGGTCCCCAACCTCCTTGCCATCCAGAACGAGTCGTTCGACTGGCTGGTCGGCAACGAGGCTTGGCAGGGCCGGTCGGCCGACGACCCGCACGCTCGATCGGGTCTCGCTGAAATCCTCGACGAGATCAGTCCCATTGAGGACTTCTCCGGCACCATGTCGCTCTCCTTCTCCGCGCCCCGCTTCGACGAGGTCAAGGCCTCGATTGAGGAGTGCAAGGAGAAGGACCTGACCTACTGCGCACCGCTCTTCGTGACCGCGGAGTTCACCAACAACACCACCGGCGAGATCAAGAGCCAGACGGTGTTCATGGGTGACTTCCCGATGATGACGCCGAAGGGCACCTTCATCATCAACGGCACCGAGCGCGTGGTGGTCAGTCAGCTCGTCCGGTCCCCGGGCGTCTACTTCGACAAGCAGCCGGACAAGACCTCCGACCGCGACCTCTCCAGCGTCAAGGTCATCCCGAGCCGGGGTGCCTGGCTGGAGTTCGACATCGACAAGCGCGACACCGTGGGTGTCCGCATCGACCGCAAGCGCCGGCAGGCCGTCACCGTCCTGCTCAAGGCGATCGGCTGGACCAACGAGCAGATCCGCGAGCGGTTCGGCTGGTCCGAGCTGATGATGACCACCCTGGAGAAGGACCACATCGCCGGGGTGGACGAGGCGCTGCTCGACATCTACCGCAAGCTCCGGCCGGGCGAGCCCCCCACCCGGGAGAACGCCCAGACCCTGCTCGACAACCTCTTCTTCAACCCGAAGCGGTACGACGTCGCCAAGGTCGGCCGATACAAGTTCAACAAGAAGCTCGAAGTCGACGTGCCGATGAACAGGGGCACGCTGACCGAGGACGACATCGTCGCCACCGTCGAATACCTCTGCCGGCTGCACGCCGGTGAGGAGGGCTACGAGGCCGACGACATCGACCACTTCGGCAACCGCCGGCTCCGTACGGTGGGCGAGCTGATCCAGAACCAGGTTCGGGTCGGCCTCTCCCGGATGGAGCGGGTGGTCCGGGAGCGGATGACCACCCAGGACGTCGAGGCGATCACCCCGCAGACCCTGATCAACATCCGCCCGGTGGTGGCGGCGATCAAGGAGTTCTTCGGCACGTCGCAGCTGTCCCAGTTCATGGACCAGACCAACCCGCTGGCGGGGCTCACCCACCGGCGCCGGCTGAGCGCGCTCGGCCCGGGCGGTCTGTCCCGGGAGCGGGCCGGCTTCGAGGTCCGGGACGTGCACCCGTCCCACTACGGCCGGATGTGCCCGATCGAGACGCCGGAAGGCCCGAACATCGGCCTGATCGGCGCCCTGTCGACCTTCGGCCGGGTCAACCCGTTCGGCTTCATCGAGACGCCGTACCGGAAGGTGGTCGAGGGCCGGGTCACCGACCAGATCGACTACCTGACCGCCGACGAGGAGGACCGGTTCGTCAAGGCGCAGGCCAACACGGCGCTGCGCGGCGACGGCACCTTCGCCGAGGGCCGGGTCCTGGTCCGCCGGAAGGGCGGTGAGGTCGACTTCGTCGCGCCCACCGCGGTCGACTACATGGACGTCTCGCCGCGCCAGATGGTGTCGGTGGCGACCGCCATGATCCCGTTCCTCGAGCACGACGACGCCAACCGGGCACTGATGGGCGCGAACATGCAGCGCCAGGCGGTGCCGCTGGTCAAGGCCGAGTCGCCGCTGGTCGGCACCGGCATGGAGTACCGGGCCGCCGTCGACGCCGGTGACGTGGTCGTCGCCGAGGTCGGCGGTGTGGTCGAGGACCTCTGCGCCGACTACGTGACGGTGCACCAGGACGACGGCCACCGGCGCACCTACCTGCTGCACAAGTTCCGCCGCTCCAACGCGGGCTCCTGCGTCAACCAGAAGCCCGTCGTCTTCGAGGGCGACCGGGTGGAGGCCGGCCAGGTCATCGCGGACGGCCCGTGCACCGACGACGGTGAGATGGCGCTCGGCCGCAACCTGCTGGTCGCGTTCATGTCGTGGGAGGGCCACAACTACGAGGACGCGATCATCCTGTCGCAGCGCCTCGTGCAGCAGGACGTCCTCACCTCGATCCACATCGAGGAGCACGAGGTCGACGCCCGGGACACCAAGCTGGGTCCGGAGGAGATCACCCGCGACATCCCGAACGTCAGCGAGGAGATGCTCGCCGACCTCGACGAGCGGGGGATCATCCGGATCGGTGCCGAGGTCGTCACCGGGGACATCCTGGTCGGCAAGGTCACGCCGAAGGGCGAGACCGAGCTGACCCCGGAGGAGCGGCTGCTCCGCGCGATCTTCGGCGAGAAGGCGCGCGAGGTCCGGGACACCTCGCTGAAGGTGCCGCACGGCGAGACCGGCACGGTCATCGGCGTACGCACCTTCAGCCGCGAGGACGGCGACGAGCTGCCGCCGGGCGTCAACGAGCTGGTCCGGGTCTACGTGGCGCAGAAGCGGAAGATCCAGGACGGTGACAAGCTCGCCGGCCGGCACGGCAACAAGGGCGTCATCTCCAAGATCCTGCCGGTCGAGGACATGCCGTTCCTGGAGGACGGCACGCCTGTCGACATCGTGCTCAACCCGCTCGGCGTGCCGAGCCGGATGAACATCGGCCAGGTGCTGGAGACCCACCTCGGGTGGGTCGCCAAGACCGGCTGGCAGGTCGACGGCGACGACATCGACTGGAAGCGGGCGCTGCGGGCGATCGACGCGCACGAGTCCGAGCCGGACACCAACGTGGCGACGCCGGTCTTCGACGGCGTCAAGGAGGAGGAGATCTCCGGTCTGCTCTCGTCGACCCTGCCCAACCGGGACGGCAACCAGCTGATCGGCGCGAGTGGCAAGGCGCAGCTCTTCGACGGGCGTTCCGGCGAGCCGCTGCCCGACCCGATCGCGGTCGGCTACCTCTACATCCTCAAGCTGAACCACCTGGTCGACGACAAGATCCACGCTCGGTCGACCGGCCCGTACTCGATGATCACGCAGCAGCCGCTGGGTGGTAAGGCGCAGTTCGGTGGCCAGCGGTTCGGCGAGATGGAGTGCTGGGCGATGCAGGCGTACGGCGCCGCGTACGCCCTGCAGGAGCTGCTGACGATCAAGTCCGACGACGTCCTCGGCCGGGTCAAGGTCTACGAGGCGATCGTCAAGGGCGAGAACATCCCCGAACCGGGCATCCCGGAGTCCTTCAAGGTGCTGCTCAAGGAGCTTCAGTCGCTGTGCCTCAACGTCGAGGTGCTCTCCAGCGACGGTGTGGCCCTGGAGATGCGCGAGACCGACGACGAGGTCTTCCGGGCCGCGGAGGAACTCGGCATCGACCTGTCCCGGCGCGAGCCGAGCTCGGTCGAAGAGGTGTGAGGGTGCGTGGTGGGTTCGGGGCGGCTCGGGCCGTCCCGAACCCCCAGGCCAGTGAGCTAGTGGTAAAACGACACGACACGAGGGACGTATAACGTGCTCGACGTCAACTTCTTCGACGAGTTGCGGATTGGCCTGGCCACCGCCGACGACATCCGTCAGTGGTCGCACGGCGAGGTCAAGAAGCCTGAAACGATCAACTACCGCACCCTGAAGCCGGAAAAGGACGGGCTCTTCTGCGAGAAGATCTTCGGTCCGCAGCGGGACTGGGAGTGCTACTGCGGTAAGTACAAGCGGGTCCGGTTCAAGGGCATCATCTGCGAGCGCTGCGGTGTCGAGGTGACCCGCTCCAAGGTGCGGCGCGAGCGGATGGGCCACATCGAGCTGGCCGCCTCGGTGACGCACATCTGGTACTTCAAGGGTGTGCCGAGCCGGCTCGGCTACCTGCTCGACCTGGCCCCGAAGGATCTCGAAAAGATCATCTACTTCGCGTCGTACGTGGTCACCAGCGTGGACACCGAGGCGCGGCACCGTGACCTGTCGACGGTGGAGAACGAGATCCTGGCCGAGAAGCGGCAGGCCGAGAACAGCCGCGACTCGGAGATCGAGAAGCGGGCCGCCAAGCTCGAGGCCGACCTGGCCGAGCTGGAGGCCGAGGGTGCCAAGGCGGACGTGCGGCGCAAGGTCAAGGAGGGCGGAGAGCGCGAGATGCGCCAGATCCGCGACCGGGCGCAGCGCGAGATCGACCGCCTCGACGAGGTGCTGGACACCTTCCGCAAGCTGGAGCCGAAGCAGCTCGTCACCGACGAGCTGCTCTACCGCGAGCTGCGGGACCGGTTCGGCGAGTACTTCACCGGTGGGATGGGCGCCGAGGCGATCAAGGCGCTGGTCCAGAACATGGACCTGGACGCCGAGGCCGACAACCTCCGCGAGATCATCCGGACCGGTAAGGGACAGCGGAAGATCCGGGCGCTCAAGCGGCTCAAGGTCGTGGCGGCGTTCCTGAACACCCGCAACTCGCCGCTCGGCATGGTGCTGGACTGCGTACCGGTGATCCCGCCGGACCTGCGCCCGATGGTGCAGCTCGACGGTGGCCGGTTCGCGACCTCGGACCTGAACGACCTCTACCGCCGTGTGATCAACCGGAACAACCGCCTCAAGCGACTGATCGACCTCGGTGCCCCCGAGATCATCGTCAACAACGAGAAGCGGATGCTCCAGGAGGCCGTCGACGCGCTCTTCGACAACGGGCGGCGTGGCCGGCCGGTCACCGGGCCGGGTAACCGGCCGTTGAAGTCGCTCTCGGACATGCTCAAGGGCAAGCAGGGCCGGTTCCGGCAGAACCTGCTGGGCAAGCGGGTCGACTACTCCGGTCGTTCCGTGATCGTGGTGGGTCCGCAGCTCAAGCTGCACCAGTGCGGCCTGCCCAAGCAGATGGCGCTGGAGCTGTTCAAGCCCTTCGTGATGAAGCGGCTTGTCGACCTCAACCACGCACAGAACATCAAGTCCGCGAAGCGGATGGTCGAGCGGCAGCGGCCGGTCGTCTGGGACGTGCTGGAAGAGGTCATCGGCGAGCACCCGGTGCTGCTGAACCGGGCGCCGACCCTGCACCGGCTCGGCATCCAGGCGTTCGAGCCGCAGCTCGTCGAGGGCAAGGCGATCCAGATCCACCCGCTCGTCTGCACCGCGTTCAACGCGGACTTCGACGGCGACCAGATGGCGGTGCACGTGCCGCTGTCGGCCGAGGCGCAGGCCGAGGCCCGGATCCTGATGCTCTCGTCGAACAACATCCTCAAGCCGGCCGACGGCAAGCCGGTCACCATGCCCACCCAGGACATGGTCATCGGCCTCTACCACCTGACCCACCTCACCCCCGGTGAGAAGGGTGAGGGCCGGGTGTTCAGCTCGGACGCCGAGGCGCGGATGGCCTTCGACAGCGGCGAGCTGCACCTGCAGACCCCGGTGAAGATCCGGCTGCGGAGCGTCGTCGAGGTCGACAACGGGCCGGGTGCGACGCCGTGGACGGCGCCGGAGGGCTGGACGCCGGGCGAGCCGCTGACCGTGGACACCACGCTGGGGCGGGTGCTCTTCAACGAGACCCTGCCGCTGGGCTACCGGTTCGTGAACTACGAGATCCGCAAGGGGCAGCTCTCCGCGATCGTGAACGATCTCGCCGAGCGGTTCCCGAAGGTGGCCCTGGCCGCGACGCTCGACGGGCTCAAGGAGGCCGGCTTCCACTGGGCCACCTGGTCCGGTGTGACGATCGGCATGGAGGACGTCATCGCGCCGCCGCGCAAGCGGGACATCCTGGAGCGGTACGAGAAGGAAGCCGAGCAGATCGACAAGCAGTACCAGCGGGGTCTGATGACCGCCGAGGAGCGTCGCGGCGAGCTCATCGAGATCTGGACCAAGGCGACCAACGAGGTCGCCAAGGAGATGGAGACCGCGCTGCCGCAGGAGAACCCGCTCTGGAAGATGATCAACTCGGGTGCCCGCGGTAACCTGCTCCAGCTCCGCCAGATCGCCGCGATCCGTGGTCTGGTGGCCAACCCGAAGGGTGAGATCATCCCGCGGCCGATCAAGGCCAGCTACCGGGAGGGTCTCTCCGTCCTGGAATACTTCATCTCCACGCACGGTGCCCGGAAGGGTCTGGCGGACACCGCGCTGCGTACCGCCGACTCGGGTTACCTGACCCGCCGTCTGGTGGACGTCTCGCAGGACGTGATCATCCGCGAGGAGGACTGCGGGACGGACCGCGCCATCTCGATGCAGATCGCCGTCCAGTTCGACGGCAAGCTGATGGCGCACGAGCACGTCGAGACCGGCGTGCACGCCCGTACCCTCGCCGACGACATCAAGGGGCCGGACGGCAACCTGGTCGCCGAGCGGGGTGCCGACCTCAACTCGATCCTGGTCGACCGGATCGTGGCGGCCGGGGTGGACACCGTGCGGGTGCGCAGCGTGCTCACCTGCGAGTCGAAGCTCGGCGTCTGCGGTGCGTGCTACGGCCGTTCGCTGCCGACGGGCAAGACCGTGGACGTCGGCGAGGCGGTCGGCATCATCGCCGCCCAGTCGATCGGTGAGCCGGGCACGCAGCTCACGATGCGGACCTTCCACACCGGTGGTGTCGCGGGTGAGGACATCACCCAGGGTCTGCCCCGGGTCCAGGAGATCTTCGAGGCCCGGGTCCCGAAGGGCAAGGCGCCGATCGCCGACACCCCGGGCCGGGTCCGGATCGAGGACGGCGAGCGGTCGCGCAAGATCATCGTCGTGCCGGACGACGGCAGCGACGAGATCGTGTACGACAAGATCTCCAAGCGGGTTCCGCTGCAGGTGCAGGAGGGTGGGCACGTCGACGTCGGCCAGAAGCTGACGAAGGGCACCATCGACCCGCACGAGCTGCTGCGGATCCTCGGCCCGCGGGCGGTCCAGGTCCACCTGACCCAGGAGGTCCAGGAGGTCTACCGGTCGCAGGGTGTGCTCATCCACGACAAGCACATCGAGATCATCATCCGCCAGATGCTCAAGCGGGTGACGGTGATCGACTCCGGCTCGACCGAGTTCCTGCCGGGCGTGCTTGTCGACCGGGCGCTCTTCGAGTCGGAGAACCGCCGGCTCGTCTCCGAGGGCGGCGAGCCCGCGGCGGGCCGGCCGGTGCTGATGGGCATCACCAAGGCGTCGCTGGCCACCGACTCGTGGCTCTCGGCGGCCTCCTTCCAGGAGACCACCCGGGTGCTCACGGACGCGGCGATCCACGCCCGGAGCGACTCGCTGATCGGTCTGAAGGAGAACGTCATCATCGGTAAGCTCATCCCGGCCGGTACGGGCATCAGCAAGTACCGCAACATCCGGGTCGAGCCGACCGAGGAGGCGAAGGCCAAGGTCTACTCGATGACCGGCTACCCGGAGACCGACTACGGGTTCGGGCCGGCCAGCGGGCAGGCGGTGCCGCTGGACGACTTCGACTTCGGGTCGTACCGCTAGGCGACATCCGCGGCGCCCCGCTCCCGTCGGTGACGACGAGGGCGGGGCGCCGCAGCCTTTCCGGCGTCGGGCGCCGGGTTCGATAGGCTGGCGGCGTGACGACGACGCCGGTCGCCGGTCCGGCCGGGCGCCATCCGCTCGACCCGGATCCGGTGCGCTCCACCAAGGCGCGGGCCGTCTTCGCCCTCGGCCTGGTGGCACTGCTCACCGGTCCACTGGTCGGCGGCGTCGTGCCGGCGACCGTGGCGATGCTGCTGGCCCGGCAGGCCCGGCGCGAGGCGTACGCCTCGGGCGGCTACCTGACCGGCGCCGCCTGGTTGGATCGTGGCGAGTGGATGGCCTGGGCCGCTGTCGTCCTCGCGGCGACGGCGGCGGTGGTGGTGACAGTGATCGGGGTGGTCACCCTGGCCGACGGCTCGGTCGGCCGGGACTTCGCGCCGGGGGTGGACTGAGCCCGACCGGTGGCGGGTCCGGCACACCCGGGGATCGGCCGACGGTAGGGTGGCCGGCCGCTCCGGTCGGCGAGCCCGGAGGTGGCCCCCGGACGTAACCGGGCCGGTGCTGCGCGGCCCCGCGGCGGTAACCTGACCTTGGCGCGACGTGTCGGGCCCCGATCGGGCGATTCCCCGGTCGGCCGATGATCGGTTCCGCCACCGGGCATGCCGGCCCGGTGGTTACGTCAGGGGGAGTGCGTGACGGAGCAGGCGCAGCCGGACGGGGCGGAGCGCGCGGCGGACCGGACGCCGGAGCCACCCGCCGAGCACGAGCCGCGCTACCACGAGCCGTCGTACACGCTGCCGACAGCCACCCCGCAGATGCCCTGGGCAAGCGGTCCGGCGCAGCCGCGGGGACCCGCCAGCGAGTGGGCCCGGCCCACGCAGGCCGGCCCCGAGCCCGGTCACCGGGACTCCGTCCCGGGCGGTCCGGGTGCTGTCCCGGGCGGCTCTGGTGCCGTCCCGGGCGGTCCGGGTGCCGTTCCGAGTGGTTCGGCTGCCGTCCCGGCCAGCCCGGGTGGTGCTGCGGTGCCGGTGAGTGCGACTTCCGGTGCGGGGCCGGCCGCCGGACCGGCACCTGCCGCGGTGTCCACCGGCGCCGGAGGCGCGCTGCCGACCGGGCTGCGGACCGCAGCGCCGGGTGTGCCGTCGGCGCCGGCGGCCGCGTACCCGGGAATGCCCGGACCGGTGGGTGGGCCGGGGGCTGCCGGCGGTGGTCTCCCGGCCCGGGTGCCGGCGCCGCCCCGGGAGTCGCTGCGGGCGCCCACCCGGGTGGCCCCGGTGCCGGGTACGCCGTTCGGCCTGGTCTATCTCGACGTGGCCCCGGTCACCTCGGGGCCGGCCGTGACGTCGCTGGTCGCCGGAAGCGGCTCCGTGCTCGTCGCCTTCGTCGCCGGTTGCCTGGGGCTGCTCGGTTCGCCGGACTGGGGCGGCTGGGTGGCGGGTGCCTTCGCGGTGCTGGCCGGTGTGCTCGGCCTGGCCGGTCTGCTCCTCGGCGAGCTGGGCCGCCGGCAGACCGGCCCGGCGCGGCTGCCCTCCTGGTTCAGCCGCCGGGCGGCCGGCGACACCGGCCCGGGTGGTGCCGCGCCGCCGGTCCGGTTCACCGGCCGTGGCCTGGCGATCGCGGGGATCACCTGCTCCGCCGTCGGGCTGGCGGTGACCGTGCTGGCCCTCGCCGTGGCGGTGCTGCTGCAACTGGTCTGAACGGCGGCGGCGGGCAGCCGGGCGGCGGCCCCGTGCAGGGGGCGATGGGCGGCGTGGGCTGGACGTGCCCGGCGGGGCGGCCTGTGGCCAGGGGCGGCGGTCGGTCCTGTTCAGGGCGGGTGCCGGGCCCGCGTCCGGGGTGGGGCGGGCTGCCGGTTGTCGGGGCCACGCGTGCGATTGCGAAATCAGCCGGTACACTGGATGTCGGCAGTGCATGTCGTGAGCGACGCGGAGATGTGGGGCCTGGCCGGGGGCGGTGACGACATCCCGGAGTCCTGTTTTGACGTGCCCACTCACGGTAGGTACTCTTTCCTCTCGTGCCCGGGCATGCCCGGGCAACTCGTGCGTGTGCCCGAGTCCGCGTGGTGGCAAGTCCACGGGTGGCAACCGAGCACCGTCACGACACAGTCGAAACGAGTCGGCCACGCCACGGCGTGCCGGCGAGCTGGAATCCGGCGTCGACGAGACGACGGCGGAAACCGCGATCGAGCGACACGCCCGACCGCGGGTGCCGGGACCGCCGCCAGGCGGCCCTGGTCGGAAGGTAAGAGAGTCGCCCGCGCGGGCGGCTGAAGACACACGGCGCGGTCGCGAGCAGGCGGCCGGAGGGAGCGAAAAACCCGGTGCCCACGATCCAGCAGTTGGTCCGCAAGGGCCGCCAGGCGAAGACGAGCAAGACCAAGACGCCGGCGCTGAAGGGGAGTCCCCAGCGGCGCGGCGTGTGCACGCGCGTGTACACCACCACCCCCAAGAAGCCGAACTCCGCGCTGCGCAAGGTCGCTCGGGTGAAGCTCAGCAGCCAGATCGAGGTGACCGCGTACATCCCCGGCGTCGGGCACAACCTGCAGGAGCACTCGCTCGTGCTGGTCCGTGGCGGCCGGGTGAAGGACCTTCCGGGCGTGCGTTACAAGATCGTCCGCGGTTCGCTGGACACCCAGGGTGTCCGCAACCGCAAGCAGGCCCGCAGCCGTTACGGCGCGAAGAAGGAGAAGAGCTGACATGCCGCGTAAGGGCCCCGCTCCGCGCCGCCCGCTGGTCGCGGACCCGGTGTACAACTCCCCGCTGGTCACCCAGCTGGTGAACAAGATCCTGCTCCGCGGCAAGCGGCAGCTCGCCGAGCGCATCGTCTACGAGGCCCTGGAGGGCTGCCGGGAGAAGTCCGGCACCGACCCGGTGGTCACCCTCAAGCGGGCGATGGACAACGTGAAGCCGACGCTGGAGGTGCGCAGCCGCCGGGTCGGTGGCGCCACCTACCAGGTGCCGGTCGAGGTCCGTCCGCCCCGGGCCACCACCCTCGGGCTGCGCTGGCTGGTCACCTACGCCCGCGCCCGCCGGGAGAAGACGATGGTCGAGCGGCTGATGAACGAGCTGCTCGACGCGAGCAACGGTCTCGGCGCCGCCGTCAAGCGGCGCGAGGACACCCACAAGATGGCCGAGTCCAACAAGGCCTTCGCGCACTACCGCTGGTAACGGCCTTCGGGTTCCGGTGCGGTCCGCCGCACCGGGACCCGGCAACGGTCGCGATTACGCCGATCGAGACGACGAGACGACAAGTAGGGATTGAAGTGGCCGCCGCAGACGCGCTCGCCAACGTACGCAACATCGGCATCATGGCGCACATCGATGCCGGTAAGACCACTACCACCGAGCGGATCCTGTTCTACACCGGCATCACCTACAAGATCGGTGAGGTCCACGAGGGCGCCGCCGTCATGGACTGGATGGAGCAGGAACAGGAGCGGGGGATCACCATCACCTCCGCCGCCACCAAGTGTGAGTGGAAGGGCCACACGATCCAGATCATCGACACGCCCGGCCACGTCGACTTCACGGTCGAGGTCGAGCGGTCGCTGCGGGTGCTCGACGGTGCCGTCGCCGTCTACGACGGCGTCGCCGGCGTGGAGCCGCAGACCGAGAACGTCTGGCGGCAGGCCGACAAGTACAACGTCCCCCGGATGTGCTTCGTCAACAAGCTCGACCGGACCGGGGCGGACTTCGACCGCTGCGTGCAGATGATGGTCGACCGGCTCAACGCGACCCCGCTGGTGCTGCAGATCCCGATCGGCCTGGAGGCCGACCACATCGGTGTCGTGGACCTGATCGGGATGCGCGCGCTGACCTGGCGCGGTGAGACCCAGAAGGGCGAGGACTACGCGGTCGAGGAGATCCCGGCCGACCTCGCCGACGCCGCCGCCGCCGGCCGCGAGACGCTGCTCGACACGCTCTCCAGCGTCGACGACGAGTTCACCGAGATCTACCTCGAGTCGCTGGACGGCGGGGAGCTCTCGGTCGACCAGATCAAGGCCGCCATCCGGCGGGCCACCATCGGTGGCCGGGCCAACCCGGTGCTCTGCGGCTCGGCCTTCAAGAACAAGGGCATCCAGCCGATGCTCGACGCCGTGGTGGACTACCTGCCGTCGCCGCTGGACATTCCGGCGATCGAGGGCACCGCCACCGACGGCGAGACCCCGCTGCTGCGCAAGCCGGACAGCAGCGAGCCGTTCTCGGGCCTGGCGTTCAAGATCCAGACGGACAAGCACCTGGGCAAGCTGACCTACGTGCGGGTCTACTCGGGCAAGGTCGACTCCGGTTCGCAGGTGATCAACTCCACCAAGGACCGCAAGGAGCGGATCGGCAAGATCTACCAGATGCACGCCAACAAGCGGGAGGAGCGCAGCTCCGCCCAGGCTGGCGACATCATCGCCGTGCAGGGTCTGAAGCAGACCACCACCGGCGACACCCTCTGCGACCCGGCCAACCCGGTCATCCTGGAGTCGATGACCTTCCCGGAGCCGGTCATCCAGGTCGCGATCGAGCCGAAGACCAAGTCCGACCAGGAGAAGCTCGGCACCGCCATCCAGCGGCTCGCCGAGGAGGACCCGACCTTCCGGGTCAGCCTCGACGAGGAGACCGGCCAGACGGTCATCGCCGGCATGGGTGAGCTGCACCTGGACATCCTGGTCGACCGGATGCGCCGCGAGTTCAACGTCGAGGCGAACATCGGCAAGCCGCAGGTGGCGTACCGCGAGACCATCCGCCGCAAGGTGGACAAGATCGAGTACACCCACAAGAAGCAGACCGGTGGCTCGGGCCAGTACGCCCGGGTGATCGTGAGCGTCGAGCCGCTGCCGCTGACCAACGACTCGCCGACCTACGAGTTCGCCAACGCGGTCACCGGTGGCCGGGTGCCGAAGGAGTTCATCCCGTCGGTCGACGCCGGTGCCCAGGACGCCATGCAGTACGGCGTGCTCGCCGGCTACCCGCTGGTGGGTCTGAAGCTCACGCTGCTCGACGGTCAGGCGCACGAGGTCGACTCGTCCGAGATGGCATTCAAGATCGCCGGTTCGATGGTGCTCAAGGACGCGGCCCGCAGGGCCGACCCGGCGCTGCTCGAACCGATGATGTCGGTCGAGGTCACCACTCCCGAGGAGAACATGGGTGACGTGATCGGCGACCTCAACTCCCGTCGGGGCATCATCCAGGCGATGGAGGAGCGCGGGGGAGCCCGCGTCGTCCGCGCCCTGGTGCCGCTGTCGGAGATGTTCGGCTATGTCGGCGACCTGCGGTCGAAGACCCAGGGCCGGGCTAGCTACAGCATGCAGTTCGACTCCTACGCCGAGGTTCCCGCGAACGTGGCGAAGGAGATCATCGCGAAGGCGACGGGTGAGTAGGCGGGAACGCCGAGCTCACCCGGTGCCGGGCCGGTGATACCGCGAGGGCCGTGGGCGGGTAATCTCGCCCGCGGCGTTCACGGGCCGGGCTGCGAGACCGGGCCTGAAGGTTTCACCGCCGCAAGACCCACATGACCTTCCGGCCGGAAGTTATCGGTCGGAAAGGCTGTCGACAGAGTCCTGAGCGCCGCATGGCGTGCCGGGCGTACGAACCAAGAAGTCCACAGGAGGACACCAGTGGCGAAGGCGAAGTTCGAGCGGACTAAGCCGCACGTCAACATCGGCACCATTGGTCACATCGACCACGGTAAGACGACGCTGACGGCGGCCATTACCAAGGTCCTGCACGACAGGATGCCGGACCTGAACCCGTACACGCCGTTCGACGAGATCGACAAGGCGCCGGAGGAGAAGGCCCGGGGCATCACGATCTCGATCGCACACGTCGAGTACCAGACCGAGGCGCGGCACTACGCACACGTCGACTGCCCCGGTCACGCCGACTACATCAAGAACATGATCACCGGTGCCGCGCAGATGGACGGCGCGATCCTGGTGGTCGCGGCGACCGACGGCCCGATGCCGCAGACCCGCGAGCACGTGCTGCTGGCCCGCCAGGTCGGCGTTCCCTACATCGTCGTGGCGCTGAACAAGAGCGACATGGTCGACGACGAGGAGCTGCTCGAGCTCGTCGAGCTCGAGGTCCGCGAGCTGCTCTCGGCGCAGGAGTACCCCGGCGACGACCTGCCGGTCGTGCGGGTCTCGGCGCTGAAGGCCCTCGAGGGCGACCCGGAGTGGACCGACAAGCTCATGGACCTGATGAGCGCCGTCGACACCGCCATTCCGCAGCCGGAGCGGGAGACCGAGAAGCCGTTCCTGATGCCGATCGAGGACGTCTTCACGATCACCGGCCGGGGCACCGTGGTGACCGGTCGCGCCGAGCGCGGCATCCTCAAGCCGAACGAGGAGGTGGAGCTCGTCGGCATCCGCGAGAAGTCGCAGAAGACGGTCTGCACCGGCATCGAGATGTTCCGCAAGCTGCTCGACGAGGCCCGCGCGGGCGAGAACGTCGGCCTGCTGCTCCGGGGCATCAAGCGCGAGGACGTCGAGCGCGGCATGGTGGTCGTCAAGCCCGGCACCACCACTCCGCACACGGAGTTCGAGGCGACCGTCTACATCCTCTCCAAGGAGGAGGGTGGCCGGCACACCCCGTTCTTCCAGAACTACCGTCCGCAGTTCTACTTCCGGACCACGGACGTCACCGGCGTCGTCACGCTGCCCGAGGGCACCGAGATGGTCATGCCGGGTGACAACACCACGATGTCGGTCAAGCTCATCCAGCCGATCGCGATGGAGGAGAACCTCAAGTTCGCGATCCGCGAGGGTGGCCGTACGGTCGGCGCCGGGTTCGTCACGAAGATCGTCAAGTAATTCAGGTAACCCCGATTGGCATTGCCGTGCGGTAGTACGGCATACTGGTCAGGTTGCGTACCGGCAGGGTGGCTGGCTGCCCGGCAGTCAGCCACCCTTGCTGGGCGTCCGGAGGTAGTTGATCTACGTTCGGCGCCCCGATACTTCCCGCACGGGCGGGACCGCCTCGGACCTTCCGGGGTGGAGTCCGGCCCCGGGGTGCGACACGCCCGACCGCGGGGGTCGGACAGCACGGGAACTGGGCAGCGCCCGAGCCCGGCATGGCACATCCCGCTCCCCTCCGGGAGAGCGGCTCCGCTGGAGCGGGCGGGGCGGGACGGACAAGGCGAGAGAAGGAACAGAGGCCACCATGGCGGGACAGAAGATCCGCATCCGGCTCAAGGCGTACGACCACGAGGTGGTCGACTCCTCGGCGCGCAAGATCGTTGAGACGGTGACGCGTACCGGGGCTCAGGTCGCGGGCCCGGTGCCGCTGCCCACGGAGATCAACCGCTTCTGCGTGATCCGTTCGCCGCACAAGTACAAGGACTCGCGTGAGCACTTCGAGATGCGCACGCACAAGCGTCTGATCGACATCATCGACCCGACCCCCAAGACGGTCGACTCGCTCATGCGCCTCGACCTGCCGGCTGGCGTCGACATCGAGATCAAGCTGTAGGGACCGGACTAATGGACAGGCAAGTGAAGGGCATCCTGGGCGCCAAGCTCGGCATGACCCAGGTCTGGGACAACAACAGGGTTGTCCCGGTGACCGTGGTGCAGGCCGGACCGTGCGTGGTCACCCAGGTCCGCACCGCTGGCAGGGACGGCTACTCCGCGGTCCAGCTGGCGTACGGCGCGATCGACCCCCGGAAGGTCAAGAAGCCGATCACCGGCCACTACGCCAAGGCCAACGTGGCGCCGCGCCGGCACATCGTCGAGCTGCGCACCACCGACGCCGCCGACTACGAGCTGGGCCAGGAGGTCAGCGTCGAGACCTTCGCCCCCGGGGTCAGGGTCGACGTGACCGGCCGGACCAAGGGCAAGGGCTTCGCCGGTGTCATGAAGCGGCACGGCTTCCACGGCCTGCGCGCCAGCCACGGTGTCGAGCGCAAGCACCGCTCGCCGGGCTCGATCGGCGCCTGCGCCACCCCGGGCCGCGTCTTCAAGGGCGTCCGGATGGCCGGCCGGATGGGTGGGGCGCGCTACACGGTGCAGAACCTCACCGTCCAGGCGGTGGACCCGGAGAACAACCTGCTGCTGGTCCGCGGCGCCATCCCCGGCCCCAAGGGCGCGCTGGTGCTGGTCCGTTCTGCCGCGAAGGCCGAGGCGACGAAGGGTGGTGCCGCCTGATGACCACCGTTGACGTGCTGGACGCCGAGGGCGCCAAGACCGGCTCCGTCGAGCTGCCCGCCGAGATCTTCGACGTGCAGGCGAACATCGCGCTGATGCACCAGGTCGTGGTCGCGCAGCTCGCCGCCGCCCGCCAGGGCACGCACAAGACGAAGACCCGGGGCGAGGTCGCCGGCGGCGGCAAGAAGCCGTACAAGCAGAAGGGCACCGGTCGGGCCCGGCAGGGCTCGATCCGCGCGCCGCAGTTCGCCGGCGGTGGCGTCGTGCACGGGCCGGTCCCGCGCGACTACCGCCAGCGGACCCCGAAGAAGATGAAGGCCGCCGCGCTGCGCGGTGCCCTGTCGGACCGGGCCCGCGGTGGCCGGGTCCACGTGGTCGAGACCTTCGTCACCGGCGAACAGCCGTCCACCAAGGCGGCGCTGGCGGTGCTGCGCAGGGTGACCGAGGCCAAGCGGGTACTGGTCGTGCTCAGCAGCACCGACGAGCAGAACTGGCTCTCGCTGCGCAACGAGCCCCGGGTGCACCTGCTGGAGGCGGGCCAGCTCAACACGTACGACGTGCTGGTCGCCGACGACGTGGTCTTCACCAGGGAGGCCCTGGACGAGTTCCTGGGCGGCCGTGGTGGGACGCAGGGTGAGGAGAGCGAGAAGTGAGCACCATCGCCGACCCGCGGGACATCATCTTCGCGCCGGTCGTCTCGGAGAAGAGCTACAGCGTTCTCGACCAGAACTGGTACACGTTCCTGGTGCATCCGGACGCCAACAAGACGCAGATCAAGATCGCTATCCAGCAGATCTTCAACGTCCGCGTGCTGACCGTCAACACGGCCAACCGCGAGGGGAAGCGCAAGCGCACCCGCACCGGGTACGGCAAGCGCAAGAACACCAAGCGGGCGATGGTGAAGCTGGCCGAGGGCGACCGCATCGAGGCCTTCGGCGGCCCGGTCAGCTGAGGGGTGTAGACAATGGCTATCCGTAAGTACAAGCCGACGACGCCGGGCCGGCGTGGCGCCAGCGTCGCCGACTTCGCCGAGATCACCCGGTCGACCCCGGAGAAGTCGCTGCTGGCCCCGCTGCCGAAGAAGGGCGGGCGCAACGCCCACGGCCGGATCACCACCCGGCACCACGGCGGCGGGCACAAGCGGCAGTACCGGCTCATCGACTTCAAGCGGGTCGACAAGGACGGCGTGCCGGCGAAGGTCGCGCACATCGAGTACGACCCCAACCGCACCGCGCGGATCGCGCTGCTGCACTACGCCGACGGCGAGAAGCGCTACATCATCGCGCCGAAGGACCTGAAGCAGGGCGACCGGGTCGAGTCCGGTCCGGGCGCCGACATCAAGCCGGGCAACAACCTGCCGCTGCGCAACATCCCGGTCGGTTCGACCGTGCACGGGGTGGAGCTGCGGCCCGGCGGTGGCGCCAAGCTGGCCCGCTCGGCCGGTGTCGGCATCCAGCTGCTGGGCCGGGAGGGGGCGTACGCCACGCTGCGGATGCCCTCCGGCGAGATCCGGCGGGTGGACGTGCGCTGCCGGGCCACCATCGGCGAGATCGGCAACGCCGACCAGTCAAACATCAACTGGGGCAAGGCCGGCCGGATGCGCTGGAAGGGCCGGCGCCCCACCGTCCGGGGTGTGGCGATGAACCCGGTCGACCACCCGCACGGTGGTGGTGAGGGCAAGACCTCCGGCGGTCGTCACCCGGTGAACCCGCAGGGTAAGCCCGAGGGACGTACCCGGCAGAAGGGCAAGGCGAGCGACCGCCTCATCGTCCGCCGCCGCTACGCCACCCGTAAGCGCGGCTGAGGGGAATAGGCAGATCATGCGAGCGCGAGGAGTGAGCGCAGCGAGCCCCGCAGTCGCGAGTGAAAGGGAGACGAAGTGCCTCGCAGCCTGAAGAAGGGCCCGTTCATCGACGACCACCTGCTCAAGAAGGTGGAGACGCAGAACGAGAAGGGCTCGAAGAACGTCATCAAGACCTGGTCGCGCCGCTCGACGATCATCCCGGACATGCTCGGGCACACGATCGCCGTGCACGACGGGCGCAAGCACGTCCCGGTGTTCGTCACCGAGGCGATGGTCGGGCACAAGCTCGGTGAGTTTGCGCTGACCCGCACGTTCAAGGGTCACGAGAAGGACGACCGGAAGAGCCGCCGGCGCTGAGCGCCGACCACGGATTAAGGATCAAGGGGTTTCAGCGATGCCAGTAAAGGGCGACGCTCCGGTGCTTCCGGGCGCGCGGGCGGTTGCGCGACACGTGCGCATCTCGCCGACCAAGGCGCGCCGGGTGGTCAACCTCGTCCGCGGTCTGCCCGCGAAGGAGGCGCTCACGGTGCTGCAGTTCGCGCCGCAGGCGGCGAGCGAGCAGGTTTACAAGGTGCTCGCCAGCGCGATCGCCAACGCGGAGAACAACGAGCGGCTGGACCCCGACGCGCTGCTCGTCAGCGAGGCGTTCGTGGACGAGGGCCCGACGATGAAGCGGTTCCAGCCGCGGGCGCAGGGTCGGGCGTACCGGATCCGCAAGCGGACCTGCCACATCACCATCGTGGTCGAGGCCGTGACGCCGGCGGCGCCGGCCGGGCGGGGCGCGGCGAAGAAGGCCGCACCGGCCAGGAAGGCGGCTCCGGCCGGGGCGACGGCGTCGGCCGAGCCGACCGAGGCCGAGCCGACGACCGAGGGCGCGGAGAAGCAGAGCAAGACGGAGGGTGCCGAGTAATGGGTCAGAAGGTTCACCCGCACGGGTTCCGGCTCGGCATCTCGACCGACTGGAAGTCCCGCTGGTACGCGGACAAGCTCTACAAGGACTACATCGCCGAGGACGTCAAGATCCGGCGGATGATGTCCAGCGGCCTGGAGCGGGCCGGCATCTCCAAGGTCGACATCGAGCGGACCCGGGACCGGGTGCGGGTCGACATCCACACCGCCCGGCCGGGCATCGTCATCGGCCGCAAGGGCGCGGAGGCCGACAAGATCCGCGGCAGGCTGGAGAAGCTCACCGGCAAGCAGGTGCAGCTCAACATCCTCGAGGTGAAGAGCCCGGAGTCGGACGCGCAGCTCGTCGCGCAGGGCGTGGCGGAGCAGCTCTCCAGCCGGGTCAGCTTCCGGCGGGCGATGCGCAAGGCCATGCAGTCCGCGATGAAGAACCCGATCGTGCGGGGCATCCGGGTGCAGGTCTCCGGCCGGCTCGGCGGCGCAGAAATGAGCCGCACCGAGTTCTACCGCGAGGGTCGGGTGCCGCTGCACACGCTGCGGGCCAACATCGAGTACGGCTTCTTCGAGGCCCGGACCACCTTCGGCCGGATCGGCGTGAAGGTCTGGATCTACAAGGGTGACGCCGTGCCGGGCCGGGAGGCTCCGGCCGAGACGGGTCCGGCCCGTCCGCGCCGGGAGCGGGGCGACCGTCCCGAGCGCCCGCGCCGTGGCCGCTCCGGCTCCTCCGGCACCACCGCCGGGGGCACCGAGGCGGGCCGGGCCGCGCAGGCGGAGATCTCCGGTACGCCCGCCGAGGCGACGAAGGACAGCGCCGCGCCGGCTTCCGCCGCGGCGACTCCGGCGGCTTCCGCCGGAACGGACAGCTCAGCGCAGGAGGGCTGACAGATGCTGATGCCGCGCAAGCCCCCGAAGGGCTTCCGCAAGCCGCACCACCCCGACCGCCACGGCGCGTCGAAGGGCGGCAACCGGGTGGTGTTCGGCGAGTTCGGAATCCAGGCGCTCGAGCCCGCGTACGTGACCAACCGGCAGATCGAGTCGGCGCGTATCGCGATGACCCGGCACATCAAGCGTGGCGGCAAGGTCTGGATCACGGTCTTTCCGGACCAGGCCCTGACCAAGAAGCCGGCCGAGACCCGGATGGGTTCCGGTAAGGGTTCGCCGGAGTGGTGGGTCGCCAACGTGAAGCCGGGGCGGGTGCTCTTCGAGATGTCCTTCCCCAACGAGCAGATCGCGCGAGAGGCGATGCGTCGCGCGATCCACAAGCTCCCGATGAAGTGCCGCATTGTGACGCGCGAAGTGGGTGAAAGCTGATGGCCGCGGGCGTGAAGGCCAGCGAGCTGCGTGAGCTCTCCGAGGAGGAGCTGGTCAGCCGGCTCCGGGAGGCCAAGGCCGAGCTGTTCAACCTCCGTGTCCAGGGGGCGACCGGGCAGCTGGACAACAACCGCCGGCTCCAGGTCATCCGCCGGGAGATCGCCCGGATCTACACGATCATGCGTGAGCGCGAGCTTGGGCTTTCGGCCGCGCCGACTGAGGTGACTGCATCATGAGTGACGAGAACACGACCACCGCCCAGGCCCGGCCGCAGCGCAAGGTCCGCGAGGGCCTCGTGGTCAGCGACAAGATGGAAAAGACCGTGGTCGTCGAGGTGGAGGACCGGGTCAAGCACGCGCTGTACGGCAAGGTCATGCGCCGCACCAGCAAGCTGAAGGCGCACGACGAGCAGAACGCGTGCGGCGTGGGCGACCGGGTGCTGCTCATGGAGACCCGTCCGCTCTCCGCCACCAAGCGGTGGCGGGTCGTGGAGATCCTCGAGAAGGCCAAGTAGGAGCCGTACCGCAGGCTCAGGGTTCCGCCAAGCTCAGCCGGCACGGGACTCCGGTCGGGAAGGCAGACCGGAGCGACCACCGGCTGAGAACTGGCAGACATAGGAGATAGACGTGATTCAGCAGGAGTCGCGACTGCGTGTCGCCGACAACACGGGTGCACGGGAGATTCTGTGCATCCGGGTGCTCGGCGGCTCCGGTCGGCGCTACGCGGGCATCGGCGACGTCATCGTGGCCACGGTCAAGGACGCCATCCCCGGTGCCGGTGTGAAGAAGGGCGACGTCGTCAAGGCGGTCGTCGTCCGCACCGCGAAGGAGAAGCGGCGGCCGGACGGCTCGTACATCCGATTCGACGAGAACGCGGCCGTGATCATCAAGGACGGTGGCGACCCGCGGGGTACCCGCATCTTCGGCCCGGTCGGCCGGGAGCTGCGGGACAAGCGGTTCATGAAGATCATCTCGCTCGCGCCGGAGGTGTTGTAACCGTGAAGGTGAAGAAGGGCGACACGGTGATCGTCATCGCCGGCAAGGACAAGGGTGCCAAGGGCAAGGTCATCGCGGCCTACCCGCGGCAGGACAAGGTCCTGGTCGAGGGCGTGAACCGGGTCAAGAAGCACACCCGCATCCAGACCACCCAGCGCGGTGCCAAGACCGGCGGCATCGTCACCCAGGAGGCCCCGATCCACGTCTCGAACGTGATGGTCGTGGACTCCGACGGCAACCCGACCCGGGTCGGGTACCGGATCGACGAGGGCGGCCAGAAGATCCGCATCGCGCGCAGCACCGGTAAGGACCTGTGATGACGGCAACCGAGACCAAGACGCTGCCCCGGCTCAAGCAGCGCTACCGCGACGAGATCGTGGGGCAGCTGCGCGAGCAGTTCCAGTACGGCAACCCGATGCAGGTGCCCGGGCTGGTCAAGATCGTCGTCAACATGGGTGTCGGCGAGGCGGCCCGCGACGCGAAGCTGATCGACGGCGCCGTGCGTGACCTGGCCACCATCTCCGGCCAGAAGCCGCAGGTGCGCCGGGCCCGCAAGTCCATCGCGCAGTTCAAGCTCCGCGAGGGGATGCCGATCGGCGCCAAGGTCACCCTGCGCGGCGACCGGATGTGGGAGTTCCTGGACCGGCTGCTCTCGATCGCGCTGCCCCGGATCCGCGACTTCCGTGGCCTGGACGGGCGCAAGCTCGACGGGCACGGCAACTACACGTTCGGGCTCACCGAGCAGTCGGTGTTCCACGAGATCGACCAGGACCGGATCGATCGCGTACGGGGCATGGACATCACGGTGGTGACCAGCGCGACGACCGACGACGAGGGCCGGGCGCTGCTCAAGCTCCTGGGCTTCCCGTTCAAGGAGAGCTGAGCCGCGTGACGGATCGAAACGAGGAGAACTGAGATGGCGAAGAAGGCGCTGATTCTCAAGGCCGCCGCGAAGCCGAAGTTCTCGGTTCGCGCGTACACCCGCTGCCAGCGGTGTGGTCGGCCGAAGGCGGTCTACCGCAAGTTCGGCCTCTGCCGGGTGTGCATCCGGGAGATGGCCCACCGGGGCGAGCTGCCCGGCGTGTCGAAGGCTTCCTGGTGACACTGCGCCCCATCCGCCGGTGGCGGAGCGAGCACCGCGACGCCACCTGCTTTGGGCCCAGCCACGTCCCGGCCGATGTCCGGGGCGAGGATCGCAACGCCGTAGGCCCGGGCCACTGCCCCGGGAACCCCGGCGAGAAAGGCTGACGAGATCCATGACGATGACCGACCCGATCGCAGACATGCTGACGCGTCTGCGTAACGCCAACCAGGCGTACCACGACCGGGTGACGATGCCCTACTCGAAGATCAAGGCGAACATCGCCGAGGTCCTCAAGTCCGAGGGCTACATCGCGACCTGGTCGGTCGAGGAGCCCGAGGAGGGCGCCGTCGGCAAGCGACTGGTCGTCGACCTGAAGTACGGCCAGAACCGGGAGCGGAGCCTGGCCGGCATCAAGCGCGTCTCCAAGCCCGGTCTCCGGGTGTACGCCAAGTCGGACGGGCTCCCGCGGGTGCTCGGCGGGCTGGGTGTGGCGATCATCTCGACGTCCCAGGGACTGCTGACCGACCGGCAGGCTCGCAAGCGGAGCGTTGGCGGGGAAGTCCTCGCCTTCGTCTGGTAACGGGAGACTGCCGTGAGCGCGAGGAGTGCAGCGAAGCGGAGCCCCGCAGTCGCGAACGAAGGAAATGATCGATAATGTCGCGTATTGGACGTAAGTCGATCCCGGTGCCGTCCGGTGTCGAGGTGACGATCGACGGCTCGACCGTCAAGGTCAAGGGCCCCAAGGGCGAGCTGTCGCACACCCTGGCCGAGCCGATCACGGCGGAGCGGGGCGAGGACGGCCAGCTGCACGTCAACCGGCCGAACGACGAGCGCAAGGCCAAGGAGTTGCACGGCCTGAGCCGTACCCTGGTGGCGAACATGATCGTCGGGGTGACGCAGGGCTACCGCAAGACCCTGGAGATCGCCGGCACCGGTTACCGGGTCACCGCCAAGGGCAGCGATCTGGAGTTCGCGCTCGGCTTCTCGCACCCGGTGCAGGTGAAGGCCCCGACCGGGATCACCTTCACGGTCGAGCGGCCCACCCTGTTCCACGTGGCCGGCATCGACAAGCAGCAGGTCGGCGAGGTGGCCGCCAACATCCGGAAGATCCGCCCGCCGGAGCCGTACAAGGGCAAGGGCGTCAAGTACCAGGGCGAAGTGATTCGCCGTAAGGCCGGGAAGGCAGGCAAGAAGTGATTGCCACCGCCAGGGCGAAGTCATTCGCCGGCCGTGAGGCCGGGAGAAAGGCAGGTAAGAAGTGACCGCCACACTGCTCAAGCGCCGGCGCGGCGTTGCCGCTCAGCGCGCCGTCGGGCGGGCGCGTCGGCACTTCCGGGTGCGCAAGACCGTCGTCGGCACCGCCGAGCGGCCGCGTCTCGTGGTCACCCGATCGCTGCGGCACATCACCGCGCAGATCGTCGACGACGGCAAGGGGCACACCCTGGTCTCCGCGTCGACCCTGGACGAGTCGATCCGGGGCAGCGAGGGCGACAAGAGCGCCCTGGCCGGCAAGGTCGGCGCGCTCGTGGCCGAGCGCGCCCGGGCGGCCGGGATCGCCAAGGTCGTCTTCGACCGCGGTGGCAACAAGTACGCCGGGCGGATCGCGGCGTTGGCCGACGCGGCCCGCGAAGCCGGGCTCGAGTTCTGAACCCCGTCACGAGAAGAGAGGAAGGCTGCTGATGCCAGGTCAACAGCGCCGTGGCGGCGGGTCCGGTGGCAACGAGGGTGGTCGCCGCGACAACCGCCGTGAGGGCGGCCGCGGAAACGCGCCCGCCGAGAAGACGCCGCATCTGGAGCGGGTCGTCGCGATCAACCGGGTTGCCAAGGTCGTGAAGGGCGGACGTCGGTTCAGCTTCACCGCCCTGGTGATCGTCGGCGACGGCGACGGCACGGTCGGGGTCGGCTACGGAAAGGCCAAGGAGGTGCCCGCGGCGATCGCCAAGGGCGTCGAGGAGGCCAAGAAGCACTTCTTCAAGGTGCCGCGGATCGGTGCCTCGATCCCGCACCCGGTGCAGGGCGAGGACGCCGCCGGCGTGGTGCTGCTCAAGCCGGCCAGCGCCGGTACGGGCGTCATCGCCGGTGGTCCGGTGCGTGCCGTGCTGGAGTGCGCCGGCATCCACGACGTGCTCTCCAAGAGCCTCGGCTCGTCCAACCCGATCAACATCGTGCACGCCACGGTGGCGGCCCTGAAGGGGCTGGAGTCGCCGGAGGCGGTCGCGAAGCGTCGGGGTCTACCGGTCGAGGACGTCGCCCCGGCCGCCATGCTGGCGGCCCAGGCGGGGGTGACGGCCTGATGGCACGCCTGAAGGTGACCCAGGTCCGGTCCGGCATCGGGACCAAGCACAACCAGCGCGAGTCGCTGCGGTCGCTCGGTCTCAAGCGGATCAACGACGTGGTGGTCAAGGAGGACCGCCCCGAGATTCGGGGCATGATCTTCACCGTGAGCCACCTCGTGAAGGTCGAGGAGGTCGAGTAATGACGATCAAGGTCCACCATCTGCGTCCGGCACCCGGAGCCAAGACCGAGAAGACCCGGGTGGGTCGCGGTGAGGGCTCGAAGGGGAAGACCGCCGGTCGAGGCACCAAGGGGTCCAAGGCCCGGAAGAACATCTCGGCGGCGTTCGAGGGTGGGCAGATGCCCATCCACATGCGGCTGCCGAAGCTGAAGGGCTTCAAGAACAAGTTCAAGGTCGTGTTCCAGGTGGTCAACCTGGACCGGCTCGCCGAGCTGTTCCCGGAGGGCGGTCAGGTCGGCCCGGCCGAGCTGGTCGCGGCCGGTGCCGTCCGCAAGGGGCAGCCGGTGAAGGTCCTCGGTACCGGGGAGCTGGGCGGGGTCGCCCTCCAGGTGTCGGCGCACGCGTTCAGCGCGTCGGCCAAGGAGAAGATCACCGCTGCCGGCGGCTCGGTGACCGAGCTGTAGGAGACGGTGGTCGGGGCGCTCGCTCAGTCCAGGAGACTGGCGGGCGCCACGACCTACCAAGGGGGGCCAGGCCCAGCGGGGCCGGGACCTCCCGTTAATATCGGAACCGGTGAATGCTCTCCGGGGTGGATCTGCCCGGAAGCCCGCCGGACTGTTAGAGTCCGAACCCAGCCATGGGTTCGGGTCACTCGCCCGACAACCACCCCGTCCCGCCACGCACCAGCGGCGGCCCGCCTCGCGCAGGAGGAAGAAGTTGCTCTCCGCCTTTCTCAGTGCGTTCCGCACGCCTGACCTGCGCAAGAAGCTGCTGTTCACCTTAGGCATCATCGCGGTCTACCGGCTCGGCGCGACGCTACCCAGCCCCGGCGTCTCCTACGGCAACGTGCAGCAGTGCATCAGGACCATGGAGTCGGGTGAGGGCAACGGGGTCTTCAACCTGCTCAACCTCTTCTCCGGCGGCGCGCTGCTCTCGCTCTCGGTCTTCGCGCTGGGCATCATGCCCTACATCACCGCCTCGATCATCCTGCAGCTGCTCACCGTGGTCATTCCGCGACTGGAGCAGCTCCGCAAGGAGGGCCAGGCCGGTCAGGCGAAGATCACGCAGTACACCCGCTACCTGACCCTCGGCCTCGGCGTGCTGCAGGCGTCGGCGTTCGTGGCCCTGGCCCGCTCCGGTCAGCTCTTCAACGGGATGTGCCAGGAGTTCCCGATCATCCCGGAGGGCACCGGCCTGCCGACCTGGCTGACGGTGAGCGTCCTGGTGCTGACCATGACCGCCGGCACCGGCGTGGTGATGTGGCTCGGTGAGCTGATCACCGACCGGGGCGTCGGTAACGGCATGTCGGTGCTGATCTTCACCTCGATCGCGGCCCGGCTTCCCAGCGAGGGCTGGACGATCAAGAACAACAAGGGCTGGGCGATGTTCACCCTGGTCCTGGTGCTGGTTCTGGTGGTCATCACCGCGGTGGTCTTCATCGAGCAGGCGCAGCGCCGGATCCCGGTGCAGTACGCCAAGCGCATGATCGGCCGGCGGATGTACGGCGGCACCTCCACCTACATCCCGCTGAAGGTCAACCAGGCGGGTGTGATCCCGGTCATCTTCGGCTCCTCGCTGCTCTACCTGCCGTCGCTGTTGCTCCAGTTCTTCGACCAGAACAATCTCAACAGCTGGCAGACCTGGGTGCAGAACCACCTCGTCCAGCCGGACAGCCCCACCTACATCAGCATCTACTTCCTGCTGATCATCTTCTTCACGTACTTCTACGTCTCGATCACGTTCAACCCGACCGAGGTAGCGGACAACATGAAGAAGTACGGCGGGTTCGTCCCCGGCATCCGGCCGGGCAAGCCGACCGCCGACTACCTGGACTTCATCCTGAGCCGGATCACGCTTCCCGGGTCGCTCTACCTCGGTGCTGTCGCGGTCCTGCCGAACTTCTTCTTCATCTGGCTGGACAACCAGCAGTTCCAGAACTTCCCGTTCGGCGGCACCGCCGTGCTGATCATGGTCGGCGTCGGGCTGGAGACGGTGAAGCAGATCGAGAGCCAGCTCATGCAGCGGAACTACGAAGGGTTCCTGCGGTAGATGCGACTCGTTCTGGTCGGTCCCCCCGGGGCGGGCAAGGGGACCCAGGCCGAGTTCATCGCCGCCCACCTCGCCGTGCCCAAGATCTCGACGGGTGACATCTTCCGGGCCAACGTCTCGCAGGGCACGCCGCTGGGCGTCGAGGCCAAGCGCTACATGGACGCCGGCAAGCTGGTGCCGGACGAGGTGACGATCAACATGGTCCGGGACCGGCTCGCCGAGCCGGACGCGGCCGAGGGGTTCCTGCTCGACGGCTTCCCCCGGACCACCCCGCAGGCTGCCGCGCTCGACAAGTTGCTGGCCGACCTCGGCACCGCGCTCGACCTGGTGCTGGAGCTGGTGGTCGACGACGACGAGGTGATCCGGCGGCTCTCCGGGAGGCGTACCTGCCGGGGATGCGGCAAGGTCTGGCACATCGAGTTCGACCCCGCCTCGGTGGAAGGACTCTGCGACCGGTGCGGCGGGGAGCTGTTCCAGCGGGACGACGACAAGGCGGAGACGATCGCCGAGCGGCTGCGCGAGTACGCCAGCAAGACCGCGCCGTTGATCGACTACTACGGTGCACAGGGCAAGCTCGTCGGCATCGACGCCACCGGACCGGTGGAGGACGTCACGGTGCGGGCTATCGACGCCCTGCGCTCGTACGGCGGATAGGCTGGCACCATGCGCCGTCCCCAGCTGGACATCCAGCTGAAGAGCCCGGAGCAGGTCGAGCTGATGCGTGCCGCCGGGCTCGTCGTCGCGGCGGCTCTGGAGCGGATGCGCGCCGCCGTGGCGCCGGGAGTCTCCACCGCCGATCTCGACGCGATCGCCGAGTCGGTGATCCGGGAGGCCGGCGGGACGCCGTCGTTCAAGGGCTACCACGGCTATCCCGCGTCGATCTGTTCCTCGGTCAACGAGCAGGTCGTGCACGCCATCCCGGCGCCGACCCAGGTGCTCCGGGAGGGCGACCTGATCTCGATCGACTGCGGCGCGATCCTGGACGGCTGGCACGGCGACGCCGCGATCACCGTCGGGGTCGGCGAGGTCCGCCCGGAGCTGCTCCGGATGGCGGAGGCCACCGAGGACGCGATGTGGGCGGGGATCCGGGCCGCGGCCCGCGGCATGCTCAGCGGGCGCGGCCGGCTGACCGACATCTCGTACGCGGTGGAGCGCGCCGTCCGGGCCGCCGGCCGCTACGGGATCGTCGAGGGGTACGGCGGACACGGCATCGGCACCGAGATGCACCAGGACCCGCACGTGCTCAACCACGGCCGCCCCGGGCGCGGCCCCCGGCTGGTGCCGGGGATGGCGCTGGCCATCGAGCCGATGCTCACCATGGGCTCGCCCCGCACGACGGAGCTGGACGACGGCTGGACGGTGGTCACCCGGGACGGCTCGATCGCCGCGCACGTCGAGCACACGATGGCGCTGCTGGACGACGGCGTCTGGGTGCTGACCGCCCCGGACGGCGGCCGGTCCCGGCTCGGCGACCTGGTGACCGCCCGGGAACCGGCCCGCTCTTCCTAGCCCTCCCCGACGAGAGTTGTTAGGCGGGGGCCCTTCTTATACAAAAAGCGATAACCGGGGGCCCTTCCTTGCACCCCGGCGGAGCCGGTTGGTGGCTGGTGGCGCGGGGGTGGCATCCTCGTAGGCATGGACCGGCGGGACCAGATGCGCGCCGCGGACTCGGATCGGGCGGCGGTGGCCGAGCAGCTGTTGCGGGCGGTGCAGGAGGGCCGACTCGACCTCGCCGAATACGAGGATCGGCTGCAGCGGGCGTACGCCGCCAAGACGTACGGGGACTTCGCCGGGCTCCTCGACGACCTGCCGGGTACGGTGCCGGTCGACCGGTCCGAGCTCGTCCCCGCGACGGAGGCGGGCACCCCGGTGCCCCGACCCGGCCCGGACGGGCGGTATCCGGGCGCGACCCGCGGGTGGCTGGCCGACACCTGGGACGGCTATTTCGGGGTGGTCACGGTCGTGGTGGTGATCTGGGCGGTCTCTTCGCTCGTCGCCACCGACTGGCTCTATTTCTGGCCGGTCTGGGTGGCCGGGCCGTGGGGCGCGGTGCTGCTGGTCTCCACCGTGGGCGGGCTGGCGACAGGGGAGCCGCAACGTTGGGCCGCCAAGCGTGCCGCGAAGCAGCAGGCCAGGATCGAGAAGCAGCGGCAGGCCAAGATCGAGAAGAGGCGGCGGGCCGAGATCGAGACGCGGGATCGTCACCGGGGCGAGCAGGGCAGCCAGGAGGAGCCCGCCTGATATAGTCGCCTTCGTCCGATCCGCCAACCCGGGAGTCCCCGGGTTGGCGCTGGCGTGCGGGCGCGCGTACACTGGCTGATCGGCGCACAGCGTCCACTCCGGCATGCCCACCCGCGCTTCGGTGGGGCCGGAGCCGCGGCTGGCTCGGATGGTCTCCGTCCGGGAAAGGCGTTGTGAGCCGTCCGGAGTAACCGACGTCAGGACAGCGGAGGACATGCCGAAAAAAGACGGAGCCATCGAGATCGAGGGCCGAGTGATCGAGCCACTTCCGAATGCCATGTTCCGGGTGGAACTCGCGAACGGTCACAAGGTGCTGGCTCACATCAGCGGCAAGATGCGGCAGCACTACATCCGCATCCTGCCCGAGGACCGGGTCGTCGTCGAACTCTCGCCGTACGACCTGACCCGAGGGCGCATCGTCTACCGCTACAAGTGAACGTCGCCGGCCCGGCCACCGGTCCGGCAGGACGTGAACTATCTGACGACGGCCGGGTGTCCGTGTCCGTCCTCACGACTCGACGGCGTCAGTGCGCTGCCGGGCAGAGATGGGAAGTAAGGCAACCGTGAAGGTCAAGCCGAGCGTCAAGAGGATCTGCAACAAGTGCCGGATGATCCGCCGGCACGGCCGGGTCATGGTCATCTGCACCGACCCGCGCCACAAGCAGCGCCAGGGCTGATCCACGCCCGCCGGCCGGTGACGTGCGGGTGGCGCCGACGGCCGGTCCGGGTCGCAGATCCCGTACAACAACACAAGCTCGTCCCAGCCGCGAGCGGCGAGATCGCCCAGCGAGATCGCAGTCGTGGCCGACCCCCGGTCGGAGGCCGGGGCCCGCAGGTCAGGGCAGGCGGGGTGGGACGGGTCCAGACCTCCGTGAAGCAATCCGAGGAGTCGCCCGCACATGGCACGGCTAGTCGGCGTCGATCTTCCCCGCGACAAGCGGCTGGAGATCGCGCTCACCTACATTTTCGGGGTCGGTCGGACCCGGGCGGTCGAGACGCTCGCCGCCACCGGCATCTCCCCCGACAAGCGCGCCAAGGACCTCACGGACGACGAGCTGCTGCAGCTCCGGAACCACATCGAGGCCAACTACAAGGTAGAAGGCGACCTGCGCCGCGAGGTCGCCGCTGACATCCGCCGCAAGGTCGAGATCGGCTGCTACGAGGGCATCCGGCACCGCCGGGGTCTGCCCGTCCGTGGCCAGCGGACCCGTACCAACGCCCGGACCCGGAAGGGCCCGAAGCGGACCGTCGCCGGCAAGAAGAAGCCCGGCAAGAAGTAGGAACTCAATCGGAATCCGGGTCGGAGCCCGCCGAGATGGGCCGGACTCCAACCCGCACCGGAGAGTTGTCCGGCGACCGGCCGGTTCTGCAAGCAGAGCCGTGCCCCGGTCCGGGAAAGTCAACTAGGAGCGCACAGACTCATGCCACCGAAGGCTCGCGCCGGGGCCGCCGTCAAGAAGGTCCGGCGCAAGGAACGCAAGAACGTCGCCCACGGGCAGGCGCACATCAAGAGCACGTTCAACAACACCATCGTCTCCATCACCGACCCGACCGGAGCGGTCATCTCGTGGGCCTCCGCCGGCCAGGTCGGCTTCAAGGGCTCCCGCAAGTCGACTCCGTTCGCCGCCCAGTTGGCCGCCGAGGCCGCCGCGCGCCGGGCCATGGAGCACGGCATGCGCAAGGTCGACGTGTTCGTCAAGGGTCCCGGCTCCGGCCGGGAGACCGCCATCCGTTCGCTGCAGGCCGTCGGCCTGGAGGTCGGCCAGATCGCCGACGTCACGCCGCAGCCGCACAACGGGTGCCGTCCGCCGAAGCGTCGTCGGGTCTGAGAGGTAGACGAAAGAGATGGCTCGTTACACCGGTCCCGACTGCCGCCGTTGCCGTCGGGAGAAGATGAAGCTGTTCCTCAAGGGCAGCAAGTGCGATGGCCCGAAGTGCCCGTTCGAGTCCCGGCCGTTCCCGCCCGGGCAGCACGGCCGGGGCCGCACCAAGGAGACCGAATACCTGCTCCAGCTCCGCGAGAAGCAGAAGGCCCGCCGGGTCTACGGCGTGCTGGAGAAGCAGTTCCGGGGCTACTACGAGGAGGCCGTCGCCAAGAAGGGCAAGACCGGCGAGATCCTCCTGCAGATCCTCGAGTCCCGGCTCGACAACGTCGTCTACCGGGCCGGCCTGGCGAAGTCGCGTGACCACGCGCGGCAGCTCGTCAAGCACGGCCACCTGACGGTGAACGGCCGCAAGGTCGACATCCCGTCCTACCGGGTCAAGGAGCACGACATCGTCGAGGTCCGGGGCAAGTCCAAGGAGCTGACGCCGTTCATCGTGGCGCAGGCCGAGGCCGGCTCGAAGACGGTGCCGGCCTGGCTGGAGGCGATCCCCAGCCAGATGAAGGTGCTGATCCACACGCTTCCGGCCCGGGGCGTCATCGACACCCAGGTCCAGGAGCAGCTGATCGTCGAGCTCTACTCGAAGTAGCGTTTCCGGCGCTGCCGCGCCGGCTCCGGGCGCACCGCCCGGGAGCCGGCGCGGGGCACCGGAGAAAGTTTGGGCATCAAATAGCGGGTGCCCCGAACGAAAAGGAAACAACATGCTCATCACCCAGCGGCCGACCCTCACCGAGGAGTCGATCAGCGAGACCCGGTCCCGGTTCACCATCGAGCCGCTCGAGCCCGGTTTCGGCTACACCCTGGGCAACTCGCTCCGGCGGACCCTGCTGTCGTCCATCCCGGGCGCGGCGGTCACCTCGATCAAGGTCGACGGCGTGCTGCACGAGTTCACCACCATCCCCGGCGTCAAGGAGGACGTGGTCGAGCTCGTCATGAACGTCAAGGAGCTCTGCGTCAGCTCCGACCACGACGAGCCGGTCAGCATGTACCTGCGCAAGCAGGGCCCCGGCGACGTCACCGCCGGTGACATCCAGCCCCCGGCCGGTGTCTCCGTGCACAACGCCGACCTCAAGCTCGCCACCCTCAACGGCAAGGGCCGGCTCGACATGGAGCTGACCGTCGAGCGGGGCCGCGGCTACGTCACCGCCGCACAGAACAAGCAGGCCGGCGCCGAGATCGGCCGGATCCCGGTCGACTCGATCTACTCGCCGGTGCTCAAGGTGACGTACCGGGTCGAGGCGACCCGGGTCGAGCAGCGTACCGACTTCGACCGGCTGATCATCGACGTCGAGACCAAGGCCTCGATCGGGCCGCGGACGGCGCTCGCCTCCGCCGGCTCCACCCTGGTCGAGCTCTTCGGCCTGGCCCGGGAGCTGGACGAGAGCGCCGAGGGCATCGACATCGGCCCGTCGCCGCAGGACGCGCAGCTCGCCGCCGACCTGGCGCTGCCGATCGAGGAGCTGGACCTCACCGTCCGCTCCTACAACTGCCTCAAGCGCGAGGGCATCAACACGGTTGGCGAGCTGATCGGGCGTACCGAGGCCGATCTGCTCGACATCCGCAACTTCGGTCAGAAGTCGATCGACGAGGTCAAGATGAAGCTCGCCGGCATGGGGCTGGGGCTGAAGGACTCGGCGCCCAACTTCGACCCGGCGCACGTCGTCGACTCCTTCGGCGAGGCCGACTACGACACCGACGACTACCGCGAGACCGAGCAGCTTTGATCCGGGGCTAGCCGGATTTCCGGCCACCCACTGGAGATCCGGCCACCCACTACTGAGGAGCACCAAGAATGCCCACGCCCACCAAGGGCCCCCGCCTCGGCGGTAGCCCCGCGCACGAGCGGATGATCCTGGCCAACCTGGCCACCGCGCTGTTCCAGCACGGCCGCATCACCACCACCCAGACCAAGGCCAAGCGGCTCCGCCCGCTCGCGGAGCAGCTCATCACCAAGGCCAAGCGGGGGGACCTGGCGTCCCGCCGGCGGGTGCTGACCGTCGTACGGGACAAGGACGTGGTCTTCACCCTCTTCGACCAGATCGCCCCGCGGTTCGCCAACCGCAACGGTGGCTACACCCGGATCGTGAAGACCGTCCCGCGCAAGGGCGACAACGCGCCGATGGCCATCATCGAGCTGGTCGAGGAGCTGGTCGTCGCCCCGGCGGCGCCGGCGAAGAAGGCCGCCGCCCGCAAGGCGGCGCAGCAGGACAAGGTCGAGGCGCTCGCCCCCGACGAGGAGACCCCGCAGGCATCCTCCTCCACCGACCAGGACGCCGAGGCGCCGGAGTCGCGCTCCGGCGACACCCCGGCGGCCCGGGAGGACAGCGACGAGGCGGACACCAAGTAGCACCGACGATCGGCGCCGGGCCCGGCATCCCCGTGGGGGTGTCGGGCCGCGGCGTATCTGGAGCTGGCCGTGGAGCACGAGGTGGATGAGGATCTGACCCGGGTACGCCTGGAGGTCAGCTACGACGGCGGCGACTTCTCCGGCTGGGCCGCCCAGCCGGGGCGGCGTACCGTCGCGGGGGTGCTGGTCGAGGCGCTGACCAGGATCGTCGGGTCGGGCCGGGTCACCGGGTTGACCGTGGCGGGGCGGACCGACGCCGGGGTGCACGCCAGCGGGCAGGTCTGCCACCTCGACCTGCCGACCGGGGTGTGGCGGCAGTGGGCGGAGACGCTGCCGCGCCGGCTCTCCGGGGTGCTTCCGCCCGACGTGCGGGTCCGGGCCGTCGCCGAGGTGCCGGCCGGGTTCGACGCCCGGTTCTCGGCCACCTGGCGACGTTACGAATACCGGGTCACCGACGCGCCGTACGGCGCGGAGCCGCTGCGCCGGCACGAGGTGCTCGCCTGGCCACGCCCGCTCGACCTGGCGGCGCTGAACCGGGCCGCCGCCGGGCTGGTCGGCGAGCACGACTTCGCGGCGTACTGCCGGCGCAAGGAGAACGCCACGACGGTGCGGGAGCTGACCCGGCTGGACTGGCGGCGCGACCCGGACGGCGTCCTGGTGGCGACCGTGCAGGCCGACGCGTTCTGCCAGTCGATGGTGCGCAGCCTGGTCGGGGCGATGCTGGTGGCCGGCGACGGGCGTCGACCGGTCGACTGGCCGGGCAGCCTGCTCGGGCGCCGGGAGCGGGCCAGCGAGGTGAGCGTGGCGCCGCCGCACGGGCTGATCCTGGTCGCGGTCGGCTATCCCGACGATCCCGCCGAGTACGCCGGCCGGGCGCTACGGACCCGCCGGCTCCGGCTCACCGCCTCGGCCTGAGGCCGGGATCGGGCCGGTCTCAGGCGCGGGTGGCCCTGCCCGGCCGGTGTTCAGCCGGGCTGGGCGGGGCTGGACGGACCGGGCGTGGTCGAGGCGGAGATGGCCCGCTTGTCGAGCACCTTGCCGCGCAGATACACCTCGATCATGTCGGAGAGGATCTGCCGGGCGAAGAGGTCGTCGGCCCCGATCGTCTTGCCGTCGGTCTTGGCGACGACGCAGTAGATCAGGAAGTGCCCTCGCACGTGCCACCCGGCCTGGGCCGAGGCGAGCGTGACGGCCTCGGTGCCGCGCCCGGCGGCCAGCCCGCGGAAGCGCCCCTCTCCAGCGTCGACGATCGTCTTGATCTTCTCTCGCGCGGCTGTCGCTCCCGCCTCGTCGGCGAGGTTGACGATCCCGGCGGTCGCGAGGTACAGGCCCGTCGGGGACCGTAAGGTGCCCCGGACGAACTGGCTGCAGCCGGCGTCCGCCAGGACCGTGGCGATGTCGCCCTCGGCGACCAGGTCGCAGTCCGCCGATTCCTGGGTCTTGAGCAGCTCGTACGCCGACTGATCGGTGTCGACCTGCACCTCCTTGGCGGACGGGAAGAGTTCCCTGACCGTCAGCGGGGCCGGATCGGCGGCCCGGGAGCTGATGTCCCGGGGCGCGGCGGCCGCGCCCAGCCCGTCGGCGGGGCGGGCGTCCCGCCCCACCGGTTCGTCGACGACGAAGAAATAGGAACTGAGCCCGCAGATGCCGAGCATGAGCAGTACGCCGAGCGAGCCGATGACCAGCTGCCAGGTGCGTTTCGTACTCCGGAGTGGCGTGCTGGCATCGCCGGGCGGCGGTGTGCCGGTGGTGGCGGAACCGCCGGGCGATTTCGCGGGCGGTTTCGCCGACGGGGCGGCCGGCGCCGGAGCGGGCGGGGCGGTCCCGCCGGGCGCGGGATTCCGGTCCGGGGCCGACGTGCGGCCCGGGGAGACCGGGGCCGGGCCGGTACGCGTAGCGGGTCCGGGCGGCCCGGACCGACGGTCGCCGGCGGGGGGTCCGGGCCGGGGCCCGGCAGGTGGCCGCAGTGCCCGGTCCTGTGCCGGCCCGGTACGCGGCGCGGCCGGTGAGCCCGGTGCCGCTCCGGGACGCGCGGGACCGGCTGCCGGTCCGGAGCGCGGCGCGGCCGGTGCGCCCGCCGCCGGTCCGGAGCGTGGTGCGGCGGCTGCCGGTCCGGAGCGTGGTGCGATCGGCGAACCGGGTGCCGCTCCGGGACGCGCGGGACCGGCTGCAGGTCCGGGGCGCGGTGCGATCGGCGAACCGGGTGCCGCTCCGGGACGCGCGGGACCGGCTGCAGGTCCGGGGCGCGGTGCGATCGGCGAACCGGGTGCCGGTCGGGAACGTGGTGCGGTTGGCGAATCCGGTGGGCTGCCGGCGTCCCGGGGGCGGCGTGGCCCCGACGGAGCGTCGGCGTGTGGCAGGGGAGCGCGCTGCGCCGCAGGGCCGGCCTGGGACGGCCTACGCGGCTCGTCGTCAGGCCGAGGGCCGGCATCCCGTCCAGGCCCCGGACCCACCGGTCGGCCCCTCGGCGGCATTATCGGCGCTTCGCCAGGCCCGGAGGCCGGACCGGAGGGTGGACCGGAGCGGGGGACTCCGGCGGGTCCACGGACACCGGTCCGGGGTGCGGGGACGCCGCTGCGAGGTGCGGGTGCGGGCACGGCGCTGCGGGGCACGGGGGCACCGGCGGTCCGAGGGGCGGAGGGGCCGGGGCGGCCGGGGGAGGCTTCGGAGCGGCCGGCAAGGGCCGAGCGTCGTACCGCCGGGTCCTCGTCGCCCCGACGAGGGCCGGTGCGGTCCGGCGCCGCCCGGCCCGGGACGCCTCGGTCAGGTCGATGCTCGGCCGGCTCGGCCGCCCTGCGCCGTCCGGTGGGCGGCGGCATGCCGGGCGCGGCCGGATCGGGGTGGGTGGCCTCCTGATCGCTGGAGGGAGCCCGGCGCTGCCGTGGTGCCGGGGCCGACCGTGGGCCAGCGAGTGGAACCTCGCCGGAACCTGGCCGGTAGCGGCCGTCGGGCGGGGACGGATCGGGTTCGGCGCGACGCCGGCCGGCCGGGGGCCGCTCGCGGAGATCGGCGATGCCGGGCGATGCCGGGCCCGACACGTTGCGGACGGGCCCGAACGGCTCGGTACCGGGCTGCGGTGGTCCGTCGACAGATCGTCCGCCCGCCCGGGGCGGGCGGCCGCCGGGGCCGGGCCTGATCTCGGGGGCAGTCCTGCTGTCCGGGCCCGATCGGCCGCCGGGGCCGGGTCTGCGGTCGGGGCCAGGCCGGTCGTCGGGGCCCAGCCGGCTGCCCGGAACCATCCGTTCGCCGGGGCCTGTCCGGTCGCCCGGCACGGCCCCCTCGCCGATGCCCGGCCTGCCGCCGGTCCCGGACACGGGGCGGCCACCGGCGGGCGGAACGTCCGACGGTGGGGCCAGGTGGCGTCCGCCTTCGGCCGGGCGTGTCGGATGGGGGCGGCCAGCCGGAGGAAGGCGATCAAGGCTGCTACGGTCCCGTGACGGACGGTCGTGGACCGGCCGGCCCGGCGGTGGATAACCGGAGACCGGCCCGACGTCGTCCGGCTCGGGCGCGCCGTGTCGGGCCCGACGGGGCGGGTCGGAATCTGGTGCGGAGTGCCCGGAACGATCCGTCCGGCGACCGGTCGGCGCCCCGGGGTATCGACCGGTCGGCCCGTCCGCATATCGGCCCGCCGGCCCCTCGAGGTGCCGGCCACCCGGCTCGTCCCGGTGCCGCTCCGGTGCGTCGGGATAACGGCCGGGTGCGTCGGGATAACGGCCCGGTGACTCCGGGTAGCGGTCCGGAGTGGTGGCCGAGCGAGCCGGACGGTCTGTGGAGCGCCCCGGCCCCTCCGCCCGCCAGCCGTGCGCCGAGCCAGAGCCGGTCAGCTCCGCATTGGACGCGTCGAACCGGGACGCCGCCGTAGGGGACGCCTCCGCGCGGTCGGCCCCAGACCGGCGTCGGCCGGCCCCCCTCGAAGGTGGACCGGCCGCCACATCCGGATCGACCGAAGGCTGATCGGCGGGATCTCGTCGGGACCGTGGCGGTCCACCGCCCGGTCCAGGTCCACGCCCATAAACCATGTCGCACAGGGTAACGGAAATCCGCATCGGCGCGCCGCCGTAGATGAACCAGAGTTCATGCGAGACTGGGCATTTGCCCGGAACCGGGCAGGGTCCATTTCGCGGCCGGTGCCGGGCGCGCCGTCGCGGTAGGCGAGAATGCGTGCCGTGAGCGGAGACCACTACTTCAGTACCGAGCCCGTGGCCAGCGCCGACCGGCGTACGGTGGTGTTCTCCGCCGGCGGGCGCGACTACTCGCTGACCTCTTCGGCCGGGGTCTTCTCCGCCGATCGGCTAGATCCGGGAACTGCCGTACTACTGCGTAAGGCCGAGCTGCCCGAATCGGACATCTCCGGCGTACTGCTCGACCTGGGTTGTGGTTACGGTCCGATCACCTGCGTACTGGCCAACCGGGCGGGCGCGGCGACGGTCTGGGCGGTCGACGTGAACGCACGGGCCCGCGCACTCACCGCCGAGAACGCCGGACGTCTCGGCCTCGCCGATCGGGTACGGGTGGTCGCTCCCGACGAGGTCCCGGACGACCTCTCCTTCGCTCAACTGTGGTCGAACCCGCCGATCCGGATCGGCAAGGAGGAACTGCACGGCATGCTGCGGCGCTGGCTACCCAGGCTCGCGCCGGGAGGCGTGGCGTGGCTGGTGGTGGCCCGCCATCTCGGCGGCGACTCGCTCCAGCGCTGGCTCGCCGAGAGCGGTTGGCAGGTCGAGCGACGCGCCAGCCAGAAGGGGTACCGGGTGCTCCGGGTCACCCGCTGACCCGCCCGCCGCCCCCGCGTCGGGCAGCGCCCGCCCGCAGGCGCCATGCCCCGCAGGCGCCATGCCCCGGCGTCCGCCATGCCCGGTGTCGGCCCGCCGTCCTTCCCTGCCCGGAGAGCCAACCCGTTGTCGTGCGCCGCCGCCGAAACCCGGTGTCGCCGGAGGGGGTGGCTGCGGCAGGATGCCGACGTGGGTTATGTGGACGTCGCCGGAGTCGGGCACATCCTGCCGGACGGCCGGCAGTTGTTCGCCGACGTCTCGTTCCGGGTCGGCGAAGGTGCCAAGGTCGCCCTGGTCGGGCCGAACGGCGCCGGCAAGACCACCCTGCTGAAGATGGTGGCCGGCGACCTGCCCACCCGGACCGGTGCCATCGCCCGATCCGGTGGCCTGGGCGTGATGCGGCAGTTCATCGGCATGATCGGCGACGAGTCGACGCTGCACGACCTCGTACTCTCGCTCTCGTCGCCGGAGTTGCGCGCGGCGGGGGAGCGGCTGGCGGCGGCCGAGGCGGCGCTGCACGCCGCCGAGGTGCGCGGCAAGTTCAGCAGCGTGGCCGGCAGGGCGCAACTGGCGTACGCCGAGGCGCTCACCGAATGGGGCGAGGTGGGCGGGGGATACGACGCCGAAGTGCTCTTCGACACCGTCTCGACGATCGTGCTCGACCTGCCCTGGGAAAAGGCCCGCACCCGACCGGTGCGGACCCTCTCCGGCGGCCAGCAGAAGCGGTTCGCCCTGGAGTTGCTGCTGCGCGGCGTCGACGAGGTGCTGCTGCTCGACGAGCCGGACAATTTCCTCGACGTGCCGGGCAAGCGCTGGCTGGAGGGGCGGCTGCGGGAGTCGGCGAAGTCGGTGCTCTACGTCTCGCACGACCGGGAGCTGTTGGCCCGCACCGCCGACCGGGTGGTGGCGGTGGAGGGTGGCAGTGCCTGGGTGCACCCGGGTGGTTTCGACAGTTGGCACGAGGCGCGGGTCGCCCGGCACGACCGGCTGGAGGAGCAGCGCCGCCGCTGGGACGAGGAGCACCAGAAGCTCCGCGAGCTGATGCTGATGTACAAGCAGAAGGCGGCGTACAACGACGGGATGGCCTCCCGCTACCAGGCGGCGCAGACCCGGCTGCGCAAGTTCGAGGAGGCCGGGCCGCCACCCGTACCGCCGAAGGACCAGGACATCCGGATGCGGCTGGGCGGCGGGCGCACCGGCAAGCGGGCCGTCGTCTGCGAACAGGTCGAGCTGGAGGATCTCACCTTCCCGTTCGACCTGGAGGTCTGGTACGGCGACCGGGTCGCCGTCCTCGGCGCGAACGGCACGGGAAAGTCGCACTTCCTCCGGCTGCTGGCCCGGGGCGGCACCGATCCGGATCCCGCCAACGGTCCGGTGGACGGTGGGTCGGCCCTGGCACCGGTCCGGCACGGCGGTGTGGCCCGGCTCGGTGCCCGGGTCCGGCCCGGCCACTTCTCGCAGACCCATGACCGGCCCGAGTTGCTCGACCGGACACTCGTCGAGGTGCTGTGGCGGGGCGACGACCACCGGGCCGGAATGGACCGGCACGCCGCGATGAAGGCGCTGAACCGGTACGAGTTGGCCGGGCAGGGTGACCAGCGATTCGGCACGCTCTCCGGCGGACAGCAGGCGCGCTTCCTGGTGCTGCTGCTGGAACTCTCCGGTGCGACGCTGCTGCTGCTCGACGAGCCGACCGACAACCTGGACCTGGCCTCGGCCGAGGCCCTGGAGGCAGGGCTGCGGGCATTCGAGGGGACGGTGCTCGCGGTCACCCACGACCGGTGGTTCACGCGGTCGTTCGACCGGTTCCTGCTCTTCCGGGGCGACGGCGAGGTGGTCGAGACGGCGCAACCGGTCTGGGACGTGGCCTGAAGCGGGACCGGTCTGGGGAGATTCGAAGGGGACCGGGCTGGGGGAGGTGGCCTGACGCGGGACCCCGTCCGGGAGGCGGCCTGGGGCCGGACCGGCGGGCGGAGGGGCGGACGGGACGGTGGCGGCGGAGGTGGCGCAGCCCGGCCGCGTGGCTTTCCGGGGTCATGATGTCACGGCGAGTATCGTCCGTGTCGTGGTGTCGCAGAAGTCCGGGCGGCTGTCGAGGTCCGGGCGGTCGCGCCTGGCACGCAGCGCCGCACAGGTCGCGGTCACCGGGGCATTCCTCGCCCTGGTCGGCTGGGCGTTGGCGGGGCGGTGGGAGGAGCTCCCGGCCGTACTGGGCGAGTTGTCGGCGCTGGGGCTGCTTCTTGCCGGACTCGCCGCCGCCGCCAGCGGCCTCTGCGGCTGCCTGGGGTGGCGGGCGGTCCTGCGGGACTTCGGTGCCGACCTTCCGCCGCTCGGCGCGGCGCGGATCTTTTTCGTCGGGCAGTTGGCCAAATACCTGCCCGGCAAGGTCTGGCCGATCCTGGTCCAGGCCCGGCTCGGTCGGGCGTACGGGGTCCCGGCGCGGGCCTCGGCGGTGGCGGCGCTACTGGCCATGCTCATCACCCTCGGCACCGGCCTGCTGCTCACCGCCGCCACCCTGCCGGTACTCGGCGGCCGGGCCACCACCCAGTACTGGTGGATCCTGCCGGCCATCCCGCCGCTGCTTCTGCTGCTCTGGCCGCCGCTGCTCAATCGCATCCTCGCCGGGTTGCTCCGGCTCGCCCGCCGGGAACCGATGCCCCGGCCGCTCTCCCTGCGCGGCATCGGCGGGGCCGTCGGCTGGTCGGCAGCGACCTGGCTCGGCTACGGTACGCACCTCTGGCTGCTCCTGGCAGACGTTGGTGTCGGCGGCGCTGTCGGCGGCGGCGGTGGTGGTGTCGTCGGCGGGCCCGAGTTGCTGCTCGTCTCGGTCGGCGCCTTTGCCGGCTCCTGGTCCGTCGGGTTCCTGCTGGCCGTCGCGCCGGCCGGAGTCGGCCCCCGGGAGGTGGCGCTGCCCCTGCTGCTCGCTCCGGCGGTCGCCCAGCCGGTCGCGCTGGTCGCCACCGTGGTGTCCCGGCTGCTGCTGACCCTGGTGGACCTCCTCCTGCCGGTCGTCGCGATCTCGGCGGACTGGGCGGCACGGCGGCTGCCCCGATCCGCCCGTCGGGTGCCCCGGCAGCCGACGCCGGAGAGGGTGGAGGCAGCGGAGAGGGTGGAGGCAGCGGAGCGCCGACCGTCGGAGGGTACGCCGTCGAGCGTGACCGGCAACGCGACGGGTGGCGCGACGCGCCAGCAGTGACGACGGAACGTGGTCGAAGGCGTACGACAGGTTACTCTGCTGGGCGTGCGCTGGCTGGTGTTCGGCAGCTACGACGCACGCCGACATCCCCGGGTCGGCGTGCTCGTCGAGGGGCTTCGGTCCGCCGGTGACGAGGTGACCGAGCTGAACGAGCCGCTGACCCTGGACACCGCCGGCCGGATAGCGATGCTCCGGCAACCGTGGCGGCTTCCGCTGCTCGCCGGCAAGTTGGCCCGGTGCTGGGCCCTGCTCGTGTTGCGGACTCGCCGACACGGGCGGGGTGCTGCGGGGGCCGGCCCGGGAGCCGGAGCCGTCGACGCCGTACTCGTCGGCTATCTCGGGCACTTCGACGTCCATCTGGCCCGGTGGCTCTTCCGGCGTACGCCGATCGTGCTCGACCATCTCGTCTCCGCCGCCGGGACGGCCCGGGACCGAGGACTCGCCGGGAGCGGTGGGAGCGGAGGGCTCCGGGGACGGCTGCTGCGGGCGATCGACGACACCGCGCTGCGGCGGGCCGACGTCGTGCTCGTGGACACCGCCGAACACCTCGCAGTGCTGCCGGCACCGGCGCGGGAGCGGGGGATGGTGGTGCCCGTCGGCGCCGGACCGGAGTGGTTCGCGGCCGGCGCCCGCACCGCCCGACAGCGCTGGTCGGGCGAGAGGTCAGAGCGCTCTGGTGAGAGGCCGGCGGGCTCTGCCGGGCAGCCGGAGTGCCGCGGCGAGACCGACGGTGGCGGACGGCGCCGGCTGCGGGTCGTCTTCGTCGGACTCTTCACTCCGCTGCACGGCACCGGGACCCTGGGTGCCGCGCTGGCGGCGCTGGCCGCCGACGAGTCGATCGAGGTGACCGTGGTAGGCACCGGCCAGGACCACGCGGCCTGCCGCCGGGCCGCCGCCGCCAACCCGAGAGTCACCTGGTACGACTGGATACCCGCAGTCGAGCTACCGGCGCTCGTCGCCCGGCACCAGGTGTCGCTGGGCATCTTCGGCGAGACGGTGAAGGCCGGCCGGGTGGTCCCGACAAAGGTGTTCCAGGGCGCCGCCGCCGGCTGTGCGATCGTCACCTCCGACACCGGACCACAGCGGCGCGCGCTCGGCGACGCGGCGGTCTACGTTCCGGCCGGCGATCCGTCCGCGCTTGCCGCCGCGCTGCGCGAGTTGGCCGGAGACCCGGAGCGGGTCGCCGGTCTTCGCAGGGCCGCCCGGCGCCGGGCGGTCGCGTACTTCTGGCCGGCCACGGTCGTCGAACCGGTCCGGCACCGTGTCGGCGCCATCCCCACGCCCGGCACCCCCACCGAACCGCCCGGCACCCCCACCGAACCGCCCGGCACCCCCACCGAACCGCCCGGCACCCCCACCGAACCGCCCGGCACCCCCACCGAACCGCCCGGCACCCCCACCGAACCGCCCGGCACCCCCACCGAACCGCCCGGCACCCCCACCGAACCGCCCGGCACCCCCACCGAACCGCCCGGCGTCCCAGCCGGACCGCGTGGCGCAGCGCCTGACGCGCGTGGCGCAGCGCCTGACCCGCGTGGCGCCCGGAGCGAGGCGGCAGACGTACCGGGCTGGTGGATCGGATGACCGCGCCCGTGGCCGATCCACCGCTGCCGCCCCGGGCGGCCCTGCGCTGGCACGTCGTACGCCGGATCGTGGCGGAGTGCCGGCCGGACACCATCCTGGAACTCGGCTGTGGACTCGGTGCGGTCGGAGCCCGGCTGGCTCGACTGGCCACCTACACCGCGGCCGAACCGGACGCGCGCAGCTACCGGACCGCGCATGCCCGGATCACCCCGCTGGGCGGGACGGTGCTGAACGGAGATCACCGGCAGGTGCCGACGGTCGACGGCTACGACCTGGTCTGCGCGTTCGAGGTGCTGGAACACATCGCCGACGACGAACCGGTGCTGGCCGAGTGGCTGGCGCTGGTCAGGCCCGGCGGTCATCTGCTGCTCTCGGTACCGGCCGGTCCAGAGCGGTTCGGCGCCTGGGACAGCCTGGTCGGCCACTACCGGCGGTATTCCGCCGAACAGCTCCGGGAGCGGCTGTTCGGCGCCGGGGCGACCGCCGTGCGCCTCGTGCACTACGGCTGGCCGCTCGGCTATCTGCTCGATTCCGTCCGGGACCGGTGGGCCGGCCACCGGGCCGACCGGAACGCCGGAGCGGGCGGCGGGGCCGAAGCCGGTGACGACGGCGGATCGGGCGGCCCTGACATGGGAGCGGAAACGGCGCGGGAGCGGACCGCCTTCTCGGGCCGGATCCTGCAACCGAGCGGAATGCTCGCCGGTGGCGCGATCCGGCTGGCGGTGTCGCCATTCGCCGTACTGCAACGCGCGCGCCCCGACCGCGGGCCGGGTCTGATCGCCGTCGCGACACGCTGACCGGCTCGGCGACGCGCCCGTCACCTGCGGATCGGTGGCGCGGGCCGGTCGGGCTCAGGACCCGGTGGGGCCGCCGCCGAGCACGGAGACCGGAACGAGCACGTACGGCCCGGCCCGCGCCACGGCACCGGCCTCGACCGGCCCGGACAGCCACTCCGGGGGCCGTCGCAGGTCGACCAGGACGAGATCCTCCGGGCGGGTCGGTTCGCTCGTCAGCGTCGCGGCGGTGAGCAGCCGTGGCGGCAGGTTCCAGTAGTAGGCGAGCCAGCGGGGACTGCTCGCGCCGTCACCGGCCACCCAGGCGTACCGCTGACCGGGTGGCGGCGGATGCCCGGCAACGAGCCGGCCGGCCTGGGCCGGCTCGCTCAGCAGGCGGTGTCGGTCCGGGCCGGCGACGAGCACCCCGAGGTACGTCGCGAGCGCCGCCCCCACCAGCACGGCCGTCGCCACCCCGACCCGCCGCCGGCCCTCGCCCCGGTCCTCGCCCCGGTCCTCGCCCCGGCTCACGAGCCGGTCGCTGAGCAGCTTGCTGTGCGGGGCGGGCGGCGGGGCGATCCCGTCCATGACCCGGTCCAGCAGCACGCCCATCCCGACGAGCCCGACCACGAGGAGCGGATACGACCAGTACGAGTGGACATAGGCGGCGTTGCGCAGCCCGAAGATCCAGACGGCGGTGAACCCGGCGGCGATCGCCAGGTAGCTCCGGCTTCGCCGGTCCAGCAGTCCGGCGACCGTGCCGAGCGGTAGGGCGCCGAGGTACCAGACCGGCAACAGGCCGGAGACGAAGAACCACTGCCGGCGCAGGATCTGCCGAAGGGTGTGGCCGCCACCGCTACTGCGCAGCTCGGCCTGCCCGCCGAGCAGGGCCATCCCGGTCACCCCGACCACGTAGGCCAGACTGATCGCGACTCCGAGCAGCATGCTCGTGCCGACCAGGATCGTCACCCGGTCGAACCGGCGGGCGGCGAACAGCCACAGCCCGAGTATGGCGGCGAGGCCGACGCCGGGCCAGGAGACCAGGGTGCAGAGCAGCGCGGAGGCGCAGGCGGCGAGGACGAGGCGGCGGGACGGCTCCGGACGGGCGCGCAGGCGTACCACCGTGGCGGAGAGCGCCAGGATCGGCCCCAGGTCGAACATCAGCGGGCTGAAGACCCAGTAGAAGGTGGTGGCCACCATCAGGCCGACCGCCAGCAGCGTCGCCGACCAGCGCAGGCCGATCGCGCGCAGCAGGGCGGCGGCGGCGGGGACGATGAGGAGGGCGAGCAGGTACGGCGGCAGCCACACCTGGTACTCCCCGTCGCCGGGAAGCAGACCGGTCAGCGCGGTGAGCAGGTTGAGCAGCGGCGGATGGTGTGCGTATGGTGTCGCGGCGTACGGTGCCCAGTCGGCGCCGAAGTGCGAGCCGAGGATGCCGTGCTCCTGGAGATTGCGCAGGTGCAACGCGTACCGGCCGATGATCCGGCCCAGGTGGTTGTCGCCGAACGGCTCGGCGAGCTGCGGGATCCAGGTCACCGCGACGATGCCGGTGAGGATGGCGACCGCCGCCCGACCCCGCCGCTCGCTCCGCTCCACCCGCTCGACACGCGCGCGATTTCGAACCGGCGGGGCACCGGGTGGCAGGGCAACGGCGGGACGGGCGCCGGCGGGACGGGCACCGGCTGGCGTGTCCGGTCCCGTGGCAGTGGTCGGCACCGCTTCGGTCACGAGCGGTTTCCGGGCGGCCAGTCGATCCTGGACCGGACGATCAGGTCGGCGAGCAGGGCCACCGCGCCGACGATCAGCCCGGCACAGAGCAGCAGCACGGTGTTGGTGGCGATCCGGACCGGGTGCGCGACCAGGTCGTAGACCACCTTCCCGGAGCCGACGGTCAGCAGCAGCAGCGACGGCGGCATCAACACCTTGAGCGGGTTGAAGTACATCACCATCCGGAGCACCTGGAGGAAGTACCGGTAGGCGTCACGGACGAAGTGGAACTTCGACGAACCCGAGCGGCGGGCATAGGCGATCGGCAGGTAGTGCACGTCGTGCTGGTTGTGCAGGAAGGCCATCGTGATCGTGGTGACACAGGAGAACCCGGGGGGCAACAGCCGGAGGTAGGGCAGTGACACGTCCCGGCGGAAGGCACGCAACCCGGAGTTCAGGTCGGGGATGCGGGTGCCCGCCAGCCGCTCGGCGATCTTGCGGATGAGCCACTTCGCCGGGACCCGGAGGAACTTGTGGCTGCCCTGCTCGCTCGTGCGCGCGCCGACGACCTGGTCGACGTGCGGATCCTGGAGCAGGAGCTGCACGAACTCCGGGATCCGTTCGTTGGGATAGGTCATGTCCGCGTCTGTCCAGACCACGATCCTGCCGCGCGCCTGTTCGGTGCCGATCCGGCGTGCGGTGCCGGAGCCACCGTTGCGATGAAAGGCGAGCACCCGAAGTCGGGGAAAACGTCCGGCGGCCCCACGCAGGATCTCCAACGTGTGATCGGTGGACGCGTCGTCGATAGCCAGTAATTCGTATTGCAGGCCGCTGGTGTCCATTGCCGTGCAGATGCGCTCGATCTCCGCCAGCACGTGTGCCTGCTCGTTGTAACACGGCAGGACCACCGTCACCTCGACGGGTGCGTTGCTGTCCCTGCTGACCTGGGCGGGGACGACGGAAACGTCGGTGCCGGGCCGGTCGAACCGGCTGTTAACCGCCATGTGGACCGCCTTCCGGCACGAGCTGCTCGGCGACCGTGAACGGCAGGGAACATTACAGCGGTCGTCGTATTCGTGGACACGATATAGCAGTTTGGGACGTACGCACGCGACGCGCCATGCGGCCAATCAGTTTGGCGTACGTGAATCGACGCCGAAACAATTTCTCGAACGGATGTCTCGGGTCGGTGTCGAGGACATAGGGTTGATCTCGTGACTGAGATGAACTATCGCCGGTTGGGCGACTCCGGACTCGTGGTCTCCGTCGTCGGGATCGGGTGCAACAACTTCGGCCGGAAGGTCGACGCCGCCGGCACCCGGGCCGTGGTCGACGCGGCCCTCGACGCCGGCATCAACTTCTTCGACACCGCGGACATCTACGGGGAGCCGCACGGTGGCTCCGAGGAACTGCTCGGCGCCGCACTGCGCGGCCGGCGGGACGACGTCGTGCTGGCGTCCAAGTTCGGCATGAGCATGTCCGGGATGAACGGGCCGGACCACGGCGCCCGGGGCGCCCGGCGCTACGTCGTCCGGGCGGTCGAGGCGTCCCTGCGCCGGCTCGGCACCGACCATCTCGACCTCTACCAGATGCACGAGCCCGACCCGGGTACGCCGATCGAGGAGACCCTGAGCGCGCTCGACGACCTCGTCCGGGCCGGCACGGTCCGCTACCTCGGCAACTCCAACTTCACCGGCTGGCAGATCGCCGACGCGGCCTGGACGGCACGTACCCGGGGCCTGACACCGTTCGTCAGTGCCCAGAACCAGTACAGCCTGCTGCACCGCGACGTGGAGGCGGAGGTGGTGCCGGCCGCCGAGCACTTCGGCCTCGGCCTGCTGCCGTTCTTTCCCCTCGCCGACGGGCTGCTCACCGGCAAGTACAAGCGGGGTGCGGAACCGCCGTCGGACAGCCGGCTCGCCGGCAGCAGCCCCCGGTACGCCGCCCGCCTCGCCTCCGCACCCTGGGACACCATCGAGGCCCTGGAGAAGTACGCGGCCGAGCGCGGTCTGTCCCTGCTGGAGGTGGCGATCGGCGGCCTGGCCGCCCAACCGGCGGTGACCTCGGTGATCGCCGGAGCGACCACTCCCGACCAGGTACGCGCCAACGCACGGGCGGGGCAGTGGCAACCCGCGCCCGACGACCTCGCCGCCCTCCGCGCCATCCTCTGACCGCCGCCGCCCTACCTCCGCCCGTCCCGCCCTACCCACTCCGCCCCGCCCGCTACCCATTCCGCCCCGCCCCACCCGCTACCCACTCCGCCCCACCCGCTACCCACTCCGCCCCGCCCGCTACCCGCCCCGCCCCGCCCGCTACCCACTCCGCCCCGCCCGCTACCCACCCCGCCCCGCCCGCTACCCACTCCGCCCCGCCCCACCCGCCCGCCGCCGCCGCCCCGCCGCCTGCGCGGCTGCACTGTCGCGCAGGCTCCCTCGCGTCACCTGGACATCAGAGGCGTCATGCGCGCCGAGTAACGCCTCTGATGTCCAGGTGAGTGCGCCGTTCCTGAATGGCGTGGGCGATCAGGGCGAGGGTGCGGGCGGGGTGGAGCAGGACATCGTCGGCGGTGAAACGGAGGACGAGCCAGCCGGCGGCGCGCAGGGCGTTCAGCCGGGCGACATCCTGACGGAAGTGGGCCCGCTCACGGTGGTGGTCGCCCTCGTACTCCAGCGCGATCCGGAGCCGTGGATAGGCCAGATCCACCCGTCCGATGAAGTGGCCCCGTGCGTCGCAGACGTCGTGTTGCACGGTCGGGCCGGGGAAACCGGCGTCGACGAGGAGAAGCCGCAGGCGGGTCTCCATCGGCGACTCGCTGAGCGGCTCCGCCAGACCGAGCACCTCGCGCAACAGGGCGACCCCCGGCCAGCCGGGATGCTCGGCGAGATAGTCGCTGAGCGCGGCCGGCTTCACCAGCCGCCGGTTGAGCAGCGCGTCCACCGCCACCACCGCCTCGGTGCGTGGCGCCTTCCGGCCGAGGTCGAAGGCGGTACGCAGCGGTGTGGTGACCGGTAGCCCACCGAACCGGGTCACGTCACCGGCGGAGAGCGTGGCGAGGGTGTAACGGACCCGGGGGCGCGCACGGGGTCGTGAGTTGCCGGGGATCAGCACCGTGACCGGCGAGTCCCGGGCGACCAGCTGGACGCCCCACAGGTAGGCGGCGCTGAGCCCGCCGACGACCGCGCCCGGCGGAAGGGTGAGCCCGACGGCGTCGCACCACATCCGGTGGTCGTCCGCCCGGTAGCCGTCGCGGTGCACGTAGACGTCGGGAAGCAGTCGGCGCCAGGCCGGCCCGCGCAGCATGCTCCGGCTGATCAGGCCCTCGGCGACGGCGGCACGGGCGGAGAACGGTAGGAACGCCAGTCGGGACGGGACACGGGCCGGGCGGGACATCGGACCAGCCTGCCGCACCGACCCGTGCCCCCGCTGCCCCGGACTGACGCCCCGCCGGCCGACGTTCCACCAGGGTGGATTTCCTAAATGTCGGGTTACCGCGTGCAACCCTGCTCGCGCCCACCGGATCATCTCCCGCGACCTGTACATCAGAGGCGTTATTCGGGGCGGTTAACGCCTCTGATGTACAGGTCACGCTGCGGCCCGCGTCGGCGTCGGCGTCGGCGGCGTCGGCGTCGGCGGTGGCGGTGGTGGTGGTGGCGGTGGTGGCGGCGGTGGTGGCGGTGGCGGTGGTGGCGGTGGTGGTGGTGGCGGTGGTGGCGGGTGGTGGGTGGGTGCGTGGGTGGGTGGGTGGTGGCCCCGGGGGTCAGGGGCGGCGGCGGGCGCGTACCAGCAGGGCACCGAGCGTGGCGACGGCGGCGAGTGTCAGGGCGGCCCCGGCCACCCACCACAGTTGGGTGACCGGCGTGCCGCCGTCGCGGTCCGGCGCGGCCACCGGGACCACCGGCGGGGCGGCCTGGGCGGTGCGGGCCTGCACCACCACCTGCACCTCGGCGGGGTTCGGCTTTGGCGCGGTGACCGTGACCTGCCAGGGGCCGGGTGTGAGGACCGGCCCGGTGCTGTAGAAGCCCTCACCCTCGCCGGCCGGGGCGAGCTGGATCGGGCCGACCGTCCGGCCACCCTCGGCGGTGGCGGTCAGCACCAGCCGGAGGCCGTTGTCGACCGGATGGCCGTCCGCGTAGCTGGCCTGCACGGTCACCCCCGTGGCGCCGTCGCCGGCGACCGCGAGCTTGATTTTTTCGCCGTGCGCGGCGGCCGGCGCCGCCGGTGCCAGCCCGACGGCGAGCGCGGCGCCGAGCAGGACGCCGAGAAGGGCGGCGAGGAACAGCGCGAGCAGCGGGGCCCCGAAGGAGGCGGAGGAGGCGGGCGAGGCGGGGAAGGCAGGGGAGGCGGAGGAGGCGGGCGAGGCGGGGAAGGCAGGGGAGGCGGAGGAGGCGGGCGAGGCGGGGAAGGCAGGGGAGGCGGAGGAGGCGGGCGAGGCGGGGAAGGCAGGGGAGGCGGGGAAGGCAGGGGAGGCAGGGGAGGCGGGGGAGAGTGCGGTGAGCAGCGGCGCCAGCGGCCGGCCCGCCGCGGTACGCGGAGTGGACCGGACCGGTGTGCGTCGGTGTCGACGTCGCATCGGAGGACTCCTTCCCGGCGGATCAGCGCCGGACGGGTGCGGGGGCGGTCGCCGTTGACCGCCCCCGCGCTTACCTGACTGTCGGCACGAGCCGGGCTAGAGCCGGCCGCCCCGCCTCACCCGGGTCGGATCCTCGGCCAGCCGGCCGGTGCCCTGCACCGACCTGCCGTCGTTGGCCTCGACCCCGGAGGTGCTCGCGGTGCCGCCGAGCCGCACGATCATCGCGTCGGCGTCCCGCACCAGCACGTCCCGGATCTCCGCCTCGCCGATCAGCGTGGCATCCGAGGCCAGCTCCTTGAAGGCGCCGAGCTGCTTGATCGCCCGGTTGTCGTTGCCGTCCGCCTCGGCGTCCCGGATCGTGTCGAGTTTCTTCGACAGCTGCTTGTGCGCCTTGGCGGAGAGCCGGCCCGTCGCCCTGAACCGGTCCAGCAGCATCTGCATGTCCCGGAACGAGGTGGTGACGAAGAACCGCACGGTCGAGGTCGTCGTGTTGCCGGCCCGGTCCGTCGCGGTCACGGTCAACTCGTGCAGGCCGAGCGGTAGCTCGTACATCGCCTGCAGGGTGTTCGACTGGTAGGGGCGACCGTCCAGGGTGCCGACCGTCGCCTTGATCCCGGAGGTGGGGTCGACGGCCGACCAGGTCACCCGGACGTCCTGGCTGTCGCCGTAGAGCTGGCCGTCGGCGATCCCGGAGACCAGCACCGTCGGCTTGGTGCCGTCGATCTTCAGAATCGCCGACTTCAGCGTCTCGGCGTTGCCGGCCGCGTCGGTGGCCCGGTAGAGCAGTTCGTGCTGCCCGTCCCCGGTCACGTTCACCGGCTCGGTGTACGCCGCCCAGTCGCCGCCGTCGAGCGACCACTCCAGTGTGGCGACCCCGGAACCGGCGTCGGTGGAGGTCAGCGTCACCGGGATGGTGCCGCTGTGCCAGCCGTCGTCGGTCGGCGGCGCGAACGCCGCGGTGCTGACCGGCGCGGTGGCGTCGATCTTCACCTCGACCGACCTCGTCGCCTCGACGTTGCCCGCCTCGTCGGCGGAACGGAACCGCAGGGTGTGCGTGCCGTCCCCGGCGACCAGCACCGGCTCGGTGTAGCCGGTCCACTCCGTGGCGTCGTCGAGCTGGTATTCGGTGCGGGCCACTCCGCTCCCACCGGCGTTGTCGGTGGCGGCGAGGGTCACGGTCACCGGACCGGTGTGCCAGCCGGCCGTCGGGGTCCCCGACACGGTGGCGGTGGTCACCGGCGCCGTCTCGTCCTCCTCTTCCACCGGCCCGGTGCCGAGCCGGAAGTAGTCGAACGAGACGGTCTTCGAGGCGGTCTGCGCGGCGCCGAGGCTGAACAGGCCGATCCGCGGCGTGCTACCCACGGCGGCGTTCGTCAGCGGCGGAAGCTCCGTCCAGGTCGTCCCGTCGGCCGAGTACGCCGCCGTGTAGGTGTCACCGGCCCTGGAGAGCCGCAGGTGCCACACCGACTCGGTGAGGTTCCCGGCCTGTGGTTGCGGGTCCTGCACGGTCGCGCCGATCTCGCTGCGGAACTCGATCCGCCGCGTCACCGGCTGGCCCACCTGGTTGTCGACGACGAAGTCGAGCTTCAGGTAGTTGTCGTCGTCGCCGTAGACGAGCAGCCCGGCCTGCTGGTACTGCTCGTCCAGCCGGCTGCCGTCGACCTTCGTCCGGATCGTCCAGTCGCCCTCCGGTGCGCCCTGCAGGATGAAGTTCGTCGGATCGGTGTTGTTGCCGGTGTAGATGTCGCCGTTCGGCACGTCGACGTGCAGTGCGCCGTCGGCGACCCGGTACGCCGCCGGGTCCTCCCGGACGATCCCGTCCCAGCGGCACTTGTCCAGGGTGGTCCCGGTGAACTCGTCGTTCGGGGTCACCTCACCGGCGGGCTCGTCGGGGGTGATCTGGAACCAGTCGAAGCTGGCGTCCACCACCGGCGCGGTGCTGCCGCCGTTGAGCGCGAAGAGCCCGACCTTCGGGTTCTCGATCCCGGCGAGCGCCGCCGGCCGGCCGATCGGGGTGAAGTCCTGCCCGTCGGCCGAGTACGCCGCCGTCAGGTTCGTCCCGTCACTTGTCAGCCGCAGGTGGATCGTGCTGCCGGCCGGTGCGGCCGTCGAGTCGCCCCCCTCGTTGCGCGGGGTGCCGGCGGTCTCCCGGATGAACTCGATCCGGGGTGCCCCGGAGTACAGCAGGTCCAGCTTGGCGTAGTTGTCGTCGTCGCCGTAGACGATCAGGCCGGCCTGCTGGTAGTTCTCGGTCACCGCCAGGCTGAGCCGGGTGGTGGCCTGCCAGCTCCCGTCCGGCGCCGGTTGCAGGACGATGTTCGTGGCGTCGTTGCGGGTGCCGTAGAGGTCGCCGACCGAGGTGGGCAGCACGAGCGAGCCGTCCCGGACCGCGTACAACTGGTTTTCCCGGACCACCGTCGACCAACGCGACTTGTCCAGCTCGGCGCCGGTGAAGTCGTCCGAGCGGGCCCCGAAGCACGAGGTGTTCGGCGCCTGCACCTTCACCGTCACGGCGGCGTACGCGGCGGCTCCGCGCGCGTCGGTGACGGTCAGGGTGGCGGTGAAGGTCCCCGGGGCGGTGTAGGTGTGCTCGGCGTCCAGGGTGGTCGCCGTGCCGCCGTCCCCGAAGTCCCAGGCGTACGTCAGCGGGTCGTCGCCCTCGGCGTCGCTGGCGGTGCCGTCGAAGCTCACCGTGACCGGCGCGGTGCCGCTGGTCGGGGTGGCGGTGACGGAGACCGTCGGCGGCGCGTTGTCGGTGACGCCCCGGCCGATGAAGTCGACCCAGTTGACGTTGAGGATCGCACCCGTGCCGGTGGCGCCGACCGGGTTGCGCGCCACGAAGAACAGCGGACCCGTTGACGTGCTCGGCGTGCTGAGCTCTGCCGACGCGTTGGTGAAGGTCTGCCAGCCGCCGGTGTCCGGCACGCTGGCGGTGGCCAGCACCGGCCCGTCGGCCGCGCCGGACCGTACCTCGATCCGGGCGCCGCCGCCGGCCGAGGAGGCCCGGAACCGGACCCCGGTGATCCCGGTCAGGTTGGTCGGGTCGAAGGTCCAGTAGTCACCGTCCTCGATCCAGCCGATGTTCTCGAAGCCGCCCTCGACGTCCTCGGTGGCCTGGGTCTGCACGCCCGGGTCACCGCCGCCGACGCCGTCCGCCGCCCGGCCGGTGGCCGCGTAGTATTCCGCCTGCTTCCGCTTCGGCTGCAACTGCTCGATCGCCCGGCCGGTCAGCGGGTTGGCGCCGCCGGCCCCGCCGCCGTCGGTGTAGCTGGCCTCGAAGACCGCGAAGACGTTCGCGTCGGCGCCGTGCCCGGCGTCGAGCGAGGTCTGCACGGTGCCGCTGCACCCGGTCTGGTCGTCCAGCGGGTGGGCGTGCTCGTCGTGGCCCAGGTAGTACTGCAGGACCACCCGGTCACAGTCGATCTCCCCGTCCTCCGGGTCGGTGACGGTGACCGTGTATTTCACCTGGTCGCCCCAGTCGAAGAAGCCGCCGTCCGGCGGGAACTCGATGGTCACCGTCGGTGCGGTGTTGCCGACCGTCACCGGCACGTTCGCCACCGCCGTCCGGCCGGTGTCACCGGTGACGGTGAGCTGGGCGGTGTAGTTGCCGGCGGCGGCGTAGGTGTGCGTCGGGTTCGGCGCGGTCGAGGTGCCGCCGTCGCCGAAGGTCCAGGCGTACGTGATCGGACCGCCGTCCGGGTCCCGGGAGCCCTCGCTGGAGAAGGTCACGGTCAGCGGGGCGGCGCCGGAGGTCGGTTCGGCGCTGGCGACCGCGATCGGCGCCCGGTCACCGGCGACGTAGTCGATCCGGTAGACACCCGAGTTGTCGTTGTTGCCGCCGAAGCCGCTGCCCCACTCGATGAGGTAGAGCGCGCCGTCGGGGCCGAACTCGAAGTCCATCGGCCGGATGAAGGTCATCCCGGTGAGCAGCTGGTTGATGTCCACCAGCGACCGGCCGTCCTCGGTGACCTGGAAGGCGTACATCTTGTTCTGGTTCCACTCACCGAACATCGCCTTGCCGTCGTAGTACGCCGGCCACTTGCTCTCCGACGGGTTCTCCGGGTCGTACCGGTAGACCGGCCCGCCCATCGGGGCGCCGCCGCCGCCGATCTCCGGGAAGAGCGGGTTACCGCTGTAGTCGTAGTCGACGGTGGCCGGGATCGCCGGCGGCAGGTTGGTCAGCCCGGTGTTGTTCGGCGAGTTGTTCACCGGTGCGGCGCAGTCGAACTTCGCCCCGCTCGGCCCGGACGGGAACTGGTAGTCGTTGTAGGCGTAGTTGGCGCCGTGGCAGTACGGCCAGCCGAAGTTGCCGGCCTGCCCGATCGCGTTCCACTCGACGGTCCCCTCCGGACCCCGGTCCGGGTTCGCCGCCCCGGCGTCCGGGCCGTAGTCGGCGACGTAGAGGGTGTCGGTGGCCGGGTCGATGCCGATCCGGAACGGGTTCCGGAAGCCCATGCCGTAGATCTCCGGCCGGGTCTGCGCGGTCCCCGGCGCGAAGAGGTTCCCCTCCGGGATGGTGTACGTCCCGTCGTCCTCCGGGTGGATCCGGAGTACCTTGCCGCGCAGGTCGTTGGTGTTGCCGGAGGTACGCTGCGCGTCGAAGTCCTGCCGCCCCGGCCGCTCGTCGATCGGGGTGAACGAGTTGGACTCGAACGGGTTGGTGTTGTCGCCGGTGGCCAGATAGAGGTTGCCGGCGCTGTCGAAGACCATGCTGCCGCCCGCGTGGCAGCAGGTGTTCCGTTGCGTCGTCACCTCGAGCACGACCTTCTCGCTGGCCAGGTCGAGGGTGTCACCGGTGACGGTGAACCGGGAGAGGTGGTTGCGCGGGCCGCCGCCGTTCGGGGCGTGGTAGAGGTAGACCCAGTTGTTGGTGGCGAAGTCCGGGTCGAGCCGGATGCCGATCAGCCCGTCCTCGTTGCCGGTGAAGACGTCGAGGTCGGCGGCGGTGACCGTGGTGCCGGTGTCCGGCTTGACGATCTGGACCCGGCCGTCCCGCTCGACGTAGAAGACCCGGCCGTCGGGCGCGACGTCCAGCTCCATCGGGTTGTTGGTGTTGCTGTCCAGGCTGATCTTCTCGAAGCTGCTGGTCAGCGAGGCGGAGCAGTCGGCCTCGACCGCGCCGGCCGCCGTCCGGATGCCGCCGAGCAGGTGGGCCAGGAACTCCGGTTCGGCGTACGACTGCTGGGTGTGGCCGCCCGCCGTGTACCAGGCCCGGCCGCCGTCGTACTCCTGGCACCAGGCGAACGGGTGGTCGTGCCCCATCGCCCCGGCGCCCGGGGAGTAGCTGGTCTCGTCGAGCGAGGCGAGCACGTGTACGTCGCCGCGCGGGTTGTCGCGGAAGTTGTACCACTCGTCGTAGCGGGACCACTGCGCCGGCAGGTGCTCGGTGGACTCGTGCGCGTGGTCCTCGACCTTGATGGTGGCCTGCTGGTTCGCCGGGTGCGACGCGAAGTACGCGCCGACCAGTTCGCCGTACCAGGGCCAGTCGTATTCGGTGTCGGAGGCGGCGTGCACGCCGGCGTACCCGCCGCCGGCCTGGACGTAGCGCTCGAACGCGGCCTGCTGCTCGGCGTCGAGCACGTCGCCGGTGGTGGAGAGCCAGATCACCGCCTGGTACTGCGCCAGGTTCGCGTCGGTGAAGGCCGTCGCGTCCTCGGTGGCGTCCACGGTGAAGCCGTGCTCGGCGCCGAGTTGCTGGATCGCCGCGATACCGGCCGGGATGGAGTCGTGCCGGAAGCCGGCGGTCTTGGAGAAGACCAGCACGGCGAAGGGCTCGGCGACCTCGTTCCGGACCTGCTGCCGGGCGGAGAGGTCACCCAGCTTGCGGGCGGAGGCATCGGCCGGTGCGGGCAACCCGGCCAGGCCCGGCCTGGCCGAGGCGCTGCCGGGCAGGCCGACCAGCATGGTGGCGCCGAGCAGCACGGCTGCGGCCGCACCGGTCAGCCGGCGCCGCAGCCTGCGGAAAGGTGTGTGAGCGCGGTGCGGAGGATGATGCGAAGTGCCGCCGGAGCGGCCAGGGCTGGACACGAAGGATCTCCTTGGTCCGGAAAGGACAGCGGGGATCCCGGGTCGGTACGCCGAAGACCGCCACGGGGTGCGGAGTTCGGCCGGAGCTCGCCGAAGCGCCGGCCGCGGAATTTTGCCTTGTGGTTGAACAAATTAGGGCCGGGTCGGGGGCGGCCGGAATACGGCGGTGAGGTTAATTCGGGTAACGGTTGTGTAACGAGGCGGAATCATCCGGATAGGACAGACATATCCGCCAGCCCATCCGACCCCTGTTCTCCGTGCCGGGCCGCCGACCGAATGGCGCAGGGTGGTTGACCACTGACGTTGTGCGATACGTCACGGCCCTTTACGGATCCGTGACCGGCCGCGTACGCTCGCCGCAAGTAACCCACGGGAGCCCGGTGGACCGGGCTGAGAGGGGGGCTACCGAGCCCCCGACCGTCGAACCTGATCCGGGTAATGCCGGCGCAGGGAGGAGTGTTGCCGTGGTAGACCTCGGACGACTTCATCTCGTCACCGACACCCGACCGGGCCGGGATCCGCTCGCCGTGGTCGAGGCGGCCCTCGCCGTCGCCGGCCCCGAGCTGGTCGTGCAGGTCCGGGTGGAGGACGACACCGACGACCGGACGGCGTACGAGCTGGCCGCCGCGGTCGCCGTGCGCTGCGCCGCCGCCGGAGCGTCCTGCCTGGTCAACGACCGTCTGCACGTCGCACTGGCGATCGGGGCGGCGGGCGGGCACGTCGGTGCCCTGGACCTGCCGGTGGACGCCGCCCGCCGGGTGCTCGGCCCGACCGCCGTGCTCGGCGCGACGGCCCGCGATCCGGAGACCGGTGCGGCGGCGGTGGCGGCCGGAGCCAGCTATCTCGGCGTCGGCCCCTGCCACGCCACCTCCACGAAGGACGGCCTGCCGGCGCCGATCGGCCCGGAAGGGATCCGGCGGGTCGCCTCGGCGGTGCCGGTACCGGTGATCGCGATCGGCGGGATCACCCCGGAGCGGGTGCCCGCACTGCTCGCCGCCGGCGCGTACGGCGTGGCCGTGGTCGGCGCGATCTGCCACGCCCCGGACCCCGGCGAGGCCACCGCCGCCCTGCTGGCCACCCTCTCCGCCGTCCCACCCGCACCCCCACCCGTGGCGGACCGGGGAACGTCGTCGGGGTTCCCACCCCGGTCGGGTTCCCCGTCGTCTGCGCGGAGTGCGGGGGCGGGAGTGGGGGGATGGTAGGCGGCGATCGGGGAGCCGACGTCGCGGTGGTCGGCGCCGGGCCGATCGGGCTCGCCGTCGCCTGGCGCTGCGCCGCCCGGGGCCTGCGGGTCAGCGTGTACGACGCCACACCCGGCTCCGGCGCCTCGGACGTGGCGGCCGGAATGCTCGCCCCGGTCGCCGAGGCGTACTTCGGCGAGCGGGTGCTGACCGGACTGCTCGTCTCCTCGGCGGCGCGCTGGCCGGACTTCGCCGCCGAGCTCACCGCCGAGACCGGGATGGACCTGGGCTACCGGACCGAGGGGACGCTTACCGTCGCGCTGACCCCCGACGACCTGGCCGAGGCGGAGCGGCTCTGGGCGTACCAGCGGCAGGTGGGACTGCCGGTGACCCCGCTGCGGCCGGCGGAGCTGCGCGAGTGCGAACCGCTGCTCGCCACCCGGCTGCGCGGCGGCGCGCTCGCGCCCGGCGACCACCAGGTCGACCCGCGCCGGCTGGTGGCCGCGCTGCGGGTCGCCGCCGAGCGGGCCGGGGTGACGATGCTGCCCCGGCCGGTCCGGGACCTGGCGGAACCGGACGCGGCGGTGACGGTGGTGGCGGCCGGCTGCGGTACGGCGGCACTCACCGGCCTGCCGGTCCGGCCGGTCAAGGGGCAGGTGCTGCGGCTGCGCGCCCCCGGCGGTGCGGCACCCGGATTCCGGCACGTGATCCGGGGCCACGCCGACGGCCGGGGCGTCTATCTGGTGCCCCGGACCGACGGCGAGGTGGTGGTCGGGGCCACCGTCGAGGAGCGCGGCGACCTCGGCGTCACCGCCGGGGCGGTGCTGGAGCTGCTCCGCGCCGCCACCGACCTGCTGCCGGAGATCGCCGAGTACGAGCTGGTCGAGGCGCGGGCCGGGCTGCGCCCCGGTACGCCCGACAACGCCCCGCTGCTCGGCCGGTTACCGGACCGGCCCGAGGTGGTGGTGGCGGCCGGACACTTCCGGCACGGCATCGTGCTCACCCCGCTCACCGCCGACCTGGTCACCGACCTGATCGTCACCGGGACGCCGGATCCGGCGCTCGCGCCGCTGGATCCGGGCCGGTTCGGCGTGCCGGCTCCGGCGGCACCGGCGGGGGACGGACCGACCAACGAGGGGAGGGCACTGTGGAGCTGACCGTGAACGGGATCGCGCAGCGGCTGCCGGGCGAGCTGAGCGTGGCGGAGCTGGTGGAGCGGATCACCGACGCGCACCGGGGGGTGGCGGTCGCCGTGAACGGCGAGGTGGTGCCCCGGGGCGGCTGGCCGGGACGGCTGCTCCGGGACGGTGACCGGGTCGAGGTGCTGACCGCGGCCCAGGGCGGGTGAGCGGCATGCCCTCCCTGCTCCCCGAAACCGGACCAGGACTTCCCGGGCCGGAGTCCGGGCCCGGACTCCCCGGATCCGGGTCCGGGTCCGGGTCCGGATCCGGGTTCGTGCTCGGCGGCGACAAGTTCGGGTCCCGACTCATCCTCGGCACCGGCGGGGTGAGCAGCCCGTACGCGCTGGAACAGGCGATCCGGGCCAGCGGCACCGAGCTGGTCACGGTCGCGCTGCGCCGGATCGACAGCAGCGCCACCATGGGCGGCAGCCTGCTGGAGGTGCTCGCCAGGTGTGGCGTACGGCTGCTGCCGAACACCGCCGGTTGCCGTACCGCAGCCGAGGCGGTGACCGTGGCCCACCTGGCCCGGGAGGCGTTCGAGACGTCCTGGGTCAAACTGGAGGTGATCGGCGACGAGCGGACCCTGCTCCCCGACGCGGTCGAGCTGGTCACCGCCGCGGAACGGCTGGTCGCCGACGGGTTCACCGTGCTGCCGTACACCACCGACGATCCGGTGCTGGCCCGCCGGCTGGCCGATCTCGGCTGCGCGGCGGTGATGCCGGCGGGGGCGCCGATCGGCTCGGGACTCGGCATCACCAACCCGCACAACCTGCGCCTGCTGCGGCAGAGCGTCGACGTACCGGTGATCCTGGACGCGGGCGTCGGCACCGCCTCCGACGCGGCGTTGGGAATGGAGCTGGGCTGCGACGCGGTGCTGCTGGCCAGCGCGGTGACCCGGGCGGCCGATCCCGTCCGGATGGCGACCGCCATGCGGCTCGCCGTGGAGGCGGGGCGGCTGGCGGCCGGGGCGGGACGCATCCCCCGGCGCTTCCACGCGCTGGCCTCCACTCCGGACGAGGGGCGGCCGGAGCTGTGAACGGCCGCAGGGCGACCGTGCCGGGCGGGAACGGTCCGGGCGGGAACGGTCCGGGCGGGAACGGTCCGGGCGGGAACGGTCCGGGCGGGAACGGTCCGGGCGGGAACGGTCCGGGCGGGAACGGTCCGGGCGAGGTCGTGCCGACCGGGATCGTGGTGGTCACCGACCGGTGGCAGGCGAGCCGGCCGCTGGTCGAGGTGGTCGGGTCGGCGGTCGACGGCGGGGCTCGTCGGGTGCTGCTGCGGGAGCGGGACCTGCCGCGCCCGGAACGACTCGAACTGGCCCGGCGGCTGCGGGCGATGCTCGCTCCGGTCCGCGGCACCCTGCTGGTAGCCGGGCCGGACCCGCTCGACGGTGACGCGGTGCACCTGCCCGCCGCCGGGCCCTACCCGCCGCCGGCGCTGCCGCTGGTCGGCCGCTCCTGTCACGACGAGTCCGAGGTGCGCCGACTCTCCACGGAGGACTACGTGACCCTCTCGCCGGTTTTCACCAGCCCGTCCAAGCCCGGTTACGGGCCGCCGCTCGGCCCTGCCGGCCTGGCCCGGCTGGTCGCCCGCACCCCCGTACCGGTGCTCGCGCTCGGCGGGATCGGCACGGCCGAGCAGGTCGAGGCGTGCCTGGCGGCGGGCGCGGTCGGGGTGGCGGTGATGGGTGTGGTGATGCGCTCGGACGACCCCGCCGGACTACTCCGCCGCCTCTGCGCGGCAGCCGCCGCACCCGCCGACGGCCCGCCACCGGAAAGGGGCGGCCCGCGGGCGGAGAGGGACGGTCTGCGGGCGGAGAGGGAGGGTCTGCGGGCGGAGAGGGAGGGTCTGCGGGCGGAGAGGAAGGGTCTGCGGGCGGAGAGGAAGGGTCTGCGGGCGGAGAGGAAGGGTCTGCGGGCGGAGAGGGAGGGTCTGCCGTCCGGGAGCGGTCCGGCGGTCCGGGTCGGTGACTCGGGGCAGGGACGGGAGCAGGGGCAGGCATCGGGATCGGGATCGGGGTGGCGGCGGTGACGCCGCCGGTGGTGCTGACGGTGGCCGGCTCGGACTCCGGGGCGGGCGCGGGCATCCAGGCCGACCTGAAGGTCTTCGCCGCCCTCCGGGTGTACGGCACGTCGGTGATCACGGCGGTCACCGCGCAGAACACCCGCCAGGTACGCGCGGTCTTCCCGGTCCCCGCCGAGATGGTGACCGAGCAGCTCACCGCCCTGGTCGAGGACCTGCCACCGGTGGCGGTCAAGACCGGCATGCTCGGTGAGGCGGCGGTCGCCTCGGCGGTGGCGGCAGCCGCCCGGGCCGGGCTGCTGCCCAACCTGGTGGTCGATCCGGTGCTGGTCTCGACGAGTGGCGCCCGGCTCGGTGTGGTCGACGCGATCGAGCGGCTGCTGCCGTACGCCCTGGTGGCGACGCCGAACCGGGCGGAGGCGGCGGCGATCCTCGGCCGCGCGGTCACCAACCCGGACGAGATGGCGGAGGCGGCGCGGCAGCTCGCCGCGGGTGGTCCCCGGTACGTGGTGGTGACCGGCGGCGACGTCGACGGCCCGGGCCTGGCGACCGGCGGTGGCGAGGCGTTCGGTGGGGCGGTCGACGCGCTCTGGACCGGCACCGAGGTGCGGCTGCTGCGCCGGCCCTGGGTGCCGACCCGGAACACCCACGGCACCGGCTGTTCCTACTCGGCCGCGATCGCCGCCCGGCTGGCGCTCGGCGATGCGGTGCCGGAGGCGGTGGCCTTCGCCAAGGAATACGTCACCCGCGCACTGCTCGGCGCCCGGAGCTGGGCGCTGGGCGGCGGACACGGACCGCTCGACCACCACGACTGGTCCGGCGCACCCACGGGAGACAGGTCCGGTTCATCCAGCACAGGGAGGTTGTCATGAAGGCTCGTCGCAAGGTGTACGTGACGGGGACGCGTCCGGACGTCCGGGTGCCGTTCGCGGAGGTCGAGCTGACCGGTGACGAACCGCCGGTCCGGCTCTACGACACGTCCGGTCCCGGCTCCGACCCGGCCGTCGGGCTGCCTCCGCTGCGCGGGACGTGGATCGCGGAACGGGGTGACGTGGCACCGGTCCGGGGGGCGGGAACGCCGCTGGTCGGCCGGGACGGTGCCCGGCCGACCCAGTTGGCGTACGCCCGGGCCGGGATCGTCACCCCGGAGATGGAGTTCGTGGCGGTCCGCGAGGGCATGCCGGCCGAGGTGGTGCGGGAGGAGATCGCCGCCGGCCGGGCGGTGCTGCCGCTCAACGTCAACCACCCGGAGTGCGAGCCGGCGATCATCGGCAAGAAGTTCCTGGTGAAGGTCAACGCCAACATCGGCACCTCGGCGGTGACCTCGTCGGTCGCCGAGGAGGTGGAGAAGCTCACCTGGGCGACCCGCTGGGGCGCGGACACGGTGATGGACCTCTCCACGGGCAAGCGGATCCACGAGACCCGGGAGGCCATCATCCGCAACTCGCCGGTGCCGATCGGCACCGTGCCGATCTACCAGGCGCTGGAGAAGGTCGGCGGCGACCCGGTGAAGCTGGATTGGGAGGTCTTCCGGGAGACGGTCATCGAGCAGGCCGAGCAGGGCGTCGACTACATGACGGTGCACGCCGGGGTACGCCTCGGCTACGTGCCGCTCGCCGTCGACCGGGTCACCGGGATCGTCTCCCGGGGCGGCTCGATCATGGCGGCCTGGTGCCTCGCGCACCACGAGGAGAGTTTTCTCTACACCAACTTCGCCGAGCTCTGCGAGATCCTCGCCCGGTACGACGTCACCTTCTCACTCGGTGACGGGCTGCGGCCCGGCTCGATCGCGGACGCCAACGACGAGGCGCAGTTCGCCGAGTTGCGTACGCTCGGGGAGCTGACCTCGGTCGCCTGGGAGCACGGCGTACAGGTGATGATCGAGGGGCCCGGCCACGTGCCGATGCACAAGATCAAGGAAAACGTGGACCTTCAGCAGGAGCTCTGCCACGAGGCGCCGTTCTACACCCTCGGCCCGCTGACCACGGACATCGCTCCGGCGTACGACCACATAACCTCGGCGATCGGCGCCGCGATGATCGGTATGTTCGGCACCGCCATGCTCTGCTACGTGACCCCGAAGGAGCACCTGGGGCTGCCGGACCGGGACGACGTCAAGGCGGGCGTCATCGCGTACAAGATCGCGGCGCACGCGGCGGACCTGGCAAAGGGGCACCCCGGGGCGCAGGACTGGGACGACGCGCTCTCCAAGGCGCGGTTCGAGTTCCGCTGGGAGGACCAGTTCAACCTGTCGCTGGATCCGGAGACCGCGCGGGCGTACCACGACGCCACCCTGCCGGCCACTCCCGCCAAGACGGCGCACTTCTGCTCCATGTGCGGGCCGAAGTTCTGCTCGATGAAGATCACCCAGGAGCTGAAGGAGTACGCGGCCCAGGGCATGCGGGAGAAGTCGTCCGAGTTCGTGGCGACCGGCGGCAAGGTGTACCTGCCGCTGGCCTGATCGGCTCGGGTCCGGGCCGGCTGGGGTGCGGGTCGGCTCGGACGCCTTCCCGGCGGTCACCCGTACACCGATGGCGTCATTTGTCGGAGACAACGCCATCGGTGTACGGGTCGGTCAATCGTCCGGATCGGCGTGGTGTCGGCCGTTCGACCGTAGCGACCGTCGTACGCTGCCGTCGAGCCGGAGGTCGGACGCCGGGTCGGGTTCGCTGAGCCCGCTCACCCAGTCGACGTACTCCTCGTCGTGGGCGGGCACCGGTTCGTTCGTACGGTTGCGCCCCTTCGGCTCCCGCTGCTTCGACTCGCCCTTGCCGTTGTCGGCGGTGTCGGAGTTGCCGCTGCTGCCGGTGGTGGCCGTCGGCTCCGGGTCGCTCGCGCTGCCGTTCCGGTTGCGCCGGAACAGGCCACGACGGATCCGTCCGGTGGGCCGGTCCGCCTCACCGCTCACGGCGACCTCGGCAGTGGTTTCGGCAGTGGTTTCGGCCTCGGTGGCGGCCTGCGGGCCGGTGGTGGCGGCGGTGTCGGGCTGGGCGGCGGTATCGGGCCGGGCAGTGGCCTGCGGGCCGGTCGTGGCGGCGGATCTGGCGTCGGGTGTGGCCTGCGGGCCGGTCGTGGCGGCGGATCTGGCGTCGGGTGTGGCCTGCGGGCCGGTCGTGGCGGCGGATCTGGCGTCGGGTGTGGCCTGCGGGCCGGTCGTGGCGGCGGATCTGGCGTCGGGTGTGGCCTGCGGGCCGGTCGTGGCGGCGGATCTGGCGTCGGCTGTGGCCTGCGGGCCGGTCGTGGCGGCGGATCTGGCGTCGGCTGTGGCCTGCGGGCCGGTCGTGGCGGCGGATCTGACCCCGGCTGTGGCCTGTGGGCCGGTCGCGGTCGGCGGGCTGGTCCGATCCGGCGTCGTCGGGACCGGGGTATCGCCGCTGATCACCGGAACGGGACGGATGCCGGCGGTGCCGGTCCGCTCGGCCGTGCTCGCCTCCATCCGGTTTCCGGCCGTGCTCGCCTCCGCCGGCCGTCCGGCCGCACCCGTCGGACCATCGCCGGCTGTCCCGGCCTCGCCGCGCTGCGCCGGCCGGTGGGCGCGGGCCGGGGCCGGGGCCGGGCGAGGTTCCTGGCGGTCAGGGCCGGGGCGGGTGACCGGGGCGAAGGCGTTCCAGGACGTCTCCGCCAGGGAGGGCGTGCCCGCACCCCTGGAGGTGTCCGCACCGCTGGTGGCGGCGTCCGGTGACTCCGGCACCGGATGCTCCGCCTGCGCTGACCGGGTCGTCGGTGTCGACTGCGCCGCCCGGGGTGCCGGCACGGTCCAGGGCGCCGATGGCGGCGCCGGTGACGGCGGTGGCGACAGTGGCGATGACGATGACGATGACGATGACGATGACAGTGGCGATGGCGATGGCGATGACAGTGGCGATGGCGATGGCGATGGCGATGACAGTGGCGACGGCGGTGGCGGTGGCGGTGGCGTCGTGGGCGGGGTCGCCGGCCAGAAGTCCTCGGTGCGCAGCCGCCGGGCGCCGGACCAACCGGGCGGATAACCGGCATCCGTCGGCTCGGCGCGCGGCCCGGTATCCGTCACGCCGCTCGGTCCGGTGGTGTCCGGTGGCGCCTGCGGCGTCGTGTTCCGGGGCGGGGTCTCGGACCGGGCCGGCGCCGAGGAGTCGCCCCGGTCTGCGGTCGTCGGGCCGTCCCGGCCGGTCGACTGGCCGATCGGCTCCGTGGATGCGGAGTACTCCGTGGAGCGGCGCGGGATGGGGATCCCGGTCCGCCAGATCGTGTCGACCGGGGTGCCGCCGGGCGTGCCGATCGAGGGCGTGGTCGACGCACTCGACGGTGTGCCGGACGTGCCGGGCCCGGCGGTCGTGGTGCCGGCGGTCGTGGTGCCGGCGGGCGGCGTACGTGTGGTCGACAGGATCGTGGTCGGCGCCTCCGTGTCGCTGCCGCCGGCGGCCAGCGGCACGGTGTCGTCGCCACCCGCCATGCGGCCGGCGCCGGTGGTGGGAATCACCATGGTGTCGGTGTCGGTGTCGTCGGCGGCCCTGCCGGTGTCGGTGGTGGCTGCCGACGTGGTGGCGGGCCGGTCGGTGTCACCGGTCGAACCGGTGGCGGCGGTCTCCGCCGGAGCGGTCGTGACCAGCGGCCACCGGAGCGTGGCCGCCAGCACCGAACCGAGCGCGCCCGCACCCACGGCGATCAGCGCCCCCCAGTACGGCGCCGCCTGGTAGGCGTCGGTCTGCTCGCCCCTACCCGCGACGACGTACGCCAGGCCGAGCATTGCCGGCCCTGCCACCCCGCAACTCGCCACCACCGGCACCGGCCGTTCGCACCACCGGGCGAGGGCACCGGTCAGCGCGCCCGCGACCAGGGCCAGCGCCGGCATGGCGACGACCGCCAGCCGCTGACTCGTGCCGGCACTCAGCCAGCTGGGATCGACGCCACCGAGCCGGACGGCGGGCAGCGGGTCGGCGGGGCCGAGCGAGGGAAGCACGGAGACGATGGCCAGGAACCAGGCGGCGCCGGTGACGGCCGCGATGTTCCAGGCGACCGGGCGCAGGCTCAGCGCGGCCAGGGCGGCGAGGAATCCGATCCCGGCGCCGATCGCCGCGGCCACGCCGGTCGTCGTCACCGGATCCGCCGAGGCGAGCTGGGCCGTGCGGGCGGGTTGCATGCAGAGCGGTGCGACCGCGAGCGCGCCGAGGGCCGCCACCGCCGCGATGGCCGCACGGGCACCGAGGGCGGTGGGTAGCGCGTAGCGGCGGGCCAGCCGGTCAGCCAGCATCCCGCCGAGCACCGCCGCGACCATGGCGAACCAGCTGACCCAGGCCAACTGGGCGGGCCACTGGTTTACCGTGGACGCGGCAAAGGGACGGTCGAAGCGGACGAGGCCGAGCCCGTACGCGATCCCGAGCTGACCGGCGCCGCCGACGATCCCCACGAGGAGCGCGGCGAGCAGCACCCTGCCCCAGGTCCGGTAGGCCATGCGCGGCACGTTACGCACTCGGGGCACGTTACGCACTCGTCCGGCCGGGCGGCGCCCGGGGGCGGCCATCGGACATTACACATACGTGACGATGCGGAACGCCCGGCCACTAAGGGTGATGAGTCATTGACTCAGTGCTGTTGGTCGCCCTGGGTGCCACCGCCAGGGCCGCTGCCGTGCAGGGCCAGGCCGGGATCGCGCTCGGGGTGGTCGAGCAGGAGTTCGTGCAGCTCCGCGCTGGCCCGGGCGACGTCCTCGAAGTGCGCGTTGCGGCCGAGCGACCGCGGGCGCGGGATGTCGATGTCGAGCACCTTGCGGATCCGTCCCGGACGCGGGCTGAGCACGACGACCCGGTCGGCGAGCAGCACCGCCTCGTCGATGGAGTGCGTGACGAAGAGGATCGTCGCCGAGTGCTCCATGTGAATCCGCTGAAGCTCGACCGAGAGCTCCTCCCTGGTCAGCGCGTCCAGCGCGGAGAACGGCTCGTCCATCAGCAGGACCTTCGGCTGCTGGATCAGGGCCCGGCACAGCGACACGCGCTGCTGCATCCCACCGGAGAGCTCGTGCGGGAGTCGCTTCTCGAACTCGGTGAGCCCCACCATCGCCAGCAGTTCGCGGGCCCGGTCGCGGTGCGCGGCCTTCTTCCAGCCGAAGATCTCGGTGGGCAGCAGCACGTTGTCGAGCACCGACCGCCAGGGCAGCAGGGCTGGCCGCTGGAACACCATGGCGATGTCCCGGCGCGGCCGAGCGACGACCTCGTCCGCCACCCGGATCTCGCCCTCGGTCGCCGGCAACAGGCCGGCCACCAGCCGCAACAGGGTGGACTTGCCGCAGCCGGAGCGGCCCACCACGGCGAGGAACTCGCCCTCGGCGACGTCGAGGTCGATGCCCCGCAGTGCCTCCACGGCACCGGACCGACCGCCGAAGGTCCGGGACACCCCGGAAAGTCGGATCATGGCTGGGCCACTCCATTCGACAATCGACAGTGTCGACAGGCTATCGGAGGACGTCTCCCGGCGGGGAAGGTCTTCTCCCGCCGCCGGGAGACCGTGTCGGTCGCGGGCCTCAGCCGGCGAGCCGCCACCTGCCGCCGCGCGCCACCAGCAGGGTGAGCGCCTGCGGCATCAGTCCCGAGTGGTTCTCCGGCGTCATCCGGATCGGACCGGAGAGCCCGTCGGTCTCGGCGGTCTCCAGCAGGCTGCGGATGCGCCCCCGGTTCGGGGTCTCGCTGTCGCTGTCGGCCCGCACCGCCGCGTCCACCAGGAGTTGCAGGGCGTCGGCGGCGAACGAGGAGTATCCGTAGTAGCCGCCGAAGCGTGCGGTGTAGTCCCGGAACCACTGCTTGCTCGCGGCCTTGGCCGGCGTCGTCGCGATGACGTCGTCGATCACCATGGTCTGGGTGAAGACCATGGTGGTGTTCTCCGCCGCGCGGCCACTGTTGCCGATGAACAGGTCACCGGCGGCAACGGCGTCGAAGAAGACGTGCCCCCGGTAGCCCTCGCCGCGCAGGCTCGTGATCGCGAGATTCGCCTGGTCGGCGGGGGCCCAGACGATCACCGCGTCGGGCTCCTCCTCCACCAGGGCGCCGACCGCCTGGCTGACGTCGGTGTCGGTGGGCTTGACCGACCGGCGGATGACGATCGGAATGTCCGTCGGGTCCTCTTCGGCGCCGACGAGCTCGTTCCGCAGGGCCGCCACACCCTCTTCGCCGTATTTGTCGGCGGTGTGCAGCAATGCCACGGTCTCGACCCGGCGACTGCGGAGTTCGGCGGCGAGAGCCGCGACGTTGTCACGCGCGTTGGGACCGAGTTTGAACATGAATTCCCGGTCCTGCCCGGGTGCGGCCACGTCACCGGCCGGCGCGAGGGCGATGGTCGGAACCTGTTTGCTCTTGACCGTCTTCGCCGCGCCGATGGCGCACTCGTTGCAGCTGCCCATGATGATGCCGCTGATCGCCGGGTCAGCCGTGAAATCACCGATGTTGGTCGCCGAGATGCTCGCGTCGAACTTGTTGTCCCGGACCTCCAGGCGGATCCGGCGTCCGCCGAGCGCACCGGATTCGTTCAGTTGCTCGACCCGGAGCTCCAGGGCCCGCTGGTAGGCCTTGCCCACCTGCGGGGCGGCGCCGGACAGCTCCAGGTCTGCACCGATCACAATCTCCCCGGAGTCTTCCTCCGGCGCGCCGAACTGACAGCCGGTCAGCGAGGTTGCCAGGATGGCCGACGCGAGCAGCGCGGGTATCGCGGAGCGGATGGGCCTCAACTCAGTCCTCCAGGTATCCGGCGCGGGGTGGGGGGTTGCCCGGCCGCCGATCTAGTCGTCCACAATGGATGAGCAACGATCTGCCGTACGGTTCACACGAAGCCTTCAAACCCGCAAAACCTTGCCAATGCCGGGGCGTCCCGGTCAAGCACCGGATACCGCCCCGGTTTCGGGATGACGGGTCTCACATAGTGATAAGAGGGGGTACGGGTGCGAGATAACTTTCCAGATACAAGCGACCACTCTAGTGATATACATGCTGATCAGAGACTCGGCGTTCCGTCGATCTCCCGGCGCCGAGGGTAGTAGACGTCCCATGATGGACCTTTGCTGCCCTCCCGTCGCTTCCCAAAGCGGCCTTCTTCTGATGAAATCGCGGCCGTGCCGCGTGCGGCTCGATCCGCTGCAGCAGGCATCGGTCGACGGGTCACGTAAAGAAACGACGGAGGCGATGTCGTGAGCACCGGACCTACGACCCTGCCCGCCAAAGGTCTGCGGGGGGGCGTTGCACCGCGCCGTTGGCTTCCCCGGCTACGGGATACCCGGATCCGATCCAAGCTCGCGCTGCTGCTCGTCGTCCCCGTGGCCGCCGTGCTCGCGCTCGCCACGATCCGGCTCGTCGACATCGGACAGGGTGCCTATCAGGCCGGCGTGCTCCGGTCACTTACCGAACTCTCCACCGACATCTCGGCGCTCACCCAGGACGTGCACAAGGAACGGATGGCCGCCGCCCGGCTCCTCGCCAGGTCGCCGGAGACGACCACCGAGGTGTACGACGCGTACGTCCAGCGCACCGACGCGCGGATCGCCGCGTACAACGACCGGCGTGCCCAGGTCAGCGATGTCCCGGCCTCCGTGGAGGACCGGCTCCGGATCATCGACGACCGGCTCACCACGCTCAACGCCACCCGGCAGGAGGTGCTGGAGCGCGGGCAGATGCCACCCGGCGAGGCGACCCTGCGGTACGGCATGATCATCGGTGAGCTCGTGGCGTACGGCGAGGCGCTCGGCGAGATCTCCGGCGAGAGCGCGGTCGGCGACAGCCTGCGTACCCTGGCCGCCCTCGCCCAGGCCAAGGAGGCCGTGGCCGAAGAGGAGGCGGTGGTCTACGGCGCACTGGCCGGTAGCACCGGGGTGCTCGACCAGGAGCAGTTCTCGGCCTTCATCGCCACCCTGACCAGCCAGCAGGAGGCGTTGCTGGCGTTCGGGGCATCGGCCGACGCGCGGCAGGAGGCGGTGGTCAACGGCAGCGTCACCGGCGACGCGGTGATCCTCGCCGACAAGGTGGCCCGGGACCTGAGCCGCTCGGTCGGGCGGCGGGCCCCGGTCAGCGCCAGCTCGGCGGCGATCGCGATCGGCTCGATCAACGACCTGATCCGCTGGGCCGAGACGCAGCTCGAGGCCGACCTGCTCGACCAGGCCGAGCAGGTCCGGTCCGAGGTCGTCCAGCAGGCGATCGTGGAGTCGGTGATCGTGCTCCTCACCCTGGCGATCGCGCTCGCCCTCGCCGTCGTGCTGGCCCGGTCGCTCAACCAGTCGCTGCGCCGGCTCCGCGAGGGCGCGCTCTCGGTCGCCAACCACGACCTGCCGGAGGCGGTCCGCCAGCTGCGCGACGTCGGCGCCGTCGGCGAGGGTGGCGTCGAGGAGATCGTCCGGCAGGTCCGGGATCCGATCCGGCTCAGCAACAAGGACGAGGTCGGTCAGGTCGCCCTGGCGTTCAACGTGGTCCACAAGGAGGCGGTCCGGATCGCGGCCGAGCAGGCCGCCCTGCGGACCAGCGTCTCGGCGATGTTCCTCAGCCTGGCCCGGCGAAGCCAGGCGCTGGTCGACCGCATGATCGGTGAGCTGGACGCGATCGAGCGGGGTGAGGAGGACCCGAAGCGGCTGGCCCGGCTCTTCGAGCTCGACCACCTGGCCACCCGGATGCGCCGCAACGACGAGAACCTTCTCGTGCTGGCCGGTGCGGACTCGACCGCACCCCGCCGGGAGGACGCGCTGCTGATCGACGTCCTCCGCGCCGCGCAGTCCGAGGTGGAGCTCTACAACCGGATCGAGTTCGGGACGGTCGACCCCGACATCTCGGTCGCGGCGCACGCGGTCAACGACGTGGTGCGGCTCGTCGCGGAGCTGCTCGACAACGCGACCCGCTTCTCGCCGCCGCACACCACCGTGGTCGCCGACGCCCGGCGGATCCGGGACTACGTCCTGATCCAGGTGGAGGACCGGGGCCTCGGGCTCAGCGAAGAGCAGATGGACGCTCTCAACCGCCGGCTGTCGGCCCCGCCCACCGTCGACGTGGCGGCCTTCCGGCTGATGGGCCTCGCGGTCGTCGGCCGGCTGGCACACCGGCACGACATCCGGGTCGACCTGCGCCGCAACGTGGAGGGCGGCACGGTCGCCCAGATCACGCTGCCGGCCGCCACCGTGGTGCTGCCCGGCCCGCGCGGCGGCGGCCAGCTCATCGGCCGCCCCCGACAGCCGCTCGCGGTGGAGCAGGGGCCGGCCACGAACCGGCCGACGAGCGGTGCGGCCTGGCAGGAGACGCTCTCCCCGGTGGGCGCGTCGCGTGGCGGCGGCACCCTCACCGAGCAGTGGCGGAGCGCGGCGTCGCACCAGTGGCAGACCGCGGGTGAGCCGGCCGGCGCCGGTGCTCCGGTCAACAACCACCTGGCCGCGAGCCACCTGTCGGCTCCGCCCGCCCCGGCGTACGAACAGAGCATGACGCCGACCTACCAGGCCCCGGCGTCGACGGCCCCGCCGGCCCACTCGGGTCTGGCCGGTCCGTCCGGGGTCACCTCGCCGACCGTGCAGTACCCGACGGTCGGCGGTGCCCTGCCGCACCGGGGTGCCGGCTCCGGCCAGCACGCCACGCACGCCATGACGCCGACGGCGGCACCGACGTCGGGCCTGCCCTCCGGTCCGGTCGCCGGGGCACCGGTCAACGCCGCGTCCGCGGTGGCGCCCCGGGTGGAGGACACCGGCGAGGCGCCGATCTTCCGGGAGATGGAGGCGAGCTGGTTCCGTACCCACGGATCGGACTCGACCGCGATCTTCACCGTGCCGCCGGGCGGATACCAGTCGCCCCCTCCGACGGGCGCGTCGCCGAGCGTGGCGACTCCCGGTCGGGCACCGTTGACCAGCCGCACACCGGGGCGGTCGGCGCCGCCGCCCGCCCCGTACGCACCACCATCCCCGCCACCCGCCGCCGCGCCGCCACCCGCCGCGGCACCGCCGCCGGCCGCCCCCACGCCGCCGCCGGCCGCCGCGGGGAACGAGGGAGCCTGGCGGACGGCCGCCGACGAGGGCTGGGCCAGGGCCAGCCAGGCGGCCGAGCCGGCCAGCGGCGGCACCACCCGCTCCGGCCTGCCCAAACGGGTGCCGCAGGCGCAACTCGTGCCGGGCGGCGTCGAGCCCAAGAGCGGGCGCGAGCGGACCCGCCGTACCCCGGACGAGGTGCGGGGGCTGTTGTCGGCCTACCACCGCGGCGTACAGCGTGGGCGGACGGCCGGTTCCGAGCAGAACGGCATGATCTCAACCAAGGAGACCAGCGGATGAACAGGCCAGCAGCGATGCAGGACATGGGTTGGCTGCTCAGCAACTTCGCCGACAGCGTCGCCGGCATCGCACACGTCGTGGCGGTCTCGGCGGACGGCCTGCTCCTCGCCTCGTCACGGGACCTGCCGGCGGACCGGGCCGACCAGCTCGCGGCGATCACCTCCGGCGTGGTCAGCCTGACCGACGGCGCCTCCCGGATGTTCAGCGCCGGCGGGGTGCTGCAGACCGTCATCGAGATGGACAGCGGATACCTGTTCCTGATGTCCATCAGCGACGGCTCCTCGATGGCGGTGCTGGCGGCCCGCAGTTGCGACGTCGGCCAGGTCGGCTACGAGATGGCGTTGCTTGTGGAACGGGTGGGTGCGGCCCTGGTGCCGCTGCCGCGCGAGGCTGTCGGGCGTCCGTAACCTCTGGGGTTGACGAAGGATGGCATCGGTGCGGCCGCGACTGGACCTTGGGGAGGTGACCACGGCATGGAAGGACGACGCGACGACCCACGTGGCGCGCTCGTCCGCCCGTACGCGGTCACCCGCGGCCGCACCGAGCCCCGTCAGGACATCGCGCTCGAGGCGGTGCTCGTGGCGAGCCCGGCCGCGGTCGTGGAGTCCCGGTTCGCCGGCCATGACAAGCACCGCATCGCCACGATCTGCGAGGGCCGGGCGCAGTCGCTGGCGGAGATCGCGGCGTACACCCGGCTGCCGTTGGGTGTCGCCCGGGTGCTGGTCGCCGACATGGTGGCCGACAGCCTGCTGACGCTGCACAATGCCGCTCCACCGTCTGAGGCGTACGAGGAGCGGATGGAACTGCTTGAGAGGGTGCTAAGTGGACTTCGCAGGCTATGACCCGGCCAGGCCGCGTGGCGGCGGTGGTGGCGGTGGTGGTGGCGGTGGCGGTGGGATCACCTCCGCCAAGATCGTCATTGCCGGCGGGTTCGGGGTCGGCAAGACGACGCTGGTGGGTGCGGTCTCGGAGATCACTCCGCTGACCACCGAGGCGGTGATGACCGCGGCCGGAGTCGGCATCGACGACCCGTCCAAGGTGCCGGGCAAGGAGACCACCACGGTCGCCATGGACTTCGGCCGGATCACCATGGCCCAGGACCTGATCCTCTACCTGTTCGGCACGCCCGGACAGACCCGGTTCTGGTTCATGTGGGACGAGATCATCCGGGGCGCCGTCGGTGCGGCCGTGCTGGTCGACACCCGGCGGATCACCGACGCGTTCGCCCCGCTGGATTATTTCGAGAACCGGCACCTGCCGTACGTGGTGGCGTTGAACTGTTTCGACGGCGCCCCGCAGTACGAGCCGGAGGAGGTGCGCGAGGCGCTCGCCATCTCGCCGCACGTGCCGCTGGTGATGTGCGACGCCCGGCAGCGTGAGTCGGTCAAGCACGTGCTGGTGAACGTGGTGCAGCACGCGATGGAGGTGCTGCGGGCGGAACACGGCCGGGGGCAACCCACGCCGGTCGGCTGACCCTCGCCGTTCTGCAGGCTTGCCGGGCCCGGGGAGGCTCCGCGGTTCAATCCTGCACAACGAGAGGGACAGAACATGCCACAGCACGACGGCCCCGATGACGGCTCCGTAGTCGTCATCGGGGGTACCTCCGGCCTCGGCCGGGACGTGGCCGAGCACTACGCGAAGCGGGGACGTGAGGTCGTCGTCACCGGCCGCGACGCGGCCCGGACCGGGGCGGTCGCCGCCGAGATCGGCGGCCGGACCAGCGGTGTCGCCGTCGACCTCTCCCAGCCCGAGACCATCGCCGCCGCGCTCGCCGGGATCGGCGAGGTCAGGCACCTGATCCTCTCCGCGTTCGTCCGGGACACCAACAAGGTCTCGGACTACCAGATCGACCGGGCGGTCGGCCTGGTCACGGTGAAGCTTGTCGGCTACACCGAGGTCGCGCACGTGCTGGCGCCGAGGATGGTGCGGGACGGCTCGGTGCTGATCTTCGGCGGTGGCTCCAAGGACCGGCCGTTCCCCGGGTCGGCGACGGTCTCCACGGTGAACGCCGGGGTGGTCGGCCTGGTGAACGTGCTCGCCGCCGAGCTGCGGCCGGTCCGGGTCAACGCCCTGCACCCGGGCATCGTCGGCGACAGCCCGTTCTGGGCCGGGCAGCCGGCCGAGGTGCACGAAACCTACACGGCACGTACGCCGACGGGCCGGCTGACCACGATGGCGGACGTCACCGATGCGGCGGTCTTCCTCCTGGAGAACCGGGCCGTCAACGCGGTGAACCTGAACATCAACGGCGGTTCCGGGCTGATCTGAGCTCCGTTCCGGCGCCGGTGTGGCCCCGGGCGGACCGGCGCCGGAGCGGCCGTTGACCGGCAGACGGCGGGAGGTCCCGCCCCGTTCAGCCGGAGATCTTCTGGGCCCAGGGCACGATGAGCCGCTCGGCCGTCACCACGGCGTAGAAGAGGCTGATCCCGAGCAGCCCGGTGAGGGTGATCGCGGCGAACGCCAGCGGGGTGTCGAAGGACTGCTGGGTGCTGTAGATGATCGCGCCGAGCCCCTTGTTCAGGGTCTGCAACTCGGCCACCACGGCGCCGATCAAAGAGAGCGTGATGCCGAGTTTCAGCCCCACGAAGACCTGGGGGAGCGCCCACGGCAGGCGTACCTTCAGATAGGTCTTCAGCCGGGACGCGGAGAGCGACCTGGTCAGTTCGTGGAGATCGGCCGGGGTGGAGGTGAGGCCCGCCATGGTGGCGATCATGATGGGAAAGAACGCGATCAGGACGACCAGGGAGACCTTGGTCCGGGAGTCGTAGCCGATCCAGAGGATCAGCAGCGGGACGAGGGAGACCTTCGGCACCGCGTTGAACGCCACGATCATCGGCAGGGTGGCCTGCTCCAGCAGGCGTGAACTGGTCAACAGGAGCGCGGCGAGCATCCCGCCGGCCGCCGCGACGCCGAAGCCGACGAGGGTCACCCAGAGCGTCACCCAGGCCGCCTCGAACAGGTAGGCCGGCTCACGGTCGAAGGCGTCGACGACCTCCGGCGGCGACGGCAGGAAGAGCGTCTCGATGTCGAAGACGACGGTCGCCAGCCACCACAGGCCGATCGCGGCGATGGTGCCGACGACCGGCAGGATCGTTCTGGTGCCGGCGGAAAGCTCTCGCCTACCGCTCATCGGATCCGCTCCGACGGTGTCCGCGCCAGACGCGCAACATGTTCTCTCCTCTGGGGCCGGCAAAGGGACGGCGAGTGGCTCTCCACCCGCCGTCCCCGAGGTGTCACGCCGTGGGTCAGGCCTTGGGCGCGATCGAGAAGTCGATGACCTTGTCCGGGGTGAGACCGGCCGGGATCAGCTCGGCGCCCTGGAGGATCGCGATGGCGCGCGCGGCACGCTGCTCGTCGAGCGCGCCGACCACCCCGCCGGGTGCGGAGGTGACGTACGGGGTCATCAGCTTGATCTCCGCGGCGGCACCCTGCTCCTGCACGTTCGGGTTGTTCGCCTTCATGATCTTGGCGGCCTCCTCCGGGTTCTCCACCGTGTACTTGAGACCCTTCATCGCCGCGTCCTTGAACCGCTTGACGATGTCCGGGTTGTCGGCGGCGTACTTGGCGGTGGTGGTCAGCCCGGTGCCGAGCAGGTCACGCAGGTAGTCGGTGAGCGGCAGGACGGTCATCTGCTGCTTGGTGATCGTCTCCACCGTGTTCCGGGTGATGACGAAGGTGCTCAGCACGTCGACCTTCTTGCCGACCAGCAGGCCGACCAGCGTCTGCGGGGTGGCCTCCACGAACTGGAGCTTGCTGGCGTCGAAGCCGGCCAGCTTCCCGTACGCCGGAAGCAGGGTCTTGGTGATCGAGCCCTGCGCCACGCCGACCTTCTTGCCCTCCAGGTCGGTCGGCTTGGTCACACCGGATCCGGGCGGGGCGAAGATCGCCACCAGGGTGCTCTGGTGCACGGCGGCGATGACCCGCATCTCGCTGATCTGGCCCTTGCCGGTCTGGATCATGAGCTGCGTCACGTCGCTGTAGGTGAACTGCGCCTTGCCGGAGAGCAGTCCCTGGTTGTTGGTGGCCGGGGCACCCGGCTGGATGGTGACGTCGAGCCCGGCCTCGGTGAAGAAGCCCTTGTCCTTGGCCACCCACGCGAATGCGTCGTGGCCGCCGGTGCCGAACCCGGTGAGGTATGTCACCTTGTCCAGCGCCTTGCTGCCGCCGTCACCCTCGGAGTCGTCCGATCCCGAGCAGCCGGCAGTGACCAACAGTGCCGTGGCCAGCGCGGCGGCGGCCAGCACGCGTATACGCCTCGTCATTCCTACCTGTCCTTTGAGGAGAATCCATTGCGGATGTAGATCGGTTGCCCGGTTTCAGGATCGGTCGCGTCCCGCTGGTGTCGCCGCGCGGGTGCGGAGGATTGCCGACGGATCTCCATGGCCGGTGCCCGCCATGATCGTAATGCCTTGCCCGATGTTTCCGGCACTCCTCCCGACGCGTCCGCGAGCAGGGTGTGACGCGAAGCGAAACATCCTCCGCCCAGGGGTGACGAAGCGCCTCCACCCGTCCCCTGTGTACGGACCCGGTTGGCAGTTTACGGTCGCGTCCGGGACGTTGCGGCCCTACCCTGCCAACCGCCTGCCCGCCAGTCAAGGGATCAAACGGAGCCGATACCCAAGCGTGAGGCGGGCCGATGTCCCAGCGTGCGGCGGGGTACCACCTCGGCGTGTGGCGGGCCGGCGCCGGTCAGTCGACCGGCAGCCGGTAACCGCGTTTGACCACGGTCTGCACCACCCCGGGAGCGCGCAGCCCGGCCCGCAGCCGGGCCACCGCCATCTCGACGGCGTGCTCGTCGGCACCCCTGGGGAGGGTACGCAGCAGGGCGGCCCGGGACATCACCCGGCCGGGCGTACTGGCCAGGGCGCGGAGCACCGCCATCGGGGCGGGGGCGAGCGGGCGGAGCTCACCGTCCAGGATCGCGGCGTGCCCACGCAGCGTCAGCAGGTGCCCGGCGACCTTGACGCTTATCGCCCGCTGCGGCAGCTCGTCCACGATCGTCCGGACCAGCGCGCCGAGCCGGGCCCGGTTCGGCGAGACCACCGGGACGCCGTGCCGGCGCAGCGGAGCGGCGGTGACCGGCCCGACACAGGCGGCCAGCACGTCCGAGCGCATCGCGTCCAGCACCGCGTCGGTGCTCGGCCCGGCCGCCCGGAGCAGCGCGTCGACGGCCGGCGCCGAGGTGAAGGTGACCGCGTCCACCAGCCGGCCGGCGATCAGGTCGACCAGCCGGTGCAGCGGGGCCGGGTCGGTCGGTGCCGCCCAGCGGTATACCGGCACCTCGAGCACGCTCGCCCCGGCCGCCTCCAGCGCCGCCGTGCACTCCGGCTGCCGCTCGCCGTGCAGCTGCATCGCGATCAACTGGCCGCGTACACCGCGCTGCCGCAGGTGCTCGATCACCTCGTCACAGCTCTCCGAGACGGGGGACCACTCGTCGTGCAGGCCGGCCGCCCTGATCGCGCCCCGGGCCTTCGGCCCCCGGCTGACGATGTAGGCCCGGGAGAGCACCGTGCGCAGCGGCTCGGCCAGCCCCCAGCCCTCGGCCGCCTCCAACCAGCCACGCATCCCGATCCCGGTGTTCGCCATCAGGACGTCCGGCGGGTTGTCCAGGCAGGCCCGGGTCGCCGCCCGCAGCTCGGTGTCGTCGGCCAGCGGCACGATCCGCAGCGCCGGGGCGAGCACCACCCGGGCGCCCCGGCGCTCCAGCATCGCGGTGAGTTCGTCGCGGCGCCGGTCGGCGGTGACCCCGACCGTGAAGCCGGCGAGCTCGCCGGACATCAGCGGCCCCCGGCCGGTCGGTGCCGGGCCGCCACCTCGACCAGCCCGTCCCGGCAGCGCACCGGGTAGGTCGGCACCGTCACGCCGGAGACGTCCAGGCAGTCGCCGGTACGCAGGTCGTACACCTGTTTGTGCAGCGGCGAGGCGACCGTCGGGATCTCGCCGCGGCTGCCGACGATGCCCCGGGCCATCACGTAGGCCCCGGCGATCGGGTCCCGGTGCCCGATGGCGAAGAGCCGGCCGTCGTGGGTGCGGAAGACCGCCACCTGCTCGCCGCCGACCAGCGCGGCCACCCCGCGCTCGGGCTCCAGCCGCCGGTACGGGCAGACCGGCGTCCAACTCGCCGGCCGGCCCTGCCCTGTGCTCTCCCCGTCCGGCCCCGCCGCGACCCGCGGCTCTCCGCCCGGCTCGGCGACGTCGGTCGGCCCATCGGTGATCGTGGTGTCCAGAGTCAACTCGGTACCCCCATGGTCGTCGGAAGGCCGAGCGACACCGGTCGGCGGTCTCCCATGGCCGGAACGGGCTGTCCCCGCTCCACCTCGAAGGTGATCGACGGATCGGGGACGTCGGGCGCGTTGACGAAGGAGGTGAACCGGCGCAGCCGCTCCGGGTCTCCCAGGGTGTCGCGCCACTCGTCCGAGTAGGACCCGACGTGCCGGGCCATCGCGGCGTCCAACTCGGCGCAGAGCCCGAGCGAGTCGTCGACGATGACCGCCCGCAGGTGGTCCAGGCCGCCCTCCATCGCCTCGATCCAGGCGGCCGTCCGCTGTAGCCGGTCGGCGGTGCGAACGTAGAACATGAGGAACCGGTCGACGTACCGGACCAGGTCCTCGGTCGAGAGGTCCTGGCCGAAGAGTTCGGCGTGCCGGGGGCGGAAGCCGCCGTTGCCGCCGAGGTAGAGGTTCCAGCCGCCCTCGGTGGCGATGATGCCGAAGTCCTTGCTGCGGGCCTCGGCACACTCCCGGGCACAGCCGGAGACCGCTGACTTGATCTTGTGTGGAGCGCGCAGCCCCCGGTAGCGCAGCTCCAGGGCGATCGCCAGCCCGACCGAGTCCTGCACCCCGTACCGGCACCAGGTGGAGCCGACGCAGGACTTGACGGTACGCAGCGCCTTGCCGTACGCGTGCCCGGACTCGAAGCCGGCGTCGACCAGCCGGCGCCAGATCTGCGGCAACTGCTCGACCCGGGCACCGAAGAGGTCGATCCGCTGCCCGCCGGTGATCTTCGTGTAGAGCTGGAAGTCCCGGGCCACCTCGCCGATCACGATCAGCTTCTCCGGAGTGATCTCGCCACCGGGTATCCGGGGCACCACCGAGTAGGTCCCGTCCCGCTGGATGTTGGCCAGGAAGTGGTCGTTGGTGTCCTGCAGCGACGCCTGTTCGCCGTCGAGCACGTAGCCGTTGCCGAGCGAGGCGAGGATCGACGCCACCGCCGGCTTGCAGATGTCGCAGCCCCGGCCCCGGCCGTGCTCGGCGACCAGGCGGGAGAAGGTACGGATCCCCCGTACCCGGATGATCTCGAAGAGCTCCTGCCGGCTCTGGTCGAAGTGCTCGCAGAGCGCCTTGCTCAGCGTCACCCCGGAGACCGCCAGCACCTGCTTGAGCATCGGTACGCAGGACCCGCAGCTCGTCCCCGCCCGGGTGCACGCCTTCAGTGCCGGCACGTCCGCACAGCCCTCGGCGATCGCCCCGACGAGCTGGTCCTTGGTCACCCCGTTGCAGGAGCAGACCTGTGCCGAGCCGGGCAGGGCGGCGATCCCGGCCCCGGACGCGGCACCCTCGCCGGCCGGGGCGAGCAGCGCCAGCGGCGGGCCGGGCAGCGCACCGCCGACGCTGGCCCGCAGCGTCGGATACGCCGTCACGTCACCCACCAGCACCCCGCCGAGCAGCGTCTTCGCGTCGTCGGAGAGGACCAGCTTGGCGTAGACCCGGGTGGCCGGGTCGGTGAAGGTCACGTCCAGGCAGCCCGGGGTGCGGCCGTGCGCGTCGCCGAAGGAGGCCACGTCCACCCCGAGCAGCTTCAGCTTGGTGGACATGTCCGCACCCGGGAAGGTCGCCGTGCCGCCGACCAGCCGGTCGGCCACCACCTCCGCCATCGCGTAGCCCGGCGCGACCAGGCCGTAGCAGGTGCCCTCGACGGCGGCGCACTCGCCGACCGCCCAGATCCGCCCGTCGGTGCTGCGGCAGCTCTCGTCCACCCGGATCCCGCCGCGCTCGCCCAGCTCCAGGCCGGCGGCGCGGGCCAGCTCGTCCCGGGGGCGGATGCCGGCGGCCACCACCACCAGGTCGGTCGGGAGCCAGCCGCCGTCGGAGAGGGTGAGCCCGGCCAGCTCGCCGTCCGGCCGGGACCGGATCGCGGTGGTGGCCACCCCGAGGTGCGGCAGCACGCCCAGCTCCTCGACGTACCGGCGCAGCATCGCGCCGCCGGCGTCGTCGATCTGCACCGGCATCAGCCGGGGCGCGAACTCCACCACGGAGGTGGTCAGGCCGAGCAGGCGCAGCGCGTTCGCCGCCTCCAGGCCGAGCAGCCCGCCGCCGATCACCGCGCCGGTGCGCCGCCCCTTGGCGAAGTCGCGGATCGCCGCCAGGTCGTCCAGGGTGCGGTAGACGAAGACCCCGGGCCGCAGCGCCGGGGTGGGTCCGGGGGCGTCCGGGCCACGGTCGACGTACGCGCCGTCGATCGGGGGCACGAACGGGTACGAGCCGGTCGCCAGCACCAGCGCGTCGTACGGATGGTCGCCGCCGCCGGTGACCACCCGCCGGCCGGCCCGGTCGATCTCCAGCACCGGCTCGCCGAGCCGCAGGTCCACACCGTCGTCGGGGCGGTGCAGGCTCAGCTCGTCCGCGTCCACCCCGTCGAAGAACGCGGAGAGCCGCACCCGGTCGTACGCCGGCCGGCCCTCCTCGGCCAGCACGGTGACCTGCCACCGGTCCTCGGTGTCCCGGGAGCGCAGCGCCTCGACGAAGCGCTGCCCGACCATGCCGTTGCCGACCACCACGACGCGCTGCTGCGGTCGTCCACTCATCAGGCCGCCACCTCTGCTTCCACCGGGTCGGGAGTGTCGATCGAGGAGAGCCAGCCGAGGATCCCCTCGACGGCGTCCCGGCAACTGCCGCAGCCGGTGGTGGCCCGGGTGCCGGCGACCAGGTCGTCCAGGCTCCGCGCGCCAGCCCGCCAGCAGGCCACCAGCGCGCCCTTGCGAACGGTGTTGCACTGGCAGACCGTTGCCGCGTCCGGCATCAGCGCCGGTGACTCGACCGGCGCCACGCTCGCCGTGTCGCGACTGCGGCCCAGCAGCAGCGTCCGGCGGTCGATCGGCACCGGCGTGCCCCGGTCGAAGAGCTGGATCACCGTGCCGACCGCCGGGTTGTCGCCCAGCATGATCGCGCCGGTGAGCCGCTCGCCGACGATCCGCAGCCGGGCGTAGGTGCCGCGTACCGGGTCGGAGAAGCTGAGTTCCTCGACGTCCGGCTCGGGGCCGGCGGAGGCGTCGCCCATGGCCGCGAGGTCGATGCCGGCGGCCTTGAGCCGGGTGACCGGCGGCTGCGGCCGGTAGCGCGCCCGGGGATCGCTCCCGGCCAGCACCTGCGCCAGCACCCGGGCCTGCTCCCAGGCCGGCGCGACCAGCCCGGAGACCACCCCGGCGTGCTGGGCGCAGTCGCCGAGCGCCGAGATGTGCGGGTCGCTGCTGCGCAGCCGGTCGTCGACCACCACCCCCCGGTCGACGGTGAGCCCGGCGGCGCGGGCCAGCTCCACGTCCGGGCGGATCCCGCAGGAGAGCACCAGCAGGTCGGCGTCGAGTTCGCGGCCGTCGGAGAGGGTCAGGGTGACGCCGTCGGCCCGCGCGTCGACCGCGCTCGCCGCCACGTCCAGGTAAGTGGTGACGCCGAGTCCCGCCAGGGTACGCGCCAGCACCGCGCCGGCCGCCGGGTCGAGCTGGCGCTCCATCAGGTGCCCGACCGGGTGCACCACCCGCACGTCGAGCCCTCGGGTGGCCAGGCCCCGGGCCGCCTCCAGGCCGAGCAGTCCGCCGCCGAGCACCAGGGCCCGGCGGGCACCGTCGGCGGCGGCCAGGATCCGCCGGCAGTCGTCGAGGGTGCGGAACACCGCCACCCGCTCCGGCAACCGCTCCCGGTCGAGCCCGGCCAGCGGTGGCACCAGGGCCCGGCCACCGGTGGCGAGCACCAGGTGGTCGTAGCCGATCAGGTCGCCCTGTGCGGTCGTCACCGTGCGGGCCGCCCGGTCCACGGCGGTGACCTCGACGCCGGGGCGGACGTCGATGCCGTGCCCGGCCGCCTCGGCCAGCTCCACACCGGACTCGTCGACCTTGCCGGCGAGCAGGCTGGAGAGCATGATCCGGTTGTACGCGCGGTGCAGCTCGGCACCGAGTACGGTGATCTTCGCCTCGCCGGGCCGGGCCGAGAGCTCCGACGCCAACCTGGCGCCGGCCATCCCGTGCCCGACGATCACGATCCGGTTCCGTGACCCTTCGGGGTTCTCCTCCGTCATGCCCTCACCTCGCCGGATTCGCTGACCGGGGTTGCCTGCACACCTGTTTCCGCCGCCTTCTCCACCCGCACCGCGCAGACCTTGAACTCGGGCATCCGGGAGACCGGGTCGAGGGCGTCGCTGGTCACCGAGTTGATCCGGGCCGCGCCCGCCCAGTGGAACGGTGCGAAGACGGTGTCCGGGCGGATGCTCGGGCTCAGCCGGGCCGGCGCACGCATCTCGCCGCGTCGGCTGGTCACCAGGACCTCGTCGCCGTCCGCCACGCCGAGCCGGGCCGCCAGGTCGGGATGCAGTTCCAGGAACGCGGTCGGCGCGGCCCGGCGCAGCGCCGCGACCCGCCGGGTCTGTGCGCCGGACTGGTACTGCGCCAGCACCCGCCCGGTGGTGAGGTAGAGCGGATAGTCCGGGCAGACCTCCTCGGCCGCCGCACGGTGCTCGACCGGCAGGAACCGGGCCCGACCGTCCGGGGTGGGGAACCTGTCGGCGAACATCCGGGGCGTGCCCGGCCCCTCCTCGGCGGGGCAGGGCCAGAAGACACCGTCCTCGGCGTCGATCCGCTCCCAGCTGATCCCCGCGTAGTCGGCCACGCCGCCGGCCGAGGCGCGGCGCAGCTCGTCGAAGACCAGGTCCGGCGCTGCCGGAAAACGCTCCGTCCCGGCCGCACCGTCGACGTGGTCGAGCCGGTCGGCGAGGTCGGCCAGGAGCGCCAGATCGGTGCGTACGCCGGACGGTGGCGGCCGGAGCGCGCGGCGGCGCAGCACCCGGCCCTCCAGATTGGTCATCGTGCCGTCCTCTTCGGCCCACTGGGCGGTCGGCAGCACCACGTCGGCGAGTTCCACCGTCTCCGAGCGGACGAAGTCGGCCACCACCAGCAGGTCGAGGTCGCGCAGCCGGCCCTCCACCCGGGCCGCCCGGGGCGCCGAGACGACGGGGTTGGAGCCGAAGAGCAGCAGCCCCTTCGGGCCCGTGTCGGTGCCGAGCGCGTCCAGCAGCTCGTACGCCGAGACGCCCGGACCGGGCAGCAGGTCCGGGTCCACCCCCCAGACCCCGGCGACGTGCGCCCGGGCGGCCGGGTCGTCGATGCGCCGGTAGCCGGGGAGCTGGTCGGCCTTCTGCCCGTGCTCGCGGCCGCCCTGGCCGTTGCCCTGCCCGGTCAGGCAGCCGTAGCCGGAGCCGGGCCGACCGGGCAGGCCGAGCGCGAGGGCGAGGTTGATGAAGGCGGTGACCGTGTCCACGCCCTTGGCGTGCTGCTCGGCGCCGCGCGCGGTGAGGATGATCGCCCGCCCGGCGGTGCCGAGCGCCCGGGCCGCCGCCTCCAGGTCGGCCACCGGCACCCCGGAGAGCCGCTCGGCCCGGGCCGGCCAGTAGCCGGCCGCGACCCGGCGGACCGCCTCGAAGCCGGTGGTCCGGGCGGCGACGTAGTCCCTGTCGAGCCAGCCCTCGGCCAGCGCGATGTGCAGCAGCGCGTTCGCCACCGCGAGGTCGGTGCCGGGGGTCGGTTGCAGGTGCAGGGTCGCCTGCCGGGCGGTCGCGGTGGCCCGGGGGTCGACGACGATCAGGGTGCCACCGCGCTGCCGCTGCTCCACCAGGTAGCGGACCAGCGGCGGCATCGTCTCGGCGACGTTCGCGCCGACCAGCAGCAGGGTGTCGGCGGTGCCGAGGTCGGCAAGCGGAAAGGGCAGGCCCCGGTCGACGCCGAAGGCGCGCATCCCGGCGGCGGCCGCCGAGGACATGCAGAACCGGCCGTTGTAGTCGATGTTGCGGGTGCCGAGCGCGACCCGGGCGAACTTGCCGAGGGCGTACGCCTTCTCGTTGGTCAGCCCGCCGCCGCCGAAGACCGCCACCGCGTCCCGGCCGTGCCGGGACTGGATCCGGCGGATGCCGGCCACCACCCGGTCCAGCGCCTCGGGCCAGCTCGCCGGGCGGAGTTCGCCGCCGGGGCGGTCCCGCAGCAGCGGGGTGGTCAGCCGGTCGGGATGGTCGAGCAGTTCGGCGGCGGTCCAGCCCTTCTGGCACAGCCCACCCCGGTTGGTGGGAAACTGCCGGGGCAGCACCTCCACCCGCTCGCCGGTACGGCGCAGCGTCATGCCGCACTGCAGGGCGCAGTATGGGCAGTGCGTGACGACGTCCTGGGACACATCCTCCGAATGCGTCGCAGCGCGTGCACCGTCTGTCATGTCCGAAGCGTGCCGGCGCCCCGTTTCACGGCCGGGTCCCTCTTGTTTCGGGCCTGTCAAGAGCCGCTCACACGGATTCGACTCAGCGGGTCGGCTTGCCCTCGCGAGGGATCCGGGGTTGCCTGGAACCTGCCGACCAGGACCTGAATCTTTCTCGCACCGCTGGGTGGGCGGGAGTGGGTCGGCGGAGTTCGCGACGGTGCTGCTCCGGGCAGTGGATCTATGCTGTGGACGCTCGTTCCGCAGCTGAGGAGGCGCTCCGATGGGCGTGGTGTCGCTCTTCGAGGCGGTGGCCGGGTCGTACGACGAGTCCCGTCGCCGGCTGGTGCCGTGCTTCGACGACTTCTACGGCACCGCGGTGGAGGTGGCCGCCCCGCCGCTGCGCCGGGCCCTGGCCTCGGGGCGTACGCCGGCCGTGCTCGATCTCGGTGCCGGCACCGGACTGCTCTCGATGCTTGTCGGCACCGCCGTCCCCGGTGTGCGGGCCACCCTGCTCGACGCTGCCCCGGCGATGCTCGCGGTCGCGGCCGGACACCTGAGCCGGCGCGGTGTGCCGCACGAGACGCTCGTCGCCGACCTGGGTGCGGCGCTGCCCCCCGGTCCGTACGACGCGGTGGTCTCCGCGCTGGCCATCCACCACCTGCCCGACGCCGGCAAGCGCGACCTCTACCGCCGGATCCGGCAGGTGCTGGTGCCGGGCGGTGTCTTCGTCAACGCCGAACAGGTCGCCGGGGGCACGCCCGACCTGGACTCCCGGTACGACGAGGTGTGGCTCGCCCAGGTCACCGCCCTCGGCGCCACCGAGGAGGAGGTCGCCGCGGCGCGGGAGCGGATGGCGCACGACCGCCCGGCGCCGGTGCCGGACCAGTGCCGCTGGCTGGTCGAGGCGGGCTTCGTCGGCGTCGACTGCTTCTACAAGTCGTGGCGGTTCGCCGTCTTCGGCGGCCGGCGCGAGCTGGACTGAGTGCCAGACCCGGCTTCGGGCGGTGGCATGACGGCCGGTGCTACCACCGGTAGGGTGGACGGCATGACCGCCAAGGTGACCCTCTCGTTTTCGGACGAGACCATCGAAGAGGCGCGCCGCTTCGCCAAACGGGACGGCATGTCGCTCTCCGCCTGGATCGACCAGGCCGCCCGCGAGAAGGCGCTCCGCGAGGTCTTCGCCGCGCACGCCGAGGCGGTGGGCCGGGCCCGGCTGGACATCGAGGCCGCCGCCATCGCCGACGCCCAGGAGGCCGCACTTGTCGACGCGGCTCTCGGCAGGCGCCCGAGTGCTGCGTAGGGGCGAGATCTGGCGCATCGACGGTGCCCGGTCCCGGCTCGGCCTGGTGATCAGCTCCGACGTCTACAACTCCACAGACGTCCCGATCGTGATCGTGGCCGAGGTGGTCGACTCCGAACTGCTCCGGGACTCGCCGCTCGCCGTCACCATGGGGGAATATGTGGTGATGCCGGACCGGCTCTCGTCGCCGATGAAGAAGTGGTTCACCGAGCGGGTCGAGGTCGCCGACACCGACACCATGTTCCGGGTGAGCCGGGCACTGCGTATCCTGCAGAACATCTGAGCGGGCCCGGGGATCGTCCGCGCCCCGGAGCCGCGCATCCCAGGCGGCGCATCTCACGACCGCTCCGAGGGCACCGTGCGCTGACCGTTGCCGGCCCGACCCCGAGTGCGAACCGGCGGGAAACCGCCCGCTCCTACGTTCTGGCGGCATGACGAGTACTGCCGCCCCCACGGGCACGACGACCGCTTCCGGCGCCGATGGCGCGGCGGCCGGTACCAGCACGCTCCGGCCGCCGGAGGGCGGCACCGCCGGGCCGCCGGGCCGCCGGCACCAGCTCGACGACTGGCGCCCCGAGGACCCGGTCTTCTGGCGGGAGACCGGGGCACGGATCGCCCGGCGCAACCTGATCGTCTCGATCGCCTCCGAGCACATCGGCTTCTCGGTGTGGAGCCTCTGGTCGGTGATGGTGCTCTTCCTCGGCCCCGCGTACGGGATCGACCCGGCCGGGAAGTTCCTGCTGACCGCCGTACCGGCCGCGCTGGGCTCGGTGCTGCGGCTGCCGTACACCCTGGCGGTGGCGAGGTTCGGCGGGCGGAACTGGACCATCGTCAGCGCCCTGCTCCTGCTGCTGCCGGCGGTGCCGATGGCGATCCTGATCGAGCCCGGGGTGTCGTACGGCACCCTGATGGTGCTCGCCTGCCTGGCCGGCGTCGGCGGTGGAAACTTCGCCTCCTCGATGGCGAACATCAACCTCTTCTACCCGCAGCGCCTCAAGGGCTGGGCGCTCGGGCTCAACGCCGGCGGCGGCAACATCGGGGTGGCCGCGGTGCAGCTCGTCGGGCTGGCCGTGCTGGCCACCGCGGGCGCCGCGCACCCGCGCCTGGTGCCGGCGGTCTACCTCCCGCTGATCGTGCTCGCCGCGCTCGCCTCGGCCCGCTACATGGACAACATCACCGGGGCCCGCAACGAGCGCGGGGCGATGCGCGAGGCGGCCCGGGACCCGCACACCTGGGTCATGTCCGTGCTCTACATCGGCACCTTCGGGTCCTTCATCGGCTTCGGTTTCGCCTTCGGGCAGGTACTGCTGGTGCAGTTCGGCGACCGGTTCGCCACCCCGCTCGACGCGGCGTACCTGACCTTCCTCGGGCCGCTTGTCGGCTCGCTGATCCGGCCGGTCGGCGGCCACCTCGCCGACCGGTACGGCGGGGCCCGGGTGACCTGGGCCACCTTCGCGGCGATGGCGGCCGGCGCCGGACTGGTCTACTACGCCTCCCGGGAGCGCTCGCTGACCCTCTACCTGATCGGGTTCATCGCGCTCTTCGTGCTCTCCGGGGTCGGCAACGGGTCGACGTACAAGATGATCCCGGCGATCTTCCGGGCCAGGGCGGCCCGGGCGGTGGCCGCCGGTGAGCTGGATCCGGCCGCCGCGCAGCGCCGGGCCTGGCGGCTCTCCGGGGCGCTGATCGGCATCGCGGGCGCGGTCGGCGCCTTCGGCGGCGTACTCGTCAACATCGCCTTCCGGCAGTCGTTCCTGGCCTACTCCTCGGCCGACGCCGCGTATGTCGCCTTCATCGTCTGGTACGCCCTCTGCCTCGTGATCACCTGGGTGGTCTACCTCCGCCCCTCCCACCACCGCCTCCCCGGCGTCTGACATGTAAGGAAGGGCCCCCGCTTATCGTTTTCTGTTGTAGCGGGGGCCCTTCCTTGCACCTCGTTTTGACCCGGATGGCGGCTAGCGGGTATCGTTGCCTGCTGTTGTGTGACACCCAAGTTTTCACGTGACATCCGAGGGCGTGCCTCTTTCGGGTACGCTTAGTCGTTTGTGCGTGCCTGGCGACCGGTGCGCGACCCCAGACCGACGACGAGACAAGGTAGACCTGTGCGTACGTACAGCCCGAAGCCGGGTGAGATCGAGCGTCAGTGGCACGTCATCGACGCGTCAGACGTCGTGCTGGGCCGGCTGGCCAGCCATGTCGCCACGCTGCTGCGGGGCAAGCACAAGCCGACTTTCGCGCCGCACGTCGACACCGGCGACTTCGTCGTCATCGTGAACGCGGGCAAGGTCGCACTGACCGGCAACAAGCGCCACCAGAAGATCGCCTACCGCCACTCGGGCTACCCGGGCGGTCTGAAGCAGGTCGGCTACGACGAGCTGCTCGCCAAGCGGCCGGACCGGGCCATCGAGCTTGCCGTCAAGGGCATGCTCCCGCACAACAAGCTCGGCCGTAAGCTGATCAAGAAGCTGAAGGTCTACGCCGGTGCCGAGCACCCGCACGCCGCGCAGCAGCCGGTGCCGTTCGAGATCAAGCAGATCGCGCAGTGAGCGCGGGCGAAGGAAACAGCATGACCGACACCATCGCGACCACCGAAGCCCCGGTGCCCGCCCCGGTGGCCCGGGCTCCTCGTGGCGACCGCCCGATCCAGACCGTGGGTCGCCGCAAGGAGGCGATCGTCCGGGTCCGGATCGTCCCGGGCAGCGGCAAGATCACCTGCAACGGTCGTGAGCTGGAGGCGTACTTCCCGAGCAAGGTGCACCAGCAGCTCATCAAGGAGCCGCTGGTCACCGCCGAGAAGGCCGAGAGCTTCGACGTCATCGCCAACCTGCGCGGCGGCGGCACCACCGGCCAGGCCGGCGGGCTGCGACTGGCCATCGCCCGGGCGCTGATCGCGAGCGACCCCGACGACCGTCCGGCGCTGAAGAAGGCCGGCTTCCTCACCCGGGACGCCCGGGTCAAGGAGAGCAAGAAGTACGGTCTCAAGAAGGCCCGCAAGGCGCCCCAGTACTCCAAGCGCTGACCAGCGGCACCACCTTGTACCTCTGACGTACGGCCGGAACCGTCCCCTCCGCGGTGGCGGTCTCCGGCCGTTTCGTTTCCATCGCTGTGCTTCCCGGAGGTTCCCGCATGGGGCGGCTGTTCGGCACTGACGGCGTACGCGGGCGCGCGAACGCCGACCTCACCCCCGAGTTGTCACTCTCGGTCGCGGTCGCGGCCGCGCACACCCTCGCCGAGCAGGATCGGAGCCATCCGCCGCTCGCGGTGGTGGGCCGGGACACCCGGGCCAGCGGCGAGATGCTGGAGGCGGCGGTGGTGGCCGGGCTGACCAGCGCCGGAGCCAACGTGGTCCGGGTCGGTGTGCTGCCGACGCCGGGGGTGGCGTTCCTGGTCGGCGAGGCCAAGGCCGACTTCGGGGTGATGCTCTCGGCCTCGCACAACCCGATGCCGGACAACGGCATCAAGCTCTTCGCGGCCGGCGGGCACAAGCTCCCCGACGACGTCGAGTTGAGGATCGAGGCCGCCGTCGAGGCGAACGGTTCGGCCGGCTGGACCCGGCCGACCGGTGCCGGCGTCGGCCGGGTGCACGACCTGCTCGACGGCGCCGAGCACTACGTGCAGCACCTGGTCGGCACCATCCCGCACCGGCTCGACGGGTTGAAGGTCGTGGTCGACTGTGCGAACGGAGCCGCCTCCGAGGTCGCCCCGGTCGCGTATCAGGAGGCCGGGGCCGAGGTGGTCGCGATCCACGCCGAACCGGACGGGCTCAACATCAACGACGGCTGCGGCTCGCAGCATCTCGACGACCTCCGGGCCGCCGTCCTGGAACACGGCGCCGACGTCGGCATCGCGCACGACGGCGACGCCGACCGGTGTGTGGCGATCGCCGCCGACGGCAGCGAGGTGGACGGCGACCAGATCATGGCCATCCTGGCGCTGGCGATGCGGGAGGCCGGGACGCTCACCCAGGACACCCTGGTCGCGACCGTGATGAGCAACCTCGGCCTGCGGCTCGCGATGTCCGCGGCCGGCATCCGGCTGGTCGAGACCAAGGTCGGTGACCGGTACGTACTGGAGGAACTGCGCGCCTCCGGCCTGGCGCTGGGCGGCGAGCAGAGCGGGCACCTGGTGCTGCCGGCGTACGCGACCACCGGCGACGGCGTCCTCACCGGGCTGCACCTGATGTCCCGGATGGCGGCGACCGGCCGCAGCCTCGCCGAGTTGGCCTCGGTGGTGACGAAGCTGCCGCAGGTGCTGATCAACGTGCCGGTCGCGGACCGCACCGTCGGTGCCGGCGCGCCGGCCGTGCTCGACGCGGTCGCGCGGGCCGAGGCCGAGCTGGGCGAGACGGGCCGGGTCCTGCTCCGCCCCTCCGGCACCGAGCCGCTGGTCCGGGTGATGGTCGAGGCGTCGACGCTGGAGCTGGCCCGGGAGGTCGCCGAGCGGATCGCCGCCGAGGTACGCACCGCCAGCCCGGTGCCGGCGTAGTCCGCTCCCCGGGGTTACGCGCCGCCAGCCCGGTGCCGGCGTAACCTCGCCGAGGGTCCGGCTCAGCCGGCGCTGCCGCCGAGGCTGCGGAGCCGGGTCACGGCCTCGGCCAGCACCTCCGGGCGCTTGCAGAAGGCGAATCTGACCAGTCGCCGCCCTGCCTCGACGTCGTCGTAGAAGACCTGGGTCGGCACGGCCACCACCCCGCAGCGCTCCGGCAGCGAGCGGCAGAACTCCACCCCGTCCCGCCCGCCCAGCGGGGTGATGTCGGTGGTGACGAAGTAGGTGCCCTCCGGCGTCAGCACCTGGAAGCCGGCCTCGACCAGCCCGGCCGAGAGCTGGTCCCGGCGGGTCTGGAGGTCGGCGCGGAAGTCGTGGTAGTAGCCGTCCGGCAGGGCCAGCGCCACGGCGACCGCCGGTTGCAGCGGCGCGCCGTTGACGAAGGTGAGAAACTGCTTGACCCGCATCGTCGCCGCGACCAGCGGGGCGGGCCCGCTGGCCCAGCCGATCTTCCAGCCGGTGCAGGAGAACGTCTTGCCGGCGGAGGAGATCCGCAGGGTCCGCTCCCACATCCCCGGCAGCGTCGCCAGCGGGACGTGCGGGCTGCCGGCGTCGGTGAAGACCAGGTGCTCGTAGACCTCGTCGGTGACGGCGATGGCGTCGTACTCCTGGCACAGCTCAGCGATCAGCGCCAGCTCGTCGGCGGCGAAGACCTTGCCGGTCGGGTTGTGCGGAGAGTTGAGCAGGACCAGCCGGGTCCGCGGCCCGAAGGCGGCGCGCAGCTCCGCCGGGTCGAAGGCGTACCGGCCGTCGGCGGCGGGGCGGAGCGTGACCGGCCGGCGTACCGCGCCGGCGAGCGCGATCGAGGCGGCGTACGAGTCGTAGTACGGCTCGAAGCAGACCACCTCGTCCGCTGCCTCGCAGAGCCCGAGGATCGCCGCTGCGACCGCCTCGGTCGCCCCGGCGGTGACCAGCACCTGACCGTCCGGGTCGTAGCCCAGCCCCCAGAACCGGCGCTGGTGTGCGGCGATCGCGGCGCGCAGCGCCGGAATGCCCGGCCCGGGCGGATACTGGTTGTGCCCGCCGCGCAGCGCCTCGGTCGCGGCGGCCAGCATCTCGGCCGGGCCGTCCGTGTCCGGGAAGCCCTGGCCGAGGTTGACCGCGCCGGTCCGCACCGCCAGCGCCGACATCTCCGCGAAGATGGTGGTGCCGAACGGGCGCATCCGGCGGACCAGGGGGTCGGGGTCGGCTGTGGTCGTCACCCCGCCACCCTAGGCCGCCGGGCGCCGTGCCGTCAGATCCCGAAGTCGGAGCAGGTGACGGTGGCGTACGTGCCGCTGGAGGTCCTGGTCGCCGTCGGCGTGCCGTCGACGGTGATCGTGCAGGCGATGTCGCCGGTGCCGCCGCCGGTGCGGATCGCGACCACCGTCTTGAGGTCGTCCTCGGGGATCCTGACCTCCTTCCGCCACGGCAGATCGACGGAGGAGGAGTGCACCTGCTTTCCGGCCCCGTCGATGTAGGAGAGGGCGACGCGCCCCTGACCGGTCACCTCGTAGACCACCGTCTGACCGCTGGTGCCCGGATCGCCGCCGTCCTGCTGGTCCTGGCCGGAAGGAGCGGAGGTGGTGTCGAGGCTCCCCTCCACGGTGTTCCGCAGCCGGTCCATGAACGCGAGCGGGCCGAGGCAGATGCCGACGCAGGCGACCAGCACGACGACCACCACGGCCGCGATCGCGATGATCATGGTCTTGTTGCTCTTCTTCGGTGCCGGCGGCGGGAACGGCCCGCCGGGGTGGCCCGGCTGCTGCCCCTGCTGGTAGCCCGCCTGGTAGCCGGGATACTGGCCCTGCTGGTAGCCCGCCTGGTAGCCGGGATGCTGGCCCTGCTGGTAGCCCGCCTGGTAGCCGGGATACTGGTAGCCGGGATGCGCCTGCTGGTAGCCCGGCTGGTCCTGCTGGTAGCCGGGATGGGCGCCGTAACCGGCCTCCTGCTGGTTCGGGGCCCCGCTGGTCGGGTATGGCGTGGCTGGCGGGCTGGACTGCGGCGGGTATGCCGGGCCGGCACCGTGGGGCGGGGCCTGTTCCGGGCCGCCGTGTGGCGGTGGCTGGCCCCACGGGCTCGGCTGCGCCGGTTGACCGTATCCGGCGGCCTGCGCCGGCTGGCCGTACCCCGCCTGCGGCGGCTGACCCCAGGTCGGCTGCCCGTACGGGGTGGCCTGCGGCGGCTGGCCGTACGTGCCCGGTGGCGCCGGAGGCTGCCCGTACGCCGGCTGCGCCTGCTCGCCGTGCCCGGTGGGCTGTGGTGGCTGGGGCGGGGCGTACCTCGTGGTGGGTGCGTCCTCCTCGTCGCCCGCCGGGGAGTCCTCCGGCCGGGGCTGCTGCGGCGGCGGGCCGAACCTCGTCGTCGGCGGCTCGTCTTCGGGGTCGTACGGGTGGTGCGGGGGCGGCGAGTCGGTCATCGGGTCTTGGCTCCAGATATGGCAGGACAGCAGGAGGCGGCGGCGAAAGGGGGAGATCCGGCGGAGGTGGCAGCGAATGCGCCAGTCACGGTACCGCGTCCGCCCTGGCCGCGATGTACCCGAAAGGACAGGCACGCGACGGGTGCCGCCGGATCGTCCGATCCGCCGGCCACCAACGGTCACCGAACGTCACCGAGCAAATCCGCTGATCGAATGAGCACCTTTCGATCACGCCAGATGAGCGAACCTAGGTTAGGCTGCGGGCCATGTGCGGAATCGTGGGTTACGCCGGCGCCAGACCGGCGCTGGGCATCGTGCTGGACGGGTTGCGGCGGCTGGAGTACCGCGGCTACGACTCGGCCGGCGTGGCGGTCGTCGCCGAGGGCGAGCTGCTGACCGAGAAGAAGGCCGGCAAGCTGGCCAACCTGGAGAAGGCGCTCGCCGAGCGGTCGTCGACCGACGACGGTGCCGCGGCGCTCGGCATCGGTGCCGGGACGACCGGGATCGGGCACACCCGGTGGGCGACCCACGGCGGGCCCACCGACCGCAACGCCCACCCGCACAAGGCCACCGACGGCCGGGTGGCCGTGATCCACAACGGCATCATCGAGAACTTCGCCAAGCTCCGCGCCGACCTGGAGGCCGAGGGCGTCGAGTTCGGCAGCGACACCGACACCGAGTGCGCCGCGCACCTGATCGCCGGCGAGCTCGCCCGGCTGCGTGCCGTCGGTGAGGCCGACGGCCCGCGGCTGCTGGCGACCGCGATGCGCCAGGTCTGCCAGCGGCTGGAGGGTGCCTTCACGCTGCTCGCGGTGGACGCGGCGATTCCCGGGGCGGTGGTCGGCGCCCGGCGCAACTCGCCGCTCGTGGTCGGGCGCGGCGTCGGGGAGAACTACCTCGCCAGCGACGTCTCCGCCTTCATCGAGCACACCCGGGAGGCGGTCGAGCTCGGTCAGGACCAGGTCGTGCTGATCACGGCCGACGACATCGAGATCACCGACTTCACCGGCGCCCCGGCCAGCGGCAGGGACTTCCACATCGACTGGGACGCCTCGGCCGCCGAGAAGGGCGGCTACGACTACTTCATGCTCAAGGAGATCGCCGAGCAACCGCAGGCGATCGCCGACACCCTGCTCGGCCGCCTCAAGGAGACCGGCGAGATCGTGCTGGACGAGGTCCGCCTCTCCGACCAGGACCTGCGGGACGCCGACAAGATCTTCATCGTCGCCTGCGGCACGTCGTACCACGCCGGGATGGTGGCGAAGTACGCCATCGAGCACTGGACCCGGATCCCCTGCGAGGTCGAGCTGGCCAGCGAGTTCCGCTACCGCGACCCGGTGCTGGACCGCTCCACCCTGGTGGTGGCGATCTCGCAGTCCGGCGAGACCATGGACACCCTGATGGCGCTCCGGCACGCCAAGGAGCAGAAGGCCCGGGTGCTGGCGATCTGCAACACCAACGGCTCCACCATCCCGCGCGAGTCCGACGCGGTGCTCTACACCCACGGCGGTCCCGAGGTCGCGGTCGCCTCCACCAAGGCGTTCCTCACCCAGGTGGTGGCCTGCTATCTGATCGGCCTGCACCTGGCCCAGGTCCGCGGCATCAAGTACGCCGACGAGGTCGCCGCGGTGGTGGAGCAGCTCCAGGAGATGCCGGAGAAGCTGCGGAAGCTGCTCGCCGGGGTGGAGCCGGTCCGGGAACTCGCCCGCGACCTCAAGACGGCGCCGACGGTGCTCTTCATCGGCCGGCACGTCGGCTTCCCGGTCGCCCTGGAGGGTGCGCTCAAGCTCAAGGAACTCGCCTACATGCACGCCGAGGGTTTCGCGGCCGGCGAGTTGAAGCACGGGCCGATCTCGCTCATCGACCAGGGCACCCCGGTGGTCTGCATCGTCCCGTCGCCGCTCGGGCGGGGGATGCTGCACGACAAGATCGTCTCCAACATCCAGGAGATCCGGGCCCGGGGCGCCCGGACGATCGTGATCGCCGAGGAGGGCGACGAGGCGGTGACGCCCTACGCCGACCACCTGATCTACGTGCCGCGTACGCCGACCCTGCTGGCCCCGCTTGTCACCACGGTGCCGTTGCAGGTGCTCGCCTGCGAGATCGCCGCGGCCCGGGGGCACGACGTCGACCAGCCGCGCAACCTGGCCAAGTCGGTCACTGTGGAATGAGCCGGCGCGGCCGCCGGTAGGGTGAGGCGGTGATCGTCGCAGTCGGCATCGACGTCGTACTGGTCGATCGGTTCGCCCGGGCGCTCGCACGCACCCCGCTGCTGGCCGATCGGCTCTTCACCGAGGCGGAACGCGTCACCGGGTCGGGCGGTCCGCGCTCGGCCGAGTCGCTGGCCGCCCGGTTCGCCGCGAAGGAGGCGGTCGCCAAGGCGCTCGGCGCCCCGGTCGGGCTGCACTGGCACGACTGCGAGGTGGTCGCCGACCCGGACGGGCGACCCTGGCTGACCGTCTCCGGCACGGTCGCCGCCGCCGCCACCGAGCGTGGCGTGGAGCGCTGGCACCTCTCGCTCTCGCACGACGGCGGGATCGCCTCGGCGATGGTGGTGGCGGAGCGATGAGAGCGACCGGGCGATGAGAGCGACCGGGCGATGAGAGCGACCGGGCGACGGGGTCGGAGCGGGGCGATGAGGACGGGGCGGCGATGAGGTCGGCGTGGCGGGTGGCGGACGTACGCGCCGCCGAACGGGCCCTGATGGCGACGGTGCCGGACGGGACCCTGATGCGCCGCGCCGCCGGTGGGCTGGCCGGACACTGCGCCCGGCTGCTCGCCGAGCGGGGCGGGGTCTACGGCGCCCGGGTGCTGCTGCTGGTCGGCTCCGGCGACAACGGCGGCGACACCCTCTACGCGGGTGCCCGGCTCGCCGGCCGGGGCGCGGCGGTGCGGGCGTTGCCGCTCTCCCCGGAGCGGGTCCATCCCGGCGGCCTGGCGGCGCTGCGCTCGGCCGGCGGTCAGGTCTGCAACGGGCTGCCGGACCGGGCCGACCTGGTGCTGGACGGGATCGTCGGGATCGGCGGCTCGGGCGGGCTGCGGGAGCCGGCGGCCCGGGTGGTGGCCGGGCTGGCCGGCCTGACCGACCGGGCCGGGAAGCGACCGCCGGTGGTGGCGGTGGACGTGCCGAGCGGGGTCGAGGTGGACACCGGTGGGGTACCACGCCCGGCCGGCCTGCCCGGCACGGTGACCGCCGACGTCACGGTCACCTTCGGCTGCCTGAAGCCGGCCCTGGTGGTCGGGCCGGCCGCACCCCGGGCCGGCCGGGTCGAGCTGGTCGACATCGGCCTGGGTCCCTGGCTCCGGGCCGATCCGGCGGTACGGGTGACCGAGTGGTCGGACGTCGCCGAGTGGTGGCCCCGGCTCGGCCCGGAGGAGGAGAAGTACAGCCGGGGCGTGGTCGGGCTGGCGACCGGCTCCGCGACGTACCCGGGCGCGGCCGTGCTCTCGGTCGGCGGCGCGGTCGCCGGGCCGACCGGCATGATCCGGTACGCCGGCAGCGCCCGCGCCGAGGTGCTCCGCCGCTATCCGTCGGTGGTCGCCGCCGAGCGGGTCACCGACGCCGGTCGGGTGCAGGCCTGGGTCTGCGGCTCGGGGCTGGGCACCGGCGCGGAGGCCGCCACCGAGCTGCGCTGCGTACTCGCCGCGCCGGTGCCGGTGGTGCTGGACGCGGACGCGCTCACCCTGCTGGTCGACGGCTCGATGGCGGAGCGGCTCCGGGGACGGGACGCGCCGATCGTCATCACCCCGCACGACCGGGAGTACGCGCGACTCGGCGGCGAGGAGCCCGGCGGGGACCGGGTCGGCGCGGCGCTGCGCCTGGCCACCTGGATGAACGCGGTGGTGCTGCTCAAGGGTGACCGGACCGTCGTCGCCACCCCGGACGGGCGGGCCTTCGCCAACCCGACCGGCACCCCGGCGCTGGCCACCGGCGGCACCGGCGACGTGCTGGCCGGGTTGCTGGGTTCGCTGCTCGCCGCCGGGCTGGCTCCGGAGCGGGCGGCTGCCGCCGCCGCGTACCTGCACGGGCTGGCGGGACAGGAGGCGGTCCGGCAGGGTCCGGTCACCGCCGCCGACGTGGCCGCGGCGCTGCGCCCGGTGATCGCCCGACTGCCCCGGTGACCCGGACCGCCCCGCCGACGCCTGTCCAGCTCACGCCACCTGCGGCCATCTGGATCTACTGACAAGTAGGCTGGGCGCATGTGGCAGGCCGAGGTGCGGGTCGACCTTGACGCGATCCGCGACAACGTGGCCCGGCTGCGGGCCGGGACGAACGCCGAGCTGATGGCCGTGGTCAAGGGTGACGGCTACGGTCACGGCATGCTGCCCGCGGCGCGGGCGGCCCTGGACGCCGGGGCGGAGTGGCTCGGCGTCTGCACCCTCGACGAGGCGTTGACGCTGCGCCGCGAGGGTGTCACCGCACCGGTGCTGGCCTGGCTGCTCGCGCCCGGGATGCCGCTGCACGAGGGGGTGACCGTCGGGGTGGACCTGGCCGCGGCGAGCCTCGGCCAGCTCGCCGAGCTGGTGACCGCGGCCGAACGGGCCGGCCGGCCGGCCCGGACCCACCTCAAGATCGACACCGGGCTCTCCCGGGGCGGCGCGACCGTGGCCGACTGGCCCGAGCTGCTGGACGCGGCGGCGAAGGCGCAGGCGGACGGCGTCCTCGAGGTGGTGGGGGTCTGGAGCCACCTGGTCCACGCCGACGCTCCCGGGCACGCCACCATCGACCGGCAGCTCGCCGCCTTCACCGAGGGGCTCGCCCTCGCCGAGCGCGCCGGGCTGCGCCCCCGCTACCGGCACCTGGCCAACTCGGCGGCGACGCTGACCCGCCCCGACACCCACTTCGACCTGGTCCGGCCCGGCATCGCGCTCTACGGGCTCTCGCCGATCCCCGGCGAGCGGTTCGGGCTGCGGCCGGCGATGACCGCCCGGGCCCGGGTCACGCTGACCAAGCGGGTGCCGGCCGGCACGGGCGTCTCCTACGGGCACACCTACCACACCGAGCGGGAGACGACGCTCGCCGTCGTGCCGCTCGGCTACGCCGACGGGGTGCCCCGGCACGCCTCCAACGTCGGCCCGGTCCAGCTCGCCGGTGGGCGGCGCCGGATCGCCGGCCGGGTCTGCATGGACCAGATCGTGCTGGACTGCGGCGACGACCCGGTGGACCCCGGTGACGTGGCGACGCTCTTCGGCAGCGGCGCGGAGGGCGAGCCGACCGCCGACGACTGGGCCGAGGCGGTCGGCACCATCAACTACGAGATCGTCACCAGGTTCGGCGGGGTCCGGGTGCCCCGGGTGTACGACGGGCGGCAGTCATGAGCCCCAGCAGGCTGGCCGGGTCGCGGGTGCCGGCGCAGCGGCTGCCCGCCCGGCGTACGCCGAACCGGACCGGACTGTTCCGGGTGGCCGGCATCATCGGCGCGGCGGCCGGGGTCGCGGCGGCCGGGATCGCCGCCGGGGTGGCCGCCGAGCGGGCGGTGGTACGCCGCTCCAGGTCCGCGCCCGGTGACCGGTACGCGGCGGAGCCGTTCGGTGCGCTGCCGTACGACGAGTCCTGCACCGTCACCACCGCCGACGGCACCGACATCCACGTGGAGCTGGTCGGGCCACCGGCCGGGCCGGGGCGCCCGACCCTCGTCTTCGTGCACGGCTTCTGCCTGGACATGGGGACCTTCCACTTCCAGCGCAGCATGCTCACCGAGCTGGGCGAGGACCGGATGGTCTTCTACGACCAGCCCGGACACGGCCGCTCGGGCCGGCTGGAGTCGGGCGAGTACCAGCTCGCGGCGCTCGGCGAGACCCTCCGGTCGGTGATCGACCGGACCGCGCCGACCGGGCCGCTGGTGCTGATCGGGCACTCGATGGGCGGCATGACCATCATGGCCTTCGCCGAGCGCCATCCGGAGATCTTCGCCGAGCGGGTGGTCGGTACCGTGCTGATGGCCACCTCCGGCGGGTTGGTGGCGGAGACGAAGTTCGGCCTGCCCACGATCGTCGCCCGGGCCGGCGCCCCGCTGCTCCCGGTGGTCGACAACGCCACCCGGCTCACCGGCAGCGTGCTCGACCGGGCCCGGCGCGCCTCGGCGAACCTGGCCTGGCTGCTCACCCGCAAGTACGGCTTCGGCACCCCCACCCCCAGCCCGGCCCTGGTCTCCTACGTGGAGAAGATGAACTCCCGGACCTCCACCGAGACCGTCGCCCGCTATCTGCGCACCATCTATCTGCATGCCCGCTATCCGGTGCTGGCCGCCCTGCGGGACGCCCCCGCCCTGGTCATCGTGGGTGAGCGCGACATGATCACGCCGGTGACCCACTCCGAGGAGATCGTCCGCTGGCTGCCGGACGCCGAGTATGTCAAGGTGCCCGACAGCGGGCACGTGGTCATGCTGGAGCACGCCGACGAGGTCAACGAGATACTCCTCGACTTCCTCGACCGGCTGCCCGCCCGACGAGAGGATTGAGGCTTCCCCGATGAGCGACGCGTTGCGCGGCACCGAACTCGTCCGCGAGCTGCCGACCGTGGGCGACACCCGCGAGTTCGGGCGCCGGCTCGGCGGACTGCTCCGCTCCGGGGACCTGCTGGTGCTCGTCGGGCCGCTGGGCGCCGGCAAGACCGCGCTGGTGCAGGGGATCGGGGCCGGGCTCGGTGTGCTGGGCGACATCACGTCGCCGACCTTCGTGATCGCCCGGGTGCACCGGCCGGACCCGGCCCGGGGCGGGCGGATCACGCTGGTGCACGCCGACGCGTACCGGCTGGGGGATGCGGTCGACCCGCGGGCCGAGATCGACGACCTCGACCTGGACGCCTCGGTGGACGAGGCGGTCACCGTGGTCGAGTGGGGGGAAGGGCTGGTCGAGCACCTGGTCGACACGCATCTGCAGGTCCGCATCGACCGGCGGGACGACGAGACCCGGCGGATCGAGCTGGTGCCGTCCGGCGGCGACTGGGCAGACCGGCTCGCCGCGCTGCGCTGAGCCGTCGCCGGGTTGGATGTGCGGTGTCGTACCGGACTTCTAGAGTGCGGGGGACGATCCCGCCGCCCGAGAGGTTACCGATGACCCTGGATCTTCCCGCCCTGCTGCCACCGGCCTGGCGGGCGGCGCTGGAGCCGCACCTCGACCCGGCCCGGACCGCCGCGTTGAGCGAGTTCGTCGCCGCGGAATACGCGACGCGGAGCGTCTTCCCGCCGGTCGAGGACCTCTTCACGGCCTACCGGCTCTGCGCTCCGGAGGAGTGCCGGGTGCTGATCCTCGGTCAGGACCCCTACCACCGGGCCGGTCAGGCGCACGGGCTGAGCTTCAGTGTCCGCGACGGGGTGGCGGTGCCGCCGTCGCTGCGCAACGTCTTCAAGGAGCTCGCCGACGACCTCGGGGTGCCGGTCTCCCGGGGCGGCAACCTGACCCGCTGGGCGAGCCAGGGTGTGCTGCTGCTCAACGCGGTGCTGACCGTCCGGCAGGCCACCCCGGGATCACACGCCAACAAGGGCTGGGAGGACTTCACCGACGCCACCATCAGGGCCCTCGACGCGCGCCCGGAGCGGGTCGTCTTCCTGCTCTGGGGCGGCTACGCGCGCAGGAAGGCCGGGCTGGTCACCAACCCGGCGCACGTGGTGCTGGAGGCCGGCCACCCGAGCCCGATGAACCCGCGCGGCTTCCTCGGCAGCCGCCCCTTCAGCGCCTGCAACAAGGCGCTCGCCGACGCGGGCCGCCCCACCGTCGACTGGGACCTCTCCGCCGGCTGACGTGGGTCGTGCCGGGCGCCGGTGCCGACCCGGTTAGGGTGCCTGTGTGCTCGTACTCGTGCTGGACTCCTCGACCCCGGCGGTGACCGCCGCGCTGGCGGAGATCACCGCCGACTCGGTCGCGCCGCGCGGCGAGCGCAGCGTCGTCGACGCGCGGGCCCACGGCGAACTGCTGGCGCCGCAGGTCTCCGCGCTGTTCGCCGAGGCCGGCGCCCGCCCGCCCGACCTGGCCGCCGTGGTGGCCGGGCTCGGGCCCGGGCCGTTCACCGGGCTGCGGGTCGGCCTGGTCACGGCGGCGAGCATGGGGCAGGTGCTCGGCATCCCGACCTACGGGGTGCCCTCGCTCGACGCCATCGGACACGCCGCCACCCACCCCCGCTCCGGCGCCGCGCCCGAGGTCGGGCCGGTGCTGGTGGCCACCGACGCCCGCCGCCGGGAGATCTACTGGGCGGTCTACGACCTGACCGGCGACCGGCTGGCGGGCCCGGACGTCGACACCCCCACCGCTGTCGCCGAGCGGGCCCGGGAGCTGGGCGTCCGGGTCGCGGTCGGCGAGGGGGCCCGCCGGTACGCCGACATCCTCGGACTGCCGCCGAGGGCCGGCCTGGACCACCCACCGGCGTACGCCCTCGCGGAGCTCGCGGCGGCCCGGGTCCGGGCCGGTGCCCCCGGTGACCGGCTCACGCCCCTCTACCTGCGCCGGCCGGACGCCGTGGCGGCGACCGGCCGCAAGCCGGTCCTGCGGTGAGGACGGCGGCCGGCGCGGGCAGCGGTCGGTTGGTCCGGCTGGGCCCGTTCCGCTGGTGGCACATTGTCGAGGCACTGCCGATCGAGGCGGATCTCTTCGGCGACGAGCAGTGGTCGGCGGGAATGTTCTGGAACGAGCTGGCGAACGGCCACCACTACGTGGCGGCGCTGGACGCCACCGACGCGCTCGTCGGCTACGCCGGGCTCGCCGTCGCGCCCCCCGACGAGGCGTGGGTGCAGAACGTGGCGGTACGCCGGGACGCGCAGCGCTCCGGCGTCGGCCGGATGCTCCTGGTGGACCTGCTGGCCGAGGCGGACCGGCACCGCGTACGCCGGGTGCTGCTGGAGGTGGCGGTGGACAACGCACCCGCCCAGCGCCTCTACGCCATGCACGGCTTCGAGCCGGTCGGCGTGCGGCGCGGCTACTACCAACCGAGCAACACCGACGCGCTGGTGATGCAGCTCGAACTGGAGCAGGCGAATGGCTGACGAACCGCTGATCCTCGGGATCGAGACCTCCTGCGACGAGACCGGCGTCGGTGTCGTACGCGGCCACACCCTGCTCGCCGACGCGCTGGCCTCCAGTGTCGAGGAGCATGCCCGGTTCGGCGGGGTGGTGCCGGAGGTGGCGAGCCGGGCGCACCTGGAGGCGATCGTGCCGACCATGCGCCGTGCCCTCGACGATGCCGGGGTGACCCTGGCCGACGTCGACGCGATCGCGGTCACCGCCGGCCCCGGGCTGGCCGGCGCACTGCTGGTCGGGGTGGCCGCCGCCAAGGGTTACGCGCTCGCCGCCGAGAAGCCGGTCTACGGGGTGAACCACCTGGCCGCGCACGTCGCGGTGGACACCCTGGAGCACGGCCCGCTGCCCGAGCCGGCGGTCGCGCTGCTGGTCTCCGGCGGGCATTCGTCCCTGCTGCTGGTCGACGACCTGGCGACCGGGGTCACCCCGCTCGGCGCCACCATCGACGACGCCGCCGGGGAAGCCTTCGACAAGGTGGCCCGGCTGCTCGGGCTGCCGTTCCCGGGCGGCCCGCCGATCGACCGGGAGGCCCGGGCGGGCGCGGCGGACGCGATCCCCTTCCCGCGCGGGCTGACCGCCCCGAAGGACCTGGCCGCACACCGGTTCGACTTCTCCTTCTCCGGGCTGAAGACCGCGGTCGCCCGCTGGGTGGAGGCGAGGCAGCGGGCCGGCGAGCCGGTGCCGGTGCCGGACGTCGCCGCCTCCTTCCAGGAGGCGGTCTGCGACGTGCTCACCGGCAAGGCGATCGCGGCCTGCCGCGACCAGGGCGTGGAGACCCTGGTGCTCGGCGGCGGGGTCGCGGCAAACTCCCGGCTGCGGGCGCTGGCCGAGGAGCGGGCGGCGAGGCACGGCATCCGGGTCCGGGTGCCCCGGCCGAAGCTCTGCACCGACAACGGCGCGATGGTGGCGGCGCTCGGCTCGCACCTGGTCGCCGCCGGGGTCGCCCCGAGCCGGCTGGACCTGCCCGCCGATTCCGCGCTGCCGCTGACCACGGTCAGCGTGTAGTGTTCCGGCGGCGTCGAGGGCGGGAGGAGTGATGGCCGACGTGATCGTACGGATGTGGGAGGTACGCGCCGAGCGGGCCGGCTTCGCCGATCTCCTCACCTGGGTCTGCGACACGGCCCTGCCCGAGCTGGAGCACAATCCGCTGCACATCTCCAGCGAGGTCTTCTCCTCCACCGACAACCGGCTCGTGGTCGTCTCCCGGTGGCGGGCCAACCCGGTCTCGCTGCCCGACCCGCCCGCCCGGATGCTCGCCCGCACCCCGCACGTCTGGGACTTCACCCCGGTCGACCGCTGACCCACCCCGCCGGAGCGGCGGGAGCCGTCCGGCGGGCACAGCCTCGGTCTGACGCCGGTGGGATGACTGTGGACGGGACTGTCGAGCTGCCCCGCTTGTGCACCTGCGGGGGGAAGGGTGGAAGCCTTGCAAAGGAAGCTTTGCAAGGCTAGCTTTGCAACTATGTCTAGGGATGAAGTCCGGCTGGATCCGACGTCGCTGCGGGGCCTCGCCCACCCGCTCCGGGTCCGGATGCTCAACACGCTGCGCGAGCACGGTCCCGCCACCGCCACCCTGCTCGCCGAGCGGCTCGGCCAGTCCACCGGCGCCACCAGCTACCACCTCCGGCAACTCGCCCAGTACGGCTTCGTCGTCGAGGAGCCAGGTCGTGGCGCGGGTCGGGAGCGGTGGTGGCGGGCGGCGCACCGCAAGACCCTGCTCGACGGCGAGGAGGTCGGCCGGGACGCGCTGCCGGACATCGAGACGTACCTGCGATCCGTCGCCGCGCTCTACGCCGAGCGGATCGACCGGTGGCTGAACGAGATGTCCGGCCTGCCGAAGGAGTGGGAACGGGCGTGGACCCTCAGCAACTGGCAGCTCCGGCTGACCGCGGCCGAGGCGCAGGAGTTCGCCGACGCGTTGCGCGAGTTGATCGGGCGGTACCGCCACGACGGGCCCGGCGTGTCGGCCCCGGACGGCGCCGAGCCCTTCGTGGTCCAGGCACAGCTCATGCCCTTCGTCCGGCCCGTCGATGACGTCCGGCCGGCGGAGGGGACCGGCTGATGGACCGGGATCGGCGACCATTCGTCGGCCTGCTGGCCGCGGAGGGGATTTCCCTGGTCGGCAGCCGGATGAGCATGGTCGCGCTGCCCTGGTTCACCCTCGTGCTCACCGGCAGCGCGGCCAGGACTGGCGTGGTGGCGTTCGCCGAGATGCTCCCGTACGTGCTGGCCTGCGCCCTCGGCGGTCCGCTGATCGACCGCCTCGGCGGTCGCCGGACCAGCGTCGTCACCGACCTGGCCAGCGCGGCGGTGCTGGCCGCCGTCCCGGTGCTGCACCTGGCCGGCGCGCTCGGGTTCGGCGCCCTCACCGGCCTGGTCGCGGTCGCCGGGCTGCTGCGCGGGCTGAGTGACACCGCCAAGCGGGTGCTCTTCCCGGAGACCGTGGCGGCGGCGGGCATCCCGATGACCCGGGCGACCAGCCTGCACGACGGGCTCAGTCGGCTGGCGACGCTGCTCGGCGCACCCCTGGCCGGCCTGCTGATCGCCGTGCTCGACGCCCCGACGGTGCTGCTGCTCGACGCCGGCACCTTCCTGGTCGGGGCGGCCGTGGTGGCGCTGGGCGTGCCGGTCCGGCAGTCCGGTGCCGATCCGGGAGGCGGCGATTCCGCCACGCCGGAGGAGGGCGACGGCGGGCCGGACCGGGAGTCCTACCTGGCCGCGCTCCGGGGTGGGATGCACTATCTGCGCCGCGACCGGCTGGTGCACGGCATCGTGCTGATGCTCCTCGTCACGAATTTCGCCGACGCGGCGTACACCTCGATTCTCGCTCCGGTCTGGGCCACCGAGGTGGCCGGCTCGTCGACGGCGCTCGGCCTGCTCACCGCGGCGTTCGCGCTCGGCGCGGTGCTCGGCAACGCCGTCTTCACCGTCGTGGCGTCCCGGGTGCCACGGTTCGCCGTCTTCGCGGTGGGCTTCCTGCTCGCCGGGGCGCCCCGCTTCGTCGCGCTGGCCGTGCTGGACCGGCTCTGGGCGGTCTACCTGATCTCGTTCGTCGCGGGGGTGTCGGTTGCCGCGATCAACCCGATCCTCGGGGCGGCCACCTTCGAACGGATCCCGGAACGGCTCCGCGCCCGAGTGCTCGGGCTGACCCATGCGGCTTCCTGGGCCGGCATCCCGCTCGGCGGGCTACTCGGCGGTCTCGCCGTCGAGCAGTTGCGGCTGCCGGCCGCCTGCCTGCTGCTCGGGGCGGCCTACCTGGTGGTGACCGTGCTTCCGTTCGTCCTGCCGGTCTGGCGCCAGCTCGACCAGCCGGCGACAGAAGCGACAGGGCGGTCCGGGCCATCGGTAGCGCCGTCGCCGACTCCTCGGTCGACCGAACCGGCCGAGGAGGTCAGGGCCGGACCGCCCCGATGATCTGGCCGATCCGCTCCGGCGAGGTCTCCGAGCGCTGGTACTCCGGGCGGCTCAGCACGCCACCCATCCGGGGCAGCGGGTTGCGGTGGATCGCCGGACCGTCCGTGCTGACCCGGGCGGTGAAGTGGTATTCGTCGGCGCCGGTGGCCGCCGCGATCCGGGCGATGGTGCGCTCGTTGACCCCGCCGCCGGCCATCACCGCGAGCCGGCCGTCGGCCTTGGCGACCAGGTCCGCGATGAGCGGGGCACCGGCCAGTGCGCTCTCCTCCTGGCCCGACGTCAGCACCCGGGGCACGCCCAGCTCGACCAACTGCTCCAGCGCGTCGAACGGCTCCCGGACCATGTCGAAGGCCCGGTGGAACGTGACGTCGGCACCGTCGGCCGCGGCGAGCAGCCGCCGCATCGTCGGCAGGTCGATGTCGCCCTCGGGGGTCAGTGCCCCGATCACGATGCCGTGCGCGCCGACCGTCACCGCCGCCTGCACGTCGCGCACCATCGCGTCGACCTCGTACGGGGAGTAGATGAAGTCGCCGCCCCGGGGGCGGACGAGCACGTGCACCCTGATCCGGCTCGCCGCCTGCAGGGCCACCTCGATGGTGCCGATGCTCGGCGTCAACCCGCCCTCGAACAGCCCTGCGCAGAGTTCCACCCGGTCGGCACCGGCGCGTTCCGCGGCCAGCGTCCCCTCGACGCCGTCGACGCAGATTTCGAACGTGGTCATGCCAGCCATCTCCCATAACCCTGAACCGACGTACACAACTCTGAGTAACTGTGAAGGGTCATTCAAGTTGACCCCATCGATTCGAGTCAACCGGATGTGAGAATAAGCGCTGCCAAAGCGCGACACGGTGGGACGCAGAGCGTGATATCTACCCTGACCAGGGCATATCGGCAGCGACGGCTCAGCGGGTGACCGACATGAAGACCCCGAGCAACAGCAGGGTGACGACGGCGACGGCGAAGACGACCAGCAGCTCCCGCCGGCCGCCCGTACTGCCACTGTCCCCGCCACCGGTGCCCCCGGCGCCACCGACACCGCCATCGGCGCTGCCACCGGGCCTGGGAGCCGAAACCGCCGGCAGGTCCCGGGTCACCACGGCCAGCTCCCCGAGCGTACGGGCGGAGTAGACCGCGCCCACCCGCTCGGAGAACTCGTCGAGGCTGAGCCGCCCCTGCTCGGTGTGACGTTGCAGGTCGGCGACCACCCGCTGCCGATCGGAGTCGGATGCCCGCAGTTGCCCGTCCACGCCGGACAGCCTAGATGTAAGGAGGGGGCCCTTCTACAACAGAAAACGATATGCGGGGGCCCTTCCTCACATCTCAAGCGGAGCGGCGAGGAGGTGTTCGAAGGCGAGTTCGGCGGCACCGACCAGGGCGGCGTCCTCGCCGAGCTGGGGCGTACGCAGCCGGACCTGCTCGCGGGGCGTGGCCAGAGCCAGGGAGTTGAGCCGGCTGCGTACCCGGGCGGCGGCGGCGAGGTAGACGTCCCGGAGGGTGCCGCCGAAGATGACCACCCCGGGGTTGAAGATGTTGACCAGGTTGGCGACGCCGAAGCCGAGCCAGTCGCCGACCTGCCGGATCGCGGCCTGGGCGGCGGCGTCGCCCCGGGAGGCCGCGTCGACCAGCCGCAGGGCGGCCTCCCGGCTGGCGGCCTCGCCCCGGCCGGCCGCCCGGAGCATGGCGTACTCGCCGATCTCGGTCTCCCAGCAGCCGTACGAGCCGCAGCCGCAGGGGCGCCCGCCGGGCTGCACCACCATGTGGCCGACCTCGCCGGCGTACCCGCCCTGCCCGGTGAGCCGCCGGCCGCCGACGATGATCCCGGCTTCGATGCCGACGTCGCGGTGCAGGTAGATGACGTCGTCGTAACCCCTGGCCGCCCCGCGGGCGTGCTCGGCGACCGCACTCACGTCGGCCGCGTTGCTGACCAGCACCGGACGCTCCTGCGGCAGCAGCTCGCCGAGCGCCTCGGCCAGCGGCCCGTCCAGCTCGTCACCGCCGACCTCGGCGGCACCGTCCGGTCCGAGTCGCACGCCAGTGTCCGGGCCGGGGCGCACGGCGGCCTCCGGGCCGGGGCGCACGCCAGTGTCCGGGGCGGGTCGCACGGCGGCCTCCGGGCCGGGGCGCACGCCAGTGTCCGGGGCGGGTCGCACGGCGGCCTCCGGGCCGGGCTGCCCGGTGCCGTCGGGTCGGCGGAGCCGGCCGCAGACCGCGACACCGCTGCCGACGTAGACGGAGCCCTCCGGCACCGCCTGGTGCATCTCCTTGACGAAGCCGGCCAGCAGGGGAAGGGTCTCCACGGCCAGCAGCCCCGGTGGCCGTTCGGCCTGCCGGCGGTCCAGCACCACCCCGCCGAGACCGATCCGGGCGGCCCGGAGCCGGTCCGCCTCGATGCTGTACGCGTACGCGAAGACCCGGCCCGACTCGGGCCGGACGACCAGGGATGGTCGCCCGGCCCGCCCGGTCTCCCGGGGTGCCCGCTCGCTGACCAGGCCGGCGGCCGCCAGTTCGGCGGTGAGTGCGCCGATGGTGCTCCGGTTGAGTCCGAGGGAGGTGGTCAGCTCCGCCCGGGAGGTGGCGCCGTGGATGTGGACGTACCGCAGCAGCGCGCCGAGATTCTGCCGGCGTATCTCCTCCTGGCTCGGCCCTGCGCGCATCGTGCCCCTATCGATTGCCTGTCACGCCGGCTCGACGTCGGGAGAGTGCGTCGACACTGGCCGCGAGGAGCAGCACCAGACCGGTCACCACGAAGGTGAACCCGGAACTGCGGCTGAGCAGCCCCATCCCGTTGTCGATGACGGCGATCACCGCACCGCCGAGCACCGCGTCGACGATCCGGCCCTTGCCGCCGAAGAGGCTGGTGCCGCCGATCACCGCCGCACCGACGGCGTAGAGCAGGACCTTACTGCCCCCGGTGTTGGCGTCGACCGAGGTGGCCCGGCTGGCCGCCACGATGCCGCCGATCGCCGCCATCGAGGAGCAGATCACGAAGACCGAGATCCTGATCCGGTCGACGTTGATGCCGGCCCGGCGGGCCGCCTCCCGGTTGCCGCCGACGGCGTAGATGTGCCGGCCGTACGCGGTGCGGTGCAGGACGAAGGTCAGCGCGACCAGCAGGACGACGATGACCGGCACCACGATCGGTACGCCCCGGAGCGAGACGAGCGGGTTGCGGCTGCGTTCGAGGTTGAGCAGGTACACGGCGGTGCCGACGAGCAGCGTGAGCGCGCCGATCCGGATCAGCACCACGGTGAGGGGTTCGCTCACCAGGCCGCGCCTGGTGCGGTTGCGGTGCCGCAGCAGTTGCACGGCGGCGTAGCCGGCGATGCCGAGCAGGGTCAGCGCCCAGCCGAGCCACGGCGGCATGTTCCGGTTGGCGATCGCCACCAGCACCTCGTCCCGGATCGAGACGTTGGTGCCGCCCTTGATCAGCAGCAGCACGACGCCCTGGAAGGCGAGGAACGCGGCAAGGGTGACCACGAAGGACGGAATGCCGATCTTGGCGACCAGGAAGCCGAGGATGAACCCGATCACCATCCCGGTGGCGATCGCGGCGGCGGCCGCGACATACCAGGGATAGCCGTGCAGGGTGACCAGTTGGGCGAGGACCGCGGCGCAGACGCCGCTGGCGAAGCCGGCGGAGAGGTCGATCTCGCCGAGCAGCAGGACGAAGATCAGCCCCATCGCGATCAGCGTCACCGCCGCGCCCTGGGTGAAGAGGTTGGCGAAGTTTCCCTCGGTCATGAAGTTCGGGCGCAGCGCGGCGAAGACGACGCAGAGCACGATCAGGCCGAGTACGGCCGGCAGCGCGCCCATGTCGCCGCCGCGCACCTTGGCCAGGTAGTCGCGGAAGTGGCTGCCGACCGTCGGCGCCGGCGCGGCCGGTGTCTCCACCGGCGGCGCGGCGATGGTGGGTGGGGCGCTCATCGATCGGCTCCTGCGCTCGGGGTTCCGGTGTGTGCGGTGTCGGGACTGCCGTTGCCGTTCTCGGTGGTGAGTCCGAGTCCGTCGCTGCGGCCCGCGGTGATCAGCTCGACCACCTGGGCGTGGGTCACGTCGCTGGTCCGCAGTTGCGCGACCATCTGGCCGAGATAGAGCATGGCGATCTGGTCGGAGACGGCGAAGACGTCGTTCATGTTGTGCGAGATGAGCACGACGGCGAGTCCGTTGTCGGCCAGCCGGCGGACCAGTTCGAGGACCTGGGCGGTCTGCGCCACGCCCAGCGCCGCGGTCGGCTCGTCGAGGATGACGAGCCGGCTGTTCCAGAGCACCGCCTTGGCGATCGCCACGGTCTGGCGCTGCCCGCCGGAGAGGCTGGAGACGTGCTGCCGCAGCGACTTCACCGTCCGGACGGAGAGCCCGGCGAGGGTCTCGGCGGCCAGCTGTTCCATGGTCGGCTCGTCCAGGACGAGGCCGCTGCGCTTCTCCCGGCCGAGGAACATGTTCTGCACGATGTCGAGGTTGTCGCAGAGGGCGAGGTCCTGGTAGACGACCTCGATGCCGAGCGTGGCGGCGTCCCGGGGGTTGTGGATGTGCACCGGCCGGCCGTCGAAGAACATCTCGCCGCCGTCGGCGGAGTAGATGCCGGCGACGCACTTGACGAGGGTGGACTTGCCGGCGCCGTTGTCGCCGACGAGCGCGGTCACCTCGCCGGGGTTGACCGAGAAGTCGACGTTACGGAGGACCTGGACGGGACCGAAACTCTTGTCGATCCCGCGCAGGTTCAGCAGGGGTGTCGCGGACACGGGTGGTCTCCTTTACGCGGGTGTCCGGTCGCGGGTGCCGATCGCGGGGTAACCGATCACGGGTCCGGTCCAGTTTCCTCTGGGGGTGAGGACGCCGCCCGGTACGGATGCGTGGCGTACCGGGCGGCGTCTCGGCAGGGCCGGTCGGGGCCCGGTGCCGTCGTGCGGGTCAGCTCACGCCGGCCTCGGTGCAGGCGGCGGCGAAGGCGCCGGTGCAGAGCTCGTCCTTGCTGATGAAGCCGTCGGCGACGACGTCCTTGACGTTCTCCTTGTAGATGGCCTTCGGCTCGAGCAGCACCGCCGGCACGTCCCGGTTGCCCTCCGGGTCCTTCACCGTGGTGGGCGCCTCCTTCTTCTCGCCCTTGGCCAGCGCGATCGCCAACTCGGCGGCGGCGTCGGCCTCCTGCTTGATCGCCTTGTAGACGGTCATGCACTGGTCACCGGCGAGGATGTTCTGCAGCCCCTGGAGGGTGGCGTCCTGGCCGGTCACCGGGACCTTGCCGTTCAGCTTGTTCTTCTTGAGGATGGAGATCACCGCGTTGCCCAGCCCGTCGTTGGCGGCGAGTACGCCGTCGATCTTGCCGTTCTGCTGGGTCATCATCTGCTCGAAGATGGTGCCGGCCTGGGTGTTGTCCCAGCCTGGCACCCACTGGTCCGGGCCCTTGACGTACTCGTTGGCGTCGTACTTCGGCTTGAGCACGCTGTCGTAGCCGTTCTTGAAGAGCGTGGCGTTGTTGTCGGTCTCCGAGCCGTTCAGCTCGGCGACGACCGGCTTCTGGACGCCCTTGTCGGTCAGGCACTTGACGAGGCCCTCGCCCTGGAGCCTGCCGACGGCCTCGTTGTCGAAGCTGACGTAGTATTCCGCCGAGCCGCCCAGGGTCAGCCGGTCGTAGTCGATGGTGAGCACGCCCTGGGTCTTGGCCTTGTCCAGGACCGCCTTGCCGGTGCCGGAGTCCAGGTTGACGATCATGAGGACGGTGACGCCCTGGGTCATCATCTGGTCGGCGATGGTCTGGAACTGGGCCTTGTCGTTCTGGGCGTTCTGAATGATCGAGTCAACGCCTGCGGCCTGGAACGCTGCCTCCAGGTACTTGCGGTCCGCGGTCTCCCAGCGGTCCGACGAGGCGCTGTCCGGAAGGATGACGCCGATCTTGGGCTTGGCCTCGGTGCCACCTTCGCCGCCGGACTCTTCGCCACAGGCGGCGAGGCCGCTGGTGGCCAGCAGGCCCACGGCAGCGATGGTGAGGATCCCTCTGCGCATTGCACGGGTCCTTTCGGGGTGGGTGTGGTGTCTCGGTCACAGCGGTGGTACGCCCGAGCGGGTCGCCGCGTTGCCCGCTGGCCTCTCCGTTGGGCTGCCTCGGGGCACCTCCGTCCGGTCGCGACTCCCGACGGGGTGCGGTGGGCTGTGGCGACCGGCCCGCCTCACTTTTGTTGTGTCCGGCAACGTATTTCGCGGGGAGTCGCCGGGGCAAGGTCGTAAGGGCCCTGAGTTTGTTGCAGGGGATAACAATTCGGCAACGTGACCGACATCCCGGGATTGGCCAGCGGTGATACGCCGGAAATGATCGATGGTGATGCAACTGCCCGGTGCGCCCGGCCCCATCCGGCGGAGTCGGGCGCCTCAGGCCGTCGCGACCGGTGCGGTGACGGCGCCGGTGAGTCGGATCAGGTCCGCCGGCGCGAGTTCGAGCTGCAACCCCCGCCGCCCGGCCGAGACGTAGACCGTCGGAAAGCGCTCGGCGGAGGCGTCGACCACGGTACGCAGCGCCTTCCGCTGCCCCAGCGGGCTGATCCCGCCCCGGACGTAGCCGGTGGTCCGCTCCGCCAGGGTCCGGTCGGCCAGGGTCGCCCGCTTACCGCCCACCGCCGTGGCCAGCGTCTTCAGGTCCAGCTCGCCGGTGACCGGGACCACCGCCACGGTCAGCACCCCGTCGACGCTGGCGATCAGCGACTTGAAGACCCGTTCCGGCGGCACCCCGAGCGCCGCCGCCACCTCGGCGCCGTAGTTCGGGGTGTCCGGCGCCACGTCGTACGGGTGCAGGGTGTGCGGGATCCGCTGCCGCGTCAGCAGCGCGGTCGCCGGTGTCCCCCTGCCCGCCACAACCGGCACCCTATCGCCGGGCGACCGCCTGGACGGCGTTAGGAGGGGGCCCTTCTACGACAGAAAACGATAAGAAGGGGCCCTTCCTTACAAGCCGTCCTGGGGCGGGTGGCAGAGCAGCGCCGTGGGTGCGCCGGCGACCCGGGTGAGCACCAGGCTGATCGGCTCGGTCCCGGTGAGCCGCAGGTCGCGGCGGAGCCGCTCCGGTTCCAGTGCCGAACCGCGCTTGAGGATCTCGGCGCGGCCGACGCCGAGCTCCCGGAGTCGGGCCCGCAGCCGCTTGAGCGAGAAGGGGAGCGACTCGACGACCTCCAGGCACCGGGCGTACGGGGTGGGGGCGGCGGCGTCGGCGTAGACGTACGCGATCTCCGGGTCGGCGAGCGTGCCGTCGACGGTGTCGGCGAACTCGGCGACCAGGTGGGCGCGGACCACGGCCGGGTCCGGGTCGTAGAGGTAGCGCCGGACGGGGCCGACCGGGGCCTGCCGGGTCCCGTCGCCGGTCAGTTCGTGCACCGCCGGATCAGTCGGCCCGTGCCGGGTCGGCCCGTCCGGCTCACCGGGCCGGGCGCCGGTTCGGACGTGGGCGCCATGGGCTGCCGGCCCGGTCAGCAGGGTCGCCCGGCGCGGGGTGCCGGCCAGCGGGGCGCTCCAGACGGTCGCCTCGACCAGGTCGCCACCGACGCTGACCCACTCGCCCTCGGCGCCCGGCGGCAGGAGCGCGTGGTCGATGCCGGGCGCGACCTTGAAGACCGTCCGGGGGATCCGGCCGGCGAGGTCGAGCAGGAAGTCCCAGGAGGGGGAGTAGGCGGCCGGGTCGAAGACCCGCCGGCCGGTGCCGGGCCGGCGCCGGGCCGGATCGCAGAAGACCGCGTCGACCGGCCGCCCGTCGACGGCGGTGACGTCGAACCGGGTCGCGTCGCCGGGTTCGACCGTGAACCGGTCCGCCACCCCGGCCGCCCCGGCGTTCGCGGCGGCCATCGCCGCGGTGAGCGGGTCGGCCTCCACGCCGTACACCCGGATGCCGGCCCGGGCGGCGGCGATCGCGTCCGCGCCGAGACCGCAGCCGAGGTCGACCAGGGTGCGTACCCCGGCGGCGCGCAGCCGGGCGGCCCGGCGGGCCGCCACGCCGGGGCGGGTCGCCTGCTCCAGGCCGGCCCGGGTGAAGAACATCCGGGCGGCGTCCGGGCCGAACTTGGCCGCCGCCCGCCGCCGCAGTTCGGCCTGGGTCAGCGCGGCGGCGGCGAGCCCGCCGGATATCCCGGCCGAGCGCAGCGCGGCCGCCGCGACCAGCGGGTCGCCGCCGGCCAGGTCGGCGGCGGTGGCCAGCGCGGTTCCCCCTTCCGGGGTACGCAGTGCGGCCAGCTGGTCAAGGTCCACCGCAGCATTGTGCCGGCCCGGGTCACCGGCGGGCGTGTCGGGTTGGCACTCTCCTTGACGGAGTGCTAGCCGCCGGCATAACCTGCGGTTAGCACTCTCAAACCGAGGGTGCCAGCTTCCGGGCCCTGGTCCGGAGGCGGAACGCCAGGCGGACCGGCACCCGCGACGACGGCCCCGCCCGGTGGCATGTGGCAGATTGACGCCGGTCGGTGCGCCGTCCGGCACAGAAACCAGTACCCCAGGAGGGTATGCCCGTGACTACCGCGACCAAGGTTGCGATCAAGCCGCTCGAGGACCGGATCCTGGTCCAGGCGAACGAGGCTGAGACGACCACGGCGTCGGGCATCGTGATTCCCGACACCGCCAAGGAGAAGCCGCAGGAGGGCACCGTCCTCGCTGTCGGCCCCGGCCGTTTCGACGACGACGGCAACCGGATCCCGGTTGACGTCAAGGTCGGCGACACGGTCATCTACTCGAAGTACGGCGGCACCGAGGTCAAGTACGCCGGCGAGGAGTACCTGGTGCTCTCCGCCCGCGACGTCCTCGCCGTCATCGAGAAGTGATCTGACCGATCCAGTGACGCTGCCCCGGACCGGCCCTGCCGGGCCGGGGCAGCGCTGCGTGAAGGGACCCTGTTAACACAATGGCGAAGATTCTGAGCTTCTCGGATGACGCCCGGCACCTGCTGGAGCACGGTGTCAACACGCTCGCGGACACGGTCAAGGTCACTCTCGGCCCGCGCGGGCGCAACGTCGTCCTGGACAAGAAGTTCGGTGCCCCGACGATCACCAACGATGGCGTGACCATCGCCAAGGAGATCGAGCTCACCAACCCGTACGAGAACCTCGGCGCGCAGCTGGTCAAGGAGGTGGCGACCAAGACCAACGACATCGCTGGCGACGGGACCACCACCGCGACCGTGCTGGCCCAGGCGATGGTCCGGGAGGGCCTGCGCAACGTGGCGGCCGGCGCCGGTCCGGCCGGGCTGAAGCGGGGCATCGACGCGGCGGCCGAGAAGGTCTCCGCGGCGCTGCTGGAGAAGGCTGTCGAGGTGGGCAGCCGGGAGTCGGTCGCGCACGTGGCGACGATCTCGGCCCAGGACGCCACCATCGGCGACCTGATCGCCGAGGCGATGGAGAAGGTCGGCCGGGATGGCGTGATCACGGTCGAGGAGGGTTCGACCCTCGCCACCGAGCTGGAGGTCACCGAGGGTCTCCAGTTCGACAAGGGCTTCATCTCGCCGAACTTCGTCACCGACACCGAGTCGCAGGAGTCGGTGCTCGACGACCCGTACATCCTGATCACCACGCAGAAGATCTCGTCGATCGAGGAGCTGCTGCCGCTGCTGGAGAAGGTCCTGCAGAGCGCCAAGCCGCTGCTGATCATCGCCGAGGACGTGGAGGGGCAGGCGCTCTCCACCCTGGTGGTCAACGCGATCCGCAAGACCATCAAGGTCTGCGCGGTCAAGGCGCCCGGCTTCGGCGACCGCCGCAAGGCGATGCTGCAGGACATGGCGATCCTGACCGGCGGCGAGGTGGTCGCCCCCGAGCTGGGCTACAAGCTCGACTCGGTCGGCATCGAGGTGCTCGGCACCGCCCGGCGGGTGGTGGTCGACAAGGACAACACCACCGTCATCGACGGCCGGGGCCGGGACACCGAGGTGGCCGACCGGATCACCCAGATCCGCAAGGAGATCGAGGCATCCGACTCGGACTGGGACCGGGAGAAGCTCCAGGAGCGGCTGGCCAAGCTCTCCGGCGGCATCGCGGTGATCAAGGCCGGTGCGGCGACCGAGGTCGAGATGAAGGAGCGCAAGCACCGCATCGAGGACGCCATCGCCGCGACCAAGGCCGCGGTGGAGGAGGGCACCGTGCCGGGTGGCGGCGCCGCCCTGGTGCAGATCGTCTCGGTACTCGACGACGACCTGGGCCTGACCGGTGACGAGAAGGTGGGCGTCTCGATCGTCCGCAAGGCGCTGGTCGAGCCGCTGCGGTGGATCGCCCAGAACGCCGGGCACGACGGCTACGTGGTCGTGCAGAAGGTCGCCGACAGCGGTTGGGGGACCGGACTGGACGCCGCCACCGGCGAGTACAAGGACCTGGCCAGGGCCGGCATCATCGACCCGGTGAAGGTGACCCGCAACGCGGTCTCCAACGCGGCCTCGATCGCCGGGCTGCTGCTGACCACCGAGAGCCTGGTCGTGGAGAAGCCGGAGAAGGCCGAGCCGGCCGCCGCCGGGGGCCACGGGCACGGACACGGCCACCAGCACGGTCCGGGCTTCTGACCGGTCCGGGCTTCCGACCGGTCCGGACCTCCGGCCGGTCGGGACCGGCTCCAACGCCGATCCTCGCCGGCCCGGTCGACCCGTGTGGTCGGCCGGGCCGGCGGAGGTCCCGGTGCCGGTCTCGAAGAGCCCCGGCGCCGGTATTACGAACTCCTGACGCGACTTTCCGCGCCGAGCGCGGCCGGTAACACTTGTCGGATGGACGCGAGCCCGCAACAGATCCGAGCGGAGCCGGCCACGGTCCCGTTCCGGCGGCCCGTTCCGGCACGCCGCTTCGGCGCGCTGGCAGGGGTGGCCGCCGCAGCGGTCGCCGTCGGCGCGGCCGAGGCCGTGGCGGTGCTCACCGGGCCGCGCTCCGCGCCGCTGGTCGCGGTCGGCGGTGTCGTGGTGGACGTGGCGCCCGCACCGCTCAAGCAGTTCGCCGTCGACGTCTTCTACGTCTACGACAAGATCGCCCTGCTGGTCGGCACCGCGCTGCTGCTGGCCGGCTTCGCCGCCCTGGTCGGGCTGGTCGCGCTCCGCTCGCTGCCTCTCGGGTACGCCGGGATCGGCCTCTTCGGCACGGTCGGTGTGGCGGCGGCGCTGACCCGGCCCGGAGCCGGCCCGCCCGCGGCGCTGCCGTCGCTGGTCGGGGCCGGACTGGCGGCCGGGGTGCTCTGGCTCTTCGTGGCCGGCCCGCTCGGCCGGGCACTGGCCGTGCCGGCGGCTCCGGGCGACGTTGCCGCCTACCCGGACGCGTACGCCCGGCGACGGTTCCTCACCGGCGTCGGGCTGACGCTCGGTGGTGCGGCGGTCGGCGGCCTCGGCGGGCGCTGGCTGTCGACCCGCCGGGGTGTCTCGGCCGCCCGCTCGGCGATACGGCTGCCCGCCCCGGCCAGCCCGGCGGGGCCGGTGCCGGCCGGGGCGGACCCGGCGGTGCCGGGCCTGTCGCCGTACGTGACGCCGAACGGGGACTTCTACCGGATCGACACCGCGCTGGTGGTGCCGCAGGTGGATCCGGAGGCATGGCGGTTGCGGATCGGCGGCCGGGTGCGTAACCCGATGACCCTGAGCTACGCGGACCTGCTCGCCCGGCCGATGATCGAACGGCACATCACCCTGGCCTGCGTGTCGAACGAGGTCGGCGGCGACCTGATCGGCAACGCCCGCTGGCTCGGCGTGCCACTGGGCCCGCTGCTCGCCGAGGCCGGGCCGCTGGACGGGGCGGACCAGGTGGTGGGGCGCTCCGCCGACGGCTGGACCTGCGGCAGCCCGACCGCGCTGCTCGTCGACGGGCGGGACGCGATGCTGGCCGTCGGGATGAACGGCGAGCCGCTCCCCGTCGAGCACGGCTTCCCGGTCCGGGTCGTGGTGCCCGGCCTCTACGGTTACGTCTCGGCCTGCAAGTGGCTCGTCGAGCTGGAGCTGACCAGCTTCGACGACTTCGACGCGTACTGGGTGCCCCGGGGCTGGGCGGCACGGGGACCGATCAGGACACAGTCGCGGATCGACACCCCGCGGGCGGGCCGGAGGCTGCCGGCCGGCGAGGTCGTCGTCGCCGGGGTGGCCTGGGCGCAGCACGTGGGGATCCGGCAGGTCGAGGTGCGCGTCGACGACGGCGACTGGCAGCCGGCGACGCTGGCCGCGTCGGTCTCGACCGACACCTGGGTGCAGTGGTCCTGGCGGTGGCCCGCCACGCCTGGCGAGCACACCCTCCACGTGCGGGCGACGGACGCCACCGGGGCGGTGCAGACCGGCCAGCCGCGCCCGGTCGCTCCCGATGGCGCCACCGGTTGGCACGCGGTCCAGGTCACCGTCTCCTGAGGAGCGGGGCACCGGTCCCCGTGCCGCCATGCGTCGCCCCGGTCGGCATCTGCTGGCCGTCTACCGTCCGTGCCGGTGACACCTCACGTACACCATCGAAGGCGTTCACGGCCTAGATTGTCTGGTGCGGGTCACCTCGACTGCCACTCGCCTGCCGTGTCGGTGGTGACCGTAGCGGGGACGCCACGGGGGTGTGCGGTGCAGGATGGCCATTTCGTGATGAGCACGCAGGACAGGCCGCCAGCGGAGCGGCTCGACTACTGGCGCGACATGTTGTCCCGGTCACTCGGGCGGGTGCAGGTCTGGGCCGAGCGGCCGGCCGACTTCGTCGCATCCGTACGGACGGTCCGCCTCGGCGCCGTCGATCTCTCCGTCCACCAGATCCCGTCGTTGCGCGTGGCGCGTACCCGGAAGATGATCCGATCCTCGGACGCCGAACTCTACAAGGTCAGCATGGCCCTTCGCGGCAGCGGTCTTATCGAGCAGAACCGCAACACCTGCGTGTCGGGGCCCGGCCACCTCAGCCTGCTCGACACGTCGAGTCCGCATGACCTCAGCTATGCGGCGGATCCGCACGGTCAGGGCGGGGTGGCCCTGACCGTGCGGATCCCGCACGCGGTTCTACCGATTCCTGTCGACCAGGCGAGACGGCTCTGCGCGACCTGCCTGGACCCGGAGCGGGACAGCCTCGTCGCCGTGCTCGCCAACCATCTCACCAGCCTGGCCCGGCATGCGGATCGGCTCGCGCCCGCCGACGCTGTCCGGCTCGGGGCCGTCACCCTCGACCTCGTCGCGGCCGTGCTCGCCCACCGGCTCGATCTGGAGGCCACGCTTCCGTACGAGAGCCGGCAGCAGGCGATCTACCGTCAGATGTTGACGTTCGTCGAGTCCCAACTGGCCGACCCGGAGCTGTCACCCGCAGTGGTCGCCACCGCCCATCACGTCTCCCTGCGCAGCCTGCACCGCCTCTTCGAGGCCGACGGACGGACCGTCGCCGGTTGGATCCGCCAGCGCAGGCTCGACCGCTGCCGACGCGATCTCGCCGACCCCGAGCTCGCCGGCCACTCTATTCGGGCCATCGCCGCTCGATGGGGGTTCCCGAGCGGCGGACACTTCACCCGCCTCTTCACCTCGGTCGTCGGGATGAGTCCACTGGCCTACCGCCGCCTACATCAGAGCGTGCGACCGGCGGTGCCGGCGCGCGGCCGCGCCGAGAGCGCGGGACCAGGGCGTCGGGAACCCTGAGCGACGCCCGCCGTCGGTGGGGATGCCCCGACGGCGACGGCTGGCACGGATGATCAATCATCCGGCGCGGGATGGCATTGGCGGGTTTCGTCGCCCAGGCCATGCTTCTCCGAAATCACGAGAGCCAGTGCCACCCGGCCCCGTGTCGTAAGTGCCACACCCAGGGGCCGTTCTTGCAGGGAGCTTCATCCGACGTGTGCCCACAACGTGCGGATATCGAGACCTCCGAACACCAGATGAGGGTGAGGGAAGTACGATGCGTACATCGACAGGCGGTTCTGCATCGGCAGGGGCGTCGAGATCGACGTTATTGCGCGGATTGGTCGCAGCCGCTTCAGTAATGCTGCCCATCGGAGTCGCGCTGGTTCCGGCCGCACCTGCCGCCGCCAATCCGAATCCGGCCAGGATCACGGACGCGTCCTGGTGGCTCATGCAGGAGTTGCTGAGGCTGGATCCCGGCACGCAGAACGGGGGGATTTACGCCAACAAGCCCGGCTACCACAACACTCGCGCGGCGAACAGTTCCAACGACTACTCGGTCCGGGACGCCGAGGACAAGGGAGGGCCCTCCGACAAGGCCGCGGCGTACGACTGGACCTTTCCCGAGGCCCAGGGTGCGGCTGCCGGGCGGTTGGCGATCGATGTCGAGGGTTCCGCCGACAGCGATCACTCCTCGCATGCCGACGGAATCGGCACTCCGGGCGGCCGGGCCCTCGCCGCCGACTACAGCAACATCGCCCGGTTCTCCAGTCGGCTCCTGGCCTCCGGCAGGGATTCCTACGATCCTCGCCTGGACGGCTGGCGGGAGTTCTACGGGCAGGCTGACAGCGACACCGCGGTAGAGGGCTGGGACTTCCGGTACGACCGCGCGGTCTCGTCGGACCAGTCGCACCTCTGGCACATTCACCTCAGCGAAGACCGCGACAAGGTGACGAGCTTGGAGAACAAGCGGGCCCTGCTGAGCGTTCTTCGGGGCGAAACCGTAGCGGAGTGGCTCAACCAGGGCGATGCGGGAATTGACTATGACGGTGACGGGCGTGCGGATCTGGCCCTGTATCGGCGGGATGCTCAGGCGGGTTCGTCGTGGTGGGTGAAGAGTGCGACGGGCGCGCAGTTGTTTGCCGATCACAAGTACGGTGGCGCGACGGACATCCCGGTGCCGGGTGACTATGACGGTGACGGGCGTGCCGACCTGGCGTTGTTCCGGCGTGACTGTGTGAATGGTTCGTCGTGGTGGGTGAAGGCCGCGTCGGGGACCCAGTTGTTCGCCGGTCACAAATACGGTGGGTGTGCGGATATTCCGGTGCCGGGTGACTATGACGGTGACGGGCGTGCGGATCTGGCCCTGTATCGGCGGGATGCTCAGGCGGGTTCGTCGTGGTGGGTGAAGAGTGCGACGGGCGCGCAGTTGTTTGCCGATCACAAGTACGGTGGCGCGACGGACATCCCGGTTTCGGGTGACTACACCGGTGACGGGCGTGCTGATTTCGCGTTGTTCCGGCGTGACTGTGCGGATGGTTCGACGTGGTGGGTGAAGAACTCGGCGACGGGTGCGCAGGTCTTCGCCGACCACCGGTACGGCGGCTGCGCGGACATCCCGGTCGCGGGTGACTATGACGGTGACGGGCGTGCGGATCTGGCCCTGTATCGGCGGGATGCTCAGGCGGGTTCGTCGTGGTGGGTGAAGAGTGCGACGGGCGCGCAGTTGTTTGCCGATCACAAGTATGGCGGTGCGACGGATATTCCGGTTTCGGGTGACTACACCGGTGACGGGCGTGCTGATTTCGCGTTGTTCCGGCGTGACTGTGCGGATGGTTCGACGTGGTGGGTGAAGAACTCGGCGACGGGTGCGCAGGTCTTCGCCGACCACCGGTACGGCGGCTGCGCGGACATCCCCGCCGCCAGCAACCCCGCCACCACCTGATTTCGCCGGGCCACCCGTCGATCGGGTGGCCCGGCCTCTTTGTGCTCGGCCGACTCTCCCCCCTCCGTCCGACAAGGAGCCCTGCATGAAAGTCGTCCGTTACGTCCTGCTCACGGCGCTGGCAACCCTCGCCACCCTCGTGGTCGGGCCGCCCGCGGCCCGGGCGGCGGTCATCCCGGACTGCACCTCCGCGGCGCCGACCAGCGCGGACGCGGAGTTCGCCGCGCGGGTCAAGCCGACCTTGACCCGCACCATGTCCCAGAGTTTCAACGCCAGCCGGGCAGCCTGCGTCCGGATCATCGTGCTGACGATCAAGAACCGGGGACTTCCGTCCCACGCCGCCACCCTCGCCATCACCACCGCCATCGTGGAGAGTGGCATCCAGAACCTGAATCACGGCGACCGGGACAGCCTCGGCCTGTACCAGCAGCGCCCGAGCCAGGGTTGGGGCACGGAGAGTCAGATCCTCGACCCGGTGTACTCCACAAACGCGTTCCTCAACGCGATGCTGCGCAAGTTTCCGAACAACAGTTGGCTCACCCGGCCGGTGGGCGAGGTGTGCCAGGCCGTGCAGGTCTCCGCGTTTCCCGAGCGCTACGGTGAGCAGGCCGGCGACGGGGCGAAGATAGCCGCTGCCGCGTGGGGTGGGCAGGCCGGCGTGGCGGTGGACTACGACGCCGATCGTCGCGCCGATCTGGCGTTGTACCGGCGTAACGGTCAGACGGGTTCGTCGTGGTGGGTGAAGACGGTGTCGGGTACGCAGTTGTTGGCTGATCATCGTTATGGTGGTGCGTCGGATATCCCCGCGCCGGGTGACTACGACGGTGACGGGCGGACGGATCTGGCGTTGTTCCGGCGTGACTGTGTGAACGGTTCGTCATGGTGGGTGAAGACCGCGTCGGGCACGCAGTTGTTGGCCGATCACCGGTACGGCGGCTGCGAGGACATTCCCGCGCCGGGTGACTACGACGGTGACGGGCGTACGGATCTTGCGTTGTTCCGGCGTGACTGTGTGAACGGTTCGTCGTGGTGGGTGAAGACCGCGTCGGGCACGCAGTTGTTGGCCGATCACCGGTACGGCGGCTGCGAGGACATTCCCGCGCCGGGTGACTACGACGGTGACGGGCGTACGGATCTTGCGTTGTATCGGCGCAACGGTCAGACGGGCTCGTCGTGGTGGGTGAAGACGGTGTCGGGTACGCAGCTGTTGGCTGATCATCGTTACGGTGGTGCGTCGGACATTCCCGCGCCGGGCGACTACACCGGTGACGGGCGGACGGATCTTGCGTTGTTCCGGCGTGACTGCGCGGCCGGTTCGTCGTGGTGGGTGAAGAACTCGGCGACGGGCGCGCAGGTGTTCGCCGACCACCGGTACGGCGGTTGCGCGGATATCCCCGCGCCGGGCGACTACACCGGTGACGGGCGGACGGATCTTGCGTTGTTCCGGCGTGACTGCGCGGCCGGTTCGTCGTGGTGGGTGAAGAACTCGGCGACGGGCGCGCAGGTGCTCGCCGACCACCGGTACGGCGGCTGCACCGACATCCCCGCCGCCAGCAACCCCGCCACCACCTGATCCTGGAGAGAGCCGGCCGGCGCCAGCCCTCGTGCGGGGTGGCGCCGGCCGGCACGTCGCGGTGTGCGGCCCGCGTGGTCAGGCGGAGCGCTGCGCCGGTACCGCCGTCCGGAACGGCCGGCCGAGGCGGACCTCCAGCCGGGCGACGTCCACCCGGCTCTGCCGGCGGTCGGCGAGGTCCTCCCAGCCGACGGCGAGCAGCCGGAGCCGTTCGGATTCGCTGAAGCCGCCCCACACCCCGTAGGGCTCGCGGACGGCGAGCGCGTGCGCGGCGCACTCGGCGCGGACGGGGCAGCTCACGCAGACCGCCTTGGCGTTGGCCTCCCGACGGTTGCGGGACGAGCCGCGCTCCCCCTCGGGGTGAAAGAACTGGGCGCTGTCCCGGCCCCGGCATGCGCCAAGCCGCTGCCACTCCCACAGGTCGACGATGGGTCCAGGCAGCCTGCGTACGTTCGACATCAGCACCCTCCCTCCGCGCGGCACCGCGATGACTGCTCCGTCGGAATACGGGGCGGCGGGCCGCGCAGGCGCACCGATCCGACCACGGCTCCGGTACCCAGGGCGCCGACGGCTCACACGTACTTGATCGCGCGTGATCGCGAACTTCTTCCGGGCGAGCCCCCCGGTGAGGCGAATCGTCCAAAAAGTTTGTGGTTCATCCGTGGAAACTCATCATGATCATTCAACGGCGTGGTCTCCTCGTTGCGGAGAGGAGTAGCACCGTGCGCACCGTTCTTGTCTGCGTCCGGACCCCGCTCGCGGCCCAGAACGTCGCGGCGGCGGCAGCCCGGTTGGGGTTGGCCGCCGCGGTCCGCACCGCCGTATCCGATCCGGAAGCCATGCTCCGGCTCGCCGAGCGACCGGCGGACGTGGTACTCGCCGACACCGCGCTCACCCGCCCGGACAGCGTGGGCTTCACCCGGCGGGTACTGGCCCGGTCGCCCGGAGCGGCGATCCTGCTGCTCGGCGCCGAGGATCCCGGGGTGGCGGCGGCGACCATCGCCGCCGGTGCCAGAGGGCTGATCCAGGGCGGCGACCACGACCTGGTGACAGTGGTGGCGAAGGCGATCCTGCTGCTCGGCGGCCGGCCCGGCCGGGGCGGCGGCGGGTCGGTCCCCGGCGGCGCGCTGGCCGGGGGCCAGGCGGCCGTCCCGGGCGCCACCGGCCGGTCCGGAGAGCCCGGCGACCCGGGCGGCCGGCCGGGGGCAGGTCAGCGGCTCGGTAGCGCCGTCCGGGCGCCCAGCGGACCGGGCCGGGAGGGCCCGACCGGGAACGGCGCGGGTGACGACCAGACCGGGAACGGTGCGGGCGAGGGCCGGCGTCCGGCGGACGGCTCGACCGGGGTGCGCCGGCCGGACGACCCGCAGGCGCGGGCCGGCACCGGCGAGGCGACCGGAGACCAGACGGTCGGGCCGGCGGTGGTGCCGGCCCAGCGCGGCGACGACCCGAACGCCCCGACCGACCCGGCGGCGGCCGGCGCCGCCGCGAAGGGAACCGGTCCGGGATACCCGCCCGGGACGACCGCCCGGGACGATCCGGGCGGGACCGACCCGTCAGGACCGCGCGGCGCCGAACCGGACGGCGGAGGACCGGGGCAGCCGCCGCCGGCCCGTCGGCCGGTGCTGACCGAGCGCGAGATGCAGGTGCTGGTCGGGATGGCGGACGGCAAGAGCAACGCGGAGATCGGCCGGGAGCTCTTCGTCTCCGAGGACACCGTGAAGACCCACGCCCGGCGGTTGTTCCGCAAGCTCGGCGCCCGGGACCGGGCGCACGCCGTGGCGGCGGGCTTCCGGGCCGGCCTGGTGGCCTGAACACTGCTCCGGCTCGGCGCCGGGCCCGGCGCGCCTCCCGGCGTCGCGCGGGCTCTAGTGCGGGGTCTCCGCCTCGCCCTCGTTCTCGTCGGCGGTCTCGGTCAGCGTGTCGTGCACACCGTCGGCGTAGCCGCGCGCGTATTCCCAGGTGACGTAGTGGTCCGGGTCGGGATCGTAGGCGGGCTCGTGCACCCGGGGCCGGCCGGAGCTGAGCAGGTGCCGCAGGTTGCCCCGGAGCAGGTCCCAGTCGAAGTAGTGCGGCTCGCGGCAGTCCTCGCACTCGATCACGAGGCCACGCACCCCGACCGGACCCAGCAGCGCCTGGTAGATCTCCAGGTCGGCCAGGTCTTCCAGCACGTCCTGCCGCTCGACCTCGCTGAGCGGGTCGAGGTCGGTCTCCTCGCCCGGCTCGTCCAGTCCGGCGGAGGGATCGGCGGGGTCACCGTTGAACGGGTCGATCGGCTCCTCGTGCACCCCTCCACCGTAGTCCCCACACCGCCCGGCGTGGTCGCCCGTCGGGTGCCCGTACCCGCCGCTGTACCCGCGCCTGCGACGCCGGGCCCGCCGGATGGGTACGATGAACCATCGCGCGCCGTAGCCCGGAGCGAGCGCTGACACCGCCCCTGCCGCCGCGGGGCCGCAGTCGACCGTCACCACCAGCAGCCGTCACCACCAGCAGCGCAATCGATCGTCAACAACCGCAGCAGGGGACACATCGTGGAGAACCGACCCGCCACCGACCTTCCGCCGGCCACCGACGCCGACCAGCTCGCCGGGCACCTGCCCGAACTGCCGGCGGGCTCGGCCCGGGTGGTGCCGCTCGGGCTGACCTTCGACGACGTGCTGCTGCAACCCGGCGAGTCCGAGATCATCCCCAGCCGGGTGAACACCATCACCCGGCTCAGCCGCAACATCGAGCTCGCCATCCCGCTGGTCTCCAGCCCGATGGACACGGTGACCGAGGCCCGGATGGCGATCGCGATGGCCCGGCAGGGCGGCATCGGCGTCCTGCACCGCAACCTCTCGATCGAGGACCAGGCGGTCCAGGTCGACCTGGTCAAGCGCTCCGAGGCCGGCATGGTCACCCACCCGGTCACCTGCGGGCCGGACGACACCCTGCGCGACGTCGACGCGCTCTGCGGGCGCTACCGGATCTCCGGGGTGCCGGTGACCGACGCCCAGGGCACCCTGGTCGGTATCGTGACCAACCGCGACATGCGGTTCGTCACCGACGGCGCCACCCCGGTGCGCGAGATCATGACCCCGATGCCGCTGGTCACCGCCGAGGTCGGGGTCACCAAGGAGCAGGCGCTCGACCTGCTGCGCCGGCACAAGGTCGAGAAGCTGCCGATCGTCGACCCGGACGGGCGGCTGCGCGGCCTGATCACCGTCAAGGACTTCGCCAAGAGCGAGCAGTACCCGCTCGCCACCAAGGACGGCGCCGGCCGGCTGCGGGTGGCCGCCGCCGTCGGAGTCGGCGAGGACGCCTACAAGCGGGCCCGGGCCCTGGTCGAGGCCGGGGTGGACGTGCTGATCGTGGACACCGCGCACGGGCACCAGCGGGCCGTGCTGGAGATGGTCGGCCGGCTCAAGAAGGACACCGCCGTCGACGTGATCGGCGGCAACGTGGCGACCTACGCGGGCGCCAGGGCACTGGTCGAGGCGGGTGCCGACGCGGTGAAGGTCGGGGTCGGGCCGGGCGCGATCTGCACCACCCGGATCGTCGCCGGGGTGGGCGTGCCGCAGATCACCGCGATCATGGAGGCGGCCCGGGCCGCCCGCCCGGCCGGCGTGCCGGTGATCGCCGACGGCGGCATCCAATACTCGGGCGACATCGCCAAGGCACTGGTGGCCGGCGGCGACACGGTGATGCTCGGCAGCCTGCTCGCCGGCTCCGAGGAGAGCCCGGGCGAGCTGATGTTCATCAACGGCAAGCAGTTCAAGGCGTACCGGGGGATGGGTTCGCTCGGCGCTATGCAGTCCCGGGGGCAGGCCAGGTCCTACTCCAAGGACCGCTACTTCCAGGACGACGTGACCAGCGAGGAGAAGCTGGTGCCGGAGGGCGTCGAGGGGCAGGTGCCCTACCGGGGCCCGCTGGCCCGGGTCGCGCACCAGCTCATCGGCGGGCTGCGGCTGGCCATGGGGTACGTCGGCGCGGAGACCATCCCCGAGCTGCACCGGCGCGGCCAGCTCATCCGGATCACCGCGGCCGGGCTCAAGGAGAGCCACCCGCACGACATCCAGATGACGGTAGAGGCGCCCAACTACCACACCCGTTGACGGTCACCACCCCGGCGCCAACCACCCCCTTCTACTCTGGAGTGACCCATGCGTGACGTGGTCGAAATCGGGTTGGGCAAGACCGCACAGCGCGGCTACCACCTGGACGACATCGCGATAGTGCCGAGCCGGCGTACCCGGGACGTGGACGACGTCTCGACGGCCTGGCAGCTCGACGCGTACCAGTTCGGCATCCCCTGCGTCGGGCACCCGTCCGACGCGACCATGAGCCCGGAGTCGGCGGTCGCCCTCGGCCGGCTCGGTGGGCTCGGGGTGCTCAACGTGGAGGGCCTCTGGACCCGCTACGAGGACCCCAGCAAGATCCTCGAGGAGCTCTCCCAGCTGGAGGAGGGCTCCGCAGCCACCCGTCGGCTCCAGGAGGTCTACGCCGAGCCGATCCGCCCCGAGCTGATCGCCGAGCGGGTCCGGCAGATGCGCGAGGGCGGCGGCACCGTCGCCGTACGGGTCTCCCCGCAGCACACCCTGGCGCTGGCCCCGGTGATCCTGGACGCCGGGGTGGACATCCTGGTGATCCAGGGCACCATCGTCTCGGCCGAGCACGTCTCCACCACCGACGAGCCGCTCAACCTCAAGGAGTTCATCGCCGACCTCGACCTGCCGGTCGTCGCCGGTGGCTGCACCGACTACAAGACGGCGCTGCACCTGATGCGCACCGGCGCGGCCGGGGTGATCGTCGGGCTCGGCGGCGACGAGTGGTCGACCACCGAGTCGGTGCTCGGCATCCGGGTGCCGATGGCGACCGCGATCGCCGACGCGGCGGCGGCCCGCCGGGACTACCTCGACGAGACCGGCGGCCGGTACGTGCACCTGATCGCCGACGGTGACGTGCAGACCTCCGGCGACATCGCCAAGGCGCTCGGCTGCGGCGCCGACGCGGTGATGCTCGGCGAGCCGCTCTCGCTCTGCGCCGAGGCACCGGCCGGCGGCGCCTGGTGGCACCCGGCGGCCAGCCACCCGAAGCTGCCGCGCGGCGCCTACGGCGTCGCCGACGAGCCGCTCGGCTCGATGGAGAAGCTGCTCTTCGGCCCCTCGGACGACCCGGAGGGTCAGCTCAACCTCTTCGGCGGGCTGCGCCGGGCGATGGCCAAGTGCGGCTACCGGGACCTGAAGGAGTTCCAGAAGGTCGGGCTCGTCCTCGACCGGTAGCGGGCACCGCGATCCGGAGAACGGTTGTCGATGAGCAGGGTCGATGAGCAGGGCGGGACGATGATCGGGTCACGGCGGTGACCAGGGCGGCGCGGCCGGTGCTGGCCGGCGTACTGGTGGCGGTGCTGGTGGTGTCGTCGGGCGGCGGCTGCACCGGCACCCGCCGGGACGGCCGGCCGGCCGAGGGCTTCCGCCCCGGCGCGACCGGCATCGGCGACCCCTACTTCCCGACCTACGGCAACGGTGGCTACGACGTGGCCGGCTACCACCTGCGGGTCCGCTACGACCCGGCGACCGACGAGCTGACCGGCGACGCCACCATCGAGGCGACCGCGACCCAGGACCTCTCCCGGTTCAACCTCGACCTGGCCGGACTGACCGTCTCGTCGGTCCGGGTCGACGGCACCGACGCCGCGTACGCCCGCGCCGAGGACGAGCTGGTGGTCACCCCGGGCACCGGCCTGGGCCGGGGCAGGGCGTTCAGCGTGCGGGTGCGCTACGCCGGCAAGCCGGCCCCGATCACCAGCCCCGACCTGGGCAGCGGTGGCCTGTTGCACACCTCGGACGGTGCGATCGCGCTCGGCCAGCCGGAGTCGGCGAGCACCTGGTTTCCGGTAAACGACCATCCGCTGGACAAGGCGACGTACCGGATCGAGGCGACCGTGCCGGCGGGGCTGGCGGCGCTGAGCAACGGGGTGCCGGGCGGCAGCAGCACCGACGCCGGCTGGACCACCTGGCGCTGGGCGGAACGGGCGCCGATGGCGAGCTATCTGGTCACCCTGGTGATCGGCCGCTACCGGGTCAGCACCGGCACGCACGCCGGCAGGCCGCTGGTCACCGCGATCGCGGCCGGGCTGCCGGCGGGCGGGCCGGCGGAGGAGTCGCTGGCGCGCACCGGCGAGATCGCCGACTTCCTGGCCACCCGCTTCGGGCCCTACCCCTTCGACGCGTACGGCGGGATCGCCGTCGCCGACAACCGGATCGGGTACGCCCTGGAGACCCAGTCCCGCCCGGTGTACGGCCCGGCGTTCTTCGCCACCGGGCCGAACCTCGGGGTGGTGGCGCACGAGCTGGCGCACCAGTGGTTCGGGGACAGCGTCTCGATCCGGCGCTGGAGCGACCTCTGGCTCAACGAGGGCTTCGCCACCTATGCCGAGTGGCTCTGGTCCGAGCAGGACGGCGGCCCGTCGGCGCAGGCCATCTTCGAGCGCGAGTACGCCGCCACGGACTGGGCGGAGCCGGCGCTCGACCCGGGGCGCTCGGAGATCTTCAGCCGGGCCGTCTACAAGCGGGGTGCGCTGGCCGTGCACGCCCTGCGGCGTACGGTCGGCGACGAGACGTTCTTCCGGATCCTGAGCGGCTGGACGGCGGAGCGGCGCAACGGCAACGCGACCACCGACGATTTTGTCGCACACGCCGAACGGGTGTCCGGGAAAGAGCTGCGGGCGTTCTTCGGCGCCTGGCTCTCCGACACCACGGCACCGCCGGTGCCCTGATCGACCGGCCGGGCCGGCGGTGACCCGGACGCCGAGCCACAGCCGACTCCCATCGTCGTCGTGCTACGCCGCGACGTAGCCGTTGAACACGTGGACCCCGTCGAAGGCGCCGTCCGCGTTCGCCCGGTTCGTGTTGAAGTACAGCTTGCCGTCGCTGATTCCCACGCCTTCGATCTCGAACAGGGTCGAGTATTTCGAGGACGTGATCCGGAAGGAGAGGTCGGTGGCCGCGGGCGCTGTCCCGGTCGTCGTCGGCAACACGTTCCGGTAGACCAGCACGATGCTGCGGTTGGCCTTGGTCAGCGGGTAGTAGAGCACCTTCCTCGGCGCGTCGTAGAAGAACCCCTGGTTGGTGAAGGTGGCCAGGTCCGGCACCGGGGCACCGTTGACGAGGGCACCGTCGACCTGGAGGGTGAACGCGTTCGTCAGTTCGACGGTCCCGGCGGAGGCGCGCAGCGGAAGACTGCCGTTGTAGATCGTCCGGCCACTCTTGAACATGAACGCGATCGCGGTGCTGGAGACCGAGACCCGGCTGATCCCGGACGGCGTCGCCACGGCCCCGTTGAGCCGCAACTGGAACGACCCGGCGTGATAGTAGGTGGTGCCCTCGTAGCGGAGCTTCACGAGCTGTGCGCCGCTCGCGTTCATGGTGACGACGAAGAGGTGGTGCTGTCCGTCGATGTCGACGATCGTCATGTCGTTCCCATGCCCCAGCCAGGGGTTGGTCGACGTGTTGTTCGTGCCGTTCGTCATCAGCACCCGCGCACCGCTGGTCCGGTGGACGCGGTAGATGACGGAGACGTCGTCGAAATTGGTGTGGTTCTTGATCGAGTAGAGGTAGCTGGATCCGGCGGCGAAGCCCTGTGCCCCGGTGCAGCAGCTCGTGTTGGGCGTGCTGGCTATGTCGGTGTACGTGTTGTAGTAGGCGGCCTGGGCCGGATTTCCAGACAGGACCAGAAACCCGGTCACCATCGCGACCAATAAGGTCAGTCTCCTACCGAATCGCATGCCGTCCTCCCCGTCGTCGACGACCTGGCCGGTTGCCCTGGAGATCATCGACTGCAGGCTATTGCCCGACCCCGGGGCGGTCAAGGCGACGGTCACGGCGACGACGAGACCTGTGGAAGTGCCCGCGAAGCATCGGACCACCTCGCAGCACCCACAGTCTGGAACAACCCTCAAGATCTTCGGTAACTCATGGCTCGCGGCGAACCACGGGTTACCAAGATCATGAGAAATCGTCTTTGTCTCCGCGCGTAGGGCGACAGAGGCGCGTGGCCACGGGCCAACCGCACGTTGCTCGGGTCCTCACCACCGCGCCGGCAGGTTCCGGGGGACCAGTCGAAGGTTGTCGGGGCGAGCGTGGAGCGCCGCCCGGACCGCGGCCCAGGAGCTTTCTGGTGTCCGCCGGCACCGGTCCTGGTCGCGGGCGATCCTGGAGATGAGCGCCAGCCGGGCCCGCGCGTCGCAGAGCCGGCGGTGCAGGTCGAGCAGGACCCGTTCCTGCGACTGGGTCTGCTTCGTGAGCCGTTCGATCTGCTGTTCGGCGGTGAGTCGCGGTGGCTCTGGTGGCTGCGGAGCCGCATCGAACACGCTTCCTCCTCGGCGGTCGTGTTACCAGACAGGGGGCCTGGTCAGATCCTCTCTCGATCGCTATCCCCTGCGCAAGTATGTAGAGCAATTTGCCAGAGCAATGTACCGGACCAAACTGGGTAGAGCAGGCTGGTGAGTACGGTCTCGCCCATGCCGGAGGTGCCCGGTCCGCTCGTTGGACCTGCCGAGATACAGGCGATGCTGGGCGTGGGCCGGTCCCGGATGCGGCAGATCGTCAACCAACGGAATTTTCCGGAGCCGTTCCAGACCCTGATCGGCGGTTCGGTCTGGCTGCGGAAGGATGTCGAAGCCTGGATCACGAAGCACCGTCGGCCACGCCCCGCGACCAGCGGCGACGATGACGAGTCAGCCTGATCGGTCGGCGCGCGAGGTGCCGTACTCCCCGCCCGGAGGGATCAGTTCTTGATCACGAGCTTCGGGTTCGCCGTCAGGTACGCGTCGACCCGGCCGGCGCGCAACTCGGTGAAGAACGTCTTTCCCACCGTGGTGAGCTGTTCGCCCCGGTAGGAGCTGCCCTGGCCCACCCCGCTGCCGGGGAGCGCCACCAGGGTCAGCGTCTCGGGACGGAGCCGGTGCAGCGCGTACCCGAAGTCGACGATCTCGTGGCCGTCGCCGCTGACGAAGGTCAGCGCGTCGCCGAGCGAGCGGACCACCTGCGCCGTCCGGTCGGCGTCCCGGGCCAGCTCCCGGTCGAGGATCTTCCGCAGCATCGCCTTGATGAGCTGCTGCTGGTGCCGCTGCCGGGTGTACGCGCCACCGGTGGTGTAGCGCTGCCGGGCGTAGTCCAGCGCCTGCCAGCCGGTCAGCTTCCGGCGGCCCTTCTCGTAGACCATCTGCGGCCCGACGTAGCCGCCGCCGCGCAGCTCGCGGTGCGTACCGTCCGGTTCCCGGTGCTGCGAGACGACCCGCTGGTCGACGTAGAGCTCCACCCCGCCGAGCGCGTCGACCAGCTTGTCGAAGCCGCCGAAGGTGAGGATCGCACCCGCGTCGAACTTCTCGATCCCGGTGTACGCGCTGACGGTGGTGGAGAGCAGCTCGAAGCCCTGCGCGGTGTCCGGCGGGGTGTTCTTCCCCGGCACCCGGCTGCCGTAGCTCATCGCGTGGGTCAGCTTGGTGCGGTCGCCGCCGAAGTTGGCCTTCGGAAACCGGGGGATGTCCACCACCAGGTCGCGGGGGAGGGCGAAGAGATAGGCCCGGTCGAGCGCCCTGGTGACGTGCAGGATCAGCACGGCGTCGGCGTGCGGCTCCCACTCCGGATCGCTGACCCGGGTGTCGACGCCGACCAGCAGCAGGTTGAGCGGGCCGGTGATGTCGGCCCCGGGCTCCGGGGTCGGGCTCGGGGTGGGCGTCGGGGCGGCAGAGGTCGGCGGCGGGGTGCTCGCCCCGGCTCCCGGCGGCGTCTCCGCGCCGCGACCGCCCCAGAACCGGCTGGCCGCGTACGCCGTACCGGCCAGCAGCACGGCCAGCACGACGATCGCGGCGATCCAGGCACTCCGCCGCCGCCTCGGCCGGCCACCACCGGCCGGCGCCGGCCCGTCGCCCCCGCCGTTTCCGGGCACGCCGGTAGCGCCTCCGCCGTGATCTGCCACGCGTCCACATCCCCTCGGCCGTACGGTCTGCCAGGACCGGCCGTACCTTTCAGACGCCCCGTCGGCCCGCCGACGTTGCATCCCGGAAGCGCGGCAGCAGGAATCATGGCCCAACCGCACCCTGGCGCGGTAGCTACCCATCGGTAATGATGGCCGCCATGGATCCCGCCGCCCCCGCCGCCGGCACCGACGACGTCGACGTCGACGTCGTCGTGATCGGCTCGGGCTTCGGTGGCAGCGTCGCGGCCCTGCGCCTGGTGGAGAAGGGCTACTCGGTCGTCGTACTGGAGGCGGGGCGGCGCTTCGCCGACCACGAACTGCCGCAGACCTCCTGGCGGATCCGCCGCTTCCTCTGGGCACCGGCGCTGCGCTGCTTCGGCATCCAGCGGATGACCCTGCTCCGCGCCGCCCGCCCGCACGACCACGGCCGACCGGCGAAGGTGCTGGTGCTCTCCGGCGCGGGTGTCGGTGGCGGCTCGCTGGTCTACGCCAACACCCTCTACGAGCCGCTGCCCGCCTTCTACGCCGACGCACAGTGGCGGGACATCACCGACTGGCGTGCCGAACTCGCCCCGCACTACGACCAGGCGAAGCGGATGCTCGGCGTGACGACGTACCCGGAACGGACCGCCGCGGACCGGGCGATGCGGGCGGTGGCCGAGCGGATGGGGGTCGGGAAGACCTTCGCCGCCACCCCCGTCGGGGTCTACCTGGGTCGCCCGGGGGTGCGGGTCGACGACCCCTACTTCGGCGGTGCCGGGCCGGCGCGCACCGGCTGCCTGCACTGCGGCGCCTGCATGACCGGCTGCCGGCACGGCGCCAAGAACAGCCTGGTCAAGAACTACCTCTGGCTCGCCGAGCGGCTCGGTGCCGAGATCCGCCCGCTGACCACCGCGACTGCGATCCGGCCGGCGCCGTCCGGCACCGGCTACGAGGTCGAGACGGTACGCACCGGAGCCTGGCCGCGCCGGCACCGCCGACGGATCCGGGCCGGCCAGGTGGTCGTCGCGGCCGGGGCGGTGCAGACCCAGCGGCTGCTGCACCGGATGCGCGCCACCGGGGCGCTGCCGCAGCTCTCGCCCCGGCTCGGCGCGCTGACCCGGACCAACTCGGAGGCGATCCTCGGCGCGACGGTGCCGCTGCGCACCGCCCGCCGCGACGGCGTCGACTTCACCGGCGGGGTGGCGATCACCAGCTCCTTCCACCCCGACCCGGAGACCTCGGTCGAGCCGGTCCGGTACGGCTCCGGCGCCAACCTGATGGGGCTGCTCCAGTCGGCGCTCGTCGACGGCGGGCCGCACCGGATCCGGCGCTGGCTCGGCACCCTGGCCCGGCGGCCCGGCACCTACCTGCCGCTGCTCTCGGTGCGGGAGTGGTCCCGGCGCACGGTGATCGCGCTGGTCATGCAGTCCCGGGACAACTCGCTGACGCTGCGCTACCACCGGGGCCGGCTCGGCCGGCGGCGCCTCGGCACCGCCGCCGGGCACGGTGCCGCCAACCCGACCTGGATCCCGGCCGGCAACCGGGCGGTCCGGCTGCTCGCCGAGGAGATCGGCGGCATCCCCGGCGGCTCGGTCACCGAGCCGTTCGACGTGCCGGTCACCGCGCACCTGCTCGGCGGCGCCGTGATCGGCACGGGCCCGGACGACGGGGTGGTGGACGCGTACCAGCGGGTCTTCGGGCATCCGGGACTGCACGTGCTGGACGGTGCGGCGGTCTCGGCCAACCTCGGGGTGAACCCGTCGCTGACCATCGCCGCCCAGGCGGAACGGGCGATCTCGTGCTGGCCGAACCGCGCCGATCCGGACCCCCGCCCCCCGCTCGGCGCGGCGTACACCCGGATCGATCCGGTGCCACCCCACCACCCGGCGGTCCCGCCGCACGCCCCGGCAGCACTCCGCTGGGTGTAAGGAAGGGCCCCTCCTTATCGCTTTCTGTATAGGAAGGGCCCCCGCCTAACACCTGATCGGCGGAGCGGCATCCGGCGGCGCTGCGGTTTACCGGTGCCGGCCGGGGCTCGGTAGGCTCCGTACACATGAACACGCCGCGCCCGGTCCTGGTGGTGGACTTCGGAGCCCAGTACGCCCAGCTCATCGCCCGCCGCGTGCGGGAGGCCCGCATCTACTCGGAGATCGTGCCGCACACGATGCCGGTCTCCGAGATGCTGACCAGGGATCCGGCGGCGATCATCCTCTCCGGCGGCCCGGCCAGCGTCTACGCCCCGGGCGCGCCGCAGGTCGACCCGAAGCTCTTCGACACCGGCGTGCCGGTTCTCGGCATCTGCTACGGCTTCCAGGCGATGGCCCGGGCGCTCGGCGGCACCGTGGCGCACACCGGCGGCCGGGAGTACGGCGGCACCGTCCTGCGCACCCGCTCCGGCGCGACCGCGACCGCCCTGCTCCGCGACCTTCCGGCCGAGCTCTCCGTCTGGATGAGCCACGGTGACTGTGTGACGGAGGCGCCGGCCGGGTTCACCGTGACCGCCGAGTCCGCCGGGGCGCCCGTGGCAGCCTTCGAGGATCTGGCCGGGCGCCGGGTCGGCACCCAGTTCCACCCCGAGGTGGGGCACACCGAGCACGGCCAGCGGATGCTGGAGCGCTTTCTCTACGACGTGGCGGGGATCGAGCCGACCTGGACCCCGGAGAACATCATCTCCGAGCAGATCGCCGAGATCCGCTCCCGGGTCGGTGACCGGGAGGTCATCTGCGGCCTCTCCGGCGGTGTCGACTCGGCGGTGGCCGCAGCCCTGGTGCACCGGGCCGTCGGCGACCAGCTCACCTGCGTCTTCGTCGACCATGGTCTGCTGCGGGCCGGCGAGGCCGAGCAGGTGGAGAAGGACTACGTCGCCGCCACCGGGATCAAGCTCAAGGTCGTCGAGGCGGCCGACCGGTTTCTCGGCGCGCTGGCCGGGGTGACCGACCCGGAGCAGAAGCGCAAGATCATCGGCCGGGAGTTCATCCGGGTCTTCGAGGCGGCGGCCCGGGAGGTGGCGGCGAGCGGCGACGTCGAGTTCCTGGTGCAGGGCACCCTCTATCCCGACGTCGTGGAGTCCGGCGGCGGCAGCGGCACCGCCAACATCAAGTCGCACCACAACGTCGGCGGCCTGCCGGAGGATCTGACGTTCTCGCTGGTGGAGCCGCTGCGTACGCTCTTCAAGGACGAGGTACGCCAGCTCGGCCTGGCGCTGGGCCTGCCCGAGGCGATGGTCTGGCGACACCCGTTCCCCGGCCCGGGGCTCGCCATCCGGATCATCGGCGCGGTGGACCGGCAGCGGCTCGACCTGCTCCGGGCGGCCGATCTGATCGCCCGGGAGGAACTCACCGCCGCCGGTCTCGACCGGGACGTCTGGCAGTTCCCGGTGGTGCTGCTCGCCGACGTGCGCAGCGTCGGGGTGCAGGGTGACGGACGCAGTTACGGGCACCCGGTGGTGCTCCGGCCGGTCTCCAGCTCCGACGCCATGACGGCGGACTGGTCCCGCCTGCCGTACGACGTGATCGGCCGGATCTCCACCCGGATCACCAACGAGGTCGCGGAGGTCAACCGGGTGGTGCTCGACGTGACGAGCAAGCCGCCGGGCACCATCGAGTGGGAGTGACCCGCCGTCACGCCGGCGGGCGCGCGGCCGGCGGGCTCTGCGGCTCGGATGCGGTAGGCGGCGGCTCGGGTGCGCTCTGCGGCTCCGACGCGGTAGGCGGCTCCGGTGCGGCCGGTGCGGCCGGTGCGGCAGGTGCGGCAGGTGGGGCCGGTGGGGCAGGTGGGGCCGGTGGGGTGTTCGTGCCGGCGGGCCAGCTCGGTGGCCAGACCGGGCCACGGCCCGGGGCCGGGTGCGGCCAGGCCGGCGCGTCGGCCGGCTCCTCCGGCATCAGGAACCAGAGCACCGGGTACGCCAGCAGGCCGAGCCCGCCGGTGAAGACCGCGACCGCAGCGAAGATCACCCGTACCAGGGTGGGGTCGACGTTGAAGTAGCGGCCGAGGCCGCTCGCCACACCGCCGATCATCCGGTCCGTGGTCGGGCGGCGGAGCTGCTTGTACGGAGGCTGGGTGGGTGGCATCTGCGTCATGTCTCCACAGTCCGCCCGGCGCGCCCGGCTGCCCTCGGTGACCGCCCGGATAGCTACCCTGACCGTTCCCTGACCAGGGTCCGTCGGATGCGGTGACGTGGTCAACTGTCAGGAATCCGACTCTATTTATGGCCGGGTCAGATGATCAAGGGAGAATTTGGTCCTGTGACCCCCGCGCTGGAACCCATCCGCAGGATCGCCGCATACGCGATTTGCACCGATTCAACGGATCGTGTGCTCCTGGTCAGAGCCTCCTCCCGCTCCGGGACGCCCGGTGTCTGGTCGCTGCCCGGCGGCGCCGTCGACCACGGCGAGGACCCGAACCACACCGTGGTGCGCGAAACGGCAGCGGAGACCGGCCTCTCGGTCTCCGTGCTGGGTCTGCGTGACGTCCTGGCCGACATGAGATCGCTGCCGCACCGGGGCGTCACGATCCACACCGATCGCCTGCTCTACCAGGTCTCCGTGCGGGGCGGCACGCTCTGCGACCGCGTCGGCCAACCGACCGACCTCGCCCGCTGGCACACCGTGGAGGAGGCCGGCAGGCTGCTGCTGCGGCCCTTCACCGCGCGCGCCCTCGGCCTGCCGTACGGGCCGATCGACCTGCGGCCGGAGGAGGCGCCGGAGTTCCCCTCCTTCCACGCCGTGCCCGGTCCGGACGGACTGCACCGGGCCCAGCGCTTCGCGGCGTACGCGGTCGCCACCGACCCGGACGGCCGGGTGCTGCTGACCCGGGTCGCCGACGGCTATCCCGGGGCGGGCTGCTGGCACCTGCCCGGCGGTGGCACCGACTACGGCGAGCAGCCCGGGGCGGCGCTGATCCGGGAACTCGTCGAGGAGACCGGGCAGCGCGGCCGGCTGGTCGAGCTGATCGGCGTGGCGAGCCACCGGGACGCGGCCTCGCTCGGCCCCGAGGGCTATCCGATCGACTGGCACGGCGTACGCGCCTTCTACCGGGTGGTGGTCGACTCGCCGGCACCGCCGACCGTCGGCGACGTCGGCGGCTCCACGTCCGAGGCCCGCTGGTTCGGCCGGGAGGAGCTGGAGGCGCTGCCGGTGGACCGGCTGACCGAGGTGACCGCCGAGGCCGTCCAGGCCGCCCGTCTGGGCTGAGCCGGCACCGGAACCCACCCCCACCCGGGCCGGCCGCCGTCGCGGGCGGCATGATCGATACGGGTGCGGGAAGGGAGCGGTGGTGCGACGGCGACGGCGGATCGGGGCGTACGGGCTGTGCCGGGACGGGCGGCGGGTACTTCTCGTCCAGGGCCCCGCCCCCGCCGGCTTCCCGGGGGTCTGGCACCTGCCGGGCGGCGGTGTCGCGCACGGGGAGCATCCGGCCACGGCGGTGCGGCGCGAGTTCGCCGAGGTGACCGGGCTCAGCGTCGAGGTGACCGGGCTGCGTGCGGTGCTCGCCGACGTGGTCCGGCTGGTCGCCGCCGACGGGAGGGTGGCCGAGCACACCGACCGGATCGTCTACGACGTCGTCCCGACCGGCGGCAGGCCGCGCGCCGGGCCGGACGGTGGCGGTGACCAGGTCGCCTGGGTCGCCCCGGACGACCTGGCCGGGCTGGCCCTGATGCCGTTCACCGCCGACCTGCTGGGCCTGCCGGTGCAGCCGCTGCCTGAGGAGGCCCGGCTCGCCCCGGCGGAGGCTCGGGACGCCGGACCTGCCGCGCCGGTCGACCGGCACCAGCGCTTCGCGGCGTACGGGCTGGCCACCGATCCGGCCGGCCGGATCCTGCTCACCCGGATCGCGGCGGGATTTCCCGGTGCCGGCCGGTGGCACCTGCCGGGCGGCGGCACCGACCACGGCGAGCAGCCGGTCAGCGCGCTGCTGCGGGAGCTGGTCGAGGAGACCGGCCAGCTCGGTCGGGTGACCGGCCTGCTGCACGTGTCGCACCGGCACAACACCGCCGAGTTCGGTCCGGAGGGCCGGCCGCTGGACTGGCACGGGGTCCGGGTGATCTACCGGGTCGAGGTCGACGCGCCCACCGAGGCGACGGTGACCGAGGCGGCGGGCGGATCGACCGAGATCGCCGGCTGGTTCCGGCCGGACGAGGTGGGGCGGCTGGCGCGTACCGAGGTGGTGGACGCGGCACTCGCCGCGATCTAGCGAACTCGACCCAGCGGAGAGACGCGCCCCGGCGGGTCGCGAACGTTTCTCCCAAAACGATGGTTGTGACTGATTCGGCTACAGTTGCGGAGGGTCGATACCGCATCCCGGAGGGGACCAGCGTCCCTGGATGGGAGGTCTGGGCGCCTCGGGCGGTTTGCGCGAAATAGCCTTCAGGTAGCTATCGCGGATCCCGGCCCGTCTGTGCGATGGTGTAGGCCGCAATTGGTTGCCGGCCAAGGAGTCCCGGCGCCCGATGGCGCTTGGGCGGTTGCCGCCACGGTGGCGGAGACGTTGATCCGGTGATGGAGGAAGAGTGCCGAGAGCCCCATGGCGTCGGCGTCGTACGTCGGAGAGCCCGCGCCCGGCAGGGCGCCGCTGGGCGGGACGGCTGCGCCGTAGCGGTGCGTTCGCCCGGCAGGTGTTGCTCGTCCGGGTAGGACGCCGGGACCACACCGTGGGCGGCGGCACCGGCGCCCACGTGCTGTCCGACCGCCTCTACCGCGACGAACCCGCCCGGCACGACCCGTACGGGGTCGGCCGGCTCTCCGCCGCCGAGATCGGGTCGGTCGTGCCGGTGAGCCCGGCGGTCGGCCCGGCCGAGCCGGTCGACGCCCCCGCCTCCGCCATGGCGATCCCGCTCCTGCCCGGCGAGCGGACCGCGGCACGCCGGATCAAGTTCGCGGTGGTGAACGCCTGCACCCTGGCCAGCCTGACCCTCGGGCTGCTCGCCATCTTCCAGGCTATGCAGGGTGACGTGCGGGTCGCGGCGTACTGTCTCATCGCCTGCGTCGCGTTCGACGGACTCGACGGGGCACTGGCCCGCAAGATGGGCGTGGCCAGCCCGTTCGGCGCTCAGATGGACTCGCTGGCCGACATGTGCTCGTTCGGCCTGGCCGCCCCGGTGGTGGTCTACGCCTCGCTGGTGGGCTCGGTCTCGACCTCGGCCGCCGGCGTGGCCTGCGCGCTCGTGGCGGCGTGCGCGGCGGTCCGGCTCGCCCGGTTCAACGTGTCACCAAAGGACGGCCGGTTCTTCTGCGGAGTGCCGACCACGATGGCCGCGGCGGTCCTCGCCCTGGCGGTGCTGATCGGCCTGCCGGTCTCCGGCAGGATCCAGGTGGCCGGCATGGGACTGCTCGCTCTCGCCATGGTCTCCAGCTTCCCGTACGCCAAACTGGCCCGGTTGATCAAGTTTCCGCCGTGGGTGTGGATTGTCCCGGTGATCGGTGCCCTGATCGACATCAGGCTCACCTTCGCGCTCCTGGTGGTCGGTTACCTGGTCAGCGGGCCGTTGGTCTGGCTCCGCCAGCGCCGTACCGCCTGACCCGGCCGCGTCGGCCGCGCCGTACGCCGGACCGGAAGACGACGACCCGTGCCGCAGAGTCCCTTCCACGAACTCTGCGGCACGTGACACATGGGCACGTCGCGACCGTCGGTGGCCGGGACGGTCAGCGCCAGCGGGCGATGATCGAGGATCCGCCGATCACCCGTTCGCCCGGGCCGACCACCGGCTCGGCCGCGTCGGCGGGCAGGTAGACGTCGGTCCGCGAGCCGAACCGGATCAGGCCGAACCGTTCGCCCCGGGCCAGCAGCGCACCGACCGGGGCCCGCTGCACGATCCGCCGGGCGATCAGGCCGGTCCGCTGGGCCACCACCACGGTGCCGTGATCGGTGTCCAGCACCGTGTACGCGGCGACGTTGTGCTCGGCGTCCGGCTTCATCGCGGCGGCGAAACCGCCGTCGGAGACGAAGTAGTCGACCACCTTGCCCGCCACCGGCGAGCGGTTGACGTGCACGTCCAGCACGGAGAGGAAGACCGCGATCCGGAGGAACTCGCCGTCGCCGAAGCGTTCGTCCCGGAGCCGCTGCACGGAGAGGACCTGACCGTCGGCGGCGGCGACGACGGCGGACTCGTCGTCCGGCACGTCCCGCTCCGGGTCCCGGAAGAAGGCGGCCACCGGACCGGCGGCGAGTGCGGGCAGCAGCCAGAGCCGGGACTTCGGTCGGGTGATCCGGGTGACCGTGGCGAGCCCCAGCGCGATGCCGGCCGCGGCGACCCCGTTGGAGTCGATGTGCATCCGCCGGGTCAGCGGCACGCTCGACGTACGGTAGCCGGGTGCCAACCGGGCCGCGACCGACATGTCGGCCGGGGTGAACCGGAGCCGGTGCACCCGGACCGGAGGCTGGTTGACCAGGACGAGGTCGGTGGCGACGCCGAACAGGGCGCTCTGCCGGTCGAGTTCGGCGGCGGCACCCGGGGCCCGGCCGGGCAGCGCCGGCACCAGCACGCTGAGCACGCCGCCGCCGGTCAGGTGTTTGGTCAGGCCGTCCAGCGTGGCCCGGGTCTCCTCGGCGGTGCCGGTCAACGGCTCGGCGGCGATCACCACGTCCGCCGCGTCCGCCTCGATCAGCGAGTCGACCACCCGTACCCGGTCGGCGGTCCACTGCCCGAGCGTCCCGAGGTGCTCCCGGAGCTGGTCCGCGGCGAGCGCGTCCGCCGGTACGACGGTGAGCACGTCGTCGTGCAGCTGCGCGTCGAGCGCTGCGGCCAGCACCGGCGAGTCGGTGGTGGCCCCGACCAGCAGGGTCGTCTTCGGGCCCTGGTGCCGGGAGGTCTCGGTGGTGAGGACGCGGGCGGCGCGCTCGCCGACGCGGACCGGACGGCCTGGGCCGGTGGCGCGTCCGGCGGGGGACTGGGTCATCTCGGGCGGGCTCCTCGCGAGGTCAGGACGGACGGCTGCCGATGCCGGCGCGGGCTACGCGGTGGGCGGTTCGCGGCTGCGGCACGTGATCGGCCGGCGGAGGGAAACCTCCGCCGGCCAGTTTAGGCACCGCCCGATCCCGCCGCACCGATCACGTGGGTCGCCCGGTGCCCCTGCCTGTCCCGGTGGCATCTCCGGGGTTTCCGGCCGGCCCTTCAGACGGCGGCCCGTCGTCGCCGTCCTGCCCGCCGGAGGGCGTGCCGGTGGGCCGGGGGAACGGTTCGGTGGTCCCTCGGGGGTACAGCTCGGCGGTGGGTCGGTCGGCGTCGGTCTGCCCGGTGGTGTCGCGGTCGAACAGCCAGGTCGGGTCGGTGGCGGTCGATGCGGTCGGGTCCGGGTCGACCGGAGCGAGGTCGACCGGAGCGAACGGGTCCGGGTCGATCGGTCGGCTCTGGTCCGGGTCGATCGATCCGCCCCGGTATGGGTCGGTGGGTCGGGCCGGCTCGGTATCGCTCGGCCGGGCCGGTTCCGTAACCGCCGGTCCGGCCGGCTCGGTAACCGCCGGCTGCCGCCCCGACCGGTTAGCCCGGAGAGCGCCGACCAGCCCCAGCGCGCCGACCCCGATCAGGCCCGCCGCCACCAACCAGCCGATGGCCGGCAGCGTGAGGTGCATGAGCTGCGCGAACAGCCACCAGGCGGCGATGGCGAGGAAGATCAGGGCGAAAGTCAGCGACACCCCGTCCGTGCGGTGCGCCTTCATCGAGTCACCTCCGCGGTGCCGGCATCGACCGACAGGTCGAGCAGCAGTTTGCCACCGCCGGCTCCGTCCTCGCCGAGGTCGGTCACCTCGCGCGGGCTGCCGTTGAAGTGGCCGTACCGGTGGTCCAGAACCAGGGCGTCCCCCGCGTCCACGTCGAGCCGTACGGTCACGTCGACGGTGGGCGGCAGGATCACCTTCACCTCACCGAGGTCGACGTCCACGCTCACCCGGGCGTCCTGATCGGTGAAGTCGATCCGGGTCAGGTCCAGTGTGGCCCTGCCCAGCCGGGTCTCGTAGCGGTCGGCCAGCACGGCGTAGCTGGCCGGCGCCCAGAGGACGTCCTCCTCGTGCTGGAACCTGGTCTGCGACTCGGCCACGGTGGAGATGCCGAGGGCAGAGGCCGCGACCAGCCCGAGGGCGATCAGCCAGCGGGCCCGGCCGAACCAGACGCCGACCAGCAGCCCGATGGCGATGGTCACCAGCACGGCGGCGAAGTAGGTGGACGGCGCGATCCGGATCGCGTTGGTCAGGTCGAGGATCGCGACCAGGCCGATCGCCACGAAGATCATCGAGAAGGTGGCGCCGCCCAGCGCCGAGCGTTCGCGTGGCCGCTTCGGCTCCTTCACCTTCGGCGGCGGCGGTGGTGGTGGGACCGGCCGCGCGGTGGCGTAGGGGCCGTGCGGCGCGAACGGTGCCCGGTAGCCCCCGGGCACGGGTGGTACGGCCGGCTGCGGGCCGTGCGGCGCGACCGCCGGCGGCACGGCCGGCCAGCCAGGTGCGGCCCAGCCAGGTGCCGGCGGTGGCGGGGCGGTGGCCGTGGCGGCCCCGGGCGGATAGCCCGGTGCGGCGGGCGGTTGCGCTGCCGGCGGATACCAGCCCGGGTGTCCGGGCCCGGTCCCCGGCGGCACCGGGTAGCCGGTCCCCGGCGGTGGATAGCCCGGCGGCGGTGGTGGCGCGGTGCCCGGTTGCCAGTAGGCCCCGGCCCGCCCCCGGTCCCGGTCCCGATTGAGCAGCAGTGCACCGGTGATGAGGACGGCCGCACCGAGCAGCACGGCCCGGAAGGTGTCGGTGACAATGAAGCCGAACAGCACCGCGACGATGATTCCGAGCACCAGCACCGTGACCGGGGACATGCTCGACCGGCCACGGCCGAGCATCGACTCCACCGGTGAGGCGCTGTCGCCCTCGGACGGAATGATCAGCCAGGCGGCGAGGTACACGAGGATGCCGATGCCGCCGAAGAAGCCCAGTACGGCGAGGAGGACCCGCCAGAGGATCGGGTCGCTGTTCGTGGCCCGGCCGATCGCGGCGCAGACGCCGGCCAGGTAGCGACCCTCGCGCGGCCGGACGAGGTTGTACCGGTAGGCGAATCCGAACTCCGGTCCGCCGCCGGGTGGCGGTGGCCCGCCGGCTCCGGGCGGCATGGGCCCGCCGGGCGGTGGCCCGCCGGGCGGTGGTGGCCCGCCGGCCCCGGGGGGTGGTGGCTCGCCGGCCCCGGGCGGCGGGATGTCGCCGGGCGGCGGTGGCCAGGCTGTTGCGGAGGGCGGGGAGTCCTGCGGCTCGGCCGGTGGTGGGCCGGCAACGCCCGGATCCGGCACGCCGGGCCGCTCCTGGGCGAGGTCGGGGCTGTCCGCTCGGGCAGGGCCGCCCACCGGACCAGGCGTTCCACGGGCGGCAGCGTCGTCGGTCATGCTCCGATCCTCCGTCGGTCATGCTGCGGCGGCCTCCGGCGGTGACCCTGAGCCCACCCTGAGATATCTCGCCGGCAAAGTCCGGGGAGTCCCCATGGCCGCCGAGCGGGGCGCGTGTGACGATCGGAGCGCACCCGCCACCACCGGGACCAGCCACCACCGGGACCTATCCGCACGAGGAGTACGACGATCCGCGCCATGACCGAGCCACCCCGGCTGCACCGCGCCCGCGACCACCGCATGGTCGCCGGGGTGGCCGCCGGGATCGCCCTGCACCTGGGCGTCCGTGCGGTCTGGGTGCGGATGGTGTTCCTTCTGCTGCTCGGCTTCAGCGGGCTCGGCCTGCTGCTCTACGCGGCGTTCTGGGCGGTGGTGCCGCCGTTGCCCGGCGGTGCCCCACCCCGGCGCAACGTCTTCCAACTAATGCCGTTCGTCGCCATCGGTCTCGGCGTGATCCTGATCGAGGTGCTGGCGTTCAAGTCGGGCGGGGTGGCCGGGACGGCCGGCTGGTTGGTGTCGATCATCGCGGTCGGCGCCGGGGTGATCTGGCACCAGTCCGCGCCCGAGCGCCGCTGGCAGTGGGAGCGGTCGCTGCCGGTGCCGTGGCTCGGCGCGGTGGTGGCGGAGAGCGACCGCCGGGCCTTCATCCTGCGGTTCATCGGCGGCGGAGTGCTGGTCGCCGTCGGTCTGATCGGCGTGGTGGCGGTGTACCGCCCGCAGGGCAACTTCGACGCCGTGATCAACGGGGTGATCTTCGCGCTGGTCGCGCTCGCCGGGGTCGCCGTGGTGGCCGCACCGGTGCTCTGGCGCACGTACAACCAGTTGCGGGCGGAGCGGGAGGGGCGGATCCGCGAGCAGGAGCGGGCCGAGTTGGCCGCGATGATCCACGACCAGGTGCTGCACACCCTCGCCCTGATCCAGCGCAACGCGGCCGACGTCAAGACCGTCCAGCGGCTCGCCCGGGGGCAGGAGCGGTCGCTGCGGAACTGGCTGTACAGACCGACCGGTTCTCCCACCGAGCGGTTCGCGGCCGCGCTGGAGCAGGCCGCCGCCGAGGTGGAGGACACCTTCGCGATCACGGTGGAGGCGGTGGTGGTCGGGGACCGGGAAACCGACGAGCGGGTCGGCGCGCTGGTGGCCGCGGCCCGGGAGGCACTGGTCAACGCCGCCCGGCACGCGAAGGTGCAGACGGTGTCGCTCTACGCCGAGGTCGAGCCGGAGCAGGTCAGTGTCTTCGTCCGGGACCGGGGTGCGGGGTTCGATCCGACTACCGTTGAGGAACACCGGCACGGCGTACGGGGCTCGATCGTCGGGCGGATGAAGCGGCACGGCGGGCGGGCCGAGATCCGCAGTGCGCCGGGGGACGGTACCGAGGTGCGACTCTTCCTGCCGACTCCGCGGGAGAGCACAGCAGCAGGAAAGGACAGGTAGAGATCATGGTCGAGACGACGGGGCCGGCGCAGGAGGGCATCCCGGAGCCGCGGCCGCTGCGGGTCTTCCTCGTCGACGACCACGCGATGTTCCGGGCCGGCGTACGGGCCGAGCTGGGCGCGCACGTCGAGGTGGTGGGCGAGGCCAGCACGGTGACCGAGGCGATCACCCGGATCGTGGCGACCGAGCCGGACGTGGTGCTGCTCGACGTACACATGCCGGACGGGGGCGGTCGGGCGGTGCTGGAGGCGGTCCGGCGTACCCGCCCGGAGGTGCGGTTCCTGGCACTGAGCGTATCGGACGCGGCCGAGGACGTGATCGGGCTGATCCGGGCGGGCGCCCGGGGGTACGTCACCAAGACGATCTCGCCGGACGAGCTGACCGCCGCCATCCGCCGGGTAGCCGACGGCGACGCGGTCTTCAGCCCCCGGCTGGCCGGGTTCGTGCTGGACTCCTTCGCCTCCCGGCCGGACGCGCCGGTCGCGGACCCGGAGCTGGACCAGCTCACCAACCGCGAGCGGGAGGTGCTGAGGCTGCTCGCCCGGGGCTACGCCTACAAGGAGATCGCCAAGGAGTTGTTCATCTCGATCAAGACGGTGGAGACACACGTCTCGAACGTGCTGCGCAAGCTCCAGATGTCCAACCGCTACGAGCTCTCCCGCTGGGCCGCCGACCGCCGCCTGGTCTGATCCGAACCGGCCGGCGGGAGCGGCCGCGTCGCACGGCCCGTCGGCCGCGTCGCACGGCCCGTCGGCCGCGTCGCACGGCCCGTCGGCCGCGTCGCACGGCCCGTCGGCCGCGTCGCACGGCCCGTCGGCCGCCGCCATGCGGGTGCGCCGTCGGCGGATCCGCCGGTGGGACATCGGCCGAGCGGAGGGTGCCCGACCGATGACGTTCAGATACCCTACATCGATGAATCTCGCTATCCCGTCGTCTGTCGGCTACCCGTCCGTCCGGGGTCGCGTTGCCCGAACGGCCGAACACGGCAGGTATGCGCTTGACATCGGAGAGCGTCCGAAGCGAGGCGGGGAACGTCACAGCGCGCCGGGCGGGCATCCAGCAACCTAACTGTTGCTGGCCATGTTTTCCCAGCTCAGAGCCGTATTGGAGGGGTGCCGGGGTGGCTCGTACACGCGCCGGAAACATTGCCCGGCAACTAACGGGTTGATAACGGCACCTTTCCGCGCTAGGCAGCTCAGTGTCACAGTGTCAGTCACCTCACAGTCCCTCGTGAGCGCCCTGAGGAGGCTTCACTCATGCGCGGGCAATTCCCGTTAAAGATGGCGGTCGGAGCGACCGCCATAATGTTGTTGGCGGCAGGCTGCGGTGGCGGCGGCGATGACGAGACCTCGGCGGCCGACGCCCTGGTGTCGATCGGCATCGGCGAGCCGCAGCACCTGATCCCCTCCAACACCACCGAGTCCAACGGTGCCGAGGTGCTGGCAGCACTCTTCAGCCCGCTCGTGGACTTCGACGCCGACAACAAGCCGTACCTGGTCGCCGCCGAGTCGGTGGAGTCGACGGACAACAAGGTCTGGACGATCAAGCTGAAGGACGGCTACACCTTCCACAACGGCGAGAAGGTGACCTCCGACAGCTACATCAACGCCTGGAACCACGGCGCGTACGGCCCGAACGGCAACGGCGGCTCGTACTTCTACGAGCGCATCGAGGGCTACAACGACCTGCAGTCCAAGGACCCGGACGGCGAAGAGGGCCCGCAGAAGGCTCCGGAGCCGGCGGCGAAGACCATGAGCGGCCTCAAGAAGGTCGACGACCTCACCTTCACGGTGACGCTGACCGAGCCGTTCTCCGGCTGGCGTTCGGTGATGGGCTACACCGTCTTCTACCCGCTGCCGCAGGCGGCGTGGGCCTCCGAGGGCGTGCTCAAGGAGGACTACGAGCAGGCGCCGATCGGTAACGGCCCCTTCAAGATGAAGGGCACCTGGCAGCACGACTCGAAGATCGAGGTCGAGCGCTACGACGCGTACCCGGGCGACAAGCCCAAGGTCGGCGGCGTCAACTACAAGATCTACCAGGAGCAGACCGCCCAGTACGCCGACCTGATGGGTGGCGCCCTGGACGTGGTGACCCAGATTCCGATCGAGAACCTGGCGCAGGCCCCGGCCGACCTGGGTGACCGCTTCAAGACCGGCCCGAACTCGGTCTTCCAGTTCGTCGGCTTCCCGACCTTCCTCCCGCAGTACTCGAAGGTCGAGGTCCGCAAGGCGATCTCCATGGCGATCAACCGCAAGGAGATCACCGACAACATCTTCCGTGGCTCGCAGAGCCCGGCGACCTCGTTCGTCTCCCCGGCGGTGGCCGGCTACCGCGAGAACAGCTGCGGCGAGCCGTGCACCTACGACCCGGCCAAGGCCAAGGCGGACTACGCGGCCGCGGGCGGCCCGGCGCAGATCAAGATCACGTACAACGCCGACGGTGGGCACAAGCCGTGGGTCGACGCGACCTGCAACCAGCTCAAGGCCAACCTCGGCGTCGACTGCGTCGGTGTCGGCGAGCCCAAGTTCGCCGACCTGCTCACCAAGGTCGAGAACAAGGAAGACGTCGGCATGATCCGGCTCGGCTGGATCATGGACTACCCGCTGATGGAGAACTACCTCGGCCCGCTGTACGGGACCAACGGTTCGTCGAACTACTACGGCTACAGCAACCCGGAGTTCGACAACCTGGTCAAGCAGGGTTCGGCCGCGCCGACCGAGGAAGAGGCCATCAAGCTCTGGCAGCAGGCCGAGGACATCCTCGCCCGCGACATGCCGGTGATTCCGCTGCGGCTCGGCCAGAACGTCTACGGCCACTCGGAGCGGGTCAAGAACGTCGAGGTCGACAAGTTCCAGAAGGTCGAGCTCCTCAAGATCGAGGCGACGAGCTGACCTGACTGCTCCACGTCACGGACGGTCCGGTCCACCCGGCCAAACCCGGGTCGGATCGGACCGTCCGTGCGAGCCTCACCGGCCCGCCATCGGACCGGTGGGGCTGCAGTCGCTACCGTGCGCATCACGGTCTGCTGCCCACCAGGCAGTCGCCGATGCTCGTCTCGCTAAGGACTTGGGATATGTTCCGCTACTTCGTGCGGCGCGTGCTGCAGGGGGTCCTGACGTTTTTCGGGGCCACCTTCATCGTGTACGCGCTGATGTTCGCCAACCAGGACGACCCGCTCCAGGCTCTGGCGGGTGAGCGACCACTGCCGGAGAACGTCCGGCAGGCACTCACCGAAAGGTACCATCTGGACGATCCGTTCATCCTCCAATATGGCCACTACATGCGCGGCCTGCTGACCGGGGACTTCGGCATCTCGCTGACCAACCGGCCGATCGCCGACATGATGCAGCAGGCCTGGCCGGTGACCATCCGGCTCGCCGTATTCGCGATCATCATCTCGGCGCTCTTCGCCGTCACCGCCGGCATCATCTCCGGGATCCGGCGCGGTGGGCTCTTCGACAACACCACGCTGATCATCACGCTGATCCTGCTCTCCCTGCCGATCGTCGTGCTGGCGCCGCTGGCGCAGCTCATCTTCGGCGTGCAGCTGCGGTGGTTTCCCGCGACAGCCGGTGCCGAACCCGGGTTCTACCAACTCATCCTTCCGGCGGTGGTGCTGAGCTGTCTGGTCATCGCCACCCAGATCCGGGTCACCCGGGCGTCGGTCGCGGAGAACCTCCGCTCGGACTACGTCCGCACCGCCCGGGCCAAGGGCCTGGCGAACCGGCGGGTGATCGGCGTCCACGTGCTGCGCAACTCGCTGATCCCGGTCGTGACGCTGATCGGTCTCGACCTGGGGCAACTGATGGCCGGCGCGATCGTCACCGAGGGTGTCTTCAACATCCCGGGCGTCGGCTTCAACCTGTTCCGGGGGATCCGCACCGAGGACGGGCCGCTGGTGGTCGGGTTCGTCAGCATCCTGGTGATCGTCTTCCTGGTGGTCAACCTGATCGTCGACCTGCTGTACGCGGTCCTCGACCCGAGGATCCGTTATGAGTAAGCGAAACCGCCGGCTCAGCGCGTGTGTGCCTGATGGCGGCGCGGAGCGTAGCGAGATGGCGGGCAAGAGTGAGCGAGGCGCCCGATGAGTAACGTCGAATCTGCGGCCAAGGCCGAGGCCGATGCCATACCCGGAGGCCCGCCCGGAGCCCCGGAGGCAGGACCGGAGAAGCCACGCAGCCTGACCGGCGACGCCTGGGACGACCTGCGCCGGAACTGGATCTTCTGGGGAGCCGCGGTGCTGGTCGTGCTGGTCGTCACGATGGCGGCCTTCCCGACCCTGTTCACCTCGGCCGACCCGGGTGCCTGCGCGCTCTCCCGGCAGCACCAGGGGCCCTCCGGCGGGGCGATCTTCGGCTACAACTTCCAGGGCTGTGACGTCTACGCCCGGACGATCCACGGTGCCCGCAACTCAGTGCTGATCGGGCTCTTCGCCACCCTGATCGCCGGGACGATCGGCCTGGTCGTCGGGATGGCGGCCGGCTACTTCGGCGGCTGGATCGATGCCCTGCTCGCCCGCGGCATCGACATCGTGCTCGGCATCCCCACCCTGCTCGCGGCGATCGTGCTCGCCCGGCGGCTCTCCGCCGACCCGCAGAACTCGGGCTTCTGGGCGGTGGTCTTCACCCTGGGGGTGCTGACCTGGACCACCGGTGCCCGGATCATGCGCTCGTCGGTGATCGCGGCCAAGAGCCAGGACTACGTCGCGGCGGCCCGGATGCTGGGCGCCGGCCCGGTGCGGCTGATGTTCCGGCACATCCTGCCGAACGCGGCCGCGCCCTTCGTGGTGGTGCTGACCATCCTGCTCGGCATCAACATCGCCACCGAGGCCACCCTGACCTTCCTCGGTGTCGGCCTGAAGGGCAACGCCATCTCCTGGGGCATCGACATCTCGACGGCGGCGCCGTACGTCCGGGAGACGGCCACTCCGCTGGTCTGGCCGTCGGTCTTCCTGGCCATGACCGTGCTGGCGTTCATCATGCTCGGCGACGCGATCCGCGACGCCTTCGACCCGAGGCTGCGGTGAGCTGACCCATGACCGATATCAAGGCAGAGATCGACGTCCTGCCGGGGCTGGACTCGTCCGCCCGGCTGCTGGAGGTCGAGGGTCTGCGCGTCGAGTTCCGTACCCAGGTCGGGGTGGCCAAGGCGATCAACGGGGTGGACCTGTACCTGGATCCCGGTGAGACGCTGGCGATCCTGGGTGAGTCCGGCTGCGGCAAGTCCGTCACCGCCCAGGCGATCATGGGCATTCTCGATTCGCCGCCCGGCTTCGTCACCGGGGGTGCGATCCGCTATCGCGGCGTCGACCTGCTCAAGCTCCCCGAGGAGCAGCGCCGCAAGGTGCGCGCCAACCACATCGCGATGATCTTCCAGGACGCGCTCTCCGCGCTGAACCCGGTCTTCTCGGTCGGATTCCAGCTCGGCGAGCTGTTCCGGATGCATCGGGGGATGTCCCGGCACGACGCGAAGAAGCGGTCGATCGAGCTGCTCGACATGGTCAAGATCCCGGCCGCCCGGCAGCGGATCAACGACTATCCGCACCAGTTCTCCGGCGGCATGCGGCAGCGCGTCATGATCGCGATGGCACTGGCGCTGGACCCCAAGGTGCTGATCGCCGACGAGCCGACCACCGCGCTGGACGTGACCGTGCAGGCGCAGATCATGAACCTCCTCGCCGAGCTGCGGCGGGAGCGGAACATGGGACTGATCCTGATCACCCACGACATGGGCGTGGTCGCCGACGTGGCCGACCGGATCTCGGTGATGTACGCCGGGAAGGTGGTCGAAGAGGCGCCGGTGCTGGACATCTACGCCCGGCCGGCGCACCCGTACACCAAGGCGCTGCTGGAGTCCATTCCTCGGCTGGACCACAAGGGGCAGCAGCTCAACGTGATCCGGGGACTGCCGCCCAACCTGACCCGGATCCCGGCCGGCTGCCCGTTCCACCCGCGCTGCGGGTACGCCCGCGACGCCTGCCGGGTCGACCCGGCCCCGCAGCAGTACGACGTGGCACCGGGCCGGACGGCGCGTTGCCACTTCTGGACGGAGGTGGTCGGCGATGAGCCAGCCGTCAGGTAACGACGTGGTGCTGGAGACCCGCGACCTGGTCAAGCACTTCCCGATCACCCGGGGCATCGTCTTCCAGCGGAAGATCGGTGCGGTGCGCGCGGTCGACGGCGTCGACCTGCAACTGCGCCGGGGCGAGACCCTCGGCGTGGTGGGCGAGTCGGGGTGCGGCAAGTCGACGCTGGCCAAGCTGCTGGTCGGGCTGGAGAAGCCGACAAGCGGCTCGATCGACGTCCGGGGCCAGGACATGACCCGGCTGGCCGGCGGCGCCCTGCGGCGGGCGCGGCGTCACATCCAGATGGTGTTGCAGGACCCGTACACCTCGCTCAACCCGCGCATGACGGTCGGCGACATCATCGGCGAGCCGTTCGACATCCACCCGGACGTGGTCCCGGGGGCGGACCGGAAGAACCGGGTCCGGGAGCTGCTGGATCTGGTCGGGCTGAACCCGGAGCACATCAACCGGTATCCGCACCAGTTCTCGGGTGGGCAGCGGCAGCGGATCGGCATCGCCCGGGCGCTGGCGTTGCAGCCGGAGATCATCGTCTGTGACGAGCCGGTCTCGGCGCTGGACGTGTCGATCCAGGCCCAGGTGATCAACCTGCTGGAGCGGTTGCAGCAGGAGCTCGGGCTCTCGTACATCTTCATCGCGCACGACCTGTCGGTGGTGCGGCACATCGCCGACCGGGTCGCGGTGATGTACCTCGGCAAGATCGTGGAGATCGGTGTCGAGGACGAGATCTACGAGCAGCCGACGCACCCGTACACCCAGGCGTTGCTCTCGGCGGTGCCGGTGCCGGACCCGACCCTGCGCGGTCAGCGCGACCAGATCGTCCTGGAGGGCGACGTGCCGTCGCCGGCCAACCCGCCCTCGGGGTGCCGGTTCCGGACCCGGTGCTGGAAGGCGCAGGAGATCTGCGCGACCCAGGAGCCGGCACTGGTGGAGCGGGAGCGTTCGGCGCATCCGAGCGCGTGCCACTTCGCCGAGGAGCGGGACGTGGTACACGCGCACATGGTCGACTAGACCGGTCAGGCGTCGGTGGCGGGCCTGACCCGGCCGCCACCGGTGGTAGTAGAACGCCTCCTCACTGCCCGGGGCGCGGGCCGTCATCCATGCGGCCGGCGTCCCGGGCCCGCGTCAACCGGCTCCGCCCGCGTCACCAGGCTGCTCAGGTAGCGCGGGCCGGCTGTCCAGAGCGCGTGGGATGGTCAGTGCGGCCGGCTGCCTAGTGCGGGCCGGCTGTTCAGTGCGGGCCGGCTGCTCACTGCGGGCCGGCTGTTCAGAGCGGGCCGCGGCCGGCGCGGAGCAGCAGCAGGGCGAGCTGGGTGCCGTCCGCGCCGAGTGCCTCCCGGAAGCGGTCCAGGATCTCGCGCTCCCGGGAGAGGACGAGCCGGGTGCCGCCGGAGGCCATCCGGGTCCGGCCGACCTGCTGGGAGAGTGCGGCCCGCTCCTGCCAGAGCGCGATCAACTCGCGGTCGATCTCGTCGATCCGCCCGCGTAGCCCGAGAATGTGCTCCGAGGCGTCCGGTGCGCTGGTCCCGGTCACGGGCTCGGCGCCGTTCGACTCGACGGGTTGCTCCGCCACCTCTGCTGCCACCTCTGCCGCCATGGGGTCCTCCCTGCCAGTTGGCCCCGGTGCCTGGATCCCGACGCGAAAAGCCCCGGGCTCCAGGAGCCCGGGGCTTTCGTAGGTCATGTCTCAGGCGCGACCCACGGCTGCCGGACTCCCGGAGCCGTAGTAAAAGTAGGGCCGCACCCGATGGATCACGGCTTGAGTATGCCCAGCCAGCGATGGCTTGGCAAGCACATCGCCGATCCCCGCCCGACGGCCCGGTGGGGGCGTACGGCCCGGCGCAGGCGTACCTTGTCGGCCCGGCGGCATAGACTCGCGGAGCGATGCATGCTCTCTTCGAACCCCCGCCGCCCTCCGTCCCTCCGGCCGAGGACGCGCCGCGCCGCCGGCCCTCGCCCGCTGACCCGCAGGCCCTGTTGGCAGGGCTGAACGGGCCGCAGCGGGACGCGGTGACCCATTCGGGCTCGCCGCTGCTGATCGTGGCGGGCGCCGGCTCGGGCAAGACCCGGGTGCTCACCCACCGCATCGCGTACCTGCTCGCCGCCAGGGACGTGCACCCGGGGCAGATCATCGCGATCACCTTCACCAACAAGGCGGCCGGTGAGATGAAGGACCGGGTCGCCGCGCTGGTCGGCGGGCGGGCCCGGCTGATGTGGGTCTCGACGTTCCACTCGGCCTGCGTACGCATCCTGCGGGCCGAGCACGAGCACGCCGGCCTGAAGTCGACGTTCTCGATCTACGACGCCGACGACTCGCGCCGGCTGATGCAGCTTGTCACCCGCGAGCTCGACCTCGATCCGAAGCGCTATCCGGCGCGCGGCCTGACCACCCAGGTCTCCAACCTGAAGAACGAGCTGATCGACCCGGAGACCTTCGCCGCCCGGGCGTCGGGGCCGAACGAACGGGCACTCGCCGAGGCATACACGCTCTACCAACGGCGGCTGACCGAGGCGCACGCGCTGGACTTCGACGACCTGATCATGACGACCGTGCACCTGCTCCAGTCGCACCCGCACGTCGCGGAGAGCTACCGTCGTCGCTTCCGGCACGTTCTGGTCGACGAATACCAGGACACCAACCACGCGCAGTACACGCTGGTCAAGGAGCTGGTGGGCGGCACGCCGGGGCTGGAGCCCGCCGAGCTCTGCGTGGTCGGCGACGCCGACCAGTCGATCTACGCGTTCCGGGGCGCCACGATCCGCAACATCCTCGAGTTCGAGCGGGACTTCACCGACGCCCGCACCATCCTGCTGGAGCAGAACTACCGCTCCACCCAGACGATCCTCAACGCCGCCAACGCGGTCATCGAGCGCAACAGCTCCCGCAAGCCGAAGCGGCTCTGGAGCGAGGCGGGGGCCGGCGAGCAGATCGTCGGCTACGTCGCCGACACCGAGCACGCCGAGGCGGACTGGGTGGGCCGGGAGATCGACCGGCTCTGCGACGCCGGTGCGGCCCGTCCGGGTGACGTCGCGGTCTTCTACCGCACCAACGCCCAGTCCCGGGTCTTCGAGGAGGTCTTCATCCGGGTCGGCCTCCCCTACAAGGTGGTCGGCGGGGTCCGGTTCTACGAGCGTAAGGAGGTCCGGGACGCCCTTGCCTACCTCCGCGCGGTGGTCAACGACGACGACACGGTAAGCATCCGGCGCATCCTGAACACCCCGCGCCGGGGCATCGGCGACCGGGCCGAGGCATGCGTGGAGGCGCTGGCCACCCGGGACCGGATCTCGTTCGGCGCCGCGCTGCGCCGGGCGGCCGAGGCGCCGGGCATCTCCACCCGGGCCGCCAACGCCATCGCCGAGTTCGTCTCGCTCCTCGACGAGCTGCGCGAGCTGGCCGGAACCGCCCTGCCGGAGGAGGTGCTGGAGGCGGCCCTCACCCGCTCCGGCTACCTCGGCGAGCTGGAGGAGAGCATCGATCCGCAGGACGCCGGCCGGGTGGAGAACCTCCAGGAGCTGGTGAGCGTCGCCCGGGAGTACACCGAGCGGGTCGAGGCGCTGGCCGACGAGGGCGGCACCGGCGCGACCCTGGCCGGCTTCCTGGAGCAGGTCGCGCTGGTCGCCGACGCCGACCAGGTGCCGTCGGACGACCCTGACCACCAGGGCGTGGTGACCCTGATGACCCTGCACACCGCCAAGGGCCTGGAGTTCCCGGTGGTCTTTCTGACCGGCCTGGAGGACGGCGTCTTCCCGCACCTGCGCGCGCTCGGCGACAACCGGGAGCTGGAGGAGGAGCGCCGGCTGGCGTACGTCGGGATCACCCGGGCCCGCAAGCGGCTCTACCTCTCCCGGGCGGTGACCCGGTCGGCCTGGGGGCAGCCCTCATACAACCCACCGTCCCGGTTCGTCGACGAGCTGCCCGGCGACCTGGTCCGCTGGGAGCGCACCGGCGCCGCGTACACGTCGTGGTCGGGGACGGGCGGCGGCGTGGGTGGCCGGTCCGGCGCCGAGGAACGCTCCGGCGGACACCGGGGCGGCGGCTTTGCCGGGGGTACGCCGAAGGCCGCCCAGCTCGCCTCGCGGCTCGGCATCGACGGGAGCCGGCTCAGCACCGCCAGCGAGCTGAAGCAGCCGCCCAAGGTCGCCGTCGGGGACCGGGTCAACCACCAGCGGTACGGCCTCGGCCGGGTGCTGGCGGTCGAGGGGCACGGTCCGGGCGCCCGGGCCCAGATCGACTTCGGCGACCAGACGCTCTGGCTGGTGCTCCGGCACGCCCCGATCGACAAGCTCTGACGGAGCCACCGGCGACGAGCGGCCCGCCAGGGGTTGCGCAGGGTTCGTGGAATGCGTCGGCGAGGTGCCACCAGGGCGCCCGGTCAGCAGCCCAGGTCGACGCCGCGGGCCCGCATCCAGGGGGCCGGGTCGATCTGGTTCCACAGCCCCTCGTGCACCTCGAAGTGCAGGTGCGGTCCGGTGGCGTCGCCGGTGGCACCCTCGTACCCGATCACCTGGCCGGGGGTGACCCGCTGGCCGACGCTGACCACGGTCCGGCTCTGGTGGGCGTAGTGGGTCAGGTAGCCGTTGCCGTGGTCGACGACCACCGAGATGCCGTATCCGGCGAAGACCCAGCCGGTGTTCACCACCGTGCCGGCTCCGGCGGCCCGGATCGGGGTGTCCGCCGGCATCGCCAGGTCGACGCCGGCGTGCATCGTCCCCCAGCGCGGGCCGTAACAGGAGGTGACGCCGGCGCCCGGCATCGGGTTGATCCAGGCCGGCGCCGTGCGGCTGGCGGCCGGGCTCGCCTTCTTCGCGGGCGTGCTGCTGCGGGCCGGTCCGGCGGTTGCCGGTGTGCCGCTGGTGGAGGTGCTGGGCGTGGCGGCGCTCGGCGTCGGAGCTGGGGTGGCCGTGGGGATGCCCTCCCGCGCGGACCGGTCGGCGCGTCGTGCGGCGGCGGCCCGCGCCGCCTCCTGATCCGCCACCGGGACCCGCTCGGACGCCCGGTCGCCGCCCGCGCCGACGGTCACCGCCGTCACCGCGCCGGCCACCGCGACAACGAGCAGCGCGACCAGCCCGGGGACGAGATACGGGCGGCGGCGGCCGAGCCGGTGCCGGGCGACGCCGGTCCGGCCGCGGCGCGGGCCCGGCCCGGGGCCCTGCGGATCAGCGCTCGGCGTCGTGGCATCGTTCGGCGTGGCGCGGACGGTCGGCTCGGCGGCGCCGGTCGGGTCGGGCTGGGTCGGGTCGGGCTGGGTCGGGTCGGTCTCCGGCACGACGGGTCCCTTCCGGAGGCGGGGGCATGGACCCGGAAATCGTGGCGGCGGGCCGGTGCCTGATCGCCGCCGGGGCGTCGGAGTGGACCGGTGGGCGGGGAACGGTGGCCGGGGTTACGCCGGAAATGCCGACGGCTGGGCGCTTTCCGGCGTACCGCCGGTGTGCGGCGGGTCACCCCGGCCGGTGTGACGGAGGGAACTTCGCCGGGCCGCCGGAATACGAAAAACCGCCCGACCGGTGCCGGTCGGGCGGTAAAGTAACGTTACGGAGAGTCAGGAAACGGGTACCTCTCCGTAAAGGTCGTCGACCTGGAGCTGGATGTCCACTCCCCGGTCCCGCAGGTAGGGGATCGGGTCCGTCGGCTTGCCGTTGACATGCAGCTCGAGATGCAGGTGGGAGCCGTAGGAGTGGCCGGTGTTGCCGACCAGGCCGAGCGGATCGCCGGCCTTGACCTCCTGCCCCTCGCTCACCAGCAACTTCGACGAGTGCCCGTAGATGGACTCGGTCCCGTCGGGGTGCTGGACGATGACGCAGTAGCCGTATCCGCCGTACCAGCCGGCCTTGGTCACCGTGCCGGCGTGCACCGCGTTGTAGGGCGTGCCCTCGACGGCGGCCAGGTCGATGCCGGCGTGCAGCTTGTTCCACTTCATCCCGTAGGGCGAGGTGAAGTGATATTCCTCCAGCGGAAGCCGCCAGACCTCCGGGGCGGCGGCCAGCGTGGAGGCGAGCCCGTCCTCCCGGTCGTCGGTCCGGGATGCCCGCTCGGCCTCGGCGTCGGCGGCCCGGGCGCTCAGATCCTCGCTGGTGGCGGCGGCCTTCTCCAGGTCGGCGAGTGCGGACGGGCTGACCGCCTTGGCGTCCGGCAGAGCTCCCGCGCCGAGCGCGACGACGCCGGCGCCGACGAACGCGGTGGTGACGACGGCGGCGTAACGGCTGCGCGGGGGCGTGGGGACGCGTCGTCGCCCTCGATAGCGATCGGGCTCAGACGACAGGCGCTGGCGCACGCACACCCTCCGTTGTCGGGTCAGTGTTGCGACCGTCACCGGCGTTCGAGGATCGAGGTGAACTCCGGTTGACCGCGTTGTCACCCGGTCATGGACCTGATGGCAACCGTGGGCCACGGTAGCCAACCCCTAGGCGCGCCACAAGTCGCAGCGCCATATTGCCGGATCGCTGTGCGGTTGTCCGTCATGGAATGCCATATCTCGTAACCTTTTGCGACCGACCTCGTTATTGACGCTCAGTCACCGTGTCGGCAGCATCCTGTCATCGGGTCGGTGTGACTCGGGGCGATCCCGGAGCCGCTGCTCGGGGGATCGCCGGATGGCTTCCCGGGTGGTCGGCGACTGGGTTACCGTTCGTTAAGGTGGGTCTGACCGGTGTCCTGGAGAGGTGTTGCGCTGATGAGTTCTCGGATCCGGGTCGTCGTCGCCAAGCCCGGCCTGGACGGGCACGACCGGGGCGCCAAGGTGGTCGCCCGAGCCCTGCGGGACGCCGGCATGGAGGTCATCTACACCGGCCTGCACCAGACGCCCGAGCAGATCGTCGAGACGGCGATCCAGGAGGACGCCGACGCGATCGGCCTCTCGGTGCTCTCCGGGGCGCACATGACGCTCTTCCGCCGGGTGCTGGAACTGCTCGCCGAGCGGGACGCGGCGGACCTGGTCGTCTTCGGCGGCGGGATCATTCCGGAGGCGGACATCCCGGAGCTGGAGCGGATCGGCGTGGCAAGGATCTTCACCCCGGGCGCCACCACCGGCTCGATCGTGGAGTGGGTGCGGGCCAACGTGGGTCAGCCCGTCGTCGGCTGAAACGCCGCGACCGGTCCCGACGCCTGCTCGACCCCGGCCCGCGCCTTCCCGGTCCGTTCCGGCATCTCCTCGAACGACGGCATCTCGTCGACGCCCGGCATCATCCTCGAAGGACGGAGAACCGGCGAGCGGATCGGTGCGCGATGGGGGAGAGGCCGGACGCACCCCTCACACGTCCGGCCTCTCTATGCACGATGCCCCGCCGCCACCCCTCGACCGACAGGGCATCGGCCGTATCCGTCTTTGCGCTCCCCCCAGCGCTCCGACATCAGACTCAACGACGTCCCTTACGCCGGGTTACGCCGCCCGGGGAATCTTTTCCCGGGCCCACCTCCGGCGGGGTTTCCGCGCCCGCCGTCGACGAGCACGTCGGCGGCGGCGAAGGGTGCCTCCGGCGGCGGCGAGAGGCGCGTCCGTCGACGGGGTGGGTGACTTCCGGCGGTTGTGGGTTACCGCACACCGAGCACCCACGTGGATGCCGGCCGTGGTCGCCTCGCTAGGCTGCGGCGATGGCCTGTTCTGCGTACGTCGGGCCACACTCATTCACACGCTGGCGGCGGTGCGACGGCGCGCCGCGGAGACGGGACGGGACGCGCAATCGTGGACCTGTACGAATACCAGGGGCGTGAGCTGTTCGAGCGGCACGGGCTGCCCGTGCTGGCCGGCGGCGTAGCGACGAATCCCGAGGAGGCCCGCGCGATCGCCGAGCGCCTCGGCGGCCGGGTGGTCGTCAAGGCCCAGGTGAAGGTCGGTGGCCGGGGCAAGGCGGGCGGCGTCAAGCTGGCCGAGGGAGCGGACGAGGCGGTGGCCCGGGCCACCGACATCCTCGGCATGGACATCAAGGGCCACACGGTCGACAAGGTCATGCTGACCGTGACCGCGGACATCGCCGAGGAGTACTACTTCTCCTACCTGCTCGACCGGGCGAACCGCACCTTCCTCTGCATCGCCAGCGTGGCCGGCGGGATGGACATCGAACAGGTCGCGGCCGAGACGCCGGAGCGGGTCGCCAAGGTGGCGATCGACGCGAACGCCGGCGTCGACGAGGCGAAGGCGCGCGAGATCGTCGAGGCGGCCGGCTTTCCCACCGAGCTGACCGACCAGGTGGTGCCGATCGCCGTACGCCTGTGGCAGGCGTTCGTGGCCGAGGACGCCACGCTGGTCGAGGTGAACCCGCTGGCCCGGACGACCGACGGCACGGTGCTCTGCCTCGACGCCAAGGTCTCGCTCGACGAGAACGGCGCCTTCCGGCACCCCGACCACGAGGCGCTGGTGGACCAGGCGGCGGTCGACCCGCTGGAGCAGCGGGCCAAGGAGAAGGACCTCAACTACGTCAAGCTCGACGGCGAGGTCGGCATCATCGGCAACGGTGCCGGCCTGGTCATGTCCACCCTCGACGTGGTGGCCTACGCGGGCGAGTCGCACGGCGGCGTCAAGCCGGCGAACTTTCTCGACATCGGCGGCGGCGCCAGCGCCGCGGTGATGGCGAACGGGCTGGAGATCGTGCTCTCCGACCCCTCGGTGCGCAGCGTCTTCGTCAACGTCTTCGGCGGGATCACCGCCTGCGACGAGGTCGCCAACGGCATCATCCAGGCCCTCGCCCTGCTCGCCGAGCGTGGCGAGACGGTCGACAAGCCGCTCGTGGTGCGGCTCGACGGCAACAACGCCGAGGCGGGGCGGGCCATCCTCGACGGCGCCGCCAACCCGCTGGTGCAGCGGGTGGACACTATGGACGGTGCGGCCCAGCGGGCCGCCGAGCTCGCGGCTGCGGGGGTCTGAGATGGCAATCTGGCTGACGAAGGAATCGAAGGTCGTCGTACAGGGGATGACCGGTTCCGAGGGCATGAAGCACACCCGGCGGATGCTGGCGGCCGGGACCAATGTGGTCGGCGGGGTCAACCCGCGCAAGGCCGGCCAGAAGGTCGGCTTCGAGGGCCTCAACGACGGGGTCGAGCTGCCGGTCTTCGCGAACGTCGCCGAGGCGATGGCGGCCACCGGCGCCGACACCACGGTCATCTTCGTGCCGCCGCAGTTCACCCGGGCGGCCGTGGTCGAGGCGATCGACGCCGGCATCCCGCTCGCGGTGGTGATCACCGAGGGCGTGCCGGTGCACGACACCGCCGCGTTCTGGGCCCACAACCTCGCGCAGGGGGAGCGGACCAGGATCATCGGCCCGAACTGCCCCGGCATCGCCTCGCCGGGTGCTTCCAACGCCGGCATCATCCCGGCCGACATCAGCGGTGCGGGCCGGATCGGCCTGGTCAGCAAGAGCGGCACCCTGACCTACCAGATGATGTACGAGCTGCGCGACATCGGCTTCTCCACCTGTGTCGGCATCGGCGGCGACCCGATCATCGGGACCACGCACATCGACGCGCTCGCCGCGTTCCAGGCCGACCCGGAGACCGACGCCATCGTGATGATCGGCGAGATCGGTGGTGACGCCGAGGAGCGGGCGGCCGAGTTCATCAAGGCCAACGTCACCAAGCCGGTGGTCGGCTACATCGCCGGGTTCACCGCCCCGCCCGGCAAGACCATGGGGCACGCCGGTGCCATCATCTCCGGCTCGGCCGGCACCGCCGATGCCAAGAAGGCCGCCCTGGAAGCGGCGGGGGTGAAGGTCGGCAAGACGCCGAGCGAAACCGCCCGGCTGATGCGCGGACTGATGTCGGGCAACTGACCGGATCGGCGAGACCGGGGCCGGCCCGCGGATGTCGCGCCGGCTCCGGCCGTCCGTTGTCGTGCCGGCTCCGGCCGTCCGTCCTCGCGCTGGCTTCGGCCGTTCCTCGTCGCGCCGGCTCCGGCCGTTCTTGTCGCGCCGGCTCCGGTCGGCCGTGCGGTGGTGTCGTGGATGTGTGGCCCCGCTGTTGTGCCAGAGTAGGCGCTGATGCCACCACCCACCGTTCCTGACCGGTCGGGCCGGCCGGAGCCGCCGGAGGCCGACCCGACCGCGCCGGCCGGACGTCGTGCGGAGCCGGCGGAGGTCGATCCCGCCGGTCGGCGTGCGGAGCCGCGGAGCGGTCCGGCCGGTCGGCGTGCGGAGCCGGCGGAGCTCCCGGAACGACGGCGCAACGGGCCGGGCGGTAAGGTTCCGGCGGAGGAACAGCCCGGGCTCGACCGTGGTGGTGCTGCCCACCGCCCGCGCCGGGTGCCCCGGCAGCGCCGGAGCGGGACCGGAGGTCCCGGCCGGGCTCCGCTGGCGGTGGCGGCGGCGGTGGCCGCCGGCTGGGCGGCCCTGGTCGGCTACCTGCCGGTCGCTGCGGTGCTGGGAGCGGCCCGGCTCGCCGACGGCGGCGGCGACCTCGCCGGTGCCGCGCGCCTGGGCCTGGCCGGCTGGTTGCTCGGGCACGGCGTGCCGCTGCAGACCGACGCCGGGCCGTTCGGCCTGCCGCCGCTCGCCCTCGCCATGCTCGCGGCCTGGCGGCTGAACCGGGCCGGTGTGCACGTCAGCAGGGCGGCCCGGATCCGGGAGCGGCCGACGGCGGGCCGGGCACTCGCCGTCGCGGGCGCGGTCGGCATCGGGTACGGCGTACTCGGCGCACTGGCCGCGCTGCTGCTGGGCGGCGGTGGGCCGAGCGCCGCACCGCTGCGGGCCGGGTGGACGCTGGCCGCCTTCGGCACCGTCGCCGCGCTGTTCGGGGCGGTGCGCACCAGCGGCGTACTGGTGATGGTGGCCCGGCGTACCCCACTGGTGCTCCGGGACGGGCTGCGTACCGGGGTCGTCGCGGCCCTGCTGCTGCTCGGTGCCGGTGCCGGTGCCGCCGGGTTGGCCGTGGCGACCGGCGGCGGGGAGGCCGCCGACATGATCGGGGCCTATCGCACCGGTCTGCCCGGCCAGGCCGGCATCACCCTGGTCAGCCTCGGCTACGCACCGAACGCGGCGGTCTGGGCCGCCAGCTATCTCCTCGGGCCGGGATTCGCCGTCGGCACCGACACCGCGGTTCGCAGCTCCGAGGTCTCCATCGGGGCGCTGCCGGCCGTACCGTTGCTGGCCGGGCTGCCGCAGGGGCCGCTCGGCGGGGTCGGTGGCGCCGTGCTCGCCGTACCGGTGCTGGCCGGCATGGCCGCGGGATGGCTGCTCGCCCGGCGCAGGATGCGCTCCGCGGTCGAGCGGAACGCGGCACCGCCCGGCTGGGCGACGCTGATCGGCGCGGCCGCGGTCGGCGGACCGGTCGCCGGGACGGTGTTGGGGCTCGCGGCGTTCCTCTCCGGCGGGCCGCTCGGCGGCGGCCGGCTCGCCGAGGTGGGGCCGGTCTACTGGCAGGTGGCTGCCGGAGGGACCGTCGTCGTGCTGGTCGGCACCCTGATCGGCGCCGTCGCGACCCGCGCGATCGGCCGCGGCTGAGAGCGGCCGAGGGCTGACAGCAGCCGTGGGCTGAGAACGGCCGGGGGCTGAGAACGGCCGAGGGCTGAGAACGGCCGTGGGCTGAGAACGGCCGGGGCTTGTTCGCCGGGGGTGTTCGGCGGGCTGGGGAAGCGCTTGGGGCGCCCCGGAACCTCCGGAGCGCCCCACTGCGGCTGTCACCGTTTCCGGGCGGCGCCGTGCCCCCCGGGAACGGTCACGGGGTGTAGGAGAATCCGTTGACGTTCAGCACGACCGCGAGAATCGCGTTGGCCACCCCGAGGACCAGGCCGACCGCGCCGCAGATCAGACCGGCCGTGGCCTGGCCCCCGTTGCTGGCCTCGCCCCGGCTGGCCTTGCCCCGGCCGAGGTAGCCGAGCACGATGGCGGCGATGCCGGCGACGATGCCGAGCGCGGCGCAGCACGCCGCCGGGATCGAGATGATGCCGACGATCATCGCGATCAGTCCGAGCGTGTTGTTCTGCCCGCCGGCCGGGGCGTATCCCCCGGTCTGGTAACCGGGAGCCGCGCCGTAGGGCTGGCCCGGCATCGGCTGCTGGCCGTACGGATCCTGGTACGGCTGCTGCGCGTCCTGGTACTGCGGCTGACCGTACGGCTGGCCGGAGGTGGGCGGCTGACCGTAGGGCTGGCCCGAGGTGGGCGGCTGACCGTACGGCTGGCCCGAGGTGGGCTGCTGCGGCTGCGCGTACGGATCCTGCGGTTGCGGTGCGTTCGGATCCGACGGCTGCTGCCCGTACGGGTCCTGGCCTGGGTAGCCGGGCTGCATGACAAGACTCCTTCGACAGGTCCTACGGGTTAGACGTTAGCCGCGTTGAGGTTGACGACGAAGCTGATGACGCAGCAGACGATGGCGAGTACGTACCAGCAGATGCCGATGATCAGGGCCAGCTTCGACCACTTACGCGACTCGGCGGCGGCGGCCTGTGCCGCAGGGTAGTTGCCCTGCTGCAGCAGCGGGTTCACCTTCGAGGCGTTGATGATGGCCGGGATGGCGAGGGGCCAGAACAGGAAGACCGCGACGATGGACATCGTCATGTTGTTGTTGATCTCCTGCGGGGGGTGCGAGGGGTAACCGGGCTGCATGTGTGTTGGCTCCTTGGGCCTGAACTCAGCGCATCTGAGAAATTACCGAGGGTCTATTTGTCGGGGTACAGCGGTGCCCCGAGCGTCCGGCAGCGTACCCAATCAGCGCCACTTTGGTGGTCCGCCCTGCGCCCGACATGCCGATCGTGACCGGCGGCGCGTCTCCGGCGGGCGGGCTGTCCCCCCGGCCGACCCGGATCGCCCGCCGCGCCGGGAAGCCGGCCTGACCTGCCCGATAGGGTGCTGGGGTGACTGAGCCCGCGTCGGCAGCCCGCATCGTCGTCCTCGTCTCCGGCTCCGGAAGCAACCTCCAGGCCCTGCTCGACGCCGCCGCGGACCCGGCGTACGGGGCCCGGGTGGTGGCTGTCGGCGCGGACCGGGACGGCATCGCCGGACTCGACCGGGCCGCCGCTGCCGGGGTGCCCACCTTCGTTGACCGGGTCCGGGATCACCCGACCCGGGAGGAGTGGGATCGCGCGCTCACCGCGCACGTCGCGGAGCACCGACCGGACCTCGTCGTCTCGGCCGGCTTTCTCAAGCTGGTCGGCGGGCACTTCCTGGCGGCCTTCGGCGACCGGTACGTCAACACCCACAACTCGCTGCTGCCAGCGTTTCCCGGCATGCACGGCCCGCGCGACGCCCTCCGCTACGGAGTCAAGCTCGCCGGCGCCACACTGTTCTTCGTCGACGCCGGTGTCGACACCGGACCGATCGTCGCCCAGGTGGCAGTGCCGGTGCTCGACGAGGACGACGAGGAGACCCTCACCGAGCGGATCAAGGTGGCCGAGCGACGTCAGCTCGTCACGCAGGTCGGCCGGCTGCTCCGGGAGGGCTGGACGATCACTGGAAGGAAGGTCACGATCGGAGTGAGCGACTCACGTTCGGGCGCGGACGGCCGGCGGCCGATCAGGCGCGCGCTGGTCAGCGTCTACGACAAGAGCGGGCTGGTCGAGCTCGCCAGGGCGTTGCACGACGCCGGTGTCGAGATCGTCTCGACCGGAAGCACCGCGGCGACCGTCGAGGCGGCCGGGATCCCGGTCACCCCGGTCGAGGCGGTGACCGGGTTCCCCGAGGTGCTGGACGGCCGGGTCAAGACGCTGCACCCGAAGGTGCACGCCGGGCTCCTGGCCGACCTGCGGCTCGATCGGCACGCGGCGCAGCTCGACGAGCTCGGCATCGCCCCGTTCGACCTGTTGGTCTCCAACCTCTACCCCTTTGCCGAGACGGTCGCCTCCGGTGCGGACTTCGACGGTTGCGTCGAGCAGATCGACATCGGTGGGCCGGCGATGGTCCGGGCGGCCGCCAAGAACCACGCCTCGGTGGCGGTGGTGACGTCGGTGTCGGCGTACCCGTCGGTGCTGGCGGCCCTGGCCGACGGCGGTTTCACCGCCGCACAGCGCCGGCAGCTCGCCGCCCGCGCCTTCGCCGACATCGCCGGGTACGACGTCGCGGTGGCGAACTGGTTCGCGGTGCGGACCGGGCCGGAGGAGCAGGAGTGGCCGCCCTTCGCCGGCCAGGTGCTGACCGCGCCCACCCCGCTGCGGTACGGCGAGAATCCGCACCAGGCGGCGGTGCTCTACGTCGACCCGGCCTCCCCGCCCGGGCTGGCCCAGGCCGTGCAGTTGCACGGCAAGGAGATGTCCTACAACAACTACGTCGACGCGGACGCGGCCTGGCGGGCGGCGAACGACTTCGTCGACCGGCCGGCGGTGGCGATCATCAAGCACACCAACCCGTGCGGCATCGCCGTCGGGGTCGACGTGGCCGACGCGCACCGCAAGGCGCACGCCTGCGATCCGGTCTCCGCGTTCGGTGGGGTGATCGCGGTCAACCGGCCGGTCTCGGTCGCCATGGCCGAGCAGGTCGCGGAGGTCTTCACCGAGGTGGTCGTGGCGCCCGACTTCGAGCCGGGCGCGGTCGACGTGCTCTCCGGCAAGAAGAACATCCGGCTGCTGCGGGCGCCGGCCTGGGCGCCGTACCCGGCGGAGTGGCGCCCGGTCAGCGGGGGCGTACTGGTGCAGATGGCCGACCGGGTGGACGCGCCGGGCGACGACCCGGCCGCGTGGCGGCTGGCCACCGGCGAGCCGGCCGACGCGGCGACCCTGGCCGACCTCGCCTTCGCCTGGCGCGCGGTCCGGGCGGTGAAGAGCAACGCGATCGTGCTCGCCGCCGACGGTGCGACGGTCGGGGTGGGGATGGGACAGGTCAACCGGGTCGACTCGGCACAGCTCGCCGTCGCGCGGGCCGGTGCCGACCGGGCCCGGGGCGCGGTCGCCGCGTCGGACGCGTTCTTCCCGTTCCCGGACGGCCCCAAGGTGCTGGTCGACGCCGGGGTCCGGGCGATCGTCCAGCCCGGCGGCTCCCTGCGCGACGAGGAGGTGGCGGCGGCGGTCGCGGCGGCCGGGATCACGATGTACTTCACCGGCACCCGCCACTTCCTCCACTGATTCCTGTCGGGGCCGCCGGTCCCTGTCCGGGGTGCCGCCGGTCCCTGTCCGGGGGTGCCGCCGGTCAGCCGACCCGCAACACCACGCTGCCGGTGGCACCGCCGGACCGGTTGGCCCGCAGGGTCCAGCAGCCGGCGGTGGGGAAGTTCCAGCCGGTGCCCCATTCGTCACCCGGCCGGGTCCAGGAGCTGCCGCCGTGTTCGACGGGTCCCCAGACCGGTCCGAGGTTGGCGCCGCCCGGACCGGTGGCCCGGATACCGAAGCTGCCGGAGCCGGTCATCCGCCAGACGATCTTCTCGTCCCGGCCTGCCCGCAACTCAGGGCCGCCGCGCGGGAAGAGCAGGCCCCAGAAGGAGTTTCCGGCGTTCGCGACGCCCTGCACCTCGGGTGGCCCCTCCGGCGGCTCCACCGGCGTCGTGCAGGTGGGGGCCGGGTCGGCCGCCGGTGCCGTCGCGGTCGCGGTCGCTTCGGCGGTGCCCCGGTCGTCCCCGGTGCAGCCCACCAGCGGGACCGTCGAGGCGACCAGGGTCAGCGTCACGAACAGTATTCGCACCATGTAGGACGAGAGCCCGGGAACCATTGTGTGGTTCCCGGGCTCTCCACCCCCGCCGTACGCTCGGTCCTGCCTCGCGCGCGCCGTCCATCCGTACCGGGCGGTCTGCCGCCCGGTCGGTCTCCGGATCCGCCGACCTGCTACCTCAGCTCTCCTAAGTGTCGTTAGATGCTAATATCGATGTGTTACCAGGTCAGGGCATCGATGGGAGGGGCGCTCCGATGATACGGCGGGGATCGCGGGCCGGAAACCGGGTTCGCTTCGCCAACAAGGACGCCCTGTTGGCCGGTGGCGCTGACGTGCGGGCGCTGCGGTATCAGCGGGCCAGCCAGGACAGGAAGGAACAGGGTAAGAGCGTCGGCGATCAGGGCAAGCTGAACCTCACGGAGATCACGAAGCGGGGTTGGGCGGACGCCGGGTCGTTCACCGACAACGACCGGTCGGCCAGTCGGCACGCGACGAAGGACCGGCCCGAGTTCGAGTTGCTGATCGAGCAGATCAAGGCTGGCAAGGGTGACGTGCTGGTGATCTGGGAGATCTCCCGCAAGGAGCGCGACCTTGCGGTGTACGTGAAGATTCGGGACATGTGCACCGAGGTCGGCCTGTACTTCTGGCTGGTCGGCGGAGTGCTGTTCGACCTGCGGGACAAGAACGACCGGATGATGCTCGGCTTCCAGGCCGTGCAGGCGGAGTGGCTGGCCGACTCGATCCGCGACAACGTGTTACGCGGCATCGTCGGCGCCGCTGAGGCGGGGCGCCCACACGGAAGGCTGACCTATGGCTACCGGCGGGTCTACGACCAACGGACGAAGGCGTTGCTGCGGCAGGAGCCGGACACCGAGATCCGCAAGGCGGTGGCGGCGGACGGGACGGTGACCGAGTACAGCCACGCCGGGATCGTGCGGGACAGCTTCGCCAAGGTGGCCAGAGGAGTTCCGCTGATCACGATCGAGAACGAGTTGAACGGCTGCGGTATCCCATCGCCGCGAGGGTCGACGTGGCGGCGGGCGATGATCCGCAAGCAGGTGTTGAACCCCGCCTACATCGGCAAGCGGGTGTTCAGGGGCGAGGTGATCGGGGACGGCATCTGGCCGGCGCTGGTGGACGAGGACACGTACTGGGCGTGCGTCCGCCTGCTGGAGGACCCGTCCCGGACGACGACCCGCGCAGGACGCGCCGTCCATCTGCTGTCCTACATCGTCCGCTGCGGGGCGTGCGACGGGCCGATCGCGTCCAGCCACGGGAACCATCGGAGTCGGGAGGGACGGTTGTACTCCTGCCTCCGTAAACGGTGTGCCGCCGTCAAGTCGGAGTTTCTCGACGAGTACGTGCAGCGGACCGTGGTGGCGTGGCTGTCCCTGCCGGAGACTGGCGAGATGTTGTCGGCCCTGTCCGGTGGAGACGAACAGGTGGCGCATGCCCGGGCCGAGGCGGCACGGTTGCGGGCCGAGTTGGAGGATTGGCGCAGGCTCGCCGAGAGCGGCGATGTTACGGCGATCTCGTTCGCCCGCGCGGAGAAGGGATTGACGGCGCAGATCGCCGAGCATGAGGAGCGCGCGCAGGAGGCGGGTATCCCGCCGGTTCTGCGCGGGATGCTCGGTGAGCACGCGGCGCGGAAGTGGGCTGAGTTGGGTGACGAGGTTGCGGTGAAGCGGGAGATCATCCGCACCGTGGCGGAGATCCGGCTGCTGCCGGCCGGTAAGGGCAGCCGACAGCCATTTGGGGCGCATCGCTTGGAGTGGAAGTGGCGGTTCGGAACGGAAGCCGAAGAAGACAGGGCGTAAGCGGCTGGACGACATGAGCGCCGGGGTGGGCCGATCCTGCTGGGTCGGCCCACCCGGCGTATGCATGTCAGGCTGCCCGGTCGGTGGGGGTGGTGTCGCGTTCGTTCCACCGCAGCATCCGGGCTACCCGGATCGCCACGTCCGGGGTCAACGGTGGCGCCGTTCGGGCGAGTGCCTGGATCTCGTCTTCGGTCGTCGGGTCGAGTAGGTGGCGGGCCATCGGTAGCGTCCCCCGTGCGTCCGGATGGCCGGGTGTGGTGGCGTTCGGATTGTCGTTGGGGGTGGGATCGCCTCCCGGCGTCGCCGCGCGGTTGAGCGTTCCCCGGTCGCCCCGTGGGCGACGGCGCGGGTTAGGTGTCGTCTGGCTTGTGGCCATGTCCCTCCGCTGTGGATGGCGCTCGTCGGGTCCGGTGTGTTGTGGTCATCGCTGTTCGCCTTTCGTTAGTTGAGAATGACGCGCAGGCGTTACCACCCGCGCTACCCGTAGCCGCCGGTAACGGCTTATCCGTCAGGAGTCGGTACGGGACGATGAGACCCGGCACGGGTCGGGAAATAGGGGGTGAGGAAGTTGGCACGTTCGTGCCGGTTCATTCGCGCCGAAGCGGTTTCCCCACCGGGGCGTTACCGCCTCCGGGCGGGTGCTGCGGCGCTACGGGTAGCAGCTGGTAACGCCGGGAGCAGGGGCTCCCGCCCCGACAGCGGCGAGGCGGGAGCTTCACCGGCACCTGCCACGAGGCGTGTCGAATCGCGGCCTTGGTGCTGTACGCCGCTCGTGCCGTGCTGTACCGTTCCGTATTGATTGGTCCGTGCCCCGTAGCGCGGTTGCGGTGACAGTTCCCGTAAAGACCGGACCGGGGAGCAAGTTGTAGTAAGGGTTACCAGATCTCGCGTACGCACCTTCCGACCGCGCAGCAAGATATGACGTTTGGCCGCCAACGGCCGAGCAAGATATGCCGTTTACTTGTCAGTCTCGACCGGGCGCGGTCGGGATTTCTGCGGTGGGTCGTCGACTGTCTTGCCGAGCAGCGGAGTGATCAGATCGGTAAGTGGGGTGGTGGTGTGGCGTTGGTGGTGGGGTAGGCGTTTGTGGTGGTGGCAGCCGGGGCAGTCGGCGGTGTCGTTGGTGGGGATGGTGAGTCGGCAGCGGGCGCAGGCGGTGAGGTGTTCGTTGTCGAAGGCGGTGGCGAGGGTGCCGGGGTCGGTGCGGTGGCGTTGCCACCAGGACAGGTCGGTCCACTGCGCGGTGGTCTGCTGGTCGCGCCATTGCGGGTAGGTCGGCGGTGGTGTGGGGCTGCGGTGGTCCGGCGGGTGCCAGTGCCGCCATACCTCGGCTTGGGCGCCGTCGCGGGTACGGGCGTGCCGGAGCTGGTGTTGCTCGTCGGGAGTGAGTAGGCGGTGCGTGGTGAGGGTGTGTGCGGCGGTGTACCAGGCGGGTCGGTCCTCGCCGGTCCCGGTGAGGTGGGCGAGGTGGCGGACCTGGTGGGACCAGGCGGCGTGGTGCAGGCGTGTGAGCCTGGCGCGTAGGGCGTCGGTGTCGTCGCCGGAGAGCCGGTTGCGCTGCCACCAGTCGATGACGGCGTTGAGGATCGCGTCACTGTCGAGGTGGGGGGTGAACGGGTTGGCGGGGTCGTGGTGGGAGTCGAGGAGATAGCCGACGAGGTCGACGGCGGCCGGGCCGAGGAACGGCGCGAGTTGTCGGAGCCGGCTGCTGAGCCGGCGCAGCGCGTGTTCACGCTGTTCGCGGACGGCGGCGGCTTGTTGACGCTGGTAGACGGGTTGGGCTGCGGCAGCGACCGTGACGCGTTCGGTGAGGATGGCGGTCAGGGTCGTCTCGGCGGCTTCCGGGTCGGTGAGCGTCCAGACGTACTCGGTGACCGCGCGGGCCGGGGCGCGGACGAGGCCCGTCGCGGCGATGACGAGCCGGCCGTGTTCGCCGATCAGGTCAAAGTCGTTGACCAGCCGCCGGTAGTGGGCAGGGATTCGCTCGCCGGCGGCGTAGCGGGCGGTGGTGCGGGTGAAGGTGACGGCCCGGTGTGCGGTGGTGGTGAGCAGCAGCAGGGGCGGGCAGTGCGGGAACCGGTCGCGCCATGCCTCGTCGCGGGCGTAGGCGCGGTAGCGGTCAAGTTTGGCCTTGAGTTGGGTTTGGGTCATGGAGGCGAGGTCGATTTCGATGAACGCCGCGGTCGGCCGTCCATCGGTGAGGACGGCTTGATACACGGCGTCGGGGGTGAGGCGTTTGGTGGTGCTGCTGCCCCACGCGGAGGTGGCGCCTTCCCATTGCTGCCAGCCGGCTCGGTCGGTGGCCCAGCCGGTCATCGTGAGTCCAGCGGTGGGGCCGTGGTCGCGCAGGGCGAGCCATACCTCGGTGATGGTGGCGGCGTGGGCGCTGAACATGGCCGAGGGACGGCGGCCGTCGCCGGGCGCGGTGCCGGTGATGAGGCGTGCTCCGGCGGGACGTAGCCACCAGTGGTGGGGTGCGCTGCCGGTCTGCCGTCCGGGCCGGTCGTAGCCGACCAGGCCGGCGGTGCGGAGCTGTTCGAGGCGGTACAAGACGGTACGAGCCGGGGTGCTGGTGGCGCGGGCGAGTTGGTCGGTGGTCATGACCCGGTGTTCGTTGAGTATGAGTAGGAGTGCTTCGCTGGGGCCGCCGGAGGCCCGCAGCCGGTTCGTTGTGCCGGGCGGCATCAGCTCGTTCCTTTCGCTGCTATGGCGGATATGGCCCCTCTACAGGGGAGATGACATCTATGTCAGTCGCCGGTCCGGCGATGACGGACGTATGAGGGTTGACCTGCGTGTTCGCCGCTTGTTGGGTTGCGGATCGGGTCCAGGGCAGTCGGCAACCCCTGACAGATCAGGAAGCGTCGGCGCGTGGGTCAATTCACGAGGGCAGCCTTCTGTCAGGACATGCCTCGAGCGAAATCCGACGAAGGAGATTGCTTACCCTCAAACCGTCCTTTTCGACACTCAACCGGACAACGGTGGTTCGATCATGTGCTCTGCCCGGTTCGGGTCGATCGCCTACAGTGCCGATGCGGTCCGCGGGGGGAACTGGAAGCCGGCACAGGCGCATCGTTGTCCTCGTCCGGGGGCACAGCGGGAGAAGCTCGGCGAACAATTTGGCGGACACAGTGTCCGTCCTTTTGGGAAGGATATGTGTAAACATCCGGATATGCCTAGAATGTTGAACCAGGTTGAGAGTTCGCCGATGGCTGCACACCCAGGCGGTTGCCCGCCGTGGTGCGTGAAGGACCACGGCGGGGAAGAGTTGGGTAACCCGGGCGAGCGGGCCCGAGGGCACTCCCGGACCGTGATGGAGACCCACAAGGGCGAGGACTGCGGAATGGCGGTGGAGATCTTCTCACTGGAATACCTTGACCAGCCCGAGGAGAGCACGCCAGACGAATTGTTCGTGTCCGTCCCGAGTCCGCTCAGCCTGGCCGACGCCAGCTACCTCGCTACATCCATCAGGGAGGCGGTCATGCTGGCCTGCCAAACGCGCCGGCCGTATTGGCTGAAGCGAGCGTGCCCGTCCTGGTGCATCGCGAACCACCGAGACGGTGACGACATCGAGGATCGGCTCCACTGGCCAGACGACTCGCCGCCCGTCCTGCTGTCGCTGCACAACTCGGTGAGCACGGCCGGCGAGTCGTGCGGCGATCAGGCGTACCGGCCGCAGCGGCTGGAGGTCGATATGGAGCAGCGCGTCGATGCGTTCGAGCCGGTGGTGAAGTTGGTGATTGAGGGAGCAACGGCGGTGTTGCGCCTCACGCTGGACGAGGCCGAGCAGGTGCGAACGGCGATCGGCCGGGTCGTGGCCATGGCGCGCGATGGCGACAACCAGCCGACAACCGCCCAGGCGTTGGCCGGTCCAGCACCGACGCCAAATCGGCCGAGTCTCGACGGGGACCTGGTCGACCGGGTCATCGACGACGAGGGCCTGACGGCCGGGCAGAAGATCAGCGTGCTCCGCGGCGCGGTCGCCGAGCGACTCACTCAGCAGGCCTGAGCGGCGCCGAGCAGGCCGCACAGTTGAACTGCACCGAGGAGCAGACAGTCGACGCGGTGGTGGACTTCGCCATGTGGTCGCACGCCGGATACCTGCTTCCCCCGCAAAGCCGGCCGAGCCGCAGTGCCCGGTGTGGTGCGAGGGGAACTGCCCCACCGAAGACGGCGCCCGCCTGCACGGCCGGCACATGGCCGCCGTGTACGGCCGCCGTATCGACGATGCCAACGACATCAGGATGGCAACTCAACCTCGATGCGTTCAACTCCCCCGACGGGTACGGCGACGAGCCGCCGTCGGTGACGCTGGCCATCGACAACCCGGAACAGCCCACCATCGACTTGAGCAAGCTCGACGGGTTGGACCACGGCGCAGTCCGGCATCTGGCCGCATCGGTGCTGTCGGGCTGCTCGGACCGCATGACGATCCGGCTCACCCATGAAAAGGCGGCGGACCTCGGCGCGTCACTGATCGCCGCATCCCGTGCCGCCTACAACAACAATGTAGTCAAGGCCTGACCACGGCAATGATGTGGAGCGGCCCGGAGCACTCGCAAGGCGGGTCCGGGCCGCTCGGTCAGGGGCAGCGACGACGCCTGGGAGGATCATCAACGAGTATCCGAGGGCGCCTGAATACGTAGTCCCTGAACCGGCGTGTCGGCAGCAGGAACTCGAGTCTTGGCACCTGACACCCTTGTCGGCCAACTGTGCCCACGGCGCTCCGAACACAGCCCGCCAGCAGTCGAACATATGTATCATCAAGCTGTCGACGTGATCCACGTCGCCGCCGCTGGTGGCGCTGCGGTGGGGCTCGGTGGTGCCGGCCAGTGAGGCGGGTGTGCTGGTGGGCCGTTCGCACAGCCGACGGTATTGTGTCGATGCTGCCGACCGGTCGCTGACCTTCTCGGGTTCAACAGGGGGTGCATGTGTCGCCGCACTCGGGCCGGCGACCTCCGGCCCTCAACGCGTCGGTCAGTGCGCAGATGCGGCGGATGCCGCGGGCTTCCAGCGGGCCAGAGGTGGCGCTGCGGCGAGAACTGCATCGACGAGGCCTGCGTTTCCGGACGAATTTCAAGGTACTTCCCGGCCGGCCGGACATCGCGTTCACACGGGCGCGGCTGGCGGTGTTCGTTGATGGATGTTTCTGGCACCGCTGCCCGGATCATGGGGTGCTGCCCCGGAACAACGGGGAGTGGTGGCGGGTCAAACTCGACCGCAATGTCGAGCGCGACAGGGAGAAGGATGCGGCGTTGGCGCTGTGCGGCTGGGTGGCGTTGCACGTCTGGGAACACGAGCCGGTGTCGGAGGCGGCTGACCGGGTTGAGGCGCGTTGGCGTTCGTTGCTGGCCGACCGTGCCGGCCGCATTGGATCGCGGGGATCGATGTGAGACCCTGGTCCCGTTCGACGTTCTGCTGAAGGGGAGTGACGTGTCCCGGGTGACCTACACCAGCGTGGCGCCGTCGGCGGCTCGGTTGACCGAGTCTCTGCGTGACATCGGCTACGACTTTCCCACGGCTGTTGCCGACATCGTCGACAACAGCGTGGCGGCCGGGGCCACCCGCGTGGAGATCGACATCCGTTTCGACGGTGCCGGTTCCTGGGTGTCGATCGCGGACGACGGTCGGGGGATGACCGCCAACGGTCTGATGGAGGCGCTACGGTACGGCTCCCGTCGGGAATACGGCCGAAACGACCTCGGACGGTACGGGCTCGGTCTCAAAACGGCGTCCCTGTCACAGTGCCGGTCGGTGACGGTCGTCAGCCGGCCGCAGACGGCCACGCGGACGGTGACCCGGGTGATCGACCTCGATGTCGTCGTGGAGGAGGACGACTGGCTGATCATCTCTCCGGACATTGACGATCACGTACGGCGGGCGCGGGAACAGGTCGCTGACAGCGGCGGCACCGTGGTGCTGTGGCGCAAGCTCGACCGGGTCCTGCCGGAGAAACGACCGGAGGGTGGCTGGGCACGCCGCCGGCTTGAGGGTCTCGCCGAGCGTACGGTGCAGCATCTGGGCATCGTGTTTCACCGGTTCCTCGAGGGCGCGACCGGCGAGCCGCTGGCCATTACGGTGAACGGCGTCAAGGTCGAGCCTTGGAACCCCTTTGCGCCGGATGAACCGGCCTGCAACGTCCTGCCGGTCCAACGGTTCGAGATCACCGTGGGGGAGGCATCGGGGTGGGTGACGCTGCGTCCTTATGTGCTTCCGTCCCGTGACCGGTTCTCGTCGCCGGCAGAGTTCGATCGCATGTCCGGACCCTTGAACTGGAACCGCCAGCAGGGCCTGTACATCTACCGTGCCGAACGGCTGGTGCAGTGGGGCGGCTGGGGCGGTATCAGGGGGATCGACGAGCACACGAAACTGGCCCGGGCCTCGCTGGAGTTCGACACCGACCTTGATGTCGTTTTCAACATTAACGTCGCCAAGATGCGGGTGACGATGCCGCCCCAGTTGCGCCAGATGCTTGAGCGCCCCATCAACGAGTTGTGCATCCGGGCGGACGACGCCTACCGGCGGACGTCCCGTACGCCGGCAAACAACGCCGGAAATTACGAGGCGTCGCTAAGCGAACATTTTCCGTCCATGCCTGATCGAGCACGATCCGCAGTTGGGGTGGGGGTCGGCGCAGCCGGATTGGCGCTGCGGTCAGCGGCGATGCAGGCCGGCGAGTACGCCGCATGGAAGAGGATCGTCGAGGTGATCCGGATTCAGGCTCCGGATGTCGCCGCGTCGCTGGGACTCAACGACTGATCCGCCGGCTCCGGCTGAATGGCGCCGGTGTACCGGCACATGTTCTGCAGCGGGCACCTTCCACAGGCGGGATCCGCCGTGTGGCAGACCGACGCGGCCAGCTCGATAAGGCCAAGGTGCGCCCTGCGGGCGTTTGTCTCATCTCCGATCATCGCTGCCAAGGCGAGTCGTCCATCGCTGAGCCGGTTGCGGCGGTCGACAAGGTGACCGGTGAACCTGCGAGCCACCCGCAGGACGCCCTTGGTCGCGAGCACGGGCTCCTCCGAGTCGTCGTCGCCGCGAGTCGGCACGACCAGAATCGCCAGGTCCAGCGCCGCCGCGTCGGCCCCAACCATACGAATCGTCTCGTCCCCGTCGAGCACCTCGGGAATCGGCGCCAGCTCTCGCGCCAGGTCTTCCAAGCGGCGCGCCCGCTTGTCCCGATCGATCCAACCGCCGATCTCCCGGAGTTCGTCGATGGCGCTGACGGTGTCGGCGGGTCGCGCCCATCGGGTCAGCAGCGGCCACACGAACCGGACATGGTCGGGGTGTGCCCGGTCAAGCAGCGTTTCGGCCGCCAGCACCTGCCACCGCGTCTGGGCGCGTAGCCATGGCATGGCACCGGGCGCGGCCGCGTCGAACCAGGCGGCCAACGCAGCGGCCACGTCCCTCGTCCGATGGCCGACAGAGTGGGCCTGGCGCAGCGCGGTGCTGATCGCGTGGCCGAGTTGCCGGCCGAGGACCGGCGGGACCGCGTTGCCGATCTGACGGAAGGCTGCGGAGGGTGGTCCGGCGAAGCGGAAGTCGTCGGGGAAAGTCTGGAGCCGGGCGGCCTCCCGCACCGTGATGGTCCGGTCCTGGGTCGGATGGATGTACCAGTAACCGTCTTTAGCGATGTGCGCGGTGATCGTGCGGGAGTAGTTGTTCTCCTCCAGCCGCTTGTACTTGTCGTCGAAGATGTCGTCGCGGTACCGCTTGACCTCGTCCGGCAGGTCCGAGTAACGGGTCTTACCGCCCATAAGGTTGAAGGCGGCGACGTCGTCGGCCCGGACGGGGCGGGTGATGTGGTCGTAGACGCGGTCGGCGTGCTCGACGGGCACCCGGGCGCGCATCGCTTGTTGGTAGGCGCTCTTCGGTCCGTCGTAGGGCGTCCATCCGGCGGCGCCGCCGGCCGGACGCCAGCCGCCCTCGACCTCGGGAAGGTCTCCGATGGCGTTGTCCACTGACACCCGTTCGGGAACCTCGGGTGGCCAGGCGAATGCCAGCCCGTCGCGGAGTGCGACGAGGATGAGCCGCTGTCGGAACTGCGGCACTCCAAACCGTAGCGTTTCCAGGACTCTGACCGAGACGCTGTACCCGATGTCCTCCAGTTCGTGGACCATTGTCCGCAGGATGAACATCTCCCGGTCCAGGGCCATGTCGGGCACGTTCTCCATCAGAACGGCCGGTGGTCGGGCGATCCGTGCCACCTCTAGGAACGAGCGCCACAGGTCCCGCCGCTCGTCGTGCGGGTCGCGCAGTCCTTCGCGAACCCGGTGTCGGATTTTTGACCGACCGGCCTTGGAAAAGGGCTGACAGGGGGGCCCACCGGCGAGGAGTTCCACGCCGGCCCGGCGTACCAGGTCACCGAGGCGGGCCACGACGGTCGCGTCTCCGAGGTCACCCTCCACCGTTAGGCCGGGGTGGTGGTGTCGGTGGGTCTCCACCGACTCCGGGTCGTGATCGGCGCCGAGGACCACCTGGTAGCCGGCGTCGGTGAGCCCGTGGCTGAGACCACCGGCACCACAGAACAGATCCGCCGCCAACCGCGCCCCCTGCTGTCGGCATGTGGCGGCCAAGGCGAGGAACTCCTCATCCGTCGTACAGGAATCCGGATGGGGGGGGAGTCGGACGAAGGGGCCCCGAACGAGCTTGACGCCGTAGCCGGCCCGTTTGCCCGCTGCCTCACCCAATCCAGTTCCCTCCCGATACGTGACAACCTCGGGCACGTTACCGCGTCGGACCGACAGATCAAGCATCCCGTCCCGCCGGGGTGGACCACCGCATCCACCGGACGGTCCGGCCGTCCCACCTGACCGAGGGGAGGTCGCTGTCGTCATGGACGAGTCCGCCGCTGCCACGCGAGTTGGGAAGACCGCTACTGTCTGTACCGCGCATATTCTGGAGCCAGCCACCGGCGGCGCATCGCCGGCAGCGGACCGTAGCCCCCGTCCATCCGTGATCGTCCGGAGAAGCGACATGGTCAGCGCCATCCCGATCCACCCGGCACTCTACAAGCCTGTGAGGGCCGGTCATGGCTGATCCGGACATCGGGTCCTACGCCCACAGCCTTCTAGAGGAGGTCCGCGCCCAAGCGGAGATGGACGAGGTGGAACTGTCCGAGGCGTTCACCCGGCTGATGTTGGAACAGTTCTGTGCGGATGGGCACGCCGAAGATGCCATCCCGGTCCATCTCCGCGACCACGGCGTGGAGATCAGTGGCTACGGGTCCTCCTCCGACGACCGCTGTCTGGACCTGTTCCTCACGGCATACAGTCCTCGCGCCGACGACGACCACAAGGTTGACCGCAACGGCGTCGAGGCACACTTCCGTCGGCTGGAGAACTTCCTCACGCGGGTGCTGGAGGGGAGGATCGACTCCCCGGGCCACGCCTCGGACGTCGCCGCGATGTGCGGCTCCATCGCCGAACGCTTCGGTCAGGTGGAGAAGGTCCGGTTTCTCTTCATCACCAACGCCCGCAGCGTCATGCGGGAGCCGATGCCGGCATTGTCGTTCCAGGGCCGCACCGTCAGTCGCGACGTGTGGGACCTGCGTCGCCTAGCCAACTGGGCGGCCTCGGGTAGCAGGGCGGAGCCGATCGTTGCGGAGTTCTCCGAGTGCCTGCCCTGCCTGACCGCTCCCGGCAACGGTGAGGATCACTCCGTGCTGCTGTCCATCGTGCCGGGGCATAACCTCGCCGAGCTGTACTCCACGCACGGCGCGCGGCTCCTCGAACTCAACGTCCGGTCGTTCCTGCAGCTACGCGGCGGCGTTAACAGGGGCATTCTGGAGACGCTGCGGACCCATCCGGAACGGTTCCTGGCCTACAACAACGGCATTGCCGCCACCGCCTCCCAGGTCGACATGGAGCGCACGTCAACCGGCCAGCAGGTGATCCGCCGCATCCACAACCTGCAGATCGTCAACGGTGGGCAGACTACCGCCACAATCCATCACGCCCACCGCAACCGCATCGACATCAGCGGCGTCTTCGTGCAGATGAAGCTGACCGTGATCGCACCCGAGCGCCTCGACGACATCGTTCCGCAGATCTCGGCCTTCTCCAACACTCAGAACAGGGTCACCGCCTCGGACCTCAAGGCCAACAGCGGCTTCCATGTTGATGTGGAGCGGATCATGCGGACCCTATGGGCGCCGGCGACGCCCGCGCACCCGCACGACACCCACTGGTTCTATGAGCGTGCCCGTGGCCAGTACGCGAACGCGCTCGCCCGAGAGAACACGCCGAGCCGGCAGAAACTCTTCCGGACAGTGAACCCACCCGCCCAGAAGTTCACCAAGTCAGATCTGGCGAAGTTCGTCCACGCCTGGGGTCAGGAGCCCCACGTGGTCAGCCTTGGCGCCGAGAAGAACTTCGTGGCCTTCTCCGAGCGCCTCGAGACCATGCCGATCGTCGTCGACAAGGACTACTGCCGGGGACTGGTCGCGCGCGCCCTGCTATTCCGCCGAACCGACCGGATCGTGGCCCGGCAGAACTTCGGCGGCTACAAGGCCAACATCGTGGCATACACCATCGCCAAACTCGTGCACGCCACCGCCGAACGGATCGACCTCGATCGCATCTGGCGAGACCAGGACCTCTCTCCGGCACTGCAGGCCGCCGTCGCCGAGCTGTGTGTTCTGGTGCAGAAGGTCATCACCAGCCCGCCGCCCGGCCGGGCCAACATCGGCGAGTGGACCAAGAGGCCAGAATGCTGGACTGCCATCCGTGAGATCGACTGGCCGGTGCCGTCCGACCTGCGCGCCGAGCTGGTCGAGCCCGACACCTCCGCTGCGGATCTGCACCTGATCAGCGCCACCACCGCCTCCGACTGGACCGAACTGGCGATCTGGACGGGCGACGGCGGACTGATTACCGCCGCCCAGCGGCGCACCGCGACTGAAATCGCCCACGCCCTGTCCAACGGCTGGAACCCCGCCGGACGCCACATCCGCGACGGGGTCGCCCTGATGCGGCTGGCCCGACGCCACGGCTTCCGCCACGTCGCCGGATTCTGACCACCCGCAACCAGGAGGTCGTGACGATGCCCCACTGGCAGGAGCAGATCCCTACCGCCGGGACGGTGGACCTCCCACCCGACCCGCGGGCGTTGGACGCCCTCGGCCGCAACCACAGCCTCGAGACGGCCTTGGCCGACCTGGTGGACAATGCCATCGACGCCAGAGCGACGGATGTGCTGATCCGCTTCGTCCAGTCCGGGCCCCGTCTGATCGGCCTGTACGTCGTCGACAACGGCTGCGGCATCGCTCCGGATGCGATCGATGCGGCGATGACCATCGGCGGGCGACGCGAGTATGGAAGCGCCGATCTGGGCCGGTTCGGCCTCGGTCTCAAGGCGGCATCGTTCAGCCAGGCGGCCAGCCTGACCGTTCTGTCCCACGCGGCCGGCCATGAACCGGTCGGTCGTCGATGGCTGATCAGCGGTGACCGTGACGGCTTCGACTGCGACCGGGTCCCGTCCCGGTTCGCTACCACCGAACTGAACCGCCCGTGGTCGATCCCCATCGACGGCTCCGGCACCGTCATCCGCTGGGACGACGTGCACGCCCTACCCGGCTTCGACGACCCGGACCGCACCGCGGAGTTCCTCGGCCGCACGATCCCCCACCTGCAGGGACATCTCGGACTGATGTTCCATCGTCTGCTGGCCGGCAACCGGGTCCGGCTGCTCATTGACGTCGAGGACATCGACCACGGCACCGGCTTGCCCAACCCGGTCACCCCCTTGGACCCGTTCGCCTACCCGGCGACCGTGCCCACCTGGCCACGGAACCTGATCTCCCACGTCGACGGCGTGGCGGTGACCCTGCGCTGCCATATCTGGCCTGGACGCTCCAACCGACCTGAGTACCGCCTCCCGGGCGGCGCCGAGCAGCGGCAGGGTCTCTACTTCTACCGCCACGATCGGCTACTGCACGCAGGCGGCTGGGAGGGCGTCCACGCCCCCGACCGGCGCCTCCAGTTGGCGCGCGTCGAGGTGGACATTGACGACGACATGCACGGACTGTTCGTGATGAATCCCGAAAAGTCCCGGGTCTCCGCCGGTCCCGGATTCTCCCAGGTGATTGGGGCGGCCCGGGCCAAGGACGGCACGACGATCGGTGACTACCTGCAGGCCGCCGAGGACGTCTGGATCAACTCCAACCGACGCACCACCGCGAAACGTTCCGCGGTGCTTCCGCCTGGCAGGGGCATCCATCCACGGGTGAGCCGGCAGATCCGCGAGGAACTGCCCCAGCGCGATGATCCCCCGCTGAGCATCCAATGGAGGCATTTCGCCGGTGACCATCTCTTCGAGGTCGACCGCGATACCTCAACGCTGTGGCTCAACCAGGCCTACCGCCGGGCGCTGCTTGGTGGCCGCCGAGGCGGCCTCAACGATGCGCCCCTGGTCAAGGCGCTGATGTTCCTGCTCACCGAGCAGGTGTTCCAGGGTGCCCATCTCGGCAGCCGAGACAAGGACAACATCGAGCTGTGGCAGGAGATCCTCACCGTCGCGGCCAGGGCTGAAAAGGCGACCTTCGAGGCACGCACATGACGGAGGACGAGAATCGGCACCTCAGCGCGGACAGCTTCGCCGGCTACCTGAACGCCGGGATTCCGATCGAACACCCCATCCCCGGCGAACCGCGGCTGCTGCTGTTCATCGACCCCCAACGGATCCGCATTGGGCTACGCGGACCCGCCGGGCCACGGGAAGTCCCGATCACCGTCGACCTCCAGCACGTCAACGTCCGCGCCGTCCACCACCAGGGACGCCGCATGATCGAGATCGAGGTCAGCGACGCCGGACTGTTCGCCGAGGCCTACCCGGTGCTGTGCGCCGTCGCGGACCGGGTCCAGCTCGACCGCCAACCCATGACCACCGCGCTGACCGGCACCCTGCGACGGCTCGGCCACCTACTGCGTCGCCAGGACACCCTCACCCGCGACGCCGAGGTCGGCCTGATCGGCGAACTTTGCCTGCTCACCGGGCTCCTACGCGTACTCGGGCCCGGCGCCGCACTGGACAGCTGGCGCGGCGGCGACGCCGAGGAGCACGACTTCGGCCTGGACACACACGATGTCGAAGTCAAGACCACCACATCGGAAACCCGCACCCACTGGATCAGCTCCCTGCAGCAACTCGAACCGACCAACCAGCGACCGCTCTGGCTCGTCTCATGCCAGATCACCACTGCCGGGGTAGGGGGCCGGACCCTCCCCGACATCATCGACCGGGTCATGGGAATCCTCGCCGCAGGCGCTGAACAGGAACAGTTCACCACCCACCTGTACGCATCCGGCTGGCGGGACCACCACAGCGAGACCTGCCGCCAACGGTGGCGTCTGCGAAGCAACCCGGCGGCCTTCGCCGTCACCGATACCTTTCCGCGGCTGTCCACCCGCCTGCTGCAGCACGCCGGCGTCAACCTGGCCCACATCGCAGACGTCCGCTACCGCTTGGACCTGACCGGGCTGACCTCCCACCCTGCGCCGGCGCCCTTGGACGCCGCAATCACCGCCGCACAACAGGAGCTGACATGAGTGACATCGTCACCACCGCCTACGGCGCAGCCCTCGACGGCATGCAACGCCTGGGTCCACGCGCCCTGCACGACCTTGCCGCCATGTTCGGCGACCCCGGACTGCGCGACGGCACTGCTCTGATCGCCCATCTCCGCGCGGCCGGCCCGGACGACGCGCTACGCAAGCAGTTCGCTCACGCGCTCGCCGGCTGGGATCACGCTGAAACCGACGCCGAATGGACTGCGGGCACGATCCGCAACACCGCCGCGCGACGTGGGGCCATCAACGCCGCCCTGGCCATCGACGAGACGACAATCGAACTGTTCACCGACCTGTTTCCCGTCGCCGAACCCGACGGCACGATCGTCATCGCTGACTCGTGGGAGGAGTGGCGTACCGCGGACCGCCGGGCCGAGTATGACCACTACTGGCGGCACTATCGTGACCACCTGCTCGCCAAGGGGTGGGACGCTGACGCCGTGGCCGGGCTCGACAACGCCACCGAAGAGGTCATCCGTCGGCTGTCCGATCCCACCCGCAACCTGCCCTACCAGGCCAAGGGTCTGGTGGTCGGCTACGTCCAGAGCGGCAAGACCGCCAACTTCACCGGCGTGGCCGCGAAGGCCATCGACGCCGGCTACCGACTCGTCGTCGTCCTTACCGGCACCACGAACATGCTCCGCAGCCAGACTCAACGACGACTGGACATGGAACTGTGCGGCCGGGAGAACCTCGAAAGGGAGATCTCGCCGCACGACCGCAAAGGCCACGATTACCAGGACGACCCGGAATGGCTCGCCGACCGGTTCATCCGCCACGGCGGCCGGCCCTCCGACTCCGGATACCCCGACATCCATCGGCTCAGCAATCATGCGGGCGACTACCGCCGTCTCCGGCAGGGATTCGCCGCGCTCGAGTTCGAACGCCGCGAACGCAACCGCCGCTTCCATGACCCCGTCAACCTGTTCACCAGTAACGCCCGACTCGTTGTTGCAAAGAAGAACCCCACCGTCCTGAAGGACCTCGTCGCAGACCTCGGGCGCATCACCGACCGCTTGGGCGAGGTACCGGTCCTGATCATCGACGACGAATCCGATCAGGCGTCCATCAACACCACAAGCCCCAAGAAGTGGAAGGCCGACAGTAGGGAACGCACTGCCATCAACCGGCTCATCGGACAACTACTCACGATGATGCCCCGAGCCCAGTACGTCGGCTACACCGCAACGCCCTACGCCAACGTTTTCATCGATCCCTCCGACGTCCAGGACATTTTCCCCCGCGACTTCCTGATCTCGCTCCGACGCCCCACCGGCTACATGGGGCCGGAGGACTTTCACGACTTCGACACCGACGTGCCCAGAGCTGACCGGCCCCTGGCCACGTCAAAGGAGCGTGCCCACGTCCGGGATCTGTCCGACGAGCACGACGACATGGAACTCCGGGAAGCGCTGGACATGTACCTGCTCACTGGGGCAGTCAAGATCCACCGCGAACGGCTGGGCGCGTCCACCTACCGCCATCACACGATGCTCGTGCACGAGGCGATGGGCCGTGACGTCCACCGCGACGCCGCGAGTCTGATCAACCACCTCTGGCGAAGCGGCGCCTACCACACACCCGCCGGACTGCAACGCCTGCGGAAGCTGTACGACAGCGACATCCTTCCGGTCTCCCGCGCGCTTGGAGGCCAACCGACCCCCGACTTCAACGACCTGAGGGCCGATCTCGCGGAGGCACTGCGCCGCATCAACCCACCGGACCGCGACACCGGCCCGGTAATCATCGTGAACAGCGACAAGGACCTGGAACGCCAGCAGGAGAGCCTCGACTTCGACAAGCGTGGAATCTGGCGGATTTTGGTCGGCGGCAACAAACTGGCCCGTGGCTTCACCGTCGAAGGTCTGACCGTCAGCTACTACCGCAGAGCCACATCCCAGGTCGATACGCTCATGCAGATGGGCCGCTGGTTCGGCTTCCGACCGGGCTACCGCGACCTCGTCCGTCTCTATACGACCCCGGACCTGCACGACATGTTCGCCGCCGCCTGTCGGGACGAGGACTTCCTGCGCCGGGAACTCCGCCAGTACGCCAAGCCGGCACCCGACGGAACCCACCTCACCCCGCGACAGGTGCCACCCCTGATTGCTCAGCACCGGCCCGACCTGAAGCCCTCAGCCCGCAACAAGATGTGGAACGCCAGGCTCGTTGCCAAGGCGTCACCCGGTGCGTCGATGGAGCCAGTGGCATATCCCAGGTCCGAGCCCAAGATGCGCGCGAACCTGGAGCGTTGGCTCCCGATCCTCGATGTCGCGACCAGGACCGTCCACTTCAACGTTCCGGGCACACGCACCGCATATGAGGCTCGGCTTGCCACCGTCGGCCACCGGGACCTCCTAGCCGTGCTAACCGACCTCGACTGGCTCACCCCGGAAACCTTCCAGCCCGAACTGAACTGGCTGCGAGGACTCGCATCCAGACAACTCGAGCGATGGGTCGTCATCCTGCCCTACCAGGTCCGATCCACGACACTCCGCACCGTCCTCGGTCGGGGCCCATACAGCATCTTTGAGCGGAAGAGACAGGAGACGGGTTCATTTGCCGTCTTCAGTGAATCAAGGCACCGCAACGCCGCGTGGCGCATTGCCGGAATAGCAACGGATCACCCGGATCCCACAGCCGACTCCTTCAACGACGGCAGGACCGCCGCGCTCGTGTTGTACCCCGTCGTAGAGAAGGAAGCCCTCGACGGAGAGACCAACGGTCCGATCGATCCCGGAAAAGTGACCATGGCCTGCCACTTCGTGACTCCATTGGGTACAGCGCCAATCGACGGCAAGCTCATAAAGTGGGTCACGATCGATAGCAGCAACCCCACGGCAATCGTCGTCGAATCTCCACCAGGAGCCTGAACTCCGTTGCCTTCTGCCTGTACCGGACCGCCCGCTCGTGCCCTTGACGGCGTCCATGCCCGGAGCCCTTTCTGGCTCTCGTGCGCGCCGTGCCCCGAGGAGGCGCACCACGATGCCCAAGAAGACCCGATGGGCTGTGAGGCGGCCAACGGGATCCTCGCTGCAGCGGAACGCAACCCGAACTCGGCGACTGCCCGGTCCCGCTTCCCTCAGGTCAACCTCGTGGTCGGGCAATTCGGAGCGTATCGGGTAATGGCGGCGGTGACGCCTGTGCTGGCAGCGGCTCACCGGTCGAAGCGTGTGGGCTCGTGACCACGGCCGACTCGATGGGTCCGTGTCCGGGCCGCGAGCAAAGAGCGGGGGCGACGGAATGGGATCGCCGCGCCGTATCGGTACCTGGCGTCGCCGACAACCCCGTGCCCAACCCGCGCCAACCGACATCGCCAGATACCCGGCTCGTGCCGGCTTCCACACGGGCCGACCCGGCAGTCCTCTGCAGGATCAGCGTACTGTCCTCTACACGACAGCGAGTACCTCGACAAGGGCTGTCAGACGAGCAAAGGGGTGGGTTTAGGGGTCCGGATCAAGACCGACAGCCCCACCGACCCCTGAACGCACATCCAAACACCACCGGTCCGGAATCTGCCAGCCGTATCACGTCGAGCCATCCACAAAGGACCGCGACACGGGGTTGGCTACCGACCTATCTCGGCCAGCCTCACCGGGCTCTCGCCTCCGGTCACCCTCCAGATCGCCTCGGCGGCGCTGGACGCCTCGGCCAACAGGTCGAGGGTCGTGGACGCCACCGGCACCGGCAAGGGCACGGCGGCCAGGTCCCGGTGCAGTTCGGTCTGACGGTCGCTCGTGGGGCACAGCACCAGAACGGCGGTGACCGGAACACCACGCGGGGCGTGCCGGTAACCGGTCAGAGCATCCGCTGGTGGCGGCGCAGGGCTACCAGTAATCGGGGCCGCCTCGTCGTGGTCGACGTGCAACACGAACCGGACGGTTAGGCCGTGCTCGATCCATACCCCATACGCGGCCGGCGCCACGTCCGCCACGCCGTGCTCTCGCAGCCATACGGCGGCTTCCAGCGCCCGCCGCCACCGGAACAGCTCGCCCCGCCCTCGCTCGCGCGCCTGCGCGACGAGGCTGACGAAGAAGTCGTTCACCACGAGCACGTCCGGTCCTGGTTTGCCCAACGCCACCGGGACTGCCCGGCCCGCCTGGCGCAACCGAGCGGTCAACACCTCCGCCCCGGCCGTGCTCAGCTCGTAGAACGCCAGATGGCTCGGGTCGTCGTCGTAGACGAACCGCCACACCAGCCCGGCCCGCGCCAGCACACCCAGATGGCGGGCGGCAGCCGGGCGGCTGCCGAACATCAACATCGCGACCTGCCCGGTGTGCAGCACCCCGTGCTCGGCCAACAACGACAGCAACGCCCAATGCCGTTGCCCAAGGCCGTGTAGCTGAACATCCCCCGGTTGCCGGGGCGGCGGAGCGAATGGGTACTTCTTCGGCCCGACCGCGTACTGACGCGCCACGCCCGCCACCTCCTCCCCGTTAGAGTCCGAGCCTCGTCGCCGTTCAAGCGTGGCAGCCCACCTTCGAAACTGGCTTCTCGCTCCTGATACTGATCAGAAAGCGCTTTCCTGGGGTCGGCTGTTCAGCGAATCAACCAAACGGCCGATGGATGAATAGTGCTAAAGCGGCAAGATGGACTTCCCGTAGGTGGCTGTTGCCGACGGGCCCAACGCATATGCGTCGATGCGGTGAGACTCGGCCACGGCCGGTGGTCGCCGGCTGTGGCGCCGGCTGGTGAGGTTACGCTGTCACTGAATCGTCCCGGGCGCGGATAGGGGCAAGTCGTGCGTCAGATCGTGCGTAGGTCGGTGCGGGCCATTCTTCTGGATGAGGACGACCGCCTTGTGTTGATCAAGCGGATCAAGCCGGGCCAGGCGCCGTACTGGACGACGCCGGGTGGTGGCTTGGAGCCGACGGATGGTTCCCTGGAGGTGGCGTTGCGCCGGGAGCTGCACGAAGAGCTCGGCGCGGAGGCAGGCCGGTTCGCGCAGGTGTTTCTGTTCACCGCCCCCGCTGGTGCGGGCGTTTCCGTCCAGCACTTCTTCGTCTGTCGGCTGGTGCAGATGAAGGAGGAGGCGCGCAGCGGGGATGAGTTCGCCGATCCATCGCGTGGTGACTACCAGCTTGACAGGGTGGGGATCGACAAGTTGCCTGCGGTGGATCTCAAGCCGGATGTGCTGAAAGAGTTCATCACCGCCAACGAAGAGGCGCTGCTCTCGATGTAGGGCAGGCTGGCCAGACCATCGCCGGGCCGAGCCTGAAACGTCGGGCTTCCTGGAATATCTCTAGTGGGCTTTGGATGCCTTCGAGGCTTGCGACCACGGCGCCGATGAAGACGCGGTGAGAGACGACGAGGGTCGGGCCGTGTCGGGCAACCTCCTCTTGAGCGCGCGAGACGGCCTCCGTCGCGCGTTGTCGTAGCGCGGTCAGGCTTTCGCCACCAGGTAGAGCCGATACCGGATGACGGAGGCGCTCGTTGCGCCACGCCTGGTACTCGCTCGGATAGTCGTCTGGTCCTATGCCGAGTACGCAGTCGGGGGCCCGCCACTCGGCGTAAAGCGGATCTGGCGGTGCGATCGGTACGCCGAGAACATCGGCCAAGAGACGGGCACTCATCGCCGCCCGTGGAAGAGGGCTGGTGAGGATCATGTTCGGCTTGGCGTCTCGGCAGAGCAACCGGTGGCCTGCGGTGACAACTTCGATAGCCCCACGCAGCGTCAACGGCGTGTCGGGACGGGCGTGGGCATGTGGGCGGCAGAGGCCGTCGAGGCTGGTGCCGTGGCGCATCCAGAGAACGGGTTCGTTCACGACAAGTACCAGCCGCCATCGATGTTGAGCGCTTGTCCGGTGATGAATCCGGCTGCGGGTGAGAGCAGGAACGCGACGGCGGCGGCCACGTCGGCGGGCTGGCCACGACGCTTGATGCACTGCCGGTCGAGTTGGCGTCGCACCATGGCGGCATGGTCGTCAACGACGGCCCGTTCGGCCGCGACCTCGATCGAACCTGGGCGCACCGTGTTGACGGTGATGTTGCACGGGCCGAGCTCGCGGGCCAGGGCGCGGACGAATCCTTCCAGCCCGTTCTTCGCCGCGATGTAGCCGGCCAGGTCGACGCGGCCGAGTTGGGTGAGGATCGAGGAGACGGCGACGATGCGGCCGTGGCCGTTCGAGATCAGGGTGGGCGTGGCGGCGCGGATACAGGCGGCGTGGGCAACCAGATTGAGTTCGAGCTGACTGCGGAACGTGTCTATGTCCAGCTCGTGCCAGGGGATTCGGGGGTATACACCAGCGTTGCTGACCAGGGCGACCAGTCGGTTGGCGTGGGCGTCGACCGCCGATTGGAACGCTTCCTGCGTTGTGGGCAGAGTCAGGTCGCCGATGACGGTGCTGGTGCGCGCGCCGCGCTGGTGGGCGGACGCGACGACCGCAGCGAGGTCGTCATCGTCCTCAAGATGGGCCAGGACGAGGTCGAAGTCGGCGGCGAGACGAGCGGCGATCGCGGACCCGATGCCGCCGCCAGCCCCCGTCACGATCGCTACGTTGCGGTTCACGGGATGTCCTCAAGAGCGCCAGCGTCGGTAAGCCCGAGGAGTCGAGTCAGATCGACTTCGGATGAGTACAGCTCGGCGAGTAGTCCGATCGACAACGCGGCGTCCGTTGGCTCCATACGGTGCAGCGGATAAACAGCCAGCAGGCGCATTGCGATGTACGGCCGCAGCCAGGCGAGCAGGTCGGTGCCGGTGGTGGCGGCGAGCGGGCGGGCGAGCTGGTCGAGGTAGCGCGCGATGGTGTGCTGGCGTGCCGTCGACGGCCGGTGCCGGTAGTCGATCGCGATCGTGCGTGCCGACAGTCTCGCCAGTCGGACCTGTGGCTTGATCGCGTCGGCGAGCGACCGTTGGTGGTCGACGAAGGCCCCGAGGTTGTAGCGCGGTACGAGCCATGCGGCGTGTAGCCGCTGGTACCACAGGAAGCAGGCGATTTCCCCCGGTAGGGCGTTGAGCCCGGCCGTGTCGTAGTCGAACCAGACGGGTCGCCTGTCCTTGTCCAGTCCGATGTTGAAGTCGGTGGGGTCGCCCTGCGTGGTCGCGGCCCATGTCTGCCGGTCCGGATGCAGGGCGGTACGGAGATCGGTGGCGAGCGCGTTGAAGTCGAGCTGTCGAGGCTGCCCGTTGACGACGAGGGTCGTCTCGCGTAGCTGACTGCACCGGATGGCGGAACCGTCGGGGATCGTCAGCAGGGTCGGGTTGTGGCCGTAGTACAGGTCGAGCCGGCCGCCAGGTTGGACCCGGTCGCGGTAGAGCTTGCCGATGGTGCGGCCAGCCGGCAGGTGGCGCATTGTCGCGCCGATGACCTGCTGGTAGTGGCCGAGGATGGCGTCGAGTCCCTGGTCGAGCCCGGTGAGTGCGCCAGCGTCGCTGGCCGTGATGGCGTCGAGTAGCAGACCGGTGTCGGGCAGGTCGGGCTCGTGCCGGTCGTACACGGTCATGGCCCAGCGGCCGACGCGGCGGTGTGCGTGGAGAGCAGGGAGCGGATAGTGGTTCCGTATTCGCTGGTATCCGGCGATTTCGGCGGCGGCCTCGGTGGGGTTTGGGCTGATCTTGATGAACAGTCGGCGTGCGCCGACGTCGAGGTGGAAGGTGTGGTTCGCGGTGAAGCGTCGGTGGCGGGCGATGCGGATCACGAGTCCCACCAGCCAGTGCATTGGCCGGCGAACTTCGCGATCAGTTCGGCTGGTACGGCGCGCAACTCGCTCGCCGTGGACCAGGTGGTGTCGTCGTAGCCGTCACGGACAGGGCAGGCGTCGGCGATCGACATGAGCTGCGAGAACGGCGTCGCTACCGCGTGGTGGCGCGTTGAGCCGGTAACCCACTTAGTGTGCGCGTGCCTGCCGTACAGACCGACGACGGTGGGCCCGGTGCCGTCCGGTCTTGCCGTGAGGGCGGCGAGGTGGGTCAGGCCGGTGTCGTTGCCGATGACCAACTCGGCGGTGGCGAAGAGGTCGAGGCAGTCGACGGCCGGTGGGCCGTGGATTACCTCGATCTGCGCGACGGGTGGCGGTGCCGGCCGATCTGGCGCGGCGATCAGGCTGAACTGCCAGGGTGCGTCGGGCCGGCGGGCGGTGAGGCAGTCCGCGATGGTTCGGAAATTGTCGATGCCATAGTCCTTGCGCTCCGGCCGACTGGTGGTGGAGACGAACAGCACGTGGTACGGCGTTGGCGCGGGCTCGGTGGCGCGGAACTGCGGACACGGGTCGGCGTCAGCGCCCAGCGGTGTCCCGAGGATCTGCTCGATATCGAGGTAGTAGCGCATCGGCAGCGCGGCGTGGACCTGGACAACGTTGGCGTCGATGATGTCGAGCCTCGTCGGAGGGATCTCCGGAACGGCCTCGAAGGCGCGGGGCGTCGGAGTTTCGGTGCCGATCGAGTGTGGGCCGTTCGTGGAGGTGACGCTGAGCGGCAGGGTGCATCGCGCGAGCAGATCTGCCTGGGGACCAGCGTATGCCGGTTGTGGGAACTGCTCGCGGGTCGTCTCCTGCAGAGCCTGTGCCATGGCCAGACCCAGGAGTACGTCGCCGAGCCCTCGTGAGCCGAGGTCGAGGTGCCAGCCGTTCTGGCGTACCGCGTTGAGCGTCGGCTGCGGTGGTGGGGACTCTCCGGCGGCCCGCCGGTAGGGCAGGAGTCGACCGAGCGGCGCCTGCTCGCGCCGGACGAGCGTCGGCCCGCCGCGCCGGCAGGTCGGGCTGACGGTGGAGATCAGAGGGTGGTCAGTACGCACAGTGGGACCTCGTTCTGTTCGAGCAGCTTCCGTCCGCCTCCGGTCGTGTCCTCGACGAGACAGAGCACGCCGGTGATATCGGCCCCGGCGTTGCGAAGCGCGGTGACGAGGTTGGTGAGGGTGAGTCCGGTGGTGATCTCGTCGTCCACGATGAGGACGCGCTGGCCCTTGAAGTGGCCGTACGCGAATACCTCAAGTCGTCGGGCGTGGGGTTCGTGGAAGACGAGCTTCTCCGGCAGGTCGAGGTTGACCTTCCATGCGATGCGGTAGTGGCTGCCGCTGGCCCAGGCGACCGCGAGCGTGGGGATGATGCCGCCAGCGTCCAGACCGAGCAGTAGGTCGTGCGGCTGGTAGGCAGGGTGTTCGCGCCATCGCCGCCAGAGGTGGTCGCCGGCGGTCAGCACCTGGTCTGGCGCTGTGTCGGTCCGGACGCCGTCGAGTTCGTGGACGATTCTGACCGGGCGGGTCGTCTCTCCGACTCCGAGGCGGGCTACCCGGTCGGCGGTGAGTACCTCACGCGTGGTGGACGTCATTGTCGTCCGTGGTCCTTTCCTGGTCGGGATCTTGGCGGATGGTGGTGCGGCCGAGCGTTTCGTCGTAGGCCAGCAGGTCGCTGGCGGCGTTGCGGATTCGCTGCGCGAGTTCGTTGTCCGATCGCGATTCGCTGCGGCTGACGTCGACGACGGCGGGCAGGTCGACGCGGGCGGCGGGATGTTGGCTGGTGAAGACCCGGCGGACATCGTCGCTGGCGTCCAGGTCGATCCCGTCGGCTCGAAGCATGATCTTCATGGCGAGGACGACATGCTTGTAGAGCGCCCTGATGTCGGTATCGGGACGGGCCGCCAGCCGTCGTAGCGTCATGACGACGAGCGGTAGGTCGCCACGTGCGGCACGCTCATCGGCATCCCGGTCGAGGACATGTAGTACGAGACCGGGTCGGCGATAGAGCAGCCCCCGGCCGTCGTGCGCGATCTGGCGGAGAGCGTAGAGCAGCCGTGGAGGCAGTCTGCCGGTGCGCGCCTCGTTGGTGGTGAAGGCCGACAGCGCGATCTTTTCCCCGTCCGGGCCGGTGTGTGGGGTCGACCGTCCGGCGAGCCAGCTGACGGGGAGGGTGTCACGGACGACGAGGATGTCCAGGTCACTCCAGTCGGGTTGCCAGTTTCCGTAGGCCAGGCTGCCGGTCGCCGCGACCAGGGCCGTCTCGTCGTCGACCAGCTCGGCGGTGTAGGTGGCGAGGAAGGGTTGTAGTGCCGCCGGCACGGCTGCCTCATGTTGCGGCGGGCACCGGTCGCCGGAGGCACGGTGCACCAGTTCGGCGACGGCGCGCTTCAGAGCGAGGAGGCTGCCGGCATTGTCGATCACGGTGTCGGCGATCGACGCGATCCGCTCGGCGCCTCGGCTTCGCTTTGTCGCGTCCCGGGCCGCTACCGACTCGGCTGGTTCCTCGCCCCGCCCCACGCGGACTGGCTGCGGCGCGTCGAGATAGACGATGTTGCAGCGGTCTCCCCAGATCTGCCGCAGATGCCCGGTAGCTGCGAAGCGATGAGCACTCTCGATGCTGATCCATCCGGATCCGGGGTTGAGGGCGGCGAAGCGGAGGATCTCCTCGGAGAGCATCTGCGCCTCGGTCGGCTCGTCCCATGCCTGGTATGGGTCGGGAACACTGAACCGGTCGGCAGCGAGGCGGAGCAGGTATCCGATCTTCAGGCGCGTGACGCCGTGTTCGGTGCGGAGCAGCTCCCCGACGGTGCTCTTTCCGCTCTCGGACATGCCGGCGAGGATCCAGAGCCGGTCAACACGATCCGGAGGTAGGAGGGTGACGGGCACGCCGAACTCGGCGACGGCCTCGCGCACCTCTCGTTGGACATCGAGGAGCGGTCGGTCGCCGCGCACGATCACCCTGTGGTAATCCCCACGCCGCACCTGGAGCTGGATGGCCTCGGCCAGTTGACGCTGGTAGGCGCCGTACCGGTCGGATGCCGGACTCCGATCGCGAGCCAACGCCTGGCTCGCCTCGGCTGAGAGATCAGGGCCGTGGCGTAGCAGGATATGAAGTTCCCGCCTGCCGACGGGGAAGTAGCGCCGCGCTCGGTCTTCGACCTCGACAAGCGCCTCGTCGATCGGAATCCCGTCCTTCACCGCAGCCGTAGCCGCACAGGTGGCGACGAGCATGGGCCGGCCGCGGTCCTCCAGCGCCAGCCTGCCGCCGCCCCGGAACCGGGCGGCGTAGGAGCGGAATACGAGGTCGACATGCTCGTCTGTGGTGCTGTCGACGAACCACCATCGACTGAAGTCGTCCCGTGACACCTCTGCCCATCGCGGGTCCCACCGGTCGATGGTTCCGGTCAGGATCGCGTCCGGTACTGCTGCCGCCAGCCACTGCGCGTTGGTGGACTTGCCGACGTTGTCCGCACCGTTGAGAGTCACCGCGAGGTTCATCGGCGTTCGCCATAGCTTTTGAGGGGGCGCCAACGAGGAACCCGGCGACGGCCCTCGTGCACGTCTAGGAGGAGATCGTCGTAGGCGCGGGCGAGCTCGCGGAACTGCCGCAAGGCGGAGCCGGCCTGGCCGTCGTTCTGCCCTTGCCGGTCTCGGTCGATGAGGCGTTGACAGCGCACCCAGGCAATGGCCAGCCGGTCGATTACAGAACCGATCGTCTCGGTGTGCAGCGGCCCGCTGTCGAGATCACCCAGGATGCTGTCGACCCACGTGTCGATCTCCGTTACCAGGTCTACCCGTACGCGGTTCAGCAGGTCGATGGACCGTTTCGAGGCAGCAACGGCATGATCGTCAGTAGTTGGGTCACGAGAGATCATTTCGGCTGACCACTGGTCGTCGTGGTGCGTCGCAAGTCGCCAGGACGCGTGCAGCGGAACCTGCCATGGAGACATCAAGCAGGCGGAGCTGTCTCGGAACGACTCGATGACCAGGTTTGCGGCTGGTAGGAAATTGTGCCGTCCGAGTCGGCTTGGCACCTTGGGGATGTTCACTTCGGCATCGATGGGCACGAGGGCCTCCAAACGCCTTGTCTGGTTGATGTGGAATGAACCGACAGTGGCCTCGGCACGCTGGTCACCTTGGGGCGGCATGAGCATCGTCATGGGCACCGGCCCACCCGGCGCCCGAGCGGGATATGAGGTGTGGATCGGGGCCTGTCATGGCCGGCAGCCCACCGCTCCGTACACAGGGATCTCATCCACCGTCGCGTCGGGCTGCTCGGGCTGCCGCTTCTGCGGGGAGCGCCATTGCGTGATCGGGACGAGGCCGGGATCGACAAGCTCCAGGCCGTCCAGGAAGGTGGCGAGCTGCGAGCGAGTGCGTGGCTGAAAGGTGCCGTGGGCACCGGTGGCGGTGAGGGCGGCGAGCCGTTCAGCGGTGTCGGTTGGCAGCGGGTCGAACGTGGCGTGCGAGACCGCCAGGTAACTGCCGGCGGGCAGGGCTCGGACCAGTTGAGCGACGGCGGTGCGCGGATCGTCGTGGTCGTCAAGGAAGTGCAGGACGGCGATGAGGAGTACTCCGATTGGTCGACTCATGTCGAGCACGGTGTGGAGTGCGGGGTCGGCGAGGAGCGCTTCGGGATCACGGAGGTCGCCCTTCAGGTGGGTGATGGCACCCTGCGGGGTGCTGGTCGTTAGCCCATGCCCGTGGGTGACCACCATCGGGTCGTTGTCGACGTACACGGCTCGGGACGCGGGCGCGATGGCCTGCGCGACCTCGTGGACGTTCGGGCTGGTGGGTAGGCCGGCGCCGAGGTCGAGGAACTGGTGGATGCCGGCCTCGGCCACCAGGAACGAGACCGCTCGGCGTAGGAATGCACGGTTCGCCCCAGCCACCGCCCGGATTCGGGGGTAGATCTCGGCAATTCGGTCGCCCGACTCCCTATCGGCGGCAAAGTTGTCCTTCCCGCCGAGCCAGTAGTCGTAGCGTCGGGCGGGGTGTGGCCGGGAGGTGTCGAACTGCTGGCGGGCGACCTCGTGCGTCCCCAGCGCGGGGTCGTAGCTGGCTGAGACGGTGAGGAACTGATCTGGCGTCATCGGCTACCTGCCTCAATGAGTTGGCTGACGAGGGCCCAGAACAGCATCACGAGCGGCGCGGTCGTGAGTAGCCGGTTGAGGCGGAATCGGAGTCGTAGGCAGGCCCGGGTCGAGGCGCCGGCCAGTACGAGTCCGGCGACGAGGAGCAGGCCGCCGGCGACAACGGCAACGAGGTCCACCGGGATGAGGTGGTTACGTGTCACGGGGCACCCTCGTCCGGCTGGCTCCGGCGGGTCTGCACGGCCGGGCGCCACATCGGGTAGAAGGTTGCGCCGTCCGGCAGGTGGAACGGCTGTCTCGGGAGGTAGCCGTGTCTGGCATAGAGGTCACGGCTGCCGGTGCTGCTGGCCTCCAGGTAGGCGGGAAGACCGACACGGTCCAACGCCGCGTGGTGGTGACGCAGGAGGGCGGTGCCGCGGCCGGTGCACTGCTTCTCCGCCGCGACTGCCAGGAATGCCAGGTGGTGGTGCGGCGCGGTGGGGTGGTGGGCGTCGAACAATTTGTCGAGGGTTTCGAACCGGTCGGTGTACGGATCGCACACGGCGGCCAACCGGCGTTCGTACTCCACTGGCGGGGGTATGGGGCTGGTCCGGTGGAACCAGACCGCGACCGCGCTGCGATCTTCGAGGGTGTGGACCTCGCCGTAGAAGAAGGCGTGTTCGACGAGGATGCGGAAGTTCGCGGTCAGGATTGCTCGCCGCTGGTCGGGGTCGGGGACGAGCCACGCGACGGGAGCGAGGGGGAGGAACGCGTCGGCGATAAGCGCGCTGACGGCGTCCCGTTCGTCGTAGGCGGCTCTGGTGGGAGGAGGTAGGTGGCTCACCTGGACACCTCCGTACGGGGGACGGCGTGCCGGTGGGCGGGTCCGTACAGGGCGGAGGCGCTGCGGGCGCCGAGGCCGATGGTGGCGTACACGTCCGGGCGGATGCGCCGCAGTACGAGTCCCCAGGCGATGCCGGCGACGGCGGTGCCGAGGTAGACGGTGGGGACGGCCCAGGCGAGGGGGTGGTTGTCGGGGATGCCGAGGAGGGTGGCGACGTTGCCGATGGCTAGGACGGCCACCACGGCCAGGGCGATGGCTGCGGCTGATGGGGCGATGAGGCGCCGCCAGAGGCGCTCGTCGTGTGGGTAGCGGCCGAAGAAGGCGAGGACGGCGATGCTGGTTGTGGCGATGAGGAACAGCACGCCGAGGCCGCCGGAGGTGCCCGCCCAGTAGAAGAGGTGGATGACGGGGTCTGCGCCGGTGATGGCGTACGCGATGATCACTGTCAGGCCGATGGCGCTCTGCCAGAGAGACGCGGTACGAGGTGCGCCGCTGGTTCGGGCGGCGCGGCCAAGGCTGGCGGGGAGGACCCGTTCCCGGCCGAGGGCGAACATGTAGCGGGCGGTGGTGTTGTGGAACGAGATCATCGCCGCGACGATGCTGGTGGCGAACAAAACGTGCCCGAGGTCGGCCAGCGTCTGGCCGAGGTGCGCGCTGGCCTGGTTGAAGACGACCTCCGTACCTTCGGCCCGGCTGACGTCGACGATCCGATTGCCACCGGCGGCGACGGTCATCGCCCAGGCGGACAGGGCGTACAGGACCGCAATCACTACGACGGACAGGTAGGTGGCAGTCCGCACCGTACGCCGTGGATTTCGGGACTCCTCGGAGAAGACCACAGCGGCTTCGAAGCCGACGAACCCGAGCACGGCCAGGATGAGGATGGCGCCGACGCCGGGGCCGAACAGGTTGCCCGGAGTCAGAGCCTCGTAGCTGTACCGGCCGTCGGCAGGGTGGGTCAGGCTACCGAGGTTGTAGACCATGATGATGGCGACCTCGGCGAGCAGCAGGACGGCGAGAACGTGGCCGTTGAGGTCGACTCGCCGGACCCCGAGGGCAGCGGTGACGGCCCACGCCACCAACGCGATCGTCCACCAGGGTGGGGCGACGCCGAACCACTGATCGAGCAGGGGGCCGGTCGCCGCGCCGATCGCCCCGTACAGGCCGACCTGCAGTGCGTTGTACGCCAGCAGGGCGACCCAGGCGGCGCCGACACCGAACGGTCGGCCGACGCCCTGGGCGACGTAGGAGTAGAACCCGCCCGGATTGGCGACGTGTCGAGCCATCGAGACATAGCCGATGGAGAACAGGCCGAGCACGAGCCCGACCAGAAGAAACGCTAGGGGGATGCCGATCAGGCCGGTGGCGGCGTAGCCGGTGGTGATGACCCCGGCAACCACGGTAAGCGGTGTCGCCGCAGACAGGACGAAGAAGAGCACGGCCGGGACACCGAGCCGGTCGGCGGCGAGACGCGCCGTGACGGGACTGGGCCGGGCAGGTGGGGCGGACAGGGACATTGAAAATGGTCTCCGATTTCAGCGGGTAGTAGGCGCCGGAGGGTGGTGGTCAGGTGCGATACGAGAGCACCGCCTCTCCGACGGCGACGTGGGTATGCGTGAGGAGCTCCCGCAGCGGCGGGGAGAGCGTGCTGGTCAGGTGTCGCAGGTAGTCGCGGCTGGTAGCCGGCGCATCCTCCAGCAGGTGGTCATCCAGACCGGTGACGGCGACCAGGCAGGCGAGGAACGCGTCCGCCTGACTCATCGGTCGGCGGTCCCGGAGTTGCAGAGACAGCCGGGCCGTAGGCCAGTGGGCGACATTCCAGTCGACCGGCACCCACCGCACTTCGGCGGACCGCAGAAGCCGGCGCGACGCCTCCCGCCGTACGTGTCCGGTCCGCCACAACCGCTGCGCGACCTGCTCGACGGCATCGTGGGCCAGGAAGTCGAGCCAGATCCGCACCGCAGTGTGCTGCGGCTGAGCGACGAGCTGGTCCAACACGGTGTGTGCGAGGACGTCGGCCGGTGGAGTCAAATCGACCAACCGCAACCAGCCGTCGCGGACGTCGATCCTGCCGGCCCACACCAGTTCGCCGAGAAGGGCAGCCGCCAGACCGAGCCCAGCCACCCGCACGTTCACGCGTGGCTTTCCCGTCACATCGTGATGCGCCAGACGCCAGAAGTCGTCAGCGAACCGCACTCCACTCACCTACATCGCACGAAGACGGACCCACGGCCGGTACTTGGCCAGCCCGCCGCCGCGCCCTCCCCGGCAGCGACGGCGGGCGGCAGCCTCAGATGAGCAGCACGAACGGGAAACCATCGGATGCGCCGGCGTCGGCCCTGACGGCTTCCACGGAGATGTGCCCCCTCGACAGAGCCCGTTCGGAAACAGACGTCACGATTGGCAAGATCGCCCCATCCCGCTCCCGGGGATCGCAGGCCGACAGTTGTGAGCCCGAGCGATTCTGCGGCCCTCGTGATCGGCCCGGCAGGCGCCGGTCGCAACCCGGGGGGACGGTTGCGACCGGCCGTCGAGGTTCCCGCCGGAGGCGTAACGCGATTCGAGATCCTCGACTGGAGGGGCCGCCATCCCGCCCGCCGGAGACCGTGCCGCCAGCGGCAGGTACAGGAACCATCTCGTCCCTCCATTCGGTGCCATGCCTGCGGCTTCATCGCGGCACCGGCGAGACTCTGCGTGCCGGTGGACCGGAGCCGTTGCTGCACCAGCTTCCCTGATGATCACCGTACGTGTAAGACCTGTCACTGATTGGCTTGTATATGCGCCACGATGACTAGTCGCGCTAGTCCCCTTGCCATGTCAGGGATTCCGTCCCGTGCTGGTGCCGATTAGCCTGCACAAAGAGGCTGCCGAGGAAGGCTGGTGCGGTCAGCATGAACGTGGATCAACACGGACCTGACGTGATCGCACCGGCAGTCTGGGAGCAGCGCGAGATGCGCCGCGCGCTGGCCGCCCGCGACCTCAAAGCGGTGTACGAACGGCTCCAGCGAGTCGGAATCTCCCAACGCCACATCGCCCGCCTCACCGGCCAGAGCGCTTCCGAGGTCTACGAGGTTCTTCGAGGACGACGCGTCATGGCTCACGACGTGCTGGTCCGCATCGCGGACGGCCTCGGTGTGCCGCGCGGCTACATGGGACTGGCCTACGACGAGTCGACGGAAGCCGCACTCGACCTGGCCACTGCCTCCTGCTCGCCAGAGAAAGGCGAACGGGAACAGGTGCGGGCCCTGTTGTCTCATGCTGCCAACGTCACCATGGGCACCTCGGTCAGCGACGTAGCCCGCTGGTGGCAACCTATCGACCGGGACGTCGCCCCGGCGCCATCGCACGTCGGAGTGTGCGACGTCGAACATGTGCGGGCCTTGACCGCCGCGATGCGCGCCCTCGACTACCGCCACGGCGGCGGAGCCTGCCGCGACGCGGTCGCCGCACAGGTCCGCTGGGTACAGCAGCTGCTCGAAGCATCATGTTCAGAGGAGATCCACGCCCGGATGCTGCTCGCGCTCGCCGACCTGCACAACTTGGCCGGATGGACGTCTTTCGACGTCGGTATGTACGGCACAGCCCGCCGGCACTTCGCCCGCGCCCTCGAACAAGCCAAGACGGCCGACGACCTGTCTCTGGCGGCAAACATCCTCTACCGAATGGGTCGCCTCCACCTACATCGTGGAATGCACCGCGACGCACTTCGGTTTTTCCAGCTCGGCCAGATCACCGCCCAGGATTCCGGCTGTGGGCTGACGGTCTCAATGCTATGCGCCAACGAAGCATGGGCCTACGGACTCATCGGCGACCGGAAGCAGATGAGACGATCCGTCAACCGGGCCACCGACGAATTCGTGCGGGCGAACCGCGAGAACGCCCAGGCGTGGGTCCGGTTCTTCGGCGAAGCCGACCTGCACGCCTCTATCGGCGTGGCTCACGCCGCCTTGACCGACGCCACCGCCGACGAACTGGCCGTCGCGATCCAGTACATCGGCCAGGCACTCGACCACCGTGGCCGGGAGATGGCCCGCAGTCGGGTCTTCGAGTCGACCGCCCTCGCGGTCGCGCACCTGCGATCTGGTGACCGAGATGCCGGCACGCGCATCGCTCGTGATGCAGTAGCGTCAGCCGCAACGGTGCGGTCCATCCGCACTATCGACCGGCTCCAGCCGTTGGAGGATGCCGCAACGCAGTACCCGAAAGACCCCGAGATTCAGGAAATTGCGCACGACATCACGAGGCTGCGAACGGTGGTATGAGCTCGTCAGGAAACGAAAGACCCGACAGTGTTGGCGCCGGGTGGCCTGAGAAGATCCTCAGGAAGGCCTGCGACAAGGTCGGGCTGAACCCAGCAGACGCCAGACTGATCAAATTTACGAACAACGCTGTCTTCGACCTCGCCAGCGATGCAGTTGTGGTGCGAATACCAGGCTCCCAAGTGGTCAGGGACCGCGTCGACAAGGTAGTCGCGGTGGCCCGATGGCTAGAAAGCCACCAGATGCCATCCGTCCGGCTACTCACCGACATCGCACAGCCGCTGCTGGTTGGAGGCCACAAGGTCACCTTCTGGCGCCGAGTTCCGGCGACCGGACCGGCACCGACCGGTTACGACTTGGGAAGAATCCTCCGCCGCTACCATTCCTTGCCCGAACCGCCGCCCGCGCTACCGGTATGGAGCCCGACGACGGCGATTCAGCAGCGGATCGAGGAGACAGACAATATCTCGCCATCAGAACGCGCGTTCCTCGAAGACAAGTGTCACGAAACTGAAGCGAACCTGAACCGGCTCGACTACTTCCTGCCGCGAGGTCCCATCCACGGCGACAGCTTCATCGGAAACCTCATACCCGACCCGCAGGGACCAGTAGTCTGCGACTTCGATTCGGCGGCAGTCGGGCCCCGAGAGTGGGACCTCACGCCAGTAGCGGTCGGCAAGCTGCGCTTCTCCTACTCACAGGACACACACCAGCAACTCGCCGAGGCGTACGGGGTCAACATCCTTGACTGGTCAGGATTCGCAGTCCTGCGGACACTTCGTGAGCTGCAACTCGTGACCAGCGTCCTGCCCGTGCTCCACACCAACCCGAGCCTTACCGAACAGTGGCGACACCGCTTCAAAACCTTCCGGGATGGCGATGACGCTGCAACCTGGAGTCCTTACAAGTGAGGCACTCTTCGATGCATCAGCCTTGGCTGGAAATGTCATCAACCCAGCCGCCGCCACCCTTTACCTGAGACATGGGCCGGGTTCATCGGAGGTCGGGTACAGCTTGGAGCGCAGCTTCGGGTACGGCTACAGTGTGGACATCAGAGCCTGAACAATCCTCATTTCCAACAATCACCGTTGACGTTCAAGCCCGGCCCGCAACAACGCGACGAGGCTGCCGAGATCAGCGGTCATGTAGCGCCGAGATTCCTTTAGCTCACCCAGACGACAGGCCCGGCTGACCGCTACACGAAAATACGAGTATGGCGCCTGACCAGCAGGGACGGCAATTTCGGCGCCCATACTCTCGACCTTCTAATGCAATTCACCTCCCGCCTCATGTGGCCTTTCTTGCGTGGGACAGCAGCGTCAGCCAGTGGGTCGCATTCGGCTCGTTTGCGGCCAGGGCCTCCTGCCAGAGTGCGATGCAGTCGTCTAGACGTCCGGCTTGTTGGAGGAGCCACGTGAGTTGCAGCCGGGCTCCGGGTACGCCTGCCCTGACTGCGGTACGCCATGCGCAGATGGCTTCATCAGCTCGCCCTTCCCGTTCGAGGAGCTCGGCCAGCCCTCGGATGGCGTCGCGGTCGCTCCATTCGACTGCCTCCCGACGAATGGCAATAGCTTCGTCGGCTCGTCCTTCAAATTGAAGCATTACGGCCAAACCAGCCCGCGCACCGGCCTCACCGTTCCGTACGCCCTCGCGCCAGACTGCGAGAGCCTCCTCTACGGAGCCGTGGTTGTGCAGCAGCTCAGCTAGGCGGGGTCGTAGGCTTGTCAAGCCTGTGGCCACTGCCTCGCGCAGTTCCTTGATTGCTTCTTCGGTGCGGCCTTCAGATTGCAGTAACGCTGCCAAGCCCTCGCGGGCGCCGTCCTCGTTGACAGCAACACCCTCCTGCCACACCTTGATGGCGTCGTCAACGTGCCCGTCGTCTTGCAGTACTGCCACGAGCCATGCGCGGGCGCCCTCCACCCGGGCCGCGACCGCACGCCGCAGCGCGACTATCGCGTCATCGACTCGGCGATCTGACCTCAGCAGGAGCGCGAGCCGCAGGTGGGCATCTGGGTCACCGGCGTCAGCTGCCGTTCGCCATACTTCGATGGCCTCGTCCCAGCGTCCCTCCGACTGTAGGAGCAGGGCGAGTCTAAGACGGGCGCCGGGGTCCTCGGCGGCAACCGCCTCACGCCATACCTCGATCGCCTCGTCGAGACGCGAGAGTTTCCGCAGAAGCATTGCGAGGCGGGGCCGAACGTCTGGATCGCTACCACGGCGAAGTGCTGATCGCAGCAGATCTTCGGCGTGATCTAAAAGCGAACGGACTTCTGCGGCACGACTGGCCGCCAATAAATCGGCCGGCTCCATCAGGTTGCGACGATAGGCGTCCCACGCTGACCGGGGCGGCGTGACAGACCTCCGTATTTCCGCGCCATATTGAAGCAAGTAGTCCGCGACGGTATAGCCGGCGATCATGCCCATACCGATTCCGACTGGTATCAGTGCCGCGACCGCCCCATGCAGGTCCTTGGTCGCATACGATAGGGCCTCTTCGAACCAGTTTGCCGGCGCCTTCGCCTGCTGGACCGGTGTCAAATACCCGGGCACCGCAGCGCGGAGCAGGTCGGCACTCAACGGGGCGTCAATACCCATACGACGCGCGTCGATCGCTGCAGTCAGCAGTGCCCAGACGTAGCGTTCGGGCGCATGGTCCCAGCGCTGGACAAGTGCGGGAGCCGCAGCGAGGGCCTGCGTCATGCCGAATTCGGAGTTCAAAGCCTGCGCGATGCGCGGGTCGGAGGCGGCCAGGACTCTCGCTCGGTCCCGCTCACCGACGCTGAGCTGCGAGTCGATAGTCACAACCTCGGCCTGTCCGAGCAGTTCCCGCTCCGCCTGATATGGATCTTCCATGGAACGTGGCGGCGGTATCACGCTGTACTGCTGATATCGCAGGGGCCAGAGAGTAGCCACAATTATTAGTGGATCATGGCGGCGGCGAAGTGCTCGTAAGTCACCGGCGGCCAGTCCGCCGCGGAGGAAATGTTGGAGCTCGTCCAGCCAGACCACTGTTTGCGGAGTTACGTGATCCAACCGCCGCACCTCCGCTGCGTCGGCCGGCTGCCACAACGACCAGCTTGGTACGACACCGCGCAGTGCTTCGTACAGCGTCCGGGTCTTTCCCACTGATGAGTCGCCGACAAGCAGGATAAACCCGCCTTTCGTGGCGGCCTCAGCGATCAGCTGCTGTAGAACCAGGTCGGCATCGCGGTCGACGTATGGAGGAAGGCTTGATCCCCCCTGGGTTGTGGTGATCGCGGCGTGTACCCCAAGAGCTCGCGGCTCACTGTTCACGACGCTGGGTAGCCGATCATTGGGCCCACCCGATGTATGGGCTGCGCGGCCAGTCCGCTGCTGCTTCGCAGCCTGGTACAGAGGGGTGGCCTTCGCAACGTCGTCGTCACCGCCACCGAGCGCTCGTACGAGCTGTGCAAGCTGGTTCTCGTCGGCAGGAAGGGTACCGTCGACAGCCCGCAAGAGACAGCTGACCCGGGTACGGGACGCCAAGTTCATGCCTGCCGCTACATCACGCAGGCTCTTGAACCCATTGTCTTCATGCACCTCAGCGAGGAGCTGCAGCAAGTCGCGGTGAGGGCCGGCATCGGGCCAGCGGGTAGGGTCGATCGGTTTGCCAGCCGCCACCGCCGCTCCCATCCGGTCCATCCGTGTCCCTCTACACCATTCCAGAACCCAAGGGCGCGCAGAAAGGGGGCGGCGGGTGTGCTGGCAGTGTGCCGAACAGAACGCCGTACATGCAGCTAGAGCCTGTTCTTCGGTCGCCGTGCCGTCCTCCGGTACCCGCAGCACAGCTGCGAGCCTGCCCTACTGGCAGATGATCGCCATACCTCTCGGAGGCAGAGGCGGCACAAACTTGAAAGGGGCTCTGCTCACAGTGATCGAGACTCTGGGCGCAATCGTCGGTCTGGTCACCGGCGTCCTGACTATGACCACGGCCTTGATCGAATTGGTCCGCAGGTTGCGAGCCGAACCTTCACCAAGAGCCGAACCCTACGGCGCGCATCGACGGTGCCGGCTCGTCGCTCGCCGTCATCATGCTCTTCTGGCTCCACTACGGCGTGCTCGCCGCCACGGTCAAGATCTGGGGTCAGCCTGACCCGGTTGCCACCCTCGTCGCCGCCCCGGTACTGCTGCCTGATGCGGCAGTAGTGTCGGTTCAGGGCGCCCGGCGAATTATCGGAGGTCATGTCCGAGAATCTCCAAACATCAATTGAGAACCCTTTTAATCGACCACATTGGGTCTCATGCTCACGAGGTCCGGGCCGCCGTCCGAGTCCCGTCTCGTAGCCCCGTTCTCCTCGGCCCCCAAGCAGCTTGACTCCTCCGCTTTCAGCACTTTCAACAGCAGCGATGCGCGGGCGTTCGACACGCCGTGCCCATCGTCGCGCATCACGTCGGCCAGCGCGTCGCGCGACAGCGACCGGCCGCTCTTCGTCAGTGCGGCGCGGGCTGCTCGCGCTGCTGGAATCAGGTGGGCGACGCTACGGACTTCGACCGTGACCGTGCTATCCAGGCGGTCCGTCGACCGTCTCGGAGGGGGCCCGCCGTTGTGGTCAGTCCCGCGGATGCCGACCGGGCCGGAGTTTCCCGTCCGCCCGTCCGCCGCCAGCCCGGACGACGCCCCGTCGTCCGGGGCGGTCCCCGAGATCGACGAGCGATCGTCGGCCGGCCGCTGATCGTCCCGGATTGTCCGCTGATCAAGATCGCCGTGATCGATCATGGAGAACAACAGCTTGACCGACACGAGCATTGACAGCGCCGGCCACCCGGCCAGGGCCTTGCCGATCGGGTCGTGACCGCCAACCGCGACATTGGCGGCCAGGCTCGCCAGGGTGCCGACCACGAGCGCCACCCACGGCACCCAACCGGTCGGGCGGCCCGCGCGGCGCTGCGCGACCAAGTACAGGCTGGCGACGATCTCCAGCCCGTCCACGCTCACCGGAAACGCGTACGCCTTCCACCCGGTCTGGTCGTGCCGCTGGGCCAGCTCCACCATGTGCGCGAAGGAGATCGCGCCCGCGACGATGGCCAGCCCGGCGACGCACAGGCCGGTCAGCGCCATGAGCAGTCTGTCGGTGCGAGTCCTCATCGGGACATCACCTCCCCAGCCGCCGCGAGCATGCCGAGCGCCGACAGCACCGATGCGGCCTGCTCGACGGGCATGGCCACCTCGGCATCGCCAACCCGGATGCGTAGGTACGTCGAACACGGCCACGGCGCTACCGCCTCGGTCAGGTACGCCTCACCCGCCGGCTTGGGGAGCGGGAAGGCGGCGGCCAGGTCGAGCCGCACCGCGGCGGACCGGTGCTCACCGCCAACGCCGGACCGGTAGCCGTGGGCCTGACTGGCCGGGTCGGCGGTGCACCGGGCGCGGTCGCACCAGGCGGGATGTCCCTGGTCAGGACTTGTTTCGCTGGTTCGTGAACCCTTATGCCATTTTCCGTTCACTGACTTCGGCGAAGTGGCAGGCCGACGGGTGCGGCTCGACGGCCCGGAGGACGAGCTGCGGCTCCTGGGTGGCGCAGATCTCCTGCGCCTTCCAGCACCGGGTCCGGAACCGACAACCCGACGGCGGGTCGGCCGGCGACGGCACGTCGCCGTCGAGCCGGATCACCTCGCGGTGCGCCCGGGCCTTCGGGTCCGGCACCGGTACCGCCGAGAGCAGCGCCTGGGTGTAGGGGTGCGTCGGCCGCTCGTAGATCTCGGCCTCGGTGCCGATCTCCACGATCTTGCCGAGGTACATCACCGCGACCCGGTCGGCGATGTGCCGCACCACCGACAGGTCGTGTGCGATGAAGATGTAGGAGAGGTCCAGCTCGTCCTGGAGGCTCTCCAGCAGGTTGATCACCTGGGCCTGGATCGACACGTCCAGCGCCGAGACCGGCTCGTCACAGACGATGATCTCCGGCTTCAGGGCGAGCGCCCGAGCGATGCCGATCCGCTGCCGCTGCCCACCCGAGAACTGGTGCGGATACCGGTTGATGTGCTCCGGGTTCAACCCGACCAGGTCCAGCAGTTCCTGGACGCGGTGCCGCCGGGAGCCGCGCGGCGCCGCGTCCGGGTGGATGTCGAACGGCTCGCCGATGATGTCGCCGACCGTCATCCGGGGGTTCAACGAGGTGTACGGGTCCTGCATGACCATCTGCACGTTCCGGCGCATCCGGCGCAGCTCGGTGCCGGAGAGCTTGAACATGTCCCGGCCCTCCAGCATCGCCCGGCCCGAGGTCGGCGTCTCCAGCCGCATCAGCAGCTTGGCCAGGGTCGACTTGCCACAGCCGGACTCGCCGACGATGCCGAGGGTCTCGCCCCGGCCCAGCTCGAAGCTGACCCCGTCGACCGCCTTCACCGCGCCGATCTGACGCTTGAAGACGATGCCCTGGGTGATGGGGAAGTGCTTGACGACGTTCTCGACCCGCAGCACGGTCTCACCGCGCGACCTGGTCGGTGTCGTCGTCCGCTGCTCCTCAGAGCGTGCCATCGAGGACCTCCTGGGCGAAGTGGCAGGCGCTGGTCCGGCCATCGCCGAGCGACCGGGCCGCCGGCACGACGTCGACGCACTCCTGCCGGGCGTACGGGCAGCGCGGGTGGAAGGGGCATCCGCTCGGGATGCGCATCAGGTTGGGCGGCAGGCCCCGGATGGTGGTCAGCCGCTGGCCCTTGAGGTCGAGCCGGGGGATCGACTCCAGCAACCCCTTGGTGTACGGGTGTGCCGGCGCCTCGTATAGCGAGTGCACGTCGGCGTGCTCGACGATCCGGCCGGCGTACATCACGGCGATCCGGTCGGCCACGTCGGCGACGACCCCGAGGTCGTGGGTGATCAGGATCATCGCCATGTCCAGGTCCCGGCGCAGTTCGCCGAGGAGGTCCATGATCTGGGCCTGCACCGTCACGTCCAGCGCGGTGGTCGGCTCGTCGGCGATCAGCACCGCCGGGTCGAGTGCCAGCGACATCGCGATCATGACCCGCTGCCGCATCCCGCCGGAGAACTGGTGCGGATAGTCCCCGACCCGCTGCCGGGCGCCGGGGATCTTGACCAGTTCCATCAGCTCGATGGCCCGGCGCCTGGCCCGGGCCCGGGAGAGTCCCTCGCGCAGCCGCAGCATCTCGCCGATCTGCCAGCCGACCGGGAAGACCGGGTTCAGCGCGGAGAGCGCGTCCTGGAAGATCATCGAGATCTGCTTGCCGCGTACCTTCCGGCGCTCCTCCTCGGGCAGCGAGAGCAGGTCGGTGCCGCGGTAGCGGATCTGCCCGGACGGGATCACCGCCGGCGGCATGTCCAGAATCCCCATGATCGCCTGCGCGGTCACCGACTTGCCGGAGCCCGACTCACCCAGCACCGCCAGTGTCTCCCCGGCGTCCAGGTGGTACGAGACGCCGTTGATCACCTTGGCCACGCCGTCCCGGGTGTGGAACTCCACGAAGAGGTCGCGTACCTCCAGCAGGTGCCCGCCGTCGGCGGCGCCGGCACCCTGCGGTCCGCCCTGCCCGCTCCGTTCGTTCAGGTAAACCGACATGTGATCACCGCAGCTTCGGGTCGAAGGCGTCGCGGATCGCGTCGCCGAGCATGATGAAGGCCAGTACGGTCAGCGCCAGGAAGGTCGAGGGCACCACCAGCGGCAGCGCCGACTCCCGCATGTGGGTCCGGCCGGCGTCGATGTCGATGCCCCAGGAGATGGTCGGGGCCTTCAGGCCGATGCCGAGGAAGGAGAGCGTCGCCTCGGCGGCGATGAAGGAGCCGAGCGCGATGGTCAGCACCACGATCACCGGCGCCAGCGAGTTGGGCAGGATGTGCCGCCACATGATGCGGCCGTTGCCGGCGCCGAGCATCCGGGCCGCCGCCACGTAGTCCTGCTGCTTGGCGCTGATCACCGAGGAGCGGATCACCCGGGCGGCGGTGGTCCAGCCGAGGATGGCGAGGACGAAGATCACCGCCATGATCCGGACGTTCGGGCTGTCGCTGCCGATCCGCTTCAGCAGGACGATCGCGGCCAGCAGCAGCGGGATGCCGAGGACGACGTCGATCACCCGGGAGAGTGCCGCGTCGATCCACCGCCCGAAGTAGCCGGCGAGCATGCCGACCGTGATCGCGATCAGCCCGGTGAGCAGCGCGGAGAAGGCGCCGACCAGCAGGGAGGCGCGGGCGCCGAAGACGGCTCGGGCGTAGATGTCGCAGCCCTGGAAGTCGTACCCGAACGGGGCCCCGCCGCCGGGCCCGGCGTGCTGCCGGGACAGCGTGCAGTCCTGCGGGTCGTTCGCGGTGAACAACCCGGGGAGGGCGGCCATCGCGGTGACGGCCACGACCAGGAAGAGTGAGACCCAGAAGATCGGGTTGCGGCGCAGGTCGCGCCAGGCGTCACCGGCCAGGCTGCGCGGCCGGGTGGCCGGGTCGCCCGATCCGGTCCCGCTGCCGGCCGCCTCGGCCGTGGTGACGGTGTGCAGATCACTCATTGCGCTACGTCCCTCACTCGTACCGGATGCGGGGGTCGAGGACGGCGTAGAGGACGTCGACCACGAGGTTGGACACCAGGTAGACCACGACCAGCACGCTGACCAGGCCCACCACCAGCGGACCGTCCTCGGTCCTGATGCCGCGGAAGAGGTTGAACCCGACGCCCGGGATGTTGAAGACGCCCTCGGTGATGATCGCGCCGCTCATCAGGTTGCCGAGCTCGACGCCGAGAAAGGTGATCACGGGGATCAGGGAGTTCCGCAGCACGTGCACGCTGACCAGGCGCCGGGTCGGCAGGCCCTTGGCCCGCGCGGTCCGTACGTAGTCCGAGCGCATGTTCTCCGCCACCGAGGTACGGGTCAGCCGCAGCGCCGTGGCCAACGACAGGGAGCCGAGCACGATGCCGGGCAGCAGCAGGGCGTAGAGGCTCGGCTCGGCACCGGCGGTCGGCGGAAAGAGCGGCAGCTTGACGCCGAGGAAGTACTGGGCGAGTGGCGCCAGCACGATGGTGGGGACGCCGAGCACCAGCAGGGTCAGCACCAGGGTGGCGTTGTCGAAGATGCCGCCCCGGCGCAGCCCGGCGACGACCCCGGCGGTGACCCCGACCAGGATCGCCACCAGCAGCCCGATGATCGCGAGTTTGACGGTGACCGGCCAGGCCTGTGCCAGCATGTCGCTGATCTTCCGCCCGGTCAGGGAGTCGCCGAGGTCGCCCCGGAGCAGGTTGCCGACGTAGTCGAAGTAACGGTAGAAGAACCCGCCGATCCCGGTCTGGTCGAGGTGGAACTTCTCGGTCAGGTACGCCCGCTGCGCGGCGCTGACCGGGCGCTCACCGGCGAGTGCCTGGATCGGGTCACCCTGTCCGGCGAACATCAGCGCGTAGACGATCAGTGTGGTCCCGAAGAAGGCCAGGACCATCTGGAGCAGGCGCCGCACGATGTAGCGGAACATCCCTTGCTTACTCCCCCGTGGCTTGCTCCCCTGTGGAAGCGGTCCAGTGGAACGGTCCGGGCCACCCGCTGGACGGGTGGCCCGGACCGGCCCTGCGCTCAGCTCAGCCGACGACCTCGATCTTGGTCAGGTCGACGACCTGGAAGAGGTCGACCTCGACGTTGGTGACCCTGGTCGAGTGCGCGTAGACGTTCTGGCCGAACCGGAGCGGGATCACCGGCATCTCCTGAGCCAGGATCTGCTCAGCCTGCTGGTACTTCTCGATCGCCTCGTCCGGGGTCGCCGCGGCGGTGCCCTCCGCGACCAGCCGGTCGAACTCCGGGTTGCTGTAGCCGTAGTAGTTCGACGAACCGTTGGTGGTGTACAGCGGGCCGAGGTAGTTCTCCATGGACGGGTAGTCCATCAGCCAGCCCAGCCGGATCAGGCCGACCGGCTGCTTCTGCTCGACCTTGGTCAGCAGGTCCGAGAACTTCGGCTCGGCGGTGCCGACGCACTCCACGCCCAGGTTGGCCTTGAGCTGGTTGCAGGTGGCGTCGACCCAGTCCTTGTGCCCGCCGTCACCGTTGTAGGTGATCTTCAGCTCGGCCGGGCCGCCGGCGGACTGGTAGAGCTCCTTCGCCTTGGCCGGGTCGAACTCGCAGGCCTCGCCGCAGGTGTCCTCCTGGTAGCCGGCGACGACCGGCGAGACGAACGAGCGGGCGGAGATCTGCGACTCCTTGAAGATCGACTTCGCGATCTCGTCCCGGTCGATCGCCATGGAGATCGCCTTGCGTACGTCCGGCCTGCTGAACTCAGCCTGGAACGTGGGGAAGGCCACGAACTGGAAGGACGAGTTCTGGCTCTGCTGGAACCGGTCGCCCAGGTCGGTCGGCGCGGTGCTCAGGTTCTCGGTCGGCACCGTCACGTCCACGTCGAGGTTGTCCGAGAGCACGTCCGCGTACGCGGCGGTGAGCTGCTGGTAGATCCGGAACTCGGCGCCGGCGATCTTCGGCTTGTCGCCCGGGTACGCGTCGTAGCGTTCGACCTCGACCTTGGCGTCGTGCAGCCAGGTGCCCTTCATCTTGAAGGGGCCGTTGCCGATCGGGGCGTCCTCGTAGCCGTCCTTGATCACACCGGGGGACGAGAACGCGGCGTCCGGCAGGGGGTAGAACGCGGTGTAGCCGAGGACGGTCTTGAACTCGGCGTACGGCTTGGCCAGTGTCACCGTGAAGGTCAGGTCGTCGACCTTCTTGAGCCCGCTCATGGTGGTGGCCTTCGGCTCCGGAGCCTTCTGCGGGCCCTCTTCGCCGTCCGGGTCCTTCGACTGGAGGTCGTCGTAGCCGGCGATCTTCTCGAAGAAGTAGCTGTTGCCCTGGCCGTTCGGCGCGTAGGCGCCGTAGTTCCAGGCGTTGATGTAGTTGTCGGCGGTCACCTTCTCACCGTCGTGGAAGGTGTAGCCGTCCTTGATCTTGATCGTCCAGGTCAGGTTGTCGGTCGACGTCACCGACTCGGCGGCGACCTCGTACGGCTTGTTCTCGGCGTCGTAGTCCACCAGCGGGGTGAACAGGGCCGAGAGCACCTGGTTGCCGCTCGAGTCGTTGGTGTTCGTGGAAATCAGGTGCTGCGGTTCCGAGATCTGGATCGAAACCGTGGCATTCGGGTCGCTCTCCCCCGAACCGCCGCCGCCACAGGCCGCGAGGCCGAGGGTCGCGGCAAGGGGGAGGGCGGTCCAGGCAGCGAGCCTACGAACCTGCATGAAGCCTCCTCGTCTCCTTACGCTGAGCAGTCGTCCCGACACTGGGGTAACGCTGTGCAACGCTCGGTAAAGGTAGGTCGTGGCTGTACCCATGGCCAAACTGGATGGTTACGAGTCAGTAACTCAGTGGGCTCACAGGGCTTGCATATGTTTGGCATGAGCTGCTAAGGAAAGCCCGGACTCGGCCTCCCTAAGAATCGGGCATCCAGCACCAACAGCCCCATAGCTGGCGCAGGACGGATCTGCCCCTGAGGTTCGGCGCCCCGGAGAATAGTCCTATTTCGGCCCTATGGGTCGGTCCAGAATGTGGACAACTCCACAGGGCGCTAACTCAGCGTGACTAACGACACGGTTACGCGTAGTTATGGGCCGGTGCCATTCGCCCGGACGACCACCGCTGGGCCGAGTAGCCGATCCCGGCACCGACCGACCGGGTGCCGGGTCGGCCGGCCGTACCGCGTGAGACGATCTGCCTGTGACGGCCACCCTTCTCGACGGCAAAGCGACCGCGGCAACCATCAAGGACGAACTGCGCGACCGGGTGAAGGCGCTGGCCGAGCGGGGAGTCGTACCGGGTCTCGGCACGGTGCTGGTCGGCGACGACCCCGGCTCCCAGGCGTACGTCAACGGCAAGCACCGGGACTGTGCCGAGGTCGGCATCGCCTCGATCCGCCGCGAGCTGCCGGCCGACGCCACCCAGGCGCAGGTCGACGCCACCATCGCCGAACTCAACGCCGATCCGGCCTGCCACGGCTACATCGTGCAGCTCCCGCTCCCGATCCAGCTGGACACCCAGCGCGTGCTGGAGATGATCGACCCGGACAAGGACGCCGACGGGCTGCACCCGGTCAACCTCGGCCGGCTCGTCCTCGGCTATCCCGGCCCGCTGCCCTGCACCCCGCGCGGCATCGTCGAGCTGCTGCGCCGGCACGACGTGCCGCTGCGCGGCGCCGAGGTCGCCGTGGTCGGCCGGGGCAACACGGTCGGCCGGCCGCTCGGGCTGCTGCTCACCCGGCGCAGCGAGAACGCCACCGTGACGCTCTGCCACACCGGCACCCTGGACCTGGCCGCGCACACCAGGTCCGCCGACATCGTGATCGTGGCGGCCGGCGTGCCCGGACTGCTCACCGCCGACATGGTCCGGCCGGGCGCGGTGGTGGTCGACGTCGGGATCACCCGGGTGATCGGCGCGGACGGCAAGGGCCGCTACACCGGCGATGTCGAGCCCGAGGTCGCCGAGGTGGCCGACAAGCTGGTGCCGATGCCCGGCGGGGTGGGCCCGATGACCCGGGCCATGCTGCTCAGCAACGTCGTGGAGCGCGCCGAGGCCAACCTGGAGCCGTCCGGGCAGAGCTGACCGGAGTCCGGGCGGTGTCGGGGAGTGTGACGGGCGGGCGGTGTCGGCGGAGTGTGAGCGGTGCCGGCCAATTCCGCCCCTGGCCAGAACCGAACACTCCTGGCTGATACCGTCCGGAAATAACCAGACGGGTATCAGGGAGTGGGACGACCATGGGCAAAAAGGTCACCGTAGTCGGTGCCGGCTTCTACGGCTCGACGACCGCGCAGCGCCTGGCGGAGTACGACGTCTTCGACACGGTCGTGATCACCGACATCATCGAGGGGAAGCCCGAGGGCATCGCGCTGGACCTCAACCAGTCGCGCCCGGTCGAGGGCTTCGAGACCAGGGTCGTCGGCGTGACGACCGGCAAGGGCGGCGAGGGCTACGAGCAGATCGAGGGCTCCGACGTCGTGGTGATCACCGCCGGCCTGCCCCGCAAGCCGGGCATGAGCCGGATGGACCTGCTGGAGACGAACGCCCGGATCGTCCGCCAGGTCGCCGAGAACGTCGCCAAGTACGCCCCGAACGCCGTGGTCATCGTCGTCTCCAACCCGCTGGACGAGATGACCGCGCTGGCCCAGATCGCCACCCAGTTCCCGCGTAACCGGGTGCTCGGCCAGGCCGGCATGCTGGACACCGCCCGGTTCAGCAACTTCGTCGCCGAGGCGCTCGGCGCGAAGGTCGGCTCGGTGCGGACCCTCACCCTCGGCTCGCACGGCGACACGATGGTGCCGGTGCCGTCCCGGAGCACCGTCGACGGCAAGCCGCTGCGCGACGTGATGCCGGCCGAGCAGATCGAGGAACTGGTGGTGCGGACCCGCAACGGCGGGGCCGAGGTGGTGGCGCTGCTCAAAACGGGCTCGGCGTACTACGCCCCGTCGGCCGCCGCCGCCCGGATGGCCCGGGCCGTGGCGACCGACTCCGGCGAGGTGATGCCGGTCTGCGCCTGGGTCGACGGCGAGTACGGCATCTCCGGGGTCTACCTGGGCGTCGAGGCCGAGATCGGCCGCGAGGGCGTACGCCGGGTGGTGGAGACGCCGCTCGACGACGACGAGATCGCGAGCCTGAAGGCGGCCGCCGAGGCCGTCCGCGCCAAGCAGGCCGACGTCGCCAACATGTGAGGTGCAAGGAAGGGCCCCCGCTTATCGTTTTCTGTTGTAGCGGGGGCCCTTCCTTGCACTTCAGGCTTGCGGCTCCTGGCTGACGACGGAGATGCCGGGGCGGCCGGCGAGCACCACGAACTCGGCGGCGGTGCGTACCGTGGCGGTGGGCGCCCAGACGGTGTCGACCAGGCGCAGCGAGCTGAGCATCCGCTCCGGGGTCACGTCGCAGACGACATAGCCGCGCTGGTTGTCGATGTACTTCCAGTGCGGGCTCTCCGCCATGATCGGGTCGTAGCTGCGGTGGAACGCCGCCCGGTCCGAGTTGCCGCCGGAGGTGATGGAGGTGCCGGTGATCTCGGCGCCGACCACCGGCGAGGCCGGGTCGTCGAAGTCCGGCTTCAGGTCGCAGACCCAGGTGCAGTGCCGGTCGCCGGTCAGCACCACCGGGTTGGCCACCTGGCCGGAGCCGAAGTACTCGAGCAGCCGGCGCCGCTGCACGCGGTAGCCGTCCCAGTTGTCCAGGTCGAAGGTCTGTCCCGGGCCGGCCTGGCGGTCGTTGGAGGCCCACATCACCTGGTTGGCGAGCAGGTTCCACCGGCTGCCGGAGCTGCGCATCCCGTGCACCAGCCAGCGCTCCTGCTCCGGCCCGGTCATCGACAGCTCCGGGTTCTGCGCCTCGGCCAGGGTGGCCGGCTGGTCGCTGCGGTACTGCCGGGTGTCCAGCACGTGCACGCTGGCGAGGTCGCCGAAGCGCAGCCGCCGGTAGAGCCGCATGTCTATCCCGCGCGGCAGCGCCGACCGGCGCAGCGGCATGTGCTCGTAGTACGCCTGGAAGGCCGCCCTGCGCCGGGCCCGGAACGCCTCCGGGGTCTGCAGGTCGGGGTCCTGCGGGACCTCGTCGGCCCAGTTGTTGTCCAGCTCGTGGTCGTCGAAGGTGACGATCCAGGGAAACGCCCCGTGCGACCGCTGGAGGTCGGGGTCGGTCTTGTACTGGGCGTGCTGGTTGCGGTAGTCGGTCAGCGAGTACGGCTCGTCGGTGCCCTGATGCGTCCGGTACGCCGCCGGGTTCGGCCGGTTCTCGTAGATGTAGTCGCCGAGGAACGCCACGAACGCCAGATCCTCCTCGGCCAGGTGCTGGTGCGCGGTGTACGCCCCGGCCTGGTAGTCCTGGCAGCTCGCGAACGCGAAGCGGAGCCGCCGGGGCCGGGCGTGCGCGGCCGGCGCGGTCCGGGTCCGGCCCACCGGGGAGATCTCCTGGCCGACCCGGAACCGGTAGTGGTACTCGGTGTCGGCGCGCAGCCCGGTGAGCTCGACGTGCACCGAGTGGGCCAGGTGCGGCGAGGCCAGCGCGACGCCCCGGCGGTGGACCCGGCGGAAGCGGTCGTCCTCGGCGACCTCCCAGTGCACCGGCACCGGCCGGTCCGGCATGCCACCGCCGAGCAGCGGCTGCGGCGCGAGCCGGGTCCAGAGCACCACGCCGTCGGGCATCGGGTCGCCGGAGGCGACGCCGAGGGTGAAGAGACCGGCGGGAAGTGGGCCGCCCGCCGTGGACGGGATGTGCGCCGCCGCGCCGTCGGCGCGGAGCAGCATCGGCCCGACCACCAGGCCGGCGGTCGCGGCACCGGCCGCCGAGACGAAACGCCGGCGGTTCAACGGGTACGGAGCAGTCATGCGATCGATGATCGTGAACCGGGGCGAAGCCCAGCTCCTCCGACAATCGACCTGAAGAGGTACTACAGCGGAACGAAAGGTGTACTCGGCTGCGGGGTGCCGAGGACGCCGGCCGGCGGCCCGCCGGTCGGACCCACCCCGGGCGGCCGAGCACGGCAGGCAGTGTGCGGCAGCCCCGCGCCCTCCAGTACGCTCGTACTGTTAACGCAGATGTCCCGGAGAGGAGCGTCGCCCGATGGCGAAGATCAAGGTTACGAATCCGGTGGTAGAACTCGACGGCGACGAGATGACCCGGATCATCTGGAAGCAGATCCGCGAACAGTTGATCCTGCCGTACCTCGACGTCGACCTGCACTACTACGACCTGTCGATCCAGTACCGCGACGAGACCGACGACCAGGTGACGGTCGACGCCGCCAACGCGATCAAGCAGCACGGCGTCGGCGTGAAGTGCGCCACCATCACCCCGGACGAGGCCCGGGTCGAGGAGTTCGGCCTGAAGAAGATGTGGCGCTCGCCGAACGGCACCATCCGGAACATCCTCGGCGGCGTGGTCTTCCGCGAGCCGATCATCATGTCCAACGTGCCCCGGCTGGTGCCGGGCTGGAGCAAGCCGATCATCATCGGCCGGCACGCCCACGGCGACCAGTACAAGGCGACCGACTTCGTGGTGCCCGGGCCGGGCACGGTCACCATCACCTACACCCCGGCCGACGGCGGCGCCCCGGTCGAGATGGAGGTGGCGAACTTCCCCGGTGGCGGCGTCACGATGGGGATGTACAACTTCGACGACTCGATCCGGGATTTCGCCCGGGCCTCCTTCCGGTACGGCCTGGACCGCGGCTACCCGGTCTACCTGTCCACCAAGAACACCATCCTCAAGGCGTACGACGGCCGGTTCAAGGACATCTTCGCCGAGGTCTTCGAGGCCGAGTTCAAATCGGAGTTCGACGCCGCCGGGATCACCTACGAGCACCGGCTGATCGACGACATGGTCGCCGCCGCGCTGAAGTGGGAGGGCGGCTTCGTCTGGGCCTGCAAGAACTACGACGGTGACGTGCAGTCCGACACCGTGGCGCAGGGCTTCGGCTCGCTGGGCCTGATGACCTCGGTGCTGATGACCCCGGACGGCCGTACGGTGGAGGCCGAGGCGGCGCACGGCACGGTCACCCGGCACTACCGGCAGTGGCAGAAGGGCGAGAAGACCTCGACCAACCCGATCGCGTCGATCTTCGCCTGGACCCGCGGCCTGGCGCACCGGGGCAAGCTGGACGGTACCCCGGAGGTGACCCGGTTCGCCGAGACCCTGGAGCGGGTCTGCGTGGAGACCGTCGAGGGTGGCCAGATGACCAAGGACCTGGCGCTGCTCATCTCCCGCGACGCCCCGTGGCTCACCACCGACGAGTTCATGGCCGCCCTGGACAACAACCTGGCTCGCCGGCTCGCCGCCTGATCGCACCGTCTCGGGTGGATGTTGACGACTTGTTGTCGCTCCGACAGCAACAAGTCGTCAACATCCACCCCTTTGTGCCGTTACTGGCGATGGTGGCGACTCGTTGAACGAGGTGGACGTGATGCCAGTCGCGTCCAGGAAGACCGGCCCGGTCTGAGGTCGCCGCGAGAGGCCCGTACCGGACGGACGGTCTTCCCGGCTGTTGCGCACAGCCGGCCGTCCCTTCCCTGCGGGGGGCCCTGTCCCGGGCCCCCCGCGCCCTCATCTCGCCTTCTCGCCTACTCGTCGGCCGGGCCGAGGGTCACCCGGCCGTCCTCGGCGACCTGCCAGCCCGGGTTGTACGCGACCTCCCAGAGCAGCTCGTTCGGATCCGCGAAGTGCCCGTGGTAGCCGCCGAAGGCGGCGTGCTGCCCCGGCTTGACGATCGTCGCCCCGGCGGTGGCGGCCTGCTCCAGCACCCGGTCCACCTCCGCCGGGCTCTCGACGTTGTGCGACAGGGTGCACCCGACGGGGGCGGGCAGCACCGGCGTGCCGGCACCGAGGTCGGCGGCGAACGCCTCCGCGTCGAAGAGCCCGAGCATCACCCCCGGGCCCACCTGGAAGAAGAGGATCTCGTCCGGCACGTCCATCGTCGCCGTCCAGCCGAGACCGTCGACGTAGAAGCGACGGACCGCGTCGAGATCCCGGGTGGCCACCGTGATGAAGTGCACGCGCTGTTCCATGCAGGGGATTCTGGCAGCCCGCACCGCAGGCCGCCCCTGGTACGGCCCAGCCCGGAAGGTCAGCAGGTCCTCGACGGTGGTCGGCCGGGCGGCCGGCCCGGTGTCGTCGGGCCGTCGACCCGCTCCTGTCCGATCAGGTGGACGTGGACCAGGTCACCCGGGACACCACCGTGACCAGGCCGGGCAGCTCTGCACGGGCGACCCGGGCCTCCATCGCCGCGCGGAGCCGATCGGACGCCGTCGGGTTGGTCATCCCGGCAACCCAGGGCGCGGCACCGACAGTTCCGCAGTCCGACGGGTCCCGCGGCCCGACGGGACCCGCGGCCCGGCACCCGAGGCTCAGCCGGCGTCGCGGATCAGTTGGGCGGCCCGCTCCGGCGCGATGTCGTTGATGAAGACCCCCATCGCCGACTCCGAGCCGGCCAGGTACTTCAGCTTGTCCGCCGCCCGCCGGATGCTGAACACCTGCAGGTGCAGGTGTCCGAGCTCCCGGTCGACCCGTACCGGCGCCTGGTGCCAGGCCGAGATGTACGGCAGCGGCCGGTCGAAGAGCCGGTCGAGCCGGCGCAGCAGCTCCAGGTAGATCGGGCCGAAGGCGTCCCGCTCGGCGTCGTCCAGGGCGGGGATGTCCGGCACCGGCCGGTGCGGTGCCAGGTGCACCTCGAAGGGCCAGCGGGCGGCGGCCGGGACGTACGCGGTCCAGTGGTCGTTGGCCAGCACCACCCGCTCCCCGGCGGCACGTTCGGCGGCGAAGACGTCGGCGTAGAGGTTGCGCCCGCCGGTGCGTTCCGCGTGCCGCCGGGCGGCGGCCAGCATCGCCCGGGTACGCGGCGGCAGGAACGGGTACGCATAGATCTGCCCGTGCGGGTGGTGCAGGGTCACGCCGATCTCCACCCCCCGGTTCTCGAAGCAGAAGACCTGCTCCACCCCGGGCAGTTCGCCGAGCGCTCCGGTCCGGTCGGCGAGCGCGTCCAGCACGGTGCGCACCCGCTCCGGTGGCAGGGTGCCGAACGACGCGGAGTGGTCGGCGGTGAAGCAGACCACCTCGCACCGCCCCGTCCCCGGCCGCACCGGCGTGTACGGGGTGATCTCGCCGGGCAGGTCGCCGGGACGGTCGCTGAACGACGGGAAACGGTTCTCGAAGACCACCACGTCGTAGTCGTACGCGGGGATCTCGCTCGAACGCTCCGGAGTGGACGGGCAGAGCGGGCACTGGTCGCTGGGGGGCAGGAAGATCCGGCCCTGCCGGTGTGCGGCGACCGCCACCCACTCGTCGACCAACGGGTCGTACCGGAGCTGCGAGGCGGGTGGTGGCGGCGGCAGGTCGCGCCGGTCCGGTTCGTCCCGCACCGCGTCCGGGTGCTCGTCAAAGTAGATCAGCTCGCGCCCGTCGGCCAGCTTGATCTCGGTCCGCTTCACGCCGTCACCTCACAGAGCAACTCCACGCCGGCATCTCCCAGGACAGTCCTCACGCCGGCACCTTCCAGGACAGTCCTCACGCCGGCACCTTCCAGGACAGTCCTCACGCCGGCACCTCGCAGACCAGGAGTTCCGGGCCGGCGGCCCGGATGACCTCCCGGTCCGGTTCGGCGAGGCCGGAGTCCGACACCACGGCCTCCGCCTCGGCCAGGTCGGCGAAGGAGGAGATGCCCACCGTCGCCCACTTGGTGGAGTCGGCGAGCACCACCAGTCGGTCCGCCGCGGCCACCAGGGCCCGGTTGGTCTCCGCCTCCAGCAGGTTCGGCGTGCTGAACCCGGCCCGCTCGCTCATCCCGTGCACCCCGAGGAAGACCACGTCGAGGTGGAGCGAGCGGATCGCGGCCACCGCCACCGGTCCGACCAGCGCGTCGGACGGGGTACGTACCCCGCCGGTGAGTACCACCGTCTGGTCCGGGCGGCCGGAGCGGTGCAGGATCTCGGCGACCGGGATCGAGTTGGTCACCACGGTCAGTCCCGGCACGGCGACCAGCCGGTGTGCGAGCTCGGCTGTGGTCGTACCGGCGGAGAGCGCGACCGCCATCCCGGGGGTGACCAGCCGGGCGGCCTCGGCCGCGATGGCGGCCTTCTCGCCCCGCTGCCGGACCGACTTGGCCGCGAAGCCCGGCTCGTCGGTGGAGCCGGGCCGGGCGGTGGTCGCGCCGCCGTGCACCTTGGCCAGCAGGCCGCGTTCGGCCAGCGCCTCCAGGTCGCGCCGGATGGTCATGTCCGAGACGCCGAACTCGCCGGCCAGCTCGGTGACCCGGACCCCGCCGGCGGTGCGGACCCGGTGCAGGATCGCCTCCTGCCGCTGCTGGGCGAGCATCAGGCCATCCCGGCCGGATCCGGCTCCGTCGGCCCTCCGGCCGGGTCGGAGTGCGGCGCTGCCGGCGCGGTGGCCAGCACCGCGACGCCGCTCGGCTCGACCCGGGTCGGCCCGGCCCACCGGGTGCCGGTCAGCAGGTCGGTGCCGGCCGCGTCGACCTCCGCCGGCCGGTCGGCGTGGTTGAGCAGGAAGAGGTACGACCGGCCGTCCGGGTGCCGCCGCCGGATCTGCTCCACTCCGGGTACGGGCGCCTGCGCCGGCCCGGCACCGGCCTGCTCCGCGATCGTGCGCAGCAGCCGGCCGAGCGCGGTCGTCTCCACCCGGGTACCGAGATACCAGGCGGCCCCGCCGTCTCCGCCGTCCCGGCTGTCTCCGTTGTCCCCGCCGTCCCGGCTGTCCTCCCTGTCCTGCCTGTCTCTGTTGTCCTGCCTGTCTCTGTTGTTCCGGCTGTCTCCGTTGTTCCGGCCGTACCCGGTGCTGCGGCGGGTGATCGCCGGGGCGCCGGCCACCGGCCCGTTGTCGTAGCGCACCAGCACCTCGGCCCCGGGGGCGACCAGCGCCTCGGTCCAGACCTCCGCCGTGGTGCCGTCGTCGAGGCGGACCGTGCCGGCGGCGGGGAGCGGGAAGAACTCCTCGACCCGGATGCCGAGCAGCTCGGCGAGGGCGCCGGGCAGCGGGGCCGGGCGGACCCGGTCGCACTCGTCGACCAGCCCGCTGTACGGGCCGACCACCAGGGTGCCGCCGGAGTCGGCGTACCGGGTGAGGTTGGCCGCGGCCGCGTCGTCGAGCAGGTAGAGCGCGGGTGCGAGTACCAGCTTGTAGCCGCTCAGGTCGGCACCGGGCGGCGCCAGGTCGGCGGTGATCCCGGCCCGCCACAGCGCGCCGTGCCAGCGCCGGATCTCGTCGAAGGCGACCATGTCGGCGCTGGGCTGGTTGGCCGCCTCCTGCGCCCAGACGCTGGAGTAGTCGAGCAGCACCGCGACCTCGGCCTCGGTCCGCGAGCCCTCGACCTCGGCGAGCGCCCGCAGGTGCCGGCCGAGCTGGACCACCTCGCGCCAGATCTTCGAGTCGGTGCCGGCGTGCGGCAGCATCGCCGAGTGCCACTTCTCCGAGCCCGCCCGGCTGGCCCGCCACTGGAAGAAGAGGGCGCCCTCGGAGCCCCGGGCCACGTGCGCCAAGGCGTCCCGGACGAGCTGGCCGGCGGGTTTGGCCAGGTTGCGGGGCTGCCAGTTGACCGCGCTGGTGGAGTGTTCCATCAGCAGCCACGGGCCGCCCGCCAGCGACCTGCTCAGGTCCGCGGCGAAGGCGATCTGGGCCGGCGGTTCGAGGGGATGCTCGCCGAGCAGGTAGTGGTCGTTGGAGAGCAGCCGGTCCGGGCCGGTCAGCTCCCGGCCCCAGGCCCAGTAGTCCAGGTTGACGCAGCTCGCCGTCATCAGGTTGGTGGTGATCGGCACCCCGGGGGAGAGCCGGTGCAGCGCGTCCCGCTCGGCGGTGAAACAGGCCAGGTGCTCGTCCGAGCTGAACCGCTTGAAGTCGAGCACCTGGCCGGGGTTGGACGAGGTCGGGGTGGCCCGGGGCGGCTGCACCTGTGCCCAGTCGGTGTAGGTCTGCGACCAGAACGCCGTACCCCAGGCGGCGTTGAGGCCGTCGAGATCGCCGTGGCGGTGCCGCAGCCAGGCCCGGAACGCCTCGGCCGAGACGTCGCAGTAGCAGTGCGCGTTGTGGCAGGCGTACTCGTTGTGCACGTGCCAGGCCGCCAGTGCCGGATGGTCGGCGTAGCGCCGGGCGAGCTGCTCGGTCAGGGCGAGCGCGGCCCGCCGGTAGACCGGCGAGCTGGGGCAGATGGCCTGCCGGCTGCCGTAGGTCAGCCGCCGGCCGTCGGCCTCCACCGGCAGCGTCTCCGGGTGGGCGTGGGAGAACCAGGTCGGCGGCGAGGCGGTGGCGGTGGCCAGGCAGACCCGGATCCCTCCGGTGTGCAGCCCGTCCATGATCCGGTCCAGCCGGTCGAAGTCGTACGCCCCGGGGGCCGGTTCGAGCCAGGCCCAGGCGAAGACGCCGACGGTGACCAGGTTGACCCCGGCCTCGCGCATCAGCGCGACATCCTGCGCCCAGACCTCCTCGGGCCACTGCTCCGGGTTGTAGTCGCCCCCGTAACTCAACCCTTCGATCCTCGGCACCAGGTTGCCCACACCGCCTCCAACGCGCTCGCACGCAATTCAACAGATATGAACACTACCGCACGCCAGGCGGCCGGGGTAAGGGGATGCGGGTGTGAGGTGTGGGTGTGGGGTGTGAGGTGTGGGCGCGTGTTAGGCGGGGGCCCTTTTTATACAGAAAGCGATAAGAAGGGGCCCTTCCTTACATCTGGAGGCGGGACTCCACCCAGCCGGTCTCGGTCAGGTGTGCCAGCACCAGCTGTACGGACTCCTCGACCGTCAGGTCCGTGGTGTCCAGCACCAGATCGGCGTCGGTCGGCTCCTCGTACGGGTCGTCGACGCCGGTCATCCCGGTGAGCTTGCCGGCGCGGGCGCGGGCGTAGAGGCCCTTGCGGTCGCGCTGCTCGCAGACCGCGAGCGGGGTGGCGACGTGCACCAGGACGAAACCGGCGCCCGCCTGCCGGGCCATCTCCCGGGCCGTGGCCCGGGCCCGGGCGTACGGCGCGATCGGGCAGCAGACGGCGAGTCCTCGGTGCCGGCCCACCTCGGCGGCGACCCAGCCGATCCGGCGGACGTTCAGGTCGCGGTCGGCCCGGCTGAAGCCGAGCCCGGCGGAGAGTTCCCGGCGGACCACGTCGCCGTCGAGCAGGGTGATGGTGCGGTCGCCGCTCTCCCGCAGCGTGTCGGCGAGGCCACGGGCCACGGTCGACTTGCCAGAGCCGGAGAGGCCGGTGAAGAAGACCACCAGACCCCGGTGCCGGCGGGGTGGCCGGGCCCGGACGAGTTCCTTGGCCACCGCCGGCGGGGTGTGCCACTCGGGCAGCGGGAAGCCCCGGTCGAGCAGGTCCTCGATCTCGGCCTGCTCCAGCGGCAGCCGCCGGTTGCGGGGCGGGATGTCGTCCCGCCACCGCCACTGGCCGTCCCGGTTGTCGTAGGCCAGCTCGCGCGGGACCAGCATGCGCAGCCCGCCGCCGGTGACCATCTCGGTGGTGGAGAGGACGTGGGTCACCCCGTAGGCCCGGGCCACCCGGGCCCGCAGCAGCGCGTCCCAGATGTCGTCGCCGCGCCGGGCGAGCGGTACCGCGACGATGGTGACCGGGGGCATCCGGTCCCGCGCGCCGAAGACGCTGCGGACCAGCACCTCCGGCGGCAGCCCGTCGGGGTTGGTGTCGGCGACCGGGACGAGGATGAGCAGGTGGGCGGCGAGTGCCCGGACCGCGTGGGCGATCTGCGCGAGCTGGGGCCGGTGCAGCGGCCGGTCGGCGATGACCCCGAGCACCCGGCCCGGGGGCAGCAGCTCCCGGACCTCGGCCGGTGGGCGGCGGAGCCGCTGGAACGGGCCGTGGCCGCCGTCGCCGATCCGGCGTACCGGGCCGCCGACGCCGTACCAGCCCTGGGTGGTGGGCCAGAGGTCGGCGACCTCGAGCAGGGCGGTCGGCGCCCCCTCCGGGTCGGTGAGGACCAGCCCGCGCTCGACCGGGTTGGCCAGGTCGAGGCCGCTGACCAGCTCACCCGGGACCTGCAGGGTCACCGGCACCGGCCAGGCGTCGCCGTCGGCGAGCCGGCCGCGCCGGGCCACCGAGGCCAGGTCGGCCCGGCCCAGGAAGCCGGTGAGCGGGGCGTACGCCCCGGAGAGCAGCAACTCCAGGTCGGCCAGCTCATACGGGCGCGGCGTGTACGCCGGAGCGTCACGCAGCAGCTCATCGGGCAGCACCCACCCGTTGCTCATCCGCACCCCCAACTACCCGGCCGGCCGGCACACAGTTTCTCAGCCGGGCGCCGATCGGTCGAGACCGGCACTCCCGTTTGGACGTGCCGACCGGTGACGCCCCGGCCGTCGGTGCCGCCGCCGGTGCCCATCCCGTCCGGTGGCACCTGGTCCGGTGGCACCTGGTCCGGTGGCAGCCCGCGCGGTGGCACCTCGTGCGGCCGGTGGTCGGGTGGAGGTTACCCAACCGGGCGGAGTTCGGCCGCGCCGAACGATACCGCAAAGCGCCGGCACCAGATGGATACGCTACGCAGCCGGTCGAGGTCGGTGCCGGCCGGGATGGCGTACGCTTGGTCGCCGCGGTTCCCCTTCAGCCGGCCGAGCTCGACCCAGCGGCCGTCGTCGAAGACGTGCCAGCCGGCCGTGCCCTCGCGCACCGGCTGATCGGTGAGCCAGACCCGCAGGTCGGGCCCATTGGAGGTGTCCAGGTCGACCAGTTCCAGCCGGTGCCGGCCGCTCGGGTCGCGGACGATCCGGGCCGTACCGCTGGTCCGGTGCTCGTGCGTGACGAAGCCACCGCTGCGCAGCAGCACCGGTCGCCCGGCGGCCGGATCCGGCGCGGCGGTCGTCGTCGGCGCCGATCCTCCCGGCCCGCCCGGTGACGCCGGCCCGCCCGGTGACGCCGACCCGCCGGAGGACGCCGGTCCGCCGGGCGAGGCCGTTCCGCCGGGCGAGGCCGTTCCGGTCGGCCCGGTGCCGGCCGGTGGTTCCGGGGCCGGGTCGGTGAGCCGCTCGGCGACGGTCTGGTCGACGACGAGCTTCCACGGTTGGAACCAGTAGCCGCCGAAGGCCGCGGCGGCCACGAGGACGGCGGCGACCACCCAGGTCACCGGGGCGCGGAGCAGACGACGGGACAGACCGCGTGACATGCCACCCAGTCAACCCGATCACGGCCCGCCGCGTGGTGCCGGACGCCTTACCAAAGTCTTACCCCGGCCCCTAGGGGAGCCGGGCGCGGCCGGCGGACTATTCAGGGTACTTCCAGGGTGGGTTCAGGGCGTCCGGTATGGCCCGCCGGCCATACTCTGGCAGGCGTGACACTGATCGCGACCCAGTCGCTGACCAAGACGTACGGCAATCGCGTGACCGCGTTGTCCGACCTGACGGTCACCGTCGAGCCGGGCATCGTCGGTCTGGTCGGGGCCAACGGAGCCGGCAAGTCGACCTTTATCAAGATCATGCTCGGTCTGCTCGAACCGACCGGCGGGCAGGCCCGGGTGCTCGGCCTCGACCCGACGGTGCAGGGGCACGAGGTTCGTGCCCGGGTCGGCTACATGCCCGAGCACGACTGCCTGCCGCCGGACCTGTCGGCCGCCGAGTTCGTGACGCACATGGGACGGATGAGCGGGCTGCCCCGCACCACCGCCCGGGAACGGGCCTCCGAGACCCTGCGGCACGTCGGCCTCTACGAGGAGCGCTACCGCCAGATCGGGGGCTACTCCACCGGCATGAAGCAGCGGGTCAAACTCGCCCAGGCGCTGGTGCACGACCCGGACCTGCTGCTGCTCGACGAGCCGACCAACGGGCTCGACCCGGCCGGCCGGGACGCCATGCTCAGCCTGATCGAGCGGATCGGCACCGAGTTCGGCATCTCGGTGCTGGTCTGCTCGCACCTGCTCGGCGAGGTGGAACGGATCTGCGACGCGCTGGTCGCGATCGAGGGCGGCCGGCTGCTCCGGTCGGCGCAGGTCGCCGACATGACCGCGGTGACCGAGGTGCTCTCGGTGGAGGTCAGCGAGGGCACCGAGGAGTTGGCCGCCCGGCTCGCCGCCGCCGACCTGCCGGTCCGGCGGGAGGGCCGGCTGCTGCTGGTCCCGCTGCTGGACGACATGACCTACGACCTGATCCTGACGGCGGTCGCCGAGCTGGACCTGCCGCTGCACCGGCTCGACCAGCGCCGGCACCGGGTCGTCGAACTCTTCGCCGCCGATCCGGCCCGCCCGGCCGAGCCGGTCGGTGCCGGCGCGACCCCGGGAGGCACCCGATGACCACCCTCGACACGCAGCGGCCCGACCGGCCGGCCGGGGTCATCCACGACATCGGCTACCGGCGCTACGACGGCCCCCGGCTCGGCCGGCGCCACCTGCTCGGCGCGCTCTACGTGCACAGTCTGCGTACCGCCTTCGGGCTCGGGCGCAGCGTCAAGGCGAAGATCTTCCCCTGGTTGATCGTCGGGGTGGTGGGGGTGGTCGCGGCGGTGCTGACCGCGGTCCGGGCCCAGACCGGCCAGGCGCCGATGAGCTACGCCGAGTTCCCCGAGACGCTCACCGTGCTGATCATCTTCTTCTGCGCCATCGTCGCGCCGGAGATCGCCTCCCGCGACCTGCACAGCGGGGTGCTGCCGCTCTACTTCGCCCGCCCGCTGCACCGCGGTGACTACGCGGTGGTCAAGCTGGCCGCACTGGTCTCGGCGACGTTCCTGATGCTCGGGGTCCCGCTGACGGTGATGTTCGTCGGGGCCGCGTTCATGCTGGACGGCTTCAAGGCGGTCTGGTCCGAACTCGGTGACTTCCTGCCGGCGCTCGGCTACGTCGCCGTACACGCGGTGGTCTTCTCGGTGGTGGCGCTCCTGGTCGCCTCCCTGCTCCGGCGCCGGGCCGTCGCGGCCGGGGCGATCGTCGGCGCGTTCCTGGTGACCACCCCGGTGGTCGGGGTGCTCTTCCTGCTCCCCTACGAGGCGGCGAGCCAGCTCGCCGGGCTGGCCAGCCCGGTGACCCTGGTCGGCGGGGTCGGGGACTGGCTCTTCGAGTCGGGCGGCGGAACGGACGTCGGCAACTACGGCCCGCTCTACGGCCTGGTCGCGGTCGGCCTGGTCGCCGCCGGCATCCTGCTGCTGCTCGCCCGCTACCGGAAGGTCGCCGCAAAGTGAGCGCGAGGAGTGAGCCGGTTTTGCGAGCCCCGCAGTCGCGAACGGATGGTGGTGTGGTGAGCGCGAGGAGTGAGCCGGTCTTGCGAGCCCCGCAGTCGCGAACGAAAGGCGGCACTGCAAAATGACGGATCTGGAACTGGCCGCGGTGTCCCGCTGGTACGGCAACGTGGTGGCGGTCAACGACGTGTCGATGAGTCTCGGCGCCGGGGTGACCGGGCTGCTCGGGCCGAACGGCGCCGGCAAGACCACGGTGCTGCACATGATGGCCGGGTTCCTGGCCCCCTCCAAGGGCACGGTGACCCTCGGCGGCGAGCCCACCTGGCGCAATCCCGCCGTCTACCGGCGGCTCGGCCTGGTCACCGAGCGCGAGTCGGTGTACGACTTCCTCAGCGCGTACGAGTTCGTGCTCGCCAGTGCCAGGCTGCACGGCCTGGCCGACCCGGAGGCGGCGGCGCGGCGGGCCATCGCGCTCGTCGAGCTGACCGACGCGCAGGACCGCCGGATCGGTACGTACTCCAAGGGCATGCGCCAGCGGGCCCGGGTCGCCGCCGCGCTGGTGCACGACCCGGAGGTGCTGCTGCTGGACGAGCCCTTCAACGGGATGGACCCGAGGCAGCGGCTGCACATGATGGAGCTGCTGCACACGCTCGGCGGTCAGGGCCGGACGATCCTGTTCAGCTCGCACATCCTGGAGGAGGTCGAGCAGGTCTCCGGCACCGTCCAGGTGATCGTCTCGGGCCGGCTGGCCGCCTCCGGCGACTTCCGGACCATCCGGCGGTTGATGACCAACCGGCCGCACGTCTTCGCGGTGCAGTCCAGCGACGACCGGCGGCTGGCGGTGGAGCTGATCGGGCAGCCCTCGGTGAACGGGGTGGACCTCGGCCGGGACGGGCTGACCGTCCGGGCCGGCGACTACGGCAGCTTCACCCGGGCCCTGCCGAAGATCGCGCTGGCCTCCGGCATCCGGGTACGCCGGTTGCTCCCCTCGGACGAGTCTCTGGAGAGTGTCTTCTCCTACCTGGTGGAGGCGTGACGTCAATGTCGACTGTTTCCTGGATCACCGCGCGTGGCCTCTTCGGCCGGCGTCGCTTCCTGCTGCTCTTCCCGCTGCCGATCCTGCTGGTCGGGCTGGCGGTGCTGGCCCGGTCGACCGGGGTCGACCCGGGCGAGTGGGGTCCGCCCGTGGTGCTGGGGCTGGGGCTGGCCGTGCTGCTGCCGGTGACCGCACTGATCGTCGGCACGGGCGTGCTCGGCTCCGAGATCGACGACGGGACCCTGCTGCACATCCTGACCAAGCCGCTGCCCCGATGGCAGATCGTGCTGCCGAAGCTCGTGGTGGCGACCGTGGTCACCGCGCTGACCGCCGCCATTCCGCTCTACGTCGCCGGGGTGCTGGTCGACTCCGTACGCTTCGGGCTCGGCCTGGCGGCGGCGAGCGCGGTCGGCGCGTTGGCGTACTCGGCCTTCTTCCTGGCGCTGAGTCTGATCACCCGACGTCCGGTGCTGCTCGGCCTGGTGTACGTGCTGATCTGGGAGGGCCTGCTGAACAACATCGTCAGCGGCACCCGGGTGCTCTCGGTGCAGCACTACGTGGTGACCCTGGCCGACCGGATCGCGCCGACGGCACTGCTGGACGGTTCGGTGTCGCTGCCGGTGGCGGTCGTGATGAGCGCGCTCTTCACGGTCGGCTTCACCCTGCTGGCGATCCGCCGGCTGCGCTCGTTCAGCGTGGCCGGCGAGACGAGTTGACGGTGTAGCGAGCGGTTCGACGCGGTACCGGAGCCGCCGTCCCGGTCAGGGGACGGCGGCTCCGGTCCGGTTCACCGCCGCCGAGGTGTCTCCCGGCAGGCGCGGGGGCGACCCGACCGAGGGAGGCGCGACCCGGTCAGCTCAGCCCGAAGTAGCGGGCGATGCCCTGGGCGTGTCCGACGGCGAGCGCCTGCCGGAACGTGGCCTGGCCGAGGAGGTTGGCGTCGGCGGCCCGGTCGATGAAGAGGTTCTCGGTGAGCACGGCCGCCATCACGGTCTCGCGCAGGACGTGGAAGTTGGCCGTCTTCTGGCCGCGGTCGGTGACCGGGGCGACGCTTCGGGCGTTGCTCAGCACGGCCGCGTGCACGTCGTCCTGGAGCCGCTGGGTCGCCGCACCGGCCGTGGGGTAGATGTAGCTCTCGAAGCCGGTGCCGCCGCCGGCGTTGATGTGGATGCTCACGAAGATGTTGGCGCCCCAGGCGTTCGCGTCGTCGGTCCGCCAGGCCAGACTCCGGGTGATGTCCGTGGTGCGGGACATGCGCACCGAGACGGTCCAGTTGTTCTGCAGGTAGCTGCGGGTACGCAACGCGATGTCGAGGGTCAGAGCCTTCTCCTGGAGGCCGTTTCCGACCGCGCCGGTGTCGGTGCCGCCGTGCCCGGCGTCGAGATAGATCTTGGGGGTGGCGGCGTGGGCCGGGCTGGCCAGCAGGGGTGCGGCGACGATACCGGCGGCCGCGGCGAGCAGGACCCGTCTACGTACGAGGGGTGCGTCGGACATGAGTTCCTCCCAGGGGATGTGGACGGACGGTGCCGTCCACGGGCGGATGTGACAGCCGAAACCGGGGGTGGCGTGACAGCGGGAGTCACGGATGAGGTCGAGGGTGCGGGCATGCGTGCGGGGCCCCGCCGCCGGGTGGAACGCCATGGCCCTGCACCGGCAGCGTTCGGACGGTATCTTTCACCGTCGGAAAAGCTGCCGTAAGTTTTCGACACGACGGACGTCGATGTCAAGACCGGATCCGGCGGTCGACCCACCGTCGGTGGGGTGCGCCTCCTGGCCTGGTCCGGTGCGAGTGGTACCCGCTTGTCAGGCCCGGCTGGTCAGCCGGTGTTGCGCATCCCGGCGGCGATGCCGTTGACGGTGGTGAGCAGGGCCCGTTCCAGTGCGGTCCCGTCACCCGGGGCACGCCGGCCGCCCGGGGCGGTGGCCACGGCCCGTCCGGCGGCGCCGGAGTCGCGGTACTGCCGCAGCAGCGCCACCTGGAGGTGGTGCAGCGGCTCCAGATAGGTGTCCCGGACGGCGAGGGTGCGTTGCAGCACCGGAGAGTTCTCCAGCAGCGCGGGAGAGGAGGTGATGGCCAGCACCTCCTGCTTGGTCAGCTCGTACTCCGCCTCGATCAGGTGGAAGATCGGGTGCAGCGGCTCGGGGACCAGGGTCTCGACGTACCGCCGGGCGATGGTCAGGTCGGTCTTGGTCAGCATCATCTCGACGTTCGACAGGAACGTGCCGAAGAAGTGCCAGGCCCGGTGCATCTCGGCCAGGACGTCGCCCATCCCGGCCTCGCGGGCGGCGGCCAGCCCGGTGCCGACGCCGAACCAGCCCGGCACGATCTGCCGGGTCTGGGTCCAGCCGAAGACCCACGGGATGGCGCGCAGCCCGGAGAGTCCGGCCCCGGTGTTCGGGCGCTTCGCCGGCCGGGAGCCGATGTTGAGCGCGCCGAGCAACTCGGTCGGGGTGGAGGCCCAGAAGTAGGCCGGCAGGTCCGGGTTTTCCACAAGCGACCGGTAGCGTCGGTAGGCGGCGCCGGAGACCACGTCCATGGTGGCGTCCCAGCGGTCCAGCGCCTCGGCGGGCTGTCGGGGCGTGGTGTGCAGCAGGGTGCTCTGCAGCACCGCGGCGAGGGTCAGCTCCAGGTTCTCCCGGGCCAGCGAGGGCAGAGTGTACTTGTCGGAGATGACCTCGCCCTGCTCGGTGACCTTGATCTCGCCGTCCAGCGTGCCGTAGGGCTGGGCGAGGATCGCCTCGTGCGTCGGGCCGCCGCCCCGGCCGACCGTACCGCCCCGGCCGTGGAAGAGCCGCAGCCGTACGTTGTGCCGGGCGGCCACGTCCCGCAGCGCGCGCTGGGCCCGGTGGATGGACCACTGCGAGGTGGTGATCCCGGCCTCCTTGTTGGAGTCGGAGTAGCCGAGCATCACCTCCTGGACGTCGCCCCGGGCCGCCACGATCGCCCGGTACGCCGGCAGCGACAGCATCTCGTCGAGGAGTTCACCGCCGGCATCCAGCTCGCCCGGGGTCTCCAACAGCGGCACGAAGCCGATCCGGGCCCGGCCGGTGTGCACGTCGATCAGCCCGGCCTCCCGGGCCAGCACCACCGCCGCCAGCACGTCGTCGACGCCGAGTGTCATCGAGATGATGTACGACTCGATCACCTCGACCCCGAACCGCTCCTGCACCTCGCGGATGGCGCCGAAGACGTCGAAGGTCTTGCGGGCCGCCTCGGTCAGCGGGGTGTCCATGGTGGAGAGAGGGCGGCGCCCGGTCAGCTCCTCGGCGAGCAGCTTCGTCCGCTCCGTCCGGCTCAGCGCCGGATAGTCCGGCACCTCGCCGACCTGGGTGTAGAACTGCGCCAGGACGACGTGGTGCGCCTCGGCGTGCTCCCGGATGTCCATCGTCGCCAGGTGCGGGCCGAACGCGGCGACGGTGCGGATCGCCGAGGCGAGCCGGCCGACGGCGGTGAGCTGACCGGAGTTGCGGGCCAGCGAGGCGCGCATCAGCTCCAGGTCGGCCAGCAGGTCGGCGGAGCCCCGGTAGTCCCGGCCGGGCACGTGCGGGGTGCCCTGGTTGAGCCGGCGCCGGGTGTTGGCGAGCTTCGCCCGGACGCACCGCGCCTTGAGCCGGTACGGCTCCTCGGCGTTGACCCGACGGAACCTGGCGGCGACCTCGGGAAGCGCGTCCAGGTCCTTGGCGAGGCTGGCGGAGAGGTCGAGGGAGACCCCGCGCAGCCGGCGGGAGACCGAGATCTCGTTGATCAGCTCCTCCATCGCCGCCTCGGTCGCCTGGATGCCGTGCTCGTGCTGGATCAGCAGCACGTCCCGGGTGACCTGGGGGGTGACGAAGGGGTTGCCGTCCCGGTCGCCGCCGATCCAGGTGCCGAAGGTCAGCGGCCGGGCGGTCGGCGCGGTCTCCACGCCCAGCCCGCGCAGCGTGTCGGCGAGGTCGTCGAGGACCTGCGGGGCGGCCTCGGCGTAGAGGTCACGGAGGTAGTAGATGGCGTTGCGGGCCTCGTCGGTCGGGTCGGGGCGGTCGAGCCGCAGCTCGTCGGTCTGCCAGAGCAGGTCGAGGAGCTCGGCGAGGCGCCGGCTCGCCGGGCCCTCGTCGCTGGCCCCGTAGAGGATGGCGGCGGCGGCCTCGGCGTCGAGCTCGTCGGCGACGGCGCGCAGCTTCGACAGGATCGACCGGCGGGCCGCCTCGGTCGGGTGGGCGGTGAAGACCGGCCGGACGGAGAGCCGGCGGGCGACCGAGGCGATCTCCTCCGGCGGCACGCCGCGCTCCCGGATCAGCCGGGCCGCCTGGTCGAGCCAGCCGCCGTGCGTGGCCCGCTGCCGGCGCAGGTCGCGGGAGCGGTGCACCTGCTCGGTGATGTTCGCCAGATGGAAGTAGGTGGAGAAGGCCCGGGCCAGCTTGGTGCCGGTGGTCACGTCCATCGCACCGAGCCGCTGGGCGGCGGCCTCCGCGTCCTGCCGGACCAGCGCGCGGATCTCCTCGACCAGGTCGAGCAGGGGCCGACCCTCCTGGCGGGCCAGGGTCTGGCCGAGGAGCTTGCCGAGGCGGCGGATGTCGGCCCGCAGAGCGGCGTCGGGCCCGTCGTGATCATGCTGGTCGGTCACCGTGCGCTCCCTGGTCGAGTACGGAGGACAGCGTTGTCCGACAAGTGGATGTTATCGGCGGCCGGTCCCGGAACGCCAACGAGAGTCGTGCCGTCCCGCCCCGCCGCGGGTACTGGTAGAGCGTATCCAGCGCCGGCAGAACGTGCGTTATGTCGACCTTCGGACGGGTCAGCCGAACTCCGTTACCTTGCTCACGCCCCCGGAGCTCCTTCCCCCTCCGGACCGTCATCCGCCCACCCACCACACCGCCGGTGCCGCCGTCACCTGGACACCAGAGGCGTCAAAGCGCGCGGATTACGCCTCTGGTGTCCAGGTGACGGTCCAGGCCACCGCGCGCGGCGCGGGGGCGCGGCGCGGGGGCGCGGCGGGGGCGGCGCGGGGGCGCGGCGGGCGCGGCGCGGGGGCGCGGCGGGCGCGGCGCGGGGGCGCGGCGGGCGCGGCGCGGGGGCGCGGCGGGCGCGGCGGGGGTGGCGGGGGTGGCGGGGGTCCGGAGGCTGTCGGGCTCAGGGGATAGGCTTGGGGGCGGTGCCGAGAGGGCCCCTTCCGATGGCGACGGCTCCGATGGCGACGGCGCGGAGGTCCTTCCCGCACCCCACCCCGACCCCCGTCCGACGCGGACGCGGGGCCGCTTCCGCGTGCCCAGGCTCGAAGGTGTGATCAGTGTGCTTACCGGGTTGTTGACCGCCGCGCTCCGCGACCCCGCGCTGGCCCGGGCCCGAACGCTTGCCCGCACCGGCGGCGCGGAGGCCGACGGGCTGGATCTGACCGCCCCGCCTGCGCTGCGGCCCTTCCTGGTCGCCGCCGTGGCGGCCGGCGAGGAGGCGGGCGGCGCCGGGCGGCCGGTGCTCGCCGTCACCGCCACCACCCGGGAGGCCGACGACCTGGCCGCCGCGCTGGGCAGCCTGCTGCCGCCGGAGCAGGTGGTGGTCTATCCGGCCTGGGAGACCCTGCCGCACGAGCGGCTCTCGCCTCGCTCCGACACCGTGGGCCGGCGGCTCGGCGTGCTCCGCCGGCTGGCCCACCCCGACCTCGCCGAGCACGCCGGGCCGGTCCGGGTGGTGGTCGCCCCGGTCCGCTCGGTGCTCCAGCCGCAGCTCAGGGGGCTCGGCGACCTGGAGCCGGTCCGGCTCGCCGCCGGTGCCGGGGCCGGGCTGGAGGAGACCGCCCGCCGGCTCACCGACCTGGCGTACGCCCGGGTGGACCTGGTCACCAAGCGCGGGGAGTACGCCGTCCGGGGCGGCATCCTGGACGTCTTCCCGCCCACCGACGAGCACCCGTCCCGGGTCGAGTTCTGGGGCGACGAGGTGGAGGAGATCCGCACCTTCGCCGTCGCCGACCAGCGGACCATCGAGGCGGTGCCGGCGCTCTGGGCACCGCCCTGCCGGGAACTGCTGCTCACCGACCCGGTCCGGCGGCGCGCCGCCGAGCTGGCCGGGGAGCATCCGGAGCTGGCCGAGATCCTGGACAGGCTCGCCGAGGGGATCCCGGTCGAGGGGATGGAGTCGCTCGCCCCGGCGCTGATCGGCGCGGACTCGCTCGAGCTGCTGCTGCACTGCCTGCCGACCGGCAGCCACGTGCTGCTCTGCGACCCGGAGCGGATCCGGACCCGGGCGCACGACCTGGTGCGTACCTCGGCGGAGTTCCTGGAGGCGAGCTGGGCCGCGGCCGCCGCCGGTGGCCAGGCCCCGGTGGACCTCGGCGCCGCCGCCTTCAAGACCCTGGCAGAGGTACGCGCCACCGCCGCCGCCCTGGGCCAGCCCTGGTGGTCGGCGTCGCCGTTCGGGCTGGTGGAGGCCGCCCCCGGGCCGGCCGCCACGCCCGAGCCGTGGGCGGTGGAGCCGGAGCCCGAGGTGACGGTGGTGCCGGACGCGGGCGAGTCGCTGGCGATGCACGCCCAGCCGGTGCCGCTCTACCACGGCGAGACGGCCCGGGTGGTCGACGACCTCAAACGTTGGGTCGGCGACGGCTGGGGCGTGGCGCTGGTCTTCGAGGGGCACGGGCCGGCGCAGCGCGCGGTCGAGGTGCTCCGGGACGCCGGGCTCGGCGCGGCGCTGACCGGGACCGTGCCGGCACCGCCCGCCGCCGGGGAACTCGTCGTGGCCTGCGGCTCGCTGGGTCACGGCTTCACCGACGCCACCTCCCGGATCGCGGTGGTCACCGGCAACGACATCACCGGCGGCCGGGGCGCGTCGACCCGGGACATGCGCAAGATGCCGAGCCGGCGGCGCAACACCATCGACCCGCTGGAGCTGCGGGCCGGCGACCACGTCGTGCACGAGCAGCACGGCATCGGCCGCTACGTCGAGCTGGTGCAGCGCACCGTCAACGGCGCCGACCGGGAATACCTGGTCATCGAGTACGCGGCCAGCAAGCGCGGCCAGCCCGGTGACCGGCTCTTCGTCCCGACCGACCAGCTCGACCAGCTCTCCCGCTATGTCGGCGGCGAGACCCCGGCGCTGCACAAGATGGGCGGTGCCGAGTGGCAGAAGGCCAAGGCGCGGGCCCGCAGGGCGGTCCGGGAGATCGCCGCCCAGCTCGTGCAGCTCTACGCCGCCCGCAAGGCGTCCAAGGGGCACGCGTTCGCCCCGGACACGCCGTGGCAGCGGGAGCTGGAGGACGCCTTCCCCTACACCGAGACGCCGGACCAGCTCGCGGCGATCGAGGAGGTCAAGCGGGACATGGAGCAGCCGGTCCCGATGGACCGGCTGATCTGTGGCGACGTCGGCTATGGCAAGACCGAGATCGCGGTCCGGGCCGCCTTCAAGGCGGTGCAGGACGGCCGGCAGGTGGCGGTGCTGGTGCCGACGACGCTGCTGGCGCAGCAGCACTACAACACCTTCGCGGAGCGGATGGGGCAGTTCCCCGTCTCGATCAGGCAACTCTCCCGGTTCCAGACCCCGAAGGAGGCCGAGGCGACCCTGGCAGCCGTCGCCGACGGCGGCGCCGACATCGTGATCGGCACCCACCGGCTGCTCCAGGCGGCGACCCGGTTCAAGTCGCTCGGCATGGTGGTGGTGGACGAGGAGCAGCGCTTCGGGGTGGAGCACAAGGAGCACCTCAAGCAGCTCCGGACCGCCGTGGACGTGCTGAGCATGTCGGCGACGCCGATCCCCCGGACCCTGGAGATGGCGATCACCGGCATCCGGGAGATGTCGACCATCGCCACCCCGCCGGAGGAGCGGCACCCGGTGCTGACCTTCGTCGGGGCGTACGACGACCGGCAGGTGGCCGCCGCGATCCACCGGGAACTGCTCCGCGACGGTCAGGTCTTCTACCTGCACAACCGGGTCGAGTCGATCGACCGGGCGGCCCGGCGGATCCGCGAGCTGGTGCCGGAGGCCCGGGTCGCGGTCGCGCACGGACAGATGGGCGAGGACGCCCTGGAGAAGGTCATGGTCGGCTTCTGGGAGAAGGAGTACGACGTCCTGGTCTGCACCACGATCGTCGAGTCCGGGATCGACATCCCGAACGCCAACACGCTGATCGTGGAGCGGGCCGACCTGCTCGGGCTGGCCCAGTTGCACCAGATCCGGGGCCGGGTCGGCCGGGGTCGGGAGCGGGCGTACGCGTACTTCCTCTATCCGCCGGAGAAGCCGCTGACCGAGCACGCGCACGAGCGGCTGGCCACCATCGCCCAGCACACCGAGCTGGGCGCCGGGATGTACGTGGCGATGAAGGACCTGGAGATCCGGGGCGCCGGCAACCTGCTCGGCGGCGAGCAGTCCGGGCACATCGAGGGGGTCGGTTTCGACCTCTACGTCCGGATGGTCGGTGAGGCGGTGCAGGCGTTCAAGGGTGAGCGGCCGGAGGAGGAGGTCGACATCAAGGTCGACCTGCCGGTCGACGCGCACCTGCCGCACGACTACATCGGCGTCGAGCGGCTGCGCCTGGAGATGTACCGCAAGCTCGCCGAGGCCCGGGACGCCGACCGGCTGGCCGAGGTGGTGGCCGAGATGAGCGACCGCTACGGCGAGCCGCCCGCGCAGGTCGCCAACCTGGTGGCGGTGGCCCGGTTCCGGCTGCTGGCCCGGGCGTACGGGCTGACCGACGTCTCCGCCCAGGGCCGCCACCTGCGGTTCTCGCCGCTGCCGTTGCCGGACTCGAAGCAGCTCCGGTTCAAGCGCTACCACCCGGACGCGGTCTACAAGTCCGCGACCGACCAGGTGAGCGTGCCCCGCCCGACCACCCGGCGGATCGGCGGCGAGCCACTGCGCGACCAGGCACTGCTGGACTGGTGTGCCCAGCTCCTCCGCGACGTGCTCGGCGAACCCGCGAGGTCGGCGACGGCGGAGCCGGCGAGGGCGGAGCCGGCCAGGTGAGCGCATCCGGCGGGTCCGACCCCGTGCCGACCGTGGCCGGGCTGCGTGAGAGAGTGTCGAGCATGCAGCGTGCCCGTCGTCTGGCTTCGATCGCGGTCATTGCCGTCCTCGGCGCCACCGCCCTCTCCGCCTGCCGGTCCGACTCCAGCGTCGCCGTCTACCTCGGCGACAAGAAGATCACCGAGGACGAGGTGACCGAGGTCCTCGACGACGTCCGGGACAGGGTGCCGCAGGGCGGTGACGAGCCCGGCGCCACGCCCGCGCCGGGCGCGCCCGAGGTGAAGGCGCCGACCCGGACCGAGGTGGTCAGCACCCTGACGATGCGGGAGGTCTGCCTGAAGCTCGCCGCCGACAAGGGCTTCACCCCGTCGGAGCAGGCCCCGATCGAGCAGGTGGCCCAGGCGACCGGCCTGCCGGCGGACTCCCGCTACGTGCGGCTCTTCTCCGAGCTGGACGCCTGCCGGGCCGGCATCCCGGTGACCCAGCCGGTCGCGCCCACCCAGGAGGAGCTGATGGACGTGGTGGCCCGGGGGCGGGTCGCCGGGGTGATCCCGCCGGACGCGAAGGACGGCGAGGCCGGCCAGCAGCTCGACGGTGACGTGTTGCGCCGGGCGCTGGCCATGCGCAACGCCCTGCACGAGGCGCTGGAGGGCTACGACGTCACCGTCAACCCCCGGTACCGGCCGCTGGAGTACCCGGTGCTGACCTTCTCGGACAGCAGTCCGGCGCTGGTCGTCCCGATCGGGCAGCACGGCCCCGACACCGTGATCGACGCCCGCTGAGCGCCGCCGCCCCGACCGGCCCGACCGGCCCGACCGGCCGGATCGTGTTGCTTGTCACCTCGCCCCGGCTGCCGGCCGGGCTGCTGACGGCGGCGGCCTGGGACGCCGTACGCGTCCATCCGGTGCTGGCCGGCGCCGAGAGCGAACTCTGCACGGCGGTACGCGCGGCGGGCGCCAAGGTCACCGTCACGGAGACCCCGGTGCCGGACCTGCTGGCCACGGTCGCCGCGCACGGTGCGGCGGTCTGGCTGGCCGGCCCGGCCGGCGACGAGGAGCTCGCCCGCGAGCTGGGGTTGCGGCTGGCCCGCGAGCCGGGGCTCGCCGAGCTGGAGCTGATGTACGGCTCCTGGGATCCGCCTGGCGCCCGGCTCCTCGACGCGGTGGCGGTGATGGACCGGCTCGCCTCGCCCGGCGGTGACCCGTGGAAGCGGGCGCAGACGCACGCCACCCTGGCCCGCTATCTGCTGGAGGAGTGCTACGAGGCGTACGACGCGATCGTCGCCGACGACCTCGGCGCGCTCCGCGAAGAGCTGGGCGACGTGCTGTTGCAGGTGGTGCTGCACGCCCGGCTGGCCGAGAACCTGCCCGAGGGCGAGCGCTGGTCGATCGACGACGTGGCCGGCGGCCTGGTGGCGAAGATGGTCCGGCGCAACCCGCACGTCTTCGCCGGCACCGAGGTCGGCGGCATCGACGAGATCACCGAGAACTGGGAGCGGATCAAGCGGGCCGAGAAGCCCCTCACCTCGGTGCTGGACGGCGTCGCGCTCTCCCAGCCGGCGCTGGCGCTGGCGGCGAAGGTGCTGCACCGGGTGGAGCGGGCCGGGCTCGACCTGCCGCCGCCGGAGCCCGCCGCCGGGGCGGACGAGACGGCCCGGCTCGGCGCCGGCCTGCTGGAGACGGTGGCCCGGGCCCGGGCGGCAGGGCTGGACGCGGAGGCGGCACTGCGCCAGGCGACCCTGGACTACGCGGCCACGGTCCGCGCCGCCGAACGGGATTCCGACCCGGCGTCCTGACGCCGGGGCATGCCGGGTGGTGTCCCGCCCGGTGTGGCCCGGAAGGCTCAGCCCGGCCGGCGGGCCCTGCGCCGGAGCCGCAGCGTCGCCCCCGCGGTCGTGCCGGCGAGCAGCAGAACGGCGAAGATGAGCGCGAGCGGGCCGGGGCCGAGCCCGTCCACCCAGCCGGCGATCGTGGCCTGGACGGTGGCGACGGTGTCGACCACCGGGTCCGCGTCGGCGCCGCCCCGGAAGACCCGGATCTCGTACCAGCCGTACCAGGCGACGTAGCCGCCGGCCAGTACCAGCAGTCCACCGGCGACCCGCCCGACGACCGGCGCCGCCCGGCGCAGGGCACGGACCAGGGAGACCTTGGCCAGGGCCACCGCCAGGGCGGCCAGCCCGACCACCAGGGCCATGCCAGCGGCGTACGCGAGGAAGAGCCCGACCCCGGCGGCGACCGAATCGGTGCGGAAGCCCGCCACCACCACGGCGAGGAACGGGCCGACGGTGCAGCCCAGCGACGCGACCGCGTAGGAGGCGCCGAAGAGCGCCATCGAGCCGAACCGGCGGGTCAGCTCCGGGGAGGCACCGACCTTCGGGACGGCGCCGGGCAGCTCGCGGCCGGCCAGCAGCCAGGCGCCGAGCCCGACCAGGACCAGACCGATCACGATGCCCACCCAGGGCAGGTGCCGGGCCAGCAGGTCGGCGGCGGGCGCGGCGAGCAGGCCGAACGCCCCGAAGACCGCGACGAAGCCGGTCGTCATCGCCAGGGTCGACCAGAGCGCCCGGCCGACCGCCCGGGACCGTCCGGCGGCACCGTCGGCGAGCACCAGGAACGACAGGTACGCGGGGAGCATGGCGAACCCGCACGGGTTGAGCGCGGCCAGCAACCCGGCGGCGAGGGCCAGGGCGTACGGGGCGTCGAGCACCGGTACCGTCACCCGGCCAGCGCGGCGACCCGCTCGCGCAGCGCGTCCGGCGTCAGCGCTCCGCTGTGCACGACCGTGCCGGCGGCGTCGAGCAGCACGTAGTACTCCTGGCTGGTGACGCCGAACCGCCGCCACACCTCGCCCTCGTCGTCGGCGAGGTTGACGAAGCCGCCGATGCCCTGGCCGGTGACGAACTCGCGCATCGCGCCGTCGCCACTCTTCAGCCCGGCGACCCCGACCACGTGCACCCGGTCGGCGTAGCTCCGGTGCGTCGCGGCGACGTCGTCGGCGGCGGCCCGGCAGCGGGTGCACCACGCGGCCCAGAACCAGAGCACGACCGGCCGGCCGTACAGCGCGGCGGCGTCGAACGGCTTGCCGTCCACGGTGGTGGCGGTGAACCGCAGCGTCTCCGGCACCGCCCCGGTGCCCGGCGGCCCGGTCTCCCCGGCCGGTGCCGGGGCGGAACTCGGGGGCGTTGCCGGGGCCGGGCCCCCGTCCGTCCCGCCCGGTGTGCCCGGCTCCGTCGCGCAGCCCGCCAGGGCGAGCGTGATGGCGGCGACCAGTGCTGCCGCTCGACCTCTCCGTGCCATCCGACCCCTCCACGTACTCCCGTCAGGTGGAGGCCAATCTATCGACAGCGGGCCCGGGACAACCCTTACCGGCTGATTACGTCGGTGCCGACGGCACCATCCGACGGTCCAATACCGCGCCCCGTCGGGCAGGGCCGCTCCGGCCCGTCTAGGTTGGCCTCCATGCCACCATTCGTGCCGCTTGCCGAGCGGATCGTCGATGCACTCCTGGCGAGTGACCCCGAGCTGGCCTCGTCGGTCGGCGAGCACGGCGTCGACGACCGATTGCCGGACCGTTCCGTGGACGCCGTGGCGGGGCGGGTGGCGATGCTGCGGGACGCCGCCCACGCGCTCTCCGAGGTGGACGCCGAGGAGCTGCCGGTGCCGGAACAGGTCGACCACGCCGTGCTCACCGCCCTGGTCGACCGGGGCATCTTCGAGCTGGCCGAGGTGCGGGCGCACGAGTGGAACCCCCTGGTGCACAACCCCGGCCCGCTGCTGCACGCGCTGCTCGCCCGGCCGTTCGCCCCGGCCGACGTACGGCTGACCAGCCTCGCCGGGCGGCTGGCCGCCGTGCCGGACGCGCTGGCGACCGCCCGGGCGGTGCTGCGCGACGTGCCCCGGATTCACGCCGAGACGGCCGTCGGGCAGTTCGAGGGGGCGGCGGCCCTGGTCCGGGACCAGGTGCCCGCCCTGCTCGCCGAGGCACCCGGCCTGGCCGGCACGGTCGAGCCGGTCGCCCGGGCGGCGGTACGCGAGCTGACCGCCTTCGCCGACCGGCTCCGGTCCGGCCTGCGGGACGATCCCGGGCCCGGCCGGGATCCCCGGCTCGGACGGCGGCTCTGGGAGGCCCGGCTCTGGCACACCCTCGACACCGAGCTCGGCGCCCGGCAGGTGCTCGACTCGGCCTGGGCGAACCTGGATCGGGTCACCGAGGAGATCCGGGCGGCGGCGGTGGAGCTGGTCGGCGGCGCGCCCTCGGACGAGGCGGTACGCCAGGCGCTCTCCCTGCTCGCCGACGAGCACCCCGACAACGCCTCGGTGGTGCGGCTGGCCCGGACGACCCTGGACGAGGTCCTCGACTTCGTCGCCGACACCGAGCTCGTGTCGCTGGTCGACGACGACTGCGTGATCAGGGAGATGCCGGAACACGACCGGGGAGTCGCCGTCGCCTACTGCGACGCGCCCGGGCCGCTGGAGACCGCCGCGGTGCCGACGTACTACTGCATCGCGCCCACCCCGGCCGACTGGTCGGCGGCCCGGGTCGAGTCGTTCTTCCGCGAGTACAACGAGCACATGATCCGCAATCTGACGGTGCACGAGGCGGTGCCGGGCCACTTTCTCCAGTTGGCGCACGCCCGGCGCCACCGGGGCAGCAGCCGGGCCCGCGCGCTCGGCCACTCCGGGCCGTTCGTGGAGGGCTGGGCGGTCTATGCCGAGGAGGCCATGGCCGAGCGGGGGTACGGCGGCCTGGCGGTCCGGTTGCAGCAGCTCAAGATGCAGCTCCGGATGACCATCAACGCGATCCTCGACCAGTTGGTGCACTGCGAGGAGCTGACCGAGTCCGACGGGCTCGCGCTGATGACCGGGCGGGGCTTCCAGGAGGAGGGCGAGGCGACCGGCAAGTGGCGCCGGGCCCTGCTCACCTCGACACAGCTCTCCACCTATTTCGTCGGCTACCACCAGGTGGCCGGGATCGCCGCGCGCCGGCCGGCCGGGGTGCCGGTGCGGGAGTGGCACGACGCGATGCTCGCGCACGGCTCCCCGGCGCCGCGCCACCTGCCCGCCCTGCTCGGCCTCGACGGGTAACGGCCCGGCGTGGGCCCACCCGGCCGGGAGCGGCTCCCACCCGCGTCACTCCGGCGACGGGCTCGGTGTGCCGCGCCGGTCGACCAGCCCGGCGCCGGGCGGCAGGTCGAACGCGTTCTTCTCCACGGCGTCGCGGTAGCGGCTCAGCGCCACCTCGATGTCGGTGCCGTCGACCGTACCGGTGAAGCTGCCCAACGCGCCCTCGCTGGTGATGCAGGCGTCGAAGCCGGTGGCGGGTGCGTCGCTGAGCTGGCCGACCTCCACGCAGGTGGCGTGCCGCCCGGCGACGGTGGTGTCGTACTGCCTGATCGCCGCGTCGGGATCGATCGCGGCGGCGGTGAGCAGGCCGATCACCACCGGCGGCGAGACCAGGCCCCGCCTGTTCATCTCCGTGAAGATCGTCAGCGACGGCTTGGTGTTCGTCGCCTGGGGTGGGTCGAGCGTGCAGGTCGGCTTCTTCGCGCGGGTGTCGCAGGCCGTGGTCGCGTCGGCGGTGACGGTCAGCTTGCCGCCGGGATAGGTGTACGCCGCGCGCACCGGATCCTGGGACTGCGAGATCGAGGCGCTCCGCCCCCCGGGGAGCTGGTAGTCGGCCGAGTAGGTGAGCTCGGTGGACTTGTCGAGCCGGGCGGCGAGGTCGTTGACCAGGTCGGCCCGGCCGATCACCCGGCCGGCATCGTCCAGGGTCTGGCACCCGGAAACGGTAAGTACGGAAATGATCGCCCCCGCGAGTACCCGGAGTGAGATCGACACAGCCGGCATGGCCCACAGCCTTGTCGATCGGGCCGAGCCCGCGCAAACCGGTTCCCACGTACTGTGAAGGATATCCGCAGATGTCACCACTGGAGCGTGGATCGTCACCGGGCCCCGGAGGCAGCGCCCGGAGCGCCGGGGCGGCCCGATAGGCTGCCCTGCGGAGCCTGCGCCGCACCGTCGCGACGGGGACGACCACCATCGGCTGCCGATGGATAGACTTCGATTCTGAGGAGCAGGACAGTGGCCACCATCGAGGGAATCGTCGCCCGGGAGATTCTCGACTCGCGCGGCAACCCGACCGTCGAGGTCGAGGTCGGCCTCGACGACGGTACGGTCGCCCGCGCCGCCGTGCCGTCCGGCGCGTCCACCGGGGCATTCGAGGCGATCGAGCTGCGCGACGGGGACAAGCAGCGCTACAACGGCAAGGGTGTGGAGAAGGCGGTCAGCAACATCGAGGACCGCATCGTCGACCAGCTCGTCGGCTACGAGGCGAGCGAGCAGCGGCTGATCGACCAGAAGATGCTCGACATCGACGGCACCGACGACAAGTCCGAGCTGGGCGCCAACGCCATCCTCGGCGTCTCCCTCGCGGTGGCCAAGGCGGCGGCGAGCAGCGCCGAGCTGAGCCTCTTCCGCTATCTGGGCGGGCCGCACGCGCACCTGCTGCCGGTGCCGATGATGAACATCCTCAACGGTGGCGCGCACGCCGACTCCAACGTCGACGTGCAGGAGTTCATGATCGCCCCGATCGGTGCGCCCTCGTTCCGGGAGGCGCTGCGCTCGGGTGCCGAGGTCTACCACGCGCTCAAGTCGGTGCTGAAGAAGAAGGGCCTGGCCACCGGCCTCGGTGACGAGGGCGGCTTCGCGCCCGACCTGCCGACCAACTCCACCGCGCTCGACCTGATCTCCGAGGCCGTCGAGAAGGCCGGCTACCGGCTCGGCGCCGACATCGTCTTCGCGCTCGACGTCGCCGCCACCGAGTTCTTCTCCGACGGGGTCTACACCTTCGAGGGCGGCAGCAACACGGCCGACGAGATGACCGCCTACTACCACAAGCTCGCCGACGACTACCCGATCGTCTCCATCGAGGATCCGCTCTCCGAGGACGACTGGTCCGGCTGGGCCGGCCTGACCGCCTCGGTCGGCGACCGGATCCAGATCGTGGGTGACGACCTCTTCGTCACCAACCCGCAGCGGATCGCCCGGGGGATCGCGGAGCAGACCGCGAACGCCGTACTGGTCAAGGTGAACCAGATCGGTTCGCTCACCGAGACCTTCGAGGCGGTCGACATGGCCCACCGGGCCGGCTTCAAGTGCATGATGAGCCACCGCTCCGGCGAGACCGAGGACACCACCATCGCCGACCTCGCGGTCGCCACCGGCTGCGGCCAGATCAAGACCGGCGCGCCGGCCCGTTCCGACCGGGTGGCGAAATACAACCAGCTGCTGCGGATCGAGGAGGAGCTGGCCGACGCGGCGCGGTACGCCGGCACCAGCGCCTTCCCGCGCTACCGTTCCCACTGACGGTCGAGTCCAACTCACGATCAGCTACAACTGACGGTCGAGCCTTCGGGGGAGGAGGGCGACGGCGATGACGCAACGCCGTACGCCGAGCGGGCAGGGTCCGGCCCGGCGACCGGACCGCGCTGGCGGCCGGGCCGGTACGCCCCGGACGGGCCGGACGACCTCCCGGGACGCCGCGTCCCGGTCGGAGCCACGCCAGGGTCGGCCGACCGGGTCGGCGCGGTCGACCGGCGCCTCCCGGGGCGCGGGTGCCGCCCGCGGCAGCGGCTCCGCCCGGGGCGCCGACGGGACGCGCTCGGGCAGCCGGCCCGCGGCGGCACGCCGGACCGTCGCCGCCCGGACGGTGAAGCGCACCTACGCCCAGCACCCCCGGCGCTACACCGGCCGGGCGACCGTCCTGGCCGGGGTGCTCGTCGCGCTCGCCCTCGCCTACACCTATCCGGTCCGGATCTATCTCAACCAGCAGTCGGACATCGCCCGGATCGAGGCCGCCCAGCAGGCGCAGCGGGAGCACATCGGTGACCTCACCGAGAAGGCGGCGCTCTGGGACGATCCGGAATACGTGAAGATCCAGGCCCGGGAGCGTTTCTACATGGTGGTTCCCGGCGAGACGCCGCTGGTGGTGCTCACCGACCACGAGGGCGCCGCCCGGGACGCCGGGATCGACCCGACGGCCGCCGAACGGGCTCCGGAGCCCTGGTACGACACCCTCTGGTCCAGCGTGCAGGCGGCCAACGAGCCGGATCGGGCCGGCCGGTGAGCCGACCGGAGGCGGTCGGCGTACCCGGTGCGGGTCGGCGGGACGCGGGGTCGGCGGCGGCCGGCGCACCGGCACCGGTGCGGGAGCCGGCCACCGACGCCGACCTGGCGGCGGTGGCCGCCCAGCTCGGCCGGACCCCGCGCGGCACCCGGGCCGTCGCGCACCGCTGCCCCTGCGGTCGACCCGACGTGGTGGAGACCACCCCACGGCTCGCCGACGGTACGCCGTTTCCGACCCTTTTCTACCTGACCTGTCCCCGGGCGGTGGCCGGGTGCAGCCGGCTGGAGTCCGCCGGGCTGATGCGCGAGATGGCACAGCGGCTGGCGGACGACCCTGAGCTGGCCGAGCGCTACCTGGCGGCGCACCGCGACTACCTGGCCCGGCGGGAGGCGATCGGTCGGGTGCCGGAGATCGAGGGGATCTCGGCCGGTGGCATGCCGGGACGGGTGAAGTGCCTGCACGTGCACCTCGGGCACTCGCTGGCCGCCGGCCCCGGCGTCAACCCGTTCGGCGACGAGGTGCTGGAGCTGCTGGAGCCGTGGTGGGCCGACGGCCCCTGCGTGCGGCCGGTCGGGCCGGCACGCTCGGCGGAGCCGACCGGATGACCGGGCCCGCCGAGCCGGTGCCGGCGGAGCTGATCATCCGGCGGGCGAGGACCGCCGACGTACGGGGCATCCGGGAGCTGATCGACATGTACAGCTCCGAGCGGTTGCTGCTCAGCAAGGCCACCGTCACGCTCTACGAGGACCTCCAGGAGTTCTGGGTCGCGGTCGACCCCTCCCACGGCACGGTGGTCGGCTGCGGCGCCCTGCACGTCATGTGGGAGGACCTGGCCGAGATCCGCACCGTGGCGGTGCACCCGGCGCACCGGGGCCGCAAGATCGGCCAGCGGATCGTGGCGGAGCTGCTGACCACCGCCCGGGAGCTGGGTGTGGCCCGGGTCTTCGTGCTCACCTTCGAGACGCGGTTCTTCGCCACCTTCGGCTTCGTCGAGATCGACGGCGCACCGGTGCCACCGGCGGTCTTCGAGCAACTGCTCCGCTCGTACGACGAGGGCGTCGCCGAATTCCTCGGCCTGGAACGGGTCAAGCCCAACACCCTCGGCAACGTCCGCATGGTGCTACGCCTGTAAGGAAGGGCCCCCGCTTATCGTTTTCTGTAGAAGAAGGGCCCCCTCCTAACACCTCGAGCAGCCGAGGTGCGCGCCCCGGCCCGCCCTCGGGCCGATCGGTAGGCTGGTGGGCGTGACGACGCGAACGGGGCGCGACCGGGTGGCCGCGATCGACTGCGGGACCAACTCGATCCGTCTGCTCGTGGCCGACCTGCCGGAGCCCTCCGCCGGCCCGGACGCCGGGCTGGTCGACGTGGTCCGCCGGATGGAGATCGTCCGACTCGGCCAGGACCTCGACCGGACCGGTTGGCTGGCGCCGGAGGCGCTGGAGCGGACCCGGCGGGTGCTGATCGGGTACGCGACCCGGATCGAGTCGCTGGGCGTGGCCCGGGTGCGCATGTGCGCCACCTCCGCGTCGAGGGACGCGCAGAACGCCGGCGAGTTCCGCTCCATGGTGGTGGACACGCTCGGCGTCGAGCCCGAGGTGGTGACCGGCGACGAGGAGGCGCGGCTCTCCTTCATCGGCGCCGTACGCGGGCTCGGTGCCGATGTCGCCGCGCCGTACCTGGTGGTGGACATCGGCGGGGGGTCGACCGAGTTCGTGGTCGGCGGCCGACCCACCGGTGGGGGTGCGGCGGACGTGGACGCGGCGGTGTCGGTGGCGAACGGCGATGCGGCGGTCTCGGTGGCGGCGGTGGACGCGGCGGTGTCGATGGACATCGGCTGCGTCCGGATGACCGAACGGCACCTGCACGGCGACCCGCCGACGCCGGAGGAGGTGGCGGCGGCCGAGGCGGAGATCACCGCCGTGGTGGACCGGGCGCTCTCGGCGGTGCCGGGGCGGGAGGCCGCGACCCTGATCGGGGTGGCCGGCTCGGTCACCACGGTCGTCGGGATCGCGCTCGGCCTGCCGGAGTACCGCCCCGACCGGATCCACCACGCCCGGCTGTCGTACGCGGAGGTGGCCAAGGCGACCGCCGACCTGCTGGCCCGGTCGGTGGCCGAGCGGTTGACCATCCCGGTGATGCACCCCGGCCGGGCCGACGTGATCGGCGCGGGTGCGCTGATCCTCCGGATCATCATGGAGCGGGCCGGGATGACGTCGGTGATCGCCAGCGAGCACGACATCCTCGACGGCATCGCCTGGAGCCTCGCCCAGACCTCCGGATAGGCATCGGGCCTGACGGCCACGGCCACGGGCGATTGCGTCAAACGGGAAATGACGGCTCGCATCCCGGCTACCGTGTGCCGGTGCGGCCGCCAGCGGAACCCGGGGTGACCTGGGAAGAACTCTTCTTCGACCTGGCCCTGGTGTTCGCACTCATCCAGCTCTCGCAGGTGCTGCACGGCGATCACAGTTGGGGCGGCATCGTCCGCGCGTTGATCCTGTTCGCCCTGATCTACTGGAGCTGGGTCGCCGCCACCTATCACACCGACCAGCGCGACATCAACAACGCCGTCGACCGGTTGGGCCTGTTCACCCTCGCCCTGGGCAACCTGCTGCTGGCACTGATGATCTCCGATGCGTACGGCGACCGTGCCCTGTCGTTGGTCGTCGTGTATCTGGCGATCCGGGTGCTGCTGGCCGTACTGGCGCTGCGCAACCGCCGGGCCACGCGTGCGGTCTTCTCGGGACCGTACGGGGTGGGCCTGGTCACCGGCCCACTGCAACTGGCGGGTGGTTTCGTCGGTGGCACCGCCCGGCCCATGCTCTGGGGGATCGCCGCGTTGATCGACATGTCCGGACCGTGGATCGCCCGCCGTGCCCTGGCCAGGGCACCGGTCCGACCGGCGCATTACGCGCATCGGTACGGACTGCTGATCATCCTCGTGCTGGGCGAGTCCATCATCCAGGTCGGCATGGTAGCCAGCGCCCTTACCCTCACTCCCGTCCGGATGACCACGGTGGGCATCGCGTTCACCCTGGTCTGCGGGCTGTGGTGGGTGTATTTCATCTATGGCGGGCGAGCCTTCCGGGAGGCGCTGGAGCGCCCCGACGCGGTGGACATCCGCCGGTCCGTCCTGGTCCACGGACACCTCTCGTTCGGTTTCGCGATCATCCTGACCGCGAGTGGCCTGGCCGGGGTGGTCTCGGCGCCGGTGAAACCCCTGCCCAAGGGGGAGGCATGGCTGCTCTGCGCGGGCTGCGCCCTCTTCGTCGGCACCTTCGTCTACACGCACTGGCGCATCCACCGGCAGATTGCCTGGCGCCGGATCGGTGCGGCAGTCGCCTGCCTGGCCGTGTGGCCACTCGCGCTCCACATGCCCGCCATGATCGCGCTCGCCGGACTGTCCGTCGTGATCGTCGTCGTCAACCTGCTGGAGGAGGCGATCATTCGGCACCGCCCGGCGGCTCAGCCGGGAGGCCGTCGCGGATCGGGGTAGGTCACCCCCGGTCAGCCGTTCCGACACGTCCCAGAGCCTGGCCGCGACCGCCTCGTGCCGGGCCCGGTCGGGAAGCCCCGCCGGTGCCGGCCCGCCGTTGAGCTCGCCGAACCCATCCGGCCCGTGACAGCCGCCACCCTCGGCTTCCGGGCTGGTGGCGGCGTGGACGGTCGGCAGGGCGCCGGCCGGAAAATCTCCTGCCACACCATGGGCGCGAGGAGGAGCAGCCGGTTGCGGATCCGGTTGAGCCGCGGTGAGCGTCCGTCGTCCGTCGCCCGCGTGGCCACCGCCAGCCGCCCGGCAAGATCCGGTACGTCGATGTCGGGCGTCAGATCTTGACGACTTCTTGCGCATGGAACGACAACAGATCGTCGAGATCTGGTCGGGTATGCCTACGGGGCGGGCGTCAGCTGATCGCGAACGGGAGGCAGCCGCCCGCCGGTGGGTCGCGGTCGTCGGCCATGGCGCCGGCCAGCAGCGCGCCGCAGCGCGCGAGCGCACGCAGGTCGTCCTCGGAGAGACGGGCGAGGATCCGGCGCATCTTCTCCGTGCCCGCCGTCACGAACCGGTCGACCAGGTCCCGCCCGGGCCCGCTCAGCTCGATCCGGCGCACCCGGCGGTCGTGCGGGTCCTCGCGGCGGGTGGCCAGGCCCTGCGCGACCAGCCGGTCGACCATGCCGGTCATGGTGGCCAGGCTGACGCCCATCGCGGTGCTGAGCTCCTGACCGGCGATGCTGCCGTGTGCGGAGAGCAGCAGCAGCGCCTTGAGCTGCGGTAGCGTCAGGTGCAGGGTGAAGAGCGGGTTCGCCGGGTCGTTGGCGAAGTGGTGCTGCATCTCACGTTGCGCATCCATGATCTGCGCGATGAGATTTTCCCGGTCACTCACCGCTGCCTCCTGACACCTGGACGGCACTTCGCCGTCGCTCACCACGCCCGCCCGGCGCCTGCGCGGTCTGCGGAGGCTACCAGGCACCATGCCCACCCAAAATACTTCGCTTGAGCCGAACTGTTAGGGTCGGCCTAACTTTATCTACGGGGAGAAGGAGCGAGCCGGCATGTCCGTGGCCGTCCAACCTGATGCCGGGAGCGACAAGCTCGATCCCGCCGTCCTGAAAGTCGCCGGCGTGGTGGTGCTCGGCGCCATCATGTCGATCCTCGACGTCACCGTGGTCAGCGTCGCCCTGCCCACCTTCCAGCGCGAGTTCGACGCCAGCTACGCCACCGTCGCCTGGACGATGACCGCCTACACGCTGGCACTGGCGACCGTGATCCCGGTCACCGGCTGGGCCGCCGACAGGTTCGGCACCAAGCGCCTCTACCTGCTCTCCCTGGTGCTGTTCCTCGCCGGCTCGGCGCTGTGCAGCGTGGCCTGGGACATCGGCCCGCTGATCGTCTTCCGGGCACTCCAGGGTCTCGGTGGCGGCATGCTGATGCCGCTCGGCATGACGATCATGACCCGCGCCGCCGGACCGCACCGGGTCGGCCGGGTGATGGCCGTGCTCGGCGTACCGATGCTGCTCGGCCCGATCGGCGGGCCGATCCTGGGCGGCTGGCTGATCGAGGCGGCGTCCTGGCACTGGATCTTCCTGATCAACATGCCGGTCGGCCTCGTCGCCTTCCTGCTGGCCCTGCGGGTGCTGCCGAAGGACGAGCCGCACCCCGCAGAGTCCTTCGACTTCGTCGGCATGCTGCTGCTCTCGCCGGGACTCGCGCTCTTCCTCTACGGTGCCTCCTCCATCCCGGAGGCCGGCACCGTGGCCGCCGCCAAGGTGCTGGTCCCGGCGATCACCGGTCTGGTCCTGATCATCGCGTTCGTGCTGCACGCGCTGCGCAAGGACCACCCGCTGATCGACCTCGGGCTGTTCAGGAACCGCAACCTCACCACCGCGGTCGTCACGATGACCCTCTTCACCGTGGCGTTCATGGGCGCGATGCTGCTGCTGCCCAGCTACTTCCTCCAGGTGCGCGGCGAGGGCACCCTGGACGCGGGCCTGCTGCTGGCACCGCAGGGCATCGGCGCGATGCTCACCATGCCGATCGCCGGTCGGCTCACCGACCGGACCGGGCCGGGCCGGATGGTGCTGACCGGGATCGTCGTGATCGCCGTCGGGCTCAGCTCCTTCACGCAGATCACCGCCGACACCTCCTACCTGCTGCTCCTCGGCGGCCTCTTCGTGATGGGCCTGGGGATGGGCATGACAATGATGCCGATCATGTCCGCCGCGATGGCCAGCCTGACCCACCAGCAGGTGGCCCGCGGCTCCACGACGATGAACATCGTCCAGCAGACCGCCGGCTCGATCGGGACCGCCGTGATGTCCGTGGTCCTCACCAACCAGGTGCTGGGTAACCCGGCCGCCACCGCGTACACGGCGGTGACCCAGGGGCAGGTGCCGGCGGAGCAGGTGCCGCCGGAGGTACTCGCCCAGGGGCAGTCGTCGCTGGCCGACGCCTTCGGCCAGACGTACGTGATCGCGCTGGTCCTGATCGTGCTCTGCGTGATCCCCGCGCTGCTGCTGCCGCGCAGGCGGATCGAGCCGGCGGTCCCGGAGCCGGGGGAGACGCCGGTCCCGGTGGCCATGCACTGACCACGGCCCGCGATACCCCAGCGGTCACCAGGCCCTTCCGTCGGTCGGCGGAAGGGCCTCGCCGTCTGCGTGATTATCCCCGCCCTGTCCGGGTACGCCCTGCCGCGAAAAAGCCGCGATGCGGTGCGAAGCCGCAGCGCGGCACGGACGGAACGGAGAAGGCAACCGATGGCCACCAGCGCGGGCGATGCGCGAACAGACATCAGGCCGGCCAGCCTCCAGCTACCCGGAATCGTGCTGGGGGTGGGACTGGGCGGGTTCGTCGACGGCATCCTGCTGCACCAGATCCTGCAGTGGCACCACATGCTCACCGGCACCGACAGCGACAACGTCGGGGTCAGGTACTACAACCCGGAGACCGTCCCCGGGCTGGAGATGAACACGGTGTGGGACGGCATCTTCCACGCGGTGTGCTGGCTCGCCGTCCTGATCGGCCTGGCCGTCCTCTACTCCCGGGTCACCCACCACCGTCGCCGGGTCTGGACGTCCCGGGTGCTCTGGGGCTGGATCCTGGTCGGCTGGGGCCTCTTCAACCTCGTCGAGGGCATCCTCGACCACCACATCCTCGGCATCCACCACGTCTACGGCGGCGACCACCAGCTCTGGTGGGACATCGCCTTCCTGGTCCTGGGCGCGCTGCTGGTCGCCGGCGGTTGGCTGCTCCAGCGCGGCGGGCGCTCCGTCGACCCCGAGCCGCCCGCCGGCCGGCACCCGGCCACCGGGATGCCCGGGGGATCTCGACGGGAGGGCTGATGGACCACGACCACCCGGTGCCGGGACACGGTGCGGGCGGCGGTCTCCTCCCGGTCCTGCCGCCCGCCGCCGTTCTGCTGCCCGCGCTCGTGCTGCTGGTCTGCGCCGCCGGCTACCTGCACCTGGCCGGTCGGGCCCGGCGGCGCAACCCGGCGCGGGGCTGGAGCCGGTGGCGTACCGCCGGTTTCCTCACCGGGCTGCTCCTGCTGGCGGTCGGGCTGCTGCCGCCGCTCGCCACCTTCGGACACACCGACTTCCGGGGTCACATGCTCGGGCACCTGCTCGTCGGGATGTACGCCCCGCTCGCCCTGGTGCTCGGCGCCCCCGTCACCCTGCTGCTGCGTACGTTGCCCGCCCCGCACGGCAGGCGGCTGGCGGCGGTGTTGCACAGTGCCCCCGCCCGGGTGCTGACCCATCCGGCACCCGCCTGGCTCCTCTCCACCGGCAGCCTCGCGCTGCTCTACTTCACCCCGCTCTTCGACACGATCACCGCCCGGCCGGCCGGGCACTGGCTGCTGCACCTGCACTTCCTGCTCGCCGGATGCCTCTTCGTCCACGCCATCGCCGGTCCCGATCCCGCACCGGCCCGGCCCGGCGTACGCACCCGGCTGGTCTGTCTCGGCTGCGCCATCGCGCTGCACGCCGTCGTCTCGCAGCTGATGTACGGCGGCTACTGGGTCCGGATCGCCGCTCCCGCCGCCGAGGTCCGCACCGGAGCGGAGCTGATGTACTACGGCGGCGACCTCGCCGAACTGCTGCTCGCCGCGGCCCTCGTCGCCACCTGGCGTCCGGAGCGCGGTGCGGACCGCCGGCCGGAACCCGACCCGGACGGCCGCGCCGGCCGCCGCCCCGGTTCGCACACCGACCGCCCCAGAGTAGTGGCGCGTTGACGGTACTACGCATTGAACAGTAGTATCCCGACATGGACACGACCCAGTTGCTCAAAGGCGTGCTGGATCTCGCCGTCCTGGCCGTGCTGAGGGACGAGGACGGCTACGGCTACGACATCATGCGCCGGCTCCGCGCCGCCGGCCTCGACGAGATCGGCGACGCCTCGGTCTACGGCACGCTGCGCCGGCTCTTCCAGGCCGGCCTGCTCACCACCTACGTGGTGCCGAGCGAGTCGGGTCCGCACCGCAAGTACTACGCGCTCAACCCGGCCGGGCGCGACCAGCTCGTCCGATCCGGTAAGGTCTGGCGCTCCTTCGCCACCACCATGGACACGCTGCTCGACGACAAGGGGATGGCAGCCTGATGACCGTGACCGAGCAGGAGATCGCCCGGTACGTCGGGCAGGTCCGCGCGGCGCTGGCCGACCTGCCGCCGGCAATCCGCGACGAGTTGCTCGAAGACCTGCCCGAGCACCTGGCCGAGGTGGCCGCCGAGGGGGAGGGCCCGCTGCACGAGCGGCTCGGCCCGCCCCAGGCGTACGCGATGGAGCTGCGCACCGCCGCCGGGGTCAGCTCGCCGGCCACCGCCGCCAACCTCGACCAGCGGATCAGCGCGGCGGTGCGCCGGGGCCGGGCCCGGATAGGTGCCGTCGACAGCCGGCTCGGGCCGGTCCTCGGCTACGCCCGGCTCAGCGACTTCCTCCGGCTGCTCCGCCCCGCCTGGTGGATCGTCCGCGGCTACCTCGCCGCGATGCTGATCACCGCGGTGCTGACCGGGGGCTCGTTCGGGCTGCTGCCCCGGCTCGGCGGCAGTGGCCTGGCCGCGCTGCTGATGCTCGCCGCCACCGTCACCGGGTCGATCTGGCTCGGCCGCCGCACCGACCGGCTGGGCCGGCGCCCCCGGGTGGTGCTGCACCTGAGCACGGCACTGCTGGTCCTCTTCGGCCTGGCCGGCTTCGCCCTGCTCGACAGCCGGGCCGGCGGTGGCGGTGCGCCGATCCCGTACGAGCAGGTCTACACCGATCAATACTCCGGCGTGCAGGACGTCTACGTCTACGACAGCGAGGGGCGGCTGCTGGAGGGCGTACGCCTCTTCGACCAGAACGGCGAGCCGATCCGGCTGGGCAGCCCGTGGTGTGACGAGGGGTGGCAGCGGATCCAGCCCGGCCCGGACCACGTCGACCCGATGCGGCAGCCCTACCCGTACTGCCCGCAGAACGCGCCGTTCCGGATCCACTCGCCCTCGGCCCCGCCGACCCCCGAGCCGGCCGAGTCGGCGGCCACCCCGGAGGGCGCGGCGCCGACCGCCGCCCCGAGCGGCGGCCAGGCCACCCCGGGCGGTGGGCCCACTCCCACTCCCGTCCCGACCGACTGAACCGTAGCCGCCGCCCGGCGGACGGGCGACGACGTGGCGTACACCTCGGCAACAGGAGGTGTACGCCACGTCGCTCTTGGCTTCCGTACCCCGCTCGGGCGTGGCACGCTACCCGAACACCCGGCACGCAAGATCCGGCCATCGGATTTCGGTGCGGTGAAACTGTGCGACCAGCCAACGATGACTGACCGACAGGAGGGCCACCGATGGGCGAGATGGTGAGTTACCGGAGCAACGGGGGGACCAGCGAGGGCTACCTGGCGGTGCCGGCGGCCGGCGCCACTGGTCCGGCGGTCATCGTCATCCAGGAGTGGTGGGGGCTGGTGCCGCACATCACATCGGTCGCCGACCGCTTCGCCGAGGCGGGTTTCGTGGCGCTCGCGCCCGACCTCTACCACGGGATCTCCACCACCGAGCCGGACCACGCCGGCAAGCTGATCATGGGTCTGGCGATGGACCAGGCCGCCCGGGACATCGCCGGTGCCGCCGACTACCTGGTGGAGCGGCCCGAGGTCACCGGCGAGAAGGTGGGCTGCGTCGGCTTCTGCGCGGGCGGCAGCCTGGCGCTCTGGTCGGCCACGCTCTCCGAGCGGATCGTCGCCACCGCGGGCTTCTATCCCGTACTGCCGTGGGAGCGGATGCGTCCCGAGTGGTCGAACTACGCCGGCAAGGCCGCGGTGATCCACTGCTCGGAGGAGGACGGCACCTCGGCCGCCGACGGGGTCAAGGCGGCCCGGCAGGCGATCGAGGCGGCCGGCGGCGACTGCGTCGCCCACGACTACCCGGGCACCCGGCACGCGTTCTTCAACGACGACCGGCCCGAGGTCTACGACCAGCCGGCCGCCGCGAGCGCCTGGGCCCGCACGCTGGAGCTTTTCCGGACCCGGCTTGGCTGAGCAGCACCGACCCACCGGACCGGGGCGCCGGCCGTCCGGCCCGGAGGAGGGCCGCGAGCCGTCCGGCGCCGGGCCGGACCGGCGGTCGCGTACCGACCGGCGGTCGCGTACCCCCGGGGAGGTGTCCGCCCGCGCGGCGCGGGTGGGCGACCTGGCCGGGCTGGACGGCGCGGTCGCCGACTGTTTCGCCTGCCCCCGGCTGGTCGCGTGGCGGGAGGAGGTCGCGGTGGTCCGCCGGGCCGCCTTCCGCGACCAGGAGTACTGGGGTCGCCCCGTCCCCGGCTTCGGCGTCGCCGACGCCCGGATCGTGATCCTCGGGCTGGCACCGGCCGCGCACGGCGGCAACCGGACCGGGCGGATCTTCACCGGTGACCGCTCCGGCGACGTCCTCTTCGCCGCGCTGCACCGGGCCGGCCTGGCCAACCAGCCGACCAGCGTCGCCGCCGACGACGGGCTCGCCCTGCGGCACACGAGGATCGCCGCCGCGGTCCGGTGCGCACCGCCGGACAACAGGCCGACCCCGGTGGAGCGGGACACCTGCGCGCCCTGGCTGCACCGGGAGATCGACCTGATCAGGCCGACCCTGCGCGTCGTGGTCGCGCTCGGCGCGTTCGCCTGGGCGGCGTGGTGGCCGGTGCTCCGCCAGGTGTACGGGGTGCGCCCGCCCACCCCGCGACCCGCCTTCGGCCATGGGGCACACTGGTCCGGAGACGACGCCGTCCCGCAGGTGCTCGGCTGCTATCACGTCAGCCAGCAGAACACCTTTACCGGGCGGCTCACACCGACAATGCTGGACGAGGTGTTCGCCCGGACCCGGCGCCTGGCCGGGCTGGGCGATTTCCGCTAGGCGGCTCAGGAGGGCGGCGCGATGACCGACGGGCACCCCGGTCGTGCCCGTCCGGCACCCCCGGCGCCCCGATCCGGCAGCACCGCCAATCTGCTGCGCACGCTCTGGCCGCTGGCCGCCGTCGCCGGGTTGCTGGCGCTGGCCGCGCTGGCCGCCGCGCACTCGTCGCTCGGGGTGACCCGGGTCGCGCCGCCGGCCGACATCGTCCCGACGATCGAGCAGCCGGGCCGGACCGCCGCGGTGACGGAGCCGAGCCCGACGCCGGTCGTACCCGGTCAGCCCGGCGCCTACCTGCCCGGCTGGCTGCCGACGGTCGGTGCGGTGCTCTGCGGCGCGGTGGTGGCGGCGGTGCTCGGGGCGCTGCTCTGGGCCCTCCTCCGCGACCTGCTGCGCCGCCGCCGGAACGTCTCCCGCACCGCTGCCCGGCAACTGCGCTCGGCCGAGCAGACCGCGGAGGAGGTGGTCGCCGCGCTCGACGCCGGCCTGGTCGATCTCGACGACACCGACGCCGACCCGCGCAGGGCGGTGATCGCCTGCTGGGTACGCCTGGAGCAGGCCGCCGCCGCGGCCGGTGTCGAACGCCGCCCCGGTGACACCCCGACCGACCTCGTCACCCGGCTGCTCGGCGCCGGACGGCCGGTCAGCGCCGACGTGCTGGCCGCCTTCGCCGACGTCTACCGCGAGGCCCGGTACGCCACGCACACCGTCGACGAGCGGATGCGCGGCCAGGCCAGGGCGGCGCTGCGCCGGCTGCGTACCGAGCTCACCTCGGCCGCCGGCGGCCGGGTGCCGGCCGGGGACGCGCCGGCATGAGCGGGTCCAGCACGAGCATCTACGACCTCCTCCAGGACGAGGAGGAGGAACAGCAGCCCGCGCCCGCCCGCCGGCGCGCCGGGGTGGCGGGCTGGCTGCGGCTCGGGCTGGCCGCCGCCGGACTCACCGCGGCCGTCGTCCTCGGGCTGCGGATGGCCGGGGTCGGCGTGTCGCCGGCCGCCGTCTTCGCCGGCTTCCTCGCCCTGCTCCTGCTGCGCCGGCTCGGCCGGAGCCTCGTACCACCGCCACCGGCGACGATCCGGCCGCTGCGCGGGGGCGAGGAGGACGGCCACTACAACTGGAACGTCGGGGACGCCCTCGGCAGCTCGGTTTACCGGTGGGAGGCGAAGCTGACCTGGTCGCAGGGGGAGCCGGAGCGGTTCGCCCGGTCGGTGCTGCCGGTGCTCGGCGAACTCGTCGACGAGCTGTTGCGGCAGCGGCACGGGGTCACCCGGGCCGGCGACCCGGGCCGGGCCCGCGCCCTGCTCGGCGACGCCCTCTGGAGCTTTCTCGACAAGCCGCCCAAGCGCACCCCGGCGCCGCGCGACCTCGCGGCGATCGTCGCCCAATTGGAGAAGCTATGACAGACGCGGAGCAGGTCAACACGTTCGACGTGGGCCGGCTGGCGCAGGCCGTGCTGGACCAGGTCGGCACCGTGGTGGTGGGCAAGCGGGCGCCGCTGGAGCTCGTGCTGGCCGGGATCCTGGCCGGCGGGCACGTGCTGCTGGAGGACCTGCCGGGGCTCGGCAAGACGCTGACCGCGCGCTCCTTCGCCCAGGCGCTCGGGCTCGACTTCCGGCGGTTGCAGTTCACCCCCGACCTGCTCCCCGCCGACGTCACCGGTTCGTTCCTCTACGACCAGCGCACCGCCGACTTCAGCTTCCGGGCCGGGCCGGTCTTCACCAACCTGCTGCTCGCCGACGAGATCAACCGTACGCCGCCGAAGACCCAGGCGGCGCTGCTGGAGGCGATGCAGGAGAAGCAGGTCTCGGTGGAGGGGGTCACCTACCGGCTCGACCCGCCGTTCCACGTGATCGCCACCGCGAACCCGATCGAGTACGAGGGCACCTACCCGCTGCCGGAGGCGCAGCTCGACCGGTTCCTGCTCCGGGTCTCGTTCGGCTATCCGGGCCACGAGGAGGAGTGGGACGTGCTGCGCCGCCGGATGGCCCGCCGCCAGGAGGAGGCGGAGCTGAAGCCGGTGGTGAACGCCACGACGCTGCGGGCCATGCAGTCGGCCCTGGAGAACGTGGTGGTGGAGGACTCGGTCGGCCGCTACATCGTCGCGCTCACCGCCGCCACCCGGGAGCACGCCTCGGTGCTGGTCGGTGCCTCGCCGCGCGGCTCGCTGGCGCTGCTGCTGCTGGCCCGGGCGATCGCGGCGTTCGCCGGCCGGGACTACGTGATCCCCGAGGACGTCAAGGCGGTGGCGGTGCCGGTGCTGGCGCACCGGATCACGCTCCGCCCCGAGATGTGGCTGCGCCGGGTCGACCCGTCGTTCGTGGTCAACGAGGTGCTGGAGAGCACGCCCGCCCCGGCCAGCGGCGCGCTGCCCAGTTACGCCGCCCGGCCGGCCGGGGCACACTCGCCGTGAGTTCCGGACCGACCCTGCGTCCCGCCGTACCCGGGCAGCGCACCGCCGCGCCGGCCGGTGCGCACCCGTGGGAGACTCCGCCGCCGGACTGGGTCTCCACCCGGGCGCTCGGCCGGGCGGTGCTGCTCACCGGGCTCCTCCTGGTGGCCGGCGCACTGCTCGGCCGGGTCGACCTCGTCGTGCTGGCCGCACCGTTCGCGCTCGGCACCGCGTACGCGCTGCGGCGCCGCCCGACCCGGCCACCGGAGATCGGCATCGGCGCCGACGACACCAACCTGGTCGAGGGCGCCGCCCTGCTCGGCGGGATCAGCGTCGGCAACCGCGACGACGTCGGCTACGACCTGGTGCTGGTCCGGACCGTGGTCTCGTCCTGGCTGCGGATCGACGAGGTTCACTTCGCGCCCGGCGGCGCCGGCTCGCCGGAGGAGGCGCAGCCGGCTCCCGGCGACGCCGACCGGGCCGGGACGCGCCGCCGGGACGCCACCGACCGCCCGTACGGCTTCACGGTGCCGGCCGGCACCATCGCCGACCTGGAGCTGCGCGGGGAAACGCTGCGCTGGGGGCGGCACTCGATCGGGCCGGCGGCGGTCCGGGCGATCGCCTGCGACGGGCTGATGGCCAGCCAGACGGTGCTGAGCGAGGCCCGGTTGGTGCCGGTCTATCCGGTCACCGAGCCGTTCGACGCGGACGAGGCGATGCCCCGGGCCGCCGGCCTGGTCGGCGGGCACCGGTCGCGGCGCCCGGGCGAGGGCGGCGAGCTGGCCGGGGTACGCATCTTCGGCCCCGGTGACCGGCTGCGCCGGATCGACTGGCGGGTCTCGCTGCGGGCCCGGCAACTGCACGTCGCGGCGATGCTCTCCGACCGGGACGCCGAGGTGGTGCTCCTGCTCGACGTGCTCGCCGAGGCGGGCCGGTCGGGCGGGATCCGGGGCAGCGCCTCGGTGCTGGACACCTGTGTCCGGGCCGCCGCCGCGATCGCCGAGCACTACCTGCACCGGGGCGACCGGGTCTCGCTGCTCGAGTACGGCCCGTCGGCCCGTCGGCTCCGGCCGGCCACCGGGCGCCGGCAGTACCTGACCCTGCTGGAGTGGCTGCTCGACGTCCGGGTCGAGCAGTCCCCGCACGAGCCGTACGACCAGGTCTTCGGACCGCAGCTGCTCTCCTCCAACGCGCTGGTGGTGGTGCTCACCCCGCTGGTGGACGCCAGGTCGGCGGCGATGTTGGCCCGGCTGGCCCGCTCCGGCCGGTTCGTGGTGGCGGTGGACACCCTGCCCACGTCGGCTACGCCGCCGAGCCGGGGACAGTGGACCGAGGTGGCGCACCGGCTCTGGCGGCTGGACCGGGAGACCACCATCGGCCAGCTCCGCGAGCACGGGGTGCCGGTGGTCACCTGGGCCGGGGCCGGCAGCCTCGACCTGGTGCTCCGGGACGTCGCCCGGCTCGCCTCCGCACCCCGCCCGGCGCTGCGATGAGGGCCGGCAGGTCGAACGGAGGACCGCGATGGTGAGCCGGGTCAGGGAACTCTACGTCGCGATCGGCCGGATCACCCTGGTGCCGCTGCTGGTCCGGGCCGGTGTCTTCGGATGTGCGCTGCTCGCGCTGCTGCTGGCGTACCCGGCCGGGCCGGCCGACCTGCGCCTCCTCGGCCTGCTGGTGGTCGCGGCACTGGCACCCGCGATCGCGCCCCGGCGGAACTGGCCCACCCTCGTGCTGCTGGCGGCGGTGGCCGCCTGGGTGGTGGCCACCGGCTGGTACGACCAGCGGGTGGAGCTGTGGCGGCTGCTCGCCCTGGCCACCTTCCTCTACCTGACCCACAGCCTGGCGGCGCTCGCCGCCCTGCTCTCGTACGACGTGGTGGTCGCGCCCGAGGTGCTGGCCCGCTGGGTGGGCCGGGCGCTGGGCATCGCGCTCGCCTCGGCGGTGCTCGCGGTGCCGCTGCTCGCGCTGGACGGCCGGTGGGGCGACCGGAACTTCGTCGCCGCGCTGCTCGGCGGACTGGTCCTGGCGGTCGGCGCCGCCGCCCTGCTCGGCTGGCTGTTCCGGCGCCGGTAGCGGTGGCCCGGCCGGCCGGTTGCGACGGCGGCAAGATCAGCGCAAACCACGTAACGCGGGTCACCGGGCGTCCTCAGTCACAGAAGGGGGCATCTGGCCGGCATCCGGAGCCGGGTGGGGAAGGATGGAGGTGTGAATCCGCAGCGGATCCTTGTGGTGGGTGCCGGGCACGTCGGTTTGTACGCGGCCCTGCGCCTGTCGAAGAAGCTCCGGTCGTGGGAGGCGGAGGTCGTCGTCGTCGACCCGCAGCCGCACATGACGTACCAGCCGTTCCTGCCCGAGGCGGCGGCCGGGAACATCTCGCCCCGGCACTCCGTGGTGCCGCTCCGCCGCGAGCTGCGCCGTTGCACCATCGTGGCCGGCACGGTCACCCGGGTCGAGCACGCCCGGAAGACCGCGATCGTGCAGCCGATCATCGGCCCGGCCCGGGAGATCCGGTACGACCACATCGTGGTGGCGCCCGGATCCGTCTCCCGGACCCTGCCGATCCCCGGGCTGGCCGAGCAGGGCATCGGGTTCAAGACCATCGGCGAGGCGATCTTCCTGCGCAACCACGTGCTGGACCGGTTGGACGTGGCCGCCGCCACCACCGACCCGGACACCCGGCGCTGCGCGCTCACCTTCGTCTTCGTCGGCGGCGGCTACGCCGGCATCGAGGCGCTGGCCGAGATGGAGGACATGGCCCGGGACGCCCTGAAGTACTACCCGGAGCTGAAGCCCGACGACATGCGCTGGGTGCTGGTGGAGGCGACCCTGCGGGTGCTGCCCGAGGTCGACCGGGACATGGGCGCCTACACGGTCGCCCAGCTGCTGAAGCGGAAGATGGACATCCGGCTGGAGACCCGACTGGAGTCCTGTGTGGACGGGCTGGTCCGGCTCTCCGACGGGGACAGCTTCCGGGCCGACACGATCGTCTGGACGGCCGGCGTGAAGCCGTCGCCGATGCTGGCCCAGACCGACCTGCCCCGGGACGAGCGGGGGCGGATCACCTGCCTGCCGACCCTCCAGGTGGTCGACGGCGACCGGCTCGTCGAGGGCGCGTGGAGCGCCGGCGACTGCGCCGCGGTGCCGGACCTGACCGGCCCGCCCGGGGCGTACTGCTCGCCCAGCGCGCAGCACGCGGTCCGGCAGGCGGTCCGGATGGCCGACAACATCCGGGCGGTGATCCGGGGGCGGCTGCCGGTGGACTACAAGCACAAGCACGCCGGCAGCGTGGCCAGCCTCGGCCTGCACAAGGGCGTCGCCCAGGTCTACGGGATCAAGCTCAAGGGGCTGCCGGCCTGGTTCATGCACCGGACCTACCACATGAGCCGGATCCCGTCGTTCAACCGCAAGGTGCGGGTGATCGTGGACTGGACCCTCGCCTTCGTGCTCCGCCGCGAGGTGGTCGCGCTGGGCCAGTTGCACGATCCCCGGGAGGAGTTCGTCGAGGCGAGTACGGCGGCGGGGAGCCGGCCGGGCGACCGCCGCCCGGGCTGACCCGGGCGGGCGCCACCAGGCCCGTGCGGCCGGACCCGCGCCACCGGACCCGCGCCGCTAGACCCGCCAGGTCCAGGCGTCGGCGACCCGGGTGCCGGGGCCGAGCAGCGCCTCCAGGGTGGCCCGCAGGCTCGCCAGCTGCGGGGCGTCGTCGGCCAGGACGACGCAGGAGGCGCCCCAGAACCCGATGTCCCGGCGGGCCTGGTCGCGCTGCTCCTGGTTGATCACCGGCACCCCGCCGTTCTTCGACACCTCGGTCAGCAGTTGCGAGGTCGGCTGCTTGTAGGTGCCCATCGACGCCTCGCCGTTGGCCGCGTACGGACCGATGAAGAAGCCCTCGGGCAGCGCGAAGGCGGCATCGGCGGCGACCGCCCAGCGCATCGGCCAGGGCTCCTTGGGGGTGGGCAGCGGCACCGGCACGAGCACGCCGCCCGGCTCGACGCAGTCCCGCCAGTGCCCGGCGGTGATGAACTGCGGCACCGGCGGCCGGGCGGCGGTCGGCATCTGGGCCGGGAAGACCGGCAGCAGCGCGACGACCACCGCCGCCGGCACCATGATCCGTACCGACCGCTCCGGTGCGGCCAGGCCGTGGTCGAGGGCGAGCACCAGTACCGTCGCGATCAGCGGGAGCAGCGCCAGGGCGAACCGCATCGGCAGCGCGCCGTCCACCACGGGAATTCCCAGCAGGAGCGAGTAGGGCCCGGTGACGCCGGTCGGCTCCCGGTCCACCACGACCGTCGGCCCGAGCGACAGTGCCGCCATCACGAGCCCGGACGCGAGACAGCCGACGACGACCGGCCGCCGGATCAGCCAGCCGGCGGCGAGCACGGCGGCCAGCAGGAGCGGCCAGCCGAGGAAGGTGTTGTATTCGGCCGGTCCGGTGGTCAGCCGCGCCGCCTCGGGCGAGCCGGCGACCGACATGGGGGAGATCGCCGGCCAGCTCGCCAGGTCGGCGTAGAAGTAGTGCGGGCTGAACATGCCGTTGGGCACGCTCTGCGGCCCGGCGAACTGGAACCAGAGCGGGTACGCCAGCAGCAGGACGGCGAGCGTGACCGCCAGCAGCATGCCGGCGAGGAACCCGGGCAGCACCCGCAGGGCCAGCCGCCAGTTCACGGCGGCGTACGCCAGCACGAAGATGATCATGGCGACGGCGGTGAGGTAGAGCACCTCCTCGCCGACGAAGACCTGCGCCGACACCGCGACGGCGAGCCAGGCCGCCGAGGTCACGAGGCGCCGCCGGTCGACACCCGGACGGTCGGGCCGGGCCTGCGGGTCGGCAGCCCGCGCCATGCGGACGACCAGCCAGATCAGCACCGGCACCAGCCACTGGGCGGTCATGTGCAGGTGGCTGTTGGACTGGGAGATCATGCCCGGACCGAATCCGCAGAGCCCGCCGCCGAGCGCGGCGGCGAGCCGGCGGGCGCCGAGCAGTCGGTTGAAGAGCAGGTACCATGCGATCGCGGTGCCGGCGAGGTTGCCGGCGACGAGCAGTGCGAAGGTGACCGGTGCACCGAAGGCCAGGGTGATCGGCGCGAAGAGGAAACCGAGCGCGATGACCGTGGTGTTGGCCATCAGGTTCACCCCGTCGGGGGCGTTGAGCCGGTCGCTGAGCAGTGAGAAGTCGCCGTGCAGGATCCGGGAGTCGACAGCCAGGAACCACTCGTAGAGGACCTGGTCCTCCGGATTGAGCGCCAGGACCCGGGCGCCGGGTGCCGGCCACATCCCGGCGGTGAGCCACCCGGCCAGCAGGAGGAAGAGCAGACACACCACCAGGTCGGACCGGTGCCGGTGGATCACGCCGAGCCAGCGCGCCAGCCCGGGGCCGGCCGGACCGGAGACGCTGTCTGTGCTGGCCGGGCCGGGGCCGGCGTCCTGCGCCGCGCGGGCAGTGCTGGTCACGACAGTGACCCTAGTGCCGATCCGAGAACGGGGTGCGCCCGGTGGGTCTTCACCCGCTACCGTGGCAGGCACCGGAACCGACCGAGTTCGGCCCACCTGCCCGGGTGGTGGAAAGGCAGACACGGCCGCCTTAAAAGCGGCTGCCGCAAGGCGTGCGGGTTCGACCCCCGCCCCGGGCACAACCTGCTCGGGTGGCCGCGTGACATGGATCTCCACAGCTTTGCCGGGGACCGTTACCCTGGATAGGGCACGGCATGGTGTACCAACCTTTCCAGGAGGCTTGACACAGTGAAGACGTCCAATCCGGTGCTGGCCCGACTCGGTCAGGCGGCCGAGCGGGAGCGGGCTGCGGGATACGCCCCGGCCGGCGCATACGGGCAGCCCGGTTACGGGCAGCCGTACCCGACGGACGCCGGTTACCCGGCCGCGCCGCCCACCGTAACGCCGATGTCCGTCGACGACGTCGTCGTCAAGACGGTCACCCTGCTCGGCATCACCGGGCTCTCCGCCGCGCTCGCCTGGGTGCTGGTGCCGGACGCGCTGGTCGGGGTGGCCTGGATCGGTGCCGCCGTCGTCGGGTTGGTGCTCGGCCTGGTGATCTCGTTCATGCGGATCGCCAACCCGGCGCTGGTCGTCACCTACGCCGTCGTCGAGGGCGTCTTCGTCGGCATGGTCAGCAAATACTTCGAGGTGATCGCCGGTTACCAGGGCATCGTCCTCCAGGCGGTGATCGCCACCTTCGGCGTCTTCTTCCTGATGGCCATGCTCTACCGGGCCAAGGTGATCCGGGCGACGCCGAAGTTCGTCCGGGGCGTCATCGCGGCCATGATCGGGATCTTCGCCGTCATCCTGATCAACTTCGTGCTGGCCCTCTTCGGCGTCGACACCGGCCTGCGCAGCGGTGGCCCGGTCGCCATCGGCTTCAGCCTGATCTGCATCGTGATCGCCTCGCTCAGCTTCATCCTCAGCTTCCACGAGGTGGAGGAGGGCGTGCGGATGGGGCTACCCCAGCGCTACTCCTGGACCGCCGCCTTCGGCATCCTGGTCAGCCTGATCTGGCTCTACATCGAGATCCTGCGGCTGCTGAGCTATTTCCAGGGCGACGACTGAGCCCGACTGCTCGTCCCGTGGCCGGCGGGATCATCGCCTGCCGATCCGCGACGCCCGTTCCCCGGCCCGGCCGGGGGCGGGCGTCCGCCGTTTCGCGGGATCGGTCGGCCGGTCGTCGTACGGCCTCACGGTCCGGCCGCTCAGCCACCTCCGGCGCCGCCCGACCGTAGACTCGCAGCGATGAACGCCGCCGAACCAGTGCGCCCGGCCGAGCCGCTGAGCCGCCAGCTCGACCTGCTCGTCCGGCAGGTCGGCCACTGGACGCCACCGCGCTGGGCGGCGCCTGGCCGGTCCGGCGGCCCGGCCCGGAGCGACCGGGTGCACCGGCTCGTCCAGTTCCTCGCCGACCTGGGCGCGGACGCCGCCGGCGAGCCGCGGCGGAGCGTACCCCGGCTGGAGAACGACCTGGCCCTGCCCGACCAGCTCCGGGTGGTGGCGGCGGACCTGGTCGCCGTGGACCCGCCGGAGCCGGTGCTGGCCGGCGCCGCCGCCGAGGTGGCGGCCACCCGTCAGGCGCTCTGATCCGTCACCCCGGGCAGCCGCTCCGAGCCGCCGCCGGGTCAGCCGCCCTGAGCGGCCGGACGGGTCAGCTCAGCCGCTCCAGCACCATCGCCATGCCCTGGCCGCCGCCCACGCACATGGTCTCCAGACCGATCGTCCGGTCGTGCCAGTCCAGCGCGTTGAGCAGGGTGCCGGTGATCCGGGCGCCGGTCATCCCGAACGGGTGGCCGACCGCGATCGCCCCGCCCATCACGTTGAGCTTCTCCAGCGGGATCTCCAACTGCCGGTACGAGGGGATCACCTGGGCCGCGAACGCCTCGTTGATCTCGACCAGGTCGACGTCGTCGATGGTCATCCCGGCGCGCCGCAGCGCCTGCCGGGAGGCCTCGACCGGGCCGAGTCCCATGATCTCCGGGGAGAGCGCGGTCACCCCGGTGGAGACGATCCGGGCCAGCGGAGTGATCTCCAGCTCGCGGGCCCGCTCCGCGCTCATGACGATCACCGCGGCCGCTCCGTCGTTGAGCGGGCAGCAGTTGCCGGCGGTGATCCGGCCGTCAGGGCGGAAGACCGGCTTCAGCCCGGCGACGCCCTCCAGGGTCACCCCCGGGCGCGGCCCGTCGTCGGAGTCGACCCACTCGCCGGAGGGCAGGGTGATCGGGGTGATCTCCCGGGCCCAGAAGCCGTCCGCGATGGCCTTCTCCGCGAGGTTCTGGCTGCGTACGCCGAACTCGTCCATCTCGGCCCGGCTGACGTCGTAGACCTGGGCGAGGTTCTCGGCGGTCTGGCCCATCGCCAGGTAGACGTCCGGCAACCCGCCGTCGAGCCGGGGGTCGGTCCAGACCGGCGCGCCGGCCTCGGTCCGTGCCGCCGAGCGGACCCGGGCGGCGTCGAACCTCGGGTTCTGCCAGCCGCCACCGACGCGTTCCTGCGCCTCCGGCGGCAGGGTGTCGGAGTTGCCCCGGGCGTACCGGGAGACGCACTCCACGCCGGCCGAGACGAAGATGTCACCCTCGCCGGCCCGGATCGCGTGGAACGCCATCCTGGTGGTCTGCAGGGAGGAGGCACAGTATCGGGTGAGGGTCGCCCCCGGCACGGTGTCCAGGCCGAGCAGGGTGGTCACCACCCGGGCCATGTTGAAGCCCTGCTCGCCGCCGGGCAGCCCGCAGCCGAGATAGAGGTCGTCGATCAGGGCCGGGTCGAGCTGCGGCACCTTGTCGAGCGCGGCCTGGACGATGGTCGCGGTCAGGTCGTCGGCGCGCAGTTCGCGCAGGGAGCCCTTGTGGGCCCGGCCGATGGGGGAGCGGGCGGTCGCGACGATAACGGCTTCGCGGGGGGACGCGGTCGACATGAACCAACGTTAACCCGCTTCGGCGCCACTCTCACCGCCGGGCCGCGTCCGTGCGCCGGGCCGCGTCCGCGCGCCGGGCCGCGTGCGCGTGGCGGGATCTACCGCTGCCGGGTGCCGGCGGCGGCCCTGGCCACGGCGGGCAGCAGGGCGTGCGCCCAGACCCGGTAGCCGTCGGCCGAGGGGTGGTAGCCGTCCGAGCAGAACGTCCCCGCGTCCGCCCGGAACACCGCGCCCGTCTCGGCGGCGAGATCCACGACCGTACCGCCGGCCTCCAGCACGGCGACGGCCTGCGCCCGGGCCGCCTGCCGGCCGAGCCACCCGGTGACCTGCCGCAGCGGCGGCGCGATCGCCCGGACCGCGCCGAGGTCGGGGCAGGTCCCGACCACCACCCGGACTCCGGCGCCGTGCAGCCGGCGCACCGCCGCGCCGAGGTACGCCGCCGCCTCACCCGGCCGGCGCAGCCCCAGCACGTCGTTCGCGCCGACCAGGATCACCGCGACGTCCGGTCGCCCGCCGAGCAGCGCCCGGGCCACCTGGGTCGCCAGGTCGGTGGAGCGGGAGCCGGAGACGCCGACGCTGGAGAGCCACACCTGGCGCTCGCCGCCGACGGCCGGGCCGACACCCTCGGCAAGCAGCCGGGCGAGCTGCCCGCCGACCGTGTCGACGGCCCGTTCCACACCGACGCCGAGCGCGGCCGAATCGCCGAGCAGCACCAGCCGGAGCGGAGGCGCGCCGGCCCGGCCGACGGTGGAACGCAGCGCCAGGCCCAGCTCCGGCCGGGCGTACTGCCGGTTGCGGGCCGCCACGGCCTCGCCGGCCAGTAACGCGATCCCGCCGACGGCCCCGGCGATCAGCGTGACCGCGGCCCCCCGGGCGATCCGGGTGGCCACCCCGTACGTCGCCGCGCCGCTCGTCATGTCGAGTCCCGTCATGCCCGTTCCTCTACCGTGGAGGTCGTCGCCTCGTCCAGCGATGCCGGTGTATCCGGCGGGCTCCCAGTCTCTCCCGCCCGAGGGTGCCCGAACCAGGCCCTGCGGCGGCGAAGCTGTGCCCACCGGCCACCGGGACCGTGCTCGCTGCCGCCGACCCGGACACCCCGGACCTCCGTACCGGCGTGCCGGGCCGCCTCCTGGGCCGCCGCCGGCAGCGACCGTAGCTCCTGGTCGGCGCCGAGCGACGGGCGGCGCTCGGCACCGGCGCCGAGCGCCGCCAGCACCGTCGGCAGCATGGCGGCGGCCGCGATCGCGTACCCCTCGGCGGAGGGGTGGAAGTGGTCCCAGGCGAACATCCGGGTCGGTTCGGCGGCGAACCGGGGACCGAGCAGGTCACCCAGGGAGACGGTCAGACCGCCGGCCTCGACCACCGCGACGGTCTGCGCGGCGGCCAGTTGCCGGCTCCAACGCCGGGCCAGCCAGCGCAGCGGCGGCTTGATCGGCTGGATCGCGCCGAGATCGGGGCAGGTCCCGACCACCACCTGGGCACCGGCGGCGCGCAGCTCGCGTACCGCCTCGACGAGATAGCGGACCGCCACCGCCTGCGGCGTACGGTTCGTCACGTCGTTGCCGCCGACCAGGATCACCGCCACGTCCGGCTCGCGCTCCAGCGCCGCGTCGACCTGGGGGCGGAGACCCGCGGAGAGGCAGCCGACCACGGCGAACCGGTACAGCCGCACCGGCCGGCGCAACCGGCGGGACGTGCCGATGGCGAGCAGCGCCCCGGGGGTCTCCCGGGGCCGGTGCACCCCGTAACCGGCGGCGGACGAGTCGCCGAGCACCACCATGGTGATCGGCTCGCCCGGGAACTTGGCACCGTAGACGCCGTCGCCGCGCGGCGGCGGGGCCTCGGCCAGCGGGATGACCCGGCGGGCCTGCCGGGCCTGCCCGAGCAGCAGCCCGTAGCCGGCGGCGGTGCTGAGCGCGGTCAGGCCCATTCCGAGGGCCGTCACCTTCGCCACCCGCCGGGCGACGGGCCACGGCGACCGCTCCCATGACGTCAGGTTCCGCTGCCGCGACTGCCGCCGCCTCGATCCGGCCGGACTCATCAGGGCCCCCCGCCTGTCACGCCGCACCCCCGCGACCTTCGAGACTAGCCCGGTCGCCCACCTACACGCTGTCAGCGTCCCGCCTCACCCGGCGACCGCTTTCCCCGACGGGCGCGCTGTTGCGAACGGATGCATCATGAAACGAAAGGAGGGCGCGGACATGGCCACCAACACACTTCGACGAACTGCCGCCTTCAGAGCGCTGTTCCGGGCACTGACCGCCGGCTCCCGGGGCGGGCCGCCACTGGGCAGGCGGATCGCCGCACTGCCCCGCATGGTCGCGGCCACCTTCCGGGGCGAGTACGACGGCGGCCTGCGGCTCGCCCTGATGACCGCCGCGACCGCGTACGTGCTGAGCCCGGTCGACCTGGTGCCGGAACTCGCCCTGATGATATTCGGGCTGGCGGACGACGCGGTGATGGTCACCTGGCTGGCCGGTGCCGTGCTCGACGAGACCGAGCGCTTCCTCGACTGGGAGGCCCGGCGTGCCTCCGTCATCCCCGGCAAGGTGGTGCACTGACCCGCCTCCGGTCGCCGGCCCGCGCCCGGGGATCCCGATCCGCACCTGCCGTCGCGGGCCGGGATCCCCGGCCGCGGGCCGGGTCGCGGGCACGTAGGCTGGCGGCGGAAGAGACGATCCTTCGCCCCGACCGCACGCCACCAGCACCGACCCTGTGCCCGGCCAGTGCCGTCCGGCCGGCGAGCACCGAGGAGGGCACAACGTCGTGCGCTACTACGACAACGTCATCGAGCTGATCGGCGACACCCCGCTGGTCCGGCTCCGGCAGGTCACCGCCGGCATCCCGGCGACCGTCCTCGCCAAGGTGGAGTATTTCAACCCCGGCGGGTCGGTCAAGGACCGCATCGCGCTGCGGATGGTGGAGGACGCGGAGCGGGCCGGCCTGTTGGGGCCCGGCGGCACCATCGTCGAGCCGACCAGCGGCAACACCGGCGTCGGGCTGGCCCTCGTCGCCCAGACCCGCGGCTACCGGTGCGTCTTCGTCTGCCCCGACAAGGTCAGCGAGGACAAGCAGAACGTGCTGCGGGCGTACGGGGCCGAGGTGGTGGTCTGCCCTACGGCGGTGGCACCGGAGGACCCGCGCTCGTACTACAGCGTGTCGGACCGGCTGACCCGGGAGATTCCCGGCGCATGGAAGCCCAACCAGTACGCCAACCCGGCGAACCCGCGCTCGCACTACGAGACCACCGGCCCCGAGCTGTGGGAGCAGACCGGCGGCCGGATCACGCACTTCGTGGCCGGGGTCGGCACCGGCGGCACCGTCACCGGCACCGGTCGCTACCTCCGGGAGGTCTCCGGCGGGGCGGTGCGGATCATCGGCGCCGACCCGGAGGGTTCGGTCTACTCCGGCGGCACCGGCCGGCCGTACCTGGTCGAGGGGGTGGGTGAGGACTTCTGGCCGGAGACGTACGACCGGGGCATCTGCGACGAGATCGTGAAGGTCTCCGACAAGACCTCCTTCGAGCTGACCCGCCGGCTCGCCCGCGAGGAGGGGCTGCTGGTCGGCGGCTCCTGCGGAATGGCGGTGGCGGCCGCCCTGGAGGTGGCCCGGCGGGCCGGCCCGGACGACGTCGTGGTGGTGCTGCTGCCGGACGGCGGTCGCGGCTACCTGTCGAAGATCTTCGACGACGAGTGGATGGCCCGGTACGGCTTCATGGGCACCAGCGCCGCCGAGGCGACCGTCGCCGACGCGCTGGCGAGCAAGCCGAACGGCATCCCCGAGCTGGTCCACGTGCACCCGACCGAGACCGTCCGGGACGCCGTCGACTACATGCGGGAGTACGCCGTCTCCCAGCTCCCGGTGCTCAAGGCCGAACCACCGGTGGTGACCGGCGAGGTCGCCGGCTCGATCGCCGAACGGGACCTGCTGGACGCGCTCTTCACCGGGCAGGCGAAGCTGCACGACACCATCGAGCGGCACATGGGGCCGCCGCTGCCGATGATCGGCGGCGGGCAGCCGGTGAGCGAGGCCGTCGACCTGCTGGAGAAGTCCGACGCCGCCCTGGTGCTGGTGGACGGCAAGCCGAAGGGCGTACTCACCCGGCAGGACCTGCTGGCCCACCTGGGCGGCCACTCCCGCTGACCCGAGGTGTTAGGAGGGGGCCCTTCTTATACAGAAAACGATAAGAAGGGCCCCCTCCTTTCACCGGGTCAGTTCGGTGGGTACGGCGATCACGTCGACGAAGGCGCCCCGGCGCAGCAGTGTGACCGGGAGGCGGCTGCCGATGGCGGGGCCGAGCATGAGGCGTTGCAGGCTCTGGCCGTTCGCCACCGGCCGGCCGCCGGCCGAAATGATCACGTCACCGAGGTAGATCCCGGCCTTTCCGGCGGGGCTCTCCGGGACCACCTCGACGACCCGGAGCCCGCGCTGCTGGCCGGTGCGTTCCGCGACGGCCGGCGGCAGCGGTACCGGCACCCCGGCGACGCCGAGCCAGGCCCGGCGTACCCGACCGGAGGTGACCAGGTCACCGATGATCTGCCGGGTGGTGGAGTTGATCGGCACCGCGAGGCCGAGGCCGTACCCGGCGACGGCGGTGTTGATCCCGACCACCCGGCCGGCGGCGTCGGCGAGCGCCCCGCCGGAGTTGCCCGGATTGAGCGCGGCGTCGGTCTGGATGACGTCCTCGATCAGCCGGACCACCCGGCCGTCCCGGGCCGGCAGCGACCGGCCGAGCCCGGAGACCACTCCGGCGGTGACCGAGCCGGCCAGCCCCATCGGGTTGCCGACGGCGACCACGAGCTGCCCGATCCGGAGCGGGTCGGCGTCGCCGAGCTCGGCGGGTGCGGCGGCGGTCGCCCGGACCCGGAGCACGGCCAGGTCGGAGAGGGGGTCGGCGCCGACCACGTCGAACCGGGCCTCGGCACCGTCGGCGAAGGTGGCGATCCCGCCGGGCGCATCCTGCACCACGTGCGCGCTGGTGAGCAGGAACCCGTCGTCGGTGAAGGTCACCGCCGAGCCGGCTCCGGCGCCGCGCGGTCCGCGTACGGCCAGCGCCGCCACGCTCGGCAGGACCTGCGCCGCCACCCCGGTCACCACCCGGGAGTACGCGTCCAGCGCGGCCCCTTCGGCACGCTCCGAAGGCTCCGGAGCCTCGTGGTGCTCCGGAGCCTCATGGTGCTCCGGGTGCTCCGGGCGCTCCGGCTCGAGTTGTTCGGTGCTCATGTGCCGGTCAACGCCGGCCCGGCCCCGGCCCATCCCCGGACCGCTGCGCCCAGAGCGAAATCCGGACCGGGCCGTCCCCCGCGTCAGGGGCCGTCCCCCGCGTCAGGGGAGGTCCCCCGCGTCAGGGGAGGTCCCGGGCGTAGCGGAGTTGCCGGGTCATCGCCGGGCCGATGTCGCCGTCCCGCTCCGCCCCGTCGGGTGCCCAGCCGCCCCTGGCGTAGAAGTCCCGGGCGTGCGTGTTGTCGACGAGCACCCAGAGCACCGCCCGGCGCCAGCCCCGGGCACGCAGGGTGGCCAGCGCGTCGACCATCAGCGCCCGACCGGTTCCGCGTCCCTGCTCGGCCGGGTCGAGGTGGATGGCGTACAGCTCACCGACGTCGGTGCCGGCCGGGTCCGGTTCGGTCGGGTCGTGCGGCCCGAGATAGGTGAAGCCGGCCAGCCGGCCGTCCCGTTCCGCCACCGTCATCAGGTGGGTGTCCCGCTCGTACGACCAGCGCTCCGACCAGTACCGCCCCATCATCTCGCCGGAGACGGTGGCCAGCGCCTCCGCCGGGACGATGTCCCGGTAGGCCGCGGCGCGGGAGCGGTGGTGCAGGTCTCCCACCGCCATCAGGTCGGCGGCGACGGCCGGGCGCAGGATGATCGTCATCGGTTGATCGTAGTGAGGCGGTGGGCGGGGGGCCGCCGTCACACCGATCCGCCGGGCGGGGCCGCCGGCACACCGACCCGTCGGGCGGGCACCGGCACCCGGAGCAGGTCCTCGGCCACCACCAGCTCGCCGTCGAAGTGTTCCCGGGCCTCGGCCGCGAAGCGTTCGGCGGCCGGCGGCACACCGGCCCGGGACGCCGGGTGGTAGCGCTGGGAGAAGTGGGTGAGCACGAGCCGGCGTACCCCGGACTCGGCCGCCACCCGCGCCGCCTGGGCGGCGGTCAGGTGGCCGACCTCGGCGGCGAGCGCGGCGTCCTCGGTCAGGAAGGTCGACTCGATCACCAGCAGGTCGGCCCGGTCGGCCAGCTCGAAGACCGCGTCGCAGAGGCCGGTGTCCATCACGAAGCCGAACCGCTGCCCGGGACGCGGAACGCTCACCTCGGCCAGCGTCACCCGCCGCCCGGCGACGTCGATCCGGCCGTCCCGGACCAGCGCGCCGATCGCCGGCCCCCGGATCCCGTACGCCGCCAGCCGCTCCGGCAGCATCCGGCGCTCGTCCGGCTCGACCAGCTGATAGCCGTACGTCTCGACCGGGTGCCGGAGCCGGCGGGCGCGCAGCCGGCCGGCGGGGGTCGCGAAGGTCTGGCCGTCCCGCAGCACCGGCAGCTCGCGCAGTTCGGCCGTCTCGTAGAAGGAGCTGGCGTGCCGCAGTCGGGCGAAGTAGTGGGCCTCGCCGCCCGGATAGTGCGCGTCGACCGGGTGCGCCACCCGGTCGAGCGAGAGCCGCTGGACCACGCCGGGCAGGCCGAGGCAGTGGTCGCCGTGGAAGTGCGTGACGCAGATCCGGGTCAGGTCGCCGGCCGGGATCCCGGCGAGCGTCATCTGCCGCTGGGTGCCCTCGCCGGGGTCGAAGAGGATCACCTCGCGGTCCCAGCGCAGGACGTAGCCGTTGTGGTTGCGGTGCCGGGTCGGCACCTGGCTGGCCGTGCCCAACACCGCCAGCTCGCGCACTGACACGGCGGCCTTCCCGGCGGTACGTCGGCGGCGGGTGCGCCGGCCGACGGAGGAAATGATCGACCCCCGGGGCCCGCGTGACGGTCGTCACGCGGAGGCCGACTGGACTATGGCCGGCTCCCCCCGGGGGTCGGGTGGCTGTCGTGGATTCGCCGCACCGCTGCCACACGGTCTCGACGACTTTGCAACTGCCCGCCTGCGGCGGACACCGAAACTGTCAAGGACAGCGGCTAGCGGACAGCCACCTCACGAGTCCTATTGCTATACAAAGCTCGGACCACCTCCCTTCCCGTGTACGGCCACGCTATCCATCCCCGGTCGGCACCGGCAACGGTTTTTGACCACACATCTTCCGCTCGGAAGTCGCCCGGCGAGCCCGCGTCACGCCCCGGTCCGGGCGACGCCGATCGGGCAGGTCATCCCGTTCGGGCCGTGGGTGCAGTAGCCGTTCGGGTTCTTGGTCGGCGCCAGGTACTGCTGGTGGTAGTCCTCGGCGTGGTAGTAGTCGCCCAGCCTGCCGATCTCGGTGGTGATCCCGCCGTGCCCGGCGGCCGCCACGATCGGGGCGAAGGCGTCCCGGGACGCGGTCGCGGCCGCGAGCTGCTCGTCGGTGGTCGTGTAGATCGTCGACCGGTACTGGGTGCCGACGTCGTTGCCCTGCCGCATCCCCTGGGTCGGGTCGTGGTTCTCCCAGAAGACCTTGAGCAGGTCCTCGTAGCCGATCTTCGAGGGGTCGTAGACCACCTGGACCACCTCGGCGTGCGCCGTGCCGCCGGAGCAGACCTCCTCGTAGGTCGGATTCCGGGTGTAACCGCCCGCATAACCCACGGAGGTGGAAATCACCCCGGGCAGGGTCCAGAACAGCCGCTCGGCCCCCCAGAAACAACCCATGCCGAAGACCGCGACCTGGGTGCCGTCAGGCCACGGCCCGCGCAGCGGGGTGCCGAGCACCTCGTGCCGGTCGGAGACCGGCATCGCGATCGGTCGGCCGGGCAGGGCCTGGTCGGGAGTGGGCAGGTCGGCCTTGATGCGCCGTAGGAACACGGTGCGACTCCTTTCGTACCTCTGCCGGGTGCAACGCGGTACGCACCAGGATCCTTACCCGCCCAGCGATCCTTACCCGTCCAGCGCGGCGGCGATCCGGCCGGCGTGGGAGCGGGCCTCCTCGTCCGAGGCGTACGTCGTCCGGGGCCAGAAGAAGCCGCGCAGGCCGTCCCCCTTCGTCCGCGGTACGACATGGGTGTGCAGGTGTGGCACCGACTGCGACACCCGGTTGTTCATCGCCACGAACGTCCCACCCGCGCCGAGCCCGGTCTCGACGGCGCGCGCCAACCGCTGCACCAGCCGGAAGTAGCCCGGCAGAACCGCCTCCGGCAGCTCGTCCAGCGTCTCGACGTGCTCGCGCGGCACGACCAGCAGATGGCCCCTGAAGACCGGGCGGACGTCGAGGAAGGCCACCCCGTCGTCGGAGTCGACCACCCGGAACGCCGCCGCACCCGCCACGATCCCGCAGAACACGCATCCCGCCACCAGTGCAGGCTAGCCTTCTGCAGATGAGTCACGGCTTCGAGACGATCGCCATCCACGCCGGCCAGGAGCCGGAACCCCGCACCGGGGCGGTGGTGCCGCCGATATACCAGACCAGCACCTACGCACAGGACGCGGTCGGCGCCCCCCGGCTCGGCTACGAGTACAGCCGCTCCGCCAACCCGACCCGGGACGCGCTGCAGGAGTGCCTGGCCGCGCTGGAGGGCGGGCCGGTCGGGCTGGCCTTCGCCAGCGGCCTGGCGGCCGAGGACACCCTGCTGCGCACCGTCTGCCGGCCGGGCGACCACGTGGTGATCCCCGACGACGCGTACGGCGGCACGTTCCGGCTCTTCGCCCGGGTGGCGGAGCGCTGGGGACTGCACTGGACCGCGGCCCGGATCTCCGACATCGACGCGGTACGCGCGGCCGTCCGTCCGGGCGAGACCAGGGTCATCTGGGTGGAGACGCCCACCAACCCGCTGCTCGGGATCGCCGACATCGCCGGGCTGGCGTCCCTGGCCGGCGACGTCGGCGCGCTGCTGGTGGTCGACAACACCTTCGCCTCGCCCTACCTCCAGCAGCCGATCGCACTCGGTGCGGACGTGGTGGTGCACTCGACCACCAAGTACGTCGGTGGACACTCCGACGTGGTCGGTGGTGCCCTGGTCGCGGCGAGCGCCGCGCTCGGCGAGGAGCTCCGCTACCACCAGAACGCCATGGGGGCGGTGAACGGACCCTTCGACGCCTGGCTGACGCTGCGCGGGGTGAAGACCCTCGGCGTACGGATGGACCGGCACTGTGACAACGCCGAGCGGATCGCCGACTACCTGGTCGGGCACCGGGCGGTGGCCCAGGTGCTCTATCCGGGTCTGCCCGACCATACCGGACACGAGATCGCGGCGAAGCAGATGCGCCGGTTCGGCGGGATGATCTCCTTCCGGGCGGCCGGTGGCGAGGAGCACGCCGTACAGATCTGTGACCGGGCGAAACTCTTCGTGCTCGCCGAGTCGCTGGGCGGGGTGGAGTCGCTTGTCGAACATCCCGGCCGGATGACACACGCCAGCGCCGCCGGCTCGCCGCTTGAAGTTCCCGCCGATCTCGTGCGACTGTCTGTCGGCATCGAGACCGCCGACGACCTACTCGCAGACCTGGAGCAGGCGCTCGGCTGACCGCCGTCCGGCCGCCGTCCGCCGCCCGGACGGCGCCGCGGACAAGTCGATGGGGAGTGGCCGTGCAGGACATCATGCCGAGCTGGGTGGGCGCGACCGCGAAACAGATCGCCCGGGCGGTACGTCGGGGCGACACCTCCGCCACCCAGGTGGTGGCGGATCACCTCGACCACATCGACCGGGCGAACCGCGAGCTCGCCGCGTTCCGGGTGGTGCGCGGCGGAGAGGCGATCGTCGAGGCGGAGAAGGTCGACGAGCAGGACGACCTGGCGAACCTGCCGCTGGCCGGGGTGCCGGTCGCGGTCAAGGAGAACACCGCCGTGGCCGGGTTGCCGACCTGGAACGGGTCGGAGGCCGCCCGTACCCCGGTCGCCGAGGACGACCACGAGGTGGTCCGGCGGCTGCGCGGCGCCGGGGCGGTGATCGTCGGCGTGACCCGGATGCCCGAGCTCGGGATCTTCGGCTTCACCGACGACGAGACGGTGGCGACCCGCAACCCGTGGGCGCCCGACCGGACTCCGGGCGGGTCGTCCGGCGGCTCGGCGGCGGCCGTGGCCGCCGGGATGGTGCCGATCGCGCACGGCAACGACGCGCTCGGCTCGATCCGGATCCCGGCCGCCTGCTGCGGGCTGGTCGGGCTCAAACCCGGTCGGGGCGTGGTGCCGTGCCAACTCGGCGCCAACGACTGGTACGGCCTCGGCGAGCAGGGCATCCTGGCCACCACCGTGGCGGACGCCGCGGTCGGCTTCGCCGTGCTCGCCGGTCGCCGGCCGGAGAAGCTGGTGCCGCCGGAGCGGCTGCGGGTCGCGGTGTCGCTCCGCTCGCCGGTCGCGGGCGTACGCCCGGACCAGGCCAACCGGGACGCGGTCGCCGCCGCCGCCAGGCTGCTGGCCGTGGCCGGGCACGACACCGTCTCGACCGACCCGGTCTATCCGACGTCGCTCGGGCTGCGCGGCATCGCCACCTGGTTGGCGGCGGCGGCGAACGAGGTCGAGGCGGCCGGTCTGCGACCCGGCACCCTGCAACGGCGCAGTCGCCGGCACGCCGCCCTCGGCGCCTGGGCGCTGCGCCGTGGCCTGGTGCGCGAGCAGGACCGGACGCAGTGGCGGGAGCGGAGCATCGCCTTCTTCGCGGACCGTTCGGTCGACCTGCTGCTGACCCCGGCGCTGGCCGCCGCACCGCCGAGCGCCGCCGGCTGGGCCGCCCGCTCCTGGCGGGCCAACCTACTGACCTGCATCCGGTACGCCCCGTACGCCGGACCGTGGAACATGGCCGGGCTGCCGTCGCTGGTCGTGCCGGTGGGACTGCGTCCGGACGGGCTGCCGGTCGGGGTGCAACTGACCGGTCCGCCCGGTTCGGAGCTGCTGCTGCTCGGCGTGGCCGGGCAGTTCGAGCTGGCCGGTCCCTGGCGGCGGCACGCGCCGGACTGGCCCCGCGTGCCCTCCCCGGCCGGCTGACCGACCGGTCCGCCTGCCGCGGCTCGGGAGGTGAGCTCGGGCACGCCCGCCCCGCCGGAAGCGAGCGTTTCCGGGACGGGATGCGAGGATTTCGGGCATGACGGAGCTGGTCGGACTCGCCGAGGTCACCGCCGCCCGCAAGCTGCTCGCCGAGGTCGTCCGGGAGACACCGCTGGAACCGTCCCGGCCGCTCTCCGCCGCGTTGGGTGGACCGGTCTGGCTCAAGTGCGAACACGTGCAACGGGCCGGGTCGTACAAGGTCCGGGGCGCGTACGTGCGGATCGCCCGGCTCTCGGCGGCGGAGCGCGACCGGGGGGTGGTGGCCGCCAGCGCCGGCAACCACGCCCAGGGGGTGGCGCTGGCCGCCGGGCTGCTCGGCGCCGCCGCCACGGTGTTCATGCCGGTGGGCGCGCCGCTGCCGAAGGTGGCGGCCACCAAGGGGTACGGCGCCCGGGTGGAGCTGGTCGGCAACACCGTCGACGAGTCACTGGTGGCGGCGGAGGACTTCGCGGCCCGTACCGGCGCGGTCTTCATCCACCCGTTCGACCATCCGGACGTGATCGCCGGGCAGGGCACGGTGGCGCTGGAGATCCTGGAGCAGTGCCCGGATGTGCGGACGATCATCGCCGGCGTGGGTGGCGGAGGGCTGATCTCCGGGATCGCGGTCGCCGCCAAGGCGCTACGGCCGGAGGTACGGGTGATCGGGGTGCAGGCCGCCGGTGCCGCCGCGTTTCCCGCCTCGCTGCGGGCCGGTGAGCCGGTACGCCTGCCGGCCTACGCCACGATCGCCGACGGCATCGCGGTCGGCTGCCCCGGCGAGATCACCTTCGCCCACGTCGGCAAGCTGGTGGACGAGATCGTGACGGTGCCGGACGAGGACATCTCCCGGGCCCTGCTGATGCTGCTGGAGCGGGGCAAGCAGGTGGTGGAGCCGGCCGGGGCGGCGGCGGTGGCCGCGCTGATGTCCGGGGCGGTCGCCGTGCGGCCGCCGGTGGTGGCGGTGCTCTCCGGGGGCAACATCGACCCACTGCTCATGTTGCGGGTGATCGAGCACGGGCTCGCCTCGGCGGGCCGGTTCCTCCGGATCACCGTCCGCTGCGCCGACCGGCCCGGCCAGCTCGCCTCGCTGCTCGGCCTGATCGCCGAGCACCGGGGCAACGTGGTCGACGTGGTGCACCAGCGGCAGAACCCGCACCTGCGGCTCGGCGAGGTCGAGGTGGCACTCTCGGTGGAGACCCGGGGGGCCGAACACTCCGACCGGCTGATCGGCGCGCTGCGCGGCAGCGGTTACCAGGTCGACGTCGCCCAGCCGGGCTGAGCCGGCCGGGCTCCGGCGTCGATGGTGTGTCCGCCTCCGTGCGGCGGCGTGATGGTGTGTCCGCCTCCCGGCGGCGGCTTCCGGTCAGCCGCCGTACGCCTCGAACCGGACCACGGTCACCTTGATCTCCGCGCCGCTCGGCGCCGTGTAGGTGACGGTCTGGCCGGGGCGGGCGCCGAGGATGGACCTGCCGAGGGCCGACTCCGGGCTGTACACGGTCAGGTCGGTCGTCGCCGCGATCTCCCGGGAGCCGAGCAGGAAGGTCTCCGTGTCGTCGGTGTCGTCGTCGAAGTGGATCGTGACGACGCAGCCCGGCGCCACCACGTCGGCGGTGGGCGCCTCGCCGACCTGGGCGGTACGCAGCAGTTCCTGCAACTGACGGATGCGCGCCTCCTGCTTGCCCTGTTCCTCCCGGGCGGCGTGGTAACCGCCGTTCTCCCTGAGGTCACCCTCTTCGCGCCGAGCGTTGATCTCTGCGGCGATCGCCGGCCTTCCGGCGATCAGCTCGTCGAGCTCCGCCTGCAGCCGGTCGTGGGCCTCCTGCGACAGCCAGGTGGCTGCCTCGCGGTCGGTCGTGGACACAGACGATCTCCTCGGGTAGTCGTGGACAGGGACGAATTACCAAGTTACCAGTGCGCTACACACCGGACGCCACGTCATTTATCGCGGTAGGGGGTGGTGGGAGGGCGCCGCAGGGTGCTCAGTCGGCCGGGTGGCAGCGGAGCACCTCGCCCAGCAGAGGCCGTCCGGTGGTGACCAGGCGGTGCCGGACCGTGAGGTGCCGCTGCCCCGGCTCGGCGGTGACGCGTACCTGCTCGCGGGCGACCTCGGCACCATCCCGGGAGCGGGCCCGGAGCACGCAGACCGCCGACCCGCCGGCCGGCACGGTCACCCGGAAGTCGACCACCACCTGCGTGTCGGTGATCTCGGTGTAGGTGATCACCTGGGCGTCGTAGTTCGGGTCGCCGTACTGCCGGTAGAGCCGGTACGAGACGGCACCGAGTGCCGCCACCAGAGCGACCGCCAGCAGCGCAGACACCCACGGCCGGCGGCGTCGGGGCGCCCGGCGGCGGCCGTACCGACCGGGTGGGAACACCGGGGCTGTCGGTACGGGTGTGGCGGGCGTCTCGGGCACCGGCGGGTATCTCCTGGGACTGTTGTCGGTGGCATCGGCAAGAATGGGTACGCCCATCTTCTCAGCCGGCGACCGGGCCGGCCCCCGTCGGGGTCGGTGAAGGCGGGCGGTTTCAGTGAACGGGGCGCCGGGCCCGGTCCGGGCACATACGAGGGAGCAGCTGAGTTGACAGAGCAGCTACGTCTGATGGCCGTGCACGCCCATCCCGACGACGAGTCGAGCAAGGGCGCGGCGACCATGGCGAAATACGTCGCCGAAGGCGTGCAGGTCCTCGTCGTCACCTGCACCGGAGGTGAGCGGGGCAGCGTCCTCAACCCCAAGCTGGACCGGCCGGACGTCTGGGCCAACATCGCCGAGATCCGCCGTGCCGAGATGGACGCCGCCCGGGCGATCCTCGGCATCGAGCAGGCGTGGCTCGGTTTCGTCGACTCGGGGCTGCCGGAGGGTGACCCGCTGCCCGCGCTGCCCGAGGGGTGTTTCGCGCTCCAGGATGTCGAGGTCGCGGCGGCGCCGCTGGTCCGGCTGATGCGCGAGTTCCGGCCGCACGTGGTGACCACCTACGACGAGGACGGCGGCTATCCGCACCCCGACCACATCATGTGCCACAAGGTGAGCGTGGCGGCCTTCGACGCCGCCGGCGACCCCGGGCGCTATCCGGAGCTGGGTGCCCCGTGGCAGCCGTCGAAGCTCTACTACGACATCGGCTTCTCCAAAGCCAAGATCATGGCGCTGCACGAGACGATGCTGGCCAGCGGCAGGGAGTCGCCGTACGCGGAGTGGCTGGACCGCTGGGAGGACCGGCCGGACAAGGGGCCGAGGATCACCACCCGGGTCGAGTGCGCCAACTACTTCCCGGTCCGCGACGACGCGTTGCGCGCCCACGCCACCCAGGTCGACCCCGACGGCTTCTGGTTCCACGTGCCGATGGAGTTGCAGCGCCAGGCCTGGCCGACGGAGGACTTCGAGCTGGTCCGCTCGGTGGTCGAGAGTCCGATGCCGGAGTCCGACCTCTTCGCCGGGGTGCGGGAGACCGCCCATGCCCGCTGAGCGGGGGTAGGCGTACCGTAGGGTGAGAGCCCGCCACATCGGAGGATTTCCACCCATGCTGACCGCTGCACAGGTGCTCGCGGAGAACAACTTCGGTGACACCCGGACCGGTGGTCTGGCCGGGCCCATGGGTCTCTTCCTGATCACGGTGCTGGCTGTCGCCACGGTCCTGTTGATCCGTAATATGAACGCCCGGCTGCGCCGGCTGCCGGACCGCTTTCCCGAGCAGCCGGAGGAGGAGGCGTCGGCGGGCGACACGCCCGCCGACGCACCATCTTCCGGTGAGGATTCTGGTGGAAGCGCTCCCACTCCTCCCACCAGCAGCGGGACGGTCAGTCCGGGACATGATTCACGCTAAACCGGCCAGGCGCCCCCTGTTGCGCTCAATCGGATTGGCTTAGCCTTCCGCCGGGGACCAAAAGTCCCGCAGCGTGCGCGGGAGGGGGCGCCGATGAGAACCAGACCCGACGCCCAGCGCCGGAGACGGCACGGCCACGTCGCGCAACGACGCTCGGCGAACGGCGGCGATCCGTGACTGGCGACGGCCGGTCCGGGCGCTTCCTCGTCCGGGTCGGCATCGCCTCCGCACCCCGCCGGGTGCGCGTACTCACCCTCGTCCTGGTGCCCGTCGCGCTGTTGCTCGCCGTGGCGGGCCTGCTCGTCCCCACCGAAGCGTCCGGCGGCTCGCTGCCGGCGGCAGGGCGGCTCGGCATCGCCGCCGCCGCGATGGCGGTCGCACAACTCTTCCGGCTGCGGCTCCGGGTCGGCACGGGCCGGGTCAGCGTCACCTGGGGCGAGGCGTCGTTCATCATCGGTCTCTCCCTGGTGCCGCCCGGTTGGCTGCCGGCCGCCGCGCTGCTCGGCGCGCTGCTCGGCTGGACGCTGCTGACCGTCTTCGTGGACCGGCGCTCCGCGCTGGACGTCGTGCACACCACCGCCTCCCTGGCCACCGCTGTCGCGCTCGGCGTCGCGGCCACACTGGCCGTCGCGGCGGCGCTCGGCAGCGCGGTCCCGGAGGCGGTGCGTGCGCCGCTCGCCACCGGCCTGACACCGCCGCTGATCGCCGCCCTCGCGGTCGGTGCGCTGACCTATCTGCTGGCCAGCGCGTGGCTCGTCGGACTGACACTCTCGCTGCGGCACGGCGAACGGATCTGGCCCGCACTGCTCGGCGCCCTACAGGGCAAGTCGCTGATGTTCGTCGGCAACGTCTTCGTCGGCCTGGCCGTGGTGGCGGTGCTCGGATACGACCCGCGCTGGCTGCTCTTCCTGCCTCCGGTGCTGTGGCTGCTCCAGCAGACGTACAGCCATCGGATCCGTGCCGACGACGAGCGCCGGGCCTGGCGCGCCCTTGCCGAGGCCACCGGCGCGCTCAACCAGCTCGACGAGCACAACGTCGCCACGGCCGGGGTGACCGGCCCGCTCACCCTCTTCGGCGCCGACTGGGTCGAGATGGACGTCCGGCGCGGCGACGGCCGGTGGCGGCGCTACCGTGGCGAGCCGGGTCGGCCGGTGGCGCACCGCGACCTTGCCGCGACCGAGCGGACCGACTCCGGGCCGGACCTCCCGTGGGGTCGTCGCCCCGGCGTCGGTCGACTTCCGCTCACCAGCCGGCTCGGCCTGGAACTTGTCGGAAGCGACATCGGCGTCGACCTGGCCGCGGGGCGGGGTGCCACTCCTGCCGGCAGCCGGCCCGGCCCCGGTGCGGTTGGGCCGGCGGGTGGGCGCACCGAGCAGGAACTCGTCCGGCCGCTGGTGGTCGGCAGCTCCCCGGTCGGCGAGCTGCGGGTCCGCTTCCCCCGCTCGGCCCCGCCCGGCCAACGGGAGCAGGACGCCCTCTCGGCCTTCGGCGACGCCCTGGCGGCCGCGCTGCACGACGCCGCGACGCACCTCCAGCTCCGACTGGTGACGGCGCAGTCGTCGTACGAGGCGGTGCACGACGCGTTGACCAACCTGATCAACCGGGCGGCGCTGCTGAGCAAGGGTGACCTGGCGCTGCACCAACTCGGCCACGACCATCCGGTGGCCCTGCTGCTGCTCGACATCAACCATTTCAAGGAGGTCAACGACACGCTCGGCCACGCGGCCGGCGACGAGCTGCTCCAGGTGACGGCGGACCGGCTGGAGGCGTTGGTCAACCCCGGCGAGCTGCTGGGCCGGCTCGGTGGCGACGAGTTTGCGCTGCTGATCCCGTTCCCGTCGGTGCCGACCCCGTCGACGGTGCTCTCGACCTCGTCCCCGATGGTGCTGACACCGGCTCCGGCCGGGCCGGCCGAGCCGGGTAGCGACCGCTCTCCGCTGCCGAACGTGCTGCGCCGGGCCCGGGAGATCGTCGAGCTGCTCGCCGATCCGATCGAGGTGGCCGGGGTGCGGATGTCGGTCGAGGTGTCGGTCGGGGTGGTGGTGGCCGGTGCGGGGACGGCCGACATGACCGAGCTGCTGCGCCGGGCGGACATCGCGATGTACCAGGCGAAGCAGGGTGGCGGCAGCGTCGCGTCGTACGACAGCGCGCGGGACGCCGCCAGCACCGACAAGCTCGCCCTCGTCGCCGAGCTGCGGGAGGCGCTGGACGCCGACGACCAGCTCGAACTGGCGCTGCAGCCGGCGGTGGACCTGTCCACCGGTGAGCCGACCGGGGTGGAGGCGTTGATCCGCTGGCGGCATCCCCGGCGGGGCCGGCTCACCCCGGCGGACTTCGTCCGGACGATCGAGGGCAGCGAGCTGCTCGGCGCCTTCACCCGGTATGTGGTGGACAAGGCGCTCGGGGTGGCGGCCGACTGGGCCCGGCACGGTCTCGACGTACCGATCTCGATCAACCTCTCCGCGCGCAGCCTGCTCGACCCGCGGCTGCCGGCGGAGGTCGCCGAGTCGCTGCGCCGGCACCAGGTGCCGGCGCACCGGCTGGTGCTGGAGATCACCGAGACGGTGGTGATGAGCGAGCTGGAGGTGATCGACGAGGTGCTCTCCGCGCTGCGCGGGATGGGGGTGCAGCTGGCGGTCGACGACTTCGGCACCGGCTTCTCCTCGCTGACCTTCCTGACCCGGATCTCCGTGGACGAGCTCAAGGTCGACCGGTCGTTCGTGATGAAGATGGCCGAGTCGCCGGAGGCGGCGGCGATCGTCCGGACCACTGTGGACCTCGGCCGCGAGCTGGGGCTGCGGGTGGTGGCGGAGGGGGTGGAGACCGCCGACCAGCGGGCCGCGCTCGCGGAGCTGGGCTGCACCGCCGCCCAGGGCTACCACTTCTTCCGCCCGATGCCATCCGACAAGATCGTCGCGGTACTGCGCTCCCTGCTCGACTCCGCCCAGGCCCGGATCCTCCCCCTCCGCGCCGACGGCGCCTCCTGACTCACCACCCCACCCGCGGACGGCGGGTGCGGACGGTTGAGTAGCGGGGCTCAGGGGATCCGCTGCCACCCTGGCTCTGCCCGCCGCCCTTGGCCGCCCAGCCCCGATCCGCCCCGGCGTCGATCGCGATCGCCCCGACGGGTCCACCCGGTACGGCGGTCGCCTCTCCAGCCGGTAAGCCCGGTACGGCGGTCGACTCTCCACCCGGTAAGGCCGTCGTCCCGGTCTCCCCACCCGTCTCTCCGGGCGGGACGGTCACCCCCGGGCCGGAGCGGCCCCGGCCGGTGGCCGAGCGCACGGTCAACGCGACCATGGGCGATCACCGTGTCTACGAGTACGTGGCGCGGTATCCGGCCGGACTCGCCGATACGGCGCTGGACGCGCTCCGGGGCGAGCTGTCCCGGTGTGGCCGTCCGGCCGGGGGCGACGACTGGAAGATCCTCGCCGAGGACGCTGCCGGACTGCTGATCCTGCGTTCCTACTCCGACGGTGACGCGACCGCCGCGTACTACGTCGGGGTGGCCCGGGACTACCTGGTGGCGGTGCTGGTCATCGGCACCCGGACGGCGAGCGGCGACCCGACCACCGCCTCCGGCCTCGGCAGCACGGCGCTGGCCCGGGCCGGCGGCGCCCGGGGCACGCCGGCGCCGCCGACCACCGCCGCCGGGCCGGCCGAATGGTCGACGTTCCAGGCGGAGGTGACCGGGGTACGACGCGGGCCCGACCCGCGCACCCTGCTGGTCGACGTGGCGTTGCCCGCCGGGCACCCCGAGTGCGCCCGCGATCCCCGGATCACCTCCTACACCGAGGAGCACAACCTGATCCACGCCAACGTGGTCCAGGACTCGGCCCGCAGCGGGATGGTCGGCGGCTGCCCGACGACGGCACCGGGGGTGGCCCGGTTGACCGCGCCGAAGCCGGTCGGCGACCGGATCGTGGTGCTCAACGGCCAGCCGTGGGCGCCGGACGGCGACGGATACCGCCGCTGCGACCCGGATCTCGGCTGCACACCCCCGGCCGACCACTGCGACACGACCTGGGTGCTGGCGGCGATGAAGGGAATGGACGTGCCCCGGAACAGCTCCCGGCACGTGGAGGAGTGCGACGGCCGCTGGCTGGTGATGACGGTCAACCTGAACAGTACGCAGTGCGGTGCGGGCGGTCGCCCCGGCTGCTCGGCACCGCCGTCCGTGTACCGGTACTTCCTGCGCTTCGAGCCGGCCGGCTGGCGGACCGTCGCGCGCAGCGCCGGACCGGGCTGCGCCGACGTGCTGAAGGCGGCACCGGACTTCCCGCCGGCACTCTGCCGCACGCTCCCCGCCACCCGTTAGCGCTCCCCGCTCCCCGTTAGCGCTCCCCGCTCCCCGTTAGCGCTCCCCACCCCCGTCGGCGCACCTCGGCGGCGGCTTCCGGGGGCCGCCACCGGCGCGATCCCGGGCGGGCGGTCCGTCGAGCGGTTATGGTCGTCGGGTGAATCGACTGGCCGACGCGACCAGCCCGTACCTGCTCCAGCACAAGGACAATCCGGTCGACTGGTGGCCCTGGACGGCCGAGGCGTTCGCCGAGGCGCGCCGCCGGGACGTACCGGTGCTGATCTCGGTCGGCTACGCCGCCTGCCACTGGTGCCACGTGATGGCGCACGAGTCCTTCGAGGACCGGGCCGTCGGCGCGCTGGTGAACGAGAACTTCGTGTCGATCAAGGTGGACCGGGAGGAGCGGCCGGACGTCGACGCGGTCTACATGACCGCCACCCAGGCGATGACCGGGCAGGGCGGCTGGCCGATGACGGTCTTCGCCGCCCCGGACGGCACCCCGTTCTTCTGCGGCACCTACCTCCCGAAGGCCAACTTCGTCCGGCTGCTCCAGTCGGTGACCGAGGCCTGGACCGGGCAGCGGGAGGCGGTGCTGCGCCAGGGCGCCGCCGTGGTCGAGGCGCTGGCCGGCGCCCAGGCCGTCGGCGGGCCGAGCGCCCCGCTCACCGCCGAGTTGCTCGACGCCGCCGCCGACCAGCTCGCCCGGGAGTACGACGAGACCAACGGCGGCTTCGGCGGCGCGCCCAAGTTCCCGCCGCAGATGAACCTGCTCTTCCTGCTCCGCCACCACCAGCGCACCGGCTCCACCCGGGACCTGGAGATCGTCCGGCACACCTGCGAGGCGATGGCCCGGGGCGGGATCTACGACCAGCTCGCCGGCGGCTTCGCCCGCTATTCCGTGGACGGGCACTGGACGGTGCCGCACTTCGAGAAGATGCTCTACGACAACGCGTTGCTGCTGCGGGTCTACACCCAGCTCTGGCGGCTCACCGGCGACGGGCTGGCCGGCCGGGTCGCCGCCGAGACCGTGGCGTTCCTCCTGGACAACCTCGGCACCCCGGCCGGTGGCCTCGCCTCGGCGCTGGACGCCGACACCGACGGCGTGGAGGGCGCCACCTACGCCTGGACCCCGGCCCAGCTCGTCGAGGCGCTCGGCGACGACGACGGCCGCTGGGCCGCCGACCTCTTCGCCGTCACCGACACCGGCAGTTTCGAACACGGCACCAGCGTGCTGCGGCTGGCCCGGGACATCGACGACGCCGACCCGGAGATCCGGGAACGCTGGCAGCGGGTCCGGGCCCGCCTCCGGGAGGTACGCGACCAGCGGCCCCAGCCGGCCCGGGACGACAAGGTCGTGGCGGCCTGGAACGGCCTCGCTGTCACCGCCCTGGTCGAGTACGCCACCCTCACCGCCGACCCGGTCTCCGGGGCGGCGGCCGTGCGGATCGCCGAGGTGCTGGCCGAGCGGCACCTCGTCGACGGGCGGCTGCGCCGGGTCTCCCGGGACGGCCGGGTCGGCGAGCCGGCCGGGGTGCTGGAGGACTACGGCTGCGTCGCCGAGGCGTTCTGCGCCGTGCACCAGTTCACCGGCGAGGGACGCTGGCTGGAGCTGGCCGGGCAGCTGCTCGACGTGGCGCTGGAGCGGTTCGGCACCGGGCAGGGCGGGTTCTACGACACCGCCGACGACGCCGAGCAGCTGGTCAGCCGGCCGGCCGACCCGACCGACAACGCCACCCCGTCCGGGCTCTCGGCGGTGGCGGCGGCGCTGGTGGCGTACTCGGCGCTGGGCGGGCGGGTGCGTTACCGGGAGGCGGCCGGGACCGCGCTCGGCACGGTGGCGCCGATCGCCGCCCGGCACGCCCGGTTCACCGGCTACGCCGCCACGGTCGGCGAGGCGCTGCTCTCCGGCCCGTACGAGATCGCGGTGGTCACCGCCGAGCCGGCCGGTGACCCGCTGCTGGCGCTCGCCCACCGGCACGCCCCGCCCGGCGCGGTCGTGGTGGCCGGGGAGCCGGACCGCCCCGGCGTACCACTGCTGGCCGACCGCCCGATGCGCGACGGCGCCACGACCGCGTACGTGTGCCGGGGTTTCGTCTGTGACCGCCCGGTCAGCACCGCCGACGACCTGCTCGCGCAGCTCGGCGCGGCCGGGAGTTAGGCTTGCGCCCGCTATGGATTCCCGCACGGGTCTGCCCGTTGTCGGCATGGTGGGCGGCGGCCAACTGGCCCGGATGACCCACCAGGCCGCGATCGCCCTCGGCCAGTCGCTCCGCGTGCTGGCCCTCGACCCCTCCGACGGGGCGGCGCTGGTCGCCGCCGACGTCCGGTACGGCAGGCACACCGATCTCGCCGCGCTGCGCGACTTCGCCGAGGGCTGCGACGTGGTCACCTTCGACCACGAGCATGTGCCGAACGAGCACGTGCGGGCCCTGGCCGGGGCAGGCGTGCCGGTCTATCCGCCCGCCGACGCGCTGCGGTACGCCCAGGACAAGTGGGCGATGCGGGAGAAGCTGACCGAGCTGGGCGCCCCGGTGCCACGCTGGCGGTCGGTGGCCGGAGCGACGGATCTGGTCGATTTCGTCGCCGAACTGGGCTGGCCGGTGATCCTCAAGGCGGCCCGGGGCGGCTACGACGGCCGGGGCGTCTGGGTCGTTTCCGGCCCGGCCGAGGCCGCCGACCTGGTCGGCCGGCTGCGCGCCGCCGGCACCGAACTGATCGCCGAGGAGCGGGTCGCGCTGCGCCGGGAGCTGGCGGTGCAGGTCGCCCGCTCGCCGTTCGGCCAGGTGGCGGCGTACCCGGTGGTGGAGACCGTGCAGCGCGACGGCATCTGCGTCGAGGTGCTGGCCCCGGCGCCCCGGCTGCCGGAGGAGCTGGCGCTGCGGGCCCAACAGCTCGCCATCGACCTGGCGACCGCGCTCGGCGTGGTCGGCCTGCTCGCGGTGGAGCTCTTCGAGGTCTCCGGCGTCGCCGGCCGGGCGGACGACGGATCACCGGCGAGCGGCGGGAACGGCGAGCCGGCGCTGGTCGTCAACGAGCTGGCGATGCGGCCGCACAACTCGGGGCACTGGACGATCGAGGGGGCCCGGACCTCCCAGTTCGAGCAGCACCTGCGGGCGGTGCTCGACTATCCGATGGGTGACACCGCGCTGACCGCGCCGGTGGTGGCGATGGCGAACGTGCTCGGCGGCCCGGAGGGCGGGATGTCGATCGACGAGCGGCTGCACCACCTCTTCGCCGAGGACCCGGGCGCCAAGGTGCACCTATACGGCAAGCAGGTCCGCCCCGGCCGCAAGATCGGGCACGTCACGGTGCTCGGTGACGACCTGGAGAAGGTACGCGCCCGCGCGGTACGGGCGGCCTGGTGGCTACGGGAGGGGCACGAGTGACGGAGTCAGCGCCACCGGTCGGCCTGATCATGGGCAGCGACTCGGACTGGCCGGTGATGGGCGCGGCTGCCGAGGCGCTGGCCGAGTTCGGCGTCGGCTACGAGGTCGGCGTCGTCTCGGCGCACCGCACCCCGGTCAAGATGATCGAGTACGCCCGGTCCGCCGCCGGGCGGGGCATCCGGGTGGTCATCGCGGGTGCGGGCGGTGCGGCGGCCCTGCCCGGCATGGTCGCCTCGGCCACCCCGCTGCCGGTGATCGGGGTGCCGGTGCCGCTTGCGCACCTCGACGGGCTCGACTCGCTCCTCTCCATCGTGCAGATGCCGGCCGGCATCCCGGTGGCGACCGTCTCGATCGGCAACGGCCGCAACGCCGGCCTGCTCGCCGTACGCATCCTGGGCGCCGGTGACGGGGCGCTGCGGGAGCGGATGGCGGCGTACCAGGCCGAGCTGGAGCAGGTGGTCGCCCGCAAGGAGGCCAACCTGCTCGCCTCCCTCGGGCCACCGGCCGGCTGAGGAAGCCCGCACACCCGCCCGGTCCACGCGCTCAGGCGGCGTCCAGCCGAGTCAACACGCCGCGGAACGTCGACAGCGAGATGGAGTCGCCCTCGGTGGGCACGACGTCGAGCAGGTAGACCAGTCCTGAGGCCCTCCACCGCAGTTGGAACCGGTCCCCGCCGTACCGATAGATCGCGCCCTGGGCCCCGGCCACCTCGGCCGTGCCGACGGGGTCGGTTCCCGGCGCCCTGGCCAGCGCGTGGTCCGGCGGGTATCCACTGATCCGGATGTCCGGGCCGCCGGGCCGGGTGTACGCCTGGCTCCACGCGCCGGGCGGCGCGGCGTCGGCCGGCGTGGGTACCCCGAAACCGGTCGGCACCTCGGACGAGCCGTCATCACCTCCGGGCACCGCTGGCAGGTCCGCCTCGCGGTAGACCGGGCGGCGGCCGTTGTCGTACCCGTCGATCAGCGTGCGGCGGCCCAGCGGCTCCGGAAGGTTGACCGGCACGATGGCCAGCTTGTCGTCTCTGACGCAGCCGATGCCGGTCCCGGAGCCGTCGGAGACCGTGATGGTGAGTGCCGCACTGCCAGTGGTGACGGTCGCCTCGGGACGCAGGGAACCCTGGCAGGGCGGAGCGTCGAGCGGACGCGAGACGTAGAGGGTGGCGGCGGTGCCGGCCCGGTCCAGCCGAGACATCCACCAGACAAGTCCGGTATTTCCCGTCACACCGACCCCACCCGTCGAAGCGGGCGTCGTGGGCTCCGTCCCGTCCGAGCTGGCCGCCTGGCAGCCGGCGGTGCCGGCCAGCAGCACCAGCGTCGCGACGGCACTCCCGACGCCGCTGCGCCGTCCCGTACGACGTTGCCGCGTCCGCGTTCTGACGCTCATTCCCGTTCGCCTCCTACCTGTGGGCAGGCGCAGCCACGCGCCGCCGCTGATGGGTTAGGAAGGGCCCCCGCATCTACAGAAAACGATAAGCGGGGGCCCTTCCTTACACTTCAGCGCATGCCGCGGACGGCGCGGAAGCGTTCCTGGGTGCGGCGGCGGTTCTCGTTGCTGGCGCCGAAGGCGAGCAGCAGCAGACCGACCGGGATCAGCACCAGCCACGGCCCGTAGCTGAACAGGGCGCGCAGCGCGGTGAGCGCGGTGACGACCGCTCCGACGATCACCGGGGCCTGCTGGCGCCGGTTGGCGCCGTAGATCAGGGTCGCCACCCCGCCGAGCAGCAGCAGCACCTGGCGCAGCGCGCTGTCGTTGCCGAAGAGCACGATCACCAGGGTCGGCAGGAAGGCCGCCACCAGCGCCGGGCCGTACGCCGCCCAACTGCTCAGGTCGGCCCGGTGCCGCAGCTCCAGGAGGCCGACCAGCAGGGCCAGCGCCGCGAACGGCAGCGTGTACGCCTCCGGCAGCGCGACGTCGGCCAGTGCCATCAGCAGCCACCAGGCGACGATCTCGCAGCCCACCGCCGACCAGAAGAGCGTGCGCCGCTCGACGGTGCTGCGATACGGCCGCAGGGCGGCCATCCCGAGCACGGCGCCCCAGGCGGCGAGCAGGGCGGCGATGTGCCGGGGCGAGTCGTAGGCGAGCGCGGCGGCGATCAGCGCGGCCGCGTAGCCGGTCCACTCCACGGTGGCCGCCTCGCGCATCGCCTCGGGGCGGCGCAGCCGGGGCAGCATCGCCGCGACCAGCAGCAGCACCGCGCCGACCGCCAGCACCCCGAACGCGGACCAGGCCGGGTCGAGGCCGAGGACCAGGCCGGCGGTGAAGACGAAGGTCTGCGCCATGATCGCGGCGAAGAGCCAGCCGAGGATCCGGGCGTTCTGGCTCCGGCCGCCCAGCGCGGCGACCGCGCCGACGCCGACCGCCGTGCCGAGGGTGAAGAGGGTCAGCTCGCGGGTGGCCAGCGCGCCGGCCAGCCCGGCGCCACCGGCGGCCAGCCCGATGCCGAAGACCAGGATGCGGGTCAGCCGCAGCGAGCGGGCCACCTCGGCGTCCGGCGGCGGCGGGGTCAGGGCCAGCCCGAGCATCGCGATGGTGAAGACCGCGAGCGCGGCCAGCGTGGCGTTCGGCCAGGCCAGGCCGAGCGAGATCGGCGTGATCAGCAGCGTGATCGCGGCTCCGGGCAGCACCACCGGCACCGCCCGGGCCGGCCGGCCCTCGCTGAACCCGGTGGCGGCGAGCCCGGCCGCGATGGTCAGCAGCAGGGCCGCGAGCACGTTGCCGGGGTCGACGGCGCCGGGCTCCGGATCGGTGAGCCCGGCCGGCGGCCCCTGCCAGACCTGGCCGAGCGTCTGGTACGGCTCGACCAGCGCGGCGACCAGGGCGGGGGCGAGCGCCGCCACGGCCAGCGCGGTGGGCAGCGTGGCGGCGAGCATCGCCCCGACGGCGGGGCTGACCGACCAGCGGCCCCGGACCGGCTCGGGAAGGCGACGGAACGCACCGCCGAGCATCACCGACCAGCGCCGGATCGGCTCGCGTAGCGGGGTCGGGGCCGGGGTGGCGGCCCGGACCAGTTCGGCGAGGACCCCGAGCAGGACGGCCGCGGCCGCGTAGACGCCCCAGGGCAGGCCGGTGAGGAGCGCCGCGACCGGGGCGGCGGTCGCACCGCCGACGACGCCGATGGTGGCGTACGGGAGGTACTGCGGGACCTGCCGGCGGACGAGCCCGACCACCGCCACGCCGAGGCTGGCCCCGGCCAGGCTGGCCAGCACCACGACCTCGGCCGGCCAGCCCAGCGCGGCGGCGAGCGCGGCGAGCGAGCCGGCGGACGCGACGAGCGCACCACCGGCGGCGAGCCCGCCGATCTGTGCCGTCTGTGGCGCCAGCGACAGGGAGTCGGCCTCCTCCGCCGGGCCGGAGAGGGTGCCGACGACCCGGGCCAGGACGGCGACGACGACGCCGATCAGCGCGACGACACCGAGTGCGGCAGCGGTCGTCCAGGGGCGGACCAGGCTCGCCCCGACGGCGTGCAGCGCCACCGCGGCGGCGACGGTGGCCCGGGCCAGTCCGGCCCGGGGGTCGGCGGCGACGACGGAGGTGACCCCGTACACGGTGGCGACCGCGCCGCCGACCACGATCGGGGACCACCACGGCAGCCCGAACGCGGCCGGGGTGCCGACGGCGGCGAGGCCGGCGCAGACGGCGGCGACATCGTAGGACCAGGGTCGGGGCAGGGCGATCGCGGCGGCCCCGGCGAGCAGCACCAGGGCGACCGGTGCCTGCCAGCCGGTGCCGGTCGCGCTGACGTGCCACCGCGTGAGGTCGGCCTCCCAGAGCCGGCCGGGCGTGGCCAGCACCTCCAGCCCGCCGACCAGCGCCGTCCAGGCGGCGATCAGCCCGACGACGCCTCCGGTCAGCGCGATGCCGAGGATCGGGCCGCGCCGCCAGTGCTCCGGCATGGCCCGGATCCCGGCCGCCACCACCAGGATCACGAAGGCGGCGGCGGCCAGCTCGGCGCCGTCGCCGAGGACGCCGGCGATCCGGGCGAGGGTGCCGACCAGGGCGGCGGTCACCGCGGCGGCGGCGATGTCGGAGCCGTCGAGCAGCCGGTCCGCCCGCCGGCCGGCGTCGATCGACGGCGCCAGTGTCAGCAGCACCGCGCTGACCAGCAGCACCGCGCCGACCAGGGTGTCCGGCAGGGTGGCGCCGGGCGCACCGAAGGCCGCCGCCGTGACCGCGAGCGCGCCGAGCCCGGTGCCGACGGCCAGTGGGACGCTGATCTGCCGCTGGGCGACCTGGGTGACCGCCGCGTAGCAGAGCACCGCGCAGACGGCGAGGAAGCTGGCGGCGAGGACCGGCTCGGTCGCCTCCCGTACCGACATCGCGGTCGGGGTCGGGTCGACCGGCACCGCCGACGCGACGAAGGCGGCCACCGCGCCGGGGAAGGCGAACGCGGCACCACCGGCCGCCCAGTCGGCGACCAGCCCGGACCAGCGGCCCATCGGCAGCGAGCGGGTGGTGGGTGCCAGCGCCGCCGCCGCCCCGGCGACGGCGAGGGTGAAGAGCACGGCGGCGGTCAGGCCCGGCCGGGCCACCGAGGCCGCCGCACCGGCGAGCCCGACCACGGCGGCGGCGATGGCGTGGGTGAGCGCGACCCGCCGGGTCTCGGCGGTCAGCCCGACCAGACCGATGCCGATGGCGACCAGCACCGGGGGCCAGGGTGCCGCCGCCCAGCCGAGCCCGAACGAGGCGGGCATGGCGAGTGCGGTCAGCGCCGCGCCGACCACGGCGAACTCGCGGCGTACCTCGGGTGGCGAGGAGAGCACGGCGGCGACCGTCAGCAGCAGGGCGGTGACGGCGAGCTGCCAGGAGGTGTCACCGACCCCGGCGGCGAGCGTGCCGGGGTATGCGGCGAGGTCGGCCTCCCAGACCGGCAGCGCGGCCCGGATCGGGGCCGAGGCGGCCCGGAGCACGCCGCCGGCCACCACGATGCCGATCACGATCAGTGCGGCGGCGGAGGCCAGTTGCGGTCCGCGCCGGGCCGCCTCGGGCACCGCCCGTACGCCGATGCCGGTGAGCGCGATGACGGCGGCGATCACCACCAGGGCCCGCCCCGGCAGCGCCACCGCGGCGACCCGGCCGAAGGCGCCGATCACGGCGAGCGTCATGATCCCGGCGCCGATGTCCGGCAGGGGCGGCCGGCGCAGCGTCAGCGCACCGGCCAGGCCGACAGCGGCGGCGAGCAGCAGGGCCATGCCCGCCCGGGCCGCACCGGGCACGGTGTCGGCGTCCACCAGTGCCACGACCGCACAGACCACCGCGGCGGCGAAGGCGATGCCGTGCAGCGTCCAGGCCAGCTCCCGGAGCCAGGGGATGCTGGCGGTCGGCCGGACCCCCGGGGTGCGGACCCGCCTCGCCGGCCCGCCCGGTGCCGGCTCCGCCTCGACGACCGCGTCCGCCTCCTCCGGGAACGTCTCCGGCCGGTCCGGCCCGGTCCCGCCGGCCCGGGTCCCGGGCGTGCCCCGGTCCGGTCGGTCCGGATCGTCGGGGAAGCCGTCGGGACGGTCTCCGGAGCCGCCCCCGGGACGATCTCCGGGCCCGCCGTCGGGCCGGGACGGCCGGACCTCCAGCGGCACTCCGGGGCCGAACCGGAAGCGGGCCGGCCAGCCGGTCAGCTGCCCGTCGTCACCGAAGAGCCGGGCGAGATAGAGATTGCCGACCGCCACCGCGGCGAGCACCACGGACCAGCCGACCGGCCCGGAGATCCAGCCGTAGGCCAGCAGCGGCAGGATCGGCTGGACGGCGAGTACCGCCGCGTAGCGGGGAGCGTTCAGCCCTGTCGCCCCGGCGTAACCGGCCGCCACGACGGCGGTGACCGCGAAGGTGAGCCCTCCGAAGAGCGACCCGGGCAGGTCGCTGTCGGCGAACCGGTCGACGGTCCAGAGCGCGTACCCGGTCAGCGGCACCAGCAGCAGCCCGACCGCCGCGACCGTCTCGGCGGTGGCGCTCAGCCCACGCCCGGCCACCCGGGGCGGTACGGCCAGCATCAGCGCGGTGGCCAGGACCAGGATCGCCACCCGGCTGAAGTCGTCGAGCGAGCTGAGCGCCACCGCGACGAAGACCACGGCCGCGATGCCGAGCAGCAGCGCACCGAGCCCGAGCAGGATGTTCTGCACCTCGCGGGTGGAGGCCTCCGGCCGGGCCTTGCCGTCGTCCCAGGCCGGTTCGGCGCCGGGCACCGGCGGCGGGGGTGGGGGCGGCGGCACGGTCGACACCCGCTCGGTGCCGCCGCCCTTCGACTGCCGGGGCACCCGGGGCGGCGGCCCGCCCGGCCCGCCGGCACCGCCCGGTCCGCCCGCACCGCCCGGCCCGCCCGCACCGCCCGGCCCGCCCGCACCGCCCGGCCCGCCCGGAGCGGTTGGTGCCGCCGTCGGCGGGCGGCGGGCGGCCCGGCGCCGGAGCACCCGGCGCGGCTTGTTGCTCTGCTTGCGGCGCTGGTCCGCCGCGTGCCCCAGGATGTCCCGCTGGAAGAGTGCCGCCTGCATCTGCGAGGCGATCGTCTTCTGCTCCTTGGCGAGCGCCGCCTCGCGGATCTTCATCTCGGCGATCGAGCGTTCGATCCGGGCCAGGTCGTCGGCATACTGGAGCTGCTCGGCGCCGCAGTACGGGCAGTGTGGCGCCGGCTCGATCTCCCGGCCGCACGAGGAGCACTGGTACGTCGTACTCACGGCATCCCCTCCAGCCGGCGCATGGCCGCGTCACGGGCCTCCACCGAAGCATGCCCATCAAGGGCAACCGTTGAACAGCCCCCGATCGCGTGCGTGACCGGGCTGAGGAGATCCTAAAAGGCCGGCCGTGCACCCGGTCGGGTCCACGGCCGGCAAGTCGGCGTCGAATTCACGATTGTCGCCGTCACGCCCCTGCGGTATCGCGCCCCTGAGGTAGCGGGCGGACCTGCGGCAGCGCTGCCGGAGCTACGGCCGGCCCATGCCCCGGTATTCCCAGCCGGCCTGGGTCCAGAGTGCGGAGTCGAGGCAGTTGCGACCGTCCACGATCCGCCGTCCGGCGGCGAGTTCGCCGAGGGCGACCGGGTCGGCGTTGCGGAAGTCGGCCCACTCGGTCAGCACGCAGACCAGGTCGGCACCGCGGACGGCCTCGTTCATGCTGACCGCGTACGTCAGCTCGGGCCGCTCCCGGCGGGCGTTCTCCATCCCCTCCGGGTCGTAGACGTGCACCTCGGCGCCAGCCTTGTGCAGGGCGGCGGCGACGGCGAGCGACGGGGCGTCCCGGACGTCGTCGGAGTTCGGCTTGAAGGTGGCGCCGAGGACCGCGACCCGGGTGCCGGAGAGGTCCGGGCCGGCCGGCCCGTAGCGGCGGCCGAGCAGCTCGGCGGCGAGCTGGAGCACGCGGCTGCGGCGGCGCAGGTTGATCAGGTCGACCTCGTGCAGGAAGCGCAGCGCCTCGCCGGCGCCGAGCTCCTGGGCCCGGGCCTGGAACGCCCGGATGTCCTTGGGCAGGCAGCCGCCGCCGAAGCCGACGCCGGCCTGGAGGAAGCGGTTGCCGATCCGGGGGTCGTAGCCGATCGCCCGGGCGAGCTGGGTGACGTCGCCTCCGGCCACCTCGCAGACCTCGGCCATCGCGTTGATGAACGAGATCTTGGTGGCGAGGAAGGCGTTCGCGGCCACCTTGACCAGTTCGGCGGTGGCGAAGTCGGTCACCACCAGCGGGACCTCCCGGTCCTCGGTGGCGGCAAGGTCGAAGACGCCCTTGTGCGCGGAGTAGAGCATGCCGTTGGCCCACTCGCTCTTGACCCCGACCACGATCCGGTTGGGCCGGAGCACGTCCTCGACGGCGAAGCCCTCCTGGAGGAACTCCGGGCTCCAGGCGACCTCGACGCCGAGGTCGGCCCCGGCGTGCTTGCCGACGAGCTGCTCGATCCACTCGGCGGTGCCGACCGGGACGGTGGACTTGCCGACGATCAGGGCCTTGCGGGTCAGGTGCTGGGAGAGGCCGGTGACGGCCGCCTCGACGTACGACAGGTCGGCGCCCATCCCGTCGGCCCGCTGCGGGGTCCCGACGCAGATGAAGTGCACGTCGCCGAAGGCGGCGGTCTCGGCGATGTCGGTCGAGAAGCGCAGCCGCCCGGCCGCCAGGTTGCGCTTGAGCAGCTCGTCCAGGCCGGGCTCGTGGAACGGCACCTCGCCACCGGCCAGCTTGGCGATCTTCTCGGCGTCGACGTCGAAGCCGATCACCTCGTAGCCGAGTTCGGCGAAGCAGATGGCGTACGTCGCGCCCAGGTAGCCCGTGCCGAGGAAGGTGAGACGCGGGCGGGAGGCGCCGGAGGGCGGGGTCACCGCCGGGATCGTCGGCATGGGCTGGCTGCTCGGGTACGGGATCGTCACGCCTGTGTTCTCCGCTCGCAGTGGCGGCGCTTCATTGCGTCGCGGTGGTGGGGAGGCCGGCGCCGGAGGAGAGCGCCGCTGCCGGACATTGTGTGGTCTTGTCGGTGGTGTCGAGGCTGCGGGGTCGGCGGGTCGGCCGCGCGTGCCGGTACGACAAGCGCTGAGCCTACGCGGACGGCGCTTCCCGGCGCATCTTCGGTCGGCATCTTCACAGCCCTCGCCGACCGGGTACGCCGACCCGCCCGCCTGGGCCGCCCCTTCCCGCCGCTATTCCCCTGATTTCTGGTGGTAGGCGTGTTTGGTAGCTGGTGGGAAGACGCCGTGCCTACAAGATCTTGACCGCCGGAAATGGCCGCTCATAGGCTCCGAGCCACTCCCAGGTCGATCTTCCGAGACGTCCCGGCCATCCCCGAGAAGGGAATCCGAACTTCACATGACAGTTTCGAAGTTCCCCCTGACGTTTCCGTCGAATCCGCCCAGACCTTCGGATCCGCCGAAGCCCTCGGATCCCCGGAGATCGATGCTCCGGCGGCTCGGCGGGGCCGCGGTCGCCCTGCTGATCGCCCCGCTGCCGCTGCTGCCCGGCACCCCGGCCGGCGCCCACCCCGGCCATCCGCCGGCCTCACCCGGTTGCAGCCCGGACCCGGCCGCCCGGCTCGGCGGGGTGCCGAGCCCGGAGAGCCACCTCGGCTTCCCGCTCGGCCTCGGCCAGGAACGGGTGGTCACCGACGACGAGATCCGCTCCTACCTCGGTGCCGTCGACGCCGCCTCGGACCGGGTGGTCACCGGCAACGTCGGCGACAGCGTGCTCGGCCAGTCGCTGCCGTACGCGATCGTCTCCGACCCCGACCACCTCCGGCGCGGCGCCCTGGAGCGGATCGCGCGGGACGTCCGCGACCTGCGCGACCCGCGGCGGCTGTCGAGCCGGAGGGCGGCGGAGATCGCCCGGAGCGGCCCGGCGATCGTCTGGGTGACCGGCAACGTGCACGGCGGCGAGAAGTCCGGCGCCGACGCCGCGCTGAAGACCCTCTACGAGCTCGCCGCCGGCCTCTCCTGCGAGGTACGCGAGCGCAACGACAACCTCGTCACGATCATCATGCCGACGCAGAACCCGGACGGCCGGGACGCCTCGCGCCGGCAGAACGAGTACGGCTTCGATCTGAACCGGGACTGGTTCGCCCGGACCCAGCCGGAGACCGACGCCAAGCTTGAGCTGCTGCGCCGCTACCCGCCGCAGGTCTTCGTCGACGCGCACGAGATGGGCGGCCGGCAGTACTTCTTCCCGCCGAACGCCGACCCGATCCACCACGAGATCGCGGACGAGCCGGTCGACTGGATCAACCGGATCGGCGCGGCGAACGCCGCCGGCTTCGGCTACAACGGCGCCTGCACCGACGCGGTGACCACCGAGTGCTACTTCAACTACGACGTCTACGACCTCTTCTTCATGGGGTACGGCGACACGGTGCCGGCGACCGGTTTCGGCGCCGCCGGGATGACCTACGAGAAGGGCAGCTCGTCGGCGGTCCAGGACCGGGTGCAGCAGCAGTTCCACACCCAGTGGGCCACCGTCGGCTGGGCCTCGGAGCACAAGCGGGAGATCCTGGCCGGCTACTACCGGATCTGGTCCGACGCGCTCGCCGAGGGGCGGGCCGGGGCGCTCCAGCCCAACGAGGTGGTGCAGCCGACCAACGAGGTCCAGTTCCCGGTGCCGGACGTGACGGTCCGCTCCTACTTCCTGCTGCCCGGCCGGCAGCTCGGCGACGTGCGGCGGCTCGTCGAGCGGCTGCGCCGGATGGACGTCGAGGTCTACCGGCTGACGAGGCCGGTGCGGGTGCCGCACGCGAAGATCTTCGGCGGCCGGTCGGCCCGGAACCACACGGTGCCGGCGGGCGCGTACTGGATCCCGATGGAGCAGCCGCAGAAGCACTGGATCCAGGCGACCATGGGCGAGGACCCGTACGTCCCGTTCCCGTACTTCTACGACGTCTCCTCCTGGAGCAACCCGCTGCTGATGGGCGTGGAGACGATCTACACCGGGGACCGGCTCTCGCCGAGGGCGGAACGGGTCCGCGACATCGACGGCGGGCGGAGCGGATACGCACCCCGGTTCGGCTCGTACGCGTACCCGCTGGACTCGGCGGCGGCGGCCGAGCTGACCTTCGCGCTGCTCGGCGCCGGCGTCGAGGTGCGCCGCGACCAGCGCACCGGGGTCGTCGCCCTGCCGGCGGCCGCCCTCACCGGCGCCCGCGACCGGCTCGCCGAATCGCTCGGGGTGACCCTGACCCCGAGCTGGCGCGGCGCCACCGGCACCCCACTGGCCCTGCCCGACGTCGGCCTGTACGCCGGCACCGGCATCTCCACCACCTCCGGCTCGCACGGCGAGGCCCGGTACGTCCTCGGCAGGCGCTGGGGGCTCGACCTCACCCCCGTCGGCACGGCGGACATCAACGACAACACCGCCGCGTTCACCGGGCGGGACGTGCTGCTGGTGCCGGACGGCGGCAACCCGACCGGCGGCCTGACCGCGACCGGCCAGGCCAACCTGCGGGCCTGGGTGGCGGCCGGCGGCACCTATCTCGGGCTGCGCAACCAGGGCACCCGGATGGCCCGGGCGGCCGGGCTCACGTCAACGGTCGAGCTGCCGAAGCCGGCCGACTACACGGTGATCGGCTCGCACCTGCGGGTCGACGTCGACCCGGGCAGCCCGGTCGGGCTCGGCCGGCCGGCCGAGGACTTCGAGTTCAACAACAACGACTCGATCCTCGCCCCGTCCAGCACCGGCACGAACGTGCTGACGTACCCGGCCGACGGGCGGTTCTGGCACAACGGCTACACGGTGCGGGCCGACGCGCTCAGGGGCACGGTCGCGCTGGTCGACGAGCCGACCGGGGCGGGCCGGGCGGTGCTCTTCGCGTTCAACCCGCTGTTCCGGGCGTACAACGAGAGCGGGCTGCACCTGGTGGCCAACGCGCTGCTGGCGCCACGGCCGGCCGCTGCCCCGGCCTCACCGGACGCCCGGTCGACGGCTCCGGCCGTACCGCCGGCCCGGGCCTCGGCCGCCGCCGTGCCGGCACCGGAGAACCTGGGCGGCGAGTGGCGCCCGATCACCGTCGCGGTCGCCGACGCCGACGCGGGGCGCACCCGCGACATCGTCGCCCGGCACACCGGTGACCTGCGCGTCGCGACCGCGAACGGCGCGAGCTATTTCACCATCCCCAACCGGGACGGTCTCGCCGCGGACGAGCACCCGTTCCTACGCGCCCTGATCCGCGACCTCCGCGCCGCCGGAATCCCGCTCCGCTCCGTCGTCGCCTGAGAAGGATCGCGCGCCAGATGTCGGGAGGGTGGCCTCCGCGCAACGCGGCGGCCACCCTCGCTCGTCCCAGGATTCCCGAAACACGTGGTTGGCTGCGGACCACTACCCGGCTCGCCGGGCCGCCTCGATGATCGCGCGGCCGGCGTCGACGAGCGTGTCGGCGCCCGGAGCGGAGCCGGTGCCGAGATATCCGGTGACCATGGCGCCGTCCCGGAGCATGACCAGCTGGTCCACCGTGGCGGCACGCATGCCGATGCCGAGCTCGCCGAGCAGGTCGTCCAGCAGCCCGGCGAACCACGCCCGGTGCTCGGCGACGGCCCGCCGGACGGGATGGGCGGGATCGGCGTACTCGGCGGCGGCGTTGATGAACGGGCAGCCGCGAAATCCGGTCGTGCAGCTGCTGTCGACGATGGCCCTGGCGAGGGCGACGAGCGTGCCCTGTGGGTCACCGGGGTGATCGGCCCGTAGCTCCTCGACGGCGCCGCGCTCCCAGTCCGACCGCCCCCGCAGGTAGGCCAGCACCAGATCGTCCTTGGTCGGGAAGTGTCGATAGAAGGTGACCTTGCTGACCTCCGCCTCGGCGATGATCCGATCCGCGCTGACCGCACGGATCCCCTCGGCGTAGAAGAGCGTGTCCGCGGCGGTCAGGATCCGCTGCCGCACGGGTGGGACCGCCGTTCCCGTCGCGGCGTGCGCCGTGTTTCCCCTTGCCGACACCGGTGCTCCCGTCTCTGCCGTCCGTCCCCCGAGCCTAGTCCCCGGGGTGTCCGGGCGGTGTGTGCTAGCGTGTAGACGTACTAGTTAGTCTACCTCTCCCGAAAGGAGCCCCCGGTGCAGCTCAGATCTCGATTCCGGTCGCTGGCGGTGGTCGGTCTCGGCGTGGTGGCCATGCTCGGCGTCGCCGTCGCCCCCTCCTCGGCGGGCCAGGCGCCGGCGGTGGCCGACGCCCGGCGCACCACACCGACGGTCGTGCTGGTGCACGGCGCGTTCGCCGACGCGAGCGGATGGGACCGGGTGATCGGCATCCTCCAGCGCGACGGATATCCGGTGCTCGCGGTGGCCAACCCCCTGCGCGGCCTCGCGGCGGACTCGGCATACCTGCGCAGCATCCTCGACACCGTGCCCGGTCCCGTGGTACTGGTCGGCCACTCCTACGGCGGTTCCCTCATCACCAACGCCGCCACCGGTGCCGCGAACGTCAAGGCTCTGGTCTACGTCGCGGCGTTCGCTCCGGACCGGGGCGAGACCCTCAACCAGTTCTCCGACCCGACGCGGTACCCGGGCAGCAAGCTCACCCCCGAGGCGCTGGTGGTCCGCCCGTACCCCGGGGGTGCCGAGGCGAGCATCGACCCGGTCCGGTTCCGTGAGATCTTCGCCGCCGACCTGCCCCGGTCGGAGACGACGAGGATGGCCGCCCGGCAGCGCCCGGTCTCGGTGGCGTCGTTCGACGAGGCGCACGACGAGCCGGCGTGGCGGACCATCCCGAGCTGGTACCTCGTCTTCGGCCAGGACAGGGCGTTGTCCCCGGTCGCGCAGCGCTTCTTCGCCCAGCGTGCCGGCGCCGACACGGTCGAGGTCAGGGCCTCGCACGCCGGCTTCATCTCGCACGCCGATCGCACGGGAAAGTTGATCGAGTCCGCCGCGAGAGCCGTGCGCTGACCCGGCCGAAATCCGGTAGGCAGTCCCGGAACCAGGCAGAACCCGGAAGAACAGGCAGAACCCAGAGGCTAAGGAGAGAACTGTGTCCGACAAGCTCTACACCGCGATCGCGACCTCCACCGGCGAGGGCAGGGCGGGAGGCCGGGCCGTGACCAACGACGGCCTGCTCGACGTCGCCCTCGCCATACCCAAGGAGATGGGCGGCCCGGGCGGCGCGACCAACCCCGAGCAGTTGTTCGCCGCCGGATGGGCCTCGTGCTTCCACTCGGCACTCAAGCTCGTCGCCGCACGACGGAAGCTGACGATCAGCGACTCGGCGGTCGTCGCCGAGGTCAGCGTGGTCCCGACGGCCGAGGGAGGCTTCGGCCTCAGCGCCGCCCTGCACGTCGCACTGGCCGGGCTGGACCAGAGTGCGGCCGACCAGTTGGTCGAGGCGGCTCACGCGGTCTGCCCATACTCCAACGCCACCCGCGGCAACATCCCGGTGACGATCGACGCCACCGTGGCCTGACCGACCGACCGGCCGGGACGGCGGCACCCGCGCCGCCGTCCCGGCGCCCGGCGCGATCGGTCCGGGTAGGGCCGGGGAGGGGCTGCCGCACACTGGTTACCGGCGGGTATCGTCAGGCTTCCGGAGGTGTTCGCCGCCGGGGGGACGAGCCGGGAGGGCCGCGTTGACCAGTGAGCCGTCGTTCGACGCATACCTGCTGCCTGAGGAGCACGAGGCGGTCCGTGGGGCCGTCCGGGAGGTCTGCGACGCCAAGGTCGCCCCGAACGCGGCCGAGGCCGACGAGACGGGCGAGTTCCCCAAGGCGTCGTACGACGCACTCAGGGCCGCCGACTTCCACGCCCCGCACATCCCCGAGGAGTACGGCGGTGCCGGAGCCGACGCGCTGGCCACCGCGATCGTGATCGAGGAGGTGGCCCGGGCCTGCGCCGCCTCCTCCCTGATCCCGGCCGTGAACAAGCTCGGCACCCTGCCGTTGCTGCTCGCCGCCTCCGAGGAGCTGAAGCGGCGCTACCTGCCGCCGGTGGCCCGGGGCGAGGCGATGTTCTCGTACTGCCTCTCCGAGCCGGAGGCGGGCAGCGACGCCGCGTCGATGACCACCCGAGCCGTGCGCGACGGCGACCACTACGTGCTCGACGGCGTCAAGCGCTGGATCACCAACGCCGGGGTGTCGGAGTTCTACACCGTCTTCGCGGTCACCGATCCGGCGGCACGGTCCCGCGGCATCTCCGCCTTTGTGGTGGAGAAGTCGGACCCCGGGGTCAGCTTCGGTGCGCCGGAGAAGAAGCTCGGCATCAAGGGCTCGCCGACCCGCGAGGTCTACCTCGACGGCGTGCGGATCCCGGCGGACCGCATGATCGGCGATCCGGGCACCGGCTTCGGCACCGCGATGCGGACCCTCGACCACACCCGGGTCACCATCGCCGCCCAGGCGGTCGGGATCGCCCAGGGCGCGCTGGACTACGCCAAGGCGTACGTGCGGGAGCGGAAGCAGTTCGGCAGGGCGGTCGCCGAGTTCCAGGGCATCCAGTTCATGCTCGCCGACATGGGGATGAAGCTGGAGGCGGCCCGGCAGCTGACGTATGCGGCGGCCGGCAGGTCGGAGCGGGGCGACGCCGACCTGACCTACTTCGGCGCGGCGGCGAAGTGCTTCGCCTCGGACGCCGCCATGGAGATCACCACCGACGCGGTGCAGCTCCTCGGCGGGTACGGCTACACCCGGGACTACCCGGTCGAGCGGATGATGCGGGACGCCAAGATCACCCAGATCTACGAGGGCACCAACCAGGTGCAGCGGATCGTGATGGCCCGGCAGCTCCTCAGGGCCGACGGATAGCAGGGCCTGCCAGGGCCCCGGCGGAGGCACGGATCGCGGCCGGGTCGCCGTCCATCCTGAACAGGTGCGCCGGAAACCGGGCCGTGCGACGCCTCCCCACCTGACGACCAGCATCTACATCGGCACCCCTGGACAAGAGATGGGATTCCCCGCCGGCCGCTGCGCGCGGTGGCGCAGTGGCGGTGTGGCGGTGTGGCGGTGTGGCGGTGTCGTGGTGCTGCGCTGTGGTGGTGTGGGCGCGCCGGTTCAGCGGTCGCCGAGCCGGCGGGTGACTCCGTCCATGTCGTCGTCCGGGCCGGTGATCCGGGTGGTCTCATCCGCACTCGACGGCTCGGCCGGTCGCGGCGCCGGTATCGGGGGCGGACCGTGGTGCGTCGCCCCGGCCGGCGCGTCGTACGGCGGTGCCGGGGGTGGTGGGGGCGCCGGTGCCGTGGGCCCGTAGTTCGGCGGGACCGCCGGGCCGAAGTTCGGCGGGGCGGACTGGGGGAAGCTCGGTGCGGCCGAGGGCCCGTAGTTCGGCGGGTGCCCGGCGGGCCCGGGCATGCCGGGCGGGAACTGGCCGGGCACCGGGCCACCGGGCGGGAACTGGCCGGGCACCGGGCCACCCGGCGGGAACTGAGGACTGTGCGGGAACTGACGGCTGTGCGGCACGGGGGCGCCCGGGTATGGCGGGTATCCGGGCTGGCCGGGAGCGCCGGGGAAGCCGGCCAGGGCCGGACGGGTGGAACGCCACCGGTGCGGTACGGCGACGGTGGCGAAGAGCAGCACACCGAGCAGCACGGAGAGCGCCCCGGACGGCGCGGTGAGCGCGAATCGGACGCCGAAGAGCGAGTCCGGCACGACGTCGACGAGTGAGCCGAAGTCGACAAGCGACCAGAGTGCCATGATCATGAAGAGGCAGCCGGCGACCGCCGGACCGACCGGGGACCAGCGGGGCAGCAGCAGCGCGGCGAGGAGTCCGCCGACGACCAGCAGGACGACGAACCCGAGAAGCTTGTCGCCGAGCTCGTCGGCCTGGATGCCACCGTTGAACCTGATCCACCCGATGCCGGTCAACACCCAGATTATCGGGGCACTGACCAGGCCGAGAACCAGCGATCCAAGGTGTCGCACGGCAACGTCCCCTCTCCGGATGTCTTCCGGCACCGTACCGGCACCGGGCAACGGCGTGCCCCGGCGTGATGGTCCGGGGCGGATCGACCGAACGACCCGCCCCGGCACGGTCGGGCTCGTCGTGGTGCCGGCTCGTCCGACGGTCGGTCAGCTTGTCGTGCTGTCCGCCGCGTCGTCGCGCTTGGGGCCGGTCCGGGGCGGTGCCGCCCATGGCGATCCGGCCTCCCGGCGCGGCAGCGGCGTCGTCGGCGTGTCGTCCGGCTCGGGGTAACCGAGCGTCGGGGGCCTGACGTCGCTCTCCGGCGGGTTGGTCAGCGCGGACCAGTCGGTCCGGGGGAGTTCCTCCACATCGGACGTCGTCGGGGCGGAGTCGGCGGTCGCCGGGCAGGGCCAGCGGCGCCACCGCTGGGCGCTGAAGGTCGCCATCAGCAGCAGCACGCCGATCACGAACGTCGTGCCGTTGTCCAGGACCCGGAGCAGCGGCAGCGGGTCGCCGAAGAGGCTCCAGTTCGCCGGCACCGCGTCGCGTACGGCGAACGGGTCGACGAAGAACCCGACGTACGGGGCGGCCAGCAGCAGGCCGGCGACGAGCGGACCGGCCGGAGAGAGGCGCAGCGTGCCGAGCAGACCGAGCAGGATTCCCGCGACCGCGAGATAGACGGCCCCCTGGATCAGGTTGGCCGTGTTGTACGTGCCGAGTTCCTCCCACCGCGTTACGGTGCGGGCCGACCCGTCCTGACCGAGCGCGATCAGGATCCAGGCAAGTGGCGCCGCCACCACTCCGGCGAGGAAGCTCCAGAGATGTCGCATCCGCGCACCGTACCGCCTGGAACGGCGTGGAGCAGCCTGCCCCGGCGCGTCTAAATCGATCTTGCTGACTGTCACCGTGGGGTGACCGGGGTGAGCTGGGTAACCGGCGAGGGCGGCGCGACCCGCCGCCACCGTACCGTTGCCGGCATGACCGAGCAGTTCCTGCCACCGCCGCCGGGGAAGCCGACCGCGTACTCCCGGGTCACGCTGAGCCGGATCATGACGGCGGTCGACGTCAACCTCTACGGCACGGTGCACGGTGGCGTGCTGATGAAGTTCGTCGACGACGTGGCGGGAGCCTCGGCGGCGCGCCACTCCGGGGGTACGGCGGTGACGGCCGCGATCGACGAGATCGTCTTCGCCGAGCCGGTCCGGGTCGGCGACCTGGTACACGCGCACGCCCAGGTCAACTGGACCGGGCAGACGTCGATGGAGGTCGGGGTCCGGGTGGTCGCCGAGCGCTGGGACAGCGCCGAGGACGCCCCGATCATGGTGGCCACCGCGTACCTGGTCTTCGTCGGTGTGGACGTGGCCGGAAACCCCCGCCCGGTCCGCCCGGTGCTGCCGGAGAACCCGGAGGACGAGCGGCGGTTCCGCGAGGCGGAGATCCGCCGGGAGCACCGGCTCGCCAAGCGCAAGGCCATCCAGGCGCACCGGGGCACCGCCTGACGCACGCACCCCTGGGAAGTGGTTAGGAAGGGGCCCTGCTACGACAGAAAACGATATGCGGGGGCCCTTCCTTGTGTGGGGTGGGCACACGTCGGGTGGGGTGGCGGGGGCGGACAATGGCGGGTCGGGTGTTGGGCGCAGGGGAGGAGCAGGCGGATGGTCGACGGCGAGGTGCTCTGGACGCCACCGGCCGACGTACGGGAGCGGAGCCGGATCGGCGACTACCTGGGCTGGCTGCGCCGGCACCGGGGTCTCGACCTCGACGACTACGAGGCGCTCTGGCGCTGGTCGGTCAGTGATCTCGACGGGTTCTGGCGCTCGATCTGGGACTACTTCGAGGTGCGGGCGTACGCCGAGCCGGGCGCGGCGCTCGCCGATCCGGCGATGCCGGGGGCCCGCTGGTTTCCCGGTGCCACCCTCAACTACGCCGAGCACGTGCTCCGGATGCCCGGGATGGCCGACGACGAGCCGGTGGTGATCGCACACAGCCAGACCCGCGCCCCGGTCACCCTGACCGCCGCCGACCTGCGCGAGCAGGTACGCCGGGTCCGGGCCGGGCTCGCCCGCCTCGGTGTCGGCGCCGGTGACCGGGTGGCGGCGTACGCCCCGAACATCCCCGAGACCCTCGTGCTGATGCTCGCCACCGCCAGCCTCGGTGCGGTCTTCTCGTCCTGCGCGCCCGAGTTCGGCACCCGCAGCGTGCTGGACCGCTGGCGACAGATCGCCCCGACCGTGCTGGTGGCGGTGGACGGTTACCGCTACGGCGACAAGGCCGTCGACCGGCGGACCGAGCTGGCGACGATCCGGGCCGAGCTGCCGTCGGTGGCGCACACGGTGGTGATCCCCTACCTGGAGCTGGAGCGTGGCGACGCGCCGGTCTCCGACAGCGGGACGGTCTCCGACAGCGGGACGGTCTCCGACAGCGGGACGGTCTCCGACAGCGCGGCGGTCTCCGACAGCGCGGCGGTCTCCGACAGCGCGGCGGGGCCTGCCGGCGGGCCGGGCCGGGTGGACGGGACGTCGAGCTGGGCGGAGCTGGCGGCCGAGACCGGGGAGCCGCTGACCTTCGCGGCGGTGCCGTTCGACCATCCGCTCTACGTGCTCTACTCCTCGGGCACCACCGGGCTGCCGAAGCCGATCGTGCACGGGCACGGCGGGATCCTGCTCGAACACCTGAAGATGCTGGCGCTGCATCATGACCTCGGGCCGGGCGACCGGTTCTTCTGGTTCACCACCACCGGCTGGATGATGTGGAACTTCCTCGTCTCCGGCCCGGCGGTGGGCGCGGCGATCGTGCTCTTCGACGGCAACCCGGCGGTCCGGGTCGAGCCGGGCCGGCCGGCCGAGCCGGACCTCGGCACCCTGTGGCGGCTGGCCGCCGGGACCGGCACCACCTACTTCGGCACCTCGGCGCCGTTCCTGCTGGCCTGCCGCAAGGCCGGGCTGCGCCCGGCGGAGCTGGCCGACCTCTCCGCCGTGCGCGGGGTCGGTTCGACCGGTGCGCCGCTGCCGGCCGAGGGCTTCCGCTGGGTGTACGACGAGATCGGCACCGACCTGCGGCTCGACTCGATCTCCGGCGGGACGGACGTCTGCACCGGTTTCGTCGGCGGCGTGCCGCTGCTGCCGGTCCGGGCCGGCGAGATCACCTGCCGGTGCCTCGGCGCCCGGGTCGAGGCGCGGTCGGCCGGCGGCGACCCGGTGCTCGGCCAGCTCGGCGAGCTGGTGATCACCGCACCGATGCCGAGCATGCCGGTCGGGTTCTGGAACGACCCGGACGGGAGCCGCTACCGGGAGGCGTACTTCGACGTCTATCCGGGGGTGTGGCGGCACGGTGACTGGATCACGGTCAGCGAGCGGGGGAGCTGCGTGATCACGGGTCGGTCGGACGCCACCCTGAACCGGGGCGGGGTGCGGCTCGGCACCGCCGAGTTCTACTCGGTGGTGGAAGGGCTGCCCGAGGTGACCGACTCGCTGGTGGTGCACCTGGAGGACGACGAGGGCGGTGCCGGGGAGCTGCTGCTCTTCGTCGTCCTGGCCGACGGGCTGGAGCTGGGGCCGGAACTGACCGCGCGGATCAACCGGGAGCTGCGTACCGGTCTCTCGCCCCGGCACGTGCCGGACGGGATCCACCAGGTCGGCGCGGTGCCGAGGACTCTCTCGGCGAAGAAGCTGGAGGTGCCGGTGAAGAAGATCCTCACCGGGGTGGCGGTGGATTCGGCCGCCGCCACCGGCGCCCTGGCCAACCCGGAGTCGCTGGCCGCCTTCGAGCGGCTGGCCCGGCAACGGGCCGGGGCGGCACCGGCCGGCTCGGCGTGACGTGTGCCGGCCGGGTGTGACGTAGGCCGCCGGCCCGGTGTGACGTAGGTTACGTCAACCGGGCCGTGACCTTCTCCGCCGCCGCCCGGTCGGCGAGCCGGTCCGGGGCGAGGTTGCCGCAGAGCACCGTGCTGGCGCCGACGGACAGTGGGGCCAGCAGCCAGTCCACCGGGTCGGGGTGACGGGCGGCGTCGACCAGCACCCGGTCGCCGGCCCCGATCCCCAACTCCCCGGCGCGCTCGGCCGCCAGGTCGACCAGCACCGGGTCCTGCGGCCCGGCGGCGGGGTACGGGGTGAAGTGGTCGCCGTGCCCGCGTACCTCGATCACGTAGTCGGTCCAGCCGGCCGGCAGGTCCCGCACCGGGGCGGCGAGCGGGGCGAGCGCGAGGGCGTACCGCTCGCCGGCCGGCCAGCCGTCCGCCTCGGCGACCCGGTCGGCGGCGGCGAAGAGCACCTCGACCGGGTGCCCGGCCCGCTCCCCGGGGCGGGCACCGTCGACCGCCAGCCCGGCCGACCAGCAGCCGAGCAGCACGGCGGCGGTCTGCCAGTGCGGCGGGAGCAGCACCCCGGCCGGGTCGCCCGGTGCCACGCCGGCCGCGTCGACAAGCAGGTTGGCGGTCTTGGCCACCCAGTTCGCCAGGGTTGCGCCGGAGAGCTCCGTGCGCTCGCCGGTCGCGTCGTCGTACCAGGTCAGCAGCGGGCGGGTCGGGTCGGCGGCGATCGCGGCGGCGAAGAGCGCGGCAATGTTCTCGGTCATCGCCCGCGACGATACCGATCCGGGAAGCGCCGGTCCGGAGCGCGCCGTCGCCCGGTCCGGATGGCCGGCGAGGCCGGCCTCCGGCCGGGCCGGCACCGACGGTGACGGTGCGATGGCGGCCGTGTCCGAGTCACCGGAAAGACAGTTGCCCGACGGGTCGCAGTCGACGTGTCCGGGACCGTGCGGCGTAGGCTTGGAGCAAGTGTTGTTCCCCACATCACACCCAAGTCGAGGAGTTGCCCAGTGACCGCCGGTCGCCCGCCCCGCGTGCTCATTGACGCCACCAGCGTCCCCGCCGATCGCGGCGGCGTGGGCAGATACGTCGACGGCCTGCTCGGCGCCCTGGGCAAGCTGATCGGGCCGGGCCTGGAGCTGGCCGTGGTCGGTCTCCGCACCGACGTCGAGCGATACTCGCGGATGCTGCCGGCCGCCGAGGTGATCGCGGCACCGGCGGCGGTGGCGCACCGGCCGGCCCGGCTCGCCTGGGAGCAGACCGGGCTGCCGCTGCTGGCCCAACAGGTCGGCGCGCACGTGCTGCACTCGCCCTTCTACACCTGCCCGCTGCGGGCCGGCTGTCCGGTGACGGTCACGGTGCACGACGCGACGTTCTTCACCGAGCCGGAGCACTACGACAAATCAAAGCGGACCTTCTTCCGGAGCGCGATCAAGACCTCGCTGCGCCGGGCCGACCGGGTGATCGTGCCGAGCAAGGCGACCCGGGACGAGCTGATCCGGCTGCTGGACGCCGACCCGACCCGGATCGACGTCGCCTACCACGGGGTGGACCAGGCGGCGTTCCACGCCCCGAGCGACGAGGAGAAGGCCCGGGTACGCGCCCGGCTCGGCCTCGGCGGCCACAGCTACGTGGCGTTCCTCGGCTCCAAGGAGCCCCGCAAGAACGTGCCGAACCTGATCCGGGGCTGGGTGCTGGCGGTCAAGGACCGGCCGGAGCCGCCGGCCCTGGTGATCGCCGGCGGCCAGGGGCACGACGACGACATCGACCAGGCGGTGACCGAGGTTCCGGCCCACCTGCGGCTGCTCCGCCCCGGCTACCTGCGCTACGCCGACCTTCCGGGCTTTCTCGGCGGTGCGCTGATCGCCGCCTATCCCTCCTACGGCGAGGGTTTCGGGCTGCCGATCCTGGAGGCGATGGCCTGCGCCGCCCCGGTGCTCACCACGCCGCGGCTCTCCCTGCCGGAGGTGGGTGGCGACGCGGTCGCCTACACCAGCGAGGACCCGCAGCAGATCGCGACCGATCTCGCCGCGCTCCTCGACGACGAGGCGCGCCGGCTCGCGCTGGCGAAGGCCGGCTTCGACCGGGCCAAGGAGTTCACCTGGGAATCCAGCGCCGAGGTGCACCTGGCGGCCTGGGGTCGGGCCCGGGTCGCGTAACGGGACGGGCGGAAATCGGGTGCTATCAGCCGGTGTGCGCGTGCCGCACCCGACGTCTCGGGCATGATGTGGCGATGTTCTACGCCGTGATCCCGGCCGGCGGCAGTGGCACGCGTCTGTGGCCACTCTCGCGCGCCGGCCGCCCCAAGTTTCTCCTCCCGCTGACCGGCTCGGACGAGTCGCTGCTCCAGGCGACCGTACGCCGGGTGCGCCCACTCTCCGGCCCGGACACCACGTTCGTGGTCACCGGCGCCGCGCACGCGGTGGCGGTGGCCCGGCAGTTGCCGGACCTACCCGAGGAGAACGTCCTCGTCGAGCCCTCCCGCCGGGACTCCTGCGCGGCGATCGGCCTGGCGGCGGCGATCATCGCCCGGCGCGATCCCGACGCGGTGATGGGTGCCTTCTCCGCCGACCACGTGGTCGGCGACCAGACGCGCTTCCTGGAGGTGCTCCGCGCGGCGATCTCGACGGCACAGGACGGCCTGATGGTCGCGGTCGGCATCACCCCGACCCACCCGGAGACCGGCTACGGCTACCTGGAGTCGGGCGAACCGATCGGCGACGGCCCCGCCCGGCAGGTCGTCCGCTTCAAGGAGAAGCCCGAGTACGATCTCGCGGTCAAATACGTGGAGTCCGGCCGCTTCTACTGGAACGCCTCGATGTTCGTCTGGCGGGTCGACGTCTTCCTCGCCGAGCTGGCCCGGCAGCAACCGGAGCTGCACGCCGGACTGACCGAGATCGCCGAGGCCTGGCACACCCCCGAGCAGGCTGCGGTGCTGGACCGGATGTGGCCGAAGCTGACCAAGATCTCGGTCGACTTCGCGGTGATGGAGGGTGCGGCGGAGCGCGGCCTGGTCGCCACCGTGCCGGCGGACTTCCGCTGGAACGACGTCGGCGACTTCCACACTCTCGGCGAGGCGCTGAGCGGCGACGACGCCAGCAACGTGGTGCTCCGGGAGGGGCCCGACGGCACGCATCCGGCCGGCCGGGTGGTGCTCCGGGACACCGAGCGCTCGGTGGTGGTGAGCCAGTCCGGCCGGCTGCTGGTGACGCTCGGTGTCCAGGACACCGTGGTGGTCGACATGCCGGACGCGCTCTTCGTCTGCGCCCGGTCCCGTGCCCAGGAGGTCAAGGAGATCGTCGCCGCGCTGGAGGCCGAGGAGGCCCACCCCTATCTGTGAGGTGCCGGCCGTGGGAAGTTCCGCCCGAAGACGGCGATCGCCGGTGCCACCAGGTGGGCGGTGGCACCGGCCAGCGGTTCGGGCAGCGCGTCCGGCGGAAACCAGCCGAGTTCGACCGACTCCGGGCTGACCCGCTCCACCGCACCGGGCGGGGCGACGGCGGCGAACCGCACGTCGTGGTGGAGCGAGCCGCCCCGGCAGGAGACCGGGTGGACGTCCAGGTCGATCGGGGTCGGGTCGAGCCAGAGGCCGGGGATCCCGGACTCCTCGGTCGCCTCCCGCAGCGCCGTGCCGGCGAGGGTCGCGTCGCCGGGCTCGCAGTGCCCGCCGAGCTGCACCCAGCGGCGGAACCGGCCGTGCAGGCAGAGCAGCACCCGGCCTCCGGTCGCGTCGAGCACCAGGGCGCTGGCGGTGACGTGCCCGGCCCGGTGCTCGCGGGTCAGCGCCGCCGGGCCACTCCCGCGCAGCAGCCGCAGCGTCCCGGCGAGGGCGGCGGCGGCCTCGGGCGTCGGCGGCCGCCAGGCGGTGAGCAGGGCCAACGCGTCGGCGTAGAGGGCATCGGACACGGCCTCACCCTAGAGTGCGGTGGCCACGGACGTTCACGGTGTCGGACGGCGCCAGGGTCGTCGCGGCGCCTGGCCGGGCGAGGCAGGTGGGCCCGCGTGCCGGCGCAGTGCCCGGATTGCCAGTTCCGCGTGGACGAGTGCGCCGTCGGCGAGTATCCGGTCGTCGAACACCGCTTGTGGGCTGTGGTTGGGTGGCGCCTTCGTCGGATCGTCGGCGCCACTCGCCCCCAGGATCAGATAGCAGCCGGGCACCTCGTTGAGCACCTCGGAGAAGTCCTCCGCGGCGGCCACCGGGTGGGTCAGCGGTGCGAACCGTTCCTCGCCGAGCACCTCGGAGATCACCGTACGGGCGAACTCGTACTGTTGCTCGTCGTTCACCGTCACCGGGTAACCGTCGAGGTACTCGACCTCGGCGGTCAGCCCGTACGCCTCGGCGATGTGCCGGCACAACCGGGTGACCTCGGTACGCAGCCGTGCCTGGTTCGCGGTCGAGAAGGTGCGTACCGTGGCGTTGATCTCGGCGGTGTCGGGGATGATGTTCGACGTGGTCCCGGCATGGATCGCGCCGACCGTCACGACCACCGGGTCGAAGACGTCGAATCGTCGGGTGACCAGGGTCTGCAACGAGGTCACGATCTCCGCCGCCACGGTGACCGGGTCACGGCCGAGGTGTGGCATGGAGCCGTGCCCGCCGGCCCCGTGCACGGTCACCCTGAGCTCGGCGGTGGCCGCCATCAACGGTCCGGGGCGACTACGGAACTGTCCGACGGGGCTTCCGTACGAGCGCACGTGCATGCCGTACGCCGAACGGACCCGTGGCCCGGCCGCGTCCAGGACCCCCTCCTCGATCATGCGGGCCGCGCCGTTCCAGCCCTCCTCGCCGGGCTGGAACATGAAGACCACGTCGCCGGCCAACGCGGCGCGGTGCGCGCTGAGCAGCCGGGCCGCGCCGACCAGCATCGCCGTGTGCAGGTCGTGCCCGCACGCGTGCATCGCACCGTCCACCCGGCTCGCGTGGTCGAGCCCGGTTCTCTCCGTGAGCGGCAGGGCGTCCATGTCGGCCCGCAGCAGCACCGCGGCGACGGGTTCGCCGCCGGGCGGCGCCACCGACTCCCGGTCTCCGCCGCGTAGCACCGCGGTCACCGAACTCAGGGATCTGCCGGGAGTGATTTCCAATCCGAGCCCGGCCAGCCCGTTCAGCACCGCCTGTTGGGTGCGTGGCAGGTCGAGGCCGACCTCCGGGTACCGGTGGATGTCGCGCCGCAGCCGTACCAGGTCGTCCTGCAGGGCTGCGGCGTCGGCACGCAGCCGGTCATGCTGAGTCATCACGTCGTCCAATCGGCCGGTCGCCAGCTGGACCAACAGCGGCTGGCGCCGGTCGTAGGTGAGATTGTGCACGAAGAGCAGCGGTCCGTCATGTCCCTCTCCCGTTTCCGGGGCTTCACCAGGAAGGCGTAACCAGGGGCCGCACAACCTGTACGTGACGCAGGTCGCAGAACGCCCGACACCGTGAACGTTGCTGGCGAAGGCACTGGTGCGGGGTTCGTAGCATGATCGGTATGACGTGCCCCACGCGTACGGTCGAACTCGCCGTGGCCGGCAACGAGGCGAGTGACCTGCTGCCCGTCCATGCCCGCGAGGTGCTCGCCGCGCACGGCGCGCGGCGGGCGTTCTGGACGGTGCTCGACGAGGGGCCGGTCGAGCACTGCCTGGCCCTGCTCGTGGAGCGGCACGACGGCGAGTGGCAGACGCACCACGTGTGGATGGACGCCGGGGCCGAGAACGGCCGGACCGAGGACGGCGAGGCGCTGGCCCGGCACGACGGGTGGATCTACGTTTTCGGTTCGCACTTCGGCTCCAAGCGCGGGCCGCTGCGCCCCCGGCGGGCCTTCGTGGGCCGGTTCCGCGAGGCGGAGGCGGCCGGTCCGCTGCCCCGGCTGCACGTGGTCCGCAACCAGTTCCGGCTGCACCGGGCGGTGAACGACGCCCTGGTGGCGGCCGGGATCGCCGTGCTGCCCCCCGGTGAGCAGGTGCGGCACCGCTTCATCGCCGCGACCCGCGACCGGGGCACCGCCCGGGCCAAGAGCTGGGTCGGCCGGTTGGCCGAGGAGGACCTGCCGGTGAACGTCGAGGCGGCGGCCTTCACCCCGGCCGGTACGGTGCTGCTCGGGCTGCGGTTTCCGGTCACCGACCGTGGCGAGCCGATCCTGGTGGAGTTGGCCGACGTGGCCGGGATGTTCGACCGGCGGAGCTGGCCGCACGCCGTCGGGGCGTACGCGTTGACCGGGGTGACCCGGCCCGGCGAGCTGACCGGTTTCCGGGCGCTGTCGGCCGGGCGGGACGGCGGGTACGACGCGGTGGTCGGCTCGATCGACGCGCTCGGCAAGCGGTCGGTGCTGCTCGACGACCATCCGGCGGGCGGCGACGTCACCAGCCGGCACGTCCGGTTCCGCTGGCCCCCCGCTCCGGCCGGGGCCAGCGTCGCCGGCGATCTGGTGGCGGACCTCGCGCCGCTGCACAACGTGGAAGGGCTGACCGAACTGGACGGCGCCCGCTACTACGTGACCGACGAGGACCACCGGGTCGCGTTGTTGATCATGTCAGAACGGCCCGGTTGAGCACGGCGAGCGGGCCCGCCCACCCCGTGCCGGGACATGCGCTCCGCGGGCGGCGCCGTCCCCGGTCGGAAGCGGGACGCCCGGAGTGTGGAGAGGATCCGGCGTTGGGAGAGGTGTAGAGAAGGGAGGCGACAACCCGGACAGCGCACTTCACGGACAGATGTCCGCGAACCCTCGTGGCGATCATCCGGGTCGCCGCGTTCCTCCCCTACCCCCCAGTACGCCGCGGAACCAGCGGGCCGCTGGGCACCGCATGACTCCGCTATCGGCACAGTGAGCATGCCCGCCCGCGTCGCCGGGCGTCGAGGTATTTCGGCTGACACTGAAAGACGCTGATAGATAGGGGCCGGTAGAGTGCGACTGGTCGCCGGCCAACCCCATCCGGCCCGGGAGTGCAAGCCATGCTGCGGATCTTCTTCTCCGGTGAGGACGTCGCCCGGACCCGTGTCGCTCCCGCCGCCGACCAGATCTGGGAGTTGGTCCTCAGCCTGCACCTGTTGCAGGGACGCAGCCGGGACCCGGTGATGGCGGGCTGGCGGCGTGGCGTCTCCGGCGGGCTGCGCCGGGACACCGTACCGGGCCAGTTGCGACTGCTGCTCGCCCTCAACCCGCCCCGAGGCTACTTTCCCGACTTCCTGACCCCCTACCACAGCATGTACGGCCTGGCGGCAGGGCTCGACGCCGTCCGCTCCACCCCGATCGGCGCGCTGGAGCGCGATCTCAACGTGCTGGCCGCGGAGAGTCCGCTGCCCCTGCCCAGTTCGGCGAGCATCCTGGCCCGGGGTGACGTCGAGGTGTTGGAGCACCTCACCGACTCGATGCGGGTCTACCAGGCGACCGCGGTCGAGCCGTACTGGGACCGGATCCAGGCTGCGGTGGAGGCGGACCGGGCGCGCCGGGCCCGGGCCCTGCTCGACGGCGGGACCGAAGGGCTGCTGGCCAGCCTCCGCCCGGCGATGCGCTGGGAGGCGGGGCTGCTGGAGGTGCCGGGCTATCCGGTCGAGCGGGAGTTGCACCTCGATGGCCGGGGACTGCTGCTGGTGCCGTCCTTCTTCTGCGCCCGCATCCCGGTGACCCTGGTCGACCCCGACCTGCCGCCGGTCCTGGTCTATCCGGTCGACCGGCTGGGTGGCCTGACACCGGCGCCCGGCGAGGGCGCCGGCCCGCCCCGGGGGGCCGGGCGGCCGGAGAACCAGGCGGCGCTCGCCGCGCTGATCGGCCGGACCCGGGCCCGGGTACTCGAGGTGGTGGGCGACGGCTGCTCCACCGGAGAGGTGGCCCGGCGGCTGCACATCTCGCCGGCCGCCGCGAGCCAGCACACCACGGTGCTGCGCAACGCCGGGCTGCTGGTCAGCCACCGTGACCGCAACACCGTGCTGCACATCCTGACCCCGCTCGGCCGGGCCATGCTGACCGGTTGACCGCTGGCTCGGCCGTCCCCTCCGGGTAGCTGGCTCCGCTGCCCCCGTCCGGTGGCGGGCCGGCGGGTCGGGGCTGCCGCCAGTGGTTCAGCCGCCGGGGGTCGGTGGGGACGGGGGAGCGCTGACCAGCAGGGTCACCCCGACGCCGGCCCCGCCGCCGTCGGCAGCCGGCGGGGGCGGTAGGAGGGCCGAGCCGATCCCCTCGGCGGCCAGGGCGGCCCGCAGCCGGTGCAGGTCGGCGCCGAACCGGATCAGGGCGCCGGGGTCTGCCCCGGCCGGCCCGGGTGGCGCGCAGTCGAGCAGCGCGGTGGCCGGTAGCCTCCCCGCCGGCACCGTCGCGCCGAGCCGGGCGCGTACCCGTTGCCCGTCGGTGACCAGGGTGCAGACCGTGCCGGGCGCGACCACCCCGGCCACCGTCCGCAGCGCCCGGTCCACCGCCGCACGGTCGAGCCCGCCGTCCGCGCCGTCCAGCACCGCCGGCACCACCGGAGCGGGTGTGCCCGGCGACGACTCGCCGAGGGTGGCGGCGGCCCGCAGCCCGTCCGCCCGCGCCTCGGCGGTGCCGAGGGCGAACAGGTCGTGCTCGGCGTCGCGGACCAGCACCGCCGCGCCGGGTCCGTCGTCGGGGTCGGCCGTACCGAGGTAGCCGCGGACCACCGCGACCGGCACCTGGTCACACTTGCCCTTGACCAGCTCGCCCGCGCCGGCCAGCTCGTCGACGACGGCCATCTGGGTGATGTGCAGTTTGTTGCCGTACGGGTCGACCTCGCCCCGGTGGTCGCGGACCGCCGGCATCCCGGCGACCCCCAGCGCGACATCGGTGAGGCCGTTGCGCCAGGGCCGGCCCATGGTGTCCGAGACGATGACCGCGACGTCGGCGCCGTGCCGCTCCCGGATCCCGGCCCGCAGCGCCCGTGCGGAGGCGTCCGGATCCTTCGGCAGCAGGACCAGCCGGGAACGGTCCACATTGGAGGCATCGATCCCGGCGGAGGCCATCACGAAGCCGTGGTGCGTCTGCACGATCCGGGTCCCGCCGCGCCGGGCCACCGGACGGGCCGTCTCGCCGGCCAGCGCCTCCGCCCGGGCCGCCTCCCGCTCCGGCCCGTCGACAGGTACGTCGACCAGTCGCCCCTCGGCCTTCGAGACGACCTTGCTGGTCACCACCAGTACGTCGCCGTCCCGCAGCCACGGCGCGGCGGTCGAGATCATCGCCGACAGGTCGTCACCCTCGGTGACGTCACCGATGCCGAGTACCGGCAGCACCTCGAGTCTCATCCCCACTCCACCGCGGTCCGCACCATCGCCGTGGTCGCCGCCTCGTCGGTCATCCAGAGCGGAGCGGCCCGCACGGCCACCCCCTCCACCTCGGTCCCGGCATCCGCGGTGTCCACCAGCCAGGTGTCCAGGATGCCACCGGCCGACCGGGCGCCGTAGAGCCCGCCCACCCCGGCAGCGGTGCAGGGCACACCGAGCACCGCCAGGCAGCGGTCGGCCATCCCGCGTACCGGGGCGCCGCCGATGATCGGCGAGACTCCGATCACGGGCGCCCGGCCGCCGACCAGCGCGTCCCGCAGCTCGGCGACGGCGAGCACCGGCGCGATGCTCACCACCGGGTTACTCGGGGCGAGCAGCACCACGTCGGCGGCGGCCAGCGCGTCGAGCACCCCGGCGGCCGGCTTGGCCGCCTCCGCGCCGACGAAGACGAACCGGGAGGTGGGCAGGTCGCCGCGGTGGCGTACCCACCACTCCTGGAAGTGGATCGCCCGCTGCGCCTCCGGGCCGTCGGCGTCGGGCGTACCCACCACGACGTGGGTCTCCAGGCGGTCGTCGGTGGCGGGAAGCAGGCGTACCCCGGGCTGCCAGCGGGCGCAGAGCGCCTCGGTGACCGCCGAGAGGGGGTAGCCGGCGTTCAGCATGGTGGTCCGGACCAGGTGGGTCGCCACGTCCCGGTCGCCGAGGCCGAACCAGGTGGGCTCCGCGCCGTACGCGGCCAACTCCTCCTTGACGGTCCAGGTCTCGCCGGCGCGGCCCCAACCCCGCTCCCGGTCCGCCCCGCCGCCGAGGGTGTACATGACACTGTCCAGGTCGGGGCAGATCCTCAGGCCGTGCAGGACGACGTCGTCGCCGACGTTGACCACCGCGGTCACCTCGGCGCCGACCTGACGGGCGTACGCACGGACGCCGGTCAGGAAGCGGGCGCCGCCGATGCCCCCCGTCAAAACTGCGATGCGCATGGCCTCCATCCTCGCCCATCCGCGTCGAACGGGCGGCGGTCGGGCCGGCCGACTAGGCTCAGGCGTCGCAGGAGTCCGTCACCGCCCTCAGGGGGAGCCTTGACCAGCCAGCCCGGGCCCGCGCCGAGCGAGGCGCCGCAGGCCAGTTCGACAACCAGGCCGCTGCGCGAGCTGATCGCGCTGGTGCTCGTCGGGGCGAACGCCCTCTTCCTGTTCGGCGGGCTGATCGAGCTCTTCTTCGGCGGCTGGGAGAATTCCGACTTCGGTGACCGCTCGCTCAGCCTCTTCTACGCCTTCGCCGGGCTGGAGCAGATCGCCCTGCCGGTGCTCGCGGTGCTGCTCGCCACGCACCTCCAGCCGGTGGTCGGGCACGCCCGGCTGATCACCCTGGTCGCGCTCGTCGAATACGGTGTCTCGCTGCTGCTCGGCGTGATCACCCTGCTCGCCGGGATCTTCGGGCTGCTCGCCGAGACGCAGTTCCGGCAGGCGTTCACCAGGACCCTCGTCTTCGGCGGGATGTTCCTGATGCTGCTGGTCGCGGCCTTCGTGGTCTTCCGGGTGTGGCGGCTGCTCTTCCAGGTGCCGAAGCCGAGACCCCAGCCCGGCGTCTACGGCAACCCGCAGTCCTACGGTCACCCCCAGTCCTACGGCCAGCAACCTGCGTACGGCCAGCAGCCTTACGGCCAGCAGCCTTACGGCCAGCAGCCTTACGGCCAGCAGCCTTACGGCCAGCAGCCTTACGGCCAGCAGCCTTACGGCCAGCAGCCTTACGGCCAGCAGCCTTACGGCCAGCAGCCTTACGGCCAGCAGCCTTACGGCCAGCAGCCTTACGGCCAGCAGCCTTACGGCCAGCAGCCTTACGGGCAGCCGACCACGTACGGACAGCCGGTCGCTCCCCACCAGGGGTATCCGCCCGCCGCCCCGCACGTCTACGGCCAGCACGGCCAGCCCACGGTCTACGGCCAGCCGACCGGCTACGGCCAACCCGGGTACGCCACGCCCTCCGCCGTCCCGCCTGCCTCGTCCGCGGCCCCCTCCTCGGCTCCTCCGTCGTCCGCTCCACCTGCTCCGTCGTCCGCTCCGCCGGCTCCCTCCTCGGCTCCGCCGGCTCCGTCGTCGGCTCCGCCGGCTCCGTCGTCGGCTCCGCCGGCTCCGTCGTCGGCTCCGCCCGCGCCCCGTGCCGAGTCGTCCGCACCCCAGGCTGGCGCCGGGCCAACGGACGACCCCGCGGACGACCCGGCCGGCGAGCCGGAGACGGAGGAGACCGGGCGCACCCAGGTGATCCCGCAGCGGGGCGGGTCCGACGTCCCCGATCGCACGCAGCGGATCAACCCGGCCAGCCAGCAGCCGTCGGCCGGCAACCAGCCGCCGCCGTCGGACCGCGACGACGACCCGACCCAGCCCCACTGATCCGGCCGGGCCCGGTCTGGCCGGGCCGCCGGCTGTGACTGTTGCCACGCCCGCCCCGGCCACGGCGGCAGGCCGCCGGGCACGGTGTCGATGAGGATTCGGCCTAGGCTGCACGAGTGGCTGATGGGAGTGACCAACCGACCGTCGCGAGTCTGCGTCGGGCGCTGCGCCGGGCGGCGGAGGGCCGGACCCTCGACCCGGACGAGGCGACGACACTGCTCGCCGCGCGTGGCGAGTTCCTGGACGAGCTGTTGGCGATCGCCGGCCGGATCCGTGACGCCGGGCTGGTCGATGCCGGGCGCCCCGGCGTGGTGACCTTCTCCAAGAAGGTCTTCGTCCCGCTGACCCGGCTCTGCCAGGACCGCTGCCACTACTGCACCTTCGCCACGGTGCCGCACCGGCTGCCCGCCGCCTATCTGGAGCGGGACGAGGTGCTGGCGATCGCGGCGGCCGGGGCGGCGCAGGGCTGCAAGGAGGCGCTCTTCACCCTCGGCGACCGGCCCGAGGCGCGCTGGCCGCAGGCCCGGCAGTGGCTGACCGAGCGGGGCTACGACTCGACCCTGGACTACCTCCGGGCGTGCGCGATCGCGGTGCTGGAGGAGACCGGCCTGCTGCCGCACCTCAACCCCGGCGTGCTCTCCTGGGCCGAGTTGCAGCGGCTCAAGCCGGTGGCGCCGAGCATGGGGATGATGCTGGAGACCACCGCCACCCGGCTCTGGGCCGAGCCGGGTGGGCCGCACTACGGCTCGCCGGACAAGGAACCGGCGGTCCGGCTGCGGGTGCTGGCCGACGCCGGGCGGGTGGCGGTGCCGTTCACCACCGGCATCCTGATCGGGATCGGCGAGACGCCCGCCGAGCGGATCGACTCGATCTTCGCCATCCGGCGCAGTGCCCGCGAGTACGGCCACATCCAGGAAGTCATCGTGCAGAACTTCCGGGCCAAGCCGGACACCGCGATGCGCGGGATGCCCGACGCCGAGCTGCACGACCTAGCGGCGACCGTGGCGGTGACCCGGATCCTGCTCGGGCCGGGCGCGCGGGTCCAGGCGCCGCCCAACCTGATCGAGGGGGAGTACGACCTCCTGCTGCGGGCCGGCATCGACGACTGGGGTGGCGTCTCGCCGGTGACACCGGACCACGTCAACCCGGAGCGACCCTGGCCGCACCTGGACGAGCTGGCGGCGCGTACCGCCGCCGCCGGGTTCACCCTGCGGGAGCGGCTGACCGTCTATCCCGAGTACGTCCGGCGCGCCGATCCGTGGCTGGATCCGCGGCTCGCCGCGCACGTCGGAGCGCTCGCCGACCCCGGCACCGGGCTGGCGGTCGAGTCGGCCCGGCCGACCGGCCGGCCCTGGCAGGAGCCGGACGACGCCTTCGTGCCGGGTGGCCGGACCGACCTGCACGCCACGATCGACAGCACCGGCCGGACCGGTGACCGGCGCGGCGACTTCGACTCCGTCTACGGCGACTGGTCCGCCGTCGGCGCCCGGGTGCCGGCCGGCCTCTCCGGGGCGCCGCGCGCGGCGGCACCCGCGCCGGCCGCCCGGGCGGACGATCCGGAGCTGCGGGCCGGGCTGCGGCTGGCCGCCGACGATCCGGCGGCACTGCTGGAGCCCCGGCACGAGGCGGCGGCGCTCGCCCTCCTCGCCGCCGACGGCGCGGCCCTGGACGAGCTGTGTCGGATTGCCGACGACGTGCGCCGGGCCGCCGTCGGCGACGACGTGACGTACGTGGTCAACCGCAACATCAACTTCTCCAACGTCTGCTACGTGGGCTGCCGGTTCTGCGCCTTCGCCCAGCGGGAGCGGGACGCGGACGCCTACCGCCTCTCCGTGGCGCAGGTCGCCGACCGGGCGGAGGAGGCGTGGGCGGCCGGCGCCACCGAGGTCTGCATGCAGGGCGGGATCGACCCCAAGCTGCCGGTCGGCGCGTACGCCGAACTGGTGCGGGCGATCAAGGCTCGGGTGCCCGGCATGCACGTGCACGCCTTCTCGCCGATGGAGATCGTCACCGGTGCGGCCAAGGCCGGCGTGCCGGTCCGGGAGTGGCTCACCGAGCTGCGCGACGCGGGGCTGGACACCATCCCGGGCACCGCCGCCGAGATCCTCGACGACGAGGTGCGCTGGGTGCTCACCAAGGGCAAACTGCCGGCCGCCACCTGGGTCGAGGTGGTCGGCACCGCGCACGAGCTGGGCATCCGGTCCAGCTCCACGATGATGTACGGCCACGTCGACCACCCCCGGCAGTGGCTGGGTCACCTCCGGGTGCTGGCCGGGCTGCAGGACCGCACCGGCGGGTTCACCGAGTTCGTCGCGCTGCCGTTCGTGCACACCAACGCGCCGATCTATCTTGCCGGCATCGCGCGGCCCGGTCCCACCTGGCGGGAAAATCGTGTCGTGCACGCCATGGCCCGGCTGCTGCTGCACGGGCGGATCGACAACATCCAGTGCTCCTGGGTCAAGCTGGGGGATTCCGGTACGGCCGAGTTGCTCCGGAGCGGCTGCAACGATCTCGGCGGCACGCTGATGGAGGAGACGATCTCCCGGATGGCTGGCTCGGACCACGGCTCCGCCCGTACCATCGCCCAGCTCGAACGGATCGCGGCGGCCGCCGGCCGGCCCGCGCGGCGCCGGACGACGGTCTACGGATACGCCGGTTGATCCGCGCGGCGGGGCACGGCGCCTGTGGCGCGCCGGGCGCGCCACGCCGGATATCCGACGCAACTCGCCGAGCGGGCGTTACCCGCACCCGGTCTGAATCGATAGGGCAGGTTGCGAGACCCGATGACTCCACAGTCGTCCGGGCACGCGGTAAGGGTGGCTCCACTTAGCAGGTTCGGCTTGACGACGCACGTATGACACACGTGTAATTTCAGTGGGGTCGTTCGTACGGAGCGCATCAAATCGCTACCGGACGGACAAACACGCCTTCCGCGTGGGGGGTTGCGCCGGCTGCCGCGCCGGTGCGCGATAAGGAGGCAACTGGATGGACGGCCGACTCGAGGTGGCCGACCTGCTCGGAAACGCTCCGGAGTGGCAAGAGCAGGCGCTCTGCTCGCAGACCGATCCGGAGGCGTTTTTTCCCGAGAAGGGCGGCTCGACCCGCGAGGCGAAGCGGATCTGCTCCCGGTGTGAGGTCAAGGCCGAGTGTCTGGAATACGCGCTCGGGCACGACGAACGGTTCGGAATCTGGGGCGGGTTGTCCGAACGCGAACGGCGCAAGTTGAAGCGCCGCGTCGCCTGAGCGGCCGCGCCCGGGTGGTGGGGGCCGCCCGGGTCAGGCCAGCCCCTGCGGGTCGGGCGGCTTCGGTCGATGGCTCAGTCGAGCTCGTCCGGATCGACGCCGAGCAGGTTCGCGACCTGCTCGATGATCACATCGTGCACCAGGTCGGCCAGGTCGTCCCGGTCTATCGCCCGGAACTCCAGGGGGCGGCGGTAGAGCACGATCCGGGGCGGCACGTCCTGCCGACCCGGGCGTCCGGGAAGCAGCCGGGCCAACGGGACCTCGCCGTCCTCCAGCACGTCCGAGTCGTAGACGTTGAGGTCCGGCGGCACGTCCTCGACCGCGAACTCGACCCCGGCGAGCTCCTTGGCGAAGCGGCGCTCGAGCGTCTCGACCGTGTCCAGCACCAGGTCGTCGAAGATCTCCGATTTGGTCCGGGCCAGCGGGACGGTGGCCGGAACGAGCCGGCCGCGCAGCCCGCGCCCGTGCCGGTCCCGGCGTGACCGGTGCCCGGAACCCGGCCGGCGGTTCTCCGGACTGGTCATCTGTACCCCGCTTCGCTCGTCGTGGACGACCGCCCACGACGACAGGGTAGACCTGCCGGGGTCAAGATCGGCTCGGGGACTCGGCCGTGTCGGAGTCGGGTGTCCGGAATGTGATCACGCCGTACCGGCGTGTCGCAAGCCCAAGCGTGGTGGCGGAGCCGGTAATGGAGATACCGTGCCGCCGTGAGGTCACCACGGCGTTGCTCCCGCAACGGCTGCCCCCGACAGGCCGTAGCCACGCTGACCTATGTCTACCACGAGTCGACAGCCGTGGTGGGCCCGCTCGCGGCCTTTGCCGAGCCGCACACCTACGACCTCTGCGAGCCGCACGCCCGGAGCCTGACCGCTCCCCGGGGCTGGGACGTCGTCCGGCACGAGGGCGAGTTCGAGCCGCCGCCGCCGACCACCGACGACCTGGTGGCGCTCGCCGAGGCCGTCCGCGAGGCGGCCCGCCCCGCCCCGCCCCGCCCGGACGAGGCCGAGTTCGATCCGCACACCGGGCAGCAGACCGGCCGGCGCGGCCACCTCCGGGTCATCCCGCCCAGCCATTGAACCGCGCCGGTGCGGGACGGCGAGCCGGCCCGTCGGCGTACCCTGCTCACGAGCGCCCGGCGCGGGCCCGGCGCCCAGCCGACGAGCCGGAGAAGGCGTGGAGCGCCCCGTGCCCCGGGCTTGTCGCCGGGGGCACGGGGCGCTGTGCGTGTTGTCAGCCGGCCGTGGATTCCGCACGGGTCGGTGCCCGCCGTCCACGACCCGGGTCAGGGCTGGCTGCGCGGTCCGTCCGGGTCGAGGCTGTCGATGAACTCGTGCGGCTGGTTCGCCTCCACCAGCGTCCGGGCGGCCCTCGCCTCCGCCGACATCTGGGCGCCGATCCGGTCGGTCGGCACGCCCGCCTGCCGGGCACCCTCGACGACCTCGGCGTACGCCTGGTCGGCGTATGCGTGTGCCGACGTGTACCGGTGGGCGGCGAGGGCGAACGTGGCCTTGCCGATCAGCCGGTCCGCCGCCGCGAGCTCGTCGCGGGCCCGGTGCGCCCGGGGCGAGGCGAGGACGTCGGCGGCGAGCCGGTTCGCCGCCTCGTAATAGGCGGCGGTGAGGAACCGGTCGCTGTTGTCGTGGTCGAACTGGCTGAAGTCCCAGTTCAGGTCGATGTAGCTCATCATCGAGTTGGTTTGGTCACCGGCGTTCACGAAGTAGAACCCGTCGGCCGGCTCGTAGTCCACCCCGGACGTACTGTCGTAGCCGTCGTGCGGATGGCTCATCCCGACGTGGTGGCCCACCTCGTGGATCAGCGTCGTGGTCAGGCCGTATCCGGCCTCGACCACCGCCGGGGAGACGAAGGCGAAGACGTACGACTGGGTGCCGTCGACGTAGTTGTCGTCGGCGAAGCCGAGGGCCGGCACGTCGGTCCCCTCCGGCACGGCGTAGCTGAACATCGGCAGCTCGTAGTCGACCCGTCCCTGGTCGTCCTGGGTACGCGCCAACTGCTTCCGGTTCTGCAGATAGAAGTTGGCGAAGCCGGGGAAGCCGGTCTCCGGATAGCAGGAGACGTCCTCCTCCACGGCCAGCCGGTAGCAGCGCTCGGCGTCACCGGTGAAGGGGAGGTCCTGGCTGTCGTAGTCGAGCCTGTTGCGCCAGCGCAGCTCGCGCAGTTCGGCGAGGAGCAGGTCGGGCTTGACGTACCTCCGGGAGGCGTCCACGCCCGGCCAGCCCTCGTAGACGTTGCTGTCGAGGTTGATCGAGCGCGGCGGCCCGGCCGTCGGCAGCTCCACCGGATAGAGCGGCGAGGTGGTGAAGAGCAGGTTCAGCGCGACGTACCGGGTGATCAACCCGAGGTCGCCGGCGAGCCTCCCCGGCGCCCGGTAGCCGCCGGGGGCGTATTCCCAGGTCGGCGGCATCCGGTAGTCCTCGACGCCGTTGTCGTCGAGGTCGGGGGTGTCCACGTTCCAGTTGGAGGTCCAGGACTCCGGGCCGGCCGACAGGTCGTGGAACCAGACCCGGTGGGTGGAGCCGAGGCCGTCCTCCTCGTCCCGCGCGGTGGTGCCGCCCCACGCGATGATCTTTCGACTGTCCCGCTCGACGCCGAAGTTGTATCCGGTGTCGGGATCCGGCTCGTTGGTCTTGGTGTAGACGTGGAACCGGAAGTCGGAGCGCCCGTACCAGTTGATGAAGAAGATCGTGTTGCGCCGGGTGTCGACCCCGGCCGGCGGGTTCTTGGCCAGCCAGCGCTCGACGCTGGGCGCGTCGATGTGGTGGTTGCCGGCGATGTCGAGGACGTTGCGCTGCTGCGCGTTGTACTCGGCCTGGAGCGAGGTGAGCGGAGCCGGCTCGGCCAGCCGCGTGAGCTCGCCGAAGAACCGGTCCTCGTAGCGCCGGTCGGCGTAGCTGATCCGGTAGTCGTAGGTGTAGTGCAGCCCGAGCTTCTCCTGGGTGCCGTACCAGAGCCGGGACCGCACCACCGGCTCGTAGCCGCGGGGCAGCCCGGCCTGGTACGCCGCCCGGGGCACCTGGTGCGACCCGTAGCCGACGAAGACCACGTTGACCGGGACCCGTTCGGTCAGCCGTGGCTGCCCACCGGGGTCGAGATGCTGGTATCGCGTCGTCGCGGCCTGGCTGCTCGCCGGTGCCAGCGACAGCACGGTGACCACCGCCGTGGCGGCCGCCACGACCATGGTGCGTCTCCTTCTCATGCCTGACCTTCCGCCGTCGGACCGTCGTCGAACGTGTGTCGCCCGAGCGTACGTCCCATGTGGATGGCAGGCCATCCGTCGACGTCAGTTTCTGCCACTGCGGTCGGGCCCCGGTCAGCCGGTCGGGCCGGCGCTGCCGTTCGCGTTTTCCGCGGCGACCCGGGTTCACCGGAGGCGGGGCGAGGACGGGGGATCTGGCGCCGCCCGGTCGGCCGGGTCAGACTGGGTGGGTGGCGGATGGCCGGGTGATCACCGTGCGCGGGGAGGACAAGCTGGTCCGGCGGGCCGGGCACCTCTTCACGGGCGTCCGGAGCGAGTTCGCCTGTGCCGCGACCGACCTGGAGACCTGGTCCCGGACCACCGCCCGGATGGGGTTGGTCGGCGGGGTCCGGTCGCACGTCCGGGCCGGTCTCACCGTGCGGAAGCTCTACACCGTCGCCGCGCTCGTCGACGACGCGCAGCGCGACCGCCTCGCCGCTGCCGCGGCCTCCGGACTCGGGGTACGGATCTGCGCGGCGCCGCTGCCGCACGAGACGATCATTCTCGACCGGAGGGTCGTGATCCTGGCCGGGGCGACGAGCGGCGCGGACCGGGAGTTCACCGTGGTCACCGTTCCGGAGCTGATCGCCGGGGTACGCGCGTTGTTCGAGGCCACCTGCTGCTGCAGCAGCTCGACTCCGACTCCCGCTTCCAGGCCGGCCTGCGGGCCGGGAGCCTCGGCCTGGGCCGCTGATCCGTTCCCGTCAGCTGGGGCTGCGCGGCGCGAGCAGGGCGGCGACCGGTGTCTTCGCGAAGTCGGTGGTGCTGTCGTGGTCGGTGCTCCGGCTGACGTCCGCCCAGGCGGTGGCCTCCCGGGAACGGGACTGCGCCGACTCCTCGGCCAGCCGGAGGGCGTCGGAGCCGAGCAGCAGCCGCAGCGGGGGCACGGCGAGCCCGACGATGTCGGCGATCACCCGGGCGGCCCGTTCGGGGTCGCCGGCCTGCTGGCCGTCCATCTCCCGTCGCAGGTCGTGCATGCGCCCGACCGTCGACCGGTAGTCCTCGCCCACCTCGGCCAGCCGCATCGACGCGCCTCCCCACTCGGTGCGGAAGGCGCCGGGTTCGACGATGGTGACCCGGATGCCGAAGGGCCTGACCTCGTGGTACAGCACCTCGGAGAAGCCCTCCACGCCGAACTTCGCGGTCTGGTACGCGCCCAGCCCCGGACTCCCGCCGACCCGGCCGCCGACCGAGGAGAACTGGAGGAAGTGCCCGGATCGGCGGGCCCGCAGCACCGGCAGGGCTGCCCGGGTGACGTTGACGACCCCGAAGAGGTTGGTCTCGATCTGGGCCCGGAAGTCCTCCTCCGGGGTCTCCTCGATCGGGGCGCTGTTGGCGTAGCCGGCGTTGTTGGCGACCACGTCCAGCCCGCCGAAGGTCTGCACCGCGGCCTGGACCGCCGCCCGTGCGCCGGACGGGTCGGTGACGTCGAGCGCGAACGGTCGCACCTGGTCGCCGTAGCGGTCGACGAGGTCGGCGAGCTGGTCGGGCTGCCGGGCGGTGGCGAGCAGGTTGTCGCCCCGGTCCAGCACCTCCCGGCTGAGCGCCCGACCCAGCCCCCGGGAACTTCCGGTGATCAGCCACGTCTTCGCCATGCTGCGATCCCCTTCGAGACGAGCGGTGTCCGGGTGATGGTGAGCCGGGACGGCTCGTGCTCGACTCTGCTATGTCCCGGGTCTGCGGGCGGCGGAAAGCGGAACGCCGCCACCCGTCCGGCTGATCGGCCGACCCGCCGGCCCGGCCGCGGCCGACCGGCGCCCCCGTCGTGTCGCCGGTCGGCCGCGAATTCACCAGGCCCACGCCTCCGGGCCCGGTCCACCGGAACCGATCGGCGGAAACAACTCGTCCAACCGGCGCAGGGTCTCGGTGCCGAGGTCGGTCCCGACCGCCCGCACCGCCAGGTCGAGCTGGTCGGCCGATCTCGGGCCGACGATCGGCGCCACCACTCCCGGCCGGGACAGCAGCCAGCAGAGCGCCACCGTGGTCGGCTCCTCGCCCAGCTCCGCGCAGAGCTTCTCGTATCCGGTCAGAGCCGCTCGATGCGGCTCGACCCGGTCGGCGGCGTGCAGGACGGCCCGGCCGGGAACCCCGTCCCGGATCTTGCGGAGTGCACCGGAGAGCGCGCCGAAGTGCAGCGGGGAGTAGGGCAGGATCCCGATGCCGAGGTCGATCGCCGCCGGCAGCACCTCCAACTCGACGTGCCGGGTGAGCAGGTTGTACTTGCACTGCTCGGAGACGAGGCCGAGGAAGTCGCGCCGGTCGGCGGCGGCCTGGGCGCGGGCGAGGTGCCAGCCGGCGAAGTTGGACGAGCCGACGTACCGGATCTTGCCCTGGAACACCAGGGTCTCCATCGCCTGCCAGATCTCCTCCCACGGCGTCTCCCGCTGCACGTGGTGCATCTGGTAGAGGTCGATCCAGTCGGTACCGAGCCGGCGCAGTGACGCGTCGCAGGCGGCCACGATGTGCCGGGCGGAGAGGCCGCCGTCGTTCGGCCAACTGCTCATCGGGGCGTAGACCTTGGTGGCGAGGACGATCCGGTCCCGTCGGCCGGTCCGGGCGAACCAGCGGCCGATGAACCGTTCGCTCAGGCCGTCGCCGTCCTCCCGGCCGTACATGTCGGCGGTGTCGACGACGTTGATCCCGTCGTCGTACGCCCGATCCAGCACGCGGTGGCTCTCCGCCTCGTCGATCTGCCAGCCGAAGTTCATGGTGCCCAGGCAGATCCGGCTCACGACCAGGCCGGTGCGGCCGAGGTGGGTGTATTCCATGCCGGGACGGTAGGCCCGGCCGCCGGCTGGTCGGGAGCGGTTCGAGCGTGCTCGAATGGCAGCATGCTGCGGATCGAGTTCGCCCCGGCCGACCTGGCCGGTCTCAGGTTCGCGCACTCGCCGATGGTCGAGGTGGTGACGAGCCTCTTCGCGCTGGAGCGCCCGGACCGGTTCTGGATGCATGCGGCCTGGCGGGACGGGGTGCGGCCGGCGCTCGCCAACGTTTCGCTGCGGACGCTCCGCGCCGTGGTGGCCGCGCCGACCTGCCAGGTGCCGGACTTCCTCACCCCGGTGCCCGCCGTCGCCCGCCCCACCCTGGACGAGGAGTTGCGGGTGATCGCGGAGACCCCGTGGGACGTGGTCGCCGCCGAGGTGGACCGGGCCTGGGCGGGCCATGCCGCGCCGCCGGAGATCGTCCGGTTCGGCACCGACCCGGCCGGCGGGCTGGCGGAGCTGGTCCGGCAGGTCCGGCAGTACGTCGCGCTGGCGATCGCGCCGGTCTGGCCCAGGCTGCGGGCCGTTGCCGAGGGCGAGATCGCGCACCGGGCGCTCGGTGCCGCCGAACGCGGTCCCCGGGCGCTGCTGCGCGGGCTTCACCCGAAACTGGACTGGGACGGTACGGCGCTGCTCCTCGCCTCGGCCAAGGAGCGGTGGTGGAGCCTGGACGGGCGTTCGCTGGCCCTGCTACCGGCCGGTTTCGCCGGCCCGATGGTCTATCCCGTGACCGCAGGGCCGATCGGCCGGGCGCTCTGGTATCCGCCCCGGGGATACGGTCGGCTCTGGGACGCGCCGGTTCCGGAGCGGCCGGCGGGTGGCGTACCGGGCGGGGCGGCCCCGGTCGAACCGCCGCCGGCGCTGGCCGCGCTGCTCGGCCCGACCCGGGCGGCGGTGCTCACCCTGTTGGCGGTGCCGCACAGCACCGGTGAGGTGGCGACCGCCCTGCGGCTGGCCCCGGCCACCGCCTCGCACCATCTGACCACGCTGCGCGACGCCGGCCTGGTGGTGGGCGAGCGGGTGGGCCGGCGGCTGCGCTATCTGCGTACCGGGCTGGGGGAGCAACTGGGTGCCGGGACACCGCCGTCCGGGCGTCCCTAGCGGTTTCCACCGTCCGGTGCGGGTCGGGGCGGGCTGGTCAGGGTCGCCCGGACCACCACACCCGGTTCGGGTCCCGCCTCCGCCACCACGATCCCGTCCGGGTTCCAGATCCTCGACCGGCCGGCGGTGTCGGCGAACCCTCCGCCGGTCGGGCCGGCGAAACTGGCGGTCGCCACCCAGACCCGGTGCGCGGCGGCGGTCCGGCGGGCCCGCTCCGCCTGGATGCCCCAATCCGCCGCGGAGTCCACCGCCCCCGCGACGTAGGCGTCGATGCCGAGCGCGGCGGTCTCGGCCGCGTGCCGGGGCACGCCGGTGTCCTTGCAGACCGCGAGCCCCAGCCGCCAGCCGGCCACCTCGACGACCGCCGGTGCGGGGCCCGCGGCGAAGTGCTCCGGCTCGGCCCCGCCCAGCCACATCTTCCGGTACGCCACCCGGGCTCCGGTGCCGTCGACGGCCAGCACCCCGATGTGCCGCCGTCCGCCGCCGCCCGGCACCGGGGCGCCGACCAGGGCCAGCGAACCCACCTCGGCGCAGGCCGCCACGATCGGGGCGAGCCGCGCGTCGTCGGCGCCGAGCGGGGCGGCGTCCAACTCGTACCCGGTGAGGGAGAGCTCGGGAAAGACCACCACCCGGGCGCCGGCGGCCCGGACCGCCCCGGCGTGGCCGCGCGCGTTCTCCGCCACGTCGTGGGCCAGACAGTGCGGTTGGGCGACGGCGAGGATCAACGGCTCACGCACCCGGCCGATGGTAGTCCGGCGCCGCCGGCCCGAGCCGGTCACCGGGCGCCGCCGGCCCGGGGCGTTCCAGGGCGACCCGGGGGAGCCAGCGTCCCAGCCGGGACGGCAGCCACCAGGCGCGGGCGCCGAAGAGGTGCATGGCGGCGGGCAGGATCAGGCAGCGGATGACGAAGCCGTCGACGAGGATGGCGACCGCCAGGCCGAGCCCGAACTGCTGGAGCATCCGGCCCGGGTCGAAGAGGAAGGCGCTGAAGACCACGATCATGATGGCGGCGGCGGCCGTCACCACCCGTCCGGTGGTGGCCAGCCCTTCGCGGATCGCGCCCGCCGCGTCGCGGTGCCGCTCCCAGTGCTCGTGCATCCGGGAGACGAGGAAGACCTCGTAGTCCATCGAGAGACCGAAGACGATCGCGAAGATCAGTACGGGAACGAACGCCTCGACCGGACCGGGCTGGACACCCAGGTTGCCGTACTGGAAGACGTAGGTGATCACGCCGAGCGCGCTGGCGACGCTGAGCAGATTGAGCAGCGCCGCCTTGACCGGGATCAGCAGGGACCGGAAGACGACCACCAGCAGCAGCGCGGAGAGGCCGACCACCACGACCACGAAGAGCGGCAGCCGGTCCGCGACCGCGTCGGCGAAGTCGACGGCCGCCGCCGTACCGCCGCCGACCAGGACCGGCACGCCGGTGCTCCGCTCGACCGGCGGCAGCACCTCGGTGCGGAGCCGGTCGACCAGCTCCATCGTCGCCGCGTCCTGCGGGGCGGAGGTGGGGACCAGCAGCAGGGTGTGCACCTGCCCGTCGGGTGCCGGGAACGGCGGGGTGACCGAGGCGACACCGTCGGCACCGGCCAGCGCGGCCGCCACCTCGGTCGCCGCCGGGTGGCCGCCCTCGACGACCACCACCAGCGGGCCGTTGTGCCCCGGGCCGAAGCCGGTCGAGATGAGGTCGTACGCCTGCCGGCTGGTGCTGCCCGGCGCGTCGCTGCCGGCGTCGGCGAAGCCCAGCCGCATGTCGAGGGCGGGCACCGCCAGCAGGAGCAGCAGCGCGGTGGGGAGCAGCAGGGCCGGCCAGGACCGGCGCTGCACCGTTGCCGACCAGCGGCGCCAGAGCGTGCCCTCGGTGCGCTTCGCCCGCTCCGCCCGGCGGCGGATGCCCCGCTCGACGCGGCCGCCGACGATCGCCAGCAGCGCGGGGAGCAGGGTGAGCGAGGCGAGCATCGTGACCAGGACCGTCAGCGCCACCGCCACGGCCACGCCCTGGAGCGAGCCGAGACCGAGCACGACGAGGCCGAGCAGCGCGATCACCACCGTGCAGGCGGCGAAGAAGACGGTACGGCCGGCGCTGTCCAGGGCGGTGCGGGTGGCGGTGCCCCGGTTGGCGCCGTGCAGCAGCTCCGACCGGAAACGCGAGAAGACCAGTAGGGCGTAGTCGATGCCGACGCCGAGCCCGACAAGCGCCATCAGCGGGGCGGTGTAGTCGGCGACGGTGGCGACGTGCGAGGCGAGCACGACCAGACCGAGCGTGCTCCCCACCGCGAAGATCGCGATTCCGATCGGCAGGGCGGCGGCGAGCAGCGAACCGAGGAGGATCACCAGGATGACCAGCGCCGCCAGCAGGCCCGCGCCCTCCGCCGCGCCGCCCTCGGACTCCTCGGCGACCCGGACCGGGTCTCCGGCCAGTTCCACCCGCAACCCGTCGCCGGCCACCGACCGGGCGGCGTCGATGACGGCCCGCACGTCCTCGGCCGGCACCTCCCCGCCCGGCCCGGTGAGGGTGACGCCGGCGTAGCCGGTGGTGCCGTCCGAGGTGATCGCCCGGGGATCCTCGTACGGGCTGGTCAGTTCGGCCACCGAGGTCATCCGGCGCACCCGCGCGAGCATCGGCTCGACACGCCGCCGGACCTCGGCGCCGCCGATGCCGTTCGCGTGGTGCAGGACGATCTGCACGCTGCCCGCCGTCCGCGTCGAGCCGTGTGCCCGGAGCGTGTCGGTGGCGGCCTGGGACTCGGTCCCGGGCAGCGAGTGGTCGTTGTGGTAGTCCGGGCCGACCGCCTGGGCGGCCACGGTGAGGCCGGCGAGCACGACCACCCAGATCAGCAGGGCGCTCCACCGCCGTCGGTAGGACCAGCCGGCCATCCGGGCGAAGACACCGGCCCGGTGCGGCCCAACCCCGCCGGACGGGGGCGGTGCGGCGGCGCGTCGTTGCGTGGGGCCTGATTCGGTGGGCATCGGATTTCTCCTCGTGCTCTCGGGATCGGCCTCGGGCCGGCTCCGTCGCCTGGTCGGTCAAGCAGTTAGGAGCCTACATGTAGTCTAACTACGCATTGGGGGAGGAGTCCGGGCGGCGGTCGCATCGAACTGCGAGCGGCAACCTGCCTGAGATGGGCGGGTTCGGCGAGTTCCGGAGCGTCGGCGCGCGGTCAGCGGGAGGTCGTTGTCGCCCGTGCCGTCGCGAGGCAGCGTGCGCCGTCCCGGGCCACCAGGAGCATCGGGAGAATCAGGAACACCAGCGCCACCGGGATCCGGGCGAGAGCCAGCAGACCCGTCGCCGGGCTGACGAGCGCGAGCAGCAGGCCGATCGCGCTGAAGGTGACCGCCACGGCACAGGCGAACAGCCCGGTGACACGGGTGCGCCAGGGTGTGCTGCCGAGCCGCGTGCTGCCGAGCCGGCGTGTCCCGGTGCCGAAGGTCCAGACGACGACCAGCGTGACCACGATGGTCAGCGCACCCAGCCAGCTCACCAGCGCGTCGAGGAAACCGGCCAGGCCGGACAGCGGATCCGGTCCGCCCCCGATCCAGTCGACCAGGTGCCAGATCGGCGGCTGGGCGATGAGGGTGGCGAAGACCAGCAGCGCCGTACGCCGCCCCTGCGCCAGCGCGAGCTCGGCCTGGTAGTCGGGCGCGATCCGGGCGACGTCGCCGAAGTCGTCGATCGCCTGCCGCGCGGCGGCCTCCGGCCCCAGACCGGTCTCCGCGTACGCCTCGGTCGCGTCGACCAGGCTGTCCCGGGCCTCCCGGAGCAGGCTCGCCCTGGCCCGCCGTGGCCCCCGTAGGGCCCGGTCGAGGTCGGCGAGATAGCCCTCAATCGCAGCAGTCACAGCTCACAATCCGTCGCGTACCGGCGTCCCAGTATGCCGGCCGGACCGCCGGAAGCGAAGCGTGCCCGACCCGGAGATCTCCCTGAGCGGCAGGCACCTACGGGTGCCGCCGTCACCCCCTCGCGGTGCGGCGCTCAGGCGGGTACGACGTAGGGAAACGAGCCGGAGCGGGCGTCCGCGGTGACGTCGGCGGTGAGGCGGCGGCGGTACTCGACCGGACGACGAGCCGGGTGGGCACGAGGTCGGTGCCCGGGTCGGCGGGCTCGTCGCGGATCTGCCGCAGCAGTGCCTGCACGCAGCGCCGCCCCACCTCGGCGAAGTCCTGGTGCACGGTGGTGAGCGGGGGAAGGTAGGCGGAGGCGTCCGGGATGTCGTCGAAGCCGACCACGCTCACCTCGCCCGGCACCTGCCGGCCGTACTCGTGCAGGGCCCGGAGCACGCCGAGCGCCATCTGGTCGTTGGCGGCGAAGACGGCGGTGCAGTCGGGCTCGGCGGCCAGCCGCAGCCCGGCCCGGTAGCCGGACTCGGCGGACCAGTCGCCGCGCTCCAGCGGCGGCACCGGACGGCCGTCCGCCTCGAGAACGGCACGCCACGCCCTGGCGCGCCGCTCGCTGGCGAACGACTCGGCCGGGCCGGCGACGTGCCACACCGTACGGTGCCCGAGGTCGAGCAGGTGGCGAACGGCCTGCCGGGCGCCGTCGGCCTGGTCGGTGTCGACGACGGGGTGCCGGTCCCCGGCGTCGGAGTCCACCACCACCGCGTGCACGCCGGGCGGCAGCGCCACGGTGCCGGTGTCGAGCAGGTGGATCTCGATGATGACGACGACGCCGTCGACGGCGAGCTCGCCCATCCGGGTGAAGGCGCCGAGCACGTTGTCCTGGGTGGGCGCGCCGAGCGGGATCAGCGTGATCGCGTAGCCCTCCATCGCGGCGTGCGTGGCGATCGCCTCGACGGTCCGGCTGTTGCCGGTGGAGGAGAGGTTGAACAGAATCACACCGATGGTGTTGAACTGCCCGTAGCGCAGGGCCCGGGCGGCGCTGTTGGGCCGGTAGCCGAGCTGCCGCATCGCGGCCAGCACCTGCTGTCGGGTCGTCTCGACCACCGCCGGATGGCCGTTGGAGACCCGGGAGACGGTCTGCGACGAGACCCCCGCGAGCCGGGCGACGTCCGCCATCGAGACCCGCTGCTTGCGGCGCCCGCCCGGGATCCCCGAGCCGCCGCGCTGGGCGCCACCGACCTGCATGGGTGGCCGGTGCCCCCGGGTCTCCGCCTCCATCGTCGCTCCTGCCCTGCGCCCAGACCGAAAGAAGCCCACGCCGAAAGCCCACGCCCGCGTCAGCCCACTCCCCGCGTCCAAGCCGTTACTTGACGGCCGTGGAGCGGAGTGCCACTATACCGCAACGCGAGTTTACGTAAACATTGCTCTGCGGCCCTCAGTCGGTACCCACTGTCATCGGGCACGAATCCCGTGGCAATGTTTACGTAACCGTCATCGCCCGGGGTCCGGGTGGGGAAGGAGCACACCGGTGGCTTCGGCAGGGCAGACGTACCGCCCGGCGGGCCGGAGAGCGCGGTCCGGCAGCCGGCGGTCCTGGGTCGGCTGGCAGTTCGTCGGCCCGTTCATGGCGGTCTTCGCGCTGGTCTTCCTCGCGCCGATCGCGTACTCGCTCTATCTGAGCGTGTTCCGGACCCAGCTCATCGGCGGCACCACCTTCGTCGGCCTGGAGAACTACGCCAACGCGCTGAGCGACCCGCAGTTCTGGTCGGCGTTCGGCCGGGTGGCGATCTTCCTCGCCGTACAGGTGCCGATCATGCTGTTCCTGGCGCTGCTGATCGCACTCGCCATCGACAGCGGCCGGCTCTACGGGTCGGCGTTCTTCCGGATCTCGGTCTTCCTGCCGTACGCCGTGCCGGCCGTCGTCGCCACCCTGATGTGGGGCTTCATGTACGGCACCCGGTTCGGCCTGGTCGGCAACCTCAACGAGGCGTTCGGCATCTCGCTGCCCGACCCGCTCTCGCCCGACCTGATCCTCGCCTCGATCGGCAACATCGTGACCTGGGAGTTCGTCGGCTACAACATGCTGATCCTCTATTCGGCCCTGCGGGTGGTGAACCCGTCCCTCTACGAGGCGGCGGCGATCGACGGGGCCGGCCAGCTGCGGATCATCACCGCGATCAAGCTGCCGGCGCTGCGCGGTCCGCTGCTGATCGCCACGATCTTCTCGATCATCGGCAGCTTCCAGCTCTTCAACGAGCCGACCATCCTGAAGACCCTGGCGCCGAACTCGATCACCACCTACTTCACGCCCAACCTCTACGCGTACTCGCTCTCCTTCGCCGGGCAGCAGTTCAACTACGCGGCGACGGTGGCGATCGTGATGGGCGTGATCACGATGATCGTCGCCTATCTGGTCCAGCTCCGCGCCACCCGGAAGGCGGTCTGAGCATGGCGACTGTGACCACCCCCACACCGCCGCGCGCGACGACCCGGCGCCGGCCGCCGACCGTACGCCGGCAGGCCCCGCGCCGCCGCCGGAGCGTGACGCTGACCGTGCTGGCCAGCCTGATGCTGATCTACGCGCTGCTGCCGCTCGCCTGGCTGCTGATCAACGCGACAAAGACCCAGCAGGGGCTCTTCGACTCCTTCGGGCTGGCCCCGGCCGGCGACTTCGCGCTCTTCGACAACATCGTCGACACCTTCCGCTACGACGGCGGCATCTTCACCCGATGGCTGCTCAACACCCTGCTCTACGTGACCCTGGGCGCCGGTGGCGCCACCCTGCTGGCCGCGCTCGCCGGCTACGGGTTGGCCAAGTTCGACTTCCCGGGCCGCAAGGGCGTCTTCGCGGTGGTCATCGGCGCCGTCGCCGTGCCCGGCACCGCGCTGGCGGTACCGACCTTCCTGATGTTCTCCCGGCTGGGACTGACCAACACCCCGTGGGCGATCATCATCCCCTCGCTGATCTCGCCGTTCGGGCTCTATCTGATGTGGACCTTCGCCACCGACGCCGTGCCGAACGAGATGCTCGAGTCGGCCCGGATCGACGGCGCCGGCGAGTTCCGCACCTTCTTCTCGGTCAGCGCCCCGCTGCTGGCGCCGGGGACCGTCACGGTGCTGCTCTTCAACGTCGTGGCCACCTGGAACAACTACTTCCTGCCCCTGATCATGCTCAAGGACCCGAACTGGTATCCGCTCACCATCGGCCTCGACGCCTGGAACCGGCAGGCCGGCACCGCGGGCGGTGAGGTGGTCTTCAACCTCGTGATCACCGGCTCCCTGCTCACCATCGTCCCGCTGATCGCGGCGTTCCTGCTGCTCCAGCGCTACTGGCAGTCGGGCCTCTCCACCGGAAGCGTCAAGGAATAACCCACCCCCAGCACATCCGCGACAGAAGAATTCCACGAAGGGAACCCTGATGATGCGCATACGACGCCGAACAATACTGGCGAGCGCGGTCCTCTCCGCCTCGCTGCTGGTCACCGCCTGCGGCTCCGGCGACGACGGCGGCTCCGCCGGGCCGGCCTCCGGTGCCTCCGAGGCCGAGATCCAGGCCGCCCTGGAGGCCGGCGGCACCATCACCGTCTGGGCCTGGGAGCCGACCCTCAAGCAGGTCGCCGCCGACTTCCAGGCCAAGTACCCGAAGGTGAAGGTCGATCTCGTCAACGCCGGCACCGGCAACGACCAGTACACCGCACTTCAGAACGCCGTCAAGGCGGGCTCCGGGGTGCCGGACGTCGCCCAGATCGAGTACTACGCGCTGCCGCAGTTCGTGCTCTCCAAGGCGCTGACCAGCCTCGACGGCTACGGCACCGACGCGCTCGACGGCACCTTCACCCCCGGCCCGTGGAACGCCGTGCGCTCCGGCGACGCCGTATACGGCCTGCCGATGGACTCCGGCCCGATGGCGCTCTTCTACAACAAGGAGGTCTTCGACAAGCACGGCCTCACTGTCCCGACCACCTGGGACGAGTACGTCACCGAGGCCGAGAAGCTGCACCGGGCCGACCCGAAGGCGTACATCACGAACGACGTCGGCGACGCCGGCTTCACCACCAGCATGATCTGGCAGGCCGGTGGCCGCCCCTACAGCGTCGACGGCACCACGGTCGGGGTCGACTTCGCCGACCCGGGCACGCAGAAGTTCACCGCCACCTGGCAGAAGCTCATCGACGGCAAGCTGCTCTCGCCCGTCACCAGTTGGAGCGACGACTGGTACCAGGGGCTCGGCGACGGCACCATCGCGACGCTGGTGATCGGCGCCTGGATGCCGGCGAACCTGGAGTCGGGCGTCAAGGCCGGAAACGGCAAGTGGCGGGTCGCGCCGATGCCGCAGTGGGAGGCCGGCGGCACGGTCACCGCCGAGAACGGCGGCAGCTCGCTGGCGATCCCGGAACAGGCCGCCAACAAGACCCTCGCGTACGCCTTCCTCAAGTACGCCACCGTGGACGAGGGCGCGCAGACCCGTGCCGACGGCGGTGCCTTCCCGGCCACCACCGCCCAGCTCAACGCACCGCAGTTCCTGGAGAAGGAGTTCCCGTACTTCGGCGGCCAGAAGGTCAACCAGGTGCTGGCCGAGTCGGCCCGGCAGGTCGCGCCCGGTTGGTCGTACCTGCCCTTCCAGGTCTACGCCAACAGCATCTTCGGCGACACCGTCGGCAAGGCCTACCTCGGCCAGGCCACCCTCGCCGAAGGGCTCAAGGCATGGCAGGACGCCTCGGTCAAGTACGGCCAGGAACAGGGCTTCACCGTCAAGTAGCAGGGTTCGTCGCGTACCGGCCGGCCGCCCGAGCGGTGGCCGGCCGGTCGTGTCCGCCCAAGCAGCACCGTCATCCTGGGGAGTTCGTCGTGGGAGAAGACCGCAGGCACCGCTGGCTCCGCTGGCCCTCGGACCCGGGCCGGGCACGGCTGGCGTACGGCGCCGACTACAACCCGGAGCAGTGGCCCCGCGAGGTGTGGCCGGCGGACGCCCGCGCGATGCGGGCCGCCGGGGTGAACATCGTCTCGCTGGCGATCTTCTCCTGGGCCCGGCTCCAGCCCGCCGAGCAGGAGTGGGACTTCGGCTGGCTCGACGAGGTCGTCGAGCTGATGGCCGCGAACGACATCGCGGTCGACCTGGCCACCGCCACCGCCTCACCGCCGCCCTGGCTCAGCGCGAAACACCCGGAGATCCTGCCCGTCGACCGCGACGGGCGTACCCTCTGGCCCGGCGGCCGGCAGCACTGGCGACCGACCTCGCCGGTCTTCCGCGAGCACGCCCTGCGGCTGACCCGCCGGCTCGCCGAGCGCTACGGCACGCATCCCGCGCTCGCCGCCTGGCACGTCTCCAACGAACTCGGCTGCCACAACATCTACGACTACTCCGACGACGCGGCGGCGGCGTTCCGGGCCTGGCTGCGCGACCGCTACGGCAGCCTGGAGGCGCTGAACCAGGGCTGGTCGACCTCGTTCTGGTCGCAGCACTACAGCGACTGGGCGCAGATCCTGCCGCCCCGCCGGGCCGCCTCCTATCCCAACCCGGGCCAGCAACTGGACTTCAAGCGTTTCTCCTCCGACGCGCTCAAGCAGCACCTGCGGGCCGAACGCGACCTGCTGCGCGCCCTGACCCCGGAGATCCCGGTCACCACCAACTTCATGGTGATGGGCGGGACCAGCGGCATGAACTACGCCGACTGGGCCGGCGAGGTCGACTTCGTCGCCAACGACCACTACCGCACCCCGGGGCCGCAGTCCTACGACGAACTCTCCTTCTCGGCGAACCTCACCGGCAACCTGGCGCAGGGCCGGCCCTGGTTTCTGATGGAACACTCCACAAGCGCCGTCAACTGGCAGCCGGTCAACGTCGCCAAGCGCCCCGGCGAGCTGGCCCGGGACTCGCTCGCGCAGGTGGCGCACGGCGCCGACGCGGTCTGCTTCTTCCAGTGGCGGCAGTCGGCGGGCGGCGCCGAGAAGTACCACTCCGCGATGGTCCCGCACGCGGGCGAGGAGAGCGAGGTCTTCCGCGCCGTGACCGAGCTCGGCGCCACGCTGCGGGCGCTGGCTCCGGTGGCCGGCACCCGGCGCGGGCGGGCGAGGGCGGCGATCCTCTTCGACTGGGAGTCCTGGTGGACCGCGGAACTCGACTCCCACCCCACCGACCGGCTCCGCTACCGGCAGGAGGCGCTGGACTGGTACACCGCCTTCCTCGACCTCGGGATCCGCGCCGACGTGGTGCCGGTCGCGGCGCCGATCGAGGAGTACGACCTGCTGGTCGCGCCGATCCTGCACGTCGTACCGGCGTCGCTGGCCGACCGGCTCCGCGGCTTCGTCGCGGGCGGCGGCCACCTGGTCAGCACCTACTTCTCCGGCATCGTCGACGAGCACGACCGGGTGTGGCTCGGCGGCTATCCGGGCGCGCTGCGTGACCTGCTCGGCATCCGGATCGAGGAGTTCGCCCCGCTGCGCGACGGGGAGAGCGTCGAGCTGGACAACGGCGGCACCGGCACGCTCTGGACGGACCGGATCGAGCGCACCGATCCCGACACGGAGGTGCTGGCCTCGTACAAGACCGGCGACCAGGCCGGCCGGGCGGCGATCACCCGCCGGACGGTCGGCGGCGGCTCGGCGGCGTACGTCTCCACCCGGCTCGGCCCGGCGGGCCTGACGCCCGTGCTGGCCGACCTGGCACACCGGGCCGGTGTGCACAGTGACCTGCCGGAGCACCTGCGGGGCCGGGTCGACCTCGCGGTACGCGGCCGCTACCGGTTCCTGGTCAACCGGACCGGGGCTCCCCTCGACGCCGCCACGCTCCGCGCGACCGCCGGTGCGGTCCTGCTGGAGCGGGACGGGGTGGTGGTCGTCGAGGGTGCCCCGGACTGACCCCGGGCAGGGTCAGAAGGCGTACGGGCCGAACCGCCCCCAGGCGACGAAGGCGGCCAGCGCGAGCAGCACCAGGTTCATCACGACCGACTGGGTCTCACCGCGCCGGCCGTGCGTCACGGCGGCACCGATCATCATCACGACCAGGCCGGTGGCGGCGAGCGGCACGAGGATCGGGGCGATGTCCAGCAGGGCCGGGAGGGTCAGCCCGATGGCGGCGAGGATCTCCAGGGCGCCGATCGTCCTGATCAGGTTGGGCGGGAACGGCTCGGCCCAGCCCATCCGGGGGTCGGTGACGAGCTTCTCCTTCGGCTGGAGCAGCTTCATCGCGCCGGCCCCGACGAAGGCGGCCGCGAGCACGATGGCGACGATCCAGAGGACGATGTTCATGATCGGGGAACTCCTTGGGTCGAGGGGTGGGAGTGGGGGTGGGAAAGGGTTGTCAGGGTCGTGCGCGTGCCTGGCCGACGGCGCGGCCACGCTCGGAGTCCGGGAAGCGGTCGAGCATCGCGTGCACGCCGACGGCGTCGGTGTTCGCGCCGAAGAGCCCGGTGCCGGGCTCCATGCGTACGCCCTCGGCCAGGCCGCCCGCGACGACCGGGTCGAAGCCGAGCGCGTCGACCAGGGCCGCGACCGTGGCGACGCCGTCCGGGTCGTCCCCGGCGATCGCGATCGCCCGGCGCCCAGCCGTGCCGGCGGGCCGGGCCTCGGACTCGAGGTCGTGGTAGCCCATGTGGTTGAACGCCTTGACGACCCGTGACCCGGACAGGAACCTCTGCACGGTCTCGCTGGAGGAGGTACGCGGGTCGGTGAGGTCGTCCCGGATCCCGTCCACCTCCCACCAGTAGTTCATCGCGTCGATCACCAGCTTGCCGCGCAGCGCCTCGGCCGGCACGCTGCGGTGCTTGCCGAGCGGAAGCGCCAGGATGACGATGTCGGCCCGCCCGGCGGCCTCGGCCGCGGTCACCGTGCTCGCGCCCGGGGCGAGGATCTCGACGATGAGCGCGATCTTCGACGGGTCGCCGGAGCCGGCCACCAGGACCCGGTGACCGGCGGCGACGGCGAGCCGGGCCAGCACGGTGCCGAGCTTGCCGGCACCGAGGATGCCCACGGTGGTGCTGCTCGTGCTGCGCGTCTCCATCGCCTCAGCCTGCCAGGATGTCGCGGACCGTCGGCGCCACCTTGGCGTCGAAGAGCTCGACGGCGCGCATCCTGGCGGCGGCCGGCTGGGCTCCGGCGGAGTAGATCAGGTCGAACCGCCCGACGCCGAGCGCCGTGACGGCCCGGGCGATCTTCCGGGCGACGGTCTCCGGGGAGCCGATGTAGAGCGACCCCTCCGCCACCTCGGCCTCGAACTCCGCCCGGCGCAGCGCGCCGGCCCCGTCCACCGGCACGTCGCCGAAGGTGTCGAGACCGAGCAGGAGCTCACTCACGGTGCTGCCCTCCACATGATTGACGCGTCAATCATGACGCCATATCATTGACGCGTCAAGTAGTGGAGGTGGTGACGATGGGAAGGGCACGGAAGCTTCCCACCCGGGACGAACTTCGCGTCTGGCGCGAGTTCGTCGAGACCACCGAGGCGCTGCGTACCACGCTCGCCGCCCGCCTCCAACACGACAGCGGGCTCTCCCGGAGCGACTACGCCGTGCTGCTCGCCCTGAGCGAGGCGACCGGGCACCGGCTCCGCTCCTCCGAGCTGGCCGCCCGGATCGGCTGGGAACGCAGCCGCCTCTCCCACCACCTCAACCGGATGGAGCGGCGGCACCTGATCCGGCGCGAGGAGTGCGCCGTCGACAGCCGGGGCGCCGAGGTCGTGCTGGAGTCCGTCGGCGCCGAGGCGTTCCACGCCGCCACGGTCCCGCACCTGCGCGCCGTACGCGAACTGTTCGTCGACGCCCTCACCACCGATCAGCTCGCCGCCGCCGCCCAGATCGCCGCCGCCCTGCGGACGCACCTGACGCGGCCGGCCCCGCCGCCGGACCCCGACTGACGACAGCGCGTCTCCCTGCCCCGCGGCTACCGGCGGGAACGTGGCGGGTGATCGCGTCCGGTCCAGGCGATGAATCGGGTGAGCAGTTCGACCAGGTCAGGTCTGGATTGCGGGTTGAGGGTGTCGGAGTGACTGGGGCCTGTCAAGACGACAGTGGCGTCCTGACCATCTGGCAATGTGACCACTCGGCACTTGCACAGCGTCGGAGTATGGGTCGCCACCTGTATGGGCCGCAGGAGTTGCAGGAGCGGCTACGCGTGTCCCGACAGCGGGTGCAGCGCGTCTAGTCCTTCCCCGGACGGGCGAGTTGCCGCAGGACGAGCAGGCCGCCGATGCCGGGGACCACGGCCGTGGCCCGGGTGCGGCGGACCCGGCTCAGCCGGACGGTGAGGACGATGACGAACAGGTAGGCGCAGCCGTGGATCGGTCCGATCGCGGAGGAGACCTGCGGCCAGTGCGCCGTGGCGAGGTTCGTCAGCAGGATGGCCAGGGTCGCGAGCTCCGCCCCCGCCGCAAGGCGCAGTGCCGGTAACGGACTCACGCCTACACCCCGGTCGTGGAGCCGGGTCGGACGATCATCAGCACGGTGACCACGGCCCACAGGATGTTGAACATCCCGGTGTACATGGCCAGCCGTGCCGGCCCCCGCGTATCGACGTCCGGGCCCGCCGCCGGGCCGAGAATGCGGGCCTGGCGTGGCAGGACGAGCAGCACGAGTACGCCGGCGGCGGCCGTGGTCAACGCGATCGATGTGATCAGCCACGCGTCGCCGAGCACGCCGAGACTGCTGGCGGTGGCGAGCCCGAACACGGGTACCACGATCCCGACGGCGGCGTAGACGCGGCAGATCCGGTGCAGGGAGTGGAGCACGGCCAGGTCCCGGTCGGTGCCGGACCCGGCCATGGCGCGGCGCGCCATCCGGGGAAACATGCTGGCGGCGACGGTCACCGGCCCGATCGCGACGATCGCGGCGAGCACGTGGACCGAGAGCAGAAACGTGGTCATCGGCGCTGCCAGCAGCTCACGGCGGGGCGGGTCGGGTGGTGCGTCCGGCGGTGGTGGCCGGACGACCACCGTGCGGCGCGGATGACACGTGTGCTGAAGCGCGCGGGCAACCGGACCAGTCCTTCTTCGTCGGCGGTGAGGCCGACACTATTCAGCCGGTACGAGGCCGGGTAGCGGCTGGATTGCCATACTCCAACGGTTTCTCGCCAACGTGATCCCGCCCCGGTCGACCGCGTCGCCGACCGGGGCGGGTCGGCTGTCGGGTCGGGGCGCCTTTCCGGCGGGGCTTCCCGGGCCCACAACCACCAGCCACCGGCGGAGCCGGCGCCACACGGCGTATTCCGTCAGGCCGGAGGGCTCTCGGGGCGGGTGGCCAGGCGCATCGCGTGGGTCACCGCGGCGCCGATCACCTGCACGCCCCGGGTGGAGGTGGGATGAAGGCCGGTCAGGTCGCCCGCCCGGTGCAGCCGGTAGTCGAGGGTCCGCGGATGGATCCGCAACGCGCTGGCGGCCTCGGTCCGGTTCATGTCGTGGCGGTAGAAGGCGTCCAGGGTCCGGATCAGGTCCGGGCCCCCGTCGAGCAACTCGCCGAGGGCCCGTAGCCAGCGGTCGACCTCGGGCAGCTCGCCGAGGGCGAGTTCGACGATGACGTCGGCCACGGTGTGCACCTGTCGCGGCGTACGCTGCACCGGCGCGACCCGGCTGATCCGGCGGGCCAGCGCGGTCGCCTCGCGGAGGTGGCCGGACCGGCCCACCGTGGATCCGGCCGCGCAGGGCCGGTCGACCATCTCGTGGAGGTCCCTGAGCACCGACACGGCGTCGCCGTCCACCGGGACGAACGGTGTGGCCGCGACCGTCGCCGGGGTCAGCACCACGAACTCGTCCGGGGTACGCCACATCATCGGGAACCGGTGGGTGTTCAGGAGCGCCTCCACCGCGGCGGTCCGGACCTTGTCGGTGAACGGGCCGACGTCGTCATGGATGCGGACCACCGTCACCCAGGTCCGGGCTCCGGCGGCGACGGCGAGCCCGGCGGCGAGTTGACCCGCCGCAGGGTCGTCGCTGAGGAGCATCGCCGCCAGCCGCTGGACCCGGCGCGGGAACGACACGATGTTCCGCTGGCCGGCCAGGAAGCCACGGGTGTAGGCGTTCTGGGCGTGCACCCCGTTGACGCCGATCCAGCGAAGGATGTGCAGCACGTCGGCGATCTCGTCCGGGCCCGCCGCCTCCCGTACCTCCTGCAACGTCAGCGTGGTGTGCAGGCTCCGCACCGCCCGTTCGGTCTCCGGCGAGATGCCCCGCTCGCCGCGCTCCTGGCCGACCGACGCGATGAAGTGAAGGTCGTCATCGGCGAACGGGTGGTCGTTCTCGGCGAGTTCGGCGGTACGGCGGCGCAGCACCACCGCGAAGTCGAACATCGTGGTCAGAGCCGTCCCGGTCGCTTCCATTCTCCGGAAATCGTCTAATTCGCGGCGGTAGGTGGCAACAGCGCGGCGGGCATTGGCGTCGACCTGGCGGCGCAGGTGATGGAAGAGATCACCCATGACACCTCCCTGCGGGCACCGCGGGCACCGCGAACGTGGATGCGGGGCGGTGCACTGTCATCAATGACAAGCGCGTCGCCCGATCCAGCCGACGAACTTTATCAATGTTCACGAAGACGCGACAACAGGGCGGCTGGCACCCTGTCGGCAAACCCTTTGCCCGAGTGATCCACGAACACACTTCAGGAGGTGGAGATGACGGCCAGAATCCGGCGCAGGTTGGCCACCGCCGTGCTGGCGCTGGTGGTCGTCGTGCCGGGCACCGCGCAGCCGGCACAGGCCACGGACGACGACGGAGCCGCCGACTCGGTCATCACGTTGGCGTTCACCGCCTTCCGGGCCTTCCGCGGCGGAGGCCTGTCGGCGGAAGACGTCGAAACGCTGGTCCGGGAGGTCGTCGGCGCCGTCAACGCGGTCCAGAACGAGACGATCGGGCACGTCGACGGACTCGAAGCGGCCACCGTGCTGGGACACACCCGTGAGATCTCCTACGACATGGAGGACTATGCCGTCGTCAGGCAGGAGGAAATCATGCTGTGGAATTTCGGGCAGAAACTCGGCGGGTACGCCAACAACGCGTACGCGAAGTACGGCGCCGTGAGCAGCAAGAAGGCCAAGGACCAGATCGGCCTGGCGGCCAACACCATTTATCCGATCACCCTCGTGGTCCGTAAGGACGCCGGTGCGCTCAACGGCCTGCCCCGCTACGAGGCGGACTACCAGGATCTGAACCGCAGGATCGTCGCCGATCTGGAACCGGTCTGCACCTCACGGGTGCGGGAGGGCACGCCCTCGTTCATCAGCGAGGTGCACTACGAATGCGTCGCGGCCAACGGCGACACGTCGTCCGACTACCAGATCCGCAACGACATGACCGGCCAGTGGCTACGCGGACCGGTCGATCTGAACCAGCTCAAACTCGAGTCCGCCATCGATTCGGCCTGGGTGGTCGCCAAGGAACTCCTGGAGCAGAACCCGTGAGAAGCAAACTGTTACGCGGCATCGCCGCCGCCACTGTCGCGGTCACGCTCGGCGTGGGCGGCACCGTCACGCCGGCCCGAGCCCAGGCCCGGGTGCAGGCCCAGGCGTCGGCGGAGAGCGGTGACGACTACCAGGCCCAGGCCTTCGACTGGACCAGCTTCGTGGTCGCGGTGGCTCAGGCCGCCCTCAGCGGTGGTGGCGGCGGGGGCGGCGACCTGGAGGCGGCGATCCAGCAGATCATCGGCGCCGTCGAGCAGTCCAGGACCGAGATTCTCGACCACATCGACGCCATCGCCGCCGCCGAGGTACAGGCGTGCGCTCGGCACCACACCATCGAACTCGGGGACATCGACCAGATGCCCCCGACCGTGCTCCGGCTCTGGGCGCAGGACGCCACCGCCTGCGCCACGCTGGCCAGCGCCTTCTTCAACTCGGTGCAGAGCCTGGCCTCGGCCGACCGGATCGGTTTTCTCGTTCCGGAGATCTACGCCATCGCCATGGCGGCCCGCGCCGAGGCCGGTCTGAGTGTCAACCTGCTCCTGGGCGACCTGATCCGCACCCACGAGGCCATCGTGGCGCGGCTCGCGCCGACCTGCCGGTACTTCTTCCGGCAACTCAGCCCCACGGTCCCCGTCGCCGAGAAGATCTATGAGTGCGTCGCCTACAACGGCGACCTGGCGCAGGACAGTGAGCTGTGGCTCGGCCCGGACCGGCTCGGTCCGCCGATCAACCCGACGGCCGTCGAGAACACCGCGACCCGCAACACCAGCCGGCCGTTGTCCCAGGACGCGCTGCCGAAGCTGCGGCAGGTCCCGCTCTGACCCAGCTCAGTAACGTAGCTGTTTCGTGCTTGCCGTCGAGACGGTGTGCATAGGCGCAGATCGTCGTTCGGTGTGTGCGGGCATGCCGTGGACCCGGAGTTCGCGCCGGGTCCACGGTGGCTTGTGCGGCAGTCGGTGGCGGCGGTGCCGTCAACGACTCAGTACTGGCTCGGTGAATCCACTGATGGCGGTGCCGCGCCTGGTGTCTACGTTGGCGGGCATGGGCATTCGGTCCACGATGGAGCCGGGTCGTCGCGGCGTCGCGTAGTACGGCAGCCGGTGCGTCCAGTGATTGAGAGGTGATCGTTCAGCGGTCGTGTCTTGGTCTGAAGCTCGTCGTTGCTTGCCGGTGTGAGTCCGGTCCGGGTAGCTGCCAGGAGGCCCGGTAGCAGGCTGGCGGCTTGGTCTGGAAACGGGCCGGGTCGAAGCCCAGCGTCGAAAGCCCTGTTGGGGGAGCAAATCAGCGGTCCGTAGCGGAGAGCGAAGCCTGCCGCGTCGTTAGACATTGGGGGAGAGCCGAGCCGGGCGGTTCACGGTGAAGGCCATGGAAGCGGTGAAGAGCCTGGAGGCGCAGCCGCGAAGGACTCCCCGGCGTAAGAGGGCGCGGAACGTTGAGACAGTAACGGCGGGAACTGGAGAGGCCCTCCCCGGCCGAAGCGCCCTGCGATCGGCGCGGACGGCTCGTCTTATAACCGGTGTGGAGCCGGGAAGTGGATCGGGTGCCGGGAGGGAGTCGGAGGCGGTCGTAGTACCGATCGAGCCGGGCGGACAACATAACCGCCGGTGAGGGAAGGGCCGCTGCTTCGTTCATGCGTGGTGTCTGGGAGGAGGGGCCCGGTGAGTGCCGATCAGGCTAGTTCCACCGCGTCGGGGTCCACGAGGGACTCGGTTCGTGTCTTGCAGCATGCGCTGTACCGGTCGGCCAAGGCTGATCCGGGACGACGGTTTCATGCGCTGCGAGACAAGGTCTATCGCAGAGACGTCTTGTGGCGGGCGTGGGTCGCGGTGCGCCGCAACGGTGGCGCTGCGGGTATCGACGGAACCACCCTGGCCGATGTCGAGGAGTACGGCGTTGAACGGCTCCTGGATGAGGTGGCCGAGGAGTTGAAGGGCGGACGGTGGCGTCCGTTGCCGGCGCGGCGGGTGTTGATACCCAAGCCCGGGACGAGCGAGCAGCGTCCGTTGTCGATTCCCTCGGTCCGTGATCGTGTCGTGGAGGCTGCGGTGAAGATCGTGCTCGAGCCGATCTTTGAAGCGGATTTCCTTCCGTGTAGTTTCGGGTTCCGCCCGAGGCGCTCGGCGCACGATGCCTTGCAGGTGTTGATCGATGAATCCTGGCGGGGCGCGCGGTGGGTGGTCGAGACGGACATCGCCAACTGTTTCACGGCGATCCCGCATGAGAAGTTGATACAAGCGGTGGAGGAACGTGTCAGCGACCAGGCGGTCCTGAAGCTTCTGCGCGTGATGCTGCGGGCGGGAGTGATGCAGGAGGGGACGGTGCGCCGTGAGGTGTCCGGAACCCCGCAGGGCGGTCCGGCGTCGCCGCTGTTCTGCAACGTGTATCTGCACCGGCTGGACCGGGCGTGGAACACCGCAGAGCATGGGGTGCTGGTCCGCTATTGCGATGACCTGGTGGTGATGTGCCAGTCACGGGAGCAGGCCGACGCCGCGTTGGCGGCATTGACGGTCCTGCTGGGCGATCTGGGGTTGGAACCCAAGGCAGCCAAGACCCGCATCGTGCACCTGGTTGAAGGGGGACAGGGGCTGGACTTCCTGGGCTTCCACAATCGGCTGGTGCGCGGGCGGACTCCCCGGTCGGCGCATCTGGTCTTCCTCGCCCGTTGGCCCGCCCGTCGGGCTGTTCAGCACGCGAGGGACCGGATCCGCTCCATTACGGCCCGGGCCCGTCTGCTGGTACCGGTCGAGCAGATCGTCGAGGAACTCAACCTGTTCCTACGCGGATGGGCAGGGTACTTCCGTTACGGGAACTCAGCCCTGCTGCTCGGCCAGATCAGGAACTACGCCCTGACCCGACTCGCGTTGTGGTTGTCCAAGCGGGGCAAACGCCGCCGAGCGTGGGGATGGGGGATGACCCAGGTGTTGCTCTCTCCGAGTCATCTGGGCTTGATCAGCCTCGATGGAATCGTCGTACCACCCAGGCCCTTCCGGGTCTGGAAACGCTGAATGCCGCCGGTGAAGAACGTCGGTAAGCCGTGTGCGGGAGAACCGCATGCACGGTTTGACGGGCGGGAGCTGGAAACGGGGCAGATATCGCGCCACGGTCACGGAGAAGAACGACCCTGCGGGAAACCGTGCGGTCACCGAGGCTCCGTGTCCTACCGCCGATCAACGCCACCGCGCCAGTTCCCGACCCTCCCCATTAGCAGTATGACCTGCTGGGATGTGGTGGGGGTGGTGTCCAACATGGACGCAGCCGCCTGTTGATCATGTGTTTGTGAAGACAACAAGATCGAAGGCGGCTGCTGCTGCCAGGATAGAGGCCGCCCGGACGGCCTCGACGGCGGGTGAGTTGCTGGAGCGTCTGCGGTCGTGTTTCGTGCGTACGCAGACCTGGCAGCACGCGGGCCGGTACGTATCGGCGGTGGTCAGCGAGATCCCGAAGCGGAACGGGTGGACGATCGCGCAGCAGGTCGGGGACCGCACGCCGGATCGTACCCAGAGGCTGCTGAACCGGGCGGTGTGGGACGGGCAGGCGGCGGCCAGTCAGGTGCGCCGGTTCGTCGTGGCCGGCCTGGACACCGTATCCGGACGCCGTGCTCGGCGGGGGTTGCGGATCGCCGCGCTGGACGAGACCGGCCAGCAGAAGGCCGGCACGGCGACGTGTGGGGTGAAACGGCAGTACATGGGCTGTGCCGGCCGGCTCGCGAACGGGATCAACACGGTGCACCTGGCCTACGTGCGCGAAGGTGTCGGGCACGCGTTGATCGGCGCCCGGCAATGGATCCCGGCCGAACACCTCACCGACCCGGACACCCGGGCGGGGATGGGCATCGCGGACGGGCTGGTGTTCCGGACCAAAGGGCAGTTGGCCATCGACATCTGCACCGACGCCTACGCCGACGGCGTCACCTTCGATTTCGTCTGCGGTGACGAGGTCTACGGCAACTGCACCCCACTACGGGAGTTCCTCGAAGAGCGGCAACAGGCCTACGTGCTGCGCGTCGCCTCGAACTTCATGCTCACCTTGAACCCGGAAACCCGGATGACCTGCGCGAAGGCCGTCGCTTTGCTCGCCAGGGACACACACCGGTGGCAGGTCCGCTCGGCCGGCGCCGGCGCGAAGGGAAAACGCTGGTACGCGTGGGCGTGGATCGCGACCGTCTCACCCCGGCACTACCTACTGGTCCGCCGTCACCTCACCAGCGGTGACCTGGCCTTCCACTACTGCTACGTGCCACCAGGCCAACCGTTGACCCTGGCCAGGCTCGTGCGAGCCGCCGGGCTGCGCTGGCCGGTCGAGGAAACCTTCGAGTTCGGCAAGGACTCCTTCGGCCTCGATCAATGCCAAGCCCGGCTCCACACCGCGATCATCCGGCACACCGTGCTGGTCATGACCGCCCTGGCCATCTGCGCGGTCGCCGCCGCCCGCCTCAAGACCAGAACCGACACCCAAGCCCCGCCACCGCACACGCCCGACCAGAGACCACCGGCCGAGCCCGGCATGATCCCACTGACCATCCCCGAGACCGCACGACTACTCGCCACCATCTGGCACCAGCCGAAACCCGCCGACCACGACACCCACTGGCGCAACTGGCGACGCCGCCACCAAGCCCGAGCACGCTGGTTCCACCAACGCACCCGACTCAACCGAGAGTATTCCCTGGCCAGCTAGCAAATGGCGGCTGCCGTACTAGCCCCGAGGCCGCACGAGATCGCGGACCCTGCCGGCCGACACCCACGATGTGAGCCCGCTGGGCCAGCGTGACCGGCTGCTCGCCCGCAGCAACCTGGTGCGTGACCGTGTTGGTGCAGCCGGGAAACGCGCACTGATTCCCGGAAAGGGCGAACAGCCGGTTCGTGACCGGGTCTGGGATGTCCTTGCGCCTGCTAGATGCCACGAGCCGGAGGCTACACGCGACCACCGACAAAATTGGCTCGCTGCGTGCGCGGCCCCCGTGAGCATACGGGCGAACCAAAATTCCCATGAGCAGGAACAAATATACCAAAGCATCAAAAAAGTTATATAGCTTATAAAGCCGAAAAATTGGTCCGATACAACCTGTAGGCGCCCGACCTCCAAGAACCCCCGCCATAACCAATAATCCAAGCCTTGCTATGCATGAGTCATGAACGTAACCTTATAACCACTAGGGCAAGGTTTATCAATTATGGGGGCAGGATGATCCACATCAAGCTCGGACCTGCACGGCCGGCGGCGACCGACGACCCAATGGGCAGAGACTTCGTCGGCTGGAGCCCCGACCAAACCCCCGAGCAGTTGTTCGCACGCAACCGTGGGCGCTGGCTGCTCGGCGCTCGCGCCGGCGTTGAGCGGTACGTCGCGTTCTCCTCCACGGTCACCAAACAGGTGGTCCTCGTGGTGGCGAAGACCGGCATGGAAGACGTCGGCGGCGGCAAGTGGGCCATCGTCGGCGACATTCTCGGCCCCGGTAACTCAGTCCATGATCAGCTAGTTGGCCAGCCCATCCTCGACGCCTACCGCAACCCAGTTACCTACATCGACCACCCGGCTGAACTTGCCCGTCGCTGCGCCTGCGGTTGCGGCGAAGAGGTAACCGGCACCCGAATGTTCCAATCGGGCCACGACCAGCGCGCCGTCTACAAACGGATTACCGCTCGATGGGGTGGCGTGGCCGGCTTCCTGGCGTGGTTCGACCAGGAGTATGGCTCAGTAGATGCCACCCCAGAGAATGACCTACACCCCGACGGTCGGCCAGTACAGCAGGACGAGCCATAGCCGAGTCGCATGCCATGGGGCGATGCTGCCGCGTCGCCCCATGGTCAAGCCAGGCGCTGATCCATCACCAGGCTACGGCAGAGGGAATGTCGCCTCGACGCACAGTCGCCGACCGATCACGCTGCGATTTTGCAGATCTACGTGGTGCCCCCGGAAAGAGATAGACCTGCGCTTCATCACGCCGTTCTCAGCGTCTCTAGCTGCGAAGATATGATTCCTGACCTCGTGGTTCGGGCTGGGAAACTGGCGCAGGTTGGTCCTTTGACGCTCCCTGAACGGCCTCCGCCGGCGGTGACGGCGGTTCGTGGCCCAGGTTAGACAACCGGGGCTACAGCGACACGAGCAACTACGTCAGCATGCAGTCGGGGAGGTCCGTCGGCCTCGGCCCGATATGCGTACGGTTGACGGCGCTGCCGGCCTAGCACGTCAGAGTCATTCCGCCTGCTTGATCATCTCTATCAAGGCCACGGTATGGTCGAGGCCGTACTCAGAAACCATCTTCAATATCTTGGCTAGCGACTTGCGTGCCTCGTCTTCGTCCTCAAGCCGCTCGCTAACCTCGGCTAGCGAGCCGCTCACGTCCGGGGTGCCGCCGGCATCCTGGATGGTGTAGACGTCCCCGTCCTTGTGCACCGTGAGATCACCCAAGCGTTCCGCTAGGCGCCGAGTTGCTCGGTCCAGGTTCGCGTTCTGGCGTTGTTGCCACTCGTCATCGTCAGGGGGCGCCGAAGGTCCCATTAGTACCTCCAAGCAACGTAGGACTCTGACTGCCAAGGCGTGCAAGGCTGCCTTGACATTCTTCAGCACTGCGGCCAGCCAATGGGCTAAAACCGGCTAATCGCCAGTCTTGGGCTTTGGGCGTCCCGTTGAGCGATCCGCCTTCCTCAACGCCGCTAGTGCCAATCCCGACCAAGGAGTACCGGCCGCCGAGGTGACGGGGCCTGGTCCAACTCGCGTGACCTCGGTGACCCGCCGTCGCAGGCCAGGACCAGCGGGCCTGGCGCCGGGAAGTCCATAGCCTGGAATGTGGGGTGGTTCGGTTGTGCCGCGACCCATTGAAAGGCTTGCTCGATCAACCTGCGGTTCAAATCGGCCGCCAGCGTCTCGGCCTCGGTCCCGGTCACGGTCCGCTGGGCGGGGCCGTTCGCGCCAGGCGGGCCTAGCACCAGTAGTGACCGAGGCGTAAGCGGCAATCCGACCTCGATCGCCTGCAATGCGCCTGGCCTCGTCGGGTAAACGTGCAGCAGGTCCAAGTTGCGACGCCGATTGCGGCTTGGCTTCCTCGACTCCTTCTGACGCCGCTTCTGGTTCTTGAAGCAATTGGGGCGGTGTCTCACGTGGCTCTGGTCGCCGGCCGTCACATAGATGACGGGCTCGTCGGCCGTTATGAACAACGGCTGATCGATGGTGATCAGCATGGTGGGCCTTCTGAAGAAGACCTCGCTAAGCTTGAATACCGACTTGGTCATGTGGTTCAGGTGCTCGTTCGGCTCAGGCACCACGCGGACTTGGTTGATTCCCCGCACGTGTTGGTGCTCGGTCCGGATGATGTAGTCACCGATCAGCTCGATCTCACGACGTCTCTTGGGCGTACGCAAGAACTGGAACGCAAGGTAGAGCGCGAGCCGCATCGACTCGTTCGCCGGCAGCGGGCCGGGACGGTGGAACGGGCTCAGGATTCGGTCGAATATCTCCTTCGCCCCGCCCTCCACGACCGCCAGGATCTCCTCCAAACGCCCGTCGCGCTGACCATCCAGGTTGATGAACGTATAGAAGTCGCGGATCGCGAGGTCGCTGATGTTGCGCGGGCCGCCCTGCCCCCTAGCCCGGTCGCGCACCATGATCTTGCCCTTGGTCGCGAACCGTTCCAGGTAGGAGCGCGGGACGGTGTGATGGCGGCTGCCGACCTTCTGCCTCGGGGACGTTGTCGCCCACCAGGCGTTCACCTCGTCGCGAAGCTCGGGATCCGAATCCCACGCGAGATCCGCCCACGACGTCTCTAAGTCGTCCAACCAGTCTGGAGCAACCATCCGTCATCTCTCCGGCCGAAGGTGGCCACCGCGATCGTCCGCGTCACGGACCGTCGACCATGTTCCCCCTGCACGCCGAGAGTGACAAACCAGTATTCGCTGCCTGGTGGTGGTAGGTGGCCAACAGCCTGGGTGGGAGTGAGGTACGGCGGTCGGTCGGCGCCATCGGTGCCTCACTTACAGGGTGGATGCCGATGCCTTCGGACGAGCATCGACGAAGCGAGGTGTGACCGTGTACCCGGACTGTGCCTCGTACACGGCGCAGGTCCCGCGCACGAGACGTTTGCGGTCTTCGGACAGTTCGTCGTCGGTGAAGCCGACGCACACGTAGTAGGCGCTGCTGATCCGCTCGCTGATCATGTACTGGGGTAGCTGAGCCTCGGCGCCCTGCCGCAGCTTCCGGCTCGACATCAGCTTCAGCTCGATCAACGCCCGGCGGCGCCACCCGGCGGAGAACTTGAAGTCGACCGGCCCGCGGCCGACGTTGGCTTCGCGGCTGATATCAACGTTAGAGCGTTCGCACAACAGCACCCAGAGCTGCCCGGCAACCGCTTGGACAACCTTCTCCTTGCGGTGCCGGGTCAACTCGTCGTTCCAGAACACCCGCCACAGGTCGCTGTGCTCCACCGCGTGTGCGAATCGGTCGATCAGCGCGCCGAGCCAGGCATGGAAGTCAGCCTCGCTCGGCTGCCCGACCGGGTCGGATCGCTCGGCTTCGCGCTGCCCGGCCGCGCGGCCGGCCTCGTACCAGCGCACGAACAGGTCCGGGTCCGCCGCCACGTCGTACGGGCGGGCATCAGCCTGTTCGGCCACCTCATCGACATACTCGAACGCCATACCCGGACGGCGTTGCGCGAGGTCACGGCCCCGTTCAGCCTGCTCCCGGCGACTCAGGTCGGTCGCAAGGTCGTAGTTCAGATCATCACGCAGTTCGGCGTTGTGATTCGTCTCGGCCCACCCGTAGAAGCCGTCGGCGGTGATCCGAAGCGGAATGTCCTGCAAGAACCGATCTGGAGTCAGCAGCACCGCACCCTTGGTAACCGGGCTACGCGGCAGACGCAGCCGGGCGTCGGACCAACGAGCAGCGGTCTGATTCCATGAGGCGTTACGGACGGTCACCTGCTCAACGGTGATGCCGTGGCGCTGGCACACCTGTTCGGTGTAGGCGATGAACCGAGACTTCAGGATGTTGCAGAAGATGTCGCTGATCCGGTCCACGCCCAACCCAGGCACGAACAACCCGAACATTTCGACGTACGCCACCCGGCGCTCCACTACCCGGGTGATCGCCTCCAGCGCCCCCGCCATCTGCTCGGCATAGTGCAGATCCGTGCCGGAGCCGTTCGGCGAGCCCATCGCCACGCCCAGCGCGAACTCCTTCGGCTCGGGGAACGTGAGCAACCGGACGGCCTTGTCCCAGTGCCGGCCTCGGCGCCCAGCGTCCGCACGTACCAGGTCTCGGCACGTCGAGAAGAACCGCACCACAAGATCGTGGGCATCGGAGAACAGCGGCGACTGATCCTCGAACACCAGGAACGGGTCAACGTACAAAGGGGTGTCTTCGGTCAGAACTGGATCAAACCAGTCATCCTCCGCGCCGGGCATGATGCCGGCGTGAGCCGTGAACCGCATGAAGCTCCTGTCGTCACCGACAGTGTGCCCCAACGTCACCACGCCGCTCGATCACACGCCCGGCGCGCCAAAATCCTTCACCACGCTGCCTCGTCAGCAAGGCAGCGGCCCCGGAGCACAGAGCCCGGGGCCACGACAAGACGCTTTACGGCAACATGAACGTCGCCTCTACGTGCAGTAGGCGACCGACCACGCTGCGATTTTGCAGATCTACGTGGTGCCCCCGGCAGGATTCGAACCTGCGCTCCCGCCTCCGGAGGGCGGTGCTCTATCCCCTGAGCTACGGGGGCTCAGCGACCCAGGAAGAGTAGCAGGCATGGCCGCCGGGACACGAATCGGTATGCCCCGGGTCGGTGCACCCGCCGTACCTGCCGAAACCCGCTACCCGACGCTCACCGGCCGCAGCTCGGGAGTGGGTGCAGCACGATCCGGCGGGGGAGCCGGCGGGGCCACTCGGCCCGGGTCCAGGAGCCGTCGACCACGACGTGGACGGCGTTCCCCTCCGCGCCGCTCAGCCGGAGCAGGAAGTCGCGGGGGAGGGCCGGGTCGACGTTCGGGGTGGCGATGACGAACCGCACGCGACCGCGTACGGAGACCGCGGAGAGGACGTCGGCGGCGGGGACCACCCCGTGCAGCCGGGTGCGGCCGATCCAGCAGAGCTCGGCGCGGTGCTCCTCGGCGGCGCGGACGATCGCCGGGTACTCCCGCTCGACCCAGAGGGCCACCGCGTCGACGCAGAGCCCGCAGGCCCGCTCGGTCGGCTGGCGGGGGCCGAGGCCCCAGGCCCTCAGGTAGCCGCCGACCTCGGTGGTGTCGACGGGCAGGTCGTACCGGCGGTGGACGAGGTTGGCGACGCTCTGCCGGGTCCAGAGTTCGTCCTCCAGGCCGAGCTCGTCGGGGTAGCAGCCGCGCAGCGTGTCGATCAGGTCCAGCTCCTGGTCTCGGCTGAGCGTCCCCGCCTCGCCGGACCGCTGCCCGCGCCGGACGGCCGCGACCGCGCCGTCCCCGCCGATGGTGTGCCGACGGCACCAGCTGGTGACCGAGCGACGTCCGTCCCGGAGAGCAACCGTCATGTCTAGGACAACGACGGCAGATCCCGACTGGTCACGTTATGTATGGAGAAACCTCGCCAAAGCGGGCAAGTATCCTAAGCCGGACCTAACGGCTGCGGATGGAGATCGCACACCTCGAACGGATCCGGCGGCCGTCCCATCGGTGGGAACGGCCGCCGGAGCGGTGGTCGTGCGTGAACAGGAAGGCGGCGCTCAGCCGGCGCCGATCCTGCTCTGCAGGCTCTGGATCAGCTCGATCTCCTTCTTCTGCCCGGCGACCATGGACCGGGCCAGCGCGGTCACCTGCTCGTCGTCGGAGAGCTCGAGGATGCCGTCGGCCATGTGGATCCCGCCGAGATGGTGGTCGAGCATCAGCCGCAGGAAGAGCAGGTCGAAGTCGCGCCCGGTGGCGGCGCGCAGCTCGGCCCGCTCGTCGTCGGAGGCCATCCCGGGCATCAGCCCGTCCTGCACCGCCTCGGCGCCCTCCGGCATCCAGGCCATCCGGGGATCCCGGCCGGTCGGGCCGAGATCCCACTGTTTCAGCCAGCTCTGCATGGTGCCGATCTGGGCCTGCTGGGTGAGGGCGATGTCCGCTGCCAGGGTCCGCACGTCCGGGTCGGTGCCCTTTTCGTGCGCCAGGATCGACATCTCGACCGCCTGGGCGTGGTGCGACGACATGTCCCGGGCGAAGCCGGCCTCGGGGGAGCTGTCACCGGGGCGCAGCAGCCCGGGGGCGAGCAGGCCGGCGGCGAAGCCGAGCAGCAGCCCCAGCAGGATCGCGAGGGACAGCGGGGCCGGGCCCGCGCTCCACGTGCGGCTGCTGCGGCCGGCGACGACCCCGTTCTCCTCCGGGGCGGTGGCGGCCGCCACCGCCCCCGGTCCGCTGGTCATCCCGATCAACCGCCCGCCGGAGGCATCGGCTGGTCGCCCGGCACGTTGTCCCGTGGGGTCGTGCCGGTGGCGGTGATGCCGCCGGAGCAGGCGGCGCCGGGCTCCATGGAGGCGTTCTGCCGCAGCGCGGTGATGAACTCGTCGATCCGGCCGTCGTCGGCGCTGTCGAGCTTGAGCTGGTAGCCCCAGGCCTGCAGCGAGATCGGGCGGTCGAGGCCCTCCACCGGGCTCATCAGCATGAACTCGTTGCCCCGGACCTTGCCGGCCAACTGCTCCACCTGCTCGGCCGGCAGGTCGGACCGGTAGGTGACCCAGACGGCGCCGTGCTCCAGGCTGTGCACCGCGTGCTCGTTGGCGATCGGGGCGTCGTAGACGTCACCCATGCAGTTCTGCCAGGCGTTGTTGTGCGAGCTGCCGACCGGCGGGTTGATCGCGTAGGTCAGCGGGCCGGCCTCGTGGGACTGCTTGCCCGGCATCGGGTTCACCGCCGACGGGTCGCTCTCCCGGTAGTTGGTGATCCCGTCGATCGCGGCGGCCTTGTCCTCCCAGCTCCTGCCGTTCTGGATCACCGCGTACGCGCCGTACCCGATGATGCCGGCGGCGATCACGCCGACCGCGACGAAGAGGCCGATGGAGCCCCACGACCGGCCCTGGCTGACCCTGACCGGGGTGACCGGGCGGCGCTGCTGCGGCTTCTTACCACCCCCGGCCCCACCCGTGCGGCCGGCCGGCACCCGGGCGCCCGCGCCTGCGGACTTGGCCCCGGCTCCCTTCCCGCCCTCGGCGGGCTTGCCGCCGGCCGGCGGCTTCTTGCCGGTACTGACCACGGACGGACGGCGCTGTTCGCCGCCCGAGGTGCTGATGCTCATGGTCCCTCGTCATGTCGGTCGGTCAGGGCATGGCGGGCCACACACGCGCAGGGTCGCCACCGAGTGACCGAGTCTACCCCCGGTAGCATGGTTCGGTGACTCCCGCCAATCTCGCCGAGGCCGTCCTCGCCGCCACGCACGCCGTCTTCGACCGGCGTGGACTCGACCGCACGATCCTGCCCGAGTCCGTGACGCTGGAGCGACCCCGGAACCCCGAGCACGGCGACTACGCCTCCACCGTCGCCCTCCAGCTGAGCAAACGGGTCGGCATGCCGCCCCGGGACCTGGCCGCCGCCCTCGCCGAGGAGCTGGCCCGGACCCCGGGCGTCAAATCGGTCGAGATCGCCGGTCCCGGCTTCCTCAACATCCGGCTCGACGCGGCCGCCGCCGGGCAACTCGCCCGCGAGGTGGTCCGGGCCGGTCAGGCGTACGGGCGGAGCGACCGGCTCACCGGCCAACGGGTGAACCTGGAGTTCGTCTCGGCCAACCCGACCGGCCCGATCCACCTCGGGCACACCCGGTGGGCGGCGGTCGGCGACTCGCTGCGCCGGATCCTCGCCGCGGCCGGCGCCGAGGTGACCAGCGAGCACTACGTCAACGACGCGGGTGCCCAGGTCGACCGCTTCGGCCGCTCCCTGCTCGCCGCCGCCAGGGGTGAGCCGACCCCCGAGGACGGCTACGCCGGCGAGTACGTCGCGGAGATCGCCGAGCGGATCGTCGCCGGGCACCCCGGCCTGCTCGACCTGCCGGAGGGCGAGGCGCTGCCGGTCTTCCGGGACCGGGGCTACCGGCTGATGCTCGACGAGATGCGGACCAGCCTGGAGCGCTTCGGCGTGCACTTCGACGTCTGGTTCTCCGAGCGCACCCTGCACACCAGCGGCGCCATCGAGCACGCGCTCGCCCGGCTGCGCGAGCAGGGCCACGTCTACGACGCCGACGGCGCCATCTGGCTGCGCACCACCGACTTCGACGACGACAAGGACCGGGTGCTGATCCGCAGCAACGGCGAGCTGACCTACTTCGCCGCCGACTCGGCGTACTACATCGACAAGCGGGAGCGGGGCTTCGACCGCTGCGTCTACCTGCTCGGCGCCGACCACCACGGCTACGTCAACCGGCTCCGGGCGATCGCCGCCTGCGCCGGGGACGATCCCGACTCCAACATCGAGATCCTGATCGGCCAGCTCGTCAACCTGGTCCGCGACGGCGCACCGGTCCGGCTCTCCAAGCGGGCCGGCAACATCATCACGCTGGACGAGATCGTCGACGCGGTCGGCGTGGACGCGGCCCGCTACTCGCTGGCCCGCTCCTCGACCGACTCGCCGCTGACCCTGGACATCGACGTCATCACCAGGAACTCCAACGACAACCCGGTCTTCTACGTCCAGTACGCGCACGCCCGGATCGCCTCGCTGCTGCGCAACGCCGCCGACTCGGGGATCGACCGGGGCGACGACTTCGACCCGGGGCTGCTCGGCCACGAGAAGGAGAACGACCTGCTCAAGACGCTCGGCGAGTTTCCGGTGGTGGTGGCCACCGCCGCCGAGCTGCGCGAGCCGCACCGGGTCGCCCGCTACCTGGAGGAGCTGGCCGGCACCTACCACCGGTTCTACGACGCCTGCCAGGTGCTGCCGCGCGCGGACCGGCCGGTGCCGCCGCCGCTGACCCAGGCCCGGCTCTGGCTGGTGGAGGCGTCCCGGACCGTCCTGGCCAACGGCCTGGACCTGCTCGGCGTCTCCGCGCCGGAGCAGATGTGACCCGGCTCCGGCTCTCCGGACAGCGACGGGGAAGACGCGCGTAGCGAAGGGAAGAGACGACAGACATGCGCGCTCACGAAGCGGGGGCACTCCACGGCGACCTCGGGGTACGGGGTCCGGCCTGGCTGCGTACCCCGGAGGACGTCAACGCCCTGGTGCCGCACCTCTGGCCGCGCAACGTGGCGCGCGGCGCCGACGGCGCGCTCGAGGTCGCGGGCCTCGGCGTGCGCGAGCTGGCGGCCGAGTTCGGCACCCCGGCCTACGTCCTCGACTCCGACGACCTGCGCAGCCGCTGCCGGGACTTCCGGGCCGCCTTTCCGGACGAGGACGTCTACTACGCCGGCAAGGCGTTCCTCTGCCGGGCCGTGGTGCGGGTCGTCGCCGAGGAGGGGCTGCACCTGGACGTCTGCTCCGGCGGGGAGCTGGCGGTGGCGCTGGCCGCCGGGATGCCGCCGGACCGGATCGGTTTCCACGGCAACAACAAGTCCCCGGCGGAGCTGGCCCGCGCCGTCGACGCCGGGGTGGGGCGGATCGTCGTCGACTCGTTCCAGGAGATCGACCGGCTGACCGCGCTGGCCCGGGAGCGCGGCGTCCGGCCCGGGGTGCTGGTCCGGGTCACCGTCGGCGTCGAGGCGCACACCCACGAGTTCATCGCCACCGCGCACGAGGACCAGAAGTTCGGCTTCTCGCTGGCCGGCGGCGCGGCGGCGGCCGCCGCGTTCCGGATCCTCGACGAGGACGTGTTGGAGCTGCGCGGGCTGCACTCGCACATCGGCTCGCAGATCTTCGACACCAGCGGCTTCGAGGTCTCCGCCCGGCGCATCCTCGCCCTCCAGGCGCAGATCCGGGACGCCCGCGGGGTCGAGCTGCCGGAGCTGGACCTCGGCGGCGGCTTCGGCATCGCGTACACCACCCAGGACGATCCGTCGCCACCGCACGACCTGGCGAAGCGGCTCCACAAGATCGTGGACGGGGAGTGCGAGGGGCTGCGGCTGGCCGTGCCCCGGCTCTCGATCGAGCCGGGGCGGGCGATCGTCGGCCCGGCCGTCTTCACCCTCTACGAGGTCGGCACGGTCAAGGACGTCGACGGGATCCGGACGTACGTCAGCGTGGACGGCGGGATGAGCGACAACATCCGGACCGCGCTCTACGGCGCCTCCTACTCCGCGACGGTCGCCTCCCGCCGGTCGACCGCCGAGCCGATCCTCGCCCGGGTGGTGGGAAAGCATTGCGAGGCCGGGGATGTGGTGGTGAAGGATGAATTCCTGCCCGCCGACGTGCAGCCCGGAGATCTTCTCGCCGTTCCCGGCACGGGCGCCTATTGCCGGAGCATGGCCAGCAACTACAACCATGTTCCCCGCCCCCCGGTGGTGGCGGTCCGGGACGGCCGCGCGCGGCTGATCGTCCGGCGGGAGACCGAAGACGATCTGCTGGCATTGGATGTGGATTGACCTTGACGAAGCCTGTCCGTCTCGCCCTGCTCGGTTGCGGCACCGTCGGCGCGGAGGTGGTGCGCCTGCTGCACGAGCAGGCCGCCGACCTGACCGCGCGGGTGGGCGCGCCGCTGCACCTCGCCGGGATCGCCGTACGCCGGCCCGGCCGGGACCGGAGTGAGCTGCCGGTCGACCCCGCCCTCTTCACCACCGACGCCCTCGGCCTGGTCAAGCGGGACGACATCGACCTGGTGATCGAGGTCGTCGGCGGCATCGAGCCGGCCCGGAGCTGGCTGGTCGAGGCGCTGCGGGCCGGCAAGAGCGTGGTGACCGCCAACAAGGCGCTGCTGGCCGAGGATGGCGGCGCGCTGCACGACGCGGCCGCCGAGGGCGGGGCCGACCTCTACTACGAGGCGGCGGTGGCCGGGGCCATCCCGCTGCTCCGCTCGCTGCGCGAGTCGCTGCACGGCGACACGATCACCCGGGTCACCGGGATCGTCAACGGCACCACCAACTTCATCCTCTCCGCGATGGACGCCACCGGTGCCGGCTTCACCGAGGCGCTCGACGAGGCGACCGAGCTGGGATACGCCGAGGCGGACCCGACCGCCGACGTGGAGGGCTTCGACGCCGCCGCGAAGGCGGCCATCCTGGCCTCGCTGGCCTTCCACACCCGGGTCACCGCCGCGCACGTGCACCGGGAGGGGATCACCGAGGTCACCGCCGCCGACGTGGCCAGCGCCAAGGCGATGGGCTGCACCATCAAGCTGCTCTGCATCGCCTCCCGGGGGCCGGACTCGACCGGCGCCGACTCGGTCAGCGTCCGGGTGCATCCGGCGATGATCCCGGTCGGGCACCCGCTGGCCAGCGTCGGCGACGCCTTCAACGCGGTCTTCGTCGAGGCCGCCGCCGCCGGTGAACTGATGTTCTACGGGCGCGGGGCGGGCGGCGCGCCGACCGCGAGCGCGGTGCTCGGCGACATCGTCGCGGCGGCCCGGAACAACCTCGCCGGGGTACGCGCACCCAGCGAGTCCGTCTACGCGGCGCTGCCGATCCGGCCGATGGGCGAGGCGATCACCCGCTACCACATCAGCCTCGACGTGGCCGACCGGCCGGGCGTGCTGGCCGCGGTCGCCGGGGTCTTCGCCCGGCACGACGTGTCGATCGCGACCGTGCGGCAGGCCCCGGCCCCGGGCGGCCCGGCCGACGGTGCTGCCGGCGCGGTGGGCCGGGGCGACGACGCCGTCCTGGTGATCGTGACGCACGCGGCACCGGACGCCGCGCTCGCCGCCACCGTCGACGAGCTGCGCCGGCTGGAGATCGTCCGGTCGATCGCCAGCGTGCTCCGGGTGGAGGGCGGCGGCCGGTAACGATCCGGGGGTCCGCCGTCTCGTCAGGTGGTTACCGGCTGGTGCCGGTGCGGGGGATCGGCGACGCTGGGTCACCGTGGAGAGCAGAGTTGTTCGCCGCCGGTGACGGGCCGGGTGGGCGCGAGGCGAGGAGAGCGAGATGTGGCGGGGCTTGATCGAGGCGTACCGGGAGCGGCTGCCGGTCAGCGACGCCACGCCGGTTATCACCCTCCACGAGGGGAACACCCCGCTGCTGCCCGCCCCGGTGCTCTCGGCCCGGCTCGGCTGTGACGTCTACCTGAAGGTGGAGGGGGCCAACCCGACCGGCTCGTTCAAGGACCGTGGCATGACGCTGGCGGTCTCCCGGGCGGTCGAGGCCGGCAACAAGGCGATCATCTGCGCCTCCACCGGCAACACCAGCGCCTCGGCGGCGGCGTACGCGGCCCGGGCCGGGCTCACCTGCGCGGTGCTGGTGCCGCAGGGCAAGATCGCGCTGGGCAAGCTGGCCCAGGCGCTGGTGCACGGCGCCCGGCTGCTCCAGATCAACGGCAACTTCGACGACTGCCTGGCGCTCGCCGCCAAGCTGGCCCTGGACTACCCGGTGGCGCTTGTCAACTCGGTGAACATCGACCGGCTGCACGGGCAGAAGACCGCCGCGTTCGAGGTCGTCGCCGCGCTCGGCGACGCCCCCGACATCCACTGCCTGCCGGTCGGCAACGCCGGCAACATCACCGCGTACTGGATGGGCTACTCGGAGGAGACCGAGGCCGGCAACGCCACCCGCCGGCCGAAGATGTACGGCTTCCAGGCCTCCGGCGCCGCCCCGATCGTCACCGGCGAGGCGGTCCGGGAGCCCTCCACCATCGCCACCGCGATCCGGATCGGCAACCCGGCGAGCTGGGCCAAGGCGGTGGACGCCCGGGACGCCTCCGGCGGGCTGATCGCGGCGGTGACCGACCGGGAGATCCTGTCCGCATACCGGTTGCTCGCCCGGGAGGTCGGCGTCTTCGTCGAGTTGGCCAGTGCGGCCAGCGTCGCCGGGCTGCTGCAGCAGGCCGCCGAGGGCAGGGTGCCGAGCGGCTCCACCGTGGTCTGCACCGTCACCGGGCATGGGCTCAAGGACCCGGAGTGGGCGATCTCCACCGCACCCTCGCCGATGACCATCCGCAACGACGTGCCGACGGCGGCCCGCGCGCTCGACCTGGCCTGACCGCCGGTCGTGAATCCGGGCGGTACGGCGAGCTGAGAAGGTGCTGAGCAGGGGTTGCCGACCTGCTGAGTCGTCACGCAGGCTGGCCGAGCGCCCCGGGGCCGGGGTCGCGTTCCGGGTCAGGCAGACTCTCCCTGCCGCGTCGAGTCGGAACTCGCGCGAAGAGCAGTCTCGCGCCATCTCGATCATTCAGGAGTGAGCCGCCGATGTCGTTCCTCGCCAGACTCAGTCTCGCCAACCGAGGGCTCGTCGCGCTCATCGCGATCGTGATCACAGGCTTCGGCGTCTACGCCGTGCCGTCGCTGAAGCAGCAGCTCCTGCCGTCGCTGGAGTTTCCGGCGGCCTTCATCGTCGCGCCCTACCCCGGTGCCGGACCGGAGGTGGTGGAGCAGCAGGTCGCCGAGCCGATCGAGAACAGCATCCAGGGCATCGCCGGGCTGACCACGGTCACCTCCACCTCGCAGGAGGGCAGCGCCACCCTGCAGGTCGAGTACGAGTTCGGCACCGACCTGGACGACGCGGTCAACAAGATGCAGACCGCGCTGAACCGGACCCCGCTTCCGGAGGGCGTCGAGCCGCAGGTGATCGCCGGCAGCACCGACGACCTGCCGGCGGTGGTGCTGGCGGCGGCCGGCAACGGCGACGAGCGCGTCCTCGCCGACCGGCTCGCCCAGACCGTCGTACCGGAGTTGGAGTCGATCGACGGCGTCCGGGCCGTCGAGGTGACCGGTGCCCGCGACGAACAGGTGGTGATCACCCCGGATCCGGCCAGGCTGGCCGGGGCGGGCGTCACGCCGGCCGCGATCGGCGAGGCGCTGCGGGCCAACGGCGTGACCATTCCGGCCGGGGCGCTGGCCGAGGGTGACCAGACCCGGACGGTCCAGGTCGGTGGCCGGATCACCTCGGTCGACGACCTCGCCGGCATCTACCTGCCGGCGCGCTCCGGCGGTCAGCCCGTCCGGCTCGGCGACGTGGCAACGGTCGAGCAGCAGCTCGCCGCCCCGACCTCGTTCACCCGCACCGACGGTGCGGAGAGCCTCGGTGTCATGATCACCGCCAGCCCGGACGGCAACGCGGTACGGATCTCGCACGACATCCGGGACCGGCTCGCCGAGCTCTCCACCGCCTCCGGCACCACCCTCACCGTCGTCTTCGACCAGGCGCCCTTCGTCGAGAAGTCGATCGAGAGCCTGACCACCGAGGGCCTGCTCGGCCTGGTCATGGCCGTCCTGGTGATCCTGGTCTTCCTGCTCTCGATCCGTTCCACCCTGGTCACCGCGGTCTCCATCCCGCTCTCGGTGGTGGTGGCGCTGATCTCGCTCTGGGTCGCCGACTACTCGCTCAACCTGCTCACCCTCGGCGCTCTCACCATCGCGGTCGGCCGGGTGGTCGACGACTCCATCGTGGTGCTGGAGAACATCAAACGGCATCTCGGCTACGGAGAGGAGAAGCGCACCGCCATCCTCGGCGCCGTGCGCGAGGTGGCCGGCGCGGTCGTCGCCTCCACCCTCACCACCGTCGCCGTCTTCACCCCGATCGTCCTGGTCGGCGGCTTCGTCGGGCAGCTCTTCGCGCCGTTCGCGGTCACCGTCACGGTGGCGCTGCTCGCCTCGCTGCTGGTCTCGCTGACCGTCATCCCGGTGCTCGCCTACTGGTTCCTCCGGCCGGCGGGCGGCGGCGCCACCGAGGAGGAGGTCCGGCGGGCCGCAGAGGAGAAGGAGCTGCGCAGCCCGCTGCAGCGCGGGTACCTGCCGGTGATCCGGTTCGCCACCCGGCGGCGCTGGCTCACCGTCGCCCTCGGCCTGGTGGTGCTGCTCGGCACGTTCGTCCTCTCCACCCGGCTGGAGACGAACTTCCTGGACGACTCCGGCCAGGACACCCTGAACATCAGCCAGGAGCTGCCGGTCGGCAGCAGCCTGGCCGCCACCGACGCGGCCGCCAGGAAGGTCGAGGGGGTGCTCTCCCGCGCCGACGGGGTGCGGTCGTACCAGGTGACGGTCGGCGGTGGCGGCGGCAACCCGTTCGGCGGGGGAGGCGGCGCCAACGAGGCGAGCTTCTCGGTCGCCCTGGACGAGGAGGCCGACGCCGAGCGGGTCGAGGAGGCACTCCGGGCCGAGTTCGGCCGGCTGGCCGGGGTCGGTGAGCTCAGCTTCGGCGGTGGCGGTGGACCGGGCGGCGGCGCCGTCGACGAGATCCAGGTGATCGTCCGCGCCGCCGACACCGGCGTACTGACCCGGGCGAGCGAGCAGGTACGCGAGGCGATGGCGGAGGTGCCGGACGTCACCGACGTGCGGAGCAGCCTCGCCGAGAGCGCCCCCCGGATCGACGTCACGGTGGACCGGGCCGCCGCCGCCCGGCTCGGGCTCTCCGAGGCGGCCGTCGGGCAGCTCGTCGCGCAGCAGTTCCGGGGCAGCCCGCTCGGGCAGGTGGCGCTGGACGGGCGGCAGCAGGACGTGGTGCTGCGTACCGGGCAGCCGCCGGCCGGCATCGAGGCGCTCCGGGCGATGCCGGTGGGGCCGCCCGGACCGGGTGGTGCGGTCACGCTCGACGACATCGCCGACGTCACCGAGATGCAGGGACCGGTCGCGGTGACCCGGATCGACGGCGAGCGCAGCGTGACGATCAGCGGTACGGCGGCCGGCTCCAACCTGGGCGCCACCACCACCGCGCTGCGGGAACGGCTGGACGGGATCGACGTGCCGGGTGCGAGCTTCGAGATCGGCGGCGTCAGCGCCGAGCAGCAGGAGGCCTTCGCCGACCTGGGGCTGGCGGTGCTGGCCGCGATCGCGATCGTCTTCGTGATCATGGTCGCCACCTTCGGCAGCCTGGTGCAGCCGCTGATCCTGCTCGTCTCCGTGCCGTTCGCGGCGACCGGCGCGATCGGTCTGCTGCTGGCCACGGGAACCCCGCTGGGGGTGCCGGCGCTGATCGGTGTGCTGATGCTCGTCGGCATCGTGGTGACCAACGCGATCGTCCTGATGGACCTGATCAACCAGTACCGGGCCCGGGGGATGGGTGTGGTCGAGGCGGTGATCGAGGGCGGCCGGCGCCGGCTGCGGCCGATCCTGATGACCGCGATCGCGACCATCTGCGCCCTGCTGCCGATGGCGCTCGGGCTGACCGGCGAGGGCGGGTTCATCTCGCAGCCGCTGGCGATCGTGGTGATCGGCGGCCTGATCAGCTCGACGTTGCTCACCCTGGTGCTGGTGCCGACCCTCTACACGATGGTGGAGCGGGCCAGGGAGCGGCTCCGGGGCGGCTCCGGTGCGGACCGGGACGGTGCGGACGGGGCCGTCGCCGCGGGCGTACCGGCCGGCGGGCCGGTGCCGGTCGGCGGTACCGTGGCCCGTCCGGCCGGCGGCTCGCCGGGGCCGGTGCCCGCCCACCCCGCCCCGTCGGGGGCGCTGATCGACGGGACCGACCAGTTCGAGGTGCTCCGCCTGCCGAAGAGCCGGAGGTCGCCCCTGCCGCCGACGGAGGACTGACCCGGCCGGGGAAAGCGCGTCGACGCCGAGCCGACCGGCGGTCGGCCGGGTCGCCGGTCGCCGCTGGTCGGCGTCGATCGCCCGTCCGGCGGCGGCCGGGTAGGGTTCCGGTACGTGTCGCCCGTCGTTTCAGTCCTTACCCGCAACCGGGACTTCCGCCGCCTCTTCACCGCCGAACTCGTCGTCTTCGGAGCCGACTGGTTCATCATGGTGCCGCTGCTGGTGCTCCTTCCCGAGCTGACCGGCAGCGGGGTGTGGGGAGCGCTGGTGCTCGCCGCCGACAACGGCATCCTGGCGCTGCTGCTGCCGTACGCCGGAACGGTCGCGGACCGGCTGGACCGCAAGCGGATCCTGATCGCGTCCAACCTGGTCGCGGTCACCGCGATCGTGCTGCTGCTCGGCGTGCGCTCGCCCGGCACCGCCTGGCTGGCGCTGGTGGCGGTCGGCACGGTGGCGGTGGCCAAGGCGTTCTACTCGCCCGCCGCGCAGGCCGCACTGCCGAACATCGTCGACCCGGAGGATCTCGCCGCCGCGAACGCGGTCGCCGGTTCGGCGTGGGGCACGATGAGCATCGTCGGCGCCTCGCTCGGCGGTGTGCTGACCGCCGCGATCGGGCCGTACGCCTGCTTCTGGGTGGCCCTGGTCGGCCTGGCGCTGGCCGCGGGCCTGACCTGGCTGATCCGCCGCCCCCTGCAGCAGCCGCGCGACCACGATCTGCCGGCGCCGCGCCCGTGGGCGGCGCTCGGCGAGGCGGTGCACTACATCGGGCGCCGCCCCCGGGTACTGGCACTGGTCACCGTGAAGAGCGCGGTCGGGCTCGGCAACGGCGTGCTGACCGTCTTCCCGCTGCTGGCCGCGGTCTACGGGGTCGGCGCGATCGGCACCGGCCTGCTCTTCGCGGTACGCGGCGCCGGCGCGCTGGTCGGCCCGCTGCTGATGCGCCGGGTGCTGAAGCACCGCTCCTGGCTCCTCACCGGGCTGGCCCTGTCGATGTCGCTGTACGGGCTGGGCTACCTCGGTGTGTCGGTGACCCGGTGGTTCCCGCTGGTGCTGGTCCTGGTCTTCGTCGCGCACCTGGCGGGGGGCAGCAACTGGGTGATGTCCAACTACGCGTTGCAGGCCGAGGTGCCGGACCGGCTGCGCGGCCGGGTCTTCGCCACCGACATGATGCTGGCGACCGTGGCCATCGCGCTGAGCCAGCTCGTGGTGGCCGGCGTGGTGGACCACGTCGACCAGCGGGTGGTGCTGGCCGGATGCGGCCTGACCACCCTGGTGTACGCGATCGGCTGGTGGGTGGCGACCCGCCGGCTCGACCCCTCGGACGACGAGAACCCGGAGCCGGTCGCCCGCCCGGTCAACCAGCCCGGCTGACCCCGACCGGGCTGCGTCGGTCCGCCAGGGTTGGGCGGGCTGCGTCGGTCCGCCCGGGTTGGGTGGGCTCGGGTTGGGTGGGCTCGGGTCGGGCGGGCTCGGGTCGGGTTGGACAGGCTGCCGTCGGCGCCGACTCGGCACTGGTGTGCATTGCCCGGCCGGCGGGAGGGTATCCGGAGGCCATCGACACGATTCCGGAGTCGCGGGGCTCCCGAGGGTCCAGCCGTGCCGCCCGGTGGCGCGGCGGTCGCCTGCTGCATCCACGCGGACTCTCCTTCACCGGCCAGGCCGAGGTCTGGGGCCCGCTCGCCGGTCCGCTGGCCGGTGGCGCCGGCCGGTACACCGGAACGGTGCGGCTCTCCCGCGGCATCCCGACCCCGGAGGGCTGGCCCGACGTGCTGGGCTTCGCCCTCCGGCTGCACGGTGCCGACGGCCCGGTCGACCTGCTGCTCTCCAGTACCGGGCGGCTGCCGGTGCTCCGGCACCTGCCCCTGCCGCGCTGTGACTTCGCCGGGCCGTACGGCAGCCTGCTGGCGTACCGGTTCGGTGGCCGGCGGGTCTATCTGCTGGCCCGCGCCGGTCGTCCGCTCGGCTGCTCGCTGGACGGGGTGGCCGAGCTCGCCGCCCGGCACGAGGCCCGGATCGACCTGCTCGCGGCCGGCGCCGGCGGCCCGTGGCGACCCTTCGGCCGGATCACCTTCGGCAGCCGGCTCCCCGCCGAGGTCGACGCCGCGCTGGCCTTCGATCCGAACGGCCGGGGCGGCTTCGACCTGCGACCGCGCGGTCTGCTCCAGCGGCTGCGGACGGTCGGTTATCCGTGGTCGCAGCGCGGCCGGGGCGCCGCCGAGGACCAGACGCGGCTGCCCTGAGCTCGGCACCGAACGCGTTAACCGGGGGCCCTTCTTCTACCGAAAGCGATAAGCGGGGGCCCTTCCTTGCACCCCGGGCTGGTGGATATCCTTGTGATATCATTTCGCTAGCAGGGGGATGTCATGGAACGAGCCGCCTTCCGGGTCTCCGGGTTCCTGTCGATCGCGGTCATGCTGGTGTTGGCCGCGGTCGGAGTCGCGACCGTCGTGCCGGTGCTCGACCAGCCGGAGGCCGACCTCCGGGTCACCGCGGTCGCCGTCGGCTATGCCCTGCTCGCCGCCGTGGTGGCGACCGGATTCACCGTGGTCAACCCGAACGAGGCGCAGGTGGTGCAGTTCTTCGGCCGTTACGTGGGGAGCATCCGGGCCGCCGGCCTGCACTGGACCTGGCCGTTCACCGTCCGGAAGAAGATCACGCTGCGGGTGCGCAACTTCGAGACCGCCCGGCTCAAGGTCTCCGACGCGGACGGCAATCCCGTGGAGATCGCCGCCGTCGTCGTGTGGCGGGTGGTCGACACGGCCAGGGCCGCCTTCGCGGTGGACGACCATGTCGAGTACGTCGCCGTGCAGTCCGAGGCGGCCGTCCGGCATCTCGCCACCAGCTACCCGTACGAGGCGCACGACTCGGGCCGGGCCAGCCTGCGGGACAGTGCGGTGGTCAGCGACGAGCTCACCTCCGAACTTCGCGAACGGGTCGAACTGGCCGGCGTGGAGGTGCTGGAGTCCCGCACGACGCACCTGGCGTACGCGCCGGAGATCGCCCAGGCGATGCTGGCCCGGCAGCAGGCGAACGCGATCGTGGCCGCCAGATACAAGATCGTCGAGGGTGCGGTGGGCATGGTCTCGAACGCGCTGGACCGGTTGAGTGAGGAGGAGGTGGTGGAGCTGGACGAGGAACGGAGGGCGCAGATGGTGTCGAACCTGCTGGTCGTACTCTGCGGTGACCGGGCCGCCCAGCCGGTGGTGAACGCCGGCACCCTCTACGGCTAGGACCCGCCCACGATGGCCGAACGCAAGAAGCTGCTGCTCCGGCTCGACCCGCAGGTCTACGACGCGATCGCGAAATGGGCCGGGGACGACCTCCGCAGCGTCAACGCGCAGATCGAGTACGCGCTGCGGCTGGCTCTGCGTTCGGCCGGCCGGGCCCCGAAGCCGGCCCGTGGCGGCTCGCCGGCCGTTCCCACCGCCGATACCGACGGGTCCGGCAAGGTCGCGGAGGAGCGGGGTACGAAGGAGCCGGACCCGGGGGCCTAGCATGAGCCGATGCGGCCGACCTTCGTTTCCGAGCCGGTCCGGGTCCGGGTGCCGGCGACCAGCGCCAACCTGGGCCCGGGCTTCGACGCGCTCGGTCTGGCACTGGCGCTCTACGACGACGTCAGCGCCTGGACGACTCCGACCGGTTGCCGGGTCGAGGTCACCGGGGAGGGTGCCGGGGAGCTTCCGGCGGGTGAGGACCACCTGGTCGTCCGGGCGATGCGGGCCGGTTTCGACGCGCTCGGCGCGCAGCCGCCCGGACTGGCCGTCGAGTGCGTCAACCGGATTCCGCAGGCACGCGGGCTGGGCTCCTCGTCGGCGGCGATCGTCGCCGGCATCCAACTGGCCCGGGCCCTGGTCGTGGACGGGACGCGGCGGCTCGACGACGCGGCGGCGCTGCGACTGGCGGCCGAGTTGGAGGGCCACCCGGACAACGTCGCGCCCTGCCTGCTCGGGGGCTTCACCATCGCCTGGACGGATCCGGCCGGTCCGGCGAGGGCGGTCCGGCTGCCGGTCGCGCCGCAGGTCAGGGCCACGGTCCTCGTGCCGGAGCAGCGGGGCCTGACCGCGACGGCCCGGGCCGCGCTGCCGGCGACGGTGCCGCACGCGGACGCCGCCCGCAACGCCGGCCGGGCCGCCCTGCTGGTGCACGCCCTGACGACCGATCCGGCGCTGCTCCTCGCGGCGACCGAGGACCGGTTGCACCAGGACTACCGGGCGGCCGGAATGCCGGCGACGGCGGCCCGACTTGCCGAGTTGCGTGCGGCTGGTGTGCCGGCTGTGGTCAGTGGGGCAGGACCCTCGATCCTGGCGTTGACCGGCGCCGACGAGGAATTCGACGCGGGAATGGGTTGGACCGCGCAAAGGTTACCGATAGACGTAGCCGGGGCCCGGGTCGATGGGGGTAGACTGGGACACGCCGAGCGGGACCCTGTTGCCGCAGGTCGGAAGAGTTGATTACGCTCTAGACCTAGCACAGCCGCGAAGCAATGCGACTCCTGCGGGTCGGTGCACCCCCGAAGCTCTCGGCGGTCAGCCCGTCTCACCCCTGCCTAGGTCTACGCCGCACCGCAGTTTCCACAGGTCGCCGCAGGCGGCGAGACCTGCCCACCGATGTTGGTGGGTCGGGAAACCAACCGGCTGCTGTGTTACAGACTCCCGCTACGCGTCACGCGAGGCGGGTGCACCGAGGCCGCCCGGCCAGCCAGCACTTCCGGCCACGGGCGGGCCCCGGCCTTACGAGGGAAGGAATCCATTGAGCGACACCACCGACGTGACGTCGGATGTTTCCAACGTCGCTGGCGAAGCCACCGCAGGCGCCACCCGCCGTCGGCGGACCGGCACCGGACTGTCGGCGATGCTGCTGCCGGAGTTGCAGAGCCTGGCCGCGTCGCTCGGCATCTCCGGTACGGCCCGGATGCGCAAGGGCGAGCTGATCGCCGCCATCTCGGAACGGCAGGCTGGTGCCACCAACACTGCGGGTGGAGGTGCGCCACGGCCCCGCGTCGAGGTGTCGGCGGCGTCCGCTCCGGCCCGCGAGGAGGTCCGGGCCGACGTGCGGGAGAGCGCCGACCGACCCGACGGTGAGCGTCGGGCCGCCGAGCAGGCGCCCGCTGGTGGGGAGGGCCGGACCCGGTCGTCCCGCCGGTCGTCCGGCCGAGCCGCCACCTCCGAGCCGGAGACCGACACGGCTCCGGCGGAGCGGGGCGAGCGGGCCGACCGGTCCGAGCGTGGCGAGCGGGCGGATCGCGGCGAACGCGGTGAGGGTGCCGAGCGGACCGACGGTGCCGAGCGCGGCGAACGCGCCGACCGCGGCGAGTCGCGCAACGGCCGGGACCGTAACGACCGCAACGAGCGGGGCGACCGCAACGAGCGGGGCGACCGTAACGACCGTAACGACCGTAACGACCGGGGCGAGCGCGGTGAGTCGCGCGGCGACCGCGGGCAGCGTTCGGCGGACCGGGACAACGACGGCGACGACGACGGTGAGGGCGGCGGCCGGCGCAGCCGGCGGAGCCGCTTCCGGGACCGGCGGCGTGGCCGTGGCGACCGGTCGGACAACGGCGAGGGCGGTGGCGGCCGGGAGCCGCAGGTCAACGAGGACGACGTGCTCGTCCCGGTGGCCGGCATCATCGACGTTCTCGACAACTACGCCTTCGTCCGGACCACCGGCTACCTCTCCGGCCCGAACGACGTCTACGTGTCGATGTCCCAGGTCAAGAAGTACGGCCTGCGTCGCGGTGACGCGGTCACCGGCGCGGTCCGGGCGGCCCGGGAGGGCGAGCAGCGGCGGGACAAGTACAACCCGCTCGTGCGGCTCGACACCATCAACGGGATGGACCCGGACGAGGCGAAGCGGCGTCCCGAGTTCTACAAGCTGACCCCGCTCTACCCGCAGGAGCGGCTCCGGTTGGAGACCGAGCCACACATCCTGACCACCCGGGTCATCGACCTGGTCACCCCGATCGGCAAGGGGCAGCGGGCGCTCATCATGTCGCCGCCCAAGGCCGGTAAGACCATGGTGTTGCAGGCGATCGCCAACGCGATCACCCACAACAACCCCGAGTGCCACCTGATGGTCGTGCTCGTCGACGAGCGGCCCGAAGAGGTCACCGACATGCAGCGCTCGGTCAAGGGCGAGGTTGTCGCGGCCACCTTCGACCGCCCGCCGCAGGACCACACCACGGTCGCGGAGCTCGCCATCGAGCGGGCCAAGCGCCTGGTCGAGCTCGGCCACGACGTGGTCGTACTGCTCGACTCGGTGACCCGGCTCGGCCGCTCGTACAACCTGGCGGCCCCGGCCAGCGGCCGGATCATGTCCGGCGGTATCGACTCCACCGCGCTCTACCCGCCGAAGCGGTTCCTCGGCGCGGCCCGGAACATCGAGAACGGCGGCTCGCTGACCATCCTCGCCACCGCCCTGGTGGAGACCGGCTCCGTGATGGACACGGTCATCTTCGAGGAGTTCAAGGGCACCGGCAACGCGGAGCTGAAGCTGGACCGGAAGATCGCCGACAAGCGGGTCTTCCCGGCCATCGACATCCACACCTCCGGCACCCGCAAGGAGGAGATCCTGCTGGCCCCGGAGGAACTGGCGATCACGCACAAGCTGCGCAAGGTGCTGCACTCGCTCGACTCGCAGGCCGCACTGGATCTGTTGCTGGACCGGCTCAAGCAGTCCCGGACCAACATCGAGTTCCTGATGCAGATCGCGAAGTCGACACCGGGCGAGTAGCTGCCCGGATCCCGACAGAGACAGTCGTGGGGCCCGGCCGGTTCCGGCCGGGCCCTCGGTGTCTTCCGGGTCGGCTCCCGGGCCGGGTCAGCCGGTCAGCAGGTCGACCACTCCGGTTCCGCTCTCCGCGCCGTGGCCGTCGGCGAGCCGGCGCGCCATCAGCGTCAGGTACGGCTGCAACAGCTCAGCACCGACGCCCTGCTCCTGCGCCGTACGCCGCAGCGTGTCGTTGGCCGCGACCATCATCGCGAGGTTGGACCCGGTGCCGGTGACGTAGTCGCCGCTGGCCAGTTGGGCAGCGGTCAGGTGCACGGACGACGCGGCCATCGCGCCGAGCCAGTCGGCGAGCAGCGGAGCGAGGTCCCCGGGTGCGATCGTCTCCCTGCGGATCAACGCGAAGGCGTGCGCGATCCCGGCGAACATCCCGGTCATCGCGCTGAGTAGCGCCACGTCGTGTAGGGCGGCGAAGCCGGGATCCGTGCCGACGTACCGGGCGCCGGCCGGCACGGCCAGCACGTCCCGGTGAGCCTCGAAGAGTTCGCGGGAGCCGCTGTAGAAGACGTAGCCGCCGGAGCCCGGTACGCCGATCATCCGGGGCACCGCCATGACCCCACCGCCGTTGAACCGGGCGCCGCGTTCGTGTGCCCAGTCGGCCAGGTCGCGGGCCTGGCCGGGGGTGCCGGTGGTCAGGTTCACCAGGTCCCGGCCGGCCAGGTCGGCGCCGGCCAACGCCTGCCGTACCGAGGCGTCGTCAAGCAGACAGACCACCACGAGCCCGTTCGCGGCGACCGCCTCGGCGGCGGTGGCGGCGACCGTCACGCCCTCGGCGGCGAGTGGTTCGGCCCGGGCGGCGGTGCGGTTCCAGACCGTCAACGGATGCCCGGCGGCGAGCCAGGCGCGGGCGAGCGCGGTACCCATGGCGCCGAGCCCGAGCAGGGTGAGTGGAGTTCCTCCGGTGGTGTCCTGTCGCATGCTCGTAGACTTGCCGCCGTACCCGGGGCCGCTCAAGTACGCACTTCGTTGTGGGTGGTTACCCGGGGGAAAGCGAGCTGGCCGGGGGAGGGGACCGTGGCGACGGTGACGAGGCCGGGCGCGCCGGGCGGGTACGTCTGCGGCATCGACGCGGCGATGGCGGTGGTCGGGGGGAAGTGGAAGGTCCTGATCCTCTGGGCGCTCGGCGAGCAGGTGTGCCGGTTCGGCGAGCTGCGCCGGCTGGTGCCGGGCGTGACCGAGAAGGTGCTCGCCTCGCACCTGCGCGAGCTGGAGGCGGACGGCATCGTGCACCGGGAGGTGTACGACGAGGTGCCGCCGAGGGTCGAATATTCGCTGACCCCGCTCGGTGTCTCGCTCAACGCGGCCCTGGAACCGCTCGGCGCGTGGGGTCGGCAGCACGTCCTCGGCGCCGGCGCGGGCGGGACCTCTGCCCCGGCTGCCTCTCCCCGGACGTGACCACGCCTCGGCGCTGGTCCGGCCCCACAGCGGTCCGGCGTCCGGTCCCACGATCCTCTGGCCGCACGGTCCGGTCGATCGTCGTACGCCCCGCCGACACGGCTCAGTCGCTGGTCGCGGTCGCCTCGTCGGCCGGGACGGCCGAGGCTGTGCTGCCCGGCCCGGCGGTGCCCGGCCCGCGTGCAACGGCGAGCCTGGCCCGCAGTTGGTCCGCGTCCGGGTGGTGCAGCTCGTCGTAGATTGCCAGGGCCTGCCGCCAGGCGGCCCGGGCGGCGTCGAGGTCTCCGGCCGCCCGGTGGCTGTCCCCGAGGTTCGCGAGCACCTCGGCCTCGTCGTACCGGTCGCCGAGCTCCCGGTGCAGGGCCAGGGCCCGCCGGTGACACTCGACCGCCCGGTCGTGCTGGCCGAGCCGCTGGTGGGCGTAGCCGAGACTGTCCCAGGTGAGCGCGGCGCCGCGCCGGTCGTCGTTGCGGGCGTGCAGGGCGAGGGCCTGGTGGCAGCAGGCGACGGCCCGGTGGTGGTCGCCGAGCCGGGCGTGCAGCCAGCCGATGTTGTTGAGCGTCTTCGCCTGCCCCACCGTGGCGGCGGTGGCCTGATAGACCTGCCCCACCGTGGCGGCGGTGGCCTGATAGAGCAGCAGGGCGCGTTCGGCGTGCTCCAGGGCCGTCCGGTGCCGGCCCTGCCGGGCGAGCAGCCAACTGATCCCGACGTGGGTGTGCGCCTGGCCGGCCCGGTCGCCGAGCTCCTCGTAGAGGTCGACGACCCGCCGGAAGTGGCGGTGCGCCTCGCCGTGCCGGCCCAGCCAGGTGTACGCGACGGCCAGCCCCCGGTGCGCGTGCGCCTGGCCCGGCAGGTCGGCGTGGCGCTGCGCCGCCGCCAGGGCGACGCGCTGGGCACCGGCCAGCTCCACCCAGTGCCCCTGCCGGTCCAGGAACGTCGTGACCAGTGCGGCGAGCTGCCAGGCGTGGCGGTCGAAGCCGGTCGTGGCGGCCTGGGCGACCGCCGCGAGCAGCACCCGGTGTTCGGCGGAGAGCCAGGCCATCGCCTCGGCGTGCCCGTCCGGCCGCTCGACGGTCACCCCCGGCCGGGGCGGCGCGAGCCGGACCCGGGGCGCGAGCCCGTGCGGGTCGAGCAGGTGGTCGGCGGCTCCGGCGGCGTGCAGGTAGTGGTCGAGCAGCCGGTGCCGGGCGGCCTCCCGCTCGGCGTCGCCGTCGACCCGCAGGCAGAGCTCGGCGGCGTACGCCCGGAGCAGGTCGTGGAAGGCGTAGCGCCCCGGTTGGTCCTCGGCGAGCAGGTGTGCCCGGGTCAGCCCGGCCAGCAGTGGCCGTACCCGGTGCGGTGGTAGCCCGGCCAGGCTGGCCGCGGCCGGTGCCGAGACGTCCGGGCCGGGGTGCAGCCCGAGCAGCCGGAAGAGCCGTGCCTCGGCGGCGCCCAGGGTCCGGTACGACCAGGAGAGCACCGCCCGCACCCCGGTGGCCGGGTCGACGGCGTCGAAGGCCGCCAGGGCGTCCTCGGCGTCGCGCAGCTCGGCGGCGAGGGCGGCGAGCGGAAACCGGGGATTGATCGCCGCCCGCGCTCCCGCCACGGCCAGGGCCAGGGGCAGCCGGGCGCACCGCTCGACGATCTCGTCGACCGCGCCCGGCTCGGCGGCCACCCGGTCGGCGCCGACGCGCCGTCCCAGCAGCTGCCGGGCCTCCACCGTGGAGAGGCGGTCCAGGGTGAGCGGGCGCGCCCCCTCCGCCGCCACCAGCGGCAGCAGCTGGTCGCGGCTGGTCACCACGACCAGGCAGCCCGACGCGCCGGGCAGCAGTGCCCGGACCTGGTCGGCGTCGCGGGCGTTGTCCAGCAGGACCAGCATCCGCCGGCCCGCCAGCATGCTGCGGTAGAGGGCGGCCTGCCGGGACTCCTCGGTGGGGACCTGGTGCGGGGGCACCCGCAGGCCGTCCAGGAAGTCCCGGAGCGCCTCGCCCGGCGTCACCGCCCGCCCGTCGAGGTCGAAGCCGCGCAGGTTGACGTAGAGCTGGCCGTCGGGAAAGCGGTGGGCGACCCGGTGCGCCCAGTGCACCGCGAGCGCGGTCTTGCCCACCCCGGCGGTGCCGCCGATCGCCGAGATCACGACCGGGGCGGGTCCGGCACCCTCGTCGGTCGGGCGGGGGAGCAGCGCGTCGAGTTGGCGGAGGAACGCCGTACGCCCGGTGAACCCGGCGACGTCGGCCGGTAGCTGTGCCGGCACCGGCCGCCCCGGCGAGTCGTCGGCGGCAGCCGCGGCGGCCGGCGCAACGGCATCGGCAGCCGCGGCGGCCGGCACCTCGTGCCGGAGGACCCGCAGCTGCGTCGAGGCCAGTTCGGCGCAGGGCTCGACGCCGAGTTCGTCGGCGAGCCGGGACCGGGTCTCGGCGTAGAGCCGCAGCGCGGGTTCCTGCTGACCGCAGCCGGCCAGCGCCAGCATGCAGCGGGCGACCAGCCGTTCCCGCAGCGGATGCTCGGCCAGCAGCGGGCGGAGCGTGCCGAGTAGCCGTTCGTGCCGGCCCAGCGCCAGCTCGACCTCGGCGAGCTGCTCGTACGCGGCCAGCCGCTGCTCGGTCAGCCCGGCCGCGGCGGCCGGGACGAAGGCGCCGGCCGCGCCCGCCAGCGCCGGACCGCGCCAGAGCGCGAGCCCGGCCCGCAGCTCCGCGGCGGCCTGCTCGGGCCGCCCGTCCCGGGCGGCGATCCGCGCCCGTTCCACGGCCCCGGCGAACTCCGCCAGGTCGAGGCTGCCGTCGGCGACGGCGAGCCGATATCCGCCGGCCCGGTGCGTGAGCAGGTCGCCGGCCTCGGCGGTACGTAGGGCGGCGCGGAGCTGCGAGACGCAGACCTGCACCTGGGTCCGGGCACTGGCCGGCGGCTCGTCGCCCCACAGTGCCCGCTCGATCTGGGCCACCGACACCACACGGTTCGGGTTGAGCAGCAGCAGGGCCAGCAGGCCGCGGTACTGCGGCCGGCGGATCTCCAGCGGCCGTCCGGAGACCGTCGCCTCGACCGGGCCGAGGAGGCACCAGCGCATCGCCCCACCTCACGGTGTGCCGTGAACGTCCTCATCGTAGGTTCGCCACCGGCGTGGCGGTCGCTGCCTAGCGGTCGGATAGCGGACGCCAAGCGACGGCTCGGAGGCTGGTCCCGCAGCACCTTCCGGCCCTCCCGGGGCTTACCCCGGCGGGTTCGGACGGGTCTGCCGGGTGGCCGGCGGTCGGCTCCCGGAGGGGGAAACAGGAGGCAGCACGATGAGCAGCTCCGCACGATCCGCCCGCGCCGTACTGGGCGGGCTGGCCGGCGTCGCCGTCGCCGTCGCGATGGCGACGGTGCCGGCGGCACCGGCGGCGGCCGACCCGCCCGGCCTGGTGAAGGTGGGCGTCAACTCGGCCCGGAACAGCGTCGACAAGGCGGTGACCGCGAGCTGCCCGGCGGGCACCGTGGTCACCGGCGGCGGTGGCTATCTCGCCGCATCGAGCAGCGCGTGGGGGCACGTCGGCCTCGAGCGGTTCGAACCGCTGGCCGGCGGTACCGGTTTCGTGGTGACCATGCGCGAGGCCGGCAGCGTCAACTTCGCGGGCGACTGGACGCTGACCGGGCAGGCGGTCTGCGCCCCGGCCCCGGCCGGCTGGCAGGTGGTCGCCACCACCGGCCCGGCCGAGAGCCAGTACGTCACCGCCAGTTGCGGCACCAGGCGGGTGATCGGGATGGGGGGCCGGATCAACGGTGGTGGTGCCGGTGACGTCCTGCTGGACCAGGTGGTGCCCGCCGCCGACCTGCGTTCGGTGACCGCCCGGGGCGTGGAGGTGCCGGGCTCGGGGCCGCCGGCCGGCTGGAGCGTGACGGCGTACGCGATCTGCGCCACCAACCCGGCGGGGCTGGAGCGGATCTCCTTCTCGTCCAGCCCGGACGCCGCCGGGCACGCCGGGGTCAGCCAGTCCTGTCCGGCCGGCAAGGCGCTCTACAGCGCGGGCTCCGACATCGTCGCCGGCAACGGCGCGGTGCTGCTCTCCGGGGTGAACATCATCGACTCGGACACCACGTCGGCCTGGGCCGACGAGTACGACGGCGGTCCGTCGAACGCGTGGAGTTTCCTCGGGTACGGCATCTGCGGAAGCTGACCGGGTCGGGACGCGGGAGCCGCTGGCAGGCGCGCCGGCCAGCGGCTCCCGCCCACGATATTGGAGTTTTTCTTCGTTTCACTCGGCAGCTATTGAAACTTCTAAACAAGGTCGGGTTGACTACGGGCATGCGTACCCGCCGATCCCTCCGCTCCGCCGGACTGCTCCTGCTGGCGCCGCTGCTCACCCTCGCCGGGCCCGCACCCGCCTACTCGGCGCCGCCCGTCGCGAGCGGCTCCGCCGCAGGCGCCGCAACCGCCGCGCCCGCCGTTGCCGCCCTGCCCGCCGCCGACCGGATCGAGACCGACACCCGGACCCGACCGGTCGCACCCGGGCTCGCGCTGACCTCCTTCGACCGTTACGACGCCGACGGCTGGATCCGGGCCGACGCCCTCACCGCCGACCTGGGCGGCGGGCTCACCGTCGACTACGTCAACTCCGGCGAGGTGGCCAGGACCGAGCCGCTGCGCGCGGCCGCCGACCGGGCCGGTGCGGTGGCCGCGGTCAACGGAGACTTCTTCGACATCAACGACTCGGGCGCGGCCCAGGGGATCGGCATCCAGAGTGGAAACCTGATCCAGTCGCCGGTCAGCGGCCACCACGAGGCGGTCGGGATCACCGCCGACGGGGTGGGCCGAATCATCCAGGTGCACTTCGACGGCACCGCCACCCTGCCGGCCGGGCCGCTCACCCTCACCCAGTTCAACAACATGGTCGCCACGAACGGCGTCGGCGTCTTCACCCCGCTCTGGGGGTCGTACCCCCGCACCCGCGCCGTCGAGGGCGCCGGCCGGGTCACCGAGGTGACGGTGCGCGGCGGCCGGGTCGGCACCGTCTCCGCCGCCGCCGGCAGCGGCCCCGTCCCGGCCGGCACGACGATCCTGCTCGGCCGGGAGGCCGGCGCCGACGCGCTCGCCGCGCTCCGCCCCGGCGACCCGGTCGAGATCGCGTACGCGCCGAAGCCCTCCGACGGCAGCACCCTGCACGCCGCGATCGGCGGCAACCGGGTACTGGTCCGCGACGGCGTGCCGCAGGAGATCGGCGACGTCAACCCCGAGCCCCGGACGGCGGTCGGATTCTCCGCCGACGGCCGGAAGATGTTCCTGCTCACAGTGGACGGCCGGCAGGCCGACAGCCGGGGCGTGACGCTCACCGCACTCGGCCGGATGATGGCCGACCTCGGCGCGCACAGCGCACTCAACCTCGACGGCGGCGGCTCGTCGACGCTGCTCGCCCGGGAGCCGGGCCAGGCCGCCGTCCGGGTCGAGAACAGCCCCTCGGACGGGTCCGAGCGGTCGGTGCCGAACGGGCTCGCGCTCTTCGCGCCGCAGGGGAGTGGCCGGCTGAAGGCGTACTGGGTGACGACCGTGCTCGACGCGGCGATGGCGCCGGGCGCCGGTCCGGTGCGCGGCGGGCGCCCCGACCGGGTCTTCCCCGGGCTGACCCGGCGGCTCTCGGCGGCCGGCCACGACGAGACGTACGGGCCGGCGGCCGGCGCGCCGACGTGGCGGGCCGGGCCGGGCAGCCGGGGCACCGTCGACTCCGCCGGGCTGTTCCGGGCCCGGGGCACCGGCGAGGTGACCGTCACCGCCTCGCGGGGCCGGGCGCGGGGCGAGCTGGAGCTGACCGTGCTCGGCCCACTGGCCCGGATCGACGGCACCGTCGACAAGGTCGGGCTGGCCGGCGCGGGCGGCACCGGGACGTTCGGCGTGGTCGGCTTCGACGCCGAGGGGAACACCGCGCCGATCGAGCCGGCCGACCTGCGGCTGGAGTACGACCGGGAGCTGCTGGAGATCACCCCGGCGCCGAGCGGCGGACTCACCGTGAAGGCCAGGGTGGACAGTGGCGCCGGGCTGGTCACCGTCCGGGTCGGCGCGACCAGCACGGTGCTGCCGGTGACGGTCGGGCTCACCGACGTGCCGGTGGCCACGTTCGACGACGACGCGGCGAGTTGGCGGTTCAGCGCCGCCCGCGCCGCCGGCTCGGTCACCCCGGTGCCGGGCCGCACCGGCACCGGCCTGAAGCTGGCGTACGACTTCGGCCAGTCCACCGGCACCCGGGCCGCGTACGCCGACCCGCCCGGCTACATCCCGGTCGCCGGCCAGCCGCAGGCGTTCGGGATGTGGATCTACGCCAACGGGCACGGCGAGTGGCCCAGCCTGCACCTGCACGACGCGCTCGACCAGCAGCACGTGCTCCGCGGCCCCTACCTGGACTGGACCGGCTGGCGGTACGTGGAGATGCCGGTCCCGGCCGGCGTGGCGTACCCGGTGCGGGTCCGACGCTTCTACGTGGCCGAGACCGACGCGGCGGCGGCGTACACCGGCGAGGTGATCATCGACGACATCGTGGCGAAGGTGCCGGTCGAAGTGACCCCGCCGGCCGAGCCGCTCCGCACCGACCGGGTGGTGCTGACCGACGGCACCGTGGACCGGGCACCGTGGCGGTTCGCGGTCCTCTCCGACGCCCAGTTCGTCGCCGCCGACCCCGACAGCGACCTGGTCGCCCAGGCCCGCCGTACGCTCCGCGAGGTGCGGGCCGCGAAGCCGGACCTCCTGGTCGTCAACGGGGACTTCGTGGACACCGCCCATCCGGCGGACTTCGCGCTGGCCAAGCGGATCCTGGACGAGGAGTTGCGCGGCGAGCTGCCCTACGTCTACGTGCCGGGCAACCACGAGATCATGGGTGCGCCGATCGACAACTTCCGGGCGGCCTTCGGGGAGACCTTCCGGGTCTTCGACCACGCCCCGCGCCGGGGCGGCACCCGGACCCGGTTCGTCACCCTGGACACCTCCACCGGCACCCTCCGGGGCGGCGGCTTCGGGCAGGTCCTGGCGCTGCGTACCGCCCTGGACGGCGCGGCCCGCGACCCGGCGGTCGGCTCCGTGGTGGTGCTGGAGCATCACCCGATGCGCGACCCGACCCCGGCCAGGGCGAGCCAGCTCGGCGACCGCAAGGAGGCGGCGCTGCTGGAGCGCTGGCTCGCCGAGTTCCAGCGGGAGACCGGCAAGGGCGTCCTCTTCGTCGGCGCGCACGTCGGCAGCTTCTCCGCCGACCGGGTCGACGGGGTGCCGTACCTGGTCAACGGCAACGCCGGCAAGAACCCGTCGACCGCGCCGCAGTTCGGCGGGTTCAGCGGCTGGACGATGTTCGGGGTCGACCCGGTCAGCCCGGCGGAGTCGGCGGCGGCCCGGCGCGACCCGCTGGCCGCCGGCCCGGAGTGGGTGACCGCGCAGACCCGGGCACACGTGGACGGGCTCGCCCTGGCCGCCCCGGTGACGCTGCCGGCCGGCGGCACCGGCACCGTCACCGCCACGGTCACCCAGCCCGGCGGCCGGCAGGTGCCGGTCGCCGCCCCGCTCTCGGCCGACTGGGCCGGCTCGGCAAACCTGTACATCGGATCGTCGCCGTGGGGGCTGCGGCCCTGGCACGCCGCCTGGTTCGACCCGGCCACCGGCCGGCTGACCGCGCTGCGCTCGACCGGCTCGGTACGGCTCACCGTCACCGTCAACGAGGTGACCACCACAGCCACCGTCACCCTCACCCGCCGCCGGCCCTGACCCCCTGCCCGCCGGGCCCTGCCGCCCGCCCGGACGTTCCGAGCAGCCGATGGGCCGGTACAGCCGATGGGCCGGTACAGACGGTGACCTGGACACCAGAGGCGTTATCGATGGCGGATAACGCCTCTGGTGTCCAGGTCACGCGGATCAATGCGGCGGCGACGCGCGGAGGTGTCGGGCCGGGGCGGGCGGCGCCGGCGGGGTGGCGGGTCAGAAGTCGCCCTCGGCGACCTGGAAGACGGTGAGGCCGAGTTCGCGCCACATCCGTACCACCTGCATCCGGTCGTCGAAGACGCCGACCACCCGGTAGCGGTCCCGGATCTCGCGGTCGAAGATCTCGCGCTTGACCACCGAGTCGCGGCGCTGGTCGCCGACCGCCCGCATGTGCAGGGCCAGGTAGGGGACGCCGACGTGCTCGCCCAGCCACCGTTCGGTCTGGGGACGGCAGGAGGCGTCCCGGCCGGTGCAGAAGACCACGCCGTGGCCGGCGGCGTGCATCGCCCGGACCGCCGCGATGACGGCAGGGTTGGGGTGGTCCTCGCCGACCCGGCTCATGTCGTACGGGCTGCGCCCGGCCAGCAGCGCGACCGTGCCGTCGATGTCCACCAGGACGATCTCCGGCGCGTCGCCCGACGGCGGGGTGTAGACGGCGGCCGGACCACCCGGTTCGGCGGTCGGCACCGGCAGCGGCAGGTTCCGGCCGGAGAGGTAGCGGTCGTGCAGCCGCCGGATCGCCTCCTCGCCGACCCGCTCCCGCTCGGGCCGCTCCGCGTCGCGCCGGACGCACTCCTGCACCGGTACGTCGGTGAAGTCGTGCACCTCGAGGTCGGCCCCGAACCGGGCGGCGAGCTGTGCCCAGTCGCGTACCGTCCGGGAGCGCAGGTTGGTGTCGTCGACGCAGACGTCCACGCCGGCCCGCAGCAGCGCCTCGACCTGGGCCCGCTGCACGACGGTGACCTGCCCCTCGGCCCACTGCGTGAAGAGCCGTTCGCCGTGCAGCATCCGGCGCAGGTCGTCCCGGTTCACCCGGACCACCCCGGGCTGCAACTTGCGGGCGAAGGTGGTCTTCCCGGAGGCGGGCAGCCCTCGGGTCACGATCAGTCTCATCCGCTCACTCCCCGTTCACCGTAGCCGGTTCGATCTTCGTGGCCCGGGCGTCGGGTCGGAAACCGTGGGCCGGAGGTTCCGGCCCCTCTCGGGCTTTTCGTCCGGTATTGCCCGGTCCGCCGGGGTGTGTGGCTGGCCAGGGCGGGAATGCGGAGCGGAGGAGTGGCGTTGTCCGTCACGGATCGTGTGTGCCTGCCCGCTGCCGGGGCGACCCGGCCGCCATGGCACACTGGTCAGTCGGCCACCGGTTCCGGTTCACGCCCGAGTCCGCCGTGCCGCGCGATATCCCGACATCGTGCCGACGGCGGGTGCCGAGGGCGACCCGGCGACCAACCACGAAAGGACCGAGGCGACATGAAGCCCAACATCCACCCCGAGTACGTGACCACCGAGGTCACCTGCTCGTGCGGCAACACCTTCACGACCCGCAGCACGGCGAAGGGCGGCTCGATCCACGTCGAGACCTGCAGCGCCTGCCACCCGTTCTACACCGGTAAGCAGCGCGTGCTCGACACCGCCGGCCGGGTCGCCAAGTTCCAGCAGAAGTACGCCAAGGTTCAGGCCAAGAAGGCCAAGTAGCCGCGTCGACGGCGCCCGCCTCCGGCTTCCCGCCGGGGGCGGGCGCCGTCGTGCCGTATCGGCCGTCGACGTTCCCCGCAGAAGTCGACGTTCCCCGCAGAAGTCGACGGTTCCAGCAGAGGGAGTACGAGCATGAGCGGCGATCGGCTGGCCGGTCTCCTCGACGAGTACGCGGAGCTGGAACGACGGCTCGCCGATCCGGCGATCCACGCCGACCAGGCCACCGCCCGCCGGGTGGGTCGGCGGTTCGCGGAGTTGACCCCGCTGCACAAGGCCGCCGGTGAGCTGGAGCAGACCCGCGCCGACCTGGCGGCGGCCCGGGAACTGGCCGCCGAGGACCCCTCCTTCGCGGCCGAGGCCGAGTCGCTGGCCGAGACGCTGCCGGTGCTGGAGGGGCGCCTCGCCGAGCTGCTGATCCCGCGCGACCCGCACGACGCCAAGGACGTGATCCTGGAGATCAAGGCCGGCGAGGGTGGCGAGGAGTCGGCGCTCTTCGCCGGCGACCTGCTCCGGATGTACGTGCGGTACGCCGAACGGCACGGCTGGGCGACCGAGGTGCTCGACGCGCAGGACTCCGACCTCGGCGGCGTGAAGGACGTCTCGCTCGCGGTCAAGGCCAGGGGGGTGCCGGAGGGCGGCAACGGGGTCTGGTCCCGGCTCAAGTGGGAGGGGGGCGTGCACCGGGTGCAGCGGGTGCCGGTCACCGAGTCCCAGGGGCGGATCCACACCAGCGCGGCCGGCGTCCTGGTGCTGCCGGAGGCCGAGGAGGTCGACGTCACCATCGACCCGAACGAGCTGCGGATCGACGTGTTCCGGTCGTCCGGGCCGGGCGGGCAGTCGGTGAACACCACCGACTCGGCGGTGCGGATCACCCATCTGCCGACCGGGATCGTGGTCTCCTGCCAGAACGAGAAGTCCCAGCTGCAGAACCGGGAGCAGGCGATGCGGATCCTGCGGGCCCGGCTGCTCGCCAACGCGCAGGAGCAGGCCGACGCGGCGGCCTCGGACGCGCGCCGCTCCCAGGTGCGCACGGTGGACCGCTCGGAGCGGATCCGGACGTACAACTTCCCGCAGAACCGGATCACCGACCACCGGATCGGCTTCACGGCGTACAACCTCGACCTGGTGCTCGCCGGCGAGCTGGACGGGGTGCTCGACGCGCTGGCCGAGGCGGACCGTTCGGCCCGGCTGGCCGGCGAGACGGAGCTGTCCCGACGCTGAGCGCTGTCCCGCCGGTGAGCGCTGTCCCGCCGGTGAGGGCTGTTCCGCCGGTGAGGGCTGTTCCGCCGGTGAGCGCTGTTCCGCCGCGCAGCCGGAGCTGTCTCACCGCTGAGCGGAGCTGTCCGTCCCGGCCCGGGGCCGCGCCCGGTCGGCGCGGGCGACCGCGGCGCCCAGCACGTCCTGCCGTCCGACACCCGAACCCTGCATCTCGGCGAAGCCGACGCTCACCCCGACCGAGCTGCCGGGGATGAGCGTCTCCCACTCCTCGGCGGCGACCGCCGCCCGGATCCGCCGGCCCACCTCGGCCGCCTCGCTCATCCCGGCGCCGGGCAGCACCACCACGAACTCGTCGCCGCCGTACCGGGCCACGAAGTCGCCCCGGCGCATCACCCGGTTGATCACACCGGCGATCCGTTGCAGCACCAGGTCCCCGCAGCGGTGACCGTGCCGGTCGTTCACCGCCCGGAAGCCGTCGATGTCGCAGACGCCGAGCACCGCCCGCTCGCCCCGGCTCACCATCGCGGCCACGTAGCGCTCCAGGCGGCGGCGGTTGGGCAGCCCGGTGAGCGGGTCGGTCAACGCCTCGCCCTCGTAGCGGGCCGCCTCGCGCCGCATCTCCTCGTGCTCGATCCGGGCCGCGATGCCGTCCACGTAGACGTCCCGGAGCCGGTCGTTGCGCTGGGTCGCCAGCCGGAACGCGTACCGGTCGGCCCGGTGCGCCGCCGCGTGGTCGCCGACCCCGGCGTACGCCAGGCTGGAGAGCCGGGCGTGTTCGGCCGCGCCCAGCGTCTCGGCCGAGACGTGCACCGTCTCCAGCCGGGCCAGCGCCTCCGCCGACCGGCCACCGGCGATCGCCAGGCACGCCCCGCCGAGCTGCCGCATGTCCCGGGTGCGGGCGCTGTCCCCGCCGTTGCCGAGCAGCCAGCCGGGATCGAACTCCGGCACGGCCGGCCGGTCGGGTGCCGCACCGAGCGCCGCCTGCCGGGCCAGCGCGTAGCCGTACGCCGCCCGGCTGCTCGGCCGCAACCGGCTCGCGGTCCCGGCGGTGACGAAGCGCTCCAGGTCACCGCCGACGTCCCGGAGCACCCGCAGGCAGCCGTCGCTGTCCCCGTGGTGGTCGAGCGCGACCGCGTTGCGCAGCCGGATGCCGGGCGCGGCGAACGTCTCCTCCGGGATGCCGGCGGCGACGCCCAGCCGGCGGGCCCGCTCGATGGCACCGAGGGCGTAGCCGTGGAAGCTGAGGTAGGAGTAGGCCATCGCCAGGTCGTGCCAGCCCCAGGCGGTCTGCCGGTCCGGGTCGTCGACCGAGCCGAGCGCCCGGGCGCCGCGTACCAGGTGCGTGACGCAGCGGTCGAGCGCGCCCTGGTTGTGCGCGGCGAGCGCGGCCAGCGCGTGCAGGTGCCCGTGCAGGTACGGCTCGGGCAGGTCCCGAGCGGCGTCGAAGGCCCGCTCCACCGCCCGGGTGTATTCGGCGGTGCGGCCCAGGTTGAGAATCGCGGAGAGCCGCTGGAGCAGCGCCTCGGCCCGGGAATATGGATCGTCGGTGGTGTTGACGACCCGTTCGAAGATCAGGCAGGCCTCGGCGGAACGACTGCTCTCCATGAGGTCACGGGCGTGTCTCAACTCCTCGGCCCGGTCTCCGACCCGGTCGAGCCAACTCACGCACAACCTCCATCGCCTCGCCAGCCAGACCCCGTCTGCCGAGGGCCCGGCCCGTCGGCAGACCGGAGAGGAGGCTCTCCGGGACGCCCGACCGGCCCGAGCACCCGGTCGACCCGGGATTGCGCCCGCGACGCGATGATCCCCGGTCGACGTTTCATGATTATGTCGTGACGCGTATTCCCCGGCATAGCTCCCCGGCACCAGCGGACGTTCCGCCGCCGGCCGCGATCGCGGCGGCGACGTCCGCGCTGGCCCGGGCCGGTGTCGGCCTGGCCCGGATCGAAGCGGAACTGTTGCTCGCGTACGTCCTCGGCGTGTCGCGCGGCGGTCTGGCCCTGGCCGGCCCGGTCACGCCGGCACAGCAGGCGCGGCTGCGGGACCTGGTCGACCGGCGTGCCCGGCACGAGCCGCTGCAGCACCTGCTCGGCACGGCGGCGTTCCGCTACCTGGAGCTGGCGGTCGGCCCCGGGGTCTTCATCCCGCGCCCGGAGACCGAACTGCTGGCCGGCTGGGGCGTCGAGCAGGCGCGCCGGGCCGGCGCGGGTGCGCCCGTCGTCGACCCCGCCGGTCCGCTGGACATCGACCCCGCCGGTGCGCTGGACGTCGACCCCGCCGGTGCGCTGGACGTCGGCCCCGGCGGTGCGCTCGTCGTCGACCTGTGCAGCGGCAGCGGCGCCATCGCGCTCGCGGTCGCCGCCGAGGTGCCCGGGGCCCGGGTGATCGCGGTGGAGCGGGCGGCGCCGGCGCTCGACTGGCTGCGGCGCAACGCCGCCGACCGGACCGCCGCCGGGGACCGGCCCGTCGAGGTGGTGGCCGGGGACGTGACGGATCCGGAGCTGCTGGCCGACCTCGCCGGCCGGGTGGACGTGCTGCTCTGCAACCCGCCGTACGTGCCGGACGGCACCCCCGTACCGGCGGAGGTGGCCGAGCACGACCCGGCGGAGGCGGTCTTCGGCGGCCGGGACGGGCTCGCGGTGATCCGGCCGGTGCTGGACCGGGCGGCCCGGCTGCTGCGCCCGGGCGGGGCGCTCGGGATCGAACACGACGACACGCACGGTACGGCGGTTCCGGAGCTGCTCCGCGCCGACGGCCGGTTCGTCGGGATCGCCGATCATCCGGACCTGGTCGGCCGGCCCCGTTTCACCACCGCCCGGCGGGCCGACGCCGGCTCGTGACCGGCCCGAAGTCCCCGTGCCACGGCAGGGGTCCCGGCGTGGCAGACTGGCTCCCCGTGATGCTCTACGACTGCCGGTCGCTCGAGGACCGTGACCGAGGCATCGCCGCGGCGATCGAGGCGGTCAAGAACGGTGAGCTGGTCGTGATCCCGACCGACACGGTCTACGGGATCGGGGCGGACGCGTTCACCCCGTACGCCGTCACGGCGCTGCTCAACGCCAAGGGCCGGGACCGGCAGCACCCGCCGCCGGTGCTGGTCGGCTCCAGGCGCACCCTCGACGGGCTGGTCTTCCTGCTGCCGAGCGCGGCCCGGGACCTCGCCGACGCGTTCTGGCCGGGCGCGCTGACCATCGTGGTCGAGCACTCGCCGAGCCTGCAGTGGGACATCGGTGACACCGGCGGCACGGTGGCGGTGCGGATGCCGCTGCACCCGGTCGCCCTGGAGGTGCTCCGCGAGACGGGGCCGATGGCGGTCTCGTCGGCGAACAAGACCGGCCAGCCGGCGGCGGTGACCGCCGAGGAGGCGCGGGATCAGCTCGGCTACTCGGTCCGGGCCTACCTGGAGGCCGGGCAGTGCCCGGATCCGGTGCCGAGCACCATCGTCGACGTCACCGGCGAGGTGCCCCGGGTGCTGCGCCAGGGCGCGATCCCGCTGGAGAAGCTCCGCGACGTGGTGCCGGACATCCAGGGCCAGGTGTCCTGAGTGCCGCCCTTCACCGTCCTGCACGTCTGCCTGGGCAACATCTGCCGGTCCCCGATGGCCGAGCGGCTGCTCGCGCTGGCCGTACGGGAACGGCTGGCCCGCCGGCCGGCGGCGGAGGCGGCCGACGTCGACCGCCTGGTGCACAGCCACAGCGCCGGCACCGGCGGCTGGCACGCGGGTGAGGAGATGAACCCGCCGGCCGCCCGGCAGGTGCGGTCCCGGGGCGGGGACGTGGACGACTTCGGCGCCCGCAAGCTCCGCTCCGAGCACATCGACGCGGCCGACCTGGTGCTGACCGCAACAGCCGACCAGCAGGAGTACGTCGTGGCGCTGCGTCCCGACGCCGCCGACCGCACCTTCGTGCTCGGCGAGTTCGGTCGGCTGCTGCCCACGGTCGACGCCACCGTCCTGCCGCCGGTCACCGACCCGCCCGATCCGGACGCCGTCCACGCCCGGGGCAGCGCCCTGGTGGCCGCGGTGGCGGCGGCCCGGCACGGCTCGTCGCCGCTCCCCGGCGACGACCTCGACGACCCGTGGGGCCGAGGCGACCAGTGTTTCAGCCGGGTCGCCGACGAGATCGAGGAGGCGGTCCAGCCACTCGCCGCCGTCCTCCTGCCCTGAAGGTGTAAGGAAGGGCCCCCGCTTATCGCTTTCTGTATAAGAAGGGCCCCCTCCTAACCCGCTTGGGTTGATTTGGCGTGAAACGGGTGCAGAGTTCCGAAAGTGCCGTCAGGCTGACGGTGTCCTGAACCCGGCCTACCGTCCGGGTCGCCCGACGCCGTCCGTCCGGGAGGTACGGCATGCTCCGGCAGCGGCTGAGCCAGCTCTGGACCCTGACCCTGGCCGGGATACTGGCCGGCACCATCCTCGCCGCGGCGGCCCTGCCGGCCTCGGTGCTGGCCGCCGTGGGCCTGAGGTCGCTGGGCGCCCGCTACGAGGACCTGCCGCAGGACCTCCGGACCCCGCCCAGCGCCCAGCGCTCCTACCTCTACGCCAGCGACGGCCGCACCATGATCACCTCGTTCTACGACGAGAACCGGACGAACGTGCCGCTGGCCCAGGTGGCCGAGGTGATGCGGCAGGCCACGGTGGCGGCGGAGGACGCCCGCTTCTACTCCCACCGGGGCGTCGACGTCCGGGGCGTGCTCCGGGCCGCCGTGGCGAACAGGGTGGACGGGGAGGTCCGGCAGGGCGCCTCGACGCTGACCATGCAGTACGTCCGCAACGTCCTCTCCAGCGACCCCGGCCTGACTGCGGAGCAGCGGGCCGAGGCCACCGAGACCAGCGCCGCGCGCAAGATCCAGGAGGTGCGGTACGCGGTCGCGCTGGAGCGCCGGCTCGCCAAGGACGAGATCCTCGGCCGCTATCTGAACATCGCCTACTTCGGCGCCGGGGCGTACGGCGTCGCCGCCGCCAGCCAGCGGTACTTCTCCAAGCCGGCCCGGAGCCTCACTCTCGCCGAGGCCGCCCTGCTGGCCGGACTGGTGCGCTCGCCGGAGACGGACACCCCGATCGGCGGTGACGCCGACGCCGCGCTGGTCCGCCGGGGGTACGTGCTGCGGCAGATGGCCGAGAGCGGGATGATCTCCGACGAGGCTGCCACGCGTGCCCAGGCGGAGCCGATCCGGCTGCGCCCCGGCGCCGAGCCGAACGACTGCGCCGGCATCCCGGACGGGCACTCCGACTGGGGCTTCTTCTGCGACTACTTCCGGCAGTGGTGGGACGCGAACCCGGCGTTCGGGCTCACCGTCGACGAGCGGCGGGAGACGCTGCGGCGCGGCGGCTACCGGATCGTCACCTCGCTCGACCCGGCCATCCAGGCCGGCGCGCTGCGGCAGAGCCTGACCGTGTACGACCTCGACGACCGCAGGGCCGCCCCGATCGCCGTGGTGCAGCCCGGGACGGGCCGGGTACTGGCGCTGGCGGTGAACCGCAACTACCGGCTCGACCCCAATCCGGCGGGACAGCGCAACCACCCGAACACCGTCAACCAACTGGTCGCCGGCGGCGGTGGGATCAACGGCTACCAGGCCGGCTCCACGTTCAAGATTTTCACGCTGCTGGCCGCGCTGGAGTCCGGGATGCCGCTCAGCGCGGGCTACGACGCGCCGTCCCGGCTGCTGACCCGCTATCCGGTCGACAGCCCGAACAGCTGCGGCGGCTACTGGTGCCCGGCCAACGCCAACCCGGGGTGGATGGACGGCTACCACACCATGTGGACCGCCTTCGGGCGCTCCGTCAACACCTACTTCGTCGCGCTGCAACAGTGGATCGGCGCGGAGCGGGCGGTCCGGATGGCCGAGCGGCTGGGCATCGTGTTCCGGGCCGACCGCGACGCCCAACTGGCGGCGTACGGGGCACGGGGCTGGGGCGCCTTCACCCTCGGCGTGGCCGCCACCACCCCGCTGGAGCTGGCGAACGCGTACGCCACGCTGGCCGCCGAGGGGAGGTACTGCAAGCCGCTGCCGGTGATCAGGATCGTGGATCCCACCGGGCGGGCGTTGCCGGCGGCCGCGCCGAGCTGCGGAAAGATGCTCAAGGCGGAGGTGGCCCGAGCGGCGACCGACGCGGCCCGCTGTCCGGTCGGCGGCCAGTCGGTGTACGCCCAGTGCGACGGTGGCAGCGCCCCGGAGGTGGCGAGGATCCTCGGCACCCAGCCGGTGGCCGGCAAGACCGGCAGCACCGAGGGGTACGCCACGGAGACCTTCGTCGCCTTCACTCCGCAGCTCGCGGCGGCGGGCATCGCCACCAACCCGGACGACCCGAGCGACGCCGTCGGCCGGGAGGCGCAGCGGAGGGTGATCGCGGCGGTGGCGAACACCATGGCCGGGGCGTTGCGGGGCGCGCCACGGCGGGACTTCATGCCGCCCGGCCGGGAGATCGCCTTCGGCGCCGGCCTCGGCGCCGCTCCCGGCGAGCTCGATCCGGAGCCGTTCGCCCCGGCGCCCGTCCGGACGGCGCCGCCGACCGCCGTTCCGACCCCGCCGCCCGCCGTCGTGCCCCGCCCGACGCCCGTTCCCACGGCCGCCGTTCCCCGGCCGACGCCGCCGCGCAGCACCGCCACCGCCCCACGCCCCCCGCCCCGCTAGAAACGCCCGCGTTGCGGCGGGGCGCTCCACGCGGCGCGGAGGCCGCCGCCCCGTGCTGCGCCCCGTGCTGCGGACGGAGGCCCCCGTGCTTGCGACGGAAGCCCCCGCGCTGCGACGGAGGGCGTCCGGCGCATTGGGTCAGAAGGGATGCCGTGCCGCCAGGCGCTACGCTGCCCAGATGGTTTCGCACGCGCAGGCGCCGGCCGCCGCTCCCGCGGCTGCGGGGATCCGCCCGGTCTCCGGTCCGGTTGACCGGCGTGGCTGAGCAGGCAGGCCGGCCGGTCGAGGCGGCGGAGGGTCCGGTGGAGACCGAGGACCGGCCGGTCGAGGCGGACCGGCCGGCGGAGGCCGCAGGGCGGCACTGGCGGCTGGCGCACCTGCCGGTGGTGCTCGGGGCCTCAGCGGCGCTGCTGGGCGTCGCCACGGTGCTCGGCGCCGTGCTGGGCGGCGGGATCGGTGCACTCGGCGCGGCGGCCGGAGTCGGTCTGGTGACGCTGAGTTATCTGATCTCCACCCTGGTGATCGCCTGGGCCGACTCGGTCCACCCCAACCTGGTCCTGCCGTTCGGGCTGGCGATGTACGTGGCCAAGTTCAGCGTGATCGGCGTGGTGATGGCCGGGGTCGCCGCACAGGGCTGGGCCGGGCTGGTGCCGTTCGGTTGGGGCGTCCTCGCCGGGGTGGTGGCCTGGATCGGCGCGAACATCTGGTGGGTGGTGACCGTGCACGCCGCGCGGACGGGGCCCGGCTCCGCCGGGTGACATGGGTCACGGCCACCGGGCCGGAATTGCCGTGGTCCCGTAGACGGGACGGCACACAGGAAACTGTCAGTGATCGGTCATTTTCCCGGTGGCGGAACCGGAGTAGCGTGCCCACAGACGACGCGCCCACCCAGAGGCCCACACAACGAGGTTGTGCGGGGGGTGAGGCACAGCCTCGTATCCCCGGCTGATATCGTTCGGCCGTCATGACCGGTGACCAAACCCCCCAACCCCCTGGCGGCCCCGCTCCGGAGGCCGGCGAGGGTTGGACCGCGCTGGCATACCTCATCGGAGGTCTGGCGGTGTGGGGCTTCATCGGTTGGTTGGTCGACCAGTGGCTCGAGACCGATGGCCTGGCCACCGGGATCGGGTTCCTGCTCGGCGGGGCCGGGGGCGTCTACCTGGTCATCCGCCGGCTCGGCACCCCTAGCTAGGGAAGGGACGCGGTGATCGGAGAGTCGGTCGTCCTCGCGGAGGGCCTCGCGGAGGGCGAAGTTCCGTTTCCACCCAGCGTGGAAGACTTCTTTCTGCCGAGCATCGTGCCCTGGGGCGGGCACAACGTTTACTGGATCACGAAGTTCACGGTGCTCATCTGGCTGGGCGCCGCACTGCTCATAATCTTCTTCCTGGCGACCTACCGGAATCCGAAGCTGGTGCCGACGAAGGGGCAGTGGATCGCGGAGTCGATCTACGGCTTCGTCCGGAACAACATCGCGGTCGACATGATCGGGCACCGGGGCGTCGCCTTCGCGCCGTATCTCACCACGCTCTTCTGCTTCATTTTCATCAACAACCTGTGGCAGATCGTCCCGGTCGTGCAGATCTCGCCAATGTCGCACATCGCGTTTCCGGCGTTCCTGGCGATCATCAGCTACGTGCTCTTCATCTGGGTCGGCATCCGGCACCACGGTTTCGGAAAGTTCTTCAAGCATTCACTCATGCCGCCGGCGCCGTGGTTCATGCAGCCGCTGCTGATCCCGATCGAGCTCTTCTCGACGTTCGTGGCCCGGCCGGTCTCGCTGTCGCTGCGGTTGTTCGCCAACCTGTTCGCCGGGCACATCATCCTGCTGGTCTTCACCCTCGGCGGCTTCGTGCTGCTGAACGCCGACTCGTTCTTCCTGAAGCCGATCTCGGTGGTCTCCTGGGCGGTGTCGATCGCGATCACCTTCCTGGAGGCCCTGGTCATCGTCCTGCAGGCCTACATCTTCACCGTGCTGACCGCCAGCTACGTGCAGGGCGCGCTCGCCGACGAACACTGATCCGCATCCGACGAACACCGAACCGCACAACCGCACAACCGTTGTCGTCCCGCGTGAACCGTCACGCGTGATTTCAGGAGGAACCAACCAATGTTGTCGTCGACCCTCGCCGCCGTCGAAATCACCGGCAGCCTCAGCGCCATCGGCTACGGCCTCGCGGCCATCGGCCCCGGCATCGGTGTCGGCCTGGTCTTCAGCGCCTACATCCAGTCGACCGCCCGGCAGCCCGAGTCGTCCCGGATCACGCTGCCGTACGTCTGGATCGGCTTCGCCGTCATCGAGCTGCTGGCGCTGCTGGGCATCGCCTTCGGTTACGCCTTCGGCAACTAGCCGTCCCCTCGACCGAGGAGGTTCCGATGCTGCGCTACCTAGCCGCAGAGGGCGGCACCGAGCACAACCCGATCATCCCGCTCTGGCAGGAGATCGTGGTCGGCTCGGTCGCCTTCGCCATCCTCTGCTTCGTGCTGATGAAGTTCGTCTTCCCGCGGATGGAGCAGACCTTCCAGGCCCGGGTCGACGCGATCGAGGGCGGGATCAAGCGCGCCGAGGCCGCCCAGGCCGAGGCCAACCAGCTTCTCGAGCAATATCGAGCCCAGCTCGCCGAGGCCCGGACCGACGCGGCGAAGATCCGCGACGACGCCCGGGCCGACGCCGAGGGCATCCGGCAGGACGTCCTGGCCAAGGCCAGGGAGGAGTCCGACCGGATCATCGCGGCCGGCAAGGAGCAGCTTGCCGCGGAGCGGGCCACGATCGTGCGCGAGCTGCGTACCGAGGTGGGCACGATCGCGGTCGACCTGGCCGGCCGGATCGTCGGTGAGTCGCTGGCCGACGAGGCGCGGCGCAAGGGGACGGTCGAGCGCTTCCTGGCCGACCTCGACGGTGTCGGCTCGGCCAACGGCTCCGCCGTGCGGGCGAGCTGATGCAGGCCGCCAGCCGGGAGTCGTACGCCGCCGCACGGCAGCGTCTCGACGAGTACGCCCGGCAGACCGACGCGGCCCGGGTCTCCGCCACCGGTGACGAGTTCGGCTCGGTCGCCGGCCTGCTGCGGCGCGAGCCGCGGCTGCGCCGGGCGCTCTCCGACCCGGCCCGGGCCGGTGAGGACCGGGCCGCACTGCTGGAGTCGCTGCTCGGCGACAAGATCGGCGCGGACGCCAAGAAACTGCTCGGCGTGCTGGTCTCCGGCCGCTGGTCGGCGCCGTCCGAGCTGCTCGACGCCACCGAACGGCTCGGGGTCGAGGCGCTGCTGGCCAGCGCCGAGCAGGCCGGGGAGCTGGGCGAGGTGGAGGACGAGCTGTTCCGCTTCGGCCAGGTGGTCGCCGCCGACGCGCGGCTCTCCAACGTGCTCTCCGACCCGATCGCGCCCGTGTCGCAGCGGGCCGAGCTGACCGGGGCGCTGCTGGAGGGGAAGGCCAGGCCGGTCACGGTCAGGCTGGTCCAGGTGGCGCTCGCCGGGTTCGGCGGGCGGTCCTTCACCGGCGCGCTGACCCGGCTGGTCGAGCTCGCCGCCGACCGGCGGGACCGCCAGGTGGCGTACGTCACCGTCGCGGCTCCGCTGACCGGGGAGGAGGAGCAGCGGTTGGGCCGCAAGCTGGCCGAGCTATACGGTCGGGAGGTCAGCGTCAAGCAGACCGTCGACCCGGCGGTGCTCGGCGGGCTGAGCGTCCGGATCGGTTCCGACCTCTACGACGGCACGATCCTGCGCCGCCTCACCGACACCCGAAACGCGCTCGCGCGGCGATGAGCACCGCCGACGCCGCGCAGCGCTGAGAACCACATCCACGCCGTTCCGGTTAACCGGGCCCTGAATAGAGGAAGAAGAGGATGGCCGAGCTGACCATCTCGTCGGAGGAGATCCGCGGCGCGCTGGAGCGCTACGTCTCCTCCTATTCGCCCGACGTCTCCCGTGAGGAGGTCGGCACCGTCGCCGACGCCGGTGACGGCATCGCCCACGTCGAGGGCCTTCCCTCGACCATGACCAACGAGCTGCTGGAGTTCGAGGACGGCACCCTCGGCCTGGCGCTGAACCTCGACGTCCGGGAGATCGGCGTCGTCGTGCTCGGCGACTACCGCGGCATCGAGGAGGGGCAGCGGGTCAAGCGGACCGGCCGGGTGCTCTCGGTGCCGGTCGGCGACGCGTTCCTCGGCCGGGTGGTCGACCCGCTCGGGCAGCCGATCGACGGCCTCGGCGACATCGAGAACGAGGGCTACCGCGAGCTGGAGCTCCAGGCGCCGAACGTGATGGCCCGGCAGAGCGTCTTCGAGGCCCTGCAGACCGGCCTCAAGGCCGTCGACGCGATGACCGCGATCGGCCGGGGGCAGCGGCAGCTCATCATCGGTGACCGGCGGACCGGCAAGACCACCGTCGCGCTGGACACGATCCTCAACCAGCGGGACAACTGGCGCTCCGGCGACCCGGCCAAGCAGGTCCGCTGCATCTACGTGGCGATCGGTCAGAAGGGCTCCACCGTCGCCTCGGTGAAGGGGCTGCTGGAGGAGCAGGGCGCGATGGAATACACCACCATCGTCTCCGCGCCCGCCTCCGACCCGGCCGGCTACAAGTACATCGCCCCGTACACCGGCTCGGCCATCGGCCAGCACTGGATGTATGCCGGCAAGCACGTCCTGATCGTCTTCGACGACCTGACCAAGCAGGCCGAGGCGTACCGGGCCGTGTCGCTGCTGCTGCGCCGCCCGCCGGGCCGCGAGGCGTACCCGGGTGACGTCTTCTACCTGCACTCCCGGCTGCTGGAGCGCTGCGCGAAGCTCTCCGACGAGATGGGCGGCGGCTCGATGACCGGTCTGCCGATCATCGAGACCAAGGGCAACGACATCTCCGCGTTCATCCCGACGAACGTCATCTCGATCACCGACGGCCAGATCTTCCTGGAAACCGACCTCTTCAACCAGGGTGTCCGGCCGGCGATCAACGTCGGTACCTCGGTCTCCCGGGTCGGCGGCGCCGCACAGGTGAAGCCGATGAAGAAGGTGGCCGGCCGGCTCCGGCTGGACCTGGCGCAATATCGGGAGCTGGAGGCGTTCGCCGCGCTCGCCTCGGACCTGGACAAGGCATCGCAGGACCAGCTCAGCCGGGGCGCGCGCCTCGTCGAGCTGCTCAAGCAGACCAACTACTCGCCGTTCCCGGTGCAGGAGCAGGTGGTCTCGGTCTGGATCGGCACCGAGGGCAAGCTGGACGACATCCCGATCGGCGAGGTCCGGCGCTTCGAGTCCGAGTTCCTGGAGTTCCTCCGCCACCAGTACAAGCCGACGTTGCAGTCGATCGCGGACAACAACTGGGACGACGACATCGTCAACGCGCTCAACGAGGCGGTCGCCCGGTTTAAGCAGATGTTCCTCGGCAAGGAGGACGAGGTGCGGATCAACGAGGCACCCGCCCAGCCGATGGAGGGCGAGCAGGACCGCGAGACGGTCACCCGCTACCGCGACGGCGGCGAGTCGGCCCCGGCCGAGAAGCAGTAGGGCCGACCGGTGGCTGCCCAGGTACGCGTTCTTCGTCAACGGATCCGCTCGGCGAAGTCGATGAAGAAGATCACCAAGGCGATGGAGCTCGTCGCGACGAGCCGGCTCGCCAAGGCCCAGTCCCGGGTCGCGGCCTCGTTGCCGTACGCCCAGGCCATCACCGGCGTGCTCACGGCGCTGGCGTCCAACGCGGCCATCGACCACCCGCTGCTCACCGCCCGGCCGAAGGTCCGGCGGGCCGGGGTGGTCGTGGTGACCAGCGACCGCGGCCTGGCCGGCGGTTACACCTCCAACGCGATCAAGGCCGCGGAGTCGCTTATCGCCCGGCTCAGGGCCGACGGCAAGGAGCCGGTGCTCTACGTCATCGGCCGCAAGGGTGTCGGCTACTACCGGTTCCGGCAGCGGAAGGTGGAGGCGAGCTGGACCGGCTTCTCGGAGCAGCCGACCTTCGCCGACGCCAAGCAGGTGGGCGAGACGCTGATCAAGGCGTTCGTCTCCGGCGCGGACGATCTGGAGGGCGGCGACCCGGGGATCGACGGCGTGCTCGGCGTGGACGAGCTGCACATCGTCTTCACCGAGTTCAAGTCCCTGATGTCGCAGACCCCGGTGACCCGGATCATCGGCCCGATGGAGGTCGAGGACCGGCCGCGCTCCGAGGGGGTGCTGCCGGCGTACGAGTTCGAGCCGGAGGCGGACGCGCTGCTCGACGCGCTGCTGCCGAAATACATCAACACGCGGATCTACGCGGCGTTGCTGGAGTCGGCGGCGAGCGAGTCGGCGTCCCGTCGCCGGGCGATGAAGAGCGCGACGGACAACGCCGAAGAGATGATCGAGAACTACACGCGCGAGATGAACTCGGCCCGCCAGGCCGGGATCACCCAGGAGATCAGCGAGATCGTCGGCGGCGCCAACGCGCTGGCCGCGTCGGGAAGTGAAGTGTGATGACTGCTCCTACAGAGACCAAGACCGCGACGGGCCGCGTGGTCCGGGTCATCGGCCCGGTCGTCGACGCCGAGTTCCCGCGCGACGCCATGCCGGACATCTTCAACGCCATGCACGTCGACGTGACCCTCTCCGGGGGCGAGAAGACCCTGACCCTGGAGGTCGCCCAGCACCTGGGCGACAACATGGTCCGGGCGATCTCGATGCAGCCGACCGACGGCCTGGTCCGGGGCACCGAGGTCCGGGACACCGGCTCGCCGATCATGGTGCCGGTCGGTGACGAGGTCAAGGGCCACGTCTTCAACACCATCGGCGAGGTGCTCAACCTCAAGGAGGGCGAGACCTTCAAGGCGACCGACCGGTGGCAGATCCACCGCAAGGCGCCGGCCTTCGCCGACCTGGAGCCGAAGACCGAGATGCTGGAGACCGGCATCAAGGTGATCGACCTGCTCGCCCCGTACGTCAAGGGTGGCAAGATCGGCCTCTTCGGCGGTGCCGGCGTGGGCAAGACGGTGCTGATCCAGGAGATGATCACCCGGGTCGCGAACAACTTCGGTGGTACCTCGGTCTTCGCCGGGGTGGGTGAGCGGACCCGTGAGGGCAACGACCTCATCCACGAGATGACCGAGTCCGGCGTCATCGACAAGACCGCGCTGGTCTACGGCCAGATGGACGAGCCGCCGGGCACCCGGCTCCGGGTGGCGCTCTCCGCGCTGACCATGGCAGAATACTTCCGCGACGTGAACAAGCAGGAAGTGCTGCTCTTCATCGACAACATCTTCCGGTTCACCCAGGCCGGTTCGGAGGTCTCCACCCTGCTCGGCCGGATGCCGAGCGCGGTGGGCTACCAGCCGACCCTGGCCGACGAGATGGGCGAGCTCCAGGAGCGGATCACCTCGGTCCGGGGTCAGGCGATCACCTCGATGCAGGCGATCTACGTGCCGGCGGACGACTACACCGACCCCGCGCCGGCCACCACCTTCGCGCACCTGGACGCCACCACCAACCTGGAGCGGTCCATCTCCGACAAGGGCATCTACCCGGCGGTGGACCCGCTGGCGTCCTCGTCCCGGATCCTCGCCCCGGAGTTCGTCGGCGCCGAGCACTTCACGGTCGCCTCCGAGGTGAAGCGGATCCTGCAGCGCTACAAGGACCTGCAGGACATCATCGCCATCCTCGGCATCGAGGAGCTCTCGGAGGAGGACAAGCTCACCGTCGGCCGGGCCCGCCGGATCGAGCGGTTCCTCTCCCAGAACACGTACGCGGCCGAGGTCTTCACCGGCATCAAGGGCTCGTACGTGCCGGTCAAGGACACCGTCGAGGCGTTCAAGAAGATCAGCGAGGGTGAGTACGACCACTTCCCCGAGCAGGCGTTCTTCATGTGCGGTGGCCTGGACGACCTGGAGCGCAATGCCCGGGAGCTGATGAAGGACTAGGTCTCCGGACCGTACCCGCGCCGAAGCCGCACCGGTAGCCGCCGGTGCGGTTTCGGCGCTTCACGTGCTGTTCACCTGCGCGCTCTGGTCGGTTTATCCGCGCTTCGCGTAGTTCCGGTGCTTTGGCAAGCCGCGTTCGCCGGGTACCGTCGGGTGCGCCGCTACCGTGGCGAGCAGTTCCCATCGATCGGACGTGAAGATGTAACACGTTCGAGGCTGCGGCTCTGCAACACTTTTGCCCCGTCATCCCGTCATCAGTGAGGGGGCGTGACACTCGCGGTGCGCGACGGATGGAGATGCAGGTGAGCGAGGGCATGGGCGCCGGTCGGTCGGGCAGGCGGACGGCCCGGCCGGACCGTGGCCGGAACTACGGTGGTCCCGGACCGGCCGACGACGGCCGGGTGGGCGACCTCACCGGCGCCGGACGGCCGATCCGGGAGAAGCGGCGCAGGAAGTCCGCCGTGCCTCTCTGGGCCCGGCTCTGCGCGATCTTCGGTGCGGTGCTCGTGGTGCTCAGCGGCGGGACGCTTGTCGGCTTGGAGGCGGTGCTCGCCCGGTTCGAGGGTGCGGTCACCGAGGAGGACCTCTTCGGCGACCAGGCCGCCGGGGCGGCGGAGAAGAAGTCGGACATCAAGGGTCCGCTCAACATCCTGCTGGTCGGGATCGACCCCCGGAAGCCGGAGACGCCGCCACTGGCCGACTCGATCATGGTGTTGCACGTGAACGAGACGCTTGACGACGCGTACCTCTTCTCGATGCCCCGGGACCTGCTGGTGGAGATTCCCCGCTTCTCGAAGGCGAACTTTCCGGGTGACCGGACGAAGTTGAACGCCGCGATGTCGTACGGCAGCAAGGTGCCCGGCGAGAAGTTGCCGAGCGCTGCCCAGGGTTTCGAACTGCTCTCCATGACGGTCTCCAAGGTCACCGGGATCGAGCGGTTCGACGCGGGTGCGATCATCAACTTCGGCGGCTTCCTGAAGATCGTCGACGCCATTGGTGGCGTCACGATGTACATCGACCAGAACGTCAAGTCGGAGCACCGCCGCCCGGACGGCACGCACCGGACGCTCAAGCCCGGTGGCGGCGGCTACCTCGGCCCGCAGGCCACCTACAGGAAGGGCACCCGGCACCTGAAGGGTTGGGAGGCGCTGGACTACGTCCGGCAGCGGTACCCGAAGAACGGGGTCACCGACGGCGACTACGGTCGCCAGCGGCACCAGCAGCAGTTCGTCCGGGCAATGGCCGACCAGGCGCTGAGCAAGGACGTGGTGACCAACCCGATCAAGCTGGACAAGGTGATCCGGGCGGCCGGCGAGTCGCTGGTCTTCAGCGGTCGGGGGCACAAGCTGATCGACTTCGGCTTCGCCCTGCGTAACCTGCGCTCCGACTCGATCAAGATGATCAAATTGCCGGGCGGCGGCGTCTACGAGGGCGACGACTACCGGGGTGAGCAGTTCCAGCCGGTCGCCCAGGAGTTCTTCGACGCGCTCCAGGCGGGCACCGTCGACAGCTTCGTGATCAACAACCCGAAGTTGTTGAACAAGGTCAAATGAGCGCTCCGCGAGCCGCCACCCGGCTGCGGGCGGCGGCGGGAGCGGGGCTAGACTCGGCACCATCCCGCCGCCGCAGCAAGGAGACAGCGTGGCACAGCTTCAGGTCGAGCTCGTAGCCGTCGAGGAGAAGATCTGGACGGGCGAGGCCGAGATGGTCGTCGCGCGGACCACCGAGGGTGAGCTCGGGGTGCTGCCGGGACACGCCCCCCTGCTGGGGCAGCTCGCCGAGCCGGGCCAGGTACGCATCAAGGTGTCCGGCGGCGAGCAGCTGACCTACGAGGTGAACGGCGGCTTCCTCTCGGTGACCGGGGCCGGGGTCACGGTCCTGGCCGAGAGCGCCAGCCCGGTGACCGAAGCCACGAGCCGCTGATCAGACACGTCGATGCTGGTCTTGCGGTGGATCGGAATCGGCGTCCTGGTGCTGTTGCTCGCGGTGGCGGCGCTCTTCCTCCGGCGGGCCCTGATGACCCGCTCCGGTGGGATCATCCGGCTCAGTGTGCGCGTCTCGACCATCCTCGACGGTCGCGGCTGGTCGCCGGGGTTCGCGCGGTTCGCCGAGACCGAACTCCGCTGGTACCGGATGTTCAGCTTCGCCTTCCGGCCCAAGCGGGTGCTGTCCCGGCGCGGCCTCGCGGTGGAGCGCCGACGGCTGCCTGAGGGTCAGGAACGGCTTATCATGCCCGCCGACTGGGTGATCCTGCGATGTGTCAGCCACCAGGCGCCCGTGGAGATCGCCATGGCGAAGTCCACGGTCACCGGTTTTCTCTCCTGGCTTGAATCCGCCCCTCCGGGGGCGGTTTCTCCGTCTCTAGCCCTGCGCGACTAGGCCGCGCTGACCGCCGGGACGCCCCGTTCGGCACCGGCCCCGGCCCCGGCCCCGGCCAACTGCCGGACCGGTCGGCGGCAGTGATAGACCACTGCCGGGGGCAGGTTGGCCCAGACCGTCGAGCCGACCACGACCTCTTCGAAGAGGTCCCGGAGGTTGCGGTGCAGCCGCCGGGCCGGTGGCGACCAGCGGGCGTGCTGGTAGGCGAAGGTGGTGAAGACGCCGTGGTCGGCGAGCGCCGCGACGACGGAGGCCAGGATCGCCCGCTGCCGGTCCGCGCCGAAGACCGCCCAGGGCAGGCCGCTGACGATCACCTCGGCCGGCGGCAGGTTCCGCTCGGCGAGCAGTCCGGCCAGCGTACTGGCGTCGGCCTGTAGCACGTCGACCGCCGGATGTTCCCGGGCCAGGCGATCGGCGAAGGTCGGGTTGATCTCCAGGGCGAGGTGCCGCCCCTGCCCCGCCAGCCGGCGCTGGATGACCCGGGTGAACGCACCGGTGCCCGGGCCGAGTTCGACGACCAGCGGCTGCCCGGTCCGGGGGATCGTCGCGGTGATCCGCTCGGCGAGCGGCGCCCCGCTGGGCGCGATGGCGCCGACCGATCGGGGGTCGCGGGCCAACTGGGCCAGAAACGAGATCATCTCGGTGGGCACGGACCGAAGCTAAGCGACGTGATCATCTTTCGATGTCGTCCGGCCGGTCGGTGTATCGGCCACTCGGAGGAGGCGCCGTGCGCGGCGGCAGGACTCGCCCCCCGACGGCCGGCTCCGTATCGTTGCCCAGGTGCGTGATCGGCGAGGGTCGTGGCCCGATGTCCTGACGGGCCTGGTCGGCGGCGTCGTCGGCCCGGTCAGGGCCGGCCGGCCGGTGGTGCGGAGCCGCCCCGTCCCGCTGGTGACCGGCGTGGCGCTCGGTCTGGCGTACGCGGCCGCGCTGCTGTACCTGGGCGGTACGGGGCTGCTGCCGGGGCGGCAGGGCTTCGTCCAGCTCGCCGGCTTCTTCGGGATCGCCGTCGCCCCGGTCCTACTCGCCCGCTACCTCGCCGCGGTACGCCGGGCGGCGCACTCGGCAGAGGAGTGCGCCCGGGAGGTCGAGGAGCAGCAGGAGGTCCAGACCCGGGCGGCCCGCCTGGCCGAACGGGCCGCCATCGCCCGGGACCTGCACGACATCGTCGCGCACCACGTCGGGGCGATCGCCTTGCAGGCCGGCGCGGCCCAGTACGCGGCCCGGCGTACCGGCCGGGTGGACGACGCGGTGCAGGCGCTGGGGGAGCTGCGGGTCACCGCCGGCCAGGTGCTCGACGAGCTGCGGGCGCTGCTGGAGGTGCTGCGTGACCCCGACGCGATCACGGCGGGCGGGCCGCCGATCGAGCCGGAGCAGCTCATCATGGACGCGGAGCAGCGGGTCCGGGCGGCCGGGGTGGTGGTCCGGATGAACCTGGCCGGTGACGTCGGTGCGGCGCCGCTGGTGGTGCGTACCACCGCCGCCCGGGTGATCCAGGAGGGGCTGACCAACACGCTCAAGCACGCCGGACCGGGCGCGACCGCCTCGGTGGAGATCCGGCCGGAGGGCTCCGGGCTGCTGGTCGAGGTGCTCGACACCGGTCCGGACCGGCCCCGGCCGTCGCTGCTGCCGCCCTCCGGGCACGGGCTGGCCGGGATGCGGGAGCGGGTCCGGCTGCTCGGCGGCACGCTGCTCGCCGGCCCGACCGGCACCGGCGGCTGGCGGCTCGCCGCCCACCTGCCGATCCGGGAGAAGGCGCCGGAGGTCCGGGAGAGGGCGCCGGAGGTCCGGGAGAGGGCCCCGGAGCCGGCCGGGTGGTGCCGGTGACCGTACGGGTGCTCGTCGTCGACGACCAGGCGCTGGTCCGGGCCGGGGTGACGCTGCTGCTGCGCACCGCCGGTGGGTTCGACATCGTGGGCGAGGCCGGCGACGGGCGGGAGGCGGTCCGGCTGGCCGAGCGGCTCCGCCCGGACGTGGTCCTGATGGACCTGCGGATGCCCCGGATGGACGGGATCGAGGCCATCCGCCGTATCCTCGACCGGCATCCGGCGACCCGGGTACTGGTGCTCACCACCTTCGCCGACGACGCCAACATCTACGGGGCGCTCGGCGCCGGTGCGATCGGTTACCTGGTCAAGGACGGCGCCCCGGAGGACCTGGTGGAGGCGGTCGGCCGGGCGGCCCGGGGCGAGCCGCTGCTCGCGCCGGCCGTGCTCTCCCGGATCGTCCACCGGGCGCTCCAGGCGCACACCCGGGACACCGAACGGGGCTCCGAGAGCGTACGGCCGTCGGGCCGGCGGCTGCTCAGCGCCCGGGAGCGCGAGGTGCTGGCCCTGGTCGGGGCCGGGCTCTCCAACGCCGAGATCGCCGCCCGGATGCACGTCGGCGTCACCACGGTGAAGACGCACGTCTCGGCGGCGATGGAGAAGCTCGGGCTGCGCAACCGGGTCCAGGCGGCGGTGGTGGCGCACCGGCTCGGCCTGGTCGACGACGAGTTCCGGCCGGTGCCGGCCGACCGGTCACCCCTGGCGGGCGGGGACTGAGCGGGCGCAGAGCTCCACCTCGAAGCCGGACCCGTCGACCAGGTAACCGGCGTAGGTCTCCGGCCCACCGGCGTACGGGTGGCGGTCGGCGAAGAGCAGCGTCCAGCCGTACTCCGGGGCCTGCGCCACCAGCCGGTCCACGACGGCGGGCGGGCCGGCGTGGAAGGCCAGGTGGTTGAGGCCCGGCGCGAACCGGTCGTGTCGCCGCGAGGAGAGCGCGGGGGACTCCTCCAGCACCAGGTAGGTCGCGCCGCGCCGCCAGGAGCGGCCGGCGTCCCAGCTCTGGTACGGCGTCCAGCCCAGCTCGCCGAGGAGCCAGCTCCAACCGGCGGCGGCCCGGTCGAGATCCGGCACCCAGATCTCCACGTGGTGCAGCCCGCCGGGCTCCTCGTCAGCGCTGGGCACCGGGGACCCATAGCACATCTCCGGCCGGATTTGCCGTTCTTGCCAGGATGAAGAGCAGATCCGAGAGGCGGTTGAGATACTTTGCCGGGAGAATGTTGGTTCGCTCTGGTTCGGCGTTGAGCAAAGCCCACGCCGAGCGCTCGGCGCGTCGGGTGACCGTGCGCGCCACGTGCAGCAGTGCCGCTCCCGGAGTGCCGCCGGGCAGGACGAAGGAGTCGAGTTTGGCCAGTCGGGCGTTGTACCGGTCGCACCAGCCCTCCAGACGCCGCACGTACTCCTCGGTGACCCGCAGCGGCGGATACGCCGGCTCGGGTTCGACCGGGTTGGCGAGATCGGCCCCGACGTCGAAGAGGTCGTTCTGGACCGTGCCGAGCACGGTCCGGACGTCGTCGTCGAGCCGGCCGAGCGCCAGTGCCGCGCCGATCGCCGCGTTGCACTCGTCGACATCGGCGTACGCGCCGATCCGGGGATCGGTCTTGGCGACATCTTCGTTGTTGACCAGCCTGGTCGTGCCGGCGTCGCCGGCCCGGGTGTAGATGCGGGTGAGGTGGACGGCCATGACCAACAGCGTACGGACGTCGGCGCCGGCCGCGTCCCCGCGGGAACTCACCCCGGTGGCGGCGGGCTGGCCCGACGGTACCGGGCCGGGTGGCGCGGACGACTCTACGATGTGCGACGTGGACGTGATCAGAGTCGGTGGCGGTGCCCGACTGGTCGGCCGGGTGCACGTGGTGGGTGCCAAGAACTCCGCGCTGAAGCTGATGGCCGCGGCGCTGCTCGCCCCCGGGCGGAGCGTGATCACGAATGTGCCCCGGATCACCGATATCGCGATCATGGCGGAGGTGCTGCGGCGGCTCGGCTGCGAGGTCTCCTTCGCCGACGACGTGGGCGGTGAGGTGGGCGCCGACGGGGCGATCGTGGAAGGTGGCGTGGCGATCGCGGACAGCGGCCCGCCCCGCTCCTGCTCGGTGACGATCGACGTGCCGGCCGAGCCGGGCACCGAGGCGGACTACGACCTGGTGCGCCGGCTCCGCGCCTCGATCTGCGTACTCGGGCCGCTGCTGGCCCGGCGCGGATACGTCCGGGTCGCCCACCCCGGCGGCGACGCCATCGGCTCGCGCGGGCTGGACATGCACGTGGCCGGGCTGGCCCGGATGGGTGCGGAGATCTCCGGCGAGCACGGGTTCGTCATCGCCTCGGCGCCGCGTGGGCTGCGCGGCGCGACGATCTGGCTCGACTTCCCGAGCGTGGGCGCCACGGAGAACCTGGTGATGGCGGCGGTACTGGCCAGGGGCGTCACCGAGATCGACAACGCCGCCCGGGAACCGGAGATCGTGGACATCTGCACCATGCTGACCCGGATGGGTGCCCGGATCGACGGCGCCGGCACCTCGATGCTGCGCATCGAGGGCGTGCCCGAGCTGCGGCCCGTCCGGCACGCCACCGTCGGCGACCGGATCGTCGCCGGCACCTGGGCCTTCGCGGCGGCGATGACCAGGGGCGACGTCACGGTCACCGGCGCCGAGTCGGCCTTCCTGGAGATCGCCCTCGACAAGCTGGTCTCGGCCGGCTGCCTGGTCGAGACCCGGCCCGACGCGTTCCGGGTGCAGTTGGACCGGCGGCCATCCGCCGTCGACGTGGTGACGCTGCCCTATCCCGGCTTCGCCACCGATCTGCTGCCGATGGCGATCGGGCTCGCCTCGGTGAGCGAGGGGGCCTCGCTGGTCACCGAGAACATCTTCGACGGCCGGTTCATGTTCGTGAACGAGATGGCCCGGCTGGGTGCGGACATCAAGACCGATGGGCACCACGCGGTGGTCCGCGGTCGGGAGCGGCTCTCCAGCGCTCCGGTCCGGGCCACCGACATCCGGGCCGGTGCGGGGCTGGTGATCGCCGGGCTCTGCGCCGACGGGGTCACCGAGATCTCGCACGTGCACCACGTCGACCGGGGCTATCCGGACTTCATCGCCGACCTGCGGTCCCTCGGCGTCGAGGTGGAGCGGGCGACCGCTCCCGAAGAGCCGGCGTTCACGATATGACCCGGCCGCCGGCCCGGTCAGCGGGCGGATCCGGGCTCCGGGTCGGGGTGTACCGGCCCCCGGGCGTCGGCCTCGGGGTGCCCGGCACACGTGCCGGTGGTGGCGAACCGACGCAGCGCGTCCGCGAGTTGGGCGAGGTCGAGCCCGTCGAGGTGGTCGACGATGTGCCGCCGGACGCTGGCCAGGTGGGTCGGGTAGGCCGCCCGCAGCCGGGTCAGCCCGGCGTCGGTGAGCACCGCGTTCCAGCCCCGGGCGTCCTCCGGGCAGCGGATCCGCTGGACAAAGCCCTGCTGCTCCAGCCGGCCGACGATCCGGGTCATCCCGCTCAGCGACAGGTCGCCGGCGGTGGCCAGCTCGTTCATCCGCATCCGGCGGTCGGGCGCCTCGGAGAGGTGCATCAGGACGCCGTACTCGTTGATCGACAGGCGTTGCTCGCGGGTGAGGTCGGCGTCCAGCGCCCGCGGGACGACGGTGATCACCCGGCTCAGGGCCCGGACGACGGCCTCCTCGTCGCGGCTCAGCGGGCGCAACGGCGCTGTCATGGAGAACACAGTAACACGGAAGTTGCTTGACAAAGCAAGTATCTGACTATTTGCTTGACGTGGCAAGCAACCTGCCGCTCACTTCGGAGGGAAACTGCGGTAATGACCAGAATCGGCATCATCCTCGGCAGCACCCGCCCGGGCCGCAACGGCGAAGCCGTGGCGCGCTGGGTGTACGACATCGCCCGTCAGCGCGGCGACGCGGAGTACGAGCTCGTCGACCTGCTCGACTACAAGCTGCCGCACCTCGACGAGGCGATCCCGCCGAGCATGGGCCAGTACGCCAACCCGCACACCCTGGAGTGGGCCGCCAAGATCGGTTCCTTCGACGGCTTCGTCATCGTGACCCCGGAGTACAACCACTCCACCTCGGGGGCGCTCAAGAACGCCATCGACTTCCTCTTCGCGGAGTGGAACAACAAGGCCGTCGGCTTCGTCAGCTACGGCAGCGTCGGCGGCGCCCGGGCCGTGGAGCACCTGCGGCTGGTCGCCGGCGAGCTGATGATGGCCGACGTGCGGGCCCAGGTGACGCTCACGCTGCGTACCGACTTCGAGAACTTCAGCACCTTCACGCCGGGTGACTACCAGCGGGAGGCGCTCGGCACCGTGCTGGACCAGACCGTGACCTGGAGCAGGGCGCTGGCCCCGCTGCGCGCCAGTTGATGGTGTCGGCCAGAACTGTTACCGGCCGGTAGTCGCGCCCGGCCCGCCGGTTAGGGTGCTCCGGAGGGACACAATCCAGCCGAAGGAGTGCAGAGATGGCGGGTCGACTCGCGGTCGTCGGGGCCGGTCTGATGGGTTCGGGCATCGCGCAGGTGGCGGCGCGGGCCGGGTGGCAGGTCACCCTGCGCGATCTGGACGACGCCGCCACCCGCCGGGGCCTCTCCGGCATCCGTACGTCGTTGGAGAAGTTCGCGGCCAAGGGCACCATCGACGCCTCGGACGTCGAGGCGGCGCTGGACCGGATCACCCCGACCACCGAACTGGAGGCGGCGGCCGACGCCGACATCGTCGTCGAGGCCGTCTTCGAGCGCCTGGAGGTCAAGCAGGAGGTGTTCCGGGCGCTGGACACGATCTGCGCGCCCGGTGCGGTGCTGGCCACCAACACCTCGGCGATCCCGGTCACCCAGATCGCGGCGGTGACGGCCCGACCGGAGTCGGTCGTCGGCACGCACTTCTTCTCGCCGGTGCCGATGATGAAGCTCTGCGAGCTGGTCCGGGGCTACAAGACCAGCGACGAGACGCTGGCCACCGCCCGGGCGTTCGCCGAGGAGATCGGCAAGACCTGCGTGGTGGTCAACCGGGACATCGCCGGCTTCGTCACCACCCGGCTGATCACCGCCCTGGTGATGGAGGCGATCGCGCTCGTGGAGTCCGGGGTGATCTCGCCGGAGGACCTGGACACCGCCTGCAGGCTCGGCTTCGGGCACGCGATGGGCCCGCTGGCCACCACCGACCTGACCGGTGCGGACGTGCTGCTGCACGCGACGAAGAACATCTATGCGGACACCGCCGACGAGAAGTTCTTCCCGCCGGAGCTGCTCCAGCGGATGGTGGCCGCCGGTGACCTGGGGCGGAAGACCGGCAAGGGCTTCTACTCGTACTGAGACCGAGGGCACGGCGGGGCGGGCCGGCTCAGCCGTCGCGCCGGCTGGTCCAGCGGAAGGTGGTCAGGCAGAGCAGTAGGCCGACGACGCACCAGGCGGCGAGCACCAGCGCGACCCGGGTCAGCTCGAAGGAGCCGGCCGGCTCCTGTGCGCCGAACGACTCGGGCAGGAAGACCGCGCGCAGGCCCTGGCACATCCACTTCAGCGGGAAGATCGCCGCGACCTGCTGCATCCAGGGCGGCAGGCTGGTGAAGACGAAGAAGACCCCGGAGATGAACTGGAGGACCAGGGCGACCGGGGTGACCACCGCCGAGGCGCCCCGACCGGTACGGGGCAGCGAGGAGAAGGCGATGCCGCAGAGCGTGCAGGCGGTGATGCCGAGCACCGAGACCCAGAGCAGGGTGAGCCATCTGGCGGCGGTCTCCGGCAGGGAGAGGTCGAAGAGGAGGGTGGCGACCGCGAGCAGCAGCACCGTCTCGGCGACACCGATCACGGCCACCATGACGACCTTGCCGGCGAAGTAGACCCACTTCGGCATCGGCGTGCCACGCAGCCGCTTCAGCACTCCCCGGTCCCGCTCGATCGGGATCTGGATCGCCAGGCTCTGGAAGCCGACCGTCATCAGGCCGGTGGCGATCATGCCGGTGACGAAGTACTGCGTGAACCGGACCCCGCCGCCGATCTCACCCTTGAAGATCGACGCGAAGATCATGATCATCACTACCGGGAAGAGCATGGTGAAGACCACGGACTCCCGGCTGCGCAGGAACTGGCGTACCTCCAGCCGGCCCTGCCGCAGGCCCAGGGCGACCGGCCCGACCCGCCGGGCCGGTGCGGACGTCGGCGGGGTGGTGGCGCTGCTCGGTGCGGTGGTCGAGGTGCTCATCGGTGCCCGATCATCCGTAGGTAGACGTCCTCCAGGGTGGGCCGGGTGACGGTCAGCCCCGGCACCTCGCCGCCGAACCGCGCGGCCAGCTCGCCGACCAGCGCCGTCGGCGTCGCACTCTCGACGCGTTCCAGGCCGCCGTCCGGGGTACGCCAGGAGACCGTCGCCAGGGCCTCGGCCCGGTTGCCGAGCCGCCCCGGGGCGGCGACCTCGACCAGCCGTCCGGCGGCGATCACACCCACCCGGTCGGCCAGCGCCTCGGCCTCGTCCAGATAGTGCGTGGTCAGCACGATGGTGGTGCCGGCGGCGGCCAGGTCGCGGATCAGCTCCCAGAACTCGCGCCGGGCCTCCGGATCGAAGCCGGTGGTCGGCTCGTCCAGGAAGAGCAGCTCGGGCCGGCCGATGATGCCCAGCGCCACGTCCAGCCGGCGCTTCTGCCCGCCGGAGAGGGTGTGGGTGCGCGCCCTCGCCTTGCCGGCCAGCCCGACCCGCTCGATGACCTTGTCCGGGTCGTCGGGGTCGGGATAGAAGCCGGCGAAGTGGTGCACCACCTCGGCCGCCGTGAGGTCGTCGAACTCGCCGGTGCCCTGGAGCACGATGCCGACCCGGGACCGCCACCGCGCGTCGGCGCGGCCCGGGTCGACGCCGAGCACGGTGACCTCGCCCGCGTCCCGGCGCCGGTAGCCCTCCAGGATCTCCACCGTGGTGGTCTTGCCGGCACCGTTCGGGCCGAGCAGGGCGAAGACCTCGCCCCGGTGCACCGCCAGGTCGACGCCGTCCACGGCGACCGTCCCGTCGTACGCCTTGCGCAACCCCTGTACGGAGATCGCGAGCTGGTCTGCCATGGGTCAACTATGCGTGACGGGCCGGCGGTGCCGGAGACCGGGCCTCCCGGGCGGCCTGCCGCTCCGCCCGGCGGCGGCGCCGACGACGTACCACCCAGAGCACCAGCAGCGGCACGGCCAGCAGGAAGAGCAGCACCAGCACCGGCAGCAGGATCGCGGCCAGCGAGAAGACCACGCTCGTGGCGTCCTCGGCGGTGCTCGCCACCGGGGCGCCGAGGCCGGCCGTACCGGCGTTGATCACCGGTCGGGCCGCCGCCTTCAACCCGTGCACGCCGAGCGCGATCAGCACCCCGATGGCCACCGGCACCCACTGGCTGGAGCCGAAGAAGGCACCCGGATCGCTGACCGTGACCGTCTCCGCCCCGGAACCCGCGCCGAAGGCGAGCCCGCCGGCGGTCGGCCGGACCACGGTCTGCACCACGTCGTTGACGTGGTCGACCACCGGCACCTTGTCGGCGACCACCTCGATCACCAGCAGCACCGCCAGGATCGCCAGCACCCAGCCGTTGGAGATCCACTGCCAGCCGCTGGGTAGCTGTATGACCTCGGTGTACCTGGCGAGCAGGCCCATGGTGAGCAGCGGGATGTACGCGTTGAGTCCGGCCGATGCGGCGAGGCCGGTTCCGGTGAGGGCTTCCAGCACGGGTACCAGGATGGCACCGACCCGCCACTCCGGCGCGCCGGCACCGACCCGCCAGCACGGCGCGTCGGGTGGAGATCGACGCTTCCGCTACCCTCGTCGGGTGCGGTTGGTGATTGCGCGGTGCTCGGTGGACTACGTCGGACGGCTCTCGGCCCACCTGCCGCCCGCGACCCGGTTGCTGATGGTCAAGGCGGACGGGTCGGTCTCGATCCACGCCGACGACCGGGCCTACAAGCCGCTCAACTGGATGAGCCCGCCGTGTCGGCTGGAGGAGGCCCCCGGCGTGTGGCGGGTGGTCAACAAGGCCGGCGAGGAGCTGCGGATCACGCTGGAGGAGATCTTCCAGGACTCGTCGTACGAGTTGGGGGTGGACCCCGGGCTGCGCAAGGACGGCGTGGAGGCGCACCTGCAGGAGTTGCTGGCCGCCAGCCCGACCGCGCTGGGCGACGGGTTCACGCTGATCCGCCGGGAGTACATGACCGCGATCGGCCCGGTCGACCTGCTCTGCCGGGACGGCGTCGGTGCCACGGTGGCGGTGGAGGTGAAGCGGCGGGGTGAGATCGACGGGGTCGAGCAGCTCACCCGCTATCTGGAGCTGCTCAACCGCGACCCGCTGCTCGCCCCGGTCGGCGGCGTCTTCGCCGCCCAGGAGATCAAGCCGCAGGCCCGGGTGCTCGCCACCGACCGGGGCATCCGGTGCGTGGTGGTCGACTACGACCGGCTGCGCGGCATCGAGCGCGACGAGCTGACGCTCTTCTGAGCGCAGGCCAGACGCTGCTGACCGCAGATCGGACGCGCCCGGGTCGGGAGTGACCGACCGGGCGGGCGGTGGCGCGCGCCGAAGCTGAAGAAAACTTTCAGTTACATCGATTGACGCTGGCCATTTCCGCCGTAATAATTGGCGTCAATATTGATCAACGTCGTTTCCCTTAAACCCCCGAAGGGAGGACCGATCATGGTAGCTGTGACCGGGGAGGTGTCCTGGTTCTGTTGCGGCAGTTCCTGGGGCCCCTGCGGCACGGCCGGTGGCGGTGCCTGCGGCACCTGCAGATCCGGCAACCTCCAGCACGCCTGGCCGAACACCTCGCAGGCATGCCTGGACATCACCCGACCGCACGTCTGCGGGCCCAGCCTGGCCCGCCGGACCTGCGGGTTCGTCCACTACACCACCAACCTCTGCAACGGCGCCCGGGTCCGCACCTCGATCGCCGACTGCGGGCCGCAGACCGACCTCTTCTGCGGCGAGCGCACCTGCTGCGGCTCGTCCTGCGGGACGAACCGCATCATCGACCTGACCCCGGCCGCCTACAGCGCGATCGCCAGCCTCTCCACCGGGCTGCGGCCGTGCTCGGTCGACACGGTGTAGGGGAGGAGCCGCGATGACGAACACCATGGACCGTCGACGGCTGCTCAGCACCGCCGTGCTCGGCGGCGCGGGCCTCGCCGGAGCCTCCGTGCTCGGCCCGCTCGCCCCGGAGGCGGCCCTCGCCGCCGAACCGGTCACGCTCGAACCCGGGGCTCCCGACCCCAACTTCGCCGAGGGGCGGGTCACCTCGATCACCGGCACCGTGGTGCTGCTGGCCGCCTCGGACGGTGCGCTGCACCGGATCCAGGTCACCAACGGCACCAGCATCTGGAAGTTCCAGCCGACCACCTTCGACCGGTTGGAGAAGGGCGACGGCATGTACGTCCGGGGCGTACGGCTGCCCGACGGCACCCTCGCCGCCGACTCGCTCTGGGCCAACATCGTCAACCTGACCGCGCACATCGTCTCGGTCGGGCGCAACGTGCTGCACCTCGACCACCACGGCAGGCGGGTGGTCGGGCACGTCGTACCCGGCACCACCGCCGCCGTCTACAACGGCACGCCCGCCATCTCCGACGTGTCGCTGCTCCGGGTCGGCGGGCACGTCCAGGTGATCGGCGCCTGGCACCCCGACACCAACGAGATCAGCATCGCCACCGTCTACGCCGCCAACTGAGGTGCAAGGAAGGGCCCCCGCTACAACAGAAAACGATATGCGGGGGCCCTTCCTTGCACCTCTTCCCCTGGAAGAGGAGGCATCATGCTGCAACTCCTGGCGGCGCTCCAGCCCCTGCTGGTGGGCGTCGTGCTGATCTGGTCGGCCCGGATCAAGCTGCTGGACCGGCGGGCCGCCGGGCAGGCGCGCCGCTCGGCACTCGGCACGCTGGTCGGCGAGGAGCGGGCGGTGCCGGCGTACCGGCTGCTCGGCGGGGTCGAGCTGCTGCTCGGCATCCTGCTGGTGCTGCCGCCGGCTCCCGTCGCCGAGCCGCTCGCGGCGGCCGGGCTGGCCACCGGCTTCGTCGGCTACCTCTGGTACGCGCGCCGCGCCGCACCCGGCGCGTCGTGCGGCTGCCTGAGTGCCAGGGCCACCCCGGTCACCGGTCGCAGCATCGGCCGGGCCGGCCTGCTGGTGCTGGCCGGGCTCGCGGGCGCGGCGGCCGGCGGCGCCCACTGGCTGCCGGTGCTGCTCGACCGGCCGGTCGGCGCGGTCGGGGTGCTGCTGGCCGAGGCGGCCGTGGTGGTGGCGCTCTCTCCCGAGTTCGACTCGGCCTGGCTGCTGCCACTGCGCCGGCTCCGGGTCCGGCTCACCTCCCCGCTGCGGGGCGGCTCCGGGGTGCCGCTGCTGGCCAGCGTGCAACAGCTTCAGCTCAGTGCCGCGTACCGGCAGGTGGCCGCGCTGCTCACCTCCGACGTCCGGGAGCACTGGCTGGAGGATCCGTGGCGGATGGTCTGCTACTCGGCCCGCTACCAGGGCCGGCCGGCGACGGCGGTCTTCGCCGTGCCGGCGGCGGAGGTGGCACCGGAGCGGGTCCGGGTCGCGGTGGTGGACGACTCGACCGGGGCCACGCTGGTCAGCCTGGCCGGGGAGCGGGCGTACGCCACCTGACGCCGCGCCCCCGGTCGGCCCGACGGCTCAGCTGCCGGTGCGGACCGCGATCAGAGACTTGATCATCCCGGCCAGCCGTTCGGCCCGGATCCGCGAGTGCGGGAAGTAGTGCCGCATCTGCGACCGGTCCACCAGCTCGGTCCAGAGCACCTGCTGGATCGCGGTCTCGCGGGAGTCCGGCCGGGTGTGCGCCAGCGGCCAATGCCGGGCCAGCGCGACCCGCAACCGGACCGGGGCGAACTGCATGCCCGGGGCGATCCAGTGCGGCTCGATCGGGAAGTAGCGGTAAGGGGTCTGCACCCAGTGCGCGTCGGCGAGCGCGTGCACGGTCTCGGCGAACCGCAGCCGGCGCTCGTGCCCGCCGACGTGCTCCAGCACCGAGTTGGAGAAGACGAGGTCGTAGCGGCGGCCGGCGATGTGCCGGGGCAGCGCGCAGGCGTCGCCCCGGTCGACCTCCGCCCAGTCCGGTACGTCGGCGGGGGCCTCCTCGAGGTTCACCACGTGCACGTGTTTGGGGCGCACCCGGGCCCGGACCCAGGTGCCGAGCCGTCCGCCGAGGTCGATGACGGACATCTGGGCCAGATCCGGGAAGGTTTCCGCAAGCCATCCGGCCCGCCGCTGTCGCCGCCGGGCACCCCAGGAGTTGTCGCTGTCGACCAGGCGGAATCGCAACGCGTGCAGTCCCATTGGGCGAACGGTACCGATGCGAGAGGCGGCGAGGGATGCCTTAGTCGTCCTTTTGTCGCCACGATCGGTCAGACTGTCATCACCGCCCGTACATTATTTTGGCCGCCTTCACGATACGGTCCAGGTGTGCCGGGGTGCGTTCGAACGTCATCGCCGGCAGCAGCGAGGGACCGCGCCGTCTGGTCACCGCCTTGCTGCGGGCGAACTCGCGCAGCCCGTCCGCGCCGTGGATCCGGCCGAAGCCGGAGTTGCCGATCCCGCCGAAGGGCAGTGTCGGCATCCCGACGAAGGTCAGGGTGGAGTTGATCGCGGTCATCCCGGAGCGCATCCGGGCGGCGATCCGCGTGGCCCGGCGCCGGCCGAAGACCGCGCCACCCAGGGCGTACTGTGCGGCGTTGGCGCGGGTCAGCGCCTCCTCGGCGTCGCTGACCCGGCTGATGGTGAGGGTGGGGCCGAAGGTCTCCTCGCGGACGGCCTCGGCGTCCTCCGGCACGTCGACCAGGATCGTCGGGTGCACGTACGGCGGCCGGACGGCGTCGGGGCCACCGAGTACGGCCCGGCCGCCGCGCGCGATGGCGTCCTCGATGTGCCGGCGGATCGTGGCGATCTGGTCGGGCATGGTGATCGGGCCGAGGTCGGCGTCGTCCGGGCCGACGGTCAGCCGGCCGGCCCTGGTCACCACCTTGTCGACGAAGGCGTCGTAGACGGGCGCGGCGACGTAGGCACGCTCGATGCCGATGCAGGTCTGGCCGGCGTTGGTGAAGGCGCCCCAGACGCAGGCCCCGGCGGCGGCGTCCAGGTCGGCGTCGGTGTCGACGATGGCGGCGTCCTTGCCACCGGCCTCGATGACGAGCGGGGTGAGCGTCTCGGCGCAGGCGGCCATGACCAGTTTGGCGGTACGGGTGGAGCCGGTGAAGGCCAACTTGTCGATGCCGGAGCGGCAGAGCGCGGCGCCGACCTCGCCGAGCCCCTGCACCGCCTGCAGCACCGGCTGCTCGGGCACGACCTCGGCGAAGGTGTCCACGAGCCACTGGCCGACGGCGGGGGTGTATTCGCTCGGCTTGCAGACGACCGCGTTCCCGGCGGCGAGGGCGTAGCCGATGGAACCCAGCGGGGTGAGTACCGGGTAGTTCCACGGGCCGATCACACCGACCACCCCGAACGGCTGGTATTCGAGCCGGGCGGAGAACTCGGCCACGGAGAGCCGGGAGCGCACCCGGCGGGGTCCGAGCACCCGCTTGGCGTTCCGGGCGGCCCAGTCGAGGTGGTCGATGGCACTGACCGTCTCGACCACGGCTTCGACGACCGGCTTGCCGGTCTCCAGGTGGGACAGTTCGGCGAGTTCGGTGATCCGGTTGGCCATCAGCGCCCGCCAGCGCAGCAACCGGGTGCGCCGGCCGGTGAAGCCGAGCCCCGCCCACCAGTCCGCCGCGACCCGGGCCCGTTCGACGGCCCGGCCGACACCATCGGCGTCCGCGACCGGGAACCGCCCGGCCAGTTCCCCGGTGGCGGGGTTGGTGGAGATCAGCTCTCCGTCGGAGACCCGCGGTACGCCGGGAGCGTGCATTCCGGGTGCGCCGGGAGCGTGCGCGGTCGTCATGACGGGAGTCTAGACCCGAGGATTACCCGCGGGTAAGTACGCGGCGGCGCCGCATCGGCCGAACCGGCGAGGTCGCGGTCCCCTGCCGGTCGGTGCGGTTCGACCCGGCGGGACGTGGAACCCGGCCGTTCCGGGTGGGAAGCTGGCCGGGGGCCGACGTTGCCGCGTCGGTGTGGGGGGTGGAACCGGATGGAGACATCCATGTCCGATGAACACGAGCTGTTGCCGATACTGACCGTGACCAGTGGGTCGCTGCGAGGTGCGAGCTTCCGGCTCGGTCCGGGGTTGCGCCGGATCGGTCGGGAAGACGGCGCCGACGTGCTGCTGGACGACCCGAAGGTGAGCCGCCGGCACGCCACTGTCGAACTCGCCGCCGGCCGGGTGGTGTTGACCGACACCGGATCGACGAACGGGACGTGGATCAACGACGAACGACTCCGCGGGCACGGCGAGCTGCGGGACGGTGACCGGATCCGGCTGGGCAACCTGGAGCTGCGCTTCTTCGATCCCGGAGCCGCCGCGACCGACCGCCTCGGCACGTACCGCGACCTGCTCGGGCCGCCCGCGCCCGCACCCCCGCTCGTGCCGGCCGGTGCCGGCGGTCCGGCGTCGGCGGCCGGCGCGCTCGCCGCACCGACCCAACTGATCGGTACGCCTGCCGGGCGGTCCCGCCGGATGCTCCTGATGATCGGTGGTTGCGTCGTGCTCGCCGGCGGAATGGCCTGGGCGTACCTCGCCCTCGGATGACCTGGGCGCACGTGCTCCGACCGCAGGTGGCACACCCGGTCATGTGCCCGGGCCGGGATATGGGGCCGGGCCACATGTCCGCAGCAGGTGCCGGCTGGCATCATCGCCCGGATGGAGATCCGGGCACACGAGATTTCGGCGAACGGCATCCGGCAGCGGGTCCTGGTGGCGGGCCCGCCGGACGGCCGCCCGGTACTGCTGATCCACGGCAACTGCTCGTCCGCCGACTTCTGGCGACCGTTGCTCCGGCACCTACCGGCGGATCTGCGCCTGGTCGCCCCCGACCTGCGCGGCTACGGCGGCACCGAGGTCGCGCCGGTGGACGCGACGCGAGGGCTGGGGGTCTTCACCGACGACGTCGCCGCGCTGCTCGACGAGCCGACCCTCTTCGCCCCGACCCTCTTCGACGCCACCCGCTCCGGCGTGGCGGGCGCCCGGCCGGTGGTGGTCGGGCACTCGCTCGGCGGTGGCGTGGCGATGCGGCTGCTGGTGGACCACCCCGGGCGGGTGGCCGGGTTGCTGCTGGCGGCGCCGGTCTCGCCGTACGGCTTCGGCGGCACCCGGGACCTGGTCGGCACCCCGACCACCCCGGACTTCGCCGGCACCGGCGGCGGCACGGCGAACCCCGACTTCGTCCGCCGGCTGGCCGCCGGTGACCGGAGCGCCGACGAGCGGACCAGTCCGCGTACGGTGCTGCGCACCGCCTACGTCGCCGACCCGGCCAGCCTCGGCGCGGACGAGGAACTGCTGCTCGACTCCGTGCTCTCCACCGCGACCGGCGACGACAACTATCCGGGCACGCACCGGTCCAGCGACAACTGGCCGGGGGTGGCGCCGGGGGACCGGGGCGTGCTCAACACCCTGGCGCCGAACCACTTCCGGATCGCGGACGAGCTGGTCGCCGTCGCCGGGAAGCCGCCGATCACCTGGGTACGCGGCGACGCCGACGCGATCGTCTCGGACACCTCCCTCTTCGACCTGGCGCAGCTCGGCGCGCTCGGCGTACTGCCCGGCTGGCCCGGGGCGGAGGCGTGCCCGCCGCAGCCGATGATCGGGCAGACCCGGGCGGTGCTGGACCGGTACGCGGCGGCGGGCGGCAGCTACCGGGAGATCGTTCTTGCCGGTTGCGGCCACTCGCCCACCATCGAGCGCCCCACCGAGTTCGCCGCCGCCCTGCGGGACCTGGTGTCGGGGACGCACCGGGTCGAGGCCGCCGGGCGGGCCGTGGCAGACTCGCCGCAGTGACTTAGCGGCCGTTCAGGCGGCCGCTCGTGACGGTGCGGGAGGCCACGGGTGGCAGGCGGAACGACCGGTGCCGGCGGCGGCACCCCGAGCCGATTCGGTGCCGGCGGCACCCCGAGCGGGCCCGGTGCCGGCGGCACCCTGAGCGGGCCCGGTGCCGGCGGCACCCTGAGCGGGCCCGGTGCCGGCGGCACCCCGAGCGGGCCCGGTGCGCAGGGCGCTCCCCTCGCCACGGTCGGCGTCGTCGGGCTCGGCACCATGGGCGCCGGCATCGCCGAGGTCTTCGCCCGCGGCGGTCTCCGGGTGGTCGCCGTCGAGATCACCGGGGAGGCCCTCGACCGGGGCCGCGCCACCCTGACCCGCTCCACCGACCGGGCGGTCGCCCGGGGGCGGCTGAGCGGCGCCGACCGGGACGCCCTGCTGGGCCGGGTCACCTTCGCGGTGGGGCTGCCCGCGCTCGCCGAGGTCGACCTGGTGATCGAGGCGGTACCGGAGCGGCTCGACCTGAAGCGGCGGCTCTTCGCCGACCTGGACCGGATATGCCGGCCGGCGACGATCCTGGCCAGCAACACCTCCTCGTTGAGCGTCACCGAGATCGCCGTCGCGACCGGCCGGCCGGACCGGGTGGTGGGGATGCACTTCTTCAACCCCGCGCCGGTGATGAAGCTGGTCGAGGTGGTCCGGACCGTGACCACCTCGGTCGAGGTGGTCGGCGCGGTGCAGCAGCTCTGCGCCCGGCTCGGCAAGGTCGCGGTGACCATCGCCGACCGGGCCGGTTTCGTCGCCAACGCCCTGCTCTTCGGCTATCTCAACCAGGCCGTCGGGATGGTCGAGTCGGGGTACGCCGGCCGCGAGGAGATCGACACCGCGATGCGGCTGGGTGCCGGGCTGCCGATGGGGCCGCTGGCCCTGCTCGACCTGATCGGCCTGGACACGGCGTACGAGATCCTGGAGACCATGTACCGGCGCGGTGGTCGGGACCGCCGGCACGCGCCGGTGCCGCTGCTGCGCCAGATGGTCACGGCGGGACTGCTCGGCCGCAAGTCCGGTGCGGGCTTCTACCGGTACGAGCGGCCCGGTTCGGGCACCGTGGTAGCCGACGGGCAGACCCCGGCGGCGCCGGACGGTGCCCGTCCGGTGCGCCGGGTCGGGGTGGTCGGGTCGGGGGAGGCCGCCGCCGGGCTCGGCGAGCTCTTCGGGCGAGCCGGCTACGACGTGGTCGTGGTCGCCCGGGGCGCCGCGCCCTCCGGGGGGTCGCCGGGGCTGACCGCGGTGGCCGATGCCGACCTGGTCGTCGAGGCGGTCGCCGACGAACTCGCCGCCAAGCGGGCGCTCTTCGCCGAACTGGCCGAGGTCTGCAAGCCGGATGCGCTGCTCGCCACCACCGGCACCCTTCCGGTGATCGACATCGCGATGGCCGCCCGCCGGCCGGCCGAGGTGGTCGGGCTGCACCTGCTCGACCCGACCCCGGCCGGCGCGGTGGTGGAGATCGTGCGTACCGTCCGCTCCTCGCCGGAGGCGGTCGCGACCGCCCGCGCGGTCTGCGCCAAGCTGGGCCGCGCCGGGGTGGTCTGCGGGGACCGGGCCGGGTTCGTGGTGCGGGCGCTGCTGCACCCCTACCTGAACGACGCCGTGCGGATGCTGGAGGCGTCGTACGCCACGGTGGAGGACATCGACCACGCGATGACGCTGGGCTGCGGCTATCCGACCGGCCCGTTCGAGGTGCTCGACCGGCTCGGTCCGGAGGCGGCGCTGCGGATCCAGCTGCGGCTCTACCGGGAGTCCCGGGAGCCGGGGCTCGCCCCGGCTCCGCTGCTCGAACAGGTGGTCACCGCCGGCCGAACGTTCCGGGGACAACCGGCGGAGTGACTCCCCGCCGGTGTCGCCGGGCGATCGCGCGGCCGCGTGACCGTGGCCGGGCCGCTACCGGGCGATCCGCAGACTGACGGCGGCGTTGCTGCTCCGGCCGCCGTCGGTGAGCCGGTAGACGAAGCGGTCGCTGCCGGCCCGGCGGTCGCCGTTCGGCCGGTAGATGACCGTCCGGCCGGTGGTGACCTGCACGGTGCCGTGCGCCGGCGGAGTGACGATGGTGAGCCGGGTGGTGCCGGTGGCGAAGTCGTTGGCCAGCACCGGGATGCCGGTCGCCTTGACCGCGCTGACCCGGGGGTTGTCCCGGACCGCCCGCGGCGCCGTCACGAACCCGCCGGTGCCGGTGCCGATGAAGACCGTCTGCGCCGCGGTCACGTCGCTGGTGGTGACGACGTCCAGGATCCCGTCGCCGTTGCGGTCCGCCACCGCGACGCTCCAGGACTCGTCGCCGTAGGCGTCGCCGTGCAGATCCAGCACGGTGCCGTCGTCCAACACCACGACCACGCCGGTGAAGTAGTCGCCGCAGCCCTCGGCGTACGCGATCGTCACGTCCATCGCGCCGTCGCGGTCGAAGTCGGCCAGGTGGTGCTGTGGCCGGCCGGAGCAGTACCGCACCGGGCCGGGCGTCAGCGTGCCGCCGGCGGTGGCCAGGTAGGTGGCGAACCCCTCGCCCTGGTCGGTCCACTCGTAGACGTCCTGCCGCCCGTCGCCGTTGAAGTCGGCGGTGCCGATGTAGCTGGGCTGCCAGATGGTGTCGAAGCCGCGGACGACCCGGAAGCCGTCCAGCAGCAGCAGGGTGTCGTCGATCGACGGCGGCGGACCGGCGAACCAGGTGACCACGAGTTCGTTGGCGGCGTCGCTGTCGAGGTCGAGCCCGACCCCCATGTCCGGGCAGTACTCGGCCGACGGCAGGTACGGGTACGACTGTGCCGGGCCGTAGCCGCCGCCGGGGCGGCCGAGTTCGACCCGTACCACGCAGCCGGACGCGCCGGGCGCGGTGCCGAGGGTGTTCCGGTCCGGCCGGCCGTCCCCGTTGACGTCGGCGACGATCGGCTCGTCCTGCCAGCCCGCGAGTGCGGGCGGCGCGGTCAGGCCGACGGTGGCGGTGGCCACCCCGACCGCGACCGCGAAGATGGTGATGCGTCGGCTCCACATGGTGCCTCCTCCGACCCAGTTGGCGCTTCGGGACAAATCGCTTTCCTGGTGGAGAATAGGGCGCACGCAGAGCAATCAACTATGTGCTGACCGTAATGTGACACGCTGTTTCGGCGGCCTGTCCATGGGTACCGACGCGGGCAGGGCGGGTCCGGCCCGCCCTGCCCGCGTCCGCGTTCAGCCGACGATCCGCAGGCTGACCGCGGCGTTGCTGGTCCGGCCGTCCTGGGTGAGCCGGTAGATGAAGACGTCGGTCCCGCCGTGCACCGGATGGGGGGTGTAGATCACGGTGCCGTTCGTGGTGACCTTCACCGTGCCGTGCCGGGGCGGCGTCCAGATGCTCACCCTGACCCGGTCGGTGGCGGCGAAGTCGTTGCCGAGCACCACGATGCCGGTCGCCTTCAGCCCGCTCACCGTCGGATAGTCGCGGATCGCGACCGGCGACCGGACGAAGGTGCCGTTGCCCACCCCGATGAAGGTGGCGACCTCACCGGTCAGGTCGTTGTGGGTGGTCACGTCCGGCACGCCGTCCCGGTTGGCGTCCCCCGTCTCGGCGGTCCAACTCGCGAACCCCTCGACGTCGGTGTGCAGGTGAATCAGCCGGCCGTCGTCGAGGACCACCACCACCCCGCTGAAGTAGTCGCCGCAGCCCTCGACGTACGCGATCGCCACGTCCATCGCGCCGTTGCGGTTGAAGTCGGCGAGCCGGCTGGTCAGCGGCCCGGAGCAGTGCCGCACCGGGCCGGGCGTCAGCGTGCCGGTGCCGGTGGCCAGGTAGGTGGCGAACCCCTCGCCCTGGTCGGTCCACTGGTAGACGTCCTGCCGGCCGTCGCCGTTGAAGTCGGCGGTGCCGATGAAGCTGGGCTGGTAGATGGTGTTGAAGCCGCCCGAGACCTGGAAGTTGTCAAGTGCCAGCAGGGTGTGCGGGACCGTGCTCGGCGGGCCGGCGAACCAGGTGACCGCGAGTTCGGCCGGCGGGTCGGCGTCGAGGTTGAGCCCCACTCCCATGTCCGGGCAGTTGGGCTCGGCGGCCGGCAGGGAGAGGTAGGTGTACGGCCGCCCCGCCCCGTAGCCGCCGCCGGGCAACCCCAGACCGACCACCGCCCGGCAGGACGTCGAGGCCCCGACGAGGTGGTCGAGCACCACCCTGTCCGGGTGGGCGTCCCCGTTCACGTCGGCGATGATCGCCTCGCCCGGGCCGCCCGCGGCGGCACCGGGCGCGTCCGTGCCCACCGCACCGGCTGTCGTGATGATTGCCGCCATGGCGACGGCGGCGACCCGCCTACCCCTCATGGTCCGCCTCCCTGGCCTCGCCAACCCCCTCCAGGGTCGGGCTATCCGGTCCACCGCAGATAGACGACCCCGCTGCTGCGGTGGTCGCCATCCGTGAGCTGGTACGTGAACCGATCGGTTGCGCCATGGTCGGCCCGGGGGCGGTAGACGATGCGACGGTCGCTGATGACCTGGACGGTGCCGTACCGCGGCGGCGTGCTGATGGTGACCGTGGCCCGCGAGCTGACGTAGTCGTTCGCGAGGACGTCGATCGCCACCGCCTTGGTGCCGGTGAGCGTGACGGAGTCGGTGTTCGCCTTGGGGGACCGGACGAACCTGCCGCTCGGGGTGCCGATGAAGAACTCGATCGCTCCGGTCAGCCGGGAGACGGTGCGGATGTCCCGGAGGCGGTCGCCGTTGGCGTTGACCACCTGGCTGGTCCAGGTCTCCACGCCGACCAGGTCGTGCTGGAGTTCCTGCGGCGTGCCGTCGTCGAGCACCACCACGACGCCGCTGTTGAAGGTGCTCGACCGGCAGCGCTCGCTGTAGCTGTTGACCAGGTCGGTGGCGCCGTCCAGGTCGAAGTCGGCCAGGTTGTAGTCGATCGGCATGCCGCACCACTGCGTCGGCCCCTGCACCAGCGTGCCGTTGCCCTGGTTGAGGTACGTCTCGATGCCCTGCCCCTGGTCGGTGATCGCGTAGACGTCCTCCCGGCCGTCGCCGTCGAAGTCGTCGGTGCCGAGGTGGTAGGGCGCGAAGATCGCCGAGAGCAGGCCGGACGCCGGCCGGAAGGAGTTGTCCAGGTACATCAGGTTGTACGGCACGGTCGGTGGCGGTCCCGGATACCAGGCCACGACCAGTTCCTCCCGCCGGTCTCCGTTCAGGTCGACGGCCACGCCCAGCTCCGGGCAGCGGGTGCCGATCCCGGTACCACCCGGCCGCAGGTAGACCGAGGCGACGGGTAGCCGGTAGCCGCCGGAGGCGGTGCCGTGTTCCACGATGACGGAGCAGAAGTCGGGCTGGACCAGGCCGAGGGTGACCCGGTCGGTGAAGCCGTCGCCGTTGACGTCGCCGAAGACCTGCTCGCCCCGGCCGCCGGCCCAGGCCAGCGGCGGCGCCCAGGCCACCCCTCCGCCCGTCGCGGCCACGACCACGATCACCATCGCCAGGGCGGTACGTCTACGCCACATGGCCCCTCCCTGGTAGTCGACGTGTTCCGGCCTCTCCGGGTCCGGGATGGTCCTGTCCAGCCCGGACGGTGCGGTTCAGTCCGGGAAGCTGAGATAGACGGTGGCGCTGGATCTCCGGTCGTCCTCCGTCACCTGGTAGGTGAACCGGTCGGTCCGGCCGTGCCGCGGGTCGGGCCGGTAGAGGATCCGGCGGTCGGAGAGAACCTGGACGGTGCCGTACCGGGGCGGGGTGCTGACCGTGACCGTGGCCCACCGGCTGACGTGGTCGTTGTCGAGCACGTCGATGGCGAGTGGCCTGGCCCGATCCAGGGTCACCCGGTCGGTGTTGGCGTCGGGCGCCCGGACCAGGAGGTACATGCCACCGTCTCCGGTGTTGACGAAGTAGCTGAGCCGGCCGGTGCGCCGGTCCGTGGTGCGGACGTCCGGGTAGCGGTCGCCGTCGGCGTCGACCACCCGGGCGCTCCACCGGGTCTGGCCGGTCGGGTCGATCTCCAGTTGCTGGACCGAGCCGTTCTGCCGGATCCGGACGACTCCGCTGCTGCCGTCGCCGCACGCCTCGGCGTAGGCCAGCAGGACGCCGTCGACGTCCATCCGGCTCCAGTCGGCGAGCTGCGCGGTCGGGGCGTCGACGGAGCAGAACCGGATCGGACCCGGGACGACGGCGCCGTCCCGGATGACGGCGTTGACGATCCCACCCGGACCGATCGCGTACGGGGAGGGCGCGGCGCCGGGACTGAAGACGCCCACTCCGAAGTAGGTGGGGTGGGTGAGCTCCGAGGTGTAGGTCATCGCGGGCTGGAAGGTCGGGGGGTAGAGGAAGAGACGGTTGAAGGTCAGCCCGGCCGGGGCGCCCCTGCTCCATCCGATGCCGAGGTCGTCGAGCCCGTCCCCGTCGAGGTCGGCGGCGACCCCGATGTCCGGGCAGTCCGGGGTCGGCGTGGTGCCCGGCCTCAGGTAGACGAAGGCGATCGGCGGGAGCAGCGTGCCGGACGCCGTCCCGTACTGCACGATGGTGGAGCAGCGGTCCGGGTTGACCGAGCCCAGTTGCGCCGCGTCCAGGATGCCGTCGGCGTTGAAGTCACCGTAGACGGTTTCGCCGGGGCCGGCGGCCCAGCTGACGGGTGCCGGCGCGGCCAGGCCGCCGACGACGGCCGTGACGATCACAGCGCTGAGGCGGACGCTCCACATTCCGTTCCCCTATATCATGCTTTGGCTGGTCAGTCGGTCCAGCCCATATTTGGGACGCTAGACCGAATCCTTCCGTATCGACCGGTGCTGACGGTGATCCGACACCGAGTCGGCACGACGTAACCCCAGGTCAGCGGAGAATCGCAGGCCCACGGAGCGGTCCGGCTCCCGCCTCAGGGGAAGCTGATGTAGACCACCGCGCTGCTCCGGCGGTCGTCGCGCTGGATCTGGTACGTGAAGCGGTCGGTGCGGCCGTGCCCGGGCCGGGGGCGGTAGAGGATCCGCTCGTCGGAGAGCACCTGTGTGCTGCCGTACCGGGGCGGCGAGGTGACGACGATCCGGGCCCCGGCCGTGGTGTAGTCGTTGGCCTGCACGTCGATCGCCACCGGCTTGACCGTGGTGAGCTGGACGCGGTCGGTGTTCGCGTCCGGTCCCCGGATGAAGTCGCCGTTGCCGACGCCGTGGTGGTAGTTGACCTCGCCGGTGCGCAGGTTCTGGGTCCGGACGTCCAGGAACCGGTCCGTGCCGAGCTGACCGATCTGGATCCGCCAGGTGGCCTGTCCGGTCGGATCGAGTTCGAGCTGCCGGGTGCCACCGTCGTCGAGCACCACCACCACGCCGTTGCCGCCGTCGGCGCAGCCGCCCCTGTACGCCAGCACGGCATCCACCCGCTGGTTCAGGTCGAGGTCGGCGTGCTGGAAGGCGGGCGTGTCCGCCGAGCACCACCGGGCCGGGCCGAGTACGGCGGTGCCGTTCGCGATCACGGCTGTGTAGTAGCCGCCCGGACCGACGGCGAACGGCGAGGGAGTGCCGTTGCCGGTGAAGTCCTCCGTGCCGAGATAGGTCGGGTTGGGCAGCGGCGAGGTGTAGGTGAGGATCGTGGTGAAGTCGTTGTCGATGGCCACCCGGTTGTAGGAGATGCCGGGCGGCACCGTCTCGCTCCAGGCGAGCCAGAGTTCGTCGTAGCGGTCGCCGTCCCCGTTGAAGGCGGTGCCGATGTCCGGGCAGTCGGTCCCGATGTCGCCGCCGGGTCGCTCGTAGGTGTAGGCGATCGGTGGCAGGTAGACCCCGGGGGCGGAGCCGTACTGGATGATCAACGAGCAGAGGTCGGGGTGGATGGCGCCGAGGACGGCCCGGTCGGTGACGCCGTCGTCGTTGAAGTCGGCCAGGATCGGTTCACCGGGGGCGCCGGCCCAGGCGGCCCGGGGCGGAGCTGCGGCGGCGAGTAGCACCACCACCGCCGCCACCACCAGGGCCGCGAGGATACGTCTGTTCCGCATCGCGTCCTCCTCGCTCGGGGTCCGGATTGCCGGCCGAAAGGGAATTTCCTGGACCTTAACCCTTGTTCAGGAATCCGGTGTCCGCACTGACCGTGATTTGACAACTACATATAGCGACGAGGGTGGCGGTCGGCCGCTTGATCGCCCCAGGCCGGCTGCTGCGTACCCTGGAAGACGTGAGCCCGCGTCGCAACCGACCGCGTCCGGAGGACGCCCCGCCGCTGGACCGCGCACGCCTGGAGCGCGGGGTCGGCTCGGTGCAGAGCTGGCGGGACGGCGAGTGGCAGGTCCGCAACATCCCGGGCAGCGCGGCGGCCAAGACCTACCGCTGTCCCGGCTGCGCCCAGGAGATCCGCCCCGGCGTCGCCCACCTGGTGGCCTGGCCCGCCGACGGGCAGGGCGACCTGACCGACCGCCGGCACTGGCACACCGGCTGCTGGCGGGCCCGGGACCGGCGCGGCCCCGGCGTGGAACGCTCGCGCAGCGCCCCGCGCCACGGCTGACCGGCGCCCCGCGCCACGGCTGACCGGCGCCCCGCGCCACGGCTGACGCTTCCCACTCGGGCTGCGACGGCGAGGGGATCTTCGTCACGGTCCCCCGGCCGGCTGCACCGGCCGGCCATCGGCGGGTAAGACTTGTCCCCGTGAGTCCCGCCATCCGCGCCGCCAGCATCCTGCCCGCCCGCCGCGAGGAGATCGCGCTGCACACCGCCGACGGCCTCCGGCTCGTCGGCGAGCTGGCGCTGCCCGCCGAGCGGGACCCGGTAGCCACCCTGGTCTGCCTGCACCCGCTCCCCACCCACGGCGGGATGATGGACAGCCACGTCTTCCGGAAGGCCGCCTGGCGGCTGCCGGCACTGGCCGACCTCGCGGTGCTCCGGTTCAACACCCGGGGCACCAGCAGCGTGCGCGGCACAAGCGAGGGGACCTTCGACGGCGGCGAGGCCGAGCGGTACGACGTGGCGGCCGCGATCGAGTACGCCGAGTTCGCCGAGCTGCCGCGGATCTGGTTGCTCGGCTGGTCGTTCGGCACCGACCTGACCCTGCGGCACGGCTGCGACCCGGGGGTCGTCGGCGCCATCCTGCTCTCCCCGCCGCTGCGCAGCAGCACCGACGCCGACCTGGCCGAGTGGGCGCAGTCCGGCAAGCCGCTGACCGCGCTCGTCCCCGAGTTCGACGACTACCTGCGGCCGGAGGAGGCCCGTCGCCGGTTCGCCGTGGTGCCCCGGGCCGAGGTGGTCGGCGTGCCGGGCGCCAAGCACCTCTGGGTCGGCGACGCCGAGACCGTCCTCGACGAGGTGGTCCGGCGGGTCAACCCGGCGGTGCCGGTACCCCTGCCGACCACCTGGGACGGGCCGATGGAGACCGGCGACGCCAGCGCGTACGCCGACCGGACCGTGGCGGCCTTCGCCGACGTACCGGTGCCGGGCGAGGAGCAGGACTGAGCCCGCCGGCTCAGCCGGTCACGTCCGGGGTGCCGCGCGGGCCGGGCGGCACCGGAGCGGTGACCTCGGCCGGGGGCAGCTCGGCCGCCGGTGGCCAGCCGGCCAGCCAGGTGCGGCGCTGCCGCCAGACCTCCCGCCAGTAGCCGGCCCGGCCGGTGAGCCGGGCTCCGGCGGCCCGGGTGGCGATGCCGACCGCCAACAGTGTCCGGCCCAGCGCGGCCCGGAACGGCGACCAGCGCAGCCGGAGGAAGGTGACCTGGCCGCGCAGCAGCATCACCCGCTTGCCGGCGCTGGTCGAGGCGGCCCCGCCGACATGCAGGACCCGGGCCGCCGGCACCAGCACCGGCCGGGCGCCGAGCGCGGTCGCCCGCAGGCAGAGATCGAGGTCCTCGCTGTACATGAAGTAGTCCGGGGTGAAGCCCCCGAGCCGGTCGAAGAGGGTCTGCCGGACCAGTAGCAGGCAGCCGGAGGCGGCCGGCACCCGGACCGGTGTCGACCGGTCCAGCCAGGGCAGCGCCTCCCGGTTGAAGAGCCGGGACCGGGGCAGCAGCGTGGAGAGGCCGGTGGCGAAGCAGGTGAGCGTCCAGAGCGAGGGCGGGCCGAAGACGGAGTGCCCGTCGTCGCTGCCGTCCGGTGCGAGGGTGCGGCCGGCGTAGATGCCGTGCCCGGGACGGGCCCGGGTGAACGCCAGCAACTCGCCGATGACGTTGCCGACCGGTTCGGTGTCCGGGTTGAGCAGCAGCAGCCACTCGCCCCGGGCCCGGGCCGCGGCGACGTTGACCGCCCGGCCGAAGCCGACGTTGCGGGCCAGCCGGAGCACCCGGGCCTCCGGGAAGGCCGCCGCGACCGCCGCCGCCGAACCGTCGGTCGAGGCGTTGTCGACCACGATCACCTCGTACGGCTCCGCCGGGCAGGCGGCACGCAGGGTGGCCAGCGCGGTCAGGATCAATTCGCGGGTCTGGTAGGAGACGACGAGGACGCTCACCACCGGGTTCACGACGCCGCCCCGGGCGCGCCGTCGGATCCGGCCGGCACGCGGCTGGAGTCGTCGCGCCCCCAACCGTCCCGTACCGCCGGGCGTCGGGCGGCCGCCGCCGCCAGCAGGGTCAGCCCGGCGTAGCAGACCCCGGCCGGCAGCAGCCAGGGCCGGGGCAGCACCACGTCGACCAGCCAGGAGCTGCGGCGGGCCCGGCGTACCCGATCGTCGGCGGCGCGCAGGCTGGCGTTGCCGGCCCGGACCCGGCCGAGCCGGCGCAGCAGGTCGGCGGTGCGCCGGGGTGTCGCCACCACCGTCGCCACCTCGGCGACCTCCCGTTTCTCGGCCGCGCCGAAGAGCGAGTCGAGGAAGAGGTCGTCGGCGACGACGTCGGGGAACGGGCCGAACCGGGCCCGGCCGGCCGCCGAGAGCGCGATCGCGCCCCGGCCGAAGAGCGCGTCCCGGTACGCCGGATGCCGCCCGTTGATCGCGTAGTAGCCGCGTACCAGCAGGGGACGGCCGGTGGTGTCGAGCCGGCGGCGCGGCGCGGCGGCCAGCACCCCCGGCACGGTGACCGCGGCGGCGAGCGCCCGGGCCCCGGTGGTCTCCAGCGCGATGTCGGCGTCGAGGTAGATCCGGGGGAAGCCGGCCACCGCGCCGTCGCCCGCGTTGAGCGCCGCCGGCTTTCCCGGCTCGGGCAGCTCCCGCACGGTGACCCCGGGCACCGACCGGGCCACCGCCGCCGTGGCGTCGGTGCAGCCGTTCGCCACCACGACCACCTCGAACTCGCCCGGCTCCGCGTCGGCGAGCAGGGTCCGCAGGGTCCGGCCGAGCACCGCCGCCTCGTCGTGCGCGGCTACCACCACGCTGGTCACCACGGGGCGCGCCCGGTCAGCGCGAGCCGGAGCCGGCGGGTGGCGTTGCGGCGCCGCAGCCGCCAGCCCTGGTATTCGCGCAGGTCCAGCGGGGCGGCCTGGACGACCCGGGCGGAGTGGCGCATCTGCTGTGTCCACTCGGCCAGGGTCGTCACCCCGGTACGCCGGGCCGAGAGCGGCCGCCGGGCCACGAAGTCGGCATCGGTGCGATAGATGGTGTGCGGGCTGCGCGGATCGTCCATGTGGTCCTCGGGCAGGAAGGGGTGGTACCAGCCGTTCAGCCAGCCGAGCCGGGCGGCCCGCAGGCACCACGCGGTGAAGGTCTCGCCGCCGGTCAGCGGCCCCACCTGGGCCAGCGTCTCCCGTTTGAGTAGATAGCCGCTGCCCTGCACCCAGTGGTTGCGGAAGAGTCGATGCCCGCCCGGATAGTCGGCGAGCTTCGCCGCCACCAGCGCCTCGTCGACGTCCTCGGCCGGAAACCGCCAGGTGCCGATCACCCCGAAGCCGGGTACGTCCTGGTGCGCCCGGCGCAGGATGGTGAGCCAGTCCGGGTCGGGCAGGCAGTCGTCGTCGACCTTGCTCAGGTAGGAGCCGGTCGCCTCCGACCAGAGCCAGTTGGTGGGCTCGGTCAGCCCGGCGTTGACCGGGCTGGACCGGAACCGGTGCACCCGGGGGTGGTGCCGGAGTTCCTCGACCGCCGTCAGGGTCGGCTGGTCGGTGCCGTTGTGCCAGAGCCAGACCCGGGCGTCCGCCGGGCAGGTGTCGAGCAGGTGCGGCAGCGAGAGCCGGACGTACTCCGGGCGGTCGTACGTGATCATGAGGATGTCGATGCCACCGTCGCCGGTCATCCGACCGCTCCCCTCCGCTCGGCCTCCCCGGACTGCCGGCCGGGCCGGCCCGACTCGATCCGGTTGGTGCGTTCCGCCCTGGTCAGCCGCCACAGCGCCCCGGTCAGGCCGAGCAGCACGTGCACGGTGATGAAGAAGGTCGTGAAGTACATGGAGTCGAAGGTGAAGCCGGAGACGGCGGCCACCCCGATCGCCACCGCCAGCACCGCCGCCAGGTCGCGGTCCCGCTCGGTACGGGCGAACCGGCGTACCCGGCCGGCGACCAGCACCCCGGCTCCGAAGAGGACGGCGAGCCCGGCCACGCCGATGATGCCGCCCTGGACCAGGGTGGTCAGCCACTGGTTGTCGAGCAGCTGGTAGAGCTCCGGCAGGAACGTGCCGACGCCGCGCCCCAGCCAGGGCCGTTCCCGGATGAACGGGGTCACGTAGTCGTAGTCCTCCACCCGCGCCTGCACGCTGGGATCGCTCTCCCCGGCGAGCAGCAGGGACTTGATCGCGGCCAGCAGCCCCGGCCGGACGACCTGGATCAGCGCGGCCAGGAAGCAGCCGACCACCAGCACGTTGAAGGTGGTGCGCAGCGGCCAGACCAGGACGAAGAGCAGCATCGCGGCGGCGAGGGCGAGCACGCCGGTGCGGGAGAGCGAGATCGGGATGACCGCCGCCTGGAACATCGCCAGCGCGCCGTAGATCTGGCGGTCCCGCCGCGTCGAGGAGAACCGGGCGAAGTGGATCGCCACCACCAGGCTGATCACCATCAGCACGCTGAACTCGATGTAGTGCCCGGCCGTGCCGGCGACCCGGACCAGGCCGTCGCCGCCCCGGTCGCGGAAGCCGATCACCTCGCGGTGGAAGGTCAGCAGCGGTGGCAGCTTCATGTAGGCGGTCAGGTCGATCCGGGTCACGAACTGGACCAGCGCGACCAGGGCCATGAAGCTGGCGCCCCAGCAGAGGCAGCGGAGCACCTTGTCGATGCGCTCCCGGGTCAGCACGCCGTCGGCGGCGGCGAGCAGGATCCCCGCACCGGCGAGCGCCATCAGCAGGGTCCGCTCGGCGCCGTTCGCCTCCAGCACCGGCATCCCCCGGGCCTGCCCGGCGACGTAGGAGAGGAAGAGGGTCACCAGGTAGATCGCCAGCGCCCAGCGCATCGGCTGCTGCCCCCGGGTGAGCAGGGTGGGATGCAGCCGGCTCAGCGCCCACCAGACGAGCAGGCCGAACCCGATCATCAGCCCCGGCTTGCCCAGGTCGCTCAGGGGCGGGAAGACCAGCCGGAACGGGAGCAGGTAGGCGAGCATGACCGAGGCGACGACCGCCGCTGTCGCGTCCGGGAAGTGGCGTACGGCGGGGGTGATGCCGTCGTACACGGTGTCGGACCGCCGCGCGGATAGGTAGGTCGGCACGTCGCTCGTCTCGTCCCTGCGCCGTCAACCGGCGCTCGTGGGCTTCCCGGAGGTCATCGGCCGGCTTCGTCCCGGATGTTCCGGGCGGTGGTGGTGAGCAGGACGGTCTCCTCCGTGGATCCGGATCGGGCCGGAGCCACCGCCGGGGCCGGGGAGACCGGGGCCGGGGTCACCGCCGGTGCCGGGCGCGGGGTCCTGACCGGCGCCTGGCCGGCGTTCCAGGCCATCGGGGTACGCGCGTCGCGGCGTCGCCCGAGCTGGGCGCTCGCCCGGCGACGGACCAGCGCGTCGTGCACCACGGCGGCGACGGCGGCCAGCAGCATGCCGATGGCCACGATCACGACCTGCGCGCGCAGCACGTTGGAACGGGACGGCACGATGTTCAGCCCCGGGTCCAGCACCTCGGTGGTGATCTGCTCACCCGGGTTGGGCTGGTACGGCGCCTGCCGTCCGGCGACGTCGTCGTGGATGAGCTGGGTCACCGCCTCCACCGTCTTCCGGGCACTCTCCTCGCTCGCCGCCGTCACCGCCACGGTCAGGATCGAGCTCCGGGTCACCAGGCCGACCTCGTAGTCGGGATCGCCGCCGGCCGCCGCGATCCTGGTCCGGGCGTCGTGCGCGGAGGTCGAGATCTGCACCGCCTGCGCCATCGCGTTCTCGCCGATCCGCAGCCACGGGTTGCCCGGCCGGGGTGCCGCGTCCGGTTCCGGGGCCGCCGTGGTGGTCGGCGGCACGAGCAGGATGGCCACCTCGGTCTTGTACTCGGGCTGGATCGCCACGCCGAACGCGAGGGCCGCGCCGAGCGTCACGACGACGATCGGCGCCGAGACGTACCACCGCCGAAACATGAGCTTCAGCAGGTCGAGAAGGTCCATCGGGCGGCCCTTTCGAGAGCGCGGAAGTGTGGTGCGGACGGTCAGAGTGGTAGCCGCGCGGCATCGGCCCCGTTACCGTGTGAGACTTCGTTGTAGTCGCTCCGCGACCGGCGGAGCAATCGATCCCAGAGTCGGATGTACGACTTCACCTGGTGGTCCCAGGCGAGTTCATCGACGAAGCGCCGCCGTCCGGTGGCACTCATCGCCGCACGGGCCTGCCCGTCGCTGAGCAGCTGGTCGATCGCCTTGGCGAACTCGTCCGGGCTGCCGTTCACCACGTAACTCGCAGCCTTCTCGGCGGTACGCCGGGTCTCCAGCAGATCCACCGCGACCACCGGTACGCCACGCGCGACGTACTCCACCGTCTTGGCCATGGTGTACATCTCGGCCATCGGGCTCGGCTTGTCCGGCTGGATGGCTACCGACGCCGAGCAGAGCAGCGCGTCGACCTCCTCGGCCTCCAGCCAGCCGGTGAAGCGCACGACGTCGTCCACCCCCCGCTCGGTGGCGAGCCGGCGCAGCTCCGGCATGCTCTCGCCGTCGCCGGCGACGACCAGCTCCCAGTCCTCGGTGCCGCGTAACCCCGCCAGCCGCTCGGCGGCCAGCACGGTGGCCTCGACGTTGTCCTGCGGGTTTATCACGCCGACGTAGACCACCCGCTGCCGGGAATCCTCCGGGGTCGGACCCTCGCCGTGCCTGACCTCCGCCAGCGCCGGCCCGTTGCGGACCACCACCACCTTCTCCGGCGGGCAGCCGCCCCGGCGCAGGGCCAGTTCCCGGAACGACTCGTTGGTGGCGACCACGGCGGTGGCGGTGCGCCAGGAGAGCCGTTCGAAGAGTCGGAGCAGCCACAGCACACTCGGCCGGGGCTCGCCCGCCTTGCACTCGTAGAGCTCCGGGCTCAGGTCGTGGTGGTCGAAGACGAAGGGGCGGCCGATGGCCCGCATCAGCAGCCCGACCACCCAGAAGACGTCCGGCGGATTGCACGCCTGGACGGCGTCCACCCGGGTCCGCAGCATCAGGCCGAGCAACCGGGTGGCGACGGCGATCAGCGCCCAGGCGAACTCGGCGGCGAAGGAGAGCACGCCCCTGCCCGCCAGCGGCTGGGGAAAGGAGTGGATCCGGGTGGCCGTGGTGCCGGGTAACACGGTCAGCCGACGCGGTCCGCGCGGGCAGATCACCGACACCCGGTAGCCGGCCGCCTCCAGCGCCTGGCACTCCCGGATCACCCGGCGGTCCCGCTCGGCCGGCAGATTCACCACCACGATGACGACATGGGGGCGCCGATCCGCCATCTCTAACTCCCATCCGCGCAGCTCGGACGACGTTTTCGATGGACGGTCGCGACAGCGGAAATTGCGTCGCGATCCGAATGATGTCCAAATGATGTCCACTCGCACCGGCCATCCCGCGACCGGCCCGGTGCTGCCACAGACATTGCTCTACCAACCCGGTCCGGGCAAGGACCGGCGAATGGCGGATGTGTCGAGTTACTTACAAGGTCACGACCGATCGGATGATTGTTCCTTCACTCACTCATCCGCGTGTCGGGGCCGCAACGGCAGGTCACGCGGTTGATCCACACTGATTTGCCGCCACAATGGATGAACCGCCGGGCAGGCACGGGTTTCATGATCTCTGTCCTGATTCGCGATTTGACGCGCCCCTGGTGGAACGCAGGGGGTCGAAACTACTCTGTGCCGACAAACGTGAGCCGGTGTTCACCTCGGGCCCGCAGGGCGGTCGCTGGACACAGGGGGAAGGAGTGCGCCATGGGGCTGCGAGGTGGCATGCGACTCGGGCTGGTGCTGGCGCTGCTGGCGAGCGCCGTGGTCCCGCTGCCCGGAACGTCGGCGTCGGCGGTGACCCTGCCGACCGGGTTCGGAGAACAGGTCGTGTTCAGCGGGCTGGACAAGCCGACGAACATCGAGTTCGCCCCGGACGGGCGGATCTTCGTCGCCGAGCAGGGCGGCCGGATCAAGGTCTTCAGCGACCTGGCCGACCCGACCCCGACGGTCTTCGCCGACCTCTCCACGGTCGTACACCACCAGTGGGACCGTGGGCTGCTCGGCCTGGCGCTGCCGCCCGGCTTCCCGGCCGACCCGTGGGTCTACGTCCTCTACACCTACGACGCGCCGCCCGGCCAGACCGCCCCCTACTGGAACGACACCTGCGGCAACGCCAACAACGGCCAATGCGTCGCCACCGGCCGGCTCTCCCGGTTGCGGGCCGGCGGCGACGTGATGACCGGCGCGGAGCAGGTGCTGATCTCCGACTGGTGCCAGCAGTACCCCAGCCACTCCGTCGGCGACCTGCACTTCGGCGCCGACGGCATGCTCTACGCGACCGCCGGGGACGGGGCCAGCTTCAACTCCGTCGACTACGGCCAGTTGGGCTCTCCGGCCAACCCCTGCGGCGACCCGCCCGGCGGCACCATGACCCCACCCACGGCCGAGGGCGGCGCGTTGCGCGCCCAGGACGTCCGGAGCACCGCCGACCCGACCGGACTGAACGGCGCGGTGCTCCGACTCGACCCGGCCACCGGTGCCGCCGCGCCCGGCAACCCGTTGATCGGCGCCGCCGACCCCAACGCCCGGCGGATCGTCGGCCACGGCACCCGCAACGCGTTCCGGTTCACCATCCGGCCCGGCACCAACGAGATCTGGCTCGGGGACGTCGGCTGGCGTACCTGGGAGGAGATCAACCGGATCGTCGACCCGACGGCGGGGGTGACCAACTTCGGCTGGCCCTGCTACGAGGGCGCAAGCCGGATGGGCAGCTATGACAATGCCAACCTGAACCTCTGCGAGCAGCTCTACAGCGCGGGCGGGCACACCGCGCCCTACTACGGCTACCACCACAGCGCGGAGGTGGTGTCGGGGGAGAACTGCGGCTCGGGCGGGGACGCCGTCACCGGGCTCGCGTTCTATCCCGGCAGCGGCGGCAGCTATCCGGCGGCGTACGCGGGGGCGCTCTTCTTCGCCGACTACTCGCGCGGCTGCATCTGGGCAATGCGCCCGAACAGCCCCGGCGGGTTGCCGAACCGGGCCGACATCGAGGCGTTCGGCCAGGCCGCCGCGGCACCGGTCGACCTGGCGATCGGCCCCGGGGGCGAGCTCTACTACGCCGACGTCACCGGCGGCACCGTACGCCGGATCCGCTACTTCCCCGGCAACCAGCCACCGACCGCGGTGATCAGCGCGACCCCGACCAGCGGTCCGACGCCGCTCACCGTCACCTTCGACGGCACCGCCTCCGTCGACCCGGACCCGGCCGACGCCGGCCGGCTGCGCTACCGGTGGGACTTCACCAGCGACGGTACGGTCGACGCCACCGGACCCACCGCGACCTTCAGATATCCGGACGCCGGCCGCTACACCGCGACGCTCACCGTCGTCGACACCCTGGACGCCACGGCGAGCGGCACGGTCACCATCCAGCCCGGCAACTCCGCCCCGACGGCCCTGCTGGATGCCCCGGTGCTCGGCACCACCTGGCGGGTCGGGGACACGCTCGACTTCGCCGGCCGGGCCACCGACCCGCAGCAGGGTGACCTGCCGGCCTCCGCGCTGCGCTGGCGGCTGCGGATGGAGCACTGCGAGTCGGTCGGCAACTGCCACACCCACCACCTCCAGGAGTGGTCCGGGGTGGCCGCCGGCTCCTTCGTGGCGCCGGACCACGAATATCCCTCCTATCTGGAGCTGGAGCTGACCGCCACCGACGGGCAGGGCCTGTCGAACACCGTGGTACGCCGGCTCGACCCGCGCACCGTGGACCTCACCTTCGCCAGCAACCCGCCCGGGCTGCGGCTGAGCGTCGGCGCCATCACCGGGACGGCCCCGTTCACCCGTACGGTGATCGTCGGCTCGACGAACACGGTAAGCGCGCCCAGCCCGCAGACGGCCGGCAGGTCGGGTTACGTCTTCGCGGACTGGTCGGACGGGGAGGCGGCGACGCACGTGATCACCGCGCCGGCCACCGCCACCACCTACACCGCGACCTACACCGACGCGCCCGGTTGCGGCGCCGTGCCGGGCTACTCCTGTGAGACCGAGACCGGCCAACCCTGGCGCCAGGCCGGTACCGTGCTGCCGCTGGCCGGCGACGACGTCGTCACCCCGGTGGACCTGCCGTTCCCGGTGCCCTTCTTCGGCCGGACCTACCGCACCGCCTGGATCTCGACGAACGGGTTCGTCTCCTTCGCCGACCCGGGCCACTCGCGGCCGTCCAACAGCGCGCTGCCGGTGACCGGCCCGCCGAACGCCGGGATCTATCCGTTCTGGGACGACCTCTACGTGCGCGCGGACTCCAGCGTCCGTACCACGGTGACCGGTACGGCGCCGGACCGTCGCTTCGTGGTGGAGTGGCGCAACGTCGGGATGTACGGCTTCGTCTCCGCCCGGATCAGCTTCGAGGCGGTGGTCGCGGAGAACGGGGAGATCGTCTTCAACTATGCGGATCTGGACGGCACCGGGCGGGAGCGGGGCAGCGCGGCGACGGTCGGCATCGAGGACCCGCCCGGTACGGCGGGGCTGCAGTTCTCGTTCAACCGGGCGGCGCTCACGAACGGCACCTCGATCCTCTTCCAGCCGAACGGTCAGCCACCCTTGGTAGTCGACCGATCCCCGGACCGCCAACCGTCGCTCCCGGGTCGACGGCCCAGGTGACCGCTCGGCAAACGGCTGACCAGGGGGGCTGATCGACCGTTAAGGAACGTCCGGTCGGTTGGCCGCCGTGGTCAACCTCGCGACAGCCTGCACCCGCTACTCACGGTGATCCTGGGAACCGCGGCGGGCCGCCGACCGGCGGCGCCGCGGGGAGGAGACCGCCATGTTGCGGATCGTGCGGCGCAGCTCGGCACTGGCCCTGGCACTCGTGCTGGGCGCACCTGTCGTGGTCGGCCTGCCGCCGCTCGAACCCGGGCCTGCGGCGGCACTGCCGACCGGCTTCACCCAGCAGGTCGTCTTCGCCGGGCTGACCCGTCCCACCAAGCTGGTCTTCGCGCCGGACGGCCGGGTCTTCGTCGCGGAGAAGAGCGGCATCGTCAAGGTCTTCGACGGCCTGGCCGACAGCACCCCCACGGTCGTCGCCGACCTGCGCACCCAGGTGTACGACTACGACGACCTGGGCCTGATCGGCCTGGCCCTGCCACCGACCTTCCCCACCGACCCGTACCTCTACGTCAGCTACACCTACGACGGCGTCGTCGGCGGCGGCGCACCCACCTACCGGGACAACTGCACCTCGCAGAACAACTGCGTGGCCAGCGCCCGGGTCTCCCGGCTGCGCCTCGCCGGCGACGTGGCGACCGGCGCCGAGCAGGTGCTGCTGCACGACTGGTGCCACCAGATCGAGAGCCACTCGATCGGGGACCTGGCGTTCGGTCCGGACGGCGCGCTCTACGTCACCGGTGGCGACGGGGCGTCGGCGACCTTCACCGACTACGGGCAGGCGGGCAGCCCGGCGAACCCCTGCGCCGACCCGCCCGGACCGGCCGGTGCGGCGATGACGCCGCCGAGCGCCGAGGGCGGGGCGCTGCGCTCCCAGGACATCCGCACCCCGGGCGACCCGACCGGGCTCTCCGGCACGCTGATCCGGATCTCCCCGAACACCGGGGCGGGGCTGCCGGACAACCCGCTGGCGGCCAGCACCGACCCGAACAACCGGCGGATCCTCGCGTACGGGCTGCGCAACCCGTACCGCTGGACCTTCCGGCCCGGCACGAGCGAGGTCTGGCTCGGCGACGTGGGGTGGCGTACCTGGGAGGAGATCAACCGGGTGGTCGACCCGGCGGTCGGGCCGGTCCGCAACTACGGCTGGCCCTGCTACGAGGGGAACGCGCCGCAGGGCGGCTACAACGCGGCGAACCTGACTCTCTGCGAGAGCCTCTACGCCGCGCCCGCCGGCACGGTCACCCCGCCGTACCACACCTACCAGCACAGCCAGCAGGTCGCGCCCGGGGACGGCTGCCGGACCGGCGGCTCCGCACCGTCCGGGGTCGCCTTCTATCCGGGGAGTGGCGGGGGCTATCCGGCGACGTACGCGGGCGCGCTCTTCTTCGCCGACTACTCCCGGGGCTGCGTCTGGGCGATGCGGGCCGGCGCCAACGGGCTGCCGGACCCGGCCCGGATCGTGCCGTTCGCGGCGGCGCCCGGCGTGGCGGACCTGCGGATCGGGCCGGAGAACGACCTGTACTACGTCGACCTGCTCGGCGGCACGGTGCGGCGCTTCCACTACAACTCCGGCAACCGGGCCCCGGCCGCCGCCGTCGTGGCGACCCCGACCAGCGGAACCGCGCCGCTGACCGTCTCGTTCGACGCGGTCGGGTCGACCGACCCAGACACGGGGGACATCCTCGAATACCAGTGGGACTTCACCGGTGACGGGACCGTCGACGCCACCGGGCTGACCGCCAGCCACCGCTACACCGCCGTGGGCACCTACACCGCCCGGTTGCGGGTCGTCGACTTCGCCGGCCTCGCCGACACCGCCACGGTGCAGATCAGGGTCGGCACCAGCGCGCCGGTGCCGGTGATCGACACGCCGACCGCCGCGCTGCGCTGGTCGACCGGGGACACGGTCACGTTCAGCGGCCGGGCCACCGATCCGCAACAGGGTGCCCTGCCGCCCTCCGCGCTCTCCTGGACCCTGGTCAACCGGCACTGCAGCACGCCGGAGAACTGCCACAGCCACCCGGTCCGGGAGCTGACCGGGGTCTCCTCCGGCACGTTCGTGGCGCCGGACCACGAGTATCCGTCCTATCTGGAGCTGACCCTGACCGCGCGGGACGGCACCGGGCTGACCGGCAGCACCACGCTGCGGCTCGACCCGAAGACGGTGCAGCTCAACCTGGCGACCCGACCCGCCGGGCTGCGGGTCAACCTCAACGGCCGCACCCTCACCACGCCGTACGCCGTGCAGGTGATCGCCGGCTCCACCACCACGGTCAGCGCGCCCGGCCCGCAGCGGCTCGGCCCGGCGACGTACGCCTTCGAAAGCTGGTCGGACGGGGGTGCCGCGACCCACGTGATCACGGCGCCGGCCACCTCCCGGAGTTACACCGCCACCTACGACGGCGCACCGGGTAGCTGCGCGGACGGCTTCGGCTACGTCTGCACGACCGCCGGCGGCCGGCCGTTCCTGCCGGCCGACGAGGTGATCCTCCCGCTGACCGGCGACAACGGGGTGGCGCCGGTGACGCTGCCGTTCCCGGTCCCGTTCTACGGCCAGTCGTACACCCGGGCGTGGGTGGACATCAACGGCTCGCTCTCCTTCGCCGACCCGGGCGGGTCGTACCCGACCAACAAGGCGCTGCCGAGCACCGCCCGGCCGAACGCCACGCTCTATCCGTTCTGGGACGACATCGTGCTGCATCCGGACTCGAGCGTCCGGACCGCCCTGCTCGGCGGTACGCCGGACCGGCAGTTCGTGGTGGAATGGCGCAACGTCGGCCTCTACGGCGCCTCCGCCGCCCGGATCAGCTTCCAGGTGCTCGTCTCGGAATGGGGCCAGATCACCTTCAACTACACCGCATTGAACGCCGGTCGGGAGCTGGGCAACTCGGCGACGATCGGCATCGAGAACCCGGCCGGCACCGACGCGGTGCAGTACTCGGTCAACCAGTTGGTGCTGGCCAACGGCAAAGCGATCGTCTTCACCCCACCGGCGTAAGGAAGGGCCCCCGCTTATCGCTTTCTGTGGTAGCGGGGGCCCTTCTTAACGGGTCCGGCGGAGACTCGTGCCGGCCGCACTGTGCGGAACGACCGGCACGACGCCTACGGCAACATCGGGATGGTCGACCTCGGCCGGCAGCCGGCGGTGGTCACCACCGGTCTGGCCGGCGAGGACTTCCACGACCACCCGATTCTCGTCACGGTGGTCGGCGCCCCGTCGGTGCTGGTCGCGGGCCAGCCGTGGCCAAGCCCGGCGGCGGTCTCCGTCTACGCGGTCGACACCGGCGGTGCGCTCACGTTCCAGCGGCGCACCGCGTGGCGGCCGGGCAGGTCCGGCCGCCCGTCGTCAGCGGCGACATCTAACCGGCTCGTGTTTCTGGCGCGATCCCGACGCGGTGTTGGCGAAGGCGGCGGCAAACCTCGCACGGCTGGCCGTCCCGGCCGCGAGGCGATCACCTGGAGGTCGCGTCGGTCGCGTCGCCACGCCGGCGGGGGAGCCGGGCCAGCACCAGGCGGCGCAGCCGGGCGTCGGTGGCCCAGAGCAGCACCCCGGCGACCAGGCCGGCGGCTCCGCCCAGCACCAGCAGCTCGGCCAGCGGCCCGGCGTGCGGGCCGGTCCGGGAGACCGCCAGCGGCACCAGCGCCGCGGCCGTCGCGGCCAGCACCGCCGGCACCGTCGGGGCGAGGAACGCCGCGACCGACGCCCCGGCGGCCCGGCGTACCGTGACCCAGACCGCCAGGGCGGTCACCACGAGCTGCATTCCCACCCCGGCCACGGCCACGGCGGTCGCCTCGGCCACGTCACCGTAACCGGTGAAGAGCACGCCGACGGCGGCCAGCGTCGCCACCCCGAGCACCCCACGGGTCCAGAGGATCGCGGCGAGCTTGCCCGGCTGGCCGATCGCCTGGAGCGCCGGACCGAGCAGCACCCCGTACACGTTGACGGCGCCGAAGAGGCAGAGCAGCCGCAGCGGCACCTCGGTGCCGGCCCACTGCGGACCCAGGAGCGTGACCAGCGGATGCGCCGTCGCCGCCAGTATGCCGAGGACCGGCAGCCCGGCCAGCGCGCCGAGGTGCTGGAGCTGGTTGAGCTGCGCGGCAAGCGCCGCCCGGTCCCGCTGCAACCGGGACAGTGAGGGGAGCGCCACCTGCTGCAACGAACGGACCGTCACGTCGACGAGCATGTCGGGCAGCCGGGCCGCCAGCCGGTAGATCCCGGTCGCCACCGGCCCGAAGAAGAGCCCGGTGAAGATGACGTCCGCCTTGGAGCTGAGCATCAGGGCCAGCCCGGCGTTCGCCGAGTGGGCGGAGAAGACCAGCAGCTCTCTGATCCCGGCGAGCCGGGGACGCCGGCTCGGCCGCCACGGGCAGACCACCCAGAGCACCACCAGGCCGACCACCGCATTCACCAACTGCTGCGCCACCAACGCCCAGATGCCGGCGCCGACCAGCGCCAGCACCACCCCGACGACGCCGCTGAGCAGCGAGGCGAGCAGGGTACGAATGGCCACCGCCCGGAACCGCAGCTCGCGGCGGAGCACCGCCTCCGGGACGATCGAGAGCCCCTGCACCAGGACCAGCGGGGAGAGCGCCACGCAGATCGCGGTCAGCTCCGGCGCCCGGTTGGCCAGTGCCCAGAGCGGACTGGCCGCCGCCGTCAACCCGCCGATCACCAGACCGGCCAGCACCAGCACCACGAAGGCGCCGTCCAGGTGCTCGCGGGTGAGCCGGTCGCGCTGCACGATCGCCGAGACCAGGCCCTGCTGGATCAGCGTCTGCGCCACCGTGATGAAGACGGTGGCCATCGCCACCAGGCCGAACTCGGTCGGCCCGAGCAGCCGGGCGAGCAGGAAGGTGACCAGGATCGACGAGCCGATCCGACCGGCGGTGAGTACGTACGACCAGCCGATCGCCGAGCGTAGCCGACCCGCACCACCACCACCGTCGCCGGTCCCGCTTCCGGTCGCGGCCCCGGGCGCGCCGGCCTGGAGCGGCGCCGGGGGTGACTCCGGATCCGCCGGGGGTGACTCCGGATCCGCCGGGGGCGGCTGCTCCGGAGCCGTCCGGGCGGGCTGGAGCCCGGCCACCCTAGGCGCTGCCCTTCGCCGCGCTGGCACGGCGCCGGATCAGCCGGCCGAGCCAGACCGGGGCCCGGCGGCGCAGCCGGCCCAGCCGGACCCGGACCCGCCGCGCCCACCAGGTGGCGAGGAACGCCGCCGCCGAACTGAGCCGGGTGCCGAGCGGCTGCGAGCCGGTGGAGAGCGTCCGCAGCGTCTCGGCGAGCATCCGCAGCCGGGGCGCCCGGACCCGCTTGCCGCTCTGGGCGAACCAGGCCAGTGCCGAGGCCGGAGTGGCGTCCTTCGCCTGCCGGGTCGAGGCGCCGTGCATCCGGCGCAGGAAGAGCGGCTCGGCCACCTCGTGGATCTCGCCGAGCCGGGCCACCTCGGCGATCAGCGTGTAGTCGGAGGAGAGGAACGGGCGGATCATGCCGGTGCGGCGCAGCGCCGACATCCGGAAGACCCCGAAGTGCGCGTGGCAGAGGTTGATGTTCTTCGCCACCCCGGCGACCCGGCGCCACGCCCGCCGGTCGCGCAGGTCCAGCCGGTCGGCGTACGGGCCGATCACCTCGCCGGCCTCGTCGATCAGGACGGTACGCGGATAGGCGAGCACCGCGTGCGGTCCGGCCGCGTCCAGCGCCGCCACGCAGGTGCTCAGGTACGCCGGCAGGCAGACGTCGTCGTACGCCACCCACTTGAAGAGCTCGCCCCTGGCCAGCTCCACCACCCGGGCGTAGTTGACGTGCCCACCGAAGTTGCGCGGATTGCGGTAGAGCCGGATCCGGGGGTCCTTCGCGGCGTAGCTCCGGCAGATCTCCCAGGTCCGGTCGGTGGAGGCGTTGTCGCTGACGATGATCTCGAAGTCGGGGTAGTCCTGGGCGAGCAGGGCGTCGAGGCAACCTTCGAGGTAGCGCTCGGCGTTGTAGAGGGGTACACCCAGGCTCACCCGCGGCGCTGGCTCCATCGTCTCCTCCGCTTTCAGGCGACCAGCAGCTCGGCCTGCACGCCGAGCTGGCGCAGCGCGGCGTCGATCTCGTCCCGGTAGGCCGGGTTGGTGATGATGACCGTGCGGGTGCCGGAGCCGGCGAGGGTGGCCGGGTCCCGCACCTCGTGCCCGGTCACCGGCAGGTAGCGCCCCCACTTGCGCGGGTTGACGTCCACCACGGCGGCGAGCCGGCACTCCGGGTCGGCCAGGTGCAGGAACTGCACCCCCCGCGAGCCGGCACCCCAGAGCACCGGCCGGTCACCGGCGGCCAGCAGCCGGTCGATCGTGTCCCGCCATCGTGCGCGCTCGGCGGCGTGCCGGTCGGCGAAGCCGGCGATCGCGGCGAGCTGCCGGTCCCGGTCGGCCGTCCCCGGCGTCTCCGCTCCCGGTAGTTCGGGGCCGGCCGGTCCCGCCCCGGGCAGTCCCGCCCCGGGCAGTTCGGTGCCGGCGGCCGGGTCGGGGGCGTTCACCGCGATCTCGACGTACCGGAACATGCCGGAGAAGAGCCGCCCGGTGGCGAGCACCCGCCAGCCGGCCCGCTCGACGATCCGGCAGAGCGAGTAGCCGTCGAAGTAGGAGACATGCGGATAGATCACCTCCCAGCCGGCGGTGGCGAGGTCGTAGCCGGCGTCCGGCACCTCCAGGTAGCCGTGCACCGGACGGTCGCCGGCCAGCTCGCGGAGCCGGACCAGGAAGGCGTACGGGTCGGCCAGGTGCTCGAACCAGTGCCTGGAGGTGACCAGGTCGAACGCGGGAGTGTCGGAGTCCAGCGGCGCGTGGCCGCGGACGAAGGTGGCGCCGGACGGGTCCGGGCCGGGTGGGCCGGCGTACATGGCGTCGTAGCCGACACCCCGGCAGCCGGCGACGTGGCAGAGCTCGCGGAGGAACTCGCCCTGGCCGCAGCCGACATCCAGCACCGTGCCGCCGCGCAGCGGAAACCGCCCGGCGAGGTGCTTGACCAGTTCCGCCGAGAAGACCCCGAACGCGGGCGAGTGGTGCAGGTTGGTGTCCATGGTGGTGTCGTAGACCAGAACGGCCGGGTCGAAGGCGAGGTTGCGCACGTACCCGCATCCCGGGCAGGACGCCAGCCACATCCGGCCGAGCGGGCTGGCCAGCGCCTCGGCCCGGCTGGCCCAGTGCACCCCGCAGTAGACCGGAATCTCGCCCAGGTCGGCGAAGGGCACCAGGTCGTGCTCCCCGCAGGCCGCGCAGCGGTGCACCGGCGCCTGGCCGCCGGCAGTCGTCACACCGTTCACCGGGCGCTCCAGCGCAGCTCGGTGTCTAGCCGGCCGGCCTCGGTCAGCGCCCGGATCCGGCGCAACCGCTGGTGCCGCTCGCCCCGGAACGCCTCGATGGTCAGCCCGTACCGCTGGTACGCCTCGACCAGTTCCTCGATCCCCTTCCGCACCGTCCAGCGGGGACGGAAGTCGGGCACCTCGGCGGCGACCCGGTTGCAGCTCACCCGGTAGTTGCGGGCGTCCGCCGAGGCGCCGCCCGCGAAGGTCACCCGGGAACCGGGCACCACCTCGGCGACGAGTTCGGCGACGTCCCGGATCAGGTAGTTCTCGCCGGTGACCCCGATGTTGTACGCCCGGCCGTGCACCACCGCCCGGTCCGCCTCCAGCAGGGCGAGGAAGGCGGCGCAGATGTCCTCGGCGTGCACCAGGGGCCGCCAGGCCGAGCCGTCGGAGAGCAGCCGCACCTCGCCGGTGAGCAGGGCGTGCGCGGTCAGGTCGTTGACCACCAGGTCGCCGCGGAGCCGGGGCGAGAAGCCGTACGCGGTGGCGTTGCGCAGGAAGACCGGGGAGAAGTCGTCGCTGGCGAGGGAGCCGAGATCCTGCTCGGCCAGGATCTTCGACTCGCCGTACGGGGTGACCGGGGCGAAGCCGGCGCTCTCGTCGAGTGGCCGGTCGTCGCTGCCCGCCCCGTAGAGGCTGCACGAGGAGGAGAAGAGGAACCGGGTCACCCCGGCCGCCCTGGCGGCCCGGGCCAGCCGCAGCGTCGCCCGGTGGTTGACCTCGTAGGTCAGCTCGGGGTTGAGGTTGCCGATCGGGTCGTTGCAGAGCGCGGCGAGGTGGCAGACCGCGTCGAACCCGGCGCAGTGCTCGGGCCGGACGTCCCGCAGGTCCGTCCGGAGCGACGGCACGGCCGCCGGTGCCGGACCGAGCAGGCAGTCGGCGTAGTAGTCGGTGTCCAGGCCGGTCACGTCGTGCCCGGCCGCCTGAAGCATCGGGGTGAGTACGCTGCCGAGGTAACCATGGTGGCCGGTCACGAGAACACGCACGGCAAAGCTCCCGTCGTCGCCCGGGTGAGAAGGCGAGTTTATGGGTGGCCCCCGGAGCGGCCCGGCTATTGTCGGACTTTTTACTGAACCCCTTCCGTGCTCCGGCGGTGCTGGTTAGCGTGTCGCGCAGGCGGGCGGGCGCCGCGCCGGTATTCCGATCACATCGGGGTGGGTGGGGCATGACCGATGCCAGATGCCGGCTGTGTGCAGCGGTTTTGACCGAGACGTTTGTCGATCTGGGGATGTCGCCGCTCTGCGAGAGCTATCTGAGCTCCGATCGTCTCGACGCGCCGGAGACGTTCTATCCGCTACACGTCCGAATCTGCTCGAACTGTCTGCTCGTGCAACTTCCGGCGTACGTGTCCGGAGAGGAAATCTTCTCCGACTATGCCTATTTCTCATCCTATTCCGACTCCTGGGTCGCGCACGCGAAGCGGTATGCGGACGCGATGACCGAGGCGCTGCGGCTCGGGCCGGACTCCCTGGTCACCGAGGTGGCGAGCAACGACGGCTACCTGTTGCAGCACTTCGTCGCCCGGGGGGTGCCGGTGCTCGGGGTGGAGCCGGCCGGCAACGTCGCCGAGGCGGCCCGGCGGCGGGGCGTACGCACCGAGGTGCGCTTCCTCGGCGCGGAGTCCGGCGCCGAACTGGCCGACCGGTACGGCCGGGCCGACCTGGTGGCGGCGAACAACGTCTACGCGCACGTGCCCGACCTGATCGGTTTCACCGCCGGGCTGGCCGCGCTGGTCAAGCCGACCGGGCTGGTCACCTGCGAGTTCCCGCACCTGCTGCGGCTGATCGAGCGCCGGCAGTACGACACGATCTACCACGAGCATTATCAATACCTGACGCTGCGTACCGCGATGCGGGCGCTGGCCACCGCGGGCCTGATCGTGGTCGACGTGGACGAGTTGTCGTCGCACGGCGGGTCGCTGCGGGTGCACGCCCGCCCGGCCGCGGCGGCGGGTGAGCCGTCCGGCAACGTCAAGTCGGTGCTGGACGCCGAGTCCGAGTCGGGCCTGCACACCGTCGCCGGGCATCTCGGCTTCGCCGACGCGGTCCTCGACATCAAGCGGGAGCTGCTGGACTTTCTGCTCACCGCGCGGGCGCAGGGCCGGCGGGTGGTCGGCTACGGTGCGCCGGGCAAGGGCAACACCCTGCTCAACCACTGCGCGATCCGCGCCGACCTCCTCGAATACACCGTGGACCGCAGCCCGCACAAGCAGGGGCTCTTCCTGCCCGGCACGCACATCCCGATCCACTCCCCGGAGCGGATCGCCTGGGACCGCCCCGACTACGTGCTGGTGCTGCCCTGGAACCTGCGCACCGAGATCTCGGCGCAACTGGCCTACGTACGGCACTGGGGCGGGCGGCTGGTCTTCCCGATCCCGGCCCTGGAGGTGATCTGATGAGGGAGGAAGTCTGCGGATGAAGGTCGTGCTCTTCTGCGGCGGGCTCGGGATGCGGATGCGCGAGGACGCCGCCTCCGCGCCCAAGCCGATGGCGATGATCGGGGATCGTCCGCTGCTCTGGCACGTGATGCGCTACTACGCCCACTTCGGGCACACCGACTTCATCCTCTGCCTCGGCTACGGCGCCGTCGCGGTCAAGGACTACTTCCTGCGCTACGACGAGACGCTCTCCAACGACTTCAGTCTCGCCATGCACGGCCGGGACGTGCGGCTGCACTCCGCCGACATCACCGACTGGAACATCACCTTCATCGACACCGGTCTCGGGGCCAGCATCGGGGAACGGCTGATGCGGATCCGCCGGTACGTCGAGGACGAGCCGATGTTCCTGGCCAACTACGCCGACACTCTCACCGACGCGCCGCTGCCGGAGATGGTCGACCGGTTCCACCGCACCGACGCGGTGGCGAGCCTGCTCGCCGTGCCGGTGCAGTCGACGCACCACGTCATCGACATCGCCGCTGGCGACCAGGTCACCCGGGTACGCCCGATCCGCGAGCTGATGCAGTGGGAGAATGGCGGCTACTTCCTGCTCCGCCCGGGGATCTTCGAGGTGCTCCGCGAGGGTGAGGACCTGGTGCCGCACGCCTTCGAGCGGCTGCTGTCGGCGCAGCGGCTGATCGCCCAGCGCTACACCGGGTTCTGGCGGGCCGCCGACACCTTCAAGGACCGGGCCGAGCTGGAGCAGCTCTACCACTCGGCCCGCTGCCCGTGGATGCTCTGGGACGCCAACCGCAGCCGGGGCCGCCGGCCGGCCACCCTGGAGCCGGTGCTCGCCGGTGCGGGCACCCGCGATCCGGGACCGATCGGCGGATGATGCCGCTGCGCCTCTCCGCCGCCCGCTCGGTGGCGCTGCTCGGGGCACATCCGGACGACATCGAGATCGGGGCCGGTGGCCTGCTGCTCGCCCTCGGCGACGTACCCGGGCTCCGGGTGCACTACGTGCTGCTCACCGGCACCCCCGACCGGCAGGCCGAGGCGCGGGCGGCGGCCGGGGCGTTCCTGCCCGGCGCCCGGCTCAGCTTCGCCCTGCACGACCTGCCGGACGGCCGGGTGCCGGCCCGGTGGGGCGAGGCGAAGGAGATCGTCCAGGCCGCCGCCGCGACGCTCCGCGCCGACCTGGTGCTGGCGCCGAGTCCGGACGACGCGCACCAGGACCACCACACACTCGCCGCCCTGGTGCCCACGTCGTTTCGGGACGCCACGGTGTTGTACTACGAAATCCCCAAGTGGGACGGGGACCTGGGCCGGCGCAACGTCTACCTGCCGCTGACCGAGGAGCGGATCCGCCGCAAGGTCGAACTGCTGCACGCCGGCTATCCGTCCCAGCGGGCCCGGGACTGGTGGGACGAGGAGGTCTTCCTCGGCCTGGCGCGACTGCGCGGGATGGAGTGCCGGTCCCGGTACGCCGAGGCGTTCCGGTGCGAGAAAGCGGTGATCGAGCAGTGACCGAAGCAACTGAGACGACCGGGTCGAGTGCCGGCAGGCCGATCTCCGCCTGCCTCTTCGGGGTCCCCGGCGCACATCTGAACCTCGGGGTCGGTGCGCTGCGGGCGGCCACCCTCGGCGGCCTGCTGGCCCGCGAGCCGGGCGCGCGGGTCACCGTCTTCGACGACGGCTGGGGGCAGCGCGCCGGGCACGCCTTCGTGGCCGGCCGACCGGTGCCGATCTCGCTCGCCGGTGCCCGGCACTCGCGCCGCTACCACCGGCCGGAGTCCTACCTGAACATGCGGATCAGCGCCGCGCTCGGCGGGCTCGGCAACGCCGGGCTGGCCCGGATCGACGCCGCCGACGTGGTCCTCGACGTCAGTGGCGGGGACAGTTTCAGCGACATCTACGGCGAGCACCGGTTCCGGACCGTGACCTGGCCGAAGCGGCTCGCCCTGCTCCGCCGCCGCCCGCTGGTGCTGCTGCCGCAGACGTACGGGCCGTTCCGGTCGCCGCGGCTCCGGGCCGAGGCGGCGGCGCTGGTCCGGGGCGCCCGGGCGGCCTGGGCACGCGATCCGGAGAGCTTCGCCGCCCTCGCCGACCTGCTCGGCCCCGACCTCGACCCGCAACGGCACCGGGAGGGCGTGGACGTCGCCTTCGGGCTGGAGCCGAGGGTGCCGGACGAGCCGGCGTACCAGCGGCTGGCCGGATGGTTCGAGGCGGATCCCGGTCCGGTGGCGGGGATCAACGTCAGCGGGCTGATCGCCCGGCCGGAGGGGCGGGCCCGGTTCGGGCTGACCGGGGACACCGCCGAGGTGGCGACCCGGCTCTGCGAGCGCCTGCTCGACCGGTCGGAGGCCCGGGTGATCATCGTGCCGCACGTGCTCACCCCGAACGGAGCCGACGACGACCGGTCGGCCAGCGAACGGCTCTACGCCACCCTGGCACCCCGGTACGGCGACCGGGTCTACCTGGCCCCGTCCGGCCTCGACCCGCACCAGAGCAAGTGGGCCATCGCCCGCACGAGCTGGTTCTGCGGGATGCGGATGCACGCGACGATCGCGGCGCTCTCCTCCGGCGTACCGGCGGCGGTGGTGGCCTACAGCGACAAGGCGCGGGGGGTCTTCGCCAGCGTGGGGCAGCGGGAGCATGTCGCCGACGCCCGCCGGCTCGGCGGTGCCGACCTGCTCGACGCGCTCTGGGACTCCTGGACCGGCCGGGAGGCGGCCGCCGCCGAGCTGGCGGTGCGCACCCCCGCCGCGATCGCGCGGGCCGTCGCCCAGATGGACGAGTTCGTCGCGCTGGCCCGGGCCGAACGGGACCGCCGCCACCCGGCCGGGGTGCGCTGATGGCCCGGCCGCGCACCGTGCACGACGTCGCCGCCGGAAAGCTCTGCACCGGCTGCGGGGTCTGCGCCTATCTCGCTCCCGACGAGGTGCGGATGGTCGACGTACTCGACCACGGCCGCCGGCCGCTGCCGATCACCCCGGTCGGTGCCGGTGTGACCGGCCCGGGCGCGGCGGCGGCGCTGAGCTGCTGCCCGGGGGTGCGGCTGGCCCACGACGACCCCCGGCCCGCGCCGGGCGAGATCGCCGAGCTGCGCGCGGCCTGGGGACCGGTCCGGGCCCTCTGGGAGGGGTACGCGGCCGACCCGCGGATCCGGCACGCCGGCTCCAGCGGCGGGGTGGCGACCGCACTGGCCGGACACTGCCTGACCGCCGAGGGGATGGCCGGGGTGCTGCACATCGGCGCCCGCGCCGACGTGCCGTACCTGAACGAGACCCGGCTCTCCCGCACCCCGACCGAGCTGCTCGCGCACGCCGGCTCCCGGTACGCCCCGGCGAGCCCCTGCGACCGGCTGGACCTGGTCGAGGCGGCCGAGGGTCCCTGCGTCTTCGTCGGCAAGCCCTGCGACGTGGCGGCGGTCCGGATGGCCAGGCGGCTCCGGCCGGAGCTGGACCGCAGGCTCGGGCTGACCATCGCGATCTTCTGTGCCGGCACTCCGACCACCCGGGGCACCCTGGAGATGCTGGCCCGGCTCGGCGTGCCCGACCCGGCCGGGCTGGCCTCGGTGCACTACCGGGGCGCCGGCTGGCCCGGCCAGGCCCGGGCCCGACTCGTCGACGACCCGCCCGGGACGCGCCGGGAGCTGAGCTACGCCGAGTCCTGGGGCGACATCCTGCAGAAGCACCGGCAGTGGCGCTGCTATCTCTGCGCCGACCACACCGGCGAGTTCGCCGACGTGGCGGTCGGGGACCCGTGGTACAGGCCGACCGGCGACGACCCGGGGCAGTCCCTGGTGCTGGCCCGCACCGAGCGGGGCGTGCGGCTGGTGGAGGCCGCCGTCGCGGCCGGCGCGCTGGTGCTGACCCCGGTGGCTCCGGGCATCCTGCCCGCCTCGCAGCCGAACCTGCTGCGGGCCCGGGGCGCGGTCTGGGGGCGGCTGGCCACGCTGCGCGCCGCCGGCCTGATGACGCCCCGGCTGCGCAACCTGCCGATGGCCGGCATCTGGTGGCGGCACCTGTCCACGGTGGAGAAGCTGCGTTCCACCGTCGGCACGCTGCGTCGGATCGGCCGCAAGCGGCTGCGCGAGCCGGCCGCCCTGGAGCCGTACCGTCCGCCGGCCCAGCCGGGGCCGGCGCCGACCCGGCCCGCTCCGGTGGCGCCGCCGACCCGGCCCGCTCCGGTGGCGCCGCCGACCCGGCCCGCTCCGGTGGCGCCGTCGGCTCAGACCACCGGTTGGCCGTTGTCGAAGTAGACGTTGGTGGCCCGTTCCCAGGTGACCCCGGCCCGGTTCCAGCCGGAGGCCACCCCGTAGCGGTAGTCGCGGCCGTACTTGTTGTTCCGGAACAGGATGTTGGAGCCGACCAGCCGAGGGCTGATCCCGATCGAGTAGTTACCGCCGTTGCAGTAGTTGTCCTGGTAGGTCAGGTTCGTCAGCGACGGTGCGGTCTCCGAGCCGATCGTCAGGCAGGAGTTGAACGGGTCCCCGGTCTCCGGCTTGTACGACAGCAGCGTGTTGTGCTGGACGAGGATGTTGTTGCCGCCGGTGCTCTGCAGGATGTCGTTGTGCGAGCCGGCCACCCGGTTCAGGCTGTGGATGTAGGAGTCGTAGACCCGGGTGTTGCTGCTCAGCCGCGGGCCGTCGATCATGTTGTAGATGTTGGCCCGGCGCAGCGTGTAGTCACTGCAACAGATCGAGGCCGAGTTCCGCCCCATGCCGTTGATCTCGACGTCCTGGATCAGCAGGTTGGAGGTCCCGCTCAGCGTCCGGATCGAGTAGGTCGTGCTGTTGCAGGTGATCTTGGAGCGCAGGATCTGCACGTTGGCGGCGGCGACGGTGACGCAGCCGACGATGTTCAGCCCGCTCACCACCTGCCCGGCCTTGCGCAGGCTGAGTGAGCCGGAGTTCCGCAGCGCCGTTCCGGCCGGTACGCCGGTGGTCGCGGCGCTCGGCCAGTACGTGATCGGGGTCGGCGGCGCACCGGCCGGCGCGTACGGCGGCTCGTCGGCCATCGCCGAGTCGGGGTCCGGGTTCGGGATCGGCCCGGGGCTGCTCGGGGCTCCGCCCCGGTACGGCCTGCCGTCCTGGTGGGAGTCGACGATCGTGGCCGGGTTGTCGTCGGTCTGCCGGAACGCCTGGCGGCAACCGTTCACCCGCACCCGCAGCGCCGAATAGCCGCCGGGTGTCACGCCGTCGGTCCGGGCCGAGGTGCAACGGATCTCGGTCTCCTCGATGAGGGTGCCGGTCACGCCGACCCGGATCACGATCGCGGCGCTGCCTCCGGTGCGGATCTTCACCCGCCGGATGGTGACGTTGTCGGCCGCGACCTCGATGGGCCGGTTCACGGTCTGTCCCCAGAGCACGGTGGCGGGCTGGTCCAGCACCAGCGGTGCGGCCCGGACCGGCTGCCCCGCGACGGTGAGCACGAGGTATCCGCTGGCCGCGAGGAGGGCGGCGGTGAGGCCGAAGATGCCGGCGACGGTCGCCCGGCGTCGGATGCGTTCCCGCCGGCCGCGTTCCGATACCCGGTCGAGGTCTGCCGGCTCGGTCGGAGGTGTGGCGTTGGTGTCGGTCACGGCTACCCCCCACAGGCGCGTTGCAGACGGCCATGGCCCACAGCTCGTGCCGCAACGAGGGCCGCTCCCACCACCGATCCGGCCTGTTCCGCGCCGACTCCCCCCGAGCCGACACGATCGCCCGCGACCGAAGCACCCGCCCAGGTCAGAAGGGGTGTGTCTCCGATCGTCTCGATCCGCTGGCCATGACTGAATACTACAAGCCGTATTGAAGCGATTACAATTTGTGATTCAGACGGATTGCAGACAGAAGCCGCCGATCAGCGGTGCTGCTGGCGGGGGAGGATCACCTCGCGGAGCACCAGTTGGATCGCGGCCACCGCCGGGATCGCCACCAGCGCGCCGATCACCCCGAACAGCGCCACCCCGAGCAGCGCCGCGACGATCGCCGCCACGTCGTTGACCTGCACCGAGCGCCGCATCACCCGGGGATAGACGAGATAGTTCTCCAACTGCTGGTAGATGACGAAGAAGACCACGCAGGCGATGCCGGTCGGCACGTCGGCGGCGAAGCCGACCAGGCTGATCACCACCGCCCCGATGGTCGCGCCGACCTGCGGAATGAGGTCGCAGATCGCCACCACCACCGCGAGGGCGAACGGGTACGCCAGCCCGACGATGACCGCGAAGACGAACGTGCTCACCCCGGCCAGCAGCCCGATGGCGAGCGCCCCCACCATGTACGCGCCGACCTTGGTCAGGATCTCGTCGACGATCAACCGGACCCGGTCGCGACGGCTGGCCGGGACCAGGCCGTAGCCGAGGTCGCGTAGCCGCTCGAAGGTGGCCATGAAATAGATGGTCAACACGATCACCGTGACGATGTTGAAGACCGTGCCGAAGATGAAGCCGGCCGCCCCGAATACCCCGCCCAACGCCCGGGTGATGTTCTCGGTGGTGACGGCCGACTCGATCTGACCCATCAGGTCGTATTCGCCGATCAGGTCGTTGACGCTGTCGTTGCGGCGCAGCTGGCCGACGTATCCCGGAAGCTGCTCGATGAGTTCGCCGGTCTGGCTGACGATCGGCGGGACCAGCGCGTAGACCCCACCGGCGATGATGCCGAGCAGGGTCAGTGTGACCACCGTGACGGCGAGGCCACGGGGCAACCCCCAGGAGCGCAGCCGGACCACCGCCGGGTGCAGGCCGATCGCCAGGAAGAGCGCGATGAAGACCAGCACCAGCATCGAGCCCGCGTTGCGGACCGCGAGAAAGATCGTGTACGCGAGCAGCACGCCCAGCCCGCCGGTGAGCCCGATCAGGAACGGGCTGCGCCGCAGCGGCCGGCCCGGCTGACCGAACCGCCCCGACCCGCCGTCACCAGGGCCACCACGCTCGACAGCAGCTCCGGACGGCGGCCCGGTGCTGCGTCGTGGCTCGGCGATGCTCTCCGGGGGCTCGGCGGTGCGTTGCGGGTCGGCGGTGCGTTGCGGGTCGGCGGTGCCTCGCGGGTCGGTGTTGCCTCGCGGGTCGGCGGCCGGCTCGGGCGCGTCACCGGCGTCCCCGCCCTCCCCACCGGCCGGTGGGGTGCCGCCGTCAACCGTCGACCGCATGCTCTCCATCCGGACCTCCCCGACGCCACCACGCCTGCGCCGAGGCTACCGGTCACCCCCAACGCCCGCCGCACCGAAGACAGATCATGATCCGGTAGTGTCCGGCCCGTTGTGGCGGGCCGGACACTACCGGATCATGAATGGCGGTCCGCCGGCTACTCCGAGTCGACGGAGACCTTGGTGGACTTGGTGGCCTGGTCCTCGACGGTCGGCTTGCCGCTCCGCTTCGCGGAATCACCCGTGCTGGTGATCCGGGTCGGCGTCGGCTCCCGGCCGCCGCTGCCCGGCACCGCGGCCACGGTGGGCTCGCCGTCGATGCCGGCGCCGTCGGCCCCGGCGGTCACCGGCTCGGCCACCCGGTTGCCGCCGTCGGTCAACCGGTTGCCCCCAGACGCCCCGTCGCCCGCCGCCCCGTCGCCCGCCGCTCCGGCGTGCTGGTCGGCGGCGGCCTGCTCGGCGGCTGCCTCGACGATCTGCTGCATGTCCGCCTCGGCCCGGGCCAACTGCTGCTCGGCCTGTTGCGCCGACTGCTCGGTGCCGGTCAGCCGCTCCTGCTCGCCGGCGAGCTGGTCCCGCGCGGCGGCGAGCTGTCGCTGGATCCGGTCGGACTCCTGACGGGAGGCGACCGTCTCCTGCCGGATGTCGGCGAGCGCCTGCTGCGCCTCCGCGATCTCCTGCATCACCCCGGCCAACTGCTGCCGGCCGGCGACCGCCTCCTGCTGGGTACTCGCCAGGTGCTGCTGGGTGGTGGCCAGGTGCTGCTGCGCCGTCGCCATGTACTCCTCGAACTGGCGGCGGGACGTCGCGGCCTGCTCGTCGGCCTGCCGCTGCAACTCGGCGAGCCGCTCCTCGGCCTCCCGCCGGATCTCGGCGGCCCGCTCCTCGGCCTCCCCGCGCACCCGGGTGGCGTACTCCTCGGCGTCCCGGCGGAGTTGCTCGGCGCCGCCCTCGATCTCCTGGCGGCGGCTCTCGTACGACTCCTCCAGCTCGGACTGCCGCTCCGCGAACTGCCGTTCCAGCTCGCCCTGCCGTTCCTGGTGCTGCTGTTCCAGCTCGGCCCTGCGCTGGGTGAACTCGTTGTCGGCGCCGGCCCGGTAGGCGGCCAGTTCCTCCTCCAACGCGGTCCGGGCGGCGGTGATCTCCTGCTCGGCCTCGGTCCGTTTGGCGGCGATCTCCTCGTCGGCGGCGGAGATGCGCCGGTTCACCTCCTGCTCGACGCCGGTGCGCCAGGAGCCCAACTCCTGCTGCGTCTCCGCCCGCGCCTTCTGGGCGTACTCCTCGACCTCGGCCCGGGAGCGGCGGACGTACTCGGCGGTCTCCTCGTTGATCCGGGTCGCCTCCTGCTGTGCCTTGGCGTGTGCCGCCTGGCCCGCCTCGCGGAGCTGGGTGGCCTCATGCTTCGCCTTGGCGTGCAGCCCCTGGCCGGCCTCGCGCAGCCGGGTGGCCTCCTGCTTGGCGATCTCGACCATCCGGTCGGCTTCCTGGCTCGCCGCGTCGACGAGCCGCTGCGCCTCCTGCTGGGCCTTGACGTGTGCCGCCTGGCCGGCCTCGCGCAGCCGGGTCGCCTCCTGCTGGGCGGCGTCGCGCAGCCGGTTGGCCTCGTGCTGTGCCGCGTGCCGGAGCCGGGCGGACTCCTGGCGGGCGCGCTCGACGACCTGCTGGCTCTCCCGCTCGGTCCGCTCGGTCAGCTCCTGGGCCTCCCGCGTGGTCCGCTCGGTGAGCCGCCGCGCCTCCTCCTCGGCGGTGTCCCGGAGCTGCTTCGCCTCCTGGACGGCCTTGGCGTGTGCCGCCTGGCTCGCCTCGCGGAGCCGGTTCGCCTCCTCGGCGGCCCGGTTGCGCAGCTCGGAACCCTCCTGCTTGGCCTTCTCGAAGGCGGCCTGCGCGGCCTCGCGCAGCCGGGTGGCCTCCTCGGCGGCGGCGGTGACGGCGGCGTCCGCCTCCGCCCGGCGCGCCGTGTTGACCTTCTCCTCCTCCGCCCGTCGGGCGGCGAGGGCGAGTTCGAAATCGCGCAGCGCGTCGGCGGCCTGCTGGCGGGCGTCCTCCAGCACCTGCTCCGCCTCGACCCGCCGGGCCTCGATTTCCTGGAGCGTCTCCCGGTGGATGATCTCGGCCTGCTCCTCGGCGAGGGTCAGAATCTGTTCGACCACCGGTCCGAGGTGCCGGAACGACGCGCGGTCCACCACGCCGACCTGCCGGCGCACCGCCGTGAGGTCGCGCTGCAACGCCTCGACCTGGCCGGCCAGATTGTGGATCTGGCTGTACGCGTGCTCGCGCTGGGCCGCCAGGGTGGCGATGTCGTTTTCGGCACGAGCGACGTACCGGTCCACCTGCCCTCTGTCGTAGCCCCGGAAGGCCGGCTCGAAGCTCGGCTCCGTAGCGACATCTCCGTTCAGGGCAAAGAGTTCCTCGCCGTGCGACATAGTTCCATCCTCACACGGGTCGCCCCGTTCTGCGGCGATACAGGGCGGGGCTGATGGGACGAAGCTCACCGGTGCGGACAGGACCCCACCTAACGCCTCGTACGCCGTGCAGCGCGCAGGGCCGTACCGGAATTCCGGTACGGCCCTGGCCGTGCTGCTGCCCCGCAGTCCGACCCGCGACCGTCGTGGGGTTAGCTCGCCGCGTCGGCGGGAACCCGCTCCTCCGCGTCGTCCTTCTCGGCGACCGCCGCCGTGGGCGCCTCGGGCTTGTTGGCCGCCCCGCCCACGCCCGGCACGATGCCGGCGAGGCCGGAGAGCATCTGGCCGAGCTGCGAGGTGACCGCGTCCTTCTGCCGGGTGAGGTCCTCGACCTCGCGGCGGGCCGCCTGCGTGGTCAGGTCCGCCTCGGTACGCGCCTCGCTGAGCAGGCGGTGTGCCTCGGCGCGGGCCTCGTTGAGGGTCTTGTCGGCGAGCGCCTTGGCCTTGTCGATGGTCTCGGCGGCGTTCCGCTCCGACTCGACCCGGCGGGCCTCGGCGCGCTGCTCGATCTCCTTGGCGCGGTCCTGCGCCGCCCGGGCCCGCTGCTCGGCCTCGGCGACCAGCTTCTGGGTCTGGGCCACCTGGGCGGCGTGCCGCTCCGACTCCTCGCGCTCCGCCTTCTCACGCCGCTCGGCGAGCTGGAGCTCCAGCGCCTGGAGGTCCTTGTCCCGCTTGTCCCGGGCGTCGGTGAGCAGCTTGGTCGCCTCGGCGCGCTTCTCCTCGGCCTCCCGGGCCGCCTTGGCGCGCTGCTGGGTGATCTCCCGCTCGGCGGTGGCCCGGAGGGTCGCGACCTCGCGCTCGACCGTGGACTTCAGCTCGGCGACCTCGTGCGCGGTCACCGTCCGGAGCTGCTTCGTCTCCCGCTCGGCGTCGGCGCGCAGGGTGTCCGCCTCCCGGCGGGCCTGCACCCGGACCTCGGCGGCCTCCCGCTCGGCGGCGGTGCGGACGCTGCCCGCCTCCCGCTCGGCGGTGGCCTTCATCGCGGCGGCCTCGGCGCGGGCCTTGTCGGTGATCTCCCGCGCCTCCAGCCGGGCGGCCGAGAGGATGCCCTCCGACTCGCGCTTGGCCTCGCCACGGTGGTCGTTCGCCTGCTCCTCGGCGAGGCGCAGGATCTGCTCGACCCGGGTGCCCAGGCCGGAGAGGGTCGGGCGGTTGTTCTCCTCGAGCTGCTTGTTGGTGTCGGTGAGCTTCTGTTCCACCGACGCGAGCCGCTGCTCGGCCTGACGGAGCCGGCGCTGGGCGTCGTTCATCCGCTGCTCGGCCTCGGCCCGGGACTGCTCGGACTGGTTCAGTGCCGCGTTCAGCCGGCCGAGGTGGCTGTTGACCTGCTCACGGTCGTAGCCGCGCAGGGCGACCGTGAAGTCTGGTTGCGAGTTCGCGTTGTCGAAGAACGCGAGAGGGGAGGACTGCTGCTGGGGCATTGGGACATACTTGCAGACTTACCGGGGTGCTTCGCAAGGGCCGGACCGTACTATCGCGCCCAGTTCACAAGGTCAACTCGACCCGCCGTCCGGCCGGGCCATTTACCCGGTCAGCGTCCTGCCAGTCGGGCGACGATCGGGGCGGCGGCGTCCAGGTTGCCGCCGAGGTGCAGATAGCTGACGCCGTACCGGTCACGGAGCGCGAGCAGCCGGTCGACGCACTCGTCGACGCTGCCGTGCAGCACCGACGGCGAGTCGGCCAGCGCGGCCGGGTCGGCGAGGCGGGTGTGACTGGAGGAGGCGCGGTACTCGACACCGCGGTGCTGCACGCGTACGTCGAACATCCGGGCCTGGAACTCCAGATCGGCCGGGTCCCGGCCGGCGGCGACCGCCGCGTCCCTGGCCCAGGCCACCTTCCGGGCGAAGCGTGCGGCGCTCATCTCCTCGACGGCGGCCAGCGGGTCGACGTCCGGGGCGAGCCGCGGGTTGAGCCCGACGATGTCGGCGCGCCGGCCGGCCAGTTGGAGGATCCGCCGGCTGCCCCCGCCGACCAGCAGCGGTGGATGGGGGCGCTGCACCGGCGCCGGAAGCCCGGCGAGTCCGGTGACCCGGTAGTGCTGTCCGGCGAAGTCGACCGGCCTGTCGCCGAAGAGCCGGAGCAGGATCTCGATCGACTCGGCCAACCGGGCGACGCGCACCTGCGGCGGGTCGAACGGCAGCCCCGCCGCGTCGTGGTCGTCGCGGAGCCAGCCGGCGCCGAGCCCGATCTCCACCCGGCCCCCGGAGAAGACGTCGAGGTTGGCCAGGGCCTTGTGCAGCAGGACCGGGTGCCGGAAGTCGTTGCAGAAGACCAAGCCGAGCACCCGCAGCCGGGTGGTCGCCTCGGCGGCGACGGTCATCGCGACCAGCGGGTCCATCGCCCAGCCGCCGGTGAAGTGGTCGGAGACGGAGACCGAGTCGAAGCCGAGGTCCTCGATCCGGCGGACCTCGTCGCGCCACCGCGCCACCGGCCGGTCCAGCCCGGGCATCGCCGCGGTGAACCGGAACGGTCGTACCGCGCCGGAGGCCGGCCGCGCCGTGATGCCGGCAGTGGCCGTGACGCCGGCAGTGGCAGGGACGCCGGCAGTGGCAGGGACGCCGGCAGTGGCACTGGCAGCGGCGCCGGCCGTGGCAGCGGCAGCGGCGCCGGCCGTGGCCGTGGTGCTGGCCGTGGCCGTGGCGGGTGGGGACGGCTGCGTGGGGGGCATCGCCTGACGATATGCGGGCCGGGCGGGCCCGTAGGGCGTTCCCGGCGGGTACCCGAGGCGAAGTCGGATTGTCGACAGGGACGCCGGCCCGACCGGACGGCGGCTTCCGAGCCGCCGGCTCCCGGCCTAGCGTGACCGCTGCCTAGAGGACCTATCGGGAGCTATCGCGGGAGGCCGCCGTGACGGTGCTGCACTTCAACTCGCCGATCTCCGACGACGAGCGTCGGGAACGGCTCTTCGCCGGGGACCTGTTCGTCTACTCGCCGACGCCGCACTCGATGGCGCTTGTCGCCTTCGCCCGGGAGATGACCGAGACCGCGTTCGCGCCGCACTTCCCGCCGGAGGCCCAGCACCAGCTGGCCGGGCCGGACTACGTACGGGTGCTGGCCGACCTGAAGCCCGGTTTCATCAACCATCCACGCAGCGCGGACCTCGTCCGGGGACTCCTCTCCGACCTGGGTGCGGATCCGGCGCAGACCTACTTCGACGTCCCCCGGCTGCGTTCGATGACCAGCGAATATCTCAACGCCGGCCTGACCCTGCAGTTCGAGTCGCACCGGGACACCTGGTTCTCCGCGCCGATGTCACAGATCAACTTCTGGATGCCGGTCTACGAGGTGGCGGAGTCCAACGTGATGGCCTTCCACCCGAGATACTTCGACACCGGGGTCCGCAACAGCTCGCGGGACTACAACTACGCCCAGTGGGTGGCGCACGCCCGCGGCGCCGCGGCGGCGCAGGTGCACGCCGAGACCCGCCGCCAGCCCCGGCTGGAGCAGGAGCTGGAGCGGGAGCCCGACCTGCGGGTGATCACCCCGCCCGGCGGGGTGCTGGTCTTCTCCGGTGCCCAACTGCACGCCACGGTGCCGAACACGTCCGGCCGGACGCGGTTCTCGATCGACTTCCGGGCGGTCAACCTCCGCGACGTGCAGGGTCGGGCCGGTGCCCGCAACGTCGACTCGGAGTGCACCGGCACCACCCTCGGCGACTTCCGCCGGGCCACCGATCTGGCCCCGCTCCCGGCCGACCTGGTCGAGTCCTACGACACCGTGCCCGCCTGAGGTGTTAGGAAGGGCCCCCGCTACAACAGAAAGCGATAACGGGGGGCCCTTCCTTACACCTACGCCTTCTGCACGAGTTCGACGAGGACGCCGCCGGTGTCGCGGGGGTGCACGAAGTTGACCCGCGAGCCGGCGGTGCCGCGCCTGGGCGTCTCGTAGAGCAGCTTGACGCCCCGCTCGCGCAGCGCCGCGCAGGCCGCGTCGACGTCCGCGACGAGGTAGGCGATCTGCTGCAACCCCGGGCCCCTGCGGTGCAGGAACCTGGCGATCGTGGAGTCCGGCGTCAACGGCGCCAGCAGCTGTATCTCCGCGCCGTCCGGGGTCGGGCCGACCCGGAGCATCGCCTCCCGGACTCCCTGCTCGGGGTTGGTCTCGGTGTGTACGCAGCGCATGCCGAAGACCCGCTGGTGGAACTCGATCGCCGCGTCGAGGTCCGGCACGGCCACCCCGACGTGGTCGATGCCGAGCAGGCCGATGCCTGTGAGATAGTCGGCAGCCGGGCCGCCCGAGGTGTCGTCGTCCACCGGGCTAGTCTGACCTAATCGACGTTAAGGTGCTCCGCCAGGCCCCCCGGAGGCGACAGGTCAAATGGCATCCGTGATCGTGAACGGCGCCCGTACCCCGATGGGGCGGCTGCTCGGCAACCTCAGGGACTTTCCGGCGACGAAGCTCGGCGGGATCGCCATCCGGGCCGCCCTGGAGCGCTCCGGGGTCCCCGCCGACCAGGTCCAATACGTGATCATGGGTCAGGTGCTCCAGGCCGGCGCCGGGCAGATCCCGGCCCGCCAGGCGGCGGTCGAGGCGGGCGTCCCGATGTCCGTACCGGCGCTGACGATCAACAAGGTCTGCCTCTCCGGCCTGGACGCGATCGCCCTCGCCGACCAGCTCATCCGGGCCGGCGAGTTCGACATCGTGGTGGCCGGCGGGATGGAGTCGATGACCAACGCCCCGCACCTGCTGCTCGGCCAGCGTGCCGGCTACAGGTACGGCGACGTGACGGTCCGGGACCACATGGCGCTGGACGGCCTCACCGACCCGTGGGACTGCTGCGCGATGGGCGAGTCCACCGAGCGGCACAACGCCCGGCACGCGATCAGCCGGGCCGAGCAGGACGCCTTCGCGGCTGCCAGCCACCAGCGGGCCGCCGCCGCGCAGAAGAACGGTGCCTTCGCCGAGGAGATCGTCCCGGTGACGGTGCCGCAGCGCAGGGGCGACCCGCTGGTGATCGAGGAGGACGAGGGGATCCGGCCGGAGACCACCGCCGAGGGGCTGGCGCGGCTGCGTCCGGCCTTCACCCCGGACGGCACGATCACCGCCGGCAGCTCGTCGCCGATCTCCGACGGTGCCTGCGCGGTGGTGGTGATGAGCGAGGCGAAGGCGCGGGAACTCGGCCTGACCTGGCTCGCCCGGATCGGCGCGCACGGCAACGTCGCCGGCCCGGACAACTCGCTGCACTCGCAGCCGGCGAACGCCATCGCGCACGCGCTGCGCAAGGCCGGACTCGGCGTCGCCGACCTCGACCTGATCGAGATCAACGAGGCGTTCGCCCAGGTCGGCATCACGTCGATGCGGGATCTCGGCGTCTCGGACGAGATCGTGAACGTCAACGGCGGCGCGATCGCGCTGGGCCACCCGATCGGGATGTCCGGCGCCCGACTGGTGCTCACCCTGGCGATGGAGCTGCGCCGCCGGGGCGGCGGCACGGGCGCGGCGGCGCTCTGCGGGGGCGGCGGCCAGGGCGACGCACTGCTCGTGCACGTGCCGGGGCAGGCCGGCGGGCGCGAGTGACGGCAGGGGCGGCCGGAGACCGACCCGCTTCCGGGCCGGCCGTGCCGACCCGCGCCCCCGGCTCGGTGCGGCGCAGCCGGGACGTACCGAGGCTGGTCGCGCTGGCCCGGGAGGGCGATCCCCGGGCGGTCGCCCGGCTGATCACCCTGGTCGAGTCCGGGGACGAGCTGCTGCCGCGGGTGGCGGCGGCCCTCGCGCCGTACACCGGGCGGGCCCAGGTGATCGGGCTGACCGGTTCGCCCGGGGTGGGAAAGTCGACCACCAGCAACGAGCTGGTCCGGGCGCTGCGCTCCCGTGGCCACCGGGTCGGGGTGCTCGCGGTCGACCCGTCCAGCCCGTTCACCGGCGGGGCGATCCTCGGTGACCGGGTCCGGATGCAGGACCACGCCACCGACCCCGGGGTCTACATCCGGTCGATGTCGAGCCGGGGGCACCTGGGCGGGTTGGCGGCGGCGACCCCGCAGGCGGTCCGGGTGCTGGAGGGGGCCGGCTGCGACGTCGTACTCGTGGAGACCGTCGGGGTGGGCCAGGCGGAGGTGGAGGTCGCCTCGCTGGCCGACACCACCGTGGTGCTGCTGGCGCCCGGGATGGGTGACGCGATCCAGGCGGTCAAGGCCGGCATCCTGGAGATCGCCGACGTCTTCGTGGTCAACAAGGCCGACCGGGACGGCGCCGACGCCACCGTGCGGGACATCAACGGCATGATCGCGCTGGGTGAGCGCGGCCCGGGCGAGTGGCGACCCCGGGTGGTGCGCGCGGTGGCAGCCCGGAGCGAGGGGATCGACGACCTGGTCACGGCCGTCGAGAAGCACCACGGCTGGCTGGTCGAGCACGGCGAGCTGCGCCGCCGCCGAGAGACGCGGGCCGCCGCCGAGGTCGAGGCGATCGCGCTCGGCACGCTCCGGGACCGGATGGGCTCGCTCCGCGCGGGTACGTCGCTCGCGTCGCTCGCCGCCCGGGTCGCCGACGGGTCGGTGGACCCGTACGCGGCCGCCGGAGAGCTGCTCGACCAGCTCGACCGGGTCACGGGTGCAGCACGGCGCCCCTGACCACCTTGTCGACCGCGTTCCTCGGCCCGTGTACGGCCAGCCCCACCAGGTCGAGCCGGTCGCGTGCGACCGCCTGTACCGCGGCCCGGTTGTCCCGGTCGTTGCCGGTCGAGAAGAGTTCGCCGGTGAAGGTGGCGATCCGCGTCCCGCGCTCGACGGCCCGCCGGTGCGCGCCGACCAGGACGTCCCGGGCGCCGGTGAAGACCAGCACCGGCTGCCGGAACATCGGCAGGTAGCGGGTGCCGTCGGCGTCCTGGTAGTCGGCGCCGAGCAGCTCCGGCTCGGCCCCGGCGACGCCGCTGGTCAGAAACGCCGTGACGTTGAGCCGCTGCCAGCTCGCCAGGTCGTCGCGGAGCAGGACGGCGATCTTGGTGTCGAAGCGGACACGCGCCTGCTCCGGCCCGGCCGTCGGGACGGCAGCGGTCATCGGGGTACCCCCTCGGTCGGTCGTCGCCCCGAACCTGTCCCGTCGGCGACGGCCCGGTCTTGTACGTTCCTTGCCCGCGCCTTCCCCGCCGGCTTGCCGCTGCCGAGTAGGCTCCGTCAACGCCGACGGTGCCGTGCCGGACCGTCGAGACCAGGGGAGAGAGACGAGCAGATGACCGAGGTTCAGAACGGTTCCGACCAGGCCCCGGAGAGCGTCGCGCCGGCGGCACAGCCCGCCGCCCCGAGGGGCGGCACCGAGGTGTCCGAAGAGGTCATCGAGAAGATCGCCGGTACGGCGGCCCGCTCGGTGCCCGGTGTCGCCGATCTCGGTGGCGACGTGGCCCGGTTCTTCAACAACGTGCTGGACCGGGTCGGCCTGGACGAGGTGGGTGACGCCGGGCGGGGCGTCTCGGCCGAGGTGAGGGGGACCAGCGCGACGATCCGGGTCGTCCTGGTGATCGCGGCCGGTTCGGTCGTGCAGGAGGTGACCGAGGCGGTCCGGGCCACGGTCGTCGAGGCGGTGGAGGCGTACGGCATCACGGTCGCCGAGGTGAACGTCAAGGTCGACGACATCGAGCTGAACGCCGGGCCGGCCGCCGGAGCCTGACCGGGCGCCGTGATCAGGGATCTTCCGGGCGGATCGCACCGGCCACCGCACCGGCCTGGGCCGGGGCCCGGGGCCGGAAGATCCCCTGATCGTGGGTCGCCTTAGCGATCGTTCAGGGATCCCCTCTACACTCGGGCGAAGTCGAGGAGTGCGAGGAGGCCCCCGCGATGAACGCCGAGGAGATCGCCGCCGGTCGAGCCCGCTGGCAGGCCCGGTACGACGGGGCACGCAAGCGGGAGGCGGACTTCACCACGCTCTCCGGGCTGCCCGTCGAGCCGGTCTACGGTCCGCCGGAGGGGAGCGCCGACCCCCGGTTCGCCCGGATCGGCTGGCCGGGCGAATATCCGTACACCCGGGGGTTGTATCCGACCGGCTACCGGGGGCGGACCTGGACGATCCGGCAGTTCGCCGGCTTCGGCAACGCCCGGCAGACAAACGAGCGTTACCGGATGATCCTGGGCGCGGGTGGCGGCGGTCTCTCGGTCGCCTTCGACATGCCGACCCTGATGGGGCGGGACTCCGACGACCCGCAGGCGCTCGGCGAGGTCGGGCACTGCGGCGTCGCCATCGACTCGGCCGCCGACATGGAGGTGCTCTTCGACGGGATCGACCTGGCCGCCGTCACCACCTCGATGACCATCTCCGGGCCGGCGGTGCCGGTCTTCTGCATGTACCTGGTCGCCGCCGAGCGGCAGGGGGCGGATCTCTCCACCCTGGACGGCACGCTGCAGACCGACATCTTCAAGGAGTACATCGCGCAGAAGGAGTGGCTCTTCGACCCCGAGCCGCACCTGCGGCTCATCGGTGACCTGATGGAGTACTGCGCCCGGGAGATCCCGCGCTACAAGCCGCTCTCGGTCTCCGGCTACCACATCCGGGAGGCCGGCTCGACCGCCGCGCAGGAGCTGGCGTACACCCTGGCGGACGGGTTCGGCTACGTCGAGCTGGGGCTGAGCCGGGGGCTCGACGTCAACCGCTTCGCCCCCGGGCTGAGCTTCTTCTTCGACTCGCACGTCGACTTCTTCGAGGAGATCGCCAAGTTCCGGGCCGCCCGCCGGATCTGGGCCCGCTGGCTGCGCGAGGTCTACGGCGCCACCGACGAGCGGGCGCTCTGGCTGCGCTTCCACACCCAGACCGCCGGTGTCTCGCTGACCGCGCAGCAGCCGGTCAACAACGTGGTGCGCACCGCCGTGGAGGCGCTGGCGGCGGTGCTCGGCGGCACCAACTCGCTGCACACCAACGCGCTGGACGAGACTCTCGCGCTCCCCACCGACTCGTCGGCCGAGATCGCGCTCCGGACCCAGCAGGTGCTGATGGAGGAGACCGGGGTCACCAACGTCGCCGACCCGCTCGGCGGCTCCTGGTACGTCGAGGCGCTGACCGACCGGATCGAGGCCGAGGCGGAGGAGATCTTCGCCCGGATCAGGCAGCTCGGCGGCGACGGCCCGCACCGGATCGGGCCGATGACCTCCGGCATCCTGCGCGGCATCGAGGAGGGCTGGTTCACCGGCCAGATCGCCGAGTCGGCCTTCACCTACCAGCAGGCCCTGGAGAAGGGCGACAAGAAGATCGTCGGGGTCAACTGCCACACCGGCACGGTCGCCGAGGAGCTGGAGATCCTGCGGGTCTCGCACGAGGTGGAGCTGGAGCAGCGGCAGGTGCTGGCCGGGCGCAAGGCCGGCCGGGACGCCGCCGAGGTGACCGCCGCGCTCGGCCGGATGGTCGAGGTCGCCCGGACCGGGGAGAACCTGATCCCGCCGATGCTGGCGGCGGTGCGCGCCGAGGCCACCCTCGGGGAGATCTGCGACGCGCTCCGCGCCGAGTGGGGCGTCTACCGCGAACCGGCCCGGTTCTGATCCCCGGGGCCGGGTCCGGTCCGGGCGGTCCGGGCGGTCCGGGCGGTTGGCACGTCCGGCACGGGCGGTTGGACAGGGTTCGCGACACCGCGTGCGAGACTAGGGAACCATGAGCGACCCACGGATCACCTCGTCGATCTTCACCCGCGGCGCGGTCGACCTCGGCGCGTTGCGCGCCGCCCAGACGCCCGCGACACCGGCGGCAGCCGCCCCCTCGCCGGCCGGTCCCGGCAGTGCCGGCGGCCCGGGCACACCCCAGACGGGTGGAGGCGGGGTCACGGTGATCGACGTCACCGAGGCCACGTTCCAGTCCGAGGTGCTGGAACGGTCCCTGAACACGCCCGTCGTCATCGATTTCTGGGCCGAGTGGTGCGAGCCCTGCAAGCAGCTCTCCCCGGTGCTGGAGCGGCTGGCCGTCGAGGGCGGCGGCTCCTGGGTGCTGGCCAAGATCGACGTCGATGCCAACCAGCGGCTCGCGCAGATGTTCCGGGTGCAGAGCATCCCGATGGTCTACGCCGTGGTGGGCGGCCAGCCGGTCGACGCCTTCGCCGGTGTGGTGCCCGAGGCCCAGCTGCGGCAGTGGATCGGCGCCGTGCTCAAGGCCGGCGGGGTGTCGGTCGAGGCCCCGGAGGACCCCCGGCTCAGCGAGGCCGACGAGGCGCTGATCAGCGGTGACCTGGACGCCGCCGAGCGGGCGTACAAGAAGATCCTCTCGGACGCGCCCTCGGACGCCGCGGCCGAGGCCGGCCTGGCACACGTCGCGCTGGCCCGCCGGGTGAGCGGCGCGGACCCGGCGGCGGCGCTGGCCGCGGCCGCGGCGGCGCCGGACGACGTACCGGCGCAGCTGCTCGCCGCCGACGTGGAGGTGCTCAGCGGTCAGGCGGAGCAGGCGTACGCCCGGCTGGTCGAGCTGGTCCGCCGGACGGCCGGCGACGACCGGGAGGTGGCCCGGCAGCACCTGGTCTCCCTCTTCACCATCGCCGGTCCGGACGATCCCGCGGTGGCCGGTGCCCGACGGGCGCTCTCGCGTGCGCTTTTCTAGACAATAGGCAGCTAGCGTCAGTAGGCACTACGAGCGGCACGAGTGCCGGCCTGGCAGCCGCGATACCGGACGGGAGCACAGTATGCGCCGGATCGCCGTCCTGGACGCCCCGTCCAACCTGGGTCTGCGTCCACCGACCCCCACGTCGGTGCCGGGCTGCGCCAAGGCGCCGGGCGCGCTGCGCGACCACGACCTGCTCGGCCGGCTCGCCGCCCGGGACGCCGGCTGCCTCACCCCGCCCCGGTACGACCCGGGCGACTGGCGTCCCGGGGACGGGGTGTGCCACGCCGACGCGATCGCGCGGTACTCGACGGAGCTGGCCGAGCGGATCGGCGGCATCATCGACCAGGGGGAGTTCCCGCTCGTGCTCGGCGGGGACTGTTCGGTCCTGCTCGGCTCGGCACTGGCCATGCACCGGCTCGGCGAGGCGGTGGGTGGTCGGATCGGCCTGGTCTTCGTCGACGGCCACTCCGACTTCCGGCATCCGGGCAACGCCTCCTACGTCGGCGCCGCCGCCGGGGAGGACCTGGCCCTGGTCACCGGGCGGGGGCAGGCCGACCTGGCCGCCATCGAGGGGCGCCGGCCATACTTCCGGGACATCGACGTGGTGGTGCTCGGCATCCGGGCGCACGACGAGTACCGGCTCGATCTCCAGGCGGCCGGGATCGTGACCCGGCCGGTGCCGGCGCTGCGGGTCGAGGGGGCGGCCCGGACGGCGCAGTGGGCACACGACCAGTTGACCGACTGCGCGGGTTACTGGCTGCACGTCGACGTCGACGTGCTCGATCCGGCCGTGATGCCGGCGGTCGACGCACCGGACCCGGGCGGGATCGCCTTCGCCGAGTTGGAGTTGCTGCTGGCCGGGCTGGTCGACACCCCGCACTGCCTGGGGGTGGAGCTCACCGTCTTCGACCCGGACTACGACCCGGACGGCAGTTACGCGGCCGAGATCGTCGAGGCCCTGGTCGCCGGCCTGGCCCCGGTCGCCGCGCCGGAGGCGGTGCCGCCCCGGCTGGCCCCGAGCCGGCCGGCCGCCCCCGGGCGGGACCCGGTCGTGCCGGGACCCCGTACGGTGTCCCAAGCCTCTCCGGCGGCACCTTCCCAAGCCGTTCCGGCGGCACCCTCCCAAGCCGTTCCGGCGGTGCCGGTCCGGCGGCCGGTGGTGCCGTCGACCGGCGCGGCGCCGGCCACCGTCCGGCGGGGGATACCGGCGGTCGAGTTTCCCGCCTTCTCCCGCCCCTCTCCGGCCGCGACGGCGTTCGGAGCGGTGCCGGCCCCGTCCGCTCCGTCCACTGCGCCGGGCTCGACCGGCGCGGCGAGCGAACCCGCCGGGCGGGAGGGTGCCGACACGGGATCGGCCGGTCCGCGGCCTGTCGAGGCAGCTTCGTCAGACCTACCGGCGGCGGAGCGGGATCACGGCGATGCCACCCTCGGGCCGGACGGCGCCGACCGAGCCCGGTCCGAGGTAGCCGACCTGTCTGCCCGCTGGTCGGAGCCGGTCGGCCCGCCCGCCTCGGCCGGTCCTGGACGGCTCCGCCGCAACCCGCCACCGCCGGTCGAGGAACCCGCCGACGAACCGGCCGAGGGGCCGGTCGGGGAGCCGGTCGGGGGACCCGCCGCCGGGGCTCCGCCGGATTCTGGCCAGGCCGACAACGGGCCCGCAGCGCGGGGTGACGCACCGACCCCTGGTCTGGAGCGGGGATCGGCGGCGGAGATCGCCTGAGGATCGGCGCACGTCCGGCCCCGGTCCGGCCCCGGCGACGGGCAGCGAGCAACGCCGGGCCGGGCTCACTGCGGCCGGCGCTCGCAGCACTGGGCACCGTCGCTGGTCAGCGAGGTGGGTCCGGGCTGGGCAACCCGAGTGCGGCGACGGCCTGGCGCAGGGTGGCCGCCCCGGCCAGCAACCGGGACGAGCCATCCTCGTGCAGGTGGATCGTGCAGCCGGTGCGGTCGAAGCGCACCGTGACGGGCCTGCCCGGGTGGCGCTCCCCGAGCCGCGCTGTCAACCGGGCCGGGTCGTCGACCGGGTGTGGTCGTGGGGTCTGCGGCACCGGGATCGGCTGGTGCGGGTCGGTCGGCACCGTCGCGGCGAGCGCGACCTCGAGATATGTCACGCAGTCCGCGACCGCCGCCGGCAGACTCCGGTACACCGGCAGGCGACGACGGTGAAGGTCACCCCGGCACACTCGGAGCAGGTGAGCACGGTCATATCGACCGCCGCCGCACCCGCCGGGTACACGGAAGCTCATGGTCGATCCGCAGGCCGCAGCGCCGGCCGTTGGCCAGTCGCCGGTCGCAGAAGACCCGATGGTGTACGCCCGGCGTCGCCGCCTCCGACACGGTGGTCTCCTGGACGTCGACGCAGAGGAAGGCCAACGCCCGGGCGGCGGTCCGGGCCAGGATGCGGGCCCGGGAGAGGTCGGTCGTGACGATCGGCAGGTGGATGACGTACCGGCTCACCCGCATGGGGTCACCCGGTCGGGTGTACGTGATCGTGCCGGGGTGCGCCGAAGGAGTTGCCGCACGTCGCTACGTCCCTTCTCGCTGATCTGTCCTGTGCCCTCAGTTCCCCTGGGCGGGGTGACCCGGCCATCTCGGGCCCGACCGGATCACCCCACCCCCGCCACCGCAGCCCAGCTCGCAGTACGGCAACGGGGACAGTCCTGAATTCCGGCCGGTGCGAGGATCCGTCGTCGGCCCGATCGCGGGCGTTTCGTCGTCCCGCAACCGGGCATGCTCGGGGCTTCTGATCGGCCGTTGGCAAGTAGTCAACCCAGGGCTAGGCAAGCTGTCAACCCCTCCAAGCAGATGGTGCGCCGAATGCATGTCATGGCGCTCGCAGAAGTGGCCGACCACCTCGGGGTCAGCCGCCAGCGCGCTGCGGTCTTGGTGGACAGGCCCGACTTCCCGGCGCCTCTGGACACACTGACTGTCGGCCGGATCTGGTCCGCCACCGACGTCCGGGCGTACGCAGCGCGGCGCCGTGAGCGATTGCACGATGCCTCGGACGAGTAGCAGCAAAGGTGTTTGAAGCGGCGACCTGGAGCGAACGACCTTGATAAGGGAGCGTCCGGCCCGTCAGGGCGAGCCGGACGCTCCCTTATACCGGGTGACCGGCGATCCCAGGGGCGGCAGGGTTCACCTCGCGGGCGGCCGGCACTGGCAGAACGCCGGCAGCCGTGCCATCCATATGCCCTCGCCCAGCCCGCGCGTAGCCCACACCCTCTGGAATCAGGCCACTGCACCGATGGCTGATCGGGCAGGATGGGTCAGGCGAGGATTTGACATTGCGGGCTAGCGTTACTAGCTTTCAGGCTATTGTGATTAGCGAGTCAGCGGGTCGACGAGGAGCGTCGCACGGGTGGTGCGGTGCCTAGGGTCGGGCTCTCGACGACCGCCGTGGTCAACGCCGCGATCGAGGTCATCGACGAGCACGGCGTCGAGTCGCTGACCCTGGCGGCGGTCGCCGCGCGCACCGGGGTCGCCCCGCCCTCGCTCTACAAGCATGTCGCCGGCCTGGCCGAGTTGCGGACGCTGGTCGGCATCCGGGTGATGACCGAGATGACCGACCGGTTCGTGGCGGCGGTGCTGGGCCGCAGCGGCGACGACGCGGTGGCCGTGCTGCTGCGTACCTACCGCGACTACGTCCGCGAGCATCCGGCCCGGTACGCCGCGATGCCGCCCAACCCCCTGCACGAGCCGGTGATGGTCGACGCCGCCAGCCGGATGTTGCAGGTCTTCCTCGCCGCGCTGCGGGGCTACGGTCTCACCGACTCGGCGGCGATCCACGCCACCCGCTGCGGTCGGAGCATCGCGCACGGGTTCGCCTCGCTGGAGGCGAGCGGCGGCTTCGGGCTGCCGGAGGACCTGGACGAGACCTACGAGCAACTCATCGCGATGTTCGTCGCCAGCCTGCCCCGCCGCTGACCGGGACAGCGCAGCGGCATGGAGTGCGGTAATGTCCGCGATCGCTGTTCACGGCGGACCTTCGACGCCGCGCGAACACCCTATTTTCTGAGTGTCCTGAAAGGAATAACCATGTCCACAACCGCCGCTGTTCCGGCCACCGGGCAGAAGTCCTGGATCGTCGCGGTGCTGCTCTGCTTCTTCCTCGGTGCGCTCGGGGTGCACCGGTTCTACGTCGGCAAGGTCGGCACCGGCATCCTGATGCTCCTCACCTTCGGCGGGCTGGGCCTCTGGGTTCTGATCGACTTCATCATGATCCTGATCGGCAGGTTCACCGACAAGCAGGGGCAGGCGCTCGCCCGCTGAGGCAGGCACACACTCCGCTGGCCGGGGCGGTCCGGGGAACCCCCCCCGTCGACCGTCCCGGCCGTCGCGTCTGACGGTCGTCCGCCGCCTGCCACGGGTCATCAGGCGAGGCCGCCCAGGAACTAGGCGAGGCCGCGAAGGAACTTCTCGGCGATCGGCACGGCGGTGGCCGTACTCGACCCGCCCTTCTCGACGAAGACGGCGAAGGCGACATCCCCCTGCCAGCCCACGAACCAGGCATGCGTGTGTGCCGGGTTGTCGTCGTATTCGGCGGTGCCGGTCTTGCCGTGGACCGGGCCGCCCGGCACGTCCGCGAGCGCCGTGCCGGTGCCCTTGGTGACCACCTCCCGCATCATCGTGCGGAGCGGCTCGACCGAAGCGGCCTTCAGCTGTGGGCCGGCCGGCGCGGGCTCACCCGGCGACGGCTCCAGCACCAGCTTCGGCTGCTGCCACTGACCGCGGGCGACCCCGGCCGTCGCCGCCGCCATCGCCACCGGGCTGACCAGGGTGGTGCCCTGGCCGAAGGCGGCGGCGGCCCGCTCGGCCGGCGGGCCGCCCGCCGACACCTTGCCGGAGAAGGCGTCCAGCCCGAGCTTCCACTCGGCCTCCAGGCCGAGGCTGCGCCCGGCGTTGGCGAGCCCGTCCGGCCCCAGCTTCGGGGCGAGCGCCGCGAAGGCGGTGTTGCAGGAGCGCGCGAAGTCGGTGCGGAACGGCACCGTGCCGAGCGCGAAGTTGTCGGAGTTCTTGAACGAGCGGCCGTCGACGGTGAAGGTCCTGTCGCAGGCGACCGGGCCGTCCAGGGTGACCGCACCGGCGTCGAGCAGGCCGAGTGTGCTGACCATCTTGAAGGTCGAGCCCGGTGGCACCTGGGCGGTGAAGGCGAGGTTCTCGGCGGTGCCACCGTTCGCCGCCGCCAGTACCGCGCCGTCGCTGACCCGGACCGCCACCAGGGCGGAGCGCTGCCGGGTGCCGCGCAGCGCGTCGTCCGCCGCGTTCTGGGTCGGCACGTCGAGGGTGGTCTTCAGCGGTACGCCGGGCTCCGGCTCTCGCCGGAAGAGTTCGGTGCCGCTCGGCGTGACCGTACCGTCCGGCCGCTTGCTCGCGATGATCACGCTCAGCCCGGTCCCGCCGCGCAGCTGCCTGTCGTACCGGCCCTGGAGCCCGCCGTGGCCGACCAGGTCACCCTCCTCGAAGAGCCCGGGGTTGGCCGTCATGTCGTCGGCCTGCACCGGGTCGACCGAGCCGAGCAGGGCCCGGGCGAAGTCCCGGGTCGGGGCGAGCTCCCGTTGCTCCTCGCGGAACTTCGTCCCCTCCAGCGGATGGATGCGTGGTTTGACCTGGAGGTAGGCATCCCGGCGGAGGGTGACCACCTCGACGAAGGCGTCCGGTTTCGCCTCCCGCATCCGGCCCGGCAGGTCGGTCAGGTCGATCGCCGGGGTGATCGGCGGCCGGATCGCCCGGAACGCAGCGTCCAGTTGCCGCACCAGCCCTGGCACGTCGGTCACCTGGTCGGGCTGCACACCGACCACCACCACCGGCCGGGGCGCCACCAGGGGTGCACCGGCACCGTCGGTCACCGCCGCCCGGGTGGCCGTCAGGCGGCGCAGCGTCAGCTCGTCACCCCTGGTCAGGCGCGACTCGACGACCTTCGGTTCCCAGATCACCTGCCACTCGTCGTCCTCGCCACGCTTGAGCTGGATCTCCGACGGGTACGTCCAGTGCGTGTCACCGGGCAACGTCCAGTCGACCCGTACCGTCGCGGTCGCGATGTCTTCTTCGATCTTCGCGTCGCCCTCCCGACGCAGTGCCGGTGGGGTGCTGGCCAGCTCCCCGGAGAGCTGCGTGATCTCCTCGGCCACCTCCTCGGCCGGGACCCGCTGGCCGGCCGGATTGCGGAAACCGACCCTGTGGAGATCGCCGCCGCGCCAGCCCGCCAGGAACGCGTCGACCGCGCGGTCCGGCCCGTCCGACTCGGAGCAGCCGGCGAGCGCCCCGGCGGCCAGCAGCACACCGGCCAGTGCGGTGGCGGCGCCACGCCGGACGTGCTGCCCGGGGTGGAGCTGACGAGGTGGCGTCGGAAAGCGCATGCCGCGGTTACCTCCCAGGTCGGCGCTTCGCCGGACTTCGCTCCGGCGGCAGTTCAACGCAGCGCCGGGCGTCGCTCGGCGGCAGTCTGACGGTAGTACGGGGGAACCAATGCCGGCTGTCCCGCTACGGCACGCTGCGGGCCGGATCACCCCTGTTTTCGAGGCTCTTCTCGGGTTTCCGTGCTGGTCAGGGTGGAGATGTCTGGTGTTGGCACCGTGCCGGACCCGCTGTCCGCCGCATGGATCGGGTGATGGCGGAGCGTGCGTGGGTACTCCGGGGCGGGCGTGTCGGGTGCCCGCACCGCAGGAAAGGACATAACCCAGATCCGACATCCGGCCGCCGGTCCACCGACAGAGGGGCTTATCGGTAGGGCCTAGTCTGGGCGGAGAGTGACCCACGGCGTGGTGGGTCGAGGGGAGTTGCACGATGGACCGGCGTCCGGCGATCTCACCGGAACCCGTCCTTCGGCCGGAGGATGCCGGCCGGGACGACAGCTACGATGCGGCGATCGACGACGACGGGGCGGGCTCTCGACTCGCCTCCGGCGTCACCGGTGTGCCGGGGGCCAGCATCGACACGCTCTACGATCTCGGACTGCCGCCGGAGGCCCTCGTCGACGACGTCGAGGACGCCGACCTGGACGAGCCGGTGCCGAACGCCGAGCGGCTGGTCGCCCAGGCGGTGGCGCTGGCCGGCGACGACCACGACGCGGCGACCCTGGTCGACCGGTTCTGGCGCTTCGCACCTGACGAGGAACTGGTCGGCTTCACCGCGGAGGAGATGCTGACCGCGGCCCGGGAGCACCGGGATCTCGCCCAGCAGCGCGTACCGGGTGAGCTGAAGCTGCGGATCCGCGAGCCGGACGAGGACCAGCAGCACACCGTGATCGAGATCGTCACGGACGACATGCCCTTTCTGGTGGATTCCGTCACCGCGCTGCTCACCGGGCACCACCTCGACGTGCACATGCTGGTACACCCGCTCGTGGTGGTCCGCCGCGAGCCGCTCGGCAGGTTGACCGAGGTCGCCGCCGACGTCGAGCCCGACGACGGGATCGACGGCGACATCGTCGAGAGCTGGATGCGGATCGAGATCGACCCGGTACGCGGCGAGGCCGACCGGAACCGATTGCGCGCCGAGCTGCAGCGGGTGCTCACCGACGTCCGCGAGGCGGTGGAGGACTGGCCCAAGATGCGCCAGCGGGCTCTCTCGCTCGCCGACGAGCTGGCCGCCGCGCGTACCTCGGAGAACCGCCCACCGGTGCCGGAGAAGGACATCACCGACTCGGTGGAGCTGCTCCGCTGGCTCGCCCACGAGCACTTCACCTTTCTCGGCTACCGGGAATACCGGCTGATCCAGACCGAGCAGGGGCCGGCGCTGGAGGCGATCCTCGGCAGCGGGCTGGGCATCCTGCGCCAGGACTCCACCACGCCCCGCACGCTCTCCTCGATGACCCCGGAGGCGCACCAGAAGGTGACCGAGAAGCGCCTGCTGATCATCACCAAGGCGAACTCCCGGGCCACCGTGCACCGCTCGGCCTACCTCGACTACATCGGCTTCAAGATCTTCAACTCGGCGGGCGAGGTGGTGGGGGAGCGGCGCTTCCTCGGTCTGCTCGCCACGGCGGCGTACCGCACCAGCGTCCGGGAGCTGCCGGTGGTCCGGCGCAAGGTCGCCGAGGTGCTGGACCGCTCCGGGCTGAGCCCGCGCAGCCACTCCGGCAAGGACCTGTTGCAGATCCTGGAGACCTATCCCCGGGACGAGCTCTTCCAGATCAAGACCGACGACCTCTACCACGCCGTCGTCGGGGTGCTCCGGATGGCGGGCCGCCGGCAGCTCCGGGTCTTCCTGCGCCGGGACGGCTACGGGCGGTTCATCTCCTGCCTGATCTACCTGCCCCGGGACCGGTTCACCACGCAGAACCGGCTGCGGATGCAGGAGATCCTGCTCCGCGAGCTGAACGGGATCGGCGTCGACTACACCACCCGGGTCACCGAGTCGATGCTGGCCCGGGTGCACTTCATCGTCCGGACCGACCCGTCGAACCCGCCCGGCGAGGTCGACGCGGACCTGCTCGCCGAGGAGCTCGCCGACGCGACCCGGCTCTGGGACGACGACTACCGGCTGGTGCTGGAGCGCAAGCTCGGCGACGAGCAGGCCAAGCGGCTCTTCACCCGGTACGCCGACGCCTTTCCCGAGGGTTACAAGGACGGGCACACCCCGTACGAGGCGATGAAGGACCTGGCAAAGCTCGAACTGCTCGAGGAGCCGGGCCAGCTCGAGATGCACATGTTCCGCAAGCACCAGACGGCCCGGCCGGGCGGGCCGGCCCCGGCCACCACCGTCGAGGACGTCCGGTTCAAGGTCTACCGGTACGGCGAACCGATGGTGCTCTCCGCCGTGCTGCCGGTGCTGCACTCGCTCGGCGTACGGGTGATCGACGAGCACCCGTACGAGGTGGAGCGGCTCGACGGCCGGATCTACCTCTACGACTTCGGCCTGGAGCTGCCGGAGGGCGCCCGGGACCTGACCGAGGTGCGCCCGCACGTGGAGAACGCCTTCTCCGCCACCTGGCGGGGCGAGGCCGAGGTGGACGGCTTCAACGAGCTGGTGCTGCGCGGCGGTCTGACCTGGCGGCAGGTGGTGGTGCTGCGGGCGTACGCGAAATACCTGCGGCAGGCCGGCACGGTCTTCTCGCAGGACTACATGGAGTCGACCTTCATCGCGTACCCGCAGCTCGCCGCCTCGCTCGTGGAACTCTTCGAGGTGCGGTTCTCGCCGACGCTGGGCTACTCCGCCGAGGAGCGCAACCTGCGGAGCAAGGAGCTGGTCACCTCCATCAACCAGCAGCTCGACGACGTGAGCAGCCTGGACCAGGACCGCATCCTGCGGTCGTACCTGACGCTGATCCAGGCGACCCTGCGGACCAGCTTCTACCAGCGGCGCACCGACGGGCGGCCGAAGTCGTACGTGGCGTTCAAGCTCGACCCGCAGGCCGTGCCCGACCTGCCGGCACCCCGCCCGAAGTACGAGATCTTCGTCTACTCGCCGCGCTTCGAGGGCGTGCACCTGCGGTTCGGGCCGGTGGCCCGGGGTGGCATCCGCTGGTCGGACCGGCGGGAGGACTTCCGGACCGAGGTGCTCGGCCTGGTCAAGGCACAGATGGTGAAGAACGCCGTGATCGTGCCGGTGGGCGCCAAGGGCGGCTTCGTGCTCAAGCAGAAGCCGGGCGACCGGGACGAGGCGGTCGCCTGCTACCAGGGGCTCATCTCCGCCATGCTGGATGTCACCGACAACCTGGTCGGCGGGCAGATCGTGCCGCCGCACGACGTGGTCCGGCACGACGCCGACGACCCCTACCTGGTGGTGGCGGCGGACAAGGGCACCGCCAGCTTCTCCGACATCGCCAACGAGATCTCGATGCGCAACGGCTTCTGGCTGGCCGACGCGTTCGCCTCCGGCGGCTCGGCCGGCTACGACCACAAGAGGATGGGGATCACCGCCCGGGGCGCCTGGGAGTCGGTGAAGCGGCACTTCCGGGACATGGGGATCGACACCCAGACCCAGGACTTCACCGTGGTCGGTGTCGGCGACATGTCCGGCGACGTCTTCGGCAACGGGATGCTGCTCTCCGAGCACATCAGGCTGGTGGCCGCCTTCGACCACCGGCACATCGTGCTGGACCCGGACCCGGACCCGGCCGTCTCCTACGCGGAGCGCCGCCGCCTCTTCGACACGCCGCGCTCCTCCTGGGAGGAGTACAACGCGGAGTTGATAAGCGAGGGCGGCGGGATCTATCCGCGTACCGCGAAGTCGATCCCGATCAGCCCGCAGGTCCGGGCGGTGCTCGACCTCGGCGACGTCGAGTCGATGTCGCCGCAGGAGCTGATGAAGGCGATCCTCTGCGCCCCGGTCGACCTCTTCTGGAACGGCGGCATCGGCACCTACGTCAAGGCGTCGTCGGAGTCGAACGCCGAGGTCGGGGACAAGTCCAACGACGCGATCCGGGTGGACGGCAAGGACCTGCGCGCCCGGGTGGTCGGCGAGGGCGGCAACCTGGGCTTCACCCAGGTCGGCCGGATCGAGTACGCCCTGGCCGGCGGCCGGATCTTCACCGACTTCATCGACAACGCGGCCGGGGTGGACACCTCGGACCACGAGGTGAACATCAAGATCCTGCTCGGCGCGGCGGTCGCCGACGGCGAGCTGGGCGTGCCGGACCGGGACGCGCTGCTGGCCGAGATGACCGACGAGGTCGCCGAGCTGGTGCTCCGGGACAACTACGACCAGGCGCGGGCGATCGGCAACGCGCAGGCGCAGGCGGCCTCGCTGCTGCCGGTGCACCGCCGGATGATCTCCGACTTCGAGCGTGCCGGTCACCTCGACCGACAGTTGGAGGCGCTGCCGCCGGACGAGGAACTGGCGGTCCGCGGCGACATCGGGCTGACCGCGCCGGAGTTCGCGGTGCTGCTCGCGTACGTCAAGATCGTGCTGGAGCGGGAGATCCTGGCCGACAGGTTGCCGGACGAGGAGTGGACCTTCCAGGTGCTCACCGGCTATTTCCCGTCCCCGCTGCGCGAGCGGTACGCCGGCCGGATGCCGGAGCACCGGCTGCACCGGGACATCGTCACCACCGTGCTGGTCAACGAGGCGGTGAACCGGGGCGGCATCTCCTTCATCTACCGGGTGGTGGAGGAGACCGGTGCCACGCCCGCCGACGTGATCCGGGCGTACGTGGTGGTCCGCGAGGTGTTCGGGCTGCGGCAGGTCTGGGCCGACATCGAGGCGCTGGACAACAGGGTGCCGACCGATGTGCAGACCGCCGTCTACCTCGACACCCGCCGGCTGCTCGACCGTGCCGTGCGATGGCTGGTGACCAACCGGCGTTCGCCGATCGACGTACCGGCCGAGATCTCCCGGCTGCACGACGGGGTGTCCCGGCTCCTGCCCCTGCTGGACAGGCTCTTCTGCGGCGGCGAGCGCGCGGCGCTGGAGGCGCACGTCGACATGTGCGTGCGGCGCGGGCTGCCCCGGGAGCTGGCCGAGCGTTCCACCCGGCTGATGTACAGCTTCGGCCTGCTCGACGTGGTGGAGACCGCCACCGCAACCGGCCGGGAGGTCGGCGAGGTGGCGGCGGTCTACTTCGTCCTCTCCGACCGGTTCCGGGTCGACTCGCTGCTGTCGAAGATCTCGCTGCTGCCCCGGGAGGACCGCTGGCAGACGCTGGCCCGGATGGCGCTGCGCTACGACCTCTACGCGGCGCTCGCCGCGCTCACCGCCGAGGTGCTCGGCGCGACCTCGGCCGAGCTGCCGCCGGACGAGCGGGTGCGGGAGTGGGAGGAGTCGAACTCGATCTCGGTGGGCCGTACCCGTCGGGCGATGGGTGAGTTCGACGAGTCCCGGGCCGATCTCTCCGCGCTCTCGGTGCTGCTGCGGCAGATCCGTACCCTGGTGCGGACCTCGGCCGCCTCCTGATCCGGCCCTGTCGACCAGGGGCGTGCCGGGCCGGCGAGCGGCCGGCCCGGCACGCCGCCGTCGCGGTCAGGGGATCCGGGTCGCGGAGACGACGATGTTGTTGGGATAGCTGCCCTTCTTGCGGTCGAAGGTGCCGCCACAGGTCACCACCTGGAGCCGGGCGGTCTCCGCATCCCCGTAGACCAGTTCGGACGGGAACGCCGTCTTCGGGAACGACGCGACGGCGTCCACCGTGAAGCGGGCGACCTTGCCGTCCTTGCGGGTCACCTCGATCCGGTCGCCGCGTTTCAGCGAGCCGAGCCGGAAGAAGACCGCCGGTCCGATCGCGGCCGAGTCGACGTGCCCGACCACGACCGCGTTGCCGATCTCGCCGGGACTGGCGCCGCCTCTGTACCAGCCGGCGAGCCTGGCCTCCTTCAGCGACGGCACCTGCACGGTGCCGTCCTCCTCCACCCCGAGCGGGATGATCTTCGCATTCACCTTGATCTTCGGGATGGTGATCCGGACCGGCTCGGAGCGGGGCAGTCCCACCGCCCGGGGCGGTGCGGCCGCCCCGGGGGGCGGGCCGGAGGCGGTGCCGGGCGCGCCCGAGCGGGTGCCCGGCGTCGTCGTCGGGGTCGGTGTGGCCGTCCCCGGGCCCGGCGTCGGCTGCGCCGACGCCTCGCCGGCCTCGGTCCGGGCGGGCTGTGGCGGCTGCGCCGGTGCCGGGTTCAGGCCGGCGGTGAGCAGCGCGGTGCCGCTGAGCGCGAGGAGAGCGACCAGGGTGACGCCGGCGGCACGCCACGGTCGCCCGTGCCGGCCGCCGGCGCGCCTGGTCGGCACGTCAGGCGAGTGAGCCATCGGTACGACGCCGCCGGATCATCAGGAAGCCACCGAGCGCGGCCGCCCCCAGCAGACCCGCACCAGCGGCGACCCGGCTCTGGTCGGTGCTGGCGCCACCGTCACCACCGTGCACCCAGCCCTTGGGCAGGACGATGATCTTGCCCCTGCCGTCACAGGCCCCCCAGGCGGAGTAGTGACCGGGCTTGGTCTTGTACGACACCTTGGCCCAGCCCCAGTAGGTGGCCTCGTGGCCGTACGCGGCCTGACCGCCCTGGCCGCCCTCCGGCTGCGCACCGGCACCCTCGTCGGCACCGTCCGGCGCCGCGGGCTGCGCCCCGTCGGGCAGCGGCGGCTGTCCGCCGTCCGGCGGCAGCGGTGGCTGTTCCCCGTTGGGTGGCAGCGGTGGCTGTCCGCCGTTGGGTGGCAGCGGTGGCTGTTCCCCGTTGGGTGGCAGCGGCGGCTGTCCGCCGTTGGGCGGCAGCGGTGGCTGTCCGCCGTTGGGCGGCGTCGGCGGCTGGACGTCGTCGGGCACCCGGACCCCGTCCTCCAGGGGCTTGAGCCAGACCTTGCCGGTGACCTTCGACGAAACCCAGGGCTTCTCCACCGGACGGTCACACTTCAGGATGATCTTGAATTTGTGTCCTGCCTTCACTCCCTTGGGCACGGTGTAGATGTGCCCGCCGTCCTCCCAGTCGTACGGGCCACCGTCGGCGAGGGCGGTCCCTGGTGCGCAGATCAGCAGGGACGCGGCGCCCAGGCCGGCACCGGCCATCACCTTGCCCAGCAACTTGCTACCCATGACTCGTAGTCACTTCCTTCCCCGTTTCCGTTGCTCGACGGCCAGTCGAGCCACGACCGACGCTAGCCACTTTGTGAGCTGATGTCGTGATTACGAGTATTTCCCGGGAAAGCTCACCTCTGGGTGGTACAGAGTCTTCGCTCCGACGATGTCCGGATCGGCGTACCGAAGCAGGGACAGCGTCGGTCGCTGTCCCCTGCGGGCCCGGGATGCTTCGGGCGCCGTCGCGGGCGCCGTCGGGGTGGGAGTCTCCCTACCTGGCGAGCCTCGCGAAGGCGATGATGTTGTCCGGATAGGAGCCGGTCCGCTCGTCGAAGTCTCCGCCGCAGGTCACCAGGCGGAGTCCCGGGGTCTCGCTCGGGCCGTAGACGAGTTCGGTGGGAAAGGCGCTCTTCGGGTACGACTTCACGCCCTCCACCACGAAGCTGGCCAGGCTGCCGTCCCGCCGGATCACCTCCACGCCGTCCCCGGGCAGCAGGGCACCGAGCCGGAAGAAGACCGCCGGCCCGACCTCCCGGGAGTCGACGTGCCCGACGATCACGGAGTTGCCGGGTTCGCCGGGTGTCGGGCCGAGTTCGTACCAGCCGGCCAGTTCCGCCCTGGTCAGCGGCGGCACCTGCACCATGCCGTCCGGGGTGAGCCCGAGCGGCAGGATGGTGGCGACCACGCCGATCTTCGGAATTCTGATCATCGCCGGCTCCGACCTGGCCAGGCCGGTGCCGCCGGGGAGTTCCGGCGCGGGGGGCGCGGAGGCGTCCCCGGGGCCACCGGCCGGAGCGTCGCCGGAGACCCGGTCAGGGTCGTCCGGGGCGGCACCGGCGCCCGGCGCCGGCGGAGCGACCGGATCCGGGGCGGCGAGCGCAACGCCGATCAGGCCGGCACCGACCAGCGCCAGCGCCGCGACGAGGGCGGTGCCGGCGGCGCGCCACGGTTTCCCGGGGGCGCCGCCGGCACGGCCCGCCGTCGCCTCAGTCGGGCGACTCATCGGTACGGCGCCGGCGCAGCAACGCCAGCCCGCCGAGCGCGGCCAACCCGAGCGTCCCGGTGCCCGCGACGGCCAGGTTGTCGCGGTTGCCGGAGGACGTGCCGCCGGCACCGCCGTCGACCCAGCCCTTCGGCGCGACGATCAGCTCACCCTCGCCGCAGGAGCCCTTGAGCGCGTACGATCCCGGCTCGGCGTCCCACGGGATGGTGACGGTGGTCCCGTACTCGAAGCCGGCCCGGTCCCCACCGGTCCAGCCGTCCGGGCCGGCCGCCCGGTGGTCGCCGCCGGGCCGGCCGCTCGCCGGCCCTGTCTCCTCGCCGTTCTCGCCCCTGTACTCCCCGTAGTCGCCGGGGTTCGAGGGCCCGTCGGTGTCCTCCGGTTCTCCGCCGCCTTCCCGCCCGTCCCCGCCCGTCCCGGAGTCCCCGCCGGTGGGGTGGTCGTCGCGGTGCCCGGGTGTCAGGTCCACCTTTCCGGTGACCCGTGACCACAACCACGCGTGCTGCTGTGCCTCGGGGCAGACCTCGACGACTTCGATCTTGTCTCCGGCCTTCGCGACGTGCGGCTTCGTGAAGATCCGGCCCGAGCTGCCGGACCGCTGTCCCTCCGGGTGGTACCCGCCGTCCGCGAGCGCGGCGGAGGGGGTGAAAACGAGTAGCGAGGCGCCGCCGAAGGCGGCTCCAGCGATCACCTTGCCGAGGAACTTCTTGGACATGACTTTCGTCATCCTTCCGTTCTGCCTCAGCTCGCCGGCAGACGAGCCATGACTGAGAGTAGCGAGTTTGTGAGTTTTCATCTTATTTTCGTCACATTTCCCCGATTGACCCCGGACGCGGGCTGCCCGTGCTACCTGGGGCCTCTGGCGGCGTACCGGCCGGGTCGCCACCGACTGCGCCGGCTGGCCGCGCCCGGGCGGGATCGGCCGGGATCGGTGCCGATCACCTGATCGGGTGGGTGCGGCGGGTCTGCCGGAATCGCCCGGTCCCTGTTCGCCCGGTTGACGGCCCGGCCCGGGAGGGCCAGAGTGGGGTACGGTTTCCCCTCCGGCGTGCGTCCACTGTGTTCGCTCGGGCGTGCCGCTGTGCTCGTCCGGGCGTGCCGTCGCAGGTCGGCCGAGGTGGGCGCGGCAGCCCGCGCGAGCAGGGAATCGTCATCCATCAGTGCCGGGGTGTTGTGGTGGAAGCGCTCCCATGCAAGAATTCATCCACTGTGCTGGGGGAGCCACACCGCGCAGCAGACGCCGAGGGCAGCCGGTTCACCGGACGGCGTCACCACGGCCGCCAGCCGCGGCCGGCACCACCACCACATGCGCCCGTCCGGGTCGGGCACCTTTGCAATCCCCCATGGCGTCCACGGAGTACCCCACCTGACGTGACGTCCGTGACCGCCGCGCCGGTTCCGTCCGTCGTAACCGGCTGGCCCAAGGAGATCAGTGGCATGAATTTACGGAGTAGACTGTCCGTCCGGCAGAAGGCCGTCGCGGTGGCAGGCGCCAGCGCGTTGGTCGCCGCCGGTCTGGTCACCATCCCGGCGTCGGTGGCGCAGGCGGCCCCCGGGTGCAGCGTCACCTACACCGCCAACCAGTGGCAGGGTGGCTTCAGCGCCAGCATCACCATCCGGAACGTCGGTGACGCGATCAACGGCTGGACCCTCCGCTTCACCTTCCCCGACAGCGGCCAGCGGGTGACCCAGGGCTGGTCGGCGAACTGGACCCAGTCCGGCAGCCAGGTGACCGCGACGAACATGTCCTGGAACGGCAACCTGGCCACCGGCGCCTCCACCGGCATCGGGTTCAACGGCTCCTGGAGCGGCAGCAACCCGGCGCCGACGTCCTTCAGCGTCAACGGGACCACCTGCAACGGCACCGCGCCGACGAACCCGCCGACGAACCCGCCGACCAACCCGCCGACGAACCCGCCCACCGGCAACCCGACGAACCCGCCGACCGGCACCCCGGGCCAGCGGGTCGACAACCCGTACGCGGGCGCCCGGGGTTACGTGAACCCGGAGTGGAAGGCCAAGGCGGAGAGCGTCTCCGGCGGCAGCCGGATCTCGAACAACCCCACCGGCGTCTGGCTGGACCGGATCGCGGCGATCACCGGCACCCCGGACAGCAGTTCGAACGGCCCGATGGGCCTGCGGGACCACCTGGACGAGGCGGTGGCACAGAACGCCGGCTACATCCAGATCGTCATCTACAACCTGCCCGGCCGGGACTGCGCGGCGCTCGCCTCGAACGGTGAGCTTCCGGCCGACGCACTGCCCAGGTACAAGTCCGAGTACATCGACCCGATCGCGGCGATCATGTCGGACTCGGCGTACCGGAACCTGCGGATCGTCGCGATCATCGAGATCGACTCGCTGCCGAACCTGGTCACCAACGTGGCGCCGCGGGAGACCGCGACGGCGCAGTGCGACACGATGAAGGCCAACGGCAACTACGTCAAGGGTGTCGGCTACGCCCTGGCCAAGCTCGGTGCGGTGCCGAACGTCTACAACTACATCGACGCCGGCCACCACGGCTGGATCGGGTGGGACGACAACTTCCGGGCCTCCGCGCAGATCTTCGCCGAGGCCGCCCGCGCCGAGGGCAGCACCACGGCCAACGTGCACGGCTTCATCGCCAACACCGCCAACTACTCGGCCACGCTCGAGCCCTACCTGAACGTGACCGAGCAGAACCGGCTCTCCAAGTGGATCGACTACAACCGGTACGTGGACGAGCAGCGCTTCGCCCAGGCACTCCGTACCGAGCTGGTCTCGCAGGGCTTCGACCGCAACATCGGTATGCTGATCGACACCTCGCGTAACGGTTGGGGCGGCTCGGCCCGGCCCACCGGCCCGGTCACCAGCGGCAGCGTGGACCAGCAGGTCGACGGCTCCCGGATCGACCGCCGGATCCACCTCGGCAACTGGTGCAACCAGAGCGGGGCCGGTCTCGGCGAGCGGCCGCGGGCCAACCCGGCGACCGGGATCGACGCGTACGTCTGGATCAAGCCCCCGGGCGAGTCGGACGGCTCCAGCACCCAGATCGACAACGACGAGGGCAAGGGCTTCGACCGGATGTGCGACCCGACCTACGGTGGCAACCCGCGTAACAACAACAACATGAGCGGTGCGCTCTCCGGCGCCCCGATCTCGGGTGCCTGGTTCCCGGCACAGCTCACCCAGCTGATGCAGAACGCCTACCCGGCGCTCTGATCCGAAGGCACCAACCGGGGTAGCACGACGAAGTCAGTACCATCCGGGCGGTCCCCGGGTCGGCGCGGCGACGCGCGGGCCCGGGGACCGTCGCGTCCCGGGGACCGTCGCATGTGGTCGGAGGGGCGGGTGTGGTTCGCCCGCACCGCCGCCCGCTCCTGCGCCCGCCGGTCAGGGCACCGTCCTCTCCACCGTGGCGGCGGTGCCCTCCCGGTCCAGCTGCTCGCGGGCCCGCCCGACGTTGTCCGGTGTCGGGTCACGCCCCTGCGCGGCCGCCACGTCCTCCGGATCCCACGGCTGTTCGGCACCGGTACGGGCGTCGCCGGCACCGCCCGCTCCCTGCCCGTGCGGGTCGCCGAGCAGGTCGTCGGTGGCCGGAAAGTCGCCGGGAACCTCCTCGACGTCCACGAAGTCCGGATTGTCGACGCCTCGTCCGCCGTCGGAGGACAACTGCGGTACGGCGGTCTCGTCCTCGACCGCGGCCGCCACCTCGGGACTCTCCTCCAATGGCCGGTTCGGCGTCGGATCGCGCTCCGTCATCGTGCTGCCCTCCTGTCCGGATGCGGCGTGCGGGTGACCGGTCTTCCGGCTGACCGGTCCTCCGCATCGACTACCCCGGATGACCGGCGCCATGCCTGCGCATCCGCCCGCCTGCCGCCGGGAGTCGGAGCGGTGCCGAAGAACCGGAGCACCTCGTTGTGGATCGCCGAGGAGAGTCCACCGATCGTGATGTGGACCAGCACGATCAGCGCACCGACGACGATGGAGACCCAGAGCGGCCAGCCGAGCAGTGCCTGCATGGCGTTGGGGCAGCCCTGAGGCGTTGCGGAGCCCTGAGCCGTTGCGGAGCCCTGAGCCGTGGGGGAGCCGTGAGCCGTCGGCAGGGTGTGCGGGAAGGGCTCCCGCTACGACGGGAAGCGATAGCGGGAGCCCTCGGTCGCGTCGCGACGGTTACCGGCCGAGCAGGCGGTCCAGGAAGTCGCGGTGGCGGCGTACCACCATGCGGAGCTGCTCGGTGTCCGCGGCGCCGTCACGCTGCCAGTCGCCGAGGTCGTCGCGCTGGCGGCTCAGGGCGGCGGTGACGGCCTCCACGGTCTCCTCGACCACCCGGTGCGCGTCGGCGGTGGCGCCCGGCGGATCGTCGACGAAGCGCAGCTGCACCTCCCGCCAACGGTCCCGGAAGCCCTGTACCGCCTCCCCGTCCAGGAGCCCGACCATCGGGTCGGCCTCCGGTCCCCCGGCGGGGCGCATGCCACCGTCCACACGGTCGTCCGGTTCGCCGTCGTCGCTGGTCAGCACGTCGGGGTTGCCCGCGCTGAGCACGTTGGGGGTCGGTGGATGCGCCACCCCGACCGCCACCGTCTGCGTCGGCTCGGCCCGGCCGAGCGGGTCGACCGGCCGGTCGCCGTCCGCGTCCGCCCCGGCGTCGCCGTCCAGGTCGGCGTCCGGCCGGACGCCGGGCCGGGGGGCGGTGGTGGCGTCGGCCGCGCCGAGACTCCGGTCCGGCACGTCCGGCTGCGCGACGCCGTCGACCGGCCGCCCGGCGCCGGCACCCCGGGACGGCTGCGCGGCACTGCCGGCGGGCTCGTCGCCGGCACCGTCGATCCGGTCCTCGGCCGGCCCGTCACCGCTGCGTACGGTGTCGTCGTTGCGGGCATCGCGGTGACTGCCGGCCATCGCCGCCGCCGCCACCGCACCGCCGACGGTGGGCGCACCGAAGCTGGTGGGTACCGGCGCGGGCTCGTGGAACTCCGGCCCGTCGTCATGGACCTTGCCGGTGTCCGCGTCGGTGTCCGCGTCGGTGTCCATCCTCTCGGTGTCCACCGTCCTCTCGGTGTCCACCGTGTCAGCCCCGGCGCCGTTGTCGGCCCCGGCGTCCTTGCCGGCCCCGGCGTCCTTGCCGGCGTCGGCCCGGCTGGCGTCGGCGTCGGCCCGGCTGGCGTCGGCCAGGTCACCCCGGTCACCGGTGCTCTGGAGTTCACCGGTGCCCTGGAGGTCGTCGCTGCTCCGGACGTCGTCGGCGGGACCCGCCGTGCTGCGGTCCGTGGGCGAGCGCTCGGAGAGCGCGTCGTCGTCGAGCGCGGCATCCTCGGTCCGTTCCTCACCCGAGCGTTCCTCGCCCCGGCGGTCGTCCCTGGCGCGTGCCGCCGCGGCCGGGTCGGTCGGCCAGGCCGGTCCCGCGCCGCTGGTGGCGAGGTCGCTGTCGTACGAGCCCCGCTCGTCCAGGGCGTCCGGGCCCTGGTCGCCGGTGCCCTCCGGATACTCCGACCGGTGCCGGCCCTCGTCGGTCGGGGCGGTCCCGACCTCACCCGGACCGGTCACGGGCACCGGCTCGGAGCGGATCACGTCGGGGCCGTTGTCGGTAATCTGCTCTTCCTTCTGGCGCATGACGGCGTTCCTCCTCACCGGCTCGGTACGTCGTGCGTGGTGTCCGGACGGGACTCGGCACCGGACTCGTCCGACGGCTGTCGTACGGGGTCCTCGCCGAGCAGGTCGGCGAAGAGTTCCCGGTAGTGCACGACGGCCTGGCGGAGCTGCTCGGTGCTGGCCTCGCCGCGCTCGTTGCGCAGATGGATCTCGTGGGCGTCCCGGTAGTGGCCCAGGGTGCGGGCGTGCTCGACGGAGAGGTGGGCGAGCTGGTCGTCGTACTCCCCGATCGGATATCCGCGTTCGGCGATCAGCCGGGTGACCAGTTCGTCCGCCGCGCCCACCGCCTCGGCGGGCGAGTCGACGAAGCGGGCCTGGATCTCCTCCCAGTCGGCCGCGTACCGGCGGCGGGAGTCGGCGGAGAGCGGGGTGAGGGTGAGGTCCGCGTGCCGGCGTTCGCGTTCCCGGAGTTCGCGCTCGGCGGCCGACCGGCTCTGCTCTTCGGCGACCAGCCGGTCGTACTCCGGGCCGAATCTGTGGCGCAGCGCGCGGCGGCGGCTCGCCACCCAGATGGCGGGAACGGCTGCGGCGACGGCGAGGACCACAAGGACGATGAGGATGACTTCTATGGGCGACATGACTCCTCCTTCGTCTCCTGGTATTCCCGCTCAGCCCTGATCACCAATCCAGATCCGGCACACTTTCGGGCCCCGGCGCCGGGAGCCGGCGCAGACAAGGCAGAAACCGGCCGTTACGGCTTCCGGCAGCCGAAACCGGCCGGAACCGGTGGATCGAGCCGCAACCATCGGCCGTGGCCGTGCCGCCCGGATGGCCTGGTGGCCGTGCCGCCCGGATCGCCGTGCCGCCCGGATCGCCTGGTGTGGCCGTGCCGCCCGGGCCGGCGCGGTCACGGCCGCCCGTCGCTACACTCGGCCGTATGACGCACCGACATTAATTCCCCGCCGGAGGCCGGCCCGGCCCGCGCTGCCGGGGCCCGCCCAGGGGCGTTCGTGACCCGATCCGAGAGTCCGAATCGTCCCCGTGGGAAGGTCTCATGCCCGTCGCCCCGTCCGCCGCGCCGACAACCTCCGCGCGGCGGTTGACCGTCAATTTCTACCTGTACGCGTTCCTGGACGAGTTCGTCCTGCTCTACCCGGTCTACGCCCTGCTCTTCACCGACACCGGGCTCTCGGTCGCCCAGGTCTCGTCACTCTTCGTGATCTGGTCGCTGACCGGGGTCGTGCTCGAGGTCCCCTCCGGCGTCTGGGCCGATGCCGTGTCCCGGCGGCTGCTGCTCGCCGGGGCCCCGCTGCTCGGCGCCGCCGGCTTCGGGCTATGGGTGGTGGCCCCGTCGTACTGGGCGTTCGCGCTCGGCTTCGTGCTCTGGGGCGCCCGTGGCGCGCTGCAGTCCGGAGCCGCCGAGGCGCTGCTCTTCGACGAGCTCGACCGGGTGGGCCGGGCCGACCGGTACGGGCGGGTCATCGGCCGGGCCAGCACGATCGGCCTGCTCGCCGCCCTGCTGGCGATCGCGGTCGCCGGGCCGGTCTTCGCGGCCGGTGGCTACGTCGCGGTGGGGATCGCCAGCGTGCTCGCCAGCCTGCTCTGCGCGGCCGTGGGGCTGGCGCTGCCGGAGCACCGGGCGCCGCTGCCGGTCGACGGGCCGGGCGCGGAGACCGCGGATCCCGCGTCGCCCGGCTGTCTCGCGATCCTGCGCTCCGCGCTCGTCGAGGCCCGGCACAACCCGGGAGTACGGCGGGCACTGCTGCTCCTGCCGGCGATGCTGGGCATCTGGGGGGCGCTGGAGGAGTACGTACCGCTGCTGGCCGGCACGGTCGTTCCGGCCTCCGGCGTGCCGCTGCTGGTGCTGCTGGTCTGGCTCGGGGTCATGCTGGGTGGCCTGCTGACCCCGATCGGGCAGCGCCTGCCGGCGGGACGGTTCGCGGTGGCGGTCGGAGCGGCCCCGGTCGCCCTGGCCCTTGGCGCGCTGAGCGGCCGGCCAGCCGGCTTCGTACTGGTGGCGGCGGCGTTCTGCGCGTTGCAGATGGCGAGCCTGGTGGCGGACGTACGCCTGCAGGAGAGCATCGGCGGATCGGCGCGGGCCACGATGACGTCGCTGGCGGGACTCGGCACCGAACTCGTCACGATCGGTGTGTACGGCGGTTACGCCCTCGCCTCGACGGTCGCCGGACACGGCGCCATCTTCGCGTTGTTCGCCCTTCCGTACCTGGCCCTGGCGGTGGCGCTGCGGTGGGCCGGGCCACCGGCGGAGCCCCGGTCGGACGCACCGGAAGGCGTCGAGACGAATTAATAAAGACAGTGATCAATGATTTTTTCCTCGGTCCGATCAACTCGGAGCCCCCCGTCCAGTAGTGCCGACGCCCTCGATTACGTATCCTGCCGAAGGCACGCGCGCCCGTGACCCTCGGACTCTGGCCGGAGCCGCGGGCCGCCGGTGCGGGTGTCGTCCCTGACACAACCCATTCCGGCGAGGTCTGATGGAAACCCAGAACTGGCCGATCCGCTCGAAGATCGTCGCGCTGGTCGCCGTGCCGATCCTCGCGTTGTCGGCTCTCTGGATCTTCGCGACGACGCTCACGGTCGGACCGGCGTCGGATCTGCTCGCCGCGCGGACCCTCTTCGACGAGGTCGGCCGGCCGGGTGAGGCGCTGGTGGCGGAATTGCAGCGGGAGCGCCGGCTCTCCGTGCTCCAGCTGGCCGATCCGAACGCCACCGCGGCCCTCGCCGACCAGCGGATCCGTACCGATCGCGCGATAGTGGAGTTCCGGCGCCGGACCTCGGACAGCGATGTGCGGGACACCACCGGCGAGTTGCTCGACGCCCGGATCGACCAGTTGCTCACCGCCGTCGACGCGTTGCAGTCCGGCCGGCTCTTCGTCGACCGCCGCAGCGTCGACGCCAGTGGCGCGCTCGGCCTCTACAGCGGCATCATCGACGCCGCGTTCCGCACCTTCTCCGCGCTGAGCACCCTCCCCGACGACACGCTCGACCGGGAGGCGCGCACCCTGACCGAGCTGGGCCGGGCCCGCGAGGTGCTGGCCCAGGCCGACGCGCTGCTCGCCGGGGTCTTCAACGAGGGGCGCTTCGGGCCGGGGGAGCACGCCCAGTTCATCCAGATCGTCGGTACCCAGCGGTTTCTCTACGCGACGGCGACCGCCGAGCTGCCCGACGCCGACCGGGTCGAATACCAGCAGCTCACCGAGGGCGACTCCTACGTCCGGCTGCGCCGGATGGAGGACGAACTGATCGGCCGGGGCGACGGAAGCACGCTGCCGGTCCGTGCCACGCAGTGGCAGAGCAGCTACGACTCGGTGCAGCGGCAACTGCGCGACTTCGAACTGGCCGGTGCGGAGGCACTCGCCGAGCGCAGTCGGCCGGTGGCCGCCGGCATCCTGCTCCGGTTGGGCCTGGCCGGCCTGCTCGGCTTCGTCGCCGTACTGCTCTCGGTGGTCGTCGCGCTGCGGATCGGACGCTCCCTGGTCCGGCGGCTGACCGGCCTGCGGGCCGCCGCGCTGACCATTGCCGACGAACGGCTACCCGACGTCGTCGCCCGGCTGCGCAAGGGCGAGGAGGTGGACGTCGACACCGAGGCGCCACCGCTGGACTACGGCCAGGACGAGATCGGCCAGGTCGGCCAGGCCTTCAACGAGGTGCAGCGGACCGCCGTCGCCTCGGCGATCGACGAGGCCGCGTTGCGGCGCGGCCTCCGGGAGGTCTTCCTCAACATCGCCCGGCGAAGCCAGACTCTGCTGCACCGCCAGTTGGCGCTGCTCGACCGGATGGAGCGGCGGGCCGCGCAGCCGCAGGAGTTGGAGGACCTCTTCCGGCTCGACCACATGGCGACCCGGATGCGGCGGCACGCGGAGGACCTGGTCGTACTCGCCGGAGCGGCGCCGGGACGGGGCTGGCGCAACCCGGTGTCGATGGTCGACGTGATCCGGGGCGCGATCTCCGAGGTCGAGGAGTACGCCCGGGTCCACCTGGTCAGCGTGTCACCGGCGGCCTGCGCCGGCCGGGCGGTCGGCGACGTCATTCACCTGCTCGCCGAGCTGATCGAGAACGCGACATCGTTCTCGCCACCGCACACCCGGGTGCAGGTGACCGGCCAGGTGGTCTCCAACGGCTACGCGATCGAGATCGAGGATCGTGGCCTGGGCATGACCGCGGACGCGATCGAGCAGGCGAACCGCAGGCTGGTCGACCCACCGGACTTCGATCCGTCCAACAGTGCCCGGCTCGGCCTCTTCGTCGTCGCCCTGCTCGGCGCCCGGCACGGGGTACGCGTCCAGCTGCGCACCTCGCCGTACGGCGGGGTGACCGCGGTCGCGCTCGTACCCGGCGATCTCGTGGTGCCGGAGAGCACCGCCACCGCCCTCTCCGGCGGGCAGGGAGAGGCGTCCGGCACCGTCCCGGCCGCACAGCGGGGAATCGGCGGCCGAAAGGCTCCGCTGGCCATCGCCGGCCCGGACGCCCCGCCGGCGACGGCCACCCCGGGCCCGGACGCCGTCGGCGCGAACGGTCCTGGCACGGTGGCCCCGCCGTCCCGATCGGACCGGGGCGGGGTCATCCCGGACAGTGACGGGCCGGCCACGGATCCCGGTCCGGGCGCCGGTCGGGGTGCCGGACTCGGACCGAGGCGGCAGGCGGGAGCGGCGCTCGCCGCGCTGGTCGCCGCCGCCGGACAGCGGGAGTCGAAGTCGGCCCCTGCCGATCCGGGGGAGTCGAAGTCGGCCCCTGCCGATCCGGGGGAGTCGAAGTCGGCCCCTGCCGGCCCGGGGGAGTCGAAGTCGGCCCCTGCCGGCATGACACCCGGGTCGGTGCAGCCGGCGATGGACGACGACACCGTGGTCCTTCCGGCGGTCCAGTCGGGCGGCCCGGTGCGGCCGGACGTCGCCCCGATCGGCCCGGACGGCCTGCCCCGGCGGATCCGGCAGACGAGCCTGGCGCCACAACTGCGCAACGGCCCGGACGCCAGCTCCGACCGGTCCGCACGACCGGCTGCCGACGCGGCCGCCGACGCAGAGCGCGGTGCGGCGCTGGACGAGCCGCGGCCGCGTACCCCGGAGCAGGTCCGGGCGGTGATGGCGGCGCTGCAGGCAGGCACGGCGCGGGGGCGCCGGGACGCCGAGACGGCGGCGCCGGCCGACGCGGACACCTCCGGTGCCACCTCTGACGCCATCTCCCGGGTCGCCGATCCGGGAGCCACACACTCTGAAGGGGACGGGTGACTGGTGCACACGACGAAGCCGGGTGCGGACCTCGGTTGGCTGCTCGACGATCTCGTGGAGCGGGTGCCCTCCGCGCAGCAGGCCGTACTACTCTCCGCGGACGGTCTGCTGATGGCCACGTCGCGGGAGATGGGCCGGGAGGCCGCCGAGCACATGGCGGCGATGGCGGCCGGCTTCCACAGCCTGGCCAAGGGGGCCAGCCGGCACTTCCAGGCGGGCCCGGTACGGCAGACCGTGATCGAGATGGAGGGCGCCTTCCTCTTCGTCACCGCCGCCGGCCAGGGCGCCTGTCTCGCCGTACTGGCCAGCGCCGCGTCGGACATCGGCGTCATCGCGTACGAGATGGCGATGCTGGTGACCCGGGTCGGGCAGACCCTCTCCGCGCCGAGCCGATCGCCCAGGGCGCCGGCAGATGCGCAGTGACGCTCCGGGGCCCCACCACGACTGGCTGGACGACGAGGCCGGGCCGGTCGTCCGGCCCTACACGATGACCGGTGGTCGGGTCCAGCCCTCCGCGGGCCGGTTCGACCTGGTGGCGTACGTGGTGGCCGGCCCGCTGGAGGAGGAGGGCGGCGACGGTCCGCCGCCCCACCCGGAGCACCGGGCGATCATCTCGCGGGCGCAGCAGCCGGTGACCGTCGCCGACCTCGCCGCCGACCTCGACCTGCCGGTGGGGGTGATCCGGGTCCTGCTCGGAGACCTGCTCGCCACCGGCCAGGTCTCGATGTACGACCCACCCACCTCTCGCCAGTTCCCCGACGACGACATCCTCAAGGCGGTGGTCAATGGACTCCGGGCTCTCTGACCAGGGGACGGGTAGGCGGCGTATCCCGCTCGCCCTGAAGATCCTGATCGCCGGTGGCTTCGGGGTCGGCAAGACGACCCTGGTCGGGGCGGTGAGCGAGATCCGTCCACTACAGACCGAGGAGGTGCTCACCGACGCCGGGACCGGCACCGACGACCTCTACGGGGTGGAGGGCAAGCAGACCACCACCGTCGCGATGGACTTCGGCCGGATCACCATCAACGAGGATCTCCAGGTCTATCTCTTCGGCACCCCGGGACAGGACCGGTTCTGGTTTCTCTGGGACGAGTTGGCGTTCGGTGCGCTCGGTGCCGTGGTGCTCGCCGACACCCGGCGGCTCGCCGACTGCTTCCCGTCGGTCGACTACTTCGAGCGCCGGGGCATCCCCTTCGTGGTCGCGGTCAACTGCTTCGACGGCGCCAAGCGGTTCAGCCCCGACGCGGTGCGCGGCGCGCTCGACCTGGACCCGGACGTCCCGGTCGTGCTCTGCGACGCCCGTAGCCGCCAGTCGGGCAAGGTGGTGCTGGTCGCCCTGGTGGAGCACGTCGCCGCCCGGCGCACCGACCGCGTCCCGGCCAACTGAGCCGGCCTGCCGGACCCTCCGGCTGAGCCGGCCCGTCCGGATCGCCCGTCTGAGCCGGCCCGTCCGGATCGCCCGTCTGAGCCGGCCCGTCCGGATCGCCCGTCTGAGCCGGCCCGCTGGACCGAACCGGGCCTGCCGGATCGTCCCCCCGCTCAGCCGGTGACGACCAGCACGTCCAGCCGGCGTGGCCCGTGCACCCCCTCCACCCGGTTGAGCTCGATGTCGCTGGTCGCCGACGGTCCGGAGACCAGCGTGATCGGCCTTTCCGGCGCGGCGAGTCGGGCCAGCGCCTCCGGTACCCCGTCGACCACCTGGTCGGCGCGGACCACGCAGAGGTGATGGTCGGGCACCAGGCTGAGCAGCCGCCGCCCCTGGTCGGGAGCGGCGTCCAGCAGCAGCGTGCCGGTCTGCGCGATCGCCACCGCGCAGCCGGTGACCACGGCCACGCCGGGCGCGTCGAGGTCGGCCACCGTCAGCGGGTGCGGGTCGCCGTCCCGCCGGATCCGGCCGAGGTACGCCGACAGCCACTCCGCCGGAGCTCCCGGTGGCACCACCACGGTCGGTACCTCGCCCAGCAGATCGGTCAACGCCTCCGGCACCTCCCGGGACCCGCAGCGGCGTACCGTGGCCCGGTAGTCGACGAGGCGATCGACCAGCAGGTCGAGGAGCGCCCCGTCCGGCGACGACCGGTCCGGCACACCGATCGGGCCGGTCCGGTAGTCCCGGGGCACCGGCACCGGTCCGTCGGGCCGGGCGGCCCGGATCCGGGCCAGGATCTCCTCCCGAGCCGATGTCACGCCCGATCACCCCGCTCGGCACCACCGGGGCGATCCCGTCCACGTTCGGCCCACCAGTCCCGGAAGGTCTGCGCCGCCGGCAGCGGGGCGTCCCGGCTCGCGGTCCAGGCCGAGAGCGGCCACGGCAGCCGGCGTACCTGGCCGCGTCTCCCGGCGACCAGCCGCAGCGGCGCGGCGCCACGCCGGGCGGCCCGGAGCGCGGCCGCGTACCGCCGCCGGTCGCGCATGGCCCAGGAGAGCGCCCGCATCGCGGTGCGTTCCGCCGAGGGCCTGCCCCGGCGCGCGTCCACACCGCGCTGCCGCAGGTGCACCAGCACCTCCGGGATGTCGATCCGGACCGGACAGGCGTCGAAGCATGCGCCGCAGAGCGTCGAGGCGTACGGCAGGGTGCGGTTCGCGCCCGCCTCGGGGCCGGTCATCTGCGGCGACAGGATCGCGCCGATCGGACCGGGGTAGACCGACCCGTACGCGTGTCCGCCGACCCGTTCGTAGACCGGGCAGACGTTCAGGCAGGCCGAGCAGCGGATGCAGCGCAGCGCCTGCCGCCCGACCGGATCGGCCAGCGTCTCGGTACGCCCGTTGTCCACCAGCACGATGTGCATGGTCTGCGGACCGTCCCCCGGGGTGACCCCGGTCCAGAGCGAGGTGTATGGGTTCATCCGCTCGCCGGTGGAGGAGCGGGGCAGCAGTTGCAGAAAGACCTCCAGGTCGCGGAAGGTCGGCAGCAGCTTCTCCACCCCGACCACGGAGATCAGCGTCTCGGGCAGGGTCAGGCACATCCGGCCGTTTCCCTCGGACTCCACCACGACCAGGGTGCCGGTCTCGGCGACCGCGAAGTTGGCGCCGGAGACCGCCACCCGCGCGTCGAGGAACTTCGCCCGCAGGTGCCGGCGGGCCGCCTCGGCGAGCGCGGACGGATCGTCGGTGAGCGCGTCGACGTCGACCCCGGGCATCCGGCTGGCGAAGATGTCCCGGATCTGTCGCCGGTTGTAGTGGATGGCCGGCACCAGAATGTGCGACGGGGTGTCGTCGGCGAGCTGCACGATGAGCTCGGCCAGGTCGGTCTCGACCGCCGCGATGCCGGCCTCGGCGAGCGCCTCGTTGAGGCCGATCTCCTGGGTGGCCATCGATTTGACCTTGACCACCTCGCGGCTGCCGGTCCGCTCGACCAGCCCGGTCACCACCTTGCACGCCTCGGCCGCGTCCCTGGCCCAGTGCACCGTCGCGCCGGCGGCGGTCGCGGCCTCCTCGAACTGTTCCAGCAGCTCAGGCAGGCGGGCCAGGACGTCGTCCTTGATGGCCGCACCCGAGCGGCGCAGCGCCGCCCAGTCCGGCACCTCGTCGACGACCCGGAGCCGCTTGTCCCGGATCGTGTGGGTGGCCCGGCGCAGGTTGGCCCGGAGCTGCCCGTCGGCGAGCTCCCGCCGGGCCGCCACCGGAAACGGCACCGCCGCCACGATGTTCCCGCTGCCCGAGGTGTAAGGAGGGGGCCCTTCTACAACAGAAAACGATAAGGAGGGGCCCTTCCTTGCACTCATGGCTGCTCCTCGGTGCTTGCCAGGATCTCGGCGTAGTGGATGGGGCGGGGGCCGCCGGGCGGTGCGGCGGCGTGCCGGGAGAGGCCGCCGCCGATGTGGGCCAGGCAGGAGTTGTCCGCCGCCGCCAGATACGCCGCCCCGGTGTCGTGGACCGCGCCGCACTTGTCGGCGAGCATCGCGGCCGAGACGTCGGCGTTCTTCACCGCGAAGGTGCCGCCGAAGCCGCAGCACTCCTCGGCGCCGGGCAGCTCCACCAGCTCCAGCCCGCGCACGGCGCGCAGCAGCCGCAGCGGCCGGTCGCGCAGCCGCAGTATCCGCAGGCCGTGGCAGGTGGGGTGGTAGGTCACCCGGTGCGGGAAGGTGGCGCCGACGTCGGTGACCTCCAGCACGTCGACCAGCAGTTCGGAGAGTTCGTGGACCCGGGGTGCGAGGTCGGCGACCGCCGCCGCGAGGTGCGGGTCCGCCCCGGCGAGCCGGGGGTACGACTCCCGCACCATCGCCACGCACGAGCCGGAGGGCGCCACCACGGCGTCGTAGCCGGCGAAGGTGTCGACGAAGTGCCGGACCAGTGGCAGCGCTTCGGCGCGGTAGCCGCTGTTGGCGTGCATCTGCCCGCAGCAGGACTGCGCGGCCGGGAAGTCGACGGTGTGGCCGAGCCGCTCCAGTACGCGTACCACGGCCCGGCCGGTGGCCGGGTAGACCAGGTCGTTGACGCAGGTCACGAAGAGAGCTATGCGCATGGGGTTCCCTGGAAGAACGGCAGGTGCCGGTCGGCGGCGGCGAGCAGGTGGTCCCGCATGGCGGTGCCGGCGGCGTCCGGGTCGCCGGTGGCGACGGCGTCGACGATCCGCAGGTGCTCGCGGGCACTGGTGCCGTGGTGCGCGGCGGGGAAGTGCAGCCGGAACAGGTGCAGGTGGGCCCGGAGCCGCACCACGGCGGCGTGCAGCATCCGGTTGCCGGACCACTCGGCGAGCAGGTGGTGGAAGCGTGCGTCCTGGCTGGTGAACGCGGCGATCGCCGCGAAGCCCTCGGTGCCGGGGACCTGGCCGGGCAGTTCCGCCTCGCGGCGGAGCCGGGTGAGCTCGCCGGCCGCTCCGGCGTCGGGCCGGTCCGCGAACCGGTCGGCGACCCGGCGTGCGGAGGCGGTCTCCAGGATCAGCCGCATCTCGACCAGCTCGTCGAACTCGGCCCGGGTGAGCAGCGGTGCGGCGGTGTAGCCGGCCAGCGGCCGCTTCCGGACCAGACCGTCGGACTCCAGCCGGGCGAGGGCCTCGCGGACCGGGGTGGGCGACACCTCCAGTCGCCGGGCGAGGGCGTCGATGTTGATCCGTTCCCCGGGGGCGACGGCATGGTCCATCAGGAGGGCCCGGACCGACTCGTACACGTCGTCGGCGAGCGTGGTCCGGCGAGCCGGCCGGAGGAGACCGTTCACGATCGAAGATCCTATAGGAAAAGCTGTCGAGGCGGGAGGGCACGGAAGCGATTGCCCTGCCGCCAGGGGCGGGCTCTGGTTTGATCGGGCCGGAACGGTGCGACCCGGGGCGGTCGGCCGGAAGGGAGCGGCGCATGTCGGGCGAGGTCGGGATCGTGCACATCGGCTGCTACACCGTCGAGGGCGGTGGGCGGGGTACCGGCATCGTGGCGGCCCGCCGGGACGCCGACACCGGAGAGCTGGAGCTGCTCGGCGTGGTGGCGGCCACGCCGTCGCCGTCGTTCCTGGCCCGCCATCCCCGGCTCCCCGTGCTCTACGCGGTCAACGAGCTGGCCGAGGGGACCGTCAGCGCCTGGACGGTCCGTCCGGACGGCGCGCTCACCCCGCTCGCGGTCCGTGCCACCGGCGGTGCCGATCCGTGCCACCTCGCCGTCGACCCGGCGGGAACGTTCCTGTACGTGGCGAACTACGGCAGCGGCAGTGTCGCCGTACACCCGTTGGACGGGACCGGGGCGCCGGGTGACCGGAGCGACCTGGTCGTGCACGACGGTCGAGGGCCGGTTCCCGACCGCCAGGCCGGGCCGCACGCGCACATGGTCTCGCCGGATCCGACCGGCACCGGGCTGCTCGCCGTCGACCTCGGCGCCGACACGCTCTACCGGCACCACCGCGACGCCGCCGGGCGACTGCGCACCACCGCCCGGATCCCGACGGCGCCCGGCACCGGCCCCCGGCATCTGGCCCGGCACCCGGACGGGCGGCGCTGCTTCGTCGCCGGTGAGCTGGACGCCTCCGTCACCGCGTACGCCTGGGACGGACCCGACCGGTTGGCCGAGCGCGGTCGGGTCCGGGCCAGCGAACGGCCGGGCCCGGTCCAGCCCTCCGAGATCGCGGTGCGGCCGGACGGCCGCTTCCTCTACCTGGCCAACCGGGGCGCCGGCACGGTGACGGTCTTCGCCCTCGACGCGGAGGTGCCCCGCTATCTGGCGGAGGTCCAGGGCATCGGCGACTGGCCCCGGCACCTCGCGCTGCTCGGCCGTCACCTCTACGTCGCGGAGGAGCGGGCCGACGCGGTCGCGGTCTTCGCGGTCGACCCCGGATCAGGGATCCCGGCGGCGCCGCCGACCCGGGTCGCGGTGGCCAGCCCGACCTGTCTCCTCGGATAGCGGCCCTTAATTCTTGCATAAATCTCTATAAGATCTTTTTGGTGCGCCGTGCGCGGATCGGGCCCCGTTGGGCCCGATCTTCGACGGTCCGAGGCCGCTCGACTACCGAAAGTCAACAACTTTCAGAAACTCTTTCCCGGCTCGATAACATTCCGCCGTTCGCCCCTGGCACGACTTCGCAGAAGCCCTCAAGATGGTCAGGTGCCTGGCCGCCATCGCATGCGTAGAAGTATCCGTGGGGCGGGCGCCATCGCCGGTGCGATGGCGTTCGTCCTTGTCGCGGTTGGAGGGTGGTTCGGCTATCGGCAATGGGCGGGGTCGAACTGCTCGGGTGAGCTGACGCTCACCGTCGCCGCGGCGCCGGAGATCGCTCCGGCCGTCAAGGAGACCGCCGCCGACCTGACCGCCGACGGTGCCGAGGTCGACGGCCTCTGCGTCGCCGTCGAGGTGACCGCCAGCGAGCCTGTGGAGGTGGCCGCGGCCATCGCCGGCCAGCACGGCGTGTCGCTCTCCGGCGTCGGGCAGGCCAGCGGCAGCGCCGTACTGCCCAACGTCTGGCTGGCGGACTCCTCAACCTGGCTGCTGCGGCTGCGGCAGCAGGCCCCCGCGTTCGCCTCCCGCAACAACGCCTCGGTCGCCCGTAGCCCTGTCGTGGTGGCCATGCCGGAGCCGCTCGCGACCACCGTCGGCTGGCCGCAGAAGAAGCTCGGCTGGAAGGACCTGCTGGGCCAGATCACCACCGGGACCCAGCTCAAGACCGGCCTCGTCGAGCCGAGCCGGGACGCCGCCGGTCTGGCCGGGCTGCTCTCGCTGGCCACCGCCGCGCAGTCCGGTGGCGGTGCCCGGGCGCAGCAGGCGACCACTGCGGCCCTGCGGGCCCTGGCCACCGGCGTCTCGGCCGTCCGTGAGGAGCTGATCGCCCGGTTCCCCCGGGCGACCGACCCGACCTCCCTGGCCCGAGGGCTGGGTGCGGCGGCGCTCTCCGAAGAGGAGGTCATCAAGTTCAACGCGGAGAAGCCGCCCGTTCCGCTCGCCGCGCTCTACCTCGAGCCGGCGCCGATCTCGCTCGACTACCCGTACGCGGTGATGCCCGGCACCGAACCCGCCAAGGCGGAGGCCGCCGGGAAGCTCTTCGCCGCGCTCGGCACCCCGGCCTTCCGGGGCAGGCTGGCCGGGCAGGGGCTCCGGGCGCCGGACGGCACCTGGGCCGAGGGCTTCGCGCCGCCCCGGGGCGCGCCGAGCCCGGCCGGCACCGAGCCGGCGCCGACCACCGCGGCGCCCAACCCCGGCGGTACGGCCGGCGGCGGCGACGGGGCGACCATCGAACGGGTGCTCTCCAGCTGGTCGGTCGCCACCCAGTCCGGCCGGATGCTTGCGGTCATCGACGTCTCCGGTTCGATGTTCGAGCGGGTGCCCACCGCCAACAACGCCACCCGGATGCAGGTCACCCTGGAGGCGGCCCGGCGAGGGCTGGCGCTCTTCGACGACTCCTGGGCGCTCGGCCTCTGGATCTTCTCCACCGAGCTGAACGGTTCCCGCGACTACCGTTCGCTGGTGCCGATCGGACCGATGTCCAGTCAGCGGGAGGAGCTGGAGGGCGCGCTCGGCCGGATCACACCCAAGCGGGGTGGCGACACCGGCATGTACGACACGATCCTCGCCGCCTACCGGGCGGTCCAGGACGAGTGGGAGCCCGGCCGGGTCAACTCGGTGGTGCTGATGACCGACGGCAAGAACGAGGACGCCGACGGCATCAGCCAGGCGACCCTGCTCGCCGAGCTGAAGCGGATCAGTGACCCGGACCGTCCGGTCCAGGTGATCATCGTCGGCATCGGTGCCGAGGTCAGCAAGGCCGAGCTGGATCCGATCCCGAAGGTGACCGGCGGTGCCGCCTTCGTCACCGAGGACCCGGCGAAGATCGGCGACATCTTCCTGCAGGCCATCGCCAGCCGGCCGTCCGCCCCACGCTGACGCCCGTGCCACCCCGGTGTGGGCCGGCCGCTTCCCGCCAACCCACACGATCCCGATCGACAGCGCCCGCCGTACCGGTCAGCCGTGCCGGTACGGCGGGCACGCTTGTTTCCCGTCGGGTCGTTTCCCGTCGGGCGCGGCGCGACGACGAGATGAGCAGCCGGATCAGCGGCGACGCAATCAAGTGACAGTAATCTGTCGGAAGCTCTCCGTGATGCTGTCGGTGGGGTGAAGATGTCCAGGTGCCTCCGGGCCGCTCGGTCAGACGGCGGGCGGCCGATCGGGTGGTGCCCCCTGGAGCGAGGGAGGGCCGGTGACGTCGGCGACACTGCTGAGCCCCACCACGATGCCTCCGGAGTCGACTGCGGGGGCATCCGTCACGTCGTCCCGGACGCGCCAGCGCGGCTACATCCGCACCCTGTTCCTGCTCGACGCGGTCATCCTGGTGCTGGCGGTGACCGGCGGCTACGTCGCCCGGTTCGGCGGCGACGAGGCCGTCGGCTCCGACATCCCGTACGCGATCGTCGGGCCGGCCCTGGTGCTCGCCTGGCTGGCCTCGCTCAAGGCGCTGCGCTGCTACGACCACCGGGTGCTCGGCTACGGTGCCGACGAGTACCGTCGGGTCGTCTCGGCCGGTCTCCGGCTCGCCGGGGGCATCGCGATCGCCGGCTACCTCGCCGACGTCGGCGTCTCCCGGGGCTTCCTCGGCATCTCGTTCGCGGTCGGCACCGTCGGGCTGGTGCTCGCCCGGTTCGCCGCGCGGAAGCGGCTGCACCGGTCCCGCTCGCGGGGGGCCGGCTGGTCCCGGCGGGTGCTGGCGGTCGGCGACACCGCGCACGTACTGGAGCTGGTGCACACGCTGCGCCGTGAGCCGTACGCCGGTTACCAGGTCGTCGGCGCCTGCATCCCGGACGCGCTGCTCGCCCCGGTGCCGCAGCGACTCGGTGACGTGCCGGTGCTGGGATCGTTCCGGGCGATCGTCGACGCCGCGGCGGCGATCAACGCCGACACGGTGGCGGTGACCGCCTCCAACGAGCTGACCGCCACCCGGCTGCGTCGGCTCGGGTGGCAGCTGGAGGGGACCGGGATCGACCTGGTGCTCGCCCCGGCACTGACCGACGTCGCCGGCCCACGCATCCACACCCAGCCGGTCGCCGGTCTGCCGCTGATCCACGTGGAGGCGCCCGAGTTCCGTGGCGCCCGCAAGGTCGTCAAGGCCTTTGTGGACCGGACGATGGCCGCCGCCGCCCTGGCGGTCGCCCTGCCGTTGCTCGCCGTCATCGCGCTCGCCGTCAAGCTGGACAGCCGCGGGCCGGTGATCTTCCGGCAGATCCGCGTCGGCCAGGGTGGCCGGGAGTTCGGGGTCTACAAGTTCCGGACCATGGTGGTGAACGCGGACGCGCTCCTGGCCGACCTGGCAGCCAGGAACGAGACCGACGGCCTGATGTTCAAGATGCGGGTCGATCCCCGGGTCACCCGGGTCGGTCGGATCCTGCGCAAGTGGTCCCTCGACGAGCTCCCGCAACTCGCCAACGTGCTCTTCGGGCACATGAGCCTGGTCGGCCCCCGCCCGCCGCTGCCGTCCGAGGTGGCCCGCTACGACGGCGACGTCGCCCGCCGGCTGCTGGTCAAGCCGGGCATCACCGGCCTCTGGCAGATCAGCGGCCGGTCGGACCTGAGCTGGGAGGACGGCATCCGGCTCGACCTCTACTACGTGGAGAACTGGTCGCTCGCCGCCGATTTGACCATCCTCTGGAAGACGTTCGGCGCGGTGGTCCGGACCAGGGGCGCCTACTGACCCTCGGCGTGGAAGCCCCGCCACTCCAGGCAGACCACCACCGCGTCGTCCACCAGGTCGCTGCCGACGAACGCCCGCAGGTCGCCGAGGAGCGACCGTACCGCCTCGAGCGGCGCCATCGACCTGGTGCGCCGGACGGAGCGGTGCAGCGCGGTGTCGCCGTACCGGGCGGTGCGGGAGGTCGCGTCGAAGACGCCGTCGCTAACCACGAAGAGCCGGTCACCGACGGAGAGCGGGAAACTCTGCGACTGGTAGATGGTGCCGTCGAACATCCCGAGCGGGAACTGGTCGTCCAACGGCTGCTCGATCACCTCACCGTCGCGCAGCACGAGCAGCCGCGGCGAGCCGGCGTCCACCGCCGTCACCACCCCGGTCCGCAGGTCCAACTCCAGCAGCAGCGCCGAGAGGTGCTGGATGCCCTGGTGGTAGGCGTAGATCGCCTGGTCGGCCAGGGCCGCCTGGTCGGCGAGTTCGAGGCCGGCCCGGCGCGCGTTGCGCAGGGCGTTGGTGCCGAGGCAGGTGAGCATCGAGGCGGTCACCCCCTCGCCCATGCCGTTGACGGTGGAGAGCCAGAGCCGCTGGTCGTCGTCGGCCCAGTCGAAGCTGTCGCCGCGCACCGCGTACGCCGGTTCGAGCTGGCCGGCGAGGCTGAAGGCGGGACGGATGCGACTGCGGCCGGGCAGCAGTTCCCACTGCATCTCGGCGGCGAGCGTCAGCCGGCGGGTCCGGGCGCCCACGGCGTACTTGTCGGTGCCGGGGCGTACCACGATGAGCTCGTGCGCCAGCGCGTCGGCCGCCTCCGCCAGTTCGTCGCGCCGCCGCGGATCCTCGGGTGCCGGCGCGAGCCGGAGCACACCGAGCCGCTCCCCGCGCATCGTGACCGGTAGGTGGAGAATCCCGTCCTGGAGCGCGGGTGCCTGATGGTCGAAGCAGCGCCAGGCCGCGGTGCCGGCCCCGGTCACCGGGTCGCCGCCGTGCAGCGGGACCAGGGCGGCGAGCCGGTAGTCGACCTGGAGCAGCTCGGTCTCCACCGTCCCGTACGCCCTGGCCAGCTCCGTGGCCAGACACTCCACCACGAGATCGGCCGGCGCCTCGGCCAGGCGGCGGCGGATGTCGGAGAGCCGGTCCGTCACTTCCGACCTGCCGTAACGGAAGCGCCGCGCGGGAGTCGTCCGCGCCGATCCGGCTGGGCCGTCCCGACCCGCACCGATGCGGTCGCCCGCGGGACGGCGGTAGTGTCGAGACCACCATGGCTGATTCCGGCGGTCCCGGCGGACCGGACGCGACACTCGCTACGGCGGTGGACACCGCCGCGGCGGCGCTGCTGTCGATCTGGGACGCGGCCCGGGAACGGACGAGCGGGCGGCTCTCCAGCTCGCAACTGCGCGCCCTGATGGTGGTCGAGCAGTTCGACGGGATCAACCTGCGGGGACTCGCCGGGATCCTCGGGATGCTGCTCTCCTCGGCGAGCCGGCTCTGTGACCGGCTCGTCGCGGCCGGGCTGCTCGAACGCGAGCCGGGCCGGGCCGACCGCCGGGAGATCTCGCTGCATCTCACCACGGTTGCGCAGAAGCTGCTGGCCGAGATCCGCGCCGACCGTCGGGAGCGGCTCGCCGAGACGCTGGGCGGGATGAGTCCGGCCGGCCGGCAGGCGCTGCTGCGTGGGCTCGTCGAGTTCGACCGGGCGTTCCGGGGCAGCGTCGAGCGGACCGAGCGCTCGGCCTGAACGGAGCGTCGGCGGCACGTCGGCGCGGTCCTGTGACCGGCGCGGGCAGCGGTGGTTCGCGGGCCATTCTCCGGCTCGTCGAGCTGTGCGCATCGGCGCTGGCACTCCTGTCGCCACGACAATGATTGCTGATCGGAATAGTTGCTCGGGGGCAACAATAGCGAGCCGATCTCGGCACCGTCGCCGAGGTCGCCCCGGGGCGCCGCGCCGCGTGTCACCTCCGTTTCCGCCCGGGCAACGAGCGGTGCGTCCGGCCGGTCCCGCCCGGCGTGACGAGCGGCGTGGCGGGCCGGACGTCCGATTGTCTCCTGTTCCCGGCCGTCGGTGTTCCCGCTCGCGGCGTGCCGTTGCCGGCGGCTCCGCACGTGCCGCGTCGGGCCGCTCCGCCCGGTGCGTCCGGCGGTTCTTCGCGGGCCGCGTCGGGCCGCTCCGCGTGGTGCGTGTGGGGGTTCTTCGCGTGCCGCGTCGGACCGCTCCGCCCGGTGTGCGTCCGGCGGTTCCTCGCGGGCCGCTTCCGGCTAGCGTCGCGGGCCGCTTCCGGCTAGCGTCGCGGGCCGCTTCCGGCTAGCGTCGCGGGCCGCTTCCGGCTAGCGTCGCGGGCCGCTTCCGGCTAGCGCCGCGGGCCGCTTCCGGCTAGCGGCCGGGGCGGCCGAGCCAGCGGGCGGGATGCTCCAGCACCGTGCGGACGACCGATCCGGCGGCGCCGAGCGCGGCCGCGTCACCGCCGAGCAGTGCGGGCCGGACGGTCACCGGCGACCAGGCGGCGGTGAGCACCCGGCGGCGGATCTCGGCCTCCACGGTCGGGGCCAGCCAGCGGGCCAGCGGGGCGTAGACGCCGCCGAGCACCACCGTGTCCACGTCCAGCAGGTTGATCACTCCGGCGACCGCGACTCCGAGCGCGGTCGCCGCCTCGACCAGTGCCCGCTCGGCGGCGGGCTCGTCCCGGGTGGCCGCCGCCACCAGCCGGGTGACCGCCGCGCCCGGCACCGGGGCCGGCAGGGAGCCGTCCGGGTCGGCGTCGAGGGCGTCCGGGCCGGCGTCGAGGGCGGGCGGGTCGGTCACTCCGGCCCGGGCCAGGATGGCCTCCTGGCCGGCGTACTGCTCCAGGCAGCCCCGACCGCCGCAGCGGCACGGCCGGCCCTCCGGGTGCACCGGCACGTGGCCGATCTCCCCGCTCCAGCCCCGCGCCCCCCGGAACAGCGTGCCGTGCAGCACGATGCCGGCGCCGATGCCGACCTCGCCGGAGATGTAGATGAAGTTGGCGGAGCCGGGTGGTGCGGCGTGCAGCTCGCCGAGTGCGGCGAGATTGGCCTCGTTGTCCACGCCGAGCCCGCGCCCGCCCAGCCCCGGATGCGCCCCGAGCAGGGCCGGTACGTCCACGTCCCGCCAGCCGAGGTTCGGCGCGAGCCGGACCAGCCCGGTGGCGGTGACCAGGCCGGGGACCGCGAGCGCCGTGCCGGCCAGGGTCAGGTCCTGCCGGTCCGCCTCGGCACCCGCCTCCGTGATCATCTCGCCGACCAGTGCCAGGGACTCGACCGGGGAGACCGGGCGCAGGTCGACCCGGCGTACCGCGCGGTGCCGTACCGTCCCGGCGAGGTCGACCAGGACGGCGGCGAGGTAGTCGACGTTGATCTCCAGGCCGAGGCCGGCCGGGCCGTGACCGGCGAGCGTGAGGCCGACCGCCGGGCGGCCGGCGCCGGACCGGGGCGTCGGGGCGACCTCGGTGAGCAACCGCCCGGTGATCAGGTCGTCGACGAGGGCGGAGACGGTGGCCCGGGTCAGGCCGGTGGCGGCGGCCAGGTCCGCCCGGGACGGCGGGCGGTCGGCGGCGGCGATCTGCCGCAGCACCAGGGCCAGGTTGTGTTCGCGCAGGCTCGCCTGGCGGACGGCGCTCACCGCCGCGCCGACCGGCACCGCCGCGGGTTGCGTCACGCTATTGACAATGCCATACCGCAGTCAAATAATTCAACCGATAAACAAATCGGCCGGGTTGCCGGCGCGTCAACCCGGGATTTCACCGCCCGCGCCCCTCACCTCAACGTCGAGTCGGTTCCCCTGGAGGTCCGCCATGGCAGCCCAACCAACCCCTGCCGACAAGTTCTCCTTCGGTCTCTGGACGGTGGGCTGGACCGCCCGGGACCCCTTCGGTGAAGCGACCCGGGAGGCGCTCGACCCGGTCGAGGCGGTCAACCGGCTCGCCGAGCTGGGTGCGTACGGGATCACCTTCCACGACGACGACCTGGTCCCGTTCGGCTCCGACGACGCCGCCCGGGAGCAGCACATCGCCCGGTTCCGCAAGGCGCTGGAGGCGACCGGTCTCGTGGTGCCGATGGTCACCACCAACCTCTTCGCCCATCCGGTCTTCAAGGACGGCGGCTTCACCAGCAACGACCGGGACGTGCGCCGCTACGCCCTGCGCAAGGTGCTGCGCAACCTGGACCTCGCCGCCGAGCTGGGTGCGCAGACCTTCGTGATGTGGGGCGGCCGGGAGGGCTCGGAATACGATCACGCCAAGGACGTCCGGGCGGCGCTGGACCGCTACCGCGAGGCGGTGAACCTGCTCGCCCAGTACGTCGTCGACCGGGGCTACGGGCTGAGGTTCGCGATCGAGCCGAAGCCGAACGAGCCGCGCGGCGACATCCTGCTGCCGACGGTCGGGCACGCGCTCGCCTTCATCAACGAGCTGGACCACCCGGAGCTGGTCGGGCTGAACCCCGAGGTCGGGCACGAGCAGATGGCCGGGCTCAACTTCATGCACGGGATCGCCCAGGCGCTCTGGGCCGGCAAGCTCTTCCACATCGACCTCAACGGGCAGCGCGGGGTCAAGTACGACCAGGACCTGGTCTTCGGGCACGGCGACCTGATGAACGCCTTCGCGCTGGTGGACCTGCTGGAGTTCGGCGGGCCGCAGGGCGGACCGGCCTACACCGGGCCCCGGCACTTCGACTACAAGCCGTCCCGCACCGAGGACTACACCGGGGTGTGGGCCTCGGCGGCGGCGAACATGCGGACCTACCTGCTGCTCAAGGAGCGGGCGGCGGCGTTCCGGGCCGACCCGGAGGTGCGGGAGGCGCTGGCGGCCAGCAAGGTGACGGAACTCTCGACACCGACGCTGAACCCGGGCGAGACCTACGCGGACCTGCTGGCCGATCGGAGCACGTTCGAGGACGTGGACGTCGACGCGGTGGCGGCGCGCGGGTTCGGGTTCGTCCGGCTGAACCAGTTGGCCGTGGAGCACCTGCTCGGGGCCCGCTGAGTGGTCCCCGCCGCTTTCGATCGGCCGGATGACCGACACCGTCCGTTGAGCCCGGAGGGAGGGCATGAGATGGCGCTCGTCGCCGGGGTCGACTCGTCGACCCAGTCGTGCAAGGTGGTGATCCGGGAGGCCGGGACCGGGGCGCTGGTCCGCAGCGGCCGGGCGGCGCATCCGGACGGGACCGAGGTCGACCCGCGGGCGTGGTGGGCGGCGTTGCGGGCCGCCACCGACGAGGCCGGCGGGTTCGACGACGTGGCGGCGGTGTCGGTCGGCGGCCAGCAGCACGGGATGGTCTGCCTGGACGAGTCCGGTGCCGTGGTGCGCCCGGCCCTGCTGTGGAACGACACCCGCTCGGCAGATGCGGCGGCCGAGCTGGTGCAGGAGCTGGGTGGCGGCGAGGCCGGGGGGCGGGCCTGGGCGGACGCGGTCGGCAGCGTGCCGGTGGCGAGCTTCACCGTCACCAAGCTGCGCTGGCTGGCCCGGCACGAGCCGGAGAACGCGGCCCGGGTGGCGGCGGTCTGCCTGCCGCACGACTGGCTGACCTGGCGGCTGGCGGGTGCGCCCGGGCTCGACGCGCTGCGGACCGACCGGGGAGATGCCAGCGGGACGGGCTACTGGTCGCCGGCGACCGGCGAATACCGCCTCGACCTGCTGGAGCGGGCGCTCGGTCGGGTGCCGGTGGTCCCGGCGGTGCTCGGGCCGGCGGAGGCGGCCGGGCGGCTGCCGGGCGGCGCGCTGCTGGGTCCCGGGACCGGGGACAACGCGGCCGCCGGGCTCGGCGTCGGTGCGGTGCCGGGCGACGTCGTCGTCTCGATCGGTACGTCGGGGACGGTGTTCAGCGTCGCGGACACCCCCGCCGCGGACCCGTCGGGTGCGGTGGCCGGGTTCGCCGACGCCACCGGGCGGTTCCTGCCACTGGTCTGCACCCTCAACGCGGCACGGGTGCTGGACGCGGCGGCGGCGATGCTCGGCGTCGGGCTGGACGAGCTGGCCAAGCTGGCGCTGTCGGCACCGGCCGGCGCGGAGGGGCTGGTGATGGTGCCGTACCTGGAGGGGGAGCGGACGCCGAACCGTCCCCTCGCGACCGGCGCGGTGCACGGGCTGACCCTGCGGACCGCCACTGCGACACACCTGGCCCGGGCGGCGGTGGAGGGGATGCTCTGCGCGCTCGCCGACGGGCTGGACGCGCTGCTCGCGCAGGGGGCCACGGCGAACCGGATCATCCTGGTGGGTGGCGGTGCGCGGTCGGAGGCGGTGCGCCGGATCGCGCCGGAGGTCTTCGGCTGCCCGGTGCTGGTGCCCGAGCCGGGGGAGTACGTCGCGGACGGGGCCGCCCGGCAGGCCGCCTGGGTCCTCCAGGGTGGGTCGCAGCCGCCCTCGTGGTCGGCCGGCCAGGTCCAGGAGTACGCCGGCAGCGGCGTCCCGCAGATCCGTGAGCAGTACGCCCGCGCCCGCGACCTGATCGTGGAACGGACGACCGGCTGACCGCGGCCGACCGACCGTCCCAAAGACATCTACGGATGCCTATGGAACGGTCGGTCGGCGTTTGGCACACTGCGTGTGGTCGGAGTTCCGTCCGTGCCGGTGTGCGAGCGTGAAGGGGGCCTGTCGATGGACGCTCCGGTGGTCGACGGCGCCCGGGAGGGGCCCGACGAGCGGCCGGAGTCCGAGCGCTCGGAGTCCGAGCGGTCGGGGCCCGGAGAGTCCTCGGCGGGTTCCGGGCGGTCCCCGGAGGCGCCGGGCGGGGTGGCGGAGCGGTCGGGTGGCGGTGTCGCGGCGGTGGTGGAGCCGTTCCTGATCGCGGCCGGCATGGCACTGTTGGCGCTCACCCCCCGACCGGCGATGATGGGCGACGGCCTCGCCCGCTACCAGGCACTGCTCCAACTCCTCGACCAGCGGCAGCTGCCGGAGATGCCGTACTCGCTGATCGGCCCGCTCTTCGCGACGCCGCTCTGGGCGGTCGGCCGCTGGTACGGCGACCCGCTGCCGTTCCTGGCGCAGTACAACCTGCTGCTCTTCACCCTGGCGCTGGTCGCGGTCCACCGGCTGCTCCGGGACCGGATGGAGCCCCGGCTGCTCCGGCGGTTCCTGCTGGTGCTGGTCGCCGGCAGCATGATCGCGGTGCACGTGCAGGACTTCTACGGCGAGGTCTTCACCGCGACGACGGTCGGGGTCGGGCTGCTCGCCGCGACGCTGCCCGGGACGAGCCGGCCGACCCGGCTCGCCGGCTGGGGCGGGGTGGTGCTGGGAGTGGCCAACACCCCGGCGTCGGTGGTCGCGCTCGGCCTCGTCGTCGCGGTGCGCTGCCTCCGCGAGCGGCGGCTGCGCTACCTGTCGGTGCTGTTCGCCACCGGCCTGCTGATCGCCGGGGAGGCGTGGCTGCGCTTCGGTGACCCGCTGCACCGGGCGTACGCGGGCAACGGCGGCGGCCAGACCGTGATGCCGTACTCGGGCGAGCCGGGCTTCTCCTATCCGTTCCTGCTCGGGGTGGTGGCGATCCTCTTCTCCTTCGGCAAGGGGCTGTTCTGGTTCACCCCGGGGCTGTTCCTGCGGCTGCGCCGGCCGGGTGACGCGGTCTCCGGGGTCTGGCTGTCGTGGCTGCTCTTCGTGGCCGGGCTGGTGCTGGTCTACGCCTCCTGGTGGGCCTGGTACGGCGGTCTGTACTGGGGGCCCAGGTTCTTCCTGATCGCCATCCTGCCGGCGAGTCTGGCCCTCGCCGTACGGCTCGGGGCGCGGGACGCCGGGCCGTGGGCGAACCTCGCCACCCTGGCCGCCACGCTGCTCTCGGTCTGGGGCGCGGCCAGCAGCCTGGTGTACGGGCAACTCTGGCCGTGGACCTGCTACGAGAACGACTACTACCTGGAGTCACTCTGTCACTTCACCCCGGAGTTCAGTCCGCTGTGGTATCCGCTGGTGGACACGCCGGCCCTGAGCGGGTGGCAACGGGTCGCCCTCGCCGGGTACGGCGTGGTGCTGCTCTGGCTGGTGGCGCCGCTGTTCGGGCGGATGGTCCGGCAGGTTGGTGCGGCGCTGGCCGGCCGGCGCCGGCTGCTCTCCTGGCGGAACTGGCGCTGGTAGCTGGCGGAACTGGCGCTGGTAGGGCGAGGGGACGCCCGCCGGTCCGGCCGGGGTCCGGATTGGCCGGCTCCGGGATTGGGTAGCAGCACCACGACAGCCAACACCCCTGCAAGGAGGCGTGTCATGGGTATCGGCACCAGCATCTTCCTGATCGCGCTCGGTGCGATCCTGACCTTCGCGGTGGACGTCGCCATCGGCGGCCTGGACCTGGACGTGGTCGGCTGGGTCCTGATGGCGGCCGGCGTGCTCGGCCTGATCCTGACCATGGTGTTCTGGAACAACCGGCGCCGCTCGGCCGCGACCACGACAACGACCACCGAGCCGACGGAGTACCGGCAGGCCGAGACCGAGCCGGTCGAGTACCGGCGCGGCGTCGCCGGTGAGCCGGCCGAGTACCGGCGGGTCGAGGAGCGCCGGGACGTGACGCCGCCGCGCTGACCGACGGGCCGGTCGACCGGGCCGGCGCGGGCCGGCCCGCGACCGGGCCGGCTGGGGTGTGGATCCGGTGGCTGGGGGCACCGATCGCACCCCAGCCGGCATCTCAGACAGCGCCGCCGAGCACGTACGCGTCACGGCCGGCCGCGCCGGGTCCCGGACCGGACCGCTGGTGTGCGGTCGTGGCGCCCGCCCGGTACGGATGAGCCGCCGCTGCGGAACATCCGGTCGGCCTCCCCGGTGAACCCGTCACCCCACCGTTACCTGATCCTGGTTGGGTGCCACACATGACGATCGGCGGCCGTGTCGCCCGAGGCGGGGGGCCGGTCCACCGGTTCTACAGCGTCGCGGTCTTCGTCGTGCTCGCCTCGCTGGACAACGTCGCCATCGGGCTGGTGCCGCCGCTCTACGGCTCCATCGCACCGGCGTTCGGCGTCGGCACCGGCGCGGTCGGCGCGGTGACCGCGACGAGTTTCCTGGTCAGCGCGGTTGCCGCGGTCGGCTGGGCGTATGTCGGGGACCAGACCAACCGCAAGCCGCTGCTGATGACCGGCACCCTGCTCTGGGCCGCCGGGACCGCCGGCAGCGCGTACGCCGGCACGTACCCGGCGTTCTTCGGCGCGCAACTGCTGGCCGCGATCGGGCTCGGCGCGGTGGGCTCGGTCGGCTTCTCCGTCGTCACCGACCTGGTCAGCCCGCGCCGCCGGGGCGTGGTACTCAGCTTCTGGGGGCTCTCCCAGGGCGTCGGCACCCTGGCCGGCACGCTGGTCGGCGGCGTGCTCGGCGCGCACGACTGGCGCCGGCCGTTCCTGCTGCTCAGCGTCGCCGGCCTGGTGGCGACCCTGGCCTACCTGCTGACCTACGACATCCGGCGCGGTCAGAGCGAGCCCGAGCTGACCGGGGCGCTGGCGGCCGGCGGGGACTACGACTACCGGATCAGCCGGGCCGACCTGCCGGTGATCCTGCAGCGCCGGACGAACCGGTGGCTCGTGCTGCAGGGGCTCACCGCCCAGGTGGCGTTCGGCTCGCTGGTCTGGCTGCCGGCGCTCTTCCGCGAGCGTGCCGAGGCACAGGGATACTCGTCGGCCACCGCCACGATGGTGGGGAGCATCTTCGCCGTGCTCTTCCAGCTCGGCGGGGTGCTCTCGATCGTCGGCGGGCTGGTCGGCGACGCCGCGCAACGGCGTACGCCCCGGGGGCGGGCGCTGGTCGCGGCGATCGGGATCCTCGCGGCGGTGCCGTTCTACGCGGTGCTGTTCTTCGTGCCGATCCGGATCGACGTGCCGGACGGTGCCGGCGCCGCCACGGTGGCCGGGGCGGTGCTCGGCAGCGTCCTCACCGAACCGACGGTCGGGATCGGCCTGCTCACCGCCCTGCTCGCGCTCGGCCTCACCTCGGCCAACTCGCCGAACTGGTTCGCGCTGATCGCCGACGTCAACCCGCCGGAGCACCGGGGCACGGTCTACAGCCTCGGCAACCTGGTCAACGGGGTGGGCCGGGCGGCCGGCAACGGGCTGATCGGGGTGGCCGCCCAGGCGCTGCGCGCGGCGTTCCCGCCGCCGATGAACTTCGCCGTCGGGCTCGCCGCCTTCCAGCTCTTCTTCCTGCCCACCGGCATCATGTACTGGCTGGCCTCCCGCACCGCCCCCGACGACATCCGGGCCGTGCACTCCCTGCTCACCGACCGCGCCGAAGCCACCGCCCCACCGGTTAGGAAGGGCCCCCGCTACAACAGAAAACGATAAGCGGGGGCCCTTCCTTACTCCCGGAACCAGACGGTGACGTCGGTGGGCACCCGGCCGTCGGGGTCGAGCGGGCCGCTGGCGTGCAGCAGCTCCGCGCCCTCGGGCAGCGGGGCCGGGTCGGCGCCCAAATTGGTCAGCACCCGGGTCGCGCCGTTGCGGAAGTCCAGCACCTCGTCCGGGCTGGTCAGCCACTGCACCGTGCCGGTGCCGAGCCCCAGCTCCCGGCGCAGCCGCAGGCTGGTCCGGTAGAGCTCGTACGTCGAGCCGGCCACCCCGCGCTGCCGGTCCAGGGCGTACTCGGCCCAGATCTCCGGTTGCGGCAGCCAGCTCGCGTCCCCCGGGCCGAAGCCGTAGGACGGGGCGTCCGCCTCCCAGGGGATCGGCACCCGGCAGCCGTCCCGGCCGCGCTCGGTGTGCCCGCTCCGCTCCCAGGTCGGGTCCTGCCGGGCCTCGTCCGGCAGGGTGGTGTGCTCCGGCAGGCCCAACTCCTCGCCCTGGTAGAGGTAGGCGGAGCCGGGCAGTGAGAGCATCAGCACGGTGGCGGCGCGGGCCCGGCGCAGCCCGACGACGGGGTCGGGCTGCGGGTCGTCGACCCCGATGCCCCGGGGTCGCGGCGTGCCGACCGGCAGCCCGAGCCGGCTGGCGTGCCGCAGCACGTCGTGGTTGGAGAGCACCCAGGTGGTGGGTGCGCCGACCGCCTCGTTGGCCTCGAGCGAGCGGGTGATCACCGCGTACTGGATCGGGGCGGTCCAGGCCGCCTCCAGGTACTCGAAGTTGAACGCCTGGTGCATCTCGTCCGGCCGGACGTACGCGGCCAGCCGCTCGGAGGACTGCACCCACGCCTCGGCGACCAGGATCCGCTCGCCGGGATACTCCGCCAGCAGGCGCCGCCACTCCCGGTAGATCTCGTGTACGCCGTCCTGGTCCCACATCGGTGGCCGGGGGCCCTCGGTGCCCTCACCGGTGACCGGTTCCACCGGCGGATGCCAGTCCGCCAGGTCGGCCTGCTTGACCAGCCCGTTCGCCACGTCGACGCGGAAGCCGTCCACGCCCCGGTCGAGCCAGTGGCGCAGGATGTCCAGGAACTCGGCGCGCACCTCGGGGAGGTCCCAGTTGAGGTCGGGCTGTTCCCGGTCGAACAGGTGCAGGTACCACTGCCCGGGGCGGCCGTCCGGCTCGGTGACCCGGGTCCAGGCGGGTCCGCCGAAGACGCTCTGCCAGTCGTTCGGCGGCTCGGTGCCGCCGGGGCCGCGACCGTCCCGGAAGACGTAGCGTTGCCGCTCCGGGCTGCCCGGACCGGCGGCGAGGGCGGCGGTGAACCAGCGGTGTGCCGACGAGGTGTGGTTGGGCACCAGGTCCACGATGAACCGCAGGCCGCGCTCCCGGGCGGCGGCGATCAGCCGGTCCAGGTCGGCCAGGGTGCCGAAGAGCGGGTCCACCTCCCGGTAGTCGGCCACGTCGTAGCCGGCGTCCGCCTGTGGGGAGGGATAGAACGGCGAGAGCCAGACCGCGTCGACGCCGAGTTCGACCAGGTGGTCGAGCCGGGCGGTGATCCCGGGCAGGTCGCCGACGCCGTCGCCGTCGGAGTCGGCGAACGAGCGGGGATAGATCTGGTAGATGACCGCGTGCCGCCACCACGGCACCGCCTCGGTGGCGGGCACGGGGCCGGTGGGTGCCGCGTCGGTGGACGTGACGGCGGGCGGGGTTGTTCCGGTGCTGTTCAGGATGTTCTCCCTATGGTCGCGCTTCCGGCAGCGATCAGGTCAGGTCGGGTCAGGTCGGGTCAGGCCCGTCAGGTCAGTCTGCCCGGGGCGGGCCGGTCGAATCCCGCACGACGAGCCGGGTGGGCAGGATCACCGGGTCCAGTTCCTCCTGGCTCCGCGTCCGGCCGGCGAGCGGGCCCAGCAGGCTGGCGGCGGCGAGCTGGCCCTGTTCGGCGGCGGGCTGGGCGACGGTGGTCAGGCCGAACGCGCCGGCCAGGTCGTGGTCGTCGACGCCGACCACGCTCACCTCCTGCGGCACCCGCAGCCCGGCCAGGCGTACCGCGTTGACCACACCCATCGCCACCTCGTCGCAGCTCGCGAAGATCGCGGTGGGCAGGTCGCCCCGGGTGAGCAACTGCTCGGTCGCCGACCGGCCCCCCTCGGCGTCCGCCCGGGTCTCGATGCCGAGCCGGGGATCGGGGCGGATCCCGGCGGCGTCCAGCGCCTCCCGGTAGCCGAGTTGCCGTTCCAGATGGGCGGGATGGGCGAACTCGTCGGCCGGGTCGCCGAAGACGCAGGCGATCCGCCGGTGCCCGAGCCGCAGCAGGTGCTCGGTGGCGGCCCGGCCGGCCGCCCGGTCGTCGATCCGGATGCTCGGCCAGCCGGGGACCACGGTGCCGGAGCTGACCGTGACCCCGGGCAGCGCCAGGTGGGCGATGACGGTCAGGTCGCCGGCGCCGATCGGCGTCGCGACCAGCATCACCGCGTCGGCCCGCTTGGGCAGGTTGGCCTTGCGTAGCAGGCGCGCCCGGGCCTGCTCACGGCCGCCGATGTTGTAGAGCAGCAGGTCGTACCCGGCGGCGTGCAGGATCTCCTCGGCACCCTCCAGCACGGCGCCGACGAACCAGGGTGTGATCCTGGGGACGATCACGGCGACGGTGCAGGTCTTTCCGCCGGCCAGCCGGGAGGCGCTGGGTGAGGCGGCGTAGTCGAGCTGCTCCGCGGCGAGCAGCACCCGGATCCGGGTCGTCTCGGAGACGGTCGGCAGGCCGCGCAGGGCACGGGAGACGGTGGCGGTGGAGACCCCCGCCAGACGGGCCACGTCGTCGATTGTGGTCACGGGTGCCATCCTGATCCGACCTTACCGCCGGTGCCGGGGGCCCGCACGGCCGCGGGCCGCCGGGCGGGTGCCCGGCGACCCGGTCGACGTGCCGGCCGTACCCGGTCGGTCCGGGCCGACCGGTCAGCCCTTGACACCGCCGGCGAGCAGGCCACGTACGAAGTAGCGCTGGAGGGAGAGGAAGACGATCAGCGGTACGACGATCGAGATGAACGCGCCCGAGGTCAGCCGCTGCCACTCGTTGGCCCGGGTGCCGGCCAGCTCGGCCAGGCGTACGGTCAGTGGCGCCGTCTCGCTGCCGCCGCCGGCGAAGATCAGCGCTACCAGCAGGTCGTTCCAGACCCAGAGGAACTGGAAGATGCCGAAGGCGGCCAGGGCCGGGACGATCAGCGGCAGCGCGATGGAGCGGAAGATCTTCGGATGGGTGGCGCCGTCCACCCGAGCGGCCTCCATCAGGTCCTTCGGGAGCTGCGACATGAAGTTGTGCAGCAGGAAGACGGCGATCGGCAGCGCGAAGCAGGTGTGTGCGAACCAGACCTGGATGAACTTCTCCTCGTCGTCGAGGTTCCACGCCGGGAGCAGCCCGATGCCGCCCAGGCTGACGCCCTCGGAGAAGAAGCTGAGCAGCGGCACCAGCGCCATCTGCAACGGCACGATCTGCAGCGCGAAGACGGCGATGTAGATCCAGTCCCGGCCCCGGAAGTTCATCCAGGCCAGCGCGTACGCGGCCAGCGCGGCGAAGGCCAGTGGGAAGAGCACGGACGGGATCGTGATCACCAGGGAGTTGACGAAGTATCCGGCGAGCTGCCCGGCCGATGCCGAGCGGCCGAAGAGCACCTCCTGGTAGTTCTCCAGGGTGAACTGGGGATTGCTGAACGCGGTCCACCAGCCGGTCGTCTTGATCTCGTCCTCGGGTCGGAACGACGAGACGAAGAGGCCGAAGGTGGGGATCGTCCAGAGCACCGCGATCACGATCGAGGCGGCGGTCGCGACCGGGGTGTTGAGCCGGCGGCGGACCCGGGCGCCCCGGCTGGCCGGCAGCGCGTCCGCGTCCCGGGTGCCGGCCGGCGCGGGAGGAGTCGTGGTGGTCATCTCATACCTCCCGTTGCCTGCGCAGGTTGCGGATCTGGTAGATCACGATCGGGATCACCAGGACGAAGAGGAAGACGGCCAGCGCGGATCCCTGTCCGGTCTGGCCGAACCGGAACGCCTGGTTGTACATCTCGTTGGCGATCACACCGGTGTCGAAGTTGCCGTTGGTGGTGGTCCGGACGATGTCGAAGACCTTCAGCGTGGCTATCGAGACGGTGACCACCACGACGATCAGGGCCGGCCGGATGCTCGGCAGGGTGATCTGCCAGAACATCTGCCACGGGTTCACCCCGTCCAGCCGGGCCGCCTCCACGACGTCGTTCGGAATCGCCTTGATCGCCGCCGAGAGCACCACCATCGCGAACCCGGCCTGGATCCAGATCATGATCACGATCAGCAGCAGGGTGTTCAGCGGCGGGTTGGCGAGCCACTGCCGGGGCTCGCCGCCGAGCATCATCCAGACCTGGTTGAGCAGGCCGATCTGGTCGTACTCGGCGGCGCGGTAGGCGTAGACGAACTTCCAGATGATGCTGGCGCCGACGAACGAGATCGCCATCGGCATGAAGATCAGCGCCTTGGCCACCGCCTCGAACCGGGCCCGGTCGACCAGGACCGCGTAGACCAGCCCGACCGTGGTGGCCACCAGCGGCACCAGGATCACCCAGATCAGGGTGTTGGTGAGGATGCCGAGGATCTCGTCCTGGGCGAACATCCACCGGTAGTTGGCGAACCCGACCCAGCGGTCGCTGCCGCCGTCCATGAAGGAGAGAACCGTGGTCCGGACGGCCGGCACGACCAGGCCGACCGCCAGCAGGAGCAGGGCGGGCAGCAGGAAGAAGAGCGCGAGCCCGCCCTCGGGACGGTTCGCCACCGAGCGGCGGCGCGGCCGGGGGCCGGCGGCGGGCGGGGTGCCGGCCCGGGCCGCCGCGACCAGCGCCGCCTCGCGGCGCCGGGTGAACCAGTTGGGTACGACGTCGAGCAGCACGAGCAGTCCGCCGACCACGACCGCGAAGGCGATCAGGCCGTAGAGCAGCATCAGCAGCTTCGGTGCCTCGTCGGCGAATTCCATTCAGCGCCTCCAACGCCGGGTGGAGCGGAAACGACGGTCCGGCCCGCACCTGCGCGGGCCGGACCGTCGGCGGACTACTTCGGCCAGGAGCCTTCGACGAAGTCGAGGGTGCTCTTGGTGTCCTTGCCGTTGACCCAGTCGACCATGCCCTTCCAGAGGGTGCCCGAGCCGACCGCGGCCGGCATCAGGTCGGAGCCGTCGAACCGGAAGACCGCACTGGAGTCGAGCAGGACCTCCATCGAGAGCTTGTCCACCGCCTGGGTGACGTTGTTGACGTCGAGCTTGTTGTTCGGCGAGATCCAGTTGCCGAGCTTCGCCCGGGAGTTGGCGTACTCGCCGGTCATCAGGTACTGCCGGACGGCCTGCACCGCCGGACCGTCGGTGAAGGCCACCGTGAACTCGCCGCCGCCCAGCACCGGCTTGCCCTTGCTCGGGTCGACCGCCGGGAAGTAGAAGGCGTAGATGTCGCCGTCCGGCCCGATCTTGGTGCCCTCGGGCAGGTAGTTGGCGTAGAAGTTCGCCTGCCGGTGCATCGAGCACTGGCCCTGGAGGATCGGCAGGCCACCCTCCTGGAACGGGGTGGTGATCAGGCTTTTCACGTTGCCGTAGCCGCCGTTGACGTACTCGGGGTTCTTGAGCACCTGGCCGGCCTGGTCGACCGCCTGCACGACCCGGGGGTCGTTGAACGGGATGCCGTGGGTGGTCCACTGGTCGTAGACCTCCGGCGGCTGCGTACGCAGCATCAGGTCCTCGATCCAGTCGGTGGCCGGCCAGCCGGTGGCCTCACCCGACTCCAGCCCGACGCACCACGGCTTCTGGTCGGTCGCCGCGATCTTGTCGCTGAGCTCCATCATCTGCTGCCAGGTGGTGGGGACCTGGTAGCCCTTGTCGGCGAACGCCTTCGGCGAATACCAGACGAAGGACTTCACGTTCGCGCCGAGCGGGGTGCCGTAGGACTGGCCGCCCACCGTGGCGTACGTGAGCCAGTCGGCCGGGTAGTTCGACTCGGCCAGGCTCTTCTGCTCGGCCGTCATCGGCTTGAGCTTGCTGGCGTTGGCGAACCGGGCGAGCAGTCCGGGCTGGGGGATGAAGGCCAGGTCGGGCGGGTTGCCGCCGTCCACCTGGACCTGGAGCTGCGCCTCGAACTCGCCGCTGCCGTCGTAGTCGATCTCGATCCCGGTGCAGTCCTCGAACTGCTTCCAGGACTCCCGCAGCAGGTCGGCCTCGGCGTCCCGGATCGACGCGTAGATCGAGACGTTCTCGCCGTCGTGGCCCTGGTATGCCGAGTACGGCTCGCACTCCGCAGAGTCGGGGTCGAGCCCGCTCTCGCTCTCGCCGGAACAGGCGGTGGCGCCGAGTGCCAGGGCCAACACACCGGCGATCGCGAAGGCCTGGCGTGGTCTGGACTGGACCGCCATGCCGTCCTCCTTTCGTGCCGGCGTGCCGGTCACCTGTTGGCGTCCGAGCCGGCCAGTGGGCGTCACCACATGTAAGCGCTTGCAGCCAAGATCGTCCAGACCCAGTGAGCCACGAGGCCGTAACGATTCGGAAACCTGCTCAGCGCCGGGGTGGGGACTGCCCGGTGAATGCCGGCCAGTCAGCGGTGCGGGGCCGCCGGCAAGCCGGGCGGGTTGTCGAGGATCGCGGCGAAGCGCTGCTCGGCGAGGTCGATCTGGTCGAGGATGTGCTCCCGGGCCTCGGCGTCCAGCGGGGTGTCCGGCCGGGTGATCAGGTCACGGAAGAGCGGCACCAGGGGGCGGTACTTCCGCGCCGAGCGCTGCACCTTCTCGCCGGTGGTGTGGATGATCCCCACCCCGTTGTCGGTGAAGTCGGAAACCTTGATCACCCGGGCCCAGGGTTCCCGGTCCAGGCTCTCCGTCAGGTGGGCGAGGTACTGCTCGTCCCGGTCCCGGCCGGGGTCGTACTCCGGATTGGTGACCGCCGCGACGAGTCGGGCGACCCGGGGGTTGAACCGCCGGGCGACCTCGGCCAGGCCGGCCTCGGTGGCCACGGCCCGGTTCGTCTCGGCGGGCAGGCCGGCCAGCTCCGCCGGGTGGTCCTCCACCGCGTCGTGCAGCAGCGCCGCCACGATCACGTCGACGTCGGTCACCGAGTAGTAGCAGATGATCCGGATCGCCACCCGGAGCAGGTGGTTGAGGTAGGGCTCGCGTACCCGGCGGTCGTCGCGGTGCAGGCTGGCGGCCAGCTCCAGCGCCGTCGCCAGCCGGGCCTGGTCGGCGGCGCCGAAGCGCGCCGCCACCTCCAGCCGGAAGCGGTCCCGCAGGCCGGCCTCGCCGTAGACCTCGGTCACGGCGTGCAGCGGCATGCTCATCAGGTACGTCGGCGAGGCCATGTCGTCCAGGTATACCGGATCGTCCCTGCTGCCGAGGTCCGCCCGCGCCCGGTCCCGCCCCTTCCGCTGGGTGAAGTTTTCTGCCACGATCCATCAATACATGGAAAACTTTCGCCATGGGAGGTCCTCGTGCGCTTCCGCCCGCTCGCTTCCGTCGGTGCCGGCCTGCTGCTGGCCGCCACGGTGCTGCTGCCGGCCTCGCCGGCCGCCGCCGCACCCACCTTCAAGGTCCCCTTCCCCTGCGGCCAGTCCTGGTCCGGCCAGACCCGGACCAACCACAGCCCGGCGTACGCCGTCGACTTCAACCGCACCGACGACCAGGGCGACCCGGTGGTGGCCAGCGCGCCCGGCACCGTCGACGTCGTCACCGACCTCGGCAACACCAGCTACGGCAGGTACGTCCGGATCAACCACGGCAGCGGCTACACGACCTACTACGCCCACCTGAGCAGTTTCAACACCGCCGTCGGGCGGACCGTCGGCTACGGCACCGTGATCGGGTACGTCGGCTCGACCGGCGGCTCCACCGGGCCGCACCTGCACTACGAGCAGCGCCTGAACGGCTCCGACATCCAGGTGAGGTTCAACGGCACGCTCGCGCTCTACTGGGGCACCCGGACCTACACCAGCGACAACGCCTGCTCCGGCGGCACCGGATCCGGCACGGTCAACACCGCCGGCAGCCCGCTCACCGTCCGCTCCGGGCCCGGCACGGGCTACTCCTCGGTCGGCACGGTCGCCGACGGCGCCGGGGTCACCATCCACTGCCAGACCACCGGTACGACGGTGACCGGCACCTACGGCACCAGCAACATCTGGGACCGGATCGGTTCCGGTCGCTTCGTCTCCGACGCCTACGTCTACACCGGCTACGACGGCTTCATCCCCGGCGTACCACGCTGCTGAGCCGGGATCCCGGCAGACGATCGCGCCGGGGCCGCCGGGCCCGGGTCATCCAGGGGGAGAGCGGAGACCCGGGCGCGGCGACCCCGGCTTGCCTGTGGGGGTTTCCGGTCCTGTGGGGGTTTTCGGTTGGAGGGTTTCTCCGATCGGGTGAGGCCGGCGCAGCACCGACGTCGGCCCCGCTGTCAGGTGAAGAGGCTGACGCCGCCCGGCCCGACCAGCAGCCCGACGACGATCAGCACGACCCCCCAGAGGATCTGCCGCCGGAACAGCGCCAACACGCCGGCGACCACGAGTACGACCGCAAGGATCCAGAGCAAGAATTCCATGCCTCATGACCTACCCGGGGCGCTGCTCGCGGAAACCTTCCCGGCGGACGCTCCGGCGCGGCGCGGGTGCAGGTGGAAGACGCTGTACGCCTGCTTGATCACCGGGTGCGCCACGTTGCGGACGCGTACGCCGCCCGGGGTGGTGCCCCGCTCGCTGCCCGCGTGCGCGTGCCCGTGCAGGGCCAGGTCGGTCGGTGCCGAGTCGATCGCCTGGCCGAGCAGGTACGAGCCGAGGAACGGATAGATCTCCAGCGGCTCACCGGCCAGCGTGTCGGGCACCGGGGCGTAGTGCGTCAGCGCCACCCGGAGGTCGCACTCCATCTCGCGCAGCGCCTCGCCGAGCTGGTCGGCGATGGCGCTGGTGGTGCCGACGAACGCCTTCATCTCCGGCTCGCCGAACGCGCTGGCGCAGCGCCCGGCGAAGCCGCCGCCGAATCCCTTGGCACCGGCGATGCCCAGCCGCGTTCCGAAACAGTCCAGCACCACGTTGGTGCCCTCCAGCACCTGGATGCCGGCGTCCTCCAGGACCCGGATCACCGCCGGCACCTCGTCGCAGTGGTGGTCGTGGTTGCCGAGCACGGCGACCACCGGCACGCCGAGGTTGCCGAACTCGGTCGCCACGCAGCGCGCCTCGGACTCCGTGCCGTGCCGGGTCAGGTCACCGGCGAGCAGCAGCACGTCGGCGACGTCCGGCAACTGTTCCAGGGCGGGCCGGAACCGGCCCACCACGTCCTGGTCCAGGTGTACGTCGCCGACCGCCGCGATCCGGATCACCATGTTCCCTCCCTCACCGCAAATCCTCCACCTCGGTCGGTGCCTGGGTGCGGATCAGTCCGATGTCGACCGTCAGCGGCACCTTGGGGAAGTGCTCCAACACCAGCCGGAGGATCTCCTCGCGGCGCTGTGCGCTCTCCACCTCGCCGCAGAGCACCACCGAGTGGTCCCGCCGGCTCACCGTGATGCCCTGCTCGGCGATCTCCGTACGCTCGGTGAGCAGGCGTTGGATCGCCGCCTCCAGATAGTCGTCCGGCGGCTCGGTGCCGCCCGTGCCGCGCTGGTTCATGTCGCCACCTCACTCCGCTCGTCCATGACGGTGATCTCCTGCTCCCGGCCGGCCCGCGGGTAGCGCCGCTCGCCGCCGGCCCCCGAGTAGGGCACGACGTCCAGCCGGTCCAGCAGCACCAGGAAGGCCTCGGCGTAGGGGGAGTGCGCCGTCTCCTTGCGAACCCGGTCCCAGTCGATCTGTTCCCGCAGCGAGCGGGCGAGCGGCAGTCCCCGGGCGAAGTCGCAGTAGTGCTGGGAGAAGCTCAACAGCTTGTGCACCATCAGGTGGGTGGCGGAGAGCACCGGCATGTGGATGGCGTCGACCGGCCGGACCACCGTGTCCCGGAAGGTCTCGTCGGTGACCGGGGTCTCGATCGGCCGGTGGATCAGGTCCACCATCCGGTCGTTGTCCCAGACCTTCACCAGCCAGTCCTCCGGCGGGCGCTCGGCGGTGAAACCGGCCTCGACGAGCGCCTCCAGCGCACGCTCGGTGTCCTGCTCGCGGATGAGGAAGTCGACGTCGTGGTCGCTGGAGTGGCCGCCGTGCGCGTACACCGCGAAGCTGCCGCCCAGCGCGAAGGGGATCTCGGACTGCTTCAGGACGGCGGCGACCCGCTTGAGCGTGGCAAGTAGGGTCTCGTCGCCGCGATCATCCATCAGGGTCTCCCGGGTCGGTGGTCGGATGGGCATCTGGTCAACGGGGTGGAGATTTACCGGTACCCGGCACTTCGTTCCTTCACACCTGGCCCAGGTTCCGGCAACCGCCCGGCACGGCCCGAACCGGGCGTACGGCACAGGTCGCCGCAGACCGCCCCGGGCGGTCGTTGCCGGGCGGGGAGGGATGCGCCCGCCGGGTACCGTTGCTGAGCGTGGCCCGGACTCTGGTTCAGCGGCGAAACGGGATGCGGCTGCGGACCGTGGCCCTGGTCGGGATCGACGGCTCGGGCAAGACCACGCAGGCGCACCTGCTGGCGGAGGCGTTGACCGCGGCCGGCCTACCGGCGACGTACTGGCAGAACGCGGGCGGCCGGCGGTGGTTCGGCCGGTTGGCCCGGAAACTGGGCCGGCGGGACGCCCAGCGCCTGCTGGGGCGGGACGGGATGCTCCTCGCCGAGTCGGTGCTGCGCTGGCTCGCCATCGCGCGGGCACTGCTCCGGTCCCGGCTGCGCTCCCGGGTCGCCGTGATGGACCGCTACTCGGTCTGCCAGTACGCCAGCATCCGGGCACACGGTGGTGGTCGCCGCTGGGAGGGGCTCGCCCGACTGCTCTACCGCGTCTTTCCGCCCCCGGACGTCACCCTTCTGCTCGCCGTCGACCCGGGGGAGGCGTACCGGCGGATCGAGGCCCGGGGCACCGACCACGAGGACATCACCTATCTGGCGGCCGGAGGGGCGGCGTACCGGTCGCTGCCGGAGTTCGCCGGCTTCGTGGTGGTCGACGCCAACCGGGCTCCCGACGAGGTGAGCCGGGCGATCCGGGCCGGGATGGGCGAGTGGCTGCCGGCCGGCGGCCCGCCGCCGGACTCCGGACCCACGCCGCCGATCCCGCCGGGCGGGGCCGACCGCGAGCCGGACGGGGCAGCGGGTCCGCCGGACGGGGCAGGTACCCGGCCGGAGGCGGATCTCGCCCGGCCGGGCGAGGTCGGGCACCAGCCCGGCGCGCCCGAACCGGCCGGCTCGGCGCCGGTCAGGCCCGCCCGTACACCGGTATCGTCGCGCCGCTCGTCGGCGCCGACTCGTCACTGGCCAGAAAGCGGATCACACCGGCGATCTCGGCCGGGGGCACCCAACGAGAGTGGTCCGCGCTGGGCTGCGCCGCCCGGTTGGCCGGCGTGTCGATGATGCTGGGCACCACCGTGTTGCACCGGACACCCGACTGGCGGTACTCGACGTCCACCGCCGCGGCAAAGGCCAACACCGCCGCCTTCGCCGTGACGTAGCCGGCGGCGCCGGGAAACGGGCGCAGCGCCGCCCGGGAGGAGACGCAGACCACCGACCCGCCGCCGGCCTCGACGAGGTACGGCAACGCGCTCCGGGTGACCAGGTACGTCGGGCGCAGGTTGCGGGCGAGCATCTCCTCGAAGTCGGCGATCGGTGTCTCGTGCACCAGGCCGCCCATCGCGTATCCGCCGGCCAGGTTGACCACGGCCCGCAGCGGTGCCCCGGCATCGCCGCCGGCCAGTTCCACCGCCGCGCGGACCTGCTCCGGGTCGCTGAGTTCCGCCGGAATCCGCAGCACACCGTCGGGGGTGCCCGGCCCGTCGCCGGCCGCGCCCGGGCGCACCGGGACCACCACCCGCCAACCGGCCGCGACGAATGCGGCGCTGACCGCTCGGCCGAGCCCGCCCGCGCCGCCGCTGATGAGTACACTGCGATCCGCCATGGGCGTCACGCTATCGCCCCGGCCCCGGTCGGACGCCCGCGACCCGGCGCGTCCGACCGATCCGCCAGCCTATCGATCGATGCCTATTCATCCGGACGCTGTCCGGTACTGCGTCCCGGTGACCCCGTCGAGACGAAGGTGCGGTGGGAATGGCACGGTCGGCTGGTCCGACCGGCCGCAAATTCCCACGGGGTGGGCGTACTTTCGCAGGTATAGCGCGTCACGGTTGACGCTTCCGCCTCCGTGAAAGTAAGTTTCATCCGTGGTGAAGACTGCGAAGGTTTCTGCGAGTCACGAGACGGGCGGGCTGATAGTCCATATCAGCGGCCTGCTCCCGTCGTTGTCGCCCGCCGAGCAACGGGTCGCCAGACTCGTCGTGGCGGATCCCGCGGACGCCGCTCGCCGCACCATCACAGACCTCGCGACCGCGGCCGAGACGTCGGAGGCCACGGTCATCCGGTTCTGCCGTTCCGTCGGCATGGACGGCTACCCACAACTGCGGATCCGGCTCGCCGCCGAGGCGGCCCGGCGGGTCGAGCCGCCGGACGCCAGGGTCGTCGGTGGTGACATCCCGCCCGGCGCCGATCTGGCGCAGATCATCGCGACGATCGCGTTCAGCGACGCGCGGGCGGTCGAGGAGACCGCGGAACAACTCGATCCGGCGGTCTGCGAGCAGGTGGTCGAGGCGATCAACGGGGCCGGCCGGATCGACATCTACGGCGCCGGGGCGAGTGGCTTCGTCGCCTCCGACTTCCAGCAGAAACTGCACCGGATCGGCCGGACCGCCTTCTACTTCCCGGACGTGCACACCGCGCTCACCTCGGCCGCCCTGCTCGGCAAGGGCGACGTCGCGATGGGCATCTCGCACACCGGCACCACGCTGGACGCGGTCGAGGTGCTGGAGCAGGCGCGGGCCCGGGGCGCGACAACCGTCGCGCTCACCAACTTTCCACGGTCACCGATCACCGATGTCGCGGACCACGTGCTCACCACGGCGGCGCGGGAGACGACCTACCGGTCCGGCGCGATGGCCAGCCGGCTCGCCCAGCTGACGGTGGTGGACTGCCTCTTCGTCGGCGTCGCGGCCCGCAACCGGGCGAAGGCGAAGAAGGCCCTGGAGGTGACCGCCGAGGCGGTACAACCGCACCGGGTCAAGGGGAGGCGGGCATGAGAAGCGGGCGGATCGACCGGCCCGGCGCGGGGTCGCCGGCCGGTGGTGCCGGCGCGGTGGGGCGGCGATGACGGCCGGCCGGGCCGAGCCCGGTGCACCACCCGCCGCCACCCCGCGTCCGGATTCCGACGCGGGGTCCTCTTACCCGGCGACCGGGTCGTCCTACCCGGTGGACGAGTCTCCTGCCCCGGCGGCCGACGGCGGATCCCCCTACCCGGTGGACGAGCCGGGCCACCGGCCGGACGGCACGGGGGCGCGGCAGCCGGAGGTGCGGACGATGGTCCGGGTCAGCTCCCCGACGGAGCTGCGCAACCCGAGCAGTCTCGACCTGGATCTCATGTCCGTCCGGGACGTGCTGAAGGTGATCAACGAGAACGACCGGCGGGTGCCGGCGGCGGTCACGAAGGTCCTGGACGAGATCACCGTGGCGGTCGAGCTGGCCGTGACGGCACTGCGCGCCGGTGGGCGGGTGCACTACTTCGGCGCGGGCACCTCGGGGCGGCTGGGCGTACTCGACGCCGCCGAGCTGGCGCCGACGTTCAACGCTCCCGACCGCTGGTTCTGCGCCCATCTGGCGGGTGGGCCGGACGCGATGTGGCGGGCCGTCGAGGACGCGGAGGACGACGAGGTCGGCGGTGCGGAGGAGGCCCGGTCGTGCGTGGCCGCCGGTGATCTGGTGGTCGGCCTGGCCGCCAGCGGGCGTACGCCGTACGTGCTGGGCGCGCTGCGCGCCTCGACCGAGGTGGGCGCCGACACCGTCCTGCTCTGCGCCGATCCGGACGCCGCGGCGGCCCGGTCGGTGACCGTCTTCATCGGGGTGGAGACCGGCCCGGAGGTGGTAACCGGTTCGACCCGGATGAAGGCGGCGACCGCCCAGAAACTGGTGTTGAACGGGTTCTCCACGGCCGTGATGGTGCGACTCGGACGGGTCTACTCAAACCTGATGATCGACATGGTCGCGACCAACGCCAAACTGCGGGGACGGATGATCTCGATCCTCGTGGAGGCGACCGGATGTGCCGAGGAGATCGCACAGCGTGCGCTGACCGAGGCGGATGGTGATCTCAAGGCCGCGCTGGTGTCGTTGCTCTCCGGCGCGGCGATCGCCGACGCCCGTGCCGCGCTGGACCGGTCGGCCAACCAGGTCCGGGGGGCCATTGCCCTGCTCGCCGGCTGAACCCCACCCCGCCGGCTGAACCCCACCCCGCCGGCTGAACCCCACCGTCGTCACCCCGGCCCGTCGTCGATCTGGCGTGTCGGGCGGGGACTATCTCCGGGCTCCGGATTGTTGGCCAGGCGGAGGGGTAATCCTCAAGCGGTGAGGATGAACCGACGAGCCGTGCCGGACGTAGATACAGACGTGACGAGAATCGCAGCAACCTGGTGACCTACATCGCTGTGCGTCGTTGTCCGGTGATGGTGCGATAGCCGGCGGGCGGCCGCGGTAGGCCGCGGAGCTGCGGCGTCGCCGGGGCGGCACACCCCCCGATCAGGACGACTGACAGCAAACGTCGATCGTGCTCTCAGCAACTACTCAGGCATTCGTGACACTTTCGACTCACCAGATGGAATCCCTAACGCGTCTCAACTGTTGTGTAGGTGTCAGCACCACGGGGCACAGCGGAGGTTACGGGGAGGGCTGATGAACGTGGGGATGGCAGGAGCAGGAACCCGGGCCGCCGGGAGGAACGACGAGGGGACCGTGGGGAACGTGGAGAAGAAGATTGTCATGCGGACCGACGAGGTCGCCGAGGAGCGCGACCTGGTCGGCGTCTACCTGCACGAGATCTCCCGCACACCGCTGCTCGACGCCGCCGCCGAGGTCGACCTCTCCAAGTCCATCGAGGCTGGCCTCTACGCTGAGCATCTGATCGACGAGGACAAGCTCCCCGTCGGCGTCACCCGCGCCGAGCTGGAGCGGCTGGTGGTCGAGGGAGAGCGGGCCAAGGACCTGTTCATCCGGGCCAACCTCCGGCTGGTGGTCTCCATCGCCCGCCGGTACGTCCGGTCCGGGATGCCGATGCTGGACCTGATCCAGGAGGGCAACACCGGTCTGGTCCGGGCGGTCGAGAAGTTCGACTACGAGCGCGGCTACAAGTTCTCGACGTACGCGACCTGGTGGATCCGGCAGGCGATCAGCCGGGCGATCGCGCAGCAGGAGCGGACCGTACGGCTCCCCGTGCACCTGGTCGAGGACGTCAACCGGATGCGCAACGTGGCCCGGCAGCTCACCCGCGAGCTGGGCACCGACCCGGAGCCGGAGCAGATCGCGACGGCGCTGGGCGTGCCGGTGGAGCGGGTGCACGAGCTGGTCCGCTGGTCGCAGGACACCGTCTCGCTCGACACCCCGGTCGGCGACGACGGCGACACCAACCTCGGCGACCTGGTCGCGGACAGCGACGCCCCGTCGCCGGAGGAGATCGTGCTCACCGGGCTGGAGCGGCAGCGCATCGAGGGGCTGCTCAACCACCTCGACGACCGGTCGGCCGGGATCATGCGGGCCCGCTACGGACTGGAGGACGGGCGCGAGCACTCGCTGACCGAGGTCGCCTCCCGCTTCTCCCTCTCCCGCGAGCGGATCCGGCAACTGGAGATCCAGGCGCTCGGTCGGCTGCGGGAGCTTGCCCGCGCGGAGGGGCTGCAGGCGGCCTGAGCAACCGACCGGCGGTCAACGGCCGGCATATACAGCGGTGAGTGGCCGGCGTCCAGAGAGGACGCCGGCCACTCGTCGTCGTACCCCGGAATCGTCCGGTGCCCGCGGATTGCGACCCCGGGCCGACCAATTAGGGTGACCGGCACCACGACTGTGCGCTCGTTCGTGGCGGCGCCCGGGCCGCGGCCGACGACGGCGCGCTCGGCACCGACGACGGTTTCTACGGGGAGGATTCCGTGCCGATCAGTCCCACCGCCCGGCGTCGCCGGCTCGGCATCGAGCTGCGCCGCCTACGCGAGCGGGAGCAGCTCACCCTCCTCCAGGTGGCGCAGCGGATGAAGTGCTCCGATGCCAAGATCTCCCGGATCGAGGCGGGCAAGCACTCCACCCGGACCCGGGACGTCCTCGCCCTGCTCGACATCTACCGGGTCTCGGACGAGCGCACCCGCGAGGTGCTGGCGACCCTGGCGAAGCAGTCGACCCAGCGCGGTTGGTGGGTCACCTACGGCGGCGCGATCCCGGACTGGTTCGAGGTGTACGTCGGACTGGAGTCCGAGGCGACCGAGATCCGGACGGTGGAGAGCCACCTGGTGCCCGGCCTGTTGCAGACCGAGGCGTACGCGGCGGCGCTCATCCGGGCCACCCAGCCGCTCGCCCCGGCCGAGGAACTGACCCGTCAGGTCGAACTCCGGCTCGCCCGGCAGCGGCGGCTCTTCGAGCACGACCCGATGCGGCTGAGGGTGGTGCTCGGTGAGGCGGTGCTGCGCTGCCGGGTCGGCGACAACGCCGTCATGCGCGACCAGCTCGGCAACCTCGCGGTGCTCGCCGAGCGGTCGAACGTCGAGCTCAGGGTGGTCCGGTTCAACAGTCCGGCGTACACCGCCTTCGGCCGCCCGTTCGCGATCCTCGGCTTCCCCGAGCCCACCGATCCGGGGCTGGTCTACACCGAACATCGCACCGGCGCGCTCTACATCGACGAGCCGGCCCAGATCGCATCCTTCGCGCTTGCCTTCGACCACCTCGTTGCGGCAGCGTTGTCGCGGAAAGAATCGGCGCGGCTGCTCAGGGAGACGGCGGCCTTCTGGACGTGAGGGAGGGCTGGCGGGGATGCGACCGGACGAAACCATGCTGAGCTGGCAAAAGAGCAGCCGCTCGGGCGGCGAGGGTGGCAACTGTGTCCAGGTGGCCCGGCTCGCCCTCGGCGTTGCCGTGCGTGACTCGAAGGACACCGCCGGTCCCGTGCTCAGGTTCGGGTCGGCCGCCTGGGCGGCCTTCCTCACCGTCGTCGACCCCGCCCACCCCCAACCCCCGGGGGTCAGCGGTTGAGGCGGGCGAGGAGGTCGCCGAGCCGGGCTGACGGCTGGGTTTCGCAGAGCTGGTCGATGGCCGTCATCACCAGCGGGCCGTCGACCCCGGAGATTCCCTTGGCCAGGCCGACCCGTCGGATCGCCGCCACCCGTTCCTCGGGCGGCGCCTGCCGGTATTCCGCGCAGCTCGAGTCCGCGGTCAGGCCGCCGACGCCGGTCATCTCACCGAGCACCGCCCGGACGACCAGACCGGCCGCCAGCAGGAGCAGCACGACCGCGCCGAGCGCGATCCACGGGCCGTAGCGGCGGGATCGGGGCTGTCCGCGGGTCTCCCGGCGGTCGCCGGTAGCCTCTCGGGGGCTCTCGGCGGGCGGGGTCGCTCCGGCGGGGGCGGGGTCACCCCGGCAGGTTGGCGCCCGGCCGTGGAGGGCGCCGGGCAGAGAGCCCGCACAGCCACCGCACTCCGCCTTCACGAGATCCGCATACCTGCCTTCTAGGCTCACGCACCGTGATCACAATCGGGGGAGCAGGTGCGTTTCGGCCGCTCGCGGAGGCGGTCGTCGACCTCGACGCGGTCGCGCACAACGTTCGTACCCTGGCCGGGTTGACCGGGGCGGAGCTGCTCGCCGTGGTCAAGGCGGACGCCTTCGGGCACGGCTTCCTGCCGGTGGCGCGTACGGCGTTGGCGGCCGGGGCACGCTGGCTGGGCGTGACCTCCCGGGCCGAGGCGTTGACGCTGCGGGCCGCCGGTGTCGAGGCGCCGGTGCTGAGCTGGCTGCACGCCGAGGACGAGGACTTCGGCCCGGTCGTGGCGGCCGGGATCGACCTGTCGGTGGCCTCCGTGGCGCACCTGCGCGGGATCGCGGCCGGGGCCGCCCGGGCCGGCGTACGGGCCGACGTCCACCTCAAGGCCGACACCGGCCTGTCCCGCAACGGGGCGGCCGAGAGCGACTGGCCCGAGTTGGTGCGGGCGGCCCGGTCCCTGGAGGCGGTCGGCCGGATCCGGGTCCGGGGGGTCTGGTCGCATCTGGCCGGCGGCGACGGGCCGGACGATCCGCGGGACATCGCACAGCTGCGACGGTTCGGCCGGGCGCTGGCGCTGGCCCGGGCCGCCGGGCTGGCTCCGGAGCTGGTGCACCTGGCGAACTCGGCCGCCCTGGTCGGCCTCCCGGAGACGCACTTCGACCTGGTCCGGGCCGGCATCGCGGTGTACGGGGTGGAGCCGTTGCCGGCGCGACCGGCCGGGCTGCGCCCGGTGATGACGCTGCGGTCCCGGGTCATCCTGACCAAGCGGGTGGCGGCGGGCACCGGGATCTCCTACGGGCACGACTACGTCGTCGCCGCGCCGACCACCCTGGCGCTGGTGCCGGTCGGTTACGCCGACGGCGTTCCCCGGGCGGTGGCCGGGGCGGCCCAGGTCTGGATCCGGGGCCGGTGCCACCCGGTGGCCGGGCGGGTGACCATGGACCAGATCGTCGTCGACGTCGGTGACCTGCCGGTGCGTACCGGGGACGAGGTGCTGCTCTTCGGTCCCGGGGACCGGGGCGAGCCGTCCGTCGTCGACTGGGCCGGCTGGGCCGGCACGAACCCGCACGAGATCTTCACCGGCATCGGCGCCCGGGTCGGCCGGCGCTACCTGCCGGTGCGGGCCGGGCGGCACACCGGACGGGAGCGGGTCAATGTCTGAGTCCCCGATCAGGGTCGCGGTCGTCTCGGGCGGGCGCAGCGGCGAGCACGACGTATCGCGCCGGTCGGCGGCGGCCGTACTGGCGAATCTGGATCCGGCGCGCTACCGGCCGGAGCCGGTGCTGATCACCAGGACCGGGCAGTGGGTCTTCGGCGCCGGGGCGCCGGTCACCGTCTTCGAGGCGGTACGGCGGCTGGGTACGGTGGACGTGATCTTCCCGACCCTGCACGGCCCGTACGGCGAGGACGGCACCCTCCAGGCGGTGCTGGAGCTGACCGGCGTGCCGTACGTCGGCAACGGCGTCCTGGCCAGCGCCGCCGGGATGGACAAGGAGTTCACCAAGAAGCTGCTCGCCGCCGAGGGGATACCGGTGGCCGACGCGGTGGTGTCCCGGCCGACAGATCCGGAGGGCGTCCCGCCGGAGGCGGAACTGCGCCGGCTGGGCCTGCCGGTCTTCGTCAAGCCCGCCCGGGCCGGTTCCAGCCTGGGGGTGACCAGGGTGACCGACTGGGCGGAGCTGCCGGCGGCGCTGGAGTGGGCCCGGTCGAGCGACCCGAAGGTGCTGGTCGAGGCGGCGGTGCCCGGCCGGGAGATCGACCTGGCGGTCCTCGAACGTCCGGACGGCCGGCTCGACGTCGGGCCACCGCTGGAGATCCTGGTCGCCGGTGAGCGGTCGTTCTTCGACTACGACGCCAAGTACGGCGACCCCGGCACGGTCTTCGAGATCCCGGCCCGGCTTCCCGACCGGGTACGGGCGGAACTGGCCGATCTCGCGGTGCGCGCGTTCCGGGCGCTCGGCTGCGCCGGACTGGCCCGGATCGACTTCTTCCTCCGTGACGGCGGCCCGCTCCGTGACGGTGGGCGGTTAGCCGACGGCGGCTGCACGCCGGTGCTCAACGAGGTGAACACCTTTCCCGGGTTCACGCCGGTGTCGCAGTACCCGCAGATCTGGCGGGCCGCCGGGGTGGACTATCCGGAGCTGCTGGACATCCTGGTCGAGAACGCGCTCGCGCGCCGGACCGACCGGTCCGGCGCGCGAGCATCACGCTGATCTGCCCCGCTGGGCGGGCGGTCGCCTAGCGGACGCGCCCGTAGCCGTACGGGCTCATCATGTCCACGCTGGCGAGTTTGACGCTCTCACCGGCCCGGGGCGCGTGGATCACCTTTCCGCCGCCCACGAAGAGCGCGACGTGGCCGAGTCCACTGTAGAAGACCAGGTCGCCGGGTTTCAGTTGGCCCCGGCCGATGTGTGCCACCTTGTTCCACTGCATCGCGGCGTTGTGCGGCAGGGACTTGCCGGCGGCCCGCCAGGCGGCCAGGGTGAGCCCGGAGCAGTCGTAGCCGTTCGGGCCCTCGGCCGCCCAGACGTAGGGCTTGCCGATCGCGCCGTACGCGTATCGGACGGCGACACCGGCCTTGCCGGAGACGGCGGGAACGCTGCCGGTGTACCGGCTGCCGGCCGAGGTCGCCGCTCCGTACGCCTCGCGGCGCATCTCGTAGAGCTTGGCCAGCTCACCCTCGATCTTCTTCTTGCCGGCGGCCAACTGCTTCGCCTGGGCGTTCTGCCGGGCCAGCGTGGTGTCGAGCCGGGACTTCTCCTCGGTGTACTGGCGCTGGGCCGCGTCGAACCCGGCGATCTGCCGGTCCCGGTCGCGGGCCAACTGCTCCAGCACGCCGAGCCGGTCGGCCAGGCTGGCGCCGTCGCCGCGGATCAGCAGCGCGTTCGCCGTGCTCAGGCCACCGAGCTTGTACGCCCGATTGGCGAGGTCGGCCACCGCGGCCCGGCTCTGGTCGGCCTGCTGCCGGAGCGGCTCGATCCGGGCCCCGAGCGCGGCTGCGGCGGCCCTGGTGTCCTTGATCTCCTCGTTCAGCTTGTTGTAGGACTCGACGACCTTCTCCAGTTCGGCGGAGGCCTTGTTGATCCGCTGCGTGAGCTCGCTGACCGACGGTTCGGCCCGGACCGCCGATGCCGGGGCGAGGAGCGCCGCCGAGAGGCCGGCCACGACGAGGGTCCGCAGCAGGATCCGCACCGAAGACAACGTGTGCAGAACCCTTCTTCCCGTACGCCGCCGCGGGGTCCCCCTGCGGCGGCACCGGACCGGCACCACCCCTGCGGGATGACTGACGACCGGTCCAGCCGGTTCACGGTAGCCCGGCTCGGCGGTGACCGACAGTGGCCGGCGGGCGAGATGCGGCAGTAGCGCGGGATAGCCGGAATGTCATGATCACGAATCGTATCGAGATCGACTCCGAACGTGATATTGCCGGCGGGTGGGCGACGGTCCGGCCGCTCTCCCGTCGTTCGCCCGATAGGTCGGTTCCTGCGGATGGTGGCCGGTGTCGATTGTGGGCAAACCATCATCAGGCGGGGCAGAGGGCCGCGGGCGGCCAAGCTGCCGCCTGGAAATCTGCCAGGTGGCTGTCTGCGCCACTACCACTTGCTGGTATCCCGTTCGCACAATGAAGGCAGGAGCCGTCAGGCTCCCGGGGGACCGGCACAACATGCACATGGCGTAGCCGCCAGCAGGGGGGCGAGGTCGCTTGCAGTGAACCAGTCGTAGTCGCGGGCCGTCGATGCCCGGAATGTCCCGACGAGCAGCCGCCCCGCAGGCTTGCCGTCCCGCAGGACGATCGGCACCCGGCTGCCACCAGATGCCGATCTCTACGAACCACCACACCAGCCCGCCTCAGGAGCCGTTGGAGGCAAGAATGGAGCCTACCCGCCCTCCAGTCCACCTGCCAGACGCGTCATTCGAGGTATCTGGACCGGGCCGCCCGCGTCCCGTCGACCTCTACCGCCAACCCGGAGTACGGGTCACCAGCGAGGCGTTCTTCGTCGCCGGGCGGAAGTTCCCGATAACCGAACTCACCCATCTACAGACCGCCCGGGGGCCGCACGACCGGCTGACGCTGCGGGCCGTGGGGATCACGGCGGCGGTGCTGATCGGCATCGGGATCGCCCTCGGCTACACCGGTGACCTCTACCGGCTCCCCGCCACCACGTACGCCGGGCTCGGGCTGGCCGCCTTCGTGCCGGTCGGGCTCGCGCTCGCGGGTGCCCGCTGGCGACCGCCGGCGTACGAGCTGTGGGGGCGGCACAAGGGTGACCTGGTGCTGCTGTTCAGCTCCGATCACGAGCGCCAGTTCGGCCAGGTGACGCGGGCGCTGATCCGTGCCCGGGAAGCCGCCCGGCTGGGCGGGCTGGCCTACCCGCCCGCCTCCACCACCCCCTACGAGCCGATGTCCTAACATCGCCGCATGGGCGACGGCGTGACCTCGGGGGATCCCCCGAACACGCCGTCCGGCCGACCCACGGTGGGCAGGCTGCTCCGGAGGTACCGCCTGCACAGCGGGCTAACCCAGCGCGAGCTGGCGGTCCGGGCCGGCCTCAGCATCGCCGCGCTCCGCGACCTGGAACAGGGGCGGAGCACCAGGCCGAGACACGCCTCGGTGGCGGCGATCGCGGCGGCGCTCGGCCTCGACGACCGGGCCAGGGAGGCGCTGCACACCTCGGCCACCGCGGCGACGCGGGCGTACGAGCCGGGGCCGGTGGCCGACCCCGGTGCGCCCGTACAGATCCGGGTGCTGGGGCCGCTCGAACTCCGGCGCGGCAACGAACCCGTCGCCATCGGCTCGGCCACCCAACGGGTTCTGCTCGCGAAGCTCGCCCTCGGCGCCCCGGGACCGGTCCCCCGGGGCTCCCTCCGCGAACCGCTGCAGGGCCGGTACTCGTCGGAGGACGCGACGAAGCTGCTGCGTACGCACCTCACCCGGCTTCGCCGACTGGTCGAGCCCTCGGGCCAGCGCCTCATCGTCCCGACCCCGTCGGGCTACCGCCTCGTCGCCACCGCCGAACAGCTCGACCTGGCCCGACTCCGGCAGTTGGCCGCGCGGGCGCGCGACGCGTCGCCCGAGTACGCGCTCACGCTCCTCGCGCAGGCGGCGGAACTGTGGCGGGGCGGGTGCGCCCTGGACGAGCTGGCCGGCGACCCGCTGCTCGCCTCGGTCACCGAGGAGTACGCCACCCTGCTGCGGCACTTCGCCGAGGTCGCCCGGCACGTCGGCGAGCCGGAGCGGCCACTGCCACGCCTGCGTGAGCTGGCCGGTCGACTGGAGTTCCACGAGCCGCTGCACACCGCGCTGATCGTCACGCTGGCGGCCAGCGGGCGGCAGGCGGAGGCACTGGCGGCGTACGAGCGCGTTCGGGCCAACCTGCGCGAACAGCTCGGGCTCGATCCCGGGAAGCTGCTGCGGGACGCCCAGGTGGGCGTGCTCCAGCAGCGCTGGCGGGTGCCCGAGACGGCCGCCCGCACCGTGGTCCAGCAGCTCCCGGCCGCCCCGACCGGATTCGTCGGCCGGGAGCCGGAGCTCGCCCGCATCGTCGCCGCCGTCGCGCGTACGGGGCACGAGCTGCGGCACGCGTCGTCGCGGGTCGTCCTCGTACACGGTGCGGCCGGATCGGGGAAGACGGCCCTGGCGCACACCGCCGGGCACCGGCTGCGCCCGCGGTATCCCGGCGGCCAGCTCTATGCCGATCTCGGTGGCGCCTCGCCCGAGCCCGCCTCCCCGGCGGCGGTCCTCGGCCGGTTCCTCCGGGCACTCGGCGTGCCGGCCGACCGCATCGGCGGCGACCTCGTCGAGGACTCGGCCCTGCTGCGTACCGAGTTGGCCGGGCGCCGGATGCTCGTCGTGCTCGACAACGCGAGCGACGCGGCGCAGGTGCGACCGCTGCTGCCGGGTACCGGCGGAAGTGACGTCCTGGTGACGAGCCGGCGGCTGCTGCGCGGGCTGGAGGTCGCGGCCTCGGTGCCGCTCGGCACCCTGACGGCGGCCGAGTCGCTCGACATGATCGCGGCGGCGGCCGGCGGCGAACGGGTCGCGGCCGACGCCCGGTCCGCGCAGGAACTGGCGACCGTCTGCGGGCACCTTCCGCTCGCGTTGCGGATCGCGGCGGCGCGGCTGGCGAGCCGTCCGTCGTGGGCGATCGGCGACCTGGTGCAGCGGCTGCGTGACGACAATGGCCGCCTCGCCCAGCTCGACGACGGGTCGACGAGCGTACTGGCCAGCTTCCAGCTCAGCTACGACAGTCTCAGCGAACCGGCCCGGCGGGCGTTCCGGCTCTGCGCGCTGCACCCGGCGCAGGACTTCGGGGTGACCGCCACCGGCGCCCTGCTCGACACGGACGACGGCACGGCCGAGCGGATCCTGGACGAACTGCTCGACGCCAACATGCTGCTGCAGTACTCGGCACACCGGTTCCGGTTCCACGACCTGCTCCGGCTCTACGCCGGCAAGCTGGTCGAGGCGGAGAGCGGCCGGACCCGACACGACGCCCTCGCACGGCTGCTGGCCTCCTATGCCGAGCGGGTGACCGCCGCGATGGACCGGGCGCTGCCCCAGACGGTCCGGCTCGCCGGTCATCCCCGGCCGGAGGGCCGGTTCCCGGACGAGGAGCGGGCGGCGGCCTGGCTCGACGCCGAGGCGACCGCGCTGGTGCTGCTGGCCGAGCGGGCCGGCCGGGAGGACGGGCTCGCCGACTTCGCCTGGCGGATCGCCGACCAGTTGCGCGGCTACTTTCTGGTCAACCCGCACGTCGACGGCTGGACCCGGATCGTCGAGGCCGGCTGGTCCGCGGCGGAGCGTTCGGCCGACCGCCGGGCGCGGGCGGCGATGCTGATGTCCAGGGGGCAGGCCCGGAGCATGGTCGGTCGCGACCGGGAAGGTCTCGACGACGCGCTCACCGCCCTGCGGCTGGCGCAGGAGTGCGACTGGGACGCGGCGGCGGCCTATCTCTCCCACAACGTCGGCTGGCAGTACTACGAGTTCGGCCGGTTCGCCGACGCCGAGACGTGGTTCGGCCGAACTCTCGACCTGACCGCGCACGAGCCCCTGGGGCACATCCGCGCGGCGGCCCTGAACGGCATCGGCATGATCATGCTCGATCGTGGCCGCCGCGAGGACGCCGCGACGAGCCTCACCGCCGCACTGGAGATCAACAAGGCGACGGGGCGCGAGCGTTCGGCGCTTGTCAACCGGGGAAACCTCGCGAGCGTACTCCGGCAGCGTGGTGAACTCCTCGACGCGGCCGAGCAGCTCGACACCGTCCTGCGCAGGTACCGGCGGCGCGGCGACCTGCGCGGCGAACTGTCCACCCTGGACGAGATGAGTCGGCTGGAGATCGACCGGCGGAACCTCGCCACCGGGTTGGGCCTGGCCCGGCAGGCACACGATCTCGCGGTCAAGACGTACGACCGGCGGGCCCAGGCGATGACCGCCGGCACGCTCGGCGACGCGCTCCGGGAGAACGGCGAGATGACGCAGGCGCTCGACGTACTCCGGGACGGGGTGGCGATGGCGAGGCGGCACTCGTACCGCTATCTGGAGACCAGGGCACGGGTGGGCCTGGCCCGTGCCCTGGCGCTGGCCGGTGAGCCGGATGCGGCGCGACACGAGGCCGGCCGGGCCGAGCGGGTCGCCCACGACCTGGGGTTCGGGACGCTCGCCACGGAGGCGAGGGCGATCGGGGCGGACCCGCCGGTTCCCGATCAGCCGGTGACGCCGACCACCCGGTAGTAGCCCAGCGGGGGCTTGAAGTCGACGCTCATGTAACCGATCCCCGCCGCCGGGGTCATGGCCGAGTACAACTGTCCACCGCCCGCGTACTGGCCGACGTGGCCGTCGTAGAAGACCAGGTCCCCGACCTTGAGCTGGCCGCGGCTGACCCGGATGGCATCGCGGCTCTTCAGGTTGGTGAGGTCGGCATTGTTGTTGTTGGCCTCCGAACGCGCCCAGTCGTACTGCTGCGCCGACGACCTGACGCCGCCCCAGCCGGGGAAGTTGACCACCCGTTCGTAGGCGAACTTGACCAGGCCCGAGCAGTCGTACGCGTCCGGACCCTCGGCGCCCAGGACGTAACGCTTGTCGATCTGGTTGAGGGCGTACTGGTAGGCGAGCCGGGTGTAGTTGTAGGTCTTCTTCGTCACCGAGCAGGTGGTGCCCTGCCCGCTCGTGCCGTTGCTGACCTTCACCTCCAGGTGGTTGAACTGGGCGATCCCGGCCGGGTCCCAGGAGTGGCCGCCGCCGCTGGCGGAGGCGCCGTAGCCGCCGTCGACCCCGAACACCACCTCGTCGTTCCGGAAGACCCAGCTCCGGCCGTCGCCGGAGTCGTCCCTGGCGGCGATCTTGATCAACGGCGACTTGCCGTCGGAGCTGGTGTCGGTCAGTTCCCAGTGCACCTTGGCGGTGCGGGTGCCCTCCCACTCGACCTGGATGACCGCGCGGGCACCCGGGCAGCCGACCGGGATCTCCAGGCTCGGGTTGCCGATCGGCGCGGCCGAGGCCGGCGCGGCCATGGCGAGGCTGGTGGCCAGGAACACCGGTACGGCGAGCAGTGTCGCGGGAAGCGACAGGCGTCGCCGGCCGGGCGTCTTCGTGAGCATTCGACTCTCTCCCTCGGTTCGTCCGTCCTGTGATCGGACATCAGGGAGACTAGGAATCCGGCCGGCGTCGCCGATTCCCGTACCTCACCCGTACCGGGACGGCCGGCGCGTCCGTCATCCGGCCAGGGCGGCGGCGATCTCCGAGATCCGGCGCGTCGAGTCGGCCGGATCCAGGGCCGCCGCCCGGAGCCCGGTGAAGGTGCGCAGGTGGGCGGTCACCTCGTCGGGATCGTCGATGACATCCTCGAGGCCGGTGCTCTCCAGGTAGACGACGTCGGCGTCCTCGGCGGCGGCGAAGCGCACGATCACGAACTGGCCGAGCGGTGTGTAGATGGTGGAGGTGAACGGCAGTATCTGCACGGTGATCCGGCCGGATTCGGCCAGGTCGACCAGGTGCAGAAGCTGTTCCCGAATGACCGCCGGCCCGCCGGTCTGCCGGTGCAGTGCCGCCTCGTCGAACACCACGACGATTGCCGGCGGATCGGCCCGGTCGAACACTTCCCGTTGCCGGCGTAAACGGAGCGCGACCGACGCCTGCGCCTCGTCGGGATCGTCCAGCCTGGGAATTGCCGACCTGAGGACCGCCTGCGCGTACGCCTCTGTCTGGAGCAGGCCGGGCATGCCGACGGACTGATAGAAACAAAGCTCCGAGGACTCCGCCTCCAAGCCTATGTACGAATAGTAGGCGGGTCGCAGCGCGTCGCGATACTGCGACCACCAGGTGCGTTTCCGGGCCACCCGGGCCAGTTGCACGAGTTCGTCGACCTGTTTCGGATCCCGCACCTGGTAGTAATCGAGCAACGCCTTGACGTCGTTGGTGGAAATGGAGACGTAGCCGGCCTCGATCCGGATCAGCTTGGAGAGCGACCAGTCCATCGCGACGGCCGCCTGCTCCTGGGTGAACCCGGCCGCTTCCCGGGCCCGCCGGATCGCCGAGCGGAGCTTGCGGCGCCCCACCGTCGGGCCGTAGGCCGTAGTCATCGGGAACGCTCCCTTCACACGGCGTCCCGGCGGCCGAGTGAGGGGTCAATTCGGCTGATTTCGATCCCTCAAACATGCCACCTGGCTACCGGTCACCTGCCGGATTGCCAGGGCTTTGTGCAGGCTACACGGGCCGGTCGGGTTCCACCAGCGCCGATGCTTGTCGCGACCACCCCATCACCGGTCGTGTCCATTGTCGACGACGACATCATAATCCTGGTTTCTCGGGCTGTGCCAAATGCGGGGCGACGGGTAGCCTCTGTCCGTTGTCGCGGCATCTGTCGCGGCGTCTGTCCCAACAGTATTGGCTGCCGAGGAGGGCGCATGTCACAGACTGGTTCCGCCGAGCTCGTATGGCGGAAGAGCACCCGATGCGAATCGCAGCATTGTGTCGAGGTGGCTCAGGTCGGGGATGGTGCCGCCGCCGTCCGCGACTCGGTCGATCCCGCCCACTCGCTGCTGTTCGGCGCCGCCTCATGGCGAGCATTTGTGCGCGGTCTCCGTCGCGCGTGAAGAGCCGAGCCGGCGACGTGATTCATTCACGTTCCGGCTCCGCCGGTCGCCCTGACCACGGAGTTTGGCCGGCATATTGCGAGACATTCGCATGAATGACGATCCGGGGCGGCTCGCCGGCGAGCCGCCCCGGATCCGGGCGGTGTCGTTCAGCCGGCCGCCGGCTGCGGCTCGCGCATCTGTCGGGTGACCAACCGCTCGGCGTAGAACGAGACGAACGGCACCGTCCCGGCCAGCATGACCAGCACCATCCGCCCCAACGGCCAGCGTGCCCGGCGGCCCAGGTCGAAGGTGGCCGCCAGGTAGACCATGTAGAGGAAGCCGTGTGCCGGGCCGACCGTCTCGACGATCACCGGGTCGTGCCAGGCGTACTTGAGCGGCATGCCCAGCACGACGAGCACGATCAAGACGACGCCGACGACGTAAGCGACCACGCGGTAGCGGGTCAGGGCTGCGCCCACGATCCATCCTTCCTACTGCCGGCCCAGGCCGGGATAGTCGGCGGGCCGAGCGCCCGGGTTGGCGTTCAGCCACGCCAGGTAGTGGTTGTATTCGGCCAGCGCGGGGTCGTCCGGGCCCTCGGCGGCCGGCCGGGGACGGGCCGTGCGCACCGGTCGGCGTACCCCCTGGGCGGCCGTGCGGGTCGGCGGCGCGGCCGGCTCGGGATGCGCCGGCCGGCCACCGCGCAGCGTGTACCGGGCCTCGCGTACCCAGAGGAAGATCACGAAGCCGGCGAAGATCGGCCACTCGAAGGCGTACGCCCAGCTCAGCGCGTTGCCTGACAGCGCCCGGCTGATCTGCCACCAGCCGAGCGCCAGAAAGGCCACGACCAGCGCGACGGTGAGCACGTGGCGTGCGATCCACGCCGGTGTGCACAGCCGTTTCATGCCCCCGAGCGTACCGGGGAGCCGGTCTCGTCTCCGACGAGGCGTCGTAGTGTCGCCCGCGCCGCGCCGGGGGTTTGGCGGTACCCGGTTTGGGCAACCGTCTAGTCGTCAACCCAAACGGAGATATCGGGGGCGACGATGTCCGAATCAGTCCGTAACGACGAGTTCTCCCCGGCCGGAGCGCCGGTCGACGCCAGCCCCGAGCAGCGGATCGGCCAGTGGGACGGCGACCCGGTCAGCGGCGGCGGTACGGCCAGCGGCGGCGGTACGGCCAGCGACTTCGCCGTCGCCGAGGAGGAGAACCTCGGTATCGACCCGGTCGAGTTGAGCGACGAGGACCTGATCCGGGAGATGCACAGCCTGCACCGGACCAGGCTCGACACCCTCCGGCACGCCCCTGACACCGCACTCGGCAACCACCTGCGGCGCACCGCCGAACTGGAGACCGAATACCTGACCCGGCATCCGGGCCGCGAGGTCGACCCGGGTCGCCTCCGGGACGGCGCATGGTGAGAGCCGGCGCCGAGCGGGGCATGTCCGCCCCGCCGGAGGTGGTGTTCAACACCGCCACCGACCCCGACCGGGTCGCCGCCTGGCTCCCGGCCCACCTGCGGGAGAACGGCGGACTCCCGGCCCACCTGCGAAACAACGGCGGGCCGGGGCGGGACGGCGACGGGCGGGACGGGCCGGAGTTGGCGACCGCCACCGACCTGCAGGCCCGTTGGCACAGCTCCGGGCAACCGGACTGGTCGGCCTGGTTGCAGGTGTCACCGGCCGCGGCCGGCGGAGCCACGGTACGACTCGAACTGGAGGCGGAGTCCGACCCGTCGTCGGGCCGGGACCTGCGTGCGATCGCCGACGAGTCGCTGACGAGCCTCGCCCGGGAGGTCGACGACAACCTCAGCGCGGGATGAGCCGGTGGGACCGGCCGGACCGGGTGGTGGGGAAGAGGGGACAGCGATGAACGTACGGGACAGGGTGGCGCGACTGCGCAAGGCGTACGCGCCGGACGAGCACCGGCCGCTCGGCGGCTACCTGGCGGCGATGGGCACCTACGCCGGGGTGGCGCTGGCGCTGGCGACGGCCGCGAAGACCACCGGCCGGCGGGTGCCGGAACGGCCCACCGCCGGCGATGTCGTGCTGCTCTCGATCGCCACCCACAAGCTGAGCCGGATGCTCTCCAAGGACGCCGTGACCAGCCCGCTGCGCGCCCCGTTCACCCGCTACGACCGGCCGATCGGCAGTGGCGAGGTGATGGAGCAGGTACGCGACCAGGGCAGCCCGGCCCGGCACGCCGTCGGCGAACTGCTCAGTTGTCCGTTCTGCCTGGCCGTCTGGGTGGCCACCGGGCTGACCGGCGGCCTGGTGCTCGCTCCCCGGCTGACCCGGCTGGTGGCGGCCGCGTTCACCGCCGTGGCCGCCTCCGACTTTCTCCAGATGGGCTACGCAGTCGCGCAGCGGGCCGCCTCCCGCCCGTAGTCGGGGCTCGGCGCCCCGCGTAGTCGGGGTCTGCGGCCCGTCGCCGGTGCGTCGGGTCCGAGGTTGCTCCGCGTCGGATCAAAGGTCGCTCAGCGCTGCATGCCCGACCAGCCCCGGGGAGACTCCGGCTCCCGCTCGGTGTCCGCGCCGGTGATGATGTCGGCGTCCACCGCCGTCTTGTCGTGTTCGGTGGTGAAGTCCGGGTCGTCCTGCGGGTCGGTCTCGTCGGGCGGCTGCCCGAGCGGTGCCAGACGGGCCGGACCGGGCTTGTCGTCCCTGCTGTTCATCGACTACCTCTCCTCGCCGTCCCGGGCTGCCGTGCCGTCCCGGGCTGCCTGCCTCGCCGTCGGGTTCAGCCCGACGTACCGCCCAGCAGGTCGGCGACCTCGTCGGCGGCGTACTCGCCCTCGGGCAGGGCGGTGATCCTGGTCAACAGCTCGGCGGGTACCTCCGCGGCGACGGCCCGCCGCTGGATCTCCGACTGGGTGACCCGCTCCTGACCCGCGTAGAGGTCGTCGAGCAGGGCGTCGAGTTCCGGGCTGGTGGCGCCGTCCGGGGCCGGTAGATGGGTCACGGAGATCAGCTACCCAGCGCCGAACCGGCCAAACGCACCCGTATCCCTGCCGCCGGGCGGGCGGTCGGTCAGGTGACGTGCGTCACCGTGGAAGCCGGAACAGTGGGCCGGGACCTGCGGTTGACTAGGTATGTCGGTGTGTCCAGTGTCCCCGGGCCTCACCTAAATTGCCTTCGCGGAATACCGTCCGGCTGGAGCCGCGTCGCGCCACGCGCCGAGAGGCGACCTGCACACCGACACCCACGCCGCCCATGGCCCCGTGCCATGGGCGGCGTAACGCTTCCGGCCGCCGCGCAATGCCCCTCCGCTGGCCGGGCTCCGCTGGGCGCGCTCACCTGCCGCCGGTCAGCGGCGCCGTCCCGGCCGGTCCGCCGGGCCCGCACCGGCCCCGGCCGCGCCGTCGGGCGGGTCCTGCCCGTCGCCGGCACCGCCCGCCGAGGGCTGCCCGTTGCTGATCCGGAGCATCACCACCCCGCCGGAGACGGTCCGGTCGGACGGGTCGGTACCGGCGACCGAGCCGGCGGGGCAGTTCGAGGCCACCTGGTGCGAATCCACCTCGACCGTGAACCCGGCGTCGCGCAGCACCGCGGTCGCCTCGTCGACCGACCGGCAGCTCACCGACGGCACGGAACGCTGGTCCCCGTAGACCAGCGTCTCGCCCGGCTTGGGAAAGTCCTTCTTCGGCTTCCCCTTCATCGCGTCGGCCAGGGTCTCGTAGACCGCCGGGTTGACGATGTCGTGGTCCATGTTGGCGGTCGTCTCCGGCCAGTCCGGGTTCGCCATGATGCCGGCGACCGAGAGCGTCGTGGTCATGGCCACCAGCGACGCCGTCCGGTCGCTGTCCGTGGTGCCGGTCTTGCCCGCCACCGGGTGCCCCACCACGCGGTGCACGTCCGACTCCGTCGCGCCCCGGCACCTGCCGTACGCGGACTGGTCGCCGACCGGGCAGCGGGCCGCGTCCACGGCCGCCCGGGCCACCTCGGGATCCACCGCCTGGTCGCAGCGCGGCTCGGCGATGTCGAGCGGCCTGCCGGCCTGGTCCCTGATCTCCTGCACCGGGATCGGCTCGCAGTGCCGGCCGTCGGCGGCCAGCGTGGCGTACGCGTTGGCCAGGTCCAGCGGGGTGGTCGCCGAGACGCCGAGGGTGAACGAGCCCCAGGTGTCGGCCTGCGCCGGGTCGTCGGCGATCGCCGCCTCACCCGGCTCGCGGAACCGGATGCCGAGCCGCTTGGCCGCGTCGACCACCTCGGCCGCCCCGACCCGCTCCTCCAGCGGCACGAAGTAGGTGTTCACCGAGCGGCCGAACGCGCTCCACATGTCGTGCCGGCCGGCCATGCTCGTGTTGTCGTTGCTCGGGCACCACCGCTCGGTGCCGGGGCAGGCGGACTCGGTGCCGGCCGCCGCCGAGTATTTCGACGGGTAGCGTTGCGGCGCGTCGTAGCTGTGGCTGAGCGGATAGCCCTGCTCCAGCGCCGCCACCATCGTGAACCCCTTGAACGTCGAGCCGGCCTGGTAGCCGGTGATGTCGCCGCCGCCGGTGAGCAGCGGATTCGTCGTACGCGGATAGGTGGCCCGCATCCCGGCGGCGGCCTGCCTCGGGTTACTGGAGATCGGGTTCTTCGGCTTCGCCGGATCGTCCAGCCCGAAGGTCCGGTTGGTGGCCAGGGCGCGGACCCGGCCGGAGCCCGGTTCGACGGCGGCGACCATCAGGGCGTCCCGCTTCCCGGTCGGCAGGTACTGCTGCACGTTCCTGTACGCCGCCTTCTGCACCGCCGGGTCGAGCGTGGTGACGATCCGGTAGCCGCCGCTCATCAGCCGCCGCTCCCGGTCGTACGCGCTGTCGCCGAAGGCCGGCTGCTCCAGCCACCACCGCCGGAAGTAGTCGCAGAAGAAGCCCCAGTCGTTATGCGCCGAGCTGGTGCAGCCGTTGGTCGGCCCCTTTCCCCTGACCTTCAGCGGGGTGGCGAGCGCCGCCTCCTTCTCCTGCTCCGTGATCGCGCCGATCTCCCGCATCTGCCCGATCACCCAGTTACGCCGCTCCACCGTCCGGTCGTAGCCGGGCCCCTCGGTGTCCAGCGCGTCGTAGTAGCTCGGCGACTTGACCAGGCCGGCGATCATCGCCGCCTCCGGCACGGTGAGCGCCTTCGGCTCCTTGCCGAAGTAGAACCGGCTCGCCGCGGCCACCCCGTAGGTGCCGTGGCCGAACGGCGCAATGTTCAGGTAGCGCTCCAGGATCTCGTCCTTGCCGAGCCTGTTCTCCAGAGCCGCCGCCAGCCGCATCTCGCGCAGCTTCCGGGCGTTGGTGTCCTCGCTCGCCGCCACCACGTCGTTCGGGTCGGTCGCCCCGTAGACGATCGACATCCGGACCAGCTGCATGGTCAGGGTCGAGGCACCCTGCCGGGAGTTGCCGGTGAAGTTCGAGATCAACGCCCGGACGAATCCCTTGAGGTCGACCCCGTTGTGCCGGAGGAAGGCGTGGTCCTCGGCGCCGATCATCGCATCCCGCATCGGTTGGGAGATCTCGGCGAGCGGAACGTCCTGGCGGTTCTGGTCGAAGAACGTCGCCATCAGCGTCCTGCCGTCGGCCGCGTAGACCTGGGTCGCCTCCGGCACCTGCGGCACGGTCAGCTCGGTGGGCAGGTCCTGGAACGAGTCGGCCCCGGCCTTCGCCGCCAGCCCGGACATCGCCACCGCCGGAAAGGCCGCCCCGGCGACCACCACCCCGGCGAGCACGGCGCAGGTGAGCAGCGTGCCGGCCTTGGTCACACCGCGTCGGCGGGGCCGCTGCCCCGGGCTGTGCGGGCGGCCGGGGCCCCGGCCTGGTGGGCGGCTGAGCTTGGGCATGATCGCGGAAACCTCTGGGTCTGGCGGACAGGTCGCGGGCGGGGCGGCCGGCGCGAGCACAACCGTACGCGCGTCTTTTACCCCTATTGATCCAGACGCAGCCCGGAACCACGCGGTTGCGTCGCGGCCGCCCGCCCAATTGACTGCTACGTCACACCCGGTACGTCACACCCGTGTCGCCCCGCTCGCCCGACCCACCTGCTCGCCCGACCCACCTGCTCGCCCGACCCACCTGCTCGCCCGGTCCACCCGCTCGCCCGCTCGCCGGAGGGCTCAGCCCAGGGCGGTGCCGGCCGGGGTCGCCGCCCGCCGGGCCCGGACCGCCGCCGCCAGATCCGCGAGCACGTCCTCGGTCTCCGCCCAGCCGAGGCAGGCGTCGGTGATCGACTGCCCGTACTCCAGCGGCCGGGTCGGGTCCAGGTCCTGCCGGCCGGGGACCAGGAACGACTCCAGCATCACCCCGGCGATCCCCCGCTGGCCGTCGGCCATCTGCCGGGCCACGTCGGCGGCGACCACCGGCTGCCGGCGGTGGTCCTTGCCGCTGTTGTCGTGACTCGCGTCGATCACCAGCCGCTCGGGCAGCCCGGCCGCCCGGAGCAGCGCCAGCGACGCCGCCACCGACTCGGCGCCGTAGTTCGGCTCACCCCGCCCGCCGCGCAGCACCAGGTGGCAGTCGGCGTTGCCCCGGGTGTGCATGATCGCCGGGGCGCCGGAGATGTCGATGCCGGGGAAGACGTGCGGCACCCCGGCGGCCCGGATCGCGTCCACCGCCGTGCCCACGCTGCCGTCCGGGCGGTTCTTCATCCCGATCGGCATGGAGAGGCCGGAGGAGAGCTGCCGGTGCACCTGGCTCTCGACCGTACGGGCGCCGATGGCACCCCAGGCCACCGTGTCGGCGATGTACTGCGGGGTGATCGGGTCCAGGAACTCGCAGCCGACCGGCAGCCCCAGCCGGAGCACGTCCACCAGCAGTGCCCGGGCGGCCCGCAGCCCGGCGTTGACGTCGCCGGAGCCGTCCAGCCCGGGGTCGTTGATCAGGCCCTTCCAGCCGACGGTGGAGCGGGGCTTCTCGAAGTAGACCCGCATCACCACCAGCAGGTCGTCGGCGTGCTCGGCCGCCGCCTCCCGCAGCCGCCGCGCGTAGTCCAGGGCCGCCTCCGGGTCATGGACCGAGCAGGGCCCGACCACGACGAGCAGCCGGTCGTCCTCGCGGTCGAGCACGCGGGCGACGGATCGTCGGCCGTCCAGGACGGCGCCGGCCAGCTCGTCGCCGAGCGGAAGTTCGTGGTGCAGCATGGCCGGGGTGGTCAGCGGCACGACCCGGTCGATGCGCTGGTCGCTGACCCGACCCAATCCGGTGGTGGTCATCGTCGAGGCTCCCTCTCTGCCGACCGCCGCCCGGGGCCGGCGCCCGGGAGCCGAGCCGGCTGCTCATACAAAAAGCAGGGACAGTGTCCCTGCTCGAGCCGGCTCTGCTGGATCTGGTGACGTCAGTTCATGGCCGAGTCACCGGCTCCGGAGCCGGCTGGCTAAACCATCGATACGAGCGCGCCACGCAGCGAACCATACCCGATGCCGGGCCCGACCGGAGCCGGGTGCCCAATCCCTGGTACGCCCGGAAGCCCGCCCGGCCGTCCCGGACTTTCCGCCATCGCGTCCAGTCGATGTCCAGTCGTGCTTGGCAACCTTCCTACCGCAACCGGCACCGCATCGACGGGCTCGACCCGTCTGCGGCCACAGGGAGGGAGACTCGGAGTGAGAGCCAGATCGTTGCGCGGCGCCTCGTGGCGCGGCATCACCGCAGGGCTGCTGGCGGTGGTGGTGCTGCTCCCCGCCGCGATCACCCCGGCGCGGGCGACCGTCGGCGTCGACTCGATCAAGAGGATCGGTGTGAAGGCATTCAGCCTGTTCCTTCAGGCCCGCGACGGTGATCTCACCGAGCAGCAGATCTTCGAGGCGTTGCAGGAGTTCGTCACGGTGGTCGGCGAGGCCGAGGACGCGATCATGGCGCATCTGGACGCGCTCGCCTCGGCTCCGTGGGTCGGTGCGGCCGAGCACGCGATCCTGGAGGTCCCCACGCTGCCTGTGCTCACCGAGGACACGTTGCAGGACTATGCGCTGGAGGTCGCCCTGCACGCGCGTCAGGCCAGGCGTGTCTTCGACGCCGTCGATTCCGAGGTCGAGGCGGACCACCTCGGCTTCGCCATCTACTCGCTCTACTCGGTCGGGCTCGAGGCGCGGGTCGCGGCGGGGATCGGCACCAGCACGTACATGCCGAACTACCGGGAGGCGATGCAGGCGATCGTCGACCGGCTGAAGCCGAGGTGTACCTCTCGCGAGGGCGAGCTGGACTACCACCCGTCGATCTATCACGTGGTGCACGAATGCTCCACTCCGCATGGCCTCCGCACCTTCCAGGACTACCAGGTCGACGGCGAATGGCGGGAAGGGCCGTGGACCCGGCCGGCGCTCGAGGCCGCGGCCGGCGCCGGCACGAGCTGGGAACTGGCCAAGGACCAGTTGCAGCGGATGACCGACGGGGGAGTCTGACGGTGGGGACCAGGCTGAGGAGGTTGGTGACCCGAGGGCTGGTCGCCACGGTGGCGGCCACCGGGCCTCCCCGCGTCGACGACGCGGGGAGGCCGGTCGCGTCACTCGTCGGACGTCGGTGGTCAGCCGGTCGGGACCCGCCGCACGTGGGCGACGAACGCCCGCCACCGGTCGGGGGCGAAGGCCAGCGTGCCGCCCTCCGGGTCCTTGCTGTCCCGGACGCCGACGACCCCGGGAAGGTTGCCGGCCACCGCCACGCACTCCCCGCCCGCCCCGTTGCTGCGGGTGGAGGTCCGCCACACCGCTCCGGTCAGGTTGCTCATCGCTGCATCTCCTCGGCGATCTGCGCCAGTAGCTCCATGGACCGCTCCGGGTCGAGCGACAGTCCCTCGAGCACCTTCCATGCCACAGCGTACATCGACACCTCCTTCGGCTTGTCCAGATAGAGGGCGCCGGTGAGCGACTCGCTGTAGACGGTGACCGGCTCCGGCGTCCGGAGACCGGCGGTCGGGAACTCCAGGATGGCGAAGCCGCCGTTGGTCAGCGCGTAGTTCGGCGGCGCCGAGCGGGGCACGATCCGGATCGTCGCGACGCCGTCGGCGGCCTGCCGGCGCAGGTGGCCGAGCTGCGCGACCATGCCGGGAAAGGGGCGGCGCAGCACGCCCTCGTCCACGATCACGTCCAGGCGCGGCGGGGGCGGGTTCCGCCGGGTCAGGATCTTCTGGCGTTCCATCCGCACCTCGACCAGCCGGTCGACCTCCCGGGGCGGCAGGTCCGGGTGCGAGCGGAGCAGGAAGTCGGCGTACTCCCTGGTCTGGAGCAGGCCGGGGATCGCGGCCGGCTCCCAGCGTCGGAGTCGGGAGGCCGCCGCCTCCATCCCGACGTAGAGCTCGAACCAGGCGGGCAGGGTGTCCCCGTACGCGTGCCACCAGCCCTTCGCCTTGGTCTCGGCGGCGAGCTTCTTCAGCGCCTCGGTCCACTCGCCCGAGGCACCGTAGAGCCGGCACATCGCCTCGACGTCGCGCGCCTTGACGGCGGCCTGGCCGCCCTCGATCCGGTACATCGTGGAGCGCGACCACTCCAGGTCGGCGCCGGCGGCCTCCAGCGAGAGCCCGGCCTCCTCCCGGGCCTGTCGGAGAAACCGGCCGAGCTGCCGGCGCGGGATGGACGATCCGGCGTACGTCATCGTCGAGCCCTCCTGTCTCAAATTGGAGCAACAATGTGGCCGACGCTGCGACCGTTTCCACTGGAATGTGAGAAAGGAACAAGTGGTGTGGGATGTGCCAGCTTAGACGCTTGCAGGTGATCTGTGGGGGCACCGAGAGTGGCACCAGCAGGACCGCTCGGTGACCGCCAGCCGCCCGGGTGGAACTCGCCAACGGGGAGCCGGTCTCACTTTCCCCGCCGGGACCGGCTCCCCTCCCACTTCCCAGGAGGTACGTGATGAGCAGCCTTCGACACCGACGGGACTGGCGGCGCCTCTGGCGCTACTGCCGCTGCGGCCTCCGCTGGCGCTGCCCCGACTCCCTGCCCCCCGTGCCGATGCCGTACGCCCCACAGGTGCCACCGACCGTCGGGCTGACCGTCGGGCCGCCGTCGGTCGGGCTGACCGTCGGGCCGCCGTCGGTCTGGTCACCGCTCCGGCCGTGGGCCCGGAACAGCCGCGATCCACTCTGGACCTCGGCGTCGGGCCGGGCGGAGCGCGCGGCCCGGTCCGGGAGAGCCCGCTTCGCGGCTGAGCGACCGGGCCGGGTCGAGCGGGTTGGCCGGGCGGAGCGGGTTGGCCGGGTCGAGCGGGTTGGCCGGGCGGAGCGGGTTGGCCGGGCGGAGCGGGTCGGTGGCGCGTAGCCGTGATCGGGCCAGAGGAGCGGTGGCGACGCCGGCACCTGCCGGCCCATCCCTCGTACCGGTGCCGGAGCTGTGGCGACGACTGGCCGTGCCGGCGGGCGCGCCTGACGCTGCTGACCGGCTTCCGGGGCGACCGGCTGGGCCTGATGGTCTATCTCGGCGCCCACCTGGCCCGCGCGCTGCGCGAGCTGCCCGACGCGCATCCCGCGCTCCTCGCCGCCCGCTTCCTGCACTGGATCCCACGCCGTCGCTGACTGTCGATCCGATCTCGACGACTTGTTGCGCCTGGAACGACAACAACTCGTCAAGATCTCCTCGTCTTCTCGTTGACCACGGCGTGCCGCCTGGGGGATCCGGGTTACCGGGTTGACCGTCGGCGCTGACCAGTGCTCGACCTTGCCCGACCGACACCGCCCCGAGCTGTCGGGGTGGTCAGGACAGCTCGGGGCGGGTCTGGTGGGGCGTGCCGTCAGAGGACGACGAGGGTGCCGCCGGTCAGGGTGGTCTCCTGGGTGGTCAGGCCGGTCCAGTCGGAGGAGAGGAGCAGCCGGTCGCCGTCGGTCAGGGTGACCCCGAGGCTGTCCCTGCCGCCGAGCAGGCCACGGTCGGTGCCGGTGATCCGCAGGGTGAGCCCGGTCGCCACGGTCACCGGGCGGCGCGGGTCGGTGACGTCGTAGAGGCCGGCCCGGGTGCGCAGGTCCAGCCGGTCGGCACCGCCGGCCGACCGTACGCCGAACGAGTCGAGCCCGACGCCCCGGATCTCGTACCTCCGGCCGTCGGAGCGGAACGAGATCGTCGCCGTGCCGGTGCCGCCGAGCCGGGTCTGCGCGACCAGCAGACCGACGTCGGCCCGCGAGCGCGGGTCCACCGGGTACGCCCCGGCCGACCTGGCCGGGGTCAGCGAGCCGCCGCCGAGCACCACCCGGGTGCCGGGCCGGGCCACCTCGACCCGCGCCGTCGCGCTGCCGGCGTAGGTGCCGCCGAGCGTCACCGTCACCTCGGTGCCGCCGGCCGGCAGCGTCGCCGTGCAGCTCGCCACCGAGGCACCGTCGCCGTCGGCCAGCGGGGCCGGCACGTCGGTGCAGAGCGTCCGGCCACCGGCGGCGAAGGTCACCGTCGCGGTCGAGACGTCACCCGGCCACGGCTCGGCCCCGGGATAGGGCGAGATCTCCCGCAGGGTGGCCCGGAGCAGCACCGTCGCCCCCGAGGAGCCACCGGAGGCCAGGGTGTCCCCGGTGTAGGCGACCTCGGCGGCCTCCGGCAGCACCCGGACCACGAACGAGACCGTCCCGGTCAGGCCGTGCTGGTCGGCGACGGTCACCGTCACCGGATAGTCGCCGGGGACCGCCCGGGTGTTGCCGACGATGTTCCAGCTGGCGGTGCCACCGGCGGCGTCCGGGTCGTCCGGCAGCTTGGCGGTGCCGAGCAGCAGGCCGGCCGGGAGCCCGGTGGCGGTCGCGGTGAGTCCGGCCGGTGCGCCGTCCGGGTCGGTCGCGGTGACCCGCACCTCGGGCAGGATCGGGTCGCTGTACTGGACCGTCACCACCCCGCCCGGCCCGTCGAGCGCCACCTGCGGGGTGGCCCGGAGCGCGAAGTCGGCGTCGTTGAGGTCGAAGAAGACGTTGCCGACCGCCTCGACCCTGATCCGGGCCGCCTTGGCGCCGACGTTCGGCAGGGTCACCGTCTCGGCGCCGTCGTTGGCGGTCCGCTCCGCGAGGACGTACCCGAAGGTCCGGCCGCCGTCGACGGAGAGCGAGATCTTCACCTCGCCGACCCCGACCGGGGCGGCGTCGGTGCCGGCCACGTCCCAGCTGACCGGCACGGCCGCGCCGCCGGCCAGCGGCGCACCGTCCGCCTGCGAGGTGACCAGGAACGGTCCGGCGGCCGGGGCCAGGGTCAGTGCGGTGTCGGCGCTGGCGATTCCGCCCGCACCCGGATGGCCGTCCCGGACGGTGAGCCGGAAGTGCAGGGTCCGGTCACCGCTGAAGCCGACCCAGTCGGCGGTGGGCAGGAACTCCGAGTAGCAGTCGACGAGCTCCGGCGGCACGTTGCTCGCCCCGCCGCTCGGCGGTGCCGGCGGCGCGGGCGGGCAGGCGCCGGTCGCCGCGTTTGTGTTGTTGGCCAGGATCTGCGCCAGGTCCGGGAAGACCCGGGTCGGGTCGGTGCTGACCGCGTTCAGCCCGGGGGAGTGGTATTCCAGCGTGTCGTCCGGGCCGACGATCGCCGCCGTGCCGAACTGCCGGAAGAGCGGGCCGTTGGTCCTGGTGTTGTTGACCAGCGCGGTCCCGGCGCTGCTGCCGCCGCTGACCCCGCCCCGGTCGTTCTGCTCCCAGAGGTACGTCACCGTGTCGCCGTCCGGGTCGGTGGCGCTGCCGGTCAGTGCGAACGGCGTACGGACCGGGATGGTGTGCGCCTCCGGCGCGCTGACCGCCGGGGCGGAGTTGCCGGTCTGCTCGATTTCAGCGCCGCCGTTGTCGATCGGGCCGCCCTTGACCGTCTCGCCGACGAAGCCGTCCGTGCCGGTGGCGCCGGTGACGGCGAGCGCGTCCACGTTGGTGGTCGCCACCGGCCCGCCGGAGAAGGTGACCTGGAAGCCGGTGTCGTCCAGCGCCCCGCTGCCGCCGAACGCCGCGACCGAGACCGCGGCGCCGGCCGGCCAGCCGGGGATCGCCTCGATCGCCGCCCTGATCCCGGCCGTGCTGTAGGTGTCGCCCCGGACGATCGGCGCCGACTCGGCACCGCCGAAGCTGAGCCTGAACGAGTCGCCGTCGGTGTCGAAGCCGCGCAGTGCGACGTTCTGCACCTCGTTGACGGCCGGCCGGGAGGACGTGACGAAGGTGGTGATCTCGGTGTAGCTCCGCTGCGACCAGTACGGGTCGCTGTGCGGTTGCAGGTTGTCCTGCTGGCAGATGCCGGCGTACGCCATGATCGACGACCCGCTGCCGGGCTCGTAGGAGTTGGCGGCGCTGCGGTTGCCGCCGGAGCAGTTCCACTGGGTGCCGTTGAAGGTGTGGTTGCCGCCGAACTGGTGGCCGATCTCGTGCGAGACGTAGTCGACCGCGAAGAAGTCGCCGACCGGGGTCGGCAGGCCGGTGCAGCCGCGCGCCTTGCTGGCCCCGCCGACCACGCCCAGCCCGGCGACGCCGCCGCCGTTGACGCCGAGCCCGATGTGCCCGACGTCGTAGTCGGACGCGCCGACGAGCTGGCCGAGCGCGACGATGTTGCGGTTCAGCGTGCCGCTGCCGCAGGAGGTGAGCTGCGCCGCCGTGTAGCAGGGCGCGGCACCGCAGGGACCGTCGGCGCCGATCGCCTCGGCCGGGGTGTTCAGGTTGGTCTTCTCGGTCTCCTCGACCAGCACCAGCCGGATCGCGGTCTCGTCCTCGTAGACCTGCGTCACCCGGTTCACCAGGGTCACCTTGGCGGCGGTGACGTTCGCGGCGCCGAAGTAGGTCGCGTAGGACGGATCGGTCACCAGGGCGAGCCGGTACGTCCGCAGCGTCACGTCCCCACCGGTCGCGCCGGTCGGGCCGGTCGGGCCGGTCGGGCCGGTCGCGCCGGGGCCGACCTCGTCGGCGAGCGCGTCGGCGGTGTGCGCCACGTCCTCCCGCTCGACGAAGGGCCCGTCCGGGTTGGTGGCGTTCCGCACGTGGTAGCTGGCGTACCGGCCCTGGTCGGTCCGGCTGTACGGGTCGACGTACCAGACGCCGTGCGCGGAGCGGACGGAGGCGTGGAAGCCCAGCGGGGTGAGGTCGGCCCGGACGGTCGCGGTCGGGTCGTCCAGCCCTCGGCCGGCGTACGTCCGGATCTCCGGGTGCCGGGCGGCCAGGCCGGGAGCCATCACGGGCGAGTCGACAAGCGTGAACCGCTGGAAGCCGCCCTCGGGGGTGGGCAGGGCCACCACCAGGGCGTCGCTGGCTCGGGCGTCGGCACCCGACCGGGCGGCGCCGCCGCGCTCCTCCGGCGCCCGGGCCAGGGTGGCGGCGAGGGCGGCGCGGTCGAGGGCGTACCCGGTGAAGCGGGCGGCCCGGACGTCGGTGGGGCCGGCGGTGCGGGCGGCGGGTGAGCCGTCGGCGAGCCGGGTCCACGGGTTGGCCGGCCGGTCCGGGGCGGCGGTGGCCGCCGGAGTGCCGGTCAGCACCGGCAGCATGCCGGCGGTGAGCGCGGCGACCGCGACGACCGCCAGGCGGCGCCGGGAGGTCGGCGGGCGCCGCCCGGACGTGGCCCGGCGGCCGTCGGCGCCGGGTGGGGGGAAAGTGGTCAAGGAGGTCTCCTCGGGACTGCTCGCCGCGCCGGTCCGGGGGTGCGGGGGCGCGTGTCTCTACCCAGCTGAGCCATTGATCGACGGCGGTGGTGTGCCGAACGATAGGCGCCCGGAGGCCGATGTGGATAGCCCCGGGCACCGCGCTCCGGCGGGGTTGTCCCCGCCGGGGCGGGTCCATCGGATAGCGTCGTGGCCATGCCCGAGACCGGTTATCCCTGGCCGATCGAGACCACCCGCCTGAAGAACGGCCTGCGCGTGGTGGTCAGCGAGGACCGCAGCGCACCCGTTGTCGCGGTGAACCTCTGGTACGACGTCGGCTCGCGGCACGAGCCCGACGGCCAGACCGGCTTCGCCCACCTGTTCGAACACCTGATGTTCGAGGGTTCGGTCAACGTGGCCAAGACCGAGCACATGCAGTTGGTGCAGGGCTCCGGCGGCTCGCTGAACGCCACCACCAATCCGGACCGGACCAACTACTTCGAGACGCTGCCGTCGGAGCACCTGGAGCTCGCGCTCTGGCTGGAGGCGGACCGGATGGGCGGCCTGGTGCCGGCGCTGACCCAGGAGACCCTGGACAACCAGCGCGAGGTGGTGAAGAACGAGCGGCGGCAGCGCTACGAGAACGTCCCGTACGGCGACGCCTGGCTGCGCCTGTTGCCGCTGCTCTATCCGCCCGGGCACCCCTACCACCACGCCACGATCGGCTCGATGGCGGACCTGAACGCCGCCGACCTCGCCACCTTCCAGGCCTTCCACACCACCTACTACGCGCCGAACAACGCGGTGCTGACGGTGGCCGGGGACGCCTCGGCCGAGGAGGTCTTCGCGCTCGCCGAGCGCTACTTCGGCCGGCTCGTCCCGCAGCCGGACATCCCGCCGGCCCCGGACGGCCTGGTGGTGCCGGCCACCGGCGCCCCGGTCCGGGAGACCGTCACCGCCGACGTGCCGGCCCCCAGGGTCTATCTGGCACACCGGACCCATCCGTTCGGCAGCCCCGGCTACGACGTCGTGACCGTGCTCGCCACGGTGCTCGGCAGCGGCCGGGGCAGCCGGCTCTACCAGCGGCTCGCCGACGGCGCCCGGCTCGCCCAGCCGGAGAGCGTCGGTGCGTTCGGCGTCGACCTGGCGTACGCGCCGGCTCCGCTGATCGTCACCGCCACCGCCCGGGACGGGGTGACCGCCGACCGGCTGGAGGCGGGGCTGGTCGAGGTGCTGGACGGGATGGCCGACGGGGTCACCGAGGCCGAGCTCGACCGGGCCAGGGCCCTGCTGACCACCGCCTGGTGGCGGCAGCTCGCCAGCGTGGACGGTCGGGCCGACATCCTCGGCCGGCACGCCGTCCAGCTCGGCGACCCGGCGCGGGCCGCCGACCGGCTGCCGTCCCTGCTCGCGGTCACCGCCGAGCAGGTGGGCGCGCTCGCCGCCGAACTGCTCCGCCCCGAGGAGCGGGCCACCCTGAGCTACCTGCCGGAGACCCGGGAGACGCAGGAGACCGCAGACGGCCAGGAGACCGCAGACGGCCAGAGGACCGAAGACGGCCAGAGGACCGAAGCGACCCGGGAGACCGAAGAGAGCCAGGAGAGCGTTTCATGACCACCGAGCCCGGCCCCATCCTGATCGCGGAACGGCCGCCGACCGGCACCGCGCGGCCGTACGCCTTTCCCCGGGTCGTCCGGCGGACGGTGGCCGGTGGCGACGTGGTCGCCGCCCACCTGCCGGGGCACAACCTCGCCGTCGCGGTGCTGCTGCTCGACGGCGGCGCCGGGCGCGAGCCGGTCGGCCGGGAAGGGCTCTCCGGCGTACTCGCCAAGGCGCTGGAGGAGGGGACGACCCGGCGGGACTCCACGGCGTACGCGCTGGCGCTGGAGGGGCTCGGCACCGACCTGACCATCTCCACCGACTGGGACGCGTTCCAGGTCAGCGTCCAGGTCCCGGTGGAGCGGCTGCCGGCCGCGGTGGAACTGCTGGCCGAGGCCGTCCGCACCCCGCGCCTCGACCCGGCGGACATCCTCCGGGTACGCGACGACGAGGTGACCGCGCTGCGGATGTACTGGGCCAACCCCGGCCCCCGGGCCGACGCGGCGCTCCGGGCCGACCTCTTCGGTGCCGACCAGCGGCCCGGCCGCCCGATGGACGGCGATCCGGAGTCGGTCGCCGCCGTCACGGTGGAGGACGTGACGTCGTTCCACGCCGGGTGGCTGACCCGGCTCGGCACCCTGCTGGTCGTCGGCGACCTCGACCGGATCGACCTCGACGCGCTCGGCGGCGCGGCGTTCGCCGGTGCCTCCGGTGCGGCCGAGCCGACCGGCCCGGTGCTCGAGGTGGCGGTGCGTGACGACCGGCGGATCATCCTGGTCGACCGGCCCGGCTCGGTCCAGTCCACGCTGCGGCTCGGGCACACCGCGCCGCACCGGGCACACCCCGACCACGTGCCGATGACGCTGGCCGCCACGGTGCTCGGCGGGGCGTTCACCTCCCGGCTCAACCACCTGATCCGCGAGGTGCGCGGCTACACGTACGGGATCAGGTCCGAGTTCGGCCACTCCCGCCGGTTCGGGCGTTTCGTGGTCAGCTCGGGGGTGCAGACCGCGGTGACCGCACCCGCGTTGGTGGACGCGGTCGGCGAGATCACCCGGACCCGGGACGCCGGGGTGACCGAGCCGGAGCTGGCGGTCGCCCGCGCCTGGCGGGCCGGGCAGCTCTCGGTGGAGTTGCAGACGCCCCGGGCCATTGCCAGCGCTCTGGCCACGCTTGTCGTGCACGGCCTGCCGGACGACTACCACGCGACGCTGCGCGAGCGGTTGCTCTCCACCGGGGAGCCGGCGGTTTCGGCGGCGGCCGCGGCACACCTGCACCCGCAGGGCATGACGCTGGTGGTCGAGGGTGATGCGGCGGTGATCCGGGACGAGCTGGTCGCCAGCGGCCTCGGTGAGGTGGTCGACGCGGGCTCCGGGGCGGCTGGGTAGCCTCGCGGTATGAGGATCGGCCGCGGTATGAGGATCGGCATTGTGGGGGCCACCGGGCAGGTCGGTGGCGTGATGCGGCGGATACTCGCCGAACGCCAGTTTCCGGTGGCGGAGCTGCGGCTCTTCGCCTCGGCCCGCTCGGCGGGGCGCACTCTGCCGTGGCGGGACGGCGAGGTCACCGTCGAGGACGCGGAGACCGCCGACTACGGCGGGCTGGACATCGCACTCTTCTCGGCCGGAAAGGGCACGAGCAGGGCACTCGCCCCACGGGTCGCCGAGGCCGGCGCCGTGGTGATCGACAACTCCTCGGCCTGGCGGATGGACCCCGAGGTGCCCCTGGTGGTCGCCGAGGTCAACCCGCACGCCGCCGCCGTACGCCCCAGGGGCATCATCGCCAACCCCAACTGCACCACGATGGCGGCGATGCCGGTGCTGCGCCCGCTGCACGCCGAGGCGGGCCTGCTCAGCATGGTGGTCGCGACCTACCAGGCGGTCTCCGGCTCCGGCCTGGCCGGCGTCGCCGAGCTGGACGAGCAGGTCCGCAAGGTGGTCGACGGCGCCGCCGCGCTCACCCACGACGGCCGGGCGGTCGAGTTCCCGGCCCCCCGGCAGTACGCCGCGCCGATCGCCTTCAACGTGCTGCCGCTGGCCGGCTCGGTCGTCGACGACGGGTCGGCGGAGACCGACGAGGAGCAGAAGCTCCGCAACGAGAGCCGCAAGATCCTGGAGATCCCCGAGTTGAAGGTCTCCGGCACCTGCGTGCGGGTGCCGGTCTTCACCGGGCACTCGTTGCAGGTCAACGCGAGCTTCGCCCGGCCGGTGACGCCGGAGCGTGCCCGCGAGCTGCTGACCGGGGCGCCCGGGGTGGCCCTGGCCGACGTGCCGACCCCGCTGCTGGCGGCCGGACAGGATCCGACGTACGTGGGCCGGATCCGGGTCGACGAGACGGTCGCGCACGGGCTCGCGTTCTTCTGCTCCAACGACAACCTGCGCAAGGGGGCGGCGCTGAACGCGGTGCAGATCGCCGAGCTGCTCGCCGCGGGCTAGGCTCGACTCGGCCTCGGGAGGTGAGCGTGGTGGACGGACGCACGGAACAGGCGCTGCTCGGCATCGTCCGGCGCGGGTCGCTCGGCGTGCTCGCGACGCTCAAGCGGGACGGCCGGCCGCAGCTCTCCAACGTCAGCTACACCTACGACCCGGAGCGCCGGCTGATCCGCGTCTCCGTCACCGGCGACCGGGCCAAGACCGCCAACCTGCGGCGTGACCCCCGGGCGAGCTTCCACGTCAGCACCCCGGACGGCTGGGCGTACGCGGTCGTCGAGGGCGTCGCCGAGCTGACCCCGGAGGCCGCCGAGCCGACCGACCCGACCGTCGAGGAGCTGATCGACGTCTACCGGGCGGTCCGGGGCGAGCACCCGGACTGGGACGACTACCGCCGGGCGATGGTGGCCGACCGCCGGCTGGTGCTCCGGCTCCCGGTCGACCGGGTGTACGGCGCACCACCGCGCGCCTGACCGTTTCAGGCCCGCCTGAGCCCGGATTCCGGCCGGTCTTTCCAGCTCTCGTCGTGCGGCGTTACGTCGCGGTCTGCCCGGGTAGACCGCGACGGCCGACACGGAGAGGGGAGCGGGATGACGACCGTCGGAGAGTTCATGACGACCCGCCTGGTGACCATGGACGGCGGCGACACGCTCACCGCCGCCGCCCAGGAGATGCGGGACAGCGCGATCGGCGACGTAATCGTGACCAACGGGGACGACGTGATAGGCATCGTCACCGACCGGGACATCACGGTTCGCGGGGTGGCAGAGGAACTGGACCCGTCCAGCGCCACCCTCAACCAGATACTCACCCAGGACGTCATCACCGTGACGCAGTACGACGACGCGGTCGCCGCCGCCGACCTGATGCGCACGTACGGCGTACGCCGGTTGCCGGTCGTCGAGGACGGCCGGTTGATCGGGTTGGTCTCCCTCGGTGACCTCGCGGTCGAGCGCGAGCCGCAGTCCGTGCTCGCCGACATCAGCGCCGATGAACCGAACAACTGAGAGCGGCCCGACGGGTCCGGGCGACAACGGCGTCCCCGGGCTCGTCGGGCTACGGCGCGAGGGAGAGGCGGTGCGATGGATCCGACCACCGAGTTCTTCGAAGGGCTCAACCACCGTCCGCCGGATCCGTTGCTGAGCCGGGTCCGCGGGACCATCCGCTTCGAACTCGAGTCGGACGACGGGGACGACGTCTGGCTGCTGGTGATGAGTGCCGGCAGCGTGAGCGCCGCCCAGGCCGACCGCCCGGCGGACTGCACCGTCCGGACCGACCGGCTCTTCTTCAACCGGATCGCCGCAGGCGAGGCGAATCCGCTGGCGGCTCTGCTGCGCAACCGGGTCACCGTGGAGGGCAAGATCGCCCTCTACAGCTACCTGCACCATCTGGTGCCCGGCCCGCCCGGCGCGCACGAACCGCAGGACTGGGTACGACAGCGGGGGCAGCGGCAATGAATCCACTGGTGAGCATCCTCGACGGCAACACCTTCGTGGTCAGCGACAACCGGGGCGACATCGACCCGTCGCCGGTCTTCCCCACCGGGCTCTTCTCCTTCGACACGCGGTTCCTGTCGAAGTGGGAGCTGACCGTCGACGGTGCCCGGCTCAACGTGCTCTCCGTCGACGACCTGCAGTACTTCGAGTCGCAGTTCTTCCTGGTGCCGGGAGAACCGACTCACTACGTGGACGCCAAGCTGTCGATCATCCGGCACCGGACGGTCGGCGGCAGCTTCGTGGAGGACCTCACCGTCCTCAACCACCAGGACACGCCGGCCGAGTTGACGGTCCGGATCAACGTGGAGAGCGACTTCGCCGACCTGTTCGAGATCAAGGACGTGCGGGAGAAGGTGGGCGAGACCACCGCGACCGTGGGGGAGGACCGGCTGTGCCTCACCTACCAGCGGGAGACCTTCCGCCGGGAGTCGGTCGTCACCTCCAGCGCGCCGGCCGAGTTCGACGAACACGGCCTCACCTTCGCGTTGCGGATCGACGCGCACGGGAAGTGGCGGACCCGGCTGCGGGTCGAGACCCTGGTGGAGGGCGCCGGGGGTCGGGACATCCGGCTCAGCATCCAGCGGCACCAGAGCCGCTCCCCGGAGGAGCTGCGCCGGGACCTGGACACCTGGCTCGCGCGGGCGCCGAAGCTGCACACCGACAGCGACCCGTTGCGGGAGACGTACGAGCGGAGCCTGGTCGACCTGGCCGCGCTGCGCTACTCACCGCTGATCTCCGAGGGTTCGCTGCCCGCCGCCGGCCTGCCCTGGTTCATGACCATGTTCGGCCGGGACAGTCTGATCACCTGCCTGCAGTCGCTGCCGTTCACTCCGGAACTCGCCCGCCGGACCCTGCGCTACCTGGCGACCACCCAGGGGGTCACGCTTGACGACTTCCGGGAGCGTGAGCCCGGCAAGATCCTGCACGAGGTCCGGTACGGCGAGTCCTCCGCGTTCGAGGAGCAGCCGCACTCCGCCTACTTCGGGTCGGCCGACTCCACCCCGCTCTTCCTGATCCTGCTCGACGAGTACGAGCGCTGGACCGGGGACGTCGAGCTGGTCGCGACGCTGGAGCACGAGGCCCACGCCGCGCTGCGCTGGATCGACCGGTACGGCGACCTGATGGGCAACGGCTACATCTGGTTCGAGCGTCGGAACCTGCGCAACGGCCTGGAGAACCAGTGCTGGAAGGACTCCTGGGACGCCATCTCGTACTCCGACGGGCGGCTGCCGGCGTTTCCCCGGGCCACCTGCGAGCTTCAGGGCTACGCCTACGACGCCAAGATGCGCAGCGCCCGGCTGGCCCGCGAGATCTGGCAGGATCCGGTCTTCGCCGACCGGCTGGAGCGGGAGGCGATGGAGCTGAAGCAGCGGTTCAACCGGGACTTCTGGGTGGCCGACGGCGAGTACTACGCGCTCGCCCTGGACACCGAGGGCGGCCAGGTCAACGCGCTCTCGTCGAACATGGGGCACCTGCTGTGGAGCGGGATCGTCGACGACGACCGGGCCGCGAAGGTGGCCGAGCACCTGCTCGGTCCCCGGCTCTTCTCCGGCTGGGGGGTGCGCACCCTGGCCGAGGGAGAGGGCCGGTACAACCCGATCGGCTACCACGTCGGCACGGTGTGGCCGTTCGACAACTCGCTGATCGCCTGGGGCCTGCGCCGGTACGGCTTCCGGCACGAGGCGGGCCAGATCGCGGAAGCCATGATCGACGCGGGACGGTACTTCGCCGGCCGGCTGCCGGAGGCGTTCGCCGGATACGACCGGGCGCTGACGAAGTACCCGGTGCAGTATCCGACCGCGTGCAGCCCGCAGGCCTGGTCGACGGGCACGCCGATGCTGATGATCCGGACCCTGCTCGGCCTGGACCCGCACGGCGAGCACCTGGTGGTCGACCCGGCCCTGCCGGCGTCGATGGGTCGGATGGAACTGCTGGACATTCCGGGGCGCTGGGGCCTGATCGACGCCTTCGGCCGGGGCCGGGCCGAACACAGCCGGACGCCGCCGCACCTGACGGACTAGTCGCAGTCGTCGCGACCAGTCACAGCCGTCGCGGCGCACGGATCGGACGAACCAGGAGGGGAGGCGGCATCCGATGGCGGATCCGACCGCCGAGTTCTTCGCCGGGCTCGAGCAGGGCGGGCCGGAGATCCTGCCCGTCAAGGCCAGGGGAACCATCCGGTTCGACCTCGGCCGGGACGGCGGGGTCGAGCACTGGTTCGTCGCGATCAACCGGGGCAACGTGCTGGTCTCGCACGAGCGGCGGGACGCCGACTGCGTCGTCGGTGTCGAGAAGGCGCTCTTCGACCGGTTCGCGACGGGTGAGGCACAGGTGGTCGCCGCGTACAACCGGAACGAGTTGACGGTGCAGGGCAGCCTGCCGCTGCTGCTGATGTTCCGGCGGGTCTTTCCACCACCGCCCGGCACCCGCGATCCCCGGGAGCGGATCCGGGAGCGGTTCGCCGGCCGGAGAGGGCTGCGGGACGGGGAGCCGGTGCCGTGAAAGATCTCGTCGACATCCTGGACGGCAACACGTTCATGCTCAGCGACTCCCGCGGCGACGTCGACCCGTCCCCGGACTATCCGTCCGGACTCTTCGCCTGGGACACCCGCTTTCTCTCCAAGTGGGTGCTCACCGTCGACGGCGAGCGGCTGCACGCCCTCTCCGTGGACGACCTCCAGTACTTCGAGTGCCGGTTCTTCCTGGTGCCGGGGGAGCCGACCCACTACGTGGACGCGAAGACGTCGGTGATCCGGCACCGGTCGCTCAGCGGCGCGTTCGAGGAGCAGTTGACCGTCCTCAACCACCGGGACGAGCCGGTGGAACTCACCCTCCGGGTCGAGGTCGACTGCGACTTCGCCGACATCTTCGACGCCCGGGAGGCCCGATCGCTGCCCGGCCGGGCGCGCAGGTTCGTGGAGCCGGGCCGGCTCCGGCTGCGCCGCGACCGGGAACGGCACGTCTCCGAGACGGTCGTCTCCACGAGCGAGCCCGCCGAGATCGACGAGCACGGGATCACCTTCCGGATCGAACTCGGCCCGCACGGGGCGTGGTCCACGACCCTCCAGGCGGTCGGGGTCATCCTCGGCGCGGGAGGCCGCGACGTCCGGGAGAACCTTCGCGGCTACGAGCAGACCCGCCCGGAGAAGCGGCGGGAACTGCGCGAGTGGCTGGCGCAGGCGCCGAAGCTCACCTGCGACTGCGAGCCGCTGGCCGACGTCTACCGGCAGAGCCTGGTCGACCTCGCCGCCCTGCAGTACACGGGGCTGACCAGCCAGGTGCGGCTGACGGCGACCGGGCTGCCCTGGTTCATGACGATCTTCGGCCGGCACAGCCTGATCACCGGCTTCCAGGCGCTGCCGTTCAAGCCGCAACTCGCCCGCAGCGCGCTGTGGGTGCTCGGCCTGCTCCAGGGTGGCCGGATCGACGACTTTCGCGACGAGGAGCCGGGCAAGATCCTGCACGAGATCCGGTACGGCGAGCCGGGCGGGTTCGAGGACAGTCCCTACACCACCTACTACGGCACTGCGGACTGCACATCGCTCTTCGTGATCCTGCTGGACGAGTACGAGCGGTGGACCGGGGACGTCGAGACGGTGCGGCAGCTCGAATTCGAGGCCCGGCAGGCGATCGCCTGGATCGACTCGTACGGCAACCTGATGGACGACGGCTACGTCTGGTACGAGCGCCGCAGTCCGGGCGGGCTGGAGAACCAGGGCTGGAAGGACTCGTGGAACGCCATCTCGTACGCCGACGGGCGGCTGCCCGGCACGCCCCGGGCCACCTGTGAGTTGCAGGGCTACGCGTACGACGCGAAGATCCGGGCCGCCCGGCTGGCCCGCCGGTTCTGGAACGATCCGGCGTACGCGGACCGGCTGGAGCGGGAGGCCGCCCAGCTGCGCACCCGGTTCAACCGGGACTTCTGGATCGCCGAGCGCGGCTACTACGCGCTCGCGCTCGACGCCGAGGGCGGTCAGGTCGACGCACTCGCCTCCAACATGGGACACCTGCTCTGGAGCGGCATCGTCGACGAGTCCCGGGCCGGGCAGGTGGTCGACCACCTGTTCAGCCGCCCGCTCTTCTCCGGCTGGGGCGTCCGTACGCTCGCCGACGACCAGGCCCGCTACAACCCGATCGGCTACCACACCGGCGCGATCTGGCCGTGGGACAACTCGATAATCGCCCTCGGCCTGCGCCGCTACGGTTTCGTCGAGGAGTCGGCCCGGCTGGCGATGGGCCTGCTGGAGGCGTCGCGGTATTTCGGCGCGAGGATGCCGGAGGCGTTCGCCGGCTACGACCGGCGGCTCACCAGGTATCCGGTGCAGTACCCACGGGCGTGCGGCCCGCACGCCTCGTCGGCCGGCACCCCGCTGGCGTTGCTGCGTACGATGCTCGGACTGCGCCCGCACGAGGACCACCTGACCATCGACCCGGCCATCCCCGAGGATCTCGGCCGGGTCGAGCTGATCGACATCCTCGGGCGCTGGGGCCGGACCGACGCGTTCGGCAGGGGGCGGGTCCACATCGAGCCCGATGAGCGCTGGCCGGGACGCGGCCCGGTCGCCCGCGACGGACGGGGTGGGGACCGGTGACCTGCCGGGCCTGAAATGCGGGTGGTGGACGGCGATCCGTCGTGATAGCGATATGCGATGGCGGATCCTGACACGGTGGAGGGTGCCGCGCTGGCCCGCGTACTACGCCAGGCCGGCGGTGCCGAGATCCTGAACATCCTGGGCGTACGGCTCTCCGGCTCCGACCTGGTCACGTTGCTGCTGGCCGCGTTCCGGACCCGGGCCGGGTTCCTCACCCCCGCCGACGTGCTGCGCCGGTACGCCGAGGACCGTTTCGTGGCACCCGCCCCGGCCGGCTTCCGCAGGCTGCGCCGGGCCGAGGACCTGCTGCTCTCCGCCCTTCCGGACCGGTTCGACCTGCTCACCCTAGCCCCGGTGGTGCCGCTCGGCACCCACTCCGCCGTCGCGGGCGTGAACCAGAACAACGTGCTCGCCACCATCCGGGGCAGTGAGGTGGCGGCCGATCCGACCAACGGCCTCGCGCTGGAGGCGGCGGTCCGGCGCCGGGAGCTGCTCGCCCGGCACGGCCGTTCCGCGCCGCCGGTGCGGCTGGCGACCCTGCAACGGGTGATCCGGGCCCAGCGCTTCGCCGGTGCCGGACGGTTCGCCCACTTCAGCCTCTTCGCCCTGGTCACCGCCGGCCGGGACACCGGCAGTCTGGCGTTCGAGCGGCGCAGTTGCGGCGAGCAGCTGCGGATCCTCTGCGCGGCGTTGGAGAGTGCCGGGGTGCAGGCGGTCGAGGTCGCCCTCACCGTGCTGGAACCGTCGGCGGCACCGGTCGCCGAGGCGGCTCGGGCCGCCCTCGCCGACCATCCGAAGGTCGTGCTGCGCGACGATCCGGACCGCTCCGGCGGTCGCGGCTACTACACGGGATGGTGCTTCAAGATCGGCGCGGTGGTCGACGGCGAGCGGGTCGAACTCGGCGACGGCGGCTTCGTCGACTGGACCGGTCGGCTGCTCGGCAACCGCAAGGAGCGGCTGCTGGTCAGCGCGCTCAGCGTCGACCGGCTCGCCCTGCTGCTCGACCCGCCCGCGCCGCGACCCGACCACTGAACCCGGACAGGAGCGCCGGTCGTCGGGTGGCGGTGGTGGTCGTGGGGCGGTGTGGTGGTCGTGGGGCGGTGTGGTGGTCGTGGGGCGGTGTGGTGGTCGTGGGGCGGTGTGGTGGTCGTGGGGCGGTGTGGTGGTCGTGGGGCGGGGCTGATGGTTCTCGCGTGACTGTCGAGCTGGGTGCATGGACGGGACACCTTCGCTGTCGTCGGCGAGTCGGGCAGCGCCCGGGAGCACAGGCGGGGCAGCTCGACAGTGTCGTGACCGGAGGTCCCGGCCGTCGGCCCGCCCGGGACCTGGGAAGGAGTCCAGGGCGGGCCGTGGGGTCCTACCGGTGGTGAGTGGACGGTCAGGTCAGGGTCGGCGCCGGGGCACCCAGTAGATGATCTGGCTGACGACCAGGGCGGGATGCGTGTCGGGTAGCGCCTGTAGCGCTCGGGTCAAATGCACTCCGAGGTACGTCAGCAGAGCCACGCGGTCTCCGCCGAAGCCCGTCAGGAGGTCCGTCCGCGCGGTCTCGCACGGCCAGGGCGTGTACTCGCACACCCGGCACCGGTATCGCCCGTCAGGCTCGTGCTCGCCGGGCACCGGGGCCGGGCGGGCCGCGCGGGCCATGCGGGCCGCTCTCGTGCGGCGCCGTGCGGCGTGCCGTTCCCACCGTGCCCACGGCCCGATCACGGGTCAGACCCGGGCGCCGGACCGGGAGCGGCGCTGCTGGGCCGGGGTCAGGGTGCCGGCCCGGCCGTTGTTCCGATGCGGGTTCGTCGGCGCGTCCCGCCGGGCTCGCCGGTTGTCGGGCCGGGCCGGTGGCGGGGGGTCCGCCAGCGCCAGGATCTCGGCGGTCTCGGCCCCGGTCAGCGCGACAGGGGTGCTGCGGGGCGTGGACCAGCAGTCCCACCACGGCGGCGATCTCGCCGGCCCGGACGGTCAGGTCGACCCCGCTCAGCACCGGCCGCCGTCGGTAGCGTTTGGTGATCCCGCGCACCTCCAACCGGACCGGGCCGTGGCCGCGCGGTGCCGTGGCCGCCGGCCCGGCCACCCGGGCGACGCCCGCGGCCGGCTGTGGCGTGCCCCGGCCCGTGCCGGGCGTGCCGGCCGGCTGCGGCACGCCGACGCTCTCCGCCACCGCCGTGGCGTACGCCGCGGGCGCGCCGAAGACCCGCAACGGCGGCTCGCCGCTGTCCCGCAGATGGGTGGCGGCCTCGGCGACCACATGCCGCGAGAGGTCCGGGTCGACGCCGCGCCGGTGCAGCTCACCGGCGAGTGCGTGCAACCATCCGTCGTGGTTCATCGCTTCCGCACCTCCCGCAGGACCATCCCCACCCCGCCGGAGAAGGCGTCCCAGTCGACGGCGGTCCGGCGTAACGTCTCGACGCCGACCGGAGTGATCCGGTAGTACTTGCGGGCCGGACCGGCGCCCCCTTCCCGCCACTGCGCGCTGACCAGGCCGGTGCGTTGCAGCCGGAGCAGCACCGGATAGAGGGTGCCGCCCTGGATCGGGCCGATGCCGGCCGCGTCCAGCGACTGGGCCAGCTCGTATCCGTAGGACTCCCGGCGGTGCAGCAGGGCGAGGACGCACAGGTCGAGCACCCCGCGCAGCCACTGGCCACGGCGCTCCTGATCCACGCCGAAGAAAGTAGCACAGCAAGCTAGCTGGCACAGCCATCTACTGGCGTCGGTCACCGGCGAGCTCCTCGACGAGCGGTTGCGCGGGGTCCGAGGTAGTTTGGGTGGGTGCTCTCCGTCGCGTTGGTCCGCCCCGTGTGGTGGATAGCGTGCCGGTCGGTGCGGTTCGTGACCGCCCTGGTGTTGATGGGCCTGCTACTCGGCGCGGGTGGGGCCGGGACCGCCCTTTCCCCCGCCGGTCCGGCCGCGGCGGCAACCCCGCAGCCGCCCGCCGTCGTCGGGTCGACTGTGGACGCGCCGCCGCCGGGCGTGCAGGGCGCCGGGCGGGAGCAGGCACTGGTGGCCGATCGGCCGTCGGCGGGGGTCGAGCAGTCGACCGTGACGGAGGGGCCGGCACTTGCCGGCTCGGTGGTGCCGACCGTGCTGGTCCGGGCCGGCCTGCTCGTCGAGCGGCCGGACCGGCCCGTGGCCGGCTCGGCGGCCGGGGCACGGCAGGCCGGCGACGCGTACGTCCGGGCCACCGGGCCGCGCGCGCCTCCGCTCCGCTGAGGGCCGGCCGCACCAGACGGCGTCCGGTCCGGTCTCGCCGACCCCGTTCGCAACGTCCACCCCCGTGAGGTGCCCTGATGAACGACCTGCTGTACAACTTCCTGATCGAGGTGGCCACGTCCACCACGTTCTGGCTCGCCGTGGTCGGCCTCGCTCTGGCCGCCGGCATCTGGATCGTCGTGCGTCCACGCGAGCACGCACCCGACCACCGGGACGCGACCGGCTACGACGTGGCGGCTGCGGATGCCCAGGGACGCCGGGAGCGGCTGGCCGCCAGGGCGGCCGAACTGCACCGCTACGCCGAGGAGGTCGCGGTGGCCGCCGAGCGGTCGACCGTCACCGCCCAGCGGCACCGGGACGAGTGGCTGGCGGCGCAGGAGGCGGCCGAGGCGGCCTGGCGGCGCTACGAGGCGGCGGACGCGGCTGCCAGCCGGATCGGTGCCGCCGCGCTGCTGCCCGAGCCGCGTACGCCGCGCACCCCTGCCGAGTACGCCGAACGGGAGCGCTTCCTGCACCGCGCCGCGATGGCGGCCGCCACCCGGCACGAGCTCTCGGTACTGCAACTGAGCGACGCGCTGGCCAACCGCAACGGCTGGGACCCGAGGCGGCACCCGGCCGAGCAGGAGATCGTGCTCCGCCGGGTGGCCCGGGACACCCTGCTGGCCGCGCACCGCGCGGCGGAGGAGCGGGAACAGGCCGCGTGGCGGGACGCCGAGGTCGCCGCCGCCGCGGCCCGCAGCCTCCGCGAGGAGGCGTTCGCGGCGGCCAGCCGTGCCGAACAGCTCCACCGATGGCTGCCGCCCACGGCGGGGAAGCGGGGTGGACCGGCCGGGAGCGGTAACGCCCGGCAGCAGGCGAGCGGTGAGATCCGGCAGCGCCGGGCGGCCCGGCGGTGGCGGGCGGCCCGGGCCGGCTGACCCGGCCTGGGGCAGGTCCGCTCGCGGCGACCCTGCCGATCATGACCTGGGTCGGGATGGCGGATAATCGACGCCTCCAGAAGATCGCGGGAGGCAGGTCATGACCACCGAGAACGACTGGCTGACCCGGCGGACCGGCGTCCCGCCGACCGTTCCGCCGGCCGAACGACTCAGCCCGAAGAGCGTGCTGGACGAGGCGACCCGGCCGGTCGCCCCCGAGCCACCCCCGGAGATCACCTTCCCCCACCGTGGCCGGTACGTCGGTCAGCACCTCGTCGACGTGCACGACCACTACCGGGCGGAGCTGCGCCAGGTCCGGGACATCCTCCAGCAGGTCAGGGAGGGGGCGACGCAGGTCGGCGACGCCCGCGACCAGCTCAACATGATGACGATCCGGGCCAACGACTGGACCCTCGGCGGGGTCTGCCAGGCACACTGCCGCTCGGTGGCGAACCACCACACGATGGAGAGCCAGGCCATCTTCCCGCACCTGCGGCGCAGCCAACCGGACCTGGCGGCCGTGCTGGACCGGCTGCACGAGGAGCACCTCGCCATCCACGAGGTCCTGGAGGGGATCGACGCGGCGCTGGTGCACCTGGCCCGCAACCCCACCGACCACGGTCCGATCACCGAGGCGATCGACCTGCTCACCGACACCCTGCTCTCGCACTTCGCGTACGAGGAGGCGCAGTTGATCGGCCCACTCGCCCGGCACGGCTTCTATCCGGGACAGGTCTGAGCCGCGCGACGACGACCGGTGGCGCGTCCCGTGCCGCTCCTGCGCGGGAGCCGCACGGGACGTCCTGGCGCTACCGGTCGGGGTGGTGGCCGAGCAGGTCGCGTGCCGCCGCCTCGGCCCGGGACAGCGCCTCGCCGATCCGGTCCGCGTGCCGACCGCCCGCGTGGGCCAGGCCGCCCGTGCCACCGGCGCCGCCGCCGACCAACCGACCCGCCCCGGCCAGCAGCTCGCGGGCCTGAGCGCCCCGGTCCAGCAGCGTCCGGTCCAGGCCGGCGACGAGCTGCGCCCGGCCCTCCCGCGCGGTCGCCAGGACCACGACCGTCGGGGTGCCGGCCGGGCTCCGCGCCAGCACGCCGCCGGCCACGGTACGGAGCTCGGCCGGGGTCAGGTCGTCGCGCCGGTCGCTGACCAGCCAACCGGCGCCGACCGGGCGGCGCCGCCCGAGCAGCGCCCCGGCGAGCGAGTCGAGCTCGTCGCGCCGGTGCCGGCGCAGCGCCGCCTCGGCCGTGGCGAGCGCGTCGAGCCGCCTGGCCAGGGTGTCGAGCAGTTCGTCGGGGCGGGCGCCGACGAGCCGGCCGACCTCGGCGAGGAGCCGCCGCTCGGTGTCGGCGTACCGGAGGGCGTCGCCGCCGGTGAGCGCCTCGATCCGGCGTACGCCGGCACCGACGGAGGACTCGCCGAGGATCCGTACCGGCCCGGCCTGGGTGCCGTGCCCGACGTGCGTGCCGCCGCAGAGCTCCCGGGAGGCGTCACCGATGTCGACGATCCGGACCCGCTCGCCGTACCGGTCGCCGAAGAACGCGATCGCGCCGGCCGCCTCCGCCTCGGCCCGGCTCGCCTGCCAGACCCGCACCTCCGGGTCGGTCAGCAGATAGTCGTCGACAAGCGTGCCGATGGTGTCGAGTGCGGTCCCGTCGACCGGGGCGACGTGCGTGAAGTCGAACCGCAGCCGGCCGGGCGCGACCAGCGAGCCCCGCTGCCGGGCGTGCCCGCCCAGCACCCGGCGCAGCATCGCGTGCAGCACGTGGGTCGCCGAGTGGGAACGCGCGGTCGCCGCCCGCCGCGCACCGTCCACCTCGGCCACGACCGGGTCGCCGGGCCGCAGCTCGGCGCGCTCGACCCGACCGGCGTGCACGTGCAGGCCCGCGACGCCGTACCGGGTGTCGGTGACCTCCACGAGGGCGCCGTCGGCGGTCCGGATCCGTCCGCCGTCGCCGAGCTGGCCGCCGGACTCGGCGTAGAACGGGCTGCGCCGCAGCACCAGCTCGACCCGGTCGCCCTCGCCGGCCGAGCCGACCGGGCGGCCGTCGGCCAGCACGGCGAGCAGCTCGGTCTCGGCGGAGTCGTCGGTGTAGCCGACGAAGTCGGTCGGGCCGTGCCGGGCCAGCAGCTCCCGGTAGCTCTCCGTCCGGCGCCGCGCCGCCGCGTCCCGGCCCCGGCCGCCCTCGCGGGCCCGGCGCCGCTGCGCGTCCAGCAGGGCCGCGTAGCGCTCCTCGTCGACGTCGAGCCCGGCCGCCCGCGCCGCCTCGACGGTGAGCTCGACCGGAAAGCCGTAGGTGTCGTGCAGTTCGAAGGCGGTCTCGCCGGGCAGCCGGTCGGAGTTCGCCTGCCGGGCCCGGCCGATCGCCGCGTCGAGCAGCCGGCCGCCCTGCCGGAGCGTACCGGTGAAACTCTCCTCCTCGCGGGTGGTGACCGCCTCGATCAGCCCGCGCTGCGCGGCCAAGTCCGGCCACGCCCCGCCGAGGTTCGCCACCACGCTGCCGGTGACCGCGCCCAGCACCGGCGCGTCGATGCCGAGCGACCGGGCGTGCCGGATCGCCCGGCGCATGATCCGGCGGAGCACGTAGCCGCGCCCCTCGTTGCCGGGAAGCACGCCGTCGGCGATCAGGAACGCGGTGGTACGGGCGTGCTCGGCGACCACCTGGAAGGAGACGGACTCCTCACTGCCGTCCCGGCCGGGGAAGGGGCGCCCGGCACGCTCCTGCACCAGCGCCAGGGTGGGGGCGAGCAGGTCGGTCTGGCAGACCGTCTCGACGCCCTGGAGGATCGCGGCGAGCCGGTCCAGGCCGAGGCCGGTGTCGATGTTGCGGCTCGGCAGGGGGCCGACGATCGGGAAGTCGTCCTTGACCCCGCCCTCGCCCCGGAGATCCTGCATGAAGACGAGGTTCCAGAGTTCGACGTACCGCTCGGGGTCGGCCGCCGGGCCGCCCTCGACGCCGAAGGCCGGCCCTCGGTCGTAGCAGAGTTCCGAGGAGGGGCCGGCGGGTCCCGGCACCCCCATCGACCAGTAGTTGTCGGCGGTGCCGAGGCGCTGGATGCGGTCGTCCCGCACGCCGACCCGGCGCCACAGCCCGACCGCCTCGTCGTCGTCGGTGTAGACGGTGATCCAGAGCCGGTCCGGGTCGAGCCGGTAGTGCCGGGTCAGCAGCTCCCAGGCGTACGCGATCGCGTCGGCCTTGAAGTAGTCGCCGAACGAGAAGTTGCCGAGCATCTCGAAGAAGGTCGCGTGCCGGGTCGTCCGGCCGACGTTGTCGATGTCGCTGGTGCGTACGCACTTCTGCACGCTGGTCAGCCGGGGTGCGGGCGGTGCGGCGTCGCCGAGGAGGTACGGCGTGAACTGGTTCATCCCGGCGATGGTGAGCAGCAGCGTCGGATCGTCGGGGATCAGCGGGCTGGACGGCACCGGCGTGTGGCCGCGTGCGGTGAAGTAGTCGAGGAAGGTCCGGCGGATGTCGGAGGATCGCATCGGTTCGCCTGTCGGGTCGCTGGCGAACGCGCACCGGAGCCCGGGACGGCGGAAGCCGTACGGGGTCCTCGCGATCTCCGTCCGGGTGCGTTCGCGCGATGAGCGGATGGTCGGGGCCGAGAGGGCGTGCGCCGAGCCGGGCCGAGGGGGTCAGGCGAGGACGCTGTCCTCGTTCCCCAGCTCGGCGGAACTAGCTCGCCGCCCCACCGTCGCTCGCCGCCCCACCGTCGCCATCCGTGGCACTCCGATCGAGTCTCGTCGCTCCGATCACGTCGGTCGAGCCTAGCGCAGGCGGAGGATCCCCGACGGGGATATTTGATAACCCCCTTGGGGTTATAGTGGGGGTAGCACTGGAGGTGTCGAGGAAAGGGATGCGGCGATGCCGAAGATCAACGTCTATCTCCCCGACGAGCTGGCCGAGGCGGTGCGGGTCGCCGGGATTCCCGTCTCGGCGGTCTGCCAGCGCGCCCTCGAACAGGCCGTACGTCGGGTCACCGCCATCCGGGAGACCGCTCTCGGCGAGCTCGACGACGCCGACCTGGCCGCCCGGCTGCCGCACTTCACCCCGCGGGCCCGCGCGGCGGTGCTGATGGCCGTCGAACGGTCCCGCGCGGACGGCTCGGCGGCGGTCGGCAGCGCCCACCTGCTCGCCGGGATGCTGGCCGAGGGGACCAACCTGGCCCTGCACGTGCTGCGCACCGAGGAGATCGAGCCGGAGCGGCTGGCCCGGGACCTCGCCGGCCGGCCGGCCGCCGAGCCCGGTGCCGATCCGGACGACGCCCTGCACTTCAGCGGGCCGGCGGCGAACGCCCTGGAGCTGGCCGTCACCGAGGCGACGGCGTTCGGGCACAACTACGTCGGCTGCGAGCACCTGCTGCTCGGGCTGATCGCCGAGCCGGACGGCGGCGGTGGCCAGCTGCTCCGGTCGCTCGGCGCCGAGCTGCGGCTGACCCGCCGGGCGGTGGCGGCGGCCCTCGCCGGCTACGTACACCTCCGGGCGCAGACGGCGGCGCAGGCGGGCTCCGCCGGCACCGCACCGTCCCCCGAGAACGCCGCCGCAGCGCCGTCGACCGCGAGCACCGCCGGGGCGTCGCCGGAGATCGCCGCACTGCTGACCGCCGCCGTACGCCGGGAACTCCAGCCGATCGTCACGCGCCTCGAACGGCTGGAGGAGCGGGTCGGCGGGACCGGCGGAGACTGATCGGCGTCATCGACGTGCCCAGGATCCTGGCGGCCGGTTCGCCGTCATCGACCGCCCGCCGCACGGTGGGGCGGCCCGGACCAGGGAGGGATCAGAGGTGGCCGACCGGGTGCTGCTGCTCGCGACGAAGGACACCATCGGCTACGCGACGGCGCCGGGCCGGGAGGGCGTCGCGTCCGGCGCGGAGCTGGTCGCGACGATCCCGGCGGATCGGCTCGGCGCCGAGGTGACGGTCGAGGACGTGCTCGCCGAGCCGAGCTGGGACACCAGCCCGGGCACGATGCTCGGCCTCGCCCGCCGGATCAGGACGGCCATCCTGGCGGACGGGTTCGACGGCGTGGTGGTGAGCCACGGCACCGACACCCTGGAGGAGAGCGCCTACCTCGCCGACCTGCTGGCCGGTCCGGCCGCCCGGCGGGGTGCGATCGTCTTCACCGGAGCCCAGCGGCAGCTCGACGAACTCTCCACCGACGGCCCGCGCAACCTGGCCAACTCCATCGTCGCCGCCGCCCACCCGGCACTGCGCGGGCTCGGTGCGGTGGCCTGTCTGGACGACGAACTGCACGCCGCCCGCTGGGTGAGCCTGGTCGACGCCACCACCGTCCGGGCGTTCTCCTCCGCACCGTTCGCACCGGTCGGACGGATTGCCGGGGCCCGGGTCGAGCTGCTGGGCGCGGCCCCGCCCCGGCCACCGGAGGCGGGCGGCGAGCCGGAACCCGACGTGGCGCTGGTGAAGACCTATCCGGGGATGGTCGCCGGACTCCTCAGCGCGGTCGTGGACGCGGGCGCCCGGGGTGTCGTACTGGAGGGGACCGGGCCGGGGAACGTGCCGGCCGGCCTCTTCGCCGCGATCGCCGAGCTGACCGGCTGGGACATCCCGGTGGTGGTGGCGTCCCGGGCCCGTACCCGGACGGCCGCCCTGGCGGAGCTGCCACCGGGTGCCGGGCTCGCCGCCCGGATCGGTGCGATCGGGGCGCGGGGCCTGCCCGCCGCCAAGGCGCGGGTGGCGCTGATGGTGGCACTCGGCGGTGGCGGCGGGGTGGCGGCGGCGCGCGACTGGTTCGACCGGCTGGCCCGCCCCGCCGACCGCTGAGCCGGGCGGGGGCGGGTGCCGGCGCGGAGCCGGGACGGTGCCGTCGGTCGATATTCGCGTAGGCTGCGGCGATGACCGGCACCAACCCGCAGGCGGCCCGGGGCGGGCGCGGCAGGGTGCTCACCGTCGCCAAGATCGCCCGGTTGGCCGGGGTCTCCGCGCCGACGGTGTCCCGGGTCATCAACGGGCAGACCGGGGTCGCGCTGGAGACCCGGCAGCGGGTCGAGACGATCCTGCGGGAGCACGGCTACCGGCGGCCGGTCGGCTCGACCTCGGTCGCCATCGTCGAGCTGGTCTTCCACGCCCTGGAGAGCCTCTGGGCCCTGGAGATCATCCGAGGCGTCGAGAAGGTGGCGCGCGAGCACGACCTGGCCGTCGTGCTGACCGAGATGCAGGGGCGGCTGACCCCGGGCCGGGCCTGGACCGAGCAGGTCCTGACCCGGCGCCCGACCGGGGTGATCGCGGTCTTCTCCGAGCTGACCGTCGCGCAGCAGTCGCAGCTCGCCACCCGATCCATCCCGCTCGTCGTGCTGGACCCGACGGGTGAGCCGCTGCACCAGACCCCGTCGGTCGGGGCGACGAACTGGAACGGCGGGCTCGCCGCCACGCGGCACCTGCTCGACCTCGGGCACCGGCGGATCGCGATGCTGAGCGGGCCGACGCAGTGGCCGTGCTGCCGGGCGCGGCTCGACGGCTACCGGGCGGCGATGGACGCGGCGGGCGTACCGGTCGATCCCGACCTGGTCCGGATCAGCACCCTCTACGTCGAGGGCGGCCTGGCCGACGGCGGGGAACTGCTGGCGCTGCCCGACCCGCCCACCGCGATCTTCACGGCGAACGAGCTCCAGGCGCTCGGGGTATACGAGGCGGCCCGGCGGGCCGGCGTACGCATCCCGGACGAATTGAGCGTGGTCGGCTTCGACGATCTCTCCTTCAGCCGCTGGTCGGGGCCGCCGATGACCACGGTGCGCCAGCCGCTGGAGCGGATGGGGGTGACCGCCGCCCGGATGATCATCGATCTCGCCGCGGGTCGGTCCCTGGACCAGCATCGGGTCGAGTTGGCGACCGAGCTCGTGGTCCGGGAGAGCACCGCCCCGCCGTCGCGCCGCTGAATCGCAGGGATCCGGCCGACCCGACCGGGGACACGTCCCCGCCATAAACTCATGTCTGTCTATATCTTGTGCGGTGAAACATTTACATCAATACTTTGGGATGTTTCAGTGACCAGGACGACGCCCCGACCGCCCGTCCGCGGTCGCACCGGCCGGTGGAGAGAGGATCAGGATGGGACGACTCGTACGCGCACTCGCGGTCGCGGGAAGCGCGGTGGTGCTGGCGGCGGGCATGGTGAGCCTCACCCTGACCACGCCGGCCTCGGCGGCGTCGCTGACCGAGGTGACCAACTTCGGCACCAACCCCAGCAACCTGCGGATGCACCTCTACGTGCCCGACCGGCTGGCGACGCGTCCGGCGATCCTGGTCGCGGTGCACTACTGCACCGGCACCGGGCCCGGCTTCTACTCCGGCACCCAGTTCGCCTCGCTGGCCGACCGGTACGGCTACATCGTCGTCTACCCCTCGGCGACCCGCAGCGGCCAGTGCTTCGACGTCTACTCGTCCCAGGCGCTGCGCCGCGACGGCGGCAGCGACCCGGTCTCGATCATGTCGATGGTCCGGTACGTGCAGCAGCGCTACAGCACCGGCCAGGTCTTCGTCACCGGTGTCTCCTCCGGCGCCATGATGACAAACGTCCTGCTCGGCAACTATCCGGACGTCTTCGCCGCCGGAGCGGCGTTCGCCGGTGTGCCGCACAGTTGCTTCGCCACCACCGGCGGCTCCACCTGGAACAGCCAGTGCGCCAACGGGCAGGTCATCCGGACCGCGCAGCAGTGGGGCGACCTGGTCCGGAACGCCTACCCCGGCTACACCGGCCCCCGGCCCCGGATGCAGCTCTGGCACGGCACGAACGACGAGACGCTGCGCTACCCGAACTTCGGCGAAGAGATCAAGCAGTGGACCAACGTGCACGGGCTGAGCCAGACGCCGACCTACACCGACACGCCGCAGTCCGGCCACACCCGTACCCGCTACGGCGGCAGCGGCCCGATGGCGCCGGTCGAGGCGATCAGCATGCAGGGCGTGCCGCACAACCTCCCGGTCAACGCGGCCGAGGCGATCCGCTTCTTCGGGCTGGACGGGAGCGCCCCGCCCACCGGCACGCCGACCACGCCGCCGACCGCCGTGCCGACCACGACCCCGCCGCCGACGCAACCACCGACCCAGCCCCCGACGCAGCCCCCGACCCCGCCACCGGGCGGCGGATGCGCGGTCAGCTACACGGTGAACGCCTGGAACACCGGCCTCACCACCGCGATCACCATCACCAACCGGGGCAGCACCGCCATCAACGGCTGGAGCCTCTCCTTCACGCTGCCCGCCGGTCAGAGCATCGTCTCGGGGTGGAACGCCTCCTACAGCCCGAGCAGCGGTGCGGTGACCGCCCGCAACGCCAGCTACAACGGCACGATCGGGCCGAACGCGTCGGTCGGGATCGGCTTCCAGGCCAGCCACACCGGCAACACCGGTAAGCCGGCCACGGTCAGCCTCAACGGGACGGAGTGCGCGCTCAGCTGAGCCCCTCCGTACCGGAGAAGACCTCCTCGTGATCGCGACAGCGATGGGCCGCGCGAGGGAGGAGCGGGTTGCCGGCGGAGGAGACTCCGCCGGCAACCCGCCGGCTTGTCAGTCGCCGGCTTGTCAGTCGGCGGTGCCCTCGGTCGCCTCGGTCGCCTCGGCGGCCCGGCGGGCACGGGCGCGGCGCTTCCCCTCGTGCATCGCCTGCACCCGGGCGATCGGGATGGTGTGCCCCTCCGCGACGAGATCGGCGGGAAGCCGCTGCGGCGCGGGCATCCGCCCGGTCCACGGATCCCCGCCGGCCAGCAGGGCGGGCACGGTACGCAGGGTGAAATCGGCCGGGACGACCCGGTCCAGCTCGTCCCAGGCCACCGGAAACGAGACCGGCACGCCCGGCCGGAGTCGTGGGCTGTACGCCGAGACGACCGTCGCGCCGCCGGCCCGGGTCGAGTCGAGGAAGACCCGGCCGCCCCGGTCCTCCCGGATGAAGGCGGTGGTCGCCAGCGCGGGATCGAGCCGCTCGGCCCGCACGGCCAGCGCCCGGGTCGCCGCGGCAACGTCCTCGACCGGGGTCTCCGGATCGACGGGTACGAAGACGTGCACGCCCTTCGCCCCGCTGGTCTTCACCGATCCGGCCAGTCCCGCATCGGCGAGCGCCTGCCGGACCAACTGGGCAGCGCTCACGACCGGTGGAAAGGTGTCGGCGGCCGGCGGATCGAGGTCGAGTATCAGGTGCGTGGGGCGGTCGGGCCGCGTCGCCGTGGCCAGCGTCGGATGGTATTCGACGGCCCGCTGGTTGCCGAACCAGAGCAGCGTGCGCCGGTCGTTGCAGAGGGCGTACGACACCTGGCGTCTCGACGCCTCCGCCCAGAGCGAGACGGTCGGCACCCACTCCGGGGTGTAGCGGGGGACGTTCTTCTGCATGAAGGGCGGCTGGCCCCGGAGCACCCGGATCACCGAGAGCGGCCGGTCCCGCAACTGGCGGACGAGCGGATCCCGCACCTGGTCCAGGTAGTCCACCAGGTCGCGCTTTGTCGCGTCCGCCCCGTCGAAGAGCGGCTGGTCGAGGTTGGTCAGCGGGACCCCGTCCCGCACCTCGTCGGCTCTGCCCGCCATCCGACCACTGTCCCGGGGCCCCACCGCCCGGTCAACCGTGGGGATTGGCGAGAATGGTGCGAGGATGGGCGCCCGAGTGCACCTGCCGGTTCATCGCTGCGGTCGCCAGTGCCTGCCGGCGCTCTACCCACATCCGTGCGCCGGCTCAGAACTCGCGGTACATGACGTGCAGGCCGACCCGGCCCAGCGTCGGATGGGCGAAGGCGCCGGGCACGGTGCCGACCACGGCGAATCCCAGCCGCCGGTAGAGGGCGACGGCCCGCCGGTTGGACTCGGCGACGGCGTTGAACTGCATGCCGGCGTACCCGTTCCGGCGCGCCCAGTCCAGGGCGTGCCGGCAGAGGGCGGTGCCCACGCCCCGACCCCGACCCTCGGCGGCGACCATGAAACTGGCGGTCGAGACATGTGCGCCCGGACCGGGCCGGTTGGTCCCCATCTTTGCCGTGCCGAGCAGCCGGCCGTCCGCCACGGCCACCACCGTCAGTCCGGGCGGTGACTCGACCCAGACGTCGTACGCCTGCTCGGCGGTCATCCCGGGGTCATAGGTGAACGACTCTCCGGCCCGTACGACATCCCGGACGATCGGCCACACCCGGGGCCAGTCGGCGGGGGTGAACTCGCGGATCCGCACGGCGCGAAGGTAGCCGTGCGGTTGGAGCGCGGCAACCGGGACTGCCGCGGGTCACCCGGTCAGTTCGGTGTCGCCGGTTGGTCCGGTGCCGCCGACGAGGCGGCGTCGCGGACCACGCTGTCGATGAAGCCGTAATCCCGGGCCTCGGCAGCGGTGAACCAGCGGTCCCGGTCGGCGTCCCGCACGATCTGGTCGTACGTCTGCCCGGCGTGCCGGGCCACCAACTCCAACAGCATCCGCTTGGTGTGCAGCATCTGCTCGGCCTGGATCGCGATGTCGGAGGCCGTGCCCCCCATCCCGCCGGAGGGCTGGTGCATGATGATCCGCGCGTGCGGCAGGGCGTACCGTTTGCCGGGCGTGCCAGCGCAGAGCAGGAACTGTCCCATCGACCCCGCCATGCCCATCGCCACGGTGGACACGTCGTTGTCGATGAACCGCATGGTGTCGTAGATCGCCATGCCGGCATAGACCGAGCCGCCCGGCGAGTTGATCCAGAGGTTCACGTCCCGCGCCGGGTCCTCGGCCGCGAGCAGCAGTAGCTGGGCACAGATCCGATTGGCCACCTCGTCGGTGACCTCGCTGCCCAGGAAGATGATCCGCTCCTTCAGCAGCCGGCTGTAGACCGCGTCGTCGAGGGCGCCGTGTGGCTCTTCTCCGCCCCGCGCCCGGGGAGTGTGCAGGTCAGTCATGCCAGCAACGTAGTGACGGCCATGGCTGGTTGTCTCGTGCTTACGCTGTCGGCGCACCTCTTCAGCCATCGGCGGAATCGGCTCGGGCTCTGCCGGCGGGCGACGGTACGTCGTCATGCGTGACCCGGAGGGCAACGAGTTCTGCGTCGCCTGATAGGAGAAGTGGCCTACTTGTCACAGGGGCTTTGTGTCCACCTCACCGGTCGACGTGTTCGGTATGTCACGGGTGGATGCTCACCGACTGTCACGAGCCGTGCCGGGAATGGCTGCCCGCCCCCTTGCCGCAGGAAGTATGGCGGGTGACAATTGGTCGTCGGCCGTGAGCCACGGTAGCGGATCGTATCTGACCCGGGGGGAATGGGCATATACATCAGAATGCTGGGGCCGATTTCGGCGATCGTCGAGGACCGCCACGTGGAGCTCGGTCCTGCGCAGCAGCGAGCGGTCCTGGCGGCGCTGCTGGTGGATGCCGGCAGACCGGTCCCGATGGAGGAGTTGGCCGCCCGCGTGTGGGACCGCCCGCCAAAGGCGGCCCGCAGCGCGTTGTACGCCCATGTGTCACGGCTTCGCGGGCTGCTGGCCGAGCTGGCCTCGGAGCAGGTGTTCCTGGAACGGCTCGGCTCGGGCTATGCGCTGCACGTTCCCCGCGAGCGGGTGGACCTGCTGCGATTCCAGGACCTCGTCAAGAAGGGCAGCCCGGCGGACGCGCCGCAGGACCGCCGGGCGGCAGCCCTCGGCGAGGCGTTGCGGCTGTGGCACGGTGTCCCGTTGACCGGCCTGGATACGATCTGGGCCGCAAATATCCGACATTCCTGGGAGATTCAGCGAACCACTGCGGCGGCAATGTGGGCGGCTGCCGAGTTCGACCTCGGCCGACCGGAAACCGTTATTTCCCAGCTTACGATGCTGGTCCCCTCCCGGCCGCTCGCCGAATCGCTCGTCTACGAATTGATGCGCGCTCTCGCCAGCACCGGCCGCACCGCCGAAGCCCTGGACTGGTTCGACCGCACCCGCAAGCACCTGGCCCAGGAACTGGGCTCCGACCCTGGAAAAGCACTGCAGGACCTGCACATGGCCATCCTGTTGGGCACCACCGAGGGGCGGCGGCGACCACCGAATGAGAAACCGGAGATTCCCCCGAAGGCGGCGGTACCAGCACAACTGCCCGCCTACGCCCCGGGGTTCACCGGACGGACGGAGCATCTCCAGCGCCTGAATCAGTACCTCGCCGCCGGGGAGCGGGCGATGGTGATCTCCGGCCCGGCGGGTGTCGGCAAGACGACCCTTGCCGCACACTGGGCACACCACGTCCGGGACCAGTTTCCCGACGGTCAGCTGTACATCAACCTCCACGCCTTCTCCAGCCAGATGCCGCCACAGCAGCCGGCCGAGGTGCTCGCGCGGTTTCTCCGGGCACTCGGTGTGCCGCCGCAGGAGGTGCCGATCGACGTGGACGACGCTGCCGCGCTCTTCCGGTCGATGGCCGCCGACAAACAACTCCTCATCCTGCTGGACAACGCGGCCTCGGCCGACCAGGTCCGGCCCCTGCTGCTCGGCTCGGCGCGGTGTCTGGTCCTGGTGACCAGCCGCAACCGGCTCAGCCGGCTGGTGGCGTGGGACGGGGCCCGGCGACTCAGCCTCGACGTCATGACCGAACCCGAGGCGGTCGAGCTGTTGACCGGCCTTCTCGGTGACGAGTACGCGGCCGACGACCAGGCGCTGCGCGACCTCGCCGCCGCCTGCGGCTGCCTTCCGCTCGCGCTGCGCATCAGCGCGGCACGGCTGTCGGACCGGCCGACCCAGCGGCTCGCCGACTTCGTCTCGGCCCTGTACGCGGGAGACCGCCTGAACGCGCTGGCCGTCTCCGACGACGACCAGATCGCCGTACAGACCGCCTTCGACCTGTCCTACCAGGCACTGCCCGAGACGGCACGTCGACTGTTCTGCCTGATCGGCGCGTTCGCCGGTCCCGACTTCTCCACCGGATCCGTCGCGGCGCTCATGGGCCTGTCCGACGAGGACGCCGACCGGGTGCTGGACCAGCTTGCCGCCATGCACATGATCCAGCCGGTCGCCGACAACCGATACACCTTCCACGATCTGTTGCGGCTCTACGCGCAGCGGCGGTGCGCGGTGGAGATCGGCGACGCCGAGCGGCGGTCGGCCCTGCGACGACTCTGCGACTTCTATCTGGCGGTCGTCGACGCCGCCGCGAAAATCCTCTATCCGCAGGTGTTCCGGCTGCCGAGACTGCCGGACTGGCCGACGCGCGTGGCGGTGGCCTTCACCGACCACCGGCAGGCGAAGTCCTGGCTGGATGACGAGCGAGAAAATCTGGTGACCGTGGCACAACGGGCCATGGACGACGGACTGCACGAACCAGCCTGGTTGATCGCAGACTGGCTGCGCGGATATCTCGGCCTACAACAGCCGTTCCGGGACTGGTTCGTCCTCGCCGAGACCGGGTTGGCGGCGGCGGCGGTCAACGGGAACCTGCTCGGACAGGCCGCCGCACACCACAGCCTGGCCCAGGCGAGCCACAGCATCAGCCGGTTCGAGGAGGCACTCGATCACCTGGCGAAGGCCAGGGGCCTGAGCGCGGAGGGCAACTGGCTCGAAGGCCACACCGCGGCACTGTGCAATCTCGGCGTCGTCTACGCCGACCTCGGTCGGCTGAGGGAGGCTCTGGAGCAGTTCACCCAGGCGTTGGAGGCCAATCAGCGGGCAAGGAGCCTGGTGGGCACCGCCGTTAACCTGGAGAACCTGGGTGACGTCCACCGGCTGATGGCCGACCTGGACAAGGCGATCAGCTATTACACGGCCGCGCACACGTTGTACACCGAAATCGGCTCGCCGCCTGGGCAGGCGAGCACGCTGACCAGTATGGGGGCCGTGTACCACGGGCTCGGCGACCCGTCCGCCGCGGCCTACCACGCCGAGCGTGGCCTGGCGATGCACCGGGAGAGCGGCAACCAACTCGGCCAGGCCGCCGCCCTGACCATCCTGGCCCGGATCCAGTGCGCCGCCGGCCGGGTGGACGCGGCGGTCGAGTCCGCCCGCGCCGCCATCGGCATCAGCGGGGAGTTCGGCGACCATCGGACCAGGGCCGACGCTCACAGCGCCCTCGCGGAGGCACTCGAGGTCGGTCGTCGCGTCGACGAGGCGTTGCGGCACTACGAGATCGCGTACGCCACCGCGTCGGCGGCCAGGATCCCCTACCAGGAGGCGCTGGCCGCGCTGGGAATGGTCAGGATGCGCGCAGACTGGGGCAACGCCACGGAGCGGGCGCTGGCCCAGACGTCCCTGCGGACCGCCCGGCGGGCCGGGTTCCGCAGCATCGAGGGCAGCGCGCTCAGTCTGCTGGCCGAGTTCGATCTCCATGAGGTCGAGTGATCCCATGGCTCAGCCGGGCGAAATAGGCCGGGCTGACCCCGACCAACTGCTTGAAGTGCCGGCACAGGTGTGACTGGTCGTAGAAGCCGGCGGCGGTCGCCACGTCGGCCGGCGGAATTCCGGCGAGAAGCAGCCGCCGGGCGTGTTCCACCCGGCGACCGGTCAGGTAGCGGTGCGGCGGCAGACCGTACTCCCGGCGGAATATCCGGATCAGGTGGACCGGGTGCGCCTGGAGCAGTTCGGCGGCATGGTCCAGCTGGATGCCCTCGGCGGTGTGCTCGTCCAGCAGCTCACGTAGCCGGCGGGCCAGCCGGCGTTCGCGACGTACCGGTGGTTCGACGGATCCGCCGCTCAGATGGGCCCGCAGCCGTTCGCCGATCAGGACCAACCGACAGTGCGCCTCCAGGTCGTCGCCCCCTTGCGCGAGCAGGTCGTGGAGCTGACCGACCCGGGTCCGCAGCAGCGGGTCGCACAGCTCGGGGGCGTCGACGGCCGGACCGACCATCGTGTCGTGCAGCAGGGTCTGATCCAGGTACAGCACTCGCTTGCGCAGGCCGCCGGGCGCGGCGACCCGTCCGTCGTGCGGCAGGTTCGGCGGCAGCAGCGTGATCGTGGCCCCGAACGCGGTGTGCTCCCGGTGGTCGAGCTGGTAGTGCACCGCTCCACCGTCGACGATCAACAGGGTCCAGGCGTCGTGCGTGTGTACCGGGTACTCGTGCTTGGCGTACTCGGCGTGAAAGACTTCGATGATCCCCGCTACCGGCGGCCGCCACGCCGCGATCATCGCGTCCGACGGAGCCCTCACTCGCTCGCTCCCCGAGTCATGCCGTCGCGGCAGGCGCACGCGACTGTCGAGAGCGCCGACGATACTCCAGCCGCGCACCGGACACGGGTCCGGGCCGAAGACGCCCACCCCGACAGGGGTTAGGAACGTCCAAGAAGAGCCGTCGTCGGATGGACATACTCATCGGCGGACAGAGCAGCGCCCTGGACGTGTCGGGGCATTCGGTGACGACTGATGCGCACCAACATATGTGTCGATGCGGGGTGGGGAGCGAACGCCATGACGATCAACCAGGCTCCGGTGTCTTCTGGACACATGCCGTTGTCGGTGGGCCAGGAACAGCTCTGGTTCCTCGAGCAGATGGTGCCCGGCCTGGCGACGTACAACGTCGCGACGGCGCACCGGATCAGGGGACCGCTGGACGTCGCCGCGCTGCAGGCGGCCGTGACGGCGCTCGTCGCCCGTCACGAGGTGCTGCGCGGCACCGTCTCCGGTGGGGACGGCACGCCGACGATGGTGATCGCGCCGGCGTCGACGGTGCCGCTTCCCGTGGATGACCTGTCGGCCGAGCCGGCGGAGACCCGGGAGGACCGGCTGCGCGACCGCCTGGCCGTGCACACGGCCGCGCCGTTCGACCTCGTCGCCGGGCCGCTGTACCGCTTCAGGCTGTTCCGGCTCGGCCCGCAGGAGCATGTGCTGGCGCAGGTCTACCACCACATCGTGACGGACGGCTGGTCCACCAGCCTGCTGCTGGCGCAGCTCGCGGAGACCTACGCCGCCGCCTCGCGCGGGGAGCCGGTGCCCAGCGCGGCGCCGGGCGGTGACTACGGCGGCTATGCCGCTCGCCAGCGGGAGAAGCTGCTCACCGGCGCGTTGGAGGAGCAGCTCCAGTACTGGGAGACACAGCTGCGCGGACTTCCCCCGCTGGAGCTGCCGAGCGACCGGCCGCGACCGGCCGAGCCCAGCTACTCCGGCGCCTCGCTCAGCGTCGACCTGCCGGCGAACGTCCTGGTGGCGGCGCGCCGGCTCGCCACGAACGAGAACGTCTCGCTCTTCATGGTGCTGGCGACCGCGCTCACCGTGGTGCTGTCCTCCTACACCGGTGAGGCGGACGTCCCGGTCGGTACGGCCGCGCTGGGTCGCAGCGATCCCGACCTGGAGGAGGTGGTCGGCTACTTCACCAACATGGTGGTGCTGCGGACCAGCCTGGCCGGCGATCCCACCTTCGACGAACTGCTGGCGCAGCTCGCCGACACGATGCTCGACGCCTACGACAACCAGGACGTCCCGTTCGAACGGGTGGTCGACCGGGTCCGTCCGCACCGCGACCCCGGCCGCAACCCGCTGTTCGGCGTCTGCGTGCAGGTGCTGAACGGACGCACCTCCGGAACCGTCCTCGACCTTCCCCACCTGACTGTCGAGCCGGTCGACGGCACGTCGCTCGGCGCGCGGTTCGATCTGTCCCTGACCTTCGTGGAGTCGGAGGACCGGCTCCGGCTGTTCGTCGAATACGCGACGGACCTCTTCGACGCCTGGCGCATCGAGGACTTCGTCGGCCACCTGGAGCGCGTACTCACCGCGGCCTGCGCCCGGCCGAGTACCCGGGTCTCGGAGCTTCCGATACTCAGCGATGACGAGCGTGCCAAGCTGCTGGCGGCCGGTACCGGCGAGATGCTGGCCCACCGCGCCGAACCGGTGCACGCCGCGATCGCCCGGCGGGTCCAGGCGCAGCCGGACCACATCGCTGCCGTGTACGAGGGCACCAGCCTGACCTACCTGGAACTGGACCGCAAGGCGTCCGCGGTCGCGGCCTACCTGCGCAGTCGCGGCGTCCGGCATGAGCAGATCGTGGCCGTGGCGATGGAACGGGACCTCGACGCGCTGGTCGCGCTGCTCGGCGTCCTGAAGGCGGGGGCCGCGTTCGCCATCCTCGACGCCAACCATCCGGCCGACCGCCTGGAGTACCTCCTCCGGGACACCGCCGCCTCGATCGTGCTGACCCAGAACCGGTTGCGGGAGCGGATCCCGGAGGCGACGTCCCGGTCGATCGTGGAGGTCGACACGGACTGGAAGGCGATCGCGGCGGCCGGGGCCGACGCCGCGCCACTTGAGGAGGTGGCGGGGCGCGACTCGCTCGCGTACGTCATCTACACCTCGGGCTCGACGGGCCAGCCCAAGGGGGTCCTGATCGAGCACCGGGCGCTGCAGTCCTTCATCGCCTCCTACCGGCGGGTGTTCGAGCTCGGGCCACACGACCGGATGTTGCAGTTGGCCGCCCTCTCCTTCGACATGTCGCAGGGTGAGATCTTTGCCGGGCTCACCGCCGGAGCGACCCTGATCCTGGTCGACAAGGAGTCCGGTTCGGCGCCCGACGCGCTCGCGGCGCTGATGCGGGCCCAGCAGGTCAGCTACATCTGCATGTCGCCGACCATGCTGGCGCTTGTCGAGAGCGGGCCGTATCCGCACCTGCGCAAGATCATGGCGGGCGGCGAGGCGGTCACCGCCGAGACGGTCAACAAGTGGAACCTGCCCGGCCGGCGGCTGATCAACTGTTACGGGCCGACCGAGGCCGCCGTCGGCTGCACCACCTACGAGTGCCCGCACCGCCCGGCGCGCGGCGCGCCTCCGATCGGCGCCCCTTTCACCGACCGCCGGATGTACGTGGTCGACGCCGCCGGCCGGCTGGTCCCCCGCGGGGTGGCCGGCGAGCTCCTGATCGGTGGCGAGGAAGGGCTCGCCCGGGGCTATCTCAACCAGCCGGAACTGACGGCGGCGGCGTTCGTGGACGACCCGTTCCACCCCGGCGGCAAGGTCTACCGCAGCGGCGACATCGTCCGCTGGACCAGCGACTACCAGTTGGAGTTCCTCGGGCGCCGGGACGGCCAGGTGAAGCTGCGCGGACTGCGGATCGAGCTTGAGGAGATCGAATCAGTGCTCATCTCGCACGAGGATGTCGGCGTCGCGGCGGTCGCGCTCCGGCCCGACCGTCGGGGCGACGACCAGCTCGTCGGCTACGCCACACCGGCCGCCACCCGCGTTCCCGACCCGGCCGACCTCCGCGCCCACCTGGCCAGGCAGCTTCCCGATTACATGATCCCCTCGGCTTGGGTGATCATGGACGAGCTGCCGATGACCACGGCGCGCAAGGTCGACCGGAAGGCGCTTCCGGAGCCGGTACTCGCCGATCCCGCCGACGAGTACGTCGTGCCGGCCACCGAAACCGAAGAGACCGTCGCCGCCATCTACGCCGCGGTGCTCGACGTGGAGCGGGTCAGCGCCACCGCCGCGTTCTTCGCGGTCGGCGGCAACTCGTTGCAGGCCATGCGGGTGGTGAGCCGGCTGAACAAGGTCTTCGGCGTCAAGGTGCGGGTGCGGACCATGTTCGCCGACGCCACGGTACGGGTGATCGCGGCCGAGGTGGAGCGCCTTCTGGCGGCCCGGACCAGAGGGGGACCGGGCAATGCTGTCTGACATCCTGGTGCCCCTGGGCGCCGACGGCGACGGGGCCCCGGTGTACTGCGTGCACTCCGCTTCGGGGTCCTGCCACACGTACCTGCCGCTCGCCACCATGCTCGACCACCGGCCGCTGATCGGCATCGAGGCGCCCGGCTACGACGACGGTGAGGTCCTGTCGGGCGGCCTGGCCGCGCTCGCGGACGCATATGCCCGGGTCGTCGACGTGCACCGTAAGGACCGGCCGGTGCACCTGCTGGGCTGGTCGATGGGCGGGGTCCTGGCGCTGGAGATGGCCGCGCGGCTGCGGTCCACGGGCTGCCCGGTCCCGCTGGTCGTGCTCATCGACGCCTGGGTGCCGACCGGGGAACCCACGCCGCCGGACCCGGCCCTGCGCGCACGGTTCGTGGCGGGCTTTGCCGCCGACACCCTCGGCGGGGTCGCCGACCGGACCGCGGAGATACTACGGGTCTGCGCGGAGGAGGGCACCGGCGAGGAGGCGTGGGACCGGTTGCGCGCCCACGGCTGGCTTCCGGACGAGCTGGACTCCGAGACGCTGGACCAGCGCTTCGCCGTGTTCCGCAACAACGTACGCGCCCTCAACGAGCACCGGGTCCAGCCCGGTCACCCGGGCCCGGCCATGGTGATCAGGGGACAGCACTCACCGCCGGAGACGCTGCCGTGGGCCGACCTGATCGACGACGTCCGTGAGGTGACGCTGCCGGGCGACCACTACTCGCTGTGGCACGACGCCGGTCCAACCAGACTTGCCACGGTCATCGGGGACGCGCTCCGACAGACGTCCACCGCCGCTCTCCGAGGCCCCTGGTGACCGCGCAGGACACGACCGTCGCCGGCGACCGGCGCAGTCTGTGGCGCAACAGCGACTTCCTCAAGTTCTGGTCCGGCGAGACGCTGTCGCTGTTCGGCACCCAGATCACCATGCTCGCGCTACCGCTCACCGCCGTGATCACGTTGAACGCGCAGCCCGAGGACCTGGGCATCCTGCGCTTCCTCCAGATGGTGCCGTACCTGTTGTTCGGCCCGCTGTTCGGGGTCTGGGTCGACCGGCACCAACGGCGGACGGCGATGATCGGCGCCAACACCGTACGCATGATCCTGATCGGGCTCGTCCCGCTGCTGGCGGCGTTCGACGCGCTGACCGTACCGCTGCTCCTGGCGATCACCTTCGGGGTGGGCATGGCCGCCGTGCTGTTCGACGTCAGTTGGATGTCGTTCGTGCCCACCCTGGTCCGGGATTCCGACTACCTGGTCGAGGCCAACGCCAAACTGGCCACCACCGCCGCGACCGCCGACGCCGCCGGGCCCGGGGTGGCGGGTTCACTGGTGAACCTGCTCTCCGCCCCGATCGCGATCGCCGCCAACGCCGTCACCTTCCTCGGCTCGGTGCTCTCCCTCCTCATGATCCGCACCCGCGAGGCGGTGCCGGTCCGCTCGTCGCGGCGGCGACCCGCCGCGGATCTGGTGGAGGGGCTCCGCTTCGTCGTGGGGAACACCTACGTACGCTGGGTCGCCGTGGTCGGCGCGATGGCGAACTTCTTCATGTCCGCGACCCAGCCCATGTTCATCCTCTACGCGGTGCGGGACCGCGAGGTACCCCCCTCCGTGCTCGGACTGATGCTGACCATCGGCGCGTGCGGCGGCATCCTCGGCGGACTGACGTCGCAGCGACTGGTGAGCCGGCTGCGCCTCGGGCACGTCTACGCCGGCGGTCTGATCATGGCCTTCGCCTCCTCGCTGCTGCTTCCCGCCGCCTCTGGTCCGACGTGGGTGGTCTACGCCATGTTCACCGCCGCGTGGTTCCTGGGCTTCACGGGACTGAGCATCGTCAACGTGGTGATCATGAGCCTTCGGCAGACGGTCACCCCGCCGCACATGCTGGGCCGGATGAACGCCGCGGTGCGCGCGGTCATGTTCGGCGTCGGCGCGCTCGGCGGCCCGATCGCCGGCACCATCGCCGCGGTGGCGGGGGTACGGGAGGCGCTCTGGGTGTCCACCTCCGCCAGCGCGCTGTTCGTCCTCAGTGTGCTGTTCTCACCGGTCACCAGGCTCCGGACGATGCCGGCCGCCGCCACGACCGACTGACGGGTCTAGAGACCACGTACCAGCCCGCCGTCGCAGCGCAGGGCGACGCCGGTGATGTAGGAGGCCGGCGCGCCGCAGAGGAACGCGGCGGCGGCGGCGAACTCGGCGGGACGCCCGTAACGGCCGGCCGGGATGGTGGCGACCGACGCCCGCTCGACCTCGGCGACGCTGCGACCCGAGCGTCGCGCGTTCGCGGCGTCGATCGCGGCGGTCCGGTCGGTCGTGATCCGACCGGGCAGCAGGAGATTCACCGTGACACCGTCGGCGGCGACCTCCGCGGCAAGCGTTCTCAGGTAGCCGGTGAGCGCGGCCCGACCGAGGTTGGAGAGCGCCAGGTTGGGCAACGGGGCCACGACGCCGCTGGACCCGACGGCCAGGATGCGCCCCCAGCCGGCCGCCCGCATCGCGGGCAGCGCGAGCGAGACCAGCCTGACGTGCGGGCGTACGAGTCCCTCGAACGCGGCGTCCACGTCGTCGATGTCGATCTCCGCCGCCGCCGCGGGCCTGGGCCCGGGCCCGTTGAGCACGAGAATGTCCGGCGGGCCGAAGGCATCCACCGTCGCCGCGAACAGTTCGGCCGGACCGTTCTCATGGAGCAGGTCCACGTCGACACCGACGGCCCGGGGAAGTCCGCCGGCGATGTCCGCGGCCCGTCCGGCTCTCCGGCCGCAGAGCACGGTGTTCGCGCCCTCCTCGGCCAGGGTCCGCGCGATCGCCTCGCCCAGGCCACCGGTCGAGCCGCAGACCAGCGCGGTACGTCCGGCCAGACCGAGATCCATCTCCTCATCTCCTCACCGACGCATCTCCCCGCCGACGCATTTCCCCACCGACGCGCGACACGCGGGCGCAGCCGGGTTCGGCTGCGCCCGCGTACCCCGGGCGACCGGCCTAGCGGCCGGCGACCCGGTCGAGAATCTCGTCCCCCTCGCGGTTGTGTTTCGCGGTGATGACCTTCTGGTGCGGGTCGGTGGACATCACCTGCTGGAGCACGGGCGCCTGAGCCGAGACGTCCGTGCGGGGCGACCAGAGCGGGCCGTTGTAGAGGACCCGCAGGTCGGTGACGCTCAGTCCGCTGATCCGCTCCAGCCGGGCCGCCAGTTCCCCGTCCTCCGCGCCGGCCAGGAGACCGCGGATGCGCTCCTCGTCCTGCACCAGCTCCGGATGCTCCCCGGCCAGAAAACCGTGCAGATTGACCGCCCGTCCCGCGAAGGGTGAATACACCATGCAGACCAGGTGCGTCTCGGTCAGTCCGAACGCGTCCGCCGCGTACTGGGCGGCCACCCTGCGCATCGTCTCGACGCCGGCACTTGTGCTGTAGCGGGCCCGCATCTCGTCGACCAGATGCGGCGGGAAGTGCTTACGCTCCATCAGACCCAGGGCGAAGTCGACGTACTGGTCGATGCCCTCGCCGTAGGACCGCCGGTACGCCCGCTCGGTCCGCAGCCCACGCAGGTGGGCCATGAGGGCGGGGTTGGCGCAGTCGGACTCGGTGAAGTTGAAGGCGATCTCGTCGAAGACGAACCCGAGGTGGTCGGTCAGGAGTTGCCAGTGCGCCCCCGAGGCATAGCTGGTGTAGTCGTAGATCGAAAAGAACCTCAACCCGGTGGGGACGTCAGCCGTCACCCCCCGCTCCTGGATCCGCTCGACATTGCCGGTCCCGTGGATCTCCTGGAAGTACACCTGCGCGAGTCCGTTGAGCGTCTCCAGCGTGCCTTGAAGCCTTTACCGCCGTCGGCCGGCTTCTGGCCCGCGTCCCGCGCCAGCTTGCGGATCCACAACGCGTAGTCCCGCTGCTCACGGGGAGAGTCACCGGTGATGATCAGGTCCACCCCGTCGCCGTGCCGGGCGGCGACGCCGAAGGAGTTCGCCACGTTCAGGTTGCAGGCGTTGCAGAAGGTGGCCCGTCCATCGCCGTAGGCGCGGTGGCCGGACATCAACATGTCGATCCGGTTGAATTCGAGCAGCCGGTACGGCATGGCCCGGTCCCGCTCGAAGGCGCGGACCTGGTCGCCCTCCAGCAGCAGCAGTTCGGTGTTCGGGTCGCCGTAGACACCGAGCGCCTGATACGTCCGGTCGATGTTCAGCATCACCTGGTACGGCATCCCACCGTGCCGCATGGTGACGAGGCGCAACGTGAACGTCTCGCCGTACCGCTCGGCGAGGGTCAGGTGCACGGCGCGGACGAACGCCACCGCGTACGCGCTGTCCTTGCCGCCGCCGTACGCGACCATGACGATGTTCTTCCCCAGTTCGTCCGGCCGGGGGAGGGCCTCGTACAGGTCCGTGGCACAGCGTTCGACCGCCGGCACGTCCCGCTCCGGCAGCGCCTTCCGCAGGTCGTTCAGAATATGCATCGATGTTCCTTCCTGATCTGTCTCAGCCATGTCCCGCGTCGGCCCCGACACCGATCTCGCGCAGCCAAGAAACGAACTCGGCGCTGTGCAGAAAGTTGGAGTGATCGCCCGCGAAGACGCGGTGGGTGTGTCCGCCGGAGGTGCTGGACCGCCATGCCCCGAGTCCGTTCGCGGACACCAACTGATCCTGGTCGCCACCGGCGGCATGGATGGGGCAGCGCAGTCGGCCGTAGTCCGATGGCGAGAATTCGCGCAGGATACGGAGATCCTGCATGGCCAGATCGAGGGTGGCATCCCGCCAGGCGTCGGAGGCATCGGCGCCCGGGGCGAGATCCGCCAGGTAGGCGACGAGATCCGGCCGGCTCCTGGTGACCGATTCGGGGACCGTGACCAGGCTCGGTGCGGTCGCGCCGACGGCGACCAACGAGGCGACCGCCGTCCCGAGCCCCTCCAGCCGCGCGGCGACCGCGTACGCGACGTACGCGCCGAAGCTGTGCCCGACGAGCACCGGTCGACGCGGCGTCCGCCGGGCCAGTTGGGAAAGACAGTGCTCGACGACAGCGCTGAACGAGTCGGCCCCCCTGCCGAAGTTCCTGCCGAACCGGCCGGGATAGTGGACCAGCCACGCCGAGGGCCCGAATTCCTGGACCACGGTCTTGAGCTCGCCGCCGAACGAGCCGGCACCCGGGAAGACGACGATGTCCGGATTCCCGGACGCCCGGGACGCCTCCGTCACCCGGTCCTGTCGGGGGTTCACAGCCGCAGCCCCAGTTCGTCCATCACCATGGCGATGCTGATCGCGCACAGCCGGAAGTCCCACTTCTCCGACTGGGTGGTCCGCGGGTCCGCGTCCAGGCAGTCGTCGGCGAAGACACCGGAGGCGGCGACCAGCTCGCGCCAACCGGCCCACGTCCGCGCGTCCATGCCCGCCCGCAGGTCGTACGCGGTGAAACCGTGCTTGCCACGCCGCAGGACCGAATCCGGGACGACTCCCCGGTAGGCCGCTCTCAGGCATGCCTTGCCCTCGAAGTCGACCATCTTGGCCTCGTCCCTGACCTCCAGGGCGAGTGAGACCACCGAGTTGCCGAGGAAGGGATAGCGTCCCTCGACCGAGCTGGCCATCACCATGGAGTCGCCGTGGTCTCCGAGCAGGTGACCGGACATCTGCACGTAGACGTCGGCGATGGAACGCATTTGCATGGGCGAGAGGTGCCTCACCTCCTCGTCGGTGAAGGGGATGAGTCGGGTACGCCAGAACTCGTTGCCGGAGACCGCCTCCCGGGCCGCCGGGGTGAGGTACGTGTTCCGGCGCCGGTCCACCCCGCGCCAGTCGACCTCCCAGCCGAAATCCGCCCGGCCCCATGCCTGCTCGTTCTCCGGCCGGGAACTGCGGCTGGATCTGGCCGCGCTGTCGAAGGCGTAGGAGTCGTAACCGAAGAAGAGCTCGTCGGCGCCCTCTCCGGAGACGACGCCTTTGATGCCGGCGGAACGGACGGCGTCGGCCAACATCATCGCGGCCACGTTGTATGTCTCACGCTGCGGATAGCAGCAGTGCCGGACCATGCGCTCGAACGTCGACGTGATGTCGGCCTGCCGGCACCGGATCCGCTCGTGCTTGCTCCCGACGAGCTCGGCCACCTCGGTCTGGAACCGGTCCTCGTCCAGGTTCCGCTCGTCGAACACGACGGAGAAGGTCCGGATGGGCCGGTCGAGCAGGTCGGCCGCCTCCATGACGATCGCCGTCGAGTCGAACCCGCCGCTCAGATAGGTGCCGATCTCGACATCGGCGGCCAGCCGGTCGCGCGTCGACTGCCGCAGACCCTCGCGGAGCGCTTCGGCGGGCACCGCCTCCGCGGCGTCCTGGAACTCACCGTAGCGCCAGTACCGCAGGGTTTCCGGCTCACCCGCGCCGAACCGCACCGCGCAGCCGGGCGGTACGGCCAGCACCGCCGTCACGAGCGTCTGGGGAGCGACGATGTTGCCCATCGAGAAGTACTGGTCGACGGCGCCCATGTTCAGCTTCCAGTTGCGGTCGACGCATCGCACCAGAGGCTTGATCTCGGAGCAGAAGTGCACCGTCCCGCCGGTGACCGTGTAGTACATCGGGCAGATGCCGAACCGGTCCCTGGCCAGGTATGTGACGTTCTCGGCACGGTCCAGGATGACGGTGGCGAACTGCCCGTCGACCAGGGCGAGCCCGTCGACGCCGTACCCTGCGAACAGTTCCGGGATCACCGACACGTCGACGCCGTTGCGCTGGCGGTCCTGACCCACCTTCGACCGCAACTGGCCGGCGTTGAAGATCTCGCCGTTCGTCATCGCCACGTAACGACCACTGCGGTCCTCGGCGGGTTGCCACCCGTCCGCGAGGCCGGTCATGCCGAGCCGGCCGAGCTTCGCCGAGATCGTTCCGGTGTTCAGCGAGTAGGTTTCGTCAGGCCCGCGGTGCACCAACTGGGAGTGCATGGCCGCCGCGATGCCGCGATCGATCCGTCCGTCCGGCGCGAAGGTGCCACAGACACCGCACATGACGATCACACGCCCCGATCCGGCAGCGGGGCGACCAGCGCCTTCAGGTTCTCCGCGCGCAGGACGTCCCGGACACCGACATCCATCCAACCGAGCTGCCGCAACGTGCCCACCAGCAGCACCGCGGAGGCCGAATCGCCGCCGACCTCGAAGAAGTTGTCGTCGAGACCGACGTCGACCGTCCCGGTGAGCTGGCGTACCGCCGCGAGCACCCGCTCGGCGGGCGCGTCGTCGCCACCTGCCGGCGCCGTGCGGTGGCGGCTCACCCGGAGCGCGTCCCGGTCGACCTTGCCGTTGCGCGTGTAGGGCATCGTGCCGATGTGCTCGATGACGGAGGGCACCTTGTAGGAGTCCAGGACCTTCTCCAGGTGCGCCCGGACGTCGCGGACCGTGGCGGTGCCCACGTAGTAGCAGACCAGAGCGTCGGCGTCGGACGCGTACGTGTCGTCGTGTGATTCGGCGGTCACCACCGCCTCGTCGACACCGCCGAGCCCGCAGGCCGCGCTCTCGACCTCGCCGGGGTCGAGCCGGTAGCCCCGGACCTTCATCTGCCGATCGAGTCGCTCGACGTAGAAGATCTGTCCGGTCCGACGCTCGACGATGTCACCGGTGCGGTAGACACGGTCCCCGGTGCCGTCGAGGAAGAGTTGGGTGCCGTGCGGCGTCAGGTAGCCCAGGGCGACGCAGTCGCCGGTCAGCACCAGTTCTCCGCGGATGTCCGTCCCGGCGGCGAGCGCCGGCCGAACCGCCCCGGGGATCGGGTCGATCCGGTAACCGCCGTCACCCACGAATTCGCCGAGCGGGACCGAATCGGCCCAGGCGTCGGGATCCAGACGACCGCTGAGGAGGTTGCAGATCGTGGTTTCGGTGGTTCCGTAGGCATTGTGGAAGACCGCGACCGACGACCATTTCCGGAGCACCGCCTGGCGGCACGCGCCACCGCCGTTGATCACGTGGCGCAGGCTCGTGTTCCGGGTCGGCGTGGTCGCCGTCAGGGCGAACGGTGTGGTCTTGACGTGGGTGACGCGGAACCGCTCCAGCGTGTTCTGGAGCACCGACCCCGGGGTGAGGTGTTCCTCGTCCAGGACCACCAGGCATGCGCCGGCGGTAAGCGTCCAGAGGATCTCGGTGATGCACCCGTCGAACGTCAGCCGCGCGAACTGCAGCGTGCGGCAGGTCGGGTCCATCGCCAGGCGTTCCACGTGATCGCGGATGACCGTGCCCAGTGGTTCGCCGCGTACCAGCACGCACTTGGGTTCTCCCGTGGATCCCGAGGTGTAGATCGCGTAGGCGATCCGGTCGGCCTCGGCCTCCGGCTGCTTCCAGGACGGCGCCGGCTCGTCGGAGCCACCGCGCCACCGCGCCGGCACCACACCGACCACCGGCATCTCGGAGCCGGCCGGCGTCCTGGCGAGGGTGGTGATGCCGAGCAGGTTTATCTTCGTCGAGTACGACGCGGTGTCGCGCGGGTCGATGAAGAGGAACGGACGGCCGGCCTTCATCGCGCCCACCATCGCGACAACCGAACCGGCGGTCCGGGTGGCCTCGATCCCGATGAACTCGCCGGGGGCGGTGTTCGCTTCGAGTTGCGCCACGAAGTCGGCGACACCCTCGCCGAAACGGCGGTAGCTGATGGTGCCCGTCCCGGTCGCGATGGCGTCGCGCTCCGGATGGGCGCGTACGGCCCGGTCGATGTCGAGGATCACGGAGAAGTCGTTCATGGACAGATCACCAGTCCTCATGCCACGGGGTGCAGCAGAGCGCCGACACCCTCGACGATCGCTTCGATCGAGTCGCCGGGGCGGACGACGGCGGCGCCCGGTGTCCCCGTACAGATGACCGTGCCGGCGGGAATGGTCCGGTCGGCGGTGAAATACTCCACCAGATAGCCCAGGTCGTATTTCATGTCGGAGGTGAGCGCGGTGGCGATGACCTCGCCGTTGCGGACGGTCGACACCCGAATCGACTTGAGACTCACGTCGTCGAACTCGTCCAACGTGACGAGCTGCGGTCCGACGCTGCAGAAGGTGTCGAACCCCTTGGCCCACGGGATGTACCGGGGATTCTCCCGGATGACGTCCTCCGCGGTGAGGTCCAGCACGGCGGTGACTCCGACGACGACCGAGCGCCAGGAGGAACGCGGCACGTTCTTGCAGTCCCTGCCGATGACGAGGCCCAACTCGGCCTCGGCGGTCACCCGCTTGCTGCGCGTCGGCAACTCGATCGGTCGGCCGTTCGCGATCAGGCAGTTCCGCGGCCGCAGGTACGACCCGGGCCCGGAGACGGGTTGCTCGGCGTCGAGATCACGGGAGTGGTTCCGGTAGTTCAGCCCGGCACCCCAGATATCACCGCTGTCGAGGACGGTCGCCGCCCCGGCAAGCCGGATGTCGGCCCGTCCGGCGGCCGGCGAGCGGCCGAGCAGACCGACAAGCTCCCGCCGCACGGAATCGTCGAGCAGATCAACCAGCCTACGCGGCGCGGCGAAACCCTCGATGTCCGACAGTCGTCTCCAGATCCCGTCGTGACTGACGAAGATCTCGTGGCCGTCGGGCGTCTCGATTCGGGCGAGCCTCACTTCGTTCCTCCAAGAAGCGCATCGGCCATAGGGGTCGTTACCGCCGCCGCGTACCCGACGATGAGCTGCGCCGCCGCACGTATGTCGTCCTTGCCGACGCTCCGCTCGGCCAATTCGACAGCGGTCTTCATCAGGTGTCCCGGGTCGAGGAAGTTTTCCGCGCAGATCTCTTCGATGAGCGGGAAGAATCCGGAGTGCACGCCGATCACGCCGCCGAGGACCTGAAGGTTCCGGTTGTCGGGAGTGACGTGCAGGCTCGCCCGACAGAACTCCGCTATCTTGGCAAGCTTCTGATATGAGAAAATGTCGTCACCGACGATGCTCAGGATTCCCGCCAACGACTCGGTCTCCGCGTTTCCGGCGCCCCGGCCGATGCCGGCCAGGGTGCCGTCGATGATGGATGCCCCCGAATCCAATGCGGCCATACTGTTGGCGTTTGCCATGCCAAGGTTGTCGTGGCCGTGGAATCCGACCACCGAGCAGCATTCCTTGGCGGCAAGGATGTAACGATTGACGTCGCTGGGGAGCATCGATCCGTAGGAGTCGACGATGTAGAGTCCGGCGATGTTGTCCGGAATTCTGTCCAGCAGACCCGGTATGAGGTCGGCGGGGGTGGCGCTCGACTTCATAAGGTTGAGATACACCTGGTCGCACATCTCGGTGGCTCGCCTAAGATAACCCAGGTTCGCCTGTACCTGCTCGGGCGACATTCCGATCCGCACGAAGGACATGCCCTGGTCGCACAGCTCGCGGAGGGTCTCCAACCGGCTGAACTCGGGTTGCGCGAACATGCCCCACTGAGAGGAGGCCAACTCCGAGCGGGCGATCTCGCACCAGCTCTTCAGGTCGATATTGCAGGGCCGTATTCCTGTCCGTTCGGCCTCGAAGCCGACACCGTGACCGATTTCGATCTTGCTGATCGGAGTTTCGTCGAGGCGATTGAGCAGGCCGACGACGAATCTCTCGTCGAGTTGGAAATCGACGACGTACGACCCTTCACGCAGGGTTGTATCAAGCACCTCGACGAGTAGGGACTGCGCGGCGAACATGCTGACTCCCCGAACCTAGACAGCCGAGAACCCGCAGGTTGCGACGTTGCCCCGCGGGCCTCAGCTGCGACAGTCAATGCGAATCGGAGGGCGTCCTGGCGGACTGGTGGATGGCGGCCAAAGGGGCCTGCGAAATTACACCTTCCGGAAGATGTGCACCGGCCATAGTCTTGCCGCGCAATCTTGGCGATATCTTGTCGCCATCTTGGCCGACGCAGACCCGTCAGTAAGGTGCCCTCTGTGTCACATACGGCCGATCGGTGCGAGCCGGACGAAGGACCGAACTCGGGCATCACCGGAATGGCCGCGAGGAATCTCGGATCGGAAAGTTATTGAGACCAGGCAACTGGGAGTCGCTGCCCTGCACGGGCGGAGGGTTCCGCTCTGGGCACGCGGCTACCTGTTGAGTGCGCCTTTCAGTGCCGTCGTGGAGAAGTCCTCGGGCAGCGGAAATCCAAACAACACGGACAGTGCGGCCAGAAACGCGCTCCGTTCCGATTCGCCGATCGTCCCACCCCGGCGGACGGTCTTCGCGGTCGCGCCGACCAGTTTGAAGGCCGTCGGGAAGTCGGCGGCGGAGAGCGCCGCGAGGATCTGGTCGGCCGCCCTGGACGGGGTGCCCTCCGACCCGCCGGAGCCGGCCAGCACGGCCGCGTGGTCCTTGGCGATCCGCGCGATCTGCTCGCCTACCTGGGCCTTCACCGACACCACCTCTTCCGGCCGGCCGGTCACCAGCAGCGAGCCGTCCAGCCACTGCGGGTCCACGCCCTGCGCGACGACGGCGCGGGCCACCGGCAGCACCAGGACCGGCGGGTGGGTGACCGCAAGGTCGATCATCATCAGGCGCAGCCACAGCAGATCGCCGCCGACAGCCTCCGAGGAACTGACCAACGTCGCCGCTCCGGCGGCGTACCCGGTCGCCGCGGTGAGCAGCGGCGTTTCCCGCAGCGATGCGGACACGGACGCTGGCTCCCCGGCGTCGTCGGTGAAACTACGCGCCCGCAGCGTCGGCGACCAGGAGACGTCTCCGGCGGGATCCGCGGCCAGCACGGCGAGCGGGGCACGGCCGAGCGAGACGGATTCGGTACGGTCGGCGTGGCCGGCCTCGATCAGGTCGCCGAGGTACGCCTCGAGGGTCTGCAGGTGACTCAGGCCATCGTGCCGCCCCGCCCGCACCGCCATCCCGGCCTTGACGACCGGCGGCGTCAGCCAGCTTGCCGGATCGGCACCGGGCTCGTGATCCCCGAGACCGAACCGGATCGGAAGCCCGACGGCGCGGGCGAACTCCAGGTCGGCGGCCGAGTGCGCCGGGTTGACGATGACCGCACCCGTCCCGAACTCGGGCTTGGCCCAGTCCGCGACCCACACTGGGAGCAGGTCCCCGTGTAGCGGGTGACGCACGAAGCGGCCGCTGAAGTACGGACGCCGCCGCACCTGGGTCCCGACGAGCGCCTCGTGGTCCGGGTGAACGACGATCGCACAGGCTGCGGTGAAGGGCGACCAGTCGGTCGTGAAGGTGGTGACCGCGCCGCCGCTCGCGGCTCCCGTCGCGGGATCGGCGAACGGCAGGCGGAAGACCGCGCCCGGCGCCCGGCGCAGCGCCTTCTGCTGCTTGGCGTCCAGACGCGGGCCCCAGGTGGTCGTCGATCCGGTGGCCACCGCCGCCAGCGCGGCCGGCGACGGGACGTAGGCCAGCGTCCAGGGGCCGGCCTCGTCGTCCTCGGAGCTCACCGCGATCCGTCCGGCGGACGCCAGGTTGCGCAGCAGGTCCACGGTGGCGGGGGGAGGCGTCTCGGCGGAAGGGTCGATGAGAGCGCCAAGCCGTTCACAGGCCGCCGCTACCGCCTTCAACCGCCGCTCGTGCAGTTCATCGACCGGGGCGCCGATTGTCAGGGTCCTGTTTCCCACGTTCGCCTCCACCGTCGATGCCTCAGGGGACCACGCGGACATGCTAATCCTCGATGCGGTGGCGATTAGCGGCGGTGCCGGCGTGCCATCCATAGTGGCGCCCGTGAGCTGCTCGAAAGGCTTGTGGAGCGGAATTCGTGGACCGGGGCACTCGGGACAACGATTCACTGTTGGCGCGGTTCTCGCGCCGCCCGGGCACAGGCGACGGCAGGGATGTGGTCTACGAAGCACGCATAACCGAACGAAACAGCCAGACTGGGCGTCCGAGGTTCGACGACGGAACAAGCCCCAGATCCGGAACCAGAGGTTCGTGCACCGTCGGGAGCGGTGCGCCCGGCAGGATTCGAACCTGCGACCAACTGCTTAGAAGGCAGCTGCTCTATCCGCTGAGCTACGGGCGCGAGCCTGGTCGGCGTGCCTCAGCAGGGTACCGCTGCCAGGACTACGGCCGGCCGAGGACGTGACGATCTGGCCTGCACATACTAGGTTTCGAAGCGTGCAGTTGACGAGCACAATGTTCTTGCCGCTCCTGGTGTCGGTCGACGACACCCGGTACGGCGAGGACCACCTGCTCGAAGACTTCACCCAGGAGCTCGACGTCGGCTACTCGTTCGGGCCGCCCTACGGTCAGCGCCTGGTCACCTGGGACGACCTGGACGACCTGGAGATCAGCCAGGCGGAGCTGCGGCAGGTGGCCGTCGACAACCTCTACCGGCTCCTGCCCAGGTTGCGGATCGAGGGGCAACCGCCCGCGCCGATGCTCTCCTTCGGAGGGCTCGAGTCCACCGTCCTGCTCGCCGCCGAGGTGTGGGAGGACCTGGAACGGTCCGTGCCGGGCGAGCTCGTCGTCGGCGTACCGGCCCGGGACGTGGTGCTCGTCACGGGTACGGCGTCGCGGCCGGGCATGGAGAAGGTACGGCGAGCCGTGGACCGGATCTTCTTCGCCGGTGACCAGAACCTGCTCAGTCGGGAACTGTTGGTCTGGCGGCAGGGCGGCTGGTCCGCGTACGGGACGGCGTCGGATTCCGAACCGCAGCCGGATCGCTGGGTGGAGCCGGAGCCTCCGGAGCCGGAGCGCTGGGAAGATCCGCCGGCACGGGAACGGAGCCGTCGGCCGGACGTCGACCGGGCTCGGGAGAGCCGGCGGGAGGATCCGGAGCGGTTCCGGGAGCCCCCGGGGCGGTGGCGGAGCGCGGCACCGGAGCCGGCACCGGAACCTGAGCCGGACCGGCGGCGGGGTGCGGGACCTGAGCCGGAGCCGGGCCGGTGGCGCGGGGGTGCGCGTCGCGCGCAGCCGGCGCCGACGACGGCTCGGTGGCAGGGTGAGCTCCGCCCCGAACCGGAGCCGGAGCCGGAGGAGGAGCCTGAGCCTGGGCCCGGCCGGTGGCGGACGGGCGCGGGACCGGAGCCGGGCCAGTACCGCGTGCCCCGGCAGCGGTCGGGTGACGGCGGGACGACGGACTGGCCGGAGCGGCCACCGGCGCGCCGGTCGAAACGACGTAGGCCAAGGCCCAACGGTCCAAATCGGTGAAGACCTGCTGCCGGACGGTCGGTCCGGAGAGCGTCACGTCGTGCAGGGCACCGTCGTACCGGATCAACGTCACGTGCCGGCCCAGCTTCGGCGCCCACCGGGCGATGTGTTCGACGTCGAGCACGGCGTCCGACAGCGCCGCGGAGTCGTGCCAGGTACGTCCCCGGAAGGTGCGGTCCGAGATGCTCACCAGGATCGGGACCGGGATCTCCAGCCCGGCCCGGAGTTGCCGCTGTGCCCGCCGGACCGCCCCGAGCCAGCCGACCCGGACCGGAAAGCCGGCAACGGGCTTCCAGGCGAGGTCGTATCGCCACTCGCCCCGGTGCTCGGCGTGCAGGCTGTGGCCGTACACCGCGGAGAGCCGGCGGGGAACGGTGCGGTACGGCATCCGGTGGCCGACCCGGGCGAGCGTCGCCAGAACCGGCCGGCGGACCAGCCACGGCATGTTGAGGTCGAAGAACGGGCTGTTCAGGAAGAGCCCGTCGACGATGCCGGCCGAGCGGCGGGCGTGCGTCCAGACCGCGGTGATCAGCCCGCCCGCCGAGTGCCCGTTGACAAGTAGTGTCCGGTTACCGTCCACGTTCCGGATGATCTCGGCCGCCGCGTCGAGTTCGGGAAAGTAGTCGGTCACGTCGGTGCAGAAGTTCGGCGTCTGGTGCGGCAGCAGGCTGCGCCCGTGTTTGCGCAGGTCGAGCGCGTAGAAGTGCCAGCCGTGCGCGACGAAGAAGTCCGCCAGGTGGGTCTGGAAGAAGTAGTCGGCGAAGCCGTGCACGTAGAGCACGGCCCGATCGGTCGGCCGGTCGGCCCGGCGCCGGACGAGCGTGGCGACCACCGGTCCCTCGTCGTCGCGGCCGAGCTCGATCGTCTGCCGCTGGTACGGGGCTCCGAGCAGGTCCGGTTCCATCCCGCCGACGCTACTCCGCCATAGCAGATGGCGGCTTGATCAGGGCTTTTTCCACAGGGCGGCGGGTTGTCCACAGTCGCGCTGGCGGCGCTGGCCGCCGTCCGTCTCGGAGCGGAACGCTGTCGGACGAGTCGGCTTGGACGGGAACAACCGGATCCCTGTGGAGGGGCGATGTTCGACACCTACGTAACGATTGTCGGTAACGTGCTGACCGCGCCGGAGTGGCGGCGTACCACCCAGAGTGGCACCCTGGTGGCCAACTTCAAGGTGGCCTCGACCGCCCGTCGCCTCGACCGGGAGAGCGGGCGGTGGGTCGACGGCAACAGCCTGCGCGTCAGGGTGAACTGCTGGCGGAAACTGGCCGAGGGAGTGGCCTCATCGGTGATGGTCGGCGATCCGGTCGTCCTGGTCGGTCGCCTCTACACCCGCGACTGGACCGACGACGCCGGCAACCACCGCACGATGTACGAGTTGGAGGCGCTGGCCGTCGGTCACGACCTGTCCCGGGGCCGGGGACGCTTCGCCCGCAACCGGCCGTCCACGGCGACATCCTCGATGGAGGAGGCCGAGGCCGAAGCCCGGGTGCACGGCGAGACCACCGACTCCGTGTCGCGCGAGGAAGCGCCGGCCCTGCCCGACGAGCGCCCGTTCGACGACGACGGCGAATGGGGTGGCCTGCCCGTGTCGCCCGGTCAGAGCTTCGATCCGGCGGGTCTGCCGGCCGATCCCTTCGGCGACCGGATCGAACTCGACGGGCTGCCGGATGACGAGGAGGCCGCCCCCGGTGACGGGTTGAGCGCCGGGCCGGGCGACGGGTTGAGCGCCGGGCCGGGCGACGGGTCGAGCGCCGGAGCGGGCGCCGACCCGGAGGTGGGGCGGGACGACGACCCGGCCGAGGGGCGGGCCGAAGGGGCGGGCGCGGAACCGGGCGAGGGGGCGGCGGCCCGCACCCGGCGCGGTCGCACCCGCCCCCACGCGTCCGTCTGATCGGACTCCGGCGCGGTTCCCACCGGGCGGGTCGCTCGATCGACGTCGCCGGACGAGGTCGCCTGGCGAGACCGGTGGTCGCCTCCGCACCGCCGTCCGGGCCGACCGAGGGGTGGGGAGGTCGGTCATTGGCACCGGCCGACCTTCCCACCCGTACCGTCGGGCCGCGCACCGGCCCGTCCGGGCCGGTCGCCGACAGGCACGTGCCGGCGTCTGTCCTGGCACGGGGCGGGCGGCACGTCGGTGGGGCGGGTGGGGCGAGCGGCCGTCTACCTCACCCGTTCGGCCGCCGGGCGCTCCGGTTCGGATACGTCGCCTCCGCGTGGTGTGTTCGGCGGAGGTACGGCGGACGGCTCGGCGGCAGCGCCGGGAGTCGACGGCGCGCGGCGCGGTGCGGGCACCGATCGGGTCGCCGCCTCGGGCTGTCGTTGTCGCACCAGAGCAGGCGGCGGCGGTGCGCCACGCCTGCGGCGCGGAGGACCGAGGAGACGCATCATCGGCGTCTCGACGAACCGGAAGAGCAGCCAGGCGGCGACGAGGCTGACCAGCAGGAGCGCGATCGCGACGGCCGGCCCCCACCAGCCGGCAAACCCACCGCTGTGCCCGCTGAACCGGAAGATGGCCTTGATCAGGAACACATGGACCAGATAGAACGCGAACGAGACCTCGCCGAGCCAGACCAGGGTTCGCGAGCGCCACGGCGACCAGCGGCCGGTGACGTCGGCCCGGGCCGCGCTCGCGATCACGAGTACGTAGCCGACGGCCAGCACCGTGGTCCAGAGCTCGGCCCGGATCCACTCCATGCAGGCCACCCAGAGCGCGACGAAGAGACCGGTGGAGAGCAGCAGGCCGGGGCCCCGCCACTTCCCGCGCAACATGAGCTCGGCGGCGGCGACGCCTATCCAGAACTCGAAGGACCGTACGACCGGAAAGATCTGCGTGAACCACCAGCGGACCGTCTCCGGAAGGAGCTGCTGACCGGGCCACATCGCCATGATCAGCAGCGGCATGGCGACGACGACGGCGTAGAGCTGCCACGCCCGCATCCGCCGGATCAGGGGAAGCACGAACGGAAGTGAGAGATAGAAGAACATCTCACAGGCGAGCGACCAGCTGACGTTGTTGATGCTGTAGAAGTAGCCGTCGACGGGGATCCATGCCTGCACCAGGACGAGGTTGGCCAGCGCGGCCTTCAGGTTGACCGGATCGGCCCAGTAGAGCGCGAGCGCGATGACGATGGCCCAGGTGACCAGGTGGTTCGGATAGATCTTGGCGGCTCGCCGCCGCCAGAACGCCCGCTTGCTGTCGCCGGGCCGCGCGGACCAGACCAGCACGAACCCGCTGAGGATGAAGAAGAACTGCACCCCCGAAAGGCCCAACGTGAAGACCCAGTCGACCACCGCCCCGTATTCGGGCTCGGCGACGATCTGCATCGTCCCGACGTGGAAGCCGAAGACCAGCATCGCGGCTATCCACCGCAGTCCGGTCAGCGACGGCAGGCGGTTCAGCGCGGTGGCCCCGCCGCCCCGGCCGGCCCCGCCAGCTCGGCTGGTCTCGCCGGCCTCCGTGGTCCGGCCAGTGTCCGGGAGCGGGTCGGGGAGTGCGTCGGTGGCGGGCGTCACACTGGTCATCGGACCTCCTCGATGGGCACATCGATGACCAGCACTTATGCCTCCATCGGTCACATTGTGCCGGGATGTCCGCCTCGTGCGGTGCTTCCCCGGCTGCGTACGCCCGCTGTCGCGGGTCCGCCGCGACCCTATCCGGTGACCGGGCCCGATCGCCGTACGCGTGGGCACCGCTCGGTCCGGCACGGTGACGCCGGGCTGGTCAGCGAGGTGCCGAGGGCGGCCGGGACGGGCGGACTAGGCTCTCCGGGGTCTGGGGAGGTGGTCGCCGTGTGGCCAGTCGACAGCGCGTCCGGACCCGGCGGCGCGGCGGGAGGCGGCAGCACGCCCGGGAGCGGCAGCACGCCCGGGAGCGGGGCGGCGGGAGGCGGCCCGCTTCGCGGCGGCGGCTCCGCACGGGCGGCCGGCCGTCGGGCCGGGGTGACCGGATGGCTGGACGACGGCGCGGCGAACGCCGCAGGGTTGGCGGCCGGGTACGCCCTGGACGCCATCTTCGGTGATCCTCGGCGGTGGCATCCGGTCGCCGGGTTCGGCCAGGCGGCGGGCGCACTGGAACGGCGGCTGTACCAGCCCCGGCGTACCGCCGGTGCCGGATTCGCGGCACTGGCGGTCGGCGTACCGGTGACCCTTGGCGTGGCGGCCACGGTGGCGACCCGGCGTCGGCCGCTGGCCCGCGCGGCGCTGGTCGCGGCGGCGACCTGGACGGTGCTCGGCGGGCGGACGCTGCGCCGGGAAGCCGCGACCATGAGCGGAGCTCTCCGCCGGGCCGACCTACCGGCGGCGCGGCAGCGGCTCGGGCACCTCTGCGGGCGCGATCCGTCGGCGCTGGACGAGTCCGAGCTCGCCCGGGCCACCGTCGAGTCGGTCGCGGAGAACACCTCCGACGCGGTGGTCGCGCCGCTGATCTGGGGCGCGGTGGGTGGGGGGTTGCCCGGTCTCCTCGGCTACCGCGCGGCAAACACCCTGGACGCGATGGTCGGGCACCGCTCGGACCGTTACGTCCGGTTCGGCGCCGCCGCCGCCCGCCTGGACGACCTGCTGAACCTGGTGCCCTCCCGGCTGACCGGACTGCTCACCATCGCTGCCGCGCCGCTGGTCCGGGGCGACCGGAGCCGGGCCTGGCGGATCTGGCGGCGGGACCGGGCGGACCATCCCAGCCCCAACGCGGGGCAGTGCGAGGCGGCGATGGCGGGAGCCCTCGGCGTGCGACTCGGCGGACGGAACGTCTACTTCGGACGGGCCGAGGTCCGGCCGTTCCTCGGTGACGGTCCACGCCCGGAGGCGCGGCACATCGACCGGGCGGCCCGGCTCTCCGGTGCGGTCGGGCTCGCCGCACTCGGCATCGCGGTGGCGTACGCGGCCACCGGCCGACCACGGCGGGCGGCGACCCGCCGACTCACGGGAAAACTGCCAGGGATCGGTGTACCACCTCGGGGACGGCGGTGTGGGATTCCCGAGCCGGCCCGCGCGTCAGCTCGACGACTTCGGTGAGGCCGGAGAGGGTGAGGCCGGAGAACCGGACGGCCCCCTGTGGCCCGGCGGGTCCGGCGAGCCCGGCGGGTGCCGCGAGCCCGGCGACCGCCGGGAGGGCGACGGGTCCGGCTCGCCCGCGCGGCGGGACGGGTGGAGGGCTGCTGGTCGCCGGGACCACGTCGGATGCCGGCAAGAGCGTCCTCACCGCCGGCATCTGCCGGTGGCTGCGCCGGCAGGGTGTCCGGGTGGCACCGTTCAAGGCGCAGAACATGTCCAACAACTCGGCGGTGGTGATCGGGCCGGACGGGCGGGGCGGCGAGATCGGCCGGGCGCAGGCCATGCAGGCGGCGGCCTGCGGCATCCCGCCGGACCTGCGCTTCAATCCCGTGCTCCTCAAGCCGGGAAGTGACCGGTCCAGCCAGGTGGTGCTGCTCGGCCGGGCGGTCGACACCGTCACCGCCGGCAACTTCCGGTCGCTCCGCCCCCGGCTGGCCACGGCCGCGTTCGAGGCGCTCGCCGAGCTTCGCGCCGAATACGACGTCGTGCTCTGCGAGGGGGCGGGCAGTCCGACCGAGATCAACCTCCGGGACACCGACTACGCCAACATGGGGCTGGCCCGGCACGCCCGGCTGCCGGCGATCGTGGTCGGTGACATCGACCGGGGCGGTGTCCTCGCCGCGATGTTCGGCACCGTGGCCCTGTTGGACGCAGCCGACCAGGAGCTCGTGGCCGGCTTCGTCGTCAACAAGTTCCGGGGCGACCTCGACCTGCTCCAGCCCGGCCTCGACATGCTGACCCGGCTCACCGGGCGGCCGACGTACGGAGTGCTGCCCTGGCACGTCGACCTCTGGCTGGACGCCGAGGACTCGCTCGCCTACGGACGGGTGCTCGGGCGCCCGGCGCCGCCCAGGGGCGGCGAATGGCTGGACGTGGCGGTGATCCGGCTACCTCGGATCTCCAACGCCACGGACGTGGAGGCGCTGGCGACCGAGCCCGGGGTACGGGTCCGGCTGACCGTCGAGCCGGCCGAGGTCGCCGCCGCCGACCTCGTCGTACTGCCCGGCACCAAGTCGACGGTGGCGGACCTGGAGTGGCTGCGCCGTACCGGGCTGGCCGACACGGTGCTCGCGCATGCGGCCGCCGGACGGCCGCTGCTCGGCATCTGCGGTGGCTTCCAGATGCTCGCCCGGAGCATCGACGACGAGGTGGAGAGCGGGCGTGGCCTGGTGCCCGGTCTCCACCTGCTGCCGATCGGGATCACCTTCGGCGCGGCCAAGACCGTCACCCGCTCGACGGGCACCGCGTTCGGGTCGGTCCCGGTCCACGGCTACGAGATCCATCACGGGTACGTCTCCGAGCTGGACCCCGCTCTCCCCCCGCTGATCCGGCATTCCGGCGGCGCGGCGGAGGGTGCGGCGCTCGGTCACGTCCTCGGTACCCACTGGCACGGCGCCTTCACCTCGGACGAGTTCCGCCGCAGGTTTCTGACCGAGGTCGCCCGGCTGGCCGGCCGGCACGGCTTCCAGGTCGCTCCGGACACATCGTTCGCCGCGGCCCGCGAACGCACCCTCGACATCCTCGGCGACCTGGTGGAGGAGCACCTCGACACCGCCGCCCTGTGGCGGCTCATCGAGCATGGTCCACCACCGGCGCTGCCCTTCGTCCCGCCCGGGGCGGAGGGGTAGCGTCTGCCGAATGCCGCCCGTCGTCGAGTCGTACGCCGGGTTGGCGGCAGAGATCCTGCGCCGGCCGGCCCGGCTGGGCCGGACCCGCCTGGTCGCGGTCGACGGGCCGAGCGGGGCGGGCAAGACCGTCTTCGCCGGCCGGCTGGCGGCCGCCCTCGGGACCGCACTCGGGACGGCCCCGCCTGGGACGGCCCCGCCTGGGACGGCCCCGCCTGGGACGGCCCCGCCTGGGACGGCCCCGCCTGGGACGGCCCCGCCTGGGACGGCCCCGCTGCGGACCGTGCCGTCCGGCACCGTGCGGGGCGGGACCGTGCCGTCCGGGACCGCGCGGGGCGGGCCGGAGACACCGGTGGTGAACACCGACGATCTCCTCGACGGCTGGGCGGACCAGTTCACCTTCTGGCACCGGCTCGACGAGTGGGTCCTCGCCCCGCTCCGCGCCGGGCTGCCCGGTCGCTACCGCCGGTACGACTGGACCCGCGGCCGCTTCGGCGACGACTGGATCGTCGTACCACCCGCGCCGGTGCTGGTCCTCGAAGGGGTCTCCAGCGCCCGCTCGGCCGTCGCCGCCGAACTGACCCTCGGTGTCTTCGTGACCGCACCGGCGGAGCTGTGCCGGGCGCGTACCCTGGCCCGGGACGGGGCGGCGCTGCTGCCTCAGCTCGACACCTGGCGGCGCGGCGAGCGGGCGCATTTCGCGGCCGACCGCACCGCCGAGCGGGCCGAACGGGTGGTGGACGGTGCTGCCGTCCCCGACCCGGACGGCACCGCCTTCGTCCGGATCCGGTGACCGACTGACCCTGGTCTGCTTATGGACGTATCCGGGTCGCTGCGGCACGATCGGCAGGACAGGCCAACGCGGCGCGGGCGGGGGGACACCATGACGACCGGCGGTACGAGTGGCACTCCGGCGCGACGGCGGGTGGTGCTCACCGGGATCAGCTCACGCGCCTGGGAGCATCCTGCTGATCGCGGCGCGCTTACCGCCCTGCGGGAGTTGCGCGGCTTCGACGACGTGGTCAAGGCGTTCTTCGGGATGTGGAACGAGCGCGGTTTCCGCCTCTCCTACCTGGCCGCCGCCATCCGGGTCGACCACCGGCAGTACCCGAGGGTCTACCGGCTCTACGCCGAGGCGGGCGCGGCGCTGGACGTCGCCGAGCTGCCCGAGCTCTTCGTGACCCAGTCACCCTGGCTGACCGGTGAGGCGATCGGCCTCGACCGGCCATTCGTCGTGATCAGCTCGGCCTGCGTCAGCCAGCTCGACGACGACGAGCTCCGCTTCCTGCTCGGGCACGAGCTGGGGCACGTGGGCAGTGGGCACGCCGTCTACAAGACCATCCTGAGCATCCTGACCCGGTGGGCGGCCAACCTGAGCTGGTTGCCGGTCGGCGCCCTCGCACTCCGGGCGATCATCGCCGCGATGCTGGAGTGGTGGCGCAAGGCGGAACTCTCCGGCGACCGGGCCGGGCTGCTCGCCAGCCAGGATCCGGCGGCGGCGGTGCGGGTGCTGATGAAGCTGGCCGGCGGAGGTGACCTGAGCCAGATCGACACGGCCGCCTTCGTGGAGCAGGCCGCCGAGTACGACGGCGGTGGCGACCTGCGCGACAGCCTGCACAAGATCAGGATGACCGCCTGGAGTACCCATCCCGTGCCGGTGGCCCGCGCCGCCGACCTGCGCAGGTGGGTCGACTCCGGCGAGTACGCCCGAATGGTCGGCGGCGACTACCCCCGTCGCGAGGACGACGGCCTCACCTCGGTCTCCGCCGAGATCAAGGCGGCGGCGGAGTCGTACCGGGAGGCATTCGGACGTTCCCAGGATCCGCTGGTCGGCCTGCTGCGCCGGCTGGGTGACGGCGCCAGTGACGTCGGCGAGTGGGTGGGCGGCGGTGCCGGCCGGGCCCGCTCGTGGATGAACGCGGCGGGTGAGGCGGCTGCCCGGGCCGCCGGTCGCACCCGGCGGAACGGCCAACCGGGCGGCGCCGACGGTTCCGCCCGGCCGGGCACGGCCGCCGAGGGCGACGTACCGCCGGGGCCGGCGGACGACCCCTCCTGATCTCGGCGGGTCTTCCGGGGGCCGGTGGGTGAGCGGTGGGACTGGGCGATCCGGTCGCCGGACCGGCGCTTACGATCTTTCCATGACCACGACTACCCGCACCGAAGCCGAACTGCGTGCCGCGATCGAACGCGAGATGCCCGGCGTACGGGCGGACCTGGAGCGACTGGTCCGGATTCCCGGCATCGCCTTCGACGGGTTCGACCACTCCCAGGTCGAGCGCTCCGCCGAGGCGGTCGCCGAGCTGTTGCGCGGCTGCTCGCTCGACGTGCGGGTGGTCCGCTCCGGCGGCCAGCCGGCGGTGATCGGCCGGCGTCCCGCGCCGCCCGGCGCGCCGACCGTGATGCTGTACGCGCACCACGACGTGCAACCGGTCGGCGACCTGAGCCTCTGGCAGAGCGACCCGTTCGAGCCGGTGGAGCGCGACGGCCGGCTCTACGGGCGGGGCGCGGCCGACGACAAGGCCGGCATCCTGGCACACGTCGCCGCGTTGCGGGCCTTCGGCGACGCGCTGCCGGTCGGCGTGGTGCTCTTCGTCGAGGGTGAGGAGGAGTACGGCTCCGACTCGCTGGAACGGCTCCTCGTCGAGCACCGGGACGAGATCGCCGCCGACGTGATCGTGATCGCCGACTCCGGCAACTGGGACATCGGCGTACCGGCGCTGACGACGTCGCTGCGCGGGATCGTCAACTGCTTCGTGGAGGTGCGCACGCTCTCCCAGGCGGTGCACAGCGGCATGTTCGGCGGCGGCGTACCGGATGCCCTGACCACGCTCTGCCAACTCCTGGCCACCCTGCACGATCCGGCCGGCGACGTGGCGGTGGAAGGGCTGGTCAGCGGGGCGGGCGCGACCGTCGACTATCCGGAGGACCGGTTGCGGGCCGAGGTCGGGATGCTCGACGGCGTCTCCTTCCTCGGCACCGGACGGCTGACCGACCGGTTCTGGAACAAGCCGGCGATCTCGGTGATCGGGCTGGACGCGCCGCCGACCGCCGAGGCGCCGAACGCACTGGTGCCGTCGGCAAAGGCCAAACTGAGTGTCCGGCTGGCCCCGGGTGACCAGGCCGCGTCGGCGTACGCCGCGCTGGTCGAGCACCTGCGCAAGCACGCCCCGTTCGGGGCGACCGTCACCGTGACCCGGGAACACGACGGTGAACCCTGCGTGATCGACGCTTCGGGTCCGGTCTACGACGCGGCCCGGGCCGCCTTCCGGACCGCCTGGGACGGGGTCGAGCCGATCGACATGGGGGTGGGCGGTTCGATTCCGTTCATCGAGACGTTCCGCCGGATGTTTCCCGAGGCCGCGATCCTGGTGACCGGGGTCGAGGACCCGCACGCACAGGCACACGGACCGAACGAGAGCCTGCACCTCGGGGAGTTCGCCCGGGTCTGCCTGGCGGAGGCGCTGCTGCTGGCCAGGGTTGCCGAGGCGAACGCCGCCGGGTGAGCCGGCCGGCTGATCGCAGGATCATGACGGCACCGGCCGGCTGATCGGGGGATTACGGCACCGGCCGGTGCCGGCGCCCGAAGAGCAGCAGCAGGGCGCCGAGGAGCAGGGCACCGGCGCCGATCATCGCCATCGGGCCGGTGCGGCCGCCGGTGATCGGCAGTCCGTCGTCGCCATCGCCAGCGCCGCCGCCCCCGCCCGGTTCGTTGATCAGAAGCTTGGCGCTGTTGCTCTTCGGGCCGCTCTCCGACGACGGGCCGAGGCTGCGCACCGTGATCGTCCCGTCCGCGCCGGGCGCGGAGTTGATCTTCACTCGAACGGTGGACGACAGTACGCCCCCGCCGGAGGCCGTCGCCGGCCATCGGGTCTCGGTGGCGCAGTCGACCTCGGTCAGCTCGGCGACCTCGTCGCCCTGCTCGTCGCGGAACGTGCACCACTGACTGGGCAGCAGGACGGTGCCGCCGGGCGCGACGATCCGCCAGGAGGCGCCGCCGTCGGACGGGCCGTGGTTGGTGACCGTGTACGGCACCTCCACGGTGTCACCCACCGAGCCGGTGACCGGGCTGCTCCGTACCTCGAGATCGTGGCTGTTCGCCCTGGTCCAGATGCTGAACCTGGCCACGTTGGCCGGTGCGACGGCGTCCTCGACCCGGGCCGGGCTCTCCGACGTGGTCGGGTCCGGTGTGTCCGGAGACGGCGGCGCCGCCCCGGACCGCGGTTCCACCTCGCCGCGCTCTGCCGTCCCGCCGCGCTCTGCCGTCCCGCCGCGCTCTGCCGTCCCGCCGCGCTCTGCCGTCCCGCCGCCACGCTGCTCCAATGCGGTGCGCAGCTCGGCTACCTTGTCGGCCAGCGCGGGGGCGTCGGTCGAGCCGGCCCGGCGCAGGGCCTCGGACAGTGGCTGGTCGGCCAGTTCGTCGGCCTCGACGCTGCCCGCATCCTCGGCCGGACCCGGCAGGTTCTGGCCGAAGACGACGTTGAATGCCGCGTCGCCCGACTCGGGCTCGGAAAAGGCGACACCGGTGCCCGGCTCGAGGATCAGGTTCATCTGGCAGGTCACCCGCTGCGGGCCGTAGACGTAGCCCGCCGGCGGCTCGCCGGGCCGGTCGTCGCCGTACACACAGTCTCCGTACCGCTCGGCGAAGGTCGCGCCGAGCGGAAGCGTGATCGTCAGCGCGAAGCCGGGCAGTGCGGTGTCTCCGAAGTTGAAGACGGTGGCGTGCAGCGGGCGCTTGTCGCCGCCGCCCACCCGATGCTGCGCCGAGCCGAGGTCGTCGACGCTGGCCACCAGGCCCGAGCCGGTTGCCCGGATGCTGACCGCAAGCTCGTGGGTCGCGGAGACGGCGCCTCCGGGGCCCTCGGCCGAGACGCCGACCCTGACGACGCCCGCCGGACCCGGCCGGGCACCCGGGGCGCTGCTCAGCACGATCGGCTGCACCAGCGTCTCCTGCCCCGGGGCCAGGTCGCCGTGCCCGCACCGCACCGTCTTCTCGGCCTGCTGGCAGTCGGTGGTGCCGGGCGGGACGGAGACAACGACGTCGCCGGTGGTGGATCGGGCGTCGTAGACCGCCTCGACTCCGGTCGCCGCCGCGTCGCCCGCGTTGCGCAGGTGGAAGCCGATCGAGCTGCCGGCCGCGTCGATCCGCGCCTCGACGGTGCCGGAGACCTGTAGCTGCGGCCCGGCGGCCAGCTGCGGCTCGGCGGCCGCGGCGTGTGCCGGGACCGGTGCGGCGGTGAGGGCGGATGCCACGAGCAGGGCGGCGACGGCTGCGGCGAGCCGCCCGCCTCGGCGGGGATCGGCGTTCGTCATGATGCTCCGGGGTCTGGCCGGCGGGCGGGCCCGGAGCGGACCGCGTCCGGCTGGAGGGGGAGTGGCCGGCTGGCGACGAGTGTGGACAGCTGGAGGGAGTGTGGACAGCGGACGGGTGTGCGTAGTCGAAGATAACTTACTTCCGCCCCGACCCGGGATCCCCGGGAAGAAACCGGCGAAAGCACCCGGCAGGATCGTCGAGGCGGTAAGCTTTCGAACATGAGTACGAACGAGGCCATTACGCGGCTCGACGCCGCGGTCAGTGCGTTGCGGGACGTCGACGTCTCCGCGTGGTCCGAGGATGCGCTCCGGGACCAGCTCGGCGAGCTTTCCACCGTTCTCTGTGCGCTCGACGCCGCCCTCGCCCGGGTGGCCGACAGCGTGCGCGCCCGTGGTCTACGCATCGAGGAGCCGGCGCCGGTCTGACCGCTCCCGCCCTGGTCGAGCGGGGGATGCCGGGCGGACCGGACGAAAGTTGTCGGTGGTGGCTGCCAGGATGGAGCCGTGCGCTTCGTTGACCTGGCAGCCACCTCCGCCGCGGTCGCCGCCACCTCGGGGCGGCGGGCCAAGGTCGAGCTGCTCGCCGAGGCGCTGCGCACCCTCGCGCCCGACGAGCTCGCGGCCGGCTCGGCATACCTCGCCGGAGAGCTGCGCCAGCGGCAGACCGGGGTCGGTTACGCCAGCCTCCGCGAGCTGCCGCCGCCGGCCGAGCAGCCGACCCTGACGGTTGCCGACGTCGACACCGCGATCGCCGCACTGGCCGAGGTGCGGGGCGCGGGCTCGCAGAACCGTCGTCGCGAGCTGCTGGCCACCCTCTTCGCCGCCGCCACCGTCGACGAGCGGCGGATGCTGCTTCACCTGTTCAGCGGGGAGCTTCGCCAGGGCGCCCAGGCCGGCCTGCTGACCGAGGCGATCGCCCGGGCGGCGGAGGTGCCGCTGCCCACGGTCCGCCGGGCCCTGCTGCTGGCCGGCGACCTGAAGACGGTCGCCGTCGCGGCGTTGACCGGCGGCGCGAGCATGCTGGCCGAGTTCGCATTGCAGGTCGGCCGCCCGCTGGCACCGATGCTCGCGCAGAGCGCGGCCTCGGTCGAGGAGGCGCTGAGCGCGGTCGGCCTGCCGGCGGTGGTCGACGTGAAACTCGACGGCATCCGCATCCAGGTGCACCGTTCCGGTGACGACATCGCGGTCTTCACCCGCAGCCTCGACGAGATCACACCCCGGGTTCCCGAGGTGGTGGCGGTCGTCCGCGCCCTGCCGGCCCGCGAATTGGTGCTGGACGGCGAGGCGATCGCGCTCGACGCGTCGGGCCGGCCACGACCGTTCCAGGAGACGGCCAGCCGGGCGGCGACCAGGGGAGCCCGCCGAGCCGTCCGCGCCGAGACCGGCGGTGCTGCGGCCGGCGGTGCTGCGGCCGGCGGTGCTGCGGGTACTGGAGCTGCGGCCGGCGGCACAGGCGCGGCCGGCGGTGACGAGGCCGGCAGTGACGAGGCCGGCAGCCGCAGCTTCGGGGCGGCGCCGGGCGGAGCGTCGACGGCCGGTTCGGCGCGGGCCGTGGCCGTGCCGGTGGACGTCTCCGAGATGCCCCGCATCGGCACCTCCGGTGCGGCCCCCGCCGAGATACCCGCGCCCGACCATCCGGCGGCCGCTGCCCCGTCGGTGCTCTCGGCGGCGCGCACGAGCGGCGACGTCGTGCTGACGCCGTACTTCTTCGACATCCTGCACCTGGACGGCGTCGACCTGCTCGACGCGCCGGGGCACGAACGCTGGACCGCGCTGGCCGGCATCGTCGCACCGGCACAGCTCGTCGAGCGGATCACCGTCGACACGGTCGAGCAGGCATCCGCGGCATTCACGGCGGCGGTCGACTCCGGGCACGAGGGGATCGTGGTCAAGGCGCCGGAAGCGCCGTACGATGCCGGGCGGCGGGGCGCCGCCTGGATCAAGGTGAAACCGCGGCACACCCTCGATCTCGTCGTACTCGCCGTCGAGTGGGGCAGTGGTCGGCGCAGGGGCTGGTTGTCGAACCTGCACCTCGGGGCCCGTGATCCCGAGACCGGCGGCTTCGTGATGCTCGGCAAGACGTTCAAGGGGCTGACCGACGACTTGCTGCGCTGGCAGACCGAGCGCTTCCAGCAGTTGGCGGTGGAACGTGGCGACTGGGTGGTCCGGGTGCGTCCCGAGCAGGTCGTGGAGATCGCCTTCGACGGGGTGCAGAGCAGCCCGCGCTATCCGGGCGGGGTGGCCCTGCGCTTCGCCCGCGTGCTGCGCTACCGCGACGACAAGAGCGCGGCGGAGGCCGACACGATCGACACCGTACGGGCCATCCACGCGGGTCGGCGCGACGGCTGAGGCCGCCGTCGGAGGTCCGCGCGACGGCTGAGGTCGCCGTGGCACGTCCGCCGGAGGTGGCCCGGGGTTGCTACGGTTCCCTCGTGGTTTTCCGCCGCACGCTCTACCGGCTGTACGCCCGCCGTCTGCGGGCACAACTGGCCGGCAGGCCGCTGCCCCGACACGTGGCACTGGTGATGGACGGCAACCGGCGGTGGGCCCGGAAGCAGGGCTTCGAGAATCCCAGCCTCGGCCACCGCTACGGCGCGGAGCACGTCAACGAGGTGCTCGGCTGGTGTGCCGAGATCGGGATCGCCCACGTCACGATCTTCGTCGCTTCGACCGACAACCTGCACAAGCGGGCATCCGGCGAGGTCCAGTACCTGATGAAGGCGATCGAGGAGATCGTCGTCGCCCGGCTGGCCGAAGCTCCCGGCCGGTGGCGGTTGCACCTCGCCGGTCGGCTCGACACGCTGCCCGACTCGACCCGGCACGCCCTGAAACTTGCCCGGGACGCGACCGCAGACCGTGGGGCCGACCTCCATCTGACCATCGCGGTCGGCTACGACGGTCGGGTGGAGGTGGTGGACGCGATCCGCGCGCTGCTGGACCAGGCGGCGGAAGCGGCGGTCGCCCCCGCAGAGCTGGCCCGGCGATTGACCGCCGAGGACATCGCGGCGCACCTCTACACCCAGGGCCAGCCCGACCCCGATCTGATCATCCGGACCAGCGGTGAGCAGCGGTTGTCCGGCTTCCTGCTCTGGCAGGCGGCCTACTCCGAGCTGTACTTCTGTGACGCCTACTGGCCAGGATTCCGGTACGTCGACTTTCTGCGCGCCCTGCGGTCGTACGCCGCCCGCCAACGCCGGTACGGCGCCTGAACGCCGCCGGCCACGGCCTGTCCGCTCCGATCAGGGGCGAGGACTGGGCGCCGACCGGTCCAGCCCGTCCTGGGCCGGCCGGTCCTGGCCTGCCGGGTTCTCGCCCAGCCGGTCCGGGCCGATGCGGTCCCGCCCGGCGTCGTCCTTCGTGTCGCCGCGTGCCTCCCGCCGGGCCGCCCAGCCGAAACCGACCAGGGCCAGCACCGCGAAGAGCCACCACTGAACGACGTATCCGCCGTTCAGCCAGTCGTTCTCGTGCCGGATCGGTATCGGGGAGAAGGCCGGATCGGCGGCCGGAGTCTGCTCGTCCAGCAGCAGATATCCGTGGAAGACCGGATAGGGCAGCTCACGCGCGAGCGCCGGTACGGCGACCCGCCGGGTCTCGAGCCGGCCGTCCCGGCGCACGACAGCATCGGGCCTGCTCTCCGAGAGGTGCACCCGGCCGACCACGGTCACCTCGCCGGACGGCACGGCGGGTATCTCGGGCCGGGACAACGCGCGTCCGTCGGCAGCCGGTGGGATCCAGCCCCGGTCCACCAGCACGGCACTGCCGTCGGCAAGCCGCAACGGGGCGAGCACCTCGAAGCCGACCCTGCTCTCGACGGTACGGCTGCGGATCAGGATCACGTTCGTGTCGTCGTACCGCCCGGTCACGGTGACCCGGGTCCAGGCCGCGTCGGCCGGCGGCGCCTGCCCGGTCGTGCCGGCCGCGTCGCCCGGCCGGGGCAGCACCTGCTCGACAGGCACCGGCGGCAGCGTGGCGGTGCGGTCGATCCGCTCGTTGGTCGCCGCCCGCTCGTGGTAGCGGCTCAGCTGCCAGTTGCCGAGCAGCACCATCACCGTGGCCGCGGCCAGGGTCAGCGCGAGGATGCCCAGCCAGCGGGGCGTGAGCAGGAACCGGTACACAGCACGAGGCTACCCGGGCAGCCCGGGCGGCATCCCGGGTGGCCGGCGCCGCGGTTTCCCGGGTGGCCGGCGCGGTCGGGGCGGCGGGGCGCCCGGTGCCGGGTATCCTCACGCGCGTCGGTTCTATCGACGGGTCGGCCCGGTCCGTGCAGCGGACCGCCACCGCACCAGGACCGCCCGCACCAGGACCACCCCGGCACCAGCACCACCCCGGCACCTGAACCACCCCGCAGGTCGTACCGCAAGCTCCGCACCGGCCGTCCCTGGCCGGTGGCCGCGCCCCGAGGAGTATCAACCATGATCGCCGCGCCGCGCGTAGTGGTGAGCGCACCGTCGTCCGGACACGGAAAGACCGCGATCGCGGTCGGCCTGCTCGCCGCCCTCGCCGCCCGTGGACTGGATGCCACCGGGTTCAAGGTCGGCCCCGACCACACCGACGCCGCCTATCTCGGCCTCGCCGCCGGACGGCCGGGCCGCAACCTCGATCCCCGGCTGGTCGGTTCGCAGCGGATCGCACCGCTCTTCGCGCACGCCTCCGCCGATGCCGAGATCGCGGTGGTCGAGGGCACCATGGGTCTCTTCGACAGCCTGGCCGGTCGGCCGGAGGTCGACTCGACCGCCGCGATCGCCACCGCGCTGCGCGCGCCGGTGGTGCTGGTCGTCGACGTCGGCTCGATGGGCCAGTCGGTCGCCGCGCTGGCGCACGGCTTCCGGGCGTACGACGAGATGCTCTGGCTCGGTGGTGTCATCCTGAACCGGGTCGCCTCGGACCGGCACGAGCAACTGCTCCGGGACGCGCTGGACGACATCGGCGTACCGGTCTTCGGGGCGCTGCGGCGGCGGGATCTGCCCGCCGTCCTGCCGTCCCGACAGCACGGCGTGGTGCCGGTGATGCAGGGGGCGGTGGAGGCGCATCGGGGAGTGCGCCGGCTCGGCGAGGCGATGGCCGGAGCCGTCGACCTCGACCGGCTGCTGGCGCTGGCCCGCTCGGCGCCCCGGGTGCCGGTGACCGTCTGGTCGCCGGCGGAGGCGCTCGCCGAACTGGGGCCGGTGCCGCCGGCCGACGACGCGTCGGCCCGGCGTCCGGTGGTGGCGCTGGCCGGCGGATCCGCCCTCTCCTACTCGTACGCGGAGACCGCGGAACTGCTGGCGGCGGCCGGTGCCGAGGTGGCGACGTTCGACCCGCTCCGCGACGAGGCGCTGCCGGAGGGCACCGGCGCGCTGGTGATCGGCGGCGCGTTGCCCGAGGTGTACGCCGAGGAGCTGTCGGCCAACCGCCGGCTCTGCATCGCCGTCGCGGAGCTGGCCCGGACGGGTCGACCGGTGATCGCCGAGGGAGCCGGGCTGCTCTGGCTGGCCCGTGAGTTCGACGGGCGCCCGATGTGCGGAGTGCTGGACGCCGCCGGGGTGAGCATGGAACGGACCGTGGTCGGCTACCGCGAGGCGACGGCGCAGGCCGACACCCCGGTGGCCCGTGTCGGCGCCCGGATGGTCGGCTACAAGCAGCATCGCGGCGTACTGACCCCACGGTCCGGGCAGACCCCGGCATGGAGCTGGGGTGGTGGCCCGCCGGAGGGGTTCGTGTGGCGCCGGGTGCACGCCTCCCAGTTGACCCTGCACTGGGCGAGCAGCCCGGTGATCGCCAGCCGCCTGGTCGCGGCCGTGGCGGCAGCCGTGGCGCCCGCGTCGGGCGGGCCGTCCTCCCAGCCCGCGTCGGCCGGGCAGCCTGGCGCGCCCGCGCCGGCCGATCCGTCGTCGTCGTCCGCGCCGGTCGGGCCGTCGTCCGCGCCGGCCGGGCCGCCGTCCGCGCCGGTCGGGCCGTCGTCCGCGCCGCCGTCCGCGCAGCCCTCAGTCCCAGGCGCGCCCGCGGCCGGGGCCCCTGCACCCGATCGGCTCACCCCGGCCGCGTCGGTGTCGCCGTCCGGCCCGTCCAACCCGTCCAACCTGTCCGGCCCGTCCGGCCCGTCCGATCCGGCCGGGCCGGCGACTCCGGTGTCGCCCCCGCGACAGGTCGGGCCCACCGCGCCGGCTGCCCCGATCCCGGCGGCTGCCCCGATCCCGGCGGCCGCACCGGTCTCTCCGTCTGCACCGGTCTCTCCTTCTGCGCCGGTCTCTCCGTCTGCGCCGGTCTCTCCTTCTGCGCCGATCTCGGCGGCCGCGCCGGTTTCTCCGCCTGCGTCGATGTCGTCGTCGGCCGTGCCGGTCTCCTCGGTGGCGTCGGTCTCTACGGCCGCGCCGGTCCCGCCGTCGGCTGGGGCCAGCCCAGGCGTTCCCGCCGGGGCGGCCGGTACCGCGTCCGGCCACCCGGCCCCGACTCCCGGTCATCGACCGGCCGGACCGGCGGGCGCGGGCGTCGGTGACCGGCCGGCACCCGTCAGGGGCGGTGACGGCTCGCAGACGTCGCCAGGGTCGGGCCGGACGGAGGGCGAACCGGCCGCGGATGTGGCCGGTCCGGGCCGACCGGCGCGGTCGGATCGGTAGGCGGTGGGCCGACAGAGCTGGATCAGGAGGCGGACCGGAGGAAAGTGGGGTGATTCGGCGGGATGAGCGGAGAGGTAGCGGTACGCCGCTTTCCGACCCTGACCGTGTCGACGCCCCGGATGCACGTACGACCGCTGGGGGCCTCCGACGCGACCGCGGTCTCCGCCATCTTCGCCGACAAGCAGACCCAACGGTGGCTGCCGTTCCAGCGTGAGCTCGGGCAGATCGACGGCGAGGCCTGGTGCACGGAGATGGCCCAGGAGCGGCGGGACAGCGGCAACGGCGACCACTACGGCGTGATCCGGCGTGAGGACGAGCGCCTGGTGGGCTGCCTCTGGACGAAGCGCACCGACTGGGGCGGCCGGGTCACCGAGGTGTCGTACGCGATCGCGCCGGAGGCGCGCGGGTTCGGTATGGCGGCGGAGGCGGTCGACGCGCTCGCCGTGGCGTTGATCCTGGAACACGGGTTCCAGCGCCTCGAACTCCGGGTGGCCCCCGGCAACACCGCGTCGCGGCGGGTCGCGGAGAAGGCCGGGTTCACCTACGAGGGGCTGCTGCGCAACGCCGGGTACGTGCACAGCGGCCGGGTCGACCTGGAGGTCTGGTCACTCGTCGCCGCCGACCTGCACTGAGCACCACTCCACCACTCCGGCACTCCGCCCGCCCCGCACGTCCCGGCTAACCGACCATCTCGCCGGAGGGTGGGGTGAACTGGCGTACCGGTTGGTCCTTCAACGCGTCCTTCAGGAACCCGGCTACCGCGTCGATCGGCTTGTTCGCCGGGCCCGAGCCGACCGGGTTCATCGGGCTGTCCGGGTCGGAGAGGAAGCTCGCCGCCGCCAGGTTGGGGGTGTAGCCCACGAACCAGGCGGCCCGGTCGCTGTCGGTGGTACCCGTCTTGCCGGCCACCGGCCGGCCGACGACGCCCCGGACCCGGTCGGCGGTGGACCAGCCGCCGCAGGAGCCCCGGGCGGGCGTGTCACCGGTGGGACACCGGGCGGCGTCGGTGGCGGCCCGCGCCGCGTCGGCGCTGACCTCCTGGCTGCACCGGGGCAGGGCGATCTCCAGATCCATCCCGGAACCGGTCCGGTACGTCGCCGGCAGCCCGTCCGCCCCGACGATCGAGGTGACCGGCAGCGCCTCGCAGAACCGCCCCTCGGCGGCGACCGTGGCGTACGCGTTAGCCATCTCCAGCGGGGTGACGTCGGAGACCCCCAGGGTGAACGAGCCCCACTTGTGCGCCTGGTCCGGCGACGCCTGCCGCTTGTCGATGTCGGTACGCCACTGCAGCCCCAGCCGCTCGGCGAGCCGGACCACGTTCTCGGCGCCGACCTGCTGCTCCAGCCAGACGAAGTAGGTGTTCACCGACTTGCCGAAGCCGGACCACATGGTCTGGCGACCGCTCATCGCGCCGCTGGCGTTGGACGGGCACCAGTAGCCACCGCAGTCGGTGGGTCCGCCGCTGCCGTCCGGATAGATCGAGACGATCCGGTGCGGCGAGTCGAACGCCGTGTTCAGCGGGAGGCCGGCGTCGAGCGCGGCGAGCATGGTGAACATCTTGAACGTGGATCCGGCCTGGTAGCCGGGGAGGTCGCCGCCGCCGAGCAGCGGGACGACGGTGTTCGGATAGTTGCCCTTCATCCGGCCGCGCTTGCTGGGGTCGGAGTGCGGACCGTTCTCGCTCTGGTCGAGCGAATAGGTCCGGTTGACCGCCATCGACCTGACGTAGCCGGTGCCGGGCTCGACGGCGACCAGGCCGTGCGCGTACGGGCTGCCGGCGGACTCGTCGGCCAGCACCTGCCGCTCGGCGATCTCCTGGGTCTCCGGGTCGAGGCTGGTGATGATGGTGTAGCCACCGCGACGCAGCTTGTCCAGGCGTTCCAACGAGTTCCTGCCGAACGCGGGCTGGGCGGCCCACCAGGTCTTGAAGTAGTCGCAGAAGAAGCCCCAGTCGTTGTGCTCCTCCGGCACCGACATGCAGTCGTTCGGCGGGCTGCTCAGCCGCAGTTGGATCGGTTCGGCCTGTGCCGCGGCCGTGTCCTGCGGGGAGAGGTACCCCATCGCCCGCATCCGGTCGAGGACGTAGTTGCGCCGGTCGGTCGCGGCCTTCCGGTCCGAGCTGGCCGGGTCGTACGCCGTCGGGGCCTTCACCAGCCCGGCGAGGGTGGCCGCCTCGACCGGGGTGAGATCCTTCGGCAACTTGGAGAAGAAGATCTCCGACGCGGAGAAGATGCCGTACGCGCGGTGCCCGAAGTAGGCCGAGTTGAGGTAGCGCTCCAGGATCTGCGACTTCGTCGTCTCCTTCTCCAGGTCGAGGGCGAGCCGCATCTCGCGGAGCTTGCGCAGTGGCGTCTGTGCGGTGGCCTCCTGGACCTCGATCGGGCTCTTGGCGCTGTCCCGCAACGCCATCCGGACGTACTGCATGGTGAGCGTGGAGGCGCCCTGGGAGACTCCGCCGGCCTGCTGGTTGGCGACGAAGGCCCGGACCACGCCCTTGGGGTCGACCCCGTTGTGTTCGTAGAACCGCGAGTCCTCCGACGCGACGATCGCCTGCTGGATGTACGGGGACATCTGGGAAAGCGGCACGTACCGCCGGTGCTCCTCGTAGAAGGTGGTGATCAGGGTCGTGCCGTCGGCGGCGTAGACGTAGCTGGTCTGGGCGGGTGCGGAGGCGAGCAGGTCGGCGGGCGTCTTCTGCACCAGGTCGGCACCGGCCTTGGCGGCCAGACCGCCGGCGGCGACGAACGGGAAGAGCGCCGCCGCGACGACCACACCGGCGATGAGGCCGGCGCGGAGCAGGGGCACGAGTCGACCAGGGGTGGAGTGGGTGGGGTTGGTCACGGCTTCAAGCTATGATGAATCCTGGTAAAACATGATAAAAATTCGCGGATATGCCGGTCTCCGGGACGATCGACTCGACGGCCGCGGCCCGGCGCCGCGCCGCCCGCTGGCCGCCACAGCCGGCGACCCGGCAGGATCGTGGCCATGCACCGGCCGCCTCGTGGTGCCGTACCCGGTGGCTCCGGCCAGGATCATCGCGCTGGCGCGCCCGCGGCACCCGTACCCGCACGCCCGGCCCTGACCGAGGAACCCGATCTCGGCCACCACGGCGACGTCGAACTCGCTCCGGGCCTGGTGGACCTCGCGGTCAACGTGCAGCGGCAGCCGATGCCGGCCTGGTTGCGGGAGCCGATTCTCGCCTCGCTGGAGACGCTGACCGCCTATCCCGACCCGGGCCCGGCCCGGGCCGCCGTCGCCGCCCGGCACAGGCGGCCGGTCGACGAGGTGCTGCTGACCGCCGGGGCGGCGGAGGGATTCGTGCTGCTCGCCTGGGCGCTGCGGGGGGCGCGCCGGCCGGTGGTGGTACATCCCCAGTTCACCGAGCCGGAGGCGGCGCTGCGGGCGGCCGGGCATCGCGTCGAGCGGGTGCTGCTGTCACCGGAGAACGGATTCCGGCTGGATCCGGATCTGGTGCCGGCCGACGCCGACCTGGTCTTCGTGGGCAACCCGACGAACCCGACATCGGTGCTCCATCCGGCCGACGTCCTCGCCGGGCTGGCCCGCCCCGGTCGGGTACTCGTCGTCGACGAAGCCTTCGCCGACTCCACCGTCAGCCGCGATGCCGTCAGCCGCGATGCCGTCAGCCGTGAGGCCGTCAGCCGCGAGGCTGTCAGCCGCGAGGCCGTACCGGGCGGTGCCGCCGTCGGTCCCTCCGAGGGGGGCGATCCCGGCGACTCGGAGGGGGGCGGTGCCGAGCCCGAGTCCCTGGCCGCCCGGCGGGACCTTCCGGGGGGGGTCGTGGTGCGGAGCCTCACCAAGACCTGGGGGCTGGCGGGACTGCGGATCGGATACCTGCTCGGCCCGGCCGAGCTTGTCGGGCGGCTGGCAGCCGTACAGCCGCTCTGGGCGGTCTCGACCCCCGCGCTCGCCGCCGCGGCTGCCTGCGCCACGCCGGACGCGGTCGCGGCCGAGCGCCGGATCGCCGCGCGGCTCGCGGCCGAGCGGTCGTATCTGGTCCGCCGGCTCGACGAACTTCCCCGGGTACGCGTCGCGGGCACCCCGGCCAGCGCGTTCGTCCTGATCCACCTGCCCGGGGCGGCACAGGTGCGGCTGGCGCTGCGCGAGCGGGGTTTCGCGGTGCGGCGCGGTGACACCTTCCCGGGCCTGGGTCCCGACTGGCTGCGCCTGGCGGTACGGGACACTGCCACCACCGACATGTTCGTGGCCGCGCTGGCCGGAATCCTGGAGGAATGATGTTGGACGCCACTCTCGCCGGGATCGGTCCGCTCGACGAGGCGGCCATGGCCGCGGCCCACGACCTGCACGCCAGGCTGACCAAGCCCGCCGGTTCGTTGGGCGCGCTGGAGGAGCTCTCGATCCGGCTGGCCGGACTGGCCGGGGTCTGCCCGCCGCCGCTGCCCGAGCCCGCCGCCGTGGCGATCTTCGCCGCCGATCACGGTGTGCACGCCCAGGGGGTGACGCCGTGGCCGCAGGAGGTCACCGCCCAGATGGTGACGAACTTCCTGACCGGTGGGGCGGTGGTCAACGCGTTCGCCCGGCAGACCGGCGCGACGGTGACCGTGGTCGACGTCGGGGTGGCCACCCCGCTCGCCCCGGCGCCCGTGCCGGCCCAGCGGCAGGACCCGTCGCACCGGTCGGCCCCCTCCGCGCCCCGGCTGGTCAGCGCCAAGATCCGGTCCGGCACCCGGGACATGACCGCGCGCCCGGCCCTCACCCGGGACGAGGCGCGCGGCGCGGTCGAGGCCGGCATCACGGCCGCGCACGACCTGCTCGACTCCGGCGCCCGGATCCTGCTAACCGGTGACATGGGGATCGGCAACACCACGGCGGCGGCGGCGCTGATCACCGCCTTCACCGGCATCGACCCGGCCGAGGCCACCGGGCGGGGCACCGGGATCGACGACGCCACGTACGCCCGGAAGGTGGCGGTGGTCCGGAGCGCGCTGGCCCGGCACGTGCCGGACCCGGCCGATCCGCTCGGGGTGCTGGCGGCGGTCGGCGGGTTGGAGCATGCCGCGCTGGCCGGCTTCGTCCTGGCCGGCGCCGCACGGCGGGTTCCCGTCCTGCTGGACGGGGTCAGCGCCGTCGCCGCCGGGCTGGCCGCCGCCGCGTTCGCGCCGGAGGCGGTCGGCGCGATGGTCGCCGGGCACCGGTCGGCGGAACCCGGTGCGACCGCCGGGTTGGACCGGCTGGGCCTGCTGCCGATAATCGACCTGGGCCTGCGGCTCGGCGAGGGCACCGGCGCCCTGCTTGCCTATCCGGTGGTCGCCGGTGCGGTGCGCGTACTGCACGAGGTGGCCACGTTCGACGCGGCGGGAGTGTCGGAGAAATGATCATGTATCCGCTCGCGCTCCGGCTTGCCGGCAAGCGTGTGCTGGTGGTCGGTGGCGGAGCGGTGGCGACCCGGCGGGTGCCGGCGCTGCTGGACGCGGAGGCCCGGGTCGTGGTGGTCGCCCCGGAGCTGACCCCGGCGCTGCGCGCCCACGTCGACGCGGGCCGGATCGAGTGGGTCGCCCGGGCGTTCACCCCCGCCGACCTCGACGGGGCCTGGCTGGCGCAGGTGGCGGTCGACGATCCGGCGGCCGCGGACGCGGTCAGCGCCGCCGCGCTGGAGCGGCAGATCTTCTGCGTACGCGCCGACGACCGTGCCGCCGCCACCGCCTGGACCCCGGCGGTGACCCGGTACGGCCCGCTCACCGTCGCCGTGCTCGGCGGCGGTGACCCGCGCCGTGCGGTGGCGGTCCGGGACGCGATCCAGGAGCAGTTGATCGCCGGAACGCTCTCCGGCGCGGCCGGCGGCGTGGCCGTCCCGGCGGTGCCGGTTGGCGCCACCGGAGCGGCACCGGACGGGACCACGCCGACCGGAACGGCCCCGGACGAAACGGCCCCGGCCGGAACGGCCCCGACGGGAACGGCCCCGGACGAAACGGCGTCGACTGGAACGGTCCCGACGGGAACGGCGCCGGACGGAACGGCACCGGACAGGACCGTCCCGGACGGGAGGGCGGTGCGCCGGGTGGGCTGGGTCGCGCTGATCGGTGCGGGTCCGGGCGACCCGGAGCTCATCACGATCCGCGGCCGGCGGCTTCTCGCCCAGGCCGACGTGGTGGTCGCCGACCGGCTGGTGCCCGGGTTGCTCCTGGACGAGTTGCGCCCCGAGGTCGAGCTGGTGGACGCGACGAAGATCCCGCACGGGCCGGCCGCCATGCAGGAGGAGATCAACCAGGTCCTGGTGGAACGTGCCCTGGCCGGCGCCCGGGTGGTACGCCTCAAGGGCGGCGACCCGTACGTCTTCGGCCGGGGCGGCGAGGAGGCACTCGCCTGCGCGGCGGCCGGGATACCGGTGACCGTGGTCCCCGGGGTGACCAGCTCGGTCGCCGCGCCGGCAGCGGCCGGCATCCCGGTGACCCACCGGGGCGTGGCGCACGAGTTCACGGTCGTCTCCGGGCACCTCCCGCCGGACCACCCGGACTCGCTGGTCGACTGGTCGGCGCTGGCCCGGCTGCGCGGCACCCTGGTGGTCCTGATGGGGCTCAACAACCTGGCGGCCATCGCCACCGCGCTGCAGGCGCACGGCCGGCCTCCGGAGACCCCGGCGGCGGTGGTGCAGGAGGGTACGACCGACGGGCAGCGGGTGCTCCGCTCGACCCTGGACGCCGTCGCGGCCCAGGCGCGAGCGGCCGGTTTCCGGCCCCCGGCGGTGGTGGTCTTCGGCGACGTGGTGACCACGCTGGCCGACCTGCCAGCCGGCGCCGGGACGCCAGCGGCCGGGACGCCAGCGGCCGGAGCGCCAGCGGCCGGAGCGCCAGCGGCCGGAGCGCCAGCGGCCGGGACCGCCGCCGCAGGACCCTCCTCCGCCAACGTTGCCAACCAGACGACCCGACCGCAGTAGCGGGCCCAGGTGGACGACTGGAGTGGTGGCCTCACGGGATCCGCGAGGCCACCACGTCACCGGGGTCGCGCGCTCCTGCCGGTCGGGCACACGTCCCGCCGGTCAGTGGCGGGGCGTCAGACCTTGACCAGGTTGTCCAGACGGAGGGCACACTGGATCAGGCCCAGGTGGCTGTACGCCTGCGGGTGGTTGCCCAGGCCGCGCTCGGAGATCGGGTCGTACTGCTCGGGCAGCAGGCCCGTCGGGCCGGCCGTGTCCACCATCTGCACGAACAGCTCCTCCGCGTCGGCCCGCCGGCCGGTGCGCAGGTACGCCTCGATCAGCCACGCCGTGCAGATGTGGAAGCCGCCCTCCCGCCCGGGCAGACCGTCGTCCCAACGGTAGCGGTAGACCACCGGTCCGCTGCGCAGGTCGGCCTCGACCTTCAGCACGGTGGCCAGGAACCGGGGGTCGTCGTCGGGCAGCAGACCCGACAGTCCGATCCAGAGCGAGGAGGCGTCCATCTCCTCGTCCCCGTACGCCACGGTGTAGGCGCCGGCTCCGGCGTGCCAGCCGAACTCCAGCACGTTGTGGCCGATCCGGTCGCGCAGCTCGACCCACTCGGGCCGCTCGCCGCTGCCGTGCCGCCGGACCACGTGCAGCGCCCGGTCGACCGTCATCCAGCACATCACCTTGGAGTAGACGTGGTGCCGGGGTGGCAGCCGGGCCTCCCAGAGCCCGTGGTCGGGCTCGTGCCAGCGCCGGGCGACCGCCTCGACCATGTTCTCCAGCACCCGCCACTCGGTCTCGTACACCTCGCCGCGCAGGTCGGCGACTGCCGCCAGCAGGTCGGCGATCGGCCCGAAGACGTCGAGCTGGAGCTGGTGGTTGGCGAGGTTGCCGACCCGGACCGGCCGGGAGCCGGCGTACCCGGGCAGGGTGTCGATGACCGCCTCGGCACCGAGTTCGAAACCGTCGACGGTGTAGAGCGGGTGCAGCCGCTCCGGGTGCCCGCCGGTGCGCTCGACGCAGCCGTCGACCCAGCGCAGGAAGCCCTCGGCCTCGCCCAGCGAGCCGAGGTCGACGAGCGCCCGCGCGGTCAGCGCCGCGTCGCGCAGCCAGCAGTAGCGGTAGTCCCAGTTGCGAACCCCGCCCAGCTCCTCCGGCAGCGAGGTGGTGGCGGCGGCCAGGATCGAGCCGCTGGCCTCGTGGACCAGGCCGCGCAGGGTGAGCGCGCTGCGCGCCACCAGCTCGCGGGCGGTGCCCGGGAGCTTCAGCCCGCCGAGCCAGTCCCGCCACGGCTGTTCGGCCATTGCCTGCCGCTCGTGCACCGGCACCCGGTGGTGGTCCAGGCTGTGCGAGCCGAACCGCAGCTCGCAGCTGAGTGAACCGCCGGCCGCGGCGAGGTCGACGACGGCCCGGGCGCTCTCGTAGCCCCCGTCGTTGACGATCTCCCACTCCACCCCGGGGGAGTAGAGCGCGATCGGCTCGTTGGAGCCGAGCACCAGCAGCCCGTCGCCGAGCGGCTGGAGCTGCACGGCGACCTGGCCGAACTCGGGGCGGGGGGCGAAGTCGAGGCGTACCCGGCCGGCGCCGGTGAGCACCCGGATCAGGGTCGAGTCGCCACTGACCACGGCCGGGCCGGTCGGCACCCCGTCGCTGGAGGGGCGGTCCAGCCAGTCGGTGACGGTCAGGCCGGACCAGCGGGTCTCCACCGTCATCGTGCCGGGGCGGTAGCGCTGGCCGAGCGGCAGGCCGCCGCGTTCGGGCGCGATGCTGAAGAAGCCGGCCGGGTTGCCGCCGACCAGGTCGGCGAAGATCGCCGGCGAGTCGGGCTTGGGGTGGCAGAGCCAGCTCAGGCTCGCCTCCGGGGTGACCAGAGCGACGGTACGCCCGTTGGCCAGCATCGAGTGCCGCTCGATCGGCACGGCGCGCTCGCCGAAGAGCCAGTTCCGGCGTACCTCCAGGAGCAGCGCGAGGACCCGGGCGGCGTCGACGGGCTGGTCGATCCGGAAGGCGGCCCGGGTCTCGCCGGGGCCGATCTTGATGCCGACGTCCGGGCCGTGCAGCTTGGCGAAGGCGTTCTCGTCGGTGACGTCGTCGCCGAGGAAGAGGGCGGCGCTGGCCGAGAGCTGGGTGCGGAGCTGTTCGAGCGCGGTGCCCTTGTTGGTGGGGATCACCGATAGCTCGATGACCTCCTTGCCCCGGGTGACGGTGACGTCCGGCCAGGTGGCCGGGCCGCTGTTGACGGCCGCGACGACCTCGGCGGCCACCTCGGGATCGGCGCCCCGGGTGTGCACGGCGATGCTTGCCGGCTTGGTCTCCAGGCGTACCCGGGCCTGGCCGGCGACGACCTGGCGCAGCTCGTTGCGGAGCCGGGTGCGCACCTCGATCAGCTCGGGGGAGAGCCGCTCGACGAAGCCGACGTCGAACTCGGAGCCGTGGCTGCCGACGAGGTGCACCTCGCTGGGGAGCCGGGAGAGGGTGGCGAGGTCGCGCAGGGCCCGGCCGGAGACCACGGCGACGGTGGTCTGCGGGAGGGCGGCCAGCGCGCGTACGGCGGCGACCGACTCGGGCAGCGGCACGGCCTTGGTCGGGTCCTCCACGATCGGTGCGAGGGTGCCGTCGTAGTCGCAGGCGACCAGGAGTTGTGGCACCCGGGCGATCCGGCCGATCGCGGCCCGCAGCGCGGGGTCGATCCCGTCGAGGGTCCGCGGACCCCCGTCGAGCAGGGAGCCGGACTTCACTCGTCCTCCGTCTCTGGGACGCCCAACTCGTTGAGGAAGGACCGGGCCCAGTGCCCGACGTCGTGGGTGCGCAGGTGGCGCTGCATGATGCGCATGCGGCGCCGGGCTTCCACCCGGTCGACGTGGACCGCGCGCAGCAGCGCGTCCTTGACACCGTCCGGGTCGTGCGGGTTACAGAGGAATGCCTGACGCAGCTCGGTGGCGGCGCCGGCAAACTCACTGAGCACGAGGGCGCCGCCGTTGTCGGCGCGGGTCGCGACGTACTCCTTGGCCACCAGGTTCATTCCGTCTCGCAGCGGGGTCACCATCATCACGTCGGCCGCGCTGTAGAGCGCGGCCAGTTCACTGCGACTGTACGACTGATGGAGGTAATGGACTGCCGGCACACCGACCCGGCCGAATTCCCCATTAATCCGGCCAACCTCACGTTCCACCTTGACCCGGAGTGCCTGGTAGTGCTCCACCCGTTCCCGGCTCGGCGTGGCGACCTGCACCATAACCGCGTCGGGAACTGTCAACTTTCCGTCAGTCAGCAACTCGCGGAAGGCCTTGAGTCGAAGCTCGATGCCCTTGGTGTAGTCGAGCCGGTCCACCCCGAGGATGACCGTCTTCGGGTCGCCCAGCTCGGTGCGGATCTGCTTCGCCCGGGCCTGCACCCCTGGGTCGATGGCCATCCGCTCCATCTCGGCGACGTCGATCGAGATGGGGAAGGCGCCCGCCTTGACCCGCCGGCCGTCGACCTGGATCATCTGGCCCTCGTAGCGGAGCCCGAGCAGGTGCCGGGCCAGCCGGACGAAGTTCTGCGCCGCCAGCCGTTGCTGGAAGCCGACCAGGTCGGCGCCGAGCAGCCCGCGCAGCACCTCGGCGCGCAGCGGCATCTGCATGAAGAGTTCGATCGGCGGGAACGGGATGTGCAGGAAGAAGCCGATCCGCAGGTCGGGGCGGAGTTCCCGGAGCATCGCCGGCACGAGCTGGAGCTGGTAGTCCTGCACCCAGACCGTCGCGCCCTCGGCCGCCACGTCGGCGGCGGCCTCCGCGAACCGGGCGTTCACCAGCCGGTACGCCTCGCGCCAGCGCCGCTTGTACGCCGGCGTCTCGACGGCGTCGTGATAGAGCGGCCAGATCGTGGCGTTGGACTGGCCCTCGTAGTAGCGTTCGAGTTCCTCGGCGCTCAGCGGCACCGGGTGCAGCCGGATCCCCTCCAGGTCGAACGGTTCCGGTGCGGCGCCCACCCCGCCGGCCCAGCCGACCCAGGTGCCCTGGTGCTGGGCGAGCACCGGGTGCAGGGCGGTGACCAGGCCTCCTGGGCTCCGGCGCCACTGGCGTCCCTCGGGGGTGGTCACCTCGTCCACCGGCAGGCGGTTCGCCACGACCACGAACGAGCTACGAACGGTCACAATCAGTGCACCTCCGGTGATGACGGGCGTCCACCGCCGAGCGTACTGAGCGTATCCGCGGTGCCTCGCCCCCAGTGCCACTCTTCCTGCCCTGCGAACGGCGGTGGAGAAACGCAAGGGTGATCATGGCCACCCGACCGGCCGCCGGAGGGTGATGTGGGCGCCCTCCGCCGGACCTGTCAGGATTGACAGTGGCGGGTAGCCGCAGCACGCGGCAGCCGGCGCGAAGCCGGCACCGCTGTCGACAGTAAGCCTGACGTCGCGGTCGGTCGTGAACCGGACGTAGGGAACATCACATCCGTGGGAGGTAGGCCGCACCGTGGCCCAGTACATCTACGTCCTGGAGAAGGCGCGCAAGGCGCACGGCGACAAGGTCGTGCTGGACAACGTGACGCTGAGCTTCCTGCCGGGCGCCAAGATCGGTGTGGTCGGCCCGAACGGCGCCGGTAAGTCCAGCCTGCTCAAGATCATGGCCGGGCTGGACCGGCCCAGCAACGGCGAGGCCCGGCTGATGCCCGGCTACACCGTGGGGCTGCTCGCCCAGGAGCCGCCGCTCAACGACGCCAAGACCGTCCTCGGCAACATCGAGGAGGCGGTGGCGGAGACCAAGGCCAAGCTGGAGCGGTTCAACAAGATCGCCGAGCAGATGGCGACCGACTACTCCGACGAGCTGATGACCGAGATGGGGCAGCTCCAGGAGGAGCTGGACCACGCCGACGCCTGGGACATCGACTCCAAGCTCGAGCTGGCGATGGACGCGCTGCGCTGCCCGCCGCCGGACGCCGAGGTCACCCAGCTCTCCGGCGGCGAGCGGCGCCGGGTGGCGCTCTGCAAGCTGCTGCTGGAGGCGCCCGACCTGCTGCTGCTGGACGAGCCGACCAACCACCTGGACGCGGAGAGCGTGCAGTGGCTGGAACAGCACCTCGCCAAGTACGCCGGCACGGTCATGGCGATCACCCACGACCGGTACTTCCTCGACAACGTCGCCGGCTGGATCCTCGAACTCGACCGGGGCCGGGCCTCCGGCTACGAGGGCAACTACTCCACCTACCTGGAGAAGAAGGCCGCCCGGCTGGCCGTCGAGGGTCGCCGGGACGCCAAGATGAAGAAGCGGCTCAGCGAGGAACTGGAGTGGGTCCGCTCCAACGCCAAGGCCCGGCAGACCAAGTCCAAGGCCCGGCTGGACCGCTACGAGGAGATGGCGAACGAGGCCGAGAAGACCCGGAAGCTGGACTTCGAGGAGATCCAGATCCCGCCGGGCCCCCGGCTGGGCAACACGGTGATCGAGGCGCACGGGCTGCGCAAGGCGTTCGGCGAGCGGGTGCTCATCGACGACCTCAGCTTCTCGCTGCCCCGCAACGGCATCGTCGGCATCATCGGCCCGAACGGCGTCGGCAAGACCACCCTCTTCAAGACCATCGTCGGGCTGGAGCAGCCGACCGCCGGCTCCGTCAGGGTCGGCGACACCGTGTCGCTCTCCTACGTCGACCAGAACCGGTCCGGACTGGCCGGCGACAAGACCGTCTGGGAGGTCGTCTCGGACGGGCTGGACCACCTGATGGTGGGTAAGGTCGAGATGCCGTCCCGGGCGTACGTGGCGGCCTTCGGGTTCAAGGGCCCCGACCAGCAGAAGCCGACCCGGGTGCTCTCCGGCGGCGAGCGCAACCGGCTCAACCTGGCACTGACGCTCAAGATCGGCGGCAACGTCATCCTGCTCGACGAGCCCACCAACGACCTGGACGTGGAGACCCTCTCCTCGCTGGAGAACGCGCTGCTGGAGTTCCCCGGCTGCGCCGTGGTCATCTCGCACGACCGGATGTTCCTGGACCGGGTGGCGACGCACATCCTGGCCTGGGAGGGCACCGACGAGGATCCGTCCAGGTGGTTCTGGTTCGAGGGCAACTTCGAGGCGTACGAGAAGAACAAGATCGACCGGCTCGGCGCGGAGGCGGCCCGGCCGCACCGGGTCACCTACCGGAAGCTCACCCGTGACTAGTCCGGTGCGGTCCCGGCCGGCGGTCCCGGTCCCGGCCGGGCGACCCGACAGTCGCCGGTACGTCTACGACTGCACCCTGCGCTGGTCCGACCTGGACGCGTACGGGCACGTCAACAACGCCCGCTTCCTCACCCTCTACGAGGAGGCCCGGGTGGCGCTGATGTTCGCCACTGCCCGGGACCGGGGCGTCGACTCCTTCGCCGAGGGCGTGGTGATCTACCGCCACGAGATCGACTACCTGCGCCCGGTCGAGTACGCGCTCGACCGGGCGACCGCCGAACGTGCCCCGTCGGTGCGCATCGAGATGTGGGTGGAGGATCTCCGGCAGTCCCGGTTCACCATCGGCTACGAGCTCTTCGACGGTGAGGTGCTGGCCAGCCGGGCCCGCTCGGTGCTCGTACCCTTCGATCTGACGAAGCAGCGGGCCCGCCGGCTGACCGATCAGGAGCAGGACTTCCTACGGCCGTACCTGCTCGAGCCGCCCGCCGCCACCGGGCCGGCGTAGCGAGCGGGGGACCGGGCCCGGGACCGGGGCCGGCGAAGGGCCGGCCGGCACGAGCCAGCGTAGGGGAGCGATTCGGTGGCCGGTGTGGAAGAGCCTTCGGGCGGTGCGTCGATGGTGACGGGTGCGGAGCACGGCCTGACCGGGCTGCCGGACGCCGGCGCCTTCCTGGCCCGGTTGACCCGGCTCGATCCGGGCGCGGTGGTCCGGCTCCGGCCCGGCGGGGCAGCGGACCGGACCGTGCTCTGGGCGCGGCTGCCCTGGGGCGTGCTGGTGGCCCGGGCGGTGACCGGGGCCGGTCCCGGCGATGCCACGGTCTCCGCCGCCGAGCTGCTCGCCGAACTCGGCCGGGGCGGCGCGGCGCTGCCCCGGCGGCGCGACGCCGACTGGCGGTGGCCGGTGCCGGGGTCGTCCGGGACGGTGGTGGAGACGATCGACGGTGCGGAACTGCGCCGGATCGCGGTAGCGGCGGCGGAGACCCTGCGTGGCGCGGCCAGCGAGGGCGTGGCCGGCCGGGCGGTGGGCCAGCGTGCGCTCCGGGACGCCCTGCTCGACCACGTGGCAGTGGTGGTGACCGGAGCGCAAACGGCCGGTGCCGGCGGATCGGCCACGGGCCGGGAGGGCGCGGGCGGGATCGGCCCGGCGAGCGCGGACGGGGTCGGCCCGGCGGGCGCGGACGGCCGGATCGAGGTATCGCAACGACTGGTCCAGGCCATCGTCCGGATGGGCTTTCTCGGCTCCCCTGGCCCGGCGGGGCAGGACGCCGTACAGGTGCGGATCGCCGGTCGTTGGGTCGGTTTGGCGGCACCATTCGGAGTGTCATGGTCACAGAAGGTCAGCCAGCTTGCGATAAAACCGGCAGGTGATCACCCGAACGGCTGATGTGACATGGTCCATCTGTCCCGGGGCTGCAGTTGGGGGGGTGCTTCGAGCCGACTGTACGGGTACCGTCGGGCCTCGGATCCAACGCAACGTAGGCAGGTGGATCCGCTGGGGAGTGAGGTGCGCAAGCTATGCCGTGGTGGTCATGGCGCCCCGGCCCCGCCGGTGGCGGTGAGCCGGAAACTCGAAGCAGGATCGCGTCGGAAGGTGCTGTCCGGGTCGGACCGCCGGCGCCCCGGGAGCCGGAACACGACGCCCGGCCGGAACCCGAGTCCCGGCTCGGTGACCGGACCGGGATCAGGGACATTCCTCCGGTGATCGCGCCAGTGACCCTGCGCCGGGTGGGTGACGCGCTGGATCTGCTCGACGTGCGCTATCTCGCCGACGGCGACGGCAGCCTGCTGGCCATGTGGGAGCGGCACGCCGTGCTCTTCACTCTGGAGGGGCCGGACGACGAGATCCTCGTCATGCGGGCCCGTCCACACTCCACCGTCCCGCCGGACTGGGCCGACCGGGCCTACCGGGTCGTCAACGAGTGGAACCACACCCGGCGGTTCTGCAAGGCGTACGTCGGTGACCCCACCGAGCGCGGGCAGTTGCCCATCTACGCCGAGTTGCAGGTGCCGCTGAGCGCCGGGGCGCACGACGCCCTGCTCGTCGAGATGTTGGACTGCGGGGCCGCCGTGGCCACCACCTTCGTCGACTGGCTGCACGACGAGGGCGCCCTCCTGTAGGGAGGGACGCTCCTGCCCGCCGGGCTCACCGGGCCGGGCTCAGCGCGCCGGACCCGGCGTCTCGTCCATGGTGTTGACCATGAAGTACGCCGCCCGCTCGAGGTACTGCCACAGCGTCTCGTCCTGCGCCGGGGAGAGCTCCAGCCGGTCCACGGCCCGGCGCATGTGCCGCAGCCAGGCGTCCCGCTCGGCCGGCCCGACCCGGAACGGCGCGTGCCGCATCCGGAGCCGGGGGTGCCCGCGCTGCGCGGAGTAGGTGGTGGGGCCGCCCCAGTACTGGATCAGAAACAGCCTCAGCCGTTCCGCGGCCGGCCCGAGATCGGCCTCCGGATACATCGGCCGGAGCACCGGATCGTCGGCGACACCCGCGTAGAACTCGTCGACCAGCCTCCGGAAGGCCGGTTCGCCGCCGATCTCCTCGTAGAAGGTCTGCGACGGGCGGGTCTGCTCTCGCTCACCTGCGGGGTTCACCGCTCCATCCTGACACCCGCATCCGGCCGTCGACCGTCGCCCGAGCCCTCTGCCGGGTGCGGGCTGGCTCACACCACCCCTCTCCGGCCTGCCGGGGCACCCCCTGGCGGCGGGAGCGGGGCCGGGATCAGACGGCGCCGATACCGGCCTCGGAGGAGGGCGGGCGGGGGTTGGGCGGCGGCGTACGCTGCTCCGCCGGGCGGCCCGGGGTGGCCGGGACGGGCGTGGCGGCCTGCTCCGAGCGGCGCCGGGCCTCCGCGATCGCCGCGTCGAAGCGCTGCGCGGCGGGCCAGCGCAGCGCCAGCAGCAGCATCAGCAGCACGCCGGCGAGGCTCCACAGGCCCACCACGCGGGGGATGGTGAACCGGTCGGCCAGCACGCCGGTGGCCAGCACCGCCGCCCCCTGCATGACCTGCACGCCGGTGTTCATCACGCCGTTCGCCCGGGCGCGGTAGCCCTGCGGCAGGGCCAGCACGAAGAGGCCGTTCGTCACCGGCAGCAGGCCGGCGACCGCCACGCCCGCGACCGCGGCCAGCAGCGCCACCACCACCGGCGGCGGGTTGAACACGGCGGGCACCAGGGCCAGCGGGGCGAGGACCGCGAACGGGCGGATCAGGGCCCGGCGCAGTTCCGGCCGGAGGCCCCGACCCACCAGTAGCCCGCCGAGGATGAAGCCGGCCGGCGCGGCGATCATGATCAGCGCCTGGGTGGCGCTCCGGCCGGCGCCGGTGCCGACGAGCTCGGTGGCCCAGGCCGCGGCCAGCCCCTCCGGCACGATGGCGAAGAGCATCGCGCAGAAGACCAGGATCGCGATGGCCCGCAACACCGGGGTCCCGAAGACCATGGCGAAGCCGGCGGCCGTCTCGCGCAGCAGGTGGCGGCGCCCGTCCTCCGGCGGCACGGCGGGCCGGTGCCGCACGCCGAACCAGATGATCAACGCGGAGAGGCCGAAGGTGGCGGCGTTGATCAGCAGGGCCAGGGCCGGACTGTACAGCGCGATGCCGGCCCCGACGACGTAGCCGGCGATCTGTGCCGCCTGTCCCGCGCTGGCGTGCAGGGAGAGCGCGACGATCAGCCGGTCCCCGGTGAGCAGCAGCGGCAGCATCGCCGACCGGGCCGCCTGGCTCGGCGGGTTCGCCAGCGTCGCGGCGAAGAGCAGCGCCAGGATCACCGGAGTGTCCAGACCGCCGATCGCGATCGTCGCGTACAGCGGGAGCCGGACGAGGTCGCATACCACCATGACGGTCCGGTACGGGTACCGGTCGGCCAGCGTGGTGAGCAGCGGCCCACCGAGCAGCCAGGGCAGGTAGCTGGTGGCGAACGCGGCGGCGGAGAGCGCCACGGACTGACTCTGCTGGTAGACCAGCAGCGTCACGGCGGCCTTGGCGAGGTAGTCGCCGGTCCAGGTCAGTACGGTGGCCGCGAAGACCGCCCGGTATTCACGCTGGGCAAACACTTCCCGAAAGGTTGCCGGCCGTTCGGGAACGTGTGTCTCGTCGGACACCGGTGGGCCTCCATCGTTCTCGACCGCTGACCAAAGGTGATGGGGCTGTCGGGAACGTTAGACGTTCGGATCAGCGAGGTCTTCGTGACGCTCCGGGAGGGAGCTTGTTCTGGATTCTGCCCGATCGTATGACTGGTGGCTAGGGCGAACGGATAGATCGTCACATCCCCGACTGGTCGAACGGACGATACCCGACCGCCCGCACGGTACGCGACCCCCTGCCGGTCGGTCAGGTCGCTCCACCCTGGCCGGTCTCTCCCTCGGCCTGCGGCGGCTCCCCGTTACCCGGTGGCGTCGACGGCCGGGGATACAGCCGGGTCGCCACGATGTCGGCGGTGATACCCGAGTTCTCCAGCGCCTCCGCGAGCCGGCGGCGCAGCTCCCGGGCCACCGCGAACTGTCCCTCCGCGGTGGTCTTGGCAACGGTCCTGATCACCGAGCCGTCCACGGTGACCTGCTCGACGCCGAGCACCTCGGGTGGATCGACCAGTTCCGGCGCCAGCTCCGGATCGACCGCCACCGAGGCGGCGGCGGTCCGCAGCACCGCCGTCGCCTCCTCGGTGCGGGCGAAGCCGATCGGCATGTCCACCACCACCATCGCCCAGCCCTGGCTCTTGTTGCCGACCCGGATGATCTCGCCGTTGCGGATGTACCAGAGCACTCCCCGGGCGTCCCGGACCGTGGTGATCCGCAGGCCGACCGCCTCGACCACTCCGGTGGCCTCGCCGAGGTCCACCATGTCGCCGACCCCGTACTGGTCCTCCAGCAGCATGAAGAGCCCGGCGAGCAGGTCCTTGACCAGGGTCTGGGCACCGAACCCGAGAGCCAGCCCGGCGATGCCGGCGCTGGCCAGCAGCGGGGCCAGGTTGAAGCCCAGCTCGCTGAGGATCTGCAACACGGCGATCGCGAAGACCACCAGCGTGGTCATGCTGCGCAGCACCGAGCCGATCGCCTCGGCCCGCTGCCGCCGCCGCTCCGGCACGACGGCCTGCGCGTCCGGGACGGTGCTGGGGATCCGCTCCCGCAGCGGGCGGAGCACGGTGGGGATCCGACTCTCCGACGTGCTCCGCACCAGCCGGTTGATCGTCCGGTGCAGCAGGTAGCGGAGCAGGACGGCCAACAGCAGGATCAGCAGGATGGTGGCCGGCTTGATCAGGAAGTAGGTGCTCCCCTCGGCGAACCACACCGAGCCGGTCACGTCCCAGACCAGCTTGCAGCCGGGGTCGTCCAGACAGCTCGGCTCCGGGTCCGGAGTCTCGGCTGCCGGCATCCCGAGCACGGCGGCGGTGATCAACGTCGCGGGGTTCACGAGTGTTTCGTACCGTACCGGCCCGCGCCGGTGCCGGCCGACCCGCCGTCTCGTGGCGCAGACCCCTCGGACGGTCCGGGGCCGAACGCCGGACGCCGACCGCCGACCGCCGGGGTGAGACGGCGAACCGGTCATCTTGCCACGGGACGTGAAAGCTTTCTGCGGGACCCCGGATTAGTACGTGCAATCGCGCCAGCTATCGGGGACTATTGGCGCACGGACGCCGGTGATCTGCCGGCGTCGGCCGTGGTCGTGGCGGCCGGTCGGTGCGTGCTGCCCGACGGGTCACCGGGGGCGGGGCCGGCACCAGGCGGGCGAGGGAGCGGACCGGGACACGACCGAGAGGGTGAGCGCGATGCCTGACATACGACCCACGGTGGGCTCCGGAGCGTTGGTGCTCAATGCGACCTATGAGCCACTGTGTGTCGTTTCAGTGCGTCGAGCCGCGATCCTCGTCCTCTCCGCCAAGGCCGTCTGCGTGGCCGACGGGGACGGGATCCTGCACAGTGCCCGCAACGCCCTGCCGGTGCCGTCGGTGGTCCGGCTGACCCGCTTCGTCCGGGTGCCGTACCGGACGCACGTCGGGCTCTCCCGGCGGGCCATCTTCGCCCGGGACAACTGGCGCTGCGTCTACTGCCGCGGTCCGGCCGAGACGATCGACCACGTCTTCCCGCGCAGCCGGGGCGGCCGGCACGCCTGGGAGAACGTGGTCGCCGCCTGCGCCAGGTGCAACCACACCAAGGGCGACAAGACCCCGGCCGAGTTGGGCTGGCGGCTGCACGCGCTGCCTTCCGCACCGAAGGGCATCGCGTGGCGGGTGCTCGGGCACCGGGCACCGGATCCCCGCTGGGCGGACTGGCTGGACCTGCGCGAGGCCGAGGCGGCCTGACCGGGAGCTGCGCGGGGGCCGGGGCGGCGCCCGGCCGGGGCGTCAGGTGCGCCGGGCGGAGACCAGGGACGCGAAGACGATGACGTTGTCGGCATACCCGGTGGAGCCGCCGACCCAGCGGCCGCCGCAGGTGATCAGCCGGAGTGACGGTCGGCTGAAGTCGCCGTAGACCTGCTCCACCGGCAGCTCCGACTTGTTGAACCGCCGGACGGAGTTGACCTCGAAGACCGCCACCGACCCGTCCTCCCGGTCGACCTCGATCTTCGAGCCCGGACGCAGCCCGGCGAGGTCGTGGAAGACCGCCGGGCCGGTGCGGGTGTCGACGTGACCGACGATGACGGAGGGCCCGTACTGGCCCGGGGTCGGGCTCGCGTCGTACCAGCCGGCCTCGTCGCGGCGGTCCGACGCCGGCACCTCGATGGTGCCGTCCGGCGCGACGCCGACCGGATGCACCGGCGCGGTCAGGTCGAGCGACCGGATGCCGATCTCGACGGGTGGGCTCGACTCGAGGACCGGGAACCTGCGGGGCGGGGCCGGCGCGCCGAACGGCAGTCCGCTCGGCAGCAGGGTGATCCCGGTGACGCTCTGCACCCCGAAGAGGGTGACGAGCAGACCGAGCAGCAGGGTGATCACGGGTACCGGTCCGGGCCGGCGGGCCCACCGGCGCCGGCCTGTCGCGCGCGCCGGGCGGGGCGGCGCGGCGTCCAGGGTGCCCGGTGGGGTGCCGTCCGCCGGATCCGGGCTGGTGATGCTCGCCGCGGTCGCCTGGCGGGCCAGCCGGGCCGTACGTCGTCGCCACCGGCCCGTCCGTGCCCAGCACCGCTCCGCCCGGCCCCGCCACGCGCCACCGCCGGTGGAGCAGCGGAACATGGTGGAGTCCGCGGGTCAGCTGCTCGGCTCGGTACGCCGCCGGTGCCGGCCGGCCAGCCCGAAGCCGATGCCGAGGGCCACGATGCCGATGCCGCCGGCGATCATCAGCGTCCCGCCCCGGCCGCCGGCCGTACCGCCGCCACCGGTGGCCGGCCCCTGGCTGCCCTGGCTCATGTTCACCACGGTGAGCGTGGTGGTGGCGTTGTTGCCGTTCTGCTGGCAGCTCAGGTTGACCGCGTACGACCCGGGGGCCTTGCCGCCCGGAATCGTCACCGACCCGGTGAGGAAGCCGTTGTCGGGGCGGACGATCACCCTGCCGAAGGCGTCCGAGTGCACCGTCGCCTGCTGGTTGTTGGCGGTGTCGCAACTCGCCCGGATGTTGACCCGGGTGCCCGCCTGGGCGGTGTTGGGGGTGACCTCCACGAAGGTGTTGGGTCCGGCGCGTACCGCGGTGGCGTCCCCGAGCAGCGGTCCCGGAACCAGGGCGGCGACGGCGATGCCGGCGGCGATCGTGCGGCCGACGACCTTGGCAGCGAGCATGACTTCCCTCCCCGGCGGTGCGTTTCCCCGGTCGTGCGCGCGCCGCGTCGGGCGGGCCGCGCTGGCACGACCGTCGTCGGGGTGGGTGTTCCCACCGACCCGGGTCGCACACGCCCATCCGGGCCCGACCGGCCGGCAAAAGCGCTGGTCAGTCGGGTGAAGCGGATGGCAGGGGCAGGACCGGATGCCAGTGCAGCGGGCTGGAGAGCACCATCGTGCTGGACGGCTGCCCGTACGGGGCCAACCTGTCGATGACCTGCTCGAACGCCTCGATCGACCCGGCCGCCACCTTGAGCATGCTGCAGGCGTCCCCGGTGATCCGGTGGATCTCCAGAATCTCGGGCCATTGCGGCACCTCCGGGTCGCGGAGGATGCAGCGCGACCCGTAACAGGACATCCGGATCATCGCGACCACGTTCCGCCCGGCCCGGGCCAGGTCGACGTGCGCGTGGTATCCGGTCACCACGCCGGATTCCTCCAGCCGGCGGACCCGCTCGGCGACGGCCGGGGGAGAGAGGTGGACCCGGCGGGAGAGTTCGCTGAACGAGAGCCGGGCGTCGGCCTGGAGCTCGCGGAGCAGTGCCCAGTCCATGTCGTCCACCCGTGCCCACTCTCCGTAATCTAGCCGCCGATCCCGCTCGCGACCTTTCAAACGCTAAGTCATCCCGATCCCGGACTGTACAACCGGTGGATAAAGGCGCCCACCACCGTTGCTCCGGCATTCCCCGTGACGGCAGCGGGGGGAGATCATAAGGGTAGTGCGTCACGGAACGGAGGCAACGGTGGAGAGCATCCCGCGGCAGCGGCGGGCGGGGCGTCCCCGGGTACGGCCGTCGACCGCCGCGCAGCGGGCCGCCCGTGCCGCCGCGAACGGTGGCGAGCCGACGCTGGAGCCGGTCGAGCGGACCCCGTACGACGACTACGTGCACGCCAGTACGCTGCATCGCCTCCAGCAGCCGCTGAGCCGGGATCCGGGCGAGATGTCGTTCCTGATGGTCAGCCAGATCATGGAGCTCTACTTCGGGCTGACCTGTTTCGAGCTGCGCGAGGCGCGGCAGCGGCTGCGCGCGGACGACCTCTGGGCCGCGCTGGCCCCGCTGCACCGCGCCGCCCTGCACCTGGAGGGGCTGAACGCGGCCTGGCGCGGGCTGCGCTGGATGACTCCGGCCGACTTCAACCGGTTCCGCAACCTGCTCGGCGAGGGCTCCGGCTTCCAGTCGGCGATGTACCGGCACCTGGAGTTCCTGCTCGGGCTGAAGACCGCCTCCCTGGTCCGGCCCTTCCACGGGCAGCCGGAGGTGCACGCCGGGCTGGTCGAGGCACTGCGCGCGCCGAGCCTCTGGGACGAGGTGACCGCCCTGCTGGCCCGCCGGGGCTTCGCGCTGCCGGACGCGGTGCTGCACCGGGACTTCTCCGCCGAGGCCGAACCGAGCCCCGAGGTGACCGCCGCCTGGGTGGAGATCTACGCCGACAGCGGGCCGGACAACCACCTGCGGCAACTGGGTGAAACCCTGGTGGAGATCGCCGAGCAGTTCGACGACTGGCGCCACCAGCACCTCAAGGCGGTGCGCCGGACCATGGGCGCGAAGGTCGGCACCGGAGGGTCGGCCGGCGCCGCCTGGTTGCGCCGGAGCATGGCCCGGGAGGTCTTCCCGGAACTCTGGGCCGCCCGCACCCAGATGTAGGGCGAGCGAGTGAGGAGTGAGCGGCGGATGACCATCCCGGCGGAGGAGAAGGCCCGGCGGCGCGACGACGTCGACCCGGGCCACCGGCACCTGTTCCACGTGCCGCCGGCCGAGGGCGGCCGGTACGCCGAGGCGGCCTACCTGGTCGGCAACTCCCTCGGCCTGCAACCCCGGGCCGCCCGGGCGGAGATCGACGCCGAGCTGTCGACCTGGGCCACGCTCGGCGTCTCCGGCCACTTCGTCGGCGACCGGCCCTGGATTCCCTCCTACCGGTCGCTCACCGGGCCGAGTGCCTCGCTGGTCGGCGCGCTGCCGGCCGAGACCGTCGTGATGAACTCGCTGACGGTCAACCTGCACCTGCTGATGGTCTCGTTCTACCGGCCGGCGCCCGGGCGCGACCGCATCCTGATCGAGGACGCCGCCTTCCCCTCCGACAGCTACGCGGTACGCAGCCAGGCCCGGCACCACGGGCTGGATCCGGACGAGGTGGTGGTGCGGCTGCGCCCCCGTCCGGGCGAGGAGACGCTGCGCACCGAGGACGTGGTGGACTACCTGGACCGGGAGGGGCAGCGGGTCGCGCTGGTCCTGCTCGGTGGGGTCAACTACCTCACGGGCGAGCTGATGGAGATCCCGGAGATCACCCGGGCCGGGCACCGGGCCGGCGCCCTGGTCGGCTGGGACCTGGCGCACGCGGTCGGCAACGTGCCGCTGGCACTGCACGACTGGGGCGTGGACTTCGCCGCCTGGTGCACGTACAAGTACCTGAACTCCGGGCCGGGTGCGCTGGCCGGGGCGTTCGTGCACGAACGGCACCTCGGTGACCCGGCGATCGACCGGTTCGAGGGCTGGTGGGGCACGGAGGAGGCCACCCGGTTCGAGATGGCGCCGGTCTTCCGGGCGCCGGCCACCGTGGAGGCGTGGCTGATCTCCAACCCGCCGGTGCTGGCCATGGCGCCCATGCGCAGCGCACTCGCCATCTTCGCGCAGGTCGGGATGGCGGCGCTGCGGGCCCGCAGCGAACGGCTGACCGGCTACCTCGAAGAACTGCTGGACCGGGTCGTCCCGAGCCGGCCGCTGACCGTGCTCACCCCGCGCGACCCGGCCCGGCGCGGCTGCCAGCTCTCCGTCCGGATCGGCCGGGGCGGTGCCGCCGCGCTGGCCAAGCGGCTCTCCGCCGAGTACGGCGTGGTCGTCGACGACCGCGAACCGGACGTGGTCCGGCTGGCCCCGGTTCCGCTCTACTCGACCTACCACGACTGCTGGCGGGCGGTCGACGCGCTCGCCCGGCTCGTCGAGGAGGCGTGAGCCCGGCGTCGCCGAGGCGGCTGAGCCGGCTCGTGGCGGAGGGCCTCGGCCGGCACCGCCGCACTGTCGCCGGCCTGGATCGGCACCCCGAGATCTGGTGGGCGGCGGTTTCCGATACCGTGAACGGCGACCGGATCGGTCGGGCTGACATGATCGTCACCCGATCCGGCCGGGCACGATGATCCCGTTTTCGCCTGGGGGCGTTGAGGTTGTCTGTTTCCGACACGTTGCTGATCTTCGTTGCCATCCCGGCCGCCGCGATACTCGTGATCACCGTGTTGGCCCGGGTCGGCGGCAGTGGTCGCACCTCCCGGCGTTACCGGCCGGGACGGCCCTTCGAGTTCGCGCCGGTCTGGTTCCTCTCCTCGCCCGAGCACCTGGGCGAGTCCGCCCGGACGGCGCTGCCGGCGGGTGCGGAAGCCAGGGCGTTGACCAGCGGTGAGATCGAGACCACCAGCGCGCCGAAGCGCGCCGGCGTGACAGGGGGCGCAAGTGACCGCTGGTGAGAGCGTGACGAGGGAGGCTCGGCCGCGGGTCGACGGCGGCTCGGGCGACGCCGGCCGTCCGCACGTGCTCGACGGCCCCTTCACCACCCGCCAGCTGCTCCGGATCGACGAGGCGCTGCGGATCGCCGACGAGTCGACCGGCCTGGTCTTCACCGTCTACGTGGGCCCGCTGACCGAACCGGTCCGGGAGCACGCGCAGCGGCTGCACCTGGAGCTCACCGACCCGGCCCGCGCCGTGCTTGTCGCACTCTCGCCGAACCAGCGGGTGCTGGAGGTGGTGACCGGCTCCGAGGCGCGCAAGCGGATCCCGGACCGGGACGCCAAGCTGGCCGCGCTCTCCATGGTCGCGGCCTTCGGCGGCGGCGACCTCACCGGCGGGATCGTCAGCGGCCTCGACCAGCTCGCCACCCGGGCCGGCCGCGCCGACTGACCCGGTCGCACCCGTCCGACCGGCTCGAAGGCTCTGCTACCGGAATTGTTCCCGTCGCCACGATCGGGGGTGGCTCGGTCGGGGTTGGCCTGATCGCATGCCAGCTCGCCGGCTTCCAGCACGACCGCGCGCCGGCCGCCAGACGGAATCCTCACGCGCTGCGAGCTGAGACAACCTGTCCCTCCGCCCGCTCCGCGGCAGATCCGGGTACCCGAGACCGTGGGCAACATAATGCGGTCGTCACTGCCGAGATCGTCTGCAAACATGCGCCCATGACCGCATCCGACTCCGTTGAGCTGATCCGAGTTCCACAGCTAACCGATCAGGCTCCGTACGCCTATGCCGCAGTAGCCTCTGACGTGCGGAAGCTCGTGTTCACTGCCGGCGCCTGCCCGCTCGACGAGGACGGCGCCACCGTCGCGGTCGGAGACGTGGCCGGGCAGGCCGAGCAGGTCATGGCGAACCTACGCACCGCACTGGCGGCGGCCGGTGCCGACCTCACCGACGTGGTCAAGACGACCGTCTACGTCGCCAGCAACCGCCGGGGCGACCTTGTCACGGCGTGGGACGTGGTCAGTCGACACTTCGGCCCGCACGATGTGCCCAGCACCTTGCTGGGAGTCGCCGTCCTCGGTTACCGCGACCAACTCGTCGAGGTAGAAGCCGTCGCCGCCCTATGCTGATCACTCAGTAAGCGCGCAGCGCGGCAGATGAGGATGCCGGAGGCGATCGGAAATTGCGCAGTCCCAGGCGAAGAGCACCCGCTCGCCGACCAGGGTGATGCGCGAGTTGGGTCACGGCCTTCGTGGGATGGTTGACGCTCTCGGTGACTCTGGATCCATGACTCAAGTGGTCCTCGCATTCCTTTCGGTGACTGGCGCGTTGGTCGGTGTGACGCTGGGTTCGCTGCTCAACGCACGGGTGCAGCGCGCCTCCTGGGAGCATCAGGAGAGCACAATGTCGATACGGGATCGGCGCGCGACGTACGCCGCGTTCGTCGCCGCCTGCCGGGAGTGGCGGGCGACGGTACTGGACTCGGACGTACCAATCCTCCTGGCGTCTTCGGTCTCCCGCCAACCGCACGCCGACGGCGGCCAGGCGCGCACCCAGGTTGTCCGGTACCGAGCCGAAATCGGCCTGATCGCGCACACCACGGCCACGGTCCATGCCGCTGCCGCTCTCATGCTCGCGGTGGGACAACTTTCCGAGGTGAGGGCCGCTTACGGGGCCGGGCAGGTTCCCGAGCCCTTCATTCAGGCATGTCGAGACGCAGAACGCGAGTTCAACCGGGTCGCTCGTGCCGAGCTAGGCGGCCCGGAGATCGATCTGGAGACCCCCACCGGTCTCCCGCCGGCCGCTCTCCCCCCGGCCACCGCGCCCGGGGAGCACGAATAGGCGATGTGACCGCAGCGGTGTTCATGATGTGTCACACAACCGGCGGGACGGCGACAGCGACCCGATACATCCCTGTCGGCGGCATGAGAGTGCATTGAGCCGATCTTGGTAGGCATCCTTCAGCAGCGAGGCGTGATGACGCGGCTGCCGTCAGGTCGCCGATAGGTCGTCCATCGTCAGTGGCTGGTCTGCTAGACCTGCGGCCTTGAGAGACAAGATCGCGGCGTCCACGTCCATGGCGTAGAGAACGACGGCGAGTTCGTTTCGTGCTCGTGAGACGCAGACATACAGGAGTCGCCGGCTCCGATCGACGGTGGTGTCCTTGCCGCTGGCCTTGTTACGACGATCGGTGTCGGAAAGCTCAGCGAGTCCGAGAAGCTTGTCGTAGGAGTGGGCTGGCAGTGTGCCTTCGGAGTCGTCGAGCAGGACAATGACGTTCGGAAACTCGGCGCCTTTGGTCCCATGTTGTGTGGAGTAGGGGGACTCGCGTCTGACGTAGCGCAGGTATCCGTCCAGCTCATTGACGTCGCACGCCATGAATGCGTCCAGGACCTCCCGGGTCTTTTCACCGAGCACCTGATCGCTGTGCGTCCCGTCGGGGTCGAGGTAGCGGGAGAGCAGCGGGACTGCTTCAATGAGTCCCTTCTGGTACGCGTGCCGCAGTACCTTTCCCACCGAGCTTGCACCAGCCTCGGCTACCAGCGTTCGGAGCTCCCGCACTGCTTCGCGTGCCGCGGCGAGGCGCTGACGCGCGATTCCCGGTTCGGCGATACCGTCTCGCAGCGTCGTGCTGTGCTTGCGCAGGATCCGCGGCGCTATGGCGGCATTCGTTGCCTCGCACAGTGGCAGGATTACGTTCACGAACGGTGCGATGGGCCAGGCTGTGCCTTCGTCGAAGCCAGCGGACAGCGCGGCTGGGGCTTTCGACTGGTGGAAGGCGGCGTATAGGCCAGCGAAGCCGAGTCGCCGAGCGGCGAGTTTATGCATGGCTACAAGGATTTTGGCGCCGCCGGGCGCAACACTGGTCCAGGCGTCATTGGATGTGCGATGCGCGAGCCACCGGCGGACGGTGTCCATGCTGGCGGCGCGGTCGGCATCTGTGGGCAGCACGAAGAAGTAGGCGTGTCCTTCCGGGGTCAGTTCGCCCCGGCCCGGGATTTGCTGGTCTCCGTCGCCGGCGGCCCGGACGCGGTTGACAACCTCGAGCACCTGCCGTGACGAACGGAAGTTCTCCGGTTTGTTGATCAGGGTCCAGTCGGGCTCCGCCGGAATCCGGCCTATGCCGGTGGCATAGATCTGCTGCATGGGGTCGCCGAAGAATCCCAGGAGGAAGTCACCCGAAACGGTCCGGTACAGGTGGGTAAGACTCCTGACGACTTCTGTCTCCGTGTCCTGGCTCTCGTCGACAAAGATGATCGGGAACCGTGCGGCGACCACCTTCGCCAGAAGCGGCTGGCTCATCAGCATGTGCGGCACCATCTTGAGAATGTCCGCGTGCCCGATCTGCCCCTTGCCGTAGTCAGGTCCGACGCCGTAGGTGAATCTGCGCACCGATCGCAGGGCGTCGCGTTGACGCTGGTAGCGGTCACGGTCCTGCTCCGCTGACTCGCGCTTGGCGGACGTCCTAGCCTTGTCGATCTTCTCGGCGGTCTCAGCGAGCTTGGCCGTGAGCTGGCCCTCAATCCAGGCGCCGATGTCGGACTGGAACGGTGCGACCAAATCCCACAGGAAACCGTGGATCGTGGAAACGTAGACGAGCGGATCGTCGTGAACGTCGTCGTGGATCTCGGCAGCAGCGACTTCCGTGTAGGTTATACAGGCAACTTGCTGGGTGCGTGCACGTAGCTGCTCGCGGCGTTCGCTGGCGACATACGCCAGCGCCTTGACCAGCGAGGTCGTCTTTCCGGACCCTGCCCCGGCGTTTACTACAAACCCTCTCTTACCGCGCTGGTCGAGAATCGCACGCAGGGCCCGATCGGCGTCGGTGTCCCGGGCGTCGATGCGCTTGGTCATCCGCCCACCTCAGCGTCGATCTCAGTCAACCGTGAGGTGTCAGACGTCTCCACCGTAAGTTGATCACGCAACCAATCGAGGCCCTCTACGATGTAGCGCGGCCCGGTCCACTCTGCCGGGTTCGCAGTGATCAGCGCGAGGGCGAAGTTTGTCTTGTCGAGGTTCTTCACGCGTCGGTGGATCGCTTCGTGTAGCTGATCCAACGACATCGTTGCTGCCTTCCGCACGCACAGGCCGAGGTCTGCTTGTTTCGAGTCTTGGCACCAGGTCAGATTCTCCAGGGCGAAGGCCTCTTCAAAAGTACGGCCGGCTCGATCCTCGCGCTCGCCGTTCCACTCGACCGCCTGGCGCGTCTCGTACGCGACCCGGACGTGGCCGGGATTGCCTCCTGACAGCGGGCACTTGTCCTTGTCGGGAAGGTCGAGGAGATCGGCGATCGGCCGGATGCCTGGGATCCAGGTCGCCAGCGTCTCGTTGCTCGTGACGGCGTCGTCCTTCGTGGTCATACACGCCACCCGGCACTCCCGCCCGTCGGCATCATCCGACCCGTTCGCATCAGGCGCGGCAGCAGCATCGTCTGCTTTCGGTCCGTGGACGCTGTCTATGTCGGTGATGACCAGCGTCGGCAGGCCAAGGAATTCGACGAGTTCCCGGAACTTATGGGCGAAGGCCCCACCCACTTCCAGGATTGTCAGGTGGCACGACTGCAGCTCGGGCGCCGACTGCTGAATCATCAACGGAAGAAGCAGACGCTCGACGTTTCCCTCGACCAGGACTGCAGCATCAGCGAAGAACAGGTCACAGTGAGTGAGCTTCAGATACTGTCGAAGGAAGTGCCGCGTGGCTTCCTCCGCGGCGCCCCTGAACGTCATCAGGTCCCTGACGTCGGTGTGGTGAATGTTGCCGTCCAGACCGGTTCGTTTGAAGTAGCGGATCGGCTCGAACGACTTCTCGTAGATGACGTGCGCGGAGTGGGTAGTGACGACCATCTGTGTGGTGAAGGCCGGGTCGGCATCGGGAAGGATTTCACGGATCTTCCGGATGAACACCTGCTGGAGCTGGGCGTGTAGATGAGCCTCGGGCTCCTCGATGAATACCAGGTGGATCGGCGGGCGGTCGCCGTCTGCGTCGATCCACCGGTGATGGAAGTCGAGGACCTCGACGACCATGTAGATGAGGTTCTTGAAGCCCAGCCCGTTGTACTGGTCAGGCAGTGTTCGCTCGGCCCCGCCGCCAGAGCCGTCGCCTGCGGGCAGCGCGTAGTGGACCCGCGCTCCGCTACTGAGAACGGTCTGCGCGTTGAATGATGCCTTTACCACCAGACGCGGGTGCTGGAAGCCCGGGTAGCCGAGGTCGGAGAGCTTGTCCAGGGTCGACTCGAAGACTTCCGCGAAGTGCTGGTTGAGCCGAAGTTCCGAGTCCGCGATAGCGGCGACCGCCGCCAGGTCAGCCTCCCGCTGTTCGAGGTTGCGAGCATAAAAGCCGCTCAGCTTCCGAGAAAGGTCCTCCGCCCGGCCACGACTCTCCCCATCAACCAGGTGACGCTGGGCATCGAGGAAGTCGATCCTGACTAGGCCATCGAGCTTGCGGCCGAGCTTGCTCTCGCCACCGCTGACCCAATCCGGGCTATAACCATCGATGAATTCGAAGTTCTCATCGCACTGGCCAGCGTCCAGGACCGCATAAGCGATCTCGTATTCACGTTGTAGCTCGCGCGTCAAGTAATCGGTCAGTGAACGCGGCCACGGCTCATACGCCGAGCCCTCCGCGCGACTGGCCGCCGTGATCTTGTTACGACACTCCTCGAAATTCTCGACCAGCTGCTTGCCGCTCCTGGGCCGGTAGGACAGCCGGACGCCGACCAGCTCCGAAGACCAGCTCAGATCGGGAAGGAAGTCGATCACCCGGTGCAGGTTGACATCGTCACCTTTCAGATCCAGCCAGATGTCAAGCTCGATACGCGGGAGTCCCTCAGGATCGTCCGACGCCGCGTCGAAAGCATCGAACGCATCCCAGCAGTCGGACGTGAAGTCATAAAGCTGGAAACGGCCTTTGCTCTCGCCGAGGAACAACCTGAAGACCTGCGCTGCAGACGTCTTTCCACTGTTGTTCGCTCCGACGAAGATCGTCGTCTCCGGGTCAAGATCGATTCCGACCTTGCGCAGCCGGCGGAAGTTCCTTACCCGGAAGGTCTTGATGTACAACACCGCTCCGCTCGGACAGACGCGCCACGGGAGCGCGCGGGCCATCGAATGATAGACCCTCTTCGCGATCGGCGTTTCGCCAGATCGCTACCACCCACCACGATAGAAGTAGAATGACCGAGGTAGAACACCTAAAACCATCGATAATAATCACAGCATTTGCCTCGATATTCACCCGTTCGGGTGACGATGAGCTGCCTCAAAGACCAGGCCGGGCAACGCACTCTTCTCGGCACGACCGCGCGTCGATCTCCACCCGCACTCCATCACTCAACGTGACGCTCGCCCGGCGGCAAAGCCGTACGTCGGATCTTGCTCGTCCACCCGCCAGTTCATGACAGAGGGTCTCGGACTCAGCTCGGTCATCCTGCCGGGCTGCGGCTGGCAACCGGCAACGTGGTGACCGTTCACGGCGTAGGGAGCTCATCGGCCCAGCTCCCGTGTGTGAGTGAGTGGTCGCGAGACGGCACTCTCGTCGACGGAGCGCCGCCGCTCGCGGGCGTACGGGTATGGCGGCCTGACGAGGCGGTGCGATGCGTGGGCCGCGTTCGGCGTGGGTACCGGCTTGCCCTCCACCTGGAGGATAATTGACCCATGGCGGCGGCGCGGTGAAAGGGTTGCAGCGCGCGGGTCGCCTGCTCATCGCCGTCTCTCTCGTCGGGCTGAGCATTTGGATCGTCGGTCGAGCGGCCGGGGCGGCCGGTGGGCCCGAGTTCGAACGGTGGGTCGGCTGGTCCAACGTGTTGGCCCTGCTGGTGGGCGCGATAGGCACTGCGCTTGTGCTGACCGAGCGGGTGCGGCAGGCGGGCGGGGACCGGGCTGGGCATGTCTTGGCTGACTTGGCGCGCGCGGTCGGCACGGATCTGGCGAGAGAGGCGGTGGCGCGTCAGCTCAGGCAGCCGGCGCCCATCATGATCAGGTGGTCCTCCACGGCGCGGGCGGCCGCAGGGCGCGACGTTGTGCTCGGCACCGCCAGCGGCAGGAGCTGGAAGCGGATGCCGCTAACCGGCAACGTGTCAACGGTTGCCAAGCAGTTCTTGGAATTGCCGCGACGGCAGCTGATGGTGCTCGGTGCGCCGGGTGCCGGCAAGACCGTGTTGGCCATGGAGTTTGCCCTGCAGTTGCTGGAGCTGCGCGTCGAAGGTGACGCGGTTCCGGTGGTGCTGCCTGTCAGTTCCTGGGAGCCTAAAGAGAGCCTCGAGGATTTCATCGTCCGGCGCGTCGACGCGGGCGAAGATGACATCACAACTCGCAGGCTGTTGCAGGACAAGCTGCTGATTCCGGTGTTAGACGGGCTGGACGAGCTGCCTGGCGGCCGGCTGGCGCAGGCGTTGACCGTAGTGAGCCGGTATGCGGCCGAGGGGCGCCCCCTAGTCGTCACCTGCCGGGCGGCCGAATACGACCGCGCGATCGCAGAATCAGGGGAGGTCGTGGCGGCCGCCGCTGTTATTGAGATCGAACCCGTCACCCTCGACGCGGTGATCGAGTTTCTGTCGGAGCCGGCGCCTAGTCGCCACCGTTGGGAACCGGTGTTCGCCTACCTCCGTGCGAATCCGGACAGCGCCCTGGCGGCCGCCCTGTCCACGCCCCTCATGGTCAACGTCGCTCGGATCGCCTATCGGGATCCGACCAGCCGGCCAGAATCTCTGCTCGCGGTGCGGAACGCTGAGGCCGTCGTTGGGCGACTCCTGGACACCTTCCTCGACACGGTCTATGAAGCATCTCGCCGACCCCGGCGATGGCTGGGTTTCCTGGCGTACGACCTGAGCCGTACCGACAGTCGGGAAATTGAATGGTGGCGACTGGGCAAACGCCCCTTGCGGGGACGCAGGCGCTTCATCCGCCGCTTGGCGGCCGTGTTCGTCCTGGTGACAGTCGTTGTCGTGGGTTTCCGTGCAGGCGGGTGGTGGGGTGCTGCTCAGCTCGGCGCAGCCGTCGTTATTGCCGGCAAGACGGCCACGTCTGAGGGCTTTCGCCGGCTGTGGCCGGCAAGCTGGCCGCCGGCGTCCTGGACAAGTAACGGCAACGGTCTGCCGTCGCGCATCTTCGGCCACCTCCGTCTGGGGCTTGCGTGCGGTCTGGCCCTCGGTCTGGCGTTCAGCGAGGTATTCAGCGGAGCTGCGGTTGGTCTCGGCGCGGGCACGGTCGCCGCTGTCTTCCTTGGCGTGCGGCCGCCGAATGTCGCCCCTCGCAGCCGCGCTCCCACCCACGGGTTCTGGAGTAACGCCCGGCAGGCGGTTCTGGCGGGCATTTCCTACGCGACTCTCGGACTCATCGGCGCAGCCGCCTGGGCCAGGTTCGAGGTCGTTCCCCGTCCGCTTCTACTGGGTGGGATGGTTGCAGCGACGTTTGGCCTGATCGCGGCGGCAACCGCCGGTGGGGCGACATGGCTGCGGTTTCGCGTGGTGCACCTGAGCCTGGTCCGGCGTGGATATCTTCCGTGGCGATTGTGGACCTTCCTCGACGACGCTTACCGTCGCGGAGTGCTGCGCCGATCCGGGACGGCCTACGAGTTCCGGCACGTTCTGTTGCAGAACCACCTGGCACGGCAAGCGGCACCGGACATTCTGCGCCGGCTGGCCCGGGGTGGGGATCGTGTTGCCGCCGACGAACTCGCTGATGTGCTGTCTGAGCAGGGTGACCTGGCTGGAGCTGCCGATACGCTCAAGCGGTCGGTGGGCGCCTTCGACGTCAAAGGTGCCGAGAAGCTCGCCGGGCTGCTGGTCGCCATGGGGGCGTTCGACGAATTGCGCCGGCGTGCCACACCGGGCCGCTACCTTGCGTTCGCCCGGCGCTATCTCCGCTGGGCGGGTCAGGTGGACGACTCGACCGAGGACGCCAATCCGTACGAGAACGCCCTGGTCGCTATCCTCGCCGAGCGGGGCGACCTCGCCGGCCTGCGTACTCTGGCCGATAAGAATCGGAGTCCGAACGCGGGTGCAGCCCTCGCGGATCTCCTAGCCGACCATGGGGATCGGGATGAGTTGCGGAGCCTGGCCGAGGCTCGTGACTGGGCGGCGGCGCGGAAGCTCGCCACGCTGCTGGAATCGGAAGGCGATCTCAGCGGTGCAGCCGACCTGCGCCACCGGCTGAGCAGGGCCGGTGACCGTGACTCCAGCCAGTGGATGTCCCGGTTCCTGCTCGCTCACGCTGATGCTTCCGATGCGATAGCCTTCGCCCACGATCAGATCACCCCGCTTAGGGCTTCCTCGCGGCGTCTCGTCGTCGATACGTACGTGCGCGCCGGCGATGTCGACGGAGCCGTCGCCTTCCTCCGCTCCCGCGGTCGGCGGATTAGAGACTTAGAGATCGAGTGGCTCGCCGACCTCCTCGCCGTACATGGCCGAATCGACGAGCTACGCGAGCTGGCAGCGGGTCGGGGTCACAAGTACGCGCACGCAGCGGACCGACTCGCCACCGTTCTCCTGGCTCGCGGAGCAGTCAACGAACTGCGGTCACGCTCCGATGCGGGTTGCCAATACGCGGCCGTGGCCCTGTTGGACCTGCTACAGGCTCAAGGGCGGATCAACGACATCCGGACAATGACGAGCAGACACGAGCAGGCTGGTGACCGGCTGGCCACGCTACTGGCACGGCAGGGCGACATTGAGGGGCTGCGAGACCTAGCGACACGCGGAAACGGTTCCGCCACGCGGCATCTGGCCGACGCCCTAGCCCGTAGCGGTGACCTATCTGTGGCAATAGGCCTGCTGCGCACCCGAGTAAGTAACGGCGATGGCATCGCCGCGTTCCGCCTCGCAGCGCTTCTCGCTCAGCATGAACGCGTCGCGGAGGGTGTCGAGATCGTGCAGGAACGGGCACAGGCGGGCGACGACGCAGCGAAGCAGATTCTCCCTTTGCTGACCATCGAACACGGATACACCGATGATGTCGTCGACGTCCTGAATTACATGGCGGCACAACCCGAGAATTCGTGGCGCTATGACTATGTCGAGCGCTACCAGGCAGGCAGGCTCGCCGCCGCCGGTGACGTTGCCGAACTCAGACGCCGGGCGGAGGGACCCGAGCGCAAGGAGGCCGAGCCCGCGGCGATTGCCCTCGCCGGCCTCCTCGCCCGCACCGGAGAGCCCGACGCCGCACTCGACGTTCTGAGGCCGTGGGTCGATCGCGGCCTCAGTGAGGCAAGCGAGCCCTACGCTCTGCTCCTCGCGACCACCGGTCGCAACGAGGAACTCGAGTCGAGGGCCTCTCTGGGAGACTGGGAGGCCTGGTGCTACTGGCAGCAAATACCCGGCAATGCGGGCAGGTCTCCCTTCCTGCATCCGAACGGCTGAGGCGCGGAACCCGTCGCCGAAGACGGCAACGACGTTCACCGCCGACGCGCCGGACCGGGATAGGGTCACCCACTTTACTCAGCACCGCACCAGAAAGGGCCGGATCTACTGCGCCGTCCGGGATGCCAAAGCCACGGGGAGCAATCGACCTTGCGGTATCGATAGCTCGGCCGCTGGGCTCCTCCGAGATCGCCGTGTCACCTCTACTTCCGGTGCACTCCACCGACACGTCCGGAAATGGAAAGTTGATGACCAGCACCGTCATCACCCACGGTGACGAGCGGATCGCGGCAGGTCCGGATGCCGTCGGCGGCCCCGCTCAGCGGCGGTGGTGGAGGTCTGTTCGTTTAGAAAGGAATCTCCGTAGCGATGCACGGGTCGTCTGCTATCACCTCCACCGCCAGCTCTACCTCCGCGGCCGATCCACCGGCAAACACCAGTCGGACTCGGTAGCCCCTGCCGTGGCCGTCTATCACCGATGACCAATCCCATGTGCTGACAATTGCGAAGGACTCCACGAGCGGGAGGCGCCAATCCGGTTGGTTCATGCGGGGCAGATCGGCGGCGCTCGTGTCGTCTCCGCCGCAGAGCATCGCGTCGGCGCCAGCGCGATCGCGTTCTTGCACGAGGGTCAGATACCGACCGATCTCCATGTCCGCTTCGCGTGATTCGTTGCGGTCGGAGTACCGAGCGAACCCAAGCGGCAGCCCGCAGAAGAGAAGTAGGCCAGCCACTACCGGCAGGGTCCAACTGAGCCGGTGAGCCTTGCTCTTCCGCACGGACTGCGATGGCGGATCGGACATGGTGGACGATCATATCAAGGCGGCCGTGCGAAGGATCACGACGGCGCCGGACCGGGCAGATCGCTACCTACTACCTATCGACGTAGAGGGCCGACAATGCACGGATATCGGCACCTGCGTGCGCGGGGATCGAGCCGACGCCTGCGCCGGACATCAACGGAGGGTGGCGGAATTCCCTGCGTTTCGGCGCGCTCGCTCGGCGGCAGATGAGCATGCCACCCGCGATCGTCACGCCCTGCGCCCGAGTTCGGTCATTTCGTTAGTGCCTGAGGTCCGCTTGTGGTGAGGGCGTCGATGATGGCCTGCCGGTCGGGGTCGATCTGGGGTGGGAACGTCTGCGTGGCGTCGTTGATCGCGAGGGTCGCCGAGCGCAGCGGTCGCAACTGGCGGAGGACGTTGCGGATCGCGAGTCCGGTGCGGGTCTGGACTTCGCGGGTGACGGCCAGGGCGGTGAACACGATGGTCAGGTGTGCCTCGATGGCGTCTTTCGTGTGGTGGAACATGGGCCGGGCGGCGAGGTCGGTCTTGGACATGCGGAAGGACTGCTCCACGTGCCACAGGTCGTGGTAGTTGGAGATCACTTCGCTGGGGCTCATCACGGTGTGGGGGATGTTGCTGACGTAGCCCTTGAGTCCGACCAGCTTCCGTGCCCTTGCGAGGGATGTTTCGTCGAGGGTGCGGGCGTCGCCGTTGACGGTGACGAACCTCGGGGTTCGGGTCGTCTTCTCCCCGGCGATGACGGCCCGCGCTCTCGCCTCTTGGGCGTTGAGGGTCTTGTTGTCCCGGGCGGCGCGTGTGGCCGAGTACGCCCACACCGCCCGCCACGCCGACGTGTGCGTTCGTGGGTTCCACACCGGCTCGGCCTTGAGGGCGGGGTCGTTGTCCCGGTTGGCGCCGGTTTTGGGGGTGACGGTGTCGATGATCTGCCCGTGGGTGAAGTAGTCCCCGTGCCAGCGGTAGTGGGACTCCAGGTCGATCGGCGCCTTGGTGGTGCGTGAACCGACGATGAAGCCGAGGCCGGCGGCGTCGAGTTCGCGTAGGTTGGCCGCGGAGAGCATGCCGGCGTCGGCGACGATGACCATGCCCGCGATGTGGTGGCGGGCCTGGAACTGGCCGATGATGGGCAGCAACGTCAGCGTCTCGGCCTTGTTGCCGGCGAAGCAGCCGATCTCCAACGGGAACCCGTGCCGGTCGACCAGCAGCCCGACGACGATCTGCGGGTCCACGCGTCGTTCCTTGGAGTACCCGACCTTGCGCAGGTCGTCCTCCTTGTCCGCCTCGAAGTACAACGTGGTCACGTCGTACAAGCAGAGGCTGACGTCGCCGCTGTTCAGGGCGTGGGCGAAGCACAGCCGCGCGATCTGGTCACGGTATGCGTCGGTGTGGGCGCGGGTCAGGGTGCGGCGCATCGTCTTTTCGCTGGCCGGCTCGCGGCCCAGGTCGGTCAGCACCCGGCCGGTGTCGCGGATCGAGGTCGGCTCCACGATCCGCGCGATCACCAGGTCCCGGAAAACCCTGTCGTCCAGGGCGTCGAAGCCCAGGGATGTGAACACCGAGGCCAGCACGTCGTACAGTACCCGCGACGCCGTCGACACCACCCGCGGTGCGGCGACCGCCGCCGGCCCACGATCCGGTGAGCCCTCGATGTCGAACAGCGCCGCGTCACCGGCCGGGCCGACCAGCGTCGCCTTCCGCGCGACCGGCTCGATGCCGAGCTCGAACTCGCCCTGCCCGGGATCTTCAAGCAGCTCGCGGGCCTGCGAGATCAGCAGCCCCAACTCGGCCTCGGTATGCGCCGAGCCCAGATGAGCAACGATCCGCCGACGGACTCGGCAATCTGCACCGCCGTCGCACCCGAGGCCGTCCGCACCCGCCGAATCCACGCCACGAAACCGAGCGTAGGACACCAATTAGTGCCTCAGAAACAACCCACCAACACCCAACACCCCAGGTCAGCGCGCTGCCCACCGTCGCGCCGCGAGCCGGTGACCAAACTCAGGTATCAAGGCGGCCGTGCGAAGGATCACGACGGCGCCGGACCGGGCAGATCGCTACCTACTACCTATCGACGTAGAGGGCCGACAATGCACGGATATCGGCACCTGCGTGCGCGGGGATCGAGCCGACGCCTGCGCCGGACATCAACGGAGGGTGGCGGAATTCCCTGCGTTTCGGCGCGCTCGCTCGGCGGCAGATGAGCATGCCACCCGCGATCGTCACGCCCTGCGGTCGCTGGCTTCCGCCAAATACTTGATGTGGGCTGCCCGCTGCTTCAGTAGCCGTCGCAGATACGGCGCGACCAAAACCCGGGTCGCCACCGCTCCCAACGGCCCTAAGGGCGCGCTGATGGTCAAGCGGTCAGTCATCTGCGTTTCGCCGCCATCGAGGACTTGGAAGAGATGCTCATGATGGAGTGCGCTGAAGGGACCCCGTGTCTGCTCGTCGACAAAGCGTGATGGGCGCTCATAGGCGGTGATACGGCTGGTCATGCACCACCACAGACCGAAATGCCGAGCGTGGAAGGTGACGTCGTCCCCGAGCGTGAGCCGCCGTCGACCTGTGCTGGTTGTGGCCGTTTCTTGACTGCCGTGCAGAGACGCGGCGTGAACGTTCACATCAAGTTCTAGGTCGAACACCACGTTCGGGGCAGCGTCGATGACGGACACTATCTCAATCAGCGTTGGCACGTCGGCACGCGGTATCAGTCGTGGGTGATCGAGAAACCAAGGATCACCGCAGCGGAAACCACTACATGCCCGGGTGCGAGATCCTGAGCGGAAGCCTCACTGCCCGAACCATGGCCACGGTAACGTTCGTGGCCCACGTTTTCTGGATCGACGTCATCGATGTGCACGACAGCACCGAGCCGAACCCCGGCCGCCTCGGCGTACAACTCGGCCTTCCGTCGAGCAGCCGCTACCGCCTGACGCCGAGCATCCGCGCGCATCTCAGCCTTCGTCGTAACGTCGAAGTCAACGGCCTCGATCTCGTTCGCGCCGGCGGCTACAACGTCATCGAGCAGCTGCTGAACGACGTCCAGACGGCCCGACTCCATGGCAAACGACGCCTGGCACTGATAGCCGAGGAACACCCGGTCTGCGCCATAGCCGCTCCACGAACTCTTGAGATCCAGCCGTGATCGCTCCACCGCACTGTCAGGAATGCCATAGTTTCGCAGCGCCTGACGCACCGCACGCACCGCCTCGGCTGCCGTATTGAATGCATCTGACGGCTTCTGTTCCACCCGCACGACCCGGAATCTCGCTCGGACCATGTCCGGCATGGACTTTACGCTCGCCGCGCCGTACGCGGTGACGCCCCACGGTCGCTCGATCAGCTGCATGACGATGATCTTACGAGGGCCTCCCACCGAGCGTTGTCCCGCTCGGCCTGCAGAACCCGACGTGATCGCCCGCCATCGGCACCTGGCATACACCGCCGAGGCGGCGGCGAAGCGGGCCCATTCGACATCCGCTCTCGGCAAGTCCGGGCATTCTCAGATCCCCACCAGCCGACTACCGACAGTAACGCTCGATCGGCGGCATGTGTGGACATCACTGCAGTAGGAGTCCATCAAGCGTCGGCCGCGTTCTCAGCGCGGCGAACCTCGCACTCGTCGAGGAGGCGTGCGAGGTAGCTGTAGGCCGCGAGCCGCTCCATGCCTTCCTGTTCGGAGAGCTCGTCTCGGGTGTGCGTGGTGACGTTTCGTATCGTGAGATTCAGTCCCGTCGCGAGCTGATTCAGGGCCTTCGCTAAGGGTTCCAGCCCGCCACGCATGCTCTTGTTCGTTTTATCAGACTTGTCTCCGGGCCAAGCCAGCTTTGGCCTCTGCGGCTCAGGGTCGCCCGCCGAGAGCGTCTGCTGCCAGAACACCGTGTCGTCGACGTCGTTGCGACCAAGCCGAGTCTTCCACTCCACGGTCAATGCCTCCGCGGCCTCACGCACTGCGACTCGATACTGATGCGTAGTCCAGTGGTCAGCGGCCGCTGACCAGATAAGGGGATGCAGTTGAGACGGAGCGAAGGCCGGTGCACCGGATACCGTTGCAGCTTCGGCCTCACTGATCATGGTCCTTAGTCGACCACGAACCGTCGCCGCCGTCATGCGCACGTCGCTGGGCGCTATCAGCGCCTTGGGAGCTGACATCAGCGACCAGTTTGCGATTGGGTCAATAGTTCCGATGCCGGCAACGGCGATGTACGCACCGGTGACAGCCACCGCACGAGCGGCCGCGCCAGCGGTCTCCGCGACATCCAGCTCGAGCCTTCGCAGCTCAGCCGGATCCTGGCGCTCCTTCGTCCATACAGTGGGGAAGAGCCCACGGGAGCTAAGGTGATCCGACTCTTCCTGAGTGACCATCCAACTATCGAAAGCCCGCTCAAACGCCTCGATCGCGTCCATGAGTCTTTTCAGGTAGTCGGTGCTGTACCCAGCCATCACTTCCAACTCCTCCGGGCCCTACAGGCTTCGCTCTTTCACCTGGCTGAGACTTTGCCGGTACTCGAACGCCTCGGGGAACTCATCATGCCGAACACCGCGACCTACGGGCCATCCACGACTGCTCGACGTCCTCCCAGTGGTTGACGGGCGGCCTGCAGCGCTGGCGCTCCTCGGTGCCACGCCTACGGAATGCCTACCTAACGGCAACCCTGGGTAGCGACCGAAAAAGTCATGACTTGCGCAGTGGACCACCCTGTTGAAGTCCTACTTTGCCGCCGATGGCTACACCGACCAGCACAACGCCGGCGGTGACGCTTATCGCCGACTTTGTCATCCACCGATCCAGGTAACGCTTGTTCTCAGAATCCTTCTCAGCGTCCTTATCGCTGAGCTGCATGAGCAGATCATTCAGATGTCTACGGGTCTCCGGGTCCAAGTCGTCGCGCTCGAGCTGAGCGATGATCGACGCCCTGGCCTCCCGCCGCCCCTGGTAGTCGTTCTCCTGGCTCTTGTCGTTGGACGCGAGGGTTGCCTCGTGCACCTTCCGCACGGTGGTCATCGCTTTGACGAGGATCTTTTGAATCTCGGGGAGCTGCTTGAGGACCGCCAGCCGGACGTCCTTATCCAGGTCGGGCATCATGGCCACCAGTTGCAGAACATGATCTTTGCTGAGCTTGCGCCAGTTGTCGATGCCCAGCGCCGTCCTCACGTCGTCTGCACCGGTGTAGTCCATGTTGGCCGCCTCGCTCCACCGAAGGATCCTTCGCGGCGCAGAGTCTAGCCCGGCCAGGCCCAGGCTCACTGGTGACGGCTCAGCCAGCCCGACGGTCTCGCATGCCAGGCTGCGAGAAGCACCCCCGCCAAGACCGCCAACTCAAGCTCTGCGACGAGTCATAGACGTGCGCTCATCGGCAGATCCGGATGCCGGCGAAAGCCCGCTGCTGCTACAGCGCATGAAGCACTCCTGCCAGTCAAGCCCGGCGGCCGAGGGAGTTGGTGGTTGTCCCGGCAGCGGTGGCAGTCCGGCACCCCGGGCCGCCTTCGGGGGACTCGACAACGGCCCGGGGTTCTACCTGGCGGACCGCCGCCGATCGGTCCGCCGTTCCGTTCGCGCCGCGCCGGAGGAAGAGGGCGCGAAGGGAACCAGGAAAGTCAGGAGTGTCGGCGCCGGGGGACCCAGTAGAGGATCTGTCCGACGATCATGGAGGGATTCCGGTCGGGCAGCGCTTCGAGGGCGTTTGCGAGGTGCGCGGCGAGATACATCATCAGTCCCACCCGGTCACCCTGGAAGCTGACCAGCAGGGCCAGCCGGGCGTCCTGACAGGGCCAGTCGTGCTCGCACACCCGGCAGGCGTACCTGTCCCCGGGAACGTGTTGCCCGACCGCGCCGGCTGCTGCCGTCCGACGCCGTGCCGCGTGCCGCTCCCATCGCGCCCACGGCCCGATCACGGCTACACCCGCTCGGCATGCCTGGCCCGGTCCTGCTGAGCCGGAGTCAGGCCGCCCGCCCGGCCGTTGGCCAGGTGCGCCCAGGTCGGCCCGTTCCATCCGTCGCGCCGGGGCTCACGCCGGGAGTCGGGGTAGTCGTTCCGCAGGTGCTCCGGCTGCGGGACGGAGGTAGGGGTGGGTGGCGGCGGTTCCGGTGTGGCCCGGTCCCGGGCCTGGGTACGGGACTGCCGTGCGATCGCGATCCTGCTCGCCTCGTTCCTGACCGCCCGCCGGAAGTCGTGCCGGCTGATGGGCGACACCGTCGGCTCGTACGGCATCGGTACCAGGTCGATCGAGTCCGGACAGACCCATCGGAAGCCGCATCGGCAGTAGCGCCAGAGGCGCCACCACGCCCGGCGATGGCGGGAATTGCGAGAGTGTCTCATGGCGAATGCCTCTCGTCCGGCAATTTGGGGGAACGTGGCGGCACGCCGGTCGTTACCGGATGCGCCGCCCCGTTGGCGCCCTGCCCGACGGGTACGAAGCGGGCATGCTTCCCGGACGGGGCGCTTGCGATCCACCCTGGACCGTGACGGCCTGATCACGGAAGATGAACGCATTGACCGCCTGCTGATGGCGACATCGCTACTGACCAACCGGGGTGATATGTATGAGTGGCCCATCGGCGTCACTGCCGGCCCGCATTCGGGAACTGCGCACCGAGCGGAAGCCGTCTCAGGACAGGCTTGCCGTCGCGATCGGTGTCTCGAAATCCTCCGTCCAGTATTTCGAGGCGGGGAAGCTGATTCCGCAGGAAGGCACGGCAGAGCGCCTTGACAATGTGTTCGGCACCGGCAGCGAGATTCAAGGGCTGGCGAAGACGGCCCACGAAGACCTGCGTCCGTGGCTGCGCCCGTGGGTCGAACATGAGCGTCGAGCTGTTCTGTTGCGCGCGTGGGAGCCGACGCTGATTCCCGGACTACTCCAGACCGAGGAATACATGCGGCTCGTGTTTGCCGCTGTCCCATCCAACATCGGCCGGCTTGATGAGGTAGTTGCGACCCGTTGCAGTCGTCAAGCGGCCGTGCTGGACCGCAAGCCGCCGGTAGAGATGGCTGTGATGGTCGAGGAATCCGCGTTGCACCGTGGACCGCCCGAAATCCTCAAGGCTCAACTGGAGCATCTGGTGGACATCGGCCACCGGCCTACCGTCCGGATCCGGGTCGTGCCGGACACGGCCGGCATCCATGCCGGGCTGGGGGGATCACTCGCGCTTGCCACGATGCCCGACGGACGGCGGGTCGGCTACCTCGACGACCTGCTACAAGGGAGGGTAGCGACCACCCCTGGTGACGTGCTCGAGCTGGAACTAGTCTGGGAGGCAGTGAACGAGCTGGCGCTGACTGCCGACCAGACCCGAGACATGATGCTGAGGATTATCAATGAGCAATGAACCAGTTTGGCGGAAGAGCACCCGATCCAACGGGTCGTCTGGCAACTGCGTTGAGGTTGCCGACAATCTTCCTGGCCGGGTACTTGTTCGGGACAGCAAGAATCGGGACGGCGGGATGCTGACCTTCGGGTCGCAGGCGTGGCGCGGCTTCGTCAACCTGGCGAAGTCGCACAGCTGACGCGGGTCCCGTCGCCGCGCTGGCGAGTACCCGGATGCTCTTTCGGCCAACGACGGCGCCGGGCGCCGGAAACGAATCCGGCGCCCGGCGGCGGTCGGTTCGGTGGCGTGGTCAGGCCGGTGAGACGCCGTCCTTGGCGCGGGCCTTGAGCGCGCGCACGACTCCGTCCCGGCCCTCGGCGACCAGCCGGCGCAGCGGCGCCGGATGCCCCGGCTGCGCCAGCCAGGCGTCGGTGGCCCGGATCGTCTCCTCGTTGATCTGGTACGCCGGGTAGGCGAGCATGACGAACTCCTGCGCCGGCTCGCTGTCCCGGCTCGCCCAGACCTGGTCGACGACCTGGAAGAACCGCTCGGCGTACGGTGCGGTCAGCTCGACCTGCGCCGGGTGCTGGAAGCCCTGCAGCAGCGCCCGGTGCCGCCAGTTCGGCAGCACCTCGTCGCCGGTCAGGCCGCGCCACACCGTGGCCTTGTTCTCGGCCGTCGGCACCAGCGCGCGGGCGAGCGCGGCCTCCCGCTCACCGCCCGACGTCCGGTCGGCGGCCAGCTCCGCGTCGATCTCGGCGGCACCCGCCGCACCGTTGGCCACCAGGGCGCGGAGCACGGTCCAGCGCAGCTCGGTGTCGACGGTCAGCCCGGCCGGCACCTCGACGCCGTCCAACCAGCCCCGCAGCACGGCCAGCTCCTCCTCGGTGCGTGCCGCCGAGGCGTAGGTGCGGGCCCAGGCGAGTTGCAGCCCGCTGCCCGGCTCGGCGGCGCGCAGCGCGGTCGCGGCGGTACGGGCGAGCTGGGCCCAGCCGGTCGGTGCCCACTCCGGCGTGGCGTACGAGACGAGGGTGGCGGAGACCTGGCGCAGCGTCGCGGTGACCAGGTTGATGTCGGTCTCGGCGGGGAGCCCGGCCAACCCCAGCGCCACGTAGTCCCGGGCGGCCAGCTCGGCGTCCCGGGCCATGTCCCAGGCCGCGGCCCAGCAGAGACCCCGGGCCAGCGACGACTCGATCGCGGCGATGTGGCGTACCACCGTCGCCATCGAGCGGTCGTCCAGCCGGAGCTTGGCGTAGGTCAGGTCGTCGTCGTTGAGTAGCAGCACGTCCGGGGCGGCCACGCCGGCGAGCTGTGGCAGCTCGATCCGCTCGCCGGCCACGTCGACCTCGATCCGGTCCCGCCGGACCAGCCGGCCGTCGGTCAGGTCGTAGAGGCCGACCCCGATCCGGTGGGTACGCAACGTCGGGTGCTCGGCCGGCGCCTCCTGCCGCACCGCCACCGATTGGTACGTGCCGTCCGGCCCGATCGACACCTCGGGACGCAGCGTGTTGACCTGGGAGGTCTCCAGCCACTCGGCCGCGAACTTGCGCAGTTCCCGGCCGGAGGCGGCCTCCAGCTCGCTGAGCAGGTCGTCGAAGGTGGCGTTGCTCCAGGCGTACCTGTCGAAGTAGCTGCGCAGCCCCTGCCGGAACGGCCCCTCCCCGACGTACGCGACGAGCTGCTTGAGCACGCTGGCGCCCTTGGCGTACGTGATGCCGTCGAAGTTGACCTCGACGGCCTCCAGGTCCGGAATCTCGCAGTAGACCGGATGGGTGGAGGAGAGCTGGTCCTGCCGGTAGCCCCAGTTCTTGCGGACGGAGAGGAAGGTCGTCCAGGCGTCGGAGAAGCGGGTGGCGTTGGTGTTGGCCCAGTGGCTGGCCCACTCGGCGAAGGACTCGTTGAGCCACAGGTCGTTCCACCAGCGCATGGTGACCAGGTCGCCGAACCACATGTGCGCCAGTTCGTGCAGGACCGTGTTGGCCCGCTGCTCGTACTCGAAGTCGGTCACCTGGGACCGGAACAGGTAGTGCGCCTCGGCGTGCGTGACGCAGCCGAAGTTCTCCATCGCACCCGCGTTGAAGTCGGGCACCCACACCTGGTCGTACTTTGGCAGCGGGTAGCGGACGCCGAACTGCTCGTGGAAGAAGTCGAAGCCCTGGGTGGTGATCAGGTTCAGCTCGTCGGAGTCGAGGTGCCGCGCCATGCTGGTCCGGCAGAAGTAGCCGAGGTCGATGCCGTCGTGGCGGTAGCGCACCTCGTGGTAGGGACCGGCGCAGAGCGCGGTGACGTAGCTGCTCATCCGGGCCGATTCGGCGAAGTGGACCGTTTTGCTCTCCGCGCCGGCCGGCTCCTCGGCGCCTACCGGCATGTTGGAGATCACCCGCCAGTGTGCCGGCACGGTGGCGTGCCAGGTGAAGACGCTCTTCAGGTCGGGCTGGTCGAAGCAGGCGAAGACCCGCTGCGCGTCGGCGGTCTCGAACTGGCTGTAGAGATAGGTCTCGCCGTCGACCGGGTCGACGCTGCGGTGCAGCCCTTGCCCGCTGGAGGAGAAGAGGAAGTTTGCGTCCACGACCAGGGTGTTCTCGGCGGCCAGACCGGTAAGCGCGAGTCCGGCCTCGGCGGACCAGCCGGACAGGTCGACGGGCGCGCCGTTGAGCGTCGCGCCGCGTACCGAATCGGCCGCCACCTCGATGAAGGTGTGGGCACCGGGCTCGGCGCACCGGAACCGGACCTCGGTCGTCGAACGGAAGGTGCGGCTCTGCGCGCCCTGCCCCGCAGACGACAGGTCCAGGCGGATGTCGTAGCCGGTGACGTCGAGCAGGCGGCCCCGCTCGGTGGCCTCGACCTGGGTCAGGTTACGCACTCCTGGCACGTGAATCTCCATCCATCTTCCCGCTGGCTGTCCCCGTTGACAGCGTCAAGCCATCCCCACGGCTCGACGTCGAGTGTTTCATGCCGGCGGTCCGGGCACCGGTGCTCCACATCACGGTCTCATCCCCGCTGTCGACAAACGGCCGTCGGGGGGAAGATCTGTAACGGTGCCGCAGGTCCCGACCTCTCCGACGGCGAAGGGAGCCGTGCCTTGTCCGAGCGCGCATCCGTTGACATGTTCTTCGACCCGGTCTGCCCGTGGGCCTGGATCACCTCGCGATGGCTGCTGGAGGTGGAACGGGTCCGTCCGGTCGACATCCGGTTCCGGGTGATGAGTCTCGTCGTGCTCAACGCGGGCCGGGACGGCCGCTCCGACGGCGACCAGGACGGGCCGGAAAGCAAGTGGGGCCCGGTCCGGGTCTGCGTCGCCGTCGAGCAGCGGTACGGCTCCGCGGCCGTCGGCAGGCTCTACACCGCGCTCGGCAACCGGATCCACATCGACAGGGAGGAGCGGGGCCCGGAGCTGTACCGTGCGGCGCTGGCCGATGCCGGCCTGGACCCGGCACTGGCCGACGTCGCCGGCTCCACCGGGTACGACGAGGCGCTGCGGGCCAGTCACGACGCCGGGATGAAGCCGGTGGGTCAGGACGTCGGCACGCCGGTGATCCACGCCCCCGGCCCGGTGCCGGGAGAGACCGTCGCGTTCTTCGGCCCGGTGATCACCCCGGCTCCGAAGGGAGAGGCGGCCGGCCGGCTCTGGGACGGCGTACTGCTGGTCGCCGGCACTCCCGGCTTCTACGAGTTGAAGCGGACCCGCAACGAGCGGCCGAGCTTCGACTGAGGCGCATCCGCACGGCATCCCCCGGGCGGCGACGGTGGCGTGTCGCCGGCCGGGGCGCCCACGGGGTGGACAGGGTCGGGGTGTCCGCACGCCGGTTCCGCCGCCGCCGGTAGCGTTCCGGCACATGACGGTCGTGCATCCGATCACCCGAGCCTGGGTCACCACTGGCGGCACCGGCGCGCAGAACTACGACGAGTTCGCCGACGACGCGGAGATCACGGCGATCATCCGGGACAACCCATCCAGCGCACTCGCGATCGAGATGCCGCACCGGGCGCCGGAGAGCCTCGGGAGGTCGTTCACGGACGCCCTGTCCGACGCCGTCGCCCGGCTGGCGCGGGCGCGGGCCGACGGCAGCTACACCCCGGCCGAGCAGGTCGTGGTGCTCTACCGGATCAGCGCGCCGGGTGAGGAGCCCGGTTACGGGATGTTCGCGATGGTCGACACCGACCAGATCTCCACCAGCGCGGACGAGCCCGGGCTGGTGATCCGCAACGAGGACGTCTTCATCGCCAAGGTGCGGGAGCGGGTGGCGCTGGCCGAGGCGACCGGTCACCTCCTCTCGCCGGTGCTGCTGCTCCAGACCGGCAACCGGTCCGGCGGCTCGGCCGGAGGTGACGGCGTCGGCGGGAGCGGCACCCCGGGTGCCGGTGCCGGCGGGAGCGGTGCCGGCGGGAGCGGTGCCGAGCCGGGGGGCAACGCCGGCGAGGCGCTGCACCGGGCGCTCGCCGAGGCCACCGACACGGCCGGCGCGCCCGCCGCGACCGACATCGACCAGGCGGGACGCACCCACGCGATCTGGCTGCTCGGGCCGGGAGCGCGCCAGAGCGAGCTGCTGGCGCTCGCCGGTGCCGGCGAGCTGGTCGTCGCCGACGGCAACCACCGCAGCCTGGCCGCGCAGACCGGCGGGCTACCCCGGTTTCTCGCCGTGGTCACCACCCCCGCCTCGGTGGCGATCCAGCCCTACAACCGACTGGTCAGCGAGCTGACCAGTACCCCGGAGGAGCTGGTCGACCGGCTCCGCGCTGCCGGCGCCCGGATCGAGCCGGTGCCGGGCCCGGCGGCGGTGCCGGCCGCCGGCGGCACGATCCAGCTCTACACGGCCGGCACGACCTACGCGGTCACCCTTCCCGCCGGCTCCGGCGGCGGGGTGGAGAACCTCGACCACGCACTCGTCGAGCGGGTGCTGCTGCGGGACGCGCTCGGGCTCGACCCCGGCGACAAGCGGATCACGTACGTCGGCGGCGACTACCCGGCGAGCTGGCTGGTCGGCGAGGTCGACGCGGGCCGGGCGGAGCTGGCGATCCTGATCGCTCCGGTGACCGTGCAGGACTTCGTCGCGGTCAACCTTGCCCGGCAGAAGATGCCCCGCAAGAGCACCTGGTTCACCCCGAAGGCCCGGGCCGGGCTGGTCCTGGCCGAGCTGGACCGGGGCACCACCCCGGAGTGAGGGCTCCGCTGTGATCCGTTCGGCGCTGGCCCGTGCCTGCGCGCGGACCGCCGTGGCGGGCTGAGAGACTGCCCGGTATGCGCGTCTATCTGGGATCCGACCACGCCGGCTACGAACTCAAGGTGCACCTGGCGAACCACCTTGCCAAGCAGGGCTACGAACTGGTCGACGTCGGGCCGTTCCTCTTCGACCCGGACGACGACTACCCGGTCTTCTGCCTGCACAGCGGTGCCCGGGTGGTGGCCGACCCGGGCAGCCTCGGTGTGGTGATCGGCGGTTCGGGCAACGGCGAGCAGATCGCCGCCAACAAGGTCGTCGGGGTGCGCGCCGCGCTCGCCTGGAACGTCGAGACCGCCCAGCTCGCGCGGCAGCACAACGATGCGAACGTGGTCGCGGTCGGCGCCCGGCAGCACACCCTGGACGAGGCGACGGCGATCGTGGAAGCCTTCCTCACGACGCCGTTCTCCGGCAACGGGCGGCACGCCCGGCGGATCGGGCAGGTCGCCGAGTACGAACGCTCGGGCGCCCTGCCGGCGCTGCCGGCCGCGTCGTAACGGCCCGCCACCCGCCGCGTCGTCACGACGCTCCGCCGACGTGGCGGTCGGGCGGGCGCTCAGCGACCGCCGCGCGGCAGTTCGTCGCGGGGCACCCAGTTACGCCGGATCAGCACCAGCCGTTCGGCCGCCTCGGCGAGATCGGCATCGGTCGGCCGGGCCGCGTCCCGGGCACGCATCGCCGCGGCGACGCTCACCTGGGAGGCGCCCGAGCCGATCAGCCCGCGCAGGCCGCGTTCCGCGTCCCGCTCCTCCCCGGACGTGCCCGGTCCGGTGCCCGGGTCGGCGCCGCGCCGCGCCTCGCCGGCCCGGTCGCCGGGACCGCCCGACGGATCGTGGCGCAGCCGCCGCCGTCGGCGCTCCGGGTCGGTCACGGCGCCTCCTCACTGCGTTCGGCCACGCGCCCGACCCTACTCCTTCCCGCTCGCCGGGCCTTCGGTCGCGGCCCGCTCGCCGGACCTTCGGTCGCGGCCCGCTCGCCGGACCTTCGGCAGCGGCGCGTCAGCCTGCCGCTGGTCGCCCACGGGCGCGCGGCTCGCGGCTCGGAAGCGCGTGGCCTCCGGCTCAGGAGCGGCTCAGAAGATCGCCAGACCGGCGGGCGCGCGGTGCCAGCCGAACGCGGCGGACGTCCGGGCCAGGGCGCCGGGGCGAAGTTCCCGGACCCGGCCCGCCATGCCCAGCGCCGCCAGGGACGGACCTCCGAGGTAGGCGGCACCGAGATCGCGTACGTCGCAGGCCAGCTCGACGGGGTCGTCGGTACGCCGGCATCGGGCCGTCCCGCCGGCAACCGTCAACCGCCACCGCCCCGCGTTCTCCGGCAGCAGCGGGTCGCTGACCTCCAGCACCACGTCGACATCGGCGGCGTAGCTGCGGGCGGCGAGTGCCGCCGGCAGGTCGACGATCCGGATCCAGAGGCCGGGCGCGAGCACGGCGCCGAGCTGGCGCGGCTCGTCGACCAGGTGCTGCAACGGCTCGTCGACGGCGGCGAAGAGATAGGAGAGGTGCCGGGTCAGATCGATGTTGAGCAGGAACCGCCACAGCGTCGCGTACGCCGCCGGGTCGGCGGCCACCAGCTCGTCGAGGGTCACCGCCGCCCTCGGACCACGCTCGTCCCAGCCGGCGCGGCTGCGCCAGAGGGCGTAGCCGACCGGTCCGTCGGCCGTCTCGGCGAGTACGGCGAACCGGGGCGTGGCACCGCCGGATCGCTCGGTGCCGCCCTCGGCCAGGATGTACCGCCACCACGGATCGGGCCGGCTGGACCAGCCCGGCCGCTCGGGGCGGAGCCGGTCCCAGAGGGCGGCCAGGACGGGTTGCAGGGCGACGGGGTCGCCGGTGCGGAGCGTGATCGGTGGCGTGGCGGCGCGTCCGGTGCCCGGATGGGCCTGCCCGGTGCCGTCGGGCTCGACCAGGCGCAGCTCGGCGGTGTGGACGTCAAGCTGCAACCGCTGTGATGCCTGCCCGTAGCCGAACCGGGGATAGATCGGACTCTCGCTGGCCCAGAGCACCGCGACGGGCTCGTCACCGGTGGTCAGGATGTCGCGCAACTGTCGCCGCATCAGCTGGCTGAGCAGCCCCTGCCGCCGATGGGTGGCCGCCACCGCGACCCGGGTGACGTGCGCCGCCGGCACCACCGCACCCGGCACGGTCAGCTCCCGGGTGAACGCCGCCGCGTGCGCCACCACGGACTCCCCGGAGCGGACCAGCAGGGACCGGTCGGGTTCGCCGACGGCCCGGGTCGCCTCCGCCGCCGCCGGGTCGTCCGGGAAACTGTGGAAGGCGGTGTTCAGCAGCGCGGCGGTGCCGTCCCAGTCGGCCGCGGTGCCGACCTCGATCGCCGGCGATGACGGGGGTCCGGTGTCGGTCATCGCCCCTGTCTAGTCGATCGCCGGTGCCCCGGCGAATGGTTTAACCGGCTGGCTACCCTCGGAACCGGGACGGGTTCCGGGCCCGCGCGATGGGGAGGACTACGACAGATGGCAGACCAGACGCAACCGTGGGCCGAGCGGACCGTCGAGATGCCGCCCGACGCGCAGCACCCCGCTACGCCGCCGGTGCCGGAGGGCTTCCGGCGGGGCGTGGCACAGGTCGGGGTGCCCCGGTCGGGTACCGGGCCGGAGGCGCCGCACGAGCCGACCGGCACCGGCTGGCCGGCGGCCGAGCCGGAGCGGGAGCAGCTCCCGCCGGGCTACCACTGGCGGCAGCTCCGCATCGGACGCCACTGGAGCGTGATGGGTGGTCTCTTCGCCTTCGTCTGCTGGGGGATCTGGGCGATCTCGGCGCGGGGCGACCTGACGAGCCCGGTGGTCACCTTCGTGCTGACCCTCTTCGTCGCGGTCGGCCTCTTCGCGCTGGCCCGGTTGGTCGGGCGGGTGATCTGGGAGCGGCAGTTCGGACGGATCCGCCGCAGCGCCCGGGGGGCACACCTGGTGACAGGGCTGTTCCTGGCCGGGGTCGGGGTGGCGTACCTGCGCCAGACGGAGTGGGTCGTCGACCTCTGGAACTGGGTGGCGAGCCTCTGAGCGGGCGACAAGTCACAATTTGGTCACTCGACAGTTACTGTCTGCGCGCCTTCTGATTACTGGGCGCTATATTCGGGCTCCGTCCTCCCCGGAGGTTGCCCACGGTGACTCTGCTCAGCGTGATCGTCCCGGTCTACCAGGTACGGGAGTACCTGGCCGACTGCCTGGACTCCATCCTCGGCCAGTCCTTCCGTGATCTGGAGCTGGTGGCGGTGGACGACGCCTCGACCGACGGCTGCGCCGCGGTCCTGGCCCGGTACGCCGCCCGCGACCCTCGGCTGGTCGTGGTCACCCTCGACCGCAACCAGGGGCTCGGTGCGGCCCGCAACACCGGCCTGGCCCGGGCCACCGGCGAGTACGTGTGGTTCGTCGACGGCGACGACTGGCTGCCGGAGGGAAGCCTCGCCGCCGTCGCCGACCGGCTCACCCGGACCCGGCCGGACCTGCTGGTCACCGCCTACACCCGGCACTACCCGGGCGGCGGCACCCGGCACCTGTCGCTCGCCCAGGTCGCCGCCGGCCGCCCGGCACCGGAGACGTTCACCCTGCGGGAGCGGCCCGCCCTGCTCTCGGTGCTGCACATCACCTGCAACAAGGTGATCCGGCGCCGGTTCCTCGTCGACCTGGACCTACCCTTCGGTCCGGGCTGGTACGAGGACGTCTCGTTCAGTTTCCCGCTGATGCTCGCCGCCGGGCGGATCACGCTGCTCGACCGCTGCTGCTACGCGTACCGGCAGCGTGCGGAGGGGGCGATCACCGCCACGGTCAGTGGACGGCACTTCGAGGTCTTCGCGCACTGGGACCGGGTCCTGGCCGGCCTGGACGCCGATCCGGAGGTGCCGGCCGACCTGCGTCACCTGATCTTCCAGCGGATGATCTGGCACCTGTTGCAGGTCCTCGGGCATCCCCGCCGGGTGCCGCCGGAGCGGCGTCGGGAGTTCTTCGCCGAGATCGTCACCCGGTACCGGGCGCACCTGCCCCCGGCCGGCTACCAGCCGCCGGGTGGCACGCTCGGGGTCAAGCACCGGTTGCTCGGTCGCGGCGCCTACGGGCTCTTCGCCGCGCTCCAGGTCGCCCGTCGGGCGCACCTCGGCGTGGTCGCCCGGGTCCGGCATCCGCGGGTTGGGGCGCAGCACACCGCCGGCCCGCCCGGCGCGGCGCCGACCGTGCCCGGCAGCCGGGCCGCGGGTACGGTCTCCGGGAAGCTGACCGACCGGCTGGGCTGACCGCGAGCATGCCGGGCCGGTTCGTCAGTGGTGAACCGGCCGGTGGACCGATCGCCGCCGCACCGCGACCGGCCCGGGTCGGCCGGGTCCGGCCCGGCCGTGTTCGCCGAGCGGGCCGACCTGCCAACCCCGGTGCAGGCACTCGTCGAGCAGGTACGGCAGCGCGGCGAGACTGGCCCGCCAGGCACCCGGCGCCGAGGTGCAGTCGGAGTCGTGCAGCAACACCGTGCCGCCTCCGCCCAGCCCGTCCAGCAGGGTGTCGAGCACCGAGGCGCGGGTCGCCGACCGGGTCCAGTCCCGCCCCCAACAGGTCCAGAGCACCGGGGTCAGGCCCAGCCGGCGGGCGGCGACCAGCGCGGCGGCGCTGAGCACCCCGTACGGCGGCCGGAAGAACCGGGGAACCCGGCCGGTCACCGCGCCGATCAGCTCGTGGGTCCGCGCCAGGTCGCGGTAGGTGGCGCGCGGGCCGCGCAGCAGGAGGTTGCGGTGTCCCCAGCCGTGCACCGCCACCTCGTGCCCGGCGGCGGCGATATCCAGGCCGAGTTCCGGCGCACGGGCCAGCATGGAGCCGAGCAGAAAGAACGTCGCGCGGATCCGGTGCGCGGCGAGGGCCTCGACGAAGAGCGGGGTGGAGACCGGGTCGGGGCCGTCGTCGAAGGTGAGTGCGACGTGGCCGGGGGCGCCGCGCCCGCTCAGCCGGGGAAAGAACCGCAGCCGTACGCCGGGCAGCACCGTCACCGCCGGCACCACCTGGGCGGCCAGCGCGGCACCGACGGTCGTCGCCGGTACCGTGCTGGCACGCACCCGTTCCTCCACCCGCCACACCATCGCGGCTGCGGTTACCCGGGCGGCCGGCGTTCATCCTCACCCGGACGGGTGGCCCCGATCGCCCGTCGGTCCGTGGCTCGCCCGTCGGTCCGTGGCTCGCCCGCCGTCCGGTCCGGTGTGCCGCAGGTCGTCGGCCGAGGTTTGCCGGAGCCCGGGCCGGGGTAGCCGGCGCCGTCGACACCGGCGAGATCCGGCCCGCCGAGGGCCGGAGGACGGAGGAGACGGATGCGCGGGCGACCTGCGGCACGAGTGGCGGTGGTCACCGGAGCGAGTGCCGGGGTGGGCCGGGCGACGGCCCGGTTACTGGCCCGCCGGGGGATGCGGCTGGCGCTGCTGGCCCGCGGCGAGACCGGCCTGCACGCCGTGGCCGAGGATGTGCGCGCCAACGGCGGCGTCGCGCTGCCGATCGAGACGGACGTGTCGGAGCACTCCCAGGTGGAGGCGGCTGCGGAGCGGGCGACAAGCGAACTCGGGCCGATCGACCTCTGGATCAACGACGCCTTCACCTCGGTCTTCGCGCCGTTCGAGGAGATCGGCCCGGAGGAGTTCCGCCGGGTGACCGAGGTCTGCTATCTCGGCTACGTCTACGGCACCCGGGTCGCACTCGACCGGATGCTGCCCCGCGGAACGGGCACCATCGTCCAGGTCGGTTCGGCGCTGGCCTACCGGTCGATCCCGCTCCAGTCGGCGTACTGCGGGGCGAAGCACGCCATCGTCGGTTTCACCGAGTCGTTGCGCTGCGAGCTGCTGCACGACCGGAGCCCGGTGCGGGTCACCATGGTGCAGCTGCCGGCGGTGAACACCCCGCAGTTCGACTGGGTGCTGTCCCGGCTGCGCAACCGTGCCCAGCCGGTGCCACCGATCTACCAGCCCGAGGTCGCGGCCAGGGCGATCGTGTACGCCGCCGACCATCCGGAGCGGCGGGAGTACTGGGTCGGCGCCTCGACCGTCGGCACCATCCTCGGCAACCGGTTCGTACCCGGGCTGCTCGACCGCTACCTGGCCCGGACCGGCTACGCCAGTCAGCAGACGGACCAGCCGACCGACCCGGACCGCCCGACCAACCTCTGGCACCCGGTCGACGACGGCGGCGAGGCGGACCAGGGCGCGCACGGCTCGTTCGACGCGCGGTCGCGGGGGCGTAGCCCGCAACTGTGGCTGTCCCGGCACCGGAGGGTGCTGACCGCCGGGCTGCTGTCGGCGGGTGCGGTTGCCGGTGTGCTCTTCGGCACAGCGCCCTGGCGCCGGCGGTAGCCGGGCAACCACCACCGGCCAACCTGGACGGCTGTTCGCACCGCCGCAGGTTACGCGGTTGGTGAATAGCCGACAGCAGATTGTCGATAACTGCGGACGAAGGATGCCCTTCGATGCCTCCGAGGCGCCACGATTACTGATAGTCGTTGTCCGGCAACGCTATTACCGGAAATCTGGTCTTGCCATTTCGGAAGTGGAACCGGGTATGCTGTCTGCCGTTCAGAGTCGCCGGATACCGCATGGTGCCGGCGCTGATCGCCGCCTAATCGCCGCACGGCGAGCCGGGGACCCACGCACCCCTGGGGTGAATCCGCGAGAGCGGTAGGGACCACTTCCATCCCGAACCCGTCAGCTAACCCGGTCGGCGGCCGACGGAAGGGATACATGTGAGGGCACCCCTACGCCGAAGGCTGGCGACTGCCCTGGCACTGCTCACCGCCGCAGCACTGGTCGTGGTCCCGTCGGAGGCGTCGGCGGCGCCGAAGCCGGCCCCGCAGGAGGAGGCCGACTCGCCGCTCCTCGGCGACGTGCTCGCCAGTGCCGGCAAGCGACTCGCGGAGGCAAAGGCCGAGCTCGCCAAGTCCAAGAAGCGGCAGGCCCAGCTCGGCACCCAGCTGCGGCAGGCGGAGGCCAGGCTGGCGGCACTCGCACCGGAGGCGAGCGAGATCGCGGCCGCGTCCTACCGCAGCGGCAAGCTCAGCGCGATCTCGATGCTGTTGGGCAACGGCAACGCCGGCGAGACCGACTCGTTCATCGAGCGGATGTCGGCGCTCAACGAGCTGAACCTGTTCAACAACAGCAAGCTCCGGTCGCTGAACGAGGCGCGTGAGCAGGTCGGCGCGGCCAAGAAGGCCATCGACGACGAGGTCGCCAAGCAGGCCGCCCAGGAAAAGGTCATCAAGAAGCAGCAGACGGACGCGCAGAAGGCCCTCGCCCTGGTGGGTGGCAGGTCGCGTCCGGACAAGGGGCTGGTGGAGGCCACTTCTCCGGTCGCCCGACCCGGGCCGGGGATGGACGACGGCTTCCCGTCGCTGCCGTGCAACAAGGACGATCCCACCACCGGCGGCTGCATCACCGCCCGGACCCTGCACATGTACAACGAGGTACGTCGCGCCGGCTTCAAGAGGTTCGTCGGCTGCTTCCGTCCGGGCGGGCCCTTCGAGCACCCCAAGGGACGGGCGTGTGACTGGTCGTTGCGCAACTCCGGGTTCAGCCGGGCCGCCAACGACGACCAGATGAAGTACGGCAACGACCTCGCCGCGTTCCTGATCCGCAACTCGGACCGGCTCGGGATCCTCTACGTGATCTGGTACAGGGAGATCTGGTTCCCGGGCGAGGGCTGGAGATCGTACAGCGGCCCGAGCGACCACACCGACCACGTGCACGTGTCGATGCTGTAGCCGGGCGGTCGCACCCGACCTCCGAACGATCGCCCCGTCACCCGGGCACCGGGTGGCGGGGCGATCGGCGCGCGGGGCCGGCCGGGTGCCGGGGACAGCGGCGCGGCTCGGCTGGCATGATCGGCGGATGGCCGTCATCGACGTCGTCCGGGGCGACATCACCCGGGAGCAGGTGGACGCGATCGTCACCGCCGCCAACGAGTCGCTGCTCGGCGGCGGTGGTGTGGACGGTGCGATCCACCGTGCCGCCGGGCCCCGGCTGGCCGAGGCGGGCGGGGCGATCGCCCCCTGCCCGCCGGGCGAGGCGATGGCGACGCCCGCCTTCGACCTCGACCCGCCCGTCCGGCACGTCATCCACACCGTCGGACCCGTCTGGCGGGGTGGCGGGTACGGCGAGGCCGAGGTGCTCGCCTCCTGCTATCGCCGCTGCCTGGCGGTCGCCGATGAGCTGGGCGCGCGAAGCGTCGCCTTCCCGGCCATCGCCACCGGGGTCTACGGCTTTCCCGCCGACCGGGCGGCCCGGATCGCGGTCGGGACGCTCCGCTCCACCCCGTCGCAGGTGGAGCGGATCAGGTTGGTCGCCTTCGACGAGACGACCCTGACGCTGCTGCGGGCGGCGCTCGACCCGCCGGAGACGAACGCCTCGACCGGCTGATGGTCCAGCCGCAGCCCGAGTTCCGGGAGCCCACCGGCGCGGCCGGCGGCATTGAGCGGCCTCGCTACGCTGGCAGCATGCCGTTCAGCCTTGTCCGGGGCGCCGCCCTGGCGCTCGGCATCGCCGCCTTCCTGAGCCGGCTCGCGGTGACCCGGTGGGTGGAACCGGTCACCGACCGGATCGAGCCCCCCGAGCTGGGACTGCTGATCCACGTGCTGGCGCTGGTGGCGAGCGTGGTCGTGCCGCTCGTCGTCTTCGCGCGGACCGTTGCCCCGCCGCAACTGCGTCCCGCCACGTTCACGGTCGACGCCACGGCGCGCCGGTTCGTCGCCGGTGCCTTTCCCCGCTCGCAGGGGGTGCTGGCGATCGCGATGCTCTGGTTCGCCGGAGGTCTCGTCGTGCTGGACCGCTGGCCCGACCGGGAGGGGCCGGGCTTCCACGACTGGCCGTCCGAGACCTATCACGCGATGCTCTTCGCCGTCGTCCTCGGGATGGCGGTGGCGATGCCGTTTCTCCGGCAGGCGAGCATCGCGCTGGAACCGGGCGGGATCGCCCTGCGGGGGGTGCGGGGGCGCACCACCATCGCCTGGGAGGAGTTGGCACCGGATGGTCCGCCGGCACCGGCGCCGGTCAGCCCGCGCATCATCCTCCACCGCCGGGACTGGCATCCGGGGCCGGGCTCACCCCGTGGCACGGAGCTACCGGTCGGACTGCTGAACGTGCAACCCGACTTCCTCGCCGCGGCGATCCGCGAGTACGTCGCACATCCCCGGTTCCGCGCCGGGATCGGCACCGCCACGGAGTTGGACCGGCTGCACGCCAGCCTCGCGGCGCGACCGAGCGGCGGCGGGGTGGAGACGGGCGACACCGGGCCCCGAAAGCGCAGCTGAGGCCCCGACCGATCCCGCTTCGGCAGGGGGCGCGGTCGGGGCTGAGCGGTGAGGACCATCCATGCCTCCTTAAGCGGCGATGCCAGTGCCGTCCCCTGCGATCATGGCGTCCTCCCGCAACCTCGGTCGGCGGCGGGCGGGGCCGGCCGTCACCCGGGTCGCACGACCTCCCGGCGACGCCACGGATCGGGCAGCAGATGAGCGGCCAGCGCCAGCGTCGAGACGACGGCGAGGGCCGCGAAGCCGAGCATGACCACGTGCGGGCTCCACCGCTGCGCGAGCCAGCCGGCCAGGGTGAAGGTGACGCCCTGGATGGCCATGATGCCGGTGGGGACCAGGCCCAGGGCCTGCCCCCGCATGGACTCCGGGACGGCGTCGAGGAAACGCCGCTGCACCCCGAGTTGGTAGGCGGCGCCGATGTTGGCGAAACCGGCCACGGCGACGCTGAGCCAGAGGCCAGGCTGGAGGACGAAGGCCAGGTACGGGACGGTCAGCAGCAGCGCCAGGGCGAGGGCGAGCTGCTCGCGTCTGCGGGGGCCGAGGAAGCGGGCGACGGCGATGTCGCCGAGCAGCATCCCGCCGGCCGCCGCCCCGAAGAGCAGGCCGGCGGCGGACGGGACGTTCCAGCCGGCGGAGTATGGGACGAAGAGCGCCTCCGCGCCGGCCACCAGCACCAGCGGCAGCCACTGCACCAGCAGCAGTCCCCGGGTCGTCCGGCTGCGCAGTAGCCACCGGTTGACGGACCAGGTCTGCCGGATGGTCGAGCCCTGGTCGCGTCCCCGGGGCGGCCGTTCGGCCAGGCCGAACCGGTACGCCGCCGCGGTGACCGTGCAGCCGGCCGCCACCGCCACGAACGCGCCGTTCGGACCGACCGTGGCGAGCGCCAGGCCGCCGAGGGCCGCCCCGGCGATCTGGGCGCTCGACGCGATCATGTTCATCACCGACCTGCCCAGCACGTACGCGTCCCCGTCGAGCAGGTCGGGCAGGAGCGCCGACCGGACCGCCGTGTTGACCGGCGCCAGCACGTTGGCGGTGAGGACGAGCAGCAGCATCGCCCAGACCGGTAGGTATCCGAGGGCCAGCACGACGGCGACCGCCGCGCGGAGCAGTTCCAGCAGGACCAGGGCCCGGCGCGGGCGGGCCCGGTCGGCGATGGCGAGCAGGAACGTCGCGCCCACGAGATGCGGGAGGAAGCCGGCGGCCAGTGCCAGCGCCGCCAGCAGCGGAGACCGGGTCTCCCGGTAGACCACCACCGACAGGGTCAGCGTGACCACCATGGAAAAGGTCAGTTGCAGCGCCGACCCGGCGGCCAGCAGCCGGAACTCCGGCACCGCGAAGATGTCACGGTAGCGGGCTGGTTCGTCCTGCTCCGGCGCGCCGGTAGCGGTGGCGACCACGACGGCGTCACCCGCTGGTGGTGCGGACGGGCCGCAGCCAGGCGGCCAGCGTCACCGGGTCGGGGCGGTGGCCGGAGAGTTCGTCGACGCGTCGGTGGACGGCGCGTACCAGTTCCGGATGCTGCATCAGCATCTCGCTGGCCTCCGTCGCGGGGGCCTGCTCCCGGTAGGCCAGGGCGAGGCCGCTCCACGCGGAGTCGGTGCCGCCGTCGGCGGCGATCTGGCGCAGGTATTCCGTCACCGCGGTCTCGTGCCGGTCCAGCAGGTAGCACAGGTCGGCCGGGTTGGCGCCGGGCACCTCCCGCGCCAGTCGCTGGGGGTCGTCGCCGAGCCGCTCCGTCCGACCGGGCTCGGCCAGCAGCAGGTAGAGCAGGGTGAGACGGGGGTTGCTGCGGTGCGTCGCGGCCCGAGGGGGCAGGCTGATCCGTACGGCGCCGGCTGCCGGGGGTGCGGCCTCGCCGGCGACCCAGGACCGGGCCAGCGGGTCCACGTCGTCGGGAGCGGGCTGCCACAGGAGCCGCCAGCCGATCCGGCGGTCCGTGGTGGCGGCCTCGGCGAGCCGTAGCGGAGCCGGTGGGACCGGCTCCGACGCCCACCGCCGGAGCTCCCCGTCGAGGAGGGCGAGAAAGCGCCCGCCCGCCTCGGTCAGCGGGCCGTCGGCGCGGGCGGTCGCGGTCGCCTCGATGGTCTGGTCCCGCCAGTGGGCGAACTCCACGTGTGCCAGCGCGGCCGGGTCGTCGTCGCGATGGCGCCGGACCCGCCAGAAGTCGGTGACGCCGAGATGGGCGTAGATGCCCTGTAGCAGGGCGCCGAACGGCCGGGGGTCGTCGCGCCAGGGCGCGAAGTAGCGTGGCCGGTCGTCGGGTTCGTAGAGGGGTAGCAGGTCGAGCAGGGCGCCCAGCTTGCCGTGCTGGAACTCGTGGACGAGCGTGAGTGCGAGCCCGGGAGCGTCACGCGGGGTGGTCAGCGCCACCGCTCCGAACGCGTCCATCGAGGTCACCGCCGAGCTGCGCCGCCGGGGATCGTCCCGCATCGGGACCAGGGAGCGCAGGCCGGCCGCCAGTCCCGGGGCGTACCGGGGATGGTCCCGGCAGAGCAGCCGCCAGCCCTCGTCGAACGCCACCGCGAACCGCTCGGCCTCCTCGGCCCGGAGCCGTGCCGCGACCGGCAGGTGCCCGCAGTCGCGGAACGGGTCCAGGTCGTCGAGGTGGACCTCCAGCGGCACGGGACCCTCGCTGCGCAGTACGCGGATCGGCGTCCAGCCCGGACCGTCGGCTCGCGGATCCGCCGGAAGCGCCACCGGGGTACCGCCGCCGGCCACCTCGCCCTCGCCGGCGGCGCAGACCAGGGTCGCCCAACCGCGGTCGGGGGCGTCGGCGACGCGCGCCACGCCGAGCGAGGGCAGCGCGACGCACCCGTGTCGCGACGGGACCGGGATCGTCAGCTCCTGTCCGGCGCGGATCGCGGCCGCGCCCGCCACGGCGGCGAGGTGGCCGACCTCGGCGGTCAGTTCGTCGTCGGCCGGCGCACCCTGCCGGACCCGTCGCAGGCACCGGGCGGCCCACGCGCCGACGTGCGGATGGGTCAGCAGCTCCAGGACCGTCTCCGGGGCGGAGCGCTGGACGTCGGCGAGCGCGTCGAACTGGTGCCGGGCCAGGGCCGCCAGCCGGCTGCCGGGATGGCGTTCGTCGATCGACGTCAGCAGCCGGTGCAGCCGCAGGGTGGTCTTGACCGCCTGGCCGGCGCGGAGTACGGCGACGGTGCCGGCCGTCGCGCCACCGACGGCGAGCTCGGCCACCTGCGCGTCGGAGAGCTTCGGCATGCCGGTCATCGGGCTGCTCCCGGCGGAGGGGTGTCGAGGTCGCGGGCCACGGTGTCCCTGATGTGGGTGATCAGCTTCTTCAGGTCGGCGCAGTAGACCGAGGGGTTGAGGAAGCCGTTGCCCGGATCGTAGCGGTGCGGGTAGTAGCCGCCGCCGCAGATGCGGTGCACGGCGCAGCTCTGACAGGTGCCCGAGAGCCCGGCGTGACCGAGCTGCCGGGCCGCGATCGACGGATGCCCGAGGACGTCGTCCATCGAGTCGTCGAAGACGTTCAGGCCGGTCCTCGCCGCCCCCTGCGCCGTCGACTTGAGGGTGTCGACCTGTTGCAGCGTCCCGTCGGTCTCCACGACCACCAACGCCACCGGCGACAGACCGATCATCTCGGTCCTGCTCGGTGCGCCGAACATCGTCGCCATGATCTCCTCGAAGTAGCGGACGCGCGTCTCCCGGCCGCCCGAGGCGTACCAGCGGTCGAAGATGGTGGACAGCCAGTCCGCGTACTCGGTGCCGCCGGCCGCCCCGCGCCGGGCCGGTGGGGTGCCCCAGTTCGCGTGCGGCAGCAGAAAGTCGACGGAGGGCGGCGCGAACTCCAGCAGCGCCTCGTAGGTGGCGATCGGATCGTTGGCGATGTCGATGGTGCAGAGCAGCCCCGAGTACAGCTGCCGGTAGTCGTGCCGGAGCAGGTGCAGGGCGCGGGCCACCTGTGCGTAGCTGCCCTTTCCGTTGGCATACCGCCGATGGGAGTCGTTGGCGGCGGGACCACCGTCGATGCTGACGGCCACCGCCACGTCCAGCTCCGCCAGCACCGCCAGGAACGGGCCGTCCAGCAGGACTCCGTTGGTCTGCAGCCCGAAGTGGACCGCCGTCTGCGCGCCGACGGTGCTCCGTACCGTCGAGACGATCTCGCGGACGGGCTCGGGGCCGGCGAGCAGCGGCTCCCCGCCGTGCAGGACGACCTGCACGGCGGAGAGCCGGTGCCGTCGGGCATGTTCGGCTATGCGCCGGGAGGCCGCCCCGACCACCGCCGCGGCCATCCTCACCGGCTGGTCGCGCCAGCTCTGGTCGGCCATGCCGTAGACGTAGCAGTAGTCGCACGCGAGGTTGCACCTACTGTTGATCTTGAGGATGTACTGGCGGATGGGACGGGGCCGCCACCCGGTTGCCCGCAACCCGTCGACGTCGAGGACGTCGTCGGGCCAGAGCCGATGGCCGCGGGTCGACGGCATTCCGAGGTCTACGCTCATTGCAACTCCTTCACAACCCCGTCGACGTGACGACCATCGGCTGCCTGGCGGGGCCTAGATGAAGGAGGCGAAGGCGGCCGAGTTCTTGCCTTCGTCGCCGTCGTCGTCCAGGGCGCGCTCCAGGGTCCGGCTCAGGACCGGGTTGTCGCCCTCGCTCAGTCGGGCGAGCGACGGGATGGCGAACTCGGGGGTCTCGTGGTGAGCGGAATCGTGCGGTGGAGTCATTTTCTCCACATCCCTTCGTACAACCGTGGGTGTCTCGGACCCGACGGCAGGAGCCGGAGGGCGATCCGGATTCGCCGTAGCCGCTGCCCCGGGTGCCGATGAACATCTCGTACGAGTGGCGATCACGGTAACGCTAACGATCATCGATTTGTCATGGCTCTGTCACACGTGACGGTGGCGGTGGCGGTGGCCGTCGCGATGGCAGCGGGCTGCTGAGTGAACCCGTCGACGCCCGCGTGCGTGCTCCGGCACGAAGAGTGTTCCAGGAGTACGGATGGAGATCTTTCATGATCCGACGTAATGTCCTGACCGGCCTCGCCGCGCTGGGGGTCGCCGCCGCGGTCGGCACCCCGGAGAAGGCGGGCGCACACCCGTCCCGGAAGCCGTTCCCCAGCACCCTCGACCTGCCCGACGGCTGGATGCCGGAAGGGATCACCATCGGCGCGCTGCCGTTCGCGTACTTCGGCTCCCGGGCCGACGGGTCGATCTACCGGGCGAACCTGGCTACCGGCGAGGGACGGGTGATCAGTCGGGGGCCGGGGGAGGGTTTCCCCTCGATCGGGCTCAAACTGGACGATCGGGGCCGGCTCTTCGTCGCGGGCGGCACCGCCGGCACCGGTCGGATCGTGGACGCCTGGAGTGGCCGGCTGCTCGCCGATCTCAGCTTCACCACCGAGCCGAGCTTCGTCAACGACGTGGTCCTGACGCCGCACGCGGCGTACTTCACCGACTCGACGAACCCGGTGCTCTACGTCGTACCGACCGGCCGGCGTGCCGAGGTGCGGCGGTTGCCGCTGACCGGGGAGATGGCCTACACCACCGGATTCAACGCCAACGGCATCTGCCGGACACCGGACGGCCGGGCGCTGCTGGTGGTGCAGTCCAGCACCGGCCTGCTGTTCCACGTCGACCCGCGCTCGGGGGTGACCCGGCAGGTCGACCTGGGCGGGGAACTGCTGACCAACGGGGACGGGCTGCTGCTCGAGGGGCGCACCCTCTACGCGGTGCTCAACCAGCTCAACACGGTGGCGGTGCTGCGGCTGTCCCGGGACGGCCGCTCGGGGCGGATCGTCGATCGGCTCACCGACCCCCGGTTCGACGTCCCGACCACCGTCGCCTCGTACGGCAACCGGCTCTACCTGCCGAACGCGCGCTTCAGCACCCCGCCGACGCCCGAGACCCCGTACACGGCGGTGGCCGTCCGCAAGCCGTGAGAGCATTCGGGGTTTGACAGCCTTCGATGTATGGATTTCCATTGGTCGATGGTGACCGGGTGGCTCGCCCGGGTCACCTCGACGATGGTGTCCTGGGGGTTGACATGCGTTTTCGGAAGGTCGGCCGGGTCCGGGCGGCCGGTGCGACCGCGTTTGCCGCGCTGTTGCTGATACCGCTGGCCGGCTGCGGCGACGATGACGGCGGCGGCGGTGACGGTGATGGTGACGGGAAGACCCTCACCTACTGGGCCAGCAACCAGGGCGCCAGCCTGGAGGAGGACCGGAAGGTCCTGCGGCCGGAGCTCGACAAGTTCGAGCGGCGGACCGGGATCACGGTCGACCTCGAGGTGATCGGCTGGCCGGACCTGCTCAACCGGATCCTCGCCGCCACCACCTCCGGGCAGGGCCCCGACGTGCTCAACATCGACAACGCCTGGTCCGCCTCGTTGCAGGCGACCGGGGCCTTCCTGCCGTTCGAGGCGGCCGAGCTGCAGACGCTCGGCGGTCCCGAGCGGTTCCTCGGGCCGAGCTTCTCGGCGACCGGCGCGGCCGGGCAGCCGCCGACCTCGATGCCGCTCTACGGGCTCGCGCACGGGCTCTTCTATCACAAGCGGCTCTTCGCCGAGGCGGGCATCGACAGCCCGCCGGAGAACTGGACCGAGTTCGTCGAGGTCGGCAGGAAGCTCACCAGAGACGGCCAGTGGGGGCTGGCGATCGAGGGTGCCAGCCCCCGGGCGAACGCCCAGCACGCCTTCGTCCTCGGCCAGCAGCACGGGGTGGAGGTCTTCGACACCACCGGCAAGCCGCAGTTCACCACTCACCACCTGCTGATGGCGCTGCAGCAGTACGTCGACCTCATGGCCACTCACAAGATCGTCAACCCGAGCAACGCCGGGTACAGCACCGCCGACCAGCCGATCGGCGACTTCGCCAAGGGTAGGGCGGCGATGCTGCTCGGGCAGAACAACGCGGTGGGGGTGCTCGCCGCCGCCGGGATGAAGCCCGAGGAGTACGGCGTGGCGCCGATCCCGATCGCCGACCCGCTACCGCCGGGCGGCCGCCGGGTGAACAGCCACGTCGCCGGGATCAACGTCTCGGTCTTCAAGGAGACCGACAACCGGGCCGGCGCCCTCGAGCTGGTGAAGTTCCTGACCAGCAGCGAGGAGCAGCAGATCCTCAACAAGGCGTTCGGGTCGCTGCCGGTGGTCAAGGACGCCTACTCCGACCCGGCCTTCCAGACCCCGCTGATGAGGGTCTTCCGGGACGTACTGGCGGACACCGCCGCGCCGCTGCCGCAGGTGCCCGAGGAAGGCCGGTACGAGACCACCGTGGGCGGCGCTGTCCGGGACCTCTTCGCCAAGGTCGCCAGTGGGCAGCCGGTCGGCGAGCCGGAGATCATGGCGGCGCTCAGCAAGGCCCAACAGGAGATGGGCACCGGTGGCTGAACGCTGCGACGCTTCCCGGCGCAGGGGCTGACGGCGAGCGCGGTGAAGTGAGCCGCGGTCGGCCCGTCCGCACCGGACGGACCGGCAGTGCCATCGGGAGGCGGAGAGCGGCTAGCTGGCGCCGCCCGTCAGGTCGCCGTGCGGGACGGCCGGAGGCACGGCCATGCTCAGCCGCACCCGGACGCCGTCGGCACTGCTGTGCAGCTCGACCGTGTCGGCGAGTTCCCGGGCCAGCCAGAGTCCCATCCCGCCGTTGGCGGAGGGCCGGGGGCGGCTGCTGGGCAGATGCGGCAGCGGGTCGGCAAAGCCCGGCCCCCGGTCGCGGACCTCGCAGACGAGATGCCCTCTCCGCCAGAGCCGCATCTCGCCCCGTCCGCCGCCGTGCCGGATCGCGTTGGTCATCGCCTCGTTGACCGCGGTCACGAAGTCGTCCAGCCGCTCGCCGGTGAGCCCGGCCGCCCGGAGGCAGTCGGTCAGCATCCGGCGTATCTCGGTAACTCTCTCACCGTCGAAGTCGGCATGGAGCAGCAGAGGGCCATGCTGCGTCTCCGTCCGTTGATCCGGCAACGGACCGTCAGTCATGGCGCCTCCAAGATCACCGCGGATTCGTCACGGTACAGCGGACCGTACCCAGCGGTGCCGGAGTCAATCAAAGGTGATCGGATATCCGGCCGTCGGGACCCCATCCGCTGGCCGATTGGTGAAGCGGCGCCCGGCGATGCTACTGAGAGTGAATTGCGCAGCACAGCGCGTAGGCGACCTCCCCGCCGCTGACGTCGCCATGCGAGCTGACGAACCGGTCCGCCTTCAGATTGTGCACCCTGCCGGACTGGAAGCGGTAGCCGGCGCCGACCTCCAGCAGATCGACGCAGGGCTGGGCCACCTCCGGCGTCTTCAGTGCCCCGTTGCGCCCGATGCCCCCGTACGGGTCGTTCGCGTCGCCCAGGCCGGCGCCGGCCTGCCGGGCCAGCCGGGAGGCGGCGGCGTACGCCAGCCCGACCGCCCGGTCGTTGACGGTGTGCGTGATCAGCATCGGACCGGTCAGGTGCCGGTCGGCCAGCACCGGCCGGAACAGCCCGTCGTCGCCTCGGCCGTTGAAGTTCGCCGCGAAGGCGTGGTGGCTGAACGCACCCTGCAGCAGGGTGCAGGAGTGCAGCCCACGGTGCCGCGCGGCGGCGGCGGCCAGCACGCGGGCACCGAAGGAATGGCCGGCCAGATGCAGCCGGACCGTCGGTGTCGCCGTGGCCAGCCCGGCCAGCAGCGTGGCGACGCCGCCCGCACCGACCCTCCCGGCACGGTCCTTCATCGTGTAGTAGGTGGTCACGTTCAACAGGCCGCGCGCCTGGCGCAGCACACCGCCGAAGTCCAGCCCGAGCCAGGCCGCGCCGCCCTCCGGCACAGGTCCGGCCGCGCCGCCGTCCGGCGCCATCCCGGCCGCACCCCCCGACCACTCCGGTAGGCCGGCGTCGAACTCCGGGCCACCCGCCGCCGGGAAGACCTCCTCCGGGTCGCCGTCGAGCAGCGCCCTCGGCGGCGGATCCTCGTCCACCGCCGTGCCGGCCGGAGCCGGCTCGACCGGTACGGCCGGAATCTGCTGCCGCAGGGTGTCGAGGAACTCCCGCCGGGCCTCGGTGGACGCTGCCAGCCTCGGCACCAGCGCGGTCAGCAGGGTGGCCCGGGCCGGATCCTCGATCCGGGTCGCGATCGCCTCGGCCAGCGATGTGACCCCGTCGGCGACACCGGCACCACCGCCGGCCACCTCGTCCTCGTCCGACCAGCGGATCGACGGCCAGAGCGCGCCCACCACGGCCAGGGTCCGGGACGCGGCCCCGGGGACGGCCGGGCGGACCGCCGCCAGGCTGTCGGTCAGCCGCTGGTAGAGGCGGCGGGCCTGCGGGATGTCGTTGTTCCAGCCGTGGCAGAGCACGAGCACGTCCGTCGCGCCGGACGCGGCGACCAGCTCCACCGCGGCCCGTCGCTGGCTCTCGTCGTGAACCGCACCGGTGGACTCGATCTCCACCTCGGCGTACGGAAACTGCATCTTCGCACCTCATCCGAAGGGAAACGGCAACGGGAACGATCAGACCGACTGGAGGGCCCGCATCGCGTCGACGAGCCCGTGGCCCTGGAACGAGCGGTCCCGGCCGAGGTCGGTGGCGGAGTTGAGCAGCGCGCGCTTGACCCGGTGCGGGCGGCCGATGAACTCCTGGTGCACGGACATGAACGCCGCCGCCACGCCGGAGACGTGCGGCGCCGCCATCGAGGTGCCGGAGTTCTCCACGTAGGTCGCGCCGGGAACACTGGCGAGCGCCTGCTCCAGCAGCCGGCCGGTACCCGCGCTGATCACGCGCTCGCCGGGCGCCACCAGGTCCGGCTTGGCCCGGCCGTCCCCGGTGGGCCCCTTCGACGAGAAGTAGGAGACGCCGGAGGCGTGCGGCTGGCACGAGGTGGCGCCGACCGTGATGGCCAGTTCGGCGTTGCCCGGGTCGTTGATGGTCAGGTCGAAGGCCGTCCGCATCCGCCGGCCGCCGGCGTCGATGACGTAGCCGTACCCGGTGTTGCCGGCCGCCGCCACCACGACCACGCCGGACTGCACCAGCCGGTTGACCTCCCGGCAGACCGGGCTGAGCCCGGTGGCGAACCAGGTCGGGTCGAAGGGATAGCCGACCGAGAGGTTGACGCCGTGCACGAGCAACTCCCGGCCGTAGTCGTTGAGCTCCTGGATGTACTCCAGCGCGGCGAGCACCGCCGCCATGTCGCCGGAGCCGTCGTCCCGGAGGATCTTGCAGGAGAGCAGCCGGCAGCGCGGCGCCATCCCGCTGATCGACCGCAGGTGCAGCCGCTCGGCTCGCATGCCGCTGCCGTCCGGCTGATAGAAGGTGGCCGCGCTCAACGGGGCATCGCTCTCCGCGACGATCTGTTCACCGGCCAGGATCCCGGCCACGTGCGTGCCGTGCCCGGCCCGGTCCCTCGTCGCCTCGGCGTCGCTGGCGTCCACGAAGGAGCGGTGCGCCAGCGGTGGGGTCAACGCCAGGTTGCCGTGCCGCTGGAAGTGCGCGTGCCCCTCGTCGATGCCGGAATCCAGCACCGCCCAGACGATCTCCTGCCCGTACGCGTTGAAGGCGCGGTGCGCCGCCTGGCACTTGGTGGTCACCACGGAGCGGTGGATGAGCGGCTGGACCTCGAAGTTCGGCCAGATCCGGTGGATCGCCGAGCGCGGGGCCGGGCCGGCGCCGACCGTCGACGGCGGCGGCTCCTCGGTGGCCACGCCCTGCCGTGCCGCCTGCTCCGCCAGCTCGGCCTCCACCTCCGCCCGCTCCTGGGCGACCTCCTCGGCCTCCTCGGCGTCGGCGGCCACCAGGGCACGGATCTGCGTGGCGGTCAGGGCGGTGCTGACGTAGGAACCGATCGGCCGGACCGGTGTCTCCGCGTCGGCGACCTGCTCGACCAGTTCCTGGACCCGGATCTGCGCCCCACGTACGCCGCCGAGATAGCGGGTACGCAGCTCGATCACCACACCGATCGGCGCGTCGCCGGAGGAGCGCATCTGCTCCTGGAGCGGCCGGGCGATGACGGAGTCGGTGACCAGGCTGGGTGAGGTGGGCACCGGAGAGAGCCGGCTGGTCCGCTCGCCGCTGCCGGCGCCATGCTCCGCCGAACCGCTGCCGGCGCCATGCTCCGCCGAACCCAACCCCGTGGGCCGCGGCTCTGCCGGACGGCCCGGATCGGCGCTGTCCTCATCCATCGATTCCTCCCGTCACTTCCGACCATCCATCGTTTCCCGGTGAAAGGCCGGAGAAAAGTGGCGGACGTGGATCCGACAGTCACCGCCGCCGTGCGGCGCCGGTGCCGAAGGCCGCGCTGGCCAGCGGCACCCGTACCGGCTGGCGGCCGTTGAACCGGAACCGCAGCAGGTCGGCCGTTGCGGCGACCGACACGCCGAGGTCGGTGGCGCGGCGGTCCGCCGCCCACTCCACAAGCGTCGCGGGATCGCGCAGTGGCCCGGTGAAGTGCAGCAGGGTGGCGTACCAGATGTCCCGGGAGAAGTCAGCCTCGAACCGGGCGTCGGCGCCGAGTTCGGTGCCGAGCCGCGCCGCGAAGCGGTCCGCCGCCGAGTCGACCGGGTGCGCGCAGGCCATCACGCCGGACGGGGTCAGGGTCACCCCCCGCAGCTCCAGCCGGACCGGCCGGCAGGCCGCGGCGGCCCGCCGCACCGCCGAGGCGCACCGGCGGACCAGCGGATCGCCGTCCGGCACGCTGCTCCGGTGCGCCTCGATCGCCCGTACCGTGACGTGCACCGCCTCCGGCGCACCCGTCGGCCAGTGGTCCGGGCCGGCGATGGCGAGCGCCTCGGCGGTCAGCGCCGCCAGCCGGGCGGTGCAGGCCCGGTCCGGCGGCAGGACCACCGACAGCCCCCATCGACCGCCGTCCACCGGCGGTGAGTCGCGGTGGTGCGTGCCGGCCAGGATCGCGTCGCGTCCCCGCGCGAAGAGTCGGTCGAACGCGGCGCCGTGGCCGGTGCCCGCACCGGCGACCTCCCGCCCCGGGCTACTCACCGTCGTCGAAGAGCCGGCGGAGCAGTCCGGCCTGCCGGGGGAACTGGAAACCGGCACCCCCCTCGTGCCCGTTGTACGGCCACACGGTGATCTCCTTCTCCGCCCCGGCGTAGTGGTTGTAGGCGGCGTAGACGGTCGAGGGCGGGCAGACCGCGTCCATCAGCGCGACCGAGAAGAGCGCCGGTGCGCCGGCCCGGCTGGCGAAGTTGAGCCCGTCGAAGTAGCTGAGGGTGCGGAACGCCTGCTCGACGTCGGCCCGGTGCGTCCGGAGATACGTCACCAACTCCTGGTACGGCATGGCGTCGGTGATCTCGGTCGCCCGCCGGTAGTGGCAGAGGAAGGGGACGTTCGGCAGCACCGCCGCGAGCCCTTCCACCAGTCCGGAGACCGCGATGCTGATCCCGCCGCCCTGGCTGGCGCCGGCCACCACCACCCGGTCCGGGTCGACCCGGGCATGTGCCCGGGCGGCGTCCACGGCCCGGACCGCGTCGGTGAAGACCCGGCGGTAGTAGTAGGCGGCGGGGTCGAGGAGACCACGGGTCATGAAGCCGGGGGTCTGGGGCAGGCCGACCGGGTCCGGATCCGGGGTGTCGCCGACGAGATAGCCGTTGCTGCCCTGGCCCCGGGTGTCCATCACCAGGTGCGCGTAGCCGGCGGCGCTCCACGCCAGCCACTCGTGCGGCAGGCCGCGCCCGCCGCCGTACCCGATGTATTCGACCACGCAGGGGAGCCGGCCGCCGTGGTGCCGGGGGAGCAGGAACCAGCCCCGTACCGGCTGGCCGGCGAAGCCGGAGAAGGTGACGTCGAAGACGTCGACGGTGGCCAGACCGGCGTCGTACGGCTCGAACCGTGCCGGCGTGCCGGCGTCCCGCGCCTGGCGCAGGGTCTCCGCCCAGAATTCGTCGAAATCGGCCGGCTCGTCGCGTTTCGGCAGATAGTCGCGCAGTTGGTCCAGTGGCCAGTCGACAAGCATCACCGTCTCCTTTCGTCGTCGCGGGCCGGGGTGCGGCTCCGCGAGCGGCCCCGGCCGCGAGCCGGGTCGTCCCGAAGCCGGAGGGTATCGGCCGGGCAGGCGGTGCCCACGTCCCGGGCTGCCGCGAGCAAGGGCTACCGCCGGCACGTGGAAGCACCGGGATTGACGATTGCCCCGGTATCGATGGGCCGTTAGGTTCGAGATTCCGGCGGAGACGGCGCGCGGTCCGCCTCCGCCGCCGGGACGGTGGGGAGGCGTCGGTTGTCTGATCTGTGGCACGTCCTGGGTGACCTCGACCGGTTGATGGAGTCCGTCCAGCGCGAGGCGGACGCGGCCCGCGACCGGCAGCAGACGACGCAGGGCTCGGCCTCCGGCAGCGCTCTGGACGGCCGGGTGAGCGTGCGGCTCGCCGCCGACGGGCGGGTCGCCGAGTTCCGGCTCGCCGACGAGGTGATGGGCATGCGCGCCGGCGAGCTTGCCGAGGGGATCACCAGGGCGTTCAACGAGGCGTGGCTCGCCGCGCGCTCCGACGACCCGGCGGCCGCCGCCGCGACCGCGGTGGATCCGGCGGCCCTGGCGGAACAGATCCGCGAGGTACGGGAGCAGGGCATGCGGAGCATGCGGGCGATCACCGAGTCGCTGACGGACGCCATGGCCCGGATCGAGCGGCGGGCCCGGTGAGCGCGTCGACGGAGGTCTCTCCGGAAGGGCTCTGGCGCTCCTCCGACGAGCTTGCCGAGGTCGGCGCGCGGACCGACGCGCTGCTCGACACGTTCCAGCAGCGGCTGGACTCGTTCGGCGAGCCGTGGGGCACCGACGAGCTCGGTGCGGCCATCGGCGGCGTCTACAGCGCCGCGCACGCCATGGCGATGAACTGCTACAACTCCAATCTCGAGACCATGGACGGCTACGCCGAACGGCTGGGCGTCGTGGCGTTCCTCTTCGCCGAGGCGGACCAGGACAGCAGGGCGCAGGCCCGGGCCCTGCTCGACAGCCAGTGGTTCAGCCAGCCGTAGGAGGCCGTGGTGGGGATCGAGTTGCCGTCCGCCCTGGTGGAGCTCCTCTCCACCATCGGCTTCCAGTGGCCGGAGAGTGACGAGACGAGGCTGCAGGAGCTGGCGCAGGCGTGGAGCGAGTTCTCCGGTCAGCTCGACGCCCAGGTCGTCGCCGCCGACACCGTCGCGGCCGGCGTCTGGACGGCGAACCAGGCCGAGATGGCGGACGTGTTCCGGACCAGCTGGACCAGGGACGCCGCCCCGACCCAGCGGCTGGCCGGCGGCGCCACCGGCGCGGAGATCATCGGTGCCGGCCTGCTGACGTGCGCCGGCATCGTCCTGGCGCTCAAGCTCGCCATCATCGCCCAGGCCACCCTGACGGCGATCGCGATAGGCGTGGCGATCGCCACCGGCGGCCTGGCGGCAGCCGGTGTCGCCGTGCTGCGCGAGGGCCTCCGGCGCATCCTGGACTGGCTCCTGCACGACGCGATCATGAAGGTGGTCAATGGCTAGACGCCGGGTGCGGGGACGCCTCGCCGGCGCCGCGGCAAAGGGCGTCATGCGGGCGCTGCGGACGGTCGTCAGGGACGGCGAGAAGCTGCCGGCCGTCCCGAAACGCCTGGTCGACCGGATGAAGCGGGATCCCTACCGGCGCCCCAAGAACTACCGGCGGGGCGTACGCGACAAGGTGTGGGCGGCGGCGAAGGGCGCGGACGGCAGGGTCAGGGACCCGCTCACCGGCAGGGTGCTGAACAGGTCCCGGTGGGACATGGGGCACAAACCCGGCTACGAGTTCCGCAAGCACCAGGCCAGCGCCCGCCTCCGGCGGATCAGCCGCAAGCAGTTCCTCGACGAGTACAACAACCCGGCGCACTACCGGCCGGAGCTACCATCATCGAACCGCGGCCGCGCGGGCGAGGACCTCACCGACGACTACCTGGGACCCTAGAACATGCCGGACGTCAGCAACGCGAACAAGGCGATCGCCAGGACCGTCGCAGCCGTCTTCGGCGGAAGCCCGCGGGTGGTCGAATATCTCGACGCCGACGGGGCCAGCCGGGTCGCCGTCCTGCACTCGACCGACCATCCCTGGCCGGGCGTCACCGCCTACTGCACCATCGGCCTCTCCGACCTGGCGCTTCCCAGGGAGGTCAGCCCGCCGCTCGGCGTGGAGCTGCTCGCCGCCTGCGACTCGGCCCTGCATCCGCGGTTCGCCGAGGCACTGAGCACCGCCGCATTCTTCTGGATCAACGACGGCTGGGAGCCGGAACCGGGTGCCTGCTTCCGCGAGGTGCTGCGCATGCACCTGCCCGACACCCGGTTCCCGCACTTCTTCCTCACCGATCCCTACCTCTGGGAGGGGGAGTTCCGCTCGACGGCGGTCGGCGACAAGACCGTGGCCTGGCTGCTCGCCGTGCCGGTCAGCGAGACCGAGGCGGACTACGCCGAGCAGCACGGCCCGGACGCCCTGGAGGAGCTCTTCGAGCGCCACGAGATCGACATCACCGACCCCGAGCGGGCATCGGTCGTCTAGTGGCTCGCCGTCCAGGGCCGGCCGCCGTACCCGCCCGGTCAGGTCAGGTCAGGTCCAGTGCGCCGACGACCTCGCCGTCGAGCTGTTCGCCCGTCAGGCGGAAGCCGAGCCGCCGGTAGAACCGTTCGGGCCCGTGCTCGCCGGGTATCCAGGCCACGAAGGCCCGCTTCTCCCCGCGACGGCGCAACTCCGCGCAGACCGCCTCGACGGCGAACCGGCCGTATCCCCGGCCCTGTTCGCCGGCCGCGACGGTGAGCCGCCAGAGTCCGGAGCGGGGCTGGTCGGCCGGGTCGAGCCGCACCAGCAGGAAGGCCATCACGAAGCCGACGAGCCGGTCGCCGTCGTAGATCAGCCGGGGCCAGGCGACATCCGGCTGGGCGTACGCCTCGGCCAGGGACTGGGCCACCGGGGCGACAATTCCCTCCTGGTCGGGGCGGACCCGGAGCTGGCACGCGGCGACGACGTTCTCCGGAGTGATCCTTTCGAGCCGGGGTGACGGCGACATGCCGGCAGCCTAGTCCAGTCGTGCCGGCGTCCCCGTCCTGCCGGCGTCGGCGGTGCGGCCGGAGCAGCGGGGCGGACCGTTCCTCCAAGGCGGGCGGGTGGGGCTCAGTCGGCGAGCGGCAGCTCGATGGTGTGCGCGGTGTGGTTCGCCTTCGCCTTCAGGTAGCGGGCGTTGGCGGCGGAGAGGTGCACCCCGGTGGGAATCCGTTCGGCGACCGTCACGCCGAGCCGGTCGAGCTGTTCGGCCTTGTCCGGGTTGTTGCTCAGCAACGCGATCCGGTCCACGCCGAGCGTACGCAGCATCTGTGCCGCCACCGTGTAGTCGCGCTCGTCCTCGTCGTGGCCGAGCGCGACGTTGGCCTCGTAGGTGTCCAGCCCCACGTCCTGCAGCGCGTACGCGTCGAGCTTGGCGTACAGGCCGATGCCCCGGCCCTCCTGACGCAGGTAGAGCAGGAACCCGCCCCGGTCGCTGATCCGCTCGGCCGCCTCCCGCAGCTGCGGTCCGCAGTCGCACCGCTGGCTGCCGAAGACGTCTCCCGTCAGGCACTCGCTGTGCGGCCGTACCAGTGGCGCGGCCGGGCCGTCGGGGGACCGGCGCACCGCCGTCCGCCAGTCACCGAGTCCGAGGGCGAGGTGCTCCCGGCCGTCCACCAGGCCGTCGAAGGTGAAGACGCTCGCGGTCGCGGCGTAGCCGTCGGGGAAGCGGAGCGGTACGGTCACCTGCTGGCGGACGGTGGCGGGCGGAAGCGGCCCGAACCCGGCGAGCGTGTCGGGCGCCTCGGCGGTGGGTACCTGGCGCGGTGTGTGCGGCATCGGTTCTCCCTCTTGGGCTGGGGTGCGTACGCCCTGAAGATCTAGGGTGCCTGGATCCGGATCTGCCCGCAGGCCCGGGTGAGCAGGCAGGCGCGGACCGGACGGCTGGGTCATCCGGCCGGAACCACCGGACCGGCACCCGGGCGAGGTCGGCGTGAGCGGGCGCCGACGATGCGGAAGACTGGCCTCCCGCGCGGGCTGTTCATCGACGGAGAGGTGCAATCTGTGAGCGACCGACCGTACGTTCTGCTCAGCTGCGGCATGTCAATCGACGGTTACCTCGACAACGCGACCGGCACCCGGCTCCTGCTCTCCAACGACGCCGATTTCGACCGGGTCGATGCGGTCCGAGCGGAATGCGACGCGATCCTGGTCGGCGCGGGTACGGTCCGCCAGGACAACCCGCGACTGCTGGTCCGGTCGCCGGCCCGCCGCGCCGAGCGGGTGGCCCGAGGGCTGCTGCCGACGCCGCTGAAGGTGACGGTGACCGGACGCGCCGACCTGGACCCGGCGGCGCGGTTCTTCGTCACGGGCGACATCGACAAGCTCGTCTACTGCGCGACGCCGAGCCTGGACGAGGCGCGCAAGCGCCTCGGCGAAGTGGCGACCGTGGTGGACAGCGGCGACCCCGTCGACCTCGAACTGATCCTCGCCGACCTGCGGGCCCGGGGTGTGACCCGGCTGATGGTCGAGGGCGGCGGGACGATACACACCCAGTTCCTCACCGCCGGTCTCGCCGACGAGTTGCAGTTGGTGATCGCGCCCTTCTTCGTCGGCGACTCCCGGGCGCCGCGCTTCGTCGGCGACGGCCGGTTCCCGTGGGGCCCTGACCGGCGGGCGGAGCTGGCCCAGGTCTGCCAGATCGGCGACGTGGTGCTGCTGCGCTACGCCCTCTCGGAGCGCTTCGCCCCGACGTGATCGGGCTTGACCGGGACGTGACCGGGACTCGCCGGGACGTGACCGGGCGCCGCAGGGCGGAGCGCCGGTCACGTGACCGCTCTGGGTAGTGGGACCCGGGCGGTGCGTAGCCGCTCGGTCCGGAGCTGGTCGGTCCGGAGCTGGTCGGCCCGGAGCTGGTCGGCCCGGAGCCCGCTGAGCCAGCGGGCGACCAGCACGGCGACGCCGGGCAGGCTGGCGACGAAGGCGAGCACCCCGTACACCACCGCGACGGTGAGACCGAGCGAGGCACCCAGCCCGGCGGCGCCGAACGCCCAGGCGGTGACGCCCTCCCGGGGCCCCCAACCGCCGACGTTCAACGGCAACGCCATCGCGATCAGGGCCAGCAGCATCAGCGGCACGAGCCGGGTGAGCGGCGCCGACGACCCGGCGGCCCGGGCCGCCACCACGAAGGTGGCGAGATGTCCGACCAGCACCACGGCGGAGCAGAGCGCGATCCCCGGCCAGGTGTGCCGGGCGAGCAGCCCGAGGCGTACGTCGGAGACGGCCGTCCGGCACGCGCGACGCCACCGCGAGGACCTCGGTCGGGACCGGAGGAGGAACCAGCCGGCGAGGCCGAGGAGTACCGCGGCGGCGAGGACGAGCGCGACCGACCACCCGGCCGGGCCGGATCCCGCCCCGGCCGGCAGCGGTACGGGACCGGCGAGCAGCAACACCACCGCCCCGACGCCGATCAGCACGATCTGCCCGGCGGACCGCTCCAGGACCACCGCGCGGACACCCCGACCCACGTCGTCCACGTCCTGACCGTGCCGCACCGCCCGGTGCACGTCGCCGAGTACGCCGCCGGGCAGCGCCGCGTTGAGGAAGAGCCCCCGGTAGTAGTCCGCGACCGCCCTGCCCAGCGGCAGCCGGATGCCGAGACCGCGGGCCACCAGACACCAGCGCCAGGCGCTGAAGACCGTGGTCAGCAGCCCGATCCCGAGCGCGGCGAGCAGGGTGCCGGCGTCGATCACCCGTAGCCCGTCCAGGAACGCCCCGGTGCCGAGTCGCCACACCAGCAATCCCAGGATGGCGGCTCCGCCGAGCAGCCGGGCCCAGGCCCAGAACGTACGCCTCATGACGCTGTCCGGTCCGCCGCCACCACCGGCCCTGACGCCCTCGCCCCGCACATCCGCGACCCTCCTTCGATCGGTTCTGGCAGGTATACGGGGCAACCGGGGCTGCGGTTCATCCGTCCGCGGCGACCGGGCCGGCGGGGCCGTCCGCAGCGGGTAGGTCGGCGGGCCCGTCCGTGGCCAGTAGGTCGGCGTGCCCGTCCGTGGCCAGTAGGTCGGCGTGCCCGACGATCGCCCGCACTCCGCCGGCCGCCGTGGCGGCGAGCCGGCGGTCCAGGTAGGCGGCGGCCGGGGCGGCCAGTTCCGGTCTCTGTTCGACGGCGGCGCCCACCCAGCCGCGCAGCCACTGCGCGGTCAGCTCCGCCTGCTCCGGGCCGAGGTGCCACGGGCTGGGCCTGACCAGCACGGTCGCACCGAGCCGGCGGAACGCCTCCGCCGCCGCATCCACCGCGTCCGGGCCGAGGAGCCGCTGGCCGCCGGTCTCGCGCCGCTGGTGTGCGTCGAACGCGGCGGCGATCTCGGCGTCGAGCGGGTCGGCCGGGGAGAGTTCCACCTCACCCCGCACGGAGAGGGTCAGCAGGGCCGGGCAGCCGGCCTCGACGCAGGCTGTGGCGAGCCGTTCCACCTCGGCCGGGCTGAGCAGGTCGAGCAGGGCGGAGGCGGTGACCAGCGACGCCCCGGCGAGGTCGCCGGCGGTCAGCCGGGTGAGGTCGCCCTCCCAGGTCTCCACGGTGATCGGTGAGCCGTCGGCGGCGGTGGCCGGCAGGTGCTCCCGGGCGTGGTCGAGCAGACCGGCTTCGCGGTCGTAGAGGACCCAGTGCTGCGGGCCGGGTAGCTGGCCGGCGAGCCATCGCCCCATGGAGCCGCTGCCGCAGCCGAGGTCCCGGATCAGCAGCGGGCCGGTGCCGGGCAGCCGGTCGCGTACCGGTCCGAGCAGCTCGGTGGCGCGGGCGCGGGCGTCGGCCGGCTCCCGCAGCCCCAACCAGGCCAGACTGTACGGCGAGTCGTCGCCCCCGCCGACCGTTCCGCCCCCGCCGGTCGCCCCGTCCCCGCCGGTCGTCTCGGTCCTGCCGGTCGTCTCGGTCCTGCCGATGCCGCCGAGTCGGCCGGTTCGCCCGCTGCCCTCAGTCATGCCGTCTCCTCGTCGTGCTCACTGTCCCGGTCGTACCCTGTGCCGCCCTGGGCGTCGCCGTCACCGGCCGTGTCACCGGTTGCGTCGGCGGGCGCCGGATGCCCGACGAGCTTGGCGGGATGCCCGGCGAGCTTGGCGGGATGCCCGGCGAGCCTGGTCAGCACCTCGGCCAGGCCGGCGGCGGTGACGTCCCAGCCGGGCAGGCCGGTCCGCCGCCGCGCGGCGGCGGTGCGCAGCCGCTGTCGCAGGTCGGGCTCGTCGAACCAGCGACGCAGCGCGCCGGCCAGCAACGCCGGGTCGCCGGCCGGCACCAGCAGCCCCGGCAGGCTCCCGTCCGGCGCCCGCCCGACCGCCTCCGGTATCCCGTCCACCGCGCTGGCCAGCACCGGGATGCCCCGGGCCAGCGCCTCGGTGACGACCATGCCGTAGGGCTCGGACCGGGAGGCGAGCACCAGCAGGTCCGCGGCGGCGTACTCGGCCGCCAGGTCGGCGCCGCCACGCGGGCCGAGGAACCGGACCCGCCCGGTCAGCCCGGCCGCCTCGACCGAGCGGCGCAGCCCGTCGACCCACGCCGAGTCCCGGGGGGCCGGGCCGACGCAGCGGCAGCTCCACGGCCGGTCCGCCAGCGTCGTCAGCGCCTGGACCAGCACGTCGTGCCCCTTTCGCGGGGTGACCGAGGCGACGCAGAGCAGGCCGGTGGCGCCGTCCGTGCCCGGTGCCGGCGGTGCGGGCGCGACACCGGGCGGCACGACGTGCACCCGTCCGGGCGGCAGACCGTGCCGCTGCGCCAGCCGGCGTCCGGTCCCGGCGCTGGTCGCCACGACCGCCCCGGCGGCCCGCAGGGTGCGCCGTTCGAGGTTGTCGAGCCGGTCGGCCAGCTCCGCCGGCAGCCCGGTCTCGTCCCGCAGCGGCAGGTGCACCAGCACCGTCACCCGGAGCCGCCCGGCCGCCGGGACCACGATCTCGGGTACGCCGCAGCCCACCAGCCCGTCGAGCAGCACCACCGCACCGTCCGGTACGCCCGCGAGTGCGTCGGCCAGCGCCACCCGCCCGGCCTCCTCCGGCCGGGGCCAACGCCCCGGAACGGCGAGCTCGCGCACCTGCCAGCCGAGCGCGGTGAGCCCGGTGCAGACCTGGCGGTCGTAGGCGTTTCCTCCGCTCGGCGCGTCCGGGTCGTCGATGTCGCCGGGCAGCACCACGTACACCTGACCCGGGCTGCCCGCGTCACCTGTTGGCGGAGGGGAGGTCAAAGCGTCCGCTCGTAGCTGGCCCAGGCGATGTGTGACTCGTGCAGGGTGACGGTGATCCCGGTCAGCCCGTGCGCCCCCTCGCCGAGCGCTCCCGCCCGCACCCGGTCGGCCAGCCGGTCCGCGATGATCTGGGCCAGCGCCTCGGTCGAGGTGTTGATCCCGGCGAGCGTCGGCTCGTCGTCGAGGTTGCGGTAGTTCAACTCGCCCAGCACCTCGGCAAGCTGCCCGCTGGCCAGCCCGATGTCGACCACGATGTTGTCGGCGTCGAGCTCCGGCCGGCGGAAGGTGGCGTCCACGACGAAGGTCGCCCCGTGCAGCTTCTGGGCGGGGCCGAAGACCTCGCCCCGGAAGCTGTGCGCGATCATGATGTGATCACGGACGGTGATGCTGAACAAGGATTCTCCTCTGGTCCGTCCCGGTGGGGTGGTCCGCCGAGGCTACTGGTCGGTGGCCGCCTCGGCGTAGTCGACCACCTGGCACAGCGCGGGAAGCTCCCCGCTGACCAGCCGGGGCAGCACTTCGGGCAGCTCCTCGAAGCGGCACGCACCGGTGAGCAGGGCGTCGAACGCGGGGTCGGCGAGCAGCTCCAGGGCCAGCTCCAGCCGGTCGGCGAAGGTACGCCGCCCGCGCACGTTCGGTGACACCGTGCCGACCTGGCTGCTGCGTACCACCAGCCGGCGGGAGTGGAAGTTCTCGCCGAGCGGCACGCTGACCTGGCGGTCGCCGTACCAGCTCAGTTCGACGACGGTGCCCTCCGGGGCGAGGAGTTCGAGCGACCTCGTGAGCCCGGCCGAGGTGGCGCTGGCGTGCACCACCAGGTCGCGGCCGCCGGTGGCGTCGCCCGGGAGCGCGAAGTCGACGCCGAGCGCGGCGGCGATGCCCGCCCGGCCCGGATCCGCGTCGACGAGCTGCACCCGGACGCCGGGAAAGCGGGCGAGCAGGCCGGCCACGGAGCAGCCGACCATCCCGGCCCCGACGACCGCGATCCGGTCGCCGACCAGCGGCGCGGCGTCCCAGAGCGCGTTCACCGCGGTCTCCACCGTGCCGGCGAGGACCGCCCGGGCCGCCGGCACCCCGTCCGGTACGACGGTGACCGCCGACGCCGGCACGACATAGCGGGTCTGGTGCGGGTAGAGGCAGAAGACGGTACGGCCGACCAGATGCGCCGGCCCCGCCTCGACGACCCCGACGTTGAGGTAGCCGTACTTCACCGGGGCGGGGAAGTCGCCCTCCTGATAGGGGGCGCGCATCGTCGCGTACTGGGTCGGGGGGACGTGGCCGGCGAAGACCAGGGTCTCGGTGCCCCGGCTCAGCCCGGAGTGGAGGGTGCGGACCAGCACCTCGTCGGCACCGGGCGCCGGGAGTGGAACCGGCCGGATCTCGCCCCTGCCGGGTGCGGCGAGCCAGAAGGCGCGAGCACGCACGGTTGCCAACTCCTTTCCCTGGGCACTGAACCGAACGCGGGTGTTTTCCGTTTCCTCGGGGGTGGGCAGCGGCAACGATACGCGGCGCGTCGATCGCGCCAAACCGTTACGGAGGAACGTTGACTGTCAGTGATCATCTCGTCCCGGCATCCCTGGTCCGCCTGCGGCCCGCGCCGCATCGGGTGCGTCCGGTGCCCGTCGACGACGGCGACCCCTCGGGGGTCGGGCACACGCCGGCGGAGGTGGACGGGCCGGCGGTAGGGCTCGCCGCCCAGTTCGTGCTGCTGGCGGCGCTGGGCGCGACGATCGGGCTCGGTCCCGCCGGCTGGCTGGCCGGCTCGGCGTACGCGGTGGTCACCTGGCTGCTCCTCAGCCGTGGACTGCGCCGGTCCGGCGCGTCGAGGCTCGGCGCCGCCAACCGGGTCACGCTGGCCCGGTCGATCCTGGTCGGGGCGGTGACCGCACTGGTGGCCGCCTCCTTCTGGGCCCCGGCTCCGGTCGCCCTGCTGGTCGGCGTGGCGGCAGTGGCGCTGGCGCTGGACTGGGTCGACGGTCAGGTGGCCCGGCGTACCGGCACCAGCACCGCGCTGGGCGCGCGCTTCGACATGGAGGTGGACGCCTTCCTCATCCTGGCGTTGAGCGTTTATCTCGCGCAGTCCCTCGGCGCCTGGGTGCTGGCGATCGGCGCACTCCGGTACGCCTTCGTCGCGGCCGCCCGGGTGCTGCCGTGGCTCAACGCGGCGTTGCCGCACCGCTTCTCCCGGAAGACCGTCGCCGCGCTCCAGGGCATCGTGCTGGCGGCGGCGGGTTCCGGGCTGCTGCCGGGGCCGCTGGCCCGGGCGACGGTGGCGCTGGCGCTGGTGCTGCTCTGCTGGTCGTTCGGCCGGGACGTCGGCTGGCTGTGGGGCGCCCGGCACCGGCACACGGCGGCGCCCGCACCGTCCCGCTGACCCGGCCAGCGCCGACCCCGACCAGCGCCGGCCCCGGTCAGCGGAAGCGTTCGATGGTCACCGGGATCAGCCCCGCCAGCCGGGCCGCCGTGGTCAACTCGCGCAGCAGCGGGCCGATGGCGTCGTCCCGGTTTCCGGCCAGGTCGGCGGTGAGGTCGACGGACCAGGCCGCGCCGGCGCCGATGCGGCGCAGCTCCCAGGTGAAGGCGTCGCGGCCGATACCGCGACGAGCGGTGCCGACGATCCCGGTCGGTGCGGCGGTGTCGTGCTGCCGGGGCGCCATCCGCCAGGTGCCGAGCAGTGTGGTCAGGCCGTCCGGGTCGAGCCCGGCGGTGAAGAGGATCCGATAGCCCCGGGTCTCGAAGAAGCCGGCGGTGACCCGGGCGGGGCTCAGCCGCAGCGGTGCGGATCCGGGCAGCCGGGTGCCTTCCTCGAAGTATCCGCGCAGCGTCTCCTCGCCCGGCAGTTCGCCGCCGCCGAGATGGCGGTAGACGAATTCGACCTCCTGCCGGGAGACTCCGACCACCCGCTCCCGGAGACCCGCGTCGGTACGCATGCCCCGGCTGAAGGCCGAGGCGTCCTGCCAGCGGCGACTGCCGGCCGTCCACCCGGTGCTGTCGAGCCGGACCGCCGAATATCCCTCGCCGAGCGCGAACTCCTCGACGAGAATCCCCGCCGGTCCGGCGACGGCCGCGTTGTCGGGCCGGATCAGGTAGTAGTCCAGGGTCGACCCGGCGGGCAGCGGCGCCGGCGCCGGCCCCGGCCAGGGTCCGGCGCGGGACGGTTGCCGCGCCGACCGGCCCGATCGCGCGGATGATGTCGACACAGCATCTATTCTCGACCAGACGTCCCGCCCTACCGGTGCGGCTCGCCCGGCGTGCCGACCTGCCCGCCTGGAACCTGGCGGACCTGTACACCGAATCGGAGCCGCGGGTCAGCCGACCTCGGGCACGGTGGGTTCGTGCTTGTCGTACCGGCCGACGGTGCGCTGCCAGGCGGCCCGCCAGCGGCCGTCCGTGACGACCCGCCGCAACACCTCGTCGAGCCAGACCCGGAACGCCTCGTCCTCCCGGCGCAGGCCGATGCCGTACGGCTGCGCCGCGAAGGGCCTGCCGACCAGCCGGAGCCGGCCGGAGCCGGCGGCGACCAGCCCCACCAGGGTCGGCCCGTCCGAGGTGATCGCGTCGACCGCGCCGACGGAGAGCCGCTCCGCGCACTTCTGGTAGGTGTCCGTCGACACCAGGGCAAACGACCGCTCACCGAGGTGCTCTTCGAGCCGGTCACCGTGTGGGGTGCCGGTCACCGTGCAGACCCGCATCCCCGCGGTCAGCGACTCCGGGCCGTTTATCACGGTCTCGTTGTCGCGCACCACCAACTGCTGCCCCGGCAGGTGGTACGGACCGGCGAACGCGACCCGTCGGGCACGGGCCTCGGTGATGGTGTAGGTGGCGACGACGATGTCGGCCCTGCCCTCCTCGATGATCTGCTCCCGGGCAGACAGCGACGTTTCCGTCCACTGCACGCCGGCCGGATCGATGCCGAGTTCGGTGGCGATCAGCCGGCCGATCTCCACATCGAAGCCTGTCATCGTACCGTCGGGTTCCCGATAGCCGGTGCCGGGCAGGTCGAACCGGCTGCCGATGACGATCCGCCGCGCCGCCTGTAGCCGTCGCATGGTGGTGCCGTCGGCGAAGGCCGGCGGTGCCGATGCGCTCGGGGTGGGGTCGGCGGCCCCGCCGGCCCCGCGCCGGTCCCACCGCAGCGCCACCACGGCGAGCAGCACGCACACGGCCACCACGAGCGCCGTGGCGAGGAGGGCGCGACCGCGCTTCCGGGACGCCGCACGGACCGACGGGGCCGACGGGACCGGCCGGTCCGTCGACGGCGGCCCCGGTGCAGCGGCAGGCGGCGGCCCCGGTGCAGCGGCAGGCGGCGGCCCCGGTGCCGGCGGAGCGGTGCCGGCCGGGAGCATGTCGTCCGGCACCACCGCGAGAGCACCCTCGGCCACCACGAGCTCCGGCTGCTCCGTGACGACCGGCGCCACCCCGAAGGCCCGGTGCAGCAGGGTGGCGGCCAGTGGGATCCGGCTGGCGCCCCCGACGAGGACGATCGTCGCCGGTGCCGCCTGGGGGCCGGCCGAGCGGACGGCGGCGACCGTCAGTTCGACCGTGCGCTCCAGCACCACTCCGGCCAACCGTTCGAACTCCTCCCGGCCGATCGGCACCGCCTCCTCGAAGAGCGGCACGTGTACGTAGCCGACCGAGGCGCGGCTGAGGGTCTCCTTCGCCCGGCGCGCCTCGTCCCACAGGGTCAGGGCGGCCCGCCGGTCGGTGTCGTCACCCGGCGAGGTCAGCCGCCGCCAGCGGACCGGATCGCGGGCCGCCAGCATCCGGCCGGCGTACCCGACGAGCGCCGCGTCGATGTCCAGCCCGCCGGTCTGGGCGAGCCCGTCTGTGGCGAGCACGGTGAAGCCGCCCGTGGCGGTGCGCCGGACCACGGTGGCGTCGAAGGTGCCGGCACCGAGGTCGTAGACGACGACGTGACCACCGGTCGGCACGGCCCGCCCGCCGGACCGAACCAGGTAGCTCGCGGCGGCGACCGGCTCGGCGGCGAGCCGGGGCTCGGGCAGGCCGGCGCGCACGGCAGCGGCCACCAGCAGCGCCCGTCGGGTCGGGCCCCAGGTCGCGGGAGCGGTGAGCAGCACGGATCCGAGCGCGTCCGGCCCGGCCACCCGCCCGGCCTCCCCGGCGACCCGGGTGAGTGTGGCGGTGACCAGCGAGGTGACGGCGACCTCGCGGTCGCCGAGCCAGACGGCGCCTTCGTCGATCCGCCGTTTCGGGTGCGGCTCGAAGCCCTGCGGGCGCCGCCGGGCGGCACCGGTCGCATCCTGACCGGAGAGGATGGTGCCGTCGTCATCGACACAGGTGGCCGAGGCGAGGAGCGGCGAACCGTCGAAGAGCAGCGGACGGGTACGCCCGTCCGGCCAGCCCAGCACGGCAACCGTGTGCGACGTGCCGTAGTCGACACCCAGCCGGAATCCGCCGCCCGCCACCCCGGCAGCGTAGCGGCGGCCGGTTGTCCGTGACGCCCCGTGGCCCGCCTCCGGGCTGCCGGGCCCACCGGTTCCGGCCCACCGGTTCCGGCCCACCGGTTCCGGCCCACCGGTTCCGGCCCACCGGTTCCGGCCCACCGGTTCCGGCCCACCGGCAGGAGGCCCGGGTCGGCCCGGCCGACCATGACGGCGAAGAGCCCGGACGGGGCTCAGCGTCGGCGCAACGCCAGCACGGCGATGTCGTCGGTGATCTCCGCCGGGGTGAGTTCGGCCAGCAGCCGTTGACAGAACGCGTCGAGGTCCGGCTCGACCGTGGCCGCCGCGACCGCCAACTCGGCGAGCCGCTGGTCGAGGTCGACCTCGCGGCGTTCGACCAGGCCGTCGGTGTAGAGGACCAGGGTCGCGCCGGGCGGGAGGACGAACTCCAGGTCGGCCGGGCGCTGCGCGCGGACGCCGAGCAGCGGTGCGCGTTGCTCGACGAAGTCGGTCGAGTCGGTGACGAGCAGCGGCGGCAGGTGACCGGCGCTGGCCATCCGGACCCGGCCGGTCCCGGGTTCGAGGGTCAGCAGGCAGAGCGTGGCGAACTCGCCCGGCAGCAGGCTCCGGAGAAGTTCGTTGACCCGTTCCAGGATCGCGCCGGGCGGATGCCGCTCCACCGCGTACGCCCGGATCGCGTGCCGGAGCTCGGCCATCACCGTCGCGGCGTGCAGCGAGTGGCCCGCGACGTCGCCGATCGCCGCGACCAGCCGGCCGTCGATCACGGCGAGCTCGTAGAAGTCGCCGCCGACCTCGGTCTGCGCGCTCGCCGGCTCGTAGCAGACGGCGAGGTCGAGCCCGGCCACGTCGGGCAGCCGCTGCGGCAGCAGGCTGCGCTGGAGCATCACCGCGATCCGGTGCTCCTCGTCGTAGGAGCGCTGCGCCTCGACCGCCGTCGCCACCGCCTGGACGAGTTGGCTGAGCGTGTCGGACTCGGTGGCCAGCGCTGATTCCGGCACGGCCACCTGCACCGCCGGGCGGTCCGCCCGGAGCCGGGCGGTGGCGACGCAGACCCGTCCCGCGGGGCCGACCGGCAGCGGCCACTCCGCCGCCGGCACGAGGTGCATGCCCACGCCGACCGGTACCGCGTGCAGGTCGGCCGCCCACTCCCGGATCGTCATCCGCCCGCCGGGCCCGCCGACCACCGCCGCCCAGCGGCGGCCGTCGGCGTCCTGCCCGGCCACCGTCGCGCCGGTGCCGAAGATCCGGGCCGCTCCGCTCGCCGCCGCGTCCAGCAGCGGCGCGAAGGAGGTCGCGGTGTTCACCGCCAGGGTGGTCTCGACGAGGGCGGCGAGCCGGGCGGCGAGCAACTCGGCCCGGCTCCGGGCGCGGTAGTAGCGCAACGCCGCCTGGGTGGTGGCGATCAGCTCGTCCGGCTCGATCGGCTCGACGAGGTAGGCGTCGGCGCCCCGGGTCAGGCCCTGCGCCCGGTCGGCGACGCTTACCGCGTGCGCCGAGACGTGGATGACCGGCCGGGAGGCGTTGCGGGGATCGGCCTTGATCCGTTCGCTGACCTCGAAGCCGCTCATGTCGCCCAGCCGCACGTCGAGCACGACCAGGTCGATCTCCTCCCGCGCCATCCGGTCCAGCGCCGCGTGGCCGCTGTCGGCCTGCACCACCCTGAAGCCGGCCCGGGTGAGCCAGCTCACCAGCAGGTAGCGCTTTGCGGCGCTGTCGTCGACCACCAGGATGGTGGCGCCGGTGCCGACCTGCTCCGCGCCGCTCACGGCGACGGCCGCGGCGGTAGGTGGACGGTGAAGGTGCTGCCGGCGCCCGGCTCGCTGGCCACCCGCAGGTCGCCGCCGAGCAGCCGGGCCAGCCGGCGGGCGTACGGGAGGCCGAGCCCCGTGCCCCGGGCACCGGTCGGGGATCCCCGCCCCGGTACCTGGTAGAACTCCTCGAAGATCCGCTCCTGGAGTTCGGCCGGTACGCCGATCCCGGTGTCGCTGACCCGGATCGTCCAGCCGTCCCCGCCGGCCTGCGCGGTCATCCGCACCTCGCCGCGCTCGGTGAACTTGAGCCCGTTGTGCAGCAGGTTGCGCAGCACCTGGGTGAGCAGCACCTCGTCGGTGTGGATCAGCCCCGGCGGTGCGGGGTCGACCACGACCAGCGCCACCTCCGGGCGGGTGGCCATCGCGCGTACCGTGCCCCGGAGCTGGCCGAAGACGGTGCGCAGCTCGACGTCGCTCCAGTTCGGCTCGATCGCGCCGGACTCCGCCTTGCCGAGGTCGAGCAGGTCGTTGACCAGCGACAGCAGGTCGGATGCGGAGCCGCGGATCAGTTCCGCCTGCTCCCGCTGCTCGGCGGTGAGCGGGTCGGAGGCCGGGTCCAGCAGCAGCCGGGTCAGCCCGATCACCGCGGTCACCGGCGCCCGGAGCTCGTGGCTGACGTTGGCCAGGAAGCGGCTCTTGGCCTCGCTGGCCGCACGGAGCTGCACCGACCGCTCCTCCAGCTCGGCGTGCAGCGCGACGACGCCCCGGTTGGTCTGGTCGAGTTCCTCGGAGAGCTGGGTGTAGAGCGCCAGCACGCCCCGGTTGGTCTCGGCGAGTTCGTCGTTGAGCCGGGCCAGCTCGTCGCGCTGCGCCCGGGTCTGTTCCAGGGCCGCCAGCAGCTGCTCGTTCTGCTCGGCCATCTCCTCCAGCGGGGTACGCGGCGCCGTCGTGTTCAGGTTGTCGCGGATCATGTCGAGCCGGTCCCGGGTGAGCGGACCGGTCGGGGCGGGTATCCGGCGGGTCATCCGGATGACCGTCCGCCCGCCCTCTCCGGTCACGGTGAAAGTGTCGACCAGTCGGCCCACCACCACGGCCTCGGCGAGCGCCCGTTCCGGGCTTCCGGCCGGCAGGCTGGTCGTGACCTCGATGACCAGCGTCGCCGGTGCCGCTTCGACCATCGCCGGGAGGGCAGCGTCACTCCCCGCCGCCGGCGCATCCACCGTCACCGAGAAGGCGACGTCGGCGCGTGCCGGGGTGGACAGGGTGACGACCAGGTAGCGGCCGATCTCGCTGAGCGCGGTGGCGAGCCGGATCTGGTCCTGGTGCTCCAGGCCGACGGCGGCGGCGACCTCCCGACCGCGCTGGCGGACCAGGAACACGTCCGACTCGGCGCGTAGCGGCATCCGCAGCAGCGCGGGCCCGGTGGCCGTCCGGTCGGTCATGGTCGGTCCCCGGTCACGCCGTGGCCAGGGCGACGAGGACGCAGGCGTCGTCACGGCGTACGGCGGCGTCCCGCAGGATCGTGCCGGCGATCACCTGAGGTGAACGCCGCCGCAGCCCGGGGTAGTCGGCGAGGCGCCAGCGGTCGGTCACCCCGTCGGTGTGCATGACGAGGCAGGCGCCGTCCGGGAACGGGTAGTCGAATTCGCGCACGGTCCGCCGCTGGTGACCGACGATGCCCGGCATGGAGACCAGGCCGCGCCGCTCGTCGTGGTGCAGCACGCAGCCGGAGATGTTGCCGAGCCCGGCGTACCGGACCAGGCCGGCGGCCGGGTCGAGTTCCGCGACGGCGGCGGCCGCGCCCCGGGTGTGCGCGGTCGCCCGGTGCAGGTGCTCCAGCACCGCTGCCGGCGGCGCCGCCGGGGCGAGCTGGAACGCGTGTACGGTGGCCCGGGCCGCCACGGCGGCGAGTGGCCCGTGCCCGAGCCCGTCACAGACCAGCACCTGCCGGCGGCCCTCGACGGTGCGCACCGCGAACCCGTCTCCGCAGGACTGCTCGCCGCTCATCGGCCGGCTGACCCCGGCGGCCCAGGCGGGCTCGGGTGGCTCCGCCGGCCAGACCTGGACGGCGCTGACCGTCCCCCGTCCCGGCAGGGAGTAGAGGTCGGCCCAGCTCGACTGCCGGCTGATCGCCCCGAGCCCGATGCCGAGCGAGCCGGCTGTCGAGTGGCCGTCCCGGGTCGACGAGACGACGTCGCCCATCCCGGGGCCGGAGTCGACGGCGAGCAGCTCCACCCCGCCGACCGGGCCGCTGCGGGCCGGCCGGAGCAGCAGCAGCCCGTCGTCGGCGTGCTTGACGAGGTTGCTGGCGAGTTCGGCCGCCACGATCGCCAGGGCACCGCTGCGGGCCTCGTCCAGCCCCATCCGGCCGGCCAGCAGCTCGGCGGCCCGCCGTACGGTGCCGACCGCGCCGGCCTCCTCGACCTGGAACCACACACCGTCGTCGACGAGGCGGTCGTCGCCGCTCACATCGACCGCGCCCACTTCGTGATGGTGACCCGGGTGCCCTGCCCGGCACCGGTCTCCACCTCGAACTCGTCGACCAGCCGCCGGGCCCCGCCGAGCCCCAGCCCCAGGCCGCCGCCGGAGGTGTAGCCGTCGGTGAGTGCCAGGTCCAGGTTGGCGATGCCGGGGCCGTCGTCGGAGAAGACGATCCGGATGCCCCTGCGCCGGCCGCTGTCGACGACGCCGACCTCGACACCGCCGCCTCCGCCGTAGACCAGGGTGTTCCGGGCCAGCTCGCTCGCGGCGGTGACCAGCTTGGTCTGGTCGACCAGGGAGAGCGCGACCGCGACCGCGGTGGTGCGGACGAGTTGTCGGACCCGGACCACGTCGGCGTCCGAACTGATCGTCACGAGCTGGCTGGTGGTCAGCTCGGGGCCGCTGGTCAAGGCGCGGCCGTTGCCGGCTGGCCGGAGCCTGATCCCGGGCCGGAACCGGGGTCGAGGGCGAGCATCCAGGCCAGGTCCTCGGCCGAGTCCTGGGCGTCGACCGCATCGTCCCGGCGGGCCCGGGCCAGCAGCTCCATGCCGCGTTCGACGTTGAGCGCGGTCCGGATGCCGTGCAGCGACAGGCCCAGCTCGACGAGGGTGATCGCCACGGCCGGCCGCATCCCGACCACCACCGTCTCGGCGTCCAGCACCCGGGCGATCGAGGCGATCGTGGAGAGCATCCGGCCGACGAACGAGTCGACGATGTCCATCGCCGTGATATCGATGATCACGCCGTGGCAGCCGCTCTCCACGATCCGGTCGGAGAGGTCCTGCTGCAGCGCCAGGGCGGTCTGGTCCTCCATGTCCACCTGGATCGAGACCAGCAGCAGATCGCCGATCTTGAGGACCGGCACCCGGTCCATCAGGCACCCCGTCCGTTGGGGGCACCGGAGACGGTGCCGCTCGCCCGGCGGGACTTGTCGATCATCCGGAGGGCGTGCCGGAGCGCGTCGGCCAGGGTCGCCTTGGTCGCGATGTCACCGAACTCGATGCCGAGCGCCACGATCGTCTGGGCGATCTGGGGCCGGATGCCCGAGACGATGCACTCGGCGCCCATCAGCCGGGCCGCCACCACCGTCTTGAGGATGTGCTGCGCGACCTGGGTGTCCACCGCCGGCACCCCGGTGATGTCGATGATCGCGTACGGCGAGCCGGTCTCGACCAGCGTCTGCAACAGCCGCTCCATCACGACCTGGGCCCGTGCCGAGTCCAGCGTGCCGACCAGCGGGATGGCGACCACGCCCTCCCAGAGCTTCACCACCGGGGTGGAGAGTTCCAGCAACTGCTCGGCCTGCTCGGCGAGGAGTTCCTCGCGTGACCGGGCGTACCGCTCGAAGGTGAACAACCCCAGTTGGTCGACGACGCCGGAGGCAATTACGAAGTCCGCCAGCGTCTCCTTGTCTCCGGAGCGCAGGTCGAGCACGTCGACCAGGGCGTCCTTCAGGGCGAAGACGCTCACCGCCGTCTCGGTGGCGGTGAAACCCTGCTGGGCCCGGCTGCGGGACATCTCCGCGAGCGCGCCGCGCAGCGCGGCGGACCCCTCGGCGGCCAGGTCGAACGCCCCGTGGCCGAGGGCGGCGTGCAGCCCGCGGCGGAGCTCCCGCACCTGCTGGCGCAGCTCCGCCTCGGTCATCCGCCCCCGCAACGAGGCGGCGACGACCTCGGTCCAGCGATCTGTCAGCCGCTCCGACTGGCTGTCGAGCAGCGCCGCGAAGCGGCTGCTCTCCTCGGCCGTGATAGCCATCCTTCCCCTCCCCGGTGCAGGTCGCGGCCATGACGACGGCCGGACCGGCCGCTGGACTGTATCACCGGCCCCCGTCACGGCCACCTGACGACCGCCCTGGCCAGCCGGTATTGGCACCGCCGGATGCGTGCGGCGCACCGGCGCGCGGTGCGACCCGGCGCCAGCGAAGTGGCGGCGTCACCGGCCAGAAGTAGCGGCGTCACCGGCTACGAATTCAACCGGCGGGAGGGCGGGAGGGTGGGAGGGACCGTGAATCGATTTCGTGATCGACTCTGCGCGGGGGTTGACCGTTACCTTGTCGCTCTATAGGCTGACCTATGTCGATCTCATCGGCTGATCTATCGCGTGGGTCGCTGATCTATCACGTGAGCCGACAGCGGTCGCAATAGCGGACCCGGCAAGTCCTCAATGAATGCGCAACACAACACGGGGGTGTTGAGGTTGATTGCTTCGCTTATCTTTCCTGCCGCGTGCAATGACGGCACACCGGGCAACGTCCCGGAACAGCGCCGATCGCAGGGCTGGCCCTCCTCTCGTCGATGACGTCGTCCTGCCGGGGTGGGCGGCGTGGCGCCCGCCCGCACCCACGGCGGGCCGCAAGGACGGACTGACGAGGATCAACAGCCGCCAACACGGCGGGGAGGCGGTCGCTCACCGCCGCCGACCTTGATCCTCGTGTCGAGACCGCGCGACGGGCCGCTGACTCCACCAGGATGCGCGGCGATGCCGTCGACGGACGAACACTGACGCACTTACCGCACGGTGAATGCGATGTTCGCAATTTCAAGTGGCGTGGGGAGGCGACTCTTGACCAGCTGCGGGGGCATGACGCTGGCGGTTGTCGGAATGGGCCCGACCGGGGTGTCATTCGTCTGGCACCTCATAGACCAACTACACGAAGAGCGTCCCGACCGTCCGATCCGCCTGACGATCATCGACCCGTCGAAGGAAGCGGGTGCCGGCTTCGCCTTCGACTCCATGGACCGACTCAATATGCGGGCGGATCGGCTCTCGATCGATCCCCGTGCTCCCACCGAATTCGTGGACTGGCTGCGCGGCGGGCGCCACCAGCGACACTACGCCGACCTCGAGTATCCGCCGCGCCTGCTCTTCGGGCAGTACCTGAGGGACCGCTTCGACGCGGCCGTCGCATCGGCCGACCCCGCCCGGGTGACGGTCGAGCACTGGCGGACGACGGCGGTCGACCTCGAGAGGCTCGACGGGGCGTTCCGGGTGACCGACGTCCGTGGTGGCACGCGCACCTTCTCCACGGTGGTGCTGGCCACCGGCGAGTCGCGGTACGGCGCGCTGAGTCACCACGCCGGCCGACCCAACTTCATCGGGTCGCTGCGCGAGACCCGGCGCATCGACGACGTCCCGCCGGACGCCCACGTCGGCATCGTCGGCAGCAGTCTCACGGCCGTCGACGTCTGCGTACGGCTGCTGGGGCACGGGCATCGTGGCGCGATCTCCTGCTTCTCGCGCACCCGCGGGCTGCCGAAGGTGCAGGGGGCGACACACCTGCACCAACCGGCACTGCTCGGGCCGGAGTGGCTACGCCGGGTGACCCGCTCCGGGTCGCGGCGCATCCCGCTCCGCGCGGTGGCGAGAGCCGTGGAGCACGGGCTCAACGCCCGGGCGTCCGGCCCGTACCAGCCGGGTATGCCCGACCCGCGCGAATGGTTCTCGCGGGAGGGCCGGGCCCGTCGGCGGGAGCAGGACGAGAACCAGATCTTCCGGAACGCGGTGGCGGCCGCCGAGAACTCCCGTACGGCCTGGTACTACGCCCTCGACTCGCTCTCGCCCGGCACGCCGGCCATCTGGAACGCCATCGCCGAGCCGGACCAACTGCTCTTCCTGGCCAGGTGCCGGGCCGGATGGAACGAATACCGGCACAGCATGCCGCTGGTCAACGCCCGGGTGCTGCTGCCCGCCGTGGTGAGCGGGCAGTTGACCGTACGGACCGGATTCCGCGCCGTCTCGCCCACCGGCCCGATCGGTCGACGGCGGTGGCGGATCGCCACCCGCCGGGACGCGGCGGACCAGGTCTCCGACGTCCTGGTCGACGCCACCGGCGGTCAGCCGCTGATCGCCTGTCAACGGGACAGGCTGCTGGCCGCCGCGATCCGGCGCGGACTCCTGGTCGTCGACCCGCGCGGCGGGATCCGGGTCACCTTCGACACCTGCCGGGTCGTCACCGCGTCGGACGGACCCTGCCCGGACCTCCACCTGGTCGGGCCGATGACCTTCGGGACCCACTTCTACACCAACTCGTTCGAGACGAACCGCGACAACGCAAGCCGGGTGGCCCGGGACATCCGCGCGCGACTGGGCGGAGCACGACGCGAGTTCGTCACCACGACACCCGGTGACCGGTCGCACCACGCGGCCGGCGGGAGCTGACATGCGACGCCATCCCGACCTGCGGCGGAGCCTGCGACTGCGGCACGGCCAGACCTTCGCCTGGCGCCCCGCGGCCCCGGTCGACGCCGCGATGATCTGGACGTGGTGGACCAGGCCGGACCTGACCTACTGGGGCACGGCGCCGCGGCTCGGCCGGATCGGCCCGCCGCCGTACGACGCCGGCACCGTCCGGCAATACCTCGAGCTACCGCCGGAACGGCTCGGCGTCACCCCGCTCGTCGGAGCCCTGGACGGGACGCCGGTCGCCTACGCCGAGACGTACGCGAAGGGCGACAGCCCGCTCGCCTCCGTACCGGTGATCGAGGATTCTGCCCGGGGGTCGCACCTGCTGGTCGACCCGGTCGCCAGGGTCGACCGGAGGATCGTCTTCGAGATCGTCGTGGACGGTGTCGACTGGTCCTTCGAGACGTGGCCGGAGGCCGACCACTACATCGGGGACCCGGACGTACGCAACCGATCCATGCTGCACCTGCACAGCATGCTCGGCATGCGGCAGGTCGCCGTGGTCGAACTGCCGCACAAGACGGCCAGCCTGGTCGCGATCAGCCGTGCCGACTGGTCCGCGCGGCGGGAGCAGCTCGCCGCGGTGATTCGTCGATGACGCCGGAGGCGAAGATGACCGACCCGGGCCCCTCGCCCGTGACAGTGACCGAACTGCTCGAACGAGCCGCCGCCGCCGATCGGGGCGAGGTCGTCATCGCGGAGACCGGCGAGCGTGCCACCCTCCCGGAGCTGCTGGCGGCCGGCAGGATGGCGGCGGCGGAACTGCGCCGTGCCGGGGTACGCCCCGGCGCCCCGGTCGGCCTGATCACCGACAACGAGATGGTCTTCTTCCCCGCGTTCCTCGGAATCCTCTACGCGGGTGCCGTGGCGGTGCCACTCGCGATCCCCTCGGCGATGGGCGGCGTCGAGGCGTACTCGGAACACCTGCGCCGCGTGCTGGCGGACTCCGGCATGCGGCACGTCGTCGCGAGCCGGCGCTGCCGGCGGATCCTGGTCGGCAGGACGCCCGAGCTGCCGGCGGGGGTCCACCTCGTCCCCGCCGAGGAGCTGCCGGCCGGGGAGGAGCGACTGGTCGAGCCCGGCGGCGCGGAGTCGCTGGCCGTCATCCAGTACACCTCGGGCAGCACCCTCGCACCGAGAGGGGTGATGCTGACGCACCACAACGTGGTCGCCGGCCTCGGCGCGATCGGCGAGGGGTGTGCGCTGACGGCCGACGACATCGCCGGGCTCTGGGTGCCGCTCTTCCACGACATGGGGCTCTTCTCGACGCTCGCGGCACTCACCCACGGCCTGCGGGTCGTGCTCTGGCGGCCGGCGACCTTCGTCCGGCGGCCGGCGGAGTGGCTCGAGCAGTTCGCCGGCTACGGCTGCACGGTCACCACCGCCCCCAACTTCTGCTACGACTACCTCGTCGACGTGGCCGACTCGGTGCGCGGCGATCTCGACCTCTCGGGCTGGCGCCTGGCCCTCAACGGTGCGGAGCCGGTCAACGCGCGCACGGTCGAGCTGTTCCAGGGCACCTACGCCGGGCGGGGGCTCCGGCCACACGTGATCCTCCCGGTCTACGGGATGGCGGAGGCGACGCTCGGGGTGACGTTCTCGCGCGCGGGAGCCGCGCCCGACGTCTTCTGGCTGGACCGCGCGGACGCGTTGGCCACCGGGCGCGTGGTGCCGGCCGCACCCGGCACGCCCGGGGCGCGGCCGCTGGTCGGGGTCGGACGCCCGGTGCGGGGAGTACGGGTCCGCGTCGGTGGCGACGGAGCGCCGGAGGACGTGTTCGGCGAGGTCGAGATAACCGGCGAGCCGGTCACCGCCGGCTACTTCCGGCGGCCGACCGGCGAGCTGTTCACCGCCGACGGCTGGCTCCGCACCGGCGACCAGGGCTTCCTGCACCGGGGCGAGCTCTACATCGCCGGCCGGATCAGGAACATGGTGGTGATCCGGGGCAACAACTACTACGCCGAGGACGCCGAGGCGATCGTGCGGGACCTGCCCGGCGTCTATCGCCGGCGGTGCGCGGCCGTCGGTGGCGAGGACGAGCGGAGCGAGCGTCTCGTCATGGTGGTGGAGACCGGGGTCGAGTCGAGTGACCAGCGGCACCGGCTCACCAGTCTGATCAGGTCGGAACTCTCGGCCGGACTCGGGCTCTTCGACATCGCCGTCCACCTGGTCCCGCCCCAGACGATGCCCCGGACGAGCAGCGGCAAGGTGCAGCGCGCCAAGGTCCGCGCGAGCCTGCCGCCGGTGATCTGAGGGTCGCCCGCCCGGCCCGCCCGTTGCCCAACCAGCACCCCACCGGAAGGGACTGCCCATGTTCGACCCGCACGCGACGGTGGAGCACCAGGTGCGCACCGTCATCGCGAACCTCCTGCACCATCCGGTCGAGACGGTCGACGCGGACGCCGGCCTCTCCGACCTGTCGGGGCTGGATTCGCTCACCCTCTTCCAGATCCTCGACGCCTTGGAGAAGAGGTTCGAGATCTCGCTCGACGAGTCCGAGCTCTACGGGGCCAGCTCCCTCGCCGACCTGGTCAAGATCGTGGAGCTCAACCTCGCCGAGGTGGCGGCACCGTCCGGTGAGCCCGGAGCGTCCGGCCCGGCGGGGCGCCCCGACCCGGAGGGTGCCGACCATGAGCGCGCCTGACACGGTGGACGCCACGGAGGTGAGCCTCCGGCCGGACGATCTCGTCCTCCTCGCGGCGCGGGTCGCGGGCAGCCGGGACGCGCAGACCCCCCGATTCCTGCCGGCGCTCGAACGACTGCTGGCGGCGGTGCCCGGTGCCCGGCTCAGCCCGCCGGGCCGGCGGGTCCTCCGCGACACGGTCGTCGCCCACCTCGTCACCCAGATCGAGGCCGGCCGGCTGGTCGAGGAGCATCCGGAGGTCGAGGAGGTGCCGGTGCCGGCACCGATCGTCGTCACCGGCATGCCGCGTACGGGGACGACGGCCCTGCACAACATGCTCGCCGAACACCCCGATCTCCGGGCACCACTGCTGTGGGAGCTGCTCGCGCCGGCCGCCGCGGCCGATCCGACCCGGCAGGGGACGCTGATCCAGCAGGCAGACCGCTACGTCGAGCAGTACTACGCCGCCGCACCCGCGTTCCGGGAGCTCCATCCGCTGGACGCCCTGCGGCCGGACGAGTGCCACCGGCTCGTCGCGGCGACCTTCTCCAGCGAGATCTACGCGCAGCGGTATCACCTGCCCGACTACCTCGACTGGCTGGCCGGGCAGGACATGCGCGACGCCTACGCCTATCACCGCACCCTGTTGCGGTGCCTGCTGTGGCGGCCTCCGGGCGGCACCGTGGTGCCGGACGGCGGCACCGTGGCGCCGGGCGGGCACGTGGTGCTGAAGTGCCCGACCCACCTGTGGCATCTCGACGCTTTGGCCGAGACCTACCCGCGGGCGAAGGTGGTCCGGCTGCACCGCGATCCCGCCGCCGCGCTGGCGTCGGCGAGCAACCTGACCGTGGTGGTCCGCTCCGCGAGCGGATCCGGGGTGGACCGGGCCGCCATCGGTCGGCAGTGGCTCGACCACGCCTGGCAGGGGCTCGCCGGCCTGCGTCGTGGTGACCGGCCGGCGCCGGGCGTCGAGACCCTGGACATCCGCCAGCGGGATCTGCTCGAGGATCCGTTGCGGGTGGTCGGCGAGGTCTGCCGGTTCGCCGGTGTGCCGATGCCGGCGGAGGCCGGCGACCGGATCCGGCGGCACCTTCGTGCGCAGTCGTCGAGCCCGGCCGCCGCCCCGGGATACGCGCTCGCCGACTTCGGGCTGGACCGGGCCGAGATCGAGGAGCGGTTCGCCGACTACCGCGCCGAGTTCGGCGTCTGAGACGAGGGCGGCGGTGCGCCGCCCGGAAGGGTTTGGGACACCATGACGGAGATCATCAGCCAGCTCGGCAGCGTCCACCGCGCGATCGGCGAGCGGGCCATCCCCGCTGGCGACGCGCGTACGGTCCTGCTGCGGCGGAGCTACGCGGCGCCGGTGGACGAGGTGTGGACGGCGATCACGGATCCCGACCGGATCGGGCGCTGGTTCCTGCCCGTCACCGGCGACCTGCGCCGGGACGGCCGGTTCCAGCTCGAGGGAAACATCAGCGGCACGGTGCAGCGCTGCCAGCCACCGCGGCTGTTCACCCTCACCTGGGTGCTGGGCGGCAGTCCGGCGTCCGAGGTCGAGGTCCGGCTGGCGCCGGAGGCCGGCGGCACCCTCCTCGAGCTCGAACACGCCGCACTCGTCGACGAGCGCTTCTGGGCCGAGTTCGGGCCGGGCGCCACCGGCGTCGGCTGGGATCTGGCCCTGCTCAGCCTGCACCTGCACCTCTCCGGCGAGGCGATCCCGATCGACGATCCGGCGACGAGCCAGCATTCGCCGGAGTTCACGGGGTTGGCGGCGGAGAGCAGCCGTGCCTGGGGGGCGGCGCTCGCGGCCGCCGGAGCGACGCCGGCCGAGGTCACCACGGCGGTCGAACACAGCGTCGCGCTGTACGCCCCGCCGGCCCGGATGTTCGCCACCAGATCGTGGATGCGTGCCAGCCGGGCGGCGTTCCTGCGCCATTTCGTGTCGCCCTCCGGGGTACGCGGCTGACCCGCCGCACACCGACGACGACAACACACGGGGGCGTATCGACCATGCGGACCTACGAGGATCTGACCGGAATCTGTGCGGCCGACCGGGCCGCGGTGGAGCTGGAGGAGCACCTGGGCGATCCCGGTGACACCTCGCGGCCGTCGGCCTTCGCCCACGCGGTGGAGTCCGACGACCGCGAGGAGATGCCCTGGCAGGTGATGGAGGAGCTGCGCGCCTGGGGCTTTCCCCGTTTCCTCGTGCCGGCGGCGTACGGTGGCCGGCTCTACTCGTTCCAGGAGGTGTTCTCGCTCTGCCGGTCGATCGCCCGCCGGGACCTCCGCCCGGCGGTCTCCTTCGGCACCACGCTGCTCGGCGCCAATCCCGTCTGGTTGTGGGGCGACGACCGGCAGCGGCGGTGGCTGGCCGACCGGCTGCTCGCCGGTGATCTCGGCTCGTTCGCGATGTCGGAGCGCGACCACGGCAGCGACCTCGGCGGGTGCCAGGTCACCGCCGAGCGCGCGGGTGACGATTACCTGCTCGACGGCGAGAAGTGGCCGGTCGGCAACGCGACACGGGGCGCCTTCTGCACCCTCTACGCGAAGACCGGGCCACGACGGTTCTCGCTCCTGCTGGTGGAGAAGCGGCGGCTGCCGCCGGACCGCTTCCGCAACAGCGCCGGGGTGCCGACGGTGGGGCTGCGCGGGCACGACCTGAGCGGCATCTCGTTCGCTGGTTGTCCGGTACCGGCCGACGCGCTGCTCGGCACGGAGGGAGCCGGGATCCAGCAGACGCTCAAGACCCTCCAGATCACCCGTACGCTGATCGCCGCGCTCTCCCTCGGCAGCCTGGACACGGCGCTGCGGCTGGCATACGCCCACGCGCGCGGGCGCCGGCTCTACGGCGCGAGCATCCTCGAACTGCCGGTGATCCGGGACATCCTGGTCCGCGCGTATCTCGACCTGATCATCGGAGAGTGCGTCTCCATCCCGGCCGCGCGGGCCATCACCGAGGCACCGGAGCGGCTCGGCCTCTGGTCGGCGATCGTGAAGTACTTCGTGCCGGTGACGGTGGAACGGGCCATCGCGGAGCTGAACACGGTGCTCAGCGCCCGGGGCTACCTGCGGGACAGCCTGCCGGCCCGCACCTTCCAGAAGCTGCACCGCGACCAGGCGATCGCCAGCATCTTCGAGGGCACCACCCACGTCAACCTCAGCTCGATCGCCGCCGACCTGCTCGTGGCGCCGACGGGCCCGTCCGGTGACGCGGCGCTGCTGCCGGCGCTCTTCGCCCGGCACCGGAGCAGCACCCCGTGGGCGCCGGACGGCCGCCGGCTGCACCTGACCAACGGCGGGTTCGACGAGATCGGTGCGTCGTGGCCGGAGGCGATCGCCGGGCTCTCCTCCTGGGAGCCGGTACGCCGGCTCGACGCGGCCCGCGCCGAGATGTTCGCCCGGCTCGCCACGGTGGACCGGCGGGCCTACGGCAGCCTGTCGGCACACGCCGCCGCGCGGGTGCACTGCGTGCTGCACGCCGCCGCCTGCCTGGTGCAGACCTGGCGGCACAACTCCGGTGGTGCGTTCGCCGACGAGGAGTGGCTGGTCGCCTGCCTGGAGCGGCTCACCCAGCATCTCGACCCGAGCCGGCAGTTGTCGTCCGGCCCGGTCGCCACCGTCGAACGCCGGCTCGCCGCCCAGGTGGACGCCGCCGAGATGTTCTCCCTGACGCCGATCCCGCTGCCCGAGGGCCGGCGGGACCTGCCGGTGTGAGGCGGGGCGGGCCGACAATGCGGCGACTCCATTCCGACCGTCCCCGCCAAACGATTGCGGCGGCTCATCCGAGATAGGAGCTGGCCTATGCTGTCGGCAATGGACCACCAGCAGGAATACATCGACCGGGGCGACGACCGGATCGGGATACAGATTTATCCGGCACCCGAGTCCGCGCAGGCGCCCGCCGTTGTGCTCTGGCCGGCGATGGGCGTACCAGCGCGGTTCTACCGGCCCTTTGCGCTGGCGCTGACCGCCGCCGGTCTGGCCGTGCACGTGGTCGACCTGCGCGGCACCGGTGCCAGCTCGCCCCGGCCGGGCCGCGCCTCCCGGTACGGCTACCACCAGCTCGTCACCGATGTGCCCGCGGTCGGGGAGGCGCTGCGGACCAGGCTGGCGGGCCGGCCCGTCCTGCTGCTCGGCCACTCGCTCGGTGCGCACCTCTGCCTCCTGCACCTGGCGACGACGGGTGGTCCGGGCATCGCCGGGGTGGTCGTGGTCGCCGCGGGGCTGGCCTACTGGCGGAGTTACCCGCCCGTCCGAGGGCTGGTCACGCTGGCTCAGACGCAGGGTGTGGCGGCGGCCGCGGCGCTGCTCGGGGTCTGGCCGGGTTGGGGGTTCGGTGGCCGGCAGGCGCGGGGCGTCATCTCCGGCTGGGCGTACACCGCCCGCAACGGTCGCTATCCGCCGCTGGGCGGGATCGACCCGAACCCCGGGCTGGCCGAGCTGCGGACCCCGGTGCTCGCGGTCAGCGTCGAGGGCGACGACTACGTGCCGGCGTTCGGCCTCGACCATCTCTGCGGCACGCTCGTCTCGGCGCCGGTGGAGCGGGTCCACTACACGGCGGCCGAGGCCGGTGCCCGGTTGAACCATTTCAGGTGGGTCCGCTCCGGTGAGCCGCTGGCCCGCCGGGTCGCGGGATTCGCCGGCCGGCTCTGAGCCGGAGAGGTCGGCGCGCCCCGATCGACCGTTCACGATACGGTGACTGCGCCGGCGCAACAGACGGACACGGGGGTTGTTCGCGATGGCTTCGGGTGACGCTATTACCGTCCTGCTCTGCGACCGCCTGGCGGTGGTGAATGCGGGAATCCGGGCGGTGCTCGACCAGGTCACCGCGATCCGGGTGGTGGGTGAGGCGTCGAACGCGAGCCAGGCGGCGTCGCTGGCGGCCCGGCTCCGTCCCGACGTGACAGTCGTCGACTGTGACCTGCCGCCGTTGGGCTGCGCCGACGTGCTGCGGCGCATCGCGCAGAACGGCAGCGCCCACGCCACCAAGGTGATCGTGACGTACACCCCGGCCACCATCGATCCGATGCCCGCGCTCTCCGCCGGGGCGCGGGCGGTGGTCGGCAAGGACGACATCATGGGCTACCTGGCGCACCTGATCCAGGTGGTCGAGGGGGTGGACGCGGTGCTGATGCCCGCGACGTTCGTCACCCGGATGCGGCTGTTGACCGGCCGGCCGAGCGTGGCCCCGGCCGGGGAGCCGGAGCTGCTGGCGCGCCTGACGCCGCGCGAGCGCGAGGTGCTGATGATGGTGGCCCGCGGCCTCGACACCCGGCGCATCGCCGCCGGACTCGGCGTCTCGGAGGCGACCGTACGGACCCACATGCATCACGTGCTGCACAAGCTCAACGTGCAGGACCGCGCCCAGGCGGTGGTGTACGCCTACCAGGCGGGGCTGGTCGCCGGCCCGGATCGCGCGGGGCTGGTCTCCGGCCCGGATCGCGCAGGGCTGGTCCCCGGCCCGGAGACGGCGGCCGGCCCGCTGCCCGCCTCGTGACCGGTGCGGGAAGCGGGCCGGGGCCGGGCGTCAGCGCGGTGCCGTGACCCGGGCGGTCGGGACCAGGTCGTTCCCGACCTCGGCCCGGTAGCGGTCGAGGGCGCCCTTGTTGATCTTGACGTCGGCCGCCGGGCGGAGCCGCGCCTCCAGGTCCCGCATCACCTCTCCGCGCCATTCGTTCGCCATCAGTTCCCGCACCCGCTGTTCGGTGGCCGCGTTCCACGGCGGGGGCAGGAGTTCGATCTTCGTCATCCGGATCACCCAGAACCGCCCGTCGCCGGTCTCGGCCAGACCCACGTCACCGTTTCTCCGGGTCCAGACCACCACCCGGGCGACCGGCAGTGGCACCTCGTCGGCCGCCGCGTCGACCTCCGCGACGAGCCCGCCCTTCGCCCTGGACGCCGGGTCGGTGGAGTGTTGGGCCACCAGCGCGGCGAAGGCCGTGTCGTCGGCGACCGCCGCCCTGGCGAGCACCTCCCGGGCCCGATCGAGGTCGGTGAGGATGACCGCCGAGACGGTGCCGGAGCGGAACCGCGAGAGCCGATCCAGGTTGTCCTGGTAGAACGCGTGGACCTCCGGCTCGGTGAGCTTCTCCGGGTGGTGCCCGCGCGCGTCCATCTCCTTGTCGAGCAGGGCGAGGTTCAACTGGCCGTCCACGACGCTCCGCGCCCCGTTGCTGTCGGCCGACAGCCCCTGCCGCCGCGCCTCGGCGGCGAGCAGCCGGACGATGACGGCGTCGCGCAACGCCGAGTCGACCGGGTCGGCCGGCGGTTGGACGCCCACCCAGGGTGCCTCCGTGCGGATGTGCGGGCCGACGTCCAGGCCGTAGACGGGCTCGCCGTCGACCGTCGCGACAACCTCCTCGCCCGGATCGACCCGCGCCTCCGGCACCCGGGCGTTGGCGAAGGTGACGGCCGCGCCCGCGACCAGCACCGCCACCGCGACCATCGACAGGACCCAGCGGAGCACCCGGCCCGCCGTGCCCGTCGACGCACCCGCCGCGCTCGTCTCCTCCCGGGCGACGGGGCGCTCCTCGCCCGCCGTGCCGTGCTCGGCAGGCGAGGAGTCACCGTCGTCGTGGCGCTGGGTCAACATTGCCAACCACAGTTTTGCCGGCCCAGGAGGAAGTCGTCGTCGGCTTCCCCGTACTCGTCGCCGCACTCGCCGTCCCACGGGTTGAGGCAACCGCCGTGGTCCCCGCAGCACTGGTCGTGGTCGAGGCAGTCGTAGGTGTAGATGCCGAGCCCGTCCGGGACGCAGCAACCACCACCGCACCGACCCTTGCAGTTCACCGACTTGCCGACGTTCGCCGAGGCGCACCGGAAACAGTGGCTGTTGGCGTCGTGGCATTCCGCATGGCTCCCGCTGCAACTGGTGTAGAGGATGCCGTCCTCGTTGGATTGCTGACAGGCGGCCGCGCTCTGCTCGCCCGTCATCGCGTTGAGGCATTCCTCCTCGCCCGCCGCCGCCAGCGGCTCACCCTTCTCGTCGGTGAGTGGCTTGGGCACGTCGGACTCCGCCGGCTTGCTGAACGAGTCGCCGGTGAGCACGTATCCCGCCGGAGCCTCGGACCAGTAGTTGACGGCCCGGTGCAGCAGCGCCTCGTGCGGGCCGAGCACCGCCTTGCCCGGCCGGAGTTGGCCGGCCAGCGCCTTCTCCATGCCGGCGAGCGCGGTCTTGCCCTCGCCGCCGAGGATCTTGCCGTGGCCCTGCCACGAACCGGTCCGGGCCGCGAAGTCGACGGTCGCTTCGAGCACGACGCCGTTGACCTTCACCGTGACGGTCGCCCGGTCGGCGGCGGTACGCCTGGCGTCGTACTCGACAAGCGATCCGGCCAGTCCGTACTTGCCCTGCACCGCCGTGGTGTCCCGTACCTCGAAGGTCAGGTCTCCGTTGGGGCCGGGGCTCTGCTGTGGCTCCGCGAAGACGGCGGTCGGCAGACTCGCCGCGATGATCAGGCCGAGCCCGATGCCCATCATCGACTGTGGCATGCGGCGGAGCACTTTGGTGATCGACACTTTCACCTCCCAGAGGCCTGGTTGTGATCGTTGGCAGAAACTAGGCCCGGAACACCATTGCTGTCTTCCACGTCTCCGGAAGACTGGACGCAACATTTGTGGAGATGACCGCCGGTCCCCACGTCGTATGCACATCGATGGTTGACTGGTTACGTCTGGACCGTTCTGTCACGATGGAATCCGAGATTAGGGAGATTCGCCATGCGTATTGCCGTGCTTGTCGCACTGACCGTGGCCGTGGTCGTCGCCGTCGTGGTCGGCCTCGCCCTGTGGCGCCGGCCGCCGCGCAACGGCAGCCTGACCCTGGTCCTGGCGGCGCTGACCATCGTGGTGGCGGTCAGCATCGCGACGCTGCCGCTCCTGATCGACGACGGAGGTGCGTCGGGCGCCGCCGTGGCGATCGTCCCGCCCGTGGTCGTCACCGGTCTCGCCGCCCTGGTGGCCTGGCGGTGGCAGACCGCCGGCCTGGTCGTCACGTGGCTGGCCACCATCCTGATGGGCGCCTACGTGCTGGTCTTCTCGCTCGGCCTGGGGCTGTTCTACGCGCCTGCCGCGCTGCTGCTGCTCGCCGCGGCGCTCACCGGGAGCGCCCGGGCCGCCGGCCTCACCCGCAACGCCGGGCAACCGGTGTAGCGGCCTGGCGTAGGACAGCACGGCCGCCCCGCCCTCGCCGCGGCAACCGCCCGCAGACAGCCCGCCACCTGCGATTTCATCCTCGCCGAAGAATTGCCGAAACCTCGCCCGCCACCGTGGTGCTCAGTTCCGGGCCGACCGACGCCCGGCACGAGAGAGGAACACGGCAATGACAAGCAGGAACCGCTGGTTCGCCCTGGCCGGAGCCGCCGTGGTGGCGGTCGCCCAGGTCGGAGTCCAGCTCGCCGGGGCGGGCCCGGCGGCCGCGGTGACCGGGATCGAGAAGGTGACCTCGCCGGTGTCGTCGATCGACTCGCAGCAGAGCCACACCGCCCGGGCCGAGTGCCCCGCCGGCAAGTGGGTGATCGGCGGTGGCGGATGGGCCTTCGCCGTGGCCGCCGCGGACAGCGCCAAGGTGGCGCTGGTGCAGCTCGTCCCCGAGCACCGCACCGACGGCACCCCGGACAGCTTCGTGGCCACCGGCACCGAGACCACGGCCGCGATGACCGGAGACTGGTGGGTGCAGGCGTACGCCATCTGCGCCAGCCCGTCCGGGCTCTCCGGCTACCAGGTGGCGCGTAGCCAGAACTCGGCGACCTCGTCCCCGCCCGAGCTGGAGGCGGTCGCCGTCTGCGGCAGCAGGCGGGCCCTCGGCGGCGGTGCCCGGATCGTCAACCCGGGGCGCGACGTGGCGCTGCACATGTCCCGGGCCTCGGGCAGCGGTGACATCTTCCGGGCGAGCGCGCACGAGGACGCCAACGGCTACGCCGGCAACTGGACCGTGGACGCGTACGCGATCTGCGTGAACCGTCCCGCCGGCTACCAGGTGGTCACCACCCCGTCGGCGGAGAGCGGCTCCGAGTCCGAGAAGATCGCGTTCGCGGAGTGCCCCTCCGGCACCCGGGTGCACGGTGCGGGCGCGGCGATCTCCAACACCGCGCCCGGCGGCGTCTCGCTCCAGGTGGTGTACCCGTCCAACGCGCTCGACTACGTCCAGGCCTTCGCGGTGGAGAACACCCCGGTCAGCCAGGACTGGGACTTCATCGTCAGCCAGGCGATCTGCGCCTCCTGACACCCGGACGGCCGGTCGGCAGCCACGGCGCCGACCGGCCGTCGTCAGCTTCGCTCCGGCCGGCCGGGTGCGGCCGCCGGGGTGAGCAGGCTCGCGGCGGGCGGGTCCGCCTCCCGCACCGCGCGCAGGTGCCGGCGGACCCGCTCGGCGTCCGGATGCCCCATCTCGTCGTGCAGCACGAGGGCGCGTTGCCACGCCTCGACGGCGGCGCCGAGCTCACCGCCGCCGGCCAGGGCCTCGCCGAGGCAGGTCAGCGTCTCCGCCGCGCCGGCCCGGTCACCGACCTCGTCGAAGAGGTCGAGCGCCCGCCGGCAGCCGGCGACCGCCGCCCGGTACGCCCCGGCGGCACACTCGAGATAGCCGAGGGTCTGCCAGTTCGTCGCCGCGCCGTGCCGGTTGCCGATCTCCTCGTTGAGCCGCAGCGCCTGCCGGCACAGCTCCCGGCCCCGGTCGTAGTCACCGAGCCGGGTCAGCATGCAGGCGATGTTGTTCAGCGCACGGGCCTGACCGGTCAGGTGTCCGACCTCGCGATAGAGGTCCAGCGAGCGTTCGTCGTGGTGCAGCGCCTCCAGGTCGCGACCCTGCTGCTCCAGCAGCCGGGCCAGGTTGACCCGCACCTGCGCCTGGTTGGCGCGGTCGCCGACGGCGACGAACAACCGCGACGCCTCGGTGAGGTGGGTGTGGGCCTGGTCGAGCAGGCCGAGCTGCGTCTGGGCCCGGCCGAGATTCCGGTGTACGTGCGCCTGTGCCCCCTCGTCGTCGAGCCGGCACGCCGCCTCCAGCGCGACACCCTGCACCGCGACCTGGTCGTGCCAGGACCCGCTCAGGTTGAAGTAGCTGGTGAGGCTCCACGCCAGCTCGAAGGTGTGCCGGTCGACCCCGGTCCGCCCGGCCCGGTCGACCAGCGCGTGCAGGGTCCGGTGCTCGGCGCGGAACCACCTGCCCGCCCCGGCCCGGTCGGCGAGCGGCTCCGGCTCGGCCCCGGCGACCGGCTCGGCCAGCACGATCGGGTCCCGGTGCGGATAGAGCAGCCGGTCGGCCGCGTACGCGGTGTGCAGGTAGTGGTCGAGCAGCCGCTGTGCGGCCGTACACCGCTCGGTGGCGGTCTCCTCCTCCTCGGCCCGCTCCGTGGCGTACGCCCGCAGCAGGTCGTGCAGGACGTACCGCCCCGGCGACCGCTCGTCGAGCAGGTGCGCCCGGACGAGCTCGGTCAACAGCCGCCGGGCCGCCGCACCGGGCAGTCCGGCCAGCGCGGCCACGGCCGGTGCGCTCAGTTCGGGGCCCGGGTGCAGCCCGACGAGCCGGAAGAGTCGCGCGGCGGCGGGGCCGAGTGCCCGGTACGACCAGGAGAAGACCGCCCGGACGTCGGCGGCCGGCTCGCCACCGTCGAACGGGTCGAGGCTGCCGCCGGCGACCCGCAGCTCGGCGACCACGTCGGCGAGGCGGAAGTGCCGGTGCGCGGCGGCACGGGCCGCCACCACGGCCAGCGCCAGGGGCAGCCGCGCGCAGCGGGCCGCGATCTCGTCGACGGCGGCGGGCTCGCCGGCCGTCCGGTCGGTGCCGAGCCGCCGGGCCAGGAAGTGCCGGGCCTCGGAGGTGGTGAACAGGTCCAGGGTGACCGGCCGGGCACCGTCGATCGCCACCAGGCCGGCAAGCTGGTTCCGGCTGGTCACCACGGTGGCGCAGCCGGACGCGCCGGGCAGCAGCGGGCGGACCTGCGCGGCGTCCCGGGCGTTGTCGAGGACGACCAGCATCCGCCGGCCGGCGACCAGGCTGCGGTAGAGAGCCGTCTGCGCGGCGAGCCCGACCGGTATCCGCCGGGCGGCGACCCCGAACGCGTCGAGGAATCCGCGTACGGCCTCCGCCGGGTCGACCACCGCACCGTCGGGATCGAAGCCGCGCAGGTTGACGTAGAGCTGCCCGTCGGGGAACCGGTCGGTGCTGCGGTGCGCCCAGTGCAGCGCGAGCGCGCTCTTGCCGACTCCGGCGGATCCGGAGAGCACCGCGGTGTTGACGGGTTGCGGATGCGCGGCGACCAGCGCGTCCAGCTCGGCCAGTTCGGGGCGCCGACCGGTGAACGCGACCGGCGGCGGAGGCAGTTGACGCGGCACCGACGGTGGCGGCGCGGGCGCGGCGGTCTCCCGCGACGGCGCGGGCCCGGCGGTCCCCATCGGTGGCCGGGGCGGTGCCGGCGGACTCTCCAACGCCGGATCGGTGGTCAGGATCTGCTGGTGCAGCCGTTGCAGCCCCGGCGCCGGGTCCATGCCCAACTCGTCGGCGAGCCGGGAGCGTATCTCCTGGTAGTGCCGGAGGGCGTCGGCCTGCCGGCCGCAGCGGTACAGCGCCGTCATCAGCTGCCCGGCGACCCGCTCGTCGAACGGGTACGCGGCGGCGCGCCCGCCCAGCTCGCCGAGGAGCTCGGCGTGCCGTCCGGCGGCCAGGGCGAGATCGGCCAGGTCGAGTTCGGCGGCCAGCCGCTCGGCGGCGAGCGCGGTGCGGACCCCGGTCAGCCAGGGCGTGTCGAGAGTGCCGAAGGGTTCGCCCGAGCAGAGCGAGAGCGCCTCCCTCAGCAGGGCCGCCGGGCTCTCGCCGCCGGTGTGCGCCCCCGCCGACCGGGCAGCGGCGCGGGCCCGGGCGAGCAGTCGGTGGAACCGGTGCAGGTCGACCGCGTCCGGGTCGACCGTCAGCAGGTATCCGGCGGAACGGCGGACGATACCCACCTCGCCGGTCGTGCCGAGCAGTGCGCGCAGCCGCGAGACGTACCCGGAGAGGGCGTTGCGGGCGTGCCGCGGCCGCTCCTCGCCCCAGACCCGGTCCAGCAGGCGGTCGGCCGGGACGACCCGGTTGGCGTCGACCAGCAGCGCCGCCAGCACAGAGCGCTGCCGCGCGTGGCCGAGCTCGACCGGCCGGCCGTCGACCCGGGCCCGTACGTCGCCGAAGAGCAGCAGCTCCACCGCCATCGCCGGCCGCACCTCCTGACCCGGGTCACCGATCGTGACACCGTGCAAGCAGGATGCCCCAGCCCGGCGCTCCCGAGCAGCCAATTTCACGACTGCCGCACGCCTGACCTGCCGCAACCAGGGCGGCCGGGAGCAGACGGGCGGGTACGGGACGGTCCGCCCTCGGGATCAGCGCAACTGGGCGAGGGGCAGTGGTCCACGGGTCTTGACGGTGCGGATCGCGAAGGTGCTGCGGGCGTCGACGATCGCCGGGATGGTCAAAATCTGGTCGATCAGCAGCCGCTCGTACGCGGCGAGGTTGGCCACCGCCGCCTCGACCAGGAAGTCGGCGGAGCCGGAGATGACGTGACAGGCGACGATCTCGGGGATGGCGGTCAGCACCGACTCGATCCGGGCGGCGGTCTCCCGGGAGTGCTCGCCGACCTTCAGCTCGATGAAGACCGTCAGGTCCAGCCCGAGCCGGGCGCGGTCCAACTCGGCCCGGTAACCGGCGATCAGGCCGTCCTGTTCGAGGGCGCGGACCCGGCGCAGGCAGGCCGACGGCGACAGCGCGACCGCCTCGGCCAGGTCGACGTTGGCGATCCGCCCGTCGGCCTGGAGGCGGGCCAGGATCGCCCGGTCGGTGGAGTCGTACGTCGCCATCGGCATATGCTGCCGCAGAACCGCTGGTCAGCGCAATGGAATTGCATGGGATGCCAAACAGGCGCTCATATTTGCCATCGCGTGCGGCGCTGACGCTGCGAAGATTCATCGCATGGCCAGACCGCGTCACGCCGCCGTACCGGACATCGGCGTCCTCCGGGGCGCCGCGCTCTACATCGGAGCCCTGCTCGGGCCGGGGCTGTTGCTCCTGCCCGGCCTGGCCGTGACCCAGGCCGGGCCGGCGTCGATCGTGGCCTGGGCCGCCCTGCTGGTCGCGTCCGGCCTCTTCGCGGTCGTCTTCGCCGCCCTCGGCGTGCGCCACCCGTCGGCCGGCGGGGTCCGGGGCTACGCCGAGGCGGGGCTCGGGCCGCGGGCCGGGCGCGCGGTCGCCTGGTGCTTCCTGGCCGGGGTGATCACCGGTGCCCCGATCGTCGCCGTCACCTGCGGAAACTACGTCGCCGAGCTGCTCGGCGGAGGCGTCGGGCTCGCCTGCGGCACCGCCGCCGTGCTGCTGCTCGGCACCATCGCGGTGACCGTCCGCGGGGTCCGCACCTCCGCCTCGGTGCAGTTCGGGCTGGTCGCGCTGCTCGTCGGGATCGTGGTCACCGCCGTCGCCGGAGCCGCGCCGGCCAGCCGCGCCGGCAACTGGACGCCGTTCGCGCCGCACGGCTGGACCGCGATCGGCCCGGCGGCCTCGACCCTGATGCTGGCCTTCGTCGGCTGGGAGGCGATCGCGCCGCTGACGAACCGGTTCGCCCGACCCCGCCGGCAGCTTCCGGTCGTCATCGGCATCGCGTTCGGCACCACCACCGTGATCTACCTGGCGCTGGGCGCGGTGACCGTCGCCGCGCTCGGTCCGGCGGCCAGCACCTCGGTGCCGCTGACCGCCCTGCTCAGCCTCGCGGTCGGCCAGGTCGGGCCGGGGGTCGCGGCGGTCGGCGCGGTGGTGCTGACCGTCGGCGCCGTGATCGCGTACCTCTCCGGCGCCGGCGCCCTGGCCCGCTCGCTGGCGCCGGCTCCCGCCGCCCGGGACACCCTGCCGCCGTGGCTGCTCGTCGCCCTGCTCGGCTCGGGCGCCGTGCTGATCGGACTGCTCGGCACCGGGGTGCTCAGCCTGGCCGCCCTGGTCAGCGTGCCGACCACCTTCTTCCTGGTGGTCTACCTCGGCTGCACCGTCGCGGCCTGCCGGCTGCTACCCGGGCCGCTGCTGCGGGGCGTCGCCGCCGTCGCCGTCGTCGCGGTCGTCGCCGTGCTGGCCTTCAGCGGGTACGCCCTGATCCCCGCCGCCTGCGTCACCGGCCTTGCCCTGCTGGCCCGGCCCCGCCGGCTCCGCAGCGCCCCGCCCCTGGTGCCGGCGTAGGGTGCTTGGCGACAGCGGACGGGCGGTCGAGCGGCGCGGAGGAGTGATGGCGGGTGAAACTCACGGGTCCGCCACGGAAACGCCTGCACCGTCTCCTGGCGCGGGCACCCATCTGGATCTACCGGCTGGGCCTCGGCGGCCTGCTCGGGCGGCGCCTCGTCCTGCTCACCCACACCGGCCGCAGCACCGGGCGGGAGCGACAGGTGGTCCTGGAGGTCATCGGCCGGTACGACGACCAGGGCTACCTGGTCGCCTCGGGCTACGGCTCGCGGGCGCAGTGGTACCGCAACGTCGTGGCCGAGCCACGGGTCTCCTTCCAGGTCGGCTGGCGCCGGCACAGCGGCACCGCCCGCCCGCTCCCGCCGGACGAGTCCGGCCGGCGGCTGCGCGACTACGCCCGCCGCCACCCCCGCGCCGCCGCCTGGCTGATGCGCACGATCGGCCAGCAGGTCGACGGCACCGGCCATGACTCCGACGACTCCGGCGGCGGTGGCGCCCGGGGCTCCGGCGGCGGTGGTGCCGGGGGTTCCGGCGGTGTCGCGGACGCCGACGCGGCGTACGAGCGGATCGGCGCGGATCCGGACGGCGGCATACCGATCGTCGCGCTGGTCCCGCGGTAGTGCCGTTCGGCGTCGGCGTGGCGCTCTCCGACATGGACGACTACGGCAGGAGCGCCCCGGTCGTCGCCGGCAGGGTGACGGCGGCGGCGATGCCGAGCGCCAGCGAGGCGGCCCCGGCCCCGTACGCGGCCAGCCTCGACCACCGCCCGGCCGGCGTCAGCGCCTCCCCGACGCCCTGCTCCGGCGCCGGCCGGAAGACCGGCACCAGCCAGCGCAGGTAGTAGAAGAGCGACGCCACCGTGTTCAGCACGGCGAGCGCGGCGAGCCAGGTGTAGCGGCCGTCGACGGCCGCCGTGAAGATCTCCAGCTTGCCCAGGAAGACGGCGGTGGGCGGGGTGCCGACCAGCCCCAGCAGGCAGACCAGCAGGACTCCGGCGAGCGCGGGGTTGCCGGCGGCCAGGCCACGGTAGTCCCCGAGCGTGCGCGCCCGGGGCAGGTGGGTCACCACCGCGAAGGCGCCGAGGTTGGTGACCGCGTAGCCGGCGAGGTAGAAGAGCAGGGCCTGCTGGGCGCGGTCGCTGCGCTCGGCCACCGCGACCGCGACGAGCAGGTAGCCGACCTGGCTGATCGTGGAGTAGCCGAGCAGCCGCCGCACCGAGTCCTGGAAGAACGCGGCGAGGTTGCCCAGCGTCATGGAGGCCGCCGCGACGACGGCGAGCAGCAGGGCCCAGTCGACGCCGCTGGTCGGCAGCGCATGGTGCACCAGCCGGTACGCGGCGACCAGCGCGCCGACCTTGGGCAGCGTGGTCAGGTAGGCGGCGACCGGCGCGGGCGTGCCGTCGGTGACGTCGGGCACCCAGAAGTGTGCCGGCACCGCGCCGGCCTTGAAGAGCAGGCCGACCAGGACGCCCACGGTGCCGAGCGCGGTGAGCCAGTGCGGTGCGGCCGGCAGCGCGGCGCGCAACTCGGCGTAGCCGGTGGCGCCGGCCGCCGCGTAGAGCAGGGTCGTGCCGGCCAGCATGACGACCCCGCAGAGGGCCCCGAGCAGGTAGTACTTGAGCGCCGCCTCCAGGGGCAGCCGGTCGCGGGCCCAGCCGGTCAGCCCATACGCCGGGATGCTGGTGAGCAGGAAGCCGGCGAAGAGCATCAGCAGGTCGGCGGCGCCGACCATGGCCAGGCTCCCGGTGGCGGAGAGCGCCAGCAGCACGACGTACTCGCTCTCCCGCTGCTGCCCGGCGACGGTCTCGACGGAGAGGCAGAGCACCAGCAGCAGCGCGGCCAGCACGACGAGCCGGCCGACCCCGGTCGCCGCGTCCACCGCGAAGACCCGCGAGAAGACCAGCTCGGTGCGGCCCGACGCCAGCGGGGCCGCGGCGGCGCCGAGCCCGACCAGGCAGGCGACGGCGACCAGGGCCGCGACCGGCCACTGCCGGCGGCGGGGCAGCCACGACCCGGCCAGCAGGCCGAGCACGGCGGCGGCGGCCAGCGCGGTCTCGGGAAGGAGCGCGGCGACGTTCTCGTTCACCTCGACACCAGGCCGACCAGGGTACGGCTGGCAGGCTCGACGACGTCGAGCAGGAACCGGGGCGCGACACCGATGACGATCGCCAGCACCAGCAGCGGCGCCACGGAGATCAGTTCGTGTGGCCGCAGGTCCCGGAACCCGCTCCCCGGAGCGCTTCCGGCGGCGTCCCCGCCGCCGCCCGGTCCCGCCCCGGGCAGCCGCAGCGGGCCGAGGAAGATCTGTTGCAGGGCGCGCAGCAGCAGGGCGGCGGTGATCAGGATGCCGAGGATCGCCAGGGCGGTGGCGACCGGCCGCACGGAGAGGCTGCCGGTGAAGATCTGGAACTCGGCGATGAACCCGCTCAGCCCCGGCAGGCCGAGGCTGCCGAAGACGGCCACCGCGGTCACCCCGGCGAAGACCGGCGCCGGACCGGCCAGCCCTGAGTACGCGGCGATGGTGTAGTCGCGCCGCCGGTCGTAGAAGACGCCGGTGAGCAGGAAGAGCGCGCCGGTGAGCAGGCCGTGGCTGACCATCTGGGTGACGGCCCCGGTGACCGCCAGCTCACGGGCGGCCAGGTCGTCGCCGGCCACGGTCCCGGCCGCGCCGAGCGCCAGCAGGACGTACCCCATGTGGTTGACGGAGGTGTAGGCGATCATGCGTTTGACGTTGGTCTGTGCCAGGGCGACGAGTGCCCCGTACAGCACCGAGACGACACCGACCACGACGAAGACCAGCGCGTAGCGGCGCCACGCCTCGGGCAGCAGCGGCATGGCGATCCGGACGAAACCGTAGGTCCCCATCTTCAGCAGCACGCCGGCCAGGATCGCCGAGCCGGTCGCCGGGGCGTCGGTGTGCGCCGGCGGCAGCCAGGTGTGCAGCGGCACGGTCGGGGTCTTGATGGCCAGCCCGAGCCCGATCGCCAGCAGCACCAGCCCGGCGTGGCCGCCCCGGCCGGCGAGCGGGTCGGCGGCGGCGAGCGCGACCATGTCGAAGGTGTGCGGGCGGGCGGCCAGGTAGAGGCCGATGAAGCCGAGCAGCAGCGCGAGCGAGCCGGTGAAGGTGTAGAGGAAGAACTTCAGCGCCGCCGCCCGGGCCCCCGGCCCGTGACCCCAGCCGGCGATGAGGAAGTACATCCCGACGATGGAGAGGTCGAAGAAGAGGAAGAAGAGGATCAGGTCCTGGGCGACGAAGAGGCCCAGGCAGACGGATTGCAGGAAGAGGAAGATCCCGACGTGTGCCCGTACCCGCCGGGTCTCGTGCAGCGAGCGGATCGCGACGGCGAGGAAGAGCACGGCGGTCATGGCCAGCAGCGGCAGCGACAACCCGTCCACGGCGACGTGGTAGCTCACCCCCGCCTGCGGTATCCAGGACGCCCGCTCGGTGAGCTGCCGGCCCCCGTCCGGGTCGAAGCGCAGCCAGGTCGCCACGACGAGCGCCAGGTCGGCGGCGGCGGTGACGATCCAGGTCCAGACGAGGAGCCGCGCGGGCAGCCTCGCCGGCAGCAGCGCCAGGAGGACCGCGACGGCCAGCGGCAGGAACACGACTGCGGTGAGCACGGGTCACCCCACGAAGAGCAGGAACAGGATCAGGACGGCGAGCGCCACGGTGAACTCGGCGTAGTGCTGGTGCGCCAGACCGGTCTGCGGGCGGCGGGCGAGCGCACCGAGCCGGCGGCCGCCCGCACCGAGACCGCGTACGAGCCGGTCCAGCAGTCCGTCGTCGGTGCGGCCGGCGGTCCGGGCCACCCACAGCCCGGCCCGCGCCACGCCCCGGACCGCCCCGTCGAGCCGGGCCTCGGCGTGCCGGGCGGCGGTCCGGGCCAGCCACGGCCCGGTGCGGGCCAGGCCGGAGACCGCGGGATCGAGCACCCGGTCGTCGAAGCGGGCCAGGGCACGGCCGAGCAGCAGCGCCCGGTCCGCCAGCCACCGGTACGCGACCGCCTCCAGCCCGAGCCACCGGTGCGGCCAGCGGGCCGCCCCGGGTGACCGGAGCCGGGCGGCGGGCATGCACCACCAGGCCAGGGCGGCACCGACCAGGGCCACGGTGATCGAGGCGGCGACCTGCCAGCCGGGGGCGGAGGGTGCGGCGGCGATGCCGAGCGTCTCCCGCAGCGCCCGCCAGGGACCGGGCAGCGCAAGCGCGCCGAGCCCCACCGCCGCGACGCCGAGCACGCCCAGCGGCACGAGCATGCCGCTGTCCGCCCCGCCCCCGGCCGGGACGCCCCTATCCGCCCCGGCCCCGGCCGGGACGCCCCTGTCCGCCCCGGCCCCGGCCGGGACGCCCCTGTCCGCCCCGCCCCCGTCCGGGACGCCCCCGGCCGGGTCGGGACGGAACAGATACCAGGCCAGTTTGACGCCGTAGCCGGTGGCGACGAGGCCGGCGGCGAGCCCGACGGCGTACAGCGCCGGTTGTTCGGCGAAGGCGGCGGCCAGTATCCGGTCCTTGGTCGCCCAGAGGGCCAGCGGGGGCAGCCCGGCCAGGGTCGCCGCGCCGGCCGCGAACGCCGCACCGACCAGCGGCAGCCGGCGGGCCGCGCCGCGCAGCTCGGCGAGGCGCCCGGTGCCGAGGACCGCGAGCCACACCCCGGCGGTGAGGAAGAGCAGGCTCTTGGTGGCCGCGTGCGCCACCCAGTGCGCGACGCCGCCGACGAGGCCACCGGTGCCGGCGGCGAGCACCATGAACCCGACCTGCGCGCTGGTGGAGGCGGCAAGGAGCTGCTTGACGTCGGTCTGTGCGACCGCCACCAGGCCCATCAGCAGCGCCGTCACCGCGCCGATCCAGGCCGCCGTCGGCGCGCCCCAGCCGGATGCGGCGAGCAACGGGTGCAGCCGCAGCAACAGGTAGGCGCCGGCCGCGACCATGGTGGCCGAGTGCAGCAGCGCGGAGACCGGGCCCGGCCCCGCCATCGCCCGGGAGAGCCAGAACGAGAAGGGCAGTTGCGCCGACTTGCCGAGCGCGGCCAGCAGCACCCCGGCGGTCAGCACCGACAGCCAGCCGCCGGTGGCCGCCGGCAGCGCGTCCAGCCGCAGCGACAGCACCCCGCCGGCCATGGCCGCGCCGGCCGCGAGGTAGAGGCCGAGGTCGGCGGCCCGGGTGGTGAGGAACGCCGTACGGGCCGCGCGGACCCTCGGCCGCTCGCGCCACCAGAACCCGATCAGCGCCCAGCTCGCCGCCCCCATCACCTCCCAGGCCATCAGCAGCAGCGGCAGGGTCGTGGCGGTGACCGTGGTCAGCATCGCCCCGGCGAAGAGCAGCATCAGCCCGAAGAACCTGCCGCGGCCCGCCTCCGGCCGGGGGTCGGCGGGGTGGCCGTCACCGCGCGGTCGGCGTTGCTGCCGTGCGCCCGACCGCCGCCCGCCCGTGCGGTCGTGGGTCTCCGCCGGCTCGGCCCGGTGGCCGCCGCTCAGTTCCGGGTCGGCGGCGGCGAAGAGCAGCACCGCGACCGTCACCGCCGCGACCGCCAGCACCATGACCGCGGAGAGGCCGTCGACCCGTACGGCGGCCTCGATGCCGGCGAACAGCGGTGCGGACGCGGCCGGTCGCCGCACGGCCGCGGCGCCGACCAGCCCGAGGGTGACGATCGAGACCGTCACGGCGGCCGGGGCGGCGATCCGGTCGGCGCGCCGGCCGGCCACCGCCAGGGTGGCCCCGGCGGCCAGCGGCACGGCGATCAGGCTCCACGCCAGCCAGCTCATCTGGGTACTCCGGCCGGCCCGGTCATCCGCGCAGCTCCCCGGCCTCCTCGGTGGTGCCGACCTGTGCGCTGCGGAAGCCGGCGGTGACGATGGCGAAGCCCATCGCCATCTCCACCGCCATCGCGACCAGCACCACGACGACGATCACCTGGCCGGAGCCGGCGGGGGAGAGGTAGCGCCAGAAGGCGGCGGCGGCCACGATGACGCCGGCCAGCATCAGCTCCAGCCCCATCATGATCATGACGATCGGGCGCTGGGAGAGCACGCCGTAGAGGCCGGTGCAGAAGAGCGCGGCGGCCAGGATCAGGAAGAGTTCGAGCATCAGCGTCCCACCCCGCCCCGGACCGGGTCCTCCGGCTCCCGGCGGTCCAGGTCGTCACCGAACCGGTCGTAGCGGCCGCGCCGGGCGGCCAGTACGGTCGCGGCGACCATGGTGGCGAAGAGCACGAAGCCGAGCGTGACCATGGTCAACATCTGCCCGCGCATCAGGGACTCGCCCACCTGGAACGTCGGGTCGGCCGGCGGCGCGGCCCGGGGCGCCGGCCAGTCGACCACGACCACTCCGGTGGTGAGCAGGACGAAGGCGCCGATGCTGACCACCAGTGCGGTACGCCGGTTGTGCGCCATCGACATGCCCATCGGCATCAGCCCGGCGGGATCCATCATGTACGCGATCATGAATACCGCCATGATCACCATCTCGATGGTCATCATCAGCACGACCAGCACACCCAGGTAGTGCAGGCCGAGCAGCACGAGTTCGGCACCGACCAGGAGGAAGACGGCCAGCAGCGCGTACGTCACCCGGGCCATCGAACCGAGCCGGAACACCAGCACCCCCGCGACGACCGCGAGCACCGCGAGGACGGCGGCCACTGTCCAGGTCAGCAGCGGAGTCACGGCAACCTCCCCGCGTCGAGCGCGACGAGCGCGGCAACCAGCGCCTGCGCGATCGTCGCCGGGATCAGCACCACCCAGGCCAGCTCGACGTACCGGTCGGCCCGGATGGTCGGCAGCCTCCGCCGCAGCTGGACCAGGACCGCCAGGACCGCGACCGCCTTCACCAGCGACCAGGTCCAGCCCGGCAGCAGCGGGCCGGCTCCGCCGCCGAGGAAGAGCGGGACCGCCATGGCCGCCCCGGCGCAGAGCAGCAGCCACCGCCCGGCCCGCAGCAGCAGGCCGGCCAGCCCGGCGGTCTCGGCCAGCACGCCGCCGCCGATGTCCCGGCCGGCCGGATGGTCGAACGGGCCGAGGAAACTGAAGGCCAGCACACTGGCGAGGTAGACCACGAAGGCGACCGGCATCCAGACCACGAACCACAGGCCCTGCTGGGCGGCGACCACGTCACCGATCCGCAGCGACTCCGCGCCGCTTGCCACGGAGACCAGCGCGAACATCAGCGGCAGCTCGTACGCCAGCCCCTGCGCGACGAAACGGTAGCCGCCGACCAGGGTGAACGGCGCGTTCGGCGCCCAGCCGAGCAGCCAGAGCGCCGCCCAGGCCAGCACCTCCATCGCGTTGAACCAGAGCACTCCGACGTCGAGGTCGGCCACGACGTGGTCACCGAGCGGCACGACCGCCAGCGCGAGCACGGCGGCCACCGGCAGCACCGGCACACCGGCCCGGTACAGCAGACGGTCGGCGTGTGGCGGCGTCCGGCGCTGGCCGACCAGGGCCCGGGGTATCCCGGCCAGCGGCAGCAGCGCCTCCCGGAGACCGGGCCGGCGTCCGGCGACGCGGGCGGCCAGCAGCCCGTCCCCGGCGACCGCCACCAGGGCGAGTCCGGCCAGGACAACCGGCACCAGCAGCACCGACCAGAGCGGCGCGGCGCTAACCATGCCCGCGCCGATCGCCGGCCGGCACGACCTCGTCGAGATCCGGGTCGAGACTCGCCACGATCAGCCGGGCGGCGGCGATCTCGGCGCCGGTCAGCAGCTCGGGCAGCAGCCCGACGAACGCGGCCGAGGGCGGCGGGGCGTCGGGGTCCCAGGGGCCGCGCGCCGGCTCGACCTCTCCGGGGTCGAGCGGACCGGTCGCGTCGAGCCGGTCGAGGTCGTCGACGAGGCGGGAGAGCCGTCGGCGGTACCGGTCCACGACGTCCCCGGCGACGCCGGGTGGAGACCCGCCGGCACCCGCCGCCGGTAGCCGGCCGAGGCCCCGGGTGGACCAGCGCAGGGTCCGGGACCCACCGACCCGGCGGACGAACCGGTGCACCGGCCCCCGCAGCCCGTCGGCGGAGCCCTCGGCGAGGGTCCGGTCCCGGAGCAGCCGGGCGGTGGTGGCGGCGTCCGGCCAGCCGGCCACTCCGAGCAGCCGGGCGAGGCTGTCCAGGTGGGCGGCGGCCCCCCGGCGGGCGGCCTCGGCGACGGTCACCGGCTCGCCGGCCGTGGCCCGCCGCCACGGTTCGGTCCACCAGGAACCGTGGCGCGGGCCGTCGCCGGTGGCGATTCCGACCTCGACCTGCTGGATCACGTCGCCCTGGAGCACGACGTGCAGGGTCAGCCCGGCCGGCCAGTCCGCGAGCAGCGGACCCAGCGCCAGGTGCAGCCGGTCCAGCTCCAGTCCGTCCCGGTCCGGCCCTCGCTCGGCCATCGACGCCCCGCCGTGCGCCGTCTCCCGTTGCTCGGCCTGCTCCGCGAGCTGCCGGCGCTGCGCCGCAGGGTCGCCCAGGCTCCGGCGGGCCGCGTCGAGGATCTCGGCCAGCTGCGGGGTCGTCGCCCGGGCCAGGGCCCGGGGGACCGGCAGCGTCGCCCAGGTGTCCCGCACCGTGGCCTCGAGTTCGGCGGCGTCCCCGGCGACCAGCAGGATGTCCGCCTGTGCCGGGCCGTCGACCGACGGCCAGCCGCGCTCCCGCAGCTCCCGCTCGGCCGCCAGCCGGATCGGGGTCGCCCCGGGCAGCGGGGCCAGGAAGACCCGGGGGCGTGCCGCGGCGAGCCGCAGCAGCACGGCGCTCAGCTCCACCGCAGCGCACCCTCCCGCCAGGCGTACGTCACGCCGGCCAGCAGGACGCCGAGGAAGACGAACATCTCGATGACCGAGCTGGCCCCGACGGCGGAGATGACCCGCGTCCACGGATACATGAAGACCATCTCCATGTCGAAGGCGAGGAAGAGCATCGTCACCGTGTACCAGCGCGCGTGGAACCGGCTCATCGCATGCTCGCGGGACGGCGTCCCGCCGGTGACCGGTGCGGCCGGGAGCGGCTCGGTGGTGAGGGCCACGGCCCGGGCCAGCGCCCATCCGGCGGCGAGCGTCGCGGCCATGACGACCAGCAGCGCCCCGATCGGCTGGAATCCGTCCACGATCCTCCTCACCCGCGCCCACCGATACGGTTGCGGGTGCCCAGGTTTCCGCCGGCAAAACACCCCTCGGCGGTTTGTGCCGACTCCGGGTGGGCCGGGGCCGGTCGGGTCAGCGCCGCAGTGCGCGGTCCGAGGCGCTGGCCGTCGCGACGTCCACCGGATAGGTGCTCCGGGCCAGCAGCAGGATCAGCCCGTTCGCCAGGAGCGGGAGGAGCATGATGAGGAAGGCGTCGCGGAGCCCGCTGGCGCGCCCGCCCGCCCCGCCGCCCAGGGCGTCGGCGACCAGCCCGAAGGTCGCCGGGGCGACGGCCTCGGCGGCCAGGCGCAGCACGCTGCGCAGGCTTTCGGCGCGTCCCCACGTCCTGGCCGGCACGATGTCGAGCCGGGCCGCGTCCAGCGGCGGGTTGGCGGCGGCGAGCGCCGCCGTGCCGAGCGCGATGGCCGGCAGCGCCAGGCCCACCGAGCTGACGAGGAAGCCCGGCAGCAGCAGGAGCGCCGCGAGGCTGTAGCCGGCGGCGGGGACCAGAACGCGGGCGTCCGTGCGGCCCCGGTGCAGGAGGCGGTCGGTGAACCGGCCGCCGAGGACCGCCCCGGCCAGCGCGGCGGCGCCGATGACCACCACCAGGAGTCCCAGCATGCCGCCACCGACGCCGAAGTGCTGGGTGGCGAAGACGACCGCGAAGGTGCGCAGCCCGGCGAAGAAGAAGTAGCCGATCGCGGAGGCGACGATCAGCCGCAGGTTGGTGGGGATCCGCAGCAGGTAGAGCATGGCGCGCGGCAGCGACAGCTCGTGCACACCCGCACACAGGATCCGTTCCGGTGCCGGCTCGACACCACGGGCGGCGATGATCTCCCGTGCCTCGTCGGAATTGGACCCACCCGTGCCGCTTCCCTCGTCGTCTCCGCGACCGTCGTGGTCGCTGTGAGTGTCGTGGTCGCCGCGACCGCCGTCGGGGTCGTCCGGTCGGTCGCGGTCGCTCGGGAGCCAGCCCGCGCCGCCCCGGGCCGGCTCGGGCAGGTGTCGCGCCAGGGCCACGGCCAGCGCCAGGCTGGCGGCGGCCAGCAGGAAGAAGGCGTACCGCCAGGAGTACGTGGCGGCGAGTTCCCCGCCGGCCAGCAGTCCGAGGCCGGCCCCCGCGATCTCACCGGTGAGGATCCAACCCAGCACGGCGGCCCGGTCGGCGGGCGGGATGAAGTCGCCGGTCAGCGAGACGACCACCGGACCCGAGGCGGCGACGGCGGCGCCGAGCAGCAGGCGGGAGGCGAGCAGCCACCGGTAGTCGGGGGAGATGCCGCTGGCGATCATCGCGACGCCCCAGGCGGCGACGGTGGCCGCGAGCAGGCGTACCCGGTGCACCCGGTCGGCCAGTAGGCCCATCGGGATGGCCGCGATCGCACCGACCCCGGCGGACGCCGTGGCCAGCAGGCCCAACTGGGCGTGACTGATGTGCAGGTCGGCTTCGAGTTGGGCGGCCGCGGCACCCACGGTCCCGGTGTCGGCGGTGTTGAGCGCGAGGACGGCGCCGAGCAGCAGCACGACCCGCGGCCGGCCCGGCCCGCCCAGGGTCCGGCTGGCATACCGGTCGAGCCGTCCGGGGGCCGCCCGGCGCGGACCGGCACCGTCGGCACCACGCCGCCGCACACCCGCCATCGCCGTCCGCCCCCGTGGTCGTCCCCGGTCCGTTCACTCCGGGCACCGCCTCTTCCACCGCCGACTCTGCCGGTTCCGCAGTCGTTGCCGGAGCAGGTGACGGATATTGGCCCGGCGAGCAGGGGCACGGCTGGTAGCGGCGGGACATGGCCGGGTCGGGGAGGCGTGAAGGCCGTTAATACCGGAAAAGGGGTGACAATGTACTTATCGTGAGGGGAGCTACCACGATGTCACGGGAACAGGAGCTATCCACGATGTCACCGGAACGCCGGCGTGACCAGAGCGCACCCGACCCGGTCCGCAGCCGGCCGCCCTCCCCGGACCGGACCGCGCCCGACCCCCGGGCCCAGGGTGGCGAGTTCCTCACCACCGCCCAGGGGCTGCGGCTGTCGGACACCGACCACTCGCTCAAGGCCGGCGACCGGGGCCCGGCGCTGCTGGAGGACTTCCACCTCCGCGAGAAGATCACCCACTTCGACCACGAGCGGATCCCCGAGCGGGTGGTGCACGCGCGCGGTGCGGCGGCACACGGCGTCTTCCGGGCCTACGGCAACGCCGCCCCGGTGACGAAGGCCCGGTTCCTCGCCGAGAAGGACCTGGAGACCCCGGTCTTCGTACGCTTCTCCACCGTCCTCGGCTCCCGCGGCTCGGCCGACACCGTCCGGGACGTACGCGGGTTCGCGGTCAAGTTCTACACACCGGAAGGCAACTTCGACCTGGTCGGCAACAACGCGCCGATCTTCTTCATCCAGGACGGCGTCAAGTTTCCCGACCTGATCCACGCCGGCAAGCCCCACCCCGACCGGGAGATCCCGCAGGCCCAGACCGCGCACGACACGTTCTGGGACTTCGTCTCGCTGCACACCGAGGCGACGATGCAGGTCATCTGGGTGATGTCGGGCCGGGGCATCCCGCGCTCCTTCCGCACCATGGAGGGCTTCGGCATCCACACCTTCCGGCTGGTCGACGCCGACGGAAAGACCACCCTGGCGAAGTTCCACTGGAAGCCGCTCGCCGGCGTGCACTCGATGGTCTGGGAGGAGGCGCAGCTCGCCCAGGGCGTCGACCCGGACTTCCACCGCCGCGACATGGCGGAGAGCATCGAGGCGGGGGCCTTCTTCGAATACGAACTCGGCCTGCAACTGCTGCCGGACCGGCCCGACGAGACCTTCGAGGGCATCGACCTGCTCGACCCGACCAAGCTCGTGCCCGAGGAACTCGCCCCGGTGCAGCGGGTCGGCCGGCTGACCCTCGACCGCAACCCCACCAACTTCTTCGCCGAAACCGAGCAGGTCGCGTTCCACGTCGGCAACCTGGTGCCCGGCATCCAGGTCACCAACGACCCGCTGATCGCCGGACGGCTCTTCTCCTACCTCGACACCCAGCTGACCCGGCTCGGCGGCCCGAACTTTCCGCAACTGCCGGTCAACAGCCCGCACGTGCCGGTGAACGACAACCTCCGCGACGGCATGCACCAGATGTTCGTGCACACCGGCATCGCGCCGTACCAGCCGAACAGCCTCGACGGCGGCGGCCCGCGGACCGACCCCGACGGCACCGGCTACGTCACGGTGCCGACCGAGGTCAACGGCCCGAAGGTACGCCGGAACCCGGCCTCGTTCGGCGACCACTACTCGCACGCCACCATGTTCTGGCGCAGCGTGACCCCGGTCGAGCAGGATCACATCGTCGAGGCGTACACCTTCGAGCTCGGCAAGTGCCACGAGCCGGCGATCCGGGAGCGGCAGCTCGCGGTGCTGGCCCGGATCGACGGCGACCTCTGCGCGAGGGTCGCCGCCGGCCTCGGCCTGCCGGCGCCCGACGCGGCACCGACCGCCGAGGTCACCCCGTCACCGGCACTGAGCCAGGTGGTCACCACGCCCGGTCCGATCGACGGGCGGGTGGTCGGCGTCGTCGCCACCGACCAGGCCGACCATGCCGGGATCGACGCGCTGCGCACGGCTCTGGCCGCCGAGAAGGCGGTGCTCCGGGTCGTCGCGCCGGTCGGCGGCAAACTGCGCGGCACCCGAGGCGACCTGCCGGTCGACCGGACCCTGCTGACCACCCGGTCGATCGAGTACGACGCCGTCCTGGTCGCCGCCGGCACGGCCGGCCTGACCGACCCACGGCTGACCGTCCTGCTCCAGGAGGCGCTGCGGCACTGCAAGCCGATCGGCGCATGGGGCGACGGTGCGCGGGTGCTCGCGGACGCCGGCATCGACGCCGCGCTACCCGGCATGCTGCTCGCCGAGGGCGTCACCGACGCCTTCACGACCGACCTGATCGCCGCCCTCGGACTGCACCGCGCCTGGGACCGGGCCGCGATGCTGCGCGCCGGCCGGTAACCGGCCCCGCCCGGCGGTCATCGGCGCGCCCGGCCCGGCCGGTGACCGGCGCATCCGGCCGCACCGGCCCGTCAGCCGCCGAGCAGGTCGAGCACGGCACGCTCGGCGGCGGCCAGCCTGGCGGCGGCGAAGACGGTCGCGTGCCAGGTGCGGAAGTCCTTCGCCGTCATCTCCGTGCCGCTGGCCTCCCGCAGGTAGTCGTTGACGTTCTCCGCCCGTACGTCGTGCCAGCGCCTGCCCTGCCAGTAGCCGAAGAGGCGCTCCCGACCGCGGCGCCGCCGGCCGCGTACTGGTCGCCACCGACCCGGAACATGCCGAGGTCGAGCAGTCGGACGACGGCGGCCAGCACCCGTGGCCGGGTCAGCCCCCGGCTCACCCAGGTCGCCTGCGACGCGCTTGCGCAGGCCACCACGGTGCTCGGCGACGTCCAGCACGTGCGCGAACTTCTCCCGGTCCCGCCGGACCCGCCACACGGGGTGATAGAGGTACTGCTTGCGCCCGGCCTCGTCGATGCCGGTCGCCTGGATGTGGCCGCGCCGAAGCCGTACCGCGCACCGCCCGCAGACCCACCGACTCAGCTCGCGGGATAGGGCTGGCCCGCCAGCAGGTGCGCCAGGTGTGCGGCGTTGGTGGCCAGGTTCTTGGTCGCCGTGCCGGTGGTCTCCGGCCTGGGCCCGGCATCCCGGTAGTCGACACCCCCCATGGCCTCGCCTACCCAGTAGGTGGAGGCGGAGGCGGAGATCGAGAACCCGACGTCGTTCAGGGCCTGCAACACCTCGGCGGTGACGTGGTGCGCACCGTCCTCGTTGCCGACGACGGCGACCGTCCCCACCTTGCCGTACGTGCGCAGCCGCCCCTGCTCGTCGGTCTCGGAGAGTTCGGCGTCGAGGCGTTCCAGCACCATCTTGCAGATGCTCGACGGCTGGCCGAGCCAGATCGGCGTCGCCACGACCAGGATCTGCGCCTCCACCAGCTTGGCCCGGATCGCCGGCCACTCGTCGCCGTCGCCCTCGTCGGTGGAGACGCCGAACTTCACGTTGTGGTCCGCCACCCGGACCACCTCGCCTTCCACGTCGTGGTCGGCGAGGGCGGCGAGGACCTCCCGGCCGAGCAGTTCCGCGCTGGACGGCGCGGGGGAGGGCTTGAGGGTGCAGCAGAGGACGAGGGCGCGGAGGGTAGGCACAGGTCGGCTCCTGAGACTCGATCTTTCACGTGGTGTCGAGGGCTGCTCCTATCCCGCCACCTTCGTCGTGCGCCGCAGTCGCGGCCGGCCGACGTGCTGGCCCGGCAGCTGAGGATCGGAGAGGATGTCGATCCCATACCCCCGGGTGCGGCACCCACTCCTGCCCATGCTCATCGTCGTCAACGGATCCAGCCCATCGACTGGCCGGAGCCGGCTGGGGAGCAGTCCCGGCGGGTGTCGGGACGACCGAGGAGGCTCAGCCCCGATCCACGCTACCGGCCGCCGGCTTGTGCCGGAGCTCCCGTACCAGGCCGTGGCGCCGGAGCGCCCACGCCAGGCGGCGGGCGTGCCGGTGCCGTACGAACAGGATCGTCACCTGCCGGGCAAGCGCCCACCGATGGTCGCGGAGCTGGTTCTCGGCGGCTTTCCAGACCACCGCGCGGAGTGCGCCGGACTCGAGTGCGGCACCGAACTCGGCCCGGACCGCCGGGTCCTCCAGCGCGGAGCGGATGGCGCCGGCCAGCCCGGGACGATCCGGCATGCTCTCGGTGATGCTGGCCGCCACGCTGCGCCGGATGTCGTCGTCCTCGATCAGCAGCAGCACGGCGTGCCGGATCTCGGCCGTGTCGAGGGCGGAGCGTACGAGCTGCATCGCCCGCAACTCGACCTGTTTGTCATGGTCGTCGACGGCCAGCGCGGCCAGCAGGGTGGTGACCTCGTCGAGGTCGATCAGGTGCTGCAGTCCGGCCCTGAATGCCGGCTGGTCCCAGGCATACAGCAGCGCTCTCAGAAGGTTGCGAGCCATGCCCACTGCTACCCGGGCGCCGGTCCGGTCCAAACGGGACCCGGGCGGGCGTAGCGCGCCACACCCCGTATCCCACTGTCACGGATGCCACATCCCGATCCGTACCTGTACACCGGGCGAGGCGTGGCCGAGCGGCTCGCCCCGGGGCGCCGGCAGGCCGGCGGCCGTGAGCAGGTCCACCTCCAGCCGGAGCAGTTCGACCCGGTGCAGGGGCCAGGGCGGGTGTTCGGCCTCGGCGACGACGAGCCGTCCGGCGATCACCGAGAAGAGCCGGTACCGGGCGGTCAGGAAGTGCGCCAGCGGGTCCGCCTCGCTTTCGGTCAGCGGTGGACCGAGCCGGACCTCGACATCGGCGTGCGCACCCTGCGGCCCCGGCCAGCGGCGCCGGCTGCGGTAGCTGATCCGGTCGCCGTCGACCTCCACCCGCATCCGGGACCAGAAGTACGGCAGCGCGTAGCCGGCCCGGCCGGTCAGCACGGCCGGCATGCGCGCGGCGTCCAGCGAGAAGAACCAGACCCCGCTGCGACCGCGCCGGTCGCGGACGTACGTCCGGAGGTTGGTCTCCGGGAACTCGGAGAGCCAGGGCGTGACGGGCAGCACCGGCGGCCGTACGCCCTGCATGAGGAAGGGAACCAGCCCGATCCAGGCGGATCCGTCGCACGTCTCCACCTCCAGCCCGTCCGGCAGCAGCGCCTGGACGGTCTCGGCCGGATAGCGCCAGTGGATGAAGCTGAGCCGGTTCCACTCCTGGTACATCACCGGCTGCTTCACCCGCGGCGGCGCTGGCGCCTCGGTCATCTGCATCTCCCCGCCGCCCAACCCGGGCCCGATCACGTCCGTCGACGGCGTCGCCCCTCATCGATCGACGCCGTTGCTCGTCGCCCATTATCACTCCCTTGGGAAGGGCGGGTGTTGAGCCGGGCGGCCTGGCGGGTCAGGTGGTCGCGTTCGGCGAGGTTGGGTGCCTTCCGGGCCGCCTCGGCGTAGAGGCGTGCCGCCGTCGCCAGGTCGCCGTCGCGCTCGTGCAGGTAGGCCGCCACCGCCGCGTGCCGGGGCAGCGACCCGTCCAGCGTCGCGAGTGCCGCCAGCCCGGCGCGCGCCCCGTCGGCCTCGCCGACGGCGACGGCCCGGTTGAGCCGGACGACCGGGTTGTCGGTCAGGCGGGCGAGTTCGTCGTACCACTCGACGATCTGCACCCAGTCGGTCTCCTCGGCTCTGGGCGCGTCGGCGTGCAACGCCGCGATGGCGGCCTGGGCCTGGAACTCGCCGAGCCGGTCGCGGGCGAGAGCCGCCTGCAGGATCTCGATGCCCTCGGCGATCAACCGGGTGTCCCACCGGCCGCGCTCCTGTTCGGCCAGCGGCACCAGGCTGCCGTCCGGCCCGGTCCGGGTGGCGCGCCGGGCATGGTGCAGCAGCATGAGGGCGAGCAGCCCGGCCACCTCGGGATGGTCGATCGCGGCCGCGAGCTGCCGGGTCAGCCGGATCGCCTCGGCGGCGAGGTCGACATCGCCGGAGTAGCCCTCGTTGAAGACCAGGTAGAGGACGCGCAGCACGGTGGCGACATCGCCGGGCTGGTCGAACCGTACGCCGGAGACGGCACGCTTGGCGCGGCTGATCCGCTGCGCCATCGTCGCCTCCGGCACCAGGTAGGCCTGGGCGATCTGTCGGGTGGTCAGCCCGCCGACGGCGCGCAGCGTGAGCGCGACCGCCGACGACGGCGTCAACGACGGATGGGCGCAGAGGAAGTAGAGCTGCAGCGTGTCGTCCACCCCGGGGGCGGGGTCGGGCGCCGGCTCCTCGTCGACGAGCTCCTCACGCCGACGCCGGGCGGCGTCGGCGCGGGTCGCGTCGAGGAACCGGCGCCACGCCACCGTGATCAGCCAGCCCTTCGGGTCGTGCGGCGGGTCCGCCGGCCAGACCCGGACCGCCTCGACCAGGGCGTCCTGCACGGCGTCCTCGGCCGCCGCGAAGTCGGCTCCGCGGCGGACGAGGATCCCGAGCACACCCGGGGTGAGGCTCCGGAGCAGGGCCTCATCCATCGTCAGAGGTCCCTCCCTTCAGGGGTACCTCCCTTCAGAGGTCACTCCGTGATCGTGGGCGGCTCGGTCAGGAACGGGCGCAGCTCGAGCCACTCGTGGATCGGCTTCCCGCCCGCCCCGGGAGCCGCCGACAGCTCCCCGGCCAACTCGACGGCACGCTCGTAGCTGTCGACGTCGATCACCATCCAGCCGGCGATGAGATCCTTCGTCTCGGCGAACGGGCCGTCGGTGACCGGCGGGCGCCCCTCACCGTCGTACCGGACGAAGGTCCCCTCCGGGGCGAGCGCCTGACCGTCGACGAACTCGCCGGTCTTCTCGAGCCGGGCCGCGAAGTCGTTCATGTACTGCATGTGCGCCGAGATCTCCTCCGGCGTCCACCGGTCCATCGGCACGTCGTTGACGGCGGCCGGAGCGCCACGGTAGTGCTTGAGCAGCAGGTACTTGGCCATGGGTGTTTCTCCTCGGTGCTGGTGCGACCATTCTTGTCGCGTTCGGGGCGGGGACGGAGCCGGCCCCGGGTTCTCGACATCGCCGCCGGAGATTTTTTGGAAGCGTCGTGATGGCGTACCGGGGTGCTGCGCCTGGGGCCTGAGGGTGTCGGACACGCGGCGTCCCGGGGGATACCGGTATCCGGCCGGCGGGACGACCCGCTAGGCTAGCCGTCGTGTCCCGGACGGTCGGGACGAGCGCGGGCGTAGCTCAATGGCAGAGCTTCAGTCTTCCAAACTGACGGTGCGGGTTCGATTCCCGTCGCCCGCTCCAACCGTTCCGGCCCAGGTCAGAGGCGTTTTCCGCCCGCCTGGGGCGTTCTGTTTCCGGCTCTGATCGATCTTGCGGGCCATTCGCGGGCCATTAGCCGGTTCGGGCCGGTACGCCGGCTGGCCCGTCCTCCGGGTCGGTGCCCTTGCGGCGCTTGCGGGGCGTCTTCTTGGGCTTGGGTTGGGCCTTGGCGATCCGGCGGTCCATGCCCGCCGCTATCTCGCGGTCCCGCTCGCTGTTCGCGTGCTGGTAGATGAGCGCGGCTCGCATGCTGGCGTGGCCCATCCGGTGCATCAGGTCACGGGTGCTGGCCCCGGTCGCCGCCGCCAGGTTGTTGCCGGTGTGCCGGAGGTCGTGGAAGTGGAAGCCCGCAGGCATGCCGGCCGCCCGCAGGGCCGCCGTCCAGTCGACCGCCCGACGGAAATTCCCGGTACGGAGGACGGCACCCTTCTCCCCGGTGAAGACGGTCGCGTCCGGTCCCTCCCCCACGTAGTCGCGCAGATGCGCGGCAAGCGCGGAGCGAGCCGCCGCCGGAAGCGTGACTGTTCGGTTGCTGGCCTCCGACTTGGGGGCGCCGAACTCCATCCGGTTGCGCAGCGCCGCCAGCTTGCGCGGGACCCGGACCGTGCCAGCGGTGAGGTCGACATCGGACCGCCGCAGCGCCGCCAGCTCGCCCCAGCGGAGTCCGGAGAACGCGGCGACGACGATCAGCGCAGAGAACCGGGCCGGCATCTGCTCGGCGAGCGCGAGCACCTGGACGACGGTCGCGACCGGACGCTCCGGCGTGTGATAGCGGTCATAGCCCGCGATCCGGCACGGGTTCTGCCGAATGATCTCGTCCTCCTTGACGGCGGTGTTGAGGATCGCCCGCAGCAGCGAGTACGCCTTGACTGCCTGCGGCTCGGAGGTGCCGCCGTCGAGTAGGCGCTTGCGCCAGCTCCGGATCGTCTGCGGCTTGACCGCGCCCAGAGCGAGGGTGCCGAGATGCGGCCGGATGTGCAGCCGGAACAGGTCCTCGTAGTTCTCCCGGGTACGCGGCTGGAGCTTGCGTTCGGCGATCCACTTCTGTCCGTACGGGCCGAGTTGGACTTCACCCGCCTCGGGGGCCGTCCAATCGCCCTTGATGATCTCCGACTCGACCACCGTCAGCCAGCGGCTCGCCTCCCGCTCGGTGGCGAACGTGTGCGGCGCCGTCCGCTCGATCCCGTCGGGACCGATGTACCGCGCCTGGAACCGTCCCGAAGCCCGCTTCCGGATGTTGCCGAAACGACGCTTGCCAGCCTTGTTTGCCATCAGGCGACCTCCCCCAGGTAGCGACGCAGTTGCGCCTGGATCATCGGCACGACCCGGTTGCTGTCGATGTACGCGGTGACGGCCGACGCCTCGAAGCGGACCAGGCGGCCGACCTTGACGAACGCGATCCGCCGCTCGGCGACCAGCCGGCGCACAAATCGCGGTGTTGCTCGGAGGCGAGCGGCGACCTCATCGGCGGTCAACAGCTCGTCATCCATCCGGTTCCCTCCTCGTGGGTTAAGCAGCAGGGGCGAGCGTCTGTGCGGTTGCCGAAAGACCGTGGGCCGCGCGTTGGCGGGCCGCGTCGAGGTCTGTTCGCCAGCGGATCCGGGCCGAGACGGCGCGCAGGATCCGGTGTTCCAGGGGCAGCACGTCGGGGTCTTCGGGCCGGGCCAGCTCGAACCGGTATCGCTCCGGGTTGTCGGCCGCCGCCTGGCCGTGCTCGTCGCCCTGGCCGTGCTCCGGATCGGCCGGGTCGGTGTCGGCCATGCCTCCAGCGAGGATGGCGCGGATCCAGGCCCGGTTGTCGGCGCGGTGGTCGGCCAGGGTCTTGCCGGACCACTGCCGGGAAACGAGGACACGCCGGCCGGTGAAGCCGAGCGTCGAGCGTTGGTGGACCTTCCCGGTACACCGGCCAGGGGTCAAGCCATGCAGTTCGTCAGCCTTGACGCGAGCGGTCCGGGCCAGTTCGCCGACCTCGTTCGGGTCGCAGCCCTGGTCTTCGGCGGCGACCCGCTCCAGTAGGTCGGCCTTACGGTCGAACCAGTCCGCCCGCTCCCGTGGCGTGGTGGACAGGCCGGGCATGGTCCGCAGCAGGGCGGACAGCTCGGCGCAGAACGAGGTCACCCGCTCGTCCGCTGGGTCTTGGTCGATGGAGGTGAAGGGGTTTCGGGCAGGGGGAACTACGGTGGGCACAAGGCCCTCCTTCGGCATGAGGGATGGGTTGGGGCGCGGGGCGGGCCGGGAATCTTGGCGGACGAACGGCCCGCCCCACGTGCGGTACTCCGAGGTCAGGCAGCAGCGGCAGCAAGACCAGCGGCCGGGACCATCGCGGTAGCGCGCAGCGAGTACGCCATCCGGGCCTTGCACTGCCCGGACCCCCTGCACCGCTGCGAATCGACGTACGGGGTGAGGGTCAGCCCTTCGAACTGGATCGCCGGTGGATAGCCCGGCACTGTCGAGGCCGGCGGGACCGGCTGCTGGAGCGCGACGACCTTCACTTTGACCTCAGTGGACCGGCCGAACTTGCCTGCCTCCGGGTCCAGGTCGAGGACCCGGACCAGCCACGCCCGCTCCCCGGTCTCCTTGTCCCGCGCCTGGTCGTCGCCCTGGCCGCGCCGATCGAAGTCGACCTGGGGCGCGACGCCGAGGCACAACGCGCCGGCCGGAAAGACGTAGTCGAACGGGACCGGGACCTTCAACGTCAGCGGAACCACTACGTAGCCTCCTAGCTCCACCGGTCATCACCACGACATCCGGTTGAGCTACTAAGTTACGTCAGCCTGTAAATACAAGTAAGAGAATCTGACGCCGGTTCATGGAATGTGGACAGCCGGAAGTGTCGGTGACCGGACCTACGCTGCCGGCCCATGAGCATCAAGGGGAACTGGCTACGGGTGACGCCCGCCGAGCTGGCTCAGGCGAAGGACAACCTCGACTGGGCGCTTGGGCTCGCAGAGTCAGCGCAGGAGAACGAGGAGTGGCGCCTGTCCCGCACCGACAAGGCATGGAACGGCCTCGACTTCCTACTCAAGCGGCGCGGCTTCACTGTTCCCATCGTGGAGGGCGCCGAGCCGTTCGTCGACACGTCCGTCGATGACCCCGACTCCGAGGACGACCTCGATGATCCGGGCAGCGACTGGGGCTATGGGCCACCGCGCTACCTCACGCCAGAACAGGTCGCCACGGCAGCCGCCGAACTCGCGGAACTCACCGAGGACGACCTCACCCAAGGGGTCGACCCAGCGGAACTCACCCGAGCCCAGATCTACCCGAGTCCCTGGAACCGGCTCGAAGACCTGCAGTGGCCCAGCCATTACCTGCCCTACGTCCGGGAGTTCTTCACCAGCGCAGCAAAGGACGGACACGCCGTCATCTGCTGGTTGGACTAACTCACGACAGGGGGTAGGTGTCCTCGATCTCGTGCCGACTGCCCGGCATGACGAGAACCGAGGTCAGGATCGGGTCCCCGGACGCCTGGTGCACGGTCAGGACAACGCTCAGGACCGGCTCGTCCTCCGGCACGTCGAGTGCCTTCGCTTCGTCCGTGCTGACCCGACGAGCTGTCATGCGTTCGGTGGCGTAGTCCCCGCGCAGCCCCTTGGCCCCGCTGATGTGCTCCAACAGACCGCCGCCGATCGGATCTGGCTTAATAACGGCGGTACCGACCGCGATGTCGACCGGAACGAAGGTGGCGACCAGGTCCACCGGCCCGGACGGCGTGACCGTCCGGCGCCGCCGCTCGTAGACCGGGGTTCCCTCGGGGATGCCGAGTTCGGCCGCGATCCGGGCCGAGGCGAGCACCGGCCCGACATGCAGAATCTCGACCTCGCCGGTCTCATCCAGCTCGACCGCGTCCCGCGCGTACTCGGGAGAGGTGCGGCCCGACGGCGGCCGGCCCCGCACGAAGCTGCCCTTGCCCTGCTGGGACTCGATCCACCCGTCTTGCTTCAAAATCCCGAGCGCCTTGAGCACCGTCGGCCGAGACACCTTGAACTCGGCACACAGTTGGCTCTCCGACGGCAGCGCCGCCCCCGGCGCGTACGTGTCGTTCTCGATACGCTCCCGCAGCGTGTTCAACACCCGCAGGTACTTCGGCGTAGGAATCTCGTACGCCATCGTGGGCACCCCACCATCAAATGATCACAGCATGTTAGGACAGGAGCGTAAAGCCTGGCAGCTTGACGGCACAAGCAAGGTCAGTCGTCAGAGCCGGCATCCCGCACCGGCGTGAACCAGCCCGACCACGACGAGGCCGGCACACCGATCAGGTCCGGGCGAGTCGCACCGGGCCGGCGCTGGGGCAGCCGGCGGGCCATGCTGAACGTCCACAGCGCCGCTCGACGACGCGAGCACGAGTTCAGGTCCCCGCAGATGGGACAGCGGCCGTCGCTACTCAGCGGGGTGTGCTCCTCGAACTGCTTCTGAGCGAGCCGCAACCCCGCTTCCTCAGCCGGAGTCAGATAAGGGCGCCTCACGGACGCCACCCAGGCGACTCCGGCGCCACGGGCGCGAGGAGGCAGGCACGGACAAGGATCTGCGCCTGATCGCCAGACCGACCGTCGTGCATGATCTTCACGCCCTCCAGCCACACCCACTCGTACTGCTCCGGCCGGTTCGCCACCAACCGCACCCCGGTCACCCACAACACCACCGGCCCATCCGTCGGACGGAACCTGTCCGCAGCCTCAATCCGAACCGTCTCACCGAGCCGTACCCGAACGTCAAACACGACGCCTCCGAGCCGGCGCCAACGGGCTCCGGGGCCAGCCGGACCGGGGCGACGGCGCCGGGACGAGGCACAGCCCGGCAAGCTGCACGAAGACCTCCCGCCGGTCGACCGCCTGCCCGGTCCGATCCAGCGCGTACCCGGTCAGCCAGCACCACCCGTGATACGTCGTGCGCGAAGACACCGCAGTCACCCGCAACACCACCCTCCGGCCTCCGGCGAACTGGACCGACGCCCGCCCGTCCAGCAACAACACGTCACCCACCTTCGGCACCACCACGCCATCCCCTCCCGCAAGGGTTGGGAAGGCGCCGAGGCAGGCGGGCATTCAGACGGCTACACGTCGACCGTGCAGCCAGGCGCCGGCACCCACCCCGACGCCCAGCTCACGACACGGACACCCGACCAGAACCCGAGCAGTCCAGACACGACCGCCGAGCCAACGACCGCGACGACCCGCCCGACGCTGCCACCGACCGCAGCGCCACTCGCCGAGTGACGTACTTCCAGCCTGCGCCAGCGCAGGAACGACAAGCGGTCAACAGGTTGTGCTCGATCATTGACACAGGTTGTGGCACAACCGGGCTGACAACCCGGAAAATCGTTCCGGGGTCGACAAGGCCAGGGGAGGCATCGTGCGCGGCATGCCCAACACACTGACGATCGGCGAACGCGTCGCCTGGTACCGCCGACGGCGCGGTCTGTCACAGGAAGTCCTCGCCGGACTGGTCGGCCGCACCGCCGACTGGCTCGGCAAGATCGAAAACAACCGCATCGAGCTGGACCGGCTCTCCGTCATCAAGAGCCTCGCCGACGTCCTCGACGTCTCACTCGGTGATCTACTCGCCGAACCGTCCCTGCTCGACTGGACGGCCGACAGCGGTACCGACACCGTGCCAGCGCTACGAGCCGCCCTGATGAACTACCGCGTCATCACCCCATTCGGCCACGCCAGCAACGGCCACGAGCCGCCCGGCATCGCGGACCTCAGGCAGAACGTCGGCAGATTGTGGAGCGCCTACCAGGAGTCACGATTCGGGTACGTCACCAGCCGCCTACCCGACCTGCTGCACCGCGCCCAGGCCGCCGCCGACACACTCGACGGCGACGACCAGGACCAAGCCCGCCGACTCCTCGGACTCGCCTACCAACTCGCCGCGACCCAGCTCACCAAACTTGGCGAGACCGACCTCGCCTGGATCGCCGCCGACCGCGGCCTTGCCGCCGTACGCCCAACCGGCGATCCGGTGGTCACCGGCTCCCTGTTCCGATCGGTAGGCCACGCGCTGCACTCCACTGGCCGCTACCGCGAAGCCGTGCGCCTCACCGAAGATGCCGCCGCCTACCTCGAAGGTCACCTACACCAGCCGACACCAGCACCCGCGTTGCTGTCCGTCTACGGCACCCTGTTCCTGTCCGGAGCCATGGCCGCCGCCCGCGCCAACGACCCCGGCACCACGCGAACCTTCCTCGCCACCGCCGATGAAACCGCCACACGACTCGGCGCCGACGCCAACCATCTATGGACCGCGTTCGGCCCTACCAACGTCGCCATCCACCGCGTCGCCACCGCCGCCGAACTCGGCAACGTCCAAGTCGCCGTAGACCTCGGCCCCCGCGTCGACACCACCGGCCTACCAATGGAACGCCGCGTACGACACGCCCTGGAGGTCGCACGCGCCTACAACTCTTGGAACCGCGTCACCGACGCCCAGGGCGCCCTACTCAACGCTGAGCAGATGGCGCCCGAACAGGTACGGCACCACTTCCTCAGCCGACAACTCGCCCTCACCTGGATCCGCCGCCAACGCGGCAAGCCCACCGCCGAGCTGGTCGGACTCGCCCGCCGCCTCAACGTGCTCGACTGATCCACCCCGTCTACGCTGCCCGTTGTGACGGGATCCGAGACGCCACCGATGGCCACCCCACGCGTCGCCGCAGGCGCCCTATTCTTCGATGACGAAGGCCGCGTGCTCCTCGTCAAACCGCACTACAAAGACCACTGGGACATTCCCGGCGGTTACGTCGAGCCCGGCGAGTCACCACGCGCCGCTTGCATCCGCGAAGTCCGCGAAGAACTCGGCCTCAGCATCGACCTCGGCCCCATGCTCGTCATCGACTGGGCACCCGCCCCCAACGAAGGTGACAAGCTCCTGTTCATCTTCGACGCGGGCACGCTCAGCAGCGAAGATCAGCAGCAAATTATCCTTTCCGACGACGAACTTACCGAATGGCGCTTCATCGCTGGTGACGGCCTCGACTCCTTCGGACCGGCCCGCCTAACCCGCCGAATTCGAACTGCGCTCATCGCAAGGGTGCGGAAACAGGCGATGTACGCAGAGCATGGAACGGCGCGGCCCGGCAAGTAGGGACTCTCCCTACTCATGCTGCAAATAAAAGAGTTCGACCTCATCCATAATCAAATCGGATGGATCTTCCCCGCGCTCCTTCATGTAAAGCATCTCCACCAGATGCTCCTTGGTCAAGAAAAGAATTACATTTTTACTCGAAGAAAATATTTGATTTCGCTCGGTATGCGCGCCAGGATTGGGCTTCTTACTCCCGACAATCGCCGCCAATCTTCCCATCGGCTGCGTGAGATAACTACTTGTCTGAATTATCTCATCTTTCCCAATCTCGGTCCGGTCATAATTCTTGAATTCGAATAGAATAAGACGTGCACCAAGCTCACTCAGCAAGATTCCCCAATTATCATGCCTGCGGTGGTTTCGGTTCGGAAAAACCGCATCTCGGCGCTCTGTACCCGAATAGGTTCTTGGCTGAATTTTCGGCTCTGACAACGGTGGGACGAACAAAAATTTTAGAATCTCCACACATACGTCTTCGAATTCGCGCCACGCCGAACCACCAACCGGAACACCCTCTACATCAGAGCGACGGATATCATCAAGCAGACGCTCGACCCAAGGTCTCCCTGCTTCTACGGCTCCAAGTCCTATCTGAACCTCAAAATACTGCCCTATGCCGTTGCCGAGGAAAGTCGCAAGCCCTCGATCAACATGGGTGTAGCTCATGAATATTCGAGGGGGTCCTGACCCCGGCGGCATTTCGGCCATCACTCTATGCTAGCGGGGTTCTCGACTGGATGGAATCCCTACGCTGCAGGTCACGATATCGAGACTTCGAGACCGCCTGCCGAAACGTTCTCTTTAGGATCAAGGGCGCCGCGCAAGCGCGGCGCCGGCCCGCCGTGCTCGGCCTGCTGGCGGCCTCCGGCCGGCATCGGCCAGCGCGGCGGGCCGGTATCAGCAGGACTGGCAGATCAGTGCTTCGGGCGTATCCGGTGCCCTGCGCGGCGTTTTCCCTCGGCGAGCAGCAGGTCCACGCCTGCTAGGACGTCTCGCCATGCCTCACCGGTTCCAACGCTGCCTCGCTGGGCCAGCCGCTCGTAGGCCGCGAGGCTGCGTCGTACCGCCTCTAGTTGTGGATCAAAGGCCGACGGACGGCTCCAGCGCATGTAGCGCGGTGTTACGTACAGGCGAACATAGCTGGCGTCTCGGTAACGGGGGTTCCGTAGGGATCGCTGCCGGAGGTAGGCCAACTTCTGGAGTGCGAGCAGGTCCGCCAGGGGCAGCTCCTTTGAGATGTCCACTCGCGCATTGTCGCGACGGCTGGTCATCAGACCAAGAGAGTTTCTGGGCCGCGACGATCGCGAGGGTGGTCGACCGCCGTCGAGGGCGGGGCGATCGCTGCCGCGCCGCTTCGCGGCTTGCCACCGGAGTACGTGGTCCAGACGCGCGGTACCCGGCGCCACGGCAAACCGCCCCGGCCCGATGGCCGGGGCGGGAAGCCGTACGACGCCGGCCGGCCGCGCATGAGGCCCGACCGCGTGCCAGCCACGTGCCATAAGCCGGTGCCGTAGACGGTCACCAGCGGGCAGGACCGGGCACCACTACCCCGCCGCTGACCAGGCACTCCGGGCAGACCCGGACAGCCGGAAACGATTTTCCAAACTGACGGTGCGGGTTCGATTCCCGTCGCCCGCTCCATGTTTTAGCAGCTCAAGGCTATGTCGATCTACGATCGCCATGGATGAAGTTCACTCGAAGCTAGGAAAATGCTAGGGATCTTGGGTCGAATCGCCCCAAGCAAGAAAACCATGGCCCCTGGCGGGGCCACCCACAGGTGGGTGAAACTCGGTCGGCGGTGTCGCTCGCCGTCGCCGGTTGGGCTTGGTGCCCTCGCGGTGCCTGAAAGCAAGAATGGTGCGGGAGTCCGTCCCTGGTACCCCAGGTTGTTGCCCCCTGTGCACGTGTCTCAGTGTCATGAGTCTATGACGGGCTCTGCGAGCGACATCGCCCCTGGCTGGTGATCGGGACGGAGGCGTGTCGTTTGGACGTGTTGTACACGCATGTCGCGGGGATCGATGTGCATAAGAAGCAGGTCACAGTGACGGTGCGGACCCCGGATCCGCGGCGGCCGGCGCTGCGGCGGGAGAAGACCCGCACGTTCCGCACGTTTTACGCGGATTTGCTGGCGATGGGAGCGTGGCTGGCCGAGTGCGGGGTGACCCGGGCGGCGATGGAGTCGACTGGCGCGTACTGGTGGCCGGTGTACGCCGCGTTACGGGAAGCCGGCGGGCCGGACCTGACGATCGACGTGGTCAACGCGGCGCACGTCAAAGCGGTCCCGGGCCGCAAGACCGATGTCAAGGACGCGCAATGGCTGGCCCGGCTGTTGGAGGTCGGCCTGCTACGGGGCAGTTTCCTGCCGCCGGACGACATCCGCGAGATCCGGGACCTGACCCGGTATCAGACGAAGCTGACCGAGGAACGCTCCCGGGAGAAGCAGCGGCTGCTCAAGGTCCTGGAGGCGGCCGGGATCAAGCTGGACGTGGTCGCCTCCGATACGTTCGGCGTGTCCGGCCGGGCGATGCTGGACGCCCTCGTTGCCGGCGAGCGTGACCCGCAGGTCCTCGCCGGGTTGGCGCGTGGGGTGTTGCGGAACAAGACCGAGGACCTGCGGCTGGCGTTGGCCGGCCGGTTCACCGCCCATCACGGGCAGATGATCGGGTTCCACCTAGCCCGGCTCGACCACCTCGACCAGATGATCGACCAGGTCAAAGAGAAGATCGGCCACCCCGGGGCCCCGGGCACCAGCCGCCGGGCGGCGACCGAACCCGCCGGGCTGCTCGCCCCGTTCGCCGCGCAGATCCGGCTGCTGACCAGCATCCCCGGGATCAGCGACCGGGTCGCGGCGGTGATCGTCAGCGAGATCGGCGTGGACATGAGCCGGTTCCCGTCCGCGAAGCATCTGGCCGCGTGGGCCGGGCTCGCCCCGGGCAACAACGAGTCCGCCGGCCGGCGCCACCGGGCCCGGCACCGCAAAGGCAACACGCACGTCCAGTCGATCCTCATCGAGGCTGCCCTGTCCGCCTCCCGCACGCGGACCCGGCTCGGGGCCCGGTTTCACCGGCTGCACCGCCGCTTCGGTGGCAAGGCGAACAAGACCGCCGCCAAGAAGGCCGGATTCGCCGTCGCGCACACCCTCATCAAGGTCATCTGGACCGTGCTGGCCACTGGAAAGCCCTACACCGATCTCGGCCACGACTACTACACCCGCCGCGTCAACCCCGAGACCCACACCCGCCGACTGATCGCCCAACTCGAGGCCCTGTCCGGCAAGAAGATCGTCCTCGTCGACCACGACAACGGCCCGTACGACGACGACAGCCTCGGCAGCCACCACGACGGCGAGGCCGCCGCCTGAAACGGCCTACCAGCAGCACCCGCACACAAGCGGTGGGAAGAGCGCCGACAAGGCCGTTCTCCGGCAAAAGGTCAGACCACAAGGGCCGACAACGTGGTCGCTCTCCCCACCAACGACCCAGCTTGCCGCACCCCGGCCACCCACGGCAAGCACCTCACCATGCTCGGAAACCATCATGTCCCGGCTCCGCCGGGACGCTGCCGCGCACGTGCTCAAGGTTCGAGTTTCGTCTCAGGCCCACAACCACAACCAAGCCCCGGATCATTGACCACCGATAGTGATCGACTCTCTACCATGAAACGGGCCTGCGACCCTGGGCGCGCAATTGGCGCGGTGAGCCGAAACTGACGGTCGCGGTTCGCACTCCGAGTGCGCCCCACCAGGGCCTTTAGCCCAATCCGCCTCACAAGACGTCAGATCGGACCTGGTCCCTGCCGCCCACCGGCGGCCCGCTCTGTTGGTTTGCTCGGCGGCTGACGTGAGACCGTGCAACCGCTTGGGGTCCGGCTCTCACTGCTCCCCCCGCCTGGGGCCCGCCTGGGTTGCGGACGACCGAGCTCGAGCATGACGATAACCCTCGGGCTCGTCCAACCACTCGAGTGTGCCTTCCACTCGCTCGCCTACGGTCCATTCCGGAAAAATGGGCACAGGGCGACCGCCATGACGACTGCTCATGGAGCGCGGGGTTGCTGAGTCAGCAGTTCCCTCGGCTTCCGCTGATGCCGAGAGTAGTGCGCTCCTGAAATTCGGAAGGCTGTCGCCGCAATTGTCCTCAACGTCGGATCTTACGTCACGGCGAAGATCAGTAGAGTGAGCCAGCCGATCCCAACCACGACGGGAAGGAATTGAGTTACCCAAGACGGCGACCACACTTTCCTTTCTCTTCCGCGCCGCTCGACTCGGTCAAAAACTTGAAACCGATCAACTTCGCGGTCGATCGCGCAAATTTCGTTACGCCAAATCTGGATCCATCGGGAGCTTCCGTAAGCGACCGCAGACCAAAATATGCTTACGAGTAGGCCGAACGCAGGTAGTGCCAACCGGTATCCCCCCTTGTCGCCCAGTGAGGCGAAGACCGATACGAGGACGCCCGTAACAAGGAGATACATGTTACTCCGGACCCAAAACTCACGCAGGTCCTGCCGGAAATGCTCGGTGACCATCTTGAACACTTCGATGTCGATACTACTTGCCTGACCAAAATCCTCGGGATCCGTCCCGGGAGCCTGCACCGAGTTGGTGGGCGCATTGTTCGTAGCCACAACTGAGCCATCCATTGCCACCTCCGGGTTGACTGCCGACCTTCCATTGAGCCACATGGAGGCAACGGGCCAGGGAGGGGAGCGGCTCCAAACGATCAGTTGCCGCAGACCTACAGGTTGAAGCGTGTTTGCGTGATTTGGTTGGTGTGCCCGGTAGGGCCGGATTCTGGGATCCAGCCGGTGGAGGTGCGAACGCGGCAGCCCAGGCCCCGGCGGGGACCTGAACCCCATAGCCCGGACGTCAGACTTTCACCCTCGGTCGCCGCCACCAAAGCGCTACCAAGCGCTCTCATGCCGAGCCGAGTCGCGCGGCTGTCGTCCCATTTGCCAGACGCCCACGTGAACGGCGTCCTCACCGCAGCCGTCGTGCAAGACGCCCAAACGCGAAGCGGACTCCGCCGCAATGTGAACACCGAACTCCTCGTGCATCTCACGCGCGAGGGCTTGTAATTCCGACTCACCCGCCTCGACTTGCCCCCCGGGTAGATCCCAGACATCCGGGTATGCCCGTTTGGTCGGCCTGCGGTGTGCTAACAGGACCGCGCCGTTTTCAACGAGTGCGCCTGTGACGACGACATGCATGACGGGATTAGAGCACAGGGATAGGACAAGCTCGTCCCAGCCAACAGGAACGCCCAGACGTCCGGATCTGCTGCGGCTGGTGCGGGTCCGCGAACAGGCTGCGCGGGCAGCAACGGTTCCAAGATCGCCCATTCGGCATCAGTCAGATCGAAACGCACCACGACCGGTACAACGATCCACCACCAAATCCGCGGACACCAGCTAGCGGGGACGGCCGCGATGGCGGTCCGGCATCACTCGGTACGACCCAGACGTGCAAGGTTGTCGCGGAGTGCGCTTGTGCGCGGGTGGTCGGGGCCGAGCGCCGTCTCGCTGACGTGTAGGGCGTGCTCGAACTGGGCACGAGCTGCGTCCAACTGACCCAGATCGTGCAACACGCCCACACCTCCTCGCCCCCGGCGTGGCACCGATCGTACAAGCACCGGTATGCCTGCCGTTGGCCCGCCGCGTGCGGGTAGCAGAAGGTGTCTGGTTGAGAACCCGTCCCGAGTTGTGCAACTCTGGTGCCGGTCTTGACGCTGTCAGCCGTACGCCGGATGTATGTCCTGGCCAAGCTGCGGCGACCCACCCACTACAGGTGCTAGCATTGCTCTCATTGGCTCAGGTGGCAGGAGAAGCGATGGCGGCCCTCAGCATCAGAGATCTCGACGACGCGGTGCGGGAAAAGCTGCGCCGCCGCGCTGCGCAGCACGGCCGATCCATGGAAGCCGAGATCCGCAACATCCTCACCGCGGCCGTCGCCGAGGATGTGCCGGCAACCGATCTGTTCAGCGCGCTCACCGATCGATTCGCCAGACTCGGCGGTGTTGAACTGGATCTACCGGTCCGTTCCACGCCACCCCGCGCCGCGAGCCTGCCCGAGTGATGATCGTTCTCGACACCAACGTCGTCTCCGAACTCATGCGGGCCGAGCCCGCACCCGCGGTGCTCGCGTGGCTCGAGCAGAGTTCGAGCGCCGGCCTGTACACCACGGCCGTCACCGTCGCCGAGATCCGTTACGGCATCGCTCGGCTTCCGGAGGGCCAGCGCCGGGAATCACTGCACCAAGCCGCCAGCGAGATCTTCGCCGCCTTTCCCCGCCAAGTACTGCCCTTCGACCTGGCCGCAGCAGGCGCCTACGCCGACGTGGTCGCAGGCCGAGACAGGCTCGGCCACCCGATCGACGGCTTCGACGCCCAGATTGCCGCCATCTGTCGCGCCCAAACTGCCACCCTCGCCACCCGAAACACCAAGGACTTCACCGACACAGGGATCAAGGTCATCGACCCTTGGCAGGACGCGACCACCTGAGACGGCCCCCTGCCCGCCGCGTAGTGCGCACATCTGCCGTGGACCGCAATGCCTCCATCCGCCGCGATCCGGTTCGATACGAAGCAATGGATGGACCGTGCGGCGCTCAGCTCAGCGCACAGCGGTCGTCGTCCGGCGCTGGGCTTTCACACGTCGTTGGGCAGGACTCGGAACGACGGATGACTGCTCAACGGACGGATAGCCCGGAAGTCCCGCCGGTCCAGCGTCAGAACCGCATCCGTCTCGTATCGCTCGGCAAGCACGACGTTCGCGGCGTCCGCGAGATCCAGGCATAGTGCCGCGTACCGTGACTGGACCGTACGGGCTCTGCGCGGCACGGTCGCGGTCACCTCCGGAACCAGGACCCGTAGGTTCCGCTCCTGCGCCAGCAGCCAGTCCTGCACCGCGTGGGCCGCTGTGCGGTCCACGTTGCGGGTGATGATGTGCTCGATCTCCCCGAACACCAACGGCGAGATCACCGTCGCCGACGCCTCGGCGAAAGCCCTGCGCGCAGCAGCGTGCTCGGGATCGTCGATGTTGAACGCGGCCACCAGCCCGGAGGCGTCCCCGACAACGATCATGCAGTGCGGCCGGACGAGCCGTACTTGCGATCCGCGGCCTCCGCGGCCGCCGCCCGCACGTCGTCGTCGCTGACCGGCCCGCCGAAACCGATCTCCGGGATATCCCAGTCACCCGACCAACGACGTGCCCGCAGCGCCGCGATACGGAACGCCTCCCGGAAGTATTCCGACTCCGGACGCCCCTCCCGGACGGCAGCCTCCTTGATGACCCTCAGATCACCTTCGTCGACCATCACCGTCGTCTTCTTCAACGCCTATGGTTATGGCACCTCCACCAGCAACTGGGCGCGGGCCCCGCGCCACCAACCGGCACGATGCTCCCGACTCCTCACGGCCACATTCACGCTCATGCCGCTGTCGGTAACCGGGTAGCCGGCCGGGTCCGGTTCTTCCTCCGTGTCGACGACTTCGACACCGCCTACCGGCGGATGACCGAGGCCAGTGTCACCTTCGTCCGGGAACCACGCACCGAGCCCTACGGCCGGGTCGCGGTCTTCCTCGACATCGCCGGCAACCGGCGGGACCTCCTCGGTACGACCTGACGGCACCGCACTTGTCAGCCAAGCCGCCAAGAGCACACAACCTTATCTGCTGCGAGCTGCGCGAGTTGGTGGCGGAGCGTCTTAACCCCAGAGGAAATCGATCAGGATTAGTCCCGGATGCTAGGGATCTTGCTAGGGAATCCAGCGAGATCACCTGCCCCGGTCCCAGGATGGACTGGGATGACCGTGGAACGAATCAGCAGGTCAGAGCCACTCACCGGGACCGGGAGACATCACGTGGGGTGATCCACGAAAACCTTCCAAACTGACGGTTCGGTTCGATTCCCGTCGCCCGCTTCACATTTACGCCGCTCAAATACCTCACGATCTTTCTGTCTGCCCTATAGGGACGATCATTTGATAGGGGTTTTGGCAGGGACCACCTCTGGAAGTCTTCCAGTCGGGGACCGATGGAGGCACCTGGAGATATGCCATAACCGGACAGAGCAGGCGTCATGACGGCCGGGATGAAGCCGCGCCACACCAACCAACCCCAGGCCAGGATCGAAAAGATCATGACGCTGCCGATGCTGCGCTGAGTTCCCGCATCGCCAAGCTTCAGCTTCGTCAGATCACGGCCGATGCGAGACGAGTTGGCGACAACCTGTCGCAATCTTGACGACAGGTTGTCGCATAAGGCAGAGTGCGGATATGCAGAAGATGATCGTGGTCACCGGTGCTTCCACCGGCATTGGTGCCTCAACCGCCCGCGAACTGGCCCGCCAGGGGTTTCACGTGCTGGCCGGCGTGCGACGCGACCGCGACGCCGACGCCATCCGCGCGACCGGCATCGAGCCGGTCATCCTCGACATCACCAGATCCGAGCAGGTGGCGGCACTCGCCGCGCGGGTCGGCCGCGATCCGCGTACGCTGCACGCCCTCGTCAACAACGCGGGAATCCAGGTGAACGCGCCGGTTGAGGCACTGCCGATGGCGCAGTGGCGGTGGGTGTTCGAGGTCAACCTGTTCGGCCACGTCGCCGTCACCCAGGCGCTCCTGCCCGCGCTACTGCACGGCAAGGGCCGCGTGATCAATATCAGCTCGATCGGCGGCAAGACCGCCATGCCGACCTACGGGGCGTACGCCGGTGCGAAGTTCGCCCTGGAGGCGGTGAGCGACTCGCTGCGACGGGAGGTCGCGCCGCTGGGCGTACCGGTGGTCGTGGTCGAGCCCGGCGGCGTCCGCACGAAGATGGCCGCCCGTGGGATCGCCACGGCGAACCAACTGGCTGCCGACATGACGCCGGAGCAGGACGCCCGGTACGGCAGCCTGATCCGGGCGATCAACGCGTTGATGGAGACGGGTACGGCGTCGGGCGTGACCGCCGACGCCGCCGCCCAGGTCATCGCGAAGGTCGTGATGGCCCGCAGGCCGCGTACCCGCTACACCATCGGCTGCGATGCTGCCCTGGTCATCCGCCTGACCCGGCTGCTCTCCGACCGGATGCTCGACCGCGTCATCGCCGCCAACCTACGCCGCCACCACCGGAGGGCAGTCACCGGGTGACCCACTGCCGTAGGGAAGGATGACCGAATGCCGCGGATCCGGGGAGCCAGCATCGAGGAACACCACGAGATGGTCTGGGCCGATCTTGCCGAGGCGATGCGGCAGCTACTGCTCGAACGCGACTACGACTCGATCAACATGGGCCACATCGCGACCCGGGCCGGGCTCGCACGCAACACGCTGTACAACTACGCCCGCGACCAGACAGCGCTGGTCCTGGCACTGACCCAGCGGGTGGGCCAGCCCACGGTCGAGCGGGTGGCCACGATCGCCGCACGTTCCACAGACCCGGCTGCGGAGCGGATGCGAGAGATCATCGAGACGGTCCTGGCCGCGTTCCAGGACCAGGTTCTACAGCTGATGTTCCGGCCCGGCATCGGTCTGCCGTTCGTCGAGATTCCGAAGGGGCCGGACAGCCCGTTCCACGCGATAGTTGTCGAGGTCGAAAACGTCGTACGGGACGGCATTGAACGCGGCGAGTTCCGCGATGTCAGCGATGTACACCTCGCGGTGGATCTGCTCTCCGGCGTCATGCGCGCGGGCGCGGAGCGCATCGGCCGGGACCCGGCCACCTACTCACCCACGGTCCACGCTGCACGGGAGCTCATCCTCGCCGCTCTCGACAACCGCTCGGACTAGCACTCGGGAAACGCGCACAACACCAACCCAAACCATGATCAACTCATCCTGAGCGGTGTTGTAGCTGCTCACCGCTCGGCTCTTGGTGGCTGGCGGTGGGTGGCCAGTAGTGATGCTCGTACCAGGATCTGTGCCGGATCGGTGGAGCCCGTCCTGTGCGATTCGCATGCCGTCGAGCCAGACCCACTCGTGCTGTTCCGGCCGGTTCGTCACCAAGAGGTTCGCCGGTCACCCACAGCATGATCGGCTCGTCGGTGGACTGCAACCGGTCAGCGGCGTCGATCCTGATCACGTCACCGAGCCAGCCCCGTACGTCGACTCCGGGTAGCACATGTGCTACGTTTGCGGTGTGAGTGAAGTTGGGCTGCGGGAGATGCGGCAGAACGCCAGCGACCTGGTACGTCGGGCGCAGGCGGGTGAACGCGTGACGATCACCGTCGCCGGCCGACCGGCGGCCGTGCTCGGCCCGGTCAGTCCCCGAACCTGGCGCGAGTGGGATGACCTCACCGGCGTGTTCGACCACCCCACAGACCCGGACTGGGCAGGCGATCGGGACCTGCTCGACGACTCCGTCACCGATCCGTGGGTCGAGCGGTGAGCCGCGGCGTCCTCGACACCAGCGTCCTCATCGCCAATGACGTAACCCCGATTCCCGGCGAACTGGCCATCAGCGTCGCCAGCCTCGCCGAACTCCAGTTCGGCGTCCTCGCCGCGAAAACCACCGAAGCGAGGGCGCTCCGTTTGGCGCGGCTGAGCGCCATCCAACGTCGATTCGATCCGCTGCCCATCGACGAAGCCGTCGCCGACAGCTACGCACGATTGGCCGCACGCGTCGTCGAGATCGGCCGCCAACCGCGCGCGAGGGTGATGGACCTGCTCATCGCGGCAACCGCACATGCCCATGAGGCCGCCGTCTACACCCGCAACGTCGACGACCTCGCAGGTCTCGAAGACCTCGTTACGATCCACCCAATCTGACCTGATCAGTCATCCGCTGACCTGGTCAGTCATCCGGATGTGCCGCCGCCAGGGCGGTCGCCGCTGCTGCCTGACAAGTACAGTGACGGGCGTGCGGGGGGCGACGGTGCGTGGTTGGATCTCCCGGCGTCGCCGGCTCGTACGGTGTCTGGTCGTCGTGGCCGTGATCGCGTTGGTGCTCGTCAGTGGTCCGTGGCTGTGGACGACGTTCGCCGCGCGCGGCCACGTCCACGGCGAGGCCGACGCGCCGGCCGTCGACGTCGTGATCGTCCTGGGGACAGAGGTCCTGCCGGACGGTCAGCCGAGTGACCGGCTCGCCGGTCGTCTGGAGACCGCGGCGGCACTGTTGCGCGATGGGCGGGCCCGGGTCGTCCTGGTGTCGGGTGACGGCAACGGCGTCTCCGGTGACGAGCCGGCGGCGATGGCCGCCCATCTGACCGGGCGGCTCGGTGTGGATCCGTGGCGGGTGGTGGGTGATCCGTTCGGACTCGACACCTACGACAGCTGCTCGCGGGCCCGTGCGGTGTACGGGGTCGACCGGGCCCTGGTGGTGACGCAGTCGTATCACGTGTCGCGGGCGGTGGCGCTGTGTCGGCGCCTCGGCCTCGACGTCGACGGGGTGACCGCCCGCTGTTCCGGCTGTTCCAGCTGGCTGATCGTCCGTAAGGGCGCCCGGGACTACCTCGCCAGCGCGAAAGCGGCCTGGGACGCGGTACGGCACCGGCCGCCGGCGGTCCGCTCTCCGGCCAACCCCGGCGTCCAGGACGCGCTGCGAAGGGGATGACCGTGGTCGGCGCGGATGGCCGATGACCGTGGTCGGCGCGGATGGCCGACTCAAGACTCAGCTCCGGCGAGGTTGGCCGAGTGGACGTGGCCGATCCAGGTGGTGAGGAGTTCGTCGTCGTCTGCTGGCCGGCAGGTGGGGTTCGGCACGACATCCGGCTGGTCCCGTTGAGCCGCCTGAGCTGCACGGATGGCCGGCAGACCGAACCTCGACCGGCCCTCGTCAGGCTACTGTCGGTTTCCCTTCCGCTACCGATCACGACTGGCCGGAGCAGACCTGTGGCACTCCGATTCAACCCTCCTCCCAACTGGCCGCCCCCGCCGCCCGGTTGGATGCCGCCGCCCGGCTGGCAGCCGGACGCTGCCTGGGGCCCTCCTCCCGAGGGGTGGCAGTTGTACGTGGACGACCGTGCGCCCGGACGGGCGCAGGTTCCAGTTGTGGCCGGAGCGGCCGCGCCGGGCACCGCCGCGCCACCGCCGCCGGTTCCACCGACTGCCGTACCTGCCCCACGGCCGTCCAAGGATGTCGACATCCCCCTGTTCGGCGCCCGCGGCAAGGCGCGGGAGCTGGCCGGCCAGGCAGCCCAGTTGCAGACGGAGTTGGAGCGCTGCCGAGCCGAGATGGACCGGCTCGGGGTGCTCTCCGCCGTCGAGCTGGAGCGCTACCGGGACGAACTGCGGCAGCAGATCGCCGAAGCGAACGCCCGGGCCGAGGCTCGAAAGGCGGATCTGCGGCACCAGGAAGCCGCGGTGTCGAAACACCTGCAGGAGTTGCGACAGCAGGTGGTCGTGACCGAGGAGACCATCCTGCTGCAGGAGGCAGGCGTCTACCAGTATCGGCATCCGCTGCATGACGCGGTCGCGTACCAGGCACAGCTGGCGGCACTTCAGGGCCGGATCAAGGTGATGGCGCGCAAGGACGGTGGCGCGGTGCTGGGAGCCACCAACTGGACGGTGAACGACTCCGCCGCCGAAGGGCGGAGGATGGTGCGCGACTTCTCCACGCTGATGTTGCGGGCGTACAACGCCGAGGCGGACAACCTGGTCCGTGGGTTGAAGCCCTACAAGCTCGACGCGGCGATCGAGCGGCTGAGCAAGGTGGCGCACACGATCGCCCGACTGGGCAGGACGATGCAGATCCGGATCTCCGAGGAGTACCACCGGCTGCGCATCAGCGAGCTGGAGTTGACCGCGGACTACGTGGCGAAGGTGGCCGAGGAGAAGGAACGGGAGCGCGAGGAGAAGGCCCGACTGCGGGAGGAGCGTCGCGTCCAGCAGGAGATGGAACGTGAGCGGGCCCGTCTGGACAAGGAGCGTCAGCACTACGCCAACGTGCTGGCCACCCTTCATGCGCAGGGCAACGCGGAGGAGGCGGCGAAGGCTCAGGAGCGGCTGGAGCAGATCGACAGGTCGATCGAGGATGTCGACTACCGGGCCGCGAACGCGCGAGCCGGATACGTGTACGTGATCTCCAACCTCGGGGCCTTCGGTGACCGGGTTGTGAAGATCGGCATGACGAGGCGGCTCGACCCCCTTGACCGGGTCCGCGAACTCGGCGATGCGTCCGTGCCGTTCGGCTTCGACGTGCACGCCCTGTTCTTCTCCGAAGATGCCGTGGGGATCGAGTCCCAGATGCACCACCGGCTCGCCGCCCGCCGGGTCAACCGGGTCAACCAGCGCCGTGAGTTCTTCTACGCCACGCCCGCCGAGGTCAGGGGCCACCTGATGGAGCTGGCCGGCAACCTGCTGCACTTCGAGGAGGTTCCCGAGGCGTTGGAATACCGGCAGAGCCTCAGCGAGGCTGAGCCTGCGGCGGTCAGCTGATCATGAAACGTGCGGCGGCGCAGGGCGTCCGGTCAGGCCGGGCCGGTGACGAGCGGGTCGTGGACCCGGCCGAGGAACAGCGGTACGCCGGTGAGCCGGTCGTGGATGACGTACACGAACGGCCGGTTGACGAAGAACTGCGGCCCCTGCGGGATCGACGGCGGCCGGATGATGACGGCCGACGCGGCCGCGGCCTCGGTGCCCTTCTCGTCCACCGCGATGAACGTCTCGTGCACCACGTCGTCGATGCAGAGCGCCGGTTCGGTGCTCATGGCGGTGAAGTCGGCCCGCGACGAGAACGCCGTGGGCATGCCGAGGCCGCTCAGCGCGGCTTTCAGTTCCGCCGGCAGCCGGGTCGTCCACCGGGGCAGCCGCAGTTGGACGTCGGTGAACCGGAAGCCGGTCAACAACGCACCGAGCCACGCCGCGTCGAGACCGGCCTCGACCGTGGCGAGATCGCCCCGGGTCGGCAGAACGATGGCCATGGCCAGGTCGCTGCCCGCGTACGGGACGTCGACCGCACGCCACCCGTCCCCCTCCTGGTAGCCCATCGGGTCGAACGGCCCGCGCATCATCGGCACGTCGACGACGCTGCCGTCGTCCCGGGTGAACGGCTCCGCCGCCGTGAGTCTCGCGGTGAACGGATATCTCCAGGCCGCCATGAGGTAGATCGTGTTGGTCAGTATCAGGCTGGTGTCGGGACTCACGGCGTCGGACCCCAACAGCTCCGGGATCTTCGCGTTGGTCCGGTCGGAGACCCAGGTGTTGATCTCCTGCCGGGCCGCCTCCGGTGCGCCGCGGAAGTCGACCGGGTGCGGCGCGGCACCGTAGTAGCCGGCCAGGGTGTCCCGGAACCCGGCTCGCAGGCCCAGGCCGAGCCGGGGCCACAGCGCGTTGGCCGTGGTCAGCCGGGGCCGTTTGGTCCCGTCGCCGTCCTGGTAGCGATCGGCGAGCATCTGGTCGACGGTGTTGAGCCCGTTGTCGAGCGCACCGGGTCGCGGATGCGGCGAATGCAGCACCGCGTCCATCTCGTCCGCCGTGGTCGAGCCGGCGCCCGCCCTGGTCATCGCGAGCGCGAGCCCGACCGAGTACGGCGCGCACACCACGTTGCCCGCCCGGGTCGACGCCAGGGTGCGGTAGAGGTCGGCCGTGAAGCCGCGCACGGCGGTCGCGGCGGCCTGCACCGTGGCCGGGTCGGGGGGTACGCGTACCGGATCGGTCGATGTGGGGGCTCCGCCGAGCCGACTCGGATGACCTGGGGCGGCGGTGAGGGCAGCGGCCGCGAGCGGCACCGCCCGCAGCACCGATCGACGCGAGACCATGTCGCGACGGTAGAGCAGTCCTACGGGAACGCGCCAGGTACAGAGCCCAAATTCATAGAAGAATGACAATGTTCTGCTGTGCTTGTCCGTCTCGGGTCCGCCGGGCCGCCCGCCGCCAGGCAAGATCGCTTTCGGGGTCGTCCGGATCAAGGCGTACGCCCGGATCGTGCTTGATCGGGACGACACGGCGGCCGGATGCGGAGACCGGGCGGGCGCGACCCTGACCGGACCGCATACACTCGTCACCGCCACGGGGTGTGGCGCAGCTTGGTAGCGCACTCGCTTTGGGAGCGAGGGGCCGTGGGTTCAAATCCCGCCACCCCGACTGTCGCCCGCGGCCGCGGGGGAGGTTCGGCCACCGCGTGCGCCGTCCACCCCGCGCCGTCCGACGTGTCCGCCGGCTCGCCTACACTCGATGGGCTGTGTGCCGACCCAGAATGAAGATCGAGATCCGTCAAGGAGTACGCCTGTGAAGAGCACCGTCGAGACTCTGAGCCCGACGCGCGTGCGGCTCGCCATCGAGGTGCCGTTCGTCGAGCTCGAGCCGAGCCTCAAGAAGGCGTACCGGGAGATCGCCTCGCAGGTCAACGTCCCCGGCTTCCGGCGCGGCAAGGTGCCGGCGGCCGTCATCGACCAGCGGGTCGGCCGGGGTGCGGTGCTCAACGAGGCCGTGCAGGACGCCATTCCGGAGAACATTCTCGCCGCGGTCCGCGAGCACGACGTGAAGACGCTGGGCCGGCCCGAGGTCGAGATCACCGAGTTCAACGACGGTGACTCCCTCAAGTTCACCGCCGAGGTCGACGTCCGCCCCGAGATCACGCTCCCCGACCTCTCCGCCATCGAGGTGAGCGTCGACGAGCTCCAGATCGACGAGGACGAGATCGACACCCAGGTGGGCAGCCTGCGGGAGCGCTTCGCCACCCTCAAGACGGTCGAGCGGGCCGCCCGGGAGGGCGACTACGTGCAGCTCGACCTGGCGGCCACCGTCGACGGCGCGGAGGTGCCGGGCGGCTCGGCCACCAACATCTCGCACGAGGTCGGCAGCAAGCAGCTCCTTCCAGGGCTGGACGAGGTGCTGGTGGGCCTCTCGGCAGGGGACGCGACCACCTTCCAGACCCAGCTCGTCGGCGGCGACTTCGCCGGCCGGGACGCCGACGTCTCCGTGACGGTCCGCACCGTCAAGGAGAAGGAGCTGCCCCCGCTCGACGACGAGTTCGCCCAGCTCGCGAGCGAGTTCGACACCCTCGACGAGCTGCGCGGCGACATCCGCGATCGGGTCAGCCGGTCGAAGAAGGTCGAGCAGATCTACACCGCCCGGGACAAGGCCCTGGAGCAGATCGTGGCCGCCGCCGACATCCCGGCCCCGGAGGGGGTCGTCCGCGAGGAGGTCGAGCACCGCAAGCAGGCCATGGTCGACCAGCTGGAGCGGATCGGCGCCTCCCTGGAGGAATACCTCAGCTCGGAGGAGAAGACCGAGGAGCAGATCGACACCGAGCTGGCGGACGCCGCCACCGAGGGGGTCAAGGTCCAGCTCCTCCTCGACACCCTGGCCGACGCCGAGCAGGTGCAGGTCAGCGACGACGAGTTCGGGCACGAGATCGTGCACCGGGCGCAGCGCGCCGGGATGGCCCCCCAGCAGTACTACGACCAGCTCGTCCGCTCCGGTGCGGCCGGCGCGGTCTACGGCGACGTCCGGCGCGGCAAGGCGCTGGCCATGGTGATGGAGCGGATCACGATCACCGACTCGGCCGGCAACCCGATCAGCCTGGACGAGCTGCGCGCCGCCAGCGACGAGGAGCACGACCACCAGCACGACCACGAGCACTGAGCCGCCCGGACACCGCCCCACCCGGGGTGCACGGGGCAACTGCGCTGTCAGCGAACAGTGTCCGGACCGGGACGATACGACCCCGGTCAGCGGTTAGTGTCGGGCGTAAGACGCACGGAGAGCGAAGGGCTGCCATGACTGGTTCAGACTTCTCAGCTATGCCCCTGCGGGTGACCGAAGCCCGCGGCGGGGACGCACTTGGTGGCAACCTTGACGACTCGGTCTACAACCGGCTGCTCAAGGAGCGGATCATCTTCCTGGGCAGCGAGGTGACCGACCAGGTCGCCAACCGCATCTGCGCACAGCTGCTGCTGCTCGCGGCCGAGGACCCCGGCCGCGACATCAACCTGTGGATCAACTCGCCGGGTGGCTCGGTCTACTCCGGCATGGCGATCTACGACACCATGCAATTCATCGACAACGACGTCTCCACCGTCGCCATGGGCATGGCCGCGTCAATGGGCCAGCTCCTGCTCTGCGCCGGCACCAAGGGCAAGCGCTACGCCCTGCCGCACGCGCGGATCATGATGCACCAGCCCTCCGGCGGGATGGGCGGCACGGCCTCCGACATCGCCATCCAGGCCGAGCAGATGCTCTACACCAAGCGGATGTTCCAGGAGCGGGTGGCCTTTCACACCGGCCAGGACCAGGCGCAGATCGAGGCCGACTCCGACCGGGACCGGTGGTTCACCGCCACCGAGGCCAAGGACTACGGCTTCATCGACAAGGTGATCACCGGAGCCGCCCAGGTTCCGGAAGGCGCCGGGACCCTGAGCTGAGCTGAGGAGCGGATACATGACTGACCCGACCCTGCTTGCCGGTGGCGGCTTCGACCCGGTGCACAACCGGGGCTTCGAGCCCGTGCACAACCGGTACGTGCTGCCCTCCTTCGTCGAGCGCACCTCGTACGGCGTCAAGGAGTCGAACCCCTACAACAAGCTCTTCGAGGACCGGATCATCTTCCTCGGCGTGCAGGTGGACGACGCGTCGGCCAACGACGTGATGGCCCAGCTGCTGACGCTGGAGGGCACCGACCCGGACCGCGACATCATCATGTACATCAACTCGCCCGGCGGCTCGTTCACGGCCATGACGGCGATCTACGACACGATGCAGTACGTCCGGCCGGACATTCAGACCGTCTGCCTCGGGCAGGCGGCCAGCGCCGCCGCCGTGCTGCTCGCCGCCGGTACGCCGGGCAAGCGCATGGCGCTGCCGAACTCCCGGATCATCATCCACCAGCCGGCCACCGAGGGCGGCTACGGGCAGGGCTCCGACATCGAGATCCAGGCCCGGGAGATTCTCCGGATGCGTACGCAGCTCGAGGAGATGCTCTCCCGACACTCCGGGCAGTCGATTGAACGAGTCCGTCGTGATATCGACCGTGACAAGTTCATGACGGCCGAGGAATCACGCGAGTACGGCCTGGTCGACACCATCCTGACCAGCCGAAAGAAGGGCCTGCTCGCGGCGAACGCCTCGAGCTGACCAACCCGGGTCAGGGGCCGGCGGGCGGCTTGACGGCGGCCGGCTCCTGACACACCCGTTTTGGGGGTCGGAGAAACCTCGCGCAGCGGGTAACGTCGGTTCTGCACCGCCCACCGCCGGTCGGGACCGGCCGGCGATGAAGACCGACGGGGCGTACCGTCCGCAGGCCAGAGCCGCTGCGAAGACAGCCTGGCCGATGAGTGCAGGGAGAACGTAGGTGGCACGGATCGGCGACGGCGGCGACCTACTGAAGTGCTCCTTCTGCGGCAAGTCGCAGAAGCAGGTCAAGAAGCTCATCGCGGGCCCCGGGGTCTACATCTGTGACGAGTGCATCGACCTCTGCAACGAGATAATCGAAGAGGAGCTGGCCGAGTCCGGCGAGGTGAAGTGGGAAGAGCTTCCCAAGCCGATGGAGATCTGCCAGTTCCTCGACCAGTACGTCGTCGGGCAGGACCAGGCCAAGAAGGCCCTCGCGGTCGCGGTCTACAACCACTACAAGCGGATCCAGGCCGAGGCGGCCGGCGGTCCGGGCTCGGGCGACGCGGTGGAGTTGGCCAAGTCCAACATCCTGCTGATCGGTCCCACCGGGTGTGGCAAGACACACCTGGCCCAGACCCTGGCCCGGATGCTGAACGTGCCCTTCGCCATCGCCGACGCGACCGCGCTGACCGAGGCCGGCTACGTCGGCGAGGACGTCGAGAACATCCTCCTCAAGCTGATCCAGGCCGCGGACTACGACATCAAACGCGCCGAGACCGGCATCATCTACATCGACGAGGTCGACAAGATCGCCCGTAAGTCGGAGAACCCGTCGATCACCCGGGACGTCTCCGGCGAGGGCGTGCAGCAGGCCCTGCTCAAGATCCTGGAAGGCACGGTGGCGAACGTGCCGCCGCAGGGCGGCCGTAAGCACCCGCACCAGGAGTTCATCCAGATCGACACCACAAACGTGCTCTTCATCTGCGGTGGTGCCTTCGCCGGCCTCGACCAGATCATCGAGGCCCGCACCGGTCAGGGCGGGCTCGGCTTCGGCGCCCACCTCCGCTCTATCTCCGAGCGCTCGACCGACGACATCTTCGGCCGGGTCATGCCGGAGGACATGCTCAAGTTCGGCCTGATCCCCGAGTTCATCGGCCGGCTCCCGGTGATCACCAACGTGCGGAGCCTCAACCGCGAGGCACTGGTCCGGATCCTCACCGAGCCGCGCAACGCGCTCGTCCGGCAATACCAGCGCCTCTTCGAGCTCGACGGGGTGGAGCTGGAGTTCGAGCCGGCCGCCCTGGAGGCGATCGCCGACCAGGCGATGCTCCGCGGCACAGGCGCCCGCGGCCTGCGCGCCATCCTCGAAGAGGTCCTGCTCTCGGTGATGTACGAGGTGCCCAGCAACCCGAACGCGGCCCGGGTCCTGATCACCCGTGGCGTCGTACTCGAGAACGTCAACCCGACGATCGTGCCGCGGGAGTTCACCGGCCGCCGGGCCCGCCGCGAGCGCGAGGAGCGCTCGGCCTGACCGTCCGTCGGCCGTCCGGGTAAGCCTGGTCACCCGACGAGCGCCGCCGTAGGCTCTCCGCATGCGCGTCGCCGTCTGCCAGCTCAACGCCCGCGACGACCGGAAGGCCAACCTGGCCACCGCCGGCGAGCTGCTCGGCCGGGCCGCGGCCGCCGGGGCGGACCTGGCGATCCTTCCGGAGTACGTCGACTACCTCGGCCCGTCGCGCGGCCTGCCCGCCCCGGAACCTGTCGACGGCGAGCTCGCCGAGTTCTTCGCCGACGCCGCCCGGCAGCACGCCATGTGGGTGCATGCCGGGTCGTTCCACGAGGCCGGTCCGGACCAGGAGCACACCTACAACACCTCGCTGGTCTTCGACCGGGGCGGAGTGCTGGCCGCGACGTACCGGAAGATCCACCTCTACGACGTCGAGATCCCCGGCCGGGTCTCGTACCTCGAATCCAGGAACGTCGCCGCCGGCACCGCGCCGGTCACCGTCGACGTCGAGGGCGTACGCGTCGGCCTCTCGATCTGCTACGACCTGCGCTTCCCGGAGCTGTACCGGCAGCTGGCCGTCGCCGGGGAGGCCCAGCTGCTGGTGGTGCCCGCCGCCTTCATGCTGCACACCGGTCGGGACCACTGGGAGGTGTTGCTCCGCGCCCGGGCGATCGAGAACCAGTGCTACGTGGCGGCTGCCGCGCAGATCGGGGACCACGATCCCGGGCGTACCTGCTTCGGGCGCAGCATGGTGATCGACCCGTGGGGGACCGTACTCGCCCAGGCCCCCGACACCGTCGGCATCGTGGTCGCCGATCTCGACATCGACCGGCTCCAGGATATCCGGACCGAGCTACCCAGCCTGGCGAACCGTCGGCTCTGATCATCGGACACACTGCCGGGTCACTGTCGGACACATTGCCGTGTCACAGCCGGGCGTTGCCGGGTCACTGCGACCGACTGCCGGGTCACTGCAACAGCATGCCGACCACGGCCAGGCCGATGATCGCGGAGGCGGTCACCAGCAGCCCGGTGGTCATCCGGGACCGGCCGCGCCGTGCCAACCGGCGAACCGAGGCGAGCAGCGCCAGCAGCACGAGGCCACCGATCACGATCTGCCAGAAGGGCAGCAGAAGCGCCGAGAGGCTGTCCTGCGCGAGGATCATCGCGGTGTCGCTCGGTAGCGCGGCCATGCCTGCCACTCTGACACGCCTGACCGAGACTGACACGGACAACCGCGGCACGGTCGGGTCACAAGGGCACGGGCAGGAGGAGTACGTCGATTTGCGCCCAGCCGGCCGGCGGCGTACCTTTCTCTCTGCGCGCGGCGCACCGGACGACAGGCCGGGCCGCGAGCACCTCGGATCGCCGGTCGGGCAGCTGTCCGCCGGAGGCCGGGGTCGGGTGGTGCGCTCGACCGGGTGACATTCAGGTTGAGATCGCGAGACCAACCGGGTAAAGTTGTTCGAGGCCGGCAGGAGCCGGGCAGATGGGCCGCAAGGCACCATCGGCCGGTCTGTGGGTCTCTCCCTGACAGAAGCGACCACCCTTCTCGGTGTGCGTGAGTACGGGGAAACCTCTCGGGCGAAGCAACCAGGCCAGAAGTTGGGGCTTGACACTGTGAGGCCGGGTGGGTAGTCTGGAGCAGTTGCCCCGAGGACGGTCCTCTTGGCGAGGTCCGTAACCGGTGTGTGTTTGTTCTTTGAGAACTCAACAGGGTGCTTGATATGCCAGTGCCAAATGGTTTTGTTTGTTTGGCAGCAAGTGTTTTTTGTTGCTGGGTTTGATTTCTCTGGTTTTTGTTGGAGAGTTTGATCCTGGCTCAGGACGAACGCTGGCGGCGTGCTTAACACATGCAAGTCGAGCGGAAAGGCCTCTTCGGGGGTACTCGAGCGGCGAACGGGTGAGTAACACGTGAGTAACCTGCCTCAGGCTTTGGGATAACCCTCGGAAACGGGGGCTAATACCGGATATGACATGCTGCCGCATGGTGGTGTGTGGAAAGTTTTTCGGCTTGGGATGGGCTCGCGGCCTATCAGCTTGTTGGTGGGGTGATGGCCTACCAAGGCGACGACGGGTAGCCGGCCTGAGAGGGCGACCGGCCACACTGGGACTGAGACACGGCCCAGACTCCTACGGGAGGCAGCAGTGGGGAATATTGCACAATGGGCGGAAGCCTGATGCAGCGACGCCGTGTGAGGGATGACGGCCTTCGGGTTGTAAACCTCTTTCAGCAGGGACGAAGCGGGAGTGACGGTACCTGCAGAAGAAGCGCCGGCCAACTACGTGCCAGCAGCCGCGGTAAGACGTAGGGCGCGAGCGTTGTCCGGATTTATTGGGCGTAAAGAGCTCGTAGGCGGTTTGTCGCGTCGACTGTGAAAACCCATGGCTCAACTGTGGGCTTGCAGTCGATACGGGCAGGCTAGAGTTCGGTAGGGGAGACTGGAATTCCTGGTGTAGCGGTGAAATGCGCAGATATCAGGAGGAACACCGGTGGCGAAGGCGGGTCTCTGGGCCGATACTGACGCTGAGGAGCGAAAGCGTGGGGAGCGAACAGGATTAGATACCCTGGTAGTCCACGCTGTAAACGTTGGGCGCTAGGTGTGGGGGGCCTCTCCGGTTCTCTGTGCCGCAGCTAACGCATTAAGCGCCCCGCCTGGGGAGTACGGCCGCAAGGCTAAAACTCAAAGGAATTGACGGGGGCCCGCACAAGCGGCGGAGCATGCGGATTAATTCGATGCAACGCGAAGAACCTTACCTGGGTTTGACATGGCCGCAAAACCTGCAGAGATGTGGGGTCCTTCGGGGGCGGTCACAGGTGGTGCATGGCTGTCGTCAGCTCGTGTCGTGAGATGTTGGGTTAAGTCCCGCAACGAGCGCAACCCTTGTTCGATGTTGCCAGCGTGTTATGGCGGGGACTCATCGAAGACTGCCGGGGTCAACTCGGAGGAAGGTGGGGATGACGTCAAGTCATCATGCCCCTTATGTCCAGGGCTTCACGCATGCTACAATGGCCGGTACAATGGGCTGCGATACCGTGAGGTGGAGCGAATCCCAAAAAGCCGGTCTCAGTTCGGATCGGGGTCTGCAACTCGACCCCGTGAAGTCGGAGTCGCTAGTAATCGCAGATCAGCAACGCTGCGGTGAATACGTTCCCGGGCCTTGTACACACCGCCCGTCACGTCACGAAAGTCGGCAACACCCGAAGCCCATGGCCTAACCTCTTCGGGGGAGGGAGTGGTCGAAGGTGGGGCTGGCGATTGGGACGAAGTCGTAACAAGGTAGCCGTACCGGAAGGTGCGGCTGGATCACCTCCTTTCTAAGGAGCGCCTCTCGGCGAAGGTCGGGTAGGAGCCTCGGGCCCTCCGGATGTGGGGGTTGGGGTGCTTGTTGGCGGAGACACTGGCTAGTTCACGGCTGGCAACGGCTGGTCCGGCGAGTACGGCCATCTTTCGGGGTGGTGTGGAAGGTCGGGTTGGTGCGGCTGGTGGTGGGTGTTGGGCATCCTGTTGGGTCCTGAGGGAACAACCGCGTGTGTGTGGTTGGTTCTTCTGCCAGGTGCGGCCTGGCCTCGCATACCGTTCTGGGATGTGTGTGTCCTGGGGGCTGGTGTGGGGTGGTGGGTTGTGGGTTGGTCGTTTGTTGAGAATTGCACAGTGGACGCGAGCATCTTTGTGGTCAAGTTGTCAAGGGCGGACGGTGGATGCCTTGGCACCAGGAGCCGATGAAGGACGTGGGAGGCCGCGATAGGCCTGGGGGAGCTGTCAACCGAGCTGTGATCCCAGGGTGTCCGAATGGGGTAACCTGGCACCAGTCATGTGGTGTCACCTGCACCTGAATTCATAGGGTGTGTGGAGGGAACGCGGGGAAGTGAAACATCTCAGTACCCGTAGGAAGAGAAAACAATTGTGATTCCGTGAGTAGTGGCGAGCGAAAGCGGATGAGGCTAAACCGGTTGCGTGTGATACCTGTCAGGGGTTGCGTGGTCGGGGTTGTGGGACTCCGTGGGGGAAGCTGACACTTCTCCGAGAAGTTACAAAGCCGGGTGTTAGCTGAATGGTGTGGAAAAGCCAACCGTAGGCGGTGATAGTCCGGTAGGTGAAAGCGCCTGGTCTTCTTTGTGGGTGTTCCCGAGTAGCGGCGGACTCCTGAAATCTGCCGTGAATCTGCCAGGACCACCTGGTAAGCCTAAATACTTCCTGGTGACCGATAGCGGACGAGTACCGTGAGGGAATGGTGAAAAGTACCCCGGGAGGGGAGTGAAATAGTACCTGAAACCGTTCGCCTACAATCCGTCGGAGCTTTGCCGGATTTTTCTGGTGGGGTGACGGCGTGCCTTTTGAAGAATGAGCCTGCGAGTTAGTGGCATGTGGCGAGGTTAACCTGTGTGGGGTAGCCGTAGCGAAAGCGAGTCTTAATAGGGCGTGTAGTCGCGTGTTCTAGACCCGAAGCGGGGTGATCTAGCCATGGGCAGGCTGAAGCGTGGGTAAGACCGCGTGGAGGGCCGAACCCACCAACGTTGAAAAGTTGGGGGATGACCTGTGGTTAGGGGTGAAAGGCCAATCAAACTCCGTGATAGCTGGTTCTCCCCGAAATGCATTTAGGTGCAGCGTCGTGTGTTTCTTACCGGAGGTAGAGCACTGGATGGTCTAGGGGCCCTACAAGGTTACTGAAATCAGCCAAACTCCGAATGCCGGTAAGTGAGAGCGCGGCAGTGAGACTGCGGGGGATAAGCTTCGTAGTCGAGAGGGAAACAGCCCAGATCGCCAGCTAAGGCCCCTAAGCGTGTGCTAAGTGGAAAAGGATGTGGGGTCGCATAGACAACCAGGAGGTTGGCTTAGAAGCAGCCATCCTTTAAAGAGTGCGTAATAGCTCACTGGTCAAGTGGTTCCGCGCCGACAATGTAGCGGGGCTCAAGTACACCGCCGAAGCTGTGGCATTCACACATTGACTTCGCGATCATCTTTGGGTGGTTGTGCAGGTGTGTGGGTGGGTAGGGGAGCGTCGTGCCGGGGGTGAAGCAGCCGAGTGATCGAGTTGTGGACGCGGCACGAGTGAGAATGCAGGCATGAGTAGCGAAAGAAGGGTGGGAAACCCTTCCGCCGGATGACCAAGGGTTCCAGGGCCAGGTTAATCCGCCCTGGGTGAGTCGGGGCCTAAGGCGAGGCCGAGAGGCGTAGTCGATGGATAACGGGTTGATATTCCCGTACCCGTGTAGGAGCGCCCGTGATGAACCTCGTTGTGCTAACCATCCGATCCTGTGGCGGTCTTCGGACCAAGATGGGGTTGCGTGGGGTCCTGGCGGGTAGTAGTCAAGCGATGGGGTGACGCAGGAAGGTAGCTGAGCCCGGCCGGTGGTTGTGCCGGGGTAAGCGTGTAGACCGCACCATAGGCAAATCCGTGGTGTATGTGGTTGAGACGTGATGCCGAGCCGATTCAGGTGAAGTCAGTGATCCTATGCTGTCGAGAAAAGCCTCTAGCGAGTTCCGAGCGGCCCGTACCCTAAACCGACACAGGTGGTCAGGTAGAGAATACCGAGGCGATCGGGTGAACTGTGGTTAAGGAACTCGGCAAATTGCCCCCGTAACTTTGGGAGAAGGGGGGCCGGAGACGTGAAGCCACTTGCTGGTGGAGCGTTGTATGGCCGCAGAGAGCAGGGGGAAGCGACTGTTTACTAAAAACACAGGTCCATGCGAAGAAGTAATTCGATGTATATGGACTGACGCCTGCCCGGTGCTGGAACGTTAAGGGGACCGGTTAGCTCTTCGGGGCGAGGCTGAGAACTTAAGCGCCAGTAAACGGCGGTGGTAACTATAACCATCCTAAGGTAGCGAAATTCCTTGTCGGGTAAGTTCCGACCTGCACGAATGGCGTAACGACTTCCCCACTGTCTCAACCACAGGCCCGGCGAAATTGCAGTACGAGTAAAGATGCTCGTTACGCGCGGCAGGACGGAAAGACCCCGGGACCTTTACTATAGCTTGACATTGGTGCTTGAATTAGCTTGTGTAGGATAGGTGGGAGCCGGTGAAGCCTATACGCCAGTATGGGTGGAGGCAGTCTTGAAATACCACTCTGGTTGGTTCGGGTATCTAACTTGGGGCCCTTATCGGGTTCAGGGACAGTGTCTGGTGGGTAGTTTAACTGGGGCGGTTGCCTCCTAAATGGTAACGGAGGCGCCCAAAGGTTCCCTCAGCCTGGTTGGCAATCAGGTGTTGAGTGTAAGTGTATAAGGGAGCTTGACTGTGAGACTGACGGGTCGAGCAGGGACGAAAGTCGGGACTAGTGATCCGGCACTTGCGTGTGGAAGCGGTGTCGCTCAACGGATAAAAGGTACCCCGGGGATAACAGGCTGATCTTCCCCAAGAGTCCATATCGACGGGATGGTTTGGCACCTCGATGTCGGCTCGTCGCATCCTGGGGCTGTAGCAGGTCCCAAGGGTTGGGCTGTTCGCCCATTAAAGCGGTACGCGAGCTGGGTTTAGAACGTCGTGAGACAGTTCGGTCCCTATCCGCCGTGCGCGTAGGATACTTGAGAAGGGCTGTCCCTAGTACGAGAGGACCGGGACGGACGAACCTCTGGTGTGCCAGTTGTCCCGCCAGGGGCACGGCTGGTTGGCTACGTTCGGGAGGGATAACCGCTGAAAGCATCTAAGCGGGAAGCCTGCTTCGAGATGAGGTATCCCACCCCGTGTGGGGGTAAGGCTCCCAGTGAGACGACTGGGTTGATAGGCCGGAGATGTAAGCCAGGTAACTGGTTCAGTTGACCGGTACTAATAGGCCGAGGACTTGTCTACAAAGCTGCTACGCGTCCACTGTGTGATTCACAGCAAACGAACAACGATGTGTTCCCGGGTGTGGCCGGGGTGTTGTTTGTTGTGTTGATAGGGTTACGGCGGTTATGGCGGAAGGGAAACGCCCGGTTACATTCCGAACCCGGTAGCTAAGCCTTCCAGCGCTGATGGTACTGCACTCGGGAGGGTGTGGGAGAGTAGGACACCGCCGGACATTCTCAGCGAAGTGGCGCCACCCGGTACGGGTGGCGCCACTCGCATTTCCGGGACCGATTCACCTGGGAGAAGTCGGTTTCTGCGGACAGTCAGTTCCGGGTCAGGATGGCGCTGCGGATGTCTCGCAGCAGTGTGGCCGACTCGTCGACGGAGCGGCCCGGAAACATGCCCATCGTGATGCTGCCGTGGTCGGCCCAGCCACAGAAGACGAGCTGCTCGCCGCCCTGCACCGGCGCCGTCCCGCACTTCATGACCCCGCCCAGGGTGCCCGCGTCCACCTCCCGGATGCCGGCGACCGGGCTGTCCTCCTCGGAGGCCAGCCCGAAGAGGCGGTCCAGGTCGCGCTCGGGCTGCCAGACGAGGGTCGTACCGCCGAAGAGCAGGACGCTGCGGTCGGGCCCGGCCGGGTCGGTGTAGACGGCGCCGTAGCTCTCCGCAAAGTCGACCTCGGCGTTGACGGCCGTCCGGAGGTATTCGATGGTGCTCCGGGCACCCTCACTCTCGTCCCGGGCGAGCCCGGCCACCTCGGCCGGAGCGGTAAGAGCGGCGTCCTTCTGCTGCAGGACGCGCCAGCCGGCGCTGCCCATGACGGCGGCCCCGGCGAGCGCGACAGCAAGCACCGATCCGAGCACGATCTTCCGGCGCCGTGACGACGGCCTCTCGGCCGGTCCACCGTCGTCGGCGTCGCGTCCGGGGATCGGAGTGATGTCGACCGCCCCGGTCGGGTGGGCCGACTCGGCCCCGGAGACACGTTCGACGCCCGGGGCCGGCTCCACGTCCGGGCCGGGGCGCTGCGTCAGCACGATCGGCTCCGAGGCGATCTCGATGGCGCCGGGGTCGGCCGCAGAACGCCGGTCGGAGCCAGGTGCATCGGGCATAGCGCCACCGTACGCGAACGGGAGGTGGCGTACGACGCGCCGGGCGGGAGGCTCGTAGACTTCCAGGGTGACCGAGACTCTGGATACCGAGCGCACCCCCGCCCCGACCCTCTCCGCCCAGTACCAGCCGGGTGAGGTAGAAGGTCGGCGGTATGAGGAGTGGGTGGCGGCCGGGCGGTTCCGGGCATCGGCCGACAGCGACAGGCCGCCGTTCACCATCGTCATCCCGCCGCCCAACGTCACCGGCTCGCTGCACATGGGCCACGCCTTCGAACACACCCTGATGGACTCGTTGACGCGGCGCCGCCGGATGCAGGGCTACGAGACGCTCTGGCTGCCCGGCATGGACCACGCCGGCATCGCCACCCAGAACCTCGTCGAGCGCCAGCTCGCCGGCGAGGGACTCTCCCGGCACGATCTCGGCCGGGAGAAGTTCGTCGAGCGGGTGTGGCAGTGGAAGGCCGACTCCGGCGGCAAGATCCTCGGCCAGATGCGCCGGCTCGGTGACTCCGTCGACTGGGACCGCGAGCGCTTCACGATGGACGAGGGTCTCTCCCGGGCCGTGCAGACGATCTTCAAGGGGCTCTACGACGACGGCCTGATCTACCGGGCAGAGCGGATCATCAACTGGTGCCCCCGCTGCCTGACCGCGCTCTCCGACATCGAGGTGGAGCACACCGACGACGACGGTGAACTCGTCTCGATCCGCTACAGCGACGAGGTGGTGGTCGCCACCACCCGGGCCGAGACCATGCTCGGCGACACCGCGGTCGCGGTGCACCCGGACGACGAGCGTTACCGGCACCTGATCGGCAGCGAGGTCGAGTTGCCGCTGACCGGCCGGCGGATCCCGATCGTCGGCGACGAGCACGTCGACCCGAGCTTCGGCACCGGCATGGTCAAGGTGACCCCGGCGCACGACCCCAACGACTTCGAGATCGGCCAGCGGCACGGCCTGCCGTCGCTGACGGTGATGGACGAACGGGGCGTGATCACCGCTCCCGGTCCCTTCGAGGGGCTGGACCGGTTCGAGGCCCGGCCGGCGATCGTCGCCGCCCTGCGCGAGCAGGGCCGGATCGTCGCGGAGAAGCGGCCGTACGCGCACGCGGTCGGGCACTGCTCGCGGTGCCGTACCACCGTGGAGCCGCGACTCTCGCTGCAGTGGTTCGTCAACACCGGGCCGCTGGCCCGGGCCGCCGGCGACGCGGTGCGGGACGGCCGGGTCCGGATCGTGCCCGCGGACATGGCGAAGCGGTACTTCGGCTGGGTCGACAACATGCACGACTGGTGCATCTCCCGGCAGCTCTGGTGGGGGCACCGGATCCCGGTCTGGTACGGCCCGGACGGCGAGGTCGTCTGCGTCGGCCCCGACGAGGAGCCGCCGACCGGCGACGGCTGGACGCAGGACACGGACGTGCTCGACACCTGGTTCTCCAGCGCGCTCTGGCCGTTCTCCACGCTCGGCTGGCCCGAGCAGACGCCCGACCTGGCCACGTTCTATCCGACAAGCGTGCTGGTCACCGGCTACGACATCCTCTTCTTCTGGGTCGCCCGGATGATGATGTTCGGCCTGTACGCGATGGACGGCCGGCAGCCGTTCGACGTGATCGCCCTGCACGGCATGGTCCGCGACCAGTACGGCAAGAAGATGTCGAAGTCGTTCGGCAACGTGGTCGACCCGCTGGACTGGATCGACAGGTACGGCGCCGACGCGACCCGGTTCACCCTGGCCCGGGGCGCCAACCCCGGCCAGGACGTGCCGGTCAGCGACGAGTGGTGCCAGGGCTCCCGCAACTTCTGCAACAAGCTCTGGAACGCGACCCGGTTCGCCCTGATGAACGGCGCGCACGTCACCGGCGGGCTGCCCGAGCCGGCCCGGCTCTCGACCGTGGACCGGTGGATCCTGTCCCGGTTGCAGCAGGTCACCGCCGAGGTCGACGAGCAGTTCGAGGCGTACGAGTTCGCCAAGGTCTGCGACGCGCTCTACCACTTCGCCTGGGACGACGTCTGCGACTGGTACGTCGAGCTCGCCAAGCCGGTGCTGGCCGGCGGCGGCGAGCGGGCCGAGGTCACCCGCCGGGTGCTCGGGCACGTGCTCGACCAGTTGTTGCGGCTGCTGCACCCGGTGGTGCCCTTCGTCACCGACGAGCTCTGGACCGCACTGGTCGGCGCCGGGAACGCGAGTGCCGGCGATGTGAGTGCCGGGAACGGCAGTGCCGGGATCGCCGCCGCTGATCCGGCCGGGGTCTCGGTGATGACTGCCGCCTGGCCGGTCGCCGTGCCGGAGCTGCGGAACGAGGCGGCCGAGCGCGAGGTGGCCGAGCTGCAGCGGGTGGTCACCGAGATCCGTCGGTTCCGCTCCGACCAGGGGCTGCGGCCGGCGCAGCGGGTCGCCGCCCGGCTCGACGGACTCGCCGGGGCGGGCATCGCCGCGCACGAGCCGCTGATCCGATCGCTGGCCCGGCTCGACGGGGCGACACCGGACTTCCGGGCCAGCGCCACCCTCGCCGTCTCCGGCGCGGTGACCGTGGCCCTGGACACCCGGGGCTCGATCGACGTCGCCGCCGAGCGGGCCCGGCTGGCCAAGGACCGGGCCGCGGCCGAGAAGGAGATCAGCCAGGCCCGGGCGAAGCTCGACAACCAGTCCTTCCTCGACAAGGCGCCGGCCCCGGTGGTCGACAAGATCAGGACCCGGCTGGCGGCGGCCGAGGCGGACCTGGAGCGGATCGCCAGCGCCCTCGCCGCGCTGGGCTGAGCAGCCGGTGGCCCGGGTCGAGGGTGTGCGGGTTCCGGAACAAGCGGCGTACGGTGCGGGGCGGGGATCGCGGTGAGTGAACGTGCGGAGCGGGCGGCCGAGTTCGCCCGGGTCGAGGCGGAGTTGGCCGCCCGGGGCTACACCCGGATGGTCTTCGACCTCGGCCGGATCGAGGAGCTGCTGGACGTGCTCGGCAGCCCGCAGCGGGCGTACCCGGCGATCCACCTGACCGGCACCAACGGCAAGACCTCGACCGCCCGGATGATCGACTCGCTGCTCCGGGCGTTCGGGCTGCACACCGGCCGCTACACCAGCCCGCACCTGGAGACCGTCCGGGAGCGGATCAGCCTGGACGGCGAGCCGATCGACGAGCAGCGGTTCGTCTCGGTCTACCGGGAGGTGGCACCCCTGGCCCGGCTCGTCGACGAGCGGGCCGACGAGCCGCTGACCTACTTCGACATGACCACGGCGCTCGCCTTCGCGGCCTTCGCCGACGCCCCGGTCGACGTGGCGGTCGTGGAGGTCGGGCTCGGCGGGGCCGAGGACTCCACAAACGTGCTGCACGCCGGGATAGCCGTGATCACGCCGATCGGGCTTGACCACACCGAGTGGCTCGGCGACACGATCGAGGACATCGCGCTGGCCAAGGCCGGGATCATCCACAAGGGCGCGACGGTGATCTCGGCCGTCCAACCGGAGGAGGCGGCCGAGCCGATCCTGGAACGCTGTGCCGAGGTCGGTGCCACCATCGCCCGCGAGGGCGGCGAGTTCGGCGTCCTGCGCCGGGCGATGGCGGTCGGTGGGCAGGTGCTGTCGCTGCAGGGGCTCGGCGGGGTCTACGACAACGTCTTCGTGCCGCTGCACGGAGCGCACCAGGCACAGAACGCCGCGATCGCGCTCGCCGCCGTCGAGGCGTTCCTCGGCGCCGGCGCCGCCCGCCAGCTCGACGTGGAGACCGTCCGGCAGGGCTTCGCGACCGCCGACTCGCCCGGCCGGCTGGAGCGGGTCCGGACGGCCCCGACGATCCTGCTGGACGGGGCGCACAACCCGCACGGCATGGCGGCCACCGTCACCGCCCTGCAGGAGGAGTTCGCGTTCAGCCGGCTGATCGCGCTGGTGGGTGTGCTGGAGGACAAGGACGCCGGCAGCCTGCTCGAACTGCTCGAACCGGTGGTCGACGCGGTCGTGGTCACCCGGAACAGCTCGCCCCGGGCGATGCCGGTCGCCGAGCTCGCCGAGCTCGCCGGCGAGGTCTTCGGGCCGGAGCGGGTCGAGGTGGCCGCCGAACTGCCCGACGCGATCGAGGCCGCCGTCGCCCTGGCCGAGTCGGACGTGCAGGGCGAGCTGAGCGGGGTGGGTGTGCTGATCACGGGCTCGGTGGCGACCGTGGCCGACGCGCGACGGCTGCTGAAGCGATGAGGTTGTCGAAGCGATGAGCACGCCCGACGCCTCCACCGGTACGCCCGGCCGCCGGCCCTCCGGGCTGCGGGATCCGGACCGGACGGTACGCGGCCTCGGCGCCCTGACGCTGAGCGTGCAGACCCTCGTGCTGCTGCTCGCGATCCAGCCGATCCGGCTGCTCGGCGGCGACCTGGGCGGCACCGCCATCGGAGCGGTCGTCGGGCTCGCGGTGCTGGCGGTCGTCCTCGCCGGATCCCTGCGCCGGCCCTGGGCCTGGTACGCCGCGACCGGACTGCAGGGCCTGCTGCTGCTCGCCGGCCTCCTGCACTGGTCGCTCGGTGCGCTCGGCCTCATCTTCGCCGCCGTCTGGGGCTACGTGCTGCACGTCCGGCGGGTCATTCTCGGCTGAACGGGGGCGCGGGAAGCCGGTCAGCCGGTCGGCCGGCCGCGCCACTGGGTCAGCGCGATGCCGTGCCCGTCCGGGTCCCGGAACGAGGCGGCCCAGAGTTCGAGCCTGGCGCCCCGGTTGACCGCCCGGGGGGCGTAGGTGAACTTCACGCCCTTGGCGACCAGCTCCTCGTAGACGGCGGTGACGTCGTTCACCTCGAGATTCAGGTGGACCAGGCGCCGGTTGATCGGTGCCACGTCGCGGATCGCCCGCAACACGAGCCGGGTCGCGCCGGAGGCGAGGATCGCGTTGCTCTCGCCGCCGTCGATCTCGAAGAAGCCGAGCAGGTCCCGATAGAAGGCGACCGAGCGCTCCAGATCGGTGACGAGCAGGGTGATGCCGACCCCGGCGATCGGCTCGGAACCGCCGAGCCGGGCGGGCGGCTGGGTGGCGATCAGCTCGGCAAGAATCGCCTCGTCGTCCGAGTCGTCCGTTCCGTCCGATCCGGACGATCCGGCTGAGCTCCCCCGCTCGTCGGCGAAGGCGGGGTCGTCCAGGGAAATGTCGATGTCGTCCGGGCGGGTGCCGGAGGGATCTTCGGGGCGGGTGTCGGCGCGGGCCTTCGGGGCCGGTGGCGTGCCGGACCCGTTGCCGGCGCCGGCTGTCGCGTCGTCGGGCACCACGTCGGCCCCCGGCCCCGCCGGTGCCCCCGTCTCCGCCGTCGACGTTCCGGGCGGGGTAGCTGTGGGCGGGGTAGCTCCGGGCGTCGACGTTTCCGGCGGGGTGTCGGTGGCTGGCGCCGGACCGGGGCGGGGGCGGCGGCTCCGTCCACCCGGGCCGGGGCCGGGGCGGGAGCGGCGGGGCAGGGGCGCGGCGGCCGGGGAGTCGACCACCTTCCCCTCCAGGACGGTTATCCCGCCGGGAGTCTGGCGCATCACCACCGGCTCCTCGCGGGGCGCCACCCGCTCGTTCCGGAGCGGTTCCAGGTCGTCGCGGAGCGGGGCGAGGTCGTCCGTCAGGTCCTCGGTGACCGGGCCGCCGCCGGGCGGTCGGGCGGGGTACGGGTCGCCGCCGGGCGGTTGCGCGGGGTACGGGTCGTCGCCCCCGCTCCGGGCCCACGGCGGTGCCTCCTGCTCGATCAGGTCGTCGTCCAGCGGGTCGAAATCGTGGAACTCCGGCGGCAGGTCGCCACCGGCCGCCGCCGCCTCGGCGTGGGTCAGCACCTCGTCCCAGAGGATCCGGACGTGCCGCTGGTCGTCGATGGCCACCATGATCGGCAACGTCGCGCCGGGATCCGGCCACTTCGACACCGGCACCCGGGGATCCCGGATCCGCACCGAGCGGCCCGGAACGCCGGGCGCGTCGATCACGATCTGTAGTTCACACCGGCCGAAGGCGGACGAGGCGGGCGGTTCCGTGACGCTGTGCACGTGCCCGATGCCGGTCACCCAGGCCCGGGGACCGCTGCGTACGGCGGTGAACGCGACAAGCGCGATGGCCAGGGCGAGCAGCGCCACCCCGAGTACGGCGATCGCCCAGCTACCCATCCCGAAGCCGAACAGCACGACGAAGGTGGCGAAGGTGGCCAGCACGGCGGCGACGAGCTTGCGCACGGGCGCGACCGGGCGGCGACGAGCATCTGCCACAGTGGACCTCCCTGGTTAAGGCCAGGCTAGGCCGGATCCGGCGGGAATGGAACGACCCCGCGCCGGTACGCGGCCTCCACCACCGGATCAGTTCTGTGGAGCCGGCCGAACACGCCGATCAACGGTGCTGCGGCCGAAGGCCGGGGCGGGCCGGCGGTCAGGAGGGGCTGGCGGTCGGTGCGGTCGGCATGCCGTTCGGTGGGAGTGCCGCGAGCGCGGCCGAGGCGACCTCCAGCGCGGTCTCCCGGGCCAGAGCGGTCACCTCCGGGCCGTTGGTGCCCGGCCCGAACCTGAGCACCCCGACGGTCAGCAGCAGCGGACCGTGCGCGAGGAGCAGGTGCGCCTCGCCGGGCAGGTGACCCACCTCCGGGGCGGGGCGGGGGTCGCGCACCGTACCGGTGGTCAGCCGGGCCCGTACGGCACCGACCCGTACGGTGGTGCTGGCCCGGCGGACCTTCGTGGTGGTGTAGCTGAGGGTGAAGTCCGCCGGGCAGCGGGCCGAGCGGGCCCGCTCGGCGGTCCGCTCCGCCACGGCCGCGCTGGCGAACCCGGTCACCGTGACCTCGATGACCGTGGTCGGCAGCGTGATGCCGGCGAACGAGGCGACCGGGTTCACCTCGACCAGTCCGGCGAAGGTCGGCTCCGGCGGCGTGAACGACTCCCCGGGGCGGGCCTCGGCGGTGAGCATCCGGCAGGGCCGGACCTGCACCGAGCCGAGGTCCTGCTCGGCGAGCAGCTCAGGCGGGGGTACGTCGCCCCGGGACCGGACCGCCGTCGCGAGGGCCGCGAGCACCGCCTCGGGCCCGTCGGGCGGCGCGGGTGTGACGCTGGGCGCTGCCGTCGGGCCCGGCACCGGGGCCGGCCGCGGCGTACAGGCGGTGAGTACGAGCAGCGTGGTCATGCTGGCCAGTAGTCTTCTGCTACGCATCCGGTCCCCGTTCCGTGTGCCGTCGCAGCAGACTAACCGTGGCGACCCGATCCACGCCTGCCGATTTCGCGGCGCCCCGCGCCCGCCGGCCGCTTTCCGGCCGAGGGGATATCGGGTGGGTGCCGGCGGGGCGGTCGAGTATCGTTGACGGGCACAGGCGTCGACCCGGCCATCACCGGCGAGCCTCCGGAAGAACAGGTGGCGACACCCCAGTAGAACCGGACGGGACCGGCCCGTCACAGCCGGCCAACGAGCGGGTGGTCGATTCCGGCCACCAAGCGGGGTGGTACCGCGGGTCCGCGGCACGCCGGTTCCGGCGTACCCGGGGGGCTCGTCCTCGCAGACCACGAAGAGTGAGCTGCGACGAGGAGAACGACCCGCGATGGCGTACCCGAAGAACGCCCCCGCCGGCACGGGCGTGCCGGCCAGCCCCGACCTGCCGGCGGTCGAGCAGCGCGTGCTCGACCACTGGGTGGCCGACAAGACCTTCGAGGCCAGCGTCGAGGCCCGCGACCCCGGCCCGAACGGCGGCAACGAGTACGTCTTCTACGACGGCCCGCCCTTCGCCAACGGGCTGCCGCACTACGGACACCTGCTGACCGGCTACGTCAAGGACCTCGTCCCGCGCTACCAGACGATGCGTGGCCGGCGGGTGGAGCGGCGCTTCGGCTGGGACTGCCACGGGCTGCCCGCCGAGGTGGAGGCGGAGAAGCAGCTCGGGATCACCACCAAGGCGGAGATCCTCGACCTCGGGGTGGCGAGGTTCAACGACGCCTGCCGCAGCTCGGTGCTCGCCTACACCCGGGACTGGGAGCGGTACGTCAACCGCCAGGCCCGCTGGGTGGACTTCGGCAACGACTACAAGACGCTCGACCTCGACTACATGGAGAGCGTCATGTGGGCGTTCAAGCAGCTCCACACCAAGGGGCTGGTCTACGAGGGGTTCAGCGTGCTGGCGTACTGCTGGCGCTGCGAGACCCCGCTGTCGAACACCGAGACCCGGATGGACGACGTCTACCGGGACCGGCACGACCCGACGCTGACCGTCTGGTTCGAGCTGACCCCGGACGAGGGCGCGCCGGAGCCGCTGCGCGGGCCGGTCCGGGTCGGGGTCTGGACCACCACGCCGTGGACGCTGCCGTCCAACCTCGCCCTCGCCGTCGGCCCGGAGATCGAGTACGCGGTGCTGGAGCGGGACGGCCAGCGCCACGTCGTCGGCGCCGCCCGGCTCGGGGCGTACGCGAAGGAGCTGGAGGGTTTCATCCAGGTCGGCACGGTGCACGGCCGTGACCTGGTCGGGCGCCGCTACACCCCGCTCTACGACTTCCTCGTCGGCCAGGCCGGCCCCAACGCCTACCAGGTGCTCGGCGCGGAGTTCGTCACCACCGAGGACGGCACCGGGGTGGTGCACCTCGCCCCCGCCTTCGGCGAGGACGACCAGAAGGCATGCAACGCGGCCGGCATCCCGACGATCGTGACCGTGGACGACCACACCCGCTTCACCGCGCTCGTCCCGCCGTACCAGGGCGAGCAGGTCTTCGACGTGAACAGGTCGGTGATCCGGGAGCTGAAGGAGCGTGGGGTGGTGCTCCGGCAGGACACCTACACCCACCCGTACCCGCACTGCTGGCGCTGCGACACGCCGCTGGTCTACAAGGCGGTCTCCTCCTGGTTCGTGGCGGTGACCAAGGTCAAGGACCGGATGGTCGAGCTGAACCAGCAGATCAACTGGACGCCGGCCCACGTCAGGGACGGCTCGTTCGGCAAGTGGCTGGCGAACGCCCGGGACTGGTCGATCAGCCGGAACCGGTTCTGGGGCTCGCCGATCCCGGTCTGGAAGTCGGACGACCCGCAGTATCCGAGGGTCGACGTCTACGGCTCGCTCGCCGAGCTGGAGGCCGACTTCGGGGTGAAGGTCGGCGACCTGCACCGGCCCGGCATCGACGAGCTGACCCGGCCCAACCCGGACGACCCGACCGGGCGCTCCACCATGCGCCGGGTGCCGGAGGTGCTGGACTGCTGGTTCGAGTCCGGCTCGATGCCCTTCGCCCAGGTGCACTACCCGTTCGAGAACCGGGAGTGGTTCGAGCACCACTACCCGGGGGACTTCATCGTCGAGTACGTCCCCCAGGTGCGGGGCTGGTTCTACACCATGCACGTGCTGGCGACCGCGCTCTTCGACCGGCCGGCGTTCCGCAGCTCGGTGGTGCACGGCATCGTGCTCGGCTCGGACGGGCGCAAGATGTCCAAGAGCCTGCGCAACTATCCGGACGTCTACGAGATGTTCGACAGCTACGGCTCGGACGCGATGCGCTGGACGCTGATGTCCTCGCCGGTGCTGCGCGGCGGCGACGTCGTGGTGAGCGAGACGGCGATCCGGGACTCGGTGCGCCAGGTGCTGCTGCCGTACTGGAACGTCTGGTACTTCTTCTCGCTCTACGCCAACGCCGAGGGCTACGAGGCGAAACGGCGGACCGACGCCGAGTCGACCGGCGGCGGCGAGGCCACCGCGGCGAACCTGCTCGACCGGTACGCGCTGGCCAAGACCCGCGAGCTGGTCGAGACGGCGCAGGCACAGCTCGACGCCTACGACATCTCCGGCGCCTGCGGCACGGTCCGGTCCTTCCTCGACGCGCTGACCAACTGGTACGTCCGGCGTTCCCGGGACCGGTTCTGGTCCGGCGACCGGGACGCCTTCGACACCCTCTACACGGTGCTGGAGACGGTGAGCCGGGTGCTGGCCCCGCTGGCGCCGCTCACCGCGGAGGAGGTGTGGCGCGGGCTGACCGGGGAACGGTCGGTGCACCTGACCGACTGGCCGGACAGCACCGAGTTCCCCGCCGACCACGAACTGGTGGCGGCGATGGACGCGACCCGGGCGGTCGCCTCGGCGGCGCTGTCGCTGCGCAAGGCGAAGGGTCTGCGGGTCCGGCTGCCGCTGCCGTCGCTGACCGTGGCCACCCCGGCGGCCGGCACGCTGCGCCCCTTCGCCGACCTGATCGCCGACGAGGTCAACGTCAAGGAGGTCACCTTCAGCGACGAGCTGACCGACTACTGCGAGCAGGTGCTCACGGTGGTGCCCCGGGCGCTCGGGCCCCGGGTCGGCAAGCAGGTGCAGGGCGTCATCAAGGCGGTCAAGGCCGGTGACTGGACGCTTGTCGACGGCGTACCGGAGGCGGCCGGGGTCCGGCTGGAGTCCGGCGAGTACGAGCTGAAGCTGGTACCCGCCGACGCCGAGCACTCCGCGCCGCTGCCCGGCGGCGAGGGGGTGGTGGTGCTGGACACCGGCGTCACGCCGGAACTCGCCGCCGAGGGCCTGGCCCGGGACGTCGTACGGGTGGTGCAGCAGGCCCGCCGCGACGCGGACCTGGACGTGTCGGACCGGATCGACGTGCTGCTGGCCGGGCCGGCGGAGGTCGTCGCGGCGGTCGACGCGTACCGGGAGTTCGTGGCCCGGGAGGTGCTTGCCGACTCGATCGACGTCGCCGACCGGGTGGACGGGTTCGCGGGCGAGGTCGGCGAGGGCGAGCGGGTGACGGTGGCGGTACGGCGTCGCTGACCCCCCCACCCTGTGGGGTACCGGCGGCGAACCGGTCGGTCCGGGTGGGTGATCGAGACGGTCACCTACGCGGACCGACCGGCCGTCGGTTAACGTGACAGCGCCCGATCACCTCGACCGCCGGAGGCCCCGTGCCGCTGCTCTACACCATCGGCAAACACACCGTCGGCACCGCGATGCGGGTCGGCTGGCGTCCCACGGTGGAGGGGCTGGAGAACATCCCCGCGACCGGCGGTGCGATCTTCGCGGGCAACCACCTCTCCGTCGCCGACGAGCTCTTCCTCGGCTCGGTGGTGCCCCGGCACATCGCCTTCTGGGCCAAGGCCGAGTACTTCACCGGCACCGGGCTGCGGGGTTGGTTCACCCGCTTCGTGATCAGCGGCCTCGGTGCGATCCGGGTGGAACGGTCCGGCGGCCGGGCCGCGCTCTCCGCCTTCGACGGGGCGATCCCGGTGCTGCGCGCCGGTGACCTGATCGCGATCTATCCGGAGGGCACCCGGTCACCCGACGGGCGGCTCTACCGGGGGCGTACCGGGGTGGCCCGGCTGGCGCTCGCCGCCGAGGTGCCGGTGATCCCGGTCGGCATGATCGGCACCGAGCGGGTGCAGCCCATCGGTGTCCGGGTGCCGCGGCTCGGCACCGGCAAGGTGACCGTGCGGTTCGGCAAGCCCCTCGACTTCGCCGGCCGGTCCGCCGACCGGACCTCGCTGCGGCAGATGACCGACGAGATCATGACGGAGATCCAGCGGCTGACCGGGCAGGAGTACGTGCCCCGCTACGCGCCGGCCCGCCAGACGCCGGGCAGCGGTTCGTAGCCGGCGGGCGAGGCGCCGGGCAGCGGTTCGTAGCCGGCGGGCGAGGCGCCGGGCAGCGGCGTTCGTGGCCCGGCGCAGCGTCAGCCGCTGCTGGGGTTGCCGCTGCCCGAGCCGACCGGGTCCCGCTGGATGATGCTCTCCCGCAGCGCGGTGAGCAGGTCGGAACTGTCTGTTATCGAGAGCCGGGTGAAGAGCGCGGTGGCCAGGCTCCCGTGGTCGGCCCAGGTGCAGACCACCACCTCGTCGCCGTCGGCGCGGCCGGTGCCGCAACTGCGGTACTCGCCGCGTACGCCGGTCGGAACCGGATCGACCGAGGTGACGCCGTACTCGTCCTGGAGCCGGGTGATCTCGTCCTGGACCGCGGATTCGGGGCTGAACCGGAATCCGGTGGTGCCGTAGATGACCACCCGCTTGCCGTTCGAGGTCCGGTAGACGCCCGCGAACGCCTCACCGTCGGTGAGCCAGTTCCGCGCCCGGACCTCCTGCTTCAGCTGCTCGGCCGTCTGCCGGCCGGCCGCGTTGTCCAGCAGCCGCAGGTCGAGGATCTCGCTCGGCAGCGGGTCGGCCGGCGAGGCCGGATACTGGTCCCAGACCGGCTTGGCGTAGTACGCCGGGATGCCGCAGCAGCAGGCGATGCTGAGCAGCGTCAGCGTGAGCATGACGCGGGGCCAGCGGCGCCGGCGGCGTACCGGAACGGGGACGTAGCCACGCGGCGCCTTCCAGTCCGGCGGTGCCGGTGCCAGCTCGTCCGCCGGGCGGCGCCGCTGTTTCGGCGGCCGTGGCGGGGCTGCGGGGGGCGGTGGCGGTTTCCGGACGGCGGGCGGTGCCGGGGCCGGCGGCCGGGCGGCCCGGTTCGGCGGCGGAGCGGCACGGGACGCCGGCCGGGGTGTGGTGCGCGGTGGCGGTGGTGCCTGTGGCGGTGGTGCCTGTGGCGGTGGCGTGCTGGCGTGCGGCGGCGGGGGAAACTGCCGGGTCACCGGCAACTGCCGGGCCGGGGGAGGACCGGCGGGGATGTCGTCGTAGCCGACGGGCGGGTGCGCATGCGCATGCCAGGGGTCGTCGGCGACGCCGGCCCACGGGTCGACCGGGGTGGGAATCTCCTCGTCGTCGGCCTCCGCCGCGGGCATCTGAAGGGTCGGGTCGACCTGCCGGGCCGGAACCACCTGGGGCGCGGGTGGGTCGGCGGCTTCGCCGTCGCCCCGGAACCAGCGACGCTTGCGCTGCCGTGGTGGCGGTACGGCTGCCGAACCGGTCCAGCGGGGTGCGGTGACCCGGGTTTCCGCCGCCTCGGCCGCCGTCTCGATCTCGGCCCCGCCCGGAGCGGGCGGGTTCGTCCGGGCCGACTCGGTCCCGGCTTCGGTCCCGACCTCGACCGGGTCGGTCGGGTCGGCCGGAACGGCCGGATCTGTCTGGGCCGGCTCGGCCTGGGACGCCTCGGCCTTGATCGGTTCGGCCGGGGACGCCTCGGCGCTGGTCGGCTCGGCCTGGGTCGGTGCGGCCTGGGTCGGTGCGGCCTGGGTCGGTGCGGCCTGGGTCGGTTCGGCCTTGATCGGTTCGGCCTTGATCGGCTTGGTCAGGGCCGGCTCGCGGGGCGCGTGCTGAGCCGGAGCGGGCGCGGCGGTGCTGCTTCCGGGCGGCGGGGTGGGCCGCGTCGGCCGGTCGTCGGGGTCGACGGCATCGATGTCGTCGATGTCGTCGGCGTCGTCGGCAGGGCCGTCCGGCTCCGCCGGGTGGTGCCGGGCCGCCTCGTCCGGCCGACCCTCCCGACCACCGGCCGCCTCGGTCGCCGGCTCCCGGTTCGGCAGGTCGGCGGGCACGGCTCTGTCCGCCGGTGCGGTCTCCTCCGGCTGCGGCTGGGACATTCTGCGGCTCTCCTCTCGCGCCCGTTCGAGGTTAGTACCGCCCGACCAATCGGTCGTTCCGCGCCGGATCGTACGACTGCCGCGGAGGGCGGGGAAACGCCGGTCGGACGGGTCCGGAGCGTTTTCCGACGGGGAGCGGGCATGGCGGGTCACGGGGGACGCCGGATCGGGGCGCGGGAGCGGCGCGTACCCTGGGTGGTTGGTCGGTGTTCCAGCCGAGTGTTCCGGGAGGTTCCATGAGCGCCGCGTCGTCCGCCGCGGACAGGTCAGCGGCGATGACGGTCTGGCCGCAGCTCGAACGGCTGCTTTCCCAGGTCAGCAAGCCGATCCAGTACGTCGGCGGCGAGCTGGGCGCGGTCGTCAAGGACTGGGAGTCGGCGGTCGTCCGCTGGGCGCTGATGTATCCGGACGCCTACGAGGTGGGCCTGCCGAACCAGGGCGTGCAGATCCTCTACGAGGTCCTCAACGAGCAGCCCGACGTGTTGGCCGAGCGGACGTACGCGGTCTGGCCGGACCTGGAGCGGCTGATGCGGGCCGAGGGCGTGCCGCAGTTCACCGTCGAGGCGCACCGGCCGGTCGGTGCCTTCGACGTCTTCGGCATCTCGTTCGCCACCGAGCTCGGCTACACCAACCTGCTCACCGCGATCGATCTGGCCGGCATCCCGCTGCTGGCCGCCGACCGCACCGACGAGCACCCGGTGGTGCTGGCCGGTGGGCACGCCGCGTTCAACCCCGAGCCGATCGCCGACTTCGTCGACGCGGCGGTGCTCGGCGACGGCGAGGAAGCGGTCCTGGAGATCACCGAGATCGTCCGGGCCTGGAAGGAGGAGGGCAGCCCTGGCGGGCGGGACGAGCTGCTGCTGCGGCTCGCCCGGACCGAGAGCATCTACGTGCCGCGCTTCTACGACGTGGACTACCTGCCCGACGGCCGGATCCAGCGGGTCGTGCCGAACCGGGCGGACGTGCCGTTCCGGGTGCACAAGCGGACGACGATGGACCTGGACGCCTGGCCGTACCCGAAGAAGCCGATCGTGCCGCTCGCCGAAACCGTGCACGAGCGGTACGCGGTGGAGATCTTCCGGGGCTGCACCCGGGGCTGCCGGTTCTGCCAGGCCGGCATGATCACCCGGCCGGTCCGGGAGCGTTCCATCACCACCGTGGGGCAGATGGTGCAGGAGGGGCTGGAATACTCCGGCTTCTCCGAGGTGGGTCTGCTGTCGTTGTCGTCGGCGGACCACTCCGAGATCGGCGACATGTGCTCCGGCCTCGCCGAGCAGTACGCCGGCACCAACGTCTCGCTCTCGCTGCCCTCGACCCGGGTCGACGCGTTCAACATCGAGCTGGCCCAGGAACTCTCCCGCAACGGGCGCCGGACCGGGCTCACCTTCGCCCCGGAGGGCGGCTCGGAGCGGATCCGCAAGGTGATCAACAAGATGGTGTCGGAGGAGGACCTGATCCGCACCGTGGTCACCGCGTACACCAACGGGTGGCGGCAGGTGAAGCTCTACTTCATGTGCGGGCTGCCGACCGAGACCGACGAGGACGTTCTCCAGATCGGCCGGCTCGCGCACGAGGTGATCAAGGCGGGTCGGGAGGCCACCGGCTCCCGGGACATCCGCTGCACGGTCTCGATCGGCGGCTTCGTGCCCAAGCCGCACACGCCGTTCCAGTGGGCCCCGATGGAGCGACCGGAGGTGATCGACAACCGGCTCAAGCTGCTCAAGCAGGCGATCAACGCCGACCGGTCGCTCGGCCGGGCCATCGGCTACCGTTACCACGACGGCGAGCCTTCGCTGATCGAGGGACTGCTCAGCCGGGGTGACCGCCGGGTCGGGGCGGTGATCCGGCGGGTCTGGGAGGACGGCGGCCGGTTCGACGGCTGGAGCGAGCACTTCTCCTACCGGCGCTGGGTCGACGTCGCCGCCGAGGTGCTGCCGGCCTTCGGGGTGGACCTCGACTGGTTCACCGTGCGGGAGCGGGAGCAGGCCGAGGTGCTGCCCTGGGATCATCTCGACTCCGGCCTGGACAAGGAGTGGCTCTGGCAGGACTGGCAGGACTCGCTCACCGAGTTCGAGCAGGACGACTGCCGGTGGACGCCGTGCTTCGACTGCGGCGTCTGCCCCGCCATGGACACCGAGATCCAGATCGGCCCGACCGGCAAGAAGTTGCTGCCGCTGACGCCGGTCAACACCGGCCTGCGCATGCCGGCCGGTGCCGGACACTAGCACCACCGTCCGCGCCGCAGCACCGCCGTCCGCGCCACGGACCGGATCAGGCCGGCTCGGGCCGGGACATCCGGATGGCGGGCGGCACCCCGACAATCCGTACGAGGAGCAACACGATCAGCAGAAAACCACAGCCGGAGGGCGGCCAGGCGCCGGTCGTACAGCGGATCCGGATCAGGTACGCCAAGCGGGGGCCGCTGCGGTTCACCTCGCACCGGGACTTCGCCCGGGCCTTCGAGCGGGCACTGCGCCGGGCCGGCGTACCGGTGGCGTTCTCACAGGGCTTCACGCCGCACCCCAAGATCTCCTATGCCAGCGCCGCGCCGACCGGGGTGGCCAGCGAGGCCGAATACCTGGAGATCGGGCTCCAGCAGCCCGTGGAGCCGGCCGCATTGCGCAGCGCCCTGGACGCCGCCCTGTCGCCGGGGCTCGACATCCTCGACGCGGTGGTGGCGAGCGGCGGCAGTCTGGCCGACCGGATCGACACGTCACGTTGGCGTGTCGAACTGCCGGGTGTCGGGCCGGACGTCCTCCATGCCGCGGTTTCGGCCTTTCTGGACGCCTCTGAGGTGCTGGTCGAGCGGATGACCAAGCAGGGGCGACGCGTCTTCGACACGCGCGCCGCCGTGGTCGGCATCGATGTGATCGAGAGGACGGAGGCACCTTCCGGGGTCGCGGGCATACCGTGTGCGATACTCGAGATGGTCGTCCGGCAGGTCACCCCGTCCGTACGACCCGATGACGTCCTTTCCGGCCTCCGCGTGGTGGCCGACCTGGAGCCGCCGGTGCCGCCGCAGGCGACCCGGCTGGCGCAGGGCACGCTGGCCGCGCAGGGGGAGATCGTCGATCCGTTGGAGGCGGATCGCGACAGGACCGCCATCGGTGAACGCCAGCCGGAAGCCCGGCCGGCGGTCAGGTAGGCAGACTTCGGCGACCGCGGTCACCTTGACGCGTCACCGGAAATACTTTGCGGCAACCCTGCGTGGCAGCGCTCACCCGCGCCCGGGGAAGCCAGAACTGGAGAACGTCCATGCTCGAGAACGAGCCAGAGGGCGGAGAACGGACCGGCGCCCAGCCGGCCGTCGACGCCAGCAGCGGCAGCACCGACAGCGGTGGCACCGCCAGCAGCGGCAGCACCGGAGGTGGTGTCGGAAGCGGTGGCGGAGCCGAGACCGACAGCGGCGGCAGAAGCCCGGAAGCGGCGAACGCCAGCGACACCGGCGGCAGCGGCGCGGCCGAGAGCGGCGCGGCCGAGAGCGGCAGCGGGGAGGCCCCCGTCCGGCGGCGTACCACCCGGCGGCGCACGTCGACGACGGCGAGCGAGCCCGCACCGACCGGCGTACCGGTCGAGGCGCCGGTCTCGGCCCGGGCCACGAGCGCAGAGGCGGCCGATGCCGAGGTGCTGGCGCCGGTGGCCGGCGACACCGACCCCGCTCCCAAGGCAACTCGCCGCCGGCGCAAGGCCACCACGGCGGAGAAGAAGCCCGGCGCGGGCGAGCAGGACGGGACCGGACTTCCGGCCGGCGTAGCCCCTCCGCTCGGCGACTCCGGTGTCCCGGTCGGCGACCCCGGGACGTCGGCGGATGATTCGGGCGCCTCTCCCCGCACCTCCGGTCCCGCCATCTCCGGTACGGCGGCGGTGGGACCGAGCGCCTCCGGCACGGAGGCAGCCGGAGCGGTGACCGAGCCGGTACCGCCGGTGAAGGTGACCCGTACCCGGCGGCGCAAGGCGGCGGCGCCTCCCGCCGAGCCGACCGGAGCGGCGGCCACCGGGGTTACCCCCGCCGAGTCCGACCTTCCGGCCACCGACGCCGGATCCGCCGGCCGTCCGGCCGACGAGGGGACACCGTCGACGCCGACGAGCACCCCGGCGGGGGCCGGCGATGCTCCGGCGACCGGTTCGGAGGTCGGTGCTCCGGCCGTACCGGAGTCGACCGCCGGCGCACCAGCCCTCGGTGACGAAGCCGGCACCGAGGTGGCGGAGGAGACCCGGCGGGGACGTCGGCGCCGCGCCGCGCTCTCCGCCCCGACCGTGCTGTTCATGGCTCCGGAGGAGGAGTCCCCGGCGAGCCGGGGCACGGCGACGGGCACGGGCGAGTCTGCTCCGGTTTCTCGGTCGGCCGAGGTCGAGGAGGAGCCGGCCGAGCCGGCCGAGACCGGGCGGCGGCGCCGCCGGGGCCGGCGCGGCGGTGAGTCGGTCACGCCGGAGGCGGAGGTCGAGGTCGAGGTCGAGGTCGCGACCGTCGCCGAGCAGGAGCCCTTCGACGACACCGAGCCCGGGGTGGACGAGGCGGAGGACGAGGAGAGCGCGTCCGCCCGACGGCGGCGGCGTCGTGGTCGCCGGGGCCGGGGCCGGGGCAAGGGCACCGCGGACGAGATCGAGGACGACGAGGAGAACGAGGAGCCGGCGGCCCAGGTCGATACCGGCGAGGACGAGGACGACGAGACCGAGCCCGAGGCGGGCGACGGGGACGGGGACGGCGTGACCCGCCGCCGTCGCCGTCGGCGGCGCAAGGGCGCCGGTGACTCCGACAGTGCGGCGGAGGACGGCGTACACACCGTCGTCAAGATCCGTGAACCCCGCAAGTCGGTGGACGAGGTGCAGGGCGTTTCCGGCTCGACCCGGCTGGAGGCCAAGCGCCAGCGCCGCCGGGACGGCCGGGAACAGCGGCGTACCCGGCCGCCGATCCTGAGCGAGTCGGAGTTTCTGGCCCGGCGGGAGGCGGTCGACCGGGTGATGGCGGTGCGCCAGCGCGGCGACCGTACCCAGATCGCCGTCCTGGAGGACGGGGTGCTTGTCGAGCACTACGTCACCCGCGCCTCCGCCGGGACCATGGCCGGCAACGTCTACCTGGGCAAGGTGCAGAACGTGCTGCCCAGCATGGAGGCGGCCTTCGTCGACGTCGGGCGCGGCCGCAACGCGGTGCTCTATGCCGGCGAGGTCAACTGGGACACCACCGGCCTGGAGGGGCGGGCCCGCTCGATCGAGCAGGCGTTGCGCTCCGGCGACTCGGTGCTGGTGCAGGTCACCAAGGACCCGATCGGGCACAAGGGGGCCCGGCTGACCAGTCACGTCGCGCTCTCCGGGCGGCACCTGGTCTACGTACCGCACGGCAACGCCTCCGGGATCAGCCGCAAGCTGCCGGACACCGAGCGCAAGCGGCTGCGCGACATCCTCAAGAAGCTGGTCCCGGACGGTGCGGGCGTGATCGTCCGGACCGCGGCCGAGGGTGCCAGCGAGGACGAACTGGCCCGGGACGTCAAGCGGCTCCAGGCGCAGTGGGAGGACATCCAGGCCAAGGCCGCCGAGGGTGGCGCGCCGGTGCTCCTCTACGAGGAGCCGGACCTGGTGATCCGGGTGGTCCGCGACCTGTTCAACGAGGACTTCCGGGAGCTCGTCGTGCAGGGCGACGAGGCGTACGACATGGTCGAGTCCTACCTCTCGCACGTCTCGCCGGACCTGGTGCCCCGGTTGCGCCGGCAGACCGGCACGGCGGACGTCTTTGTCGAGCGGCGCATCGACGAGCAGATTCTCAAGGGGCTGGACCGGAAGGTCTTCCTGCCCTCCGGTGGTCACCTCGTGATCGACCGGACCGAGGCGATGACGGTGATCGACGTCAACACCGGCAAGTACACCGGCGCGGGCGGCAACCTGGAGGAGACCGTCACCCGGAACAACCTGGAGGCGGCCGAGGAGATCGTCCGCCAGCTTCGCCTGCGCGACCTGGGCGGCATCGTCGTGATCGACTTCATCGACATGGTGCTGGAGTCGAACCGCGAACTCGTGCTGCGCCGGCTCACCGAGTGCCTGGGCCGGGACCGGACCAAACACCAGGTGACCGAGATCACCTCGCTCGGCCTGGTCCAGATGACCCGGAAGCGGATCGGTGCCGGGCTGCTGGAGGCGTTCAGCGAGACCTGTGACTGCTGCAAGGGCCGCGGCGTGATCATTCACACCGAGCCGGTGCCGGAGAAGTCGCGTCCGGGCGCGGGGGAGCGGGTCAAGGCCGTCGCCTCCGCCGCCCCGTCCGCGCCGACCTCCGAGTCGTCGACGACCGGCGGTCGCCGCCGGGGCCGGAAGTCGGCCTCGCCGGAGCGGGTCGTCGTCGAGGTCTCGGACTACGAGGACACCATGGGGTACGACCTGTCCCGCTACGAGGTGGAGACACCCGAGGCCGGGGAGGCGGCCGAGTCGGCGCCGGTCGAGTCGGCACCGGTCGAGTCCACCTCGGCCGAGCCGATGCGGCTGGCGGGTGCCGGTGACCCCGACGGTATCGACGAGACCGGTGACCCGGACGGGGAGGCCGACGGCGCGGAGGCCGGCGGCGGTCGTCGCCGGGCCCGGCGCGGAGGCACCCGGCGCCGTACCCGGCCCTGACCGCGTCCACCCGTCCCGCCCCGGGTCGCCCAGCGGGGACCGCACCGGTCCTCTCGGGCTGGGGCGGGGCGGCGGTCGCGTATCCGCCAGCGAAGTGCGGTGGCGGTCGGGTGCACCGCGCGGTGGCGGTCGCGCGCACCGGGTGGCGGTGGTCGGGTGCACCGCGCGGTGGCGGTGGTCGGGTGCACCCGCGCGGTGGCGGTTGCCGGACTGCGCCGATGGCGGAGAAGGTGGCTACGCTGGTCACTCCCTCGCGATAGTCGACCGGTCGCCGGCCACCCCCCGGGACCGCCCCGCCTGGGACGACCAGCCGCACCCCCGGAGGAGAAGACCATGCGACGCCTGTTGGTGACCGCCGCTATCGCCGCCGCGCTGTTCGCGGCGGCCGGCTGCTCGGGTGAACGGGACGGCGCGTCCGGACCAGGCCCCTCGGCCGGCCCGTCGTCCGGGGCACCGGCGACGGGTGCCACGACGCCCGGCGCCAGCCCGGGCGCTCCGGGCGGCTCACCGGCGGTGGTGGACACCAGGCCCGCCGGCGGCAACGGCAGGGAGGTCTGCGAGGCGGCCACCAAGGCCAGCACCTCCTCGGTGCAGACCTTCGTCTCGGAGCTGGGCAAGTCGCTCCAGGCCGCCGGCACGGGCGACACCGCCGGGGCGGAGGCCGCCCGGCGCAGGGCGGAGGCGGCGCTGCAGACCTGGGGCAACGCGATGCGGGAACAATCCGCCCGAGCCACCGACGAGCGACTCAAGACCGTACTGGCCGAGATCGCGACCGAGGTCGGCACGATGAAGGCCAGTATCGAGTCCGTCGACGAGAACAAGCTCCAGGAGCTACAGCAGCGGCTCGACCAGCTCTGCGCGACCTGACGGCGCACAGGCCCTGACGGCGCGGGCCCTGCGGAGGGTTTCCGGCGGCGGTTTCGCTTACCGGAGAGGGCGACCGGGCCGATCGGCGGCCCGCCGCCCGCTGCCGGGACCAGGGCCGGTTTGGGCGGGCGGCCCGTCATGGCGTACGCTAGCCTGCGGCGCAGATTACGTGCCACGTTCTCGCGTGCCCGCCCCCGCACCCGTGCGGTCGAGCTGGCCGTCGCGAACAACACCACCCGCAGCCTCAACGACAGGGAGTCCGCGTCCGATGTACGCGATCGTCAAGACCGGCGGCAAGCAGTACAAGGTCGCCGAGGGCGACGTGATCGAGGTCGAGAAGCTGGTCGGCCAGCCGGGCGACGCGGTCAAGCTCGCCGCCGTCCTCCTCGTCGACGGGGACAACCTGGTGACCGACGCCGGGCAGCTGGCCAAGGTCGCGGTGTCCGGCGAGATCGCCGAGCACACCAAGGGTCCGAAGATCCGGATCCACAAGTTCAAGAACAAGACCGGCTACCACAAGCGCCAGGGTCACCGCCAGCCGTTGACCAAGGTCAAGGTGACCGGCATCTCCAACGGCAAGTAAGCCCCAGCGGAAAGACAGGTCGTCCTCAGATGGCTCACAAAAAAGGTGCGTCCAGCTCGCGGAACGGTCGCGACTCCGCGGCGCAGCGACTCGGCGTCAAGCGGTTCGGTGGGCAGGTGGTCAACGCCGGCGAGATCCTGATCCGGCAGCGGGGCACGAAGTTCCACCCCGGTGACCTGGTCGGACGCGGTGGCGACGACACGCTGTTCGCGCTGGCGGGGGGTGCGGTCAAGTTCGGCACCAGGCGCGGCCGCAAGGTCGTCAGCATCGTGCCGTCCGAGCGGTAACGTCAGCTTTCCGGCGGAGCGGGCCGCGGACCTGGTGTCCGGGCCCGCTCCGCCGTTTCGCGCCGGGCCGAGGGCGCCCGGCGCACGGCGGGGCGACCCGCCACGTTTGCGGTGCCGGTCTGCGGCGCCGGTGAAAGGATTGGCAGCGTGACCACGTTCGTTGACCGGGTCGTACTGCACCTGCAGGCCGGGGACGGTGGGCACGGTTGCGTCTCGATCCATCGGGAGAAGTTCAAGCCGTTCGGCGGGCCGGACGGCGGCAACGGCGGGCACGGCGGCAGCGTCGCCCTGGTGGTCGACCCGCAGGTGCACACCCTGCTCGACTTCCACTTCCGGCCGCACGTCAAGGCCGAGAACGGCAAGGGCGGTGCCGGCTCCAACCGGGACGGCGCCAACGGGCGCGACCTGGTGCTCAAGGTCCCGGACGGGACCGTCGTGCACGCCATGGACGGTACGGTGCTGGCCGATCTGGTCGGCACCGGCACCACCTTCGAGGTGGCCCGCGGCGGTCGGGGCGGTCGGGGCAACGCCGCGCTGGCCAATGCCCGGCGCAAGGCGCCCGGCTTCGCCGAGCTGGGCGAACCGGGCGACCAGCTCGACGTCGTACTCGAACTCAAGAGCGTCGCCGACGTCGGCCTGGTCGGCTTCCCGTCGGCCGGCAAGTCCTCGCTGATCTCGGTGCTCTCGGCGGCAAAGCCGAAGATCGCCGACTATCCGTTCACCACGCTGGTGCCGAACCTCGGCGTGGTCCGGGTCGACGAGCACACCTTCACCGTCGCCGACGTGCCAGGGCTGATCCCCGGGGCCGCCACCGGCAAGGGGCTCGGGCTGGCGTTCCTGCGGCACATCGAGCGCTGCGCGGTGCTGGTGCACGTGGTGGACGCCGCCACCCTCGAACCGGGCCGCGACCCGCTGGCCGACATCGACGCCATCGAGGCCGAGCTGGCCGAGTACGGCGGGCTGGCCGACCGGCCCCGGCTGGTCGTCCTCAACAAGATCGACGTACCGGACGGGCGGGACCTGGCCGAGATCGTCCGGCCCGACATCGAGGCCCGTGGGCTGCGGATCTTCGAGGTCTCGGCGGTGACCCGGGAAGGGCTACGCGAGCTGACCTTCGCGCTGGCGGAGCTGGTCGAGCAGGCTCGGGCGGCAGCACCCGAACTGGAGCCGACCCGGATCGTGATCCGGCCCGTCGCCGTCGACGACGCCGGCTTCACCATCGAGGCGGCGCCGGACGGTGCGTACGTGGTGCGCGGGCAACGGCCGGAGCGCTGGGTCCGGCAGACCAACTTCGACAACGACGAGGCGATCGGCTACCTCGCCGACCGGCTGGCCCGGCTGGGCGTCGAGGAGCAGCTGGCCAAGGCCGGCGCCGAGCCGGGGAGCCTGGTCCGGATCGGCGAGCGGGAGTTCGACTGGCAGCCGACGCTCTACGCCGGTGCCGAGTACGTGCCGAGTGCGCGGGGCACCGACAGCCGACTGGCGGAGAAGGTGACCCGGCCGACCGCGGCCGAGCGGCTCGCCGCCCGCAAGGCCCGCCGGCAGCGTCCGCCGGAGGAGGCCGCCGACGGGACACTGCCAGACGGTCCGGGATTGGACGATCCGGAAGACGAGTCGTAGGCGGACGAGTCGTAGGCGGACGAGTCGTAGGTGCCGGTCGGAGCAGCAGCTCCGTAGGGCCGGCGAGACGGGAGCGGCGGCGGGCGGGTGCGGATTGGTTCTCTACGCTCCGTATCGGGTCCACCCGGCCGAAACCTTGGCGAAATGCCCGCTGCCTACCGTCGACGGTGTGCTGATCGAGTCACGCGTGTCGTCGGATCCCGAGCTGGCCGCCCTGATGGCGGCGCAGCAGCGCGAGCTGCGGGAGGCCGGTGGCGGTCTGGACGCGCGGGTCTTCCTGCCGTACGACGACGCCCGCTACCTGGTCGGCGTCCTCGGCGGCCGGGCGGTCGCCTGCGGGGCGCTCCAGGCGCTGGACCGGGAGACCGCCGAGATCAAGTGGATGTACGTCCGGCCGGCGCACCGGGGTCAGGGCCTGGCCCGGCAGATCCTCGGCGCGCTGGAGGAGCTCGCGCTGCGGTCGGGGCACACCGTGCTGCGGCTGGAGACCGGCAGCCACCTTCCCGGTGCGATCCAGCTCTACCTGTCGTCCGGTTACGCCGAGATCCCCGTCTACGGCGCGTACGTCGACAACCCGTACAGCATCTGCTTCGAGAAGCGACTGCCGGTCCTCGCCTGAGCGGACCCGCCGGTCCCCGGTCCGGTTGGACCGCCCGCCCGTGCGGGCCGCCCGTGCGGGCCGCCCGTGCGGGCCGCCCGTGCGGGCCGCCCGTGCGGGCCGCCCGTGCGGGCCGCCCGTGCAGGCCGCCCGTCAATGGCTGAGCAGGCCGATCGCCCGCTTCGCCCGGTGCACCGTGTCGGCGGCGTTCTCCCGGGCCCGTTCGGCGCCGTCGGCGAGCACCCGCCGGACGTACCCCGGATCGCGGGCGAGTTCCGTGTAGCGGGCCCGGATCGGCCGGAGCAGCCCGTCGACCGCCTCGGCGACCGCGCTCTTGAGCTGGGCGTACGAGCCGTGGTCGGCGGCCAGTGCGGCGGGTGAACCGCCCAGGCAGGAGGCCAGGATCTCCAGCAGGTTCGTCACGCCGGGACGGTGCTGCGGGTCGTACCCGACGGTGCGGCCCGGGTCGGTCACCGCGCGCAGCACCTTGCGGCGGATCACCTCGGGCGGATCGAGCAGGAAGACCGTCCCCGCCGCGCTGGCGCTGGTCTTGCCCATCTTCGCGGTCGGGTCGGCCAGGTCCATCACCCGGGCCGACACCGCCGGGTGCACCGCGCGGGGCACGGTGAAGGTGTCGCCGTACCGGGCGTTGAACCGGGCCGCCACGGTGCGGGTGAGTTCGAGGTGCTGGCTCTGGTCCTCGCCGACCGGCACCTCGTGCACGTCGTGCAGCAGGATGTCGGCCGCCATCAGCACCGGATAGCTGAGCAGGCTCAGCCGGACCTGCTGGCGCTCGGCGGACTTCTCCCGGAACTGGATCATCCGCTGCGCCTCGCCGAATCCGGTGGCGCACTCCAGCAGATAGTGCAACTCGGTGTGTTCCGGCACCTGCGACTGCACGTAGAGCAGCGCCCGGTCCGGATCGAGGCCGGCGGCGAGCAGCACCGTCGCCTGTTCCAGGGTGAGCCCGCGGATCCGCTCCGGCTGGTGGGTGACGGTCAGCGCGTGCAGGTCGGCCAGAAAGACGATCGTCTCCGCCCGGTACTGGCCCTCGACGACCGGCCGGATCGCGCCGATCAGGTTGCCCAGGTGCAGGTGACCGGTGGGCTTCAGGCCGGTGATCCGGCGTACCCGGGAGGTGGCCCGGGCCGGCACGGTGGCCGGGCCGGCGGCGGTGGTCGGGCTGCTCGCAGTGGTCGGGCCGGCGGCGGTGGTCGGGCTGGCGGTGCGCATGAGCTGCTCCTTCGACGGGGTCGCCACCCCGGGGAGCGCATGCGAAACGGCCGCCCGGAGGGGCGGCCGTTGGCTGTTGTCGGGACGCGGATGCGATGGCCGCCCGTCTAGGGCGCCCACCAGCCGTTCGTGGTCATCCGCACACCCAGCACGCTACCAGGCGCGTTAGGAAGGGCCCCTTCATATACAAAAAGCGATAAGAAGGGGCCCTTCCTTGCGGGTCAGCCGGTGGGGACGACGCCGACGTTGAGTTCGGCGACCGAGGTCCAGCGGTCACCGTTGACCTCGCCGAGGGCGCGGAGCCGGATGTACCGGCCGGTGGTGGGTGGGATGGTGACCGTCTGTTCCGCGGCGCTGTTCGGGAAGGTGCCGGTGGCCACCGGGGTGCCCCAACTGCTCCGGCTGTTGGAGACGTAGACCTCGTAGCCGGTGATCCGGCCGGCGGTGTTGGAGCCCTGCCGGGGCAGGTAGTAGAGCCGGTTCACCGCCCGGGCGCTGCCCAGGTCGAGGTCGATCCAGTGCGGGTGCGAGGAGCTGGAGAGCAGCCGCCGGGTGTGCCAGATCGACGAGCTGTTGCCGTCCCGGACGTTGGTGGCCCGGCCGTTGACCAGGATGGTTTCCTGGCTGTCCGCGCCCGCCACCGACCATTGCGACTGGGGCAGCCGGACGCTGCCGGACTGCGGGTTGTAGGTGGCGGTGTAGCTGGCCGGGGTGCTGGGGGCGGTGATCACGTGGGTCTGCGCCCCGCCGTCGGACCAGGAGCCGAAGACGTACGGGACGCCGCCGACGGTCTGCGGGGTGACCGCGCTGACCGTGTTGCTCGACCCCTGGATGACCGTACGGGTGAAGGGCGCCGCCTGCGCCGTCGAGCCGAAGACCAGTTGCAGCCCGGGCGGGCTGGTGTCGAAGGTCAGGTCGACGGTCTTCGGGTCGAGCCGCACGCTGGTGCTGTGCGACAGCCCGCCGCTGTCGGTGGCGGTCAGCACCAGCTCCAGGTACGACGGATACTCGTGGTCCGGCCCGAACATGCTGCCGCTGCCGCCGGTGAAGTCCTGCAACGTGTGGGTGTGGCAGTTGTCCAGGGTGTAGCAGTGGTGCAGGAACATCCGCCAGTGCAGCGCGCTGGGCGGCAGGGTGCCCTGGTCGGGGTCGGTGGCGTGCCCGGTGAAGCTGATCGGGTCGTCGACCGCCCAGGTGAAGTCGCCGTTCGGGGTGTCGATCACGGCGGTCGGCATGCTGTTGCCGGTCTGGATCGGCACCGTCTGGGTGCCGGAGGCGTCCAGCGTGTCGTAGACGGTCAGCCGGGCCGTGTACGGCCCGCCGGCCGGATAGGTGTGCGACGCCGTCGCGGTGGTCGCGTCGACGGTGCCGTCGTCGGTGAAGTCCCACTCGTAGCGCAGCCGGCCGGCGTCGGCCGGGTCGGCGTCGGAGGAGCCGGTGCCGTCGAAGTTCACCGTCAGCGGTGCGCTGCCGGAGGTGGGCGAGGCGGCGATCGACGCGACCGGCGGCTGGTTGCCGGGGAAGTAGCGGATCCGGCGCACCGAACCGGCGTGGTCGACGTAGTAGAGGTCACCGCCGGGCCCGACGGCCAGGTCGACCGGGTTCGCCGCGGCGCTGCCGAAGGTTCGCCGGTTGGCCGCCACCGGCAGCCCGCCGGGCGCGTCGGGAAGCATCGCCCAGATGCAGTCCCGGGAGTAGTCGGAGAAGAAGAGCGCCCCCGCGTACTCGGCGGGGTAGCTGCCGCCGGCGGCGGGATAGAAGGCGGCACCGGAGACCGAGGAGCTGCCGGTCGGGCAGGCCTCTCCGGCCACCACCCGGGCGGCGTGGTCGTAGGTGTAGAACGGCGCGGTCTGCCCGGCACCGGTGTAGAGGCTCTCGCACATGTCGAGGTTGGCGCTGTCGTAGCCGCTCTGCCGGCCGGCGCCCTCGTAGCAGGGCCAGCCGAAGTTGGTCACCCCGGCGGTCGGCTCGACCACCCGGTTGACCTCCTCCCACCGGGTCCAGCCGACGTCACCGAGCCAGACCTCGTTGGTGCCGGGCCGGATCGTGAACCGGTACGGGTTGCGCAGGCCCTGCGCGACGATCCGCCGGATGTTCGGGTCGGGGCTGGCCGCCGACGGGTTGCCGGGGGCGGCGGCGCCGGTCAGCGGGTCGAGCCGGAGCACCGTACCGTCCAGGCTGGTCGGGTCGGCGGTGGTCCGGGAGTCCTGGGAGCGCAGCGCGCCGCCCTCGGCGGTCGGCGGGGTCATCGTGCCGCCGGGCGGGTCGGCGCACGGGTTCGGGGGGTTGCCGAGCTGGCCGTAGTCGACCAGGTCGTAGCTGGCCCCGTCACCGGCGCTGGCGTAGAGCATCCCGTCGGCGCCGAACCGCAGGTCGCCGGTGGCGTGGCTGGCGTACTGCTGGCACCAGTCCTGCACGAAGACCTGCTCGGTGCCGGTCATCGTGTTGCCGGCGGCGGTCAGCCGGGAGAGCCGGCCGGTGACGATGCAGCGGCCGCCGTTGGTGCCGCCGACCGCGGCGCAGTTGTCGTTCCAGTACGGCGCGGTCTGCCCGGGTGGCGCGTCGTAGGCGTAGAGCACGTAGACGTAGGGCTGGGTCGGGAAGTCCGGGTGCAGGGTCATCCCGAGCAGCCCCCGGTCGTGCTGGTTGTGCACGTTCGCCGACAGGTCGGCGAAGATGGTGGCGCTGGTGTCGGCGAGATCGTCGTAGACCTTGATCCGGCCGCCCTTCTCGGCGACGAAGACCCGGCCGTCCGGGGCGAACTCGATGTTGGTCGGCTGGTTCAGGCCGGTGAAGACGATCTGCTCCTGGAATCCGGTCGGCAGCACCACCGCGGCGGCGGGCGCCGAACCGGTGATCGGCGCGGCGAGCGCGGCCACCAGGGTGACGGCGACCCCGGTCCTCAGCAGACGGGTGATCGGTGACGGTCGTGCGGAAGATGGCATGCCTTCCCCCAACTTGGCGCAGCTCCAAGTAGTGCACGGTGCGACCTTCGCCCTCCGGCCCGGGGCCGGGTGCACAAAGGATCTGTCACGCTAGGGGTACGGACGGTGCGGGGCAGCCCCGGCCCGCCCGGAGTGAGCATGTCGTGAGTACGGGCTAACCGTACGTCACTCTTCTATCCGGATGATGTCGCCCGGATCCCGACGGACCGCCTCGGCGGATCATCGGAGAGTGCCCGGCCGGTCGGGCGAACCCACTCCGACCGACCGGTCGAGCCGGGGTCGAACCCGTCGTCGGTCGGGGTCAGGCTCGGGGCCGAAGACTCGTGCTCAGTCGAGGTCGAACTCGCCGTCCTGGGCGCCGGCGACGAAGGCGTCCCACTCGGCCTGGGTGAAGACCAGCACCGGGCCGTCCGGTTCGGCGGAGTTACGCATGCCGATCAGGTCGTCGACGAACGCGATCTCGACCGCTCCCTCCGAGTCGTCGCCCTCGGCGCGTTGCCACACGGCGCGCGACAGGTCGAAATCGCCCTTGGGGTGCTGCGCCATCGTCCGTTCCTCCATCGGTAGTCCGTCCGGGACCGAGCCGTCCGCGGACCCATGGTGCAGGATAAGCGGATGCCGAGCCTGACCCGGGTAGCGGCGGCGGAACGCGCCGTCCTGCTCACCGTCGAGTCGTACGGGATCGAACTCGATCTCACCGGGCCGGCGGAGCACTACCGGTCGACCAGCACCGTGCGGTTCCGTTGCGCCACTCCGGGAGCCGGGACGTTCATCGAGGTCAGGCCCGTCCGACTGCGCGGCGTACGGCTCAACGGCGCCGACCTGGACCCGGCCGCGCTGGCCGACAACCAGTACCCGTTGACCGGGCTGGCCGCCGAGAACACGCTGGTGGTCGAGGCGGAGATGGCGTACTCGAACACCGGGGAGGGGCTGCACCGTTTCGTCGATCCGGCCGACGGCGGGACCTACCTCTACGCGATGTCGGGGTTGGACAACGCCCAGCGGATCTTCGCCTGCTTCGACCAGCCCGACCTGAAGGCGCCGGTGGCCCTGACCGTCACCGCGCCCGAGGAGTGGATCGTGGCCGGCAACGGGCGGCTCGCCGCCGGGCCGGTCTCCGGGCGCTGGACCTTCGCCCCGACACCGCCGCTGGCCACCTACGTCGTGACGCTGGTCGCCGGGGCGTACGCCGTACTCCGGGCCGAACACGACGGCATCCCGCTCGGCCTCTACTGCCGGCGCTCGCTCGCCGGGATCCTCGACCGGGACGCCGAGGAGATCCTCACGGTCACCCGGCAGTGCCTGGACCGGCTGCACGGGCTCTTCGGGGTGCGCTACCCGTTCGACAGGTACGACCAGGCGTTCGTCCCGGAGTTCAACATGGGCGCGATGGAGAACCCGGGCCTGGTCACCTTCCGGGACGACTACCTGTACCGCTCGGCGGTGACGGAGGGCGAGCGGGAGCTGCGGGCCACCGTCATCGCGCACGAGATGTCGCACATGTGGTTCGGCAACCTGGTCACCCTGCGCTGGTGGGACGATCTGTGGCTGAACGAGTCGTTCGCCGAGTACTTCGGCACCCGGCTGACCGCCGGGGCGACCCGGTTCGACGGGGCGTGGACCACGTTCTCGCTGCGCCGCAAGGCCCTGGGCTACGCGGCCGACCAGCGGCCCTCCACCCATCCGGTCGCGCCGACCGAGGTGGTCGACGCCGCCGAGGCGGTCTCCAACCTCGACGGCATCTCGTACGCCAAGGGCGCCTCGGTGCTCCGCCAGCTCGTCGCCTGGCTCGGCGACGACGCCTTCCTGGCCGGGCTGCGCGGATACTTCGCCACGCACCGGTTCGGCAACGCCACCCTGGCCGACCTGCTGGCGGCGCTCGCCGACAGCAGCGGCCGGGATCTGACCGGCTGGGCCGAGGTCTGGCTGCGTCGGCCCCGGCCCAACACCCTCCGCACCGCGGTGCGGTTGCGCGACGACGGCCACTACGCCGAGGTCGCGGTGGTGCAGGGCGCGCCACCGGTGCCGGGCGCGCCACTGCCGCAGGGGGCGCCGCCGGACCATCCGGTGCTGCGCCCGCACCGGATCGGCGTGGGGCTCTACGACGCCGATCCGCCCGGTGCAGGGAGCGCGTTGACGCTCCGGGAGCGGATCGAGGTGGACCTCGACCCGGCGGTGGACGGCGGGCGTACCGTGCTGGAGACGCTGACCGGGCGGCCGGCGGCCCGGCTGCTGCTGCCCAACGACGGCGACCTCACCTTCGCGAAGGTACGCCTCGACCCCGCCTCGGCCGCCGCCGTGCCGGCGGCGCTGCCGGCGCTGGCCGACCCGCTGACCCGCGCGCTGCTCTGGGCGGAGGCGCTGGACGCGGTCACCGACGGCGAGCGACCGGTCGCCGACCTGCTGTCGCTGGTCGTTGCCGCCCTGCCGGCCGAGCGCGAGGTGGTGGTGGTGCAGGACGTGCTGCCCCGGACCCGCTCGCTGCTCGATCGCTATCTGGAGCCGGAGCTGCGGCCGGCCGCTCTGGCGCAGGTCGCGGACACCTGCGACCGGCTGCTCGCGGCGGCCCCGCCCGGCGGCTCCGGCCAGCTCACCGCGGTGCGCGGGCTGGTCGAGACGAGCGTCGACGCCGCCCGGCTGACCGGCTGGCTGGCCGGCAAGGACGTTCCCGACGGGCTCGCGGTCGACGCCGAGCTGCGCTGGGCGGTGCTTCGCCGGCTGGCCGTGCTCGGCGTGGTGGGGGAGCCGGAGATCGCCGCCGAGGAGACCGACGACGGCACCGCCAGCGGGGCGGAGTGGGCCGCGACCTGCCGGGCCGTGCTGCCGGACCCGGTGGCCAAGGAACGGGCCTGGCGGCTGCTCGTCGGGGAGACCGGCCTTTCGAATCGGCTGCTGGAGGCCACCGCCACCGGCTTCTGGCAGCCCGAGCAGGCGGAGCTGACAGACTCCTACGTGGAGCGTTACTTCACCGAGATGCCGGTGGCGGCGTCCCGTCGTACACCCTGGGTCGCCGACCGGGTCGCCGGGTTGGCCTATCCCCGTTACGCCGTGGCCGCGCGGACCCGGGAACTGGCCGCCGCGCTGCTGTCCCGCGACGACCTGCCGTCCGGCCTGCGCCGGGTCGTGGTCGACGCGGACGACGACCTGCGACGGGCGCTCGCCGCACGCCGGTGAGCGGCGGGTGTGCGATCTGGCTCATGTCCGGCAGAACCAGCGGCGCCTCCGGCTTACGATCATCTGGTGGAGGCAGACATCCGGCGGATAGGGATCATGGGTGGCACCTTCGACCCGATCCACCACGGGCACCTCGTGGCCGCGAGCGAGGTGGCCGACCGGTTCGAGCTGGACGAGGTGGTCTTCGTGCCGACCGGCCAGCCGTGGCAGAAGGCGGACGAGCCGGTCAGCCCGGCCGAGGACCGCTACCTGATGACCGTGATCGCGACGGCGTCGAACCCGCGCTTCCAGGTGAGCCGGGCCGACATCGACCGGGGCGGCCCGACCTACACCGTCGACACCCTGCGCGACCTGCACTCCGTGTACGGCCCGAAGGTGCAGCTCTTCTTCATCACCGGAGCCGACGCCCTGGAGAAGATCCTCTCCTGGAAGGATCTCGACCAGATGTTCGAGTTGGCCCACTTCATCGGCGTCACCCGGCCCGGCTTCGTCCTCTCCGACGCGCACCTGCCGGCCGACACCGTCAGCCTGGTCGAGGTGCCCGCGATGGCGATCTCCTCGACCGACTGCCGCGCCCGGGTCGCCGCGGGTGGGCCGCTCTGGTACCTCGTACCCGACGGTGTGGTGCAGTACATCGCCAAACGGGGACTCTATCGCGGGTGATTTCACCCGGTTTCGTCCTCATCGTTCGTTAACCGCCGGGCCGTACCCTGGGGCCGTGTGAGAGGCTAGGAAGGTCCGACGGTTGATCGAAGGAGTACGGTGACAGCTTCCGACCGCGCCCGTGAACTGGCACTGGCCGCCGCACAGGCCGCCGCTGACAAGAAGGCGCAGGACATCGTCATCATCGACGTGGCGGACCAGCTGGTGATCACCGACGCGTTCCTGCTCGCCTCCGCTCCCAACGAGCGGCAGGTGACCGCCATCGTGGACGCGATCGAGGAGGCCCTGGTCGGCCTGCCGGAGAAGGCCAAGCCGGTCCGCCGCGAGGGCGAGCGGGCGGGGCGCTGGGTGCTGCTCGACTACGTCGACCTGGTGGTGCATGTCCAGCACCGCGAGGAACGCGAGTTCTACGCGCTCGACCGGCTCTGGAAGGACTGCCCCACGATCCCGTTCGTCGACCGGGACCTGGTGGAGGCCGAGGCGGGCATCGCCGAATGACCCGGCTGATCGTCTGGCGGCACGGCAACACCGACTGGAACGCCGCCAACCGGGTGCAGGGGCAGCTCGACGTACCGCTGAACGACCTCGGCCGGGAGCAGGCCGCCGCCGCGGCACCGCTGCTCACCGCGCTGCGGCCGGACGCGATCGTCGCCAGCGACCTGCGCCGGGCCGCCGACACCGCCGCCGCGCTGGTGGCCCTGACCGGCCTGCCGGTCCGCACCGACGCCCGGCTGCGGGAACGGTACTACGGCCGGTGGCAGGGGCTCACCATGACCGAGGTGGCGCAGCGCTTCCCCGCCGAGCACGGCCGCTGGCGGGCCGGTGAGCCCGACCCCGGCAGCGAGGTGGAGAGCCTGGACGACCTCGGCAAGCGGGTCGGCACGGCGTTGCAGGAGGCCGCCGACGCGGTGCCGGGCGGCACCGTCGTGGTGGCCACGCACGGCGGGGGCGCCCGGCAGGGGTGCGGCTACCTGATCGGCTGGGACTCGACCGTGTTGCGCTCGGTCGGGCCGCTCAACAACTGCCACTGGACCGAGTTGCGCTTCGACGAGGTACGCGGCTGGCAGTTGCGCGGGCACAACGTCGGCCTGATCACCCAGGCTCCACCGCCGCCGCCCGTCTGAGATCCGCCGGTGATCGGCTAACGTGCCGGGATGCCTGTCGCGGTCGTCACCGACTCCACCGCCTACCTGCCGGCCGACCTGGTCGACCGGTACCGGCTCACCGTCGTGCCCCTCATCGTCGTCCTGGACGGGGCGCAGCGGCGGGAGGGCGTCGACGTCGGGCCGGCCGACGCGGCGCAGGCCCTGCGGGCCAGGCGGGTCACGATGAGCACGTCGCGGCCGGCGCCGGAGCAGTTCGCCGAGACGTACCGGCGGTTGCTCGCCGACGGGGCCGACGCGGTGGTCTCGGTGCACCTCTCGGCCGAGCTCTCCGGCACCGTGGAGGCGGCCCGGCTGGCCGCTGCCGAGGCGGGTCCCCGGGTCAGCGTGGTCGACTCCCGGTCCACCGGGATGGGTCTCGGCTTTCCGGCGCTCGCCGCCGCGGCGACCGCCGCCGGGGGCGCGGGACTGACCGAGGTACGCCGGGCGGCGCTGGACGCGATCGACCGGACCAGCACGTTCTTCTACGTCGACACCCTGGAGTTCCTCCGCCGTGGTGGCCGGATCAACGCCGCCGAGGCGCTGCTCGGCACCGCCCTGTCGGTCAAGCCGATCCTGCACGTGGCGGACGGGGTGATCGCGCTGCGGGACCGGGTGCGTACCGCCGGGCGGGGACTGGCCCGGCTGGTCGACCTGGCGGTGGAGGCGGCCGGGACGGGGCAGGTCGAGATCGGGCTGCACCATCTCGCCGTGCCCGGCCGGGTGGCCGACCTCGCCGCGGAGCTGGGCTCCCGGCTCGGTCCCCGGCTGCGGGCCAGCTACGTCACCGAGGCGGGACCGGTGATCGGTGCGCACGCCGGGCCGGGCCTGGTCTGTGTGGTGGTACACCGCCGGTAGCCGACGGACTGCGTCCGGCATCGTGTGGTGTGGTCACGTCGGGTGTCGTACCCGTCTCGTAACGTGCCCGGCATGCCGAGTGCGGAGCATGAGTCCCCGGTGGCCCTGGCGAAGTTGGATCCGGGTCTGGTGGCGTGGCGTTGACGTTGGTTGATCTGGATGGTCCTATTGGACAGGAAACCTTCCTAAGGATTGCGCCTCGGTGACGAGTCGCGGCCCCCCGAGCAGGAGGAGTCGTGTCCAGATCCCGTTCCCGCCTCAGGACATTCCGAACGATCGCGGTTGGGATGGTGCTGTCGACGGCCGTCGTCGTCCCGCACTCCGGTCCCGTCGCCGCCTCCCCGTCGACGGGCGGCGTCGCCACCGCCACCGTCGGTCGACCCGCCTCGCCTTCCGGCGGACCGCTCGGCACCGACCTGCGGATCGCGGCGCCCCCCACCTTCACCCACCCCGGCGTGCTGGTCAGCAGGCCACAACTCGACTTCGTCCGGGACCGCGTCAACGCCGGGGCGCAGCCCTGGAGGGGCGCCTACGACCAGATGATGGCGAGTGCCTTCGCCTCCCTGTCGCGTACCCCGAAGCCCCGGGCCGTGGTGGAGTGCGGTTCCTACTCCAACCCCAACAACGGTTGCACCGACGAGCGGCAGGACGCGCTCGCCGCGTACACCCTGGCGCTGGCCTGGTACATCACCCGGGACAGCCGGTACGCCGACAAGGCCATCCAGATCATGGACGCCTGGTCGGCGACGATCCGGGACCACACCAACAGCAACGCCCCGTTGCAGACCGCCTGGGCCGGATCGAGCTGGCCCCGGGCGGCCGAGATCATCCGCTACACCTACGGCGGCTGGTCGTCGACCGGGGTGAGCCGGTTCGGTGCCATGCTGCGCGACGTCTACCTGCCGGAGATCATCAACGGCAACCTGACCAGCAACGGCAACTGGGAACTGAGCATGATGGAGGCGAGCCTCGGGATCGCGGTCTTCCTGGAGGACCGGGCGGCCTACGACCGGGCGGTCGGCAGGTTCCGCGACCGCCTGCCGGCCTTCCTCTACCTGACCGGCGACGGCGCGTACCCGCGCGGCCCGGTCGGCAGCAGTATCGACACCCGGGCCGAGGTCGTCTCGTACTGGCACGGCCAGCAGGTCTTCTCCGACGGTCTCTCCCAGGAGACCTGCCGCGACTTCACGCACACCGGCTACGGCATCTCGGCGATCTCCCACGTCGCGGAGACGCTCCGGCACCAGGGCCAGGACATCTACCCGGAGATCCAGGACCGGCTGCGGCACGCGCTCGGCTTCCACTCGAAATACGAGCTCGGCGACCCGGTGCCGTCCACGCTCTGCGGCGGCAGCCTGAGCCGAGGGCTCGGCCCGGTCACCGAGGTGGCCTTCAACGCCCTGCACCACCGGCGGGGGGTCGCGATGACCCGGACCCAGCAGCTCACCGAGCGGCAGCGCCCGGCCGGGACGAACTACCTCTTCGTGGCCTGGGAGACCCTGACCCACGCCGGCAACCCCAACTGACCCGGTCGGTCCGCCGGCCGGCAACCGCGCCGGCCGGCGACCCCCGGTCCCGCTTCGGGCGGGTACGCCTTAGCACACTCCAGCATGATCAGGGCGTTCTCCACAGGCGCGGTGATTGTCCACAGGTGCGGCGTCCGGTCCTCGTGGCCGGCGCTCGGTTGCCTACGTTCGCCGGATGTCCGACGACGAGGAAACACTGGTGCGGCAGCGGCTGTTCCGGCTGCTCGACGGTCGCACCGGGGCGGTCGAGAGGCTTCCGGCCGACAACGCGAGCACCGCGGGGTCCGCGCGCATTCCGAGGAGCGCGGGCAGTGACAACGGTCCGGGGGCGGCGCCGGTCGTGCCGGAAGAGCCCGGCCGGTTGGCCGGCCCGGGCGCCTTCGATCCCGGGCGGCGTGGAGTCAAGGCCCTCGCCGTGCTGGCGGCGCTGGTGGTTCTCGCCGCGGCGAGCTGGGCGTGGCTGTCCCGGCCCCGGACCGAACCGGTCGCGTCCCCGTCGCCACCCTCGGCACCCGCGCTCACCCCGGCACCGGCGGGCTCGGGCGGCGCGGAGATCGGTGCCGCCGAGGTGGTGGTCGCGGTCGCCGGCAAGGTACGCCGACCCGGCCTGGTGCGGCTGCCCGCCGGTGCGCGGGTCGCCGATGCCCTGCAATCCGCGGGCGGCCCGTTGCCCGGCGTCGACGTGGCGCTGCTCAACCTCGCCCGGAAGGTGACCGACGGCGAGCTGATCCTGGTCGGGGTGACCGCACCCCCGGGAGCCGGCCCGGCCGGCGCCGATCCGGCCGGTGCCGGCGGAGTGCGGCCCGGCGGCGGGAAGGTCAACCTCAACACCGCCAGCGTGGCGCAGCTCGACGCCCTGCCGGGGGTGGGCCCGGTGCTCGCGCAGCGCATCGTGGCACACCGGGAGGAGCACGGCGGCTTCCGTTCCGTGGCGGACCTGCGCCAGGTCACCGGCATCGGCGATGCCCGCTACGAGGATCTCAAAGATCTGGTGACGGTGTGACGGCCGACCACCAGCGGCACGGCGTCCCGAGCGGCCCCGATCGGCGGCCGGTGGATCTGCGGCTGGCCGGCCTGGCGATCGGGGCCTGGCTCTCGGCCCTGGCCGGGCTCCTGCTGGGCATGGGACCGACGCTGCTGGTCGTGGCACTGACCGGTGCTGCCGCGCTGGCCCTCACGGCTCGAATGGCGGGCCGCAGAGTCCCGGTGAGCCGTCGGTCCCCGGTGCTGGCCGTTCGCGGGCTGGCGCCGGTGGACCGGTGCGGCTGGGTCGTCGTCGGTGTTCTGCTCGGCGTGATCTGTGGCGGGGCGGCCACCGCGGCCCGGCTGGAGGTGCGGGACGCCGCGCCGATCAGCCATCTGGTGGAGGCGCGGGCCAGGGTCAGCGTCGAGCTGGTGGTCCGGGACGATCCACGTGCGATCCGCGGTGCCGCCGGTCGGGCCGCGACCTATCTCCTCTCCGCCCGCCTGGTCTGGGTGACCGGGGAGGAGCGCGGCCGGGTCAGGGTGCCGGCCCGGATCCTGGTGCTCGCCACCGATCCGGGCTGGCGTCGCCTGCTGCCTGGTCACCGGGTGACCGCCATCGGACGGCTGGCGGCGCCGCGCGGCGGAGACCTCACCGCCGCCGTCCTGTCGGTCGGCGCCCCGCCCGTGCTGCTCGGAGTTCCGTCCTGGCCGCAGCGGATGGCCGGCTCGCTCCGGACCGGGTTGCAGCGGGCCTGCGCCCCGCTTCCCGCCGAACCGGGCGGACTGTTGCCAGGGCTGGTGGTGGGCGACACCAGCCGACTGGAGCCAGCGGTCGAAGAGGACTTCCTGACCACCGGTATGACGCACCTGACCGCGGTCTCCGGCTCCAATGTGGCCGTCGTCGTCGGCCTGGTGTTGCTGCTCGCCCGCTGGGCCCGGGCCGGACCCTGGCTCACCGCGGCGCTCTGCGGGGTCGCGCTTGTCGGTTTCGTGATCCTGGCCCGGCCGTCGCCCAGTGTCGTCCGGGCCGGCACCATGGGCGCCATCGGTCTCGTGGCGCTCGCCACCGGGCGCCCCCGGGCCGCCGTGCCGGCGCTGGCGGGTGCGGTCACCCTGCTGGTGGTCGTCGATCCGGAGTTGGCAGCCGACGCCGGGTTCGCCCTCTCCGTACTCGCCACCGGCGGTCTCCTGCTGCTCGCGCCCCGGTGGCGGGACGCGCTGCGCCGTCGGGGCGTACCGGCCGGTGCGGCCGAGGCGCTGGCCATCCCGGCGGCGGCGCAACTGGCCTGTGCACCGGTGGTGGCCGGCCTGTCGGGCACGATAAGCCTGGTGGCAGTGCCGGCCAACCTTCTCGCGGTGCCGGCGGTCGCCCCCGCGACGGTGCTCGGCGTGACGGCGGCGGTGTTGTCGCCGCTCTGGCCGGCCGCCGCGGCGGGCGTCGCGTGGCTCGGGAGCTGGCCGGCATGGTGGCTCGTCCTCGTGGCGCGGTACGGTGCACGGCTGCCCGCCGGCACGCTGCCCTGGCTGGACGGGGTCGCCGGTGGAGTGCTGCTCGGCGCCCTCACCTTCGCGCTGCTGGTCGCCACGCGTCGGCCGTTGGTGCGCCGGGTCGTCGCGGTGGTCACGGCCGCCGTGGTGATCGGTGCGATGCCGGTGCGGCTGATCGCCTCCGGGTGGCCGCCGCCGGGCTGGCTGATCGCCGCCTGCGCGGTCGGCCAGGGCGACAGCCTGGTCCTGCCGGTCGGCGCCGGTCGGGCGGTGGTGGTGGACGCCGGCCCGGAACCCGGCGCCGTCGACCGCTGCCTGCGCCGGCTCGACGTCCGGACGGTGTCCCTGCTGGTGCTGAGCCATCTGCACGCCGACCACGTGGCCGGGGTGGACGGTGTCTTCCGGGGCCGCCGGGTGGAGGCGGTGCTCGTTCCGCAGTGGCCGGAGCCGGTGGACGGGCGGGCCGCGGTGGAGAGTGCCGGCAGGGCGAACGGCGTACCGATCGGCACGGCGGGCGTCGGTTGGGTGTACACGGCCGGTCCGCTGGTGCTGACCCTGCTGGGCCCGCCGTTCCCGCTCCGGGGCACCCGTTCGGACCCGAACAACAACTCGCTGGTGCTGCGCGCCGAGGTACGCGGCATCGGCATCCTGCTCACCGGGGACGCCGAGACCGAGGAGCAGCAGGCGCTGCTCGACCACGTCCCGGAGGCCCTGCTCCGGGCGGACGTGTTGAAACTCGCTCACCACGGCTCGGCGTACCAGGAGCCGGCGTTTTTCGGCGCGGTACGCCCGGCGGTGGTGCTGGTGCCGGTCGGTGTCGACAACGGCTACGGGCATCCCAGCCCGGGAGTGCTGGCCCGACTGACCCGCTCGGGTGCCCGGGTGCTTCGGACCGACCGGGACGGCGATCTGGCGGTCGTCCGGCTCGATGACGGAGAGCTGTCGGTGGCGGTCCGGGCCCATGCCCCTGGCGAGCCCGCCCTCCGGTGAGCACGTCTTCCACCCGAATGGCAGCCGGGACGGCCCGAGGTGAGGTCGAGGGATGTTCGCGCGCGACACCGCCGCGTCGTACCGTCCCGGACGCCGGTTCCGGCGGTACGCTCGGGTCCGGGTCGGACAGGCCACTGGCGAACAATGCCAGGCTTAAGATAAATGTCTGGATTTGCACTAAGTGCAGGGTCGGCCGCAGCGAGCCGGGTGACCAGGCCCGATGGGCGCACGCCGCGTGCGACGATGACCCCGTGACCCCCGCTAGCCTTGCCCCGGTCGTACTCGTGCTCGGTGACGAAGAGCTGCTCGTCACCCGGGCTGTCGCCGGGGTGGTCGACGCGGCCAGAGCCGCCGACCCGGACGTCGACGTGCACGATCAGGAGGCCGGTGCGCTGGGGCCGGGGGAGATCGCCGAACTGCTCGGACCCTCCCTTTTCGGCGGTCGGCGGGTGTTGGTCGTCCGGGCCGGACAGGACGCCCGGAAGGACCTGGCGGCCGCGCTGCTGGCGTACGCCAGGAATCCGGACCCGGAGGTGCAACTGGTGGTCGCGCACGCGGGCGCGGCCAAGGGCAGGGCCTTTGCCGACGGCCTGCGGGCGGCCGGTGCGGAGGTCATCCCGGCGGCGAAGCTGAAGGGGCACCGAGACCGGGTCGCGTTCGTCCGGGACGAGATGCGCCGCGGCGGTGGCCGGTGCACCGAGGAGGCCGCCGAGGCGCTGATCGCGGCGGTCGGCAACGACCTGCGCGAGATCGCCTCCGCCTGCTCCCAGTTGCTGGCCGACACCGACGGCCGGATCGGCGTCGAGACCGTGGCCCGGTACTACCGTGGTCGGGCCGAGGTCAGCGGGTTCACCGTCGCCGACGCGGCGATGGCCGGTGACGTGCCGGGCGCGCTGGAGGCACTCCGCTGGGCGCTGCACGTCGGAGTGGACCCGGTACCGATCGCCGACGCGATCGCCGACGGAGTGCGGACGGTCGCCCGGGTCAGTTCGGCGGGCCGGGGCAGCGCCTACCAGTTGGCGAGCAGCCTGGGGATGCCACCCTGGAAGATCGAGAAGGCGCAGCGCGTGGGCCGCGGCTGGTCCCCGGAAGGGTTGGCCGACGCCATGTACGCCGCCGCGGAGTGCAACGCCGCCGTGAAGGGCGGGTCGGACGACCGGGGCTACGCCCTGGAACGCGCCGTCGTCGCGGTCGCGGCCGCCCGCAGGGCGAGTACGTCGCGATGACCGCCGCGACCGCGGTGCCGGCGGACGAGGAGCGGCTACGACCGCTCTACGCCCGCGTGCTGCGGCTGCGCCACGTCGATCCGGGCGGGATGCTCTGCTTCGTCTACTTCGAGGGCACCGTGGCCCTGGCCATGCTGCTCGCCCTCGCCGAACTGGTGAGCTGGTGGGGAGTGCTCGTCCTGCCGGCGACGGTCGCGGTCATGGTGAAGGTGAACGATGCGGTGGCCACCGCCGTGGTCCGTTCCGCCGCACGGGTGCCGGCCCAGGAACGTGAACGGTTCCGTTGCGAGATCCAGCCGGCCGTCGGTCGGGCGAGCGTGCCCAAGGGGTCGCTGGCCGAGCCCGGACAGCCTCTCCGGCCGACCGCGGCCAGGTCCGGCCGCCCGAATGCCGGCGCTGCGCCGACCCGGCGGGCGAAGGCCGACAACCGGCCGCCGGCCCGGTTCCTCCCGCTCGCGCGTCCGCTCAACATGACGGCGATGGTCCGGGCGTGGCTGGAATCCGGGGACCGGCGCCGCCCCGGCCCGGAGTCGACGCCGTCCGCCCCGGCACACGGAGCGGCGCAGGCCGGTGCGGCGGCGACAGGCGAGAGAGCGGGCAGTGGCGAGAGAGCGGGCAGTGGCGAGAGAGCGGGCAGTGGCGAGAGACCGGATCAGGCGGCCGGGCGGCAGGCGGCCCTGCCGCAGCCCGGTCTGCCGCGGACCCGGCAGGCCGGATCACCCCCGTCACCTACCGGCGGCACCGCTCGGGGCAGGAACGGCGGACTGGCCGAACGGCTGGACCAGCGACCGGTGCGGCGCTGGCTCTCCCGACAGGCCCCGATCGACACCACCCGCCAGTCGGCCAGGCGCCGCTACGAGTGAGCACGCCGGCCCGTAGCCAACTCGCCGATCCGTACCACGAGGTGGGCACGCGGAGGTGGCGGACGAGAAACATGTGTGGCCCCGAGCCGACCGGCTCGGGGCCACACAACAGGTCTGTGTGCTGATCCGTCGTCAGACGGAGAGCGACTGCAGCCGCTTGGCGATCGCGGACTTCCGGTTCGCCGCCTGGTTGCGGTGGATCACGCCCTTGCTGACCGCCTTGTCAAGCTTGCGCGAGGCGTCCCGCATCAGCTCGGTCGCCTTCGCGCTGTCTCCGCTCTCGGTCGCCTCGTGGAACTTGCGGATGGCAGTCTTCAGCGACGACTTGACCGACTTGTTACGCAGCCGGCGCTTCTCGTTCTGCCGGTTGCGCTTGATCTGGGACTTGATGTTCGCCACGCGACAGCCTCGTCCTGGTAGCTAGGGTTACGTTTGCCTTGGTGCGCGGGCGACGACGCACGTCACGAAGCGGCCGTGTCGGCACGCGCGAAGAGCTACGTTACCAGCTACGTCCCGCCGAGGCCAAAACGGCTCATTGTCGTCCCCGCCCGGGCGGTCACCGCCAACCCTGCCGCTCGGCCAGCCAGTTGAGCGCGGTCTCGCCGCTCCACCGCTGGTGCGCCCGCATGTGCGGCGAGCCGGCGCTCGGCCCGGCCGCTGCGCGGATCAGCCAGTATCCGGAGAGCGCGGCGAGCGCGGCGTCGAGGCCGTCGGCCGGAGCGTCCTGCGCGGCCGGGTGGGCGCGGAAGAGGCCGTCGGCGTCCAGCCCGCTGGCGTACGCGGTGACCAGCAGTCCGGCCAGGTCGAACCAGGGCGGGCCGTAGCAGAGCCACGTCCAGTCGCAGAGCCAGGCGAGCCCGGTCACGTCCAGCAGGACGTTGTCCACCCGCAGGTCGCCGTGGATCAGGGACGTGCGGTCGGCGTACCCGGGGAGCCGGGCCTCCAGGGCGGCCAGCTCGGGGAGTCGGTGCTGGGCGACCGCGGGCGTCTCCGGCAGCGTCTCGCGGCCGGTGGCCAGCTCGGCCCACCAGGCGAGGTCCGCCCGGGCCAGGTCGGCGAGCCGGGGTACGCCCACGGCCACCAGCTCGGCCGGTGGCTCCCGGAGCGCCGCCGCCACGGTCGCGTAGCTGCTGAGGGTCGCCGCGAGTTCGGCCGGGACCCAGGGCAGCGCCGGCATCCGGCCGTCGATGGCGTCCAGGCAGATCACGTGGTATCCGGCGGCGGTGAGCGTCCAGCGGGGGCGGGCGGCGGGAAGCCCGGCCGGCAGCGCGGCGGTGATGGCGACCTCCCGCGCGTACCAGTCGCTGAGGTGCCGCTGGTCGACCAGGGACGCCGCCTTGACGAAGACCCGGTCCCCGGCCACCGTCTGGAGTACCCCGGCGAACCCGCGGGTGAAGCCGCCGCCGGCGGTGCTCGCCCAGTTGACCCTGGCGCCGAGCCGGGCCCCGATCGCGGCCCGCAGGTCGGCCGGCAGATCTGCCCAGGCCGGCCGTACGGCGGTCGCGTCGTACGGGCGGGGCGGTACGGAGATGGCGGCCATGACGTCAAGTCTGCCCTGGTCCGGTCGCGTAGCGCGGATTTCGTCGCCCCCTGTCGGCCGTGGCGCCGCCGCCGGGCGCCAGCCCGTGGCCACCCGCCGCCAGCCGTGGCGCCGCGCCCTGCGGCGGTGTGGCGCCGTCGCCCCGCGGCGGTGGCGCCGGGCCCTGCGTTGCTCGCGGTGGTGACGGAGCTCGCGGTGGTGACGGAGCTCGCGGCGGTGATCCGGCGGCCTCGGCCGGGCGCTTCCGGGCGGCATGGGAACATAGAAAGCCCATCGTCGTCAGCCAAGCAGAACGGATCGCCGTGCCACCGACGCCCGACTCCGGCGCGAACACTCCTGGTGCCACCGAACCCGGCCGCATCAGGAACTTCTGCATCATCGCCCACATCGACCACGGCAAGTCGACGCTGGCCGACCGGATGTTGCAGCTCACCGGCGTGGTCGACGAGCGGCAGATGCGCGCCCAGTATCTCGACCGGATGGACATCGAGCGGGAGCGCGGCATCACGATCAAGAGCCAGGCGGTCCGCATGCCGTGGACCGTGCGCGAGGGCGGGCAGCAGGGCCAGCAGGCCGTGTTGAACATGATCGACACGCCTGGGCACGTGGACTTCACCTACGAGGTGTCCCGGTCGCTCGCCGCCTGCGAGGGGGCGATCCTGCTGGTCGACGCCGCCCAGGGGATCGAGGCCCAGACTCTGGCCAACCTCTATCTGGCGCTCGAGAACGACCTGCACATCATCCCCGTACTCAACAAGATCGACTTGCCGGCCGCCCAGCCGGACAAGTACGCCGAGGAGTTGGCGCACCTGATCGGCGGGGATCCGGGCGACTGCATCCGGGTCTCCGGCAAGACCGGCGAGGGGGTGCCGTACCTGCTCGACGAGATCGTCCGGCAGTTCACCCCGCCGGTGGGGGAGGCGGAGGCGCCGGCACGGGCCATGATCTTCGACTCCGTCTACGACGTCTACCGGGGCGTGGTGACGTACGTCCGGGTCGTCGACGGCCGGATCGAGGCGCGCGACAAGATCAAGATGATGTCCACCGGCGCCGTGCACGAACTGCTCGAAATCGGCGTGATCTCCCCGGAGATGCAGAAGGCCGGCGCGCTCGGGGTCGGCGAGGTCGGCTATCTGATCACCGGCGTGAAGGACGTCCGGCAGTCCCGGGTCGGCGACACCGTCACGATCAACACCCGGCCGGCGGCCGAGGCGCTCGGCGGCTACAAGGACCCGAAGCCGATGGTCTACTCCGGGCTCTACCCGATCGACGGGTCGGACTATCCGGCGTTGCGGGACGCGCTCGACAAGCTGAAGCTCAACGACGCCGCCCTCAGCTACGAGCCGGAGACCTCTGCCGCGCTCGGCTTCGGCTTCCGCTGCGGCTTCCTCGGCCTGCTGCATCTGGAGATCATCGGCGAGCGGCTGGAACGCGAGTTCAATCTCGACCTGATCTCCACGGCACCGAACGTGGTCTACCGGGTGGTGCTGGAGGACGGCAAGGAGGTCACGGTCACGAACCCGAGCGAGTACCCGACCGGCAAGGTGGCCGAGGTGTACGAGCCGGTGGTCCGGGCCACCGTGCTGACCCCGAACGACTACGTCGGTGCCGTGATGGAGCTCTGCCAGGGGCGGCGCGGCTCGCTGAAGGGAATGGACTACCTCTCCGCCGACCGCGTCGAGCTGCGCTACACCCTGCCGCTCGCCGAGATCATCTTCGACTTCTTCGACCAGCTCAAGAGCCGTACCAAGGGCTACGCCTCGCTGGACTACGAGCCCTCCGACGAGCAGCAGTCCGAGCTGGTCAAGGTCGACATCCTGCTCAACGGCGAGCCGGTGGACGCGTTCAGCGCGATCGTGCACAAGGACAAGGCATACAACTACGGTGTCTCGATCGCGGCGAAGCTGCAGAAGCTGATCCCCCGGCAACAGTTCGAGGTGCCGATCCAGGCGGCGATCGGCAACCGCGTGATAGCCCGGGAGACCATCCGGGCGATCCGCAAGGACGTGCTGGCCAAGTGCTACGGCGGTGACATCAGCCGGAAGCGCAAGCTGCTGGAGAAGCAGAAGGAGGGGAAGAAGCGGATGAAGATGGTCGGCCGGGTCGAGGTGCCGCAGGAGGCCTTCATCGCCGCCCTCTCCACCAGCGACTCCGGCGACGGCGGCAAGGGCGGCGGCGGCCGGAAGTGACGCCCCGGGGGTACGGCCCGGGGGCCGCCTTCTGCCCCCGGTGTGCGGCACCGCTGCCGGGTCCTCCGCCGACCGCCTGCACCGGGTGCCGCTACCAGCTCTTCGTCAACGCCCGCCCCACCGTCGGGCTGGTCATCCTGGACGGCGACCCGGTCGCCAGCGGCGGGTCCGCTGCCGGCGGCGGGTCCGCTGCCAGTGGTGGATCCGGTCTCAGCGGCCAGTCCGGTGCCGGTGACGGATCGGGTTCCGGCGGGCCGCGCTTCCTGGTGCTGCGGCGGGCAGCGGAACCGATGATCGGGCGGTGGGAGACGCCGGGCGGCTTCTGCGACGGTTGGGAGCACCCGGCCGAGGCCGCGATGCGGGAGGCCCGGGAGGAGCTCGGGGTGACGGTCACCCTCGGCGACCAGCTCGGCATGTACATCGGCAGCTACGAATTCCAGGACGAGGTCCTGCCGGTGCTCGACACCTTCTTCCTGGCGAGCCTGGACGATCGACGAATCGTGCTCGACCCGGCGGAGTCGACCGAGCTGGGCTGGTTTTCCCTGGTGGATCCGCCCCCGCTGGCCTTCCCCACGATGGATGAGGCGGTTCGGGCCGCGGCGCGGCGTCTGGGTCGCTAGGCCGGTTTGAGTTTTTCGACGGCCGGGAATCTAGCAGTCACCACGCCAACGTGTGACACATTCGAAGGAGGACGGCCGTGGAATTCACCGTCTGGGGTATCATCACCGCGCTCATCGTCGGTCTCATCATCGGCGCTCTCGGTCGTCTGGTCGTACCGGGCCGCCAGGACATGCCGATCTGGCTGACCATGCTCATCGGTGTCGGTGCCGCGCTGCTCGGCACGGTCATCGCCCGGGCCGCCGGCATCGCCACCGTGACGCCGGGCATCGACTGGATGGAGCTCCTGGTCCAGGTGGTGCTGGCGGCCATCGCGGTGGCCCTGGTGGCCGGGGTCGGTCGCCGTCGCCGGGTCAGCCGGTACTGAGCACCCCGCTCCCCGGTAGCAAGGGGCGCCGGCCGATCTCGGCCGGCGCCCCTGCTGGCGTTCCGGGCCGGCCGAAACGGATCGGTGCCGGCTCGGTACGGGCCTGGCGCAGACTGCCGTAGACCGCTAAATTCTCCACGGCCACACGATCGACTGTGGTGATCGACCGGCTTTCGTCACCTACAGTTGAGACGTTTACTCACATTTGCTTAAATGATCTCTCGATGTTACGCTCTGTAAGTGTCCACGGACTCTCTCTCAGGAAGCGTCAGGGTGTCACCTCAACAGGTTTCGGACCGGCATCCCAAGGTCGCGTTGTACCTTGAGGCGTACACCCCCCTGGTCGAAGAGTGGTTCTCCGTGCTGCGGGATTCCAGGGCGTTGACAGAATTGCGCCGCGCGGCACCGGGGCGCGATCTCGTCGACAATCTCCAGCGGCTCGACCAGCTTTTCCGGGACCTGGTCGACGACCTGTTCGCCCATCCGTCGCCGGTCCTGGAGCACGCCCTCGCGGTGGTCGCCGAGCACCGGACGGCCGTCGTCTGGGAGGACCAGCTCGTGCCGCGCCCCGGTGCCGGCGCCGACGAGTTGGCGGCCTCACTGCGGCACAAGTTCAAGCGCAACATCAGCCTCGCCCTGCTGGAGGCGCTGATCTGCCTGGAGTCCGCGTTGGCGTACGGGCGGGAGAGCCTGGGGCTGTCCGGTGAGGCGCTCGAGCGGACGCTGCGGGACAGCACGTCGATGCTGGCCAGCCTCTCCGTCCTGCACGACCAGCAGGAGATGGCCCGGATGCGGCAGTTGACGGGGGACGCGACGGAGATCCAGCACCCCAGATTCACGGTCGCGGACATCGTCCGGGGAGCGTTCCGGATCGGCTCTGACAAGTTCCGGGCCGTCGGGCCGGCCGGGCAGCAGAGAATCCGGTTCGGCAGCGTCGCGCCGCACGGCGTCGAGCTGTCGAGTCCGACCATGAAGTGCCCGGCGCACCGGCTGACCAACGAAGAGGGCCAGCCGTTGAACAACGACTTCTGGGCGCTTCTCGTGGACGTCTACCGGATGTCCGGCCGACTGGCCCAGGGGGCCTGGGAAGACCGCACGGCGTCACGCCAGAACGATGGGCCAGACACCGACCGAACGTGAATAATCCGGTTGTCCAGTCGCGTTAGCGAACACTTTGCGGTGCCAAGAGAACTGGAGACAGGCCACTGCCTCCGCTGTCCGGCGGTAATGCCCTCCGGCGAATCATCCGGCCCGCGCGCCGGCACGTTCCGTCATGACGGATCGATCGCCGATACGAACCAGGAAATTACCGAGGGTCATCTGCTTCACCCGGTTGGTCGATGGTCCCGTACGTGGGAGGGACGAGATATCGGGCCGACCCTTCCGGCGTGCCCTGGCCGGCTGCCGATGTGCCGCCTTTTCCGGTCGGAGCGGAGCTGCCGGCGCGGGCCGGCGGGGTAGCGATCGACCGGCCCCGCGCCCGTCGGGGGGGCGGGACCGGTCGATCCGGGGGTCAGCGGAGCCAGGGGATGCTGCGGTCGAGCAGGCCGCGTTCCTTCAGCTCCTTGCGCAGCGGGATCTCGTCGTCGACGTACCCGTTCCAGTTGATGCCCCAGTAGTTGGCGGTGTGCGTGCCCTCGCCGAGCAACTGGCGCTGCACCGGAGTCCGGTTCTGGTACCAGGTGCCGTCCTTGTCCGGGTGCAGCTCGTCGAGCGGCCGGATCCACCGGTAGGTGTAGCCGACGAAGAGCATCTTCCGGGTGATGGCGGAGAGGTTGGTGGACCGGGAGTGCCACTGGCGCCGGTCGAAGATGAAGGCGTCGCCGGGGTTGGCGGTGATCTCGACGGTGCCCTCCGGGTCGGGGTTGTGCACCGTCAGGTCGGCCGGGCGCGGCAGCGAGTTCCAGAGGTGGCTGCCCGGGATGACCTTGGTCGCTCCCCGCCCCTTCTCCGACAGGTCGGAGAGCACGTACGCGACCTTGAGCGAGAACATCGGCCGGGGCACGTTCGGATCCATCGTCTCCGGGTCCGAGTTCTGCCGGTAGCCGTCCTGGTGCCAGCCCCAGTAGGGCTTCTCCGGCTCCAGCGCCGGTGGCGTGACGTCCAGGTGGTTGTGGTGGGTGTAGATGTTCCACCCGGCGAGGCCCCACATGTAGGGGAACGCGATCGGGTGGGTGAGCAGGTCGCCGAAGAGCTCGTCACGCTCCAGGAAACCCAGCAGGTGCAGGGTGCCGTCCTTGGTGGTGTTGCCGGCCGCCTTCTCCTCGGCGTAGACCCGGTCGACCGCCGCTTCCAGGGCCGCACGGTGATCCTCGGTCAGGACGTTGCGGAGCAACAGGAAGCCCTGCTCGTGGAACTCCTTGCGATCCGTGTCGCTGATCGGCTCGTATCCGGTCAGGCCGCCGTAGTCGAACACCGCTTCCCCTCCCCATAGGGTGAAACACTTTCTGAACACACAGGCTGCCGATCGTAACCCTCTCCGCAAGGCCCGCATCCGGACGCTCGGCCGGCGCGTCGACGTAGATCGTCCAGAGGTACGCAGGGAAGTCGGAGCATCACCCAAGGTGAACGTAGGGTCGAGAAACTGGGGACTAGATCCTTCTTTGCCCGTTTGTGCAATCACTGCGGGTTATCGAAACCGCAGGCGTGCAACGAGATCGACGCCTGATCGGTCCGGGGCGCCTCCGGCTCGGTCCGGGGCGCCTCCGGCTCGGTCCGGTCCGCCCTCGGCTCGGTCCGGTCCGCCTTCGCCTCAGTCCGCGAAGACCTCGCCTCAGTCCGCGAAGACCTCGGCGACCACCTGGTGCGGCGTCGGCGTCACGCCCTCGACCCGTGACCAGGCCCCGCCGTCCGCCGTCCACTGCAGGTCGCCGAAGCGCACCGCCTTCACCCCGTGATCGTCGGCGTGCGACACCAGCCAGTGGGCGTAGCGCCAGCCCACCCGCGGGTCCGTCGTCGGCACCGCCAGCCCGGCCGACTCCACCGGAGCCGACGTCTCCAGCCGGCCCCAGTCCAGCTTCAGCCCGGCGGTGAGCGCGGCGGCGGCCGCGTCGCCACGCATCGCCGGCTGCCGACCCACCGTGCAGGCCACCGCGCCGGTGGCGTTGCCCAGCAGGGCCCGGGTCAGCACCTCCGACTCGTCCGCCCACTGCTGGTAGGCGCGCGGGAACGCCGACCGCTGCACCTTCTGCGCCGCGACCGTGACCTCCATCTGTTCCCAGCCGCGGACCCTCTTCAGCGCGTTGTAGAACCTGGTCGCGGCGTAGCGCGGATCCCGGATCTGCTCCGGCCTGCCCCAGCCCTGGCTCGGCCGCTGCTGGAACAGACCGATCGAGTCCCGGTCGCCGCCGGCCAGGTTGCGCAGCCGGGACTCCTGGAAGGCGGTTGCCAGGGCCACCACCACGGCCCGCTCCGGCATGTTCCGTCGGACGCCGACGGCGGCGATGGTCGCCGCGTTCGCCATCTGTTCGGCGTTCAGCTTGACCCGCCCGTCCGCCTCGACCACACAGCCGGGCGCCGCGCCCGGTATCGGCAGGCTGGGCCGGACCTCGCGGGAGCCCAGGTAGAGGCCGAAGCCGGCGACCGCCGCGAGCGCCAGGCCCGCCGCAACCATGCCCCGATTCTGCACCGCCACCCCCTGCTCGATAGTCGGACACAGCCTACGTCGGCGCCCCAAAGTTCCGGAGCGGTTGCCGACGCCGTCTCGGCCGCTACGAACGCCGTCTCGGCCGCTACGAACGCCGTCTCGGCCGCTACGAACGCCGTCTCGGCCGCTACGAACGCCGTCCGGCCGGTGCGGCGGTCAGCTTCCCGGAGGTACCCAGCGAGCGGCCCGTTTCTCGCCGAACGCGGTGACGCCTTCGCGGCCCTCCTCGGAGTGGAAGTACCGGACAGACAGGTCGCGCAGCCGCGCCAGGTCGGTCCGGAAGCTCTCCGCCGAGGCGTCGTACCGCCGCCCGGCCGCCGCCCTGAGCAGCTCCTTGGCGCCGGCCAGGGCACCGGGCGCACCCCGGACCAGGGCCAGGCAGTATGAGGCGACCGTCTCGTCCAGCGCCTCCGCCGTGGTGACCGTGGTGACCAGCCCGATCTCGGCCGCCCGGCGCCCGTCGAAGGTGTCCCCGGTCAGGTAGAGCTCGGCGGCGGCCCGGGGTTGCAGCCGGGGCAGCACGGTCGCCGAGATCACCGCCGGGATCACCCCGAGCCGTACCTCGGTGAAGGCGAACGTCGCCTCCTGGGCACAGATCGCGATGTCGGCCGCCGCGACCAGGCCGAGGCCGCCGGCCCTGGCCGGCCCGCCGACCCGGGCCACCACCGGTTTCGGGCACTCCCAGATCGCCGCCAGCACGTCACCCAGCATCGCCACCGGCACCGTGCCCTCGCGGTACGCCGCCGCCGTCTCCTTCAGGTCGGCACCGGAGCTGAAGACCGGCCCGGTGTGCGAGAGCACCACCACCCGGACGTCGTCGTCGGCCGCCGCCGCACCCAGCGCGTCGAGCAGCTGACCGAGCAGGGCACTGGAGAGGGCGTTGCGGTTGTCCGGGCTGTCCAGGGTGAGAGTCGTCACGCCGTGCGTGGTGGAGACCCGGACGAGCGGATCGGGTGGTGAGGTCATGGCGGCACACTAGTCCCATGCCTGGTCTGCTCCCAGCGGGTGAGCCCGTACCCGTCGACGGGACGCTGCCCGACGCCGCCCTGGCCACGGTCGGCGACCGCGGCTTCGGTGTCTACGTCCACGTGCCCTTCTGCGCCAGCCGCTGCGGCTACTGCGACTTCAACACGTACACCGGGAGCGAACTCGGCGGTGCGGCGGGCCGGGACGGCTACGCCGACCAGGTCCTCGCCGAGCTCGCCCTCGCCGCCCGGGTGCTGGCGGGCCGGCCGCCGCCCCGGGTCGACACGGTCTTCGTCGGCGGGGGCACGCCGACCCTGCTGCCCCCGGACGACCTGGCCCGGATCCTGGACGGCATCGACCGGACCTGGGGGCTGGCCGCCGACGCCGAGGTCACCACCGAGGCGAACCCGGAATCGGTGACCCCGGCCTCGCTCAAGGAACTCCGGGCCGCCGGCTACACCCGGATCTCTCTGGGCATGCAGTCGGCCACCCCGGCGGTGCTGGCGATCCTCGACCGCCGGCACACGGCCGGCCGGGCGACCGAGGCCGCCCGGGAGGCCCGGGACGCCGGGTTCGCGCACGTCAACCTGGACCTGATCTACGGGACGCCGGGAGAGCGCGCGGAGGACTTCGCGGCGTCGCTGGCGGCGGTGCTGGCGGCGGGCGTGGACCACGTCAGCGCGTACGCCCTGATCGTCGAGGACGGCACCCGGTTGGCCGCCCGGATGCGGCGCGGCGAGCTGCCGTACCCGGACGACGACGTGGCGGCGGACCGCTACCTGGCCGCGGAGGCGGCGCTGCACGCGGCCGGCTTCTCCTGGTACGAGGTGTCGAACTGGGCCCGGACGCCGGCCGCTGCCTGCCGGCACAACCTGCTCTACTGGACCGGCGGCGACTGGTGGGGTCTCGGGCCGGGCGCGCACAGCCACGTCGGCGGGGTCCGCTGGTGGAACGTGAAGCATCCGGCGAGCTACGCCGCCCGGCTCGGCGTGGGATCCTCGCCGGGACAGGCCCGGGAGGTGCTGTCGGCGCAGGAGCGGCAGACGGAGGACGTGCTGCTGCGGATCCGGCTCGCCACCGGGCTGCCGCTGGCCACCCTCGACGACCAGGGGCGGGCGGGCGCCGCCCGGGCCCGCGGCACGGGTCTGCTGGACGGGTCCGCGTACGAGGCGGGGCGGGCCGTACTCACCCTGCGCGGCCGGCTGCTCGCCGACGCCGTGGCCCGGGACCTGCTGCCCTGATCCGTTAGGAGGGGGCCCTTCATATACAAAAAACGATAAGAAGGGCCCCTTCCTTTCACTTGACCATGCGGATCGTCATCGGGTAGCGGTACAGCACGCCCTCGTTCGCCTTCATGCCGGCGATGATCGAGAAGACCAGCACCACCACCCAGGCGATGAACGGCAGGAAGATGAGCACGACCGTGCAGGTGCCGACGATGAGCGAGACGATCGAGATGATGCCCCAGGTGATCTGGAAGTTGAGCGCCTCGACCGCGTGGGCGCGGACGGTCGGCGACTCGTTGCCCTTGGCCAGCAGCGCCACCAGGGGGGCGATGAAGCCGACCACGATGCCGCCGAAGTGGGCGATCAGGGCCCAGGTCTTCTCGTCGTTGTTGGCGTAGCCGGCCGGGGCCGGGCCGCCGTACTGGTTGCCGTACGGGTTGCCGGGCGGGGGGTAGCCGGCACCGGGGTAGCCGGCGCCCGGGGGCTGGCCACCGGGGGGCGGGTAACCGCCACCGGGCGGGGGGTAGCCGCCACCCGGTGGATAGCCGCCGGGTTGCTGGTAGCCGCCGCCGGAGGTGGGGTACGTCCCGCCGCCGGAGGTCGGGTATGTGCCGCCGCCGGAGGTCGGGTATGTGCCGCCGCCGGAGGTCGGCGGGGGAGTGTCGGAGGCGCCGTACCCGGGTGCCGGGGGCGGCGGAGGATATCCCTCGCCGGGCGTCGAGTACGAGCCCGGAGACATCGGGGCGGTCGGATCGTGGGGCTGGCCGCCGTACTCACCAGGAGGGCGAGGTGGTTCAGTCATGCGGTCACGGTAGGGGGCGGGGACAAGTGACGCCACCCACCCGCCGGACTGAGTCTGGACAACGGCCGACCGTACCTGCTAGGCCCGCCGGGGTAGGGTGTGCGGGCAAGCCTGTTGTCCGGGTTCGGATAGCCCATCCAAACGATCATCGCGTCGGGTACGCCTTGGTCGTAGACTGGCACTCGCTACAGTCGAGTGCCAGGGGGTTCCGTGGCCCGACCGTCGTGGTCGCCCCGGTCGTTTCGCCCAGCCGGGGCCGGGACGTCGCAGGGAGGTGAGGATGGGTCTCGACGACCGCAAGCTCGACGTGCTGCGCGCGATCGTGGAGGACTACGTCGCCACCCAGGAACCGGTCGGCAGCAAGGCCCTGGTCGAGCGGCACCAGCTCGGTGTCTCGCCGGCCACCGTCCGCAACGACATGGCCGTGCTGGAGGAGGAGGGCTACATCCGGCAGCCGCACACCAGCGCCGGCCGGGTCCCCACCGACCGGGGTTACCGGCTCTTCGTGGACCGGCTCTCCCGGGTCAAGCCGCTGACCCCGGCCGAGCGGCGGGCGATCGAGCGTTTCCTGGTCGGCGCGGTGGACCTCGACGACGTGGTGCACCGTACGGTCCGGCTGCTCGCCCAGCTCACCCGGCAGGTCGCCGTCGTGCAGTACCCGAGCCTGGCCCGCTCCTCCGTCCGGCACCTGGAACTGGTGCCGATCTCCACCACCCGGCTGATGCTCGTCATGATCGCCGACACCGGCCGGGTGGAGCAGCGGCTGGTCGAGCTTCCCACGCCGATCAGCGCCGACGACGTCACCGAGCTGCGCCGGCTGATCAACGAGCGGCTCGGCGGCCGGAAGCTCGCCGACACCCCGCCCCTGGTCCAGGCCCTGGTCGACGAGGCGGTCCCCGGGCTCTGCCCGGCGATGACCACGCTCGCCACCGTCCTGCTGGAGACCCTGGTCGAGCGGCACGAGGAGCGGATCGCGCTGGCCGGCACCGCCAACCTCACCCGGGGTGGCCTGCTCGACTTCCAGGGTTCGCTGCGGCCGATCCTCGAGGCGCTCGAGGAGGAGGTCATCCTGCTCAAGCTGATCGGCGAGGTGGAGCCGAACACGCTCCAGGTCCGGATCGGCGACGAGAACGAGATCGACAACCTTCGGGCCACCTCGGTGGTCAGCACCGGATACGGTCCGGGTACGACCATCGTCGGCGGGCTCGGCGTGTTGGGGCCCACCCGGATGGACTATCCGGGCACCATCGCCACGGTGCGGGCCGTGGCACGCTACGTCGGCGACGTGCTGGCGCAGTGACCACCAAGCTCACCGGACGAGACCACCACACCCACCTGACGACGACCGGCGGACGGTAACGCGAGACAGACATGAGGACACGGAACGCAGTGGCCAAGGACTACTACGGGATTCTCGGCATCAGCCGGGACGCCTCCGACGACGACATCAAGCGCGCCTACCGCAAGCTGGCGCGGCGGTACCACCCGGACGTGAATCCGGATCCGGAGGCACACGAGAAGTTCAAGGACATCAACGCCGCGTACGAAGTCCTTTCGGACGACCAGAAGCGGCAGATCGTCGACCTCGGCGGCGACCCGCTGGCCCCCGGCGCCGGGCCCGGCGCCGGCCCGGGCGGTGCCGGTGGCCCGTTCGTCGGCTTCCAGGACATCATGGACGCGTTCTTCGGCGCCGCCGGCGGCTCCCGGGGGCCGCGCCCGCGGACCAGGCCGGGTGCGGACGCGATCCTGCGGCTCGAACTCGACCTGCCGGAGACGGCGTTCGGGGTGGAGGCGCCGATCGCGGTGGACACCGCCGTGCTCTGCACCACCTGCTCCGGCGCCGGCACCGCCCCCGGCACCCACCTCGCCACCTGCGAGGCGTGCGGCGGGCGCGGCGAGGTGCAGTCGGTGCAGCGCACCTTCCTCGGCCAGGTCGTCTCGTCCCGGCCGTGCACCGTCTGCCAGGGCTACGGCACCGTCATCCCGCACCCCTGCCCGACCTGCGCCGGGGACGGCCGGGTGCGTACCCGCCGCTCGCTGACCGTCAAGATCCCGGCCGGGGTCGAGGACGGCATGCGGATCCGGCTGGCCCAGCAGGGCGAGGTCGGCCCCGGCGGAGGCACGGCCGGCGACCTCTACGTCGAGATCCACGAGCGTCCGCACGACGTCTACTCCCGCAAGGGCGACGACCTGCACTGCCGGGTCACGGTGCCGATGACCGCCGCCGCGCTCGGCACCCGGCTGACCATCAAGACGCTGGACAGCGAGGAGCCGGTCGACGTCAAGCCGGGCACCCAGCCGGGCTCGACGCTGCGGCTGCGGGCCCGGGGCGTGCCGCACCTGCGCGGCACCGGCCGGGGCGACCTCTACGTGCACCTCGACGTGCGTACCCCGACGAAGCTCGACGCCGAGCAGGAGCGGATGCTGCGCGAGTTCGCCAAGACCCGGGGCGAGGAGGTCGCCGAGCTGACCAAGCAGGGCGGCTTCTTCTCCCGGATGCGCGACGCCTTCAACGGCCACGGCTGACCCGGCCCCGTCCGGCCGGTCGCCCGCGCCGGCCGGACGACCCGCTAACCTCCTCGCCGTGAGCGCGCCGCTGTTCCTGGTCGAGTCGCTGCCGCCGGGCGACGTCGTCACCCTCGACGGTCCGGAGGGGCACCACGCCGCGACGGTGCAGCGGCTGCGTACCGGCGAGGAGCTGCTGCTCGCCGACGGGCGCGGCGGCACGGTCGCCGCCGTGGTCACCGCCGTCGGCCGGGGCACCCTGACCGCCTCCGTCACCGTCCGCCGGTACGCCGAGCCGCCCGACCCGCGTCTCGTCGTCGTCCAGGGGATCGCCAAGGGCGACCGGGCCGAGCTGGCGGTGCAGGCGATGACCGAGGTCGGGGTGGACGAGATCGTGCCCTGGGCGGCGGAGCGCTCGGTGGTGCAGTGGCGCGGTGACCGGGGCACCCGGGCCCGCGAGCGCTGGGTCGCCACCGCCCGCGAGGCGGCCAAGCAGGCGCGCCGGCCCTGGCTGCCGGCGGTCGCCGGCACGCCACAGGCACCCGCCGAGCCGACCCGGACCGTCGCCCGCCGGATCACCGGAGCCGCCGCCGGCTTCCTGCTGCACGAGGAGGCGGAGGCCCGGCTCAGCACCGCCGAGCTGCCCGGCTCCGGCGATCTCGTGCTGGTGGTCGGGCCCGAGGGCGGGATCTCCCCGGCCGAGCTGGCCGCGCTCACCTCGGCCGGTGCCGTACCGGTCCGGCTCGGGCCCGAGGTGCTGCGTACCTCCACCGCCGGGGTCGCCGCGCTCGCCCTCCTCGCCACCCGCCTCGGCCGCTGGTGAAGCTGCAAGGAAGGGCCCCTTCTTATCGTTTTCTGTAGAAGAAGGGCCCCCTCCTAACGTCCGTCAGATGTCGGTGGTGCTGGTCAGGCGGATGTCGGCGATGTCGTGTGCCGCCTCGATCCGGTAGCGGCCGGGGCGGGTCCGCCAGCCGTCCGGCTCCCAGACCTGGAATGTCCGCGCCGGGAGTGGCATCCGGACGGTGACGGTCTCGCCGGGAGCGGCCTCGGCAGCGGCGAAGCCGGCGAGCCAGCGGACCGGGCGGTCCGGATCGGCGGTCTCCGGGCCGACGTACACCTGCACCACCTCGCGGCCCGGCCGGAAGCCGACGTTCCGGAGCGTGACCACCGCGACCGGTCCGTCCGGCCGATCCGGTTCCGGCGGTTCCGTCGGTCGTGCCGGTGCCGTGGATCTCGGCGGTTCCGTCGGTCGTGCCGGTCCTGCGGATCCCGGCGGTTCCGTCGGTCGCGCCGGTCCTGCGGATCCTGTCGGTCCTGTCGGTTGCGCCGGTCCCGCGGATCCCGTCGGTCCTGCCTCTACCGTGAGCGAGTCGTAGGTCCAGACGGTGTAGCCGAGCCCGTGCCCGAACGGGAAGAGCGGCTCGGCGCGCCAGCCGCGATAGCCGACGAAGACGTCGTCGGCGTACTCCAGTGTCCCGGCCACCGGGGTCGTCTCCAGCGCCGGGCAGTCCTCGGCCCGGCGCGGCCAGGTGGTGGGCAGCCGCCCGCCGGGCTCCGCCCGCCCGAGCAGGACGTCGGCGAGTGCCACCCCGGCCTCCTGGCCGGGAAACCAGGTGAGCAGGATCGCGGCCACCTCGTCGGCCCAGGGCATCAGCACCGGCGAGCCGGAGTTGACCACCACCACCGTCCGGGGATTGGCCGCCGCGACCCGGCTGACCAGCTCGTCCTGCCGGCCGGGCAGCGCCAGCGTGCTCCGGTCGAACCCCTCCGACTCGACCTCCTCGGTGGTGCCGACCACCACCACCGCCACGTCGGCGTCGGCAGCCACCCGAGCCGCCTCGTCGAGCAGGGCGTCGGCCGGGTCGCCGGTCCCGCCCGGCGGGGCCGGGACGGGCTCGGCGTGCCCGAGGGTGAACGACACGAAGCCGGGATGCTCGCCCCCGACCATGCGGCGGGTGAGCCGCACCTCGACCGGCTCGCCGGCCCGGACCGGCAGCTCGAACCGGCGCTCGATGCCGGCCCGGAAGACGGTGCCGGGCTCCTCCGCCGGGTCGTAGAGCGGGCCGTCGAAGAGTTCCGTGCCGTCCACGGTGAGGGTGAAGAACCCGAAACCCTCGACCGCGAGCCGGGCGGTGCCGCCGGCCAGCGGGGTGTGCGTGGCGGCGAGTTCGACGCTGGCCAGCTCGGCCAGGGAAAGCCCCTCCGGCAGGTCGCCCATCCAGCGCACCGTCGCCCGGTCCAGCGCGGCCCGGTAGCGGTCCCGGCCCTCCGCGTCGCGCAGCGTCGCGGTGATCGGCGTCCACGCCACGCCGCCGGCCGCCGGCAAGCGGAGCCGGGGGTCGGCGCCGACCGCGTACCGGAGGTCGGCCTCGGGGAGCGCGGCGGTCAGCCCGGCGAGCGGCGAGATCGCGTGCGGCGGCGAGACCAGGGCGCTGCCGCCGCCCTGGATCCGGGCGTCGTCGGCGAGCGCGCCGAGGACCGCCACCCGGCGTAGCCGGCCGGGGTCGAGCGGGAGCAGCCCGCCGTCGTTGCGGGCCAGCACGAAGGAGCGGACCGCCACCGCGTGCGCCAGGGCGGTGCCGTCGGGCGCCGCCGGTCGCCGGGCCGGGTCCACCGCCGGGGGTACGCCGTCGAGCAGCCCGAGCCGGCCGGCGAGCCGGAGCACCCGGCGTACCTTGTCGTCCACCTCCGTCTCGGCGACGGTGCCGGCGCGGACGGCGGCGACCAGCGCGTCGCCCCACGGGTCGCCGGCGGCCGGCATCACCACGTCGAGCCCGGCGTTCGCGGACGCCTCGGTGCGGCGCGCCGCCGTCCAGTCGGAGACGACGGTCCCGTCGAAGCCCCACTCCTCCTTGAGCAGGTCCCGGAGCAGCCCGGCGTGCTCGGTCATGGTGGCGCCGTTGACCCCGTTGTACGCCGCCATCACCGCCCACACCCCGGCGCCGACGATCCGCTCGAACGGGGCGAGGTAGAGCTCCCGGAGCGCCCGCTCGGAGACCCGGACGTCGACGGTGAACCGCTCGGTCTCCGAGTCGTTGGCGACGAAGTGCTTCACCGTGGCGCCGACGCCGGTCTCCTGCACGCCGGTGACGTAGCCGACCCCGATCTCGGCCGTGAGCAGCGGGTCCTCGGAATAGCACTCGAAGTGCCGGCCGCCGAGCGGGCTGCGGTGCAGGTTGACGGTGGGGGCGAGGAGCAGGTGCACGCCCTTGCGGCGGCACTCGGCGCCGAGCAGCCGGCCGGCCTGCCGGGCCAGCCCCGGATCCCAGGTGGCGGCGAGCGCGGTGGGGCTGGGCAGGGCGATCGACGGGTCGTCCGGGGTCCAGCGGACGCCGCGTACCCCGATCGGGCCGTCCGACATCACCAGCGGGTCGAGCCCGATCCCGGGTACGGCGGGGAGCGTCCAGAAGTCCTGGCCGGAGAGGAGCCGCACCTTGGTCTCCAGGTCGAGGGCGCTGAGCGCCCGCTCGATCACCGCCTCGCCCGTGCCGGTCGTCGCCTCGCCCGTGCCGGTCGTCGCCGCGTCCCGCCGGTCCGCCGTCATCGTCGCCCCTTCCGCCGCCGGCCAGATATCGATCATCCTGCCAGCCGGGGCCGTGCGCCGCCCGTGACAGCGCCCGGTGGCCGACGCCGTGCGCCGCCCGTCACAGCCCGGTGGCCGGCGCCGGGGCGGTGTCCAGCCGGTGCTGGGCGGCCGTCAGGTGCGCAGGTACGAGGCGCCGTTGAGGTCGACGATGGTGCCGGAGGCCCACTCCGCCTCCGGCGAGGCGAGCCAGTGCACGGCGGCGGCGATCTCCTCCGGCCGGGCGACCCGGCGGAACGGGCTCTGCGCCCGGATCTCGTCGCCACGGGGCGCCTTGAGGTGCTCGTTGGTCATGTCGGTCTCGACGAAGCCGGGCGCGACCGTGGCGACCGCGATGCCGTACGGGGCCAGGGCCACCGCGAGCGACTGGCCGAGCGCGTTCAGCCCGGCCTTGCTGGCGCCGTACGCCGGCTGGGTGGGCTCGCCCCGGAACGCCCCCCGGGACGAGACGTTGACGATCCGGCCGCCCCGTTCCCGCAGGTGCGGAGCCGCGCACCAGATGGTGTTCGCCGCGCCGAGCAGGTTGACGTCGAGGGTGCGGCGCCACTGCTGCTGCCACTGCTCGTAGGAGGAGTCGAAGATCGGGTGCCCGGGGTCGGCGGCCCCGAAGACCCCGGCGTTGTTGACAAGCACGTCGAGTCCGCCGAGCCGGGTGGCGGCGTCGTCGACCATCGCGCGTACCTGCTCCGGGTCGGCGAGGTCGGCCCGGACCACCACGTGCCCCTCGCCGGGCAGGGCCGCGACGAGTTGCTCGGCCAGCGGGGTCGAGTCCCGGTGGTGCACGGCCACCCGGTCGCCACCGGCGGCGAACACCGTCGCCACCGCCCGCCCGATCCCCCGGGACGCCCCCGTCACCAGCACCGCTCGTCCAGCCACCCGGTCATGATGCCGGGCACGCGTCCGGCATTGGTAGCCCCTACGATGCCGATGATGGAGAACGACTGCTTGTTCTGCCGGATCGTCGCGGGCGAGATCCCGGCCACCGTCGTCCGGGAAACCGACACCACCCTCGCCTTCCGGGACATCGACCCGAAGGCGCCGGTGCACGTGCTGGTGATCCCGAAGGAGCACTACGTCGATGTGGCGACCCTGACCCAGGCCGATTCCCGACTCGCCGGCGACGTGCTCGAGACGGCGTCCGTGGTGGCCGAGAGCGAGGGGTTGCTCGCCGACGGCTTTCGGTTGATCTTCAACACCGGCCCGTACGGCGGCCAGGAGGTCTTCCACGTGCACGCCCACGTGGTCGGCGGTGCGCCGCTGGGGCCGATGCTGGCCCGACCGTGACCGAGGCGCACCGGCAGTTCGAGCGGCTGGTCCGGCAGGCGCAGGCCGAGTCGCGGATCCCGGCGGTCTCGGCCGCGCTGCACCGGGCCGACCGGCCGCTCTGGACCTGCACGGTCGGCACGACCGGCAACGATGCCCCGCTGGGCCCCGGCACGGCGTTCCGGATCGGCTCGGTGACCAAGACCTTCACCGCCGTACTCGTCCTGCAGTGCCGCGACGACGGCCTGCTCGACCTGGACGACCCGGTCGGGGCGCATCTCGACCTGCCCGCACACGGGGAGCTGACCGTGCGCCGGCTGCTGTCGCACACCTCCGGGATACAGCGCGAGCCGTACGGCGACATCTGGGACACCCTGCGTACCCCCGAACTCGACGACCTCCTCGCCGGCCTGGCCAGGGCCGAGCGGGTGCTGCCGCCGGCCCGCCGGTTCCACTACTCCAACCTCGGCGTCGCGCTGCTCGGCCAGGCCGCCGCCCGGCTGCGCGGCGGCACCTGGGCGGAGGTGGTCGCCGACCGGATCCTCGGTCCGCTCGGGCTCGCCGACACCCGTCCGGTACCTCCGGCGGGCGCCGCGACCGGCTTCCTGGTCGACGCCTACTCCGACCACGCCCGGCCGGAGCCGGAGACCGACCTCGGCGCGGTCGGGCCCGCCGCCCAGCTCTGGAGCACCGCCGCCGACATGGCCCGCTGGGCGGCCTTCCTGGTCGACCCGGCCGCGGTCGATCCGGACGGCGCGGTACTGCGGCCGGCCACCCTCGACGAGATGCGCTGGCCGCTGACGGTGACCGACGAGTCGCTCTGGGCCGCCGGTTTCGGGCTGGGCCTGATCCTGCTGCCCCAGCGCGACCGCTCCGGTGCCACCGACCGCTCCGGTGCCGCCGACCGCTCCGGTGCCGCCGACCGCTCCGGTGCCGCCGACCGGCCCGGTGCGGCCGACCGGACGGTGCACGTCGGGCACGACGGTGCGATGCCCGGCTTCCTGGCCAGCGTCTACGGCCGGCGCGGCGGCCCGGGCACCCCGGGCGCGATGGGCTGCGCCGTGCTCGGCTCCTCCGGCACGGGTGCCGCCGTGAACGAGCTGGCGCACCAGCTCCTCGCCGCCTCGGCCCGGGACGATCCCGCCGACATCGCGCCGTGGACCCCGGGCGGGCCGGCGCCACAGCCCTACCGGGGGCTGCTCGGGCGCTGGTGGGGCGAGGGCTACGAGTACGTCTTCTCCTGGCGCGACGGCGCCCTGCGGGCCCGGGGTGCGGCCGACCCGGCGGGCCGGCCGCCGGCGGTCTTCGAGCCGCTGCCCGACCGGCCGGACGTGCTGCGTACGGTCTCCGGCCGGGAGGTCGGGGAGCTGCTCCGGCTGACCCGGGACGACCGGGGCGAGGTGGTGACGATGCACTGGGCGACCTACCGCTTCACCCGCGCACAGGAAACCTTCGACCGTTTCGACTTCCGCGCGCGGTGACGGGTGTAAGGAAGGGCCCCCGCTTATCGCTTTCTGTATATGCGGGGGCCCTTCCCAACGCCCCATCCGGGGACGAGTTGCCCAGCGGGGTGGAGACTGGCGGAAATGGAGAGCGTGCCGTCGGCGTTGAACGGATACGATGACCTCAACGTCCGCACGCCGTGCGACCAGCCGGGAGAGCTCCCGCAACAGCGCGGCACCGAGATCGGAAGCAGGTGGCACAGGGCCTCGGGCCCGACCCATGACCGGTACTCCACCCCCCGGGCAGACCCGGGTGCAGACCAGGATCACGGTTCCTGACCCCAAGATCATGGTTAACCTGCTCGGCGCGGGCGACGAGATCCTGCGGCTGATCGAGCGGTCGATCCCCAGCGACGTGCACGTCCGGGGGAACGAGATCACCATCACCGGTTCCCCGGGCGACAACGCCTTCGCCGAGCGGCTCTTCACCGAGCTGCTCGAGTTGATCGAAAAGGGCGAGACGCTGACCACCGACGCCGTGCGGCGTACTCTCGGCATGATCGAGCAGGGCGGCACCGAGCGCCCCGCCGAGGTGCTGACGCTCAACATCCTCTCCCGGCGCGGCCGGACGATCCGCCCCAAGACCCTCGGCCAGAAGCGGTACGTCGACGCGATCGACGGGCACACCATCGTCTTCGGCATCGGCCCGGCCGGCACCGGCAAGACCTACCTGGCGATGGCAAAGGCCGTGCAGGCCCTCCAGGCCAAGCAGGTGAACCGGATCATCCTGACCCGGCCGGCGGTCGAGGCCGGCGAGCGGCTCGGCTTCCTGCCCGGCACGCTCTACGAGAAGATCGACCCCTACCTGCGGCCGCTCTACGACGCGCTGCACGACATGCTCGACCCGGACTCCATCCCCAAGCTGATGGCCGCCGGGACGATCGAGGTCGCGCCGTTGGCGTACATGCGGGGTCGTACCCTCAACGACGCGTTCATCATCCTCGACGAGGCGCAGAACACCACGCCGGAGCAGATGAAGATGTTCCTCACCCGGCTCGGCTTCGGCTCCAAGATCGTCGTGACCGGTGACGTCACCCAGGTCGACCTGCCCGGAAGCACGATCAGCGGGCTGCGGGCGGTCCGGGACATCCTGGAAAATGTCGACGACGTGCACTTCGCCCAGCTCGGCAGCTCCGACGTCGTGCGGCACCGGCTGGTCAGTGACATCGTGGACGCGTACGCCCGCTGGGACGCCGAGCGGGAGTCGCAGCAGCAGGGCCAGGGCGTGCACGCCGTACCGGGCCGGACCGCGCACGGCGGCCGGGCCGGCCGGCGCCGCTAGAGCGGCCGACAAGTGCAGGGACACACAGCTCAACAGGGGAACCAGTTGTCCATCGAGATCGCCAACGAGTCGGGGACGAGCGTCGACACCGACGCGGTGCTCGCGGTAGCCCGGCACGCCCTCGACGAGATGGGGGTGAACTCCCTCGCCGAGCTGTCGGTGCTGCTCGTCGACGTCGACTACATGGCCGAGCTGAACCATCGCTGGATGGGCGGGGACGGGCCGACCGACGTGCTCGCCTTTCCGATGGACGAGGGGAGTGTCGACCACGGGCCCGGTGAGGTCAACGGTGGTGAGCCGGCGCTCCTCGGCGACATCGTGCTCTGCCCGGAGGTCGCCGCCAAGCAGGCCGCCACCGCCGGGCACTCGGCGGCCGACGAGCTGCACCTGTTGACCGTGCACGGTGTGTTACACCTACTCGGCTACGACCATGCCGAACCTGAGGAGGAACGGGAGATGTTCGCGCTACAGGCGCGGCTCCTGGACAGCTGGCGTGCGACGCGGACCCAGTGATGCCTGACCATTTAGCCGCGCTGCCCGCGTCCCTGGCGTCCTCCGCCGGTGCCCCGGGCGGCCTACCCGATCTCCAGTTGCTCTTCCTCGCCGCCGGGCTCGTGGTGCTCGCCGGGATCTTCGCGATGGCCGACGCCGCGCTGGCCGCGGTCTCCCCGGCCCAGGCCGGCGAGCTGGCCCGCGACGGCGCACGCGGTGCCCGTACCCTGCAACTCGTCGCCGCCGACGCGGTCCGGCACATCAACCTGCTGCTGTTGCTGCGGCTGCTCTGCGAGCTGACCGCGACCGTCCTGGTCGCGCTCGTCGCGGTCGACACCTTCGGCGCCGGCTGGACCGCCGCCCTGGTCACCGCCGGGGCGATGACCGTGGTCAGCTTCGTGGTGGTCGGCGTGGCGCCGCGCACCATCGGCCGGCAGCACGCCTACACCGTGGGCCGGGTCACCGCGCCGTTGGTCCGCTGGCTGGGCCGGGTGCTGAACCCGCTCGCCTCGCTGCTGATCCTGATCGGCAACGCGGTGACGCCGGGGCGGGGCTTCCGGGAGGGGCCCTTCGCCACCCAGGTCGAGCTGCGCGAGCTGGTCGACCTCGCCGAGCAGCGCGGCGTCGTCGAGCACGGCGAACGGCAGATGATCCACTCGGTCTTCGCGCTCGGTGACACCATCGTCCGCGAGGTCATGGTGCCGCGTACGGAGATGGTCTGGATCGAGGCGCACAAGAAGCTGCCGCAGGCGCTGGTGCTCTTCCTCCGTTCCGGCTTCTCCCGGATCCCGGTGATCGGTGAGAGCGTGGACGACGTGCTCGGGGTGCTCTACCTCAAGGACGTGATCCGGCAGACCCAGGGCGACGATCCCGGCGCCACCGAGCGGCCGGTCTCCGAGGTGATGCGCTCCGCCACTTTCGTGCCGGAGTCGAAGCCGGTCGACGACCTGCTCTCGGAGATGCAGGCGGCCCGCACCCACATGGTGATCGTCGTCGACGAGTACGGCGGCACCGGCGGGTTGGTCACCATCGAGGACATCCTGGAGGAGATCGTCGGCGAAATCACCGACGAGTACGACGTCGAGCGCCCGCCGGTCGAGCGCCTCGACGACGGCCAGGTGCGGGTCACCGCCCGGCTGCCGGTGGAGGATCTCGGCGAGATCTTCGACGTCGAGTTGCCGGCCGACGAGGTGGAGACGGTCGGCGGGCTGCTCGCCCAGGCTCTCGGCCGGGTGCCGTTGCCCGGCGCCTCCGCCGACGTGGCCGGGCTGCGGCTGATCGCCGAGGGCACCACCGGCCGGCGCAATCACATCGACTCCGTGCTGGTCCGCCGGGTCAGCGAGGCGGACGCACCCGAGGAGCAGCCGCAGACCCCCGCCGAGGCCGAGCCGCGGGGCACAGAGAGCGCCCGGGAGCAGCACTCCCGGGCCGAGGAGAGGCAGCCCGCCGATGCCTGAGCCAGCCGGCTCACCCGCCACCGCCCCGCCCCGGGCGCACACCCCGACGGCCGGGGGCGAGTTGACCGCCGAGGACGCCAAGCTGCTGGTCCTGGCCCGGGGTGCCCGGGGCCGGATCGGCGCGGTCGAGGGTGCGGCAGTACGCGACCAGGACGGCCGGACGTACGCCGCCGCCAGCGTCTCGCTGCCGTCGCTGACCGTCACCGCGTTGCAGTTGGCGGTCGCCTCGGCGGTCGCGGCCGGCGCCACCCGGCTGGAGGCCGGTGCGGTGGTCACCGAGGCGTCGACGCTGGACGGTGCCGGCCACGCCGCCGTCCGCGACCTTGCCGCCGACGCCCCTGTCCACGTCGCCGCCCCGGACGGCACCCTGCTCGGCACGGTGCTGGAGTGACCGCGCCCCAGGCCGGCCACCCGGCGAGCCCCGAGACCGGCGACCGGGGGAGCCGCGAGGGCGGTGACCGGGCGGGCCACCGGGGGAGCCGCGAGGGCGGTGACCGGGCGGGCCGCCGGACGGAGGGCGGTGACCGGGGGAGTCGCCGGACGGAGGGCGGTTACCGGGCCGGCTTCGCCTGCTTCGTCGGGCGGCCGAACGCCGGCAAGTCGACGCTGACCAACGCGATCGTCGGGCAGAAGATCGCCATCACCTCCAGCAAGCCGCAGACCACCCGGCACGTGATCCGGGCCGTCCTGCACCGGCCGGACTCGCAGCTCGTCCTGGTGGACACCCCCGGGCTGCACCGGCCGCGTACGCTGCTCGGCGAACGCCTCAACGACCTGGTCCGGCAGACCTGGAGCGAGGTCGACGTGATCGGCCTCTGCATCCCGGCGGACGAGCCGATCGGACGCGGCGACCGGTTCATCACCGGCGAGCTGGCCGAGCTGAAGGCCACCGTGCTGGCGGTGGTGACCAAGACCGACCTGGTGGACCGGAAGCGGCTGGCCGAGCAGTTGCTCGCCGTCGCGGAGCTGGGCGACTTCGCCGAGGTGGTGCCGGTCAGCGCGGTCTCCGGCCACCAGGTGGAGACGCTGGTCGACGTGATGACCGGCTACCTGCCGGCCTCGCCGCAGCTCTATCCGGACGACATGCTCACCGACGAGCCGGAGCAGGTCCTGGTCGCCGAGCTGATCCGGGAGGCGGCCCTGGAGGGGGTCAGGGACGAGCTGCCGCACTCGATCGCCGTGGTGGTCGAGGAGATGATTCCCGAGGATCGGCTGACGAAGATCTACGCCGACGTCTACGTGGAGCGGCCCAGCCAGAAGGCGATCGTGATCGGGGCCCGGGCCAGCCGGCTCAAGGAGGTCGGCATCCGGGCCCGGCAGCAGATCGAGGAGCTGCTCGGCACCCGGATCTATCTCGACCTGCACGTGCGGGTGGCCAAGGACTGGCAGCGGGATCCGAAGCAGCTCCGCAAGCTCGGCTTCTGACGAGGGACAAGGGACAAGGGCCGCCGATGCCGGTACGGGTGCTGGTCACCGGCGCGGCCGGCCGGGTGGGCAGCCTGCTCCGGCCCCGGCTCGCCGGCCCGGGGCGGGTCCTGCGGCTGCTCGACATCGCCGACCAGCGCCCGGCCGCGCCCGGTGAGCCGGTGGAGATCGTCCGCGCCGACCTCGCCGATCCGGCGGCGCTCGCCGTGGCCTGCGCCGGGGTCGACGCGGTCCTGCACCTCGCCGGGATCCCCACCGAGGACACCTGGGACGAGCTGCTCCGGGTCAACGTGGTCGGCACGCAGCACCTGCTGGAGGCGGCCCGGACGGTCGGGGTGCCCCGGGTGCTGCTCGCCTCCTCGATCCACGCCGCGGGCTGCTACCGCCGGGAGGGCAGCAGCCCGGACCCGCCCGGCGGGCCGGCGCCGGCCGGCCCGGACGGGGTGCCGGCAGCGGTGCCGCCCCGTCCGGACACCTACTACGGCTGGTCCAAGGCGGCCGTCGAGTCGCTCGGCAGCCTCTACGCGGACCGGTTCGGCATCACCGTCTTCGCGCTGCGGCTCGGTGCCTGCTTTCCGGAGCCGCCGGGGCTCAGCGGGCTGGAGAACTGGCTCTCCCCGGGCGACTGCGCCCGGCTGGTCGACGCCTGCCTGCGGACGGAGGCGTCCGGGTTCCGGGTGCTCTGGGGGATCAGCCGGAACAGCCGGCGCTGGTGGTCGCTGGCCGAGGGGCGGGAGATCGGGTACGAGCCCACCGACGACGCCGAACGCTACGCCGACCGGGTGCGCCCGCTCGACGGTGAGATCGTCACCAGCGGGTTGATCGGTGCGCAGTTCTGCCGCTACCCCGTCGGGGAACGGCGCTGATCGACGGCGGTGCCCGCCGCCTTCTCGAAATCGACGAGGCGTCCCAAAGAGCGTGCTCGGTAGGGTGCGGTCCATGGCAGAGATCCTCTCGGTCAACCTCGCCGTTCCCGAGCCGAACAGTGCCAAGGAGGTCGGGGTCACCGGCATCAACAAGCGTCCGGTGGCGGGGCCGGTGCCGGTCCGGGCGCCCGGACCGAAGACCGTCGGGCTGGGCAGCGGCCTGGTCGGTGACCAGATCTTCGACGTACGGCACCACGGCGGCGACGACCAGGCGGTGTACGCGTACGCCAGGGAGGACTACGACTGGTGGGAGGCGGAGTTGGGTCGCCCGCTCGCCGGCGGCGTCTTCGGGGAGAACCTCACCACCGTCGGGCTCGACGTGAACGGCGCGGTCATCGGCGAGCAGTGGCGGATCGGATCAGAGCTGGTGCTCCAGACGACCTTCGGCCGCATCCCGTGCGCCACCTTTCAGCTCAAGATGGGGATCCCACGGTGGTTGAAGCGGTTCACCCGGGAGGCCCGGCCCGGCGCGTACCTCCGGGTGCTGCGGCCGGGGGAGGTGCGGGCCGGTGACGAGGTGACGGTGCTGCACCGGCCGGAGCACGGGGTGACCGTCGCCGAGGGATTCCGGGCCTGGATGTCCGAGCCGGAGCTGCTGCCCCGGCTGCTGGCGGTCGAGGAGGCCCCGGAGGATCTCCGGGAGCAGCTCCGGAGGCGGCTGAACGCCTGATCCGGCCCGGATGCCGCGGCCTCGTCCGTGACGTTGCCGCCTGTTCCGAGAGGGTTCAGCTAAAAATCCTCCGGTTGTTGCTATACCCGCCCAGTGGCGCGGGGTAGGAAGACATTTCGTCCCCTTCTTCCGTCGACAGACCAGGCTGATGCGAAACCGGTACTACGACCTGCTCCGCTCCCTCGCCATCGTCCGCGTCGTCGTCTACCACGTCACCCACTGGGCCTTCCTCACGCTGGCATTTCCCGCCATGTCGCTGATGTTCGCGCTCGGCGGGGCGTTGATGGCCAGTTCGCTGGAGCGCCGGGGTGCCGCGGCGATCGGGCGCCGGCTGCGCCGGCTGCTGCCGTCGCTCTGGCTGGTGGCGGCGATCTTCGTGCCGGCCATGCTGCTCACCGGCCTGGCCCCGTCCTGGCGGCTGGCGCTCTGGGTGCTGCCGCTGGCCGATCCGCCGGCCAACACCTGGGGCGCACTGGTCCTCAGCGTGGTCTGGTATCTGCGCGACTACCTCTGGTTCGTCCTGGTCTCGCCGCCGGCCTACTGGCTGTTCCGCCGCTGGCCGGTGCCGACGGTGCTGGCGCCGTACCTGCTGCTGGCGGTCGTCGAGTTCGGCTACCCGGAGGCGCCGGGGCTGCTGCGCGACTTCGGGCTCTACTTCGGCGCCTGGCTGCTCGGCTTCGCCCAGCACGACGGGATGCTGCGGCGGATGTCCCGTCGGTTGATGGTGGCGATCGCCCTGCCCACCGCCGCGCTCGGCGCAGCCTGGATCTTCACCCACCAGGGGCCGCGCGGGTACGACCTGAACGACGTACCGGCCGGCAACGCGCTCTGGTCGTTCGCGTTCGTGCTGCTGGTGCTCGGGTTGGCGCCACCGTCGGTCGCCTGGGTCGACCGCTGGGCGGCGCTGCGTCGGGCGGTGACGGTGGTGAACAGTCGGGCCCTGACCATCTACCTCTGGCACATGCCCTTCGTGATCGCCGTCGACGCGCTGCTCTCCGGGCTGGGGCTGGCCCATTCGTCCGCGCTCGGCCTGGCGGCGCGGCTGGCTGCCGTCGCCGTGCTGGTGGCGGTCGCGGTCATGCTCTTCGGCTGGGTGGAGGATCTGGCCGCCCGCCGCCCTCCCCGCCTGCTGCCCGGCGGCCCGTTCGCCGCCGCCCGCCCACCTGCCGGCCGCCCACCTCTCGGCCGCCCACCTGCCGGCCGCCCACCTCTCGGCCGCCCACCTGCCGGCCGCCCACCTGCCGGCCGCCCACCTGCCGGTCCCGCCGTTCCGTCCGACACCACGGCTCGGCCTACGGCGGGCGAGCGCGGCAGCGTCAGCTCGCGCGGACAGTGATGCTGCCGCTGCCGGTCTCCAGGTCGAGCACGTCCTTCGCGGCCGGATCGTTGCGCACCCTCACGTCGGTGCTGCCCGAGTCGGCGTGCGCCCGCACCTGGTAGTCGCCGGCCGGGACGGTCAGGTCGATGGAGCCGCTCGACGCGCTGGCCTGCACCGAGCCGGCGGCGGCGAGGGTCAGCTCGATGCTGCCGGAACCCGTGTGCGCCGACACCTTCCCGGCACCCAGCGAACGACCCTCGATCGACCCCGAGCCGGCCCGCGCGGAAACCGGGCCCGGCAGCCGGTTGAGGGTGATCCTCCCGGAGCCGGTCTCGGCCCGGACCGGGCCGCTGGCGTCGGTCACCGAGATGTGACCGGAGCCGACCCTGATGTCGACCTCCGCCAGCGCGGTCAGGGTGACGTTGCCGGAGCCGTTCTCGCCGCGCAGCGTGACGCCGGCCGGGGCGAGAATGTCGTACGACACCCCGCAGTGCCGACCGCAGTCGGTGTCCAGGAAGAGCTTCGTGCCCTCGATCCGGTAGGTGGCGTCGTCGGGCTGGCCGCCCCGGTACTGGACCACGCGCTCGATCCGGACGTTCTTCACGGCTCCGGTGCGTACCACCACGTTCCCGGAGCCGGGCGAGACCTCGATCTCGGTGATCTTGACATCCTCGGTGCGGTTGTAGGTGAGGCGTTGCTCGGCGACGCCGTCACAGCCGGCCGAGGCGAGCAGCGCGACCAGGACGAGGGCGCCGGTGGCGGCGGTGGCGGTGGCGGTGGCCCGGGAAACCAGCATGGACGAAGGCTATGGGCGGCACCGGACCGCCGGCATCCGGGTTCTGCCACCGGACCACCCCGATCCGACCCTGAGAGCCGCCTCAGGGTCGCCGATCGGGCAGCGGTGATTGGAAGGGCCCCTTCTTCTACAGAAAACGATAAGAAGGGGCCCTTCCTTACACGCGGAGGGTGGGCGGGAAGAATGGGTGGGTGGCCGGATACCGCCGTCAGCTCTACCGCGACGACGCGGTGGTGCTGCGCGTCCAGAAGCTCGGCGAGTCCGACCGGATCATCACTCTGCTGACCCGCCGGCACGGCCGGCTGCGGGCGGTCGCCCGGGGGGTACGCCGGACCACCTCCCGGTTCGGCGCCCGGCTGGAGCCGTTCGGCCACGTCGACCTCCAGATCGCCGGTGACCCGAAGGGCGAGCAGGGCAGCTCGCTGCACTCGATCAGCCAGGTGGAGGCGGTCCAGCTCTACGGCAAGGCGTTCGTCGCCGACTATCCCCGCTACACCGCGGCGAGTGCGATCGCCGAGACGGCGGAGCGGCTCACCCCGGTCGAGCGGGAGCCGTCGCTGCGGCTCTTCCAGCTCACCCTGGGCGGGCTGCGCGCCCTCGCCGACGGCGAGCATGCCAGCACCCTGGTGCTGGACGCGTACCTGCTGCGCGGGATGGGGCTGGCCGGCTGGGCGCCGGCACTGGTCGCCTGTGCCGTCTGCGGTACGCCGGGCAGGCACGGCGCCTTCTCCGTACCGGCCGGGGGTTGTGTCTGCCCCGACTGCCGGCCGCCCGGCGCGGCCCATCCGGCCCCCGCCACCCTCGGCCTGATGGCCGCGCTCGCCTCCGGGGACTGGCGGACGGCGGACGCGGCCGAGCAGGCGCACCGCCGGGAGTGCAGCGGCCTGGTGGCGGCGCACCTGCAATGGCATCTGGAGCGGGGGTTACGCTCGTTGCCGCTGGTCGACAGGGGCTCGACCGGCGGTGAGCGTACGGAGCGGGCGCGGCACGCCCCGCGACGACCCGACGCGGTGGACGTGGCGAGTGACGCCGCGCCGGACGTAGCGAAGGAAGCACAGTGATCCGAGCGATGACCGACCGGGCCCGCCGGGCGCCGGTGCCACCGACCCCGCACCCGTCGGGTGCCCGGCCTCCGGCGCTGCCGGCCGAGGCGCTGCCGAAGCACGTGGCCGTGGTGATGGACGGCAACGGGCGCTGGGCCAAGGAGCGCGGGCTGCCCCGGACCAAGGGGCACGAGCAGGGCGAGTACTCGCTCTTCGACACGATCGAGGGCGCGATCGAGCTGGGCGTCCCGTACCTGTCGGCGTACGCCTTCTCGACGGAGAACTGGCGGCGCTCGCCCGACGAGGTGCGTTTCCTGATGGGCTTCAACCGGGAGGTCATCCGGCGCCGTCGGGACCAGTTGGTGGAGCTCGGGGTCCGGGTGGTCTGGTCCGGCCGGGCCGGCCGGCTCTGGAAGAGCGTCATCTCCGAGTTGCAGACGGCCGAGGAGATGTCCCGGGACAACTCGACGCTGACGCTGCAGTTCTGCGTGAACTACGGCGGGCAGGCCGAGATCGCCGACGCCGCCGCCGCGATCGCCCGGGAGGTCGCCGCCGGCAGGGTCGACCCGGCGAAGGTCAACGAGAAGATGATCGCGCGGTACCTCTACCACCCGGAGGTGCCGGCGGTCGACATGTTCCTCCGCCCCTCCGGCGAGCAGCGCATCTCCAACTTCCTGCTCTGGCAGAGCGCCTACGCCGAGCTGGTCTACCTGGACGTGCTCTGGCCGGACTTCGACCGCCGGCACCTCTGGTACGCCTGCGAGCTCTACGCCCGGCGGGACCGGCGGTTCGGCGGCGCCCTGCCGAACCCGGTCGCACCGGAACCGATCCGCGGCTGACCGCCGGCATCCGCACCGGCGCGCTGACCGGGATCGCCCGGAGGTTGCCGGGTGGGTGGCCCGGGGCGGCCCGCTACGGGTGGTCGGCGCAGCAGGGGGTCGGGTCCGGCACCTCGAAGGGGCCGATCCGGTTGCCCGCCACCGGTGTGGTGACCAGCGTCAGCCGACCGTCCCGCCAGTGTGGACGAACGAAGTCGCGGGTCTCGACCGGCGTGCCCGGGTCGGGCTCCCCGCCGCCGAGCACGGTCACCCGCGCGATGGCGCTCGCCGCCAGCAGGTCGGCGACCGTGAGCACCCCGACCAGCCGCTCGACGCCGGGATAGCGCACCGCCCGGCCGGATCGGCGGGCGAGGTGCTCGGCGGCGGCGCGCCCGGCCGCGTCCCGCAGCTCCGGCGGCGTCGGCGGCAACCCTGGCACCGCCCCCGCCGGTGCCAGGCTGATCGCGACGTGTGGATGGGGAACGGCCACCAGGTGCGTGCAGGCGACCAGCTCCGGGCCGGCGAACGGCAGCACCTGCTCGCGCAGCCAGTGCTCGGCCTCCCGCTCCGTACGGTGGCCCAGGCTCAGCCCGACCACGAGGCCCCCGACCACGGGGCCGGCCCCGGAGGCGGGGCCGGCGCTCGTGGCGACATCGTGCTCGCCGGTCAACTCGGCAGCACCCAGATCGGGTTGGCGTAGAACCAGAGGTCCTCCCACGGGTCGGCGGCGCCGACCACGTCGAGCGCCGGCCCGTGCGGGTCGACCGCGGCGCCCATCAGGCCGGGCGCGCTCCGCTTGCCATCGGTGCCCCGCAGCCGTACGTAGAACGGCTGGTCGACCCGGCCGAACGAGTAGGTGAAGGAGACCCGGCCGGTGCCCCGGCCGACCTCGAACGACTTCGCCACCCGGGCGGTCGGCGCGGTGAAGGTGTCCCGGTCGCCGACCGGGCCGGTGACCCGGCCGGTGATCACGTCGACCCTTGCCAGCGCCGGCACGAACTGCGACCAGTTCGGCGTGTTGGCCAGGTCGATGTCGATGGTCAGCTCGACGGAGGTACCCCGCCTGACCCGCAGCACGCCGCCGAGCGGGGTGCCGGAGTCGTGCCGCCGGTCACCGGCGATCCGGGCCCGGACGTCCAGACCGCTGATCAGGCCGCCGTGGTCGACCCAGACCCGGCCGGAGCGCAGCCCGTCCATCACGGCCCGGTAGCTGAACGAGCTCGCGCCGACGTGCGTCCGGCTGTACTGGCCCGGCCAGTAGTCGCCGGCCTCGGTGAGCAGCGGCCCGTACACCGGGTCGTGGTACCTGCCGTTGAGCTCGAAGTTGCTGTCCGGCCCGCGCTGCGAGGTGTCCAGGTAGTTGACGTGCGAGTCGGAGTTGGCGCTGATCCACCACGGCTTGCCCTCGGCGAGCAGGCTGTCCCAGAGCCCGCCGACGGTGGCGGTCATCCAGTCGAAGCCGCCCCAGGTGCGGTAGCTCTCCAGCGGGTAGCCGGGGAACGAGCTGGCGGAGGGGTTGTTGTCGTAGTAGCCCCGGGCCCGGCCGGCGGTCGCCCTCGGCAGGCCGGCGGCCTGGTGCCCGGGGGCGCCCTCCATGCCGACCGCGACGGTGGGGTCGGCGTCCCGCCAGGCCCGCACCTCGTGCGGCGAGTCGATGCCGCGCCGGGCCGGGTGGTTGGCGAGGAAGAGCGCCCCGTCGATCCGGCGCCGGCGGACCGCCTCGCCGAGGAACCTGATGCCGGCGACGGCCAGCGCCTCGTTCGCCGGGGTCGGGTCACCGGCGCCGCGCACGCTGCCGTCGTACGCGTTCTCGAACTCCTTCAGCACCGCCACCTCGTTGCGGCCCGGTGCGACGAAGACGGTGGCGTGCTCGGCGGCCGGGATGTTCCACTCCAGACCCTGGTAGATGAGCAGGTCCCTGAGCTGGCCCCGGGCGGCGACGATGTCCGGGTTGACCTTCTCCACGCCGATCTTCGCGTGCGTCACGCTGCCGTGGTCGGTGATCACCATCCAGTCCAGCCCGTGGGCGCGGGCGTGCCGGGCCTGGTCGATCACCCGGTACTGCGCGTCGGAGCTGTACTGCGTGTGGATGTGGTGGTCACCGGCGAGCCACTGGAAGCCGCCCTTCGGCTCCGAGCCGCCGCCGTGCCCGCCGCCGGGGCCGTGCCCGCCGCCGGGGCCGTGCCCGCCGCCGGAGCCGTGCGCGTGGGCCAGCTCGGGCGTGGCGAGCACGGTGGCGGCGGCACCGGCACCGAGCAGGCCGGCGTTGCGCAGGAAGCCGCGCCGGGAGAGGTCGGAGGGGGAGAGCTCCTCGTCCGGGACGGTCAGGTCGACGGCGGCCGGCAGGTCCCCGGTGGTGCCGTGGTCGTGGCCGTAGTGATCATGATCGTGGTGATGCGAATGGCCGTGGCCCATGCTTGCTCCGTAGTTCGTCGACTGGTGCAGAGGTGGCCCAATCTCGTCCCGCCCGGAGAACAGCAGATGACCTGATCAGGGCACTCATGCAAACATGTTGCTGCGGACATGGGCCCGGCCAGGGCGACCCCGTCCGTGGCAGGTGCGTAACGCCCGGACCGGCCGGGTCAGCCGGCCAGCGGGCGGAAGGGTCGGCCGGGCCGGCCGACGAGCGGGCGGAAGGGCCGGCCGGGTCAGCCGACGAGCGGGCGGAAGGTGCCGAGCGCGACGCTGACCGCGAGCGCTCCGGAGGCGAGCACCGCCGCCCCGGCCACCAGGGCGGCATCGGCCACTGTGAACTGTTGCCGGCGGGCCGACGTACGCGGCGTCCCCGAGTCGAAGCCGCGGGCGTCCATCGCGGTGGCCAGCCGGGTGCCCCGGCGGATCGCCCCGACCAGCAGGGTGAACGCGGTCGAGCCGAAGAGCCGAAGCCGGGTCAGCGGGTTGCGGCCGGCCTCGATGCCCCGGGCCCGGCGGGCCAGGCTCACCATCTGCCACTCCAGCGCGAGCAGCGGCACCAGGCGGAACGCGGCCAGCGCCCCGATCGCGAACCGGGGCGGGGCCTTGACGTTCTGGATCAGCGCGTCGGTCAGGTCGGTCGGGTCGGTGGTCGCGAAGATGAGCACACCCGGCAGCGCCACCGCGATCACCCGGAGCGCCATGCCCAGCGCGGTGACCAGTACCCCGGTGGTGATCTCGACCGGCCCGACCTGCCAGAGCAGGGTGCCGGTCCGCTCGGCGGCGAAGAGCACCAGGGTGCAGAAGATGCCGAGGGCGCTGGCCAGCAGCGGCCAGGCCCGGCGGGCCAGCGCGGCGTAGCCGACCCCGAAGAGCGGCACCACGGCGAGCTCGAAGCCGATCGCCACCGCCGGGGCGACCGGGTCCACCGTGGCGATCAGCGCGACGGAGACGACCAGCGCGGCGGCGACCTTGGCGACCGGGTTGCGCCGGGCCAGCGGCGCGCCGGGGGCGGCGATCGGCTGGTACGGGATCACGCGTCGCCCCGTACGCCGGCCGGCTCGGGCGCGCCGTCGCCGAGCCGGATCGTCCGGTCGGCCAGGGCGGCGACGAAGTCGGTGTCGTGGGTGACGGTGACGATGCCGTGCCCGGCGTCGCGCAGCCCGGCGAGCAGGTCGACCAGCTCGATCCAGGTCCGCCGGTCCTGCCCGAAGGTCGGCTCGTCCAGCACCAGCAGCCGGGGTGCCGTGGCCAGCGCCGTCGCCACGCTCAGTCGCCGCGCCTGGCCGCCGGAGAGGGTGTACGGGTTGGCTCCGGCCAGCCGGTCGAGCCGGAGCCGCGCCAGCAGTTCGTCCACCACCGACCGGACCACCGCCTCGGGCCGGCCGGTCCGGCGCGGCCCGAGCGCCAGCTCCTCGAAGACCGTGTTCCGGACGAACTGGTGCTCCGGATCCTGGAAGACGGAACCGATCCGGCCGGCCAGCGCCGGTGCCCGCCACCGGTGCGGTGCGGTGCCGGCGTCCCGGCCGGCCAGGGCCGGAGAGGCCGCCAGCCGGCCCGTGCGGGGACGGAGCAGCCCGCCGAGCAGCAGCGCCAGGGTGGACTTGCCGGCGCCGTTGGGCCCGAGCACGGCGACCGCCTCACCGGCGCGTACCCGCAGGTCCGTGCCGGCCAGCCGGGGCGGCAGGCCGAGCCGGTCGGCGGTGAGCAGCAGGTCGCCGGGGGCGTTGGCGGCCCGGTGTGGAGCCGGCGGCGGGCCCGGCACCCAGACCCCGGCGGCGGCCAGCTCCGGGCCGTGCGCGCCGAAGACCTCCGCCGGCGGCCCGTCGGCGCGCACCCCGCCGCCGGGTTCCAGCACCACCACCCGGTCGACCAGTGGCAGCGCCTCGGCGACCCGGTGCTCGACCAGGATCAGGGTGGTCTCGTCGTCCACCGCCGCCGCGACCGCGTCGCGGACCAGGGCGGCGCCGGCCGGGTCCAGGTTGGCGGTCGGCTCGTCGAGCAGCAGCAGCCCTGGCCGGAGCGCCAGCACCCCGGCCAGGGCGAGCCGCTGCTGCTCGCCGCCGGAGAGCGCGGCGGTGGAGCGGTCGAGGCCGTAGGGGAAGCCGACCCGGGCCAGCGTCCCGGCGACCCGTGGCCAGATCTCCGCCGCCGGTACGCCCCGGTTCTCCAGGCCGAACGCCACGTCGTCACCGGAGCGGGCCATCACCAGCTGGGTCTCCGGGTCCTGGAAGACGATGCCGACCCGCTCCCGGGCCTTGCGCGGGTCGAGCCCGTCGATCTCGACGGTGCCCTCCTGTTCGCCGGAGTCCTCGGCGAGCAGGCCGGCGAGCGCGGCGAGCAGGGTGCTCTTGCCGGCCCCGGAGGCGCCGAGCAGCAGCACCCGCTCGCCGTGCCCGATCCGCAGGTCGACGTCGCGGAGGGCCCAGGCCCGCCGGCCGGCGTGCCGCCAGCCGAAGCCGCGCAGCCGTACCTCGCTCACCGCGCCCGTGCCGGCTAGACGGCGGTACGTTCGCGGCCGGCCGGGAACCGGTCCAGGACGCCGGTCTGGGCCAGTGAGCGGGTGAGCGCCCAGCCGCCGGCACCGGCCACGACCGCCGAGCTGAGCACGGTGATCAGGAAGACCGGCACCCGGAACGAGGCGACGTCGAACTCGGAGTAGTAGCGGATCTGGTCGAAGACGGCGGCGGCGAGACCGGCCAGCAGGCCGGAGCCGACGGCCACCGGCAGCCGGAACGAGCGGTAGCGGACGGCCGCGAACGCCGCCTCGGCGGCGACGCCCTGGGCGAGTCCCTGGATGATGGCTATCGTGCCCCACTGGCTGCCGAGCAGCACCGAGACGACGGCCGCGACGAACTCGCAGTAGAGCGCGGCGCCGGGCTTGCGGATCACCAGCCCGCCGAGCACCCCGGGCACCAGCCAGATGCCGTAGATGGCCGCCTGGGCCGGCGGAAAGAAGGCGAACGCGCCCTCGGTGGCGCTCCAGACCACGTTCCAGGCCCAGAAGATGACCCCGAACGCGACCGCGATGACGGATGCGACGACGATGTCGACGGTGCGCCATCTGGTGGTGATGGTGGACGTTGTCACGAGCTTGCCTCCCAGTCGCGCGGCGGACCGGGCAAGTCGCACGCCGCGAGCCGGGACGGACCCGGACCACGGCGCGGCTGGAGAATCGACCGAACTCCCTGCGCTGGCATTACCCAGATCAGGTGCGAGGGTCTGCGGGCGGATCGCCCGCACTCTCAGCGCTGTGCGCTCCCCTGTCGGATGTGCTGTTGTGCCGCAGACGCTACACCGGATGCCGCGGTGCCGACAGTTGGGGAAGCGCCCGATGTGGCCGCGCCCACCATCTTCCGGAACAGGATGGATGGCTCCCGGGATAGGGTGGATGGCCCAGATCACCTTCTCGAAGGGACCGCGATCGTGGCACTCAGCCCGGAGGGCTATCTCGACGTCGTCACCGAGACCGTCGCCCGGGTGGCGGCGGGCGCGCGGGACGGCGTACGCCGGGCGGCAGATTTGGTCATCGGCGCGCTCCGGGCCGGGGGAGTGGTGCAGGCGTTCGGCACCGGCCACTCCGAGGCGTTGGCGATGGAGATAGCCGGCCGGGCCGGCGGGCTGGTGCCGACGAACCGGATCGCGCTGCGGGACCTGGTACTGCGCGGGGGTGAGCCCGCCGACATCCTCGGCCCCACCCTGGAGCGGGATCCGACAGTGGCCCGCCGGCTCTACGAGGTGACGCCGATCGACTCCCGGGACGTCTTCGTGATCGCCTCGAACTCCGGGGTGAACGGCACCATCGTCGAGTTCGCGTCGCTGGTCAAGGAGCGCGGGCACGGGCTGATCGCGATCACGTCCCGGGAGCATTCGGCCGGGGTCGCCTCCCGGCACCCCTCCGGACGCAAGCTCGGCGACCTCGCCGACGTCGTGCTGGACAACGGTGCCCCGTACGGCGACGCGGCGCTCCCGCTGCCCGGTGGCGGCGCGGTCGGCGCGGTCTCGTCGATCACCGCCGCGCTGCTCGCCCAGCAGATCGTGGTGGAGGTGGTCCGCCGGCTGGTCGAGGCGGGGGAGACGCCACCGGTCTACCTTTCGGCCAACATTCCGGACAGCGACCACCACAACAACGCCCTGGAAGCCCGGTACGCCGGCCGGATTCGCCGCGGCGCCTGACCCCTCCGGACGCGAAGCCGAGAGGCGTACGCGTTTCGGCGAACCGCATTCCGGGCATTGACGCCGGAATCACGGGGCGATCTGGAGGTGGCAGGGTGTCCACGGAGCCCGTACCGGGTGCGGAGGAGACCGCGAAGCAGCGGTGGCAGCGGAACTTCGCGGACCTGTTGCAGGAGCTGCGGGTGGCGCAGACGGGGGTGCAGATCCTCTTCGCCTTCCTGCTCACCCTGCCGTTCAGCAGCGGCTTCCCGAAGACCAACGCCTTCCAGAAGGACACCTACATCATCGCGTTGCTGGCCGCCGCCGCTGCCGCCGCGTTGATCATCTCGCCGGTCGCCTTCCACCGGGCGCTCTTCCGGCGGGGACGCAAGCCGGAGATGGTCCGGTTCGCGCACAGCATGGCAAGCGGTGGCCTGGCCTTCATGCTGGTCGCCATGGTCAGCTCGGTGTTGCTGGTCACCGACTTCGTCCTGCCCCGGCCGGTGGCGTTCGTACTCAGCGGGCTGACCGCCGCCTGGTTTCTGACGTTCTGGGCCGGGATGCCGTACCTGCGGCGGAACTGGGGCGAGCCGGACGAGGACGACGACGAGGAGCCGGCCACCGGCCGGCCCGACGCGGTCAACTGAGCGCCGGCTGACCCGGAAGCGGCCGGGTTCACCATCGCAGTTACTCTGCGCAATCCATACGGGACAGTAGACGTCTTCCACTGATCGGCTTGTCTACAGTGGCCGATCGGGGGAGATGCCCCAGGTAGTTACCACTTTTTTGATCATCGCCATCTTCGGCCGGGCGGGTCGCCCCCTACGCCGGGTCCTTTGACGGAGAGTTATACGCGGAACCGACAACTACGGACCGCGAGAGGCGAGGATGAGCGAGGTTCTGGGGGGACTGCCGGCCGGGAGCCCGGTGGCGGTACTGGTTGACCCGGTCGGGGGGCCGGGTCAACCGAACGACGAGCGGGCCCATCAGGGGCATCGGGTCGGGCGGGCGCGCCGGCTCCGTCGAACAGGCGGGGGCGAGGCGGCATGAGGGGTGGGGACAACGCGGTGGTACGGGCCGAGACGGCCGCCCGGTTGGGGGACCGGGGCCAGGCCGAGTCCGAGGTGAGCTTCGAGGCGTTCTGCCAGCGGAACTTCGTGCGGGTCGAACGCTTTCTGCTCGCCCAGTGCCCGGACCGGGGGCTGGTCGAGGATGCCGTACAGGAGGCCTTCATCACCGCCCGCGACAAGTGGGAGCAGATCCGGGAGTACGAGAAACCACTGGCCTGGATGTACAAGACCGCCCGCTACAAGCTGCTGGTGCTGCGCCGGCGCCGGCGGCAGGAGACCGAGATCAGCCTCGACGAGGTGCCGCCGGAGCGGCTCGCCGAACCGGCCGATCCGGCGGAGGCGCGCGAACTGCTCCGGGGCTGGCTGCCCCAGCTGCCGCCACGCCAGGCCGAGGTCTTCATGCTGGCACTGGACGGCTGGACCGACCAGGAGATCGCCACGTTGCTCGGCATCGCGTACAACACGGTGCGGACGTACCGGCAGGAGGCGCGGAGCCGGTTGAAGGAACTCGCCCAGCAGGCGGGCTTCGACACGCCCGCCGGAAGGGGACGGGGATGAACCTGGACGACATCCTCTCGCTGGCCTCCGACGGGTCACTGAGCGAGCTGGAACGGGCCCGAGCCCGCCGGGCCACCCGCCGGGTGCAGCAGGAATACCAGCGGGCCGTCTCCGAGGGCCGGGACCTGATCGGCGACATCGAGGTCCGGGATCCGTTGACCGCCGACACCGACGAGGCGGCCCGGATCGTCCGGGCGGCGGAGCTGGCGAAGCTGGGCACCGTGACCTGGGTACACGCCACCGGCGAGCTGGCCTGGTCGGACGAGATGGCGCTGATCCTCGGCCAGCCGCCCGGGACCCTCCGGCACTCGGTCGCGGCGCTCTCCCGGCTGATCCACCCGGACGACCTCGACCGGGTCCGCCGGGCGGCCGAGTCGGTCTGGCGGGACCGGACCGTCCGGGAGACGACCTGCCGGGTGGTCCGGCCGGACCGGGTCACCCGGTACGTGCACTGCTACCTGGAGTACGTCGTCGACGACAGGCACCGCCCGTACGGCATCATCGCCACCGCCCGGGACGTCACCGACCGCGAACTCGCCCGGCAGGAGCGGGCCCGGCTGGCCCGCCGCCGCGAAACGGTGCAGTCGGAGCTGGCCGGCCGGGACCCGGTCACCGGGCTCTTCTCCCGGTCCAGGTTCGCCGACGAGATCGACACCGCGCAGCGGGGCGGGCCGGGCGTGCTGCTGGTGGTGGCGGTGGAGCCGGTCGGTCCGGCCGCCGGCCCCGACGCCGCCGGCCCCGACATCGCCGGCCCCGTCGGTGGGCCGGGCGGCGGTGCCGTCGGTGGGCCGGGCGGCGGTGCCGTCGGTGTTGACGGTTCCGACGGTGCCGGTGCCGACGGTGTGGACGAGCAGGAGCGGCTGGCGGTCGCCGTCGCCCAGGTCGTCCGGCGGGTCGTCCGCCGCTCCGACGTCTGTGGGCTGACCGGGCCCTACGAGTTCGGGGTGCTGATGCAGCGGACGACGCTCAGCTCCGCCACCGCGCTCGCCGAGTCGATCATCGATGGCATCCGCTCCCAGTCCTTCGTGCTGGGCCGCACCCGGCTGGTGGACGCCTGGGGCGGCCTGGTCCGCTACCAGGGCCGGGACGGCAGCCGGGGTGCCGACCTGATCGTGGACGCGGAGACGGCCTGGCGTCGCGCCCGGGCGACCGGCGTCTCGCGGGTGGCGCTCGACCAGCCCGCGGCCGAGGAGGAGCGTCGGGCGCTCTGCCGGAGCCGGATCCGGGCGACGGTGGCCGAGAACCGCCTCACCCTCCACACCCAACCGATCCTCGACCTGCGGCTCAACCAGATCACCCGGCAGGAGATCCTGCTCCGCCTGGTGAACGACGGTGGGCAGGCACACTCGGCGTCGACCCTGCTCGGCGACGCCGAACGGGTGGACGAGATCCTGCCGATCGACCGGTGGGTGATCGACCGCACCATCGAGCTGATCGCCCGGGGATCGGGGACCTCGCACTACCAGGTGAACCTCTCCGGTCGGTCGCTCGGCGACCCGCACCTGCTGGAACGGGTGCAGGAGCGGCTGCAACGCTACGGCGTGGACCCGGGCCAGATCACCTTCGAGATCACCGAGACGGCCCGGATCGGCAACCTGACCGAGGCGCACAACTTCGCGCATGGCATCCGCCAGCTCGGTTGTCAACTCGCCCTCGACGACTTCGGGTCCGGGCACGTCCCGTTCGCCTTCCTCACCTACTTTCCGGTCGACCTGGTGAAGGTGGGTGGCGAGTTCGTCGCCGGCATCCGGCACTCGGTGGCGAACCAGAGCATCGTGCGGTCGATCGTCGAGATGTGCCGTGCGCTGGGCATCCGCACCGCCGCCGAGCACGTGGAGGACGAGCCCACGATGGACCTGCTCCGCGACTTCGGGGTGGACTTCGCCCAGGGCTACCTGGTGGGCAAGCCCAAGCCGGTGGCCGGCCCGATGCGCGTGGTGCCGGCCGCGGCCGGCACCGACCCCGATCCGGAGCGGGAGCTGCGAGCCGCCACGGGATAGCCGCGGGGGGACGCCGGCCGGCTCGACCCGACCCGGGGCAACCCGGGCCCGAGCCGGCCGGCGGGCGCCGGTGGAGCCGGTGGAGCCGGCGCGCGGGGCAGCTGGCGGAGCAGGTTCCCAGGGCTGGCCCGTGGCGCGGGTGTGCGACCCGATGCAACGCCGCGGCACGCCGTAGCCGTCATGAAGGGCGTGACAGCCCGAACAAGGCCGCGACCGGCCGTCGACAGGCCGACGACGGAACCCACCCGACGTGATCCGGACGTCCGGAGACGGCCGTCGCGAGGCGTCCCGCTGCTGGTGCTGCTGGCGGCCACCGGCGTCGTCGCGGCCTGCGGTAGCGGCTCACCGGGCCCGTCGCCGGCAGGGCAGGCGCCCCCGGTGGTGGCGACCGATCCCGACGACGGGCGACCGGCGCCCTCCGCCCTGCTCGATGCGGCGCTGCTCGCGCCCACCGGTCTGGGCGAGGGATGGCGGCAGAGCTCACACCCGCCGGAGCCACCGCCGTGGCCCTGGCTCCAGGCGGACTGCCCGGCGTACCGGGACGCGGACTATCCGGCCCAGCGGCACCGGACGGGCGCCGTGCAGCGCCGCTACCGGCACGACGGGTCGGCGATGGTCGCGACGCACGTCGTCGAGGCGTACGAGCCGGGGTGGGCGGCGCGGGCCCTCGACGACGTGCGGCGGGTCCTGGACACCTGCCGGCGCTACGACGCCTACGGCGGGACCATCTCGTTCACGCTTCTCGACAGCGACCTGCCGCCGCAGGACGGGCTGATCGTGCAGGGGCGGATCGAGTCGCCCGGCACCTCCGCCCGGTCCACGCTGCTGGTGGCGGTACGCCACGGCGAACGCCTCTCGACGATCCAGATCCCCGGGCCGGTGGACAGGCGTACGGGGTACGCGGTGGCGGAGAAGTTGGGAGACCTCCTTGACTAGTCGCCGAGCCGGGCCGAGCCGCCGGAACCTGCTCGTCGCCACCGCCGCCGCGCTGCTCGGGGCGGGTGCCGCCGGATCCGGGCTGGCGTACCGGTCGATGAGTGGCGAGGACACCTCGCAGCGTCCCGCCCCGCGGGCCAGCACGGCCCGACCGACACCCAGCCCGACGCCGGACCACGAGGCACTGGCGCGTACCCGGATCGAGAAGTACCTGCGCGGGGTCGGCGGTCGGGTCACCCTGGCCGTGCAGGATCGGACCAGCGGGCTGGCGGTCGCCGCCGGGACCCGGCGGTTCCAGACGGCGAGCATCGTCAAGGTCGACATCCTGGCGGCGCTGCTGCTGCGCCGGCAGGACCAGGGTCGCAGGCTCGGCGCACAGGAACGGCAACTGGCCCGGTCGATGATCGTGGTCAGCGACAACGCCGCCGCGAGCAGCCTCTACGCGACCATCGGTTACCGGGCCGGGCTGACCGCCGCGAACCGGACCCTCGGGTTGCGTCAGACGACGGTCGCCTCGAGCTGGGGGCTGACCACGACGACCGCCGCCGACCAGCTCCGGCTGCTGTCGTCGGTCACCGATCCGGCCGGTCCGCTGACCGACGACAGCCGGAAGCTGCTCTTCGGGCTGCTCGGACAGGTCGACGACGAGCAGGACTGGGGCATCACCGCCGCCGCCGGTCGGGCCAGCACCGCGAGCTACGTCAAGAACGGTTGGACGACGGTTGACGATGACGACGGGCTGTGGCTGGCGAACAGCATCGGCCGGATCGTCGAGCCGGGGCGGGACTGGCTGATCGCCGTACTCTCCGACCACCACGCCAGCCGAGGCGACGGGATCAGGGCGGTGGAGCGGGCCGCGACGTACGCCCTGAAGGAGCTGCGCGCGATCCCACCTGCCGCCGCCCCGGTGCACTGAGCACTCAACCGACCCGGTTGGTGTTCCGCAGGATGATCATGAATGTGCCGCCGTGGGCCTGCCGGCCCAGACCGTTCACCTGGCCCGGCGCCCTGTCGCCCGAGTAGTAGTAGAGCGGCCAGGAGCCGTATGTCGCCTGCCAGGTGCCGTTGCCGAGCCCCTGCCGGCCGGGTCGGTTGGACGACTCACCGGCGAGCGTGGGAGTGCCCACGGTGAGCACCGGTGGCCACTCCGCCGCGCAGGCACCCAGGCAGGTGACGTTGCCGTGCTCGTCGCCGCTGAACGTGTAGACCGCCCGGCCCTCGGCGTCGACCAGTGCGTCCGGATATTTCGGGAGGCCGAACTTGAGCGCCGCCGCATCTCCGCTCGGCGAGGGGGGCGCGGTCGTGGTGGGCGGCGTGGTCGCCGTCGTCGTTGCCGCCGTCGTCGCGGCGGGGGATGCGGAGGTGTCGTCGTCGCCTCCGGCGCAGCCGCCGGCCAGCAGGAGTGTGCCGACGGCGGCCAGCCCTGCCAGCCGGAACCGGAACCTGGATCGGTGCGTCATCCTGCCCCCAACCACCATCGGCCGACGAGATCGGTACCAGCCTATTGGTATCACCGAGGGGCAACGGGAGATGCACACCCGGGTCGGTCAGGTCGTGACGGTCGGTCAGGTCGTGACCGCCGGGCCGCTCGTCCCCAGGCCGCTCGTCCCCAGGCCGCCGACGCCGACGCCGACGCCGACACCGACGCCGACGCCGACGCCGACGCCGACGCCGACACCGACACCGACACCGACACCGACACCGACGGCCGCCGGCCGCCGGCGACGCCATCCCCGCGCCGGTCTCCGCCTGCCGGCACCTTGCCGCCGGCTCGGTCACCTGTACATCAGAGGCGTTATCAAGGCCGAATTACGCCTCTGGTGTACAGGTGACGGGCGGCGGGCGGCGAGGTGGCGGTGGTGGTAGCGGTGGTGGTGACGGGGCGGCCACCCGGAGCAGGAGTTTCACGAAGAGGGCGCCGGTGTCGGCGCCCGGTCGGCCGGGGGGCCGGGTAGCGGGCGGCGGTGACCCGCAACCGCCGCAGTTGCGTGCGGAGGAGTCGAGCAGCGGTGCGTCGATCGTCCGCCGGGGACGTGACGCTGTGGAATCTGTCGATTCCGGGTCGGGGATTGAGGGGGTGGCATGACGTTGCTACTGTCGGGTAACAAGTCGGGGTAGGGTTGTTCGCGTGGATCGCTCGGACGACAGATAGGGGCCCCTGCCGGGAGTCAGGAAGATCGGTGAGGGTCCTTCCGCACAGCTCGGAAGGGGTTGCCGTGACCACGACAGAGCAGAACAGGCCGGCGGCGGGTGACTCGGACGGAGTCGGGCCGCTGCCGACGGAGGCCGGTCAGGTCACCGAGCGGGAGGCCCGGCAGGTCGCCGAGGCGGCCCGGGAAGCGGAGTGGGGCAAGCCGAGCTTCGGCAAGGAACTCTTCCTCGGCCGGCTCCGGCTGGACCTGATCGACCCCTGGCCCCAACCCGAACCGGAGCGCGCCGCGCGGGCCGAGGAGTTCCTCTCCCGGCTCGGCGCCTACGTACGCTCCGACGTGGACGGCGAGGCGATCGAGCGGGACGCCCGGATCCCGGACGAGGTCTTCGCCGGGCTCGGCCGGCTGGGCGCCTTCGGCATGAAGATCGACCAGAAGTACGGCGGTCTCGGCCTCTCCAACCTGCACTACTGCCGCGCGCTCACCCTGGCCGGCTCGGTCAGCCCGGTGATCGGCGCGCTGCTCTCGGCGCACCAGTCGATCGGGGTGCCGCAGCCGCTCAAGATCTTCGGCACCGACGAGCAGAAGCAGCGCTTCCTGCCCCGGCTCGCCGCCGGTGAGGTCTCGGCGTTCCTGCTCACCGAGCCCGACGTCGGCTCCGACCCGGCCCGGCTCGCCACCACCGCCGAGCCGACCGAGGACGGCACCGGCTACCGGCTCAACGGCGTCAAGCTCTGGGCCACCAACGGCACCGTGGCGAGCCTGCTGGTGGTGATGGCCCGGGTGCCCGCCGCGGAGGGGCGGCGCGGCGGGATCACCGCCTTCGTGGTCGAGGCCGACTCGCCGGGCATCACCGTCGAGCGGCGCAACGCCTTCCTCGGGCTGCGCGGGCTGGAGAACAGCCTGACCCGGTTCACCGACGTCGTCGTACCCGCCGAGAACGTCGTCGGCGGCGAGGGACGCGGCCTGAAGATCGCACTGACCACCCTGAACACCGGCCGGCTCTCGCTGCCGGCGATGTGCGTCGGCGCCGGAAAATGGTCGCTGAACGTGGCCCGGGAGTGGGCCGCCGAGCGGGTCCAGTGGGGCCGCCCGGTCGGCGGGCACGAGGCGGTGGCGAGCAAGCTCGCCTTCATCGCCGCCACCACGTACGGCATGGAGACCATGCTCGACCTGAGCTGCCTGCTCGCCGACGACGACCGCAACGACATCCGGATCGAGGCGGCGCTGGTCAAGCTCTACGCCAGCGAGATGGCCTGGAAGATCGCCGACGAGCTGGTGCAGATCCGGGGCGGGCGCGGCTACGAGACCGCCGAGTCGCTGGCCGCCCGGGGCGAACGCCCGGCCGCCGTCGAGCAGATCCTCCGCGACCTGCGGATCAACCGGATCTTCGAGGGCTCGACCGAGATCATGCACCTGCTGATCGCCCGGGAGGCGGTCGACGCCCACCTCTCGGTGGCCGGCGACATCATCGACCCCGAGGCCGAGCTGGGCCAGAAGGTGCGGGCCGGGGCGAAGGCGGGCGCGTTCTACGCGCGCTGGCTGCCGAGCCTCGCCGTCGGCCGTGGCCAGACCCCGAGCGGGTACGCCGAGTACGGCAACCTCGCCGGCCACCTGCGGCACGTCGAGCGGACCGCCCGCAAGCTGGCCCGGTCGACGTTCTGGGGGATGTCCCGCTGGCAGGGCAAACTCGAGCACAAGCAGGGCTTCCTCGGCCGGATCGTGGACATCGGCGCCGAGCTCTTCGCCATGTCGGCGGTCTGCGTGCGGGCGAACGCCGAACGGGAGACCCGGCCGGAGGGCGTGGAGCTGGCCGACCTCTTCTGCCGGCAGGCCCGGGTGCGCGTCGCCGCGCTCTTCCGGGCGCTCTGGGAGAACACCGACTCGGTCGACACCGTGGCGGCGAAGCGGATCCTCGCCGGCCGGTACGCGTTCCTGGAGGACGGGGTGGTCACCCCCGCCGCCGACCTGCCCTGGGTGGCCGCCTGGCAGCCCGGCCCGTCGACGGCCGAGGACGTACGCCGCCGCATCCCGCGCCCCGACGAGAGGTGACCGGACGGGGCGCGGTGCTCCGGACAGCCGGTGGCCCGGCTCAGTAGAGCCAGGACTCCTTCGGGGCGGTGAGCGGGGCGAGGGTCTCCCAGAGCTCCTCGGGGATCTCCCAGGTGGCGAGGCGGGCCGTCTCGGCGATCCGCTCCGGGCGGGAGACCCCGACGATGGTGGCGGTGATCCGGGGGTCACGCAGGGAGAACTGCAGCGCCGCCGCCCCGAGCGGTACGCCGTGCGCCGCGCACGCCGCCTCCATCGCCCGGATCCGCTCCAGCGTGCCGGCGTCCGCCTCCCGGTAGGCGTACCTGGTGAACCGGGCGGGGCCCTTGGCCAGGATGCCGCTGGCGAAGGGTGCCGCGTTCACCACGCCGACGCCGAGGGCCACCGCCTCGTCGATCAGGTCACCGGCCGAGCGGTCCACCAGGGTCCACCGGTTGTGCGTGATCAGCGCCGCGAAGTGCCCCGTACGCAGGTAGCGCGCCATCAGCTCCACCGGGCCGCCGGCCACCCCGAGGTGCGCGATCACGCCCTCGCGCTGCAACTCCAGCAGCGTCTCGACCGGGCCGCCCGGCGCCATCCCCGCCTCGAAGCTTATGTGTTCCGGATCGTGCAGATAGACCAGCGGCAGCCGGTCCAGGCCGAGCCGTTCCAGGCTCCCCTCGGCGGAGCGGCGCGTCTGTGCGCCGGAGAAGTCGCCGGTGCCGAGGTCGCGGTCGACCTTGGTGGCGAGCACGAAACCCTCCGGCACCCCACCGATCCGGCGCAGCGCGGCACCGATCCGCCGCTCGCTCTCCCCGTCGCTGTAGCCGGCGGCGGTGTCGAGGAAGTTGAACGGGCCGGTCAGCGCGGCGAGCGCGGTCTCGGTGCCGCGTACGGCGTCGACGTCGTACCCGAAGACGCCCGGCATGCCGCCCAGCGGGCCGCCGCCGACGCAGACCGGGGTGACGCGCAGGCCGGTGCGGCCGAGCGGGCGGCGGGGGAAGGCGTCCGGGGACTGCTCTTGTCCGTACACGGCCATCCTTGACGTGCGGCGTCGGCAGGCGCTGCCGGCGGGCGATCATGCCGCCCGCCCGCACATTGTGGCTGGCAGCGGCGGCGCTGGCCAGCCACTGCGGGCATCGTCATCGGCGGCCCGGTGCACCACGTAGCCCGAGCGCGCGCAGCTCCAGGGCCGCCAGCGCCTCCACCGCCCCGACATCACCCCGCCGCCACGCCTGCGCCACGTCCGGGTCGATCCGGGTCAGCCGCCGGATCGGCTGGTTGGCCAGCGCCCGCAACGCCAGCAGGTCCCGCCCGGCCGGCGCCGACCGCAACGCCTTGGCGGCGGCGGCCCGCCGCATCCACCGGACCCGCAACGGCAGCCACCCCAACAGCACCACGCCAAGCGGAAACACCAGCAGGGCCAGCGACAGTGCCAGCGCCAGCTCACCGACGAGCTCCTGCTGCTCCCGCCCGGCGTCCGCCATCGCCCGCGCCGCCCCGGCGGCCTTCTCGAACGGCGAGGTCAGCTCGTCGCCGACCACCGGCAACCGGCCGACCTTGCCACCGGCGTCGGCCAGGTTGTCGGCCAGCCCGCCGCCGGCCCCCTCCAGCTTCCGTCCGGGTACGGCGAGCTTCTGCACCAGGTCGTGCAGCCACATCGCGGCCCGGATCCAGAGGTAGACCCAGGCGACGACGAGCAGATCGGTGAGAACCTGGCGGGCGGCGGTCGGGATCCGGTCGGCATAGATCTTCATGCCGGTCAGCGTGCCACGGGCCGCCGTGCGCCGCCGTGCCGGTGGGCCGGGGATGCGCTCCCCGGCCCACCAGCCCCCACCGTGCTGTCGTTGGTCAGCGCCGGTCCGACACGATGGTGTAGTCCACCCCGCCCAGCACGAACTTCTCGCCGACCTCGCGGGCGGGTCCGACCTGGAGCACCTGGAGCACGTACGGCTTCTGCACGGCCTCACCGGCCGCGAAGCTCAGCTTGACGACGGGACGCTCCTCCGGATTGATCAGCAGGTCCCTGATCTGTGCCCGGGCCGGGTCGACCTCCAGTTGGTTCCGCCCGACCACCCGGATGCCGTCACCCGCCCGGCCGTTGCGCACCCAGCGCTCGAAGAGCTCCGGGCCGAGGTCGACCACGACCTTGACCCCCGGCACGACCTGGTCCGCCGGACGGAACACGAGGTCGAAGTTTGCCGGCACCGGCAGCGCGTTCGCCAGCGCGTACGGGCGGTCCACCGGCGGCCCGCCCGGGGTGGCCGGGACGGTGTTGGCGTTCTTCCAGACGATGTTGTTGTTGTACTGCGTGTTGATGGACGTCGCCGTGCCCTCGAAGTTCATCGGATCGGTCGCGGACTCCCAGCGGAGCAGGAGGCAGAAGTGTCCGATGGAGGGCACGTTGGGCCACGCGATGGAGGTGACCGTCTCACCGGGCGCGACCGGCAGGCTCTTCGCGCCGATCGGGGTCCAGTGGACCGGCCAGTTCGCCGCGCCACCCGAGGTGGTGTAGTACGCGCGCAGCGTGCCGGAGCTGATCCCCGACCCGTACGGGCCCGGGTTCCGCAGCTTGACGAAGATGTAGCTGGTCGACCCGACGACCGGGTTCGTGTGGGAGGCACACTCGACCGCGCTGGGGCAGATCTTGACGTCCGGGCTGTTGAAGAAGGACGAATAGATCGCCCCGTGCGGCTCGTTCCCGACATCCGACGCGATGTCCTTCATGAACACGTCGGTACGCTCGGCGGCCGGGGCGGCGGTCGTCGACCCGTTGCCGGCGCCGCCACCCAGGGCGGCGCTGCTCGTCGAGAGGGTCAGCAGCGTCGCCAGTACCGCGCCGAACAACGCTATCGAGGTTCGGAGCAGGCGTGGACTCGCAGTGGTCATGGGGTTGGTTCTCCTTCGGTACTGGGGCGATGAGTAGTGAGAAGCGCGCTTCCACGGGGCCGGCAAAACGACTCTAATCAGTGATCGAAGGCAATGGAATATGTAGATAATTCGATTGCGACGCGTGCCCGCATTTGCCGGGGAGGGAGTAATTCTCGGATAAGGCGGAATGCGGGTGGAAGAATTATCCGCCGATTTGTATCAACCATGCCCGACCGTTCTCCTGTACGGCCGTACATCCGGGTAGCGGTCATCGCCCGGCGACGCCTCGGCGTGCCGGCGGTTTCGGGGGCGGTTCAGCGCAGCGACACCCAGCTCGTCGCGACCGCGTACTCCGGCGTGTGCGCCTGTAGCTGGACGGGACCGGAGGGCGGCGGACCCAGCGAGAAGAAGCCGACGGCATCCACCGCCACCTCCTCGTACGTGCCGCGCGGGGTGCGGGCGGCGACCCGGCCGCCGCGAGCCGGCGAAAGCTGGCCGACGATGCCGGTCCCGGTGACCTCGATCGCCACGACGACCGGGCCGGCGTGGAACGCCAGGGCGCGGGCGGAGCCGGCGGACCGGGTCAGCCCGGCGGGCTCGGGGTCGCACGCCGAGTCGAAGGTCAGTTCGGCGATGGCCAGCTCGGCGTCCACGGTCCGCCAGCTGAACGCCGCGTAGCCGGCGGCCAGGAACTCCTCCGCGCCTGTGGTGCGGGACTCACCCGTGTCGGCCGGGAACCCGTCCGGTGGCGGTCCGGCGTCGCGCAGGGCCTCGGCCAGCTCGCGCAGCAGGGCGTCGTCATCGTCTGGCGGCCACTGCCCCATCGCGGTCACCTCCGTTTCCGTCCGCCTCCGATGACGCTCCGACGAACGCGGCGAGCGCGGGGGAGTCGCGCAGCTTCCGCAGGCATCGTGCCTGCGACGGGCCGATGCTGCCGATCGGCATGCCCAACCGCTCCGCGATCTCCCGATAGCTCGTCGGAGGATCGGCGACCAGCAGGGACAGCAGCCCTCGGCAGCGTGCCGGAAGCTGGTCGAAGCCGTCCCGCAGCGCCTGCCGGCGTTCCGCCCGGAGCAGGTTCTCGTCCGGCGACGTGACGTCCTGCGGCAACAGCGCGCCGATGGTCGCTTCGACGGCGTCGTCGAGCGGGTCGAACGGCTGGGTACGCCGGCCGACGCGGACCAGCCGGTAGCACTCCCGCCGTGTGGTGGTGGCCAGCCAGGTCGCCAGGGCGGCCGGCTCGCGCACCCGGCCCAGATGCTCCACCAGGCGCAGCCAGACGGTCTGGTTCACGTCCGCCGCGTCGGTCCGGTTCAGCCGGTGCGCCCGGATCACCGAGAGCACCAGCGGGGTGTAGCGGCGGACGAGTTCGGCCCAGGCGAGCTCGTCACCGTCCACGGCGGCGGAGACCAGGTCGGCGAGGGGTCCGCGCGTCCCTCGAACGTCCGGTGCCGGGCCGGCATCGGAACGCGTGTCCGGGTCCGGACGTTCAGTCAACGAGCACGCCGTAGCCGGGGTGCCAGGCGGGCTGGTCGAGCAGGAGCTGCCGGGCCTGCTCGGCGTCGAGTCCGGTGGCGCTCATCACGGCGGCGAGCCGACCCGAGACGTGTGCCGCCGCGAACGACGTGCCGGCCCAGGCCGCGTACCCGAGGAACTGCCTGGTGGGCCGTCCGGGCAGCAGCAGCCGGCCGTCGACGTAGGTGCTGCTCCGTTCGCCGACCGCGCAGGCGTCCACCCAGGGCCCGAAGCCGCTGTACGCCGCCGGCACCAGCTCGTCCGCCTGCCGGCTGACGGCGGCCACCGCCAGCACGTCGGGGAGCGCCGCCGGCCAGGCCGGTCGGTCGGTGCCGGTGTTGCCCACGGCCGCGACGACGACGGTGCCGGTCTGCCGGCCGGCGAGGACGTTCACCAGCGGCAGCGGTGGCAGGTCGTCCTGGGTGAGACAACCCAGCGACAGGTTGACGATCGACACCTGCGGGCTGAGCGCGGCCAGGGCCGCCGTCAGCGTCTCCTCGTCACCGACGCCGGTCGGGGCCAGTGCCGGCTCGGGGTCGAACCGCACGCCCGGCGCGGCCTGCCGGACCACCCCGGCGACGAACGTGCCGTGACCGCCCTGCGGACCGAGGACGTCGCTGTGCAGGTAGAGCGGGTCCTCGTCGTCGGCCTGCGGCAGGTAGCTGCCGCCGAGCCACTGCGGGTGCCGGCTGCCGGCCAGTCGCCAGAGCCCGGTGTCGCAGATGCCGACCGTCACCCCGGCACCGTCCCCGGCGTGCGCCGGATCCGGTGCGGGCAGCGCGGCCGCGACCCGCGGCGGGCCGCCCGGGTTGCCCATGATGTTGCCGTGGCCGAGGAGCACGTGGTGCGGTTGCACCCGGGGGGCCGGCTGGCCGGGCCACTGCCGGGGATCGCGCAGCGTCGCCACGACGGAGGGCACGTCGGTCTCCCGGTCGAAATGCAGTCGGGTGACGCCGGCGAACCTGCCGCCCGGGGAGACCTGATGGCCGGCCTTCCGCAGCGCGGTCACCACCCGTTGGGTGTCCGGGTCGGCCACCAGCAACTGCCGGGGGCGGTAGAGGAACTCCCGGCCGGCCTCGGCGTGGTGGCGCACGTCCGGATCGGCCTCCAGCAGTTGTTGGAACGCCCGCTGGTATGCGGCGTCGTCGTCCCGGTCGGCGGCGGCGCGCCGCGGTCGGAGTCCGGCACCCAACGGTGTGGTCGCGGCCAGCGCGGCCAACACCATGAGGTGCCGACGGGACAGCCGACCGGTCGGGCGCGGCACGACGGGACGGTCAGGCGACACCGGTCCTCCAGATGTGCGAGAAAAGCGCGGTTGACGGGCCAACTCCCGGAACGTTCCCCGGCGGCCTACCTGAACGTTCTCCGGCGGCCTACCTGAACGTTCTCCGGCGGCGTCAATTCTTTTCCAGCGATAGTCGATTGTCAATAATCGCGGCCCCGATGGGTGCCCTGGAACCGCCTCTTTTCGGATACGGGTGCAGATTGACCGAAGGCCATTTATCGGGGATTCTGTCCGCATGGGTGACAGCGCCGGTTCCGTCGCTCCCACTGCCCTCGCCGCGCTCGACGCCGTTCAGCGTTATCCCCGCGAGGCCATCGCGATCGGTCGGCGGGTCCTGGCGACCGGGCGACCCGACGCGGACGAGCGGTCCACCGCGGAGCGGGCGATCGGGCTGGCCCTGCGGGAACTCAACGACCTGCCGGGGGCGCTGCGGCACCTGCGCCGCGCGCTCCGGGCCGCCGGGTCACCCCGGGTGGCCGCGCTGGCCAGGATGAGCCTCGGCTACGTGCTCGCCAACGCCGGCCGCACCTCCGCCGCACTCGCCGCGGTCACCTCGGCGCTGCCCCAGTTGACCGGCGCCGACGCCGGCCGGGCCAGGATGCAGCGCGGCGTGGTGCTGCACTTCCGGGGCCAGTTCGAGGAGGCGGTCCGGGAGTACGGGATCGCGGTGGAGATCGCCCAACACGAACGGGACCTGCTGCTGGAGGCGCGCGCCCGGAACAACCGGGGACTGCTCAACGCGCACCGGGGTGCGACCCTGGGCGCCGACGACGACCTCGGCTGCGCCGCCGCCATCTTCCAACAGCTCGGACTGGAGCTGGCCGCCGCCGACGTCCAGTGGAACCTCGGCATCGCCGCGAGCCACGGCGGCGACATCCCGGGGGCGCTGCGCCGCTTCGCCGCCGTCGAGGAGGAGTACGCCCGGCTCAAGGTGCCCCGGCCGGCGCTGCTGCTCGACCGGTTCGAGCTGCTGCTCTCCGTGCCACTGGTCGACGAGGCGGTCGAGGTGGCCGGCGTCGCCGTACGCGAGCTGCAACGGCGCGGGATGGCCTCGGATCTCGCCGAGGCGCTGCTCGCCCGGGCCCGGGCCGCGCTGCTCGCCGGTGAGCTGGCGACCGCCACCGAGGCCGCGGCGGCGGCACGTGTCCGGTTCCGCCGCCAGGGGCGCCGCACCTGGGCCGCCTTCGCCCGGCACGTCGAACTGCGCGCGGAACTCCGCCGGGGTACCCGGTCGGCCGCACTGCTGGCCGCGATGGTGCGCACCGCCGGGCAGCTCGACGCGACCGGATGGCCTGGTCCCGCGCTGACCACCCGGATCGAGGCCGCCGGGCTGGCCGCCGCGCTGGGCCGCACCGGGCGGGCGCTCGACCTGCTCGCGGTCGCCGCGCGGGCGCGCCGCCGGGGTACGGCGTCGCGGCGGGCACAGGGCTGGTACGCGCTGGCGCTCTCCCGGCGGCTCGGCGGGGACCAGCGGGGCGGCGCCCGCGCGCTGCAACGCGGACTGGCGGTGCTCGACGGCTACCGGGCCGCGCTCGGCGCCACCGAACTGCGCGCGCACAGCGGCGCACACGGCCAGGAGTTGGCGGCCGAGGGCGTCGACCTCGCGATCACCTCCGGTACGCCCGCCCAGGTGCTCGCCTGGACGGAGCGGTGGCGGGCCAGCGCGCTGCGGATGCGGGCCGTGCTCCCGCCGCAGGACGTCGGACTCGCCGCTGCCCTCGCCGAGCTGCGGATGGTCAGCGGCGCACTGGAGGAGGCGCTGCTCGCCGGCCGACCGGTGACCGCACTGCGCCGTCGCCAGATCCTGCTGGAACGGCACATCCGGGAGCTGGCCCGAGGGGTCGACGGCGGTGGCGGGCTGCTGGCGCCGCCGGGTGTGCACACCCTCGGCGAATGGCTCGGCAGGGCCGTGCTGGTGGAACTCGTGGCACACCGGGAGCGGCTCCGGGCGGTGCTGCTCCGGGACGGTCGGGCGAGCCTGCACGATCTCGGCCCGCTCGACGCGGCGCTGCACGCGGCCCGGCTGCACCGGTTCGGCCTGCGCCGGTTGGTGGTGACCGGGGACGCCCCGGACGCGCGGGCCGGGGTGGAGCACGCCTCGGAGGTCCTGGACCGGCAGCTCTTCGGGCCCCTGCGGGCGATCCTGGCCGACCGGCCGCTGGTGATGGTGCCGATCGGGGCGCTGCACGCCGTTGCCTGGGCCGGTCTGCCGACCTGCGCCGGACGGCCGGTGACCGTGGCTCCGTCCGCGACGGCGTGGCTTGCGGCCGCCCGCCGTACCGCGCCGGACGGCCCGCCGCTGCTGGCCGCCGGTCCGCGCCTGCCCGCCGCCGAGAGCGAGGTGCGGCTGCTGAGCCGGGTGCTGCCCGGGGCGCGTCTGCTGGCGGGCGATGGCGCGACCGCCGAGGCGGTGACCACGGGGCTGGACGGAACCCGGCTGGCACACATCGCCGCACACGGGACGTTCCGGGCGGACAACCCGCTCTTCTCCACACTGGAACTCGCCGACGGTCCGCTTACCGCGTACGAGCTGGAGCGGCTGCCCCGACCGCCCGGCTGTGTCGTGCTCTCCGCCTGCGACTCGGGCCTGTCCGGCGTACGCCCCGGCGACGAGGTCATGGGGTTCACCTCGGTGCTGCTGGCCCTCGGCACCAGCAGTCTGATCGCCGCCGTGCTGCCGGTGCCGGCGGACCTGACCACGGCGCTGATGCTGGACCTGCACCGCAGGATGGAGGCCGGTGCCCGGCCGGCGTCTGCGCTCGCCGCCGCCCAGCGGGAGTTCACCGCCACCGGCGACGGTCCCGCGCGGGCCACGGCGGCGGCCTTCGTCTGCTTCGGCGCCGGCTGGCCCGGCTGCACGCCACCGGCCCCGGCGGGCGGCTGACTGAGAGCATCACGCGCCACCGGCCCCGGCGGGCGGCTGACTGAGCATCACCCCACCGCCGCGGCTGTCGGTCTCGGTCCACCGCCACCGGACGGCGGTGGACCGGGTCACCGTGTGGTGCACTCCGGGCAGGTGCCGAAGATCTCGAGCGTGTGGCTGACGTCGGAGAAGCCGTGCCTGCTGGCGACCCGGCCGGCCCAGCTCTCCACGGCCGGCCCCTCCACCTCGACCGTACGGCCGCAGGCCCGGCAGACCAGGTGGTGGTGGTGCCCCTCGCTGCACCGCCGGTAGAGGTGCTCCCCGCCCGGCGGCCGCATCACGTCGATCTCGCCCGCGTCGGCCAGCCCCTGCAGGGTGCGGTAGACCGTGGTCAGGCCGACCCGCTCGCCCCGGCTGCGCAGCATCGCGTGCAGGTCCTGGGCGCTGTGGAAGCCTTCCACCTCGCCGAGCAGTGCGCTGACCGCGCTGCGCTGCCGGGTGTTGCGGGTCGCGGTGCCGCCGTCCGCCGCCGCCATGTCGCCCTCCTCACGTCGCACCAGATGCCTGCCGGACGTCCCCGTCACGTGGTCTCGCCCGAGTGGCTGACCGCGTCCGCCACGATATGCGCGATGTGCTCGTCAACCAAGGCATAGGCGATTTCCCGACCGCGCCGCGAGCCGCGTACCACCCCGGCGCCGCGGAGCACCCGCAGGTGTTGTGAGACGAGCGGCTGCGGGGCGCCGAGCTGCTCCACCAACTCGTGTACGCACCGTTCGCCCTGCGCGAGCTCGCTGACGATGGCGAGCCGGATCGGTGCGGCGAGCGCGCGTAGCAGCTCACCGGCGCCCGCGTATGCCTCGTAGGCGTTCGTGCTCGTCACCCTGTAACGGTAACCGTTGTTAACGGCGTACCGCCGTTCGGTGCGCCGTTCCAAGGTCAACGGGTGTGGGGCCGGCTGGCGGGGCGGCTGTGGCCCCGGCCGCCGAAGGCGCGTCCGGGGCCACCTGCCGGGCGGCGTCGAGTGCCACGTCACAGGGCTCGACCTGCGGCTCCGGCCCGGGGACGGCGCGCCGCCGGGCCAGCGCCCGGCGTACCGCCACCCCCACCGAGACCACCAGGAAGAGCCCGATCGCCAGGATCACGATGGTGGCCCCGAGCGCGGTGTTGGCGGTGCCGGCCAGCCAGACCCCGGAGCCGGAGGCGAACAGCCCCAGCCCCATCGCCGCCAGCATGGTGCCGAGGAAGCCCCGGGTGAGGAGCTGCGCGGTGGCCACCGGCACCACCATCAGGGCGCTGATCAGCAGCAGCCCGACCGCCCGCATCGCGATGGTCACGGTCACCGCCGTGGTCACCGCGAGCAGCAGGTTGAGCGTCCGGACCGGCAGGCCGGAAACCCGGGCGTACTCCTCGTCGTGGCAGATCGCGAAGAGCGCCGGGCGCAGCGCGACCATGGTCACCAGGACCAGCGCCGCGAGCGCCACGATCACCACCAGATCCTGCGGCGAGGTCGTGGTCAGCGAGCCGAAGAGGTACGCCATCAGGTTGGCGTTGCTCCGGCTGCCGGAGAGCCCGACCAGCATCACGCCACCGGCGATGCCGCCGTAGAAGAGCATGGCCAGGGCGACGTCGCCGGAGGTGCGGCCGCGTTCCCGGATCAGCTCGATCGCGACGGCGGCGACGGCGGCGACGATCACCGCCGTCAGCACGGGGGAGCGGTCGAGCAGCAGGCCGACCCCGACCCCGGTGAGCGCGACGTGCCCGACGCCGTCGCCGATCAGCGACATCCGGCGCTGCACCAGATAGATGCCGAGCGCCGGTGCGGTCAGCCCGATCACCAGCGCCCCGACCAGGGCGCGGATCATGAAGTCGTACTGGAAGAGACTCATGCCCGGCCGCCCCACATCCCGGTCGATCCTGCGGATTCCTCCGAGGCGTGCGGGTGGACGTGGACGTGGCCGGGCGCCGCGTGGTGCCCGACCGGTTCCGGCACCGGGCCGTCGTGCGCGATCTTCCCCTCGTGTACGACCACCGCCCGGGTGACCACCTCGGCCAGCGGCCCGAGTTCGTGCGCGACCAGCAGCACCGTCCCGCCGCCGGCCACGAACCCGCGCAGCGCCTCGGCGAAGGCGTCCTGGCTGGCCGAATCGACCCCGGCGGTCGGCTCGTCGAGGACCAGCAGCTCCGGCCGGCCGGCCAGGGCCCGCGCGATCAGGGTGCGCTGCTGCTGACCGCCGGAGAGGGTCGCCACCGGGTCACCGGCCCGCTCGGCGAGCCCGACCGCGCGCAGCGCCTCGGCCACCGCCGCCCGGTCGGCGCGGCCCGGCGGCCGGAGCACCCCGCGCCGGGCCAGCCGGCCGGAGGCGACCACCTCGGCCACGGTGGCCGGTACGCCGCTGCCGGCGCCCGCCCGCTGCGGCACGTACCCGATCCGCTGCCACTGCCGGAAGCGGCGCTGCGGGGTGCCGAAGAGGGTGACCGCCCCGGCGGCCAGCGGCACCAGGCCGAGGATCGACCGGATCAGCGTGGACTTGCCGGAGCCGTTGGCGCCGAGCACGGCGACCACCTCGCCGGGGCTCACCCGCAGGGAGACGCCACGGAGCACGGGGCGGTCGTCGTAGGCGACCACCCCGTGCTCCACGGTGACGACGGGTCCGGTCATGAGCATCCGAGTGCGGTCTTCAGGGTCTGGAGGTTACTGCGCATCACCGAAAAATAGTCCCCGGTGCTGCCCGGCTGCAGGCCCTCGATCGGATCGAGTACGGCGGTCTTCGCCCCGACCTCCCGGGCGATCGTCTCGGCGACCTTCGGGCTGACCAGGGTCTCGAAGAAGATCGTGGTGGTCCTGTGCTCCCGGGCCTCGGCGGCCACCTCGGCCAGCCGCTGCGGCGCCGGCTCGTCCTCCGGGCTCAGTCCGGAGATGCCGATCTGCTCCAACTGGTAGCGCTCCGCCAGGTACGCGAACGCGGTGTGGCTGGTCACCAGCTCGCGCCGCTCGCAGGTCTTCAGGCCCTCGGCGTACTCGGAATCCAGGGCCTCCAGCTCGGTGCGGAGCGCGGCCGCCCGGGCGGTGTAGTCGGCGGCCCGGTCCGGGTCGACCGCGCCCAGCCGCTCGGCCAGCTTGTCGGCGATCCCGGCCAGCCGGGTCGGATCCAGCCAGACGTGCGGGTCCTTCCCGGCGGTCTCCCCGGCGTGCTCCTCCCCGGCACCCGGCTCTCCGCCCGGCTCTCCGGTCGCCGACTCCGCGCCCTCGCCCGCGTGTTCCTCCTCACCCTCGTCCTCGTGGCCCTCGCCCTCGCCCTCGTGCTCGTGGCCGCCGGCGGTCGCGTCCAGCAGTGGCGTGACGGTGGCCACGTCGAAGGCCCGGTCGGCCGCCTGCTGTTCGACCGCCTCGTCCACGCTCGGCTGGAAGCCGGCCAGCAGGACCACCAGCTCGGCGTCGCTGATCTGGCCGACCTGGCCCGGGTTGAGCTCCAGGTCGTGCGGCTCGGCGCCGGGCTTGGCGAGATTCGTCACCCGGACGGCGTCGCCGCCGACCCGTTCGCTGACGAACTGGAGCGGGTAGAACGCGGCGACGACGTCGACCCGGTCGGGGTCGGCGCCACCACCGCCACCGTCCCCGCAGGCGGCGGCGCCGGCCAGCGCGAGCAGGCCGGTGGCGGTCAGGGCGACGGTACGTAGGACAGGGCGGATCACCATGTCATCCACTCTGCGCGACAATGAGAATGATTGTCAAAAACGCATGCTTGCATGAAAGTGCTTCAGGCCCGTGGTCGTGATCAGAGGATCTTCATCAGAGGATCTTCATCAGCGCGGCGGCGACCAGCAGGGTCAGGATCACCAGCCGGAGCATCCGGGTCGCCGGCCGCTGCACCGGCCACGTGGTCACCAGCAGCGCGGCCAGCCCGGCGGCGAGCAGCAGCAGGAGGGCCCCGCCGACGATCCCGGGTGCGAAGAGGGCGACCAGCACCAGCGCGAGCGCGCCGAGGAACGCCGCCGTCGGGTTGACCCGGGCCAGACGGGTCAGCAGGACACTCTGCGTACGCTGCATCCCACAGACTCTACGAGATCCCGATACCCCGGCCGGCCGGCTGTTGCCCGCGACACCCCGCCCGGCCGGCCGGGAGCGCGACGGCAGGAGGCGTACGTGCTCGTGACCAACCGGTTCGTGGTGGCGGAGGAGAACGCCGGGACCTTCACCGAACGGGCGCACGCCGCGCTGGCGGCCCTCGCCGCCCGGCCGGGCTACCGCCGGGGCCGGCTGCTGCGGGCACTCGACGACCCACGGCACTGGTGCATGATCACCGAGTGGGAGTCGGTCGGCACCTACCGCCGCGCGCTCGGGGCCTTCGACGTCAAGATCCACGCCACTCCACTGCTCGCCGAGTCGCTCGACGAGCCGTCGGCGTACGAGACGCTCGCCAGCGCCGAACCGGACGGCCAGGTCGACGTCACCCCGAGCGACCGGGCCGTCGACCCCGGTCGCTGACTCCGGTCGCGGGCTCCGGCTGCTGACTCCGGCCGGTGAGGAGCCGGGCACTACCCTAGCCCCATGACCGTTTCCGGACCGCCCGGCGGGCCGCCGTCCCCCTACGAGCCCGGCCAGGCCGACGGTCCCGCCGCGCCCGGCAGCGGATCCGTACCACCGCCCGGTCCGCCCGGCGGCTATCCGCCGCCACCGGCCGGCCCCTACGGCCACCACACACCTCCCGCGAACCACGGCCCGCAGGCACCCACGCCCGGCCACGGTCAGCAGGTGCCGCCGGGTGGCTACGGCTACCAGATGGCGCCGCCCGGCCACGGTCAGCAGGTGCCGCCGGGTGGCTACGGCTACCAGATGGCGCCGCCCGGCCACGGTCAGCAGGTGCCGTCGGGTGGTTACGGCTACCAGACGGCGCCCACGGGCTACGGCGGCTCGTCGCCGGTGGTCACGGCCGTGGTGACGGCGCCCCCGCCGCCGGCCGGGCCCGGTGTCGAGCCGCTCTTCCCCGCGCCGCCCAGCGAGGGCCGGGGCGCGCGGATGTGGCTCGGGCTCGGGGTGGCCGCCCTCGCCGTCGTACTTTTCTGCGGCGGTGGCGGGGCGGCACTGGTCGGCCTCCTGGTCTCCGGAGCCGAGGCGTTGAACGAGCAGGCCAGGTCGGTGGTGACCCAGTACCTCGACGCGATCGACGACGAGGAGTTCGACAAGGCGTACGGCCTGCTCTGCGAGTCCGCCCAGCAGCGGGAGTCGCCGGCGGAGTTCGAGCGCCGGGTCAGCGCCGAGCCGGAGATCGCGTCCTTCCAGGTCGGTGACATCTCGCTGACCAGCGAGCTGAGCGTGCCGGTGGACGTCACCTACGCCAGTGGCGGGCAGGACAACCTCCAGGCCCTGCTCGATCAGGATCCGACAACCGGCAGCCTGCGGGTCTGCGACATCCGATGACCTCGGGCACGGGGGTGGACAGTCGCTGGACGGCCGGCCGGCCGAGGACGGGGCCGCCGTCGACGTGGAGTAATCTGCTGGGCTCGGGCCGCAGGTGACCGTACCGTTGTGCAGAGCACCGCCCGAGCCGGGTCCGAGTGCCCGTCCCGTCCCGTCGTCCCGTCCCGTCCCGTCGTCCGTCGTCTCCGCCGTCCGTCGTCCGTACCCCGCCGATCCTGTCGATCCCGTTGACCCCGTTGACCCCGCCCGGGTCCCGTCGATCCCGTTGACCGTCCCGACGATTGTCCCCGCCGGCCGCCAGCCGGTGTAGGAGGTAGCCATGCCAGCCGACCGTATCGACGCCGTCGTCAGTCTCGCGAAGCGTCGAGGCTTCGTCTTTCCGTCCAGCGAGATCTACGGGGGCACCCGGTCGGCGTGGGACTACGGCCCGCTCGGCGTGGAGCTGAAGGAGAACGTCCGGCGTCAGTGGTGGCGGACCATGGTGCAGCAGCGGGACGACATCGTCGGCCTCGACTCGGCCGTGATCCTGGCCCGGGACGTCTGGGCCGCCTCCGGCCACCTGGACGCCTTCGTCGACCCGCTGACCGAGTGCCAGTCCTGCCACAAGCGGTTCCGCGCCGACCACCTCGAAGAGGCGTACGCGGAGAAGCACGGCCAGCCGCCGGCCTCGCTGGCCGAGCTGAACTGCCCGAACTGCGGCAACAAGGGCACCTTCACCGAGCCGAGGATGTTCAACGGCCTGATGAAGACCTATCTCGGCCCGGTGGAGAGCGACGAGGGCCTGCACTACCTCCGGCCGGAGACCGCGCAGGGCATCTTCGTCAACTACAACAACGTGGCCGCCTCGGCCCGCAAGAAGCCGCCGTTCGGCATCGCCCAGGTCGGCAAGTCGTTCCGCAACGAGATCACCCCGGGCAACTTCATCTTCCGGACCCGCGAGTTCGAGCAGATGGAGATGGAGTTCTTCGTCGAGCCGGGCACCGACGAGGAGTGGCACGAGTACTGGCTGCGCGAGCGCTGGAACTGGTATGTCGACCTCGGTCTCTCCGAGGAGAACCTGCGCTTCCTGGAGCACCCGCAGGAGAAGCTCTCGCACTACTCGAAGCGGACCGTCGACATCGAATACCGCTTCCGGTTCGGCGGCACCGAGTTCTCCGAGCTGGAGGGCATCGCCAACCGCACCGACTTCGACCTCTCCACGCACAGCAAGCACTCCGGCGTCGACCTCTCCTACTTCGACCAGGAGAAGCAGCAGCGCTGGGTGCCGTACGTGATCGAGCCGGCCGCCGGCCTCACCCGTGCCGTGCTCGCCTTCCTGCTGGAGGCGTACGACGAGGACGAGGCGCCGAACACCAAGGGCGGGGTCGACAAGCGCACCGTGCTGCGCTTCGACCCCCGGCTCGCCCCGGTCAAGGTGGCCGTCCTGCCGCTCTCCCGCAACCCCTCCCTCTCGCCGAAGGCGAAGGACCTCGCCGCCGCGCTCCGTCGGCGCTGGGTGGTGGAGTTCGACGACTCGCAGGCGATCGGCCGCCGCTACCGCCGGCAGGACGAGATCGGCACCCCGTTCTGCGTCACCGTCGACTTCGACACCCTGGAGGACAACGCTGTCACGGTACGCAGCCGCGACACCATGACCCAGGAGCGCATCTCCATCGACCAGGTCGAGCGCTACCTCCTGGACCGCCTCCCCGGCTGCTGAAGCCCCGGTGAAAGGAAGGGCCCCCGCTTATCGCTTTCTGCGGTAGAGGGGGCCCCGCTTAACACCCCGCACCGGTCACCGAACCCTCGGCGGGACTGGTACGCGTCCTCGACGATCTGTCGGACCCGCCATGGTTCCCGGCGGATCTGGGCCGGCGGAAAGTGCAGGATCAGCACACCGTGCCGGCTCAGTTCGTTATGACGATCCATTGTGCGGTGCCAGTCGGCCGGTGCGAAGTGGAACTCCTGGGAGTCGACCTCCAGCGCGATCGCCGCCTCCGCGATGTAGCCGTCCGGGGCGGGCAGGCCCGACCCGTCCCGACTCAGCAGCCGAGGATTCCAGACGATCTCCGGCAGCAACCGGCTCCCGGAGAGACAGGCCCGCAGTTCCGCCTCCGGCGCCGACCGGACACCCCGGACCACCTCCTGGAATGCCCGGCGTACCAGCGCGGTGCGGCTGCGGCCGGCCCGAATCACCTCCTCGTCCAGCGCGGCGAGGTCGGTGTAGCTCCGCTGCACGGCCTCCGCCACGATCGCCCGTACCACCCGGAGGTCACGCAGGTCGCGTGCGGTGTCGACCACCGCCCTGGCCGGTGAGCAGACCTGGTAGAGGCCGCCGTCGCGGGCGCGGTCGTCGAGGGAGAGGGTCCGGCAGACCAGGACGTGGCCGCTGGAGGCGCGACGCGTACCGTGCGGCACGATCAACTGCATTTTCGGCGTTTGCGGGGCATAACGGAAGCCGTACCAGATCAGGGCCGCCGGTCCGGTGAGCTGTCCGCTCCGCCCGACATAGAGCGACGCGGCGATGCGTCGCTGTTCGTCGCTGAGGGTGCCGGTGACCAGGGCGTACGTCGCCGGCAGCACTCGCTGCCATCGACCGCGTCGCGTCTGGCGGTACATGTGCATGTCATCGATGCCGGCGGCGAGCAACTGTGCCCGCGTCACGATCTGCTGCTGGCGCTCGGCGAGGCTGTCGATGCTCGGTCGGCGGTCACCGGAGGACGGCGTGGCGATGCTCATCGGCGCAGGCTGCTCCGGCCTCACATACATTGTCAGGGCCCTGCCGCGAACCTGTGGATAACGTGGGGGGCTGTGTATGACGATCGGAAGCGGCAGGGAGTGTGCTATGGCTGAGCCGTTAGGAGGGGGCCCTTCTTCTACAGAAAGCGATAAGAAGGGGCCCTTCCTTGCAGTGGGCACGTACTCGGTGTGGCCGCCGGTCGTCCTTGCCCCGATGGCCGGGATCACGAATGTCGCGTTCCGGCGGCTGTGCCGGGAACAGGGCGGTGGGTTGTACGTCTGCGAGATGGTCACGACCCGGGCGCTGGTGGAGCGGAATCCCAAGACGCTCCGGATGATCGCGTTCGGCGGGGACGAGCGGCCGCGCAGCCTCCAGCTCTACGGGATCGATCCGGAGGTGACGGCGGCGGCGGTCCGGATGGTGGTCGAGGAGGACCTGGCCGACCACGTCGACCTCAACTTCGGCTGTCCCGTGCCGAAGGTGACCCGCAAGGGCGGCGGGGCGGCGCTGCCGTGGCGGCGCCGGCTCTTCGCCCGGATCGTCCGGGCGGCGGTCGGGGCGGCCACCCCGGCCGGGGTGCCGGTGACGGTCAAGATGCGCAAGGGCATCGACGACGACCATCTGACGTACGTCGAGGCGGGGCTCGCCGCCCAGGAGGCCGGGGTGGCGGCGGTGGCCCTGCACGGGCGTACGGCCGCGCAGCGCTATTCCGGTACGGCGGACTGGGACGCGATCGGCACGCTGAAGCAGGCGCTGGACGTGCCGGTACTCGGCAACGGCGACATCTGGGAGGCCGACGACGCGCTCCGGATGGTGGCGCAGACCGGGGCGGACGGTGTCGTGGTGGGTCGGGGATGCCTCGGCCGGCCGTGGCTCTTCGCGGACCTGGCGGCCGCCTTCGAAGGTCGGCCGGTGCGTAGGCTCCCGGCGCTCGGCGAGGTGGCGGCGACGATGCGTCGGCACGCCGAGCTGCTGGTCGACTGGTTCGGGGGCGGAGACCGGCCCGACACCGCCGAGCGGGACGGCTGCGTCGACTTCCGCAAGCACGTCGCCTGGTATCTGAAGGGTTTCCCGGTCGGCGGCGAGCTGCGCCGGGCGCTGGCGATGGTGAGCGGCCTCGCCGAACTCGACGACCTGCTCGGCAAGCTCGATCCGGCCGAGCCGTTTCCGGTCGACACGCTCGGCCAGCCCCGGGGCCGGACCAACTCGCCGGGCAAGGTCTTCCTGCCGGACGGCTGGCTGGCCGACCGGGACAGCGCCGAGGTGCCGGCTGGCGCCGAGCTCGCCGACTCCGGCGGCTGAGTCATCTCGGGTAATTCGCTGCTGGTCGTCTTCCGGCCCCGCCGGGACCCCGCCCCGGCCCCGCCTGAGGGCGGCCAGCCGGATTCGCCTGAGGGCGGCCAGCCGGATCCGCCTGAGGGCGGCCAGCCGGATCCGCCTGAGGGCGGCCAGCCGGACCCGCCTGAGGGCGGGCCGGAGTCGCCCGAGGGCGGATGTCGGGGAAAGCTGTCTGGGTCTAGGCCGCGCCGGGGTTCCCGAGTCCGGAAGGGGTCGGTGCGGGGTCGGCGGCGGGGGAGGGGGGACCGCCGGGGCGGGGTTCGGGTACGACGGGAACGCCCGCCCACGGCACCTCGGGCGAGCGGTGGAACGTGATCCCGGCGGTGCTCCACCGGACGCCGTGCCCGGCCAGCCGGAGCCGGAAGTCGGCCCAGTCCCGGGCCTGCCCCGGTGACCAGCCCAGTTCGGCGATGGCCGGCAGCCGGGGGAAGGTCATGAACTCGATGTCGCCGATCGTCCGGACCGTCTCCGTCCAGAGTGGTGCCTCCACGCCCAGCACCGCCTCGGCGGGCACTCCGGCCAGATAGCTGCCGGGATCCCAGTCGTACGCGTCGCGCACCTCGACCAGCCCGGCCCAGTCCTTGCCCAGCGGGGTGGCCGCGGAGTATTTCATGTCCAGATAGCTGCGGTTGCCGGGCGAGAGCAGCAGCTTGGCGCCGGCCCGGACTGCGGCGGCCACGGTCGGGTCCTCGTCCGTGGTGCCCCAGTATTGGAGCACCCGCCCGGCGCTGTGCTCGGCGACCGCGATCTGGTGCCAGCCGAGCACCCGCTTGCCGTGCCCGGTGACGATCTGCTGCACCCGGTTCATGAAGCGGGCGTAGTCGGCCGTGTCGAGGGCGAACGCCTCGTCGCCACCGATGTGCAGGTAGCGGCCGGGGGTGAGCGCAGCGACCTCGCCGAGCACGTCGTCGACGAACCGGTAGGTCCGCTCGCTGTCGATGGCGACAGTGCTGAACCCGACGTCGGTGCCGATGTATTCCGGCGGGGCGACGCGGTCCGGGGAGAGCTCCCCGTAGGCGGTCAGCGCGGCGTTGGTGTGGCCGGGCAGGTCGATCTCGGGGACGACGGTGACGTGCCGGGCGGCGGCGTACGCGACGATCTCGGCGTACTGCTCCTTGGTGTAGTGGCCGCCGGGGCCGCCGTCGACCTCGGTGGCGGCGCCGACGCTGGTCAGCCGGGGCCAGGAGTCGACGGCGATCCGCCAGCCCTGGTCGTCGGTGAGGTGCAGGTGCAGGTGGTTGAGCTTGTAGCGGGCCAGGTGGTCGATGAAGCGGAGCACGTGCGGCACGGCGAAGAAGTGCCGCGCCACGTCGAGCATGGCGCCCCGGTAGCCGAACCGGGGTTGGTCGGAGATCGTGCCGCCGGGGAACACCCACGGGCCGGGCTGGCGCCTGGCCGACTCGATCTTCGCCGGCAGCAACTGCCGCAGCGTCTGCACGCCGTAGAAGAGCCCGGCCACGGCGCGGGCCCGGACCACCACACTGGTGGCGGTTATCTCCAGGTGGTAGCCCTCCGCCGAGTCGACGCCGGCCGCTGCCGTGCTGTGGCGGCTCGTGGTGCGGGCCGCTGCGGTGTCGGGGCGGCTCGCCGCCGCCGGTTCGTCTCCGGTCAGCAGCAGGGAGATGCCGCCCGGCAGGTCGCTCTGGCCGGCGGTGACCACCGGCAGCGGGTAGCCGGTGGGTCGGCGCAGCAGGTCGGCCAGGTAGCGGCCGACCGCGCCGGCATCGGGGCCCGGGCTGGTCCGGATGGTCGTGCCGGGGGTGAGCACGAACTCGACCCCTGCGGTCGGCTCCACCCGCGCGGGCGCGGGTAGCACGTCGGTGAGCCGGGGCGGGGTGTCGGGGCCGGTGGTGAGGGTGGACCGGGATGGGAATGTGGCAGGTCGCACGGCAGATCTCTCCGGGGGAGCCGCAGGTGATTCCGGGCAAATTTCATGAAACGTACGTTCGAAATGGCTACCTGTCAAGGGTTGATCACCCTCTGGTACGGGCATTTCGGCCGGGCCTGTCGTCCTGGGTCAACGCCGAAGCGGCCCGGCCTCTTCCGGCCTGCGGGTCGGGGCCTGGTGACTGATCTTGCTCGTGGGATCGTTCCCACACAACCTCGCGAACACGTACAGCCTTCGCAAGTGTGCGGATTGTCACCGAACGGTCCCAGGGCACCCGCCGGTCGCTTAGCCTTCGCCCACCAGCAGCCGGCCGTTCCCGCTGGTACGGGCAACCGTCCCCTGGGTAGGTAGAGAGCGGCTAAACCTTCGTTCAGTGTCGAACGGCGCACGTGGGAGGGTCCGTTGACAGCGCAGCAGACGGCGGGACACAAGGGGAACAAGAGACAGAAGTACGTCTACGACTTCACCGAGGGCAACAAGGACCTCCGGGACCTGCTCGGTGGCAAGGGCGCCAACCTGGCCGAGATGACCAACCTCGGGCTGCCCGTGCCGCCCGGATTCACCATCACCACCGAGGCCTGCCAGGCGTACCTGAACACCGGAGCCCAGCCCGACGGGCTGGCCGAGGAGATCGCCGCCCACCTGGCCTCGCTGGAGAAGGGGATGGGCAAGCGGCTGGGTGACCCGGCCGACCCGCTGCTGGTCTCGGTCCGTTCCGGAGCCAGATTCTCCATGCCGGGGATGATGGAGACGGTGCTTAACGTCGGGCTCAACGACGAGAGCGTGGCCGGCCTCGCCGCCCAGGCCGGTGGCAGCCACCGCTTCGCCTGGGACTCCTACCGCCGGCTCATCCAGATGTTCGGCAAGACGGTCTGCGACGTGCCGGGCGAGGACTTCGCGCACGCGCTCGACGAGGCCAAGCGGGCCAAGGGGACCGAGAACGACCTCGACCTCGACGCGGACGACCTGCGGGCACTGGTGTCGGCATACAAGACGATCTTCCGCAAGCACACCGGGCGGGACTTCCCGCAACAGCCCCGGGAGCAGCTCGAACTCGCCATCAACGCCGTCTTCGAGTCCTGGAACGCCGAGCGGGCCGTGCTCTACCGCCGGCAGGAGCGGATCCCGGCCGACCTCGGCACCGCCGTCAACGTCGTCGCGATGGTCTTCGGCAACCTCGGGCCGGACTCCGGCACCGGGGTCGCCTTCACCCGCGACCCGGCCAGCGGCGCCCAGGGCATCTACGGCGACTACCTGGCCAACGCCCAGGGCGAGGACGTGGTGGCCGGCATCCGCAACACCGTCCCGCTGCAACGGCTCGAAGAGCTGAACAAGCCGGCGTACGACGAACTTCTCGCCATCATGGCCACGCTGGAGGAGCACTACCGCGACCTCTGTGACATCGAGTTCACCATCGAGCGCGGCAAGCTGTGGATGCTGCAGACCCGGGTCGGCAAGCGCACCGCCGCCGCCGCGTTCGTGATCGCCGCCCAACTCGTCGACGAGGGTCTGATCGACCTGGACGAGGCGCTGCACCGGGTGAACGGCGCCCAACTCGCCCAGCTCATGTTCCCGCGCTTCAAGCTCGACACCGATCCGGCCCCGCTGGCCAGGGGGATCGGCGCCTCACCCGGGGCCGCCGTCGGCAGGGTGGTCTTCGAGGGGAAGCGGGCGGTCGAGCTGGCCGAGGCCGGCGAGGACGTCATCCTGGTCCGCCGGGAGACCAACCCGGACGACCTGCCCGGCATGATCGCCTCGCGCGGCATCCTCACCTCGCGGGGTGGCAAGACCAGCCACGCCGCCGTGGTGGCCCGGGGGATGGGCAAGACCTGCGTCTGCGGCGCGGACGCGCTCGATGTCGACGTCCGGGCCCGGCGGTTCACAGTCGACGGCCGGACCGTCTCCGAGGGCGACGTCGTCTCGATCGACGGCACCACCGGCAAGGTCTACCTCGGCGAGGTGCCGGTCTGGCCCTCCGAGGTGGTGCGCTACTTCGAGGGGAGCGTCGACGCCGAGACCACGGACGATCCGCTGGTGGCCGCCGTACACCGGATCATGACGCACGCCGACACCCGGCGGCGGCTGGGCGTGCGGACGAACGCCGACACCGGCGAGGACGCGGCCCGGGCCCGGCGGTTCGGCGCCGAGGGAATCGGCCTCTGCCGGACCGAGCACATGTTCCTCGGTGACCGCCGCGCCCTGGTCGAGCGGCTGATCCTGGCCCGGACCGACGACGAGCGGCGGGCGGCACTGGCCGAACTGCTGCCGTTGCAGCGGGCCGACTTCGTCGAGGTCTTCCGGGCGATGGACGGGCAGCCGGTCACCGTCCGGCTGATCGACCCGCCGCTGCACGAGTTCCTCCCCTCGCTGGAGGAGTTGGCCGTGCACGTGGCGGTCGCGCACGAGCGGGGCGAGGACGCCGCCCGGGACGAGGCCCTGCTCAGCGCGGTACGCCGGATGCACGAGCAGAACCCGATGCTGGGCCTGCGCGGTGTCCGGCTCGGCCTGGTCATCCCGGGCCTCTTCGCCATGCAGGTGCGGGCGATCGTCGAGGCGGCGGTGGAGTGCGCCAGGGGCGGCGGCACCCCGAAGCCGGAGATCATGGTGCCGCTGGTCGGCGCGGTCCAGGAGCTCGAGACGGTACGCGCCGAGGCCGAAAAGATCATCGCGGAGGTGACCCGGGAGCAGGCGGTGGAGGTGCTGATCGGCACCATGATCGAGGTGCCCCGGGCCGCGCTGACCGCCGGGCAGATCGCCGAGGCGGCGGAGTTCTTCTCGTTCGGCACCAACGACCTGACCCAGATGGGCTGGGGCTTCTCCCGCGACGACGTGGAGGGCGCCTTCTTCTGGCGCTACCTGGAGCTGGGCATCTTCGGCATCTCGCCGTTCGAGTCGATCGACGCCGAGGGCGTCGGCCGGCTGGTCAGGATCGCCAGCGAGGAGGGCCGGGCGGCCCGTCCCGGGCTGAAGCTCGGGGTCTGCGGCGAGCACGGCGGCGACCCGGAGTCGGTGCACTTCTTCCACCAGGTGGGGCTGGACTACGTCTCCTGCTCGCCGTTCCGGGTGCCGGTGGCCCGCCTGGAGGCCGGCCGGGCGACGGTCGAGTCCGCCGGCTCCGACAGTCGCTGACCCGGCGACCGAGGGTTGGTGGCCTGTCGCCGCTCCGTCGAGGAGTGGTGACAGGCCACCGTCATGCCCCTGTCGCCGTCACTGCCGTCCCTGCGGGCGCCAGCCGCCGGAGGAGGACCAGAGGCCGGCGGGAAGTGCGGCCATCGGGGTCCGGGTGGCCAGCGGCGCGTCCGGGTCGCTGCTCGGCGGGATCGCGGTCGCCACCGTCGGCTGCCGTACGGCGTTCCAGAGCGCGCCGAGCCGCGCGGCGGTCGGGCGGGCCTCGGCGTGCAGGTGACTCAGGTCGGTCTCCTCGGGCACCACGGTGGTCAGGATCGCGTCCTCGCCGGCCGGATAGACCACGATCCAGCCGTCCGCGCCGCGGACCACGGACTCCCGCAGCGGGCCGTGCCCGACCAGGTGGGCGAAGCGATCACCGATCCCGAGACCCGCCGCGGCGAGGGCGGCGACATGGTGCGGGTCGGCGCCCGGCAGCTCGCCGGCGACCAACAGCCCGTCCGCGGCGGCCAGCACCGCACCCGACATCTCCGGCACCGCGCGACGCAGCCGGTGCAGTTCGGCCAGCAGGGCGGCATCAGTATTCACTGGTGTCTCTCCTTAGCCCCCCGCCCGGTAACCTTCCGACTCCGGCACGCTACACCGCGCGTCGTCCAGGTGCCGTCCCATGACCATCGGCAATCGTCCGGCAACTCTGAGCTGTTCGGCTGTTGTGTACGCAGCCGCAGGTCAATCGCGTAGTGTGTCGCGCATTCGTTGACCCTTCCCGTCCGGCAACCCGGGCGTAACGTGGTCGACACGCGAACTTCGTTTCCCTCGCAACGGAGGTGTGGCGCATGGGCACCGTCTGGGAGAACCTGGTGGTCGATGCCGCTGATCCGGCCCGACTCGCGCGCTGGTGGGCCGAGGCACTCGGCTACCAGATCGTCACCGAGCTGCCGGACGAGGTGGAGATCCGCCGGGCGCCCGAGGTACTGCCCGGTCTGGTGTTCGTGCCGGTGGCGGAGGGGAAGGGGGCGAAGAACCGGCTGCACATCGACCTCCGGCCCACCGACCGGGAGGCCGAGATCGAGCGGCTGGTCAACATGGGTGCCCGGCACGTCGACATCGGGCAGGCGCCGGAGGTCACCTGGACGGTGCTGGCCGACCCCGAGGGCAACGAGTTCTGCGTACTCGCCCAGCGGGGTTGAGATGCGCCGCCCGGCGCGCCCGTGCCCGGGGTTGACCGTGCCGGGGGCCGCCGGGTGAAGATCGGTGGTGTGAACAGTCGGCCGGATGCCGAGCGCCGGGTCGCCGAGCCGGTGAAGGACAGCGGTTACGGGCGGAGCCCGTACCAGCGGGACCGCGCCCGGGTGCTGCACTCGGCGGCGTTCCGGCGGCTCGCCACCAAGACCCAGGTGCACACCGCCGGCACCGACGACTTCCTCCGGACCCGGCTCACCCACTCGCTGGAGGTCGCCCAGATCGCCCGGGAGATGGGTGGCCGGCTCGGCTGCGACCCGGACATCGTGGACGTGGCCGGGCTCGCGCACGACCTGGGGCACCCGCCCTTCGGGCACAACGGCGAGGCGGCGCTCGACACGCTGGCCGACGGCTGCGGCGGCTTCGAGGGCAACGCCCAGACGCTGCGGGTACTGACCCGGCTGGAGGCCAAGGTGTACGACCCGGCGGGCGCCTCCGCCGGACTCAACCTGACCCGGGCCGCGCTCGACGCCACCTGCAAATATCCCTGGCCGCGTCGCCCCGGGCAGCGCAAGTTCGGGGTGTACGCCGACGACGCCGACACCTTCGCCTGGCTGCGCCGGGGCGCCCCGGACGGCGACGTACGCTGCCTGGAGGCGCAGGTGATGGACTGGGCCGACGACGTGGCGTACTCGGTGCACGACGTCGAGGACGGCATCCACGGCGGCTACCTGCGGCTGCGGCTCGCCCAGTTGCGGGCCGACGCCGACGAGCGGGCGGCGCTCTGCGCCGACGTCGCCGACCGGTACTCCACCGAGTCCGCCGACGACCTGGCCGGGACCCTGGCCGGACTCCTCGCCGACCCGGTGCTCGCCCCGCTCTACGACTACGACGGCAGTCACCGGGCCCTGGCCGCGTTGAAGGCGAGCACCAGCCTGCTGACCGGGCGCTTCGTCGCGGCGGCGGTGCGGGCGACCGAGGAACGTCACGGCAGCGGCCCGCTGCGCCGGTACGCCGCCGAACTCGTCGTACCCCGGCGGATCCGGGCCGAGTGCGCGCTGCTGAAGGGCATGGCGCTGCGCTACGTGATGCGTCGCCCCGGCGCGCGGGAGCGCTACGAGCAGCAGCGGCAGATCCTGGCCGAGCTGGTGGCGGCGCTGCTGGCCCGGGCACCGGAGGTGCTCGACCCGGTCTTCGCGCCACTGTGGAAGGCGGCGCCCGACGACGCCGCGCGGCTCCGCGTGGCGGTCGACCAGGTCGCCTCGCTGACCGACCCGGCCGCGATCGCCTGGCATCGGCGCCTCGTGTAAGGAAGGGCCCCCGCTTATCGTTTTCTGTTGTAGAAGGGCCCCTTCCTTGCACCCTCACCAGGCGGCGTTGGTGCCGTCGACGGCGAGGAGGATCTGGTCGAAGGAGTTGCCGTCGTTGTCGTCGGTGTAGGCGGCGCTGATCTCGCCCCAGGGGGAGGAGGTCACGGCGAGCTGTTCCTGACGGCCGGTGGTGGTGCGGCCGAGCAGTTGGGCGGGTAGGCGGCCGGTGGTCGTACCGTCCGGGTTGAGGCCGCGGGCGGCGACGTCCTCGGCGGCGGTGCGGACCGTCCAGCCGACCACGGCGTTGGCCTGGTCGTCGATGCCGGCGCTGGGCGCCACCGCGCCGGTGCCGGTGGAGACCTCGACGTCGGCGTGCCGGGCGGTGGCCGCGCGGGTGAACGACCGTGCCCACACCCCGGCGGTGCCGGTGTGGTCGGACTCCCAGGCGATCGCGAAGTCGCCGGTGAAGTTGGCCGCGATCGCGGGACGACGCTGCTGGGCGCCGGTGGCCGAGTTGGCGACCCGGCGGGAGAGGTTCACCGCACCGTTCGACCGGGCGAACCGGGCCAGGCCGATGTTGTACGACCCATTGGCGTCCGCGTCCTCGTCCCAGACCACCAGCGCGTCGCCGGAGGCGGAGACGGCCACGTCCGGGCGGTGGTGCTCGCCGCCCGACTGGCTGGCCTGCACCTCGTACGCCTTAATGGTGTTGCCGGTGTAGCCGGCGACCCGGATCGTCGCCGGGCTGGAGCCCTGGATGTCCTCCCAGGCGACGCTGAAGGCGACCGCCGTGCTGCTGTTCGGCGCGCCGTCCGGGTCGACCGCCACCTTCGGATGGAGCTGCTGGCCGTCGGCGGAGGCGTTGGCCCGGCCCGAGGCGAGCACGCTCCCGGTCGGCGAGACCACCCGGTACGGGACGTTGTAGAAGCCGTTGCCGTCCGGGTCGTCCGCCCAGACGACCACCACGTTGCCCCGGTCGTCGATCCCGACGTCGGGGGTCACGTGCTTCCAGTTGACGCCGGAGGTGCCGCCGCCGGAGAGTTTCAGCTCGTGGAGCGGGGTGCCGTTGTCGAAGACCCGCAGGAAGATCTCGGAGTGGACGTCGTCCTCCGGGGCGCTGCTGTCGCGGTCGTCCTCCCAGACGACGGCGACCCGGCCGGCGCGGTTGGCGGCGATGGCCGGCACGTCCTGGTCACCGGTGGCGACGCTGTTCGCCGTGATCCAGGTGGCCGGCGCGGACGCGAGGACCACGTCGGCCGGTGCCGGCGATGCCGGCGGGGCCGCCAGCAGCGTGGTGAGCAGCAGCGAGGTGACGGGGTTCATCTGGATGCTCCTGCTCAGCCGGCCTGCAGGCCGGGGCGGCCGTCGGCGATGACGAACGATCCGACAGTGGCGGCCGGGGCGCCGTGCTCGGTCACGGTGGCGACCGCCCGGAAGTCGGCCCGGACCTGGCTCCGGCTGATCGTGGTACGCACGTAGCCGCGCCGGTTGGAGTAGAACCGGATGTGCGGGTTGATGGCGGCGTCCGGGATCGCCGTGTCGGCGGAGCCGTTGCCGCCGGACGAGATCGAGGTGCAGACCAGTTCGGTGCCGATCGTCGCCGAACCCGGGTTGGCGTAGTCGGCCTTGAGGTCGTTGGCCCAGGCCCGGTGCACGTCGCCGGTGAGCACCAGCGGGTTGCGCACGCCACGGTCGAGCCAGCCCTGCTGGATCCGGGACCGGGAGGCGCGGTAGCCGTCCCAGGCGTCCATGTTGGCGGCGCCGGCCGCGTCGAGCTGCCGGGCGAAGAAGACCTGCTGACCCATGATGTCCCAGGTGCCGAGGTGCTGGCCGAGGCCGTCGAGGAGCCACGCCTCCTGGGCGGCGCCGGTCAGCGTACGGCCGGGCAGGTCGGCGTCGGCGCAGACCTTGCGCCCGTCCCCGCAGACCTGGTCGTCCCGGTACTGCCGGGTGTCAAGCATGTGGAAGGTGGCGAGCTGTCCCCAGCGGAGCCGCCGGTAGAGCGGGATGCTGTTGCCGGAGGGTGCCGAGCTGGGCCGCAGCGGCAGGCTCTCGTAGTACGCCCGATACGCGGCGGTGCGCCGGGCGGTCCACTGCGCGGCGGTCAGCGCCGGGCTGTTGTTCTCCCGCACCGTGCCGGCGTAGTTGTTCTCCACCTCGTGGTCGTCCGGCACCAGCAGCCACGGCGCGGCGGCGTGCGCCGCCTGGAGGTCCGGATCGGACTTGTACTGGGCGTACCGGCGGCGGTAGTCGGCGAGCGAGACGATTTCGGCGCCCGCGTGCTCGCGTACCGAGCCGGCGGTGGTGGCGTCCTCGTAGATGTAGTCGCCGAGGTGCAGCACCAGTCCGGGGTTCTCCTCGGCCATCCGGCGGTAGGCGGTGTAGTAGCCGGACTCGTAGTGCGCGCAGGAGGCGAAGGTCATCACCAGGTCCCGGCCGAAGCTGCCGGCCGCCGGTGCCGTCCTGGTCCGCCCGACGGCCGAGATGTGCCCCTGGGCCCGGAACCGGTAGTAGTAGTCGGAGTCCGGGGCGAGGCCACCGGCGACCACGTGTACGGAGTGCGCGTCGGCGTACCGGGCGGTGACCGAGCCGGCGGCGACCAGCGAGGTGAAGCGCTCGGTGGTGGATACCTGCCAGTCGACGGCGACGTCCGCGTTGGCCATCCCGCCCTGCCCGTCGGCGTTCAGCGGCGTCGGGGCGAGCCGGGTCCAGAGCACGACGCTGTCGGGTGCCGGCTCGCCGGAGGCGACCCCCAGCTTGAACGGGTACGGGGTCGCGGCGAGCGCGCCGCGCAGCGGCATCGCGGCCGCGCCGACCGCACCGAGTCCACCGAGGACGAAGATGCGTCGATTGACCTTCTTCATGAACGGGTACGCTCGCGGTTGATCGTGAACGGGGTGAGCACCGCCGCGAAACTCCGGATGACATCGGCCTGTCGCATCGAGGTCAGCGGATGCCCGGTCGGTGTCGGGTGTTGGGCACGGCGGCCGCGCCGGCGGTGCCGGCGGTTGGACGATCCGGCTCCCGAGCGCAGCAGGTGGACAGCACGTCAGCGCGATCTCCGGCTGGCGTCCACAGTGGTCTCGCTGAAACCTTGAGCACGTTGTCGGATATTGACACGTAGCGTGGTTGTGCGAATACTCGTGTGGCTGATGATCACTTGGCCCATGGGGGTTTCGGGTGTCTGCTCACCGTCGCACGGCCTTGTCCCGTCGTCTGGTTCGTTGTCTGCCGTCGGTGTTGGTGGGGGTGTTGCTGGCCTCGTTGGTGGGTGCGGTGCCGGCGTTGCCGGCTGCGGCTGCGGCGGAGCCGGGCGGGCGGGAGCGTCCGGTGCGGGTGTCGTCGGCGGCGACGAAGCCGAAGCCGTTGCCGGCGATGCCGACCTACCCGGGCGACCCGGTGGAGTGGCCGTCGCAGGGCTCTGCGGTGGTGGACCTGCCGCTGTCGTCTGATCGGTCGCGACGGCTGCCGGGGTCGGTGGAGCCGGGTGGTCTGCCGGTGACGGTGACGGCGGTCGACGACGTCGACATGGATGTGCTGTCGAACCGAGGGTTGACGGATGCGGCAAACGCGTCGGAGCTGCCGGGCAGGGTGCGGGTCGAGCTTCTCGACCGGGGGGTGGCCGGGCGTGCGGGTGTTCCGTTGGCGTTGAAGGTCGAGCGCGCTGATGACCGCCGTGGTGGCCGGGTCGAGCTTCGGGTGGACTATTCGGCCTTCGCGCACGCGTACGGGGGTGACTGGGCGTGGCGGTTGCGTCTGGCGACGATGCCGTCGTGTGTGTTGACCAGTCCGGAGCTTGAGCAGTGCGGGCAGGTTGGGCGGCTTGACTCGGTCAATGACGGGAAGGCTGGTGTGGTCACCGCCGAGGTCGAGCTGCCCGCCGGGGACGTTGATCGTCTGGTGGTGTTGGCCGCCAGTGGTTCGTCGACGGAGTCCGGGGACTTCTCGAAGTCGGACCTGAAGGAGTCCTCGACGTGGGCGGTCGCCGGCAACTCGGGTGATTTCACCTACTCGTATCCGATGGCGGCGCCGCCGGTGCCGGGTGGCCTGGTGCCGGAGGTGGGGCTGGCGTACAGCTCGGGGGCGGTGGATGGGCAGACGGCGGGGTCGAACACCCAGCCGTCGATGTTCGGTGAGGGGTGGAGCTACACGCCCGGCTTCATCGAGCGGACCTACCGGCCGTGTGTGGACGACTCGGAGCCGGTGCTGTCGCCGCACTGGACGGTGTTGGCGTCCACCGGGGATCTGTGTTGGCGGCAGCCGAACGCGCAGGTCTCGCTGAACGGCACGGTCGGTGAGATCGTGCTGGCCAGTGATGGGAAGTGGCGGCTGGCCGACGATGACGGGTCGAAGGTCGAGTTGCTGACCGGTGCTCCGAACGGCGACAACAACGGCGAGCACTGGAAGATCACCACGACGGACGGGACGCAGTACTGGTTCGGCCGGCAGACCCTGCCGAACGGTAAGGGGAACACGAACTCCACTCCGGTGGTGCCGGTCTTCGCCAACCACTCGGGCGAGCCGTGTTTCAGTTCGTCGTCGGCGTCCGCGTCGCGGTGTCAGCAGGCGTGGCGGTGGATGCTCGACTATGTCGTGGACCGTAACGGCAACGAGATCTCGTACTGGTACGACCGGGAGACGGTGCGTACCGGGGTGATGAACTCGGCGTCGACGACAGCCGCCTACCACCGTGCGGTACACCTGACCCGGGTCGAGTACGGGACCCATACCTCTGACGGTTCGTCGGTGGTGGCACCGGCGCGGGTCGTGTTCACCAACTCCGACCGCTGTGTGAGCAGCTCCTGCGGTACGCGGAACAAGACGAACTGGCCGGACACGCCGTGGGACCTGGAGTGCCTGAGCGCGCCCTGCGCGAACAATCTGGCGCCGACGTTCTGGTCGAGCAAGCGGGTGTCGAAGATCGCCACCCAGGTGTTGAAGAGTGGAACGTACTCGCCGGTGGACGAGTGGGCGATCGGGCACTCCTTCCCGACGGCGCCGTCGCCGGTGATGTGGCTGTCCAATATCGAGCACAGCGGTAAGAGCGGCGGGACGGTGACGCTGCCGAAGCTGTTGACCTTCGGCACGAGGACGCAGAACCGGGCGGACTACGACCCGGCCGGCACGATGCAGTCGCACGAGAAGTACCGCATCACGAGGCTCCAGACGGAGACGGGCGGCCAGATCGAGGTCACCTATGCGGGCAACGACACCGGCTGCGTGTTCGGTGGTACGTTCCCCGATCCCGACGAGAACTCCAAGCGCTGCTTCGCGCAGTACTACACGAACCCGTCGGGCCAGACCGGCTGGTCGTGGTGGCACAAGCGGATCACGACCAGGATCGTCGAATCCGACCTGGTCGGCGGCTCCCCACCGATCACCACCGAATACAGCTATTCGACGGAGAACTCCTCCAGCAGTGTGCTGTGGGGGCTGTCGAAGGGCGCTTCGGTGTGGGGAGCGTCGCTGCCGAAGCGGTCCTGGTCGGATTGGGCGGGCTACACCAACGTCACCGTGCGGAAGGGTAACCCCAGCGCCGGCACCAGGTCACAGGTCGACTACCTGTATCTGCGTGGCCTGCACGGCGACGTCATCGACACCGGGACCCGCTCGGTGTCGGTCACCCCGTTCGACTCGGTGGCCGGTGGCGGGGCGGCCTGGGACACCGAGTACCGGCGTGGGCATCTGCTCAACCAGCGGATCTACGACCGTGCCGGCGGCAGTGTGGTGCAGATTGTCAAGAATGATCCGTGGACGGTCACGACCGGCACCCGCACGTTGTCGACGGACTGGGCGGTGCCGAACGTCCACCGGTCATACATCACCCGGACGAAGTTCGAGGACCGTTGGGAGCTGGTCGACGGGGCCTGGTCGCGGCGGTCGCGGGTCGACACCGGCTTCGACTCCACGTACGGGCGGGTCCTGACGGTCTCCGACGAGGGCAGTCTCGACGATGGCGACGAGACGTGCACCACGTACGCGTACGCCGACAACACTGCCACCTACAAGTACGAGTTCGTCAAGCAGCGGACGATCCGGGCGGAGGGTTGCGCGGAAACCCCCGGTGCCCTGCTGGCTGACACCCGCTACTACTACGACGGCACCGCCCACGGTGGGGCGCCGGGCCGGGGCAACGTGACCAGAACCGAGAGCTATGTCGACGGTGGTTGGCAGGTCGCCTCGCAGAACGTGGTCTACAACCCGCATGGTCAGGTCACCTCCTCCACCGATGCCCTGAACCGGACCACCACCAGCGCCTACACCGAGAACGCGGACCGGCTGAACACCCAGGTGGCGATCACCAACGCGGCCGGGCACACGGCGAGGACCAGTCTGGACGTCTCCCGTGGTCTGCCGTTGACGGTGACCGACGCCAACACCAAGGTGACCACCGGCACGTATGATCCGCTCGGGCGGTTGTTGACCGTCACTAGGCCGGGCAACACCACGGGTGTCCCGGACGAGGCGTACACGTACACCACGTCGCAGACCGCACCGTCGTGGACCCGGTCCAGGGTGTTGGGTCCGAACGGGAACCAGATCGACTCGTACGACATCTACGGCGGGCTGCTGCAGCACCGGCAGACCCAGACGGTCGCCGCCGACGGCAAACGGATCATCACCGAGCGGGTGTTCGACGAGCGGGGCCTGACGGTCAAGGAGTCCGCGTTCTGGAACACCGACTCCGGACCGACGTCGACGCTGGTGACGGCGGCCGACTCGGCGATCGAGCGGCAGACCCGGTTCACCTACGATGGCCGGGGTCGGCAGGAGACGGCCGAGACGTATTCGCTCGGTCAATACCTCTGGAAGACCACCACCTCCTACACCTGGAACTCGACGGTCGTCGTGCCACCGGCGGGCGGGTTCCCGACCCGGGAGGTGGTCGACGACCGTGGTCAGGTCGTGGAGAAGCGCCAGTACCGCACCTCGAACACCGCCGGTGACTACGACCGCACCAGGTACGGCTACAACCTGCGCGGTGAGTTGACCTCGGTCACCGATCCCGCCGGCAACGCCTGGAGCTACGCCTACGACCTGCTCGGCCGCAAGACCCAGGCGGTCGACCCGGACGCGGGGACCACGCTCACCTCGTACCACAGCACCGGTACGGTGTCGGCGACCACGGACGGGCGGGGCAAGAAGCAGCACTACATCTACGACAACCTCGACCGGCGTACCGAGCTTCGGGAGGACAGTTCCACCGGGCGGCTGGCGGCCCGGTGGACCTACGACACGGTCGCGATCGGCCAGTTGACCAGTTCCACCCGGTACGACACCGACGGGCTGGCCTACACCACCAGCGTCGGCTCGTACGACGACGGCTACCGGCCGCTGTCCGCCACGGCCACCATCCCGGCGTCGACCGCGAACGGGGCCCTCGCCGGCACCTACACGACCCAGATGACCTACAAGGCCAACGGTGCGGTCGCGACCGTCAGCCACCCCGGCGTCGGCGGCCTACCTGCCGAAACGCTGACCTACAACTACCTCAACCAGGGTCTGCTCGACTCGATGAGCTCGGGTCAGCAGACCTACCTCGCCGACGTCGAGTACGCCTACGACGGCCTGGCCTACCGCACCTACCTCGGCAACTCCGGCAAGCGCGTCCGGCTGACCACCCAGTACGACACCGGGCACCGCCGCCTGACCACCACCCAGGTCGACACGGAGAACCAGACCACCCCCGGCACCTGGAACGACAAGTACACCACCGAGTACGGCTATCGGGACAACGGGCTCGTCGCCGCCATCGCAGGCAAGACCGACGGCACCCGCGACCAGGTCGAATGCTTCACTTACGACTACCTGCAACGGCTGACCGAGGCGTGGACCGAAGCAGCCTGGACCTGCGCCACGCCACAACGCGCGGGCGCCGACCCGTACCGGCGGCAGTGGACCTTCGACACCGTCGGCAACCGACTCACCCAGACCGACAAGGACACCGCTGCCGGCGACACCACCTGGACCTACACCACCCCGGCGGCGGGACAACCCCGACCGCACGCGGTCACCGGTGTAACCGCGACCGGACCCAAAGCCGGCACCCCCACCCGGGCCTTCACCTACGACGCCGCGGGCAACACCCTTACCCGCACCACCGGGACCGGCGCCAACCAAACCCTCACCTGGAACCCCGAAGGCCGGCTCGGCACGGTGACCGAGAACGGGCAGACCACCAGCTACCTGTACGACGCCGACGGCAACCGGCTCATCTCCCGGGCACCCGGCAAGACCACCCTCTACCTCGGCGGCACCGAGCTCGCCCTCGCCACCGGCAGCAGCCAACCGGACGGCACCCGCTACTACGACGGCTACGGCGTCCGCGACATCACCGGGCTCAAGTGGGCCGTCAACAACCACCAGGGCACCGGCCAGATCCAGATCGACGCCGGCACCCTCGCCTGCCAGCGCCGCCGCACCATGCCCTACGGCGAAGACCGCGGCACCACCCCAACCCCCTGGCTCGGCACCAAGGGCTTCGTCGGCGGCACCCGAGACAACACCAGCCTGGTCCACCTCGGCGCCCGCGAATACGACCCCACCCTCGGCCGCTTCATCAGCGTCGACCCGCTCATCGACCCGGCCGACCCCCAACAGATGCACGGCTACAGCTACGCCAACAACAACCCCAGCACCCTCAGCGATCCCGACGGGCTCAGACCGCTCGCCACCAGCGGCGGCACCTACGATGAAGACCGCTACTGGAGCACCGGCGGCGGCAAGGGAACCAAACTCGCCAAAAACCCCACGACCAAAAAGTGGGGCGTAGTCAAGAAAAAGCCCACCGCTCCAAAGCCTCCGACGAAGCGCCAGACGCCAGCCAATGTGCCGACCCTTCCCAAGGAGAAGGCGCAGCAGCTCCGCGAGTACATCCAAATGGTCGCCGAGCAGAGCCCGCACACCTGGTATATCTCTGATTCGAACGCCTACAACGCGATCATGGTCCGCCTTCGCCACGCTATGTATGGCTCACCTGGCTGGAAGGATTACTGGGAAGCACTGGACGGCATGGTCGTCTCCATGGTCGTGGCCACTGTCGGCGCCATCCTCTGCCCGGAAACAGCTGGCGCCGGTTGCCTAATAGCAGTCGGAGCAGTCGCCGGCGCGGCAGGGCAATGCGTCGATGATTGTGCAGACGCTCAAGCGTTGGGACTGGCCGCAGTACTCGGGGCGGCAACAGGTCGCGGCGGAAAAGGAAAACTATCAGACCCCCTGCCAAGGGGAATGAATAACAAGATTGCTTCGGCGTATGATGACGTAACGGCGGGAAGACTGACGTCTCACGACATTTATCAGGGACGTGAATATCCATGGTGGAAAGGTGCTAAGGAATACCGCGTGCCAGGTCGGCCAGACAGCGACAGAATACTTGAAAAGACGCTTCCTGGTGGTGTAAAAGTATACGGATGGACATCTACGCACTATCAGAAGATACAACTCTTCGGAGCGCCTCACTTTCCCGATTCGGGCTGGAATTGAGAGGTTGATCCGGAGTCGGGAAGGCTGGAAATGTGGACACTCCGATCTATTCCCTAGTTGACGAGGTAACTCGAAATACGCTTGTGGTGGCGGAGGACTTATCGGGGTTTTTCATAGACTCAGGAGACTTGTCACCGGAAGTGACCTTTCTGAGAGTGCATGAAATCGGAACAGGGATGAGACGGGTAGAAGATGGCATTCTAAGGGTCATTAACGTACGTCGAGAAAAAATTGGAGAGTACTTTGTGGGCCGTGCTGTGCGGGGGGATATTGGGGAAGATTTGGGAGAGGGCATAATTTCGACGGTATCCTATCCGACCTTCGGTAATCGCTGTGAATATTCCGGAGCTGCGAACATCTGGCGTCGCTGGGCATCTTGCGCTGCACTAGAGAAAGATGAATGGCTTCGATGGCCAATGGACCAGCACGATGACTGGTTGCACGTTGTTCAAAATTCCTGGTTCGCAAGTAGTCGTCGTGCTGGCAGCTACGGAACAGACCACGTAGCATATCTGGATGGCGCGAAGATGCCTACGAAGCCGGGGTTCTATTGCGCGTTGGGTGAAGCTGTAAATGGCCCCGGCGGATATTTCGGATCTAACCTTGACGCCCTTGCAGACTGCCTCTCTTCAGATCTCGGCGATGTGCGCCTGGTGCGGGTAGTCTGGCGAAACTTTAGGGCGTCCCAGGACCATTTAGGGGACGGCTTTGTGCAGGCGATCATCAATCTACTGTCAAACGAATTTGCTGTGGAGGTATCCATTGTCTGACGAAAGTATTCTTTCGCTGCGTTGCTCGTACGCGTTCGGCATGCCGGCGCTGGTGAGGCAGGCCCGTTGCGTAGTCGGTTGAAAGTTTGACCTGAGGTACTGAAGTGATATCGGTGAATTTCCGGAGGTGATTGTATTCCGAAGTGAGTCAGGTGTAGCGCGGCAGCGCTCACCAGGCGACAGTTCTTTGGTGCATGTGTTGATTGCCGTTGACTACGGCACGAGCCCTCAGGGCGTTTAGTGCTCGGTCGATCGTTCGACCTGCCCGAGCGCCCGCCGCTGCCGGACAATCGGCGCGCAGTACGGGGAGGCGGATGGTGGAGCAGCGACATCAGCGGCTCAGGGAGGAGTTTTGCCTCCTGCCAGAAGGCCCTCGGCGACCTTCACGTCCGGCTGGTTGAGGCCCGCCAACGGCTGGCGTTGATATCGAGGATCGCTCAGGACGACGCCCGCTGCCGCCGCGCCCCCACCGTCTCCTGGGCGCGGCCCTCTACGCCCGGCCGGAGAACCTCCATTAGATCGGAGTGGATCTTCCAAGCCGCCGAACCCACCGGCCAGGGCGGTTCCGTTAACCGACCTGCCGTCCCGAATCGGCCACCGCCGCTCATTCGGGGAGAGCCGCTGCCTGCTCCGATTGCCCGATCCTGGCCGCGCGTCCCCGCAACAGGTGGAAACCTCCTTGCTATAACCGCGTCGTCGACGAGGAGCTGGAGTGACCATGGAGCCGAGGACTTTCGTGGTGGACGGCGGCACCTACGATGAAGACCGCTACTGGAGCACCGGCGGCGGCAAGGGAACCAAACTCGCCAAGAACCCCACGACCAAAAAGTGGGGCGTCGTTAAGAAGCCAGCCGTGCCGAAGCGACTTCCAACGCTGCCGCGACGCACGGCGGCGCCAAAGAACGATCAGAGCGAGCATCCAGAGTTTGATTCGGCAGGATTTTGGGATAAGATGGCATATGGTGAATACATGAGTACACAAAAGCTCCTGGCTATGGGTTTTGCTGAATATTTTTGCACTAAGGGACAAGTAGCCTGTGAGCAGTGGAAGCATTGGTTGGGCGCATCTGGGGGAGATCTGACTCTAGACCCTGCTCGATTGATGAATGAGGACAATTTCTCGGACGATGTAAATCGTATTCTTGACAAGTATAAGGATATGGCTACAAAGAAGTGCACATCCGCCACCTGTGTGTACAACTTTAGCAGTGGGTGGGCGCCGACTTTGGCGACGAGTGACGAGAATCCGGTTAGGGAGGACTATGCCGGAATGGGTCAGGTGCAGCTCAACGTCACTGGTAGCGTCACAGTAACTAAGGGCAAGGACGGCAAGCCCAGTGTTACTGGCTCGTATAAAATGTCGATTTTCAAGGCTTGGAATTTCGATCCGGGCGAGTATCCGACACCGCGTGGCGTCGAACTCAAGCACGACTTCGCTGGCCTTCCAGCTCACGGGTACGCTAAGGATTTTGTTCTCCGTGGCACAAGTGGATCAAGGCCATTCTGAATGAATAACGAGGACAGTTCGACTAGCGCGCATTCATTGCAAGAGGATTATGGCCGCCGTAGTGGGAGATTCATTGGGTGGACAATAGTTGGCACAGTCGTCGTTGTCGCCTCATTGCTTCTGGCGCTGATCTGGCGGCTAACGATCGGTTCACCGCAGGATCCGCGCGCCTATCCAGGAAGTGAGGGTCAGTCGCTAGAAAAGCTACTGGAGGTTTATCGCCTCCGGCTACCGGAGTGCGCGCAAAGCGGGGTTAGGTACGCGCAGTATGTTCAGCTCACTACGGACTCATTCTATGCTCACTTCACTGGTGATGGCCAGTGTATTATTGAGTTCTTGGCTGCGAATGACGTCAGTGATGGCTCAATTTCGAAAGAGCAAGGCCTTCCCTTTATCCCTACCTTCGGTGAAAAATTTGGTTGGCCCCAAGGTGAGGGAATGGAGTTCGACGTCGTGGACGTTGAACTCCGCTCACCAGGCGACAGTTCCTTGGTGTATGTGTTGATTGCCATTGATTACGCCACGAGCCCTCACGGCGTGTACCTGCGCGCAGAAATCTTGTAGAGCATGGTGCTCAAATGTACGTGTTTAGCCTCGATCCGTCAGAAGGTTTTGCTCCCTGCCTGAGCATTTCGGCTCGACCGTTTTGTCCACTCGGGGTGGGTGCGGAAGTGCCACGTGTCGCTGTGGACGCGCGAGGTCTCCGGGCCCTCGACAGGGGACCTTTCTGCTGGTAAGTGCAGGATTCTGCTGGTCAGGTGGCCAGTGGTAGCAGGGTGAGGCGTTGCCAGCAGAGGGCGAACGCGTCGGCCCAAGGCCAGGTCTCGGGGATCGACAGAACGCGGCGGCGGGCGTGGGTGGCCAGTTTCGCGGGTAGATGCAGCAGCCGGTAGCGCAACGTGTCCGGTTCGGCGCGGGCTAGATCCAACGTCGTTCAGTTAGGCGTGGGTGGGGCTGGTCAAGGGGTGTGTTGATCAGGGAATGAGAGGCGGGGTTCCGGTATCAAGGTTTGTCACTCCAAGACAACCCGAACCAGGAACCCCGCTCGGTGGATCAGATTGCCATAACACGGACGGTCACGGTAGCTGCCGGACCGTTCGCGGCGGGTCATCTCGGTGAGTTGACCCGCCTCGTGCCGTTCGAGATGGTCGATGATGTGCTGGCCACGACCCGGCGTACGCAGCGACGGGTCCGCCTGTTGCCGGCCCGGGTCGTGGTGTATCTGCTGCTGGCCGGTTGTCTGTTCGCCGATTGCGGCTACCGGCAGGTGTGGGCGAAACTCGTCGCCGGCCTGCGCGGGCTACCGGTACCGGACCCCAGCGGCAGCGCGTTACGCCAAGCCCGGCAACGACTCGGCCCGGCCCCGTTGCGGGCCTTGTTCGACCTGCTACGAGGGCCTGCGGCCACCGGCGCCGTCGCCACCGTGTGGTGGCGGGGCCTGCTGCCGGTCGTCATCGACGGCACCATGATCGCTGTCGCGGACTCGCCGGCCAACCTGCACCGCTACGTCAAACACCGGTGCAACAACGGCGGCTCCGGCTACCCGACACTGCGGCTGAGCGCCCTGCTGACCTGCGGCACTCGTACGGTCATCGACGCCGTGTTCGACCCGAGCACCACCGGCGAGACAGCCCAAGCCGAGCGACTCGCCCGCAGCCTACGCGCCGGGATGCTGCTACTGGCCGACCGCAACTACTGCGCCGCCGACCTGATCACCGCCTTCACCGCGACCGGAGCGAACCTGCTGATCCGCTGCAAGACCGGCCGCAGACTCCCGCTGATCCACCGCTACCGCGACGGATCCTGGCTATCAGTCATCGGCGGCCGACACGTCCGCGTGATCGAGGCCCGAATCAGCATCACCACCACCACCGGCAGCCACATCGGTGACTACCGGCTCATCACCACCCTGCTCGACCCGTCCCGCTACCCCGCCGCCGACCTCGTCACCCTCTACCACCAGCGATGGGAGATCGAGACCGCCTACCTGGAACTCAAATCCACCATCCTCGGCGGCCGGGTCCTACGCGCCCGCACCCCCGACGGCGTCGACCAGGAGATCCACGCCCTGCTGATCGTCTACCAACTGCTACGCACCGCCATGGTCGACGCCACCGACAGCCAGCCCGGCCTCGACCCGGACCGGGCCAGTTTCACCACCGCCCTCAACGCCGCCCGCGACCAAGTCGTCCACGCCGCCGGCGTCATCGCCGACACCGTCATCGACCTGGTCGGCGCCATCGGCGAACGTGTCCTGGCCAACCTGCTGCCCGAACGCCGCATCCGCACCAAGAGCCGCATGATCAAACGCTCGAACTCCAAGTACCAAGCCCGCGGACCGAACATCGATCGCCGCACCTACAAGGCCACCACCAGCATCGATGTCATCACCAACGACCCTTGACCAACCAACCACTGCCCTAACTGAACGGCGTTGGGGCTAGATCCGGCTGGTCGTGCAGGCCGAGCAGTCTGGTCCAGGCGGTCAGGTCGGTGGCGAGGTTGGCCGCCAGGACCCACCCGCGGTTGACCGTCCACGTTTCGAGGGCAGGTTACGCAGGCCCATCGCCTTTCCTGCTTGGACTTGATCTTCCACTCCGGCTGAGCCGCGGCGGTGCGATTGAGCCGGGAGGTGGTCCCGTTGCTTGGCGCTCACGGGGTGGTGGTCCGGGTCAACGGCTCGTGCTTGTAGCCGAAGCCGAGCGTGCGTCGGTGTTGCTGTCATGGCTGCTGTCACCATCGACGATGCCGATATTCGGCGGCTTGAACCGTGAGCGAACGTGCAGGTGAGGCCCGCCATCACCTAACGTGACGTCGCCGCCAGTTCCACACGTACTATGTGCTCGCCGGCAAAACACCGGTGCTGGTACACAACTGCGGTGGACCTATCCGGGTTTCTCCTTCGGCTCAGGACTGGGGGACCAAGGGAGTCTCATATGCACGTTGGAAATCACGAGGTGCGCATTTTCCCAGATGGGCGCGGCGGCATTGGTGCCGAACCAATTCGACTGCGTTCAGGCACCGCCACGCCAGAAGACGTGCAACGGGCGCTCATTGAAATCCAGAGCAATCCACAACTTCGTGCCGACCTGATCGACAAATCTCGCAGTGCAATGGGTAGCATGAACAGCGGTGAATGGGAAATGAGCAGTAATCGAGCCGCAGAAATGCACTTCTTGATCAAAGCCCTGGAAGGGATGGGATGGGATGACGGGCATCGACTTCTACTTGGATGCGCTCCTGTCTGGGCTAGTCTGTGGTGTGGGTCCAGGTTCCACCGCTGATGAGATCGAGAGCGCGCTGGGAAGGGAGTACGTTGATGACGCGCGGAAGCAACGGATGCGTCGCGACTACGGACTGGTGGAGTTCTACTTTGATCGCGTAAAGCAGGCATGGATCTGCGTTGCCTCTACGATTCAGGTTCATCGGCTGGTTGACACAGATCCCGAAATTGTCCCTTCCGCACTGGCTGATCGATACAGCGCGTTCGCTACCACCCTTGGTGTTGAGTTCCTTGCCGAAGCTGTTGGCGCGAAAGGAGGTCCCAATCTCATCCGAGAAAGCGCCACAGGAGAATTCGTTCGTTATCGCCTCCATGGGACGAACTGCTTCGTTCATGCTCGCCAAATCCAGGCAGAGGCGGTAGATGCGCGTCCCGGCTTCGAGGAAGTGTGGTCTATCGAAATAAGGGGGAGCGCCGGGCCCGTAGCGCAGTCGTAGCGGCGGTCCATCCGCGATCACTGAAAGTGGTGGCTGCTTGTACACGTTCGTGGGTGTCGGCCTGGGTTGCCGTCACGGTTGCCGTCAGGCGACGTGGCGTATCCACGATCTCCGATAGGAGCTTTTGCTGCCTGGAGCGTCGTGGCGGATGTTCAGTGGCGTGCCGCGTAGCGGTGCGGCGTCGATCCCCGGAACCGGTCGCCGTGAGTGACGTGCGAAGGGATCGTCGCGGCCTCGACCGTCCAGGATCTTGGCCTCTGATGGGCGCTCGGTGTTGGTGGGCGTGCGCGCGGGGCCGTAGGCCGTAGCGCGTGCGCGGTCCGGCTTTGCCGGGCCGCACTTGATCCTGTAGAGCAGTTTTGAGCCAGTTGGATCTTGGTCGAGGGCCTTGGTCCGGCTGGCTTACTGCTTTGGTGCGCGGTTGCGGCTGCTGCGGGAGCGCTTGGCGGGTGGTGGCGCCTCGTCGCGACACCGTCCGCCTCCGCCTCCACCACCACGCCGAGCACCGCGACACCCCCTACCTCGGGTAACGCCATTCCTTGATGCCTTGGCCGTCAGTGGGCGCAGGCGTCTCCCCAGGTTGCCGCCACCGTCGCCGTCAACAGCGATAGATCTCGATACGGCTATTCGGCGCCACACACGAAAGGCCAGGTGAAACGCTATAAAAACGTAGGTCACACTGCGTGACGGGGTGAAAATCCCACACGTACTATGTGCTCGCCGGCAACACCCCGGTACTCGTCCATAATGACAACGGCGGGTGGACGCCAAGTGCTGCCACCAAGGTGATGCGCGGCGGACGGTTCGGCGCGACTTATTACCAGATGCCACCGGACCGCTTGGGTAACGTGTATTGGTGGAGTCGAGATATGGCTGGCCACGGCGCTAAGGGTGAGGCGCAGTGGAAGATCTTTACTGAGACCAAGACGGGCTTGGAATGGTATGCAGATGCGGATAAGAACGGCACCTATATCCAAGGGAAGCACAAGGGTGGCACGGGCTTGAAGGTCCCATTCGAGAACCTTAAGTCTGTCAGTGTAGCGCCGGGGAGCTTCTGCTGATGATCGAGACGGTTGCGGAGTTCATCCGCCTCGTCGAGAGCGACGATCCGGACGAGAGGAGGCGCTCGACCTGGGAAGACGCGTTGCCGCAGGTCTGGAAAACCCTGGTAGATGATCATCCTGAAATGCGGTTCTGGGTCGCCCATAACCGAACTGTTCCTGAAGAGATATTGCGGATTCTTGCGGTTGATCCGGAGTGGCGCGTACGTCACCGAGTTGCAAGCAGGAGATCTTGCCCGAGTGGCATTCTGGAACTCCTATCGAACGACACTTATGACAGCGTTGCGTCCCTGGTTGCGGGCCATCCGAATGCGCCAAGCTCGGCATTGCGGCGACTCGCAAAATATCCGTGGGACCAGGTGTCAGAGAAGGCAATTCGTCGGCTAACAGAACGCGGCGAGATGCCACCAATAAAGGACGGAAACTAACGAGCCTGACTGGAGTGGCATCGCTACTATTCGTAGTGGTGCCACTCCGTCGTGCGTTGGTGGTCGCGGCTGTCCGGCTCGGTTGCTGTCAGCGTTGCTGTCAACCATTGAGCACGTAGGTAAACTGATGGATGCATACTGTCCGGTTCGGACGGCGCGGTAGATTGTCCGGTGGCGCGGCGCGTAGCGTCGTGGCGTCGATCGCCGGAACCGTCGCGGCGCTTGACCTGCGATGCGATCGTCACGGCCTGGTGCCCCCGATGGTCGTGCTCGTCGTGACGCCCTCGGCCGACGACTGCCGGGTTCGGGAGGTCTGTTGCGTGGGCGCGTGCCCGCGGGCCGGGACGGCTGTAGCGCGTGCGCGTGCGCGTGCGTCCGGCGTAGCCGGGCGCTCTTGACTAGGTGAAGCAATTCTTAGCCCAGTGGCTCGCTCCGCCGGTGGGGCGTAGCGTCCGGAGCTGCGGCGTTGCTCCTCAGGTAGACGGTACCGCATGGTACAGTGCGGTGCATGGCGAGGATTACGCTGCGGGAGTTCCGCGATGGGGCGGGTCGGGTGCTGGACGGGGTTGAGCGCACCGGGGAGCCGGTCGTCATTACGAAGTACGAGCGGCCGGTGGCCGTGCTGGTCGGCATTGACGAGTGGGAGGAGATCGAGGCATTCCGGGACCGTCGGGATGCTGCGGTGATCGCTCGTTCCCGTGCCGAGGGTCAGTTCGTGCCGCTGTCGGCGGCTCTGGAGTCGCTCGGGGTTGATCCTCGTGAGGTGGAGGCGCTGCTGGCCGACCGGGCTGGCGGTGCGGCGGCGTGAAGGTTCAGGTCGACCGGGACGTGCTGGTCTGGTTGCACAAGCAGCCCCGCAACGTGTTCCTGACCGTCCTGAGCGCGATCCTCGGCCTGGTCTCCGACCCTGCGCCACGGAACTCGACCGAGATGCGAGACGGATCCGGGCGTCGATTGCGCGTCGGTGACTACCGCGTCCTCTACCGCCTCGACGGCGACGAGCTGACCATCCACGCCGTCGGGCACCGCAAAGACGCCTACTCATGACCGCCCGGGCCCCGCGGCCTTATCCGGCCGCGATGGGCTCACGGTCAAGGACCACCACACACCGGGCGGGGCGCGACGCCGCGGCGGTGCGATTGAGCCGGGAGGTGGCCCCGTTGCTTGGCGCTCACGGGGTGGTGGTCCGGGTCAACGGCTCGTACTTGTAGCCGAAGCCGAGCGTGCGTCGGTGTTGCTGTCATGACTGAACCCTTTTCATCGTGATGGGCCTGGTCACGGTGGGTATGGCGGGGAGTCGGTGTCGACATAGGACGAGGCTCCCGGTAAGACAGCAGTCGACCAAGATCCGATGCCCCAACCGGGAGCCTCGCTGTGCTGTCTTACCCGTCTACGATCGCGCTGTCCAGCCGCACCCTGAGCCACCTGGCCGACCTGATCCGCGCCGAACGCACTCGACGCCGGGGCCGGTGGTGGCGCCTCGACGCCGGACGGCAGGCCTTGCTCGCCCTGGCCCATCTTCGCAACGGTGACACCATCACCCGTCTGGCTTCCGGCTTCGCGGTCAGCGTCACCACGGCCTGGCGGTACGTCCGGGAAGCCATCGACCTGCTCGCGGCGCACGCCGAGGACCTGAACACGGCCGTACGCCGCATCGGCCAGCTCGCGTACGCGATTCTCGACGGCACCCTGATCCCGATCGACCGGGTCGCGGACCAGAGGCCGTACTACTCCGGAAAGCACAAGCGCCACGGGGTGAACGTGCAGGTGATCGCGGACTGCAAGGGACGACTGAGCCCTTTTCATCGTGAGTCTCGGCTGGTCTGGACGTGATGTAGGACGAGGATGGCCTGGACGATCGCGGTGGCGCGTCGAGGGCAGCAGCGGAGCTTGGTCAGGACTTTCCAGCTTTTGAGGGTGGCGACGGCACGTTCGCCGATGGCTCGGATCTTGGCGTGGTGGCGGTTGACGGTCTTCTGCCGGCGGGACAGTCGGGGCCGGTGCGGGCGGCGTTTGAATGGCGTGTGGACGCTGCCGCCTGCGCCCTGGTACGCCTTGTCGGCGAAGGTCATCACGTTGACGCTGCTCAGAGCGTCGATTAGGCGGTTGGTTCGGGCGGCGGTCAGGTCGTGCACGGCGCCGGGAAGGGCGGGCGATGCCCAGATCAGTGAACCCTTTTCATCGTGATGGGCCTGGTCACGGTGGGTATGGCGGGGAGTCGGTGTCGACATAGGACGAGGCTCCCGGTAAGACAGCAGTCGACCAAGATCCGATGCCCCAACCGGGAGCCTCGCTGTGCTGTCTTACCCGTCTACGATCGCGCTGTCCAGCCGCACCCTGAGCCACCTGGCCGACCTGATCCGCGCCGAACGCACTCGACGCCGGGGCCGGTGGTGGCGCCTCGACGCCGGACGGCAGGCCTTGCTCGCCCTGGCCCATCTTCGCAACGGTGACACCATCACCCGTCTGGCTTCCGGCTTCGCGGTCAGCGTCACCACGGCCTGGCGGTACGTCCGGGAAGCCATCGACCTGCTCGCGGCGCACGCCGAGGACCTGAACACGGCCGTACGCCGCATCGGCCAGCTCGCGTACGCGATTCTCGACGGCACCCTGATCCCGATCGACCGGGTCGCGGACCAGAGGCCGTACTACTCCGGAAAGCACAAGCGCCACGGGGTGAACGTGCAGGTGATCGCGGACTGCAAGGGACGACTGATCTGGGCATCGCCCGCCCTTCCCGGCGCCGTGCACGACCTGACCGCCGCCCGAACCAACCGCCTAATCGACGCTCTGAGCAGCGTCAACGTGATGACCTTCGCCGACAAGGCGTACCAGGGCGCAGGCGGCAGCGTCCACACGCCATTCAAACGCCGCCCGCACCGGCCCCGACTGTCCCGCCGGCAGAAGACCGTCAACCGCCACCACGCCAAGATCCGAGCCATCGGCGAACGTGCCGTCGCCACCCTCAAAAGCTGGAAAGTCCTGACCAAGCTCCGCTGCTGCCCTCGACGCGCCACCGCGATCGTCCAGGCCATCCTCGTCCTACATCACGTCCAGACCAGCCGAGACTCACGATGAAAAGGGCTCAATGATCGAGGGACAGGTGAGGCAACTCCAGCGTTAATCGACCTGCCGTCCCGAATCGGCCACTCCGCTCCGCCGGGGAAGAGCGGCCCCCGCTCCGATTGCCCGATCCTGGCCGCGCGGCCTCGCGGTAGGTGGAAACCTCCTAACCAGGAGCACCACGTCGTGGACGAGGAGCGGGGGGACGGGCCATGGATCCGAGGACTTTCGTGGTGGACGGCGGCACCAGCGGGCTCGGTCTGGAGGTCGCCCGGCTCCTCGCCGCCGACCACCGGGTCATGATCCTCGGCAACGTACCCGAGGAGGTCTCCCGGGCCCGGGACGAGTTGGGCTGCGACGGCATCGTCTGCGACATGTCCCGCAGCGAGCAGGTCCGGGACGCCCTGGCCGAGACCACCGCCCGGTACGGGTCGATCGACGGCCTGGCGCACTGCGCCGCGATGTGGGCCGGCGGCAAGCTGGAGGAGATCTCCCCGGAGACGATCCGCCGGGCGATCGAGGTGAACGTGCTCGGCACCGCGTACCTGCTGCACGAGGCGCTGGTTGTGCTGCGGGAACAGGGGTACGGCAACATCGTCTACGTCAGCGCGCTCGCCACCGACGTGCCCCGGCCGGGCATCCCGCTGTATCGGGCGACGAAGAGCTTCGGCACCAGCCTGGTCGAGTCGCTGGCGGAGGCGCAGGGGACGAACAGCATCAAGGTGATGGAGATCCACCCCGGGCCGATGCCGACCCGGCTCCAGGAGCGGGTCGGCGCCGAGTTCCTCGACACGATCTTCGCCGAGCCGGGGCAGGTGGCGGCCGAGGTGGTCCGGCTGCTGCTGCTGCGCGCCGACGACCTCTATGTCTCGGGGCAGCGGGTGCTCCGCGCCGACGGGCGTTGGTAATCCGGTCCGATGGTCAGCGCGGGTCCGGCCTCCGCCGAGCCACCACCCTCCGCGTGGGCGCCGCTGCGGGTGGCGGCCTACCGCAACCTCTGGGTGGCGATGCTGGTCGCCAACATCGGCACCTGGATGCAGACCGTCGGCGCCCAGTGGCTGCTGATCGACGAACGGAACGCCTCCACCCTGGTCGCCCTGGTGCAGACCGCCAGTTCCCTGCCGATCCTGCTGCTGGCGCTTCCCGCCGGTGCCCTGGCGGACACCCTCGACCGGCGGCGGCTGCTGATCGCCGTGCAGTTCTTCATCGTCGGGGTGGGGACGGCGCTGACCCTGCTCACCCTCACCGGCCGGATGCCACCGGCACTGCTGCTCACCCTCACCTTCGCCTTCGGGGTCGGGCAGGCGCTCACCCTGCCGGCGTGGGCCGCGATCATCCCCGACCTGGTGCCGCGTAACCTGCTGCAGCCCGCCTCCGGACTCGGCTCGATAAGCGTGAACGTGGCCCGCTCGGTCGGCCCGGCGATCGCCGGCGTGCTGATCGCGTTGACCGGCGTACCGCTGGTCTTCGCCCTCAACACCCTGGCGTTCCTCTTCTTCGCGGTCACCCTGATCCGGTGGCGGGCCGGCACCTCCCGCTCGGTGGAGGTGCCGGAGCGGTTCACCGCCGCGCTGCGGGCCGGCGGCCGGTACGTCCGGCACTCGCCGATCGTGCAGCGGCTGCTCTTCCGGGCCCTGCTCTTCCTGATTCCCGGTAGCGCCCTCTGGGCGCTGCTGCCGTTGATCGCCAACCAGCGTCTCGGCCTCGGCGCCGGCGGCTACGGCGTCCTGCTGGCCGCGCTCGGCGCCGGTGCGGTGGTCGGCGGGGTGGTGCTGCCCTGGGTCCGCTCCCGGCTCCCGCCGAACGTCTTCCTGCTGATCGCCGGGCTGACCTACGGGCCGGCGATGCTGGTCGTGGCGCTGGTCCCGATCGAGGCGGTGGTGCTGGTCGCGCTGGTGCCGGCCGGCCTGGCCTGGGTGACGGTGCTGGCCAACCTCAACGCCGAGATGCAGCTCTTCCTCCCCGGCTGGGTACGCGCCCGGGGTCTCGCCGTCTACCAGGTGGTCTTCGCCGGTGGGCAGGCGCTCGGTGCGCTCGCCTGGGGCGTCGTCGCCGACACCGCCGGCCTGATCGTGGCGCACGTCGCCGCCGGCCTGCTGATGATCCTCGGCGCGCTGACGGTGCGGATCTGGCCGCTGCCGGACCTGCGCGCCGTCGAGCAGGACCCGGCGACGCACTGGCCTGACCTCGAACTGGCGCACGAGCCGGACCCGAGCGTCGGCCCGGTGATAGTGATTCTGACCTACACCGTCCGGGAGGAGCGGCGGGCGGATTTCGTCACTGCCATGGAGGAGGTCCGGGCCGCGCGGCAGCGAACCGGCGCGTCGCGCTGGGGACTCTTCCGGGAGGGCGAGTCGGGGGACCTCTTCGTCGAGGTCTACGAGCTGCCCTCCTGGGACGAGCACCTGCGCCAGCACGGCGGCCGGCTCACCAAGGCGGACCAGGCCGCCGAGCTGCGGGCCTGGCGGCACGCCGAGGGGACGCCACAGGTAAGCCACCTGCTGCCGGCCGAGGCCAACCCATAGGGCGCCTTCCCGTATCCGTGGACGGTTTCAGGACTCCACCGGCTCCCGGGGACCGATCGGCTCGCGGACCAGCGCGCCGTCGACGTAGCAGTACTGCCAGTTCTCGCGCGGCTCGATCGAGCGGATCAGCGGATGCCCGGTCTCCTCGAAGTGCGCGGTCGCGTGCTTGTTGACCGAGTCGTCGCAGCAGCGGACGGCGCCGCAGGTCAGGCACATCCGCAGGTGCACCCAGTCGTCGTCGGTCTCCAGGCACTCGGGGCAGGCGTCGTCGTCGGTCTCGGTGATCTGGATCCGGTCGAGATGGGTGCAGGCGGTGCTCATCGTCTCCTCCCGGACATACCGCCAGCGGGACCGGAGGAACCGGTCCGGGATCACCCGCGCCAGGTAGCGGGACTGCGCCGCGAACATCGGGCTGAGCACCGCGAGGATCAGGACGTAGAGCGCGACGAACGGCCCGATCCGGTCGTCGAGCCCGGCCGCCAGCGCGAGCGTCGCCAGGATCAGTGAGAACTCGCCCCGGCCCAGCACGGTCAGTCCGACGTTGGCCGCGCCGCGCTGGTTGAAGCCGAAGAGCGACCCGGTGATCACGCCGGCGCTGACGTTCACCATGATCGTGATGGCGACCGCCACCAGCACCGGTACGGCCACCGCCCCGAACGCCCCGACGTCGATGCTCAACCCGAAGGCGACGAAGAAGACCGCGGCGAAGACGTCCCGCAGCGGCAGGACCAGCCGCTCCACCCGTTCCCGTACGGCGGTCCGGGCGACGACGAGACCGATCATGAGCGCGCCGATCGCGTCGGAGACGCCCACCTCGGCCGAGAGGCCGGCGACCAGCACCACCAGCCCGACCATGCCGATGGCGAGCAGTTCGTCCTCGTGGCTGCCGATCAGCCAGCCGATCGCCCGCGCCCCCCAGCGCGCGACCGCGACCAGCAGCAGCAGGTAGCCGAAGCTCATCCCGATGTGCATGGCGATGCCGGCCGCGGAGGTGGCACCGGCCAGGATCGGGGAGAGCAGGGCGAGGTAGAAGGCGAGGAAGAGGTCCTCGATCACGATGATGCCGAGGATGATCGGCGTCTCGGCGTTGGCCAGCCGGCGCAGCTCGATGAGGAGCTTGGTGGCGATCGCCGAGGAGGAGATGCCGAGCGCGCCCGCGATCACGAACGCCTCCGGGGTGCCCCAGCCCAGGGTGAAGCCGAGGGCCAGCCCGGCACCGACGTTCAGCCCGATCGAGCAGCCGGCGGCGATGAAGAGGCGCTTCCCGCTGCCGAAGACCTGCCGCACCGGAAACTCGACGCCGAGGTTGAAGAGCAGCAGCACCAGCCCGATCGCGGCGAGCAGGGCCAGGTCCTCGGGATGGGCGACCAGCACCGGACCGGGGGTGGCCGGCCCGAGCAGGATCCCGGTCAGCATGAAGAACGGCACGCTCGGCAGCCCCACCCGCCGGCCCGCCCGGGCCAGCAGGCCGGCGACCAGCACGATGGCGCCGAACCCGATCAGATCGGCGTGCATGGGTGTGTCTCCAATCGGGTGGCGTCGCGCCGGGTGGCGGACCCGGGTGACGTCAGGCGAAGCACGTCAGATGAGGCAGGTGGTGGGCGGTCGGGGCAGGGGCGCCGGCGGGGCGTCGGGCGAAGGCCGGTTGGGGGCGTCGGGCGAAGGCCGGTGGGACGTCAGGCGAAGAAGGTGCCGCCGAGTACCGCGCCGACCTTGCGGGACTGTTCCTCGCTGAGTTCGATCACGGCGGTCGGCTCGTCGGAGCGGGAGGTGAAGACGTAGAGGTCCCGGGTGCCGTCCCGGCGTACCACGATCGAGACGCGGTTGCCGCCGTGCCCGAGATCGATGTCGTACCGCTTGCCGATGCCCGGCAGCTCCTGCACGTGTACGCCCTGGCCCATGACCTCTCCCCAGACGACGAAATGGCCTCCCCCGCAGGACGGGCCGAAGGGCCCGGTGACCAGCCGGCGGGGGTGGTCCGTGCCCGAAAGCCTACGTCCCCGGACGGGTGATCGGCGGACCCCGGGCAGCCAGAACCGAGAAGTTAGGCTAGCCTAATCTAATGACGGATAGCCGGAACGGGATCGGAGTCAGGTACGCCACTGTACTGCGGACCGCGTGGATCACCCCACACATGATTCGGGTGGTGCTCGGCGGTGACGGGCTGACCGGGTTCGCCGCCGACGCCTACACCGACCACTACGTGAAATTGATCTTCCCGCCGTCCGGTGTCGACTATCCGGTGCCGGCCGACCTCGATGCGATCAAGCGCGAACTGCCCCGCGACCAGTGGCCCCGGCTGCGCACCTACACCGTGCGGGCCTGGGACGCGGCCGCCCGCGAGCTGACCCTGGACTTCGTCTACCACGGCGACGAGGGGCTCGCCGGCCCGTGGGCGGCCGCCGCCCGCCCCGGCGACCAGGTGATGTTCCGGGGCCCCGGCGGCGCGTACGCCCCCGACCCGACCGCCGACTGGCACCTGCTGGTCGGCGACGAGAGCGCCCTGCCGGCGATCGGCGCCGCGCTGGAGCGGCTCCCGCACGGCGCCCCGGCGCGGGTCTTCGTCGAGGTCTCCGGACCGGCCGAGGAGCAGCACCTGCCTACCGACGGCGCCGCCGAGATCCTCTGGGTGCACCGCAACGGTCGGTCGGTCGGCGACGCCCTCGTCGAGGCGGTACGCGCGGCCACCTTCCCCGACGGCGACCCGCACGCCTTCGTGCACGGCGAGGCGTACTTCGTCCGCGAGCTCCGCCGGCTGCTCCGGGGCGAGCTGCTGCGGGTGCCGAAGGAGCGGCTCTCCATCTCCGGCTACTGGCGCCGGGGCGACGACGACGAGAGCTGGCGCTCGGCCAAGCCCGAGTGGAACCGGCAGGTCGAGGCGGAGGAGCAGACGGCGACGGTCGGCTGAGTCACGGTTGCCGCTGAGTCGCGGTTGCCGCTGAGTCGCGGTTGCCGCACCGCCACCCCTTCGCCGCCGACGTCGGCCCGGCAGGGCAGGATGTAGGCCGGAGGGGGTGAGGCGGTGGCCGGGCGGATCCGTGACGAGGACATCGCGCTGGTGCGCGAGCGCACCTCGATCGCCGACATCATCTCGGAGACCGTCACGCTGAAGTCGGCGGGCGGCGGCAACCTCAAGGGGCTCTGCCCCTTCCACGACGAGAAGACACCGTCGTTCACCGTTGCACCTGCCCGAAATGTCTATTTCTGTCACGGCTGTGGGGCCGGCGGGGACGCGATCAAGTTCCTGATGGACGCCGAGCACCTGACCTTCGTCGAGTCGGTCGAACGCCTCGCCGACCGGGCCAACATCCAACTGCGCTACGTCGAGGCCGGCCCGGCGCCGGTCCGGCCGCAGCAGGGCCAGAAGCAGCGCCTCGTCGCCGCACACGCCGCCGCCGCCGAGTTCTACGCCGGCCAGCTCGGCACCGCCGGGGCCCGGCCGGCCCGGGAGTTCCTGGCCCAGCGCGGCTTCGACCGTACGGCGGCACAGACCTACGGCTGCGGCTTCGCCCCGGACGCCTGGGACCTGCTCACCAGGCACCTGCGGCAGAAGGGCTTCACCGGTCAGGAGCTGGTCACCGCCGGGCTGGCCCGGGAGGCGCGCTCCGGCTCGCTGATCGACCGGTTCCGGCGCCGGCTGCTCTGGCCGATCAAGGACCTGACCGGCGACGTGATCGGCTTCGGTGCCCGGAAGCTCTTCGACGACGACGGCCCGAAATACCTGAACACCCCCGAGACGCCGATCTACAAGAAGTCGCACGTGCTCTACGGCATCTCGCAGGCCAAGCGGGAGATCGCCCGGCAGGGGCGGGCGGTGATCGTCGAGGGCTACACCGATGTGATGGCCTGCCACCTGGCCGGCGTGCCGACGGCGGTGGCGACCTGCGGCACCGCGTTCGGCGCGGACCACATCTCGGTGCTGCGCCGGCTGCTGATGGACACCGACGCGGTGGCCGGGGAGATCATTTTCACCTTCGACGGCGACGCGGCCGGGCAGAAGGCGGCGCTGCGGGCCTTCGAGGACGACCAGCGCTTCGTCGGGCGCACCTTCATCGCGGTCAGCCCGGACAACATGGACCCGTGCGAGCTGCGGCTGGCAAAGGGCGACCTGGCCGTCCGGGACCTGGTCGCCCGCCGCGAGCCGCTTGTCGACTTCGCGCTCCGCCAGGTGCTGCGCCGCTACGACCTGGACACCGTCGACGGCCGGGTGGAGGCGATGCGCCGGGCGGCGCCGCTGGTGGCCAGGCTGAAGGACCGGGAGAAGCGTCCCGAGTACGTCCGCAAGCTCGCCGGTGACCTCGGCATGGAGATCGAGCCGGTGCAGCGGGCGGTGCTGAACGCCGCCTCCCGGCAGCAGGAGACCGGTGCGCCGCGCCGGGGCAACGGCGCCGGCCCGGCACCGCAACAGCGGCCGGTCCCGGTCGAGCCGCTGGTGGACAGCCCGCAGAGCATGGTGGAGCGGGAGGCGCTGAAGCTCGCCCTCCAGGTGCCGGTGCTGGCCGGCCCGATGTTCGACGCGCTCGCGCCGGAGGCGTACCTGAATCCCGTACACCGGGTGGTGCGGTCGGCGATCGCGGCGGCGGGCGGCGCGGCGGCCGCGACCAGCGGCGCGGTCTGGATCGAGCGGGTCCGGGACCACTGCGGCGACCTGGCCGCCGCCGCGCTCGTCGGGGAGCTGGCCGTCGAGCCGCTGCGGCTCGACACCGACCCCGATCCCCGGTACGTCTCGATCACGCTGGCCCGGCTGGAGTGGGGGTCGGTGACCAGCCGGATCCGGGACCTGAAGTCGAAGGTGCAGCGGGTCAACCCGACCACCGACAAGGACGAATACTTCGCGCTCTTCGGCGAGCTGCTCTCCCTGGAGCAGCACGCGCGCGCCCTGCGTGAGCAGGCGATGGGGGGGCTGTAGCCGGTGGCGGGCTTGTTCAACCTCTTCTCCCGGCGGCGGAGGCTGCCGGCCGACCGGCGACCCCCGCTGGAGCCGGCCGAGCGGGTGCTCGACTGGGCCCGGGTGGCCGACGGCGAGGAGGTCGTGGTGGTCACCGACCGTGGGCTCTGGCTGCCGGGCGAGACCGCCCGGCTCGGCTGGCACGAGGTGCACAGGGCGATCTGGTCGGGCCGGGACCTGGCGGTCACCCCGGCCGAGCTGGTCGAGGAGCGGCCCGGCTACCGGGTGGTGGCCGACGGGCCGGTCCGGACGTATCTGCTGGTCGATCCCGGTGACGTGCCGCACCAGGTGCGGGCCCGGGTCACCCGGTCGGTGGCGTACACGGCACACCACCGGGTGCCCGGCGGCGGGGTGCGGATCGCGGCCCGGCAGGTGCGCGGCGTCGACGGCCTGACCTGGACGGTCCGCTACGACCCGGGCACGCCGGCCGGCGACCCGAGGGTGGTGGCGACCACCGACGACCTGGTGACGGCCGCCCGGACCGGCACCGATCCGCTGCTCTGACCCTGGGGTTGCGGCCGGCCGCTCCGGGGGTGGTGTGGCGGGAAACTCGGTGGGGCGTGTCGGACCCGACGGTTATGGTCGGGTGCGTGGCAAAGGACGGGGTTCTGATCCGGGCCCGAGGGCTGGTCAAACGGTTCGGAAATTTCACCGCGGTCGATGGGATCGACGTCGACGTGCGGGCGGGGGAGGCGTTCGGCTTCCTCGGGCCGAACGGCGCCGGCAAGAGTTCGACCATGCGCATGGTCGGCTGCGTCTCGCCGCCGACCGACGGCGAGTTGCAGATCATGGGGATGGACCCGCACCGGGACGGGCCGGCGATCCGGGCCCGGCTCGGGGTCTGTCCGCAGCTCGACAACCTCGATCCCGAGCTGACCGTCCGGGAGAACCTCACCACCTACGCCCGCTACTTCGGCATCCCGCGCCCGGTGGCCCGGGAGCGCGCCGCCGAGCTGCTCGACTTCGTGCAGCTCGCCGAGCGGGCGGGCAGCAAGGTGGAGCCGCTCTCCGGCGGCATGAAGCGGCGGTTGACCATCGCCCGCGCGCTCGTCAACGAGCCCGACATCGTGCTGCTCGACGAGCCGACCACCGGGCTCGACCCGCAGGCCCGGCACCTGGTCTGGGAGCGGCTCTTCCGGCTCAAGCAGCAGGGGGTCACGCTGGTGCTGACCACCCACTACATGGACGAGGCCGAGCAGCTCTGCGACCGGCTGGTGGTGATGGACGGCGGCCGGATCGTCGCCGAGGGCTCGCCGCGTTCGCTGATCGAGCGCTACTCGACCCGCGAGGTGGTCGAGCTGCGCTTTGCCGGCGAGAGCCAGGAAACCTTCGCGGGCAAGCTGGCCGGGCTCGCCGAGCGGGTCGAGGTGCTGCCGGACCGGATCCTGCTCTACGTCGCCGACGGTGACGCCGCGGTGGCCGAGGTGCACGCCCGGGCGCTGAGCCCGGCCAGCGTGCTGGTCCGGCGCAGCAGCCTGGAGGACGTCTTCCTGCACCTGACCGGCCGGACGTTGGTGGACTGACGATGGCACTCGTGGACAGCGCGCCGACCGCCCGGTCGCGCGCCGGGCTCGTCGGGCGGTTTCCCGCCCTGGCGGTGCTCGAATACAACCTCGTCGCCTACCGGCGCACCTGGCGGGCGGGGGTCTTCTCCTCCTTCCTGCTGCCGCTGCTCACCATGGTCGGCTTCGGGCTCGGCGTCGGGGCGTACGTCGACTCCGGGGTCGGCGGGGTCTCCTACCTCGACTTCATCGTGCCGGGGTTGATCGCCTCCACCGCGCTCCAGGTGGCGATCGGCGAGTCGACCTGGCCGGTGCTGGGCAACTTCGAGTGGATCAAGACCTACTACGCGCAGGCGGCGACGCCGCTGAGGGTCGCCGACATCGTCGGTGGGCAGCTCGGCTTCGTGCTCTTCCGGGTCACCACCAGCAGCGCCGCCTTCCTGCTCGTCGCGGCGATCTTCGGCGCGCTGCACTCGCCGTGGGCGGTGGCGACCCTGCCACTGGTGCTGCTGCTCGCGTTCTCGGTGGCCGCACCGGTCTTTGCCTACAGTTCGTCGATCCGCAGTGACAGCTACCTGGCGCTGCTCTTCCGCTTCGCGGTGATCCCGATGACGCTCTTCGCCGGGGTCTTCTTCCCGGTCGAGTCGCTGCCGGTGCTGCTGCGCTGGCTGGCGTACGCGTCGCCGCTCTGGCACGGCGTTGACCTGTGCCGGGCCGCCACCCTCGGGGTCGCGCCGGCCTGGTCGATCCCCGGTCACCTGCTCTACCTCGCCGCCTGGGGCGCCGTCGGCTGGTGGCTGGCGAACGCCAGCTTCCGCCGCCGGCTGGTCGTCTGACCGACCGGCCCTCCTCGCACATCTGCTCCGATCGGAAGTGAGGCCTCCGTGGTCAGCATCGTCCTGCCCCGGCTGATCAGCTTCGAGGGCGCGCCCCGCCGCTCGTTCTCGGTGGCCGAGCGCAACGTCGCGGCGCTGAAGTCCGCGTACTGGGTCGTGCTGATCTCGGGATTCTTCGAGCCGCTGCTCTATCTGCTCTCCATCGGCGTCGGGGTGGGCGCACTGGTCGGTGACCTGACGCTGCCGGGTGGCACCGTCGTCTCGTACGCCGCCTTCGTGGCCCCGGCGATGCTCGCCGCCTCGGCGATGAGCGGCGCGCTGGCCGAAACGACCTTCAACTTCTTCGGCAAGATGAAATACATGAAGCTGTACGACGGGGTCCTCGCCACCCCCGTGCAGCCGTTCGAGATCGCCCTCGGGGAGCTGAGCTGGGCGATGTTCCGGGGCACCCTCTACTCGGCGGCGTTCCTGGCCGTGATGGTCGCGCTGGACCTGACCAGCGCGGTACGCGCCCTGGTCGCCTTCCCGGCCGCCGTGCTGGTCGGCTTCGCCTTCGGCGCCCTGGGCATGGCGCTCTCCACCTTCATGCGAAGCTGGCAGGACTTCGACCTGATGGGCTCGGCGCAGTTCACCCTCTTCCTCTTCTCCGGGACCTTCGTGCCGGCCGAGGCATATCCCGCGCTGCTCCGCTGGCTGATCGAGGTGACGCCGCTGTACCGCGCCGTACACCTGATCCGGGGGATCAGCGTGCAGGGCGGCGGCTGGGCCCAACTGCTGGACGTCCTCTACCTGGTCGCGATCACCGTGTTCGGCCTGCTGCTCGCGGGTCGGCGGATGGGCCGGCTGCTCCGCAAGTGAGCCGCTGACCGCCCCCGGCCCGTCACTCCATCCCGGTGATCCGGCGTAGTACGTCGGGTGTGGGGGTGGGTGTCGGTAGGTGGGGTCGGAGTGGGTCGGGTATCCAGTCCGGGTCGTGGACTTCGAGCCAGGTGGCGGCGAGTTGGATGCGGAGGCAGTCGGGTAGGGCGCAGGGGTGGCAGCCGGGTGCGGTGTGGGGCCAGTGCGCGGTCATGACCTGGCGGGCGACGGTGGTGATTGCCGGGCGGCGGTGGTGGGGGATGAGCCGGTCGGTGATGAGGAGCCAGAGCGCCCATTCGGCGGTGGGACACCAGGTGTCTCGGCAGTCGGCGCAGTGTCCGGTGTCGGCGTGGCTGGTGATGGTGGTCCAGGCCCAGTCGACGGCGGGTGCCGGGGCGTTGTCGGGGATGTTCATCGGATCCGTTCCAGGGCGGTGCGGATGTCCGCGGCGGTGACGGCCGCCGGGAGGGTGCCGCCGAGGAGTGTCCGGATGGCGTGTTCGCGGCGGTGGATGTCGGTGGCCCAGCTCCAGAGGGGGCAGCCGTCGGGGCCACAGCGGGCGCATTGGCGCAGGGCGTGGGTGCCGAGGACGAGGCGGGCGAGGGCCCGGTCGACCGGGATGGGCCATTCGACGGTGAGCCAGCGGCGGGCGTGCCTGATCACAGCAGCCGCCGTGGTCCGGACGGGATGCAGGTGGTGTGGTCGATGCGGCGGCGTACGACGGCGAGCAGCCGGAGGCAGCCGCCTCGGGGTGCGCAGTCGGGGCACCGGCCGCCGTTCTGGTGTTGGCGTTCGGTCCGGCGGTCGGAGAGCCATTGCTCCAGGGGATACATCAGGGTGTCACCTTCCGAGTTCGTGGCGCCCCGGAGCCCTGTCGCGGAGCGCCACTCCCAACCTGATCGGCACCGGCCCGGGGTATCCGGGGGACGGGACCCCGGGCCGGCCGGGACGCTTGGCTGCGATCGGTGGCGACGCCCACCCGGACCAAGTGCCCTGAGATGCAGCTTGGCGGCATGCGGGTGAGAGTGGTGTAACAGCCTGTTAAGTTGCCTCGGGGTCCGGGTCAAGCGGATCGATGTTCATCCGCACTGCCAGCTCCCGCAGTTCGGCTGAGCCACGGCGACGTGCGTCGCGGATCATCTGCCCCACGATCTCTTGTACCGCTGGCCGGGAGCGCAACTCCTGGCTACTGATGTCGTCCGCGGCCAGGAACTGCCGTACAGCCCGATCGGGCTCGCCGGCCAGGAAGAGGCCTCGGCCAGCGTCGATGTGCAGCCTGGTTCGACGCTGGATGTTCCTCAGCGCCGACCGGTCGACCCGACGTGCGTACTCCGGCGCCCGCTCTGGCTCGCCGTTTTCCAGAGCGATCGCCACCCGCCACGTCGCCACGTTCGCCGCAGTCAACTCCATCCGCCACCGATCCGGACCGTCGGCGCGTGGCAGCGTGGCCTGAGCCTCGGCATAGTGTGTCGCCGCGTCGTCATTGCGACCGAGCGTGGCGGCAGAGATCGAGGCATGTAGGTGCAGCATGCCGTACCAGGTTGCCAGATCACCGGTCTGGAGATCGCCGACTGCCTGGGCGGCGGCGGTCGCGGTAGACAACGAGCGGCGCTGCGATCCACCGGTAAGCGCGACCTGCGCGAGGGCGAACGCCGCCGCCGCCATCTCGTCCGGCTCACCGAGTTGGCTCGCGGCGAGCTGGGCCCGCTCGGCGAGCCGCATGGACAGGTCGATGTGCCCCATCGACTTGAGCCCTGTCGCGGCGAAGAATGCCACCCGAACGAACATCGCCAGGCCGGCCTGCTCGGTGGCCGGCGCGCTCGCGAGCAGGCGGGTCTGCTCCACCAGAACCGGCAGCAACCTGGCCATCGTGGTGTAGTCGCATGCCATCCGCGCCCGGCTTGCGGCGTCCACCCGCCGGGCGACATCGGCGGGATCGGGCATCGGTCCCTCGGGATGGTCGTCCAGTGCCCTACGGATGGCCGGAGCTGCGGAGTACGCCGCGAGTTCGGCGCGATCACGCGGCCTGCGTGGCTGCGCGGTGAGGTCTTCGACGCGTACGCCGAGCGCCGAGGCCAAGGCGATGATGAGAGCCCGCTTCGTGACAGCGCGTCGGCCGTTCTCGATCATGGAGATATAGGCATGGCTGACGCCGATTCGGTCGGCCAGCTCCTGCTGCGTCATGCCGGCGGTGTCGCGCCACGACGCGACCCGCAGACCGATCCAGTCGCGCACGGGGCCTCCCGGTTACCGCTGGATTGTGTGGCGATCCGGCCTAGCTTCGGCTCGCCACTTCGGACGGTACACCTGCCGTTGCTCCGCGTCCCGGCCCTCGGCCGACGATCGACTCCGCGCCCACCGTCGGCTCGTCGCTATCGGGGTGTGCGTAGATCTTGACGACCTGTTGCACCTGGGACGACAACAGTTCGTCAAGATCTGGACGGAACAGGTGCGTTGGCGGTTGGTGGGGGTGGTTTCGGGGCTACGGTCAGTGGTTGATTGATCGCTTTTAGGTTGGTGGTGACTTGGTGTCCGTTGGACGGCGGGCCGGCGCCCGGGGTCGACTGCCCGGGAGCGCCTGGCTGGCGGTGCTGCGCCGTACCCTGCGGGAGGCCCGGGCCGACAATGTCGCCGACTGGGCCGCGACGCTTACCTACTACGGGCTGCTGTCGCTCTTTCCGGCGCTGCTGGTGCTGGTGGCGGTGCTGGGGCTGCTCGGCGACGCGGCGGTGCGCGGCGTGCGGGACGTGGTCCGGGACGTGGTGCCGGCGCCGGCGGCCCAGGACATCCTGCTCGGCGGGATCGACCAGGTGCGGGGCAATGCCGGAACGGCGGGCCTGGTCGCGGCGCTCGGCATCCTCGGGGCGTTCTGGACGGCGTCCGGCTGGCTCGGCGCCTTCGTCCGGGCCGCCAACGCCGTGTACGACGTCCCGGAGGGGCGTCCGTTCCTCCGGACCCTGCTGCTCCGGCTCGGGCTGACCGCCCTGGTCGGGCTGCTGGTGCTGGTCAGCCTGGCGATCCTGGTGTTCAGCGGGCGGCTCTCGGCACGGCTGGGCCGGCGGCTCGGCGTCGGGGACGTCGGGATGGCGGCCTGGGACATCGGCAGGTGGCCGGTGCTGGTGCTGCTGGTCAGCCTGATCTTCGCGGTGCTCTACTGGGCGGCACCCAACGCGCGCCGCCGGTTCCGCTGGGTCAGCCCGGGTGGGATTGTCGCGGTACTGGTCTGGGTCGCCGCCTCCGCCGGCTTCGCGTTCTACGTCGACCGCTTCGGTTCCTACAACCGGACGTACGGCTCGCTGGCCGGGGTGGTCGTGTTTCTCGTCTGGCTCTGGCTCTCCAACCTGGCCGTTCTGCTCGGTGCCGAACTCAGCGCGGAACTGGAACGGGAGCGGGCGATCCGGTCGGGCGCGCCGCCGGAGCGGGAGCCGTACCTCCCGCTCCGCGACGACCGGACCCTGCCGGAGAAGCGCCACCGGGGCGAGGAAACGTGACCGGGTCGCGCCGCCGGGGCCGGCGCTCTTTCCTTGATCAACAACTAACTTTCGTCCAGAAGGACAAAAGTTAGCGTCATATTGGATGAAGCTCTAGACAGCCGCTCCAGAAGGCTCCTACTGTGTCGAACACAACGCGCTCGCGTTGCGTCGACGTGAAGTGAGCTTGACGGAGGTGAACGGCTGTGCGCACCCTGGAAGCCTTGCACCTGCGGCTGCTGCGGCTGTTGCGCGACGAGGGGGCGGTCTCCCGGGCCGAGCTCGCCGACCGCCTGCAGATCCCTCGGCCGCGCCTCCTCGCCGAGCTGGAGCGGCTGGTCAGCCTCGGCTACGTCGCGGAGGCGGGACTCGCCGCCTCGCGGGGCGGTCGCCGCTCCACGCTTGTCGAACTCAGCCCCGACCTGCGGTTCGCCGCCGTCGACCTGGGCGCCAGCTCGATCGACGTCGAGGTGGTCAACGGCCGGCTCGAAACGGTCGCCGCCTACGCCGAACCGGCCGACATCCGCTCCGGCCCGAAGGTGATCCTCCAGCGGGTCCACGAACTGTTGCACAAGGCCCGGACCGACGGGGCGTACGAGCGGCTGCACGCGGTCGGCATCGGCGTGCCGGGGCCGGTGAGCTTCCGCGACGGCGTGCCGGTCTCGCCGCCGATCATGCCCGGCTGGGACCGCTATCCCGTACGCGAGCTGCTCAGCCGCGAGCACGGCTGCCCGGCGGTGGTGGACAACGACGTCAACATCATGGCGATCGGCGAGCGGCACGGCGGCGTCGCCCACTCGGTCGACGATTTCCTGTTCGTCAAGATCGGCACCGGCATCGGTTGCGGGATCTACCTCTCCGGCGAGGTCTACCGGGGCACCGACGGCTGCGCGGGCGACATCGGGCACATTCAGGTCGAGGCGCACGGCCCCACCTGTTCCTGCGGAAACGTCGGCTGCCTGGAGGCGCTCTTCAGCGGCGCCGCACTGGCCAAGGAGGCCATCGCGGCGGCCCGGGGCGGGTCGTCGCCGGCTCTCGCCGAGCGGCTCGCCGCCACCGGCACGGTCAGCGCGCTCGACGTCGCCGAGGGCGCCATCGAGGGGGACGTGACCTGCATCCGGCTGATCCGCGACGGCGGGCGCCGGGTCGGCGGCGTCCTGGCCGGCCTGGTCAGCTTCGCCAACCCGTCGATGATCGTCATCGGCGGCGGGTTGGCCCAGCTCGGCCACATCCTGCTGGCGGAGATCCGCAGCGTGGTCTACCGGCGCTCGCTGCCGTTGGCGACCGGCAACCTGCCGGTGGTCCTCTCCGAGCTCGGTTCCCGGGCCGGGGTCACCGGCGCGGCCGTGCTCGCCACCGACGTCGCATTCGCGGAGGCGCAATGAGCGAACGAGACGCAACGACCGGACGAGACGCAACGACCGGATCGGACACGCCGAGTCACCCAGACGCCACGAGCGGACGAGACGCCACGAGCGGACGAGACGCCACGAGCGGACGAGACGCCACGAGCGGACGAGACGCCACGAGCGGAGCGGACGGGGGGCCAGGCGGCGAGGTGGTGCTGCGACTCACCGACGTGGTGAAGACCTTTCCCGGGGTACGGGCCCTGGACGGCGTGCAGTTGGAGGTGCGGGCCGGTGAGGTGCACTGCCTGCTCGGCCAGAACGGCGCCGGCAAGTCGACCCTGATCAAGGTGCTCTCCGGTGCCCACCAGCCCGACTCGGGGCGGGTGGAGTGGCTCGGCGAGGCGGTCTCGTTCGGCAACCCGCAGGCCGCGATGCGGGCCGGCATCGCCACCATCTATCAGGAACTGGACCTGGTCGGGGACCTGTCGGTGGCGGAGAACGCCTTCCTCGGGCACGAGCCGCGGCAACTCGGCTTCATCCGCCGGGGCCAGATGGCCCGCCGCACCCGGGAACTCCTGGGCCGGCTCGGGCACCCGGAGCTCCCGCCCCGCCGGATGGTCCGGTCGCTGCCGTCGGCCGGCAAGCAGATCGTCAGCATGGCCCGGGCACTGTCGCACGAGGCACGGCTGATCATCATGGACGAGCCGAGCGCGGTGCTGGCGCACGACGAGGTCGGCAACCTCTTCCGGATCATCCGGGAGCTGACCGCCCAGGGCATCGCGGTCATCTACATCTCGCACCGGCTGGAGGAGATCCGCGAGATCGGCGACCGGGTCACCGTACTCAAGGACGGCCGGACCACCGCGGCCAACCTGCCGGCCCGGACCACCCCGACCCGCGACCTGGTCAGCCGGATGACGGGCCGCACCATCGAGTACGTCTTCCCGGACCGCCCGACCGGGACCCCGGCCGGCGCGGCGCTGCTCGAGGTGCGCGGCCTCGGCCGGGAGGACGAGTTCACCGACGTGTCGCTGACCGTGCACGCCGGTGAGGTGGTCGGGATCGCCGGCCTGGTCGGCTCGGGCCGCTCCGAACTGCTGGAGACCATCTTCGGGGCCCGCCGGGCCGACTCCGGCAGGGTTTCGATGGCCGGCCGTCAGGTCCGGCCGGGCAGCGTCGGTGCCGCCGTGCGGGCCGGGATGGGGATGGCGCCGGAGGAGCGGAAGAGCCAGGCACTGCTGCTCGGCGAGCCGATCTACCGCAACGTCACGCTCGCCACCTTCTCCCGTTGGGCCCGGCTCGGCTTCACCGACGCCGGCCGGGAGCGGGCCGAGGCGAACGAGGTCGCCGACCGGCTGGAGTTGCGGCCCCGGGACGTCCGGCGGCCGGTACGCACCCTCTCCGGCGGCAACCAGCAGAAGGTCGTGGTCGGCCGGTGGCTGCTCGGCGACACGAAACTGCTGCTGCTGGACGAGCCGACCCGGGGCGTCGACGTCGGCGCCCGGGCCGAGCTGTACCAGGTGATCCGGGGACTGGCCGCCCGGGGAGTGGGCGTACTGCTGGTCTCCAGCGAAGTGCCGGAGGTGCTCGGGCTGGCCGACCGCGTACTCGTGATGCGGGAGGGCCGGGTCGTGCGCGAGGCCCCGGCCGGAGAACTCGATGAAGACACCGTGCTCGACCTCGTGATGGCGGGGTCGTTGATGGAGGGGGCGCCAGCGTGACCGAACGTACCGAGACCGCCGCGCCGGCCGGGGCGGCGCCGCCGCCGCAGGACCGGTCGTCGCCGGTGTCGCCCGCGCCCGCCGGAGCGCCGCGGCAGCACGGCGTCGCCGTGGCGGCGGCGAACGGGAACGGAAACGGGCGGTGGAGCGGCGACGCCGGTGAGACGCTGCGACGCAACCTCGGCCTGGTCGGGGTACTGGTGGTGCTGATCGTCATCGGCATCGTCACCCGCCCCGACCTGTACGGCAACGCCGCCTGGGTGCAGTCGAACATCTTCTCGATCCTCACCCTGGCCTCGGTGGTCGGCGTGGTGACCGTCGGTGTGACCTTCGTGATCATCGGTGGTGGCATCGACCTCTCGGTCGGCGCGATCGTGGCGCTGGCCGGCGTCTGGAGCACCACGGTGGCGACCCAGAGCTTCGGCGCCGGAGGGATGATCTTCACCGCTGTCGTGGTGGCGGTCTGCGTCGGTCTGGTCAACGGGCTGCTGATCTCGTACGGCCGGCTGGTGCCCTTCATCGCCACCCTGGCCATGCTGGTCGCCGCCCGGGGGCTCGCCGCCGAGATCTCCGACAAGCAGACCCAGGTCTCCAACAACTCGACGATCAACGGCATCGCCAGCACGGAGATCATCGGCATCCCGGTGCTGGTCTTCATCCTCGCCGGGGTGGTCGCGGCCGGCTGGGTGCTGCTCAACCGCACCACCTTCGGCCGGCGTACGGTCGCGGTCGGCGGCAACCCGGAGGCGGCCCGGCTGGCCGGCATCAACGTGCGGCTGCACACCATGCTGCTCTACGCGCTCTCCGGGCTCTGCTGCGGCATCGCCGCCGTCATGCTCACCGCGCAGGCCAACTCGGCGCAGGCCGCGATGGCGAACCTCTACGAACTCGACGCGATCGCCGCGGCGATCATCGGTGGCACGCTGCTCAGCGGCGGCCGGGGCACCATCATCGGCTCCCTGCTCGGTGTGATCATCTTCGCCACCATCACCAACCTGTTCGCGATCAACGGCCTCTCCACCGAGGCGCAGAACATGGTCAAGGGCGGCATCATCGTCGCCGCCGTGCTGGTCCAGCAGTTCCGGTTCAAGTCGTTCACCCAGCTCCTCGCCCGAAACAGGCTCACCTCGACGAACTGACGCACATCCCAAGCATTCCCCCCGGGGGCGGTCCGCCACCGATGGTCGCCGAGCGGCCACCGGGCCGGTGGTCCAGCCACCTTCCACACCCCACCCGAAGTCGAATAACCAGGAGGTCGTCATGACCCAGCACGATCCGCTCCGGCCGGTGCGCGACCTGTCCCGCCGCCGGTTGCTGCTCGGCGGGGCGGCGGTCGGCGCCGGCGCCCTGCTCACCGCCTGCACCAGCAACGAGACCGGCGGTGGCGGAAACGAACAGGTCAACGAGGCGGACGGCGCGGCCAACCCGAACAGCGCGCCCGGCGAGCGCGTCGTCATCGGCTTCTCCGCCCCCGCCGCCGACCACGGCTGGCTCGCCGCCATCACCAGGAACGCCGAGGCGCAGGCCAAGGTCTACTCGGACGTCGAGTTCAAGACGGTGGCCGCCGGTGCGGACGCCGCCGCCCAGCGGGCCGCGCTCGGCACGCTGATCTCGCAGAAGCCGAACGTGATTGTCATGCTGCCGCACGACGGCAAGGAGCTGAACGCCGCCGGCCTGGAGGCGATGAAGGCCGGCATCCCGGTGGTCAACCTGGACCGGGCCTTCCCGGACGCGCTCGCCTACCGCCTCCAGATCAAGGGCGACAACTACGGCATGGGCGTGGCGGCCGGCCGCTACATCGGCGAGCAGATGAGGGCCAAGGGGATCGCCAACCCGGTCATCGGCGAGATCGCCGGCATCGACGCGCTGGAGCTGACCCAGGAGCGCTCCGCCGGCTTCGCCGCCGAACTGGCCGTCTACGGCTTCAAGGTGCAGAACCGGCGCGCCGCCCAGTTCACCGCCGACAGCGGGCAGGCCGAAGCCTCGCAGCTGCTCCAGGCGTTGCCCAGGATGGACGCGCTGTGGAACCACGACGACGACCAGGGCATCGGGGTGCTCGCCGCGATCAAGCAGGCGAACCGCTCCGAGTTCATCATGGTCGGCGGCGCCGGCTCCAAGGCCGCCATCGACGCGATCGCGGCCGACGACAGCGTCCTGAAGGCAACCGTCACCTACAGCCCGTCGATGGCCTCGTCGGCGATCTCGCTGGCCCGGCTCATCGCCCAGGGCCGGGGCATGTCCGACCTGGTCGAGCTGCAGGTGCCAAAGGAGATCACCTTGGCCTCCGAGACGATCACCAAGGAGAACGCGAGCCAGTACGGCAAGCTCGGGTTCTGACACACCGGGGGGAGACCCACCTTGTCCAGTGAAGAGAAAGAACTGCGGGTCGGCATGGTCGGCTACGCGTTCATGGGCGCCGCGCACTCACAGGCGTGGCGCACCGTGAACCGCGTCTTCGACCTGCCGGTACGAGCCCGGATGGCCCTGATCTGCGGCCGGGACGAGTCGAAGGTCGCCGACGCGGCCGGCCGGCTCGGCTGGGACGGGCACACCACCGACTGGCGCGAGCTGATCGCCCGGGACGACATCGACATCGTCGATGTCTGCACGCCCGGCGACAGCCATGCCGAGATCACCATCGCGGCTCTGGAGGCGGGCAAGCACGTCCTGTGCGAAAAGCCGCTCGCCAACACGGTCGAGGAGGCCCGGGCCATGGTCGCCGCGGCGGACCGGGCCCAGACGGTGGGGGTACGGGCGATGTGCGGGTTCAACTACCGCCGGGTTCCCGCGGTCAGCCTGATGCGCGAGATGGTCGCCTCCGGCCGGCTCGGCGTGATCCGGCACGTCCGCGCGGTCTACCTGCAGGACTGGATCACCGATCCGCAGTTTCCGCTGGTCTGGCGGCTGCAGAAGGACAAGGCCGGGTCCGGTGCGCTCGGTGACATCGGCGCGCACATCATCGACCTGACCCAGTTCGTGACCGGTCAGCGGATCACGGGCGTCAGCGCGATCACCGAGACCTTCGTCAAGGAGCGGCCGCTGCCCGCCGAGTCGAGCGGCCTGGCCGCCTCGGCCGACGGCGCCGGGGCCGCGATGGGGCAGGTCACCGTCGACGACGCGGCGGTCTTCGTGGCCCGCCTCGACGGCGGCGCGCTCGCCACCTACGAGGCGACCCGGTTCGCCACCGGGCGGCGCAACGCGCTGCGGGTCGAGATCAACGGTTCGCTCGGCTCGGTGGCGTTCGACCTCGAACGCCTCAACGAGCTGGAGTTCTACGACGCGGGCGAGGCAAGCGTCGAGCAGGGCTTCCGGCGGATCCTGGTCACCGAGGGCGAGCACCCGTACATGGCGGCGTGGTGGCCGCCGGGGCACATCATCGGCTACGAGCACTCGTTCACGCACGAGCTGCGGGACTTCCTCGCGGCGATCGCGGGCGGAACGGACCCGAGGCCGTCGTTCGGCGAGGCGCTCCAGGTCCAGCTCGTGCTGGACGCCGTGGCCCGCTCGGCGGAGCTCGGCTCGTCCTGGACCGCCGTGGAGGCGGTGCCCGCACCGGTGACCGCGTAACCCCAAAAATCTGTCCACCCCGTCGGGCGGGCCGGCCGTACCTCCGGACCGGCGAGCCCGACCCGAGAGACTTTCCGGACCGACCGGCGAGGGTCCGGCCGCGGTTGCGCCCCGCGGCCGGATGGAGGCCGGTCCGGGAAGGGGTACGGGTACGCGCCGGAGCCCCGCTCCGGCCGTGCCGCGTACGAGAGGTGACACGGCCGTCCGGTGCGGCCGGACCGGGATTCCCCGGTCGTGCCGGACGCCGGAACCCCACCGGCGGTGACACAACTGCACGTGGCACGACTGCACGTGGCACAACTGCACAGGGAGATCGCGACCGGAGCCGGCACCCTTGCCGCCCGGTCGCCTCAATCGGGGGAGGCAGGACCGCGACGCCGACCGGCCCTGCCTGCCACGCCCCGTCCGCCCGCACGGTCACGGACCCGAGCGGTGCCGGTGCCGCCGACTCCGGTGCCGCAACCGGGATGTTCCACCGGGACGGTCGGGCGGGCGGGGCACCCTTCACCCCACACGGGCGGGTTATCCAACGGGGGCAGGTTGATCGAAAGCGGGGCAGGATGTCCCGATAGGCGAATTCGGTGAGTGCGGACCGGACGGGGGCGGTTCGTGTCGTACACCCCCGGTCGGCCGTGGGCCGCGCCGGCACCGGAGGGAGGAGCACTGATGCGTACGGGTGTCTGGCTGGTTGGCGGGCGTGGTTCGGTGGCGGTGACCAGTACGGTCGGGGCGCTGGCCCTGCGCGCCGGGCTGGCCGAGCCGACGGGCTGCGTGACCGAGGTGCCGGCCCTGAACAGCCCGGCCCTGCCCGCCCTCGCCGACCTGGTCTTCGGCGGCCACGACGTGGCCACGACCCCACTGGTGAAGAAGGCCGAGGAGCTGGCGGAGGCGGGTGTGCTGCCCGCCCGGCTGGTGGCGGCGCTCGCCGAGGAGCTCGGCACGGTCGAGGCCGAGCTGCGGCCGGCACCGACCGGCGGCCCGCAGGCGGCGGTGGTCGCGGCGGTCGCCGCCGACCTGACCCGGTTCCGCGAGCGCCACCGGCTGGACCGGGTGGTGGTGGTGAACGTCTCCTCGACCGAGCCGGCCCCGGCCGCGCACCCGGCGCACGCCGACCTCGGCGCGCTCGACGCCGCGCTCGCCACCGGCAGCCCGCTGCCGGCCAGCTCCGCCTACGCGTACGCGGCCTTCACCGCCGGCTGCTCCTTCGTGGACTTCACCCCGTCGACCGGGGCCCGGCTGCCCGCCCTGGCGGCGCTGGCCGACCGGGCCGGGGTGCCGTACGCCGGGCACGACGGCAAGACCGGCGAGACGCTCGTCAAGTCGGTGCTGGCCCCGATGTTCGCGATGCGCAACCTGCGGGTCCGGAGCTGGTCCGGCACCAACCTGCTCGGCGGCGGCGACGGCGCCAACCTGGCCGAGCCGGCGGCGAACGCGGCCAAGTCCGCCAGCAAGCAGCGGGTGCTCGGCGAGACCCTCGGCTACGTCCCGCAGGGCACCACCCGGATCGAGTACGTCGACGACATCGGGGACTTCAAGACCGCCTGGGACCTGGTCACCTTCTCCGGCTTCCTCGGCACGCCGATGCGGATGGAGTTCAGCTGGCACGGCTGCGACTCCTCGCTCGCCGCACCGCTGGTGCTGGACCTGGCCCGGCTGACCGCTGCCGCGCACCGGGCCGGCCGGGCGGGGCCGCTGACCGAGCTGGCGTTCTTCTTCAAGGATCCGCTCGGCGAGGTGCCGCACGGCCTCGCCGAGCAGTGGGCCACGCTGCGCGCCTTCGTCCGGAGCCTGGACGGCGGGCCGACCCCGGGAGCCACCGATGCCCTCCCTGCGTGACCTGGCCGAGCTGGTCCGGGCGCCCGCCGCGCTCTCCGTGCCCGGTGACGTGGTGGCCGGGGCCGCCGCCGCCGACGCGCTGGACCGCCGGGTGCCGGGGCTGGCGGGCGCGTCGGTGCTGCTCTACTGGGCGGGGATGGCCGCGAACGACTGGGCGGACCGGGACCTCGACGCGCGGGAGCGGCCGGAGCGGCCGATCCCGAGTGGACGGGTCTCGCCGGGGCTCGCCCTCGGTGTCTCGGCCGGGCTCACCGCCGCCGGGCTCGGGCTCGCCGGGCTGGCCGGCGGGCGCCGGGCGCTGGCCGTGGCGGCGCCGCTGGCCGGGGCGATCTGGGCGTACGACCTGCGGGCCAAGAACACCGCGGCCGGGCCGGCGGTGATGGCCGCCTGCCGGGGGCTGGACGTGCTGCTGGGCGCCAGCGGGGGCCGGCCGCTGCGGGCGGTGCCGGCGGCGCTGACCGTGGCCGCGCACACGTACACGGTCACCGAGCTCTCCCGCCGGGAGGTCTCCGGCGCGACCCGCGCCCTGCCGGCGGCCACCCTGGCCGGTACGGCGGCGGTCGCCGCCGCCGCGGTCGCCGGGCGCCGCGACGGTGACGGTGCCGATCGGCCGGGCCGGCGGCCCGGCTGGCGGAGCCTGGTGCCGGCCGCGCTCGCCGGCTGGTACGGCCTGCAGTACGGCGGCGCGCAGGCCCGGGTGGCGGCCGACCCGCGGGCGTCCCGGGTCCGCGCCGCGGTCGGCGCCGGCATCACCGGCCTGCCCGCGTTGCAGGGTGCGCTGGTGGCCCGGGCCGGCGCCGCGCTGCTCGGCGTGGCGGTGGCCGCCGCCGCCCCGCTCGGCCGGCGCCTCGCCCGAATGGTCTCGCCGACATGACCGCCGCCGGCACCGACCGGCCCGGCCTGCGTTTCGGGTACGGCACCAACGGCTTCGCCAACCACCGGCTCGACGACGCGTTGCGGGTGCTGGCCGACCTCGGCTACCAGGGTGTGGCGCTGACCCTCGACCACGAGCACCTGGATCCGTTCGCCCCGGACCTCGCGGCCCGGGTGGCGGCGGTCGGCCGGCGCCTCGCCGCGCACGGCCTCGGGGTGGTGGTCGAGACCGGGGCCCGGTATCTGCTCGACCCCTGGCACAAGCACGCGCCGACGCTGCTGCACGACGACAGCGCGCTGCGGGTCGAGTTCCTGCGCCGGGCCGTGGCGATCGGCGCCGACCTGGGCGCCGAGGCGGTCTCCTTCTGGTCCGGGGTACGCCCGGCCGGGGTCGACCCGGCGACCGCCTGGGACCGGCTCGTCGCCGGCTGCGCCGGACTGGTCGAGGCCGCCGACGCGGCCGGGGTGGTGCTCGGCTTCGAACCGGAGCCGGGCATGCTGGTCGCCGAGATCGCCGACTGGTGGCGGCTGCGGGACGCGCTCGGCGCCCCGCCGGGCTTCGGCATCACCCTCGACATCGGACACTGTCGCTGCCTGGAGCCCCGGCCGGTGCCGGAGTGCGTCGCCGAGGTCGCCGGGCACCTGGTGAACGTGCAGATCGACGACATGCGGCGGGGCGTGCACGAGCACCTGGAGTTCGGCACCGGCGAGATCGACTTCCCGCCGGTACTCCGGGCGCTGGCCGAGGCCGGCTACGCCGGGCTGGTCGCGGTCGAGCTGCCCCGGCACTCGCACGCGGCACCCTCGGTGGCGGCGCACTCGATCGACTTTCTCCGCGCCGCGAGCGTGACCTGACCGACGAGGACGACGGGGGGACCGCGACCACCCATCCACACCGGACGATGCCTGGGGAGGACCGATGGAACCGGAACCAGAACCTGAACTGGAGCTGGCGCGACTGCGGGCCGCGCTGCTCGCCGCGCCGGACGGACGACTCCCCGACCGGGCCGGGGCGGCCGACGGGCACGGGTTGCCCGACCGGGGCTGGCTGGCCGAGGCGGTACGCCGGATCGGGACCGAGCCGGCCAGCATCGGCCGGTTCCTCGCCTCCGCCGGCCGCAGGTGCGGCCGGGCACCCCTGCCCGAGCTGCCGGAGTGGACGGCCGACGACGCGGCCCGGGTGCTGCTGCTGGCCGCGCTGCCCCCGGCCGAGCTGCCGGGCCGGATCGGGGACTGCTACCGGCACGGCGACGCCGCCGAGAAGCGGGCGGTGCTCCGGGCGCTGCCGCTGCTGCCGGTCGGCGACGCCGGTGTCCCGCTGCTGCACGACGCGATCCGGACCAACGACACCCGGCTGGTCGCCGCCGCCCTCGGCCCGTACGCCGACCGGCTCGACCAGGCCGCCTGGCGGCAGGCGGTGCTCAAGTGCGTCTTCGCCGGGATCCCGCTGGCCGCCGTGCACCGGCTCGACGAGCGGGCCGACGCCGAACTGGCCGCCATGCTGACCCGGTTCGCCGAGGAGCGCCGGGCGGCCGGCCGGGAGATGCCGGCCGACGCGACCGCGTTGCTGGACCGACTGAGCGCGCCGCACCGGTCGGGGACCCCGACCCGGTCCGGCGGCACCGAGGAGGCGTGATGAGGATCTTCGACCCGCACATCCACATGACCTCGCGGACCACCGACGACTACGAGCGGATGGCCGCCGCCGGGGTACGCGCCCTGGTGGAGCCGGCGTTCTGGCTCGGCCAGCCCCGCACCAGCGCCGCCTCCTTCCTCGACTACTTCGACTCGCTGGTCGGCTGGGAGCCCTTCCGGGCCAGCCAGTTCGGGATCCGGCACCACGCCACCGTCGCGCTGAACCCGAAGGAGGCGAACGACCCGCGCTGCCGGGAGGTGTTGGAGCTGCTGCCCCGCTATCTCGACAAGGACGGTGTGGTGGCGGTCGGCGAGGTCGGCTACGACTCGATGACGCCGGAGGAGGACGAGGTCTTCGCCGCCCAGCTCGCCCTGGCGGTCGAGCACGAGTTGCCGGCGCTGGTGCACACCCCGCACCGGGACAAGGCCCGGGGCACCGAGCGGAGCCTCGCGGTAATCGCCGAGTCGGGTCTCGACCCCGGCCGGGTGGTGATCGACCACCTCAACGAGGTGACCGTGCCGCTGGTCCGGGAGACCGGCTGTTGGCTCGGCTTCTCCATCTATCCGGAGACGAAGATGTCGCCGCCGCGGATGGTGGAGCTGCTCCGGACGTACGGCACCGAGCGGATGCTGGTGAACTCGGCCGCCGACTGGGGCCGCTCGGATCCGCTGTTGACCCGGGCCACCGCCGAGGCGATGCTCGCCGCCGGCTTCGACGACGACGACGTCGACCGGGTGCTCTGGCGCAACCCGGTGGAGTTCTACGGCCGGTCCGGCCGCCTCGACCTGACCGGCGCCGCGCCGGCCGACGGCGGGACGGCGGAGGCCGGAACGGCCCCCGGGTCGGCCACCTTCGAAGGGAACTCGATCCTTCGGGGCGGTGCCTGATGCGGCTGCGGCACGCCGACGGGCAGCTGGTGCACCTGAGCTACTGCACCAACGTGCACCCGGCCGAGGACCTGGCCGGGGTGGTGGCGCAGCTCGACACGTACGCGGTGCGGATCCGGGAGCGGCTGGACGCCGACGTACTCGGGTTGGGATTGTGGCTGGCCGCGCCGGTGGCGGCCGGGCTGGCCGCGGACCCACAGACCCGGCGCCGGTTCCGGGCCGAGCTGACCGCGCGCGGGCTGGAGGTCGTCACCCTGAACGGCTTCCCCTACCAGGCCTTCCAGGCGCCGGTGGTGAAGAAGGCGGTCTACCAGCCGGACTGGACCACCCGGGACCGGCTGGTCTACACGCTCAACCTGGCCACCGTGCTCGTCGACCTGCTCCCCGACGACGCCGTGCGGGGCTCCGTCTCGACCCTGCCGCTGGCCTGGCGGGAGCCGTGGGACGAGCGGCGGTCCCGCCGGGCGGCCCGGGTGCTCGACGAGCTGGCCGAGGGACTGACCCGGATCGCCTGGCAGACCGGCCGGGCGGTGCGGGTCGGCTTAGAGCCGGAGCCAGGCTGCGTGGTCGAGTCCACCGGCCAGGCGGTCGCCGCGCTGTCCCAAGTGGACAGCGACCGGCTCGGCGTCTGCCTCGACCTGGCCCACCTCGCCTGCGCCTGGGAGGAGCCGGCGGCGGCGCTGGCCCGGCTGCGCGGCGCCGGGCTGCCGGTGGTGAAGGTCCAGGTCTCGGCCGCGCTGGCCGCCGCCGATCCGGTCGCCGCCGCGCCGGCCCTGCGCCGGTACGTCGAACCGCGCTTCCTGCACCAGACCCGCGCCCAGGCGGGTGCGCACTCCGCCGACCCGGCCGACCCGGCGCACGCCGCCGACGACCTGGACGCGGCGCTCGCGGCCGGCCTGCCCGGCGCCTGGCGGGTGCACTACCACGTGCCGCTGCACGCCGTGCCCGAGCCGCCGCTGGAGTCCACCGTCCCGGTGCTCCGGTCGGCGCTGCGGGAGTTGTTCGCCGGGCCGGTCGCGGGCTGCGACCACCTGGACGTCGAGACGTACACCTGGGGGGTGCTGCCGGCCGCGCAGCGCCCGGAGTCGGACGCGGAGCTGGCCGGCGGGATCGCCGCCGAACTCGCCTTCGCCCGCGACGAGCTGGTGGCGCTGGGCCTGACCGGGGTCTCCGCCCCGCCGGCCGGGCCGGCCGCCCCCGCATCCACATCAGCGCCGAGGAGGCACGATGGCTGATCCACTTGTCGTGATCGACGTGGTCGGGCTGACCCCCCGACTGCTCGCCCACATGCCCCGGCTGCGCGCCCTGGCCGACGCCGGCTGCCGGGCCGAACTCGGCACCGTGCTGCCGGCGGTGACCTGCTCGGCGCAGGCGACGCTGCTGACCGGCGCGCTCCCGGCCGAGCACGGCATCGTCGGCAACGGCTGGTATTTTCGCGACCTGGGCGAGGTCCTCCTCTGGCGGCAGCACCACGCGCTGATGGGCGGGGAGAAGGTCTGGCAGGCCGCCCGCCGGGAGCGGCCGGACTACACCGTCGCCAACGTCTGCTGGTGGTACGCGATGGGCGCGGACGTGAACTGGACGGTGACGCCCCGGCCGATCTACTACGCCGACGGGCGCAAGGAGCCGGACTGCTACACCGACCCGCCGGAGCTGCACGACGAGCTGACCGGAAAGCTGGGCGGGTTTCCGCTCTTCACCTACTGGGGGCCGGGCGCGGGGCTGCCGTCGTCGCGGTGGATCTGCCGGGCCGCCGAGCAGATCATGGCGGAGAAGAACCCGGACCTGACCCTGGTCTACGTCCCGCACCTCGACTACGACCTGCAACGCTTCGGCCCGTCCGCGCCGCAGGCTGTGGCGGCCGCGGCCGAGCTCGACACGGTACTCGGACCGCTGCTGGACGCGGCCGCCGCCCGGAACGCGACAGTGGTGGTGCTCTCCGAGTACGGCATCACCGAGGCGAGCCGGCCGGTGGACGTGAACCGGCTGCTCCGCGCCGAGGGGCTGCTCCGGGTCCACACCCAGGACGGGATGGAATACCTGGACCCGTGGACGTCGCGGGCCTTCGCCGTCGCCGACCACCAGATCGCGCACGTCTACGTCAGGGACCCGGCCGACGTGCCGGCGGTGGCGAAGCTCTGCGCCGGGCTGCCCGGGGTGGCGGAGGTGCTGGACGAGGCGGGAAAGGCGGCGCACGGGCTCGACCACGAGCGCGCCGGTGAGCTGGTGCTGGTCGCCGAGGCGGACGCCTGGTTCACCTACTACTACTGGCTCGACGACGCCCGCGCCCCGGACTTCGCCCGGCTGGTGGAGATCCACCGCAAGCCCGGCTACGACCCGGCGGAGCTCTTCTTCGACCCGGCCGCGCCGGGTGCGGCGAAGCGTCGGGCGGCGGTGGCGCTGGCCCGCAAGAAGCTCGGCATGCGCTACCTGATGAGCGTGGTGGGGCTGGACGCGGGCGCCCGGGCGGTACGCGGCTCGCACGGCCGGCTGCCGGCCGACCCGGCGGACGGCCCGGTGCTGCTCTGCTCGGATCCGTCGGTGGCCCGGGACCGGTACGCCGCCACCGAGGTCAAGGACCTGCTGCTCCGCCTCGCCGGCGCCGCCGCCCCTGGAGAGAGATCGTGACGGCCACGGTGCCGGAGGTGGACCTGAGCGCGTTGCGGAAGCGCTTCGACGCCCAGCTCGCCGCCTTCCTCGACCGGCAGGATCCGAACTGGCCCGACGGTGCGCCCCGGGGCGTCTTCACCACCCTGCACCGGTTCGTGCTGGCCGGCGGCAAACGGCTGCGCCCGCTCTTCTGCTACTGGGGCTGGCGTGGTGCCGGCGGCGCGGACGGCACGCCGATCGTGGCCGCCGCCGCCGCGCTGGAACTCTTCCACGCCTTCGCGCTGATCCACGACGACATCATGGACGGCAGCGACCGGCGCCGGGGCGAGCCCTCGGTGCACCGGCTCTTCGCCGACCTGCACGCCCGGTCGGCCTGGCGCGGCGACCCGGCCTCGTACGGGCGGAGCACCGCGCTGCTCTGCGGCGACCTCTGTGCCGCCTGGGCGGACCAGATGTTCCACGAGTGCGGGTTGGGCCCGGCGGAGGTGCACCGCGGCTACGGCGTCTTCGCCACCATGCGCACCGAGGTGATCGCGGGTCAGTACCTGGACCTGGTCTCCGGGGTGGGGGACGGGTCGGTGGCGAGCGCCCTGACGGTGATCCGGATGAAGGCCGCCCGCTACACCGTGACCCGGCCGTTGCAGATCGGTGCCGCGCTGGCGGCCGGTCCGCCGGAGTTGCTGACCGCGCTCGCCGCCTTCGGTGACCCGCTGGGCGACGCGTTCCAGCTCCGTGACGACGTGCTCGGGGTCTTCGGCGATCCGGCGCTGACCGGCAAGTCGGTGCTGGAGGACCTGCGCGAGGGGAAGCCGACGGTGATGATGGCGCTGGCCCGGGGGAGCGCGGACCGGGCCCAGGCGCAGCGGTTGAAGGCGCTCTTCGGCAATCCGGAGCTGGATCCGGAGGGCGCGGCGGAGCTGCGGGAGATCATCGTCGGCACCGGCGCGCTGGACCGGATCGAGCAGATGATCAGGGTACGCGTCGACGCCTCCCTGGCGGCGCTGGCCGACGCCCCGCTGCTCGGCGAGGCGGGCGAGATGCTCGCCTCCCTGGCGGCCGAGACGGTCGACCGGCAGGCGTAGCGGGCTGAATCTCCTCGACCCAGGTCACTTTCGGCATGGGCGAACAAAAGTCCAACATGGCCCGGCAGAAGGTATGGACACATCTAACTGAAGAACTTAATGTCGTGGCCAAGACATGAATGTTTCGTCGATGTGACCGGCGGCGCGGTTACCCCATCGACCGGCCCACCAGCACCACGGGTCGGCAACCCACCGCTACGGCATCTGGCGCGACGGCGGCGCGCCCTGCCTGGCAGTCATGGTCAGGAGGGAAGGGCCCTGTATGTCCAGACAAGACTATCGACGCGCGCCTGATCGGCGGCGCGGCGCGGCCGGCACGGCACTGCTGCTGCTCGCCACCGCCACACCGGCGGTGCTCGGGCCGGCGGTGCTCGGGCCGGCCACCCCGGCCGCGGCACACCCGATCAACGCGGCCGACTTCCAACAGGTGACCCTGGCCCGTGGCGTCGCCGAGGTGGGCGAGCCGATGTCGCTCGCGGTGCTGCCGGACCGCTCGGTCCTGCACACCGCCCGCAACGGCACCTTGCGCCGCACCGACGCCGCCGGCAACACGGCGACGATCGGAACACTGCCGGTCTACACCCACGACGAGGAGGGGTTGCAGGGCGTCGGCGTCGACCCCAACTTCGCCAGCAACCGGCAGATCTACCTCTACTACGCACCACCGCTCTCCACCCCGTCCGGCGACGCGCCCGCCACCGGCACGGCGGCGCAGTTCGCACCCTTCGCCGGGGTCAACCGGCTGTCCCGGTTCACCCTCAACGCCAACTTCACGCTCAACACCGCCAGCCAGGTGACCGTGCTGGACGTGCCGGCGGACCGGGGGATGTGCTGCCACGTCGGCGGGGACATCGACTTCGACGCCGCCGGCAACCTCTATCTCTCCACAGGAGATGACAGCAACCCGTTCGAGTCGGCCGGCTACGCGCCGATCGACGAGCGGACCAACCGCTACCCGGCGTACGACGCGCAGCGCTCCGCCGGCAACACCAACGACCTGCGCGGCAAGATCCTGCGGATCAAGGTGAACGCGAACGGGACGTACTCGATCCCGAGCGGGAACCTCTTCGCGCCGGGCACCGCGAACACCCGCCCCGAAATCTACGCGATGGGCTTCCGGAACCCGTTCCGGATGAGCGTCGACAAGGCCACGGGGCACGTCTACGTCGGTGACTACGGCCCGGACGCCGGCTCCACCAACCCCAACCGGGGCCCGAGCGGGCAGGTCGAGTTCAACCGGATCACCTCGCCCGGCAACTACGGCTGGCCGTACTGCACCGGGACGAACACCAGCAGCGAGACGTACAACGAGTGGACCTTCCCGGACGGGCCGAGCGGGGCGAAATACAACTGCGCCGGCGGGCCGACCAACAACTCGTTCCGGAACACCGGCCAGGGCACCCTGCCGGCGGCCCGCCCGGCCTGGATCCGGTACGCCGGTGACGCCGGCACCCCGCCCGAGTTCGGCGGCGGCTCGGAGTCCCCGATGGCCGGCCCGGTCTACCGCTACAGCGCGTCGAACCCGTCGGCCACCAAGTTCCCGCAGTCCTTCGACGGCCAGTTCTTCGCCACCGAGTTCGGCCGGGGCTGGATCAAGCCGATCCACGTCAACGCCGACGGCTCCCCGGGCACCATCGACACCTTCCCCTGGGTCGGCAAGCAGGTGATGGACTCGGCGTTCGGGCCGGACGGCTCCTACTACGTGCTCGACTACGGCACCGGCTACTTCAACGGGGACGCCAACTCGGCGCTCTACCGCTTCGACTACGTGGCCGGCGGCAACCGGGCCCCGATCGCGGTGGCCAGCGCCAACCCGACATCCGGGACGGCGCCGCTGACCGTCAGCTTCTCCTCGGCCGGCTCCGCCGACCCCGACGGCGGAGCCCTGACCTACTCCTGGGCGTTCGGCGACGGCACCACGTCGACGGCGGCGAACCCGACGAAGACGTACACCGCGAACGGCACCTACACGGCGACGCTCACCGTACGCGACCCGGCCGGCGCCACCGGCACCGCCAGCGTCACCGTCGGGGTCGGCAACACCGCGCCGACGGTGACCATCACCGCCCCGGCCAACGGCCAGCTCGTCTCCTTCGGCGACGCCGTGCCGTTCTCGATCACCGTCAGCGACCCGGAGGACGGCAGCATCGACTGCTCGCGGGTCAAGATGACCTACGTCCTCGGCCACGACAGCCACGGCCACCAGATCACCTCGGCCACCGGCTGCTCCGGCACCATCACCATCCCGGTCGACGGCGAGCACGACGACGCGGCGAACATCTTCCCGATCTTCGACGCCGAGTACACCGACCGGGGCGGGCTGACCACGCACACCCAGCACGAGCTGGTGCCGCGACACCGGCAGGCCGAGCACTACGAGACCTCCTCCGGGGTCAACAAGTTCTCCAAGACCGCCGCCGAGGGCGGCCAGACGGTCGGCGACATCAACAACGGTGACTGGATCGCCTTCACCCCGTACCGGCTGAACAACGCGACCGGGTTCACCGCCCGGGTCTCGTCGGCCGGCTCCGGCGGCACCCTCCAACTCCGGGCCGGCTCGGCCACCGGCACCGTGCTCGGCAGCGCCACCGTGCCGGTCACCGGCGGCTGGGACACCTTCACCACCGTCACCGGCAGCATCGCCAACCCGCCGGCCGGCACCACCACGCTCTACCTGACCTTCGCCGGCTCCGGCACCGGCGCCCTCTACGACCTCGACGCCTTCACCGTCAACACCGGCAGCGGCGGCGGGGATGGCACCGGCCCGATCGTCGGCCTCGCCGGTAAGTGCCTGGAGATCGACGGCGGCAACACCGCCGACGGCAGCCAGGCGCAGATCAACACCTGCGTCGCCGGCTCGGCCCGGCAGACCTGGACGCGCAACGGCCAGACGCTGCGCGCCCTCGGCAAGTGCCTGGACATCTCCGGTGCCGGCACCGCCAACGGCACCAAGATCCAGCTCTGGACCTGCAACGGCACCGGCGCCCAGAACTGGGCCCCGCAACCCGACGGCAGCCTCCGCAACCCGGCCTCCGCCAAGTGCCTGGACGTCTCCAACAACAGCTCCGCCGACGGCCAGGACGTCCACCTCTGGGAATGCATCTCCACCGCCGCCAACCAAAAGTGGACCCTGCCCTGACGTGAAAGGAAGGGCCCCCGCTTATCGCATTTTGTAGATAAAGGGCCCCCTCCTAACCGCCCTCACAAGGAGAGCGACGATGACCGACAGACTGTCCCACCGGAGTGACCGGAAGGCGGTGCGCTCCGTGCTCGGGATCGTCACCGCCGCGCTGACCGCGTTGGCCTGCACCACGGTGCCGGCCGGCCCGGCCAGCGCCGCCGACGCCCCCTACGACGTACTGGTCTTCTCCAAGACCGCCGGGTTCCGGCACGACTCGATCGCGGTCGGCACCCAGGCGATCCGCGACCTCGGCGCGGCGAACAACTTCACCGTGACCGCCACCGAGGACGCGGCCCAGTTCACCACCGGCAACCTCGGCCAGTACGAGGCGGTGGTCTTCCTCAACACCACCGGCGACGTGCTCAACGCCAGCCAGCAGAGCGCCTTCGAGTCCTACATCCGCAGCGGACGGGGCTATGTCGGGGTGCACGCCGCCGCCGACACCGAGTACGAATGGCCGTTCTACGGCAACCTGGTCGGCGCGTACTTCGACTCGCACCCGGCGATCCAGCAGGCCAACGTCAAGGTGGAGCACCGGGGTCACGCGGCGACGGCGCACCTGCCGCAGACCTGGACCCGCACCGACGAGTGGTACAACTACCGCACCAACGTCCGGTCCAGCGCGCGGGTGCTGGCGACCCTGGACGAGTCGTCGTACTCGGGCGGCGGGATGGGCGCGGACCACCCGCACGCCTGGTGCAAGGCGTACGAGGGCGGCCGCTCCTTCTACACCGGCGGCGGGCACACGCAGGCGTCGTACGCGGAGCCGGCGTTCCGGGCACACCTGCTCGGCGGCATCCGGTACGCGGCCGGCCGCAGCAAGGCCGACTGCCGGCCCGAGACCGGCTACACCACCCTCTACAACGGCTCGACCAGCGGCTGGTCCCAGGCCGGGCCGGGCAACTTCACCAACTCCGACGCGACGCTCACCTCGGTCGGCGGGATGGGGCTCTACTGGTACAGCGCCAGGCAGTTCACCTCGTACTCGCTGAAGCTGGACTGGCGGATGGCCGGCGACGACAACTCGGGCGTCTTCATCGGCTTCCCGCCGTCGAGCGACCCGTGGTCGGCGGTGGACAACGGCTACGAGATCCAGATCGACGCCACCGACGCGGCCGACCGGACCACCGGCGCGGTCTACACCTTCAAGTCCGCCGACATCGCGGCCCGGGACGCCGCGCTGAACCCGCCGGGGGAGTGGAACAACTACGAGCTACTGGTCGAGGGGGAGCGGCTGCGCGTCTACCTCAACGGTGTGCTGATCAACGACTTCACCAACACCAACCCGGTGCGGTCGCTGGCCGGGCACATCGGGATCCAGAACCACGGCACCGGCGACGACGTCTCGTTCCGGAACATCCGGATCAAGGAACTCGGCGGCGGCCCCGGCCCGGACCCGGGCACCAACACCACCATCCAGGCCGAGGCGTTCAACGCGCAGAGCGGGGTCCAGGTGGTCGGCAAGGCCGGCGCCAACGGCGGCTCGACGATCGGCTACCTCGACCCGGGTGACTGGGCCGCGTACCACGGGCAGAACCTGACCGGGGTCACCTCGTTGCGGGCCCGGGTCGTCTCCGGCGGCGCCGGCGGCACCCTCCAGCTCCGCACCGGCTCGCCGACCGGCACCGTGCTCGGCTCGGTGGCGGTGCCGAACACCGGCGGCTGGGAGAGCTTCGCCGAGGTGAGTACGGGGCTCTCCGGAGTGCCGGGCGGCAGCCAGAACATCTATCTCACCGTCGCCGGCTCCGGCACCGGGCTCTACGACGTCGACGAGTTCACCCTGGTCCGCTCGGGCGGCGGTGGCTCGGGGACCGGGCCGGTGGTCGGGCTCGCCGGCAAGTGCCTGGAGATCGACGGTGGCGGCACGGCCGACGGTACGCAGGCACAGATCAACACCTGCGTCACCGGCTCGGCCCGGCAGACCTGGACGCGCAACGGCCAGACGCTGCGTGCCCTCGGCAAATGCCTGGACGTCTCCGGCTCGGGTACGGCGAACGGCACCAAGATCCAGCTCTGGACCTGCAACTCCAGCGGGGCGCAGAACTGGGCCGCCCAGTCGGACGGCACCCTGCGCAACGCCTCCTCCGGCAAGTGCCTGGACGTGTCGAACAACAGTTCGGCGGACGGTCAGGACGTGCACCTGTGGGAGTGCATCGCCGGTGCCGCGAACCAGAGGTGGACCCTGCCGTGACCGGCCGGAGGCGGACCCTGCCGGGACGTGGACCCCGCCCCTGAGACGCGTGGGTAGCGGGTCGGCGCGCCATCCCCACCACCCGCCCAGCGCGACGCCCGCCATCCGCCGTCGAGGAGACGGGCGGCCCGGTCCCGAGCCAACGCGTCGGGCCGCCCGTCTCCCGCCCCGCCCCGGCGAATCCGCTCGGATCCGCCGGGGCGGGGGCCGGGGCCTCCTTGAGCCGGGGGCCGGGGCCTCCTTGAGCCGGGGTCCGGGGCCTCCTTGGGCCGGGGCTTCCTTGGGCGGGCCGGCACGGCCTAGAGTGGTCGTGGCGATCCTCGGTGATGGCCGGCGACCAGGCGGGAGGCGCAACCCGCCCGGCTCGGGTGCGCCTGACGCACACGCCGACCAGCTCGCCGGGGGGGTTCCCCGCCACCCGTCCCGGACGGTCACCCTCGCCCCGGTCCATCCGGCGCCGTGCCCGGCGCAGCCGCGAATCCCGCGTGTGACCGACAGGGAGAAAGACCATGGCGCGACCCATCACGCTCTTCACCGGCCAGTGGGCCGACCTACCGTTCGAGGAGGTGTGCCGGCTCGCCTCCGAGTGGGGCTACGACGGGCTGGAGATCGCCTGCTGGGGCGATCACTTCGAGGTCGACAAGGCGCTCGCCGACGACTCGTACGTCGACCGCAAGCGGGAGACGTTGGCCAAATACAACCTCAAGGTCTGGACGATCTCCAACCACCTGGTGGGGCAGGCGGTCTGCGACCACCCGATCGACGAGCGGCACCAGGACATCCTGCCGGCCCGGATCTGGGGCGACGGGGAGCCGGAGGGGGTCCGGCAGCGGGCCGCCGAGGAGATCAGGGACACCGCGCGGGCGGCGGCGAAGCTCGGCGTCAGGACCGTCGTCGGCTTCACCGGCTCGTCGATCTGGCACACCCTGGCGATGTTCCCGCCGGTCCCGCCGGCGATGATCGAGCGGGGCTACCAGGACTTCGCCGACCGGTGGAACCCGATCCTCGACGTCTTCGACGAGGTGGGGGTGCGGTTCGCGCACGAGGTGCACCCGAGCGAGATCGCGTACGACTACTGGACCACCCGGCGGACCCTGGAGGCGATCGGCCACCGGCCGGCGTTCGGGCTGAACTGGGACCCGTCGCACTTCGTCTGGCAGGAGCTCGACCCGGTCAACTTCATCTTCGACTTCGCCGACCGGATCTACCACGTCGACTGCAAGGACGCCAAGGTGCGCACCGGGGACGGGCGGCGGGGCCGGCTCGCCTCCCACCTGCCCTGGGCCGACCTGCGCCGGGGTTGGGACTTCGTCTCGACCGGTCACGGCGACGTGCCGTGGGAGGACTCGTTCCGGGCGTTGAACGCGATCGGCTACGACGGGCCGATCTCGATCGAGTGGGAGGACGCCGGGATGGACCGGCTGGTCGGGGCTCCCGAGGCGCTCCAGTTCGTCCGGAAGCTCGCCTTCGACGCGCCGAGCGCCGCCTTCGACGCCGCCTTCAGCAGCAGGGAGTGACGACCGCCGCCGGCTGGTAGCGCGGGACGCTGACACACGATCGGTGCGGAATCGGCCCCGTCAAGGGTCGACCCCGCACCGATCGTGTGGTGCGGTGCCCCGCACCGATCACGCGGTCCGGGGCATCCGCTCAGAACGTGGTGCCGTTGGCGCCGGGCGTCGACGCCGCCCGCGAGGCGGGTGCCGCCGGTGCCTTCGTACCCGACGAGGTCTTCGTCCCCGTCGATCCGACGGTCGCGTCCGTGCGGCTGTCGCTGTCGGTGCCGCCCAGCTCGGCCGGGCCTCCGGTGCCCGTCGTGCTGAGCTTCTCGCCCAGCCGGGTGTGGCTGAGCCGGTCCTTGCCCTCGGTGTACAGCCGGGACGCCTGAGCCTGCGCAACCCCGGCGGCCTCCTGCACCGTCGGGTGGTCGAGGACCTTGCGACCCTTGACGACCAGCTCCTCGTACTTGTCCCGGCCCGCGCGGGCGCCCAGGACGAAGCCCACAGCCAGCCCGCCGACGAACCACAGCTTTCCGCGCATGACGGCTCCTCTCCGTATTCTGACGCGGTCAGGGCCCCCGGGCGTCACCGGTGGGCGACCGTGTCGCGCCTGCGTCGTCTGTTCCTCAGGTCCCTACCCATCCTCTCTCGATGTCATGCCTGGTACCGGCCCTCGTGTCGTTTTGCCCGATATCTGCTGCGCCGTCGACGCCGATAACCCGGTAGCCCACCACCCCGCACTGTCCTGTACTCTTGTCCCGTCGCACGGCGCCGGAGAGATCCAGCGCCGACCGAGCGATCCCCCGTAGCTCAATTGGCAGAGCAGCCGGCTGTTAACCGGCAGGTTTTTGGTTCGAGTCCAAACGGGGGAGCTTTCCCAACATCCCGCCCGCCGGCCCCGCTGGCGGGCATCGTCATATCTGGGCCCGACCACGGGGCGGAGCAGCAGCGCTGCCGCCGGCCGGGCCGTCGCAACGTGGCGGGGACCGGGCGGGGTGGGAGATGGCTGGATCGCGGCGCCGTACCGCCCTGCTGCTCGCCGCCGTGCTCGTCGTCGGCTGGCTGGCGGTGGGCGCGGTGGCGACGCGCTACCCGGGCCGGCTCGGCGAGGTCGCCACCAACGACAACGCCGCGTTCCTGCCGGCGGACGCCGAGGCCACCCGGGCGCAGCGACTCGCCGCCGGGTTCGCCGAGCGGGAAACACTCCCGGCGTTCGTCGTCTACGCCCGGGAGAGCGGGATCACCGACGCCGACCGGCAACAGGCAGCCGCGGACGCGGCCCGGTTCGCCACCGTCCCGGGCGTGGTCGCGCCGCTGCCGCCGCCGATACCGAGCACGGACGGCAGGGCGCTCCAGCTGATCGTGCCGGTGGACAACGCCGCGGGTGACCGGACCCGCGAGGTGGTACGCGAACTGCGCCAGATCGCCGGGCACGGCAGCGACCCCGGCCAGGTGGTCGTGGTCGGCGGCCCGGCCGGACTGCTCGGTGACCTGATCGAGGTCTTCTCGTCGATCGACGGTCCGCTGCTGCTGGTCACCCTCGGCGTCGTCCTCGTGATCCTGCTCGTGGTCTACCGGAGCCCGGTGCTCTGGGTCATCCCGCTGCTCGCCGCCGGCCTGTCGTACGCGCTCGCCGCCCTGGCCGTCTACTTCCTGGCCAGCTCGGACGTCATCACCCTGAACGGGCAGGCGCAGGGCATCCTCACCGTGCTGGTCTTCGGCGCCGGCACCGACTACGCCCTGCTGCTGATCGCCCGCTACCGCGAGGAGCTGTGCCGACATCCGGAGACCGTCGAGGCGATGCTCGCCGCCTGGCGGGGCGCCGCCCCGGCCATCTTCGCCTCCGGCGGTACCGTCATCGCCGGCCTACTCTGCCTGCTGCTCTCCAGTCTCAGCTCCAACCAGGCCCTGGGGCCGGTCGCCGCGGTCGGCATCGGGGCCACCCTGGTGGTGATGCTGACCTTCCTGCCGGCGCTGCTGCTGCTCGGTGGGCGGTGGGCGTTCTGGCCCCGGTCGCCGTACGTCGAGCATGCCGCCTCGGTCGGCCGGCTCTGGAAACCGGTCGCCCACGTCATCGCCCGCCATGCCCGGCTCGTCTGGGTGGTCACCACGCTCGTCCTGATCGCGCTCGGCTTCGGCCTGACCCAGCTCGGCGACACCCGGCTCAGCCAGTCCGAGCTCTTCACCAACCGGACCGACTCGGTGATGGCCCAGGAGGTGATCGACCGGCACTACCCCGGCGGGATGGGGAGCCCTGCCACCATTTTCGCGTTCGCCGGGGCCGCCGACCGGGTGGTGGAGGCGGCCCGGTCGGTGCCCGGGGTGGCCGAGGTGCGTACGGTGCCGGCGGACGACCCCAACGCGACCGGCTCCGGCGGCCCATCCGGCGGCGCTGGCCCGGGACCGTCCCCGGGTGCCCCGGGCGCGGGCTCACCGGGCACGCCCGCCGGCCCGCCGAAGGTGGTCGACGGCCGGGTCGAACTCCAGGCCACCCTGATGGCGCCGGCCGACAGCCGCGAGGCGGAGCAGACGGTACGCGACCTGCGCGTCGCCGTACACGCCGTGCCCGACGCCGACGCGGTGGTGGGCGGGCCGACGGCGATCGGCCTGGACACCTCCGACGCCTCCACCCGGGACCGGAACGTCATCATCCCGGTCGTCCTCGGCGTGATCGCGGTGATCCTGGCGCTGCTGCTCCGCGCGCTGCTCGTGCCGATCCTGCTGATCGTCACGGTCGTGCTGTCGTTCCTGGCCACTCTCGGGCTCTGCGCGCTGATCTTCCGGTACGCCTTCGGTTTCCCCGGCGTCGACGCGTCGTTCCCACTCTTCGCGTTCGTCTTCCTGGTGGCGCTCGGCATCGACTACAACATCTTTCTGATGAGCCGGGTACGCGAGGAGTCCGTCCGCCGGGGCACCCGCTCCGGCGTGCTGCGCGGGCTGGTGGTGACCGGCGGCGTGATCACCTCGGCCGGCATCGTGCTGGCGGCGACCTTCTCGGCGCTCGGCGTACTGCCGCTGGTGATCCTGATCGAACTCGGCCTGGCGGTGGCGCTCGGCGTCCTGCTGGACACGATCGTCGTACGCTCCCTGCTGGTGCCGGCGCTGGCCTACGACATCGGACCGGCGGTCTGGTGGCCGTCCCGGCTGTCCCGGATGGCGAACCGTCCGGGCGCGGAGTGAGGGCGTGTCAGAACTGCCGGCGGAGACCGGGCGGCGATCCTCGGTGCCGGATCGGCCGCTCGGCGTCGTCCGGATGTCGAAGTCGGTTGGTATCCTCGCCGTGCCGGAACCGCCGTGGTGGTGCCGACGCCGGTGGATGATCCGATGGGCCCGAGGGGCCAACTCGATCCGCACGGGTCGCCGCCACATGTCGGTGGCCGGTCGTCGGTGCACCGGGCTACCATTCCCGCGCCGATGCGGGGCGGTAGCTCAGCAGGTTAGAGCAGGGGACTCATAATCCCTCGGTCGCGGGTTCGAGTCCCGCCCGCCCCACCAAGACCGTGACCTGCTGTTGTGCTGCTGCGGCTTTGCCGTTACGCGAACCAGTGCCGTGGTCGGCGCTCGGCCCGGTGAGCGTTGTGCTGTCTTCCGATGGACTGTGGTATAGCATCGTTGCTATGGCCTGGGGTGCCGTTGAGCTTGAGCCGGAGGTGGAGAAGTGGCTGGAGAGCCTGCCGACCGCTCAGTTCGCCCACGCGGCGTTCTACGTCGACCTGCTCGCTGAACAAGGGCCGCTGCTGGGCGAGCCCTACACGAAGCAGCTCGATCGGAAGCTGCGCGAGTTGCGGTTCCACCTCGAGCGGCGGGCAGTCCGGATCACCTACTGGATCGCGACCGACAGGAGAATCATCCTGCTGACGGTTTTCCACAAGACGCGTGTGCGGGACGAGCGGGAGATCGACCGGGCACGCCGGGCATTGGCACGGTGCATCGACGAGTCGCACGAGATTGTGGACGAGGAAGGCTAGATCATGAGCGAAGGTGACGGTTGGGCCGCGATGCGGGAGCGGCGGATGGCTGAGCCGGGTGCCGCGGAGGCGTACGACGCGGCGCGGCTGGCGTTTGAGCTCGGTCGTTCCGTTCGGGAGCTTCGTGAGCGCCAGGGATGGAGTCAGACACAGCTGGCTAAGGCGTCGGGGATGACGCAGTCCGCGGTTGCTCGGTTCGAGGCCGGTGGGACCGTTCCGACCCTGGCGGTGCTGGAGCGGTTGGCGGCGGCGCTGGACGTGAGTCTCAAGGTGGGTTTCGAGTCGCGGGGCGAGGCGGCTTGAGTTGCGGGCAATCGCCGTTGTGCCACTCATCGTTCACTGCTCCGAGCCTGTGACCTGGTCAAACCTGCCGGCAGCGGGTGACCTGCGACAGTGATGTGCGGTTCGCGCAGCGACGCGCCTGCCCCACCCGAAACGGATACCCAAACGGAGGGGTGCAAGGTGGCAGAAGCGCAGGCCATGGTCGATGTTCTGGCCAGGGCTTGCTACGGGTAGTCCTGCTTCTTTCGCGCATTCGAGCAGCCGCCGGTCGTAGGTGACGAAGGCGGTCAGGGCTGCGCCGGACTCGTTGGTCAGCACTTGGGCAGTGGCCAGGTGGATGGCGTCGAGGCTGCGGAGCGTCGGCTCGGCGAACGCGGCTGCGGTCGCGCGGATCATACCGTCGATCTCCAGTCGGAAAAGCCGTCCGACGGCGGCCGGCACTCCGATCAACGCTTGCGAGCTGATCGGCGCAGCGCTCCGGGCACTTCCACCTCGACGAGAGCGGAGGAGACCAGCGGCACGTCGTCGTGCTTGTTCAGCCAGGAGACATGGTGGTACCTCCGGCCCACCACGCTTTGCCAGCCGACAAACCGGTTGTGCAGCCATCCGGGGGTACGTGCGCAGATCCTCGGCCGCCCCCAGCCGGCACCGAGCCGAGAAGGTGTAGTCCCGCTAGCCGGGACGCCGGGCGAGCTGCCGTCCGGTCTCGGCTGCCTCCGGCAGGCCGAGCCCGGTGAAGAGGTCGTGGGCCAGGACAAGCTGTTCGAGGGATTCGTGATCGGCGCCGAGCGCGTGCAGCACCCGCGAGAGCACCGCGTAGGCGTACGCCTGATCTCGCTGGTCACCGAGCCGCTCGCACTGACCGGCCGCCTCCCGCGCATGCTGGAGAGCGAGTTCCAGTGCGCCGGTTTCTCGCAAGGCGTCCGCCAGCCGGTAACGTGCCCTCGCCTCACACACGTGCAGACCGGCCGACAGACACAGATCGAGGCACCGGACGAACCATGACACGGCGTCCTCGTACCTCTGCTGGTCGAACGCCGCGAGCCCGATGACGTACCACGTGTACGCGGTCGCGCCGTCGTCCAACAGATCGTCGAACGAGTCGAGGGCTTTCCGGCAGGCGGCCTCCGCGTCGGCAGGCCGTCCGCGGTAGACCTCGGCCAGCGCTGCGTTGGCGATCGACATGAACTCACCGGTGCGGTGGCGAAGCCGACGGGCCAGCCTGATCGCCTCCTCGAAGCGGGTGACGGCGCTGTCGTAGTCGCCGAGATGCAGCGCCAGCAGACCCAGGTCGTTCAGTGCCTGCCGCAGGATGGCGATGTCGTCGTGCTCGGCGCACAGGCGGGCGGCGGTCCTGATCTCGCGCTCGGACTCTTGGAGGCGTACCGCCGCTATCGCCAGGTTGCCGCGCAGGAAATGCGCGCGCCCGGCCACCTTCCCATCGCCGGTGCGGTCCGCCGCCGAGCACAACACGGACACCAATTCGATCGTCGATTCCGCGCGTGGATCGGGCCCGAACGGTGACATCGCAATCATCAGATCCACCGAACGACGAAGGAGGTCCACCCCGCCGGTCGCCATCTGCCCGACCAGCGCCACGATGTTCGGCAGTTCCGCGGCCGCCCAGCGCCGGGCGCTCGCAAGACTGTCGAAAGGCTGTCCAGCGGGCCCGCCCGGGGACAGGGTCATGGCGACCGGGTCGCCTGGAACGGCCCGCTGGAAGGCGTTGACCGCGGTGGTGAGAAGTGCGTCGAGCAGCCTCCCCCGGGAGGCGGCGATCTCCCCGGCCGCCCCGGCGATGTCCTGGGCGAGGGCGAACGCCCGCACGAGGGGATGCAGGTGGTAGCGCCCGACGGTGACCGACTCGAGCAACGCCAGGTCGACCAGTTCCTCCAGCAGGTCTTCGCTGTCCGGCTCGGGCCGGCCCAGTATGCGCGCCGCGACGGGCAGCGCGAAGTCCGGCATATCGGTGACGGCCAACAGGACCATTGCGCGCTGCTGCTCCGGTGTGAGCTGCCGCCAGCTGGCCAGGAAGGTCGCATTCACGTCGAGATCACCGGCCCGCAACGTGCCCAGCCGGCGCCCGCCGGTGAACCGGTCGCGAAGCGTGCCGATCGACCAGCCCGGCCGGGCAGCCAGCCGTGCCGCCACGATGCGGACCGCGAGCGGCAGCAATCCGCAGGCCACCACGAGTTCCCGTGCCGTCTCGTACTCGGCGGCCACCCGGTCGTGGCCGATCACCCGGCTCAGGAGCTCAATTGCCTCGGTCTCGTCGAACACCTCGAGATCGGCGTGTACGGCGCCGTTCAGGCCGGCCAGCCGGGATCGGGAGGTGACCAGGACGCCGCAGGTCGCGGCGCCCGGCAGCAGCGGGGTGATCTGTGCGAGGCTGTGCACGTCGTCCAGCACCACGAGCAGCCGGCGGTCGTGCGTCACCGAGCGGAACAGCGCCGACCTGCTTTCGTGGCAGTCCGGGACGGACTCCACCCCGAGCGCCACGAGGAAGCCGGCCAGGACGTCCTGCGGCGATGTCGGCATGGCATCACCGCCCCTCAGCTCCGCGTACAACTGACCGTCCGGGTAGTGCGCACCAAGCCGGTGAGCGACGTGCCGTGCCAGGGTCGTCTTGCCGAGGCCGCCCATCCCGGCCACGGCCACGATCGGCAACGAGCCGCGGTCGGGCAGGCTTAGCGCGTGGGTGATGAGGCGGGCCACCGCCTCGCGACCGGTGAAGTCCGCCGTGGTGGCCGGGACCTGGGCCGGCCGCCGCGGTGGCTCCTCGCTCCGCGGTGGCTCCTCGCTCCGCGGTGTCCGTGGTGGCTCCTCGCTCCGCGGTGGCTCCTCGCTCCGCGGTGTCCGTGGTGGCTCCTCGCTCCGCGGTGGCTCCTCGCTCCGCGGTGTCCGTGGTGGCTCCTCGCTCCGCGGTGGCTCCTCGCTCCGTGGTGGCTCGTTGCTCCGTGGTGGCTCCTTGCTCCGCGGTGGCTCCTTGCTCCGTGGTGGCTCCTTGCTCCGCGGTGTCCGCGGTGGATCCTCGCTCCGCGTCGGCGGGGCGGTGGGCCCCTCGCTAGCCAGGAGCCGGCGGTGGGCGTCGGCAAGCTCGGCGCCGGGCTCCAGCCCCAGCCGGTCCACGATCCTGCGGCGGGCGGCCGGGAAAACCGCAGCGGCCTCCCCCTGCCGGCCACTGGCTTGCAGCGCCCGGATCAACAGCACGAAAAGGCTTTCCCGCAGCGGGTTCTCGTCGCTGAGAGTGCGCAACTCGGGCACGCACCAGGCGGCGCGGCCGAGGTCGATGTCCAACGCCAGGCGCGCCTCCAGCAGGTCCAGGTGCAGCTCACTGAGCCTGCGACGATGCCGTTCCGCGAACGGGCCGGGGACCCCGGCCAGCGGCTCGCCGTTGAAGAGGGCAAGCGCCTCGGCCAGCATTGAGCGGGCGCTCCTCGGATCGCCGACCCGGCGGGCGCGGCGCGCCAGCGCCTCGGCGCGCCGCACATCGACGGCGTCCTCGGGCATTTCCAGGCGGTAACCGTCACCGACGGTCGTCAGGAGCCGGTGCTCGGCAGCGTCGTTCTCCAGCACCCTGCGCCAGCGCCAGGCGTACGTACGGAGGATTTTCGTCGCCGTGACCGGCGGGTCGTCGCCCCACAGCGCTTCCATCAGACCGGCCGCGCTCACACCCTGGCCGGGCCGTAGGAGAAGGGCGACGAGCAGGGCCTGTTGCTGCGGACTTCCCATATCGAGATCAACAGCGCCCCGGCGGCCGCGCACGACGCCGAGCAGGTTGAAACGAAGGCTGTCCACGTCAACCGCGGACAATCGCGTCGGCGGCGTCCTGCGGATCAACTCTCATGTCGCCATTCTGGCAAACCGGAGTGGCCAGCGGACGCGGCCGTTCGTAAATCCTTGCGCCCGTCGCTTCGTAGACGGAGCACATCGGTAGGGCCACCCGAGTGCGACCATCGGGGTACGGATGACGGTGAATGGAACAACAGCGGTGCCTGACTGCGGATATATCAGTCGTGCATCCGGTGTCTATCGACGTGCACGAAGCTCGGACCAAGGCTCCGATCGATGATGGAGGAAGCGCATGGGACTGCACGACGCGATCTACCGGGCACAGAAGGACCAGCCTGAACTCGCCGAGACCGAGCAGCGGATCCTCGACGAGCTGGCCGAGCGTGACCAGGACTCCGAGGTGGCGGCGGTCGAGACCGCCTCCTGAGTCGACGTCACAGGGCCGGGCGGCTCACCCGCCCGGCCCAACCGGTCCCGCAGTGTCGGTGCGTTCAGTCGGAGGTGGAGCGATGTCGAGAACGGATCTTGCGGCCGACTCGTTGGTCCAGGACGGTGAGCGGGCGCTGAGCCTGTCCGAGGCCTACCTGCGGGGTATGGCGGCGGTGGCGGAGCTCGATCTTCGGGTGGACTGCACGGCGGTGCTCGACGGTGACGCCGCCGTGTGGACGGCGACGTTGTGGCGTGGCGACGACCCGGTACCCAGCGGGCTGGGACTCGGCAAGGGAGGTTCGGCGGCGGCGCGGGTCGGCGCGATCTTCGAGGCGCTGGAGCACCACCTCAGTGGGCTGCGGGGCCTCGCGGACGGCGGGACAACGCTGCGTCCCGCGGGTGAGATCTCCCGCAACGTGACGCTCGGGCAGGACGTGGCGCTCGGCCTGCTCGGGAGTTTGCCCGACGGGCCGATGGGGTGCCTTCCCTTCCGGGTGGTGACCAGCGGCGCCGAGGTCGACGTGCCGCTGTTCCTGTCCGTGCCGGACTACCTCGACGAGGAGGCCGACCCGCTGCGGAGGAGTCTGGGTGACCTCTATGACTACGCCGGTGTGAGCCGTTACTCCTGCAACAACGGCTGGGCGGCGGGCACCGACCCGGTCGAGGCGGCGGTCCACGCGCTCAACGAGACCATCGAGCGGGATGCGCTCTCCCTCCTGCTGATCGACCAGTTCCTGGGGCGGCGGAGGTCCCCGCTCGTCCTCATCGAGGCGGGCACGTTGCCGGACGACCTCGCAGCCCTGGTGTCGGTGGCGGAGACCATCCTCGGTCAGCGGCTGCATCTGATCGACATGACCAGCGACCTGGGCGTGCCGGCGATCCTGGCCTACTGTCCCGCACAGAACGGTGAACCTGCCCGGGTCCGCGGCTGCGGCGCCTCGCTCTCCCGCCACTATGCGATCGCCCGTGCGGTGACCGAGCTGGTCCAGGTCTACCTGGCGTCCTCGCTCGGGAACATCCACTCCGCGTTCGCCGCCATGACGCCCGTCCGGCACGACTGGACGAAGCCGTACCCCGCGCTCCATGCCTGTTACCGAAGCGACTTCAGCAGCCGGCTCGCCGACGCCACCCTGGTGCCGTACCGGGACACGGAAGCGCCGGACACTGCCGCCGGCCATTACGACGAGCTCATCGACGCCCTCTTTAGACGCGGCCTCACGCCGTTGCAGCGTGACCACTATGTCACCGGCAACCTGGCCGTGGTCAACATCTTCGTCCCCGGCCTGGAGAGGTTCATGCTGGTCACCGACGGACAGGTGGTGGTGCCGGGGGAGCGGGGCATGGCGGTCAAGAGGAACGGAATACGACCGTTTCCAGGAACGATGCCAGGTAGCTAAAGTTGATCATGGGGCTGGGCTGGGCTGCTCACGGGACTTTCAGGAGTTGCCGAGGGTGCACGAGTCGTGGATCTGGACCCGGGTGAACCCGGTGGTCAGACAGAAGTCTGACGCTTCGCTTTTCTTGAATTGTTGTGTGTGGCAATTCCATCCCACAGAAGAGGCGAACCGTCGTCTAATTCAGGCACCTACTGTGATTCCGCGAGCCCTGCTGAACAGCCCTCATGGAACGGGGTGGTCGAGTGGGGTAAGGAACGGTGCGAGGCATCAGACTGCGGAGAAGGCGGCCGAGCAGCCCTCACCCGCATTTTCGGTGTGGTCAGCTGACCGGTGAGGTGCGTATGGATACCTGGCACGCCGGTCGGTTCAGGCCACGAGCAGGCGGAGGCCAAGCTCCGCCGTGTCGAGGGCGACGAGGTCCCGGTTGCGCTCGGCCCACCGCCCCGAGGAGAGGTCCTCGCGGAGTGCACTGACCGCCCGTTGCTCAGCCTGCGGCCCGACCCTGGTCCATACCGAGACCGCGCGGCGTACATGCTCCTCCAGGTACGCCTCCGGGCGGCGCCAGTGCGCCTCGAAGAAGCCGTCAGCGCAGTCCCACGGGACGAGTACCGGCTCCGCGCGTGCTCCGATCGCGCGGGTCAGGTCTGCCAGGGACGGCCAGCGGACGAGGAGGTCGGCGAACTCGGGCAGGTAGTCGCGGGTGAGCCAGAACCGCTGACGCCAGCCGGTGTCGTCGGCGTCGTAGGTGAACACCACCACGCGGCGGGCCACGCGCCGCATCTCACGCAGCCCGGCGATCGGATCCGGCCAGTGATGGACGGTGCTGACCGCCATCGCGGCGTCGAAGGACTGGTCCTCGAACGGCAGGCTCGCCGCGGCGGCGGCCACGCACGGCGCCGCGCCAGGGGGACGCTGCGCCCGCATGACCGCCGACGGTTCCACCGCCGTCACGTCGCGGTCGGGTGGCTCGTAGGAGCCGGTGCCCGCCCCGACGTTCAGCACCGTTCGTGCGTCCCCCAGCGCATCCCAGATGCGAGCGGCGATCCGCGGCTCGGTGCGCCGCGTCGCCGGGTAGGCGGACCCGATGGCGTCGTACAACTGCGCGCCGAACACTCTCAGTTGCTCCTCCGGCGTCGTCCGGATTCCCATGGCTCGTGCCTCCAACTCCCTGTCCAGGGCCGTGACCATGGCGGCGGCGCGGTCGCGCTGGTCGATCAGCAGGCCGCGCAGCCGGCGCAGGTGTGCGACCGCGTCGGTGGCCGGATCGTCGACCAGCTCCGCGATCTCCCGCAGTCCGAAGCCGAGCCGCCGGTAGGCGAGCACCTCGCGGAGGCGCTGCACGTCCGCTGCGGAGTAGGCCCGGTGCCCGGCCGGGGTCCTCGTGGACGGCTCCAGGAGGCCGATCTCGTCATAGTGATGCAGGGTGCGGACGCTGCACCGGCCAACTCCGCCACCCGCCCCACGGTCATCTGCTCCGCCACGCCACCGACTATGTGGCATGACGCCGCGTGAGGAGCAACATGCGGCCGTCATCGAGCGCGGAGGCGTACGGGCTAGCCGACCCGGGCCCAGGCCACGTTCGCGTCGAAGGTGGGCATCGGCTCCTGCCCGGTCTCGATCCGGCGCACCCGCTCCGCCAGCGCGGTCTCCAGGTGGGCACGCCGGGCCGGGGTCATCGTGCGGAACGCGGGGAACGTGGCGACGAACGGCTGGAATTCCAGCAGGTACTCGTCAGCTGCGGGCAGCGAGTATCCGGCGCTGATCGGCTCGACGCGTACGTCGGTGAATCCGGCCCCGGTGAGCGCGGCGGCGAATCCCTCCGGTCCCAGATGCGGCAGGTCGACGGCCAGTTCGGGGCCCTCCTCCCAGAGGATCTTGATCAACGGCGACATGGTGGGCTTCGCCCAGTGCACGATCGCCACGGTCCCGCCGGGCCGGACCACCCGCCGCATCTCGGTGAGCGCCTCCGGGCCGGCGTACATCACGGCGAGAACGGAGAAGGCCGCGTCGAACGAGGCCGCCGGATAGGGCAGCGCGGTCGCCTCCGCCAGGTCCGCGGTCGCCAGGGGATACGGCGCCACCCGGCCCCGAAGGTACGTCGCGGTGAGCGGCGCGTTGTCGACGCCCACCACCTCGTAGCCGCGCTCGGCCGCGGCGACGACGAGCGGGCCGGTGCCGGCGCCGACGTCCAGCACGCGGGCGCCCGCGGGGAGCGCGGCCGCGTCCAGCAGCGCGTCGGCGATCTCTCTGGTCGAGGGTTCGACCCAGCGCACCGCCTGGGGCAGTGACACGTCGGCGTGGTTGAGGTCGGTCAGGCTGTTCACGAGGACAACTCCAGTCGGACGTGAGGATCGCTTCCGCTCCGATCCCACCAGGGGCCGTGCTGGCCGCCCATGCTCCGGCGCGACGAAGACATACGATTGGTGGCCGTGGACATCGTGAGCGAGGCGATCGGCAGCGTACGGATCGGGCGCGCCGAGGCCTGCTGGGTCACGGGGGCGGGCGCGTGGGGGTTCCGCTATCCCGGCTACCCGGTCAGCGGGTTTCACATCCTGGTCCGGGGCGACGCCTGGCTGATCACCGCCAGCGGTGCGCCCCGGGCGCTGGTACCCGGCGATGTCGTCTTCACCGCGGCGGGCGCGCCGCACGGGCTCAGCCACGCGCCGGCCCGCCTGGAGTCGCTGCCCCCGGCCGTGCTCGGCGGGGACACCCCGGGCGACGCCGACGCGGTCTTCCTCTGCGGCGCGTACTGGCTCACGCACGGGCGGGCGCACGCGTACCTGCGCTCGCTGCCCGACGTCATGGCCGTGTCCCCCGACTACGACCGCAACCGGCATCTGCGCGCGCTCGTCGATCTGCTGGAGGCGGAGGTGTCCGAGGCGTCGCCGGGCGCCGAGGTCTCCCGGCCGGCCCTGCTCGACCTGCTGCTCACCCAGGTGCTGCGGGAGTGGCTGGCCCGGAACCCGGCCGAGGCCGGCATCGGTGACCCGGCCATCGCGGCCACGATCCGCCTCATCCGGGACAGCCCGGAAAAGCCGTGGACGGTAGGACGGCTCAGCGAGAAGGTGGGCCTGGCACCCCGCACGTTCACCCGGCGCTTCGCCGAGGCGGCCGGGAAGTCCCCGCGGGCGTACCTGACGGAACTGCGGCTGGCGTACGGCGCGCGTCTGCTGCGCGAGTCCGACGAGCCGCTGGGGGCGATCGCCCGGCGCGTGGGCTACTCGACGGAGTTCGCGTTCGGTGGGGCGTTCCGCCGGGAGTACGGGATATCGCCCGGCCGCTTCCGCAAGGCGACAGGCCACGACGCGGATTCTCCACCTCGGGACGAGCGCGACGATATCCACCAGTCGTAGGGGCGATCGATCCACCAGCAGTAGGGGCGATCGACCCGGCCCCGCTCCGCCGCGTCACGCGGGCGAGATGCCGATCACCGCGGCGGGGCACACCAGCGCCGCTTCGCGAACGGAATCCTCCTGCTCCGGGCGGGGCCGCTCGACCAGGACCACGACGGTGCCGTCGCCGTCCTGGTCGAACACCTCGGGTGCGGCCAGCACGCACTGCCCGGAGGCGATGCACCGCGTCGCGTCGACGGTCACGCGCATCATGCCCGGTCCTTCCGCACGGGCCGGCTCACCAGGTCACCGGCAGGTAGGCGGCGCCGGCGGCCATCTGGTCCTTGAAGCGCACCGTGTCGCCGGGCGCTATCCGCAGACCGGGCAGGCGCTGGAACAGCGCGGGCAGCACCGTCTGCAGCTCCATGCGCGCCAGCGGCTGCCCGAGGCACTGGTGGATCCCGTACCCGAACGACAGGTGCCGGCGGGCGTTCTCCCGGGTCAGGTCGAGCTCGTCCGGTTCGCTGAACACGGTGTCGTCACGATTGACCGCGCTCGGCATGATGATCACGCCGTCGCCGGCGCGGATGGTCTGCCCGCCGACCGTGATGTCCCCGAGGGTCGCCCTCCTGATGCCGATGTTGGCGACCGACAGATACCGCAGGAGCTCTTCGACCGCGTTCTGCACCTCGGCCGGGCCGCCGTGCAGATGAACGATCTGGTCGGGGTGGTCGAGCAGTGCGACGGTGCCGAGGCTGATCATGTTGGCCGTCGTCTCGTGCCCGGCGAAGAGCAGCATGGCGCCGATGTTCGCGGCGTCCTCGACGGTGAAGGTCCCGTCGCTGATGGACGGGGTCAGCCGGCTGAGCACATCGTCACCGGGGCTCCGCTGCTTCTGCCGTACGAGGTCCTCGATGTATCCGGCCAGCTCCTGAAATGCGGCCTGTAGTCGTTCGGGCGGGTTGTCGCTGTTGACGAGCGTACGCGCGACGTCCTGGAAGAAGTCGTGGTCGGCGTACGGGACGCCGAGCAGTTCGCAGATGACCAGCGAGGGAAGCGGTAACGCCAGGGCGTCCACGAGGTCCAGCGGTCCGCCCCGCTCGATCATCGCGTCGATGAGCCGGGTGCTCATCCGCTCGGTCGGCGCGCGCAGCTGTTCCACCCGCTTGACCAGGAACTCCCGCGCGAGCGCCCGGCGGAACAGGGTGTGGACCGGCGCGTCCTGGAAGGCGAAGAACCCGCGGGCCTGCGGCTGGGCGCCGGGCACCACGGCCGGGTATCCGGGATTCGACGACTCGACGCTGACGTGCGGGCTGGAGAGGATGAGCCGCGCCTCCTCCCAGCGCGTCACCACCCAGGGATGCAGCCGGCCGCCCCACATCGGCACCCGCACCATGGGGCCCTCCACCTGGATCGCCGTGATGCCGGGCGGCGGATCGAGAGGTTTCCCCTCCGTGCGGGCCGTGATGATCTGCTCGAACTGTTCGACCGGCATCAGACGTCCTTCCGGGGGGCCATCTTCATCTGCGCGGCAGCCTCCGGGGGCATGGTCGCGCCCCATCCGACATAGTGCGGGGTGAACGTCCCGGTCGCCTCGTCGACGACGTGGTAGGTGGTCCCCAGCCCACCCGGGGTGAGGAAGACGACCATCTCGCAGCCGGGCGACATCTCCACCGGGCGGTGCCGCATGTTCTTCGACTCGTACAGCGCGTCACCGGCGCCGAACGTGATCTTTCCGAGGCCGTCGTACTCCCAGACGGCGTAGCCCGAGATGATGTAGCCGACCTGGTCGACGTCGTGCTCGTGCCAGCAGGTGTAGCCGTCCATCACGAAGCCGGCCTCCGAGCGCATCCCCAGGACCTGGTAGCGACCGTCGGTGCGCGGCATCATGCCGTACTCGCGGATCTCCAGGAATCCGCCGGGTGGCGCCACCCAACTGTCCGGCCGGAGGCGATCGATGATGTCGTGCGGACGGATGGTGTCCGCGGTGGCGGGTGGCAACCCGTAACGGTCAGACATGAAGACTCCAGTCAGGATGGTCACGATGGAGGATCCCGGGGCCGCGAGGCGGCTCGCCGGCCGCGAGGCCATCAACATATCTGCACTCGATGCCGATGTGCAATGAGTGCAGAAAATCGCCGCGTGCGGGGGCGCCGGCCACGGTGGGATCCCTGGCTCTGCGTCGGTCAGGCGGTACGGAGGGCACGGCCGGACGCCCGGAGGAGCGTGCGGGTGGTGCAGTTGCGCGCCGCGACGCCGGGCCGGGTGCGGGGGATCATCGCCGCGACGATCGGCGGGATGCGACGCTGGCGCGGGTCGGTCTCGCGGCGGTGCCGCTTCTCGTAGTCGGCGAAGGCGCGCGCGTGGTCGCCGGGGTTCGCGGCGAGGGCCTGCGCCAGGGTGTACGCCCCGGCCACGGCAAGGCTGGAGCCGTCGCCGAAGAGGGCCACGCTCGAGGCCGCGTCGCCGAGCAGTGCGACGCGTCCGCGTGACCAGGTGGGCATCCGTACCCTGTTGAGCGAGTCGAAGAACGGCGACGGATGGCTGCGGTAGGTCTCGACCAGCTCCGGCGCCCGCCAGCCGACCCCGGCGTACGCGTCGGCGACGATGCGCTTCTGCAGGTCGGTGTCGTGGCGGTCGTACCCGTCGACGGGTGGGGTGCGGAAGACGAACAGGGCCAGCGGCCGGTCCCGTCCCGGGTGGATGGAGAGCAGCCGGCCCGGCGTGTTGTGCAGCACCATGTCGTGGGGCAGTTCGACCGCGCCGGGCGGCAGGGGCACGGTGGCGACGAACATGCCCAGATCGGTCGCGAATTCCCGCTCCGACCCGAAGACCAGACGTCGCACCGTGGAGTGCATCCCGTCGGCGCCGATCACCAGGTCGAACCGGCGCGGCGTGGCCCGGCCGAAGGTGACGTCGACGCCCTTCGCGTCCGGCCTGACGGCCGCCACGGTGTCGTCGAAGAGGAACTCGGCGTCGTCGCGGGCGGCCTGGTACAGCACCGAGGAGAGGTCGGAGCGAGCCAGCTCGACGCCTGCCGACGGGCCGGTGGGCATCGCCATCCGGGCGATCGGCCGCCCGTCCGGGTCGAGGAGTGTCATCGCGTTGACCCGGGTTGCCGCTTCGCGCAGCCGTGGCATGATGCCCATCCGCTCGGCGACCGGCACCGCCGGTCCCTTGACGTCGATGGGATTTCCGCTGGAGCGCAGGTCCTTCGCCCGCTCGACGATCGTCGTCCGGAAGCCGTGCCGGGTCAGCCAATAGGCGAGGGCGGGGCCTGCGACGCCGGCACCCACGATCAGCACCTTCTGAGGAGTCATGGCTTCAGCATACCTGCACTGAGTGCAAATCTGCACTTAGTGCATCCCGAGATCTTCGGCGATACGCTGTGTCGATGACCGTCCGCGACCGCAAGCGTGTCCGTACCAGGCAGGCCCTCGTCGTCGCCGCCGTCGATCTCTTCGAGCGCCACGGCTACGAGCGGACCACGATCGCCGACATCGCGGCGGCCGCCGAGATCGGGACACGCACCTTTTTCAGCTACTTCGCGACCAAGGAGGAGATCCTCTTCCCCGAGACCGACGCGCGGCTGCGGGCGGCGATCGAGGTCATCGAGGAGCGCCGGCCGGGCGACCGGCCGGCGACGGTGCTGCTGCGCGCCTGGGAACGGGCCGACGAGGTCGACGAGGACGACCTGGCGGATGGGCTCGCCACGCTCCGGCATCGGCTGATCAACGAGGTGCCGGCCGTTCGCGGCCGGGCGTTGCAGTTCTACTGCGACGCGCAGATCGAGATCGCCCGCCGTCTGGCCGAGACCTTCCCCGACGAGCTCGACGAGGTGAGCGCGACGGCGCTGACCGGGGCGTTCGCCGGTGCGGTGGGTGGGGCCCTCTACGTTCTGCTGCGCGAGCCCGACCGCGCGATGGACCCCGCCGCGCGGCGCGACATGGTCCGGCGGGCCGTCCGGACAGCGCTCGCGCCCTGGCTGGAGCGCGCCCACCAGGCGGCTGAATAGCGGTCTACGGATCGCCATCACAAGCCGGGGCCGGCAGGTCGACGACCTGCCGGCCCCGTACTGTCCGGGGTGGTGTCAGCCCTGTGCCGTCAGCTCCTGGACCGCCGCCGCGATGCTCTCCGGCGAGATGCCCGCCGCCCCGAAGAGAGCGACCGACGTACCGGAGCCGGGCAGCTCCTGCACGGCCAGGTGGCGTACCCGGGTGGAGACGTCCTGGCGGGCGAGCGACTCCAGCACCGCCGAGCCGAGGCCACCCTCGGGGTAGTGGTCCTCGACCACCACGAGACCGGCCGGCGTGCGCTCCGCGCTCCGGGCCAGCGCCGCGTCGTCGATGGGCTTGATCGAGTACGCGTCGAGCACGCTCACCCGCACGCCCTGCGCGGCCAGCGTCTCGGCCGCCTGGAGTGCGAGGTGCACGGTGACACCGGCGGCGACCACGGTCACCACGTCGTCGTCGGAGGAGCGGACCAGCCGGGAACCGCCGATCGGAAAGTCGTCGTCCGCACCGTAGAGGACCGGGTAGGCGCCCCGGGTGGCGCGCAGGTAGCTCACTCCGTCGCGGTCGGCGAGCGCGGCGGTCAGCTTCGCCGTCGAGGTCGCGTCGGAGGGGTAGAGGACCGTGGAACCGCGCACGGCCCGCATCGCGGCGAGGTCCTCGAGAGCCATCTGGGACGGACCGTCCTCGCCGATCTCGACGCCGGCGTGGGTGCCGCAGAGCCGGATGTTGACGCCGGAGACGCCGGCCATCCGGACGAAGTCGTAGGCCCGGGAGAGGAAGGCCGCGAACGTCGCCGCGTAGGGGACCAGCCCGGCGACATCCATGCCGACGCAGGTCGCCACCATCTGCTGCTCGGCGATGTAGGTCTGGAAGAACCGGTCGCCGTGCTTGGCGGCGAACTGGAGGGTGTAGGTGGAGTTGCCCACCTCGGCGTCGGCGACCACCACGTCGTCGTCCGAGCCGAGCGCCACCAGCGTGTCGCCGAACGCCTTCCGCACCGCCACCTTCGCGCCCAGCTCGTACTGGGGAAGCGTGTAGCTCTGCGGCTTGCGCTCCGGCCGGTCGTCGGCGCTCTCCGGGAGCAGCGGGGTGAAGCGCAGGTCGGTGACGCCGCCGAGTTGCCCGATCACCCGATCGGCGATCTCCGCCGGCAGCGGCTTGCCGTGCCAGTTGTCGGCGTTCTCGACCTCGCCGTACCCGTGGCCCTTCCTGGTGCGGGCGAGGATCACCACCGGCCCGTCGGACCGGGCGGCGGTGGTGTAGGCGCGGTCGACCTCCGCCACGTCGTGCCCGTCCACCACGATGGCGGTGCAGCCGAACGCCTCCACCCGGCGCACGTACCGGTCCATGTCCCACTGCAACTCGGTGGGGCCGACCTGGCCGAGGCGGTTGATGTCGGCGATGACGGTCAGGTTGCCGAGCTGGAACCGGGCCGCCGTGTCCAGTGCCTCCCAGACGGAACCCTCGGCGAGCTCGCTGTCGCCGCAGAGCACCCAGACCCGGTACGACTCGCCGGTGACCCGGGCGGCCTGGGCAACGCCGACGCCGATCGGCAGGCCCTGGCCCAGCGAGCCGGTCGCCACGTCCACCCACGGCAGCTCGGGGGTCGGGTGACCCTGTAGGGCGGAGCCGGCCCGCCGGTATTTCGTCATGAGATCGTCGTCGCTGACCACCCCGGCGGCCTTGAAGACCGAGTAGAGCAGCGGTGAGGCGTGCCCCTTCGAGAAGATCAGGTGATCGTTCCCGACTCGCTGTGGGCGTGACCAGTCGTACCGCAGGTGCCTGGTCACGAGGACGCTGAGGAGTTCGGCTGCCGAGGCGCTCGAGGTCGGGTGCCCCGAACCCGCCGACGACGTCATCCGGACGCTGTCGACCTGGAACTGCCTCGCCAGTGCCACTGCGTGATCGAGATTTGAAGTCACGTTTGCAGCATAGCGGTCCGGTTTTCTGTCCCCCAACGCTCCAGAAAAGTCACGGATCTCCCGGTTCGAGGAATTGTATCGCTACGGGAGCCCTCAGCCGAGTTGCGCCTGATGGTCGGCGGCCCACCGTACGAGGTGCGCGGGCGGTTGTTTCGGGTCGAGGTCTTGACATCGCGTGGTGATCGGCACATTGTGATCCCAGCCGTCCGTGTAGCGGACGATCGTCCGTCAGCGGGGGCTAGCGGCTCAGTCTCCGAAGGGGCGTCATGGCATCGTCAACCACGAAGCGCACTCCTTCCGGCCAGCCCTCTTCGTCGGAATCCGATCACGCGACGTTCCACGCATCCCTGCGGTCTGCTCCGACTAACGGACGCCCGTCCGCTGTCTCTCGGGAATCCCAGACCGGGCACTGAATCCTCCCGACTGCCGGTCCGCTCGACGACCGGCCGATCGGACCGGCACCCACTCACACCCCGTATCACCACCCCGTATCGCCCCCACCGTCGCCCGTCCCGTCGTTCTGCGCCGGGCGACCCCACCGGCAGACGCGTACTCCGATGAGGACGTGCGGATCCGCCGTGTCCGAGCCAGGCAGGTACCGGACGGCGGGCGGCGATCACCCGACCCCAGGAGCACCAGATGGCAGACACCTCCGAGCACCGCCACGAGAGCGAGCACGAGCAACGCCATGAGCACGGACACGAGAAGAGGCCCGAGCGGTCCGGCGGGACGCTGTCCCGCCGCGGGCTGATCGTCACGGGCGGCACGCTGGCCGCGGCCGCCGCGATGGGCGGCTCGCCGGCGCCGGCGTCCGCTCGCCCGGCCCCGCACCGGCCCGACGACGGCCGCGACGACCTGCTCCTCGTCAACGGCAGGATCCACACCATGGACGACCGCAACTCCGTCGTCTCCGCGGTCCGGATCAGCGGCGGGCGTTTCACCGCGCTCGGCCGGGACGCCGAGCGCGGCGGCGCGGCGAAAAGGATCGACCTGCGTGGACGTACGGTCGTACCGGGGCTCATCGAGAGCCACAGCCACTTCGTCAGCCTGGCGAACCGGCCCGGCTACCACGTCGCCGAATGGGAACTCGCGAAGAACGTCGCCGAGGTGCTCGGGTACCTCGCGGCCCGCCGCCGCGACGTGCCACCGGGGCAGTTCGTCACGGCGATGGGCGCCGGCACGCCACGCATGTTCGCCGAGCAGCGACTGCCGACCCTCGCCGAACTCGACTCGGCGGTACCCGACCGGCCGGTCCTCGTCTACCAGAGCGGCTTCGGCCCCGCCCGGGTCAACACGCTCGGAAAGCAGTTCTTCGAATCGATCACCGATCTCCCGGTCACCGTCGGCGCGGACGGGACGATCGCCACCGGCAACCCGAACATGGCGAACCGGGCCCTCTACCACCTGCGGATCCGGCAGACCTTCGAGGACAAGCAGCGCAGCGCGCTGGATGCCATGGCGTACTCGGCGAGCGTCGGAGTCACCGCGATCCTGGACCAGACCCTCGTCGCCTCCGCGACCGGGACGCTGGATCCGTCCTCGCTCGACCCGCAGCCGACGCACGGGCTGCCCACCCTGGACCACTACCGGATGTACGACGGCTGGCTCGCGTTGCACGCCGACGGGCTCGCGTTCGTGCGGTTGCAGATCAACTTCCTGCACAACCAGGGCTTCATCCCCGAACTCGGCGGCCTGGAGCGGCAGTTGCCCGAGCTGCGGGAGCGGCTGAAGAACCAGTTCCCGTTCTTCGGCGACGAGATGCTGCGTACCGGTGGCATCGGCGAGTGGGCCGCGCCCTTCGCCCAGCCGACGAACGCGGACGGCTACGCGGTCTGGCTGGAGGCGCAACGACTCGTCGCACGGGCCCGCTGGCGCAACGAGAACGCCCAGGGCGGCAGCCCGACGAACACCGCCGCCATCGAGCAGGTCGTCGCGGCGTACGAGCAGATGGAGGCGGAGTTCGGCATCAAGGAACTGCGCTGGGGTCTCCAGCACGCCGACCATGCCACGCCCGACCAGCTCGCCAGGCTCAAGGCACTCAACTGTGGCGTCTCCGTGTCGGGCTTCCGCTGGCTGGGCGGCACACCCCGCAGCGACGGGCTCCCGGTCGGGCCGCTCTTCAAGCAGATCCTCGGCAGCGGCGTCCGGATGGGCATGCACGCCGACGGCGTACACATCGCGCCGCACAACCCGTGGTTCTCGCTGCACTACGCGACCACCGGGCGCAACCTGCTCGGCGAGCAGATCAACCCGGGCCAGCAGATCAGCCGGCAGCAGGCGCTGCACGCCCACACCCGGGGCAACGCGTGGTATCTCAACCGGGAGCACGACCTCGGCTCGATCGAGCGGGACAAGCTCGCCGACCTCGTCGTCCTCGACCGGGACTACTTCAGGGTCAGCGACGCGGCGATGCGCGACATCCGACCGATCATGACCATCGTCGACGGTGACATCGTGCACGACACCGGCGAGCTGCGCGGTCGCCGGGACTGGGGACACGACCACGACCACTGCTACGACCACCGGGCGCTCACGCGCCGCTGAGGGCAGCGTCCCGGTGCGGCGTGCCGTGGCGCGGCACGCCGCACCGGGACCGGAGAGCGATCCGGCCACGCGGGCGCGGCGCGGTCAGTGCCGTCCCGTGACCAGTACGCCGGTGAGCCGGTCGTACCGGTGGACCCGGGCGTACGACTCGGCCGGATTCTGCAGGCCCCTGACGCGTACGGTCAGCACACCGTGCCGGACCCGGTCCCTGGCCGTGATGCGCAACCAGGGCCTGCCGTCGCGCAGCGCGGTGACCTCCTCCACCAGGTCGCCGTCGCGTCCGGCCGCGATCGCGTAGCCCGGACCGTCAGCCGGCTGGATGTCGATGCCGCCGTCTTCGCGAAGCGTGAACGTCAGCACGAGGTCGCCGCGGCCACCGTTCGCGTCTCCGACGAAGTCGTAGAGCGGGGCAGGCTCGCCGACGTAGTACTTCAGGCGCCCGAGTCCGGTGACGTCCATGCCGTTGTAGAAGTTGCGTCCCGCCGCGTCGAGCCAGAAGTGCGGATTGTGCGTCGGCGAGTTGAAGTCGGGGCCCGAGTTGTAGGAGATGTGCCAGTGCGGCGGGTTGTCGGCGTGCAGGGTGTTGTTGGTTTCAAATCCCATCAGGACGAACCGGTGCCCCTTGGCGGCGGCGATCCCGACCATGCCGGAATCCCGGCAGATCGCGTGCGCCGCCACGAGCTGATGGATCACCGACGTGACGGCGCCGCCCGGCCACGGCACCGTCGTCCACGGCCCGGCGGCGCGGTCGGGGTCGTTGTGTTCGATCCGGTAGTTCATGCCCGGGGAGACGTCGGGAAAGCTCCAGACCTGCAGCGTCGGCTGGTTCGCGCCGGCCGTCGGCTGTGTCATGGGCAGCGCGAACGTGAAACTGTCCCGGTCGCCACGATCGCGCCGTACCGCCAGGCGAAGATCCTGGTGGACGACCGCCTCGACCGGGACGTCCGGCCACCGGACCTTCACCTCGATGCCCGCGGCGTTCCGTGGGCCACGCACGAAGGTGTAGTACTCGGCGCGGGAGGCGACGGAGTAGGTGGCGCCGGGCACGATCTCGTAGCCGGCGGGCAGCGTGATCTCGGGCTGGCCGGGCACACCGGGGAGACGACGTACGACGCGAAAGGCACCGTACGTCGTCTCCTCCGCGCGGGCGACGCCCGGCGTCGCCATGGCCAGACCGGCGGCCGGGACGCTTGTGAGCAGAGTTCGTCTGGTCAAGGATCCACTCATCGGGAGGTCCCTTCCGATCACGGCGACGTCGGCCCGGTGATCTCAGCGAAATATCGGCTTCGATCTTTCCGGTTCGTCGCGGGATCGGCCGCCCCGCGCCGTGTTCCGGCACGGAACGACATGTGAACTCTCGACCAACTCGACGCGGGCTCAACTCAGCGTTCGCTGTGCTGCCGTTCGCTGTGCCGCCGTTCGTGATGTCGGCGTTGGTGGTGCTGCCGGAGGGCCAGGGCCGCTGCGGTGCCGCCGACGGCGGTCGCCGCGCCGGCCCAGAGCAGTGGGTTCGTCCGCAGCTCGACCGGGAGCTGCTGGGCGAGCACGAACACCCCCATGGTCACGACGAACCAGCCGAACCCCTGCCGGAGGAGCTTCTCCGGGATGCGACCGGCGAGCCGGCCGCCGACGAGACTGCCGGCCACCGCTGCGGCCGTGACCGCGGCGGCGAGCGCCCAGTCGATGCCGACGGTGGAGAGATAACCGGCCAGGCCCGCGAAGGATTTCATCGCGATGACGACAAGCGAGGTGCCGATCGCGTACGGCATCGGCAGGCCGCCGAGCAGGGTGAGCGCGGGTACGACGAGGAAGCCGCCGCCGGCGCCGACCAGGCCGGTGACCAGGCCGACCGCGACGCCGTCGACGATCACCCGCAGCACCGGCACCTCGTGTCGTACCGGCCGGTCGACCCGCCGGCCCCGGATCATCGCGGTGGCGGTGGCGAGCATCATCAGGGCGAATCCGGTCAGCAGGAGGCCGGCGGGGACGTAGCCGGCCAGCCGACCTCCGAGATACGCACCGGCCATGCCGGCGAGGCCGAAGACGAGCCCGGTGCGCCAGCGGACCCGGCCGGCGCGGGCGTGCGGAAGGACGCCGACGGCGCTGGTGACACCGACCACGAGCAACGAGGTGGCAATGGCCTCCTTGGCCGGCAGGCCGGCGACGTAGACCAGCAGCGGCACGGCGAGGATGGATCCGCCGCCGCCGAGCAGGCCGAGACTGACACCGATCAGGACGGCCAGGCCGAGGGTCAGGGCCAGGCCGGCGGTCACGACCGGCGCCCGGCGGGTCCGTCCCGCAGCTGCCCGACGATGGTGTCGAGATCGCAGCTCGCGCCCCGGTTGTAGGGGAGCCTGCCCAGCAGCGTGCCCAGCAGGCAGGTGTTGGTGATCGAGGCCAGGGCCAGCCCGGCCCCGATCAGGCCGGCCAGCCACTTCGCGCCGGGCAGCACGACCGAGACGAGGATGCTGAGCAGGACGATCGTGCCGGCGACGAGGCGTACCTGCCGTTCGAGGTCCCAGCGGGGCCTGCCCTGGTTGACCGGCGCGCCGACGGCCTGCCAGGCGAGGATGCCGCCGGTGAGGACCTTCAGGTTCGGCAGTCCGGTCCCGGCGAGGGTCTGTTCGGCCTGTGCGGCGCGGGCGCCGGAGCGGCAGACCAGCACGACCTCCTCGTCGAGGTGGTTGCGCAGCTCGGTGCGATGCTCTCTGAGCAGGTCCAGGGGGACGTTGTACGAGCCGGGGATGTGGCTGGTCTCGAACTCCGCCGGGGTCCGGACGTCGAGCACCCGGGGTGCGCGGCCGGTGTCGAGCAGCTCGCGCAGGGTGGTCGCGTCCAGGGGCGCGGGCGTGGTGGGGCGTGCCGGGGACGTGTCCATGTCTCTCCTCGGATCGGCATGCGGATGCGGGATGGCCAGGTGGTGGGGTGGCCGGCCGGGCGCGGCCGGCGGTGGTCAGGCGGTACGGGAGGCGGGCGCGCCGGACTGCTCGTACGGCGCGGATTCGTCGTCGACGAGCACGACCTCGCCCCCGGCGTTCGCCAGCAGGGAGGCGGCGGTCGTGGCCCGGTGTCCGGAGGCGCAGTGCACCCCGCCATCTGTCACCTCTCTCTCAGCGCGTACCTCGCATATACCCCGGGGGGTATATGCAGGGCAGTCTTCTCCCCTGATGGGCCGGCGGAGGTGTCGCCGTGCCCCGTTGTCGGGGCCCGGATGGCACCCCGGCCCCGGGCCCTGCCCCGCCGATCCTGCGGACCTGGTGGCCGCCGCCTGGCGCGGGAAGCCCTCGGTCCTGTCGGGAACAATACCCCGGGGGGTATCTGATGCGCTAGTCGGGAGACGGCAGCAGGCGCGGTCGCCGCGGGTGGACCATGGTCAAGGCCATGGCCACCGCACAGGGACCGCGCCTGCCGAGGCGCTGCGGGGGTGCAGGGTCAGCGGCGTACCGTCCGACGCCGGCGGGTCAGGAAGATCAGGACCGCTCCGGCGATGAACAACGCGACGCCGACGACGATGACGGCGATGGTGTTCGCACCGGTCAGCGCCAACCCGCCGCCCGTACCCTGGGTGCCGGTGCCGGTGCCGGCCGCCGGGGGTGCCTCGGCGACGACGTCGGTCCCGTCGCCGGCCGACTCCTCGGACGGCGGTTCGGTGGCCGCGGGGGTCTCCTTGTCGGAATCGTCGTCTGCGGGCTTACCGGAGCCGCCGGGCTGCTGTTCCTCCGACTCCTGCTCGTCCTGGCCGGGCTGCTCGTCGTTGCCCGGCTCGTTGCCCGGCTGTTCGGCGGGTGGCTCCTGGTTGCCGGGTTGCTCGGCGGGTGGCTCCTCGTCGCCGGGCTGTTCGGCGGGTGGCTCCTGGTTGCCGGGTTGTTCGGCGGGTGGCTCCTGGTTGCCGGGTTGCTCGGCGGGCGGCTCTTCGTTGCCGGGCTGCTCCGCAGGCGGTTCCTCGGCGGCCGGCTCGACCTGGATCCGGACGGAGTCGAGTGCGGGGATCTGGTTGGCACGAACCATCATCGGGATGCGGTGCGAGCCGTCGCCGGCCCAGGAGGCGCACTGCGCGATCCCGGCGGGCAGGCCCGGCACCTCGATGATCACGCGGTCCGGCTCGTCGCCGCCCTTACCGTCCTCCGTCGCGACGAAGAACGCGGGCACCGGGGCCGGCTCGGCCGCCTCCGTCGTGCTGGTGAGCATCCGGCAGGCCGTGTGGAAGTGACCCCGCACCAGGCCCTCGTCGTTGAGCAGGGAGGTCTCCCGGTAGTAGCCACCCTGCGCCGCCGGCAGGAACCGGTCGCGGACCAGGTTGCGGGTGCTCACGACGAGCCGGAACGACTGGCCCTCGCGTACCCGTCGCGGAGCCTCGCTGATCAGCAGCGTCGGGTTCTGCTCGGCGGCACCCACCTCACCGAAGGCCGTCGACACACACCGGCCGCCCTCCTGGAAGCCGGTGTGCGGCGAAAGCCTGCTCTCGTCGCAGTTGTCGCCGAGCGACTCCAGACCGCCGCCGCCCGGGGCGCCTCCTCCGGAGTTCCCCGGCGCCTCACCGCCCGCCTCCTGCTCCTCGCACTCTTCGGTGGGCGGAGGCGGCGACACCGTCGACTGTGACGCCTCCGACGGGGACGGTGACGCGTCGCCGGTCGCGTCGCCTCCGGCGGCATCGCCGTCCTCGCCGGCATCGGCCGGTTGCGATGCGCCGGCCGACGGCGGAGGTGATGTGGGCTCGCAGGCGGGGGCCGCCCGCTCGCTCTCCGCGTTCGAGATCTGTGTGACGCCCACCAGGCCACCGAAGACGGTGAGGGTGGCGACCACGGCAATGACCCGGCGACGCGGGCCGAAACGGGCGGAGGCGCGACCGCGGTGCGACCGTCGCATGTGTATGAACCCTCCCAGTAATCGTGCGCTGCGGCTCGGGTCGGCGGATTCATTGCCGTGCCGGGACGACCGTCTCCGGCTTCTGGCTGATCCGACGACCCAGGTGGCGGCGGCATCGATGCTGCGTGGGCCGTCCTGCGCGCCGCAAGCTCACGTTAGGGACCGGGTCGTCGGCGAATCAAACTCACGTCGCAGAAATGCGCTTCTCTTGAAGGGAAGATAATGGAAACTTATGGTTCGGTCGGCGGCGCCCGCCACCGGGCGAGTGGCGGCGTTCGGCGGTCGCGACGCACTGCCGTGTTACGCGGGGTCGGGGTGCGCGCGGTCGGAGCGTGCTGGTTCGCCGTGTGCTGGATCGGCGTGCGTCAGGGTGAGCTGATCGAGCAGGAAGGCTTCGAGCCGGTCCCACGAACTCTGCAGCAGCGCCGCCGGGTCCTCGGCGGTCATCATGTCCCGCCCGGGTATGAACGCGCTCCGGGTGAAGTGCACGCCGCCCAGCACGTAGCTCAGCTTCAACACCGTGTGCCGGCCGTGGGACTGTAGCGACGGCGTCAGCGCCGGACCCGGGAACGGTGCGCCGCAGTGCGTGCAGAGCTGGCGGGACTCGCCGTCCCGCCGGCCGTCCAGCGGTGCGCCGTGCCGGTCGCACCGCCGGCACAGCCGCTGCCACGTCTGCGGAGGAATTCCGTGGGGAATGGTCGGCCCGAACATCTCGGCGGCGGACGATCCGGCGGGGAGCGACCGGGTGGCCTGCCACGCGCCGGCGTACGGCAGCGTGTGGCGCGGGTCGGTCAGCTCGCGTTCCAACCGCTGCCAGGTGTCCCGGACCCGGCCGATCAGGTGCTCGGGTACGGGCTCCTGCCGCTGCCGGAGGTCCACGCCGGTGAGGTCGCAGCCGACGTACCGGTGCCCGTCGTCGAGCCGGAGGTGCCAGGTGCCGGGGTGGCCGGCCCGCTCGAAGATCTGGGCCCGGTAGTGCCCCTCGTACCAGGTCTGGACGTCGAGGCCGACCAGGTCGTCGTCGACGGCCGCGCTGATCAGGTCGGGGCGCCACCGCATCGGGGTGGCCAGGTGACCGGCCTCCCGGGTGTCGGTGTCGTCGCCGAGGTAGCTGGGTCGGCAGTCGTCCGAGCAGTACGCCGAGCCGTCGGCTGGGGCGGCTCCACACGGGCAGAGGCCGGACATCGCCCGGTCGATCCGGTCGAGGATGTTGGCCATGACATCGCCGCCTTGATGCTGGTGGACGCGCTCGGAGTACTATCCGTCGCCGAGGTGACGCATTCAAGAATATCGTTCTATGTGTCGATCGTGGCGACGTTACGCCTCCCTGTCCTCGGGATACCAGCGCAGCTCGACGGTGTTGCCGTCCGGGTCGCGTACGTAGATCGAGATCGCGCGACCGCGCGCGCCGAACCGGTCGACGGGCCCTTCCAGCACGGTGAACATGCCCGACTCGATCACCTCCGCCCAGTCCAGCGGCTTCACCACCAGGCAGATGTGGTCGACGTTCGACTCGCCCCGGTGACCGTGCACCAGGTCGATGATCGTCTCCGGGGCGATCCGTACCGAGGGGAACGGGACCCGGCCCGCCCGCCACTCGTCGACCCGGACCGGTGCCAGGCCGAGGGTCCCGCAGTAGAACTCCAGCGACCGCTCCACGTCCTGCACCGTGAGCACGAGGTGGTCGAAGGCCGTGACCCGCACCCGCGTCGTATCGGTGGTGCCCATGTCTTCTCCTCCTGTCGGACCGGTCGGCGGGGACGAGGGCGAGCCTCTCACGGTGCGCCGCGCCGCCGCCTGTCACGGGTGAGGCCGCCGTCTGTCACGGGGTGAGCAGGAGGATCCGGTCGGGCGTACCGGGCAGGGTGGCGACGGTGCCGGCGGAGTCGACCAGCCGGTAGCCCTCGCCGTCGACCGCCTCGATCCGCCACCGGAAGGCCGGGCCGGAGCCGTGCCGCGGACCGAGCGTCAGACGTACGCCGCCGTCCCGGCCGGTGACCGCCGTCAGCGGCCGTTCCGCACCCCGGTTGACGATCCGGAAGTAGCCCTCGCCGGCCGGCGTGAAATACCAGAGTTGGCAGTTTCCGGCGCGGGGCCGGTCCGCGACGACCCGGCCGGTCGGCCCGGACCGTGCTGTCCGGCGCTCGCAGCCCGGCACACCCCACACCCGCTGCCCGGCGGCGTCGACGATCAGCACGTCTCCGACCGGTTCGAGGCGGAACTGCTGGCAGTCGTTGTCCAGCCAGGACCAGACCTGGACCGGCGCGCCCACCCCGCCGCAGCCGGCCGCTTCCAGCACCCGGCCGGCCAGCCGGTTCTCGATCCGGGACCAGCCGTCGGCGGTCGGCACCACCCGGAACCGCTGGCAGTCGTTGGCCAGCCACCCCCAGAGGGCGACCCGGGCACCGTCGGCGTCGACGCAGCCGGCGACCTCGGCGACCTTGTTGCTGGACCGGTGCAGCAGGCTGACCTGGCCGTCGCCCCGGTACTCCGGCCGCCACTGCTGGCAGGTGCTGGCCTCCGGCTCGGCGATCTCGGCGATCCGAACGTCGGCGCCCTCGTATCCGCAGGTCGGCACGCTGACCGCCGCGCCGCTGGCCCGGTTGACCAGGGTGAACCAGGCGCTGCCGTGACCGACCCGGACGCTGCCGGAGCGGGGGTCACCGAGCCGGGGCCAGCCGCCGACCCAGGTGATCGGGCGCACGGAGAGCCTGGGCAGGCCGCCGTCGGTGGCGTCGTAGTAGTGGTGGGCGAACCAGTCACCACCCGGCCCGGCGAAGACGTCACCGCCGCCGGTGCCCCGGAACTCGTTGTAGCCGCGCAGCAGGTCGGTGCCGCCGCCGTCGAGCAGTGGCACCCCGGCGGCGTCCAGGTAGGGTCCGGTGATGCTGGTGGAGCGGCCGACCACCGTCCGGTAGTCGGCGTCGACGCCCCGGCAGCAGAAGTCCAGGCTGGCGAAAAGGTAGTAGTGACCGCCCCGGCGGACGATCGACGGATTCTCGATCGAGGCGCCGCCGCGCGACGCGATGTGGTGCAGGGTCGTGTCGGCCGGCAGGCCGGTGCTCCGGTCGATTTGGCGGATCCGGAGCCCGTCCCAGAACGAGCCGAACGCCAGCCACGGCTGCCCGTCGGCGTCGAGGACCAGGTCGGGATCGATGGCGTTGAAGGTGTCGGTGTCGCGCGACCGCATCACCATGCCGTGGTCGACCCAGCCGTACGCCGGGCTCTCCGGGTCGAGCGTCGGCGTGGTGGCCAGGCCGATCACCGAGTTGTTGGTGCCGAACGACGATGCCGCGTAGTAGAGGTGGTAGGCGCCGTCGAAGAAACTGACGTCGGGTGCCCAGAAGTCGGCCGGGACGGTGCCCAACTCCTCGACGACCCAGGCCGGCGGGGTGCGGAACACCGTGCCGAGCTCTGTCCAGTGCAGCAGGTCGGTCGAGCGCTTGATCGGCAGGTAGGTGCGGGTCCCGGCGTCGCCGGTGATGATCGTGTAGTAGTACCGGCCCTGCCGGAGCACGGTCGGGTCGTGCGCGACCGGGTCGGCGGCGGCCCGGCCCGCCGGGGCGGGTGCCGGCGGGGGCCCATGGTGTCCGGCCCGTGCGGCCGGGCCGCCCAGCGTCACCACGAGGGCCGTGGCCAGCCCGACCGCCACCCCGAACCTCAGCCGGCCGAACCTCAGCCGGCCGAACCTCGGCCGGCTGGATGGCCGGCGACGGGGCGTCCAGCGGTGGCCGGACGCCGGATCGTGCACCCGTGCTACCGCGACCGCGCGAACCATCTCCCGCTCCCTCCGCCAGGCCGCCGCCGGAGCGGAACGGCCGACCACGACGGCCGCGCATCGAGCGGCGGCACTGTCCCGGCGCTGCGAGCATAGACAACCGTGCCACGCTGGACCGGCCCGTCGGCGGGCCATCTTCAGGAAGGCTCTCCCTGTACCGTCGGAGGCGGCGGTCCGGGGTAGGGCCCGGACCGCCAGCCACCCCAGCCCTACCTGGGAGGCCCGATGCCACGCCGCGCCGTACCCGCCGACCCTTCGATCGGTGACCGAATCCGCGCCCGCCGTCAGCTACGCGGCTGGAGTGTCCGCCACGCGGCAGGCCGCGCCGGCATCTCACACACGTCCTGGTCCCGCATCGAACGCGGCCAGCAGCGCACCGACCGGTACATGGTCGTCGACCTGGCCGCCGCGCTGGAGTGCTCCGTGGTGGAGTTGACCGGCCAGCCGTACGTGCCGGCAGACCGGCAGCTTGACGCCGCGCGGATCGACGCCGAACGGGTCTGGCTGGAGATGATGCGCCACCCGCCCACCGAGCCGTCGTCCGTTACCAACCAGCACCCGGCCGCCGTCCAACGCGAATCGAATCTGGTACGGGACCTCTATGGCCGGTGCGACTACGCCGGGGCGATGCACCGGCTGATCGGACTGATTCCCGCGCTGCGTCTCGGCGAGAACCGGCGCGAGGCGGTCCCGGTGTACGGGGTCGTGATGGGCTGTCTGCTCAACGTCGGCTTCCCCGCGCACGCATGGCTCGCCGCCGAGCAGTGCGTTGCCGCCGCCCAGCGGCAGGACGATCCGGTGGGCCTCGCCGTCGCTGCGGCGAACCAGGCGCGCGTTCTGTCCTACACCGGGGCGTACGGTCCCGCGCGGGCAGCGTGCGACCGGGCAGCGGACGACCTCGATCGTGACCTGTCCGCTCCGGCCGCCCTGGATCTGATGGGCTTTCTGCATCTGGCCCGAGCCCACCACTCGGCCGGCCTGCGGGATGTCGCCGGAGCCGAGGCGCACCTGGCCGAGGCGACCCGAATCGCGGACCGGACCGGCGAGACGGACGCCTGGGACATGGCGTGGGGGCCCCGAAACGTGGCGCTGTGGCAGATGGCGCTGCAACTCGACACCGGCCGGGCCGGCGAGGCGATCGAGACCGCGCGAGGCATTCGGGTGGCGGACCTACCGGCGGTGCGGCAGGTCTACTTCTACATGGACATGGCGCGGGCCCTGGCCGATGTCGCCCGGCACCATGACGCGGTGCGGATGCTGCTTGCGGCCGAGCGTGTCGGCCCGCAGCACACCCGGTCTTCGGCGGCGGCCCGGGAAACCGCGCGATTGCTCTTGCGCCGGGGGTCGGCGGGGTCGGAGCTTCGGGGTCTTTGTGAGCGGATGGGCGTCATCGCCGAAAGTAGTGGTGCGTAAGCGTTCCACCACCATGCGTGTGACTCCCTAGCGTTCGCTGTGGGACACCGGTCGGGAGCCCGTACCCGCCCCGGCGTCCCGGCCGGCCCGGGCCCCGCCCCCCGGGTGACCCGGGTCGGTCCCGTCATCCGCCCACAGTGAGCGGCGCCCCGCGACTGGTCTCCGGGGTGCCGTGGCGTCAGGAGGTTCCGACGTGGATATCACTCTGGCCCGCCGCCGGGTCGACCAGATGATCGAACGCCAGCACCGGGCCGGCCGCCGCTGCCCGGAGTGTGCGCCCCGGGGTGGCTGCCTGCGGCTGCTCGCCGCCGTCCACCGCCGCCTCGACCGGGCCGCCACCGCCCGGATCCCGACGGGCCTCCGGCGGCTGGTGTGAACGGCGCCGACGGCCCGCCGGGACTCGCGATCGACACCGCTCAGCGGATCGTCCTGACCCATGCCGCCGACCCGCCCGCACCGTGCACCCAGTGCCGGGAGCGGCGCTGCTGGCTGCTGGAGACGGCGGTCAAGGTCGTGGTCTTCGACGGCTCGCCGATCGACCCCCGGTTGCACGCCGCGATCACCGCCGCCGCCCGCCGGATCGCCGACGTGCACGCACCCGGCGACGACCGGCTCTGCTCACCGTGCCTGCTGGAGGAGTGCGAGGCGCTGGAGATCGCGACCGCGTGGCTGCACGTCACCGGAGAGCGGACGGCGGGGCGCCGGACCGCCGTCGACGTCCTCACCCCCGACCTCGACGAGGCGCGGCGGGTGGTGCGGCAGCATCAGGGGTACGGCTGTCCGCGGTGCACCCCGGCGGGGTGTCCGGCCGAGGACGCCGCGGTGCCGGTGGTCTTCTCGGACGTGGCGAGCAGGTGGCCGGAGGGCCCGAAGACCCTGGCAGAGGTGGAGCGGATCGCCCGGGAGATGCGGGGCGACGGCTGACGCGACGGGAACGGGGCGCCGGCTCGTCGGTTACGGCCGGGTGTGCCGGTGGCGGTCGACGAAGGCCATCCAGGGATCGTCGGCTTCCGGTTTGTTGCCCGGCGTCCTGGTCGAGGGCTGTCCGGTCGCCGTCGCCGGTGGGCCGCCGTTGGTCGACGAGGACGCGGGCCCGTGTGGCGTCGACGTCGCGGCGGCCTCCTGCCGGGCGGCCGTGGTGGCCTGCCCGGTGCTCGGGTCGTCCTGCCCGGCGGCGGGGGTGGGGAGGACCGGGACCGGCACCACCTGGCCGGCGTCCGCCCCCGAGCCGTGCCGGGCGGCGAGCAGTGCCGCCAGGGCGGTGGTGATCGGCACGGCGGCGATCAGCCCGATGGTGCCGACCGCGCTGCGGACCAGTTCCTGGGCGATCAGCTCGCTGGTCAGCAACTCGCCGACCGGGGTGGCGCTGTCGGCGGCGAAGAGCAGCATCAGCGGCAGGGAGGCACCGGCGTACGCCAGCACGATCGTGTTGATCACCGAGGCGATGTGTGCCCGGCCGACCCGGGTGGCGGCGGAGTAGAGCCGCCGGAACCCGTAGCCGGGGTTTGCCCTGGCCAGTTCGGTGACGGTGGCCGACTGGGTGACGGTGACGTCGTCGAGCACCCCGAGCGAGCCGATGACGATGCCGGCCAGCAGCAGGCCGCGCATGTTGACCTCGCCCTGGGTGACGGAGAGGTAGTTCGAGGTCTCGTCGGCGATGCCGGAGAGGTGGGCGGCGGCGGTCGCGATCGCGGAGAGCGCCGCGGTGATGGTCAGGCTGGCCAGCGTGCCGGCCACCGCGATCGTGGTGGTCATGCTGAACCCGTGCGTCAGGTACAGCACGGTGAGCATGATCGCCGCCGCGCCGACGATGGCGACGAGCAGCGGCGAGCGCCCGTCGAGAATGGCCGGCACGATGAACATCAACAGGATCGCGAAGGTGACGCCGAGCCCGGCCAGTGCGCTCAGCCCGCGCCACCGGCCGAAGGCGAGGACGGCGAGCGCGAACACCACCCCGAGCAGCCACAACTGGGTGGAGCGCTGGTGGTCGATGATCGAGTACTGCCGCTCCGGGCTCTCCTCCAGATAGAGCAGTGCCACCTCGTCACCGGGCTGCACCCGGATGGCGCCCGGACCGGACGGCACGTCGGTGCTGACCCGCTGCCCGGCCCCGACGCCCTCGGTCAGGTCGACGGTGACCGTGCCGCAGTCGGTCGGGACTCCGGCCGGCAACTCCTCGTCCGCCACCGGCGGCGGGCAGGGGACCGGGTCGACCGCGACGACCGTGCCGAGCACCCGGGTCGGCCCGTCGGCCTGGCGCGCGGTGGGGGTGTCGTCGGGCCAGAGCAGCACCATCGCCACGAGGGTCAGGAGTGCCGCCGGGATCAGCAGCGCCAGGCTCAGCCGCCGGGCCGCCCGGCCGGGCGGCGGGCCGGAGCGCGGCAGGTGGCTGTGTGCGTGTTCGGAACTCATCGGCTCGACTGCTGGCCTTCCTCGTCGGTCGATCGGCGGGCACCGGCCCGAGCATCGCAGCCGGAACCTCCCGACGGGCCAGCATGACACGCCGCCGCCCGGCCGGGCGAGCAGCCGGAAACCGTATGCACGCAGGCGATCATGGAGAGCTCGGGTGCAGGTCAGCGGATGAGGGTGTCGGTGAGCCGCTCGGCAGTCTCCTGGTTGAGCGCCTCGTGCCCGAGGAGGAAGCGGTACCAGAACAGCCCGTACGCCTGGTCGACGAGAAGTTCGAGATCCAGCTCCGGGTCCAGTTCCTCCCGTTCCCGGCCGCGCCGGACGATGGCGTGCAGCGCGTCCCGGCGGGTCCGGGTGAACTGCCGGAAGAGCTCGGCGGTGCCGGGATCGCGGGCCGCCTCGGCGGCCAGGGTACGCAGCACCGCCGCCGTCGCCGGCTCGTTCGCCCGGGCGAACGTGTGCGCGAGAAAGGTGCAGAGGTCGCCCCGGAGTGACCCGGTGTCCGGGACGGGCACCAGCGACTCTCCCCAGTCGGTCAGCGCCTCCAGCAGCACCGCCCACTTCGACTGCCACCAGCGGTAGATGGTCTGCTTGCCGACGCCGGCCTCGTGGGCAAGGACGTCGACGGTCAACCCGCCGTCGTGCGGGGCGGTGAGCAGGCGGAGCGCCGCGTCGAGGATCGCCTGCCGGGCCTCCTCGTTGCGGCGCCGGCCGGTGTGCGCCCGGCGATGCCCGTCGGAGCCGTCGGAGCCGGTCGGAGTCACCGGGCCAGCATACGATTTGTCGGAACTGCCGGTCTCGGTAACGAGACGGAGTGTAGGGCGCTGTCCCTCTCCCGGTCGTTCGTCCCGACCCGGGAGGTTTCGACCCTGCTGCCCGGTGGGGAGAAACTGTGGACATGGGCGAGATGAAGGTGGGCACCTCCTCGTGGGCGGACCGGTCCCTGCTCGCGTCCGGCTGGTATCCCCGGTCGGCCAACACCCCGGCCGGACGGCTGGCCTACTACGCCGAGCGGTTCGGCCTGGTCGAGGTCGACACCACCTACTACGCGGTGCCGGCGCCGGAGACGACGGCGGCCTGGGTGGACCGCACGCCGCCGGACTTCACCTTCGACGTCAAAGCGCTCGGCCTCTTCACCGGGCACGGGATCCAGGCGGCGGCGCTCCCCGCCGACCTGCGGCCACCGGGCCGGGAGACCGGCCGGGTACGCCGCCGCGACCTGCCGGAGTCCAGCTACGACGAGCTGTGGCGGCGGTTCCGCGAGGCGGTCGAACCGATCGCCGGTGCCGGCAAGCTCGGTGTACTGCTGTTCCAGTTCCCGCCCTGGCTGACCCGGGGCGAGCGGGCGGAGCAGCGCGTCCTCGACGCCGCCGAGCGCTGCCGTCCCTGGCGGGTCGCGGTCGAGTTCCGGCACGCCTCCTGGTTCGACGGGGAGAACGCGCCGGAGACGGTCGGCTTCCTCGCCCGGCACGACATCTCGATGGTCAGCGTCGACATGCCGCAGGGCCACGAGTCGTCGGTCCCGCCGCTGTTGCTGGCCACCGCCGAGCCGGCGGTGATGCGCTTCCACGGCCACAGCCCGGAGTGGACCACCGGCGACAAGGAGGGCCGGTTCCGGTACGCCTACCGCGACGACGAGCTGGCCGAGTGGGCGGGACGGCTGCATGACCTCGCCGACGAGACCGACGAGCTGCACGTACTGCTGAACAACTGCTGCGCCGGGCAGGCGCAGCGGGACGCGGCCAGGCTCGCCGCCCTGCTCGGCCCGGCGGCCGACTGGCCCGGCCGGTACGCGCGGCGCCGCGCGGCCCTGCGGGTGGTGCGGTAGCGGCCCGGGACGACGGTCGGCGGCCGGTCGGCAGTCGGCGGTCGGTCGGCGGGTGGTGCCGAGGGTCAGCCGGCCAGGTCGGCGGGGTCGGTGTTGGCGCCGCAGAGCAGCACCGCCAGTCGCTCCCCGGCGGCCGGCCGGTACGCGCCCGAGGTGAGCGCGGCCAGCGCGGCGGCGGTGCCGTGCTCGACGGCGAGCCGGTAGGTGCTCCAGAGCAGCCGGCGCGCCTCGACGATCTGTTCGTCGGTGACCAGCACGCTGCGCACCCCGGCGCCGACGGCCAGCTCGTAGGCGATGGTGCCGACCCGGCGCGCGCCGAGCGAGTCGGCGGCCACCCCGGCGACCGGTACGTCGACCGGCCCGCCCGCCGCCAGCGCCGCGTGCAGCGCCGAGGCGCCCTCCGGTTCGACCGCGACCACCCGGGCCCGGCCGTCCAGTCCGGCGGTCACCCCGGCCATCAGCCCGCCGCCGCCGACCGCCACCAGCACGGTATCCAGCTCACCGGCCTGGTCCAGCAGCTCCAGCGCCACGCTGCCCTGACCGGCGCAGATCTCCGGCTGGTCGTAGGCGTGGCAGAAGAGTGCCCCGGTGTCGGCCGCCCGCTTGACCGCGGCCTCGTACGCCTCGGCGTACTCGCTGCCGTGCGGGACCACGGTGGCGCCGAGCTGTCGCAGCCTGCCGACCTTGACGGCGGGGGCGGTGGTCGGCACGTACACCTCGGCGGGCAGTCCGAGGGTGCCCGCCGCGTACGCGACGGCGGCCCCCGCGTTGCCGCCGGAGGCGGTGACCACACCGGCGGCCGGCAGCTCGCCGCGCTCGGCGGCGGACAGCACCCGGTTGAAGACGCCACGTGCCTTGAACGACCCGGAGTGTTGCAGGAACTCCAGCTTCAGCCAGAGGGCGCCGGCCGGGCCGGCGAGATCGGGCTCGATCCGGGCCACCGGGGTCGTCCGGACGTGTCCGGCTATCCGGGTCGCCGCCTGCCGCACATCGCTACGGGTGATCACCGTCGTCCGTCCCTTCCGCCTGCTCCGCCGTACGGTAGCCCGCGCCGGTGGGCGGCGTGGATATGGTGTGTGCCAGCCCACCCGGTCCGGCCAGGGACCCCGCACGGGAGGTCGCGCGATCATCGACGGCATCACCATCCGGCAGCTCGCCGGACGGGTCTGGATCTCGCCCGGCGACCCCGACCCGGCGAACGTCCAGGCCGGCGTGGCGGTCGTCGCCGACGAGCGCGGCAGCGTGGTCGTGGACGCCGGGCACAGCCCCGCGCACGCCCGTGCGATCCAGGCCGCGATGCGGGCCGCCGGCCTTCCCCCGGCCCGGTGGCTGGTCTACACCCACCACCACTGGGACCACGTCTGGGGCGCCTGCGCCTGGCCCGACGTCGAGATCGTCGGTCATGTCGCCGGCCGGGAACTGCTCCGGCAGGAGGCGGCCCGGCCGTGGAGCCACCGCTACCTGCGCGAGCAGGTACGCGCCAACCCCCGGCTCGGCCCGAGCTTCCGGGCCCGGGCACTCGCGATGGAGGGTTGGGACGGCTTCGCGATCCTGCCGCCGGGTCGCACCTTCGCCGACGAACTGACCCTGCCGTCGGGCGTACGGCTGCGGCACGTCGGCGGCGGACACGCTCCCGACTCGACAGTGGTGTACGTCCCCGACGCGGGCGTGGCGCTGCTCGGCGACTGCTTCTATCCGCCGCCGGCACACCTGCGCGGCTCCGACGACGGCCTCGACCTGGCGATGGTGCGCGACCTGCTCGACGACGACTACGAGTGGTACGTCCAGAGCCACGACGAGCCGGTCACCCTGGCCCAGGCCCGCCGGCTCGTGTCCGCCTGACCGCCCACCCGTGACCCGGCCCGCGCTCCGGAGCCGGACCGTGGAATTCCACATCGGGCTGATCGGGGCAATTCAGCATCGGACCCACCGGGGACTCAAGATCAGGCCGATCGAGGTATGGACCCGCATCATTCGCCTGGTTAGAGTCCGGAACCAGCGGCTCGACGAGGCAGCTGCTGGTGGCGCCCCTGCGCCGCCGGTGCTGGCCCGGCGACCGCCCAGGTCCACTCCGCTTCCGTCCCGCCGTCCGGACCCAGTGCCGGCAGGCCGGCCGGTGACCGCGTGGGCCCGGTGATGGCGGACGCGGGCGCCCGACCCGCGACTGAGCACGGGGGAGTGCACCATGTACGGGGGCTGGGGCGTGCGCGCCCGTCGACGGTTCGACCATCGCCGCGGCATCCGGCGCGGCCCGTGGCAGTTGGCGTGGCGGGCCACCGCGCTCGCGCTCTGCGTGCTGCTCGGGGCGCATTCCGCGCAGCCCGGCACCACGGCGGCACTCTCCCACCCGCCGTACGAGTCCGCCGCCGGTGGCGGCGGCCACCGGGGGAGGGACGCGCCGAAGCAGCGCTGGGGCTCGGCGGCCGGTCAGGCGCACACCGTCGACGGTCGGCGCAACACCACCGTGCCGCAGTCACTGCGCAACCGGTATCCGTTGCGGGCCGAGCGGGCCGCTCCGGTGGCGACGCCCAATCCGGCCGCGGTGGTCGACCCGCCGGCGGCGCCGGCGCCGCGCTTCGACCCGCAGGCCAGCCGGGAACTCCCCACCGAGCGGGACGCCCACCACCGCACCTACCGCAACCCGGACGGGACCGCGACGACGGAGTTCTCCACCGACCCGATCAACTACCGCAGTGCCGCCGGAGGCTGGGCGCCGATCGACAGCACACTCGTCCGCTCGGGCACCGGCTGGCGCAATGCGGCCGACTCGGTGGACCTGCGACTGGCCGACCGGGCGGACGCCGCCGAACTGGTCCGGGTCGGCCTCGACGGGGGGCACGCGCTCGGCTACGGGCTGGCCGGCGCCCGCGCCTCGGCCGCCACCGTGGACGGCGCCACCGCCACCTACCGGAACGTGCTGCCCCAGACCGACCTGGAGCTGGTCAGCCAGGCGGGCGGGGTCAAGGAGACCCTGGTGCTGCGGTCGGCGTCGGCCCCGCGCGCCTTCCTCTTCCCGCTCCGTCTCACCGGGCTGACCCCACGGCTTGTCGACGGCGAGGTGCGGCTGGTCGACGGCGCCGGAACGGTCCGCGCGGTGATCCCGGCCGGGTTCATGACCGATGCCGCGGCCACCCCGGCACTCTCCACAGGGGTCGACTACCGGTTGGTGACCGTCTCCGGCGGCCCGGCCCTGGAGATCGTCGCCGACGACGCGTGGTTGCGCGACCCGGCGCGGGTGTTCCCGGTCCGGCTCGACCCGTCCGTGGAGCCGGCCGGCGCGGACGACTCGATGGTGGTGCAGGGCGGTTCGTCCCGCTCCGGCGCCTCCGAACTCCTGGCCGGCAACCTGGGCGGCAACGCCGCGTCGTACCTGCGGTTCGACGGGCTTAACAGCCGGCTGCGGTACCACACGATCTACGGCGCGCAGCTGCAGATCGTCAACTACGACGCGCCCTCCTGCTCGCCCCGGCGTCTGAGCGTGCACGAGGTGACCCAGGCGTGGACCGGCCCCGGCGGCCACTCCTACCCGGGGCCGTCGGTCGGGTCCGCACTGGCCAGCCAGTCCTTCGCCTACGGCCACATCCAGACCGGCCAGTCGCAGTCGAGGTGCCCGGCCAGGGGGACACTCTTCGACCTCGGCAACACCGGCCGGCGGATGGTGCAGGGCTGGGTCGACGGCACCCGGGCCAACAACGGCCTGTCGCTGCGCGCCCCGGCCGGCGACAGTTCGGCGTGGAAGCGGATCGCCGGGAGCGGCACCGCCAACCGGCCCCGGCTCTACGTCACGCACAGTCCGTACAACGCCTCCTACACGATCCCGAATCCGGTGCCCGAGCCACCGGTGCTGCAGAACCAGGCCGGCAAGGTCAGGGTGACGGTGACCAACCGGGGCGCCGAGGCGTGGACCAGCGCCAACTACTACCTCGCCTACCGGGCGTACAACGCCGCCACCGGTGCGGCCGTGACCCAGCAGCGCACGGCGAACCTGCCCGGCACGCTGGCCCGCGGTGCCACGGTCACCCTCGACGCGACCATCAGGGCGCTGCCGCCGGGTCGGTACTTCCTCGACTTCACCATGGTCCGGACCGGCGGAATCGTCTTCACCGACGAGCAGGTGCCGCCCGGCCGGATCGTGCTGGAGGTCTTCGACATCGCCCCGGTGGTGCAGGAGCTGCACCCCCCGAACGGCTATCAGACGCCCACCCTGACCCCGCAGCTCTGGGCCCGCGCCGTCGACATCGACGCACCGCCCGGCTCCAGCCTGCGCTTCAAGTTCGAGTACTGCGAGCGCACCGACGCCGGAACCAACGTCAACTGCGCCAACTCCGGATTCCTGACCAGTCAGGCGTGGACGGTGCCGGCCGGCCGGCTCGCCTGGACCAGGACCTACGTCTGGCGGACCGTCGTCGCCGACGCCGGCAACGAGGTCACCTCCGACTGGTCCACCCTGCTCACCGCCGTACCCCAACCGGAGATCACCTCACGGGTGGCCGCCGCGCCGTACGGCAGCTCCGAACGCGAGTTCGACCCGCAGGTCGGCAACTTCAGCACCGCCGCGTTGGACGCCTCGGTCACCACCGTCGGCCCCGACCTGCGCGTGGTCCGCACCTACAACAGCCTGGACCCGCGCCGCGACCTCAGTTTCGGCGCCGGCTGGGTGACCGTGTACGACATGCGGCTGGTGCCCGACGACGACGGCTCCGGCAACGTGGTGGTCACCTACCCCGACGGGCAGCAGGTCCGGTTCGGCCGTAACCCGGACGGCACCTTCGCGGCCCCGCAGGGGCGGGCCGCCTCGCTGGTCCTCTCCGGCAGCACGTACACCCTCGCCGACCGGGCCGGGATGAGCTACCAGTTCTCCGGCACCGGCCGGCTCACGAGAATCTCCGACGCCGCCGCCCGCGCCGTCGTGCTCAGCTACGACCCCGGCACCGGCCGGCTCGCCAGGGCACACGTCTCCAACAGCCAGACCAACACCGCCGGCCGGGCACTGCACTTCACCTGGACCGGCGGGCACGTCACGTCGGTGCGGACCGACCTGGTCGGTGGCACCGCACCGACCTGGAACTACACCTACACCGGCGATCTGCTGACCCGGGTCTGCGCACCCGGCGACGTCTGCACGGCCTACCAGTACACCGCCGGCTCGCACTACCGGGCCGCCGTGCTGGACAGCCGGCCCGAGTCGTACTGGCGGCTCGGCGAGACGCAGGGCAGCGCCGCCGGCAGCGAGATCGCCGTCAACCTCGGCAGGGACGCGGCGACCGCCCGCAACCTCACCCTCGGCGCGGCGGGGGCGCTGCCCGGCACCGACAACACCGGGGCCACCTTCAACGGCACCACGTCGGTGCTGGAACTGCCCAAGGGCACCCTGAAGAAGAACCGCGACGCCGCCGTCGAGGTGTGGTTCAAGATGTCCGGCGTGCAGACCGGCGGCCCGCTGGTCGGCTACCAGAACGCGGCGCTGGGCAGCGTCTCGTCCGCCGGGGTGCCGCTGCTCTACGTCGGCACCGACGGGCGGCTGCGCGGGCAGTTCCGCACCGGCACCATCGCCCCGATCACGTCGACGGGCCTGGTCAACGACAACCGGTGGCACCACGTGGTGCTCTCGGCGATGGGCGGCACCCAGACGCTCTACCTCGACGGCCGGGTCGCGGGCACCCTCACCGCCCCCATCGACCACGCCAACCAGACCGTCAACCAGGTCGGCGCGGCGTACGCCAGCACGCCGTCGTCCTGGCCGGCGTGGGGCGCGACCGCGCAGCGGCACTTCTCCGGCACCATCGACGAGGTCGCCGTCTACGCCCACCCGCTCGGCCCGGCGGCGGTGACCGCCCACCACCAGCTCGGCACCACCGACGCCGACCAGCTCAGCCAGGTCACCCTGCCCAGCGGCAAGATCGCCGCCGAGGCGACGTACGACGTGACGCTGAACCGGATCAGCGAGTACACCGACCGCAACGGCGGCACCTGGCGCATCGGCGCCCCGGCGGTCTACGGCGGTGACACCGACCTGCGCCGCTCCATCCAGGTCCTCGACCCGGCCGGCCGCCCCCACCTCTACGAGTACGACGCACTCGCCGGCCGGATGCTGCGGTCCGGCTCGCCGCTCGGCATCGGCGTACGCGAGGAGGACCAGCCCGGCTACCGGACCCCGTCGCCGACCCCGTCGCCGACCCCGACCGAGCTGTGCAACAGCCCCGACCCGGGTGACCCGCGGTTCTGCACGGTCATCCCGGGCAGCTCCGGCGGGCCGGTGTTCGTCGGCCACACCCTCGACGGCATGGCGATCCGGTCGTTCTCCTACGACGACCGCGGTTTCCAGAACGTCGTCACCAACGAGAACGGCGACGCCGTCACCCTCGGCTACGACGACCGGGGCAACGTGATCTCGCGCAGGACGTGCCGGACGTCGACCCAGTGCTTCACCACCTACTCCACGTACCCCACGGTGACCAACCCGCTGGACCCGCGCAACGACCTGCCCACCGAGGTCCGCGACGGCCGCTCGGCGGGCGCCACCGACCCCAACTACCGCACGTCGATGAGCTACCACCCGACCGGGCAGCTGTCCACCCAGACCGGCCCGGACGGTGCGACGGTGCGGCACACCTACACCACCGGCGGTGAGGCGGCGGTCGGCGGCGGGGCCACGCCGCCCGCCCTGGTGCGCACCACCACCGACCCGCGTGGCGCGGTGACCCGCTACGACTACCACGCCAACGGTGACCTCGCCCGGGTCACCGAGCCGTCCGGGCTGGTCACCTCGTTCGGCTACGACGCGCTCGGCCGGCGCATCTCGGAAACCGAGGTCTCCGACACCTTCCCGGAGGGCGTCACCACCAGCTTCAGCTACGACGCGCTGTCCCGGCTGAGGACGGTCACCGGCCCGGTCACCACCGACGCGGTCAGCGGGGTGCGGCACCAGAGCCGGACCACCAACGACTACGACGCCGACGGCAACGTGATCCGCACCGAGCTGCGCGACGTGCTCACCGAGGACCCGCCCCGGGTCAGCGGCTACGAGTACGACGAGCACAACCGGCTGGCCCGCAGCGTCGACGCCGAGGGGGCCGAGACCTCGTTCGGCTACGACCGGTTCGGTAACCGGACCTCCATGGTGGACGCCAACGGCAACCACTACGAATACGCCTTCACCTCCCGCAACACGATCGCCGAGGTGCGGCTGCGGGACTGGCGCGGCGATCCCGAGGGCAGCCCCGCCCCGGCCACCGGCGACTACCTGGTGCTCAACTCGTACGCCTACGACCACGCCGGTCGGATGGTGCGGCAGACCGACGCGATGGGGCAGCGGCTGGAGTACACCTACTACCGGGACGACCTGCCGGAGAAGGTCATCCTCAAGGGGTTCCGTAACCCCGGCGGCAGCACCCGCGACTACGTGATCGAGGCCAACACCTACGACGGCGCGGGCAACGTGATCCGGCAGGAGAGCGCCAACGGGCAGCTGGTCACCCAGCACGTGGTCAACCGGGCGGGCCGGGTGGAGAGCACGACGCTGGACCCGACCGGGGTGTCCCGGCGTACCAGCTACGTCTACGACGCGGCCGGCAACGTCACCCGTACCACCTGGTCGGGGCAGGCGGCGAACGTGCCGTGGGCGATGCCGACCAGCGGGCAGACCGTCGAATACCGCTACGACGCGGCCGGCAACCGGGACCGCGAGACGGTCGTCGGCAACGGCACGAACCTCGTCACCAGCTACCGCCACGACCAGCGGGGTCTGGTCACCGCCGTCACCGATCCGCGGGGCAACGTGAGCGGCGCGAACCCGGCCGACCACACCAGCACCGTCCGCCACGACGAGCTGGAGCGGCAGGTCAGCTCGACCGGGCCGGCGGTGGCCGCCGAGAGTGACGGCGGCGCCCCGCAGACGGTCAACCCGACCGAGACCGTCGGCTACAACGCCTTCGGCGAGGTGGTGGCGGTCAGGGACCGGCTCGGGAACGTCAGCCGGCAGGCCCACGACCGGCTCGGCCGGGTGGTGAGCGCGAGCGCGCCGAGCTACACGCCGGTCGGTGGGGTGGCCGCGAACCCGACCACGCTGACCCGCTACGACGCCGTCGGCAACGTCACCGAGGTCGTCGATCCGCGGGGCAACGCCACCCGTTACGGTCACGACCAGCTCAACCGGGTCACCGTCCGGGACGCGCCGGGGAGCACCAACGACGAGCGGGCGCTGTGGCGCTACACGTACACCCGTACCGGTGAGATGCTCTCGGTCACCGACCCGTCCGGGGCGCGGACCGAGACCACCTACGACGACCTGGACCGGCCGGTCACGGTGACCGAGGTGGAGCGGCGGCCGGTCGCCGACACCTTCACCACCCGGCACACCTACGACGACGCCGGCAACCTGGTCGAGTCCGTCTCGCCGGGCGGGTCCGTCAGCAGGCTGGCCTACAACAAGGTCGGCGAACTGCTGCGCAGCACCACCCCGGCCGGGGTGGTCACCGAGTACGGCTACGACCTGCACGGCCGGCAGGTGCGGATGACCGACGGGCTCGGCCGCACCTCCCGGGTGGACTTCGACGTGCTGGGTCGGGTGGCCGCCGAGTCCGACCTCTCCCCGGCCGGCAACACCCTGCGGACCCAGAGCTACGGCTACGACGCCGCCGGCAACCTGACCTCCGCCACCGACGCCCAGCAGCGGGTCACCAGCTACGCGTACGACGCGCGCAGCCTGCTGGTCCGGCAGGTCGAACCGGTCGCCGACGGCAGGCAGCTCACCACCAGCTTCGGCTACGACGCCGCCGGCAACCGCACCCGTTACACCGACGGGCGGGGCAACGCCACCATCTACACGGTGAACAGCCTCGGCCTGCCGGCGACGGTGGTCGAGCCGGCCACCGCGGCCCATCCGGCAGCCGCCGACCGGACCTGGAGCATGTCGTACGACCTGGCCGGCAACCCGGAGCACCTGCGGTCGCCCGGCGACGTCGTCCGGACCCGCGAATACGACGCGGCCGGGCGGCTGACCCGGGAGGCCGGTTCCGGGGCCGGGCAGCCCGAGCGGCGTCTCGGCTACGACCTGACGGGCCGGCTCGTCTCCGCGCAGGCGCCGACCGGCACCGACACCTTCACCTACAACGACCGGGGCGGGGTGCTCAGCTCGGCCGGTCCGGCCGGCGCGGCGAGTTTCGGTTACGACGACGACGGCCGGGTCACCACCCGCACCGACCCGGCCGGCACCGCCCACTACGCCTACCGGAACGCTCGGCTGCACACCCTCACCGACGCGGTCACCGGCACGACCCAGACGCTCGGCTACGACGCCGCGGGCGCGGTGAAGACCGTCGACTACGGTTCCGGGCGGGTCCGTGGCTACGGCTACGACGACTTCGGTCGGGTCTCCTCGGACGTGCTGCGCAACAGCGGCGGCGCCGAGGTGGCCTCGATCCGCTACGAGTACGACGTGGACGACCGGCTGACCCGCAAGACCACCGCCGGCACGGCCGGCGCGGCCGACAACCGGTACGGCTACGACTGGGCCGGCCGGATCACCTCCTGGACCGCCGGGGACGAGACCACGGAGTACGCCTGGGACGACTCCGGCAACCGGATCCGGGCCGGCGGCAGGACCGCCAGCTACGACGCCCGGAACCGGCTGCTGACCGACGGCGACCACACCTACGCCTGGACCGCGCGCGGCACCCTGGCCGGCAGGACCAGTTCCGGACACACCGAGACGTACTCCTTCGACGCCTTCGACCGGCTGACGGAGGCCGACGGGCAGCACTACACCTACGACAGCCTGGACCGGCTCGCCCAGCGCGACGGCGCCGCGTTCCGCTACGCCGGCCTCGGCGACGAGGTGGTCAGCGACGGCACCGAGACCTACGCCCGCGGGCCGGGTGGCGAACTGCTCGCCGTCGCCGACGGGACCCGGGAACGGATCGCCCTCGCCGACGAGCACGGCGACGTGGTCGGCGGCTTCGATCCGGCCGACCCGGCGCTGCCCGCCCTTGCCGACTCCACCGCCTACGACCCGTTCGGGCAGCGGATCGCCACCGCCGGCGAGGAGAGCAACCTCGGCTTCCAGGGCGACTGGACGGACCCGGCCACCGACCAGGTCAACATGGGCGCCCGCTGGTACGACCCGGCGACCGGCACCTTCGACTCCCGGGACTCGGTGACCTACGGCGCCGGTGAGTCGATCCTGGCCAACCGGTACACGTACGGCGCGGGCGACCCGCTGGCCAACAGTGACCCGGACGGCCACTGGCCCTCCTGCGGCTGGTGCAAGAAGGCCGTCAGCAAGGTCTCGGGCGCCGTCTCCAGCGCCTGGCGGGCCACCAAGTCGGCGGTCTCCTACGCGGCCTCGTACGCGTACTCGGCGGCTCGGACCGCCTGGAACTACACCGTTTCCGCGGTCAAGTACGTCGCCAGCAAGGTCACCTCGGCCGCGAAGTGGGTCTACAACAAGGCCAGGACCGCCGTGACGTGGGTGGCGAAAAAGGTCGTCTCGGCTGCCCGCTGGGTGGCGAGCAAGGCGTCCGCCGCCGTGTCGTGGGCCAGGGAACGGGCGGCGGCCATGAAACGCGCGGCGGTCGCCGCCGCGCACCGGGTGACCAACGCCGCCAAGGCCGCGGTGCGGTACGCGATCAAGCACAACCCGCTGCCGGCGATCGCCGCCGCCCTCAAGCCGGTCTACTCGGGCCTGAAGTCGGTGGTCTCCACGGTGGCCAGCCTGCCGGCCAAGGTCGTCTCCACGGTCCGCAACGTGGTGCACGACGTGGCGAAGTCGGTGCAGGTGGTCTACCAGAAGGCGGTCGAGGCCGCCGGCACGGTGGTGCAGGCGGTCTCCACCGCCGCCGCCGCGGTCTCCGAGTTCGTGCAGGAGCACGCCGCCACCATCGCCGGGATCGCCGCCGGTGCCGTCGTCGGCATCGGCTGTGGGGTGGCGATCGGCTGGACCGGGGTCGGCGCGGTCGCCTGCGGCGCGCTGGCCGGCGCGGTCGGCTCGATCGTGCACGACCTGGTCGAGGGCGGGCACTCCTGGAAGGAGATGGCCGGCAACGCCCTCTTCGGCGGCGTGATCGGCGGGCTGACCGGTGGCCTCGGCTCGGTCGCCGGCGCCGCGATCGGCTCCGGGGTACGCGCCCTGTCCGGCGGTGCCCGCTCGGCACTGCAGTCGGCCGGCTCGGCGGCTCGTGGCGAGGTCGCCAACATCGCCAGCGGCCGGGTGGGTGGGCTCGTCGGCCGGGCGCGTGGTGCCTGCAACAGCTTCGCCCCCGGCACCGCCGTGCTGATGGCCGACGGCTCCAGCAAACCGATCGAGCAGGTGCGGGTCGGCGAGAAGGTGATCGCCACCGACCCGACCACCGGACGGACCGAGGCGCGCGAGGTCACCGACCTGATCTCCGGCCAGGGTGAGAAGTCGATGGTCGAGGTGACCGTCGACGTCGACGGCGCGGCCGGTGACCGGACCGGCACACTGACGGCGACGGACGGGCACCCGTTCTGGGTGGCGGGTCCGGACCGGTGGGTGACGGCGGAGAAGCTGACCGTCGGCGCGATGCTGCGTACCGCCGCCGGCACCTTCGTCCAAATCACCGGGATCAAGCGGTGGACGGCGCAGGGACAGCGGGCGCACAACCTGACCGTGGACGGACTGCACACGTACCACGTGGTGGCCGGCGGCGCCCCGGTCCTGGTCCACAACGACGTCTGCCGCCTCTCCTCGGTCGGCAAACCGGGCGACGTGGTCGTGCTCGGCAACATCGAGGACACCAAGGTTGCCAAGACCTGGGCGGGGCACCTCGTGCTCGATGATCCGAACTGGACACCCGCCGGTAACATGCAATGGATAGAGGACGTGGCCGACGCGGGTCGAGAGGTCTACCTGGCGACACCGATACGGTTCAACACGCTGTGGGACTCGACGAACGTCCGGCACCGCGTCTTCCGACTCGAAATCGACGCGCTCGTGAAACGCGGATACGAATTCGTGGACGACACGAGAATGGTTCCGGGAAGGAAACCGTGATGGTGAGACAGGTCAAGCTTGAGGATGCCCTTCGCTTCCATCCGCGTGAGCAGTATCTCACCAGGCCGATGCCGACGGATCGGGACGAACAGATCACCAGGCTTCTCGGGGCGCTACGTGACGAGAGGGCGATCGCCGTCGCTGCCGGTTCGGTGGCAGCGCTGGGAGATACGGTGCTGAGCCCGTACGTCCAGCGTGCCGCGGCGCTGGCGGTCCGTCATGCGGCGCCGAGGTACCTGCGGGCGGGGCTGCGGGCGGCGGCCCTGCTGGCGGCCGACGGGGACCCTCGCGACGTGGTCGTGGTGCTCGCGCTGCTGTGGCGCAGCGCGGAGTTGTTGACGCTGGATCCAAGCTCGGAATTCGGTGCCGTCGCCCGCGAGATCGGACGGTACGGGGCACCGTTGACTGCGTTTGCCGCTCGGCCACCGGAAGCACGCACGATCCATGCCATGCGCTATGTCGAGGTGGGTGAGGGCGCCGATTTCCGCTATGAGTGCCGGTGGTGATCGGGTCGCTCGTGCTGTGTTGAGAAGATCCAACCAAATCACGGGGAGGAAACGTTGGACACGGCCAGATTGTCGGGTCGAGACCAGGCGGGACGAACATCCCGTAACCGGAAGGTCCTTGGCGCATTCGTGGCCTCGGTGCTCGCCGCCGCGGGTGTCGCCGTCGTACCGGCGGCGCCGGTCCTCGCCGATGCGGCGGGCAGGGGTGGGGACTTCGTCCCGGTGACCACCGCACAACTGCTCGACACCCGCAGCGGCGTCGGTGCCACGGCCGGCGCGCGCGGTCCGGGGAGCACCACCACGGTGCAGGTGCTCGGCCGGGCCGGGGTGCCGGCGTCCGGAGTCAGTGCGCTGCTGGTCGACGTCACCGCGGTCAATCCGACCGTGGCGACCTATTTCACGCTCTGGCCCGACGGGGTCGCCCGGCCCGCCGTCTCGGCGCTCAACGTGAAGGCCGGTGTGGTGCAGTCCAACAGCGCCGTGGTGCCGGTCGGCGCCAACGGCAAGATCAACTACTACAACCACAACGGCAGCACCCACATCGTCTCCGAGGTGCACGGCTACTTCCTGACCAACCCGACCACGGCCACGGGGCGGGGCGGGTTCGTGCCGGTCCCGCACACCCGGCTGGTGGACACCCGCAGCGGACTCGGCGCGCCGAAGGCGACCGTCGCGGCGGGCGGGAGCGTCACGGTGACGGTCGGCAACGGGGCGCCGATCCCGGCCGGCGCGTCGGCGGCGTTCGTCAACCTCACCGTGGTCGGGGCGACCCGGAGCAGCTACCTGACCGCCTACCCGGCCGGCGGCACGGCCGCCGGCAGCACCTTCGACTACCCGGTCGGCACCACCGCCCAGACCATGGCCGTCAAGCTGGGCACGGACGGCGGGATCGTCGTCCGCAACACCGGCGGGGCGGCCATCAACCTGCTGGTCGACGCGCACGGCTACTTCACCGCCGAGCCGACCCAGGGCGCCGGTTACCGCCCGGCGGTGAGCCGGCTACTCGACACGGCCGACACCCCGGTCCCGGCCGGCGGCAGCGTCGATGTCGCCGTCGGAGGCACCAACGGCCTGCCCACCCGCGACATCGCCGGCGCCGTGTTGAACCTGACGGTGGCGAACCCGGCGGGCGGCGGCCACCTCGTCGCCTGGCCGACCGGGCAGCCGGTGCCGACGACCAGCCTCAACAACTTCAACGCCGGGGAGAGCCGTTCCAGCGCCGTGGTGCTCCGGCCCGGAGCCGAGGGAAAGGTGACCGTCCGCAACCAGTCGTCCAGCCCGTTGCGGCTGATCGTGGACCTGCAGGGCTGGTTCGCCGACCCGCTGCCGACCGTGCCGATCGCCCAGTTCTCCCGCACCGTGGCCATGCAGGCCGCCCCCGGCGGCGCCGCGCTGCTCGGCACGCCGGAGTTCGCCTACGTGGACAACATCGGGCGGTTGTTCCACGGCCGGATGCCCGACCCGGACTCCCTGCACAACGTGCAGTGGACCGCGCTCTCCGACGGCCAGGCGTTCACCGGCCCGCCGGCGCTGGCCCAGCAGCCCGACGGCCGGATCCAGGTCGTGGCCCAGCACACCGACAGCAACGTGTGGTCCCGTAACCAGTCCGAACCCGGACTGTCCGGCTGGGCCGCATGGTCCCACCTCGGCGGCTCGATGGCCGGGCCCCCGACCGTGCAGCGGCTGCCCGACGGCACGCTCGTACAGTTCGCTGTCGACGTCGACGGCCGGCTCTGGCATCTGCCGCAGGACGCCGCCAACGGGGCGTACACGTCCTGGCGCAGCCTCGGCGCGAGCGGGCTGGTCGGCACCCCGGCCGTTGCCGTGCTGGAGAACGCGCTGCAACTGTTCGTCCCGGACGCCGCCGGTGCGCTGCGTACCGCGACCTACTACCCGGGTGGCACCCTGTCGGCCTGGACCGACCTGGGCGGTGCCGGCCTCACCGGCACACCGGCGGTCGTGGTCTACCCCGGCTTCCGGATGCGGGTCGTCGTCCGTTCCGCCGACGGCACCCTCGTCAGCAAGGCCCAGGACGGCAGCGGCACCTTCGCCGCCACCTGGGCGCCCGTGGGTGACCTGGTCGCGGCCGGCTCGCCGGCGGCGTTGCTGCATCCCGGCAACGGCCGGACCGAGGTCATCGCCCGCCGCGCCGACGGCACCATGCACGCGATCCGGGAAACCGCGCAGGGCTCCGGCGAGTGGGGGAGCTGGATCCAGGCCGCCCAGGGCGGATTCACCGCCACCACCGACCCGACCGTGCTGAGCTACCTCAACTCCGGCGGCCCGACCTACATCTTCGTGGCGCGGGACGCCGACAACGTGTTCCGCGTCTGGTACCCGCCCGGCGAATCCGCGCTACGTGACGAGACGGCCGAGCCCAGGTACGGCGGGCTGCGGCTGACCTCCCCGCCAGCCTGATCACGCCGGACGGGGGCTCGATCGGGCCACCCGGCAACGTACGTCTGATCGATCCGGTCGCCCGGCCCGGAGCGCCCGGCGCCCGGATCGATCCACCGGCAGCACGTCCCGCCGACACGTCGAGGAGTTGTACCGAATGGGAGACACCCGATCGCCGCGTACGCGGCCTCGCCCGACAACGACGACAGTCCCGCCACGGCGGTCCGATCAGGGCCGGATGCCCGCGGCGGCCTGCGCGGCGATGACGCTGGTGGCGGCGGTCGCCACGGTGGTCACCTCCGCCGCGCCGGCGAGCGCCGCGACCGGCTGTGCGGGCACCGACCCGTACACCCGCCGGGTGGTGACCCCGGCGAACGCCAGCGGCGGCGCGAACGTCGCCGGGGCGAGGTTCGGCGCCGCCGTGGTGACCGCGGACTTCAACAAGGACGGCTACGCCGACGTGGCCGTCGGCGCCCCTGGCGACACCATCGGCGGCGTCGCCTCCGGCACCGTCAGCGTCTTCCCCGGCTCCGCCTCCGGGCCGGGGGCCGGCGTCCGGTTGACCCAGACCAACCTCAACAACGCCGCCAACGAGGCCGGCGACCAGTTCGGCGCGACACTGGCCGCCGGGGACTTCAACAAGGACGGCTACCCCGACCTGGCCGTCGGCATCCCGGGCGAGGCGATCGGCACGATCAAGGCGGGCGCGCTCGGCGTCTTCTACGGCAAGGCCGCGGGGCTGACCACCGGCACCTGGTACGACCAGGAGGACAACGGTGGAAGCAACGAGGCCGGGGACCAGTTCGGCACGGCGCTGGCGGCCGGCGACTTCAACCGGGACGGCTTCGCCGACCTGGCCGTGGGCCTGCCCAACGAGGGCCCCGACGGCAGCAGCGTGCGCGGCGGGGACGTCGCCGTGTTCAAGGGCGCTGCCGGCGGCATCGCCTCCGGCTGGTGGGTGCACCAGTCGGACGTCGGCGGCGCCAACGAGGCCGGCGATCGGTTCGGCGCGGCGCTGGCGGCCGGCAACGTCACCGGCTCGGCCCACACCGACCTGGTGATCGGGGCGCCGGGGGAGGGGCCGGACACCTCACCGGCCAACAGCGGCGCGATCTATGTGATGCCGGGCGCCGCCGACGGTACCGGTACCGGCTTCGGGCGCAACCAGAACAACAACGGTGGGAGCAACGAGGCCGGCGACAATCTCGGCGCCGCCCTCGCCGTCGGCGACTTCGACGCCGACGGCTTCGCCGACATCGCCGCCGGCCTACCCGGCGAGGCACCGGGGGACGCCCCGGCCGCCGGGTCGGTCCTGGTCTATCCGGGTGCCTCGGCCAACCTCGGCACCGGCTACTGGCTCCAGCTCGGCGAGGGCGGCGAGACACTGGTTGCCGGTGACCGCTTCGGCGGGGCCCTGGCCACCGGCGACACCAACCAGGACGGTCACGACGACCTGCTGGTCGGGGTCGGCAACAAGTCGTACCCGGGAGTCTCCCGGGCCGGGGCGGCGGTGCTGTTCACCGGCCGCGCCCGGGTGGGTGACGCGACGCGGGCGTTGCGCCCGGCCCGACGAATCGTCCAGTCGGACCTCAACGCGGCCAACGAGACGAACGACGGCCTCGGCACGGCGGTCGCCCTCGGAGACGTCACCGGTGACGGCCGGGCCGACGGCGTGATCGGCGCGCCCGGGGAGGCCGGGGTCGGGCAGCCGGCGTCCGGGGCCACCGTGGTCCTCGGCACCCTGGTGCCGACGGCCGCGTCCGGGCTGCCGATAGCCCAGTTCTCGGCGACCACCGCCGGGCAGGCCACGCCGGTGCCGCCGGCCACGCTCGGCCCGGTGGACTACGCGTACGCCGACAACATCGGTCGGCTGCTGCACGGGCACCAGGCCGACCCGGACAGCGCCCTGTCGGTGCAGTGGACCGCGATCCATGGCCAGGCGGCGTTCACCGGCCGGCCGGCCCTCGCCGAGCAGGCCGACGGGCGGTTGCAGATCGCCGCTCTCAACGCCAGCGGTGACCTGTGGGTGCGGACCCAGGCCACCAGGAACCCGCCCGCCTGGGGCTCCTGGACGGACCTGGACGGGCCGGTCGGGTCACCGCCGGTGCTGGCACGCCAGGCTGACGGGGCGCTGGTCATGTTCGCGGTCGACGCCGCGGGTGCGCTCTGGGCCCTGGCCCAGCAGGGCGCCAACGGCGCATACTCGGCGTGGCTCGGTCTCGGCGTCGGTGGCCTGACCGGACCGGTCGCCGCGGCCCCGGTCAGCGGCGGGGTGCAGATCTTCGCCCGGGACACCGCCGGGCAGCTCCGCACCATGCGGTACGCGGCCGGCGCCGTCACCGGGTGCGCGGCGATCGGTGACTCGACGATCACCGGCATCCCGGCGGTGGTGACCTATCCCGGCAACCGGCTGCGGGTCGTCGCCCGCGCGGTCGACGGCACCGTGGTCACGATGATGCAGGACAGCGGGGGCAACTTCCCGGCCACCTGGACCCCGGTCGGCGACTTCTCGGCGGACGGCCCGCCGGGGGCGCTGATCGACCCGGTGAGCGGCAAGATCCAGGTGGTCGCCCGGGGGAGCGATGGTGGCGTCTACGGTACCGGCGAGCTGACCCAGGGCTCCGGGACGTGGACCGACTGGACCCGGTTGACCTTTGTCGACGAGGTGGCAGCCACCGACCCGACCGTCTTCACCTTCACCGGTTTCAGCGGGCCGACCTGGGCCTTCGTGTTCCGTAACGGAGACAACCAGACCCGGGTCTACCAGCCGAGCTCGGCGGGGGCGCGGGGCGGGCGGGCCACCGGTTCCACCGGCGGACCGGCCTTCACCGGCCGTAGCCTGCCGGCACCGCCGGCCTGACCGGCGGCCAACGCCGCCGACCGCTGACCGGCGGCCAACAGCGCCGACCGGTTGCGGCGCGCGGCACGCGGGGAGACCCGGTGCCGCGCGCCGCACGCCGATGGCTGGCGGGAATCCGGTGCTTCCGGCGGCCGGGCCCCCGCACCGCCAGCGGCACCGCCAACGACACCCGCCGCGGTACCGGCGTTCGCGCGGCACCCCCGCGCCACCGGCGCATCACCGGACGGACGTCCTGCGGCAACGTGGTACAGGAATCCTTCCTGGGTGCTGAGACTGCCCGCGGTGCTCGCGTACCGCATCCTGGGCACCGCCGGGACGATGATCCTGGGGTGCGCCGGGCTGGCCGCCGGTGCGTTGCCGGTCGACCAGACCGGAGCGGCGCTCTGGCTGACCGACTGGCGACACTATCCGGGACCGGCACTGATCTGCGGATACGTCGGTCTCACCATGCTGGTGGCGGCCTGGTGGTGGGCGGGGCGCGATCTCCGGCGGCCCGGCGGCGCCGACGTGCGTGGCCTGCTGACCACCCTCGCCCTCTGGACCTGCCCGCTGCTGCTCGGCCCGCCCCTGTTCAGCCGGGACGTCTACAGCTATCTCGCGCAGGGCACGATGGTGCTGGCCGGTGCCGACGTCTACGAGCACGGGGTGTCGCGGTTCGGCGGGCCCTTCGCCGCCGAGGTGCCGCAGATGTGGCAGCAGACACCGGCGCCGTACGGGCCGGTCTTCCTCGGCCTGGCCGCCGTGGTCGCCGCCGTGGCCGGCACGACGGCGGCGGCCGGGGTGATCGGGATGCGCGTGGTGGCCCTGCTCGGCGTCGTCCTGCTGGCGATCTTCCTGCCCCGGTTGGCCCGGCACAGCGGGGTCGAGCCGGGCGCCGCGACCTGGCTCGGCGTGCTGAACCCGCTGGTGCCGCTGCACCTGGTCGCCGGGGCGCACAACGAGGCGGTGATGCTCGGGCTGCTGGTGGCCGGCCTCTGCCTCGCCTTCGAGCAGCGGTTCGCGCTGGCCACCGTCCTGGTGACGCTGGCCGCCCTGGTCAAGGCGCCCGCGGCGGCGGGGCTGCTGGTGGTCGTGGCGCTGGCCCGGCCGTACTGGGGAATCTGGTCCGCCACGCTGCGTACCGCCGGGCTCGCCGGCCTGACGGCGGTGGCCGCCACCGCCGCCACCGGCCTCGGCTACGGCTGGATCACCGCCCTCGGCACACCGTTCTACAAGCACAGCTGGTCGATCTCGAGCGCGCTCGGGCGCGCGTCGCACCGGCTGACCGAGGCGGCCGGGCTGGATCTCGGCACCGCGCCGATGCGGTTCTGGCTCTGGGCCGGGCTGCTCGCCGCCCTCGGCGGCATGGCCCTCGCCTGGTGGCACCGGCGCCGGCTCGGCCCGACGTACGTGCTCGGGCTGGCCCTGGCGGCGGTGGCGGTGCTCGGGCCGGCCACCCGGCCCTGGTACGTGCTCTGGGGCCTGGTCCTGATCGCCGCCGCCGCACCCCAGCGGCCGGTACGCCTGCTGGCCTCCCTGACCGCCGCCGGCGTCGCCTTCCTCACCCTGCCCAGCGGCTTCGGGCCGGATCCGGCACAGCTCGCCCTCGCCACGACCGGGGTGGCGCTCGGGATCGTCGCGGTCGGCTGCTTCGGGCTCGGTGTGCACGCGCTCTCGACGGTGCTGGCCGGCCCGGCCTGGAACGGCAGGGCGCTGGAGGGGACCACCCGATGACCGGACCTCCCCGGCCGTACGCCCGGATGTTCCTTCTCCTCGGCCTGGCCGGGGCGATCGCGGTCGCCATCGCGCTGCTCCCCGGGCACCGGGGCTGGTTCGACATCGGCGTCTACCACGGGGCGGTCAACCACTGGGTCCACGACGGTGGCCGGCTCTACGACTACGTCCGGCCCGGCACCGGCTACGGGTTCACCTATCCACCCTTCGCCGCGCTCTGCATGCTGCCGCTGGCGGTGCTGGACTGGCATCCGGCGATCGCCGTCAACGCCGCGGTCACCGGAGCGGCCGCCGCGTTCGTGCTGTGGCTCCTGGTCGATCCGATCGCCCGGCGGGAGGGCTGGCACCGGGGGTTCGGTTTCGCGTTCGCGGTGTGCCTCTTCGCGATGCTCGGGCCGGTGCGCGACACGGTCAGCTTCGGCCAGGTCAACCTGGTGCTGCTCGCCCTGGTCTACGCCGATCTCTGGCTGCTGGAGCGGGGTCACCGGCTCGCCGGTGTCGGCAGCGGCGTCGCCGCGGCCGTCAAGCTGACCCCGGCGATCTTCATCGGCTATCTCGTGGTGACCCGCCGCTGGCGGGCGGCGGGCACGGCGGCGGCCACGGCGGCCGTCGCCACCCTGCTGGCCTGGCTGGTGGCGCCGGAGGCCACCCGGACCTACTTCGGCCGGGCCGTCTGGGACACCGGCCGGGTCGGATCGTTGGAGTACGTCTCCAACCAGTCCCTGCTGGGGCTGGCGGCGCGCTGGAATCCGGAGCATCCGAACCGGCTCGCCTGGCTGGTGCTGGTCGCGGTGGTCCTGGTGGTCTGGGCGCACCGGACCCGGCAGGCGGTCCGGCGGGGTGACGAGCGCGCCGGATTCGCCCTGACCGGGATCGTCGCGTGCCTGGTCAGCCCGGTCACCTGGGTGCACCATCTGGTCTGGCTGGTGCCCGCGCTGGTGGTCCTCGCCGACTCCACCCTCGCCCGGCGCGCCGAACGCGCCGAGTGCCCCGAGGATCCGCGCCCACCCTGGCGGTGGCTCCGGCTCCGGCTGTGGCTGTGGCAGTGGCGCGCGCCGGCCGCCGCGTACCTCCTGCTCTGTGGCAGCGTCGTCTGGCTCTGGTCCGGGGACCACGGCGGCGTCGGGTTCTCCGCCGTCGTCGGCTTCCTCGGGTCGAACAGCTACGTCCTGCTCTCGCTCGCCATGCTGCTGTTCCTGCCGCTGACCACCTCCGGCGGCACCGCCCCGGCGGGCCGGGAGCCGGAGCGGCCGCGCAGCGCCCGCACGCCGAGGTAGAGGAACGGGAGCAGGAGGAGCAGGTCGGCCACGTGCGCGACCGCCGCCTCCCGGCTGATCCGGCTCAACGGAAACGCCAGCGCACCCAGACAGAGCAGTACGCCGACCGCCACCCCGCCGACGGTCGCGAAGACGGTCAGCGGCAGCGCCACCGCCATCCGGTACGCGGTGACTGCCCCGGTGAGCGCCACTATCCCGACGTCCACCGCCCGGCGCCCCGTCCCGGCCACCGCCCAGCGACTCATGCCGCCACTGTATTGAGCCGGGTGCCCTGGCACGTACCACGAAGGCGGTAGTCCGCCGGCCCGCCGCGCCGCGCGGGGAGACCGCGCCGGCCGGGTTCCGGGGTTGACCCTCGACATCCTCGAGGCCCGAGCATCGTCGGCGTACCGGCCGGCGGCAGGGGGAGTGGACGATGGTGCAGGAAACCGACGAGACGATGGGGAGCATCGCAGAGGCGGTCGAGTGGGGTCGGGCCGGGCGCACCGGGCCGGCCAGGGAGCGGCTCACCGAGCTCTGGGCTGTGATCGGCCCGACCGGTGATCCCTTCCACCGCTGCACGCTCGCGCACTACCTCGCCGACCTCCAGGACGATCCGGCCGAGGAACTCCGCTGGGACCTGCGGGCGCTGGAGGCGGCGGAGGCGCTGACCGACGAGCGGGCACAGCGGCACCACGCCGGCCTCGCGGTCGCGGCGTTCCGTCCGTCGTTGCAGCTCAACCTCGCCGAGGACTACCGCAAGCTCGGCCGGCCGGACCAGGCGCGCCGGCATCTGGCCCTCGCCCGGGAGAGCCTGCCGGTGCTCTCCGACGACCCGTACGGGCGGATGATCCGGGACGCGGTCGAGCGCCTCGGCGCCACGCTGGCGGCGACCGACCCGGCGAGCTGAGCCGGGGTGCCACCGCCTGCCCGTGGCCGGGGTCCGACGGGTCCGGGCATGGCGGGTTCGGGCATGGCGGGTCCGGGCATGGCGGGTCCGGGCATGGCGAAAGGGCCGGTCCCCGGATGGCGTTCCGGGGGCCGGCCCTTGTCGGGTGTGCGGTGTGCCCTGTGTGTGGTGTGCTGCGGTGTCGGGTCGGGTTATGCGGAGTAGCCGCGTTCGGCGGCCCAGTTGGCCAGGGCGATGGTGCTCATCCAGTACTCGGCCTGGTCCGGGTTGGCCGGGTCGGCGATCTTGACCTTGCGGCCGTGGTCGTCGTACCCGACAACGGTCAGGTAGTGCCCACCGGCGTACGAGTGCGACATCCCGTCGAGGTCGGTGCCGGTGCCCTTGATGTTCATCACGACCGGACGCTTACCGTCGATGGCGTGCACGATGTCGACCTGGAGCCGGTCCATCTGCTCCGGCGTGACCGTCGGGTCCGGGATCGCCACGGTCCGGTAGCCCTTACCACCGGTGGTGTTGAGGACCCGGGTGGTGTCCTCGGCCGAGTTCGTGCCGGCCTCGGTCGTGCCGAGCCTGCCGGCGACCTCGTCCTGGGTCGGGGTGTGGCCCTGCGCGGTCAGCGCGATCCGGGTCGCCGCCGGAGCGCAGTAGTAGCCGTTCTCCTGCGCCTTGTACTGGTAGTCCAGGACCTTCGACGGGCTGCCCTTGTCGATGTCCCGCATGTCCACGCCCCGCCCGTCGGTGGTGACCGCGGCCGAGGTCGGCGACATCGCCGGTGTCGGGGTGTCCACGGCGATCGCCGGAGCGGCGAGCGCGCCACCGGCCACGGCGAGGCCGGCGATACCCAGCGCGGTCCTGCGGATCGGGGTCTCGGTGATGGCCGGAAGCCATCGGCTGACGAACGTCATGATGGTCTGCCTTCCATTCCGGGGATGAGACACACCACCACACACCCACCAAAGGTGGGGACCGGTGACGGTGTGCCGAACGAAACACAGAGACCGCAGCGACGGGGCCTGCTGCTGCGGTCGTACGCCGGTTACAACGACCCCCGGCCCCCGGATGTTCCGCCGACCCGACCCCACCCACCAGCCGATCATGACCGAAAACCCGACACCCGACCACAGACCGGGACGCCGTCTCCGGGGTCGGCGGCGGGTCCTCGAACCAGCGGGTCGGCCATCGCCTTACGGGGTCACTCTGTGGCACATTCGTCACCGACGCCCCGGCCGTCGCGAGCCACCACCGACCGTGCCGTTCCGGATGGCGGGTGAGCCAGGTCAGCACAGCGGAGGGCCGTGACATGCTACGGCGGATCGGTATCGAGATCTTGAAGGAGGCGGCGTGAGCCAGGAAGTGCGTGGGGTCATCGCCAGGGTCAAGGGTGCGCCGGTCGAACTGGCCACCGTCGTCGTACCGGATCCCGGCCCCGGTGAGGCGGTGGTGCGGGTGCAGGCCTGCGGGGTCTGCCACACCGACCTGCACTACCGGGAGGGCGGCATCAACGACGACTTCCCGTTCCTGCTCGGCCACGAGGCCGCCGGGATCGTGGAGCAGGTCGGTGCCGGGGTGACCGACGTCGAGCCGGGCGACTTCGTCGTACTCAACTGGCGGGCCGTCTGCGGCACCTGCCGGGCCTGCCGGCGCGGCCGGCCGTGGTACTGCTTCGCCACCCACAACGCGGCGCAGAAGATGACCCTCACCGACGGCACCGAACTCTCCCCGGCGCTCGGTATCGGCGCGTTCGTGGAGAAGACCCTCGTACACGCGGGACAGTGCACCAGGATCGACCCGGCGGCCCGACCGGCCGCCGTCGGGCTGCTCGGCTGCGGGGTGATGGCCGGCCTCGGCGCGGCGATGAACACCGGCGGCGTCACCCGGGGCGACTCGGTCGCGGTCATCGGCTGCGGCGGCGTCGGCGACGGTGCGGTGGCCGGCGCGGCGCTGGCCGGCGCGACCACGATCATCGCGGTCGACACCGACCCCCGGAAACTGGAGTGGGCCCGCGGCTTCGGCGCGACGCACACCGTCAACGCCCGGGAGACCGACCCGGTGGAGGCGATCCGGGAGGCGACCGGCGGTTTCGGGGCGGACGTGGTGATCGAGGCGGTCGGCCGGCCGGAGACCTGGAAGCAGGCCTTCTACGCCCGGGACCTGGCCGGCACCGTCGTACTGGTCGGGGTGCCGACGCCGGAGATGAAGGTGCCCGACCTGCCGCTGATCGACGTCTTCGGCCGGGGCGGGGCGCTCAAGTCGAGCTGGTACGGCGACTGCCTGCCCGACCGGGACTTCCCGATGCTGACCTCCCTCTACCTCCAGGGCCGGCTCGACCTGGACGCCTTCGTCACCGAGGAGATCGCCCTCGACCAGGTCGAGGAGGCGTTCGGCAAGATGCACCACGGCGACGTGCTGCGGTCGGTGGTGATCCTCTGATGGCGGCCCGGATCGACCAGACCGTCACCTCGGGCACCTTCTCACTGGACGGCCAGACCTTCGACGTCGACAACAACGTCTGGGTCGTCGGCGACGACGCCGAGTGCGTGGTGATCGACGCGCCGCACGACATCGACGCGATCCTGGCGGCGGTCGGCGGCCGGCGCGTACTGGCCATCCTGGCCACGCACGCGCACGACGACCACGTACGGGTCGCACCGGCGCTGGCCGGGGCGACCGGCTCCCGGGTACTGCTGCATCCGGCCGACCGGGTGCTCTGGGACATGGTGCATCCGGACCTGCCGCCGGACGGTGAGCTGCGGGACGGGCAGTCGATCGAGGTGGCCGGTACCGCGTTGCGTGTGCTGCACACCCCGGGGCACAGCCCGGGAGCCTGCTCGTTCCACGCCCCCGACCTCGGCGCGGTCTTCACCGGCGACACCCTGTTCCAGGGCGGGCCGGGGGCGACCGGGCGATCGTTCAGCGACTTCGGCACCATCGTCGACTCGATCCGCCGGCGGCTGCTGAGCCTGCCGCCCGCGACGGTGGTACATACCGGCCACGGCGCGGACACCACGATCGGCGCCGAGGCCCCCCACCTCGACGACTGGCTCGCCCGCGGCCACTGAGGTGTAAGGAAGGGCCCCCGCTACAACAGAAAACGATAAGCGGGGGCCCTTCCTTACACGTCAGCGCACCTGGACGGTGGTGCGCACGGTGGCCTGGTCGATCTCGGAGGTGCGGATGGTGAAGCGCAGCTGCCACTCGCCGGGGATGGGAAAGTTGATCGCGCCGACCGCGTGGTGCGGCTCGATGCCGAGCATCGGGGTGGAGGTCGGTTCGACGCCCTTCGCCGGCAGCGAGGCGGTAAGCGTCCACTCCACCGCCGGCAGCGGCCTGCCCTCCGGGGTGTAGACGTAGGCGTGCACGGTGTTGTTCGGCCCGAGCTGCACCGGGTAGATGTCGAACTGGAGGGTGTAGAGCGGCGAGTTGAGTGTCTGGGCGAAGGTGTCCGAGGCGGCGATCTCGGCCTCGATCCCGGCGTTGCGGCCCGGGGTGGTCTGCACCAGCACGGCGCTGATGCCGAGCACCACCAGGCCGACCAGCACTTCGATGCCGACCGCTCGGCGTAACCGGCGCCGCCCGACCGCCGCCGCTGCCGGACCGCCGCCGCCGTTCCCGGGAGTCGCGGACGCGGGCGGGCCGGACGAGGGCAGGGTGGACGAGGGGGGTGCCGTGGCGCCGGCCGGCACCAGCACGCCGGCCCGCGCGGAGGCGGGTGCCGCGTCGGTGGCGGGTGCCGTGACCGCCCGGCGGCGGACCAGGCGTCGGGCGTACGCGGCGGTGCCGAGCAGCACCGCGAGCAGGCCCACCTTGGCCAGTACGAGCCGCCCGTAGCCGGTGCCGACGAGTGCGGCCGGTGTGCCGATCTCGATCACCGCCTGTACCGCCCCGCCGGCGACCAGCCAGAGCACGGCGAGCCCGGCCCAGCGGGACCAGACCGGCAGGATGACGGTGAGCGCCCGGGGATGGGCGGCCCGGAGGGGGAAGCAGAGCAGCGTCACCAGCCCGCCGAGCCAGACCGACATCGCGGCCAGGTGCACCACGCTGGCGATACCGCTGGCCGGCGGGACCGGGGAGGCGGCGGCGTGCCCGGCGAGCGGCCAGGTGGCGAGGCCGGCCGCCGCGAGCGCGACCAGCAGCCCGGCCCGGAGCCGGCCGGCCCGACCCGCCAGCACCGGTGGCAGCACGGCGGCGACCAGCAGCAGGATGCCGAGCCTGGCGGCGAGGGCCAGCCCGAGGTCCGAGCCGAGCACCTGGCGTAGCTCGGTGCCGGAGACGTCGAGGAGCCCGGCGCCGCTGGTGTACGGCGCCTGCGCCCAGAGCCCGGCCAGGGTGCCGGTCGCGACCAGCCCCAGGCCGACCCGGACCAGCCGGACCGCGCCCGTGCGGGGGAGCCGGGGTGGCCAGAGCAGCCCGAGCAGCAGCGTCGGGCCGATCACCAGGACCAGTCCGGCGTACCCGAGGTATCTGGTCGCCGGCACCGCGACCTGGACGTCCGGGCGTACCGTCTGGTCGGCCGGCTCGGGCGGGCTGGCCGAGGCGGCGCCGACGGAGAAGGTGTAGCTCCCGGCCACCGGGTGACTGTCGGCGGAGATCACCCGGTAGCTGACCAGGTAGGTGCCGAGCGGCCGGTCGGCGACCCGGATCGGGATCCGGAGCGTGGCGTCCCGCACGGTGGGGTCCCCGTTGTTGATCCGCTTGCCGTCCGGGGCGAGCACCTGCGCACGACCGGGCACCAGCGCCACCGGTTCGCTGAAGGTGATCGTCACCTCGGTGGGCGAGGAGCCGAGTACGGACCGCTGCTGCGGCACGGTGGCGACGATCGCGGCGTGCGCGGCCGCCGGTCGTGCCGGGGCGGCGAGCAGCACGGCCAGGCCGGCGAGGAGCAGCAGGACCGCCAGTACGGCCCGGACCGGTGCCGCCGACGTGGGTCGGAGTCGGGAACGTTCCACCCTTGTTAAATCGTTTATCGGCGCCGGGCGGTTCAATCCACCATCCGACGCAGCGGCAACTGTGTTCATCTCATGTGGTAGGAACCCTGGGTGTCCCCGGATCTCGACGACGAATTCCGCTGGCTCGAAGCGCTCTCCGATCCCGAGGTGACGGCCTGGGTGCGGGCCCGCAACGCGGAGACCCGTGACGCGCTCGCCGACGACCCCTCCTTCGCCACGCTCACCGCCGAGCTGCGTCAGGTGCTGGATGCCGCGGACCGGGTGCCATTCGTGCATTGGGACGGAACATACCTCTACAACCTCTGGAAGGACGAGGCCCACCCCCGGGGGCTCTGGCGGCGTACCACGCTCGACGAGTACCGCCGGCCGGAGCCGGGCTGGGAGATCCTGCTCGACGTCGACGCGCTCGCCGCCGCCGAGGGCGAGCCGTGGACCTGGCAGGGCGCGGTCGTGCAGCGCCCAGGGCACCGGCGCTGCCTGATCCGGCTCGCCCGGGGCGGCTCCGACGCGAGCGTGGTGCGCGAGTTCGACCTGACCCGGCGGGACTTCGTCCCGGACGGCTTCACCCTGCCGGAGGCGAAGAGCGACGTCGGCTGGATCGACGCCGACCACATCTATGTCGGCACCGACTTCGGTCCCGGGTCGCTGACCGCCTCCGGCTATCCCCGGATCGTCAAGCGCTGGCGGCGCGGTACGCCACTGGCCGAGGCGACCACCGTCTACCAGGGCCGGGACGACGACGTCGCCGTGTACGCGGTGCACGATCCCACTCCGGGCTTCGTCCGCGACTTCCTCGGCCGCCGGGTGGACTTCTTCCGCCGGGAGGAGTTCCTGCGCACCGACGACGGCGACCTGGTCCGGATCGACGTGCCGGAGGACGCCGAGACCGACGTACACCGGGAGTGGCTGCTGGTCGAGCTCCGTTCGGAGTGGACGGTCGCCGGCCGGACGTACCCGGCCGGAGCGGTCCTGGTCACCAGGCTGGACCGGTTTCTCGCCGGGGAGCGCGACCTGACGGTGGTCTTCGCGCCGGGCCCGGACAGCGCACTCGGCCAGCACGCCTGGACCCGGGAGCACCTGATCCTCAGCAGCCTGGTCGACGTGCGGAGCCGGACCGAGGTGCTCACCCCGGGTGATGAGGGCTGGCGGCGTCGGCCGCTCGCGCTCGACGGACCGGGGGAGGAGCGGCACGTCGTGATCGTCGACACGAACCCGGAGCACAGCGACGAGTACCTGCTCGCCAGCACCGGCTTCCTGGCACCGACCGCGCTGCACCACGGCACCGTGGGCGGGCCGGTCGAGACGCTGAAGCGGGACCCGGCGTTCTTCGACCCGGCCGGGATGACGGTACGGCAGCTCTTCGCCCGCTCGGCCGACGGCACCCGGGTGCCGTACTTCCTGGTGAGCCCGGCGGGCGAGCCGACCGGGCCGACCCTGCTGACCGGCTACGGCGGCTTCGAGATGGCCTGGACACCGGCCTACAGCGGGATCATCGGGCGGGGTTGGCTGGCCCGGGGCGGGACGTACGTGGTCGCCAACATCCGGGGTGGTGGCGAGTACGGACCGCGCTGGCACCGGGCCGCGCTGCGGGAGAACCGTCCCCGGGCGTACGAGGACTTCGCCGCCGTGGCGACCGACCTGGTCGACCGGGGCATCACCGTGCCGGCGCGGCTCGGCATCGAGGGCGGCAGCAACGGCGGGCTGCTGATGGGGGCGATGCTGACCCGGTTTCCGGAGCTGTTCGGCGCGGTGGTGGCCCGGGTGCCGCTCTTCGACATGCGCCGCTACCACCTGCTGCTCGCCGGTGCCTCCTGGATGGCCGAGTACGGCAACCCGGACGACGAGGCCGACTGGGCGTTCCTGCGCGAATACTCGCCGTACCACAACGTCCGGCCCGGCCGGTCGTACCCGCCGGTCCTCTTCGTCACCTCGTCCCGGGACGACCGGGTGCATCCCGGGCACGCCCGCAAGATGGCCGCCCGGATGCGTGGGTACGGCTACGACGTCTCCTACTACGAGAACATCGAGGGCGGCCACGGTGCCGCCGCCGACAACGCACAACTGGCCTTCAAGTGGGCGCTGATGCTGCGCTTCCTCTGGCAGCGGCTGGGCGCCTGACAGAGCCTCACCCGGATCGTCCGCTCACCGTGGCGTCTCCGCTCACCGGTCGGTCGGGTCGGGGGAGCGCTCGACAAGGTGCCGGTCGGCGAGGTCGTTGACCGCCGCCACCACGTCGCTGAGGTGGATGCCGCTGCGCCGGCCCGACCGCCCCCCGACGCGGCGCCACCGGGGCGGCGGGCGGTCAGCTACCGCCGCCCCCGCCGCAACCGCCGCCGCCACCGCAACTGCTCCCGCCGCCTCCGCAACTGGCCCCGCCGCCTCCGCAACTGGTCCCGCCCGAGTCCGAGCCGTAACTGCCCGCCCCGCAGGCGAAGCCGCCGGAGTGCCCTCCGGAGTCGCCGCCGCTGCCACCGGCGACCCCGACCCGCTGCCGCAACATCCCGGCCCCGGCGGCGAACTCGGGGTCCGCCGCCCAGAGCGCGGCCGGGCCGAAGAGCGCGACCGCCATCCCGGCGCCCGCCGGGCCGTACGTGCTCCACGCCGGATGCTGGGACGGAGCCAGGTGGGCGTGTTCGGTACGCAGGGCGGCCAGTGCCCGGTCGCCGGCCCGGGTACGGCGGGCCGGGCGGCGGCCCAGCAGTACGGTGGCCACACCCAACCCGACCACGGTCAGGACCAGCGGCAGCCAGGGCTGGCCGGTCGAGACCTCGGCGAGCAGCCGGAGCACGCCGAGCAGCAGCACGCCGGCCAGCATCCGGGTCCGGCCGCGCAACGCCCGCCGGGTCTCGGCGCCGGAGAGCAGCCCGGCCTGCTCCAGGTCGGTACGGAGCCGGGACAGCTCCATCCCGACGCCCGAGTCGAAGAACAGATTCCGGGGTGTCCGGCGCTGCCCGGCGAAGCGGTGGATCGCCGCCTCCAGGCCGCCGGCCCCGGCCGGACGGTCACCGGCGACGATCAGGTGCCGGTCCGGAGCGGGGCCGACGGCGATCGCTCCGGCGTTGCGCAGCGAGGCCAGGGCGGCGCAGATCGCCAGCCGGTCGCCGCCGTCGAGGTGCGCGACCTGCGCGGCGGTCAGCGTCGACGCCGGTACGCTCTCCGGCCCGGCGAGGACCTGCCGGCGCCGTACGGCCGCGAGCCCGACGGCGACCACCGCCAGCAGGAGATAGCCCGCCAGGAAGGTCGACGCCGTCATCCCCCACGTCACGGTGCCCGGATCAAGAGTCATGATGCTTCCCCCGTCCACCTGGGCCCGACGTTCCTCGATTGTCGGGGCGGGATGGCCGGAGGGCGCCGTTGATCAGCCTTTCTTGCTCGAAGCTTGCGTTTGGCGGGACGGTCGACGCTCGGCCCCGACGTTCAGCCGCGGGTGAGTGGACAGCTGAAGTCGATGCTGAACTCGACCTCCTGCCCGGTGGTGGCCCGCCTGGCCGTGCCACTCAGCGAGCCCGAGGTGCGGTCGCCGTCCTCGCTGCGCTGCCCGGTGAACGCCACCGTCTGGTACGTCTCGTCGGCGCCGCCGAGCGTCAACGGCACGGTCGCCCCGTCGGAGTCCTGGTCGAACGGCCCGGGGTCGTGCGGCAGGGACAACTCGATCGTGGCGTCGGCGGTGCTCAGCGAGAAGAGCTTCGCCGGCACCTCGATGGTGGAGCAGTCGTCGGTGGTGAACTCGTACTTCCTGCCGTCGGCGGTCACCGTGACGGTGCCGGTGCCCCCGGCCGGCGCTCCCGGCTCCGGTTCGCCGGACTCCGGTGCGCCACCGCTCGGCGCGGCGCCCCCGTCCGTACCGCTGGAGCCGCCCGTCGGGGACGGGTCGTCGCCACAGGCCGTCACCCCCGAGAGCATCGCCAGCCCCAGCACCGTGCCCAGCAGCACCCGGCGCCCACCGATCCACCCGCGCATCCGCCCCTCCCAGGGTCCGTGGTCGTGCAAACCCCCTCATCGTCGTCGGCCCGGTTCGGGACGGATTCAGGAATCGTTCGGGTGGCCGGGCGCGGGCCCCTGCCGGGTGGCCGGGCGCGGGCCCCTGCCGGGTGGCCGGGCCGCGCCGTCGGTGCCACCGGCTTCCCGCTGCCGGGAGTGGAGCCCCGGTGCCGGCAGTTCCGGCGCCGCCGCGTGTCCTGCCGGTTCTGCCGGTGCCTCGGCCGGTCGGTCGAATTCGGCGCAGCCCAGCACGGGTGCGCCGGCCGGAACCCGGTCGCGGAACGCTACCCGAGAGACGCCCGCCGCCGGCCATAACATCGACAGATATCGAAGAGCCGAATGATGGGAGCTGGAGAATGCGTCGGATATCCGCCCTGCTGGCCGCAGTCGTCACATCGGTCGCGTTGCTCGGGTCACCGGCTCCGGCCCAGGCCGCGCCGGGCGACCAACAGTGGTCCTGCGGCAGCGTGCCGTCCGGCTGGGTGGTGCTGGCGTACGCCGGCATCTGCAATCCGACGACCCGGGCCAGTTACCTCTTCATCCAGCAGGCCGAGGGGATGCCCGCCGGCTCCTCGCTCACCGTGTGCCAGTTCTCGTCCATCCCGGCGGGGTGGCGGGTCGTCTACGGCCCCGTGCACGTGGGCAGCTGCGTCGTCAACTGGGGCAGTTCGTCGCCGAACGCGTACATCATCTCCAACTCCTGACCGGGTATCTGCTGGCGGAGCACCCGCAGGTGTGCCGCCCGGAGTTCGGGCCCGGGCACCACGCCCAGCTCCTCGGCGAGCCGGTCACGGATCTCGGCGAAGAGTCGCAGCGCGGTGGCCTGCTGCCCGGCGCTCGCCAGGGCGAGCATCAACCGGGCGTGCAGCCGCTCGTGCAGCGGCTCCGCCTCGGCGACCTGCGCGAGCAGCGTGGTGACCCGGGCGGTCGTACCGGTGGCGAAGGCGAGGCCGGCCAGGGTCAGGACGCAGTCCAGCCGCTGCCGGGCCAGCGCCGTCGCCACCGGATGCCGGAGCAGCCCGGGAAGACCGGCCAGCAGCGGCCCCCGCCAGCAGGTCAGCCCGGCGGCGAGCAGATCGACCGCCCGATGCGGGTCGCCCCGGTCGCGCGCCCCGGCGGCGCGCTCGGCGAACATCCGGAAACGGGCCGCATCGACCTGGTCGGCCGGTAACGCCAGCCGGTAGCCGGAAGAGTCCCGCACGACGACCGGCGGGCCGGCTTCCGGTCCCGCCTCCGGACGGCCACCGCCGAGGTGACGTCGGAGCCTGGTCAGATAGGTGTGGACCAGTCCGGAGGCGCTGCGCGGCGGCCGGTCCTGCCACAGCACGTCGACGATCTCGGAGACCGGGACCGCCTGGTCCGGCTGGATGGCGAGCAGGCCGAGCAGCAACCGCTGCTTCGGCGGCCCCACGTCGACCGGCTGGTCGCCACGACGGATCCGCAACGGTCCCAGCACGTCGACCCGGAGCCCTCGCCTCCGGCCGGACTGCCGGCCCGCAACGGTGGAGCGGAGCCGGGCACGCTCCAGCGGCGAGAGGCCGAGGGCGGCGCTGAGCCGACTCATCACCCGGTGCTGCGGCGCCGCCACCCGGTCGTGCTCCAGGTCGCGCACGGTCCGCACGCCGATCCCGGCGCGGCCGGCCAGGGCTGCCTGGGTCAACCCGGCCTCCGCCCGGTACGCAGACAGCAGCTCGCCGAACGTGCCCGATTCCTCGCTCACCGGCACCGAGAGTTCCAGAAGGGACTGAACCGCCACTGGAACCGGACTGGATCCACGACCCGGACGGAATCCGTGACCTGGACCGGATCCACGTCGCGCCCCGGATGCCGGCCAGCGCCGGCCGGCTACTCCGACCGGTGTAGGCGGTAGTCCGGTGGTGTCGAGCCAGGTGTCCCCGCCCGAACGACGCGGTGTCGTCGCGGGCGGTCATAACGTGGCGACGCGACACCAGCGAGGAGGCTCCGATGTCCCGCACCGACACCAACGACCCGACCCGCTCGGCCCGGCCGGCCCGCGCGACCGCCCCGGCCACTTCGACCATCGGCCGGGCGCGGCGACGGGTTGCCGCCGCCGCGGTACTCGCCGGGCTCGCCCTGCCGCTCGCCGGCTTCGGCGTGGCCGACCTCGTCAATCCGGGATGGAGCCCGGTCGAGCGGATGGTGAGCTACTACGTGCATGCGCCCCGGGCCGGCTGGCTGATCCCTGCCGGCGCACTGGTGCTCGCCGCCGCGTCGACCGGGCTGCTGCGGCTGGCCGCGCCCCGCACCCGGGGCGGCCGGACCGGGCTCTGGCTGCTCGGCGTCTGGTGCGCCGGATTGCTGGCCGGCGGGCTCTTCCCGACCGACCCGTACGGCCAGTGGGACCGGCCGCCGTCGGTCGCCGGGGCGGTGCACGGGGTGGCTGCGCTGACCGCCTTCGCCGTGCTGCCGGTGGCGGCGGTGCTGCTCACCCGGGTGTGGCGGCGGGACATCCGCCGGCGCCCGTTCGCCGCCGTCCTGACCGGTGCGGCGGCGCTGACCGTCCTCGCGTTCCTCGGCTTCGTGGTGATCGGCGGCGACGTGATGGCCGGCGGACCGTCGCTGACCGTCGGAGGATACGAGTCGGTGGCCGGGCTCGCCGAGCGGGTGCTGCTCTGGTCGTACGCCCTCTGGCTCGGCACGGCGGCGATCGGCCTGCGTCATATGCCGCGACAAGGCCGATGACCCTGCCGTGGGGTCTCTCCAGGGCCGTCCTGACGGGTTGCCGTGAAGGTCCGTCTCACCGGCCAAATCCAATGATCAGCGTTCGTACGCCTGCCGGAAGTCGACGCCGGCCGACCGCGAGGCTGTCTGCGGGACCCATTGGTGGGGCGATGCCGGCTGACCGGTGTCACGAAGTGTCGCCACCCGACCGCTGTGGATGATCTCGTGCTGAGTCGAGACTGCTGCGGTGACCTATCGAGCGCAGGAACCATCCGGGTATCCGCTGGGAGCGCAGCGGCCGATGCGTCATTCGGCGATTGGAGTGCCACAGCCGGCGGTCGCGAATCGATCGCGAACCGGGCTGCTCGGCGGACTCGGACCGGGGCAGAAGGCGGCGCTGTTTGTCGGTGGGCCGGTGCTGTCGCTCCTGCTCTGCTGCGGAGGTCTGACGGCGATCGGGAACGTCGCCGATCCCGAGGGCACATCGGCGACCAACTCCTCGGCGGCAGGGTCGCCGCCCGCTGCCGCGGCGCCCACGTCGTCGCCGAGCGCGCCGGCAGGCGAAGTCCCGGAGGCCGCGGTTCCGGCACCGCCCTCGGCGAGCCCGACGGTCGAGAAGCGGCGGGTCACCGAAACTCGGAGCATTCCGTTTGGCGAGCGGACCGTGCAGGACTCGTCCCTGGCGAAGGGCAAGCGCAAGGTCCGGACCGCGGGAGTCGAGGGCTCGAAGACGCTCACCTACGAGGTGACGTACGTGAACGGTGTGCCGACCAGCAAGAAGCTCGTCGACGAGGTGGTGACGAAAAGGCCGGTGACCCGGGTTGTCGCGGTCGGCACCAAGGAGACCCGGAAGTGCGATCCGAACTACAGCGGCTGTGTGCCGATCGCCAGTGACGTCGACTGTGCGGGTGGCGGCGGCAACGGCCCAGCGTACGTCAGCGGCCCGGTCAAGGTCATCGGCAGCGACATCTACGACCTGGACCGTGACGGCGACGGTTACGGATGCGAGGACTGAGGTCGGCGGGTTGATCACCGTCGGAGAGGCGGTGGCCGTCGCGACGGTGGGACCTGGACCACGTTGGGACGGTCGCCGTCACCCGGACGCGGACGGCTCCCAGTATGCCTCCACCCGGTGCCCGTCGGGGTCGAGGCACTTGAAGGCGGTGTACGAAGGCTGGTCGTAGCTTTCGACGATCGGGACGCCGTCGGTCTCCAGCCGGCGCAGCAGCGCGCGGACGGCATCGGGGTCCGGCAGCCGGAAACCGAAGTGCAGGAACGGCGGCGGCTCCTCGACGGCCTCCACGGCGTGCAGGGCGAGGTCGAAGCCGTCCGCGTCGCGGACGATGACCGTGCCGTCGGGATATCGCTGTGCGCTGGTCGGATCGAAGCCGAAGTAGGCGTGGTAGAAGCGGAGGCTGCGCCGCGGGTCGCACACCGGCAGGCCGAGGTGGTTCACACGCACCGGCTCACGCTAATCCTCCCGGCCGGCGCCACGCGATCGGATTTCCTACCCACGCTGCTGTTGCGGCAGGAGCCGCTCGACCCGGTGAGCGCGGCCTGGAGTTCGGGGCGCCGGGTGGCCTCCAGACGCAGTTCGAGCGGCCGGCCCTGCGGGAGGGCGTCACCAGCCCGTACGCCCACCTCCGGCAGATCGTCTTCTCCGGCACCCTGACCGGCACCGACCCCGAGGTCGAGATCGTCGACACCGACCCGGTGGAGTTCGTCCGTACCCTGAAGCGGGCCGAGGGCCAGGACATCTGGCTCTGCGGCGGCGGTCGCCTGGCCGGGGCGCTGCTGCCGGAGATCGACGAACTGATCGTCAAGCGTTGTCCGGTGGCGATCGGCGCGGGCATCCCGCTCTTCGCCGGGGTCTTCCGGCCGGTCCCGCTCGCGCTCACGGGCAGCCGGACCTTCGACTCGGGCGCGGCCGTCGTCACCTACACCCCGGCGTGGGCCGGGACCGGAATATCGGTGGCCGGGCCGGTGGCTCGGCGGCCAGGATGACCCCATGCGGATCCGACCGGCCCGACAGCCGGACCTGCCGGGGCTGCGGGAGATCGAGCGGGCCGCCGGGCGGTCCTTCCGGGACGTCGGCATGCCGGAGGTCGCCGACGACGAGCCGCCGTCGATCGAGGAGTTGAGCCGCTACCAGCGCGCCAACCTGGCCTGGGTGGCGGCCGGCCCCGACGACGTGCCGCTCGGCTATCTGGTCGCCCAGCCCGTCGACGGCAACCTCCACGTCGAACAGGTCTCGGTGCATCCCCGGGCCGCGCGTCGGGGCGTGGGCCGGCGACTGCTCGACCACCTCGCCGGACACGCGGCGGCGACCGGCGTACCGGCACTGACCCTGACCACCTTCGCCGACGTGCCGTGGAACGCCCCGTACTACACCCGGTGCGGGTTCGTCGTCCTCGACGAGAGTGACCTCACTCCGGGACTGGGGGTGATCCGGGCCCGTGAGGCGGCGCACGGCCTGGACCGGTGGCGGCGGGTCTCTATGCGTCGAGACCTCTGAGTGCGGTCGTCCCGCTACGGCGCGGACAGCGGCCCGGGAGCGGGAGGCGGCCCGGGCGAGGGAAGCATGTCGGGCGCGGAGAACTGGTCGACCACCACCAGCTCGGTGCCGGGTGCGAGCTCGGAGAGCAGCAGTTCCTGAGCCTTCCGGCTGAGCTGGATGCAGCCGTTGCTGGTGTTCCGGCCGATGTCCCGCGGGTTGTACCAGGCGTGCAACCCGATGTGCGCGCCACGCAACCCCGCCGGCACCGCCGCCGGATCGTCGGGTACGGCGCCCAGCGCGAAGACCTCGGTGTCCGCGTACACCCGGCCGGGCAGGGTGGAGCGGCCGAGGATGAACGTCCGGCCCAGTGGGGTGGGCTGGGCCGGCATGCCGAGGCCGACCGGCCAGGACCGGACCAGTCGGTCGTCCCGGTACCAGTGCAGCCGGTGGCTCCGCCGGGCCACGACGAGCAGGTCGCGCAGCTCCGAGCTGCTCCATGGCCCGGGTGGCACCCAGGCGATGGTCCGGTTCGCCGACGGCAGGAGCACGGCGGTCCAGCCCGCCCGGCGGGTCACGATCGGCATGGTCACCGGCACGCCGGAGATGGTGGGCGCGAGGAAGGCTCGCGGTCGGCCGCCGGGCGCGTCGTACGCGGCGATCCGGCGGATCGGCCGGAGGCCCTCGCCGAGCCGGACCGTCGACATCGGAGCCGGATCCCGCGGGAAGCCGCGGGGAGCCGGCCCGTAGTCGACCACCGGCAGGTCCGCCGGAGGCGGCGCCGCCGGCAGGGTCGGCTCGGCGGTCGGCGTCGTGGGTGGGGCGACCGGGGCCGGCGCGGGCTCGGCCGCCGACGGGTCGGCGCTCCGTCGTGGGCCGGGCGCGTCGTCGACCACCACCATGGTGAGCACCAGCGCGGCACAGAGTACGCCGAGCGCGGCACCGGCCCGCCGTCGCGCCCGTCCCGGGGTGAACGGGTTGAAGCGGACAAAAGCCATCAGACTACTGTAAGTGGTCGGTCGCCTCCGGCAGCCCCATTCGGGTCGGCCCGCGTGTCAGACTGGGCCGCTGACGGTGCCAGACTGGGCCGATGACGCAGCCGTCTCCGGTCCGGCAACTTCGACTGGTGGTCACCGCCGACGACTACGAGCAGGCGCTCCGCTTCTATCGGGACGTGCTCGGGCTGCCGGAGCGGGCGGCGTTCTCCTCGCCGGACGGCCGGGTCGCGATCCTCGACGCCGGCCGCGCCACGCTGGAGATCACCGACCCGGGGCACGCCGAGTACATCGACGAGGTCGAGGTCGGTCGCCGGGTCGCCGGACACATCCGGGTCGCCTTCGAGGTCGACGACTCGCCGACGGTCACCGCCGCCCTGGCCGAGGCGGGAGCGACGGTGATCGCCGAGCCGACCCGTACTCCGTGGAACTCGCTGAACTCGCGGTTGCGGGCGCCCGGTCACCTGCAGCTGACCCTCTTCACCGAGTTGGACGAGCGCCGGCGCGAGGCGGGTGGCGACGCCTGACTCGACCGGGCGCGGTGTCGGCGGCCGGTCTCCGGTCACGGCCGGCGGTCGGTCTCCGTCAGAGCTGGACCGGCATCAGGATCGAGTAGGCGCGGTCGTCGTCGAGCCGGCGTACCGCCAGGGGGCGGATCGGCCCGTCCAGTTCGAGGAGGAGTTGGCCCGGCCCGACGGCGTCCAGGGCGTCGAGCAGGAATTCCCGGTTCACCCCGACCCGTACCGCCGAATCGGTCGAGCCGGCCGGCGTGCCGGCGGTGGAGACGCTGAGCCGGTTCGCGGTGTCGACCGCGAGCACGCTGACCGTGCAGCGGGCGCCGTCGTCCGGGCGTACCACGGTCCGGGTCTCGCCGGTCGCGAGCCGCTCGCGCAGGCCGGCCGCGTCGGCGGTCACCCGGCGGCGGTCCGGCCCGCCCATCGCGGTCCGCAGCAGCCGGCGGTAGTCCGGGAACTCGTACGTCAGCGGAGTGCCGCTCACCTGTCGGTCCCGGACACGCAGGGCGATCGTGGACGGTCCGAGGGTCAGCGTCGCCGGCCAGCCGCCGGTCAACAGCGCACGGGCCGCGTCCACGAACGCGACCGGCGCGGTCGCCCCGGAGGCGCCGGTCTCCAAGTCCGTGCCGGTCTCCGGGTCTGTGCCGGTCTCCGGGTCTGTGCCGGTCTCCGGGTCTGTGCCGGTCTCCGGGTCTGTGCCGGTCTCCCGGGCGGTGCCGGTGTCCGGATCCGTGCCGGCCCGCGCGGCACAGATCTCGGCGACGGCCGTCCCACACCGCTCGGTGGTGTCGACCTCGGAGACGGCCATCCGGTAGCGGTCGGTGGCGACCAGCCGGAGCAGGCCCCGGTCGACCTCGAAGCGGACGCCGCCGAGCATCGGCATGCCGGGGTCGGCGCCGACGGCGAACCGGACGGCGTCGACCGCCGCGGCCAGCTCCGGCCCGGGTACGGTCAGCCGGATCGCCACTCCGGCGACCGATCCGGCGACCGAACCTGACGGGCCGCAGAGCGCGCGCAGCCGGACCACCTCCCGACGGGCGTCGGCGAGGCCGTCCTCGAGCCGGCGCAGGTGCGCATCGAGCAGCCCCGGCACGGCGGCCGGATCCGAGCCGTGCAGTTCCACCACCCGGGTGATCTCGGCCAGTGGCATGCCGGTCCGGCGCAGCCCGGCCACCAGGCGGGCGGCGGGTAGCTGCCGCTGCGCGTAGCGGCGGTAACCGGTGGCCGGGTCCACCAGTGCGGGCGTCAGCACGCCGGCACCGTCGTAGAAGCGCAGCGCACTGATGCTCAGGCCGCTCGCCCGGGCCATCTCGCCGATGCCGATAAGCCGGCCAGCCCCATCCACGTCCAGGCATTCTGCCCCCTCGACCAGGTCGAGGGTCAACCCGATGCACCGAGAAGTGACGTAACGGGCCGGAAAGGTATTGCCGTGTCCGTACGCCGGCCTTGGGCGGTTTCGAACGGTTGCGGTAAACAGCAAATGCGTTTACGGGTCGTTGTGACGGTCATGGTGGCGTGTTATGGTATCGACGTCATTGGATGGCTTGGCTCGGGAGCGTTTCCTGTTTCTCCATTGAAGACCGCGTACGGGGGCGTAGCGTGAGTGTGAGAATGTCGCCGTTCGAAGCCGCACGACGAGGTGCCGCCGAAGAACTCGATCGATGATTCGCTGACATCACGCGGGCCGTGGCCACCGCTGTTCCGCCCGCGTCGCCGCTCCGCCCGCGTCGCCGCTCCCGGTCATGCTGCTGGCGACCGGGTTGTCCGGCTGCCGTTCCGTCCTGCGTCGCCACCAGCGCGTGGGGGAACGGCACCTTTCCACCGTGCATGCCGACCGGGCGCCTGTCGATGTCGACGCGATACCCGTAGCCCCCGTATCCGTTCTGTGGACAGGGCCGTTTCCGGCCTAACGTCACCGCATTTCCAATCGGTCAGGAAAAGGGGAAATCATGCCTGGATTGCGCATCGACATCCGGAGAATATCTCGGGTACTGGTGTCGCTGACCGCCGTGGCCGTTCTCGGCGCCGCGTACGCCGGACCGGCCGCCGCCGCTCCGACGACGACCGGCACCTGCGAGTTCTCCCGGGCGTTGTGCCTGTTCGAGGGGACCTCGTACACGGGTGCGCGGTTCACCGTCTCGGCGCTGGATCCGGTCGTCGGCGCCTGTGTCGACCTGGTCGAGCACGGGTGGGGCGAGCGGGCCCACTCGTGGATCAACACCAACAGCCGGGCCGCCCTGCTCTATGTCAACGACGACTGCACCGGGCGGCCGATGCTGCTCAGCGGCAGCAACCCGGCCTTCACCTTCCCGAGCAGGAGCGTGTTCGTCTACTGATGACCGGTCGCTGACGACCACGCCTCCACCAGCACGGCGGCCGGCCGGGCGCGGCGGCGCGCCCCGGCCGGCCGCATCGGGTGAACCCCTCTCCTCCGCAAGGGGTGAACCGCGGCGGGCCGGGTATCCGCCTCGGGCCGTCGATTCGGACGGACCGGAGGAGGTGGGCGTTGTCGATCGAGCGGATCGAGGAGTTGGCCGGGACGGTCGCCCCGGCCGGTGGCACGGTGCTCGCCCGGCCGGGCCCCGACGGCGGGCGTCCGGAGCCTCCGTTGCTCACGGCGAAGCTGACCGCCACACCGCGATCCGGGGCGGTGCTGCTGCCCCGGCCCCGGTTGTTCGACCTGCTCGACCGCGGAACCGCCGGCCCGCTCACCCTGGTCTCGGCCTCGGCCGGCTGGGGCAAGACCGTGCTGCTCAGTTCGTGGTGCCGGGCCCGCAACGCGTCGGACGGCCGGGCCGGGAACGGCTCGGGTCCGGGACCGGTGGCCTGGCTCTCGCTGGAGCCGGGCGACGGCGGAGCGCGGCTCTGGTCATATCTGTACGCCGCGCTGCGTCCGGCCGTCGACGGTCCGGAACCGGACGCCCGCGCCGAACCGGATCCGGGGTACGGACTGGAGTCCTTCGCCGACCAACTGGCCCGCCGTCCCCGGCCGGCGACGCTCATCCTCGACGACCTGCACCAGGTCGACGACCCGGAGGTCTCCAGCGGGCTGGAGTTCCTGCTCCGGCACACGGCGGGACGGTTGCGGCTGGTGATCGGCTGCCGTGCCGATCCCGGGCTGGCCCTGCACCGCTGGCGGCTCAGCGGCGAGTTGACCGAGATCCGCGCCGCCGACCTGGCGTTCCGGCCCGACGAGGTCGCCGACCTCTTCTCCGCGTACGGGGAGCCGTTGCCGCCCGAGCAGACCCACGGGTTGGTGAGTCGCACCGAGGGCTGGCCCGCCGGCCTGCGCTTTGCCGCGCTCGCCCTGCCCGGTCACCCGGACCCGGCGCGCTTCGTCGACGAGTTCACCGGCGAACACCCGGACGTCGCCGACTATCTGACCGAGGAACTGCTCACCGGACTCTCCGGGGACGCCCGCGAGGCGCTGTGCCGGGCGTCGCTGGTCGCGGGCTTCTCGGCGGAGCTGCTCGGCGCGCTGACCGGCCGGACCGACGGGGCCCGGATCCTCTCCGAAGTGGGCCGTCTCGGCGGGTTCGTGATCCCGCTCGGCGGCCGGCCGGCCGGGTACCGCTGCCATCCGATGCTCGGTGACCTTCTCCGCGCCGATCTGGCCCGTCGCCCGCTCGAGCAGGTTGCCGAGCTGCACCGCCGGGCCGCCTCCTGGTTCACCGCGAACGGACTGCCGGCGGAGGCGCTCCGGCACGCGCTCGCGGCCGCCGACCGGGCGTACGCGACCGACGTGCTGCGGCGGCACTGGCCGGACCTCGTCCCGTACGGTCAGCGCGGTCCGGCGCGGCCGGCGCCGCCGGCGCCGGCGCCCGAGGTGGTCCGGGCCGACCCCGAACTCGGCCTGGCCTACGCCGCCGACAGGCTGGACGGCGGCGAGCCGGTTGCCGCCGCCGGGTACCTCGGGCTGGCCGACGAGCACAGCCACCCGCTCGACACCGCAGCCCGGCAGCGGGTCCGGCGGATCGGCGCCGCACTGCGGCTCGCCGTGGCCCACCTGGAGGGAGACGAAGCGGCGGTCCGGGCCACCGCCGGTGAACTGCTCCACCCCGACGCGCCCGGCACGAACCTCGACACGAACCCCGGCCCGATCGCCGACGGCGCTGCCGATGCGGACGATTCTGGACTTCGGGCGGGAGCGGTGGCCAGGATCGTGCCGGCCACGATGCGCTTCGGGACGGGTGAGGTGGCCGCCGCCGAGCCGCAGCTCGCCGACGGGTTGGCAGCGGCGGTACGGGCGGGGCTGCCCCGGACCGGGCGGCTCTGTCTGGGGCGGTTGGCGCTGGCCCGGGCGATCCGGGGCGAGTTGACCGCCGCCGACGAGGCCGCCCGCTCGGTGCTGGGGACGGCGCCGCTGGGCGGCCTGGTCCGGCCCGCGGACGGCGTACACGCCCATCTGGCGCAGGCGCTCGTCGCGCTGTACCGGGACCGGCAGGACGACGCCGAGTCCCACCTGGCGCTCGCCGTCCGGGCCGCCGGGCACGTCGACGAGCCACTGGTGCACGGCGTGCTCGGTGTGATCGAGGCGCAGTTGCTGCGCGACCGGGGAGACCTGACCGGCGCGCACCAGGCACTGGCGGCCCGCCGCAGGCGGCTCGGCGACCGGGCGGAGGCGCAGCCGCTGGCGCACTGGCTGCTGGCGGCCGAGGCCGAGGTGTGGATGGCGCACGGCGATGTCGAGCTGGCCCGGGAGATGCTGACCTCCGCACTCGACCGGGAGGTGGTCCCGGCCGAGCCGGTGGCGATCGCGCTGGCCCGGGCACACCTGCGGGCCAGGGATCCGCAGGCGGCGGTGCGCGCGCTGCCCGACTGGGACGGGCCGGCCGGTGGGAAACCGCCGCCGTCACCTCCGCTGCCTCCTCCTCCTTCACCACCACCGCTTCCGTTGCCATTGCCGTTGCGGCTGGCGGCCGGCATACTCGACGCGAGCGCGTCCCGGCTCGCCGGGGACCACCGCCGTGCCGCCCGGATTCTCGAACGGGTGCTGCGGCTGGCGGAACCGGAGGGCTTCCGGCAGGTCTTCACCCGGGCCGACCCGCCGGTACGGGACCTGCTCGCCGCCCACCTCGACTCGGGTACGGCGTTCTGGCCGATGGTGGACGACCTGCTCGGCGCCGCCGACGGCGCGGGCGGCGGACCGACGACCCCGGCGGGTGCGCCGCCGAGCGAGCCGCTGACCGAGCGGGAGATGACCGTGCTCCGCTACCTGCAGAGCATCCTCTCCAACGTCGAGATCGCCGCCGAACTCTCCCTCTCGGTCAACACCGTCAAGACGCACGTCCGGAACATCTATCGCAAGCTCGACGCCACCCGCCGCCGGGACGCGGTACGCCGCGCCCGCGAGCTGCACCTCCTGTAGGCGGGGCCACGCAGGAGCTGTCCGGCCGGGGCCGGCCTCACCGCCGTACGGTGATGTGGTTGTCGACGTTGGCGACACCCGGCGCCGACCAGGCCACGCGTTCGGCCTCCTCGCGTTCGAGCCAGGACCGGACGTCGCCGGTCAGCACCACCGAGTCGCCCTCGATCCGCAGCTCGATCCCGGCCGCGTCGGTCTCGACGCTGCGGACGAGCGCACTCCGGATCCGTTCGGAGATCTCGTCCGGCTCGGGCACCTCGTGCGGCCGCACCGATATCCCGTTGGTGAGGCCACGGACCCCGGCCAGCCGGCGTACCGCCTGCTCGGCGGCGCGTCGCTGGTACTCCCACTCGACCTCGCCACGGAGCACGACCCAGCCGGTGGAGACCGTCACGTCGACCTGCGAGGCAGGGACGAAGGCGTCCCACTCCAGGGTCCGGGTGACCGCCGCCGCGATCTCCGGGTCGTCGCGTTCGGCCGAGGACGGGAGCCGTACCTCGAGATCGTTGGCGACGGCCCGGACCGGCCGCACCCGCTGCGCGGCCCGCTCCGCCGCCCACTTCCTCGCGTAGTTCTCCACCCAGCCGCGCAACGTCACGACGCCGTCCTGCACCGCGACGCCGATCTCGTTCGGCTGGACCCGGGGCTCCCGGGCCAACTCCGCCAGTACGTCCCGTTGGATCTCGTCGTCGCTGCGGCTCGTCGCACGGCCGGCCATGCTCTCCTCCGACGGTCGGGTTCTGCCTCGGCACGCTCACCGCCGCCGGTCGCCGACCCCATGGGCGTACCGGCGACCGGTAGGCTGCGGCCCGCCGGTCGGCTCCGCTGGCGCACCGGTCGGCTCCGCTCCTCGACTCTGGCTCGCCGTCGGGTGAGTGCCCCTCACCCGGCGCGGGTGAGGGGAGCGCGGGGACGTGACAGTCCGATAAGCATCATGGATCATCGATGCCGACGTGCTGCGGGAGGCCGCCGTGGTGCGGGAAGCAGGGCCGGGGCCGGAAGGATTTGGCAGATGAGGATCGAGCGGCAGGCGGTACCGGCCGGTGGGGACGGGCAGGCCGGCGACGAACGGGACGACGGCAGGCGACCGGACGAACGGGACGCCGGCACGCGACCGGACGAACGGGCCGGGGGCGAGCCGGAGGGACGGGCCGGCGGGGGAGCGGGTGCCCGCGCCGTCGTACGCCTGCTCAGGCACGAGTGGACGGTCGCGGTGCTCGGCGGGCTGCTGCTGGCCGTCGTGCTGACCTGGCCGACCCTGCGCGACATCACCACCACGATCCCGCAGGACATCGGCGACCCGACCCTGCAGGCGTGGCAGATCGCCTGGGGCGGGCACGCGGTGCTGCACGATCCCACCCAGTTGTGGCACTCCAACGCCTTCTATCCGGAGCCCTACACCTACGCCTACTCCGACACCCTGCTCGGCTACGCTCCGGCGGGGATGCTCGGCGAGGGGCCGGTGGCCGCCGTGGTGCGGTACAACATCCTCTACGTGCTGGTGCACGCGCTCGCCTTCGTCGGGGCGTACGCCCTGGTCCGGCAGCTCGGCGCGGGCCGGATCGGCGCCGCGGCGGCCGGGGTGGCCTTCGGATACGCCCCGTGGAAGCTGGCCCAGGCCGGGCACCTGCACGTGCTCTCCATCGGCGGCATCGCGTTGGCCCTGGCGATGCTCGCGCGCGGACACGGCTGGTCGCTGCGGCACGGTTACCGACCGGACCGGTGCCGTCCCGGCTGGGCGTTCGCCGGCTGGGCGGTGGCGGCCTGGCAGATGACCCTCGGTTTCGGTATCGGCCTGCCGTTCGGGTACGTGCTGGCGCTGGTCTGCCTGGTGGCCGCCGCCGGCTACGGCTGGGCGTGGTGGCGTCGGCGGTCCCGACCGCCGTTCGGGCGCCGGCTGTTCGTCGCCGACCTGGCCGGCGGAGCCGTCTTCGGCGGGGTCAGCATCTTCATGGCGTTGCCGTACCTGGAGGTGGTGGCCCGGCATCCGGCGGGTCGGCGGACCCTGGAGCACGTGCAGATGTTCTCGCCGCCGTGGCGGGGCTTCCTCACCGCCCCGCCGGAGAACTGGCTCTGGGGCGAGCGGCACGCCGTCGCCCGGGAGAGCCTCAGCTTCGCCGGAGAGATGACCCTGCTGCCCGGGGTGGTGCTGATCGGACTCGCCTTCGCCGGGCTCTTCTTCTCGGTGTGGCGGGTCCGGCACCGGGTGCTGCTCGCGGCCGGTGTGCTGGTCAGCGTCGGGCTGGCCAGCGGCACCACGCTCTTCGGCGACGGCAGCCCGGGATACGCCACCCTGGTGACCTACGCGCCCGGCTTCGACGCGATCCGCACCTCCGGCCGGCTGGTTCTCTGGACGACGCTGCTGCTCGGCATCCTGGCCGCCGGTCTGCTCACGGCGCTGACCCGACTGCCCGAGGAGGCGCCCGACGCCGCCCCGCCGGACGGCGGCGCGCGGCCGGACGCCGAGGACGCCGGACGGCCGGACGTCGACGACCCCGCGCGGCCGGTCGGGCAGGGAGCCGCGCCGCCTGCCGGGCAAGAGCCGGCAGGGTCGGTGTCGACCTGGACACCAGAGGCGTCAACGGTCGCGGATGACGCCTCTGGTGTCCAGGTGAGTGGGCCGGGGGGTGCCGGTGGCGGGCCGGTCGTCCTGCGGCCGGCCGCGTACCGGGCACCGCAGGGCGTCGAGGAGGCGCAGGGGCGGGCGGCCGGGCGGCGGCGGGACGCCCGACCCCGGAAGCTGCTCGTCCGGCTGGTCGCGCTGATCCCGCTCGCGCTGGTCGTGCTGGAGGGGGTCAACACCACCCCGCACGCCCCGGTGCTGCCCCAGCCGGCCGCGTTGCGCGGGGCCGAGGGTCCGCTGCTCGTGCTGCCGAGCAGCGGCACGCTGGAGTTCAGCGTGATGCTCTGGTCCACCGACGGCTTTCCCAAGATCGTGAACGGGCTGGCCTCCTTCATCCCGGACTCGCAGGCGCAGACCCTCGCCGTCACGGCGAGTTTCCCGGACCGGCCCAGCGTCGATCACCTCCGCCGGTTGGGCGTACGCACCGTGGTGGTGCTGCCGGAGTACCTGCCGGGCACGCCCTGGCAGGAGGTGTTGAACCGGCCCGTCGACGGGCTCGGGATCGCCCGCGAGGAGGTCGGCGGCTCGGTGGTGTTCAGGCTCGGTTGACCGGAGCGGGAGCGGGCCGGCGGTGCCCGGGCCCGCTACGGACGGGGCCCGACGCGGCGACGCGTCGGGCCCCGTCCGGGTACCCGCCGGGCGACCGGACGAGCACCCGGCGATCAGGCGGTGTCGACCCGGACCGGTGAGTTGGCCCGGTCGACGTCCACGTACTCCAACTCGTCGGCGGCGGAACGCTCCTGCTCGGCCCGGGCCAGCGCGGCCCGGGACGCGGTGGAGGCGGCCCAGGCCAGTGCGGCGCCGACCAGGCCGGCGCCGACCAGCCACGCCCAGGGCAGTCCGGGCTTGCGGCCGGCGAGGGCGTCGTACGCCCGGCTGGCCCGAACCCGGGCCTCGTCGGTCACGGCGCCCATCCGGTCACCGGCGTTGCTGGTGAGGTGGGAGCCGGTCCGGCGCGCCGAGCGGGCGGTGCCCCGCGCGGCGTGCTTCACCGAGTCGCCCGCCGAGTTGACCGCGTTGGTCAGGTACTCCCACGCCTGGTCGGCGACCCGCTCGGGCTTGCTCTGATGTTTCAGCAGGTTCTTTCCGAGCATCGTGCTACCTCCTCGGTTGCCGAACGAAGCGGCCACTTCGGACAGAGGCGTCTGTTCGGCGCGGTTGCGGGTTGCTAACTCGGAGGTGCCCAGGTGCCTTTCCCGGCAAACCCGCCGAGCATGCTTCGGCCGCTGCGGGAAAAGCGGCTGCCACCGGTGCCGGGGGCGCGGCAGGTGACGGCCGGGTCGGCGGACCGCTCAGCGGAGCAGGACAACCGGTGCGCGCTGGGCGAAATCGTCGTCGTCATCGTCGTCGTCATCGCCCCCGCCGCCGAATCCGCAGGCGAGCACCAGAGCCAGCAGTGCACCGACCCCCGCCAGTCCGATGAGCTTCCTCAGCATCAGGTGTCTCTCCTCCCGAGCCGCACGTCCGTCGCGAGCCGGACGGACGACCTCATGGTAAGGGGCTTCCGGGCCGGCCGCCTGCCGTGCAACCGCCCTGCCGTGCAACCGCCACCTTCGGAGGTCACCCGCGGCATTCTCGGGGTGGTGTGCGGCTATAAGTGGAGGTTTGTACCTGATGCCCCAGGGCGAGGCACGACACAGTCGTCGGTGGTCCGTGTCGGGGCCGTCGGCGGCTACGCTGAGGACGTACCACGAGGGTCGCGAAGCTGAAGGCGCGGGAAAATTTAGCGTAGTTTGCCCCGTTACCGGGCTGGTTTGTCGGCTCGTTGAATAGATTGCCCGGCCGGAAGGGTGGCGATCGGGGCCGTGAGAGGAATACTCTCGGTCGCGGCCCGCGTACTGATTAGGCGCCCGGACATGGGCGAGTGGAGGTGCTCGCGTGAGCCTGTCGATCGTCAAGTCGGTCCTGCCCGGCGGAGTTGTGGAGATCGCCCCCAAAGGAGACATCGACGTCGATACGGCGTACGAGGTCCGTGAGGCGATCGCCGGAGTTCTGACCAAGGGGCAGCCGTCCAGGATCGAGCTCAACATGCGACTTGTCAGCTTCATCGACTCCGTCGGCATCAGCGCCATGGTCGCCGGCTTCCAGACCGCGGAGGTCAGCGGCGTCAAGCTCGTGGTCACCGAACCGAGCCGGTTCGTCCACCGGCAGCTCTGGGTCACCGGCCTGCTGGGCCTCTTCGGTGCGCCCGAGCCCTACTACGGCGGAGCCGCCGGCGCCGCCGAGGAGGTCAAGGTCCCCGGCGCCTGACCGGCGCCCGTCACCGTGGGTCGTCCAGTCCGGACAGATCCACCTCGGTTGCCTCGGTGATCGCCCGGATCGCTGTCACCGAGGCGTACCCTTCCGCGAGCCAGGCCACATCCGTGCCCGGCTCGACGTGTTGGCCGGACTCCTCCAGGGCGGTACGCACGAACCCCTTGCCGGCCTCCGCCACCGTCATCTGCACCTGCCCGAACCCGGCGAGCGTTCCCCGGCGGACCCCGGACAGCCGCTCGTAGGGCAGGTCGGGGGCGTTCACGTTCAGCACGATCTCCACCGGCACCGCGCTCAGCCGGGGCAGCAGGTCCAGCGCCACCCGGGCCGCGGTCGACCAGTGCCGCCGCTCGTCCCGCTCCGGTCGTGGTACGGCCACCGCCGCCCCACCGGTGCCGGCGCTCGCCTCCTGCGCGGAGAGCACGTCGAGCGAGACCGCGATCCCGTGACAGCCGTTGGCGGCGGCGGTGAAGGCCGCGCCGACGGTGCCGGAGTGCAGCACCGCCCGGCCGGCGTTCGCGCCCCGGTTCACGCCGGAGAGCACCAGCTCCGGCGCCGGCCCGAAGGCGCCGTGCAGGGCGATCAGCGTGATCAGTGCCGGCGAGCCGGCCACCCCGTACGCCGGCACGCCGGGCAGCTCCTCGATCGGGTGCTCCTGGACCACCACCCGACCGTCCCGCTCCACCGCGCTCATCGCGGCACTCGCACCGCTGGCCTCCTCGCTCGGGGCGGCGACGACCACCTCCAGTCCCCGCTCCGCCGCCGTACGCGCCAGCCAGCGCAGTCCGGGAGCCGCGATCCCGTCGTCGTTGGTGATCAGTACCCGGATGGTCATGACCGGGTCGTCCGGGCGGCCAGCTCGTCCGGGGTCAGCCGGTCCTGCCGGTCGATCTCGAGGGGGGAGAGCCGTACCCGGTCGACCAGGCCGGCGATCGCGTCCGGCCGGCCGGTGCCGAGACCGTGCCGGGTGACGTTGAGCGCGCCTGCGGCCGCCCCGGTGCGGACCGCGAGCCGAATGTCGCCGCCCTGGGCCAGGATCGCGGCCACCCCGGCGGTCATCGAGTCGCCGGCACCGCGCGGGTCGGCCACCTCCAGCCGGGGCATGTCGAGCTGGGCCATCTCGCCGTCGATCAGCACCAGGGCCGGCTGCTCGGCCCGGCTGACCACCACCGCCTCGGCCCCCTGGGCGTGCAACGCCTGGATGACCCGGATCAGCTCCGCCTCGCCGTCGTCGGTGGCCAGGCCGTCCCGGACCAGTTCCTCGGAGCTGACCTTCAGGACGGAGACGCCGCTGTCCAGGACGGCCGCCAGGTGTGGCCCGGAGAGGTCGGCGACCACCCGGCTGCCGTTGCGGCCGAGGTCGGCGGCGAGCCGGCGGTAGATCTCCGGCGCGACCAGGCTCGGGTGGCCGGGACCGCTGAGGATGCAGACCTCGGCGCCGAGCCCCTCGCTCAACGCCAGGTTGTAGAGTTCGTCCAGTTCGTGCCGGCTCAGCGGATGGCCGGTGGCCGTCGCGACCTCGTGGCGCTTGCCGTCCCGCCGGTCGTGCACGTAGCCACCGCTGCTGGACTCCCGGTGAATCGCCCGCAGTTCGACCCCCTCGCCGGCCAGCAACGGTTCGAGCACCTGGCCGATCTCGCCGCCGAGACCCGCGCAGAGCACCACCGGGACGTCCAGACATTTGATCATCCTGGCCTGCCACACACCCTGGCCGCCCGGGTGCAGGTGGATCTCGGTCTCGTCGGCGGGTTGGTCGATGGTGATCGTCAGCTGTGGGTCGGGAGCAAAGACCATCACATGTCCGCTCATGCCCGTTAGGTACCCGATCAGCCGCTATTCATGCAGCTCCCGGCCGGTGGCGCCGTATCCGGCCCCACGGCTTGTAGGCGGAGAGCGCGGTCGCGACGACCAGCAGGGTGGTGGAGACGATCGGCGCCGCCAGCAGTCCCTGCCGGGCGTCCGGTGGAGTCGCCGCGCCGAGTTCGGCGGCCCGGAGGTTGGGCAGCAGGGCGAAGAGCACCGCGCCGAGCATCACCGTGGTGATGCCCAGTTTGACCAGCACCCACCGGTGCCGGAGCAGGCCCCACGGGGTGAGCAGCGCGCTGCCGACCCCGACCAGCCAGGCGAGCACGCTCAGTGGCACGAAGACGCCCTGCCCGACCAGGGCCAGCACCGGGTAGACCAGGTCCGGGTCCGCACCGCGCGCACCGGCCACGCCGAGGATCACCAGCACCGCGTCGACCCCGAGCCAGCCGACGGCGGTGACGACGTGCAGGGTGAGAAGGGCTTTTCGCCATGGCGGGGGGAGCGTCATGCCGCCATGCTGCCGGCGCATCGGCCGCGGCGCGTCGGGCCGGTGTGGATGCCCCGGGTACGCAACTCGACGTAGGCCGGCCGGAGGCGCACGAGTACGGCGGCTCGCCGGCAGCCGCACGAGGTCGGCGCGGTCAGCCGCGCGGGGCGTACATGATGATCGCGACGCCGAGCAGGCAGACGGCGGCCCCGGCCAGGTCGTAGCGGTCCGGACGGAACCGGTCCACCAGCACGGCCCAGCCGAGCGAGCCGGCGACGAAGACGCCCCCGTATGCGGCGAGTACCCGGCCGAAGTGCGGGTCGGGCTGGAACGCCGCGACGAAGCCGTACCCGGCCAGCGCCAGCATGCCGGCGGCGACGAAGAGCAGCCCCCGGTTCTCGCGTACGCCCTGCCAGACCAGCCAGGCGCCGCCGATCTCGGCGACGGCGGCGAGCAGGAACAACAGCAGCGAGCGGGCGAGAGTCACCCCGCCATTGTCGCCGCCACCCCGGCGCAGCCCGCGCCGACCGGCGCCCGACTGCCGGCATCGCCGCCCGGCCGGTTGCCGGCACCGGCGCCTGGACTGGTCGCCCGAGCCGGTTGCAGGCATTGATGTCTGTCTCTAGGCTGAGCCCGGCGTCGGCATTGGACGAACCGGGCTCGGGCTGCCCGGGGAGGACGTGCCGGCGGCGCACCAGCTCGCGGGAGCCGATCGCGGGGGCGCAGGGCGGGGCGGGCACGCGGCAGGCGTGTGCCGCCCGTCGTCGTCAGCAGCAGTGCCGGCGCCGCCGGAGGCGGTGAGAGAGCCGGCAGTTGTCGAGAGGATCGAACTCCGATGAGGGTTTCCACACCGTACCGTCGCGTGTCACTGGCCGTCGCCGCGGTGACCGCGATCGCCGCGAGCAGCGTCGCCGTGGTCAGTTCGACCCTGGTACCGTCCGCCCGGGCCGCCGCCGGCTGCCAGGTCGACTACCAGGCCAACCAGTGGACCGGTGGCTTCACCGCCACCATCCGGGTGACCGCCGGGGACACCCCGGTCAACGGCTGGACCGTCACCTGGACCTACGGCGGCGACCAGCGGATCACCAACAGCTGGAACGCGCAGGTCAGCCAGTCCGGCGCGGCCGTCACCGCCCGGAACGCGGCCTGGAACGGGTCGTTGCCGGCCGGCGGCTCGACCGAGTTCGGCGTCCAGGGCAGCTACGCCGCGAGTTCCGCCGCACCGACCGGGTTCACCCTGAACGGCGAGCCCTGCAACGGCGCGGAGCCGACCACGCCGCCCACCACCGCCCCGCCGACCACCCGGCCGCCGACGACCCCGCCGACCACCGCACCGCCGACGGTCACCCCGCCGCCGACGACCCCGCCGACCACCCCGCCGCCGAGCGGCTGCGGTGGAGCGGTGCTCTGCGACGGCTTCGAGAACCAGACCGGGGCGACCCCGTCGGGCGACTGGAACGTGAGCTACCCGGACTGCTCCGGGAGCGGCACCGCCAGCATCGACACCTCGGTGGCGCACCAGGGCAGCCGCTCGGTGCGGATCAACGGCGCCGTCGGCTACTGCAACCACGTCTTCGTCGGCTCCACCCGCAACCTCGGCGGGCTCGGCGCGGTGCGCTACGCCCGGCTCTGGGTGCGGCACACCACCGCACTGCCCACCTCGCACGTGACCTTCCTGGCCATGCGGGACGCCGCCGACGGCAACCGTGACCTGCGGATGGGCGGGCAGAACGGTGCCCTGCAGTGGAACCGGGCCTCGGACGACGCCACCCTCCCGGAGCAGAGCCCGAGCGGTGTCGCGCTCAGCGCACCGCTGCCGGTCAACCGGTGGACCTGCCTGGAGTTCATGGTGGACGGGGCACAGGGTCGGCTCTCCACCTGGGTCGACGGCGCGGCGGTGACGGGCCTGACCGCCGACGGCACGCCGACGCACGACGTCGACGGACAGTGGTACAACCGGGCGAACTGGCGGCCGAACCTGACCGACCTGCGGCTGGGCTGGGAGAGCTACGGCGAGGGCGCCGACACGCTCTGGTTCGACGACGTGGCGCTGGGGTCGAGCCGCATCGGCTGCTGACGGCCGCCCCCAACGACACCGGCCGGCACCGCGATACCGGCCGGCACTGCCCAGGGGTGGTGGGCGGTGCCGGCCGGCGTCCGGGCGGTCCCGGTCAGTTCATCGACAGGTGTACGTGGTTGGTGTGGTCGCTGGACGGGTCACCGTTGCCCCCGTTGTACGCCTTCCACCCGCTGCTCGGCAGCCAGATCTGCTTGAACCAGATCACGTAGAGCACACCGAGCCGGTTGGCGTTGCGCACGAAGTACGCCGCCAGGTTGTTGCCGTACGTCCGGTCGCCGCCGGTGGCCACCCCGCCGAACCCGTTCTTCTGGGCGGCGAAGTCGCACGCCTGCCCCTTGGGGTGCTCGCCGCTGCCGCCGCTGCGGAAGCAGGAGACGAAGCGGGTGAAGCCGGCCGCCTTGGCCTGGTTGAGCGCGTGCAGGGTGCGCGGGGTGATGCAGCCGCTGGTGGTCGGGTCGTCGACGCTGCACGACTCGTTCGGGAAGGAGCCGTCGGGGTTGCGGGGTGCCGGCCGCGCCGATCCGCCGCCGCTGCCGCTGATCCCCGCGCTGGCGCCGCCGCTGTTGTTCGCCGCCGCCAGGGCCCGTTCGGCCTGCTTCTTGCGGGTCTCCATCACCTCGACCTGCTTGCGCTGCTCGCCGACCTCCTTGTCGAGCGCCGCCTTGGCCCGGGTCTCCCGGTCCAGGGTCTCCTGCAACCCGCGCAGTTCGCGGTTCTCGTTCGCCGAGATGGTGTCGAGCGCGGCGGCCCGGTCCACCAGGCTGGTGGGCGAGCCGCTGTTGAGCAGCGCGGAGACCTGCCCGAGCCGGCCCGTCCGGTACGCCATGCTGGCCATCTCGGCGACCCGCTCGCTCCGGGTCGCCACCTCGGTGCGCAGGGCGGCCAGCTCGGTGTTGAGGTCCTTCTGCCGCTTGACGGAGTTGTCCAACTTGTTCTTGGCGGTCAGGTAGCCCTTGCTGGCGGCTTCCAGTTGCTCGCGCAGGTTGTCGGTGCCGCCGTCGATGTCGTCCCCGCCGGGTGCCGCGGCCAACGCCCCGGGTGGGGCGTACTCCGGGGCCGCGGCGGCGGGTGCGCCGCCGAGTACCGCGAGGATCATGCCCACGGCGACCGCCATGGTCGCCGTCGTGCTCGGCCGTGTCGCGACCTTCCGGGGCGGTCGTCCGCCGGCTCTCCGCGCGGACGCCGGAGCCATTCGGATGGGTGCCAGGAACGGCATATGACAATGTCCTTCCGTCAGCCGCCGACCGGGTTAGCTGACGGGTTCGGGACGGAAGATCCCTACCGCTGGCGCGGATACACCCCTGGTACGTGGTTCCCCGGCTCGCTGGTGCGATTAGGCGACGGCCCCCGCAGGCGCCGGAGGGCGCCGCCCGGCGGAGACCGGAGCCGAGCCTACCGGCAGTTGCCCGCCGGGGATACGTGGCGTTGCCGGAGTTGAATTCGCGATTCTCCCCATTCGCGGGGATGTATCCGGACAAAGTTCTCCGGTTCTCGTCCGAAACTTAAGATGCCGCTAACTATCGGTGAGCCTCGACGCCCGCCGGGCGTGTGGTTCAGCTCTCGAACGGCGATGACGGTCAGCTTGCGACGGCGATGACGGTCACCCCTCGACGGCGATGACGGTCAGCCGCTGGGTGGCCCGGGAGAGGGCGACGTAGAGGGTGCGTACCCCGGCGACCGAGTCCGCCCGGATCTCCGCCGGACCGACCAGCACGACGCCGTCGTACTCCATGCCCTTGGCCTGCATGGTGTCCACCACCTGGAGGCGCGGGTCGGGGGCGGGCGCCAGCCAGCCGACGACCTCTGCGCGGCGGGCGGGCGGGGTGATCACGCCGACCGTCCCATCGACCTCGGTGAGCAGCTTCGCCGCCGCCTCCCGGACCGCGTCCGGCAGCTCGGCCGCCGGCACCACCAGCTCGACCGGGGGCACCCCGGTGGCCCGGACCGCGACCGGCAGCGGCAGGTCGGGGGAGACCTCCCGGATCACCTCTGCCGCCGCCGCGAAGATCTCCGCCGAGTTGCGGTAGTTGGTGGTGAGCACGAATTCGTGCCGGGGGCGCCGCCCGAGAGCCTTCTCCCGGGCCCGGGTCAGCTCCGCCGGGTCGCCGGTCCAGGCCGTCTGTGCCGGGTCACCGACAACGGTCCAGGAGGCGAGCCGGCCGCGCCGGCCCAGCATCCGCCACTGCATCGGGGAGACGTCCTGGGACTCGTCGACGACCACGTGCGCGTACTCGCGGTAGTCCTCCGGCCGGTCCGGTGCGGCCTCCCGGCGGGCCGCCCGCTGCCGGTCCGCGTGCGTGGTCACCTCCCGGACCCCACCCGGGAGCTGGTACGGGTCACGCCGGCGCCGGGCCGGCTGCGGCGGCCGGCCGAGCAGGTGGTCGAGCTCGTCGAGGAGCGCGACGTCGGCGACGCTCGGCCCGCCGGCATCGGGCCCGGCATCGCCCGCCCCCCGGTACGCCTCGGCGAGCAGCCGGGTCTCCGCCCCGGAGAGGATGCCGGCGGTGTACCGGCGCAGCCGCTCCGGCTCGGCCAGCCAGGGCAGCACGTGCCGGGGGTGCAGCCGGGGCCACCAGGCACGCAGGAAGTCCCGGAACTCGGGGCGCTCGGCGATCTCGTCCTCGAAGCCGCGCTGGTCCGGCAGGCGGCCCACCCGCAACTGCTGGGCCTGCGCCCAGAGCGCGGCGAAGATGCCGTCGAAGCCGGCCCGGCGGACCTCGTTGCGGCGGGCCCCCGGCGGCAGCGCCCGGCTCCGGATCCGCTCCAACTCGGCGCCGGAGAGCCGGAGCAGCTCGCCCCGGTAGAGCAGTCGCAGCTCGCCGGGGGCGTCCGGGACCTGGTCGCGTACCGCCCGCTCCAGTACCCGGCGCATCCGCAGCGACCCCTTGATCGCGGCGACCGGCGCCGGGTCGGTGCGGGTCGCCGCGACCCCCTCGAAGAGCGAGCCGAGCGAGTGCAGGGTGGCGGCGTTCTCGCCCAGCGACGGCAGCACCGAGGCGATGTAGTCGACGAAGACCGCCGACGGGCCCACCACCAGCACCCCGCCGCCGGCGAACCGGTTGCGGTCGGAGTAGAGCAGGTAGGCGGCGCGGTGCAGGGCGACCGCCGTCTTGCCGGTGCCCGGGCCGCCGGAGACCACCGTCACCCCGCCGGCCGGGGAGCGGATCGCCTCGTCCTGCTCCCGCTGGATGGTGGCGACGATGTCCCGCATCTCGTGACCGGTGGTCCGGGAGAGGGAGGCGAGCATGGCGCCGTCGCCGACCACCCGCATCCCGTCCGGCGCCGCGGCCGGGTCGAGCAGGTCGTCGGAGATCCGGGTCACCCGCTCGCCGCTCGACGTGATCACCCGGCGCCGGACCACCCCGCGCGGTTCCGCCGCCGTCGCCTGGTAGAAGGCGGCCGCCGCCGGGGCCCGCCAGTCCACCACCAGCGGCTCGGCGTGCTCGCCGCGTACGCCGAGCCGGCCGACGTGCAGCACCTGCCCGGAGCGCAGGTCGAGCCGGCCGAAGACCAGCCCCTCGTGCTCGGCGTCCAGGGTGTGTCGCCGCCGGGCGGCGTGGAAGACCATCGCGTCCCGTTCCACAAGCGCGCCGAAGGTGCCGACCCGGGCGAGCTGGTAGCCGTCCCGCTCGGCCAGCACGGCCGAGTGCCGCAACTGCGCCAGCCGGGCGTAGACCCGGTCCAGGTGGCGCTGCTCGGCCTCGATCTCCTGCCGCGGCGTGGTGTGGTCGGTCAACGCGTCTGCTCCCGGAGATCGACGTGCGGCGCCACCGCCGCCCGGGACCGGTGGTCCGGGCGGCCGCGCGCCGCGCACTTGCCAGGTAGCGAGGGTACGCCGTGCCCGCCCGCCGCGACTCGGCCACGTCCGTCCCGGAGCGTCTCCGTCCGGTTCAGCGGCATGCCGCGCCGCGGCCGGCGGCGAGCCGCCCGGGCTGCACGACGATGGTCCCCGTCCGCCTCGCCCCGGCGCGCCTGGTCCCGGCCTGCCGGGCACCGGCACGCCTGACTCCGGCCGGTGCCGACGCCCTGCGGGTGATCTTCGTTGCCGCCAGGGCGCGGTCGACGACGGCGCGCAGCGCGGCGGTGACCTCCTCGGGGCGCTCCAGCATCAGCATGTGCCCGCCCCCCGGGCAGACCGTCAGCTCGGCCGAGGGCAGCGCCGCGGCGATCGACTCCGTGCACGGCGGCGGGGTGAGCCGGTCCCGGTCCCCGACCAGGGCGGCGGTCGGCACCTCCCTGAGGGTGCTGAGCGTCTCCAGCCGGTGCTGTGCGCCGATGGAGGGCCGGAACCCGCCGACGGAGACGAGCGAGGCCCGGGCCACCGCCGAGGTGGTGAGCCGGATGTCGGCCGGGTCGCAGGTGTCGCCGAAGAGCAGCCAGCGCAGGGTCGGGCGGAGTGCCTGGAGCAGTGGACCCGGGGTGCGCCATCCGCGGCACCGGGCCAGCAGCCCGGCCCCGGTGGTCTCGGCGATCCGGATCAGCCGGGCGAGTGGGGCCGGCACGCCGTACGCGGTGTGCGCGTGCCCCTCGGCGGTGGTGGCCACGAAGACGACTCCGGCGACCCGGCGGGCGAAGTCGGCGGGGTGCCGGTGGGCGTACTCCATCACGGTCATGCCGCCCATCGAGTGCCCGACCAGCACCACCCGCCCGCTCGGCGCCACCCGGGCGAGCACCTCGGCCAGGTCGTCACCGAGCCGGTCCAGGGTGGCCGAGCGCAGGCTGGTCGGATCGGACCGCCCGTGCCCCCGCGCGTCGTAGCGGACCACCCGGAGGGTGTCGCCGTACGCCTCGCGCAGCCCGGCGACCTGCCGGTGCCAGGTACGCCGGTCCAGGGTCCAGCCGTGCAGCAGCACCACGGTGAGCGGGGCGGTCTCCGGGCCGGCGACGTCGGCGTGCAGCCGGACACCGTCGCTGAGCCGTACCTGAACCGGCTCGGCCATGGTCACCTCCGCATCGGGCCGGGAGCGTGCTGCCGGGACTGGAGAGGAACTACCCGCCCGCGGTGCCGGCGAACCATCCCCGGTGCTCCCCGGCGGGGCGTACCCCCGCCAGGTACGCGTAACGCCCCGATCCCGGGCGGACCTGGATCGGGGCGTTACGGAGGTGTGCGACGTGCGGTGCCGGGAACTGACGTGCTGTTCCGGGAACGTGCTGTTCCGGGGAACTCAGCCCTCGAAGACGCCGGCCTCGACCAGCCGCTTCTCGGTGGTGTCCCAGCCGTCACCCGGGAATTCGGAGGCCAGGTAGTTGAGCTCGGCCCGGATCTTGGTGGCGTGGCCGGCACCGGCCAGCACCCGGATCTCCTCCACGAAGGCGTCGGAGTCGGTGCGCAGGTGCGAGGTCTTGCCGTTGGTCAGGTTCCGCACGTAGGCGTGCTTGCCGCCGTTGAGCGGGATGAGGTACTTGAACTCGCCGAGCACGCTCAGGGCGCCACCCTGGCCTGCCTGGCCGGCACGGACGGATGCGCGCGCGGTCTTGGAGGTGTTGCTCGCCACGGAGGGACTCCTTGAAGACGTACGGGAGGACTGGAAGCCCGGGGGACAGCAAGTCCGGGTGGACAGGGGACAGCAGGTCCGAGTGGACAGCCTGTGCGGCAGACGCCGCCGGGCAAATTTTACACGACAGCGGTGATGGCCGGACGGCTACCGCCGCTGACGTGGGGTCCAACCACGGTCACCGGTACGGCTATTCCCTCGGGGCAGTTTCGTGAATCCCTGGCGTACCATCCGTCACAGCGGTCATCATGTGTTCCAGCAATCGCGCGGTGAGGCTCTGCTCGCCGAGGTCGAGGTCGTAGGGGAAGACGCACCTCGCTCTCCGGGAGGTCACCGTGCCAACGCGTGGCGTCGTATACGTCCACTCGACCCCACTCGCCGTGTGCCAGCACGTCGAGTGGGCGATCGCGCGCGTCCTCACCGCGCCGGTCACCCTGCACTGGACGGCCCAGCCGGTCGATCCGGGCGCCCGTAGGGCGGAGTGCGGGTGGTCCGGCCGGCCTGGGACCGGCGCGGAGCTTGCCGCTGCCCTGAAACAGTGGCCCATGATCCGGTTCGAGGTGACCGAGGAGCCCAGTCCCGGGGCGGACGGCGAGCGGTTCATGTACGTGCCCGGCCGAGGGCTCTTCCGGGCCACCACCGGCGCGGCCGGCGACATCCAGCTCGGCGAGGACCGGCTGCGGTCGATCATGGAGTCGGCCCGGGCGCCGGAGGCGCTCGCGCACGCCCTCGACAAGGCGATGGGTACCGCCTGGGACGCCGAACTCGAGCCGTACCGGTACGCCGGGGACGGCGCGCCGGTCACCCTGCTCACCAGGGTCGGCTGAATGCTCCGCCGGGTCCGTTCGCGGGCGGCCCGGCGGGGTCGGCTCCGGGCGGGCCGGGGGGCGAGCCGCGACGGAGAGCGATGGTCAAGTTGCCCGGGTGGTGGCGGGCTGGTGGGATAGCGGGCGTGTCGACTCCCCTCCGGCGCGTCCCGCTCGTGCTCACCCGCGTCCCGCTCGTGCTCACCCTCGTCACCGCCCTGATCGTCGCCGGCTGCGCCGGCTCCCGGAAGCCGGCGGCGGGCCCCGGCACCGGTACGCCCGCCCCGTCGCCCTCCGCCACCGCACCGACGGCACCGCCGGACCCGGCAGCCCGGGCGGCCCAGCTCGCCGGCACCCTCGCCGACGAGGACCTGGTCGGGCAGGTGCTGATGCCGTACGCCTACGGCAACTCGGCCACCAGGGTCTCGGGCGGGTCGGCGGCCGGCAACCGGAAGCTCGCCGGAGTCGACACCCCGGCCGAGATGATCGCCAAGTACCGGCTCGGCGGGCTGATCCTGGTCGGCTTCTCCGCCGACGACCCCACCAGCGACACCCAGCCGACCACCAACGTCGACAACCCGGCCCAGGTGCGGGAGCTGACCGCCGGGATCCAGGCGGCGGCCGGCAAACTGCCGGCCGGCGCCGCCCCGGCCCTGATCGGCATCGACCAGGAGTTCGGCGTGGTCACCCGGATCTCCGAGGGGGTGACCAACCTGCCCAGCGCGATGGCCTTCGGCGCTGCCGGTGACCCGGCGCTGACCGAGAACGCCTGGCGGGCCGCCGGCAGCGAGCTCGCCGCACTCGGGGTGAACGTCGACTTCGCGCCGAGCGCCGACGTCCTGGACGCGCGGAGCCACGTGATCGGCTCCCGCTCGTACGGCTCGGATCCGAAGGCGGCCGGGGCGCAGGTCGGCGCCGCCGTCCGGGGTCTGCAGGGCGCGGGCGTCGCGGCCACCCTCAAGCACTTCCCCGGGCACGGCCAGACCGCCGCCGACTCGCACAAGGGACTGCCGGTGGTGACCGTGGACCGCAAGAAGCTGGAGGCCACCGCCCTGCCGCCGTTCTCGGCCGGGATCTCCGCCGGAGCCTGGCTGGTGATGGCCGGGCACCTGGACGTGCGCGCCGTGGACCCCGGAGTGCCGGCGACCTTTTCCCGCAAGCTCCTCACCGACGTGCTCCGGGAGCAGCTCGGCTTCACCGGTGTGCTGGTGACCGATGCGATGGACATGGCGGCGGTGGCGAAGGAGCCGCCGGGCAGGACGGCGGTACGGGCCCTCAACGCCGGCAACGACCTGGTGCTGATGCCACCGAACGTGACCGAGGCGTACGACGGGGTGCTGGCCGCGCTCCGCGACGGCTCGCTGCCCCGGACCCGGCTGGTGGAGGCGGTGACCCGGGTGCTGACGCTGAGGTTCCGGCTGGCCGGGCAGGCGACGCCGGAGATGGGCACGCTGAACAGCGCCGGCCACCAGGAGGCCGCCCGCCGTGCGGCGGAGTCGTCGATCACGATGCTGCGCGGCCGGTGCGGCGGGCCGCTGGTGACCGGGACGGTGACGGTCACCTCGGCGGGCGGCCGGAAGCAGAGCCGGGACCGGCTCAGCCGGGCGTTGCGGGCGGCCGGGGTCAGGGTCGCGGCCTCCGGCGGCACCGTGGTGCACCTGGTCGGCTACGGCGACGGCACCGCCGACCTGCGCGCCGACGCGGCGGTGACGGTGGCGATGGACACCCCGTACCTGCTCGGGCAGGCCCGTTCCGGGGTGCTGCTGGCGACGTACTCGTCGACCACCGCCTCGCTGACCGCGCTCGCCCGGGTACTGGCCGGGAAGGTCCGGCCGACCGGCCGGTCACCGGTGCCGGTCAGCGGCCTGCCCAGGACGAGCTGCCCGGCGAGCTGACGGCCGCTCAGCGTGCCCACAACACCCACGGAACGTCACGGTGCGGCCACGCCGCTCGTGAGTTCGATCACCGGACCGGCTGGTAGCGTTCGGCTGTCCGGTGGATCGGGAGACGGGGGTGTACGGGCTGTGACGAGCCGGGAACCGACCCTCTCCGTCGTCGTACCGATCTACAACGAGGAAAGCGTCCTGCCGTTACTTGTCGAACGGCTCCGGCCGGTGCTCGACGGGCTCGGCGAGCCGTACGAGGTGGTCGCCGTCGACGACGGCAGCACCGACGCGACCCCGGTGGTGCTGGCCGGGATGCGGCGCGGCTGGCCGGAACTGCGGATCATCCGGCTGCGCCGCAACAGCGGCCACCAGGCGGCGCTGATCGCCGGCCTGTTCCGGGCCCGGGGCGGCTACGTCGCCAGCATCGACGCCGACCTCCAGGATCCGCCGGAGACACTTGTCGAGATGCTGCGACTGGCCCGCGACGGGTCCCTGGACATCGTCTACGGGATACGCGCCGACCGCTCCACCGACACCAGGTTCAAGCGGTCGACGGCGGGCATCTACTACCGGCTGGTGCGCCGGCTGGTCGGCAAGACCGTGCCGGCCCAGGCGGGTGACTTCCGGCTGCTCAGCCGGGCGACCGTCGAGGCCCTGCGGGAACTGCCCGAACGCCGCCCGGTGCTCCGGCTGGTCGTGCCGTGGCTGGGCTTTCCCAGCGGCGAGGTGAGCTACGTCCGCGAGCCGCGGGCGGCCGGCACCAGCAAGTACCCGCTGTCCCGGATGTTCCGGCTCGCCACCGACAGCATCACCAGCTTCTCCGCCGCACCGTTGCGGGTGGCGACCTGGCTCGGCGCCACCGGCATGCTGCTCTGCGGCCTCATGGTGGTCTTCGCGATCGTCGCCTACTTCCTGGACTCCACCGCCACCGGTTGGGCCTCGCTCTACGTCGCGGTGCTCTTCCTCGGCGCCGTCCAGTTGCTCTGCCTCGGGCTGCTCGGCGAGTACATCGCCCGGATCTACGCGGCGGTGCAGGGCCGGCCCAGCTACTTCGTCGGCTCCGACACACTGCAGGTCGGCCCGGACGAGATCGAGGGTGGCCCGGACGAGGTCGAGGGTGGCCCGCGCCCGGCCGGGTCCGGGCTGGAGGCGGCCAGTTCCGGGCCGGGCGCGGTGGAGGCGGTCGAGGAGCCGGCCCAGGGAGCCGTGGTGGCCACCACCGCGCCGGTCGCCCGCAACGGCTCCGAGCCGAGGACCCGCCGGACGCGAGACCGGGCGAGGTGACCGCCACCGTACCGGGGGTGGCGGGGTCCGCCGCCCCGGCCGCGCCCCCACCGCCCGCCGCGCTGCTGCGCTGGGCGCCGCTGCTGGTCGGAACCGGCTACGTCGCCGTGGTGCTGATGGCCGCCGACACCGCCCCGACCGACCTCGCCCGCTACGCGGGCTACCTGCTGCTGGCACTGGTCCTGCCGGGCACCCTGGTCTACCGGGCGCTGCGGCGCCGGCCGCACACCCTGGTCGAGGACGTGGCGATGGGCGCCGCCGTCGGGCTGGTGCTGGAACTGCCCGCCTGGGCGCTCTACGCCTGGCTCGGTCTCGCCAACTGGCTCTGGACCTGGCCGGCCGCGATCGTCGGGCTCTTCCTGGCCGTGCCCGGGCTGCGTCGGCACTGGCTGGTCCGGGACTACCGGCCCGCTCCCGTCGGCTGGTCGTGGTCGGTGGCCGGTGCGGTGGCGTTCTTCACCACCTACCTCTCCAGCACCTTCCTGGAACGCAACCCGATCCTGCCGACATCCGAGGGCACCCGGCAGTACCTGGACCTCGCCTACCAACTCTCGCTGGCCGGCGAGGCGAAGCACCAGTTTCCGATCCACCTTCCCCAGGTCGCCGCCGAACGGCTCGACTACCACTGGTTCGGCTACGCGCACATGGCCGCGACCAGCCTGATCGGCGGGATCGACCTGCCGGTGGTGGCGCTGCGGCTCACCATCCCGGCGCTCTGCGCCGCCGCGATCGTGCTCACCGCCGTGCTGGGCTGGCGGGTCAGCGGCCGGCCGTGGGTCGGCGCGATCGCCGCCGTGCTCTTCTTCGTGATCGGCGAGACCAACTTCACCGACCCGGTGACCATGCCGTTCGGCACCCAGGCGTCGTTCGTGATCTGGCACGGCATGTCGATGATCTACAGCTGGGTGCTGCTGATCGCACTGATCGCCGTACTCGCCGACGTGGTGGACCGGCGCGCGGACCGGCCGGTCGCCCCGATCGGTCGCGGAGCGTTCGTCCTCGCCCCGCTGCTGATGCTCGCCTCCAGCGGGGCCAAGGCCAGCTCGCTGCCGGTGGTCGGGCTGGCGCTGGCGTTCACCGCGGTCGCGCTGCTGATCGCCACCCGGCGGATCCCGTGGGCGGTGGTCGCGGTGGGCGCCGCCACCGCCGCCGCCCAGCTCTTCGCCACCGCCGTGCTCTACCGCTTCAAGGCGTACGGCGTCGCGGTCGATCCGCTGGCCAGCAGCCTGGAGCCGTACTGGACGCCACCGCCGGACGACTGGCCCGGCCCCGTGGTGGTGCTGGCCGTCGTCGCCGTTTTCCTGGTGAACATGCAGCTCCGGGTCGTGGGGATCGGCCCGCTGCTCTGGCTGCGCCGGGGGCGGCTGGAACCCGTGCAGTGGTTCCTGCTCGGCGGCGCCCTGGCCGGCCTGGCGTTCTACCTGGCGCTCTATCAACCGGGCAGCGGCAACCAGTACTTCATCCGGGCCGGTTTCCCCTTCGCGGTCGTCCTCTCCGCCTGGGGCTACGTGCTGCTCGCCGAGCGTGCCAGGCTGACGCGGCGCGCCACGGCCGTGCTCGGGGCCGGCGCGCTCGCCCTCGCCGGCACGCTGGTCGCCGTCCAGTTCCGGTACGCCGGCCCGGCCACCGGCGAGATCATGTTCGACTGGCTGCGCCCGCTGCTCTGGTGGTCGGCCGGGCTCGCCGTGCTGGCGCTGCTTGCCGCAGGGCTCTGGCGGCCGGCCACCTCGGGCGTCGCCACGCTCCGGGGCCGGGGCGCGATCGTCCTGCTCACCGCCGTGCTGGTGGTCGGGGCACCGGGGCTGCTGATGGACATGCGCAAGTCGGAACGCTCGCCAAACGGCGGCGCGTACGCCAACATCCCGCTGCCGAAGTCGCGGATCGAGGCCGCCCGGTGGGCCCGGGACCACAGCGACCCCGACGACGTGCTGGCGACCAACGTGCACTGCCTGGCGGTGGTGAACGGCTGGTGCGACGCCCGCTCGTTCTGGCTCAGCGCGTACGCCGAGCGCCGGGTGCTGGTCGAGGGGTGGGGCTTCGCGCCGCGGGTGGCATCGTCGGGCTCGTACACGCCGTTCTGGGACCAGGACCTGCTGCGCCGCAACGACGCGGCGTTCACCGAGCCGACCGGGGCCGGGCTCCGCGAGCTGCGGGACCGGCACGACGTGCGGTGGCTGGTGGTGGACCGGTCGGTGGGGGAGGAGTCGCCGGCACTGGGCCGGCTCGCCCGGCTCCGTTTCGACAACGGCCGGATGGCCGTCTACGAGCTGTCCTGAGGCGGCTGGCGGCAGGCCCTGGCCGACCTAACCGGTGGCCGGAAAACAGCGGTCCAGCATCTCGTTGCGGAACGTGCCGGCCGGGTCGTACCGGCGGATCAGCTTGGCGAAGTCGGCGTACCGGTCGTAACTGTCGCGGAGCTGCTCGGGCGGGGTGACGAAGAGCTTGCCCCAGTGCGGGCGGGGCGCGAACGGCGCGAGCCGCTGCTCGACCGCCGCCACCACCGGCAGCACCGCCTCGGTCTCCTTGACCCAGGTGAAGTGCAGCGCCGCGCTGTCCCGCCGGTAGCAGGGGCTCAGCCACAGCTCGTCGGCGGCGATCGTGCGGATCTCCGAGATCTGCAGCACGGGGGCGATCCGGTCGGCGATCCCGTCCAGTGCCGCGAGCGCGTCGACCAGACGCTCGCGCGGCACGAAGAACTCCGACTGGAGCTCCTCGCCGCTGCTCGGGGTGAACTCCAGCCGGAAGTGCGGCAGCCGGGCATGCCACGGCCCCGGCACGCCGAGCTGCTCGGTGCAGTGCACCGCTGACATGCCCGGCACCGGATGCCGGGGCTCGGCGGCAGGGGTGGCACCGTACCAGTGCGGCTCGGCGCCGCTGTGCCGATGTGGCTCGCCGTCGGGGTCGACCCGGCGTTTCACCCAGACCTGGTTGATCCGGGGGCCGGTCCAGTCGGTGAAGAGGCTGACGCTGTAGCCGGCATCCAGGATCTCGGCCGGATGCGCGTCGAGCTGGTCGCGGGGCAGGTCGTCGTAGACGTACTGGGCGATATCGAAGGCCGGAACGAGATCGAGGGTGAGCCGGGTGACCACGCCGAGCGCGCCGAGCCCGACCACGGCGCCGAGGAAGTCCCCACCGTCGGCCCGGCGCAGGGCCACCAGGTCACCGTCGGCGGTGACCAGCTCCAGCCCGGCGACGGCGGTGGAGAGGCTGCCGTTGCCGGGCCCGGAGCCGTGGGTGCCGGTGGCGCAGGCGCCGGCGACCGAGATGTGCGGCAGCGAGCCGAGGTTGTGCAGGGCGAAGCCGGCCCGGTGCAGGGGAGCGACCAGCTCGCCGTAGCGGGTCGCCGCCGAGACCGTGACGGTGGCCGAGGCGGAGTCGATCTCGACCGTCGGCGGCAGGTCGGCGAGCGATACGAGGTCACCGGTGGTGTCGGCGATCCGGTTGAACGAGTGGCCGGTGCCGAGGGCCCGGATCCGGTCGCTACCGGCAACCAGCGACCGCAGCTCCGGCACGGAGCGGGGCCGGAGCAGCCGCCGCGCCCGGAAGTCGATGTTGCCGGCCCAGTTGACCAGTCGTCCGGTCATGCACAACCTTCGGGGGTGGTTGAGTGGAGAACCCGTTTGCTCAGGCTGGGTCGTCCGAGTTGTCTTGTGCACCATATCGCCTCATCTCCGGTGAGACGGTGAGTGACGGGCAGCACTGCCGCCCGTGGGGTGGTGCCGGTCAGGTCTGCCCGACCGGCACCACACGGACCTTCGGCAACTCAGGCCCTGGCGTTCGTCAACCCGCTCCGTCCCGGAGGCATCTGGTCAGTACCAGCGGCGCGACGGATGGGTGTCGCAGTTGTACTGGACGACGGGGGCGTTGTTCGCAGTGCTTCCTCCGTCGATAGTGAGACACTTCCCGCTGTTGAGGTTCCTGATCTGGACCGAACTCGTGGTCGCGTTCACGGCGGTCCAGTAACGTGCCCGATGAGTGTCGCAGGTGTATTGGACGGCAGGAGCGATGTTTGCGGTGCTTCCGCCGTCAATAGTCAGACAACGCCCGCTGTTGACGTTGACAATTCTGAAATTACCTGTGAGCGATCCATCGATGAGCCAGAGTCGTGAGGGATGCCCGTCGCAGTTGTACTGGACGGCCCGAGCGAGATTTGCGGTGCTGCCTCCGGCAATGGTCAGACACTTGTTGCTGTTCAAATTGGTGAAAGTGACGACTTCGTCAGCCACGGACGTGCCGACGCCGTTCGCGCTCGCCGGTGCTGGCGTGCCCAGTACGGCGAGCGTGGCTGCGGCCAGAACGGCAAGTATTACCTTGATGTGACGGGTCACTGGGGTTCTCCTTGGGTTGGAGTGAAGGGGTCCGCTTGCGATTCCCGTACCGCTCTTAGGGGCGAGCGTCAAGGGCATAACGGACAAATGGTTGATGTCGGTCCGTTGGCTTCGGTGGCGAGCGGAGAGTTTCCCGTACGGTTCCCTTCTGCTGGCCAGGGCGACGGCTCTCGATGGCTGCCGGCTCCTGTGTTGTCTGAACTACCTGTTGTGTATAGTCGAGATGGGATTGTCCAGCTCCGATTTCTTGTGCTGGACAAACAACTCCGTGGGGGAGGCGTGGGACGACCTGAGCGCAGGATCGATCCGGACCGGGGTCCGCTCCAGCGGTTTGCCTCGGAGCTTCGCGAATTGAGAGAGGCAGCGGGGCGGCCGAGTTACCGTGAGTTGTCCAGACGGGCACACTTCTCTGTGACCGCCCTGTCCGAGGCAGCCGGGGGGCGGGTGACGCCGAGCCTTGCCGTCCTGCTGGCCTATGTGAAGGCGTGTGGGGGTGATCCGCAGGAATGGGAAGCGCGATGGCGAAAGCTGGCGTCAGACCTGGCGCCACCGACACGCATGCTCGAGGACGAGGACTCGAGGGCGCCCTATCGAGGTCTCTCGACCTTTGAATCAAGCGATGCAAAATGGTTTTTCGGTCGTGATCGGCTGATTCACGATTTGTCTGAAAGGGTGGCAGGGTGGCCGTTTCTTGCAGTGTTTGCGCCTTCCGGTTCCGGCAAGTCGTCCTTGCTGCGGGCGGGTCTGATCCCCGGACTTACCGGAGGATCCGCTCAGGAAGGGAGCGGGTGGCTGGTTGTCCTGATTACCCCCGGTGAGCGGCCCGTCGACGAATTAGCAATTCATCTTGCTAATCTCAATAAAATCGCGGCGGGGCCGGTATCTGACGCCCTTCGCGGTGACCCTGCCAGCGTCGGCCTCACGATTCGCCAGGTGCTTGCCGCCAGAGTTGATGCGGACCGGTTGTTGGTCGTGGTCGATCAGTTCGAGGAGCTGTTCACGCTCTGTAGAGACGAGCGCCTCCGGTCAACCTTTGTGAGCATTCTTTTGGCCGCTTCCGCCGAGTCGGGAACGCGAGTCGTACTCGGGATTCGGGCAGACTTCTACGCTCAGTGTGCGACCTTTCCTGAGCTGGTGACTGCGTTGCGGGATCGCCAAATTCTGGTAGGCGTGATGGATGAGACCGATCTCCGGCGAGTGATTAGCGGGCCCGCCGAGCGCGCGGGATTGGCGGTCGAGCCGGCGCTTGTCGAACTCGCGGCCAGCGACGCCCGTGGCCAGCCCGGAGCATTACCACTCCTGTCTCATGCGCTGCGCGAGACGTGGCGGCGGCGGCAAGGCAAGGCGCTCACGCTGGCGGCTTACCTGGAAGCCGGGGGTGTGCAGGGTGCGATCGCGCAGACGGCTGAGCGGCTGTATGGCGAGTTCGGAGAAGGCGACCGACAACTGGTCAGGGATATTTTTCTTCGTTTGACCGTGTTCGGTGAAGGTACCGAGGACACGCGACGTCGTGTCGCGCCGGCCGAACTACTGGGCGGACCCGATGGTCAGGCCGTGGCGTCCGTACTCGAACGGCTGACGGCGGAACGATTGATCACACGGGACGAGGAAAGTGTCACGGTCGCCCACGAGGCGCTCATCCGAGGTTGGCCGCGCTTGCGCGGTTGGCTGAACGACGATCGGGACAGGCTACGGGCACACCGGCGGTTGACGGAAGCCGCCATCGATTGGAACGAGCACGATCGAGAGGAAAGCCTGCTCTATCGGGGTACGCGTCTTGCCTTATGGGAGCACTATGCGCCGGACCGGCTCAACGGCCTGGAACGGGATTTCCTTGCCGCCAGCAGGAGGCTCGCGACGCGCGAGCAGATGGTGAGTCGGCGGCGGAGCCGTCGTGCGTTGATCGGGCTTGGGGTGACTGTAGCCGTGGTGAGTGTACTGGCAGCGATGGCGCTTGTTCAGGCGGATCGAGCTGATGGCAAGCGCATGCTGGCGTTGTCCCGTCAGTTGACGGTAGAGGCACGTAGCCAACTCGAGCTTGATCCGAAGGCGGCGTTGTCGCTGGCCCGGCAGGCGATGCTTGCCGAACCAACCAGGGAGGCGGAGATGGTGCTGCGTCAGGCTGTCGCCGATTACCGGGCGCGCGCAGTCATACCGGTCCCCGGCGGTCGGGCGCTGGGGGTGGCATTCAGCCCAGATGGCCAACGGTTGGCGGGCACTGGAGCCGATGGGGTGGTGCTGATCTGGACGTGGTCGGGCGACGGTGTGTCCGTTAGCGACCCGTTGACGCTGCGAGGTCATCACGGCGAGGCGTGGAGCCCCACGTTCAGTCCTGACGGCGGGCGGCTGGCGACCGCGGGTTTCGACGGGACGGTGCGGATCTGGGAGGTGCACGGTGGCGGTGCGCCTCTGGTGTTGCGAGGGCATACCGGAGCGGTGTGGAGTGTGGACTTCGGTCCAGACGGACAACAGGTGGCGAGCGTCGGCGACGACGGGACGGTGCGGATCTGGGACGTGAAGGGCAGGAAGGCTCCGGTGGTGCTCCGGGGACATCGTGGCACCGCGGTTGGCGTTGCGTTCAGCCCGGACGGCCGACGAGTGGCGAGCAGCGGTCACGACCACACCGTGCGGATATGGGACCTGGTCGGCGGTGGGGAGCCGGTCGTACTGCGCGGTCATGAGGACGCGACGAAGACTCTCTCCTTCAGCCCGGATGGAGAATCCTTGGCCAGTACGAGCATTGACGGCACCGCGCGGGTGTGGGACGCAAGCGGCAGCGGGACGCCTCTAGTGCTCCGCAGGCACCAGGGCACTCTGGAAGGGCTTGCCTACAGCCCTGACGGCTGGTGGATAGCCACCACGAGTGACGACACGACGGTCCGGGTCTGGAGCCGAACGGGCGACGGGGAACCGCTCGTGTTAAGAGGACACAAGGGCACCGTATTCTCCGTATCGTTCAGCTCGGACGGATCCCGGCTGGCCAGTGCGGGGGAAGACGGCACGATCCGGATCTGGGATCCGCGAGGCGCAGGCGAGCCGGTCATGCTGCGGGGCCATGACGGTGCGGCCTGGACGGCGGCATTCAGCCCGTCCGGAAAGAAGGTTTTCAGCGGCGGTGCGGACCGTGCCCTGCGGGTCTGGGACCTGGCTGATCATACCGGACCGCTTGTGCTGCCCGGTCACGAAGACGAAATCCTGGGACTCGGGGTCGGTCCTGGCGACCGACTTGTCGCTACCGCCAGCCGGGATGGAACTGTACGGGTCTGGGACTGGGCTGGCGCTGGAACGTCGTCCGAATTGCGCGGTCATGAAGGACCGGTCTGGGTGGCGGCGTTCAGCCCAGATGGCCGACAGGTAGCCACTGCCGGCAAAGACGGCACCCTGCGCGTGTGGCGCACCACCGGCGACGGCACACCACTGGTCCGCCGTGCCGATGCTGATCAGATCCGATATGTAGCATTCAGTCCGGATGGAACCCGGCTGGTGACTGGGGGCTCGGACGGGACCGTGCGGATCTGGGACACCACGGGCGTTGCCGAACCGCTCGTGCTTGATGGGCATGAGGGACTCGTCTGGTCTGTAGCGTTCAGTCCGGACGGGCGTACCGTGGCGAGCGCCGGCAAGGATGGAACGGTGCGAATCTGGCCGATCAGCGGAGGTGACGGGCCGCTGATTCTGCGCGGACATCAGAGCTTTGTGTGGCACGTGACGTTCAGTCCTGACGGGAACTGGGTGGCTAGCGCCGGACAGGACGGTACAGTGCGAATTTGGCCGGCCGATTCCGCCAGCTCGGGCGTCACATTCCGCGGATTTGGCGCCTCTGTGGAGACCGTTGCGTTCAGTCCCGACAGCCAGAGACTGGTCACAGCACATGGGGACGGCACCGTACGTGTCTGGCGCTGTGAGGTCTGTGGCCCGGTCGACCACCTCCTCGAGATGGCGGGCTCCTTCGCCAATCCGTCTGCGGTACCAACTCGATGAGGGAGCACACGGCGGCGCAACCGGCACGCCTCACCGAAGACCGGGGCCCCGGTATCAGTCGACGCTGGGACGGTGCGCCCGGAGCATCAACGACACGCCGGGCAGCCGCCCGACCGGCAGGTAGCGCTCGGCCGTGATCACCGCACGCAGGCCGAGGTTCACCACCCCGGGCAGGTCGTCGAGGTCGCTGCCGGTGGAGCGGCGCCGCCGCCACGCCGCGACCGGGCGCAGCAGGACGTTCCAGCTCCACAGCTCGTCGACCACCAGGCCGGCCTTGGCGAAGACGGCGGGCAGGGACTGCCGGTCGTACCGGCGGACGTGCCCGACCGCCACGTCGTGCGCCGACCACAACCGCATGTCACACGGTACGGCGATCAGCGCGGTGCCGCCGGGGCGGAGGACCCGCCGGATCTCCGCCACCGCCAGGTGGTCCTCCTCGATGTGCTCCAGGATGTCGAAGGCGACGACCAGGTCGAGGCCGGCGGAGCCGAAGGGGAGGTGCCGGGCGTCGGCCCGGATGGTGGCCAGGCCGCGCTCGCCCGCGATCCGGGCGCCCTCCTGGCTGTATTCCAGGGCCACCGGCTGCCAGCCGTGCGCCCGGAGCACGCGGGTGTTGCCGCCACCGGCGGCGCCGATGTCGAGGGCTCGCCCGGCCGGCCGCCCGCCGGCGGCGAGCCGGCGCAGCGCCCGGGCCAGCAGGGCGCGCCGCTCGCGGTACCACCAGTGGGTGTCCTCGAGCGCGGCGAGTTTGTGGATCTCCGTTGCTTCCACCTCTGCTCCTCCGCAGTCCGAGGGACCCTACCCCACGAGATCACCGCGCCGTCAGGGCATCACGCTCCTCCGGCCCAGGGCGAGACGTCGGGTCAGACCCGGCGAGGACGGTCAGAGCCGAGGTGGAGTTGGTCAGACCCGGGTGAAGGCGGTCAGACCCGGGCGAAGACGAGGACCGCGTTGTGGCCGCCGAAGCCGAAACCGTTGTTCAGCGCCGCCGGAATCTCCATGTGCCGGGGCTTGTGCGCGGCGACGTCCAGGTCGAGGGCGTCGTCCGGGTCGTCGAGGTTGACCGTCGGCGGGATGACGCCGTCCCGGATGGCCAGGATGGTGGCGATCGACTCCAGCGCGCCGGCCGCGCCCAGCAGGTGCCCGGTCATCGACTTGGTCGCGGTCAGCACCGGGTGGGTGCCGAGCGCCGTGCGCAGCGCGACGACCTCCGCCAGGTCACCGACCGGGGTCGAGGTGGCGTGCGCGTTGACGTGCACGATCTCCGCGCGGTCGATCCCGGCGTCGGCGATCGCCATGTTGATCGCCCGGATCACGCCACGCCCCTCGGGGTGCGGCTGCACGATGTCGTACCCGTCGGAGGTGAGCGCGGCGCCGGCCAGCCGGGCATACACCCGGGCGCCGCGCGCGGCGGCGTGGTCGGCGCGCTCCAGGACGACGGCGCCGGCGCCCTCGCCGAGGACGAAGCCGTCCCGGGCCTTGTCCCACGGCCGGGAGGCGCGCTCCGGGTCGTCGTTGCGGGTCGACATCGCCCGCATCGAGGCGAAGCCGGCGATCGGCAGCGGGTGGACGACCGCCTCGGTGCCGCCGGCCAGCACCACGTCGGCGCGGCCGGAGCGGATCATGTCGAGCCCGAGGGCGATCGCCTCGGCCCCGGTGGCGCAGGCGCTGGCCACGGAGTGGACCCCGGCCTGGGCGCCGAGTTCCAGCCCGATCCAGGCGGCCGGTCCGTTCGGCATCAGCATCGGGACCGTGTGCGGGGAGACCCGCCGCGGCCCCGACGCCTCCAGGATGTCGTCCTGGGCGAGCAGCGTCTGCGCGCCGCCGATGCCGGAGCCGACGCTCACCGCCAGCCGCTCCGGCTCCGGCGGGGCATCCGCCAGGCCGGCGTCGGCCCAGGCCTCGTGCGCGGCGATCAGCGCGATCGCCTCCGACCGGTCCAGCCGGCGCAGCTTGACCCGGTCCAGCTTCTCGGTCGGCTCGACCGCGAGCTGGGCGGCGATGCGTACGGGCAGTTGACCGGCCCACTCCTGGGTGAGCGGACCCACCCCGGAGCGGCCGGCCAGCATGGCTTCCCAGGTCGACGCGACGTCCCCGCCGAGCGGGGTCGTCGCGCCGAGCCCGGTGACGACGACGTCGGGACGACTCATGATCAGGACTGTGCCTCGATGTAGGCGACGGCGTCGCCGACGGTCTTGAGGTTCTGCACGTCGTTGTCCGGGATCTTCACGCCGAACTTCTCCTCGGCGGCCACCACGACCTCGACCATGGAGAGCGAGTCGACGTCGAGGTCGTCGGTGAACGACTTCTCCTCGGCGACGTCGTCCGGGCTCACCCCGGCGACCTCTTCGAGGATCTCGGCGAGGCCGGCGGTGATCTCGTCACGGGTCATTGCGGTTGTTTCCTCTCCATGGATGGATGTGCGGGCCGGATGGCTCCGCCGTCACCGGTCGGCGTTCGACCGTTCCGTGGTGGTGGGGTGGTGCGGCCGGTTCGGCGGGTACGACCCTCCCGGTGTCCCGGCGCCTCCCGGACGGGCGTGCCGGGTGGCCGGGGCAGCGGTCAGGGGCACCGGACGACCTGGCCGGCGTAGGTGAGGCCGCCGCCGAAGCCGAAGAGCAGCACGGGGGCGCCGGACGGCACCTCCCGGCGCTCGACCAGCTTGGACAGGGCCAGTGGCACGCTCGCCGCCGAGGTGTTGCCGGACTCGACGATGTCCTTGGCGATCACCGCCTGCGGCATGTCGAGCCGCTTGGCGATCCCCTCGATGATCCGCAGGTTGGCCTGGTGGGGCACGAAGGCGGCGATCTCCGACGGGGCGACCCCGGCCCGCTCGCAGGCCTGCAGCGCCAGCGGGGCGAGCGCGGTGGTGGCCCACCGGAAGACCGACTGCCCCTCCTGCTGGATGTACGGGCGCCAGCCCTCGATGCGGACCGCCTCGCTGCGCTCCGGGACCGAGCCCCAGACCACCGGCCCGATGCCGCCCGGCTCGTCGTCGCCGGTGGCGGTGACCACGGCCGCCCCGGCGGCGTCACCGAAGAGGATGCAGGTCGACCGGTCGGTCCAGTCGGTGAAGTCGGAGAGCTTCTCCGCGCCGATCACGATGGCGTTGCGGGCGGCGCCGGCCCGCAGGGCGTGGTCGACGGTGCCGAGCGCGTACGAGAAGCCGGAGCAGGCGGTGTTGACGTCGAAGGCGCCGGGGGCGTCGATGCCGAGCTTCGCGGCGACCCGGCAGGCGGTGTTCGGGCTGCGGTCCACGGCCGAGCAGGTGGCCACCACGACCAGGTCGATGTCGGAGGCGGCGAGCCCCGAGTTGGCCAGCGCCTTGTCGGCCGCCGCGGCGGCCATGTCGGCGACGGTCTCGGTGTCGGCGATGCGCCGGGTGACGATGCCGACCCGCTCCCGGATCCAGGTGTCGTTGGTGTCCACGATCTGGGCGAGGTCGTCGTTGGTGACCACCCGCGACGGCTGGTAGTGACCCAGGGCGATCATCCTGCTCACCGGACCACCGCCCCGCGGTGGTCCGGGGTTTCCCGGGAACCGGTCATGAGAGTTGTCCTCCGATGCGGGCGAGGGGCTGGCCCGGGGCTACCGGGTCGTCGTGCTGGGCGAGCCATTCGGTGAGTACGCCGGAGCCGCGCGCGGTGACCTCGACGGCGCCCTTCCGGGTGACGACATGGCCGATGACCTGTCCGGCCGCCACGACGGTGCCCTCGGCCAGCTCCCCGCGGGGAGCGAAGGTGCCGGCGCCGCCGGCCACCACCACCCGGAACCGCGTCGCGGGTGCCGGCCGGGCGGGACCGCCGTGCCGGGCGATCAGGTCACGTGCGGCGGCCAGGTCGTCAGGGGTGTTCAGGGTGACGATTTCCGGTACGGCCCCGCTGCCCTTCAGCTCGCGCTTGATCAGCCCGGCCAGGGTGCCGGCCGGCGGCAGCTCGATCACGGCGGTCACGCCGAGGCCGGCCAGGCCGCGCACGCAGAGGTCCCAACGGACCGGGGCGGTGACCTGGCGGATCAGGCGTTGCAGCATCTCCCGCCCGTGGTCGACGGCGGCGCCGTCGGCGTTGGAGAGCAGGATCCGGCTCGGGTCGGCCGGGACGATGCCGGCCGCGACGGCGGTGAGGGCCCGCTCGGCCGGTGCCATGTAGGGGGTGTGGAACGCCCCGGCGACCTGGAGGGTGATCACCTTGGTGCCGGCCGGCCGGTCCGCGGCGAACTTGGCCAGCCGGTCGAGCGCGCCGGCCACCACGATCTGGCCGGCGCCGTTGAGGTTGGCCGGGTGCAGTTCGTGTGCCTCGACCGCCGCCAGCACCTCGTCACGGTCGCCGCCCATCACCGCCGACATCCCGGTCGGTTCGAGCGCGCAGGCGGCGGCCATCTCCCGGCCACGTACGCCGGCCAGGGTGACCGCCGTCTCCGGGGCCACTACGCCGGCCAGCGCCACCGCGGCCAGTTCGCCGACGCTGTGTCCGGCGGTGGCGGTCACGTCGTACATCGGCAGGTGCTCGGCGGCGAGCAGGGCGGCGGCGACCAGCAGCGGCTGGGTCCGCGCGGTGTCCCGGATCTCGTCGGCGTCACCCTCGGTGCCGAGCCGGACGAGGTCGAGGCCGGCCAGCGCCGACCACCAGCGCAGCCGCGCCCCGGCGCCGGGCAGGTCGAGCCACGGGGTCAGGAAGCCGGGCTTCTGGGCGCCCTGGCCCGGAGAGAGTACAGCGAGCACGCCTACGACTCTCCTGGATCATCGGGCTCGGCGCGGGTGCCGTGATGCACCAAACCACACTATCGACTTTGTGGGATACCTACAAAAATCCATGGTGATCACGGACTTGACGTTACGTCTGTCCTAAACACACGTTAATGTACCGGGCCCGGCCCGAGCGGAGGGGACGGGTCCAGCCGCCCGATCGTGAGCGCCATCCGCAACGCGAAGGCATCCCTGGCGGTGAGCGGGGAGAATCCCGTGACGTCCGCCACCCGCCGCAGCCGGTACCGGACCGTGTTCGGGTGCACAAAGAGCGCCCGGGCAGCGCTCTCCAGCACCCCGCCGGCGGCGAAGAACGCGTCCAGCGTCTCCAACAGCTCGCCACCGGCCCGCACCAGCGCGGCGTAGACGTCCTGGCGCAGGCTCCGTCGCGCCTCCGGGTCGCCGGCCAGGGCACGCTCCGGCAGCAGGTCGGCGGCGGCCACCGGGCGGGGGGCCGCCGGCCAGGCGGGCGCGGCCCGGAAACCGGCCAGCGCCGCCCGGGCCGAGTCGGTCGCCGCGTCCAGGCTCGGCACCGCCGGTCCTACCACCACCGGCCCGGGGCCGAACCCGGCGAGCATCTTCGCGGTGGCGTCCAACGGGTCGGCGGTGCCACCGAGCACCAGGACGAGGCGGTCGCCGTGCACCCCGCCGATCATCTCCAGGCCGAGCCGGCGGGTGACCCGGTAGATCGTGTGCAGCACCGCCGCGACCTCGCCGCCCGGGGAGCGGCCCACCGCCACCGCCACCGGCGGGGCGTCCGACCAGCCCAGCGCCGCCGCCCGGCTGGCCAGCACGTCGGGGGAGTCGCCGCGGAGCAGCGCGTCGACCAGCAGCGCCTGCAACCGGGCGTCCCAGGCGCCGCGCGACTCGGCGGCCCGCGCGTAGACCCGGGCGGCGGCGAAGGCGATCTCCCGGGAGAACTTGAGGACGGCCTCGTGCAGCAGCCGCTCCTCGCCCGGCGCGGCCAGGTGCGGCACCTGCTCCTCCACCACGTCGATGGTCACCTTGATCAGGGCGACCGTCTGCTGGAGGCTGATCGACCGGGCCAGCGCCCGGGGTGCGGCGGCGAAGACCTCGTCGGGGGTGTCAGTCACCGTGTCGGCGCCGCCCCGGTCGCCGCCGGAGGGCAGCGACCGCAGCCATTCGACCAGGGACCGCACCCCGGCCTGGGCGACCAGCATCACCCAGGAGCGCTGCTCGGCCGGCAGGTCGCGGAACCAGGGCAGCGTCTCGTCCATCCGGGTCACGCTGGCGCTGGCCAGCGTGCCCGCGGCCCGTTCGATCCGGCGCAGCGTGGCCGCCAGCTCGCCGTCGCCCGCCTCGGTCGCCATCGGCCCAGCGTGCCACGCGGAACGCCGGGCGCGGCCACCGGCCGTGGCATCATGCTTCGATGATCGCCCGCCTGCCGCTGGTCGTGCCGCTGCTCGCGCTCGCCGCCTTCCTGGTCCTGCTCGTGCTGACCCTGGCCGGCTGGGCGCCGCTGGACCGCTTCGACGCCGCGGCCAGCGACACCTTCCGGGGGTACGGCGACGCCAGTCCCGGCGTGGTCGGCGTGCTCCGGGTCGCCACCGACGTGGCGGCGACGGTGCCGTTCCTCGCCGCCGGCCTGGCCGGCACCGTGGCGCTGGCCGTCCGGGGCCGGCGTCGCCTGGCCGGGTTCTGCGCCACGGTGACGGTGCTGGTGCCGGTGCTCTGGGGGCTGATGCACCGGCTGGTCCACCATCCCCGACCCGAGGACGGGTTCGTCGTGATCACCAGCAACGGGTTCCCGAGCGGGCACACCAGCAACGCTGCGGCGGCGGCGCTGGTGGCCGTACTCCTGCTCTGGCACCGCCTGGGCACGCGGGCCCGGGCGTTCACCGTCGGGCTGGCCGTGGCGTTCGCGGTCTTCGTCGGGCTCACCCGGATGGCACTGCTGGCGCACTGGCCGACCGACGTCCTGGGCGGCTGGCTGCTGGCGCTCGCCGTCGTTCCGTTGGCCGCCAGGGCGGCGGAGCGCCCGGGCCGTTCCGCGATCGCGGACCCCGGCCACCCGGAGCGGGCCGCCCGGTAGCGGTGTCGTGCGTCCACGCCGCCCCGGTCGGGTGGCGGCCGACGGTATCGGGGTCAGGGCGGCACCGATGGTGTCGCCGTCAGGGCAGGGCCGACGGTGTCGCCGTCAGGGCAGGGCCGACGGTGTCGACGTCAGGGCGGCGGCAGGCCGATTTCCTGGGCGAGGATGGCCGCCTGTACCCGGCTGCGCAGTCCCAGCTTGCCGAGGATGCGGCTGACGTGGGTCTTGGTGGTGCTCTCCGCCATCGACAACCGGTCGGCGATCTGCTGGTTGGAGAGCCCCAGACCGAGACAGGCCAGCACGTCCCGCTCGCGCGGGGTGAGCTCGGCCAGCGCGTCCCGGGTGGTCGCCGGGGTGGCCGGCGCGGCGGTGGCGAAAGCGGTGATCAACCGCCGGGTCACCGCCGGAGCGATTATCCCCTCGCCCCGCGCGACGGTACGCACCGCCTCGACCAACCCTGTCGCATCGGTGTCCTTGAGCAGGAAGCCGGAGGCGCCGGCCCGGAGCGCACCGAAGACGTACTCGTCCAGGTCGAACGTTGTCAGCACCAGGACGTCGGCCAGCCGCTCGGCGACGATCGCGCCGGTCGCGGAGACACCGTCGAGCCGGGGCATCCGGACGTCCAGCACCGCCACGTCCGGCCGGAGCCGCCGGCAGAGCGCCACCGCCTCCTCGCCGTCGGCGGCCTCGCCGACCACCTCCAGGCCGGGCGTTCCGGCGAGGATCAGCACCAGGCCGGCCCGGACCGCGTCCTGGTCGTCGGCGACAACGACCCGGATCACCGGTGCCCGTCCGCACGCTCCACCGCTCCGGACGCGGGCGGACGTGCCGCCCCGATGGGCGCGGGCGCTGTGGCGACGGGTTCGGCGTTCGGCAGCTCGGCATGCACCCGCCAGTTCGATCCCCGGGGTCCGGCCTCGAACCGGCCGCCCAGCAGGGTGACACGCTCGCGCATCCCGATCAGCCCGGCCCTCGCCCCGGGCAGCCCGACCCCGGCCGAGACGCCGGCACCGCCGGGAGCGCCGGCACCCCCGGAGCGGGCGAGCGGGTTCTCGATGGTGACGCTCACCGAGCTGCGTTCGTGGCAGATGGTCAGGTTCGTCGGGCCGGCGCCGTGCTTGAGCGCATTGGTCAGCGACTCCTGCACGATCCGGTACGCCGCCAGGTCCACGCCGACCGGCAGCGGTCGTACCTCGCCGGTCGTCTCGAAGCGTACGGTCAGGCCGGCGTTCCGGGCCTGACCGACCAGCCGACCCACCTCGGCCAGCCGGGCCCGGACGGGGCCCTCGGCGGCGCCCAGCCGGCCCGGCGGCAGGGCCTCCCCGCCCCGCCACGGACCGCCGGGCAGGTCGAGTGGGTCCGGCGGGGGAGACGACGCGGCGCCGGCCGGGGCCGGTCCGCCGTGGGCGGGTTCCCGGAGCAGGCCGATCATCTGCCGCATCTCGGCCAGCCCCTGCACGCTGTTCTCCCTGATCACCCGCAGCGCCTGGTCGAGTTGCGCACGGTCGAGTCCGGAGACGGAGAGCGCCGCGGTGGCGTGGATGGCGACCGCACTCAGATGGTTGGCGATCACGTCGTGCAGCTCCCGGGCCATCCGGCTCCGCTCCGCCGTCACCGCCTGGCGCCGGTCGAGTTCGGCCAACCGCGCGGTCTGTTCCGCCCGCGTCCGCTCGGCGGCGGCCTGGTCGCGGTACTGCCGGACGCTGATCCCGCTGACCACCGGCAGGACGCCGATCAACACCACCGGAATCGCCAGCCCGATGCCCTGCCAGGCCGGGGTGGCGAGGAACACCCCGATCAGCGCGGCGATGCCGCTGAGCGCCAGCGTGATCCAGAGCAGTCGGCGCCGGAGTCTGGGCGGCCCGTAGACGCAGGAGTCGAAGAGCACCTGGGTGTAGACCAAACTGGTGGCCAGCGACGAACCGTGCGCGAGGTCGACGGCGACGGCGACGGTGCCCAGCGCCAGGCCCGACCGGGTCGCCACCCGGCGCAGCGCCACGGCCAGGCAGGTGAGCGCGAGGGTGCCGACGTAGAGGCCCGGTGGGACGTCCAGCAGGCCGGGATTGAGCGGGTGGTAGACCCCGAGGGCCATCATCAACAGCCCGCCCAGCAGGGACGCGGACGCCAGCGCGATGTCCCGGGAGAGAGTCCCGCGCTCCAGGCTCAGCCGTGCGGTCACCGCTCGATCACATCACACCGGCGCCGTGTTCCCGTCGGCCCGCACGACGAGACGGGTCCCGGCCGGCGTCCGTCGAAGGATGTAGCCGTACCTCTTTCGAGGGACCCGGATATCGGCACCGGCGGCGACGTCGCGGCCGGCCGCTCCGGCCAGACTCGATGGTGGCGACCGGGCCGGGAGCCGGGGAGACGGCGCCAGGCCGCGAGCAGCGGCCGGCGACGTGGAGCGGGGGGTACGCGATGGTGGCGGTGATCGCCGCGGGCGAGATCGGGTTCTGGGTACTGCTCGGCGCCGGTCTGATCGCCCGCTATCCGCTCCGGAGACCCCGCCTCGGCGCGGCGCTGCTGCTCGGTACGCCGCTGATCGATCTCGCCATCCTGGTCGCCACGGTGATCGACCTGCGGGCCGGGGCGACGGCGGACTTCACGCACGGGCTGGCCGCGGCGTACCTCGGATTCTCGGTCGCCTTCGGGCACAGCATGATCCGCTGGGCCGACCAGCGGTTCGCCCACCGGTTCGCGGGCGGACCGCCGCCGGCGAAGCCCCCCGCCGGCGGCTGGGCCCGGACCCGGTACGAGTGGCGGGAGTGGGGCAAGGGACTGTTGGGCTGGGCGGTGGCCTGCGGGCTGCTCGGCCTCGGCATCCTCATGGTGGGTGACCTGGACCGGACGGCCGAACTGCTCGCCTGGATCGGACGGTTGACCGCCGCCATCGTGATCTGGCTGATCGCCTTCCCGCTCTGGATGACCCTCTTTCCCAAGCCCGCCGACCCGGACGACGGCCCGAAGCTGGCCCCAGGTCGAGCGCCGGCCGAGCGCTGAGCGAGCGCCGGACCCCCCGCGAGCTGGAGTCCGCGGCGGGTACGCGTGGGTTTCTCGCCACGGCGGCGTCGAGCTTCTCACCTCGGACCAGTACGGTGACAACGTCCCGGTGAGGCGCTTTCCCACACTGGCCAACAGTCGACGGCGTGGGCGCTGCCACCGTGTGCCGGGGCGACCGCCCACCCGGCGGCGAGTGTGAGGAGGCCTGGATGGCGCATGACGCCGAGCGCGGCTGTTCGGAGGACGAGCAGGATTCGCTGCTTGGCGATCATCGGTCGCTGCCGCCGCTCGGCCCGGCTGCCCGGCTGCGCTGGGTCTGCGGTGCCACGACCGGGCTTCCGGCCGGCCCGATCGACGGAGCGCCATCCCGGCCCGGTGCCGACCCGCCGGACCCGCGACCTGCCGACCCGGCGGAGACGTCCGTGACGGCACGCCCGGCGGTACCGTCGGGTGACCAGGCGGGGAAGCCTCGGCCTGACCAGGCGGGGAAGCCTCGGCCTGACCAGGCGGGGAAGCCTCGGCCTGACCAGGCGGGGAAGCCTCGGCCTGGGGAGGCGCCCGAGAGGGCCGCGCCCGACGTCGGCCCGGACGGATCCGACCGCGGCGGGCGGAATGCGGGTCCGATCGGCGGCCGGTCGAGGTTGGTTCCCCGGCCTCGCCGGGGCGGGGAGGAGGCCGACGACCGGAGCCCGCATGATTCCGGCACCGCCCCGGCCGACAGACCGGACCTGGTCGACGGATCGGCCCTGGTCGACGGGCCGGACCTGGTCGACGGATCGGACCTAATCGACGGATCGGCCTTGGTCGACGGATCGGCCCTGGTCGACGGGCCGGGTGCCACGCCGGAGGTGCCGACCGAGTCGGGAGGTCGACGTACCCCGGGGTGTCAGACCGATCTTCCCGGTTGGGCCGGGGCCCATCGGCACGGCGCCGTACGCCCGTCGCGCCGTTCCGTCCGGCGCGACCGCCCGCCGCGCCGCTGGTGCTGATCCTGCCGCTGCGGGCGGCGGCGAGGATGCCGGCCTGGCGCCCTCGACAGGACAGGGGTGGTGAGCGTGTCAGCGGGTGCGGCGCCGGACCAGTAGGGCTATCCCGGCCAGGCCGAGGGTGATCGCGACCAGCACGGCACCGTTGAGCAGCATCAACTGCCGCAACTCCCCGAAGAGACGGTCGACCTCGTCGCCGGTGCCGATAGCCTCGTCCGGGATCACCCGTTCGCCACCGCCGATCCCGCCGTGCAGGGTGGTCTGTTGCTCAGGCAGCGGAGCACCCGCCGCCAGCAGCGTCTCCGACATCGTGAGTCGCCCGAAGAACCAGGCGGCGCCGGGACGGGTCTTGTCCGGCTGCCGGGCCGGACGATAGACGCGTGGACCGCCCTTGGCCAGCGGATAGAGGTCGTAGGACTGCTTGGCGGCGTCGCCGACGTGCACCACGAGGGTGTATTTCGGCCCAAGGTCGGCGGTCTTCGGGGCGCCGGTGTTGCCGTGGCCGCTCTTGACGAAGCCCACCTGGTCGAGGAGGGCGGCGAAGAGCTCGGCGTCGTCCTCGACCGTGACGGTGAGCTCGTCCGGCAGGCTCTTGCTGCTGATCACGACCGATGTCGGCTTGGCTGCCGGCTTGGCGTGGGCGGCACCGGCGATCCCGAGCCAACTGCCCGCCGCGATCAACAACGTGGCCACGCCGACAAGTCGACGACTCACCTCTCCGGCCATCGCCGACCTCCTCGCCCCGTCTCGATGGTGGCCATGATGCAGGTCACGCGCTGGTTGGTCGGTAAAATGCACGACAGCGTCCCGGATGGACGCGCCGCGCTCACTACAGAGACTCCGCAGAACGCCGCTCGGTTGCACCTGGAAGAGCGGTAATTGAAACTATCTGCGATCTAGAGTCGACCAAGTGGCGAGCCGTTGATCAGTTGCGCGAAATCGTAGCGGTAGAAGGGCGGGCATGAGACCCCGGGTCGCCCGTGCCGGGACACCGCTGCTGATCGTCGCGGTGGCGGCGCTCTGCGTACCGCTGCCCGCCGGCCCGGCCGGGGTGTGACCGCTGCTGGCCGGAACCGAACGTCGACTCCGGGCTGCTGGCCGGGGCGAGACTCCGGGCTGCTGGCCGGGGCGATCAGACCAGCCGGAGCCGGGCGGCGCGCAATCGGGTGAGGGTGCGCTCCCGGCCGAGGACGGCCAGCGACTCGAAGAGCGGCAGTCCGACACTGCGCCCGGTCACGGCCACCCGGACCGGTGCCTGCGCCTTGCCGAGCTTCAGGCCCCGGCGGGCACCCACCTCCTCCAGCGTCGCCTTCAGCGGCTCCGCCGACCACTCCGGCAGCGCCTCGAAGGCGGCGATCGCCTCGTCCAGCAGGTCGGCGGCACCTTCCTTCATCGCTTTCGCCCAGGCGGCCTCGTCGATCAGCGGCGAGGAGAGGAAGAGGAAGTCGACGTTCGGCACGATCTCGCCGAGCACCGCGATCCGGGTCTGGGCCAGCGGCGCGACGGCGGCGAAGGCGGCCGCGTCGAACTCGGCCGGCTGCCAGGGCGGCGGCGCGACGGTGCCGGTGCCGGTCAGCCAGGGCTGGCAGGCGGCGACGAAATCGTCGACCGGCAGTGCCCTGATATATTCGCCGTTGAAGGCCCGCAGCTTCTTCTCGTCGAAGAACGCCGGTGACGGGTTCACCTCGGCGAGGCGGAACTCCGCCTCGATCACCGACCACGGCACGATCTCCCGGTCGCCGGTGGGTGCCCAGCCGAGCAGCATGAGGTAGTTGCGCATCGCGTCGGCGAGATAACCCTCGTCCCGGTACGCCTCCAGCGCCACCTTGTCGCGCCGCTTGGAGAGCTTCTGGCGCTTCTCGTTGACCACCACCGGGACGTGCGCCCAGACCGGCGGCTTGACCCCGAGCGCGTCCCAGAGAAGCTGCTGCTTGGGTGTGTTGGGCAGGTGCTCCTCGGCCCGGATCACGTGCGTGATCCCCATGACCATGTCGTCGACGACGTTGGCCAGCAGGAAGACCGCCGATCCGTCAGCGCGGGCGATCACGAAGTCCTCGATCAGCTTGTTCTCGAAGGTCGGCTCGCCGCGGACCAGGTCGACCACCACGGTCTCGCCCTCGTCCGGAGTGCGGAACCGCAGCGCGCGCCCCGGCCCGGCTCCAAGGCCGCGGTCCCGGCAGAAGCCGTCGTAGCCCTGGTACTGCGAGCCGGTGCGGGCCTGGATCGCCTCCCGGGTGCAGTCGCAGTAGTACGCCCGGCCGGCGGCGTGCAGCCGGGTCGCGGCGTCACGGTGCTCGCCCGCGTTCGCGGACTGGAAGTACGGTCCCTCGTAGCTGCCCCGCTGGATCCCGATCCAGTCCAGTGCGGAGAGGATGCCCTCGGTCCACTCCGGCCGGTTCCGCGCCGCGTCGGTGTCCTCGATCCGCAGCACGAAGACGCCGCCCTGCTGCTTGGCGAAGATCCAGTTCTGTAGGGCCGAGCGGGCACCGCCGACGTGGAACATACCAGTCGGGGAGGGGGCAAAGCGTACGCGTACCGTCACGGCCTCCAGCCTACGCAGGCGTCCCGGTGCGTCCGCCACCAGGTTTCCGGCCCCGCTGGCCCGTTAGGTGGGCGGCCCGTTCGGTGGGCGGGCCGTTCAGCGGTGTCGAGTCGCGCTGGCCGTCGACGTCGAGCGCGCCGGTCGTCGCCCGGAAAGGCCCGAATTCCACGGCGGTAGTTTCTTCCGGCGTGTCGATGGGCAATCGTCCGTTTTCGTCCGCAATCGTGAATAAGCTGCAAAAGGTCAAGGTTGTCCGCAATGGAGGCGACTGAAGGATGATGCTCATCGAACGCAGCACGCGGGTCTCCGCCCCGATCGACGCGGTGTGGGACCTGGTTCAGCGGGCCGAACACCTGCCGGGCTGGCTGGCCGGGGTACGACAGGCGGAGGTGCTTTCCGGCGAGGGCATCGGCCGGCGCCAGCGGGTGCACGCGGCGGGGGGCCCGCTGGACGCCGAGGTGATCGCGTACCAGGAGCCGACCCTGATCGCCTGGCGGGAGCGGGCCGAGGGCGCGGGTGCGCGGGCCGAGGCCCGCACCGAGGTCTACGTCGAACTCGCGCCGGAGGAGGACGGCACCTGCGTACGCCTGATCATGGTCCGCTGGCCGGCCGGCCCGGTCAGCGGCGCGCTGCTGCGCTGGGGGATGCGTCGGGTCGGCGCCGACCTGGAGGGCTCGCTCGCCCGCCTCACCGGGCTGGCCACGGTCGGCTGAGGGGCGGGATCGTCGCGACCGCGACGGTCCCGCCCCTGCGGCTGGCGGATCGGCCCGCGCACGGGCCCGGATCGATCAGACCGGGACGGTCAGGAGTCCCCGCCGGTCTCGCCCACCGGGGCCGCCGCGATGTCGTCGATCGCGTACTTCTTGGCGGCCTCGGTCGGCACCGACGGCGGCACCGCGCCACCCCGGGCCAACTGGCGCAGCGCCGCGACGGTCACCGACTCGGCGTCCACGTGGAAGTGCCGGCGCAGCGCGTGCCGGGTGTCCGACAGCCCGAACCCGTCGGTGCCGAGCGAGGTGTAGTCGCCGGGAATCCACCGGGAGATCAGGTCGGGCACCGCGCGCATCCAGTCGCTGACCGCCACCACCGGCCCGCCGACGTCGGCCAGCTTCCGCTGGACGTACGGCACCCGGGGCTCGTCGCCGGGGTGCAGGAGGTTGTACTGCTCGCACTCCACCGCGTCCCGGCGCAGTTCCGTCCAGGAGGTGACCGACCAGACGTCCGCCGCCACGCCCCAGTCCTGGGCCAGCAGGTGCTGTGCCTTCAGCGCCCACTGCATGCCGGTGCCGGAGGCGAGGATGGCGGCCCGGGGTGCGGTGCCGCCGTCCGGGCCGGAGACCGAGGGGGCCGGCGAATACCGGTAGATCCCCCTGACCAGCCCGTCCACGTCGAGATCCTGCGGCTCCACGGGCTGCAGGATCGGCTCGTTGTAGACGGTCAGGTAGTAGAAGACGTTCTCCGGCCGCTCGCCGTACATCCGGTGCAGGCCGCTCTCGAAGATGTGCGCGATCTCGAAGGCGAACGCCGGGTCGTACGCCACCACGGCCGGGTTGGTCGCGGCGAGCAGGTGCGAGTGGCCGTCCTCGTGCTGCAGCCCCTCGCCGTTGAGCGTGGTCCGGCCGGCGGTGGCGCCGAGCACGAAGCCCCGGGCCATCTGGTCGGCCGCCGCCCAGAACGCGTCACCGGTGCGCTGGAAGCCGAACATCGAGTAGAAGATGTAGAGCGGGATCATCGGCTCGCCGTGCGTGGCGTACGACGAGCCGGCGGCGGTGAACGAGGCGACCGAGCCGGCCTCGTTGATCCCCTCGTGCAGGATCTGCCCGCTGGTCGCCTCCTTGTAGGAGAGGAAGAGCTCCCGGTCCACCGAGGTGTACTTCTGACCGTGCGGCGAGTAGATCTTCTGGGTCGGGAAGAGCGAGTCCATCCCGAAGGTACGCGCCTCGTCCGGGATGATCGGCACGAACCGCTTGCCGAACTCGCGGTCCTTCATGACGTCCTTGAGCAGCCGGACGAAGGCCATGGTGGTGGCGACCTTCTGCTTGCCGGAGCCCTTCTTGACGTCGGCGAAGCGCTCGCTGCCGGGCACCGGCAGCGGTGCCCACTCGGTGCGCCGGCTCGGCAGGTAGCCGCCGAGCTGCTGCCGCCGCTCCCGCAGGTATTCCATCTCCTCGGACTTCTCGCCCGGGTGGTAGTAGGGCGGGAGGTAGGGGTTTGCCTCCAGCGTCTCGTCCGGGATGTCCAGGTAGAGCCGGTCGCGGAAGCTCTTCAGGTCGTCCAGGGTGAGCTTTTTCATCTGGTGCGTGGCGTTGCGCGCCTCGAAGCTCGAACCGAGCGTCCAGCCCTTGATCGTCTTGGCCAGGATGACGGTCGGCTGCCCGGTGTGCTCGACCGCCGCCTTGTAGGCCGCGTAGAGCTTGCGGTAGTCGTGACCGCCCCGCTTGAGGTTCCAGATCTCGTCGTCGCTGAGCCCCTCGACCATTTTCCGGGTACGCGGGTCGCGGCCGAAGAAGTGCTCCCGGACGTACGCCCCGGACTCCGCCTTGTAGGTCTGGTAGTCGCCGTCCGGCGTGGTGTTCATCAGGTTGACAAGCGCGCCGTCGGTGTCGGCGGCGAGCAGCGGGTCCCACTCCCGGCCCCAGACGACCTTGATCACGTTCCAGCCGGCACCCCGGAAGAACGCCTCCAGCTCCTGGATCACCTTGCCGTTGCCGCGTACCGGACCGTCCAGCCGCTGCAGGTTGCAGTTGATCACGAAGGTGAGGTTGTCGAGCTCCTCGCGGGCGGCCGCGCCGATGGCGCCGAGCGACTCCGGCTCGTCCATCTCGCCGTCGCCGAGGAATGCCCAGACGTGCTGGTCGGAGGTGTCCTTGATGCCCCGGTGGTGCAGGTAGCGGTTGAACCGGGCCTGGTAGATGGCGTTGATCCCGCCGAGCCCCATCGAGACGGTCGGGAACTCCCAGAAGTCCGGCATCAGCCGTGGGTGCGGGTACGACGGCAGCCCGCCGCCCGGATGGGACAGCTCCTGCCGGAAGCCGTCGAGCTGGTCCTCGGTCAGCCGTCCCTCCAGGAACGCCCGCGCGTACATCCCCGGGGAGCCGTGGCCCTGGTAGTAGATCTGGTCGCCACCGCCCGGGTGGTTCTTGCCCCGGAAGAAGTGGTTGAAGCCGACCTCGTAGAGCGAGGCCGAGCTGGCGTAGGTGGAGATGTGCCCGCCCACACCGATCTCCGGCCGCTGCGCGCGGTGCACCAGCATCGCGGCGTTCCACCGGATGTACGCCCGGATCCGGCGCTCTATGTGCTCGTCGCCCGGGAACCAGGGTTCCTGCTCCGGAGTGATGGTGTTGAGGTAGTCGGTGGTGGTCAGGGGCGGCACCCCGACCTGGCGCTCCCTGGCCCGCTCCAGCAGGCGCAGCATGACGTAGCGGGCGCGTTTGGCACCGCGCTCGTCAATGACACCGTCGAGTGACTCGACCCACTCGCTGGTTTCTTCGGGGTCGATGTCCGGAAGCTGGCTCGGCAGGCCGTCGCTGATCACCGGGCGCTTGCGTTCCGTGGCCACAGGCGTTCCCTAGGTTGTGTGTGGGATAGGTCTCTAGCGCCATCCTGCCCCCTCATGCCGGGCTCCGTCACGTCTAGGGCGCGCAGAGGCGATGCGCGACACAGGTACCAATCGGTAACTTCGCGGCAACGCGCCGTTTCCGGCCCGGCGACGGCCAGGCGTTAACAGGGGGCCCTTCATATACCGAAAGCGATAAGAAGGGGCCCTTCCTTGCCACTTCCGGCAGACTGGGCGGCATGCAGAGTGAGGTGATCACGATCCGGACCGGGTCGCGGCCGGTGGTCCGGGACATCACCCGGGAGGCCGAGCGGTTCCTCGCGGACCGGGGCGACGGGCTGCTGCACGTCTTCGTGCCGCACGCCACCGCGGGACTCGCGATCATCGAGACGGGTGCCGGCTCGGACGACGACCTGTTGACCGCGGTGGACGAGCTGCTCCCCACCGACGACCGGTGGCGGCACCGGCACGGCTCGCCGGGGCACGGGCGGGACCACGTGCTTCCCGCCTTCCTGCCGCCGTACGCGACACTGCCGGTGCTGGGGAGCCGGCTCGCGCTCGGCACCTGGCAGTCGATCTGCCTGGTCGACCCGAACGGCGACAACTCGACCCGCCAGGTCCGGTTCTCCTTCCTGCCCGGCTGAACCGGCAGGGCCCTTCTCCCCGGCTGAACCGGCAGGGCCCTTCTCCCCGGCTGAACCGGCAGGGCCGCGGTGGCGGAGGATCGATAGCCTCGCCCGATGACGCCATCCCAGATCGACGCGCCGATCGTCGCCGTGACGGTCTACCCGGACCGGGCCAGGGTGACCCGCCGGACCGCACTCCGCCTGCCGCCCGGGGAGCACCGGGTCCGGATCGGACCGTTGCCGCTCGGCCTGCTCCGCGACTCGCTGCGGGTCGGCGGGCACGGCCCGGCGACGGTGCTCGGCGTGGACTCCTCGACCGAGGTGCGGCCCCGGGTCATCGACGGAGCTGCCGCCGAGCTCGCGCAGCGGCGCCGTGACCTGCACGCCGAGCTGGCGGAGCTGGCCGACGCGGAGACGGTCGAGGGGCAGCGCGCCGACTTCCTGACGATGCTCACCCAGCGGGCCGGCGCCAGCTACGCGCGGGCGCTGGCGGCCGGCGAGGCGTCGCCGGGCGACGTCGCCGGATTCGCCGAGTCGGTGGCCGAGCAGACCGCCGCGAGCCAGGCCCGGCGTCGGGAGCTGGGCCGCCGCCAGGAGGAGGCCCAGGAGCGGCTGGCCGCGCTCGAGCGGGAGATCGCCGCACTGGCCGCCCAGCGGTCGCCGGACCGGGTGATCGCCGAGGTGACCCTGCGGGTCGCGCCGGACGCGTCGGAGCCCGGCGGTGCCGCCGGTCCGGTCGGGGAGGCCGGCCCGGTCGGGGGTTCCGGCGGGGAGGCCGGGGACGCCGAGGTCCAGCTCGAACTGTCGTACGTGGTGGAGGGCGCGGGTTGGACCTCCTCGTACGACCTCCGGCTCGTCGACGAGACCCTGACGCTCACCTGGTTCGGGCTGGTCACCCAGCGGACCGGGGAGGACTGGCCCGAGTGCGAGCTGCGGCTCTCCACCGCCCGCCCGGCGACCGGCACCACGCTGCCGGAACTGGACCCGTGGTATCTCCGGCAGGCGGAGCCGGTGGTCCCGGTGGCGGAGCGGGAGGTCGGCCGGATGCGTGCCGCCGGGCCGGTCGCCGCGAGCCCGGCGGGCGGCCCCCCGCGGTCATCGGGTGCCTCCGGCAGCGGCCCGGCGTTCGCCGCCGCGCCCCGCCCGAGACCCAGGGTGGCGCAGCCGGCCGCGACCCTGACCCAGGGCGCGCAGGCCGCCACCTACGAGCCGGCCCGCCCGGTGGCCGTACCGGCGGACGGGGGCGCGCACCGGGCCGTCGTCGCCGTACTGGAGCTCCCGGCCACCCTCGACCACGTCACCGCGCCGGTCCGCGCGGCAGGGGTGCACCTGCGGGCCACCGCCGTCAACGGCTCCGCGCACACCCTGCTGCCCGGTCCCGCGTCGGTCTTCCACGGCGGTGACTTCGTCGGCGGCACGCAACTGCCGACCTGGGCGCCGGGCGAGGAGGTCGAGGTGGCCCTCGGCCTCGACGACCGGATCCGGGTGAAGCGGGAACTGATCCGGCGCAGTGACACGAAGGCCACGCTGGGCTCGACCCGGCGTCGCGAGGTCGAGTACCGGATCAGCGTGGCCAACCACACCCCGCGGCCGGCCCGGTTGACCGTGCTCGACCAGCTTCCGGTCTCGCAGAGCGACGGCATCACCGTCCGGGAGCTGCGGCTGGACCCGCAGCCGGACGAGCGGGCCGCGCTCGGCGAGCTGATCTGGCGGATGGAGCTGCCACCGGGCGGGTCGCGGGAGATCGTCACCGGCCTGCGGGTCGAGCTGGCCAAGGGGGTCGAGCTGCTCGGCTGGCGCGAGTAGGGCCGGCGGGCGACCGACGGCGGAGAAGCCTGCACCCGTAACCGGAGACGGGGCTCGCGGTCCCGGCCGGCCCGGACCCGAACCGGGCCGGCCAGGACCGCCGCCGACCCGACGGGACCATCGGGCCGGTGCGGTGGGAGGGCTCAGGGCCGGGCGTGCTCCCGGGCCGCGGTCTCGGCGGCCAGGTCCACCGTCGCCCGGGTGGTGGCGGTGGCGGGGTCCACCGGCCGGTCGTACGTCTGGTGCAGCCCCGGCACCCGGTCCTCGACCACGAACGACGCCCGGGTGTACGCCGGTGCGCCCGGCGTGGTCACGTACGGCAGCACCTTGAAGTCGGCCCGCAGTTCCCGGGGAGTGAACCTGGTCAGCACGTAGCCCCGCTGGTTGTTGTGGAACCGCAGGTGCGGGTTGTGCGGGAAGTACGGGTGGCTGCCGGTCACCGAGTCGGCGCCGTTGCCGCCGGAGGTGATCGACGAGCAGACCAGCTCGCTGCCGACCGTCCGGGAGGTCGGGTCGGCGTAGTCGAGCAACAGGTCGTCGGCCCAGTGCGCGTGCACGTCACCGGTGAGCACGACGGTGTTGCGCACCTTCGCCTCGACCCAGCCCCGGGTGACCCGGTCCCGGGAGGCGACGTACCCGTCCCAGGCGTCCATCGAGCCGAACCGGGCCGGGCCGGCGTCGCTGTCCCGCTGGCCGAAGAAGACCTGCTGGCCGAGGACGTCCCAGCGGGCGTCGGAGCGGCGGAAGCCGTCGATCAGCCAGCGCTCCTGCTCCGCCCCGGTGATCGAGCGGGCCGGGTCGAAGGCGGCCGGGCAGTCCCGGTTGCCGTCCCCGCAGGCCTGGTCGTCCCGGTACTGCCGGGTGTCGAGCATGTGGAAGGTGACCAACCGGCCCCAGCGGAGCCGGCGGTAGAGCTGCATGTCGATGCCGTGCGGGATCGAGGTGCGGCGCAGCGGCATGTTCTCGTAGTACGCCTGGAAGGCCGCCGCCCGCCGGGCCAGGAAGTCCGGCTGCGGGGTCTCGGGCCGCTCGTACACCTCGTCGGCCCAGTTGTTGTCGAGCTCGTGGTCGTCCCAGACCACCACCCAGGGCGCGACCTGGTGCGCGGCCTGCAGGTCCGGGTCGGACTTGTACTGGGCGTGCCGCTGCCGGTAGTTGGCCAGGGTGACGGTCTCCGGCCCCTCGTGGTCGCGCGGGTTCCCGCCCGGGATCGTGTACGAGTCCTTCGCGTACTCGTACTGGTAGTCGCCGAGGTGCAGGACGAGGTCCGGGTGCTCCTCGGCCAGGCGCCGGTAGGCGGTGAAGTAGCCGTGCTCGAACTGCGAGCAGGAGGCGAAGGCCATGGTCAGGGCGCCGCCCAGCGTCCAGAGCGGCGGTGCGGTGCGGGTCCGGCCGACCGGCGACGTGTGCCGCTCGGCGTGGAACCGGTAGAAGTACTCGCGTCCGGGGAGCAGGCCGTTCAGTTCGACGTGCACGGCGTGCCCGGACTGCGGCCGGGCCAGCGCGGTGCCCCGGCGTACGACGTGCCGGAACCGTTCGTCGGCGGCGAGTTCCCAGCGCACCGGCACGATGCGGTCCGGCATCCCGCCCAGGCCGTCCTCGGCGAGCGGGGTCGGTGCCAGCCGGGTCCAGAGGACGAAGCCGTCGGGGTCCGGGTCACCGGAGGCGACGCCGAGGGTGAACGGGTCGGCGGTCAGCGGGCGGGCGGCGGCGGCCGCGGCCGGCAGGCCGGTCACCGCGCCGGCGGCTCCGACGGCGGCGCCGGTGAGCAGGAGGGTACGGCGGGACAGGGCCATCGAGATCTCCCGGGGATCCGGTGGACAGGCTGGGAGCAGCCTGGCGAGCACCGGTTCCCCGGGTCGATCGTCCCGATAGCCACCTGCCGAACAGAAAGTAAAGAAAGAGCTGGCTTGCCCGGTTCAGACCGCGACGTCGCGCCGGCTGAACGCCCAGGTGCCGGCGGCGACCAGCAGGGCCGAGGTGCCGAGCAGCAGCAGCGAGCCGCCGGCCTGCACCCCGTTGACCAGCGGTTGACCGCCCATGTACCAGTGGAACGGGGAGAGTTCCGCTGCCCACTCCGCCCCCTCGACCTGCGGGAAGACCGAGTTGGCCAGGTATGCCAGCACGGCCACCCCGGCGCTGACGCCGAGCGCGACGGCCCGCCTGCCGGTTGCCGCGCCGACCGCGTACGCCAGGGCGCCGAAGGTCGTGCCGAGCAGTGCGAGCTGGAGGCTGGCCGCGCCGAACTCGCCCGCGCTCACCCCGTCGAACTGGGCCGGGCCGGTCAGCGCCAGCATCACCAGCCAGAGCAGCACGGTGATGACGGCGAGCCCGACCAGCAGCGCGGCGAAGCGCTGCACGGCGAGCCTGACCCGCCCGACCGGATGCGCGAGGATCAGGTCGAGGGTGCCGGCCTCCTCGTCCCCGGCCACCACCCTGGTGCCGGCGGCGATCGCGAAGACGGTGACCAGCAGCGGCACCAGCAGCCCGTAGACCGCGCTGCCGAGATAGCCGGCGGCGCTGGTCAGGTCGCTGTAGTTGAACGCCTCCATCAGCCCTTCCGGATAGGCTTCCAGCGCCTCCTGCATCTCCGGGGCCTGCATGGACGGCCAGAAGGCGGCGTACATGGCGGCGACGGCGGCGATCGCCACGGTCCAGCCCAGCAGGGACCGCCGGGTGTCGACGAGAGCCTTGGTGAACGGGTTACGCGGCAGCATGCTCGACCTCCCCGGTCGCGTAGTAGCCGAAGAAGAGCTCCTCCAGGTCGGGCTCCTCCGACAGCAGGCTCACCACGGAGTGCCGGGCGGCCGCCTTGACCAGCGCATCCGCCCGGCCGTCCAGCCGGCAGCGCAGGGTGCCACGCTCCAGGGTCGCGTCGCTGACCCCCGGGAGGGCGGCGAACTCGGCCAGCTCGACCGGACCGTCGAAGTGGATCTCCACTCGCCGGACCGCGCGTTCGCGCAGCTCCTCCACCCGTTCCACGGTGACCAGCCGGCCCTCCCGGACGATGCCGACCCGGTCGGCGGTCTGCTGCACCTCGCTCATCACGTGCGACGACATGAAGACCGTCTGCCCGGCGTCGCGGGCCTGGCGGACCAGCGCGACGAACTCCTGCTGCAGGAACGGGTCGAGCCCGCTGGTCGGCTCGTCGAGGATCAACAGCTCGGGGGAGTGCATGAAGGCCTGCACCACCCCGACCTTCTGCCGGTTGCCCCGGGAGAGGCTCCGGATCCGCCGGCCGAGGTCGAGGTCGAGCCGCTCGGCCAGCTCCTCGATCCGGCCACGCGGCACACCGCCGCGCAGGTTCGCCAGGTAGCCGAGAAGCTCCCGTCCGGTCTGCCGGCCGTCGACGACGAAGTCGCCGGCGAGATAGCCGATCCGGCGCCGCAGCGCCACCCCGTGCCGCCGCGGATCGTGGCCGAGCACGCTGACCCGGCCGCTGGTCGGGCGGATCAGGTCGAGCAGCAGCCGGATCGTGGTGGACTTGCCGGCGCCGTTCGGGCCGAGGAAGCCGTACACCTCGCCGGGCTCGACCCGCAGGTCGAGTCCGGCCAGGCCGCGGTTGCGGCCGTACCGCTTGACGAGTTGCTCGGTGCTGATGGCCGGGTCAGCCATCGGCCTCTCCCTTCCCGAGGTGTTCGGCCTTGAAGCGTTCGACCATGACGGGCAGTTCCCGCTCCACGTACGCGTAGAAGTCCCGGGTGATCCGCACCCGGTCGGCCCGGGACGAGTCCGGGCCGCCGGCCACGGTCACGCCCCGGTCCATCAGCTCGCGGAACATCCGGAACCTCGTCGGCTCGACGACGCTGCGGATGATGGCGTCCGGCGCGACCTCGTAGGCATGCCCGCGCCGGCCCGGCACCGGCACCCGGCGGACGAAACCGCCGCGCTCCAGCATCCGCATCCCGGTGCTGATCGAGCCCTTGGAGAGGTCGAGCGCGGCGGCCAGCTCGCCGCTGGTCTGCTGCGGCGGGTCGCAGATCAGCAGCCAGCCGAGCAGCTTGCCGTAGGCCGGGGTCAGGCCGATGGCCGCCAGGACGACCGCTGCCTCCTCGGCGTAGCGCCGCTCCGGGGAGAGTTCGGGTACCAATGATCCTCTTCTGTTCGAACGTTCAAGGAGTTCTGAACTTTCAGTCTATACCGGCTCGCCCGGGTGACAGAAGGGGTTACGGGTGTCTGAGTGGTCACGGGTGGCCGGCGTCGGTAATGCTGTCGGACGTGACCACCCCCCAAGATCTCGACGAGCGGTTCCGGGAGGCGGTCGGCGCCATCGAGGTGCCGGCGTCGTCCGGGCGTGCGGCCGACGAACCGGTCCGGGACGGCGGCACCCTCGACGGCCGTACCGCCCTGGATCTGTTCGACGCCCAACTCGTTAGCCGGCACCTGGATCTTGCGGCCCGCTGGCTGCGCAGCTTCGGTGAGGGGTTCTACACCATCGGCTCCGCCGGACACGAGGGCAACGCCGCGGTCGCGCTGGCGCTCCGGCCCACCGACCCGGCCCTGCTGCACTACCGGTCGGGCGCCTTCTACTGCGCCCGGGTGGCACAGCCCGGGTCCGGAGGCGCCGGCGGGACCGACGACCCGGCGCACCGGGTCGGGGTCACCGAACGGGTGGCCGAGGCGATGCGGGCTCCCGACGGCAACGGGAGCGCGGACGGGCACCGGGGCGACCCCGACGGGGCGGGCGCCTCCGACGCCGTCCTCGGCGCGGCCCGGGACGTCCTGCGCGGGGTGGTGGCCTCCGCCGACGAGCCGATCGCCGGCGGCCGGCACAAGGTCTTCGGCAACGCCGCCGTCGCGGTCGTGCCGACCACCTCGACCATCGCCTCGCACCTGCCCCGGGCGGTCGGGATCGGCTTCGCGGTCGAGCGGCTGCGCCGGCTCGGCGACGGGCGGGGCCGGCCGGGCGGGCGCCGGGCGGCCGGCGGTGCGGCGCGGCAGCGCGGCGAGGCCGAGTCGCCCTGGCCGAGCGACGCGATAGTGGTCTGCTCCTTCGGCGACGCCTCGGTCAACCACGCCAGCGCCGCCGCCGCGTTCAACACCGCCGGCTGGTGCGACCACACCGGGCTGCGCATCCCGGTGCTCTTCGTCTGCGAGGACAACGGGCTCGGCATCAGCGTCAAGTCCCCGGAGGGCTGGGTGGCGCAGACGCTGCGCGCCAGGCCCGGCATCCGGTACTTCGCCGCCGACGGCTGCGACCTGGTCGAGACGTACGACGTGGCGGTCGAGGCGGCCGCCTGGGTGCGCCGGCACCGGCGACCGGCCGTGCTGCACCTCTCCATGGTGCGGCTGATGGGGCACGCGGGGGCGGACGCCGAGGTGGCGTACCGGACCGCCGCCGAGATCGCCCGGGACGTGCAACGCGACCCGCTGGTCGCCACCGCCCGGCTGCTCGCCGGGGCCGGCCTGGTCACCCCGGAGGAGCTGATCGCCCGCTACGACGAGGTCGGCTGGCAGGTGCGCAAGGTCGCCGAGGAGGTGCTCGGCGAGCGCAAGCTGGCCAGCGCGGCGGACGTCGTGGCGCCGCTGGCGCCGAGGCGCCCGGTCCGGGTCGCCCGGGCGGTCACCGACGCCGCCGGCCGGGCCGCCGGGCCGGCCGCCGCGGCCCGGAGCGCCGCCTTCGACGGCAAGCTGCCGGAGCAGGCCGGCCCGCTCACCCTGGCCCAGACCATCAACGCCGCGCTCGCCGACGGGTTGCTCGACTATCCGCAGATGACCGTCTTCGGCGAGGACGTGGCGGCCAAGGGCGGCGTCTACGGGGTCACCAAGGGCCTGCGGGACCGGTTCGGCGCTCCCCGGGTCTTCGACACGCTGCTGGACGAGACCTCGATCCTCGGGCTCGGCCTCGGCGCCGGGCTGAGCGGGATGCTGCCGGTGCCGGAGATCCAGTACCTGGCCTACCTGCACAACGCCGAGGACCAGCTCCGGGGCGAGGCGGCGACCATGCAGTACTTCTCCCGGGGCGCCTACCGCAACCCGATGGTGGTCCGGATCGCCGGGCTGGCGTACCAGGACGGGTTCGGCGGGCACTTCCACAACGACAACTCGCTCGCCGTTCTCCGGGACGTGCCGGGCCTGGTGCTCGCGGTGCCGTCCCGGGCCGACGACGCCGCGCCGATGCTGCGTTCCTGCCTGGCGGGCGCGGCGGTCGACGGGAGCGTCTGCGTCTTCCTGGAGCCGATCGCGCTCTACCACACCCGCGACCTGCACGCCGACGGCGACGACGAGTGGCTGGCGCCCTATCTCGGTCCGGGCGGCTGGACGGCGAGCCACGTGCCGATCGGCCGGGGCCGGGTCTACGGCGTCGGCTCGGCCGAGGACGTCACGATCATCACGTTCGGTAACGGCGTACGGATGTCGCTGCGCGCCGCCGCCAAGCTGGCCGAGGAGGAGATCGGCACCCGCGTGCTGGACCTGCGCTGGCTGGCCCCGCTGCCGGTCGCGGACATCATCCGGGAGGCCCAGGCGACCGGCCGGGTGCTGGTCGTGGACGAGACGCGCCGCTCCGGCGGGGTCGGTGAGGGCGTGGTGGCGGCGCTGGTTGATGCCGGTTTTGTCGGTTCTGCCCGTAGGGTAGCTTCTATCGATACCTTCGTCCCGTTGGGTCCGGCCGCCCGGCATGTCCTGGTCTCCGAGGAGGCCATTACCCAGGGTGCCCGGACGCTGCTGGCACGGTAAATTCCCTTCGACTCGGTGCGCCACTTGCGCGCGGCGGGACAACTGTGTGGACTTTGCGTCATCGGCGTCGCACCGGCGCCGCTGGCAGTGGAGATGAGGAGGCACGTGACAGTGAGCGCGACCGCTGGTCAGGCCGCCGACGGCGTACGGAGTCTGGCGGACCGGTTCGGCATCGAGCCGGGGATGGTCGTCATGGAGATGGGCTACGACGACGACGTCGACCAGGATCTCCGGGACGCCCTGACCGATCGCTGCGGAGAGCTGGTGGACGAGGACACCGACGAGGTCGTGGACTCGGTCCTGCTCTGGTATCGGGACGGCGACGGTGACCTGTTCGAACTGTTGGTCGACGCCCTCGGCCCGCTGGCCGACAACGGTGTGGTGTGGCTGCTGACGCCCAAGGCCGGGCGGGAGGGGCACGTCGAGCCGAGCGAGGTCAGCGAGACGGCGGTAACCGCCGGCCTCCAGCAGACGTCGACCCTGAACGCCGGCAAGGACTGGAGCGGAGCCCGACTTGTCCTCCGCCGGGGGGCCAAGGCCAAGAAGTAGCCGGGTCCGGTGCCGCACGACCAGGGAGCCCCGCATGCCGATCGACGTCGGCGCGCAAGCGCCGGACTTCGTGCTGAAGGACCAGAACAACCAACTCGTACGCCTGGCGGAGCTGCGGGGGCGCCGGGTCGTGCTGCTGGTCTTCTATCCGCTGGCGTTCACCGGCACCTGCCAGGGCGAGCTGGGTGAGCTGCAGGAGAACCTCCACGAATACCAGAACGGCGACGTGCAGGTGTTGACGGTCAGCGTCGACTCGGTCTACGTGCACAGGGTGTGGGCCGACCGGGAGGGCTACGCGTTCCCGCTGCTGGCCGACTTCTGGCCGCACGGGGCGGTGGCCCGGGCGTACGGCGTCTTCAACGAGGCCGCCGGGGTTGCCGACCGGGGCACGTTCGTCGTCGACCGGGCCGGTACGGTGCGCTTCGCCGAGCTGAACCCGCCCGGCGAGCCGCGCGACCAGGCAGGATGGCGTAAGGCCCTGGTCGCGGCGCTAACCTGAGCGAACTGGGTGGAGCAGGCACCGGGGCGGCAGGGTAAGCTTGCCGCCGCCGGTAGGCTCCGCGCGGGCACTCCGGGCGCGTAGCTCAGTGGGAGAGCACTCGCCTTACAAGCGAGGGGTCGCAGGTTCGAAACCTGCCGCGCCCACCGACCGACCCCGACAGGTCGTCCCACCCTGGCGTGCGACCCCGCCCCGCCGCCTCCGGGCCGGACGGGAGCCGCCGACCCACATCACCACGCCGCCCCCACCACCGCGCCGTCGGCCGGTTTCCCGCCCGCGCCGCGGGCTCCGCCCGGACCGTCGCTACCCGCCGGTATAGGTTTCCTTTAAGTGTGGCCTAAGCTTCGCTCTCCTCGGCCGTCCGAGATTGACTCATAAGCGCGCCTACCCATACGGTCCTGATCGATGACTCCATTGCCACTTTGGCGTCGCTTTATGGGAGGTTGACTACGTGGCCACGGCCCGATCTGCGGTAAAGGCAATGCGCCGGACGGCTGCTCTGCTGGCCGGCCTGGTGGTCGGATTGCTCGCGCTGCCCGGGGTGGCGGTAGCCGCGCCGGCCGGGCCGACCCAGCTCGGCGCCGCCGACATGGCGCTGCTGAGCGGCGTCCGCCTGGCCGGGCTCTGGGAGATGCCGGCCGGGCAGATGGCGGCCGAGAAGGGCGACAGCGAACGCGTCCGGCAGATCGGCGACGAGATCGCCAAGCAGCACGTGGAGTTGGACCAGCTCACCGTCGAGGCGGCCAACAAGTTGGGCGTCCAGTTGCCCACCGAGCCGACCGACCAGCAGAAGGGCTGGATCACGGAGATGACGAACGCGTCCGGGGCGCGGTTCGACCGGATCTTCGTGGACCGGCTGCGCGCGGCGCACGGCGCGATCTTCCCGGTCATCGGCGCGGTCCGGTCGGGCACCCGGAACGAGATCGTCCGCAAGCTCGCCGAGCAGGCCAACGACTTCGTGATGAACCACATGATCCTGCTGGAGAGCACCGGTCTGGTCCGGTACGCCGAACTGCCCCCGGTGGTGGTCCCCGCGCCGGTGGACAACTCGCTCGCCGCCAACGCCAAGGCGAACGCGGAGTTCGGCGTCGGCCTGAACACGACGGTCATCTGGGCGGTACTGCTCGGTGCGCTGGCGCTCGGCGGCATCGCCACCGTCCGGGTGTTCCGGGGCAAGTAGCCGGGCCCGGCCGTCGAAGGGCCCCCTTCTCAGGGCGGGGCCGGCCATCCGAGGAGCCTTCAGGCGGGGGCCGGCCCCCGCCACCGGTACAGCCACGGCGGCCCCTCGCCGAGGACCGCCTCCAGTTCGTAGATGTCGGCGCGGGCGAGCCCGCCGTCGGCCAGGTGGTGGTGGGTGAGCGGCGGCCGGCCGTGTACGTCGAGGTCGACGATCACGCTGCCGCCGTCGCCCGCACCACCGACCAACGGGATCTCCGTGGTGGCCTCCATGTCGCCATCCTGCCGCCGGAGCGGTCCCGGCGCAGCCGATCGCCGTTGCCGTCGCCCGGTCACCGCCACCGGTAGTGCAGGGTCACCGCCACTGGTAGTGCAGGTCGGCGAGCCCGACGCCGATGCTGACCCGGGCCAGTACGGTGGTGAGCAGGGCCTGCCGCTGCTCCTGAGGGACGTCGCGGGCGGCCGGACCGTACGTCGACGCGACGTGCGCCCAGACGGTCTGCTCGGTCTGCTCGGCCGGCACCCAGGGGCGCGGGCACTGCCGGCGGGGGCAGCCGTAGTATCCAGGGTCATTGCGTAGTCGGGTAGCTGCTGGTGACGGTGGTGATGAGGTCGTGGGGTCGGCGGTTGGCGCGTCGGGTGGCTCGGGCGATGTTGGTCTCGCCGTTGCCGCGATGGAATCCGATCGCGGTGTTTCGCAGGACCGCCGCGACGGCGGGTCCGGTGCCGGTGCGGGCTCGGTGGGAGTCCTCGCCGAAAGTCACATCGCGGACCCAGTGCAGCCGGTTCTCGATATGCCATTCCAGCCGGGCCCATTCCTGCAGGTCAGCAGGCTGGGCGTGGACGGCGGGTAACGATGCCACCAGATAGACCGTCTCCCGCGTTCGCTTGCCAGCCACGGTGCGGGTACGGGTGATCCGGACCGCCTGCTGAGCATGAGGAAAGCCGATGCCGCCGGGAGTCTGCAGGGTCAGCGCCTTGACGGTGCGGGTTTCGTGGCGGCTGTGTCCGGTGTCGCGGTGCTGGTCCCCGACCGGCACCTGCGCCCACGGCAACTGCTTGAGCTGGGCGTACAAGGTCGGCTGGTTGGCCTTGACCGACACGTACAGGTCCCCGCCGGCAGCGGCGACAGCTCGGGCGTGGGCGAGCTGTGTGTGCAGGGCGTCCGCGACGATCACCACCCCGGCCAGGCTGCCCAGCCGTGCCGTGACCTGTTCCAGCAGCGGGGCGAACGCCGGGATTTCGTTCGACTTCGCCGCGACCTGCACCTGCGCCAGGACCACACCGGTCGAGGTGTCGTAGGCCGACAGCAGATGGACCCGTCCCTCGGGCAGAACCGCGCCCCGCAGCACCTTGCCATCAACGGCGATGACCCGCCGCACCGGCGGCGGCGCCGACACCCGCGAGCACAGCCAGTCGGCCAGGACCGCCGTCAACATCTCGGCGTCGACGCGGACCAGCAGCCGCCACACCGTGGTCAGCACCGGTATCCGGCCGGTGAACCCGAGCCGGCCCCACGCCGGCGCATCGAGATCATCAACCCAGTCGACGATCGCGGCGAACGTGCAAGCCCCGGCCATCACCGCGCACACCGCGACCGCGAGCACGCTGGTCAGGGGATAGCGGATCCCTCGCGGGTCACGCGGGTCAGGAACCCGCGCCAGGGCCTCCAGCAGGCCAAACGCCTCATGACCGGCAGCCGTGCTGTCGGACGGGGTAGGGGCGTGCCGGCGGATCACGTCGATCAGCGATGATGACATGCGCGGGTGTGGTCCTTCTCGGTGTCATGTTGTCTCAGCAACACGATGATCACCGACGGGCCGCACCCGTACCGCATCACCCTCCACACAGGTCACGGCACCGCGTACAGCCAGGTCAGACGCACCTCGATCGACTACGCAAAGACCCTGCCGTAGTATCGCCGCCCGCTGGAGGAGAAGGACGGGATCAGCAGTTCGCCGCACGGCCCGCAGGAGAGCAGTCCGCGGAGCAGGTAGCGCCCTGGCGTGGCACGCTGCACGATGGGAAACTCCATGATCACCACCTCGCCTCATGGCGCCGACACATCCATGCCTATCGTCATCTTGACCGTTAGTACGGCCGCCGGGGCGCAACTGTTCGATTCGTGACTGGGTAAAGGCAAAAAGATTGCCAGAAAGCTCGCCGGGCGTTCGCGGTTATCTGCCGTACCGGCGACGCGGGCGAGGAGACCGGCGGCGGTGCCGGAGGGAGTGCTAGAAAGGGAGCCGCCTGCTGACGTCTCCCGCCGAGAAGGGATCTGTGCGTGCTGGTCGTCCACGGGATGTGGCTGGCCGGCGGTCGGCTCGCGGTGTGGGGGGAGGACTCCGCGCTGCCCGCCCGGCCGCCGCGCCGGCCCGGTCGCCCGCCCCGGCACCGGCCGCACCCGTTCGCGGCCGGACATCCCGCGCTGGCCGGCGCGCTCGGCGAACTCGCCGCGAAGGCGACCACCGGCAGCGCCCTGCTCGCCCTGCCCACCAGGGACGGTGCTCCGGTCGACTCGGCGGAACTGGTCCGGACGGAGCCGGTCGAGCCGGCCCGCGGACCGGTCGGTCTCGCGGCGTGGCGGGTGCCGGTCCTGGAGTACGACGCCGACCATGCGCTGCCGGTGCTGCTCGCGTTCGGCGGGGGTGAGTCGTTCGGCGGCCGGGAGGCGCCCACCGGCCGGGATCGGTCCGGCCCGGAGCCGTCCGGCCGGGATCGGCGCGGCCGGCGCCGGTCACCCGCCGGCCGGGTTGCCGATCGCGAACAGCCAGCCGGCGGCGGAGCGGCTGTCGGCGGCGGAGCGGCTGCCGACCGTGAGCCGCTCGGTGGCAGCGAGCCGGCCGGTGGCAGCGAAGCCGACGGGTCGGGGCCGCCGGTTCCGGGTGCGTCGCTGCGGCACCTCGCCGGGCTGGCGGAGTTCGCGGTCGAGCTCGTCCGGCGTGGCCGCACCCTGCCCGGCCTCGCCCTGCCGACCACGCCCGGCGATGCCGCCGGCAGGTCGGGTGCCGCCCTGGCCGGCCCCGGCGCTCCGGCCGGCTCCCGTGGCACGCGCGGCTCCGCCCGACCCGGCGGCTCGGCGCGGTCGGTTCGGGCGGTGTGGCGTCCGCTGCTCACCGGGGCCGATGCCGGCTGGGCCCGAGCGCTGGCGATGGCACTGCCGCCGGCGGCCCGCGCCGCGCTCGATCCGCCTGCGGCCGGGGCATCCGCCCCGGACTCCGACAGCGGCTCGGCAACCACCCGGCCGGAGAACGCCCGTACCGGACCGGGAGCGGCGCCGCCGGTTGACGCTGCCGGAGCGAGCGGCTCGGCGGCAGCCACCGTCGCCGACGCCCTGGACGCGCTCACCGACGCCGCCGCCCGGACGCCCCTGGAGGGCGTACGCCTGATCGGGGCCGGCGCCGGAGACGCCGCCGTGCGAGCCTGGCTCCGGGCGCTGACCGGGCGGCAGCGAGACTTCACCGCCGAGCCGGCGGCCGTCGCCGAACTGGAGCGCGAGTTGCGCGCCTGGCAGCGGGATGCCGTCGGCAGCCCGGTACGGGCCTGCTTCCGGCTGGTCGAGCCGCCCGTGCCGGCCGACGTCGCCGTGGTACTCGATCCGGACGCCGTTGACGCTCGGGGCGCACCAGAGGCCGCCGACCGCCTGGACGCCCCGGACGCCGCCGACGGCCTGGCGGGGGCGCAGCGGCGCTGGCGGGTGGAGTTCGCGCTCCAGGCCGCCGACGAGCCGAGCCTGGTGGTCGGGGCGGACCGGATCTGGGCGGCCCGGGGTGAGCTGCGGGCGTTGGCCCGGCACCTGGCGGCGCCGCAGGAGACGCTCCTGACCGAGCTGGGCCGGGCCAGCCGGCTCTGGCCGGACCTGGACGACGCGCTGCGCACGGCGGCGCCGGAGGCGCTGGAACTGGAGACCGAGGGAGCGCACCGGTTCCTCCGGGAGGGCGCACCGGTGCTGCACTCCGCCGGCTTCGGGGTGCTGCTGCCCTCCTGGTGGCAGCGGCCCGGCGCCCGGCTCGGGGCCAGGTTGCAGGCGAAGACCCGGACCGCGCCGGGGACGGTCGCCTCGCGCAGCGCGCTGGGCATGGAGGCGCTTGTCGACTACGAGTGGGAGCTGGCCCTCGGCGACCAGCGGCTCTCCGCCGACGAGCTGCGGGCGCTGGCCAGGCTGAAGACGCCGCTGGTCCGGCTCCGCGGGCAGTGGGTGGAGTTGGACGCGAAACGTCTCGCCGCCGGGCTCAAGCTGCTGCGCGGCGGCGGCGAGCTGACCGTGGGCGACCTGCTCCGGCTGGGACTGGCCGCCCAGGACGACCCGGAGGCGCTGCCGGTGCTCGGGGTCGGTGCCGACGGCCCGCTCGGGGACCTGCTCGCCGGCCAGGCCGAGCGGCACCTCACCCCGCGGGACGCGCCGGAGTCGTTCCGGGGGACGCTGCGGCCGTACCAGCGGCGTGGGCTGGCCTGGCTGGCGTTCCTGCAGTCGCTCGGCCTCGGCGGCATCCTCGCCGACGACATGGGGCTGGGCAAGACGATCATGCTGCTCGCCCTGCTCGCCGGTGACCCCGCCGACAGCGGCCCGACCCTGCTGGTCTGCCCGATGTCGCTGGTCGGCAACTGGCAGCGGGAGGCGGCCCGGTTCGTGCCGGAGCTGCGGGTGCACGTACACCATGGTGCCGAGCGGCCGCGCGGGGCGGAGTTCGCCGCGGCGGTCCGGGACGCGGACCTGGTGCTCACCACCTACTCGCTGGCGGCCCGGGACGCCGCCGCGCTCGGCGAGGTCGACTGGCACCGGATCGTGGTCGACGAGGCACAGTCGATCAAGAACGCCGCGACCCGGCAGGCCGCCGCGGTCCGGTCACTGCCGGCCCGGCACCGGGTGGCGGTCACCGGTACGCCGGTGGAGAACCGCCTCGCCGACCTCTGGTCCATCATGGAGTTCGCCAACCCCGGCCTGCTCGGCGCCGCCTCGGCCTTCAAGAAGCGCTACGCCGAGCCGATCGAGCGGCACGGCGACGACGAGGCCGCCGCCCGGCTGCGCCGGATCACCGGTCCCTTCGTGCTGCGCCGGGTCAAGACCGATAGGTCGATCATCACCGACCTGCCGGAGAAACTGGAGATGGAGGTGCTCTGCAACCTCACCCGCGAGCAGGCGTCGCTCTACCAGGCCGTGGTCGACGACATGATGGCCAGGATCGAGTCCAGCGAGGGCATCGAGCGGCGCGGGCTGGTGCTGGCCACCATGACCCGGCTCAAGCAGGTCTGCAACCACCCCGCGCAGGTGCTCCGGGACGGCTCGGCGCTGCCCGGCCGCTCCGGCAAGCTCGCCCGGCTGGAGGAGATCCTGGACGAGGCGCTGGCGGCCGGGGAGAAGGCCCTGATCTTCACCCAGTACGCCGAGTTCGGCGGGATGCTCCGCGCCCACCTCGCCGCCCGGTTCGGCCGGGAGGTGCTCTTCCTGCACGGCGGCGCCGGCAAGGCGGAGCGGGACGCGATGGTGGCCCGCTTCCAGGACGGGGACGGGGACGGGGCCGGCGGTCCGGCCCTCTTCATCCTCTCCCTGAAGGCCGGCGGCACCGGCCTGACCCTGACCGCCGCCAACCACGTCATCCACGTCGACCGGTGGTGGAATCCGGCGGTCGAGGACCAGGCCACCGACCGGGCGTTCCGGATCGGCCAGCGCCGCGCCGTGCAGGTACGCAAGTTCGTCTGCGCCGGCACCGTGGAGGAGAAGGTCGCGGCGATGATCGCCGAGAAGCGGGGGCTGGCCGCCCGGATCGTCGGCAGCGGTGAACAGTGGCTGACCGAACTCTCCACCTCGGAGCTGCGCCACCTCTTCGCCCTGGAGAGCGGGGCGGTGGTGGAGTGACCGACTTCCGTGAGTACGGCCGGCCGCGCCGGGTCGACGGGGGACTGCGGGCCCGCAGCACCCGGGGGGCGATCGGCCGGTCCTGGTGGTCCCGGCGCTTTCTGGACGTGCTGGAGTCCTTCGCGCTCGGCACCCGGCTGACCCGGGGCCGCTCCTACGCCCGCGCCGGGCAGGTGCTGTCGCTGGAGGTGGCGCCGGGCGAGGTGACCGCCGTGGTGCAGGGCTCCCGGCCGAAGCCGTACCAGGTGTCGATCCGGTTCCGGCCCTTCGCCGAGCGGCTCTGGACCCGGATCGAGACGCAGCTCGCCGCGCAGGCGCTGTTCAGCGCCCGACTGCTCGCCGGGGAGGTACCGCCCGAGCTGGAGGAGCTTTTCGTCGAGGCGGGTGCGCCCCTCTTTCCGGCCGGCGTGGACGAGCTGGCGCAGCGCTGCGACTGCCCCGACTTCGCGGTGCCGTGCAAGCACCTGGCCGCGACCTTCTACCTGCTCGCCGAGGCATTCGACGCGGACCCGTTCCAGCTACTGCGCTGGCGGGGACGGGACCGCGAGCAGTTGCTGGCCCGGCTACGGGAGTTGCGTGGCACCGCCGCACCCGGTACCCGGGGCGCGGACGGCGGTACCCGGCGCGCGGACGGCGGTACGCGGCGCGCGGCGGGTGCGGGGCTGCCGGCCGGGAGGCCGGATCCGGGCACTCCTGTGCCGAGCGCCCCACCGCCGGTCGGTGCCGGGTTGGCCCTCGCCGACCTGCCCGCCGAGGCGCTGGCCGGGACACTCGACCGGTTCTGGGTCTCCCCGGTGCCGCTGCCGTCCCGCGCCCCCACCCTGGCCACCGAGCCGGAACTCGTGCTGCGCCAGCTCGGCCCGCCCGGCGCGGCGATCGGCGGGCCGGGGCTGGCCGAGCGGCTCCGCCGCGCCTACCTGCGGTTCGGCACAGACGAGACCTGAGCGCATCCGGCCGTGCGGCCACCCGACCGACGGTTATCCGACCGCCGGAGGCGCCCGGCGGCCGCGATCATCGGTCACCGCACTCGCCGGGCCTGCCACATCATCAGCGTGGCCGCGACCAGGACCGCCGGGGCGACCGCGACGGCGAGCCAACCGCCGAGCACCACCAGGGCGGGCACGGTGGCCCAGAGTACGAAGGTCAACACGAGTATCAGCCGGGCGCGGCGGAATTTTCCCCGGTCGCCCAGCCGGGCGACGAACTCGGGATCGGTAACCCGGAGCTGGTGCGTGATCTCGTCAAACCGGCGCTGATCCTCTTTGCTGAGCATGGCGTAGGCCCTCTCCTCAGGCGTCAACCAGTCCGGCGCCGGATTACCCGGTCCGGGGCGGCTCTCACGCTCCTGCTGCCCCTGCTACCGGCCACGATGCGTCAGCTACCTGCCACGATGCGGCCGCCCGGCGTTCGGGACGCCATCCCGGCCGGTAGTTCCCGACCGGCGACGGAGCGGCGAAACACCTCCTCGGCGACCACACGCGGACAACCGGGGACGGCCCGGTAGCAACCGCCTACCATCCACCGCCGCGGCGCTGGGCCGGCAGGTGTGCCGGAAAGAGCGGCTCGGGCAGGGTCGGCGCGACGGCGTCCACCGCCTCGACGATCAACTCCTGGACCCCGTACGGTTCGGCGAGGCGCCAGCGGGTCTCCTCCGGCGACACCACCCAGCGCACCGTCCCCTCCGGCAGCCTGGTCGGCGGGGCCGGTATCCAGGAACCGGAGCCGTGCCGGACCACGTAGAGGCTCTGCTCCAGTTCGGGACGGAGCGGTTCGCCGGGGCGTACCAGGAACATCCACCGCCCGGCCGGGGTGACCGCCACCGGCCCGCGAGCCTGCCCGGAGGCGGCGCCGTGCAGCCGGGGGCGGGCCCGCTCCAGCGCGTACCGGCCGAGGTAGGCGGGGACCTCCAGGACGTCGAAGGCGCGTCCGGTGGCCAGCAGGATGGAGTGCGGGCGGAGCCGCCACCAGGTCGCGACCCGGGCCGGATCGGCGGTGGCGCTGCGTTCCCACTGCTCCAGCGCGGGATGGCAGCCGGTTGTCGGGCAGCCGGCCCGGCCACACACGAACCGGTGCCGGGCGAGGCACGCGCCGGGGGTGACGTCCCAGCCGTGTCCGGCGTAACGCACCGCGATACGGCGCAGACGGACCCGGTCGAGTTGAGCAAAACGGACCGAAGGCGGACGGACTTTCTGCCACATCTCTGCGAACCCCCTATTTTTGTCGATCAACGCCAGGTATGCAGGTCGAAGCCCGTCACTGGCGCCGGACGCGGTCGTTTGTCCGGGCAGACAGCCGCAAGCCTCATCGAAAGCTAAGAGCAGTCGGCTGCGGAGTGACGTACATGCTGTGCGACCAGCGCAGACGTGAGTGGCACCCGGTTTCTCACCGGCGCGGTTCCCCCCGACCGGACCGCCGACGCAGAAAGGAGGGGCCGGACGTGGACGAGCTTCCGATCGGACGTCGTGTCGCCTACTGGCGCGGTCGCCGAAAAATGTCGCAGCAGGTATTCGCCGACCGGCTCGGAAAGTCGAAGAGCTGGGTGGACAAGGTCGAGCGGGGAGTGCGCCGGCTGGACAAGTTCTCGGTGCTGTACGAGATCGCGGACGTACTCCAGCTCGACGCCCAACTGCTGCTCGGCAAGGAGCCGGAACGCCGGGCCGACGGGCTCACCTGCATCGACGAGGTCGAGGTGGAGGAGATCCGCTCCGCCCTGGAGCGCTACGACTCGATGAGTACGCTGCTGACCGCCCTTCCGCAGCCGCCCTCGCTGGCCGAGATGACCAAGTCGGTCAACCACGCCTGGCTGACCTACCAGTACGCCCGGTACGGCGTGCTCTCCCGGGCGCTGCCGAAGCTGCTCCGGGACGCCCAGGCGCTGGACAGCGTGGCGGGCGGCGACGACTCCGCCAGGGCCGCACACCTGCTCGGGCAGGTCTACCAGATCGCCTCCTCGGCGCTGCGCAAGCTCGGCGAGTACGAGCTGGCCTGGCTCGCCGCCGACCGCTCGATGGCGGTCTCCCAGCGGGCCGACGACGACCTGCTGGCCGGGGTCGCCACCTTCCGGGTCGGCAACGCCCTGCTCGCGCTCGGCCGGGCCCGGCCGGCGCTCGAGGTCAACGTGAGCATCGCCAACCGCCTCGCGCCGGGCAGCGGCCGCGAGCCGGAACGACTCTCCGTCTACGGCATGCTGCTGTTGCAGGGGGCGATGGCGGCGGCCCGGATGGGCGACAACAACACGGTCAAGGATCTGGTCAACGAGGCCAAGGAGGCCGCCGACCGGCTGGGCGGCGACGAGAACCACTACTGGACCTGCTTCGGCCCGACCAACGTGGAGCTGCACCGGGCGGCGGCGGCGGTGGAGCTGGGCGAGGGCGGCAACGCGGTCATCACCCACGAGCGGTCGATCGTGGGGCGGGACGGGTTCCACACGCTGCTGCCGGAGCGGCGGGCGCACCACATGCTGGATCTCGCCCGGGGGTTCGCCCAGATCGGCGACCTGGACCGGGCGGGAGAGGCGCTGGTCGACGGCGACCGGCTGGCCCCGTCCGAGATCCGCTGCCGGCCCATCGCGCACGAGGTGATGTCGAACGTGCTGCGTCGCACACGGGGTGCGCCGCCGGCGCCGATAGCGGAGTTAGCTGAGCAGATGGGGGTCGGCATCTGACGCCTCCCCACCGGAGCTAGCTGGAGCTGGAGGCCGTGCCGTGGATGATCGTCCGATGACGGAGGCGACCGGGTCGCGGGTGCTGTACGTGTTGGCCTGCGGTTCGCCGCTGGCCCGGCACGTCGGGCGGCTGGTGACCTGCGCGCAGCGCGAGGGCTGGGACGTCTGTGTGGTGCTGACCCCGGACGGGACGAAGTTCGTCGACGCGCCGGCACTGGGCCGGCAGACCGGGCACCCGGTGCGGTCGACGTACAAGAACCCGGGCGACCCCGACGTGCTGCCGGCCGCGGACGCGATGATCGTGGCACCGGCGACGGTGAACACGATCAACAAGTGGGCCGCCGGGATAGCCGACACCCTCGCCCTCGGCCTGCTGGTCGAAGGGCTCGGCATGGGGTTGCCGATCGTGGCGATGCCGTTCACCAACTCCGCCATGGCGGCGCATCCGGCCTTCCGGACCAGCCTCGCCCGGCTGCGGGACTGGGACGTCACGGTGCTCTTCGGCGACCAGGTCATGCCGCTGCACGCACCGGGCACCGGCGAGCGCCACCTGGAGGGTTTTCCCTGGGAGATGGCGGTGAGCGCGCTGCGGGCCAGGCTCTCGGTCAGCGGCCAGCTCGGCTGACCGTGCCGCCGGCCCCGGCTGGCCGGCGGGTGCGGCCGCACCCGGTGGCGGTGTCGGGCGGCGGTCGGCGCCGCCGCCCGGCCGGCGCCGGTAAGCTGGGCCGCCGTGGGTGCATCGGGATCTGGCACGGTCAGTCTGGCCGACGTCGTGGCGGCGCTGGACGAGCGCTATCCGCCGGCCTGGGCCGAAGGCTGGGATCGGGTGGGGCTGGTGGTCGGCGAGCCGTCCGCGCCGGTACGCCGGATCTGCTTCGTGGTGGACGTGGTGCCGGAGACCGTCGCCGAGGCGCTCGGGCACGGCGCGGACCTGATCGTCGCGCACCACCCGCTGCTGCTGCGGGGTGTCTCGTCGGTGGCCGCGACCACCTACAAGGGCCGGATCGTGCACCAGTTGATCAAGAATGACGTGGCGCTCCACGTCGCGCACACCAACGCCGACGTGGCCGACCCCGGTGTCTCCGGCGCGCTCGCCGCCCGGCTCGGCCTGACCGGGCTGCGCCCGCTGCGCCCGGCCGACCCGTCCGGCCCGGCCGCCGGCCAGGGGCGGGGGTTCGGGCGCGTCGGGCGGCTGCCGGAGCCGATGAGCCTGGCCGAGTTCACCGGGTACGCGGCCCGGGCACTCCCGCCGACCGCCTGGGGCGTACGCGCCGCCGGCGACCCGGCGCGGACGATCTCGACCGTCGCGGTCAGCGGCGGGGCCGGCGACTCCTTCCTCGGTGACGCCCTCCGGGCCGGCGTCGACGCCTTCCTCACCGCCGACCTGCGGCACCACCCGGTCAGCGAGTATCTGGCCGAGGAAGGGCCGGCGCTGCTCGACGCCGCGCACTGGGCGACCGAGCGGCCCTGGCTCGACGACGTCGCCGCGCACCTGGGCGAACGCCTTCCCGTCGACACCGTCGTGTCCGACCTGGACACGGATCCGTGGACGGTGCACGCGGCGTCTCCCGTACCGCCCGTGGTAACCCCCGCTTCCCCCGTGGACAAGGAGACCCGCCGATGAAGGCCGACCCGAAGGACCAGCGCCGCCTGCTCGACGTGCAGGCGATCGACACGGCGCTCGCCCAGCTCGCCCACCGGCGCCGCACGCTGCCCGAGCACGCCGAGTTGGAGGCGCTGGCCCGGGAGCTCTCCGCGCTGGAGGACGAGCGGGTCCGCGCCCAGGTGGCCGTCGACGACCTGGACCGGGACATCGCCCGGCTGGAGCGCGACGTCGAGCAGGTCCGGGTCCGCAAGGACCGCGACCAGGCCCGGCTGACCGGCGGTTCGGGGCCGGCCCGCGAGCTGGAGGCGCTCCAGCACGAGCTGGCCTCGCTCAACCGGCGGCAGTCCGAGCTGGAGGACGCCGAGCTGGAGCTGATGGAGCAGCGGGAGACCGCGCAGGGCGTACTGGACGGGATCGAGCAGCGGCTGGTCGCGGTGCGGGAGCGGCGCGCGGAGACCGAGCAGCGGCGGGACCGGTCGCTGGCCGAGATCGCCAGGGACGAGGAGTTCAGGGCCGGTTCGCGGCAGCCGCTCGTGGCCGACCTTCCGGGCGACCTGGTGGCGCTCTACGACAAGATCCGGGAGGCGTCGGGCGGGCTCGGCGCTGCCCTGGTGGCGGGCGGGCGCTGCGGCGGCTGCCGGCTGGAGCTGTACGGCGCGGACCGGGCCCGGATCAAGGCCGCCGACCCGGACGAGGTGGTGCGCTGCGAGGAGTGCCGCCGCATCATGGTGCGCACCGCCGAGTCCGGCCTGTGACCGCGGTGAACGCGACCGCTGCCGGTGCCGGTGCCGGTGCCAGTATCGGTGGCGGTGGCGGTGGCGGCACTGCTGGTACCAGCGGCGGCGTCGGCGCGGGTGGCGGGACCGGGGGGTGGGCCCGTGCCCGGTCGTAGGGTCGTGGTGGAGGCCGACGGCGGCGCCCGGGGCAATCCCGGCCCGGCCGGCTTCGGTGCGGTGGTCCGGGACGCCGCCACCGGCGAGGTGCTGGCCGAGCGCTCCGAGTCGATCGGCGTGGCCACCAACAACGTCGCCGAATACCGTGGCCTGATCGCCGGTCTGGAGGCCGCCCGCGAGGCGGGCGCCAGCGGCGTCGAGGTGCGGATGGACTCCAAGCTGGTCGTCGAGCAGATGGCGGGCCGCTGGCAGATCAAGAATCCGGGGCTGCGCCCGCTCGCCGCGCAGGCGGCCGGCCTGGTCCGCAGGTTCGACACGGTGACGTACACCTGGATTCCCCGGGAGCGCAACCGGCACGCCGACGCGCTCGCCAACGCGGCGATGGACCTGGCCGCCGGGGTGGCGCCGGAGGTGGCCCGGGACAGCGCGGCCGAGGCGCGGGCGGCGCCGCCGGCCGACCCGACCGGGCGGGCCGAGGCGCACGAGACGGCAGCCCAGGGCTCGACCGCGAAGAGCTCCTGGGAGCCTCGGCCGGCCCGGACCGCCACTCGGCTGCTGCTGCTCCGGCACGGCGAGACGGAGTACACCGCGCAGGGACGCTATTCCGGCCGCGGCGACGTGCCGCTGTCGGACCGAGGGCTGGCCCAGTCCGGTGCGACGGCCCGGCGGGTGGCCGGGCTGGTCGACTCGGTCGCGGCCGTGGTCAGCTCACCGCTGTCCCGGTGCACGACGATGGCCCGGATCGTGGCCGGCGGGCTCGGCGACCCGCCGGTGGTGGTCGAGCCGGACCTTATCGAGTGCGACTTCGGCGAGTGGGAGGGGCACACCTTCGCCGAGGTGCGCGAGCGCTGGCCGACCGAGCTCGACGCCTGGCTGGCCTCGCCCGAGGTGGCCCCGCCGGGCGGGGAGTCCTTCGTGGCGGTCGGCGCCCGGGTGGGCCGGGCGGTGGCGAAGCTGCTGGCCGGCTATCCGGGGGAGACCGTGGTGGTGGTCTCGCACGTCTCGCCGGTGAAGATCGCGCTCCGCGACGCGCTCGCCGCGACCGACGCCTTCCTGCACCGGCTCTACCTCGACCCGGCCGGTCTGTCGATCATGGACATCTGGCCCGACGGCGGCATGGCGGTCCGCACCGTCAACGACACCGCCCACCTGTAAGGAAGGGCCCCCGCATATCGCTTTTTGTATATGCGGGGGCCCTTCCTAACACCTCGGGCGTTCCTCGCCGAGGAAGGTGAGCACGGTCTTGACGAACCGGGACGGGTCGTCGAGCCAGGGGAAGTGGCTGGTCGCGTCCTGCACCACGACCTCGGCGCGCGGGAGGAGCGCGGCGAGCGCGTGGGCCGCCTCCGGGGTCGGGGCCGGGTCCAGCGCGCCGGCCACGACCAGCACCGGGGCGTCGAGCCCGGCCAGGGCCGCGCGGACCGCCGAGGTCTGCGGGGCGAAGGCGTCGTAGAAGCCGGCGGCCGCCGCGTCCGGCCGCTCCCACTCCTCCGCCTCGGCGTGCGCGCGGGCCCGCTCGTCCCACCGGCCGTACGCGAAGGGCGCGGCCCCCGTGCGCAGCGGCTCCACCTCCGCCGGCCCGGCTCCCCGGGCCGCCGCCTCCTGCCAGGCGTCCATCGCCGCCTTCGCCTCCGCGTACCACCACTGGGTGGAGCGGGCCGCGACCGCCTCGGTGAAGCCGAGCGTCTCCAGCCCGACCGCGCGCAGCCCGGGGGTGACCAGCACCAGCCGGTCCAGCCGGTCCGGATGCCGGGCGGCGTAGAGTGCCGCCAGGTTGCCGGCGGCCGAGTGGGCGAGCAGCTCCATCCGGTCGAGTCCGAGGTGGAGCCGGAACGCCTCGACGTCGTCGAGGAGTCGTTCGCACCGGTAGCTCGTCGGATCCTCCGGGACCGCCGACTCGCCGCTGCCCCGGAGGTCGAGCATGAGCAGGGTGCGTTCCCGGCTCAGCCCGCCGAGGTCGCCGAGATAGCTGGACGCCCGGGCCGGCCCGCCCGGCAGGCAGACCAGCGGCGGCCCGGAGCCCTGGACGTGGTACGCGAGTTCCGTGCTGTCGTACGAGGAGAATCGCGGCACCCGGCCAGCATTCCAACCGGCCGACCCCCGATCAAGAGGTATCGCCGCACTTCGATGTCTTCTTTATACGTGAAAGACTTTTTTGTACGGCGGTATGCGTGATCGATCACCATTCGGCGCACCATGCTCGCCGTTGGGCGCACCGGACCGGTTTCCGCGACGTGACCGGCGTCACTCTGCCCTAACCTCCGGCGGCACACATTGGTCAACGACGACATGTCCCGGATCGACGGACGACTCGACCGACGGCCGGATCCGACAGGTGGGTCACGAGGCCGAGCAGAGCGAGGAGATGGCATGAGCGAACCTGATACGGGGGCGGCCGCCGCCGAGGTGGTGTCGAAGTCGCGGGCGAGGGACCACAGCCCGTGGAACTGGCTGCTCTTCGTCCCGATCGTGGTGCCGCTGATCACGCCGCTGTTCAACGCGGACTCGCCCCGGATCTTCGGCTTCCCGCTCTTCTACTGGCTCCAGCTGGTCTTCATCCTGCTCGGGGTCGGGACCACCACGCTCGTCTACCAGATGACGAAGAAGCGGAGGTGACCGGCGATGTGGCAGGACCACCTCACTGAGATCATCATCTTCGCGCTGCTCTTCCTGCTGGTCAGCGGGATGGGCTTCGTGGCCGCCCGGTGGCGGGCGCCGAGCAACATGGCGCACCTCGACGAGTGGGGCCTGGGCGGGCGCAGCTTCGGCGGCTGGATCACCTGGTTCCTGGTCGGCGGCGACCTCTACACCGCGTACACCTTCGTGGCCGTGCCGGCGCTGCTCTTCGGAGCCGGTGCGGCCGGGTTCTTCGCCGTGCCGTACACGATCATCATCTATCCGCTGGTCTTCCTGGTGCTGGTCCGGCTCTGGTCGGTCTCGCACCGGCACGGCTTCGTCACCCCGGCCGACTTCGTCCGGAAGCGGTTCGACTCGCCGACCCTGGCGCTGATCATCGCGATCACCGGGATCGTCGCGACGATGCCGTACATCGCGCTCCAGCTCGTCGGCATCGAGGCGGTGCTCAAGACGATGGGGGTCACCGGGGAGAGCACCATCGCCCGGCACCTGCCGATCATCGTCGCCTTCGCCATCCTGGCCGCCTACACCTACCAGTCCGGGCTGCGGGCACCCGCGCTGATCGCCTTCGTCAAGGACACGCTGATCTACGTCGTGATCCTGGTGGCGATCGTCTACCTGCCCTACAAGCTGGGCGGCTGGGGGAGCATCTTCGACGCGGCGGACGCCAAGTTCGACGCCAGCCCGTCACCGAACGACGGCATCACGCTCAACGCCAACAACCAGGTGCAGTACATCACCCTGGCCCTCGGCTCGGCGCTGGCGCTCTTCCTCTACCCGCACAGCCTCACCGGCGTACTGGCCAGCCGGAGCCGGGACGTGATCAAGCGGAACATGTCGGCGCTGCCGGCGTACAGCCTGCTGCTGGGGTTGATCGCCCTGCTCGGGTACGCCGCCATCGCGGCCGAGGTGACCCCGCTGCCCGGCGCGACCGAGGGCAGCGTGGACAACAACACGGTGGTGCCGCTGCTGTTCGAGCAGCAGTTCCCGAGCTGGTTCGCCGGGGTCGCGTTCGCCGCGATCGGGATCGGCGCGCTGGTGCCGGCCGCCATCATGTCGATCGCGGCGGCGAACCTCTTCACCCGCAACATCTACAAGGAGTACCTGCGCCGGGACGCCACCGCCGCGCAGGAGGCGAACGTCTCCAAGATCACGTCGCTGGTGGTGAAGGTCGGTGCGGTCGCCTGCATCGTCTTCCTCGACCCGCAGTTCTCGATCGACCTCCAGCTCATCGGCGGCGTCATCATCCTGCAGACGCTGCCGGCGGTCGCGCTCGGCCTCTACACCCGCTGGTTCCACCGGGGCGCCCTGGTCGCCGGCTGGGCCGCCGGGATGGGCCTGGGCATGTGGATGCTCTACCAGATTCCGAACGCGGCGACCGGGCGGGCACACTTCGGCGGGTCCGCCTTTCCGCTGGAGAAGTTCGGCTTCGACGGCTCGGCCAAGACCATCTACGTCGGTCTGGTCGCGGTCGCGGTCAACCTGCTGGTCGCGGTGATCATCACGCTGGTCCTGCGGGCGGCGAAGGTGGCCGACGGGGTCGACGGGACCGAGCAGGACGACTACTTCGCCGACGAGGGCGACCCGCGCCTCGTACCCACGCCCCGCCCGCCGGCCGAGCTGGCCGAGGAAACCAGTCCCGAATCCACCGAATCCGCGCCGAAGGTCTGACCGACCGGCACACACGGAACCTCACCACCCCGCCCCGGGCTGATCCCCGTGGCCAGGGCAGGCAACCCCGAGATTCGGGTACGCCGACCTGGTCACGGGGATCTCGTGTCCGTGCCGAGCGGCGGGGCGACCGGGCGGGTCACGTCCAGGCGCGGTAGAGCAGCAGCAGGCCGATCGCCGTACCGAAGACCACGATCACGGTCTTGAGCACCTCGGGCGGGAGCCGGCGGACGAGCCGGGCGCCCGCGTACCCCCCGACGATGGTCGCGGGGGCGACCACCGCGACGGCGGTCCAGTTCACCGGGCCGAACGCGGCGAAGGCGATGACCGTGGTCAGCCCGACCACGGCGGAGAGCAGATTCTTGATCGCGGTGATCCGGGTCAGCGTCTCCGTCAGCACCAGCGCCAGCCCGGCCACCAGCATGACTCCGAGGGCGGCACCGAAGTATCCGCCGTAGACCGCGCCGACCACGACCATCACGTGCAACCCGACCGTCTGCCGGGAGGCGCCGCGCACCGTCGCCGTGCGGGCTGGTGCCGGTGCGAGGGCTGGCACGGGTGCGGGTGTGGGCGGCACCGGGCCGGCGCCGCCGCGACCCTGCCGGACCAGGCGGCGAAGCTGGTCCTGGAACGCCAGCAGGGCGGTCGCGCCCAGCACCAGGAACGGCACGACCACCTCGAACGCGCGGGCGGGGGTGGAGAGCAGCAGCGCGCAGCCGGCGGCGGTGCCGAGCACCGTGCCGGGAATCAGCCGGAGCAGCCAGCGGCGGTCCGGCAGGTCCGCCCGGCTCCCGTAGACGCTGGCCAGATAGCCGGGACAGACCGCCATCGAGTTGCTGACGTTGGCCGGGATCGGCGGCAGGCCGACCGCGATCATGGCGGGAAAGGTGATCAGCGAGCCGCCGCCGGCCACCGCGTTGACCATGCCCGCGGCGAGCCCGGCAGCGAGCAGCAGCAGCGCCTCGGGAAAATCCATAGCCAGTCGAGGCTAATCGGCCCCGCCGGACGGCGATCGACGCCCTGCCGGCCGTCCCGCACGATGACGCCGGGCACGCCCGGTATCGCGGGCCGGTGGATCGCTCTTCCGGATCATGGCTAAACTCGGGTACGCGACGGACGAGTCGACCGGGCGGTCGCGTCGGCGAGCGCGAGCCCGCCGCCGAGGAACGTCCGGACTCCACAGGGCAGGGTGGTTGCTAACGGCAACCCGGGGTGACCCGCGGGAAAGTGCCACAGAAAACAGACCGCCGGGCGGATGGTTTGCGCGGGAACGCGCCGATCGACCGATCCGGTAAGGGTGAAACGGTGGAGTAAGAGCCCACCAGCATCCCGGGTGACCGGGATGGCTCGGTAAACCCCACCCGGAGCAAGGCCAAGACAGGGCCATCACCGAAAGGCGACGGCCCGCGCAGGCGTTCGAGGGCTGCCCGCCCGATGCCTGCGGGTAGGCCGCTGGAGCCTGCCGGCAACGGTAGGCCGAGATGGATGACCGCCGCTGGCGCTCACCCGGCAACGGGTGCACGCCGGGACAGAATCCGGCGTACAGGTCGACTCGTCCGTCGTACCCCAGGTCGCGGTCCTGATCGAGGTCCGTGACCTGCGTCTTTGTCTGGTGCTGTTGGCTGGCCTTGGTCACCGTTGGGCGGCGCCTGACGGCCGGCGACAGCCGAGCTGGCCCCAGCGACGACCCCGGGAATGATTCTTGAATCTCCGTTTAGACTTGCTCGGGTTGCGGCCCGTGACGGCCCGTTCGCGGAGCGGTGGGCGACGCGCAGGCGGGGGTCGGGGCACGTCCAGGCGACGGCGGATCTGGTGGCCGGCTCGGTGACTCGGTGGCAAGCCAGTCCGGGTATGGACGGCGCGGCAGCCGGAAGCCTCGACCACGACGGCAGCCAGCCCCGTCGGCCTCCGTTCGGGCTGTAGGAGCACGTCACAGCCTCAGGGCGCGAGTGGCAGCGAGCCGGGGCGGCTCGTCACCGGGCGGCCACCGCTACCGTCCGTCGCCCAGCTCACGAACGAGATGGAGTAGGACGGGCTCGTACATTCCAGGCAACAGCTCTTCGGCTTCCTGAAGGCTGACCCATCGAACCTCGGCCAACTCGTCTTTGTCACCCACGTACAGGTCCGTTTTGTTCACCGGCGTGCAGGCGAGATAGATCATTGTCCGACCGGTCTTGGGGTGCACCCGCCGCCCGATCTCCCGTTCGGCAGTTCGAACGAGTAAACCGGTTTCCTCCTTGACTTCACGGATTACCGCGTGGGCGGCAGACTCGCCCGGATCGATCTCGCCTGAAATGAACGTCCATGGTGGCTTGCCGTCGTTGCGTCTTCCGACAAGTACTCCCTGGCTACTGGTGACGATCGCAGCGACCACAGGTTGACGCTCGGGCTTCGTAGCTTGCTCCGCCATGTGGTCGTCCTCCTCCGGGATGATGCCGAGCTGACGCCGCAGTTGCTTCATGTTCCAGCGGGCTCCGCGCCGCCGTCGCGAGCGGGTGCGTCAGCTTGGTTCCGGGCCGGCGGCCCACGTTCTGCTTTTGATCCACATCCTGGCTGGTCAAGTCGGCCAGCTCGTAGCCGCGCCCCTGTTGGTGGTCTCACCTGGTGGCGCCCAGGGCTTCGAGGCGTTGAACCTCGGCTTCGACATCATCGGTTTCGAGATCGAGGTGCATTCGCTCCTTGCCGCGCTTGTCATCCGCGGTCCGTTGCAGGAGTACGCGAACGTCGGAGTCTGGCAGTCGTAGCCGGCGGTAGACGTGCCGGCTTCCCTCGGAGATTTTTTCCTCGGTGGCGCCGAGTGCGGCGGACCAGAAGTGTGCGGCCTGGTCAAGATGGTCACAGTCGATGACGACGTGACACAGGCGGCTGCGGTGGTTCATCCCGTGGTTCCGTGAGCCTCGGCGGTGGAGTCGAGAACCCACCGCAGGTACGCCGGGTTTCCCGCGATCACGGGAAGCGCGATGACGCACGGTACGTCGTACGGGTGTTCCGCGTCGGCCAGTGCGGCGATCTGTGGCACGAGGCTCGTCCGGGTGTGCAGCGCAACGCGGGCTTCCGGCTCGTCCTCGACGGCGCCTTCCCATCGGTAGATCGAGCGGATCCGGCTGATGTTCTGGCCGCACGCCGCCAGGCGTGCGGCCACGAGTCGCCTGGTGAAGGTGGCCAGCCACTCGGCGTCGGCCGCCGTGACGATGACCTCGCAGATGTCCTCGGTGCTCATGTCGCTGGTGACTCCTTCCCCTTCTGTCCCTCGACCAGGGGCGATGGTTCCTCTTCGGTCCTGGCCACCGCGCCCAGCCGGTGGTGATCGGCCCGTCGTAGCGCCGTAGTTCGGCGACCTTCTTCATGTAGCTCGCCTTTGTGCAGCTTGCGGTTTGCCCGACCCACGTCGCAGGTGGGCCGGTCGTGACACCGCTGCGGCGGGCGGGTTACCTGCTACCCGTTGGCGTAGGGCTGGAGATGCGGGTTGTGAACATCGACAATGATCGCTGTTATGTTGTCATGTCCGCCATGGTCGAGGGCCAGTGTGACGAGTTGATCGGCCGTGCTCCGAGGATTCCGGCCGGACCCCAGGGTGTTGTGGATCAGTTCCTCCGGTACGTACGAACTCAGGCCATCCGAACAGAGCAGAATCCGGTCGCCCGGTTGGAGTGGCAGAACGCTGAGATCCGGGGATCGGCCGTCGTGCCGGCCATCCAGGAAGCGGGCCAGCATCCCCGACAGGTGTGGTACCGCACCGGAGCCGGCCACCAGGTGTTGATAGGTGTGGTCCTCGCTCACTTGCCTGAAGGTGCTCTCGCCCGAACCGCGGTTACGCATCAGGTAGGCACGGGAGTCACCGATGTTCGCCAGCGCTGCGTCCGTGCGGGACCACAGCAGGGCAACGAGCGTGGTTCCCATGCCGGTCAGCTCGGGTCGCTCCCGGATTCTTCGTCGCAACGTCTCGTTGACCTCGCTGACAGCCCTGCCCAGGGTTTCCGCAAGATCCTCGGTTCCGACGGCGCGGTCGTGCGCTCGCAGCGCATCGATTGCTGCGGAGCTGGCGACATCTCCGGCAACGTGACCGCCGAGCCCGTCGGCCACCGCGAACAGATGACGGCCCTGGAGGTAGCAGTCTTCGTTGCGCCTGCGGACGTAGCCGACGTGCGTGCGACTCGCGGCTTCGAGCCTGAACGGCGACGTCATCGGTCACCTGTCGGCGTCGAACCGTCGGGCCAGGGCTCTCGGGCGTTCTCGTCGCGGTGCAGGACGTGGACGGTTTCGACGCGATCACTCGCCACCACGTACTCGGTGACTTCGACAGGTTGGTGGTCCGCACCCGATCGACCCACGCGCACGATCTCCAGCACGGGCAGGTTGGTGGGAATCTCCAGGAGGCTGGCTTCCTCCCTGCTGGGCATCCGCGCTCGATGGATCTCCATCCAACTGAGCGGCCAGTGACCGGCCCTCTCGATCTGGTACAACCACTCGCCGGCTGCGGGATTCGCGTCGACGTCCGCGACGATCTCGGCGACGCGCGGGTGGATCCATGAGATGTTGATCTGAAAGGGTGCTTCCGAGGCTGGCCCGGTCACCCGGAACCGGCGCAGCACCTCGGTCCCAGGCTCGACGCCGAGCAGCTTGGCGATGCGGGGGTCCTCCAGCCGCGCTGCTGCGTTGATCACCGGTCCGTGTCGGACCCATACCTCCTGGCTGCTCGCAGAGGGAAACGAGTAACCCGTGACCTGCTCGTTGCGCTTGACGAGGTCGCCTCTTGGTCGACGGGGGCGCATCGTGCCGTAGCGGACGGAGATTCCTCGGCCCTGGACCGCCCACAGGTAGCCTTCGGCCTCCAGGGCGGCGACAGCCCGGCCGATGGTGTCGCGGTTGGCGGCGTACTCCGCAGCGAAATCGTCCAGCCGTGGCAGCCGGCTGCCAGGTGCCCACTCGCCGGCCTCGATCCGCTCGCGGATCTTGGCTGCGATGTCCAGGTAACGCGAGTGAACGGGCACGTGGTACCTCTGCTTCCTAGATTATCTTGGGATAATCCTTGACGCGACGACTGGATTGTCCCCAGACAATCGACAAGTCATTGTCCCAAGACAAGCTGAAGTCGAAGGGTCGCTGGGGTTGCTGACCCGCCGAGGCGCTCGAAGGTACGTCAGGCAGGTGTAGAGCTGGCCATTGACGACGCCCGCGAACGTCACCAGCTGACTCGTCGGGCCGTCGTTCGGGCCGGCAACCGGTGCCACGTCCCCCAGGCTGGGCACCCGGGTCTTCGTCTCATCCCATAGGGAGGTCGTGATGGTTCCTGTCCGTACGCTCGTGCGAGACATCTTCTGGTGGCCCTGGTGACCGGGGCGTCGCGGCGGCCGTCCGAGGTAGCGCATCCACCGTGGTGTCTGCCGCAGCGATGCGAGCTAATGCTGCCTGGCGCGCAGGTGGGACGGACGCTTCCTCGTCACAAGGGGTCGCTCCGGACGATCGGGGACCGGCGGGACGGCGGCATGGTTGTCACGTACCTGTTCGCCGGGCGGGCGGGTCCGCCGATGCTTGGGATTCATTCTGCTGCTCGGTTCCTCGGATCCGGCGGGGCCGTCCTTCGGTTGGTTGACGTGTGTCGGCTTGCCCGGCACCTGGACGGTCTCCTGACCGAGGCGGGATTCACACGACCGCAGCGAGGTAGCGATGATCGGACGTGATCGGGCCGGTGGTGGGCGGCCGCCAGTCCCAGTCGTTCAGCCGGATCAGTGCCCGGTGTGGTGTCACGGCTGCTGGCCGACGACTCCGCGGCACCATAGCCGATCGGCAGTCATTGGTCGGGAAGGCAGCGGTTGGCTCAACGTCCAACTGATCGCCGACCGTGGGAGCGCGCACGCGCCGCTACTGCGGCTCGACGCGACGCGTGACGGTGCCACCACCGCCGTGTTGCTTACCTTTGCACAGTTGGCGCGAGTCCTTGGAGAGATCATCCACCTCCCGCATCCGGTCGGCGCCTGGCAACTTCAACAGGACCCGCTGTTGCGCGACGAGTAGGGCACCTACCAGTGAGGACTCACCGCCCTGATCGGACTCGTGGCTGGAGGCGGCGGCCCGCTGATCTGCGGTACCGCCGTCCGGGCCCGTGCGCCCACCCGGAGGCCGCCGGCAGGTGGAACCCCGCCGACGGCCTCCGGGTTGCTCAGCCGCCGGAAACGGCGCGGTCGAGCAGGGTACGGTGCCGGATCATCCAGCCGGCGGCCCGGGCGCGCCAGGCGAGGGCCCAGAGCGGCGCCGGGTCGGTCGACTCCGGCGTGATCCGGGCCCGGGTCGCCTCGGCGGCGCAGTCCCGGATCGCAAACTCGACCATCCGGTCGACCAGGCCGGCCCGATCCGCCGCCGGCAGCTCGTAGCCGTCCAGGAAGAGCCGTAGCTGCCGGGCGCGGCTCGCCGGGTCCGGCAGGTCGTTGCGGACGGCGACGTCGTCGTCGTGCAACTGGGCGTGCCACCAGGCGGCGCCGACCACCTCGTCGAGCCGGTCGACCGGCCCGGCCAGGGTCCAGTCGACGAACGCCACCGGTCGGCCGGCCCGGGCGACGGTGTGCCACGGTCCGGCGTCGCCGTGCCCGAACACCGAGTCGGGTCCCTCCCGGCGCATCCACCACGGCTGCCACACCGCGTCCGGCGGAGGCCGGAAGCTGGCGGTCGCGGTGTGCAGGTCGCGCAGCAGCCTGCCGACCTGCCAGACCCCCTCGTCCGTCCAGGCCCGGGGGTGGATGATCTCGCCCTCGACGTACGTCAGCATCTCGTTGCCGGCGCCGTCGATGCCGGTGCCGACCACCCACGGCGAGCCGGGAAAACCGACCTCTTCCAGGTGGTGCAGCAGGGCGTGCACCGTATTGGTCCAGGGCCGTGCGGGGCGCCGCACGATCTGGCCGGTACGGATGACAGCACTTGGTCCGCCCTCGGCCGCCGTCAACGGCTCGAAGGATGTAGCGGAGTCCACGGATTCTCCTCGATGTCAGCGCGTGAAGCAGTGCCGCATATGCGGTGAGACAGGAGCACCGGATCACCGGTGCCAGCGGCTGGCGGCGCGGAGAGATTCCGCGTACGCAGCCGGCGGACCGCTACGACGCGCGAGGAGTGGGCGACTCAGCCGGGCCGGAGGCCGGCCGGTGCCGCGGGAGCGAGTGCCCGGAGGTCAGCTCGTGGTGCGGTCGCGCGTCGTGGCGGCGGGGACCACTGCACCGAAGACCGTGCCTGCCATGTCATCGACCTCCTGGAAGAGTCGGGCGTCGCGAGGCTACGACACCGCCCTCAAACCCCGCCACCGAATTTCACCGGCCCGCCGGCCCGCTGCTCCGCCGCACCGCCACGGGACGGGCTCCCCGGCGGCCGGAGACCACGATCCGCAGTGGAGCGGACGGAGGGGCGAGAATCACTCCGGGGTGTCCCGGGAGAGGTCGGAGGAGTCCGGTGCGTACCAGGCACCGACCGTCGCCGGGGCGAGCGCGTGCGCGATCGTCGTCCGGGCGTGCGCGTCGAGCGGTGGAAGCTCGTCCTGGGCGAACCAGCCGACGGCGACCGACTCGTCGTCGTTGACCCGGGCGACGCCCTCGATCAGCCGGCAGCGGAAACCGATGTTGAGGAACTGGCACCGGTCCCCGTTGGGGTAGGTGTGCGGATGGGCCAGCACGCTCGACACCCGTTCCGGCGCCACGCGTACGCCGGTCTCCTCGAAGACCTCCCGGACCAGCGCCTCGGCGGGCTGCTCGTCGGGCTCGACGAAGCCGCTGATCACCGACCACCGGCCGTCGTCGGCGCGCTTGCCGAGGAGCAGCTCCCCGGCCTCGTTGCACACCACCGCGCTCACGCTGGGCAGCCAGAGCAGGTCATGCCCGACGAACGTGCGGATCCGCTTGACGTATTCCGGAACGGCCATAGCGAGGACCCTAACCACCGCTTGGCGGGCCGCCCCGGCCCGGTCGTCGCTTCGACGGTCGGCGGCGCCGCGTTCCGCTGACCTGCTCCGCTCAGCGACCCGGCTCGGCAGGCGGCTGCTCGGGCACGTCGACCGGGGAGGTGCCGGGTGCCGGTGCCGGGTCGCCCTCCGGCGGGGCCGGCACCGCCGTCGGGGTCGTGCCGGGGAGCAGGGTGTCGGGGCAGGGCAGCTCGATCCGGGAGAAGTCGGCCCGCTCCTGGTCGACCACCTGCCGGAAGCAGACGCGTACCTCGACCTGCCTCCGTCCGGCCATCGCGGCCCGGGACATCGTCACGTGCACCCGGAACACCAGCCGCACGCCGGGGGAGTGCCGCCGGTCGGTGCCGTCGACCCGCAGCACCTCGACCCGGTCGCTCCGCGCGGCGGTCTCCCGGAGTTCGGCAGCGCTGTCGCCGGCGCCGTACACCAGCGCGTCACCGATCGCGGCGGCCTGGCGTACCGCTTCCTGCCGGGCCCGTTCCTCGATCGAGGGCTCGGTCACCATACTCATAATGGTGTGCCCGGCGCTGCCGACGAGCAGCAGCAGAATGGCCAGCGCGACGATTGACAGGACCCGGCCGAGCCGTCCCGTCGCACCCACCTGCCGCAGGCTACCCACACGGCGAATTGTGCTCCATTCCCCGCCGCGAAGTGGCAGGTCAGGGCAATGAGGTGGGGGACTGGCGTGTTGCCGGGGGAAATTTTTCCGCCGGCCGTCGCGGCCGGTCGGGGCCGCTTCCGCCGGCCGCTGACAGCGATGAATCCCTTGCCGCAGAATGCTTTTACCTCGTACGGCGATACTTTACCGATTACCCGGTGACGGTTATCGGATCGGCTCTACTGTGGAAGACCCTCCGTCATTTTGCGCGAAACGGTAGCGCCTGGTCGGTTTCCCATGCACAGTTACCCCATGAGCGACAGCGGGAGTGGTGTGCAGTACTTCTGGTGCATCCGTCATCACCGGGTCGAGACCGGTGCCGACGTCTGCCCCGCGAGGTACGTGCTCGGTCCGTACGCCTCGGCCGCCGACGCGGAAGGGGCGCTGCAGCGGGTGCAGCAGCGCAACGAAGCGTGGGAAGCCGAGGACGCCCGCTGGGCCGGGGAGGAGAGCTAGGCCGGCGCGGCAACAGCCCGCGTCGAAACTCCGTGGTGCTCCGCGAGGAGACCCCCGAGAGCATGTCCCGCAAGGAGGAACACAGATGGCCGAAGCAACCAGGGCCACCCGCACGGTAGCGAGAAGCGCTGCCGGCAAGAAGACTGCGGCGCGCAGCCGGACCGTGGGTGCCAGCAAGGGCACCCCGGCCCGTAAGGCCGCGAGCAGGTCGGTGGCGAAGCAGGCACCGGCGAAGAAGGCCCCGGCCAAGCGCGCGACGGCTGCCAAGAAGGCCCCGGCGAAGAAGGCCCCGGCCAGGAAGGCGACCGCGAAGAAGGCGCCGGCGAAGCGGACCACGGCGAAGCGGACCACCGCGACGGCCGGCCGGAAGACCACCACCGCGGCGCGGAAGACGACCGCGGCGGCGAAGCGGACCACGTCGGCGGCGGCGAAGAAGGTCACCGGCCGTAAGGCGCCGACGAAGAAGGCGACCGCCAAGAAGGCGCCGACGAAGAAGGCGACCGCGAAGAAGGCACCGGCGAAGCGCACGACGGCGAAGAAGGCGCCGGCGAAGCGGGCGACCGTCAAGCGGACCCCGGCGAAGCGGACCACGGCGAAGAAGGCGCCGGCGAAGCGGACGACCGCGGTGACGAAACGGACTCCGGGGGTGGCGAAGAAGGTCACCGGCCGGAAGGCACCCGGCAAGCAGGCCGCGGCGCGCAAGACGCCGGCCAAGGCACCGGCGCGGAAGGCCACCAGGGCGACCGCGCGGAAGACGATGAGTTGAGTTCCCACCGGAACTGATCGGTCGAGGTCCCACCGGAACGCCCCGGAGCGGGGGCGTTCCGGTGCGGTGACGGTCACGGGTACGCCCACCGCGTCCCGGACCGACCCGGCCCGCGACCGCCGGTGCCCGCCACCGTCTGCGAGGATTCCGGCATGGGATACGACGCGAGCGGGCTGCCGGACATCACCGGACTCACCGTCGGCATCATCGGCGGCACCGGAGACCAGGGACGGGGCCTGGCCTACCGGTTCGCCCGGGCCGGGCAGCCGGTGCTGATCGGCTCCCGGTCGGCGGACCGGGCCGCGCAGGCGGCGGAGGAGCTCCGCGCCCTGCCGGGGATGCCGGCCGGGGTGACCGTCTCCGGCGGCGACAACGTCGAGGTGGCCGGCCGGTCCGACGTCGTCGTCATCGCGGTCCCCTGGGACGGGCACCGGGACACCGTCGCCGCGCTGCGCGAGCCGCTGGCCGGCAAGGTGGTCGTCGACTGCGTCAACCCGCTCGGCTTCGACAGGCAGGGGCCGTACCCGCTGCGGGTCGAGGAGGGCAGCGCCGTGCAGCAGGCGGCGGCGCTGCTGCCGGAGTCCCGGGTCTGCGCCGCCTTCAACCACGTCAGCGCGCCGCTGCTGGCCGACCCGGAGGTCGACCGCATCGAGCTGGACGTCCTGATCTGCACCGAGGACCGCGACCTCGTCGGGCTGGTCGCCGCGCTCGCCGCGCGGATCCCCGGCATGCGCGGCATCTACGCCGGCCGGCTGCGCAACGCGCACCAGATCGAGGCGTTCACCGCCAACCTGATCGCGATCAACAAGCGCTACAAGGCGCACGCCGGGGTCCGCGTCACCGACCTCTGATGCCCCGCCCGCCCCGGGAACACCACCCGGGGCGGGCGCGCCCGTCCTGCCGGCGGCTCAGAAGGTGTGTTCGGCGGTGGGGAACTCGCCGTCCCGGACCTCGGCGGCGAACCGCCGGGTCGCGTCGCCGAGCGTGCCGGCGAGGTCGGCGTAGCGCTTCACGAACCGCGGCATCCGGCCGGACCGCAGCCCGGCCATGTCCTGCCAGACCAGCACCTGGGCGTCGGTGTCCGGCCCGGCCCCGATCCCGATGGTGGGTATCGGCAGCTCGTGCGTGATCCGCTTGGCCACCTCGCCCGGCACCATCTCCAGGACGACCGAGAACGCCCCGGCCTCGGCGACCGCCAGGGCGTCCGCGACCACCTCGTCGGCGTCGTCGCCCCGCCCCTGCACCCGGTAGCCGCCGATGGCGTGCTCGCGCTGCGGGGTGAACCCCACGTGCGCCATCACCGGGATGCCGGCCGCGGTGATCGCCCGGATCTGCTCCGCCACCTGCCGGCCGCCCTCCAGCTTCACCGCGTGGCAGCCGCCCTCCTTCATGAACCGCACGGCGGTGCGCAGCGCCTGCGCCGGCCCCTCCTCGTAGGAGCCGAACGGCAGGTCACCGACGACCAGCGGATAGCTGGTGGCGCGTACCACGGCGCGGACCAGCGGGAGGAGGTCGTCGACGGTGACCGGCACCGTCGTCTCGTAGCCGAAGACGTTGTTCGCGGCCGAGTCGCCGACCAGCAGCACCGGGATACCGGCCTGGTCGAAGATCGCCGCGGTGTACTGGTCGTACGAGGTGAGCATCGGCCACCGCTCGCCGCGTTCCTTGGCGGCGACCAGGTCGCGGGCGCGTACCCGCCGGGTCGCCGGACCGCCGTAGAGCGTCGCCACCTCGCTCGGGGCGGGCGCCATCTGCTGCTCGGACATCGCTGTCTCCCTTCGCCTCGAGGCCGCGTCCGCGGTCCCCGGGTCACTGCCGATCGTCCCACCGTCCCCGGCGGTGGTGGCAGGGAAGAGTGCAGGTTGTCACACCCGCGCCGCTGGTTCCGGGCCGGCCGGACCGGTCAGCCCCGCTCGCGCCAGCGGTTGGTGATCGGCAGCCGGCGGTCCCGGCCGAACGCCTTGATCGAGATTTTCGGGCCGGGGGCCGACTGCCGCCGCTTGTATTCGGCGACGTCCACCATCCGGAGCACCCGGTCCACCACCGCCGGGTCGTGCCCGGCGGCGACCAGGTCGTCCCGGCCCTGGTCGCCGTCGACGTAGCCGACCAGGATCGCGTCGAGCACGGCGTAGTCCGGCAGGGTGTCACTGTCGAGCTGGCCGGGGCTCAGCTCCGCGCTCGGCGGCTTGCGGATCGAGTTCTCCGGGATCGGCGGGGTCTCGCCCCGCCGGACCGCCTCGGCGTTGCGCCAGGTCGCCAGCTTCCAGACCAGGCTCTTCCAGACGTCCTTGAGCGGGTTGAAGCCGCCGACCGAGTCGCCGTAGAGCGTGGAGTAGCCGACCGCCAGTTCACTCTTGTTGCCGGTGGTGAGGACGAGGTGCCCGTCCTGGTTCGACAGCGCCATCAGCAGCACGCCGCGGACCCGGGCCTGGAGGTTCTCCACCGACATCCCGGAGAGCGACAGGTTGGCCAGGAAGCTGTCGACCATCGGCTGGATCGGCTCGACCCGGTAGTCCAGGCCGGTCCGCTTGGCCAGGTCGGCGGCGTCGTCGCGGGAGTGCTCCGAGGAGTGCTGGCTCGGCATCGAGACCCCGGTCACCCGCTCCGGGCCGAGCGCGTCGACCGCGATCGCGGCGACCAGCGACGAGTCGATGCCGCCGGAGAGGCCGAGCACCACCGACCGGAAGCCGTTCTTTCCCACGTAGTCGCGCAGCCCCAGCACCAGCGCCTGCCACACCTCGCCCTCGTCGACGACCGGCTCGGTGACGCCGCCGGTGGCCCGGGGCCCGGTCGGGGCGGGGACGGCGTCGCTGACCCGGACCCGGGTGACGGCCATCTCCTCCGGCCTGCCGGCCGCCTCCGGCCGGGCGTCTTCGGTGCCGGTCGGCGCGTCCGCGGGACCGGCGGGCAGGTCGAGGTCGTGCAGCAGCAGGTGCTCGACGAACTGCGGGGCGCGGGCCAGCAGGGTGCCGTCGGGCGCCACGATCATCGAGTCGCCGTCGAAGACCAGCTCGTCCTGGCCGCCGACCGTGTTGACGTACGCCACCGTCGCCTCCGCCTCGGCGGCCCGGCGGCGGACCAGCGGCAGGCGTACGTCGTCCTTGTTCAGCTCGTACGGCGAGCCGTTGATGTTGACGACCAGCCCGACCCCGGCGCGGCGGGCGACCGTGAACGGGCCGCCGGCCTGCCACAGGTCCTCGCAGACGGTCAGCGCGACGTCGACCCCGCCGATCCGGACCACCGTCAGGGTGTCGCCCGGCACGAAGTAGCGGTCCTCGTCGAACACCCCGTAGTTCGGCAGGTGGTGCTTGAAGTAGCGGGCGACCACCCGCCCGCCGTGCAGCACGGCGAGCGCGTTGCGCGGGCCCCGGGTCGGCGTCGACTCGGCGTTGGCGCTGGCCGGGCCGTCGGCGTCGAGATAGCCGACCAGCACCGGCAGCCCGCCCAACCCGTCCGCGGCGAGGTCGGCGGCGAGCCGGTCGAGCCCGGCCCGGGAGGCGGCGACGAACGAGTCCCGGAAGACCAGGTCCTCGACCGGATATCCGGTCAGCACCATCTCGGGGAAGGCCACCAGGTGCGCGCCGGCCCCGGCCGCCTCCCGGGACCGCTCCCGGATCAGCGCCGCGTTGCCGGCTATGTCGCCGACGGTGGGGTTGACCTGGGCCAGGGCGATGCGCAAGCTCGGCATGTCTCCATCTTGCCGCAGCCGCTCCCGTCCGGCCCGTCGCGCGGTGCAGCGCCGTGCGGCGAAGTCGGTATCCGGGCTATCTTGGGGACGAACGCCCACAACCGCGCAGGCCGTGCTGCCCCGCCCATCGGGTCCGGACCAGTTCCCGTAACGTCTGTGTAACGGGTTCGGTGAAGACTGGACCGCTAAGCCGTGCGCCGGCTGGGCCGGTCCGAGAAGAGTGTGCGAGGGGTTGAGGTGGACCGTCAGCAGGAGTTCGTGCTCCGCACGCTGGAAGAGCGTGACATCCGTTTCGTCCGGCTGTGGTTCACCGATGTGCTCGGCACGCTGAAGAGCGTCTCGGTGGCCCCCGCGGAGCTGGAGGCCGCCTTCGACGAGGGCATCGGCTTCGACGGCTCCGCCATCGAGGGTTTCGCCCGGGTCTTCGAGTCGGACATGGTGGCCATGCCCGACCCGACGACCTTCCAGGTCTTCCCCTTCGAGGGCGGGGTCAGCGGCGAGAGTGCCCGGATGTTCTGCGACATCCTGCTCCCGGACGGCAGCCCCTCCTGGGCCGACCCCCGGCACGTGCTGCGCCGGGCGCTCTCCCGGGCCGCGGAAAAGGGCTTCACCTTCTACACCCACCCGGAGATCGAGTTCTTCCTGCTGGAGAACGGCCCCAACGACGGCTCGGTGCCGGTCCCGGTCGACATGGGCGGCTACTTCGAGCACACCACCCACGCGGTGGCCCGGGACTTCCGTCGCCAGGCGGTGCTGGCGCTGGAGCGGATCGGCATCTCGGTGGAGTTCAGCCACCACGAGGTCGCCCCCGGCCAGCAGGAGATCGACCTCCGCTACGCCGACGCGCTCACCACCGCCGACAACATCATGACGTTCCGGCACATGGTCAAGGAGGTCGCGCTCTCCACGGGGGTGCGGGCCACCTTCATGCCGAAGCCCTTCACCGACCAGCCGGGCAGCGGCATGCACACCCACCTCTCCCTCTTCGAGGGCGAGCGCAACGCCTTCCACGACGCCAGCGACCCGATGAAGCTCTCCAAGGTCGGCCGCGCCTTCATCGCCGGGCTCCTCACCCACGCCCGGGAATACACCGCGGTCACCAACCAGTGGGTCAACTCCTACAAGCGGCTCTTCCCGCAGGCGCTGCCGGACCGGATCACCGAGTCCCCGGCGTACGTCTGCTGGGGTCACCTGAACCGCTCGGCGCTGGTCCGGGTGCCGGCGTACGGGAAGCCGAACTCGGCCCGGGTCGAGGTCCGCTCCCCGGACGCCGCCACCAACCCCTACCTGGCGTTCGCGGTGCTGCTCGGCGCCGGGCTCAAGGGCATCGAGGAGGGCTACGAGCTGCCGCCGGGCGCCGAGGACGACGTCTGGTCGCTCTCCAACGCCGAGCGCAAGGCCATGGGCTACGAGTCCCTTCCGGAGAACCTCGCCGAGGCGATCGACGTGATGGCCGGCTCGGAGCTGGTCGCCGAGGTGCTCGGCGAGCACGTCTTCGACTTCTTCCTGCGCAACAAGCGCGCCGAGTGGGAGCAGTACCGCCGCGAGGTCACCCCCTACGAGCGCCAGCGTTACCTGGGCCTGCTCTGAGCCACGCGCGCCCGGGCCGCACCTGAGTAGGGGTGCGACCCGGGCAGGTGCCCTGGCCGGGGTTACCTCATGGCCGGGCCGCCGTGACGCGGGCCGCCCCAACCGCCGCCCCAGGCCGGGAAGACGCCCGCCTCGACCGCCGCGCGGATGGCGTCGGCCTGCTCCTGGGTCAGCTTGCCGTCCGCGACCGCCTTGTCGAGCCGCTCCTTCAGCACGGCCTCGCGGTCGGCCTTCGACTGCGGGCCGGGCCTGCCCTCGCCCCGCTGCCCGATCCGGTCCTTCCACTCGGCCCGGTGCTGCTCCCCGATCTTCGCCAGTGCCGCCTCGACCTTCTCCTGCGGCACGCCCAACTCCTCGGCGAGCTGCTCGGCCAGCTTGCCGCGCTGCTCCGCCCAGCGCTTGCCCGGGTCCGGGGCGGTCGCGCCGCTCTCCGCCGAACTCGACGGGGTCGGGGCGGGCGTGGCGCCGTCCTCGGCGAACGCCACGGCCGGGGCCGCGAGACCCACCGTGAGTACGCCGCCGGCCACCAGGCCGCCGATGACCTTCTTCCGTGAAAGTCGCCTGCTCATCCTGCGTTCTCCCCCTTCAGATGCGTACGGACGCCGGGTGGCGCCTGTTTTCCTCAACCCGCCCACACTGCGGCACCAGCCTGGGTGGTGCCCCGGATCTGGCTGGCAGACCGCTGGGAATTGCGCGACCGCCTGGCAGGACGCTGAGACTCCGCGGTCACCGGGGGGTTCCGGCGTCGCTGCGCCCGGTTGTCCGGTAGGGCGGATCTCGTACCCGGCGTCCCCGTCGTCGGGATTGCGAATGCCGTCGGGACTGCCGTCGCGGTCCGGGGGTGCTGGGGCGCTCGACGCGTCCGCCGCTGATCTGTTGGGTTCCCGACCGCAACTGGAGTGACCCGCCGGGCGTGTGTGTGGAAAGGGTGTCGCCCCGGCCGCCGGCCCGGTGCGCCCCAACCCACCTACCACATATGTCCAAAGTGGACAGACGAGTCATCACGGGGGAAGCATGATGGAGAAGGCGGGCCGGTACTCCCGGCGTACGGCGTTGGGGATCATCGGGGTGAGCGGCGCGGTCACGGCGGTCGGCATCGCCGCGCGGTCCGGCACCGGCGATCCCACCGCGCCGGGAATCGACCCCTACTACCCGGGCGACGCGACGCCGGGGCGACGCGCGACCGTCCGGCGGTCACCGGTCGGCACCTCCGAGGTCTCCCGGGAGAACACCCGGGCCGGAGCCGGCGGCTTCACCCTGCTGGACCGCCGTTTCGCCGAGGACCGCCAGGGCCAGATCGCCGGCTATGCCTCGGCGACCAGCGTCGAGACCGGCGGCAGCCTGGACTTCCACGTCTCCGTGGCGCCGGCCCAGCGGTACCGACCAGCACCTACCAGGCGTACAACCGGTGGCCGGCCGTCGGGCACACCGGCGCCAGCCTCTACTACGGGTTCGACGACTCGGGCAGGTGGGCGACCGGGACGCGTTCGCTGGCGGTCAGCCACGACCGGCCGTACGCCGGCAACGGGTTGCCGCACCACATCAGGGACGAGATCGGATTCGTCCGCTGGTCCGAGCGGCACGGCGACGACGTCAGCTACGCCACCAGCGAGGACCTGCACACCGGCCGGGTGGATCCGGCCCGCTACCGGGCGGTGGTCTTCAGCGGCCACGACGAGTACTGGTCGGTGCCGATGCGCCGGGCGGTGGCGACGGCCCGGGACTCGGGTACCAGCCTGGTCTTCCTCAGTTCGAACAACTGCTACTGGCGCGTCCGGTACGGCGGATCCGACGCCCGTCCCGACGAGCGGATCGTGGACTGCGCCAAGGTGAACCCCGGACCCGGCCAGCGGCCGGCCCGGGTGACCAGCCAGTGGCGCCGGGCCGGCAGCCCGGAGCAGCAGCTGATCGGCGCGCAGTACGTCAGCGTGGTCGACGACGACGCGCCGCTGGTGGTGCGGGAGAGCGGTCACTGGTTCTGGGCCGGCACCGGGGTGCGGGACGGCGACGAGATCCCGCACGCCGTCCGGCAGGAGGCCGACCAGGTGATGCCGGGCGTCGACCTACCGCAGTCGACCGACCGTCGGGTGCTCGCCGACTCGCCGTACCGCCGGCTCGGCGTGGCGCAGCGGCAGCAGAGCAGCCTCTACCGGGCGCCGTCCGGGGCGTGGGTCTTCGCGGCCGGCACGATGGGCTGGACCCGGGCGCTCCACGCGGACGGTTTCGTCGACGCCCGGCTGCGGCGGGCCACCCGCAACCTGCTCGACCGGGTGCTCCGGACGCCCGGGTGACGCTCCGGAGGCGGCGGGCCGAACCGTCGCGGGCCGGCGGGGACGGCCCTCAGGAGACGGCCCTCAGGAGACGGCCCTCAGGAGACGGCCCTCAGGAGACGGCCCTCAGGAGACGGCCCTCAGGAGACGGCCCTCAGGAGACGGCCCTCAGGAGACGGCCCTCAGGAGACGGCCCTCAGGAGACGGCCCTCAGGAGACGGCCCTCAGGAGACGGCCCTCAGGAGACGGCCCTCAGGAGACGGCCCTCAGGAGACGGCCCTCAGGAGACGGCGGGGGAGACGGTCAGGGTACCGGCGGCGACGTCCAGCGTCGCCGGCACGCCGACCGGCACGGTGAGCTGGCCGACGCCGTGCCCGATCGGCAGCCCGCCGAGCACCGGCACCCCCAGGTCGCCGAGGCGCTCGGCGAGCACCTCGGCCACCCCGATCGCCCAGCCGTCCGCGCAGTCGGTGAACTGCCCCACCGCCACCCCGGCCAGCCCGGCCAGCGCGCCCGCCCGGCGCAGGTGGGTGAGCATCCGGTCGACCTTGTAGGGCGGCTCCGCGACATCCTCCACCAGCAGGATCGCGCCGGCCAGGTCCGGCATGTCCGGGGTGCCCAGCGAGTGCGTGAGCAGGCAGAGGTTGCCGCCGATCAGCGGGCCGGTGGCCGTACCGGGGACCAGCACCGGTGCGGTCTCCTCGGTCGGCAGCCGGTGCAGCACCACCGGCTCGGGGTGCATCAGCGCGGTGCGCAGCGACTCGGCCGAGGCCGGCGGGGTGCGCTCGTCCAGCCAGGCGGCTCCCGGGCCGTGCACGGTGGCGAGCCGGGCACCCCGCCAGAGCGCGAGTTGCAGGGCGGTGATGTCGGAGAACCCGGCCACCACCTTCGGGTCGCGGCGGACCGCCGACATGTCGATCGCGTCGACGACCCGTTGGGCGCCGTAGCCGCCCCTGGTGCAGAGCACGCCCCGCACCGTCGGGTCGGCGAAGGCGGCGTTCAGGTCGGCGGCGCGCAGCCCGTCGTCGCCGGCCAGATAGCCGCGCCGGGCGTACACGTTCGGGGCGAGGACGGGACGAAGGCCCCAGCCGGTGAGCAGTTCCACCCCCCGGGCGACCCGGTCCGGCCGGGTCGGCCCGGAGGGCGACACGAGCAGCACCGTGTCGCCGGGGCGCAGCGCGGGCGGCCGTACCGCCGGCCGTGCGGGCAGCGGTACCGCCGGCAGTGTGTGCGGCCGTACCGCCTGGTCGTCGGGCACCCCGCCTCCCGCGTCCGCTCGGCTCCATCGCGTTCCGGCCCAGAGCCTATCGGTGCCGGTCGGGGCCACCGGATAGCCTCGACACCGTGACAACGGAGACCGGACCCGAGCACGCCCCCGGAACCGAGCGCGGGGACGGAGTCGAGCGCGACACCGGCGGCGCGGACGGAGCCGCGACCGCGACGGCGCTGGTGATCGAGAACGACCCGACCGACGACCTCCGCCGGCTGGGCGAGTGGCTCGCCGAGGCCGGCCTCGACCTGGCGGTGCTCCGGCCGTACGCCGGGGACGCGCTCCCCGACGACCTGACCGGGTACGCCGCCCTCGTCGTCCTCGGCGGCTACCAGCACCCGTACCCGACTCCCGACGGCACCTCCGGCGCACCCTGGTTCGCGGCGCTGGAGGGGCTGCTCCGCAAGGCCGTCCGGCACCGGGTGCCGACCCTGGCGATCTGCCTCGGCGCCCAGCTGCTGGCCACCGCGCACGGCGGCACGGTGCAGCGGAGCGCGGCCGGGCCGGAGGTCGGGCCGACCGTCGTCGGCAAGCGGGACGCGGCCGAGCACGACCCGCTCTTCCGCTACGTGCCGATGATCCCGGACGTGCTCCAGTGGCACGTCGACGAGATCACCGAGCTGCCGCACGGCGCGACCCTGCTGGCCGCCTCGACCCGCTATCCGCACCAGGCGTTCCGGCTCGGCGACCGGGCCTGGGGGCTCCAGTTCCACATCGAGTGCGACGCCGCGATGATCGCCGACTGGGCCACCGACTCGGCGACCCTGGCCGAGCTGGACTACGACCCCGAGCTGGTGGTGGCGGCCTGTGCCGACGCGCTGGCCGACGTGGAGGAGGTGTGGCAGCCGTTCGCGGCCCGGTTCGCGGCGCTCGCCCAGGGCCGGCTCGACGGCGGCACCCCCCGGCCCACCCTGCCGCTGCTCGGACACTAGAACGCCGACAGCGGGACCCGGACAGCAGGGACCGGAGAGCAAGGACCCGGAGAGCAGGACTCGGACGGTAGGGAGTCGACGCCGATGAGATGTGCGGGTCGCCGATGAGCAGGCCGACCAGCGCCCCGGGCCGGCTCGCCCGGTACGGCTTCGGCCTGGGCGACGGGGAGCGGACCGGCGGCAACGGCGTGGGCCTGGCCGCCGAACTGCTCGGCCCGGACGGGCTCGGACTCTGGGACGTCGGCGCCCAGGAGCCGGTCGACGCCCCGGCCGGCGAACTGCTCACCGCGCTCTCCCGTGCCGCCGACCCGGACCTCGCACTGCGCCAACTGCACCGGATCGTCGAGGCGGAACGCCGCACCGCCGGCCCGGTCACCGGCGACGGCGGGAAGACCGGCGGCGACGGCGGGGAGACCCTGCTCGCCGCCCTGCACGCCGATCCGGGGCTGCGCCGGCGGGCCGTCGCCGTCCTCGGCGCCTCGTCGGCACTCGGTGACCACCTGGTGGCCAATCCGGAGCAGTGGCGGGCGCTGCGAACCGGGGCGGACGGGCTGCCGCCGAACGCCGAGGGGCTGCTGCACCCGGACGCCACCGGGCCGGCGGAGGGACCCGGCGAGATGCCGGTGGTGGCGGCACTGCGTCAGGCGTACCGGCTGGCCCTGCTGCGGATCGCGGCGGCCGACCTGACCGGCGGGCGCGGCCTGGAGCAGACCATGGCGGCGCTCTCCGCGCTCGCCGACGCCACCCTCTCCGACGCCTACGCCATCGCGGTCGGCGAACTGCCGGAGGGGTCTCCGGAGCCCCGGCTGGCGGTGGTGGCGATGGGCAAGTGCGGCGGCGGCGAACTGAACTACGTCTCCGACGTCGACGTCATCTTCGTCGCCGCCACCGACGAGGACCTGCCGGCCGCGACCCGGGTGGCGACCCGGCTGATCGAGATCTGCGGGCTGGTGGCCTGGCCGGTGGATGCCGCGCTGCGCCCGGAGGGCAACCGGGGGCCGCTGGTGCGTACCCTCGCCAGCCACCTCGCCTACTACCGTCGCTGGGCCCGGACCTGGGAGTTCCAGGCGCTGCTGAAGGCCCGCCCGGCGGCCGGGGACGCCGCGCTCGCCCGGGAGTGGATCGACGCGCTCGCCCCGCTGGTCTGGCGGGCGGCCGAACGGCCCGAGGCGGTCGAGGACGTCCGGGCGATGCGTCGCAAGATCATCGACAACGTTCCGCCGCGCGAGCTGGAGCGGGAGATCAAGCGCGGCCCGGGCGGGCTGCGCGACATCGAGTTCGCCGTGCAGCTCCTCCAGCTCGTGCACGGCCGGATCGACGAGTCGCTGCGGGCCCGGGGCACCATCCCGGCGCTGCGGGCCCTGGTCGCCGGCGGCTACGTCGGGCGGGCCGACGGCGAGGCGCTGCTGCGTGGCTACCGCTTCCTCCGCGCCGTCGAGCACCGGCTCCAGTTGCAGGCACTCCGGCGCACCCACACCGTGCCGGCCGACCCGGCGGCGCTGCGCTGGCTCGCCCACGCGCTCGGCTACACCGCGCTGCCCGGCCGGGACGCCGTCGAGGCGTTCCGGGCCGACTGGGTCGGCCACGCCACCGAGGTACGCCGGCTGCACGCCAAGCTGCTCTACCGCCCGCTGCTGGAGGCGGTCGCCCGGGTACCGGCCGACGGGCTGCGGCTGACCCCGGAGGCGGCCCGCAACCGGCTGGAGATCCTCGGCTTCGCCGACCCGAGCCGGGCGCTGCGGCACCTGGAGGCGCTGATCGGCGGGGTGACCCGGACGGCGGCGATCCAGCGCACCCTGCTGCCGGTGCTGCTCCAGGAGTTCGCCGACGCGCCCGAGCCGGACCGGGGGCTGCTCAACTACCGCCAGGTCTCCGACAAGCTCGGCGGCACCCCGTGGTATCTGCGGCTGCTCCGCGACGAGGGGCCGGTGGCCCGCCGGCTCGCCCGGACCCTGGCGGTCTCCCGCTACGTCGCCGACCTGCTGGCCCGGGACCCGGAGGCGCTGCGGCTGCTCGCCGACGACGCCGAGCTGACCCCCCGGGACGCCGAGGTGCTCCGCGACGGCCTGGTGGCCGCCGCCGACCGCTACCTCGTCGGCCGGGGGCCGCGGCCGGCCGACCCGACCGAGGCGATCCGCGCGGTCCGGGCGCTGCGCGGCCGGGAACTCGTCCGGATCGCCTGCGCCGACGTACTGCACCGGCCCGGCCCGCTGGCCCCGGTCGGCCCGACCGGCGTCGCCGCTCCCGTCGGGCCACCGCCACCCGGGGGCGCGGCCGGGATACTCGGCGACTCCGACGTGCTCACCGTCGGTGCGGCACTCTCCGCCGTCACCGACGCCACGCTCGGCGCGGCGCTGCGGGTGGCCCGGGCGAGCCAGCCGGCGGTGCCGGGGCTGCGCTTCGCCGTGATCGGGATGGGCCGGCTCGGCGGATACGAGATGAACTACCTCTCCGACGCCGACGTGCTCTTCGTCTACGACCCGCCGCCGGGCGTCGCCGAGGACGCGGCCAGCGCGGCGGCACACGCCATCGCCGAGGAGCTGCGGCGGCTGCTCGGCCGGCCCGCCGCCGACCCGGCGCTCGGGGTCGACGCCGACCTGCGCCCGGAGGGGCGGCAGGGGCCGCTGGTCCGTAGCCTCGGCGCGTACGCGCAGTACTACGCCCGCTGGTCGAAGGTCTGGGAGGCACAGGCGCTGCTGCGGGCCCGCTACGTCTGCGGCGACGCCGACCTCGGCCGCGACTTCGAGGCCGTCGCCGACCCGGTGCGCTATCCCGAGCAGGGCCTGACCCGGGAACAGGTCGTGGAGATCCGGCGGATCAAGGCCAGGGTGGAGACCGAACGGCTGCCCCGCAACGCCGACCCGGCCACGCACACCAAACTGGGTCGGGGCGGGCTGGCCGACGTGGAGTGGGCGGTGCAGCTCACCCAGCTCCGGCACGCCGGACGGCTGCCGGAGCTGCGCCGCACGCGTACCCTCGACGCGCTGGCCGCCGCCCGGGAGGCCGGGATGGTGGGCGGCGCCGACGCCACCGCGATGGCCGCCGGGTGGAGCCTCGCCGCCCAGGTACGCAACGCGCTGATGCTGGTCCGGGGCCGGACCGGCGACCAGTTGCCCCGGCACGGGGTGGAACTGGCCGGGGTGGTACGCCTGCTCGGCGGGGACGACCCGGGCGAGTTCCTGGACCACTACCTCCGGACGGCCCGGCGGTCCAGAGCAGCGGCGGAGCGGGTGCTGAATGCCTGACCGGCCGAGGGAGCGGCTGCTGCTCGGACACGGCCGGCCGGCGCTGCTCGGTGCGGCCGTCGTGGCCGGCGCCGGAGCGGTGGCGTTCCTGCTCGCCGCGCCGATGGGCACCGACCTGGCGGCGCAGGTGGCGCGGGCCGGGTTCGTCGACCGGTACGGCATGATGCCGGTCGACCTCGGCTGGTACGGCGGCGTACATCAGTTCGGCTACAGCCTGTTCAGCGCCGCGCTCGGCGCGGCGGTCGGGGTCCGCACCGTTGGCGCCGTTGCCGCCGTCGGCGCGGCGGTGACCTTCGCATGGCTGCTGGTGCGCGGAAACGCCCGGCGCCCGCTGCTCGGCGCGGTACTCGGTGCGCTGGTCCTGCTGGGCAACCTGGTCAGCGGGCGGATCACCTTCGCGCTCGGCCTGGCGCTGGCGCTGGCGGCGCTCTCCACGGCCGCGGCCGGGCGGCTTCGCCCGGCGGCTCGGCTCGGCGGCGCCGGCCTGCTCGCCGCGCTCGCCACCTGGGCCAGCCCGGTGGCGGGGCTCTTCACCGGGCTGGCAGGTGCGGCCCTGCTGCTGGCCCACCTGGTCCCCGCTCCGGACGGTCCTGGTGACGGGCTCGGCCGAGCACACCGGACCCGGCGGTACCGGGCGGAAGGAGTGGTGCTCGCGGCCGCTCCGGCCGCCGCACTCGCCCCGATGGCGTTGCTCTTCGGCAACGGCGGAGTGCAGCCGTTCACGGCCGAGTCGATGCGCATCAACGTCGCGCTCGCCGTGCTGACCGTGGTGATCGTCCCGGCCGGTCACCGGGTGCTCCGCTACGCCGCCGGGCTGACCGTGCTGCTGTTGCTGCTCGCCTACCACCTGCCCAGTCCGGTGGGATCGAACGCGCTGCGGCTGACCATGCTCTTCACCGTTCCGGTGCTGGCCGCCTATGCCGAACTGGACCGCCGACGGCTCGCCGCGCTGCTTGCCGCTGTTGTCTGGTGGCAACCCCCGGTGATGACCGGTGACCTCGGCCGGGCCGGCTCCGGGCCGACCCGGGCCGACTTCTACCGACCACTCGCCGACGAACTCGACCGGCGTGCCCGTGCGGACGGGCCGATCGGCCGCATCGAGGTGGCGCCGCTGCGGGACCACTGGGAATCAGCGCACCTGGCCCGCCGGTTCCCGCTCGCCCGGGGCTGGGAACGGCAGGTGGACGTAGCCCGGAACCCGTTGTTCTACGACTCGGATCTGACGACGGAGTCCTACCGCGACTGGTTGCACCACAACGCCGTGAGTTTCGTGGCGGTGGCTCCGGAGAGCCCTCCCGACCGGTACGCCCGCGAGGAGACCGCCCTGGTCGCTGCCGGGCTGCCCTATCTGACCGAGGTGTGGCGGGACCCGACCTGGCGGTTGTACGCGGTCACCGACCCCACCCCGCTGGTCGAGGCACCGGGACGGCTGATCGGGTCCACGCCGGCAGAGGTACGGTTCCGCACGGAGGCGGCCGGCGAGCTGCTGATCCGGGTGAGCTGGTCGCGGTGGCTGGTGCTGGACGGTCCGACCGGCTGCCTGCGCCCCACGACCGACGGTTGGACCGAGGTTCGGGTCGCCGCCGCTGGTGAGTACCGGCTCACCAGCGGATGGCAACCCGGCCCGGCGTGCTGAGGCGGACGAATGCGCTCGTGGGATCCGGCGGGTTCGGTGCGGCGGATGCGCCCGCCGCGTCCCGTGCAGGCAGCACGGGGAGCGGTGCCGTGGTCGTTGATACGGTACGGCGGACTTGCCGGGGCGGTGCTGCTGTCCGGAACCGCCTACCTGGGCGGGGTGTCGCCGGTCTGGCAGCCCGGGGTCACCCCGGCGACCATCTGGCAAGGCCCGCACGGACCGGTCGTCCTGCTCGGCTGGCTGGTCGGTACCGCGCTGTTGGTGGCCGCCTGGTGGGCTGGGCGGGACAGAGTGCCATCGGCCCGCTGGGTGGCGGTCACCGTCGGGCTCTGGTTGCTGCCGCTCCTCGTCGCGCCACCGCTGGGCAGCCGGGACGTCTACTCGTACGCCTGCCAGGGCGCGGCCTACGCCGCCGGAGCGGATCCGTACGCCGGCGGTGTGGCCGATGCGGGTTGCCCGTGGCTGGAGGCCGTCTCGCCCGCGTGGCGTGACACGCCCGCCCCGTACGGACCGCTCTTCATTCTCGTCGCCGGTGTCGCGGCGGCAGCCGGCGGCTCGTTGCTCGGCACGGTCGCGCTGCTACGGCTGGCGGCCCTGCTCGGCGTGGTACTGACCGCGTTCTGCCTGCCGGCCCTGGCCCGGCACGCCGGTGTGGATCGGGACCGCGCGCTCTGGCTGGTGCTGGCCTGCCCGGTGGTGGCGATCCACCTGGTCTCCGGCGCACACAACGACGCCCTGATGGTCGGCCTGATGGTCGCCGGACTGCGGGTGGTGTTGGACCGGCCCGGCCGGGTGCCGTGGCTGCTCGCCGGTGGGGCGCTGCTCGGGCTCGCGGTCAGCGTGAAGGTCACCGCCGTCGTGGTCGTGCCGTTCGCGATGCTGGCTGCGGTGCCTGGGGCATACCGGTGGTGGGCGCTGGCCCGGTACGGTGCGGCAGTGCCTGCCGGGGCGGTCGCCGCGGTGCTGGCGGTGACCGGGCTGTCCGGTCTCGGTGCGGGCTGGGTGCACGGTCTCGCCCGCAGCGGGGACTCGGTGCAGTGGACGTCGCTGCCCACGGCGGTCGGACTCGCCCTGGGCTACCTGGGGCGGCCCTTCGGTGCGCACTGGGAGGCGGTGGCGGTCGCCCGGACAGTGGGGTTGGGCGTGCTGGCGCTGCTGCTGGTCGCGATCTGGTGGCGGGCCCTGCGCGGCAGCCCGCTGCGCGGTGCCGGACTCGCGCTCGCCGCAACAGTCGTCCTCTCGCCGGTCTTCCACCCGTGGTACGCGATCTGGCCCCTGGCGGTGCTGGCCGCGGCCGGGCTGCCGGCCCGGTGGCTGACCGCACCTGCCGCGGTGGCTTCCCTTCTTGCCCTGCCGGACGGCACCAACCTTGCGAGATTCACGAAGTTTCCCGGAACGCTGGCGATGTCGGCCGGACTGGTCGTTGTCGTGATCGTGGCGGTCCGGAGGATGGCCGCCCGCGTCGGAGGTTGAGATGGCTGATCCACTGCACGAACGGGACACGGCGGCGGCGTTGGAGCAGGTCTGGGCCGCCGCCGGACCGTACCTGGACTCGTTGGCCGACCGCCCGGTCCACGATCCGGCGGCCGAGCGGCTGTTGCGGGAACTCGCCGAGGTGGGCGGCGCTGACGGAGGGTTGCCGGAGCGGGGCGTCGGGTCGGCCGCCGCGCTGGAGCGGCTGCTCCGGGTCGGCACCGCCGCCGCGACCCACTCCGCCGGCCCGCGCTTCTTCCACTTCGTCGTCGGCGGCGCCACCCCGGCCGCGCTCGCCGGGGACTGGACCGCCGCGCTGCTCGACCAGAACGCCGCCTTCCGGGCCTCCTCCGCGCTCGCGGCCGAGTTGGAGACGATCGCGCTGCGCTGGCTCCGTGAGCTGTTCGGGCTGCCCGACCGCTTCGGTGGGGCGCTGGTCGCCAGCGCCACCTTCGCGAACTTCACCTCGCTGGCGGTGGCGACCCACTGGTGGGCCGAACAGCACGGCGTGGACGTGGCGGCGGACGGCCTGGTCGTGCTGCCCCGGATGCCGGTGCTCTCCGGTGGATACGTCCATGCCAGCTCCCGCAAGGCGTTGCAGATGCTCGGTCACGGCCGGGACACCGTCGAGGTGTACGCCCGGGACCGGGTCGGCCGGATCGACGTGCCGGCGGTCGAGCGGCGCCTCGCCGAGCTGGACGCCCCGGCGGTGCTGGTCGCCAACGCCGGGGAGGTGAACGCCGGCGACTTCGACCCGATCGACGTCGTCGCCGACCTCGCCGAGCGGTACGGCGCCTGGCTGCACGTGGACGCCGCCTTCGGGTTGTTCGCCGCGCTCTCGCCCCGGACCGCCGGGCTGCTACGCGGCATCGAGCGGGCCGACTCGATCGCCTGCGACGCCCACAAGTGGCTCAACGTGCCGTACGAGAGCGGCTTCGCCTTCCTGCGCGACCCGGCCAGGCTGCCGGTCGCCTTCGGGATGCCCGGTACGGCGTACCTACCGGGGCCGGACAGTCCACTCTGGTCGGGCCGGTCCGGGTCGGTGGACTACGCCCTGCACGGGCCGGAGTCGTCCCGCCGGGCGCGGTCGATGCCGATCTGGGCGACCCTGGCCGCGTACGGGCGGGAGGGGCACCGGGCGATGGTGGAGCGGCAGCTCGACCTGGCCCGGCGCCTCGCCCGGTTGGTGGACGAGACGCCGGAACTGGAGCGGCTGGCCGAGGTGCGCCTCTGCGTCGTCTGCTTCCGGGCCGCTCCCCGGCACGTGCCGCCGGACGAACTCGACGACCTCAACCGGCGGCTCGGCTCGGCCCTGCTCGACGACGGCCGGGTCTTCGTCGGCACCACCGTCTACGACGGCCGGGTCGCGCTCCGCCCGGCGATCGTCAACTGGCAGACCACGGAGGCGGACGTCGACCTGCTGGTCGAGGTGGTACGCGAGCTGACCGCCACGCTCGCCGACGGGCCGGCCGCGACGAGTTGACACGCACGCGATCATCGCCACCCGGCTCATGGGTTGGCTGCTCACCGCCGGCATGCCGGCGGAGCGCATCGCGCAGGCGGTCGGCCTGCGCGTCCCCGGCAGAGCCGGCGGCGTCGGCGGTCGCATCCCGGACCTGGTCGTGTGGAGCAAGGCGCAGGCGGAGGGCGTGTGGCTGCCGGTCGCCGACGTACTGCTCGTGGTCGAGATCATCTCGCCCGGCTCGCCTGGGTGCTCGACACCAGCCCCACCGAGCACGACCTCGACTGACTTCGCTCCGACGCCGGCCGGCTTCCGACCGGCCAGCACCGCTGTGCCCAGGAGCTCGACCGTGGAGTTGCAGCTGGTGAGACGCAGGCGCGCCGCCGGCCGGCGCCCTCGCGGGCGGGGTCGGCGGCGCGGCCGTCGTGTCTGTGCCGCCGACCCCGGACCGATTGTCGTCCCGGGTCGGCGGCGGTGTTCCTAGACGTCGAAGTACATCGCGAACTCGTGCGGGGTGGGCCGCAGCCGGACCGGGTCCACCTCGTTGGCGCGCTTCCACTCGACCCAGGTGGAGATCAGGTCGGGGGTGAAGACGCCGCCTTCCAGCAGGAAGTCGTGGTCGGCCTCGAGCGAGTCGAGCACCTCGGGCAGCGAGCCGGGGACCTGCTTGACCGAGCCCCACTCCTCCGGCGGGAGGTCGTAGAGGTCCTTGTCGATCGGCTCCGGCGGCTCGATCTTGCTCTTGATGCCGTCCAGGCCGGCCATCATCATCGCCGAGAAGGCCAGGTAGACGTTGGCCGACGGGTCCGGCACCCGGAACTCGACCCGCTTGGCCTTGGCGTTGCTGCCGGTGACCGGGATGCGGGTGCAGGCGGAGCGGTTCCGCTGCGAGTAGACCAGGTTGACCGGGGCCTCGAAGCCCGGGACGAGGCGGCGGTAGGAGTTGACCGTCGGGTTGGTGAAGGCCAGCAGCGACGGCGCGTGGTGCAGCAGGCCGCCGATGTACCAGCGGGCGGTGTCGGAGAGGCCGGCGTAGCCGGTCTCGTCGTAGAAGAGCGGCTCGCCGTTCAGCCAGAGGCTCTGGTGGGTGTGCATGCCGGAGCCGTTGTCGCCGAAGAGCGGCTTGGGCATGAAGGTCGCGGTCTTGCCGTTGGCCCAGGCGGTGTTCTTCACGATGTACTTGAAGAGCTGGAGCTGGTCGCCGGCGTGCAGCAGGGTGGAGAACTTGTAGTTGATCTCGGCCTGACCGGCGGTGCCCACCTCGTGGTGCGAGCGCTCGACGGTGAAGCCGGCGCCGAGCAGCCGCTGGACGATCTGGTCGCGCAGGTCGGCGTAGTGGTCGACCGGCGGCACCGGGAAGTAGCCGCCCTTGTACGCGGTCTTGTAACCGCGGTTGCCGCCCTCCTCCTCGCGCCCGGTGTTCCACCAGCCCTCGACGGAGTCGATGTAGTAGTAGGACTGGTTCGCCGAGGTCTCGTGGCGGATGGAGTCGAAGATGTAGAACTCGGCCTCGGGGCCGAAGTAGGCGGTGTCGGCGATGCCGCTGGCGGCGAGGTACGCCTCGGCCTTCTTCGCCACGTTCCGCGGGTCGCGCGAGTAGGCCTCGCGGGTGAACGGGTCGTGGATGAAGAAGTTGAGCGCCAGCGTCTTCTGCGCCCGGAACGGGTCGATGAAGGCGGTGGCGACGTCGGGGAGCAGCAGCATGTCCGACTCGTGGATCGCCTGGAAACCACGGATCGACGATCCGTCGAAGGCGAGACCGCTGGTGAAGACCGATTCGTCGAACGACTCGACCGGCAGGTTGAAGTGCTGCATCACGCCGGGCAGGTCACAGAAACGTACGTCGACGAACCTTACGCCCTCGTCTTTGAGGTATCGCAGGAGTTCCTCGGGGTTGGCGAACACACGTCCTCCTGGCACGTCCACTTATGGCTAGGCTGCTGGCGACGCTATGGCCACGCGATTGCCCGAGCATGTCTCTGATGTTTCTGCCGTGTTACGTCATCTGCGGAGCGTGATCGCCGCCGATGGTAAACCCGACTCCGCTCCGCACCATACTCTGGTTTGACCGGTTGACCGAGTTTGCCACGTTCACCCTTTCCTGTTGATCCGGCGTGGGACCGCCCCGGGGCCGGCCTCGGGCTGCCGAATATCCTGGTCGACCGTGACAGCAGAGCACGACGACCCCGCCCCGCTCGCCCCGGTCGCCGATCCGGCCGCGCCGCCGCCGAGCCTGGCGCGCCGGTTCGCCGCGCTCAGCATCGACTGGGTGCTCTGCCTGCTCGCCACCAACCTCTACGCCGACCCGGTCGCCGACAGCTGGGCGCCGGTGCTCACCCTGGTCCTGGTGTACGGCTTCTTCCTCGGCCTCTTCACACAGACCCCCGGGATGTGGGTGTGTCGGCTCAGGTGCGTGGCGTACGCCGACGGCGGGCGGATCGGCATCCTCCGTGCACTGCTCCGGGGTGCCCTGCTCGGCCTGGTGGTCCCGGCGCTGATCATGGACGACCGCCGCCGTGGGCTGCACGACCGCGCGGCCGGTTCGATCGTGGTCGCCGCACCTCCGGCCGGGGGCGCCTCCGCCCCGGGTCGCTGATCCACCGATATTTCGGCTGGCGTGGATGCCTGCGCCGGGGTACTGTATCGATTCAGAAGCTCCTGGATCGATACAGAAGGCGGATCGGTGAAGCCGACACTACAGACCGTGGCCGACGCGGTGGGCGTCTCCCGCAGCACGGTCTCCAACGCGTACAGCCGGCCGGACCAGTTGTCACCGGCGCTGCGGGAGAAGATCCACGAGGCGGCCCGCCGGCTCGGCTACCCGGGGCCGGACCCGACCGCCCGATCGCTGCGCCGGGGCCGGGTCGGTGCCATCGGCGTCCTCTTCACCTCGGCGCTCTCCTACGCCTTCACCGACCCCTACGCGGTGCAGTTTCTCCGCGGCATGGCCGAGACCGCCGAGCGGCACGGCAGCGGCCTGCTGCTGGTCCCGCTCGCCGAGGAGGACGAGGAGGCCGGCATCGAGGCGGTCCGGAACGCCGCCGTGGACGGGTTCTGCGTCTACTGCGTACCCGCCTGGCACCGGGCACTGGAGGTGACCCGCTCCCGTGGGCTGCCGCTGGTCGCCGCCGAGCGCCCCGCCGAGGCGGGGCCGGAGAGCATGTACGTGGGCATCGACGAGGTGTCCGCCGCCCGATCGGTCGGCAGCCACCTCGCCCGGCTGGGACACCGCCGGATCGCGGTGGTCTCCGACTTCCTCATCGCACAGCGCCGGACCGGCCCGGTCTCCGTCGCCGACCCGGCCGACATCCGCTACGACGTCACCCGGGAACGGCTGCGCGGCTTCGCCGACGGGCTGGCCGAGGGCGGTGTCGGCTGGGGCGACCTGCTGCTCTGCAACGCCGCCGGAAACAGCCGGACCGAGGGGGCGGGCGCCGCCGCGTACGCCCTGGACCGCGCGGACCGGCCCACGGCGGTGCTGGCCGTGACCGACCTGTTGGCGCTCGGCGTGCTCGACGCGCTCGCCGCCCGCGGCCTGCGACCGGGCCGGGACGTCTCGGTGACCGGCTTCGACGACATCCCGGAGGCCACCGCCGCCGGGCTCACCACGATCCGGCAACCGGCGGTACGCAAGGGCGCGATCGCCGCCGGGCTGCTGCTCGAACCGCCCGACGATCCCGCCGACCGTCAGGTGCTCCTCCCCACCGAACTGGTCGTCCGCGCCTCGACCGGTCCCGCCGAAAGGAACTGACCATGGACCCCGTCGGCTACCACCTCGCGCTGGGTGCCACCGAGCGGCACGTCACCTCGGCCCGCCCGGGCGCGCCCGTCCGGCCGGACCCCGAGCCGTCGCGGCGCGACCCCGGTCGGCTGCGCCGGAGCACCGCCGCGATGCTCCGCCTCGTCGCGGACCGGCTCGCCCCGGCCCCGCCGGCCCACGCACCCTCGACCACCCGCGCCTGCACCTCGTGACCGCCGGCCCGGCCGGCCGTGACCCTCCGACGGAGCGGCGCCGCGCGGCACGGGGTGACCGGGCCGACCGGCCGCGCATCTGCCGGGACGTGTGCCGACCGGCCGCGCGTCTGCGGAACGTGGGCTACCGGCCGCGCATCTGCCGGAAGGCACCCTTGGGCGGGCGCATGTTCTTCGGGATCGCGCCCTTCGGCAGCTGGGGCCGGGCCGCGGAGAGCGCCTTGAGCCGCCTGTCCAGGGCGTTCACGTCCTTGCCCTTGAGGTTCGGGGGCAGCCGCAGCAGGGTAGTCCGCAGCTTGCGGATCGACAGCTCGTGCTCGCCCTGGCCGATCATGTAGTCGTAGAGCGGCGCGGTACCGATGACCTTGGCGAGCCGGCGCTTTTCCTGGCCGAGCAGGCTGCGGGTCCGCTGTGGGTTGCCCTCGCCGAGCAGGATCACCCCGGGCTTGCCGACCACCAGGTGCACCATGTCCATCTGGGTGGTCGAGCTGACGGCGGGGGTGACCCGCCAGTCGCCGCGCATGCTCTCCAGGATCGAGGCGGCGGCCCCCGGCTGCCCCTCGGCGGCGTTCATCATCGCCCGGTTCGAGCGCAGGTTCAGCACGATCAGCACGCCGAGCAGGGCGACCAGGATGCCGATCGGCAGCCAGAGCCAGCCCCAGCTCAGGACCGCGACCACGGTGAGCGCGATCGGCACCAGCGCCGCGACCACGGCGAGCGGCACGAACCACCTGTCGCGTTTGGCGGTGAACGAGAACACCATGCCGATCTGCTTCAACCGCTGGCCGAACGACACCTTCTCCTGCGCCTTTGCCATGCCACGGAGTCTAGTGTGCGGCGCCGCGCCGGCCGATCCCCGGCCGGCCCGGCGACCGGCCGCAGCCGGGCCACGCGACCGTAGCCGGGCCAAGCCGGGGCGGGGCGGGCAGGCCGGGGCGGGGCGGGTAAGGACCTTACGGCGTGCAGGGCGCCGCGCAGGCCGGGACTGAGGAGGCCGCCCCGGCGGAGATGGGGCGGCGCGCCAATGTCCCCGGGGTGCCTTCCGGCGAAGAGTGGAGATCGGCGACGAGGACCGATCGAAACGGAGACCAGCCATGCTCACCACCGACGCGCACTTCCTGCTCACCCTGCACCACACCCATGCCGACGAACTCCGGGCCGAAGCCGACTCCGCACGGCTGGCACGCGTGGCCACCCGCCGCTCCCGCCGGAACCCGGCCCAGGCCGCGCGGCGGCATCACCGGGACGCCGCGTCCCGGTCCCCGGCGGCCCGGTGAGCCCGGACGCGGCGCCCGCCACCGCCGCGCGGGACCGGGTCACCGGGCCGGTGGCGGCGCCGCCGGCCCCTCCGGCTCCGACCCGGGCCGGTCCCGCCCCGGCGACCGGCACCGGCGTCCGGATCTTCGGGGATCCGACCCGGCGTGGCATCCTCGATTCCGTGACCACTCGCGCCGCCAGCAGTGTTCTCGTCGGCCGCCAGCCCGAACTCGCCGCCCTGCGCGACGCGCTCAAGCGGGTCCGGGCCGACGAGCCGGTGGCGCTGCTCGTCGGCGGCGAGGCCGGGGTCGGCAAGAGCCGGCTGATCGAGGAGTTCGGCCGGTACGCGGTTGCCGGCGGGAACCAGCTCCTGGTCGGCCAGTGCCTGGAGCTCGGCGAGCAGGGGCTGCCGTTCGCGCCCTTCGCCGCCGCACTCCGCCAACTGCTGCGCCGGGACGGGCCGGCCGCCTTCGACGGCTACGAGCGGGAGTTCGCCCGTCTCCTGCCGGAGCTGGACCGGTTCGGTGCCGCCCCGCCCGGCCCGGAGAGCCGGACCGCGCCGGAGGGTCCGGGCAACGCCGGGCTCTCGCCCGACCCGCACCGGGGCTACCTCTTCGAGCTGGTCGCCGGGCTCTTCACCCGGCTCGCCGCGCAGTGCCCGCTGGTGCTGGTCATCGAGGATCTGCACTGGGCCGACCGGTCGACCCGGGACCTGATCGCCTTCCTGGTCCGCGCGGTCCGGCCGGCCCGGGTACTGCTGATCTGCACCTACCGCTCCGACGAGCTGCACCGGGGCCATCCGCTCCGCCCGTTCCTGGCCGAACTCGACCGGAGTCGGGACGTCGAGCGGATCGAGCTGGACCGGCTCGACCGGGAGGGCACCGGCCTGATCCTGGCCGACCTCTTCGGCTTCGAGCCCAGTGACCGGGCCATCGACACCATCCACGGCCGGACCCAGGGCAATCCGTTCTTCGTCGAGGAACTCGCCGCCGCCAGCGATCCGAGCGGCTGCGCCGACCTGCCGGAGACACTGCGCGACCTGCTGCTGGCCCGGGTCGACCGGCTGCCGGAGCCGGCGCAGCGGGTGCTCCGGATCGCCGGTGCCGGCGGCACCCGGATCGCGCACGAGCTGCTCGCCGAGGTGGCCGGGGTGCCGGAGACCGAGCTGGAGGAGGCGCTCCGGGCCGCCGTGGCCGCCCAGCTCGTGGTCGCCGATCCCGACGGCGGCTACGAGTTCCGGCACGCGCTGGTCCGGGAGGCCGTGCACGAGGACCTGCTCCCCGGCGAGCACGCCCGGCTGCACGCCCGGTACGCGGCCGCCATCGAGGCGCAGCCGCAGCTCGTCGCCGACGGCCGCGCCCCGGCGGAGCTGGCCCACCACTGGTACGCGGCGCACGACTACCCCCGGGCCCTGACCGCGGCCTGGGCCGCAGCCGAGGCGGCCGGCTCCCGTTTCGCGTACGCGGAGCAGGGGCGGCTGCTGGAGCGGGTGCTCGAACTCTGGCAGCAGGTGCCGGACGCGGAGCAGCGGCTCGGCTGCGACTATCCGGCCGTGCTGGAGGCGACCCTCTCGGCGACCTCGACCGCCGGTGACTACGGCCGGGCGCTGGCGCTGACCCGGGCCATGCTGGCCGAGCTGGACGGCGCGACCGAACCGGTGCGTACCGCCCGGGTGCGGCTGCTGCGCGGCCGGCTGCTGCGGATCCTCGGCAAGTCCGACGGCGTCGACGAGCTGCACGAGGCGTACCACCTGGTGACCGGCGTCGACGGTGAGCCGGGGGCCGGGATCCACGGTGAGCAGCCGGGGGCCGGGATCGGCGGTGAGCCGGGGGCCGGCGTCGACGGCGATCCGCGTCGGGTCCGGTTGCTGGCCGACATCGCCTTCCAGCTGGCCCGGGTGGACCGGGCCGAGGGCGGCCGGATCGCCGCCGAGGCGGTGGCCGCCGCGACCGCCCTCGGTGGCGAGGAACTGCTGAGCGCGACACTCGCCGCCGGCTGGGTCTGCAGCCGGCAGGTCTCCGCCGACGCCGGCCTGGCCGACCTGCGCCGCGCCGCCGAGCTGGCCAGGGCGGCCGGTGACTCGGAGACGCTGGTCACCGCGCTGGTGGTCACCTCCGACGTGCTCTGCGAGGTCGGCCGGTACGCCGAGTCCGCCGAGGCGGCGGCGGCCGGGTACGCCGAGGCCCGGCGGGTCGGGATCAGCCGCTCCACCGGCGCCTTCCTCCTCTCCAACCAGGCCGAGGCGCTTATCGCGCTCGGGCGTTGGGACGAGGCCGACGAGCTGTGCGGTCAGGCGGCCCGGCTCGACCTGCCCGGCATCACCGGCTACCACTGGTTGCAGCTGCGGGCCGGGCTGCGGCTGGCCCGGGGCCAGGCCGGTGCCGACGAGCTGGTCGCCCGGGCGCTGGGGTTCCTGCGCCGGCCGTACCTGCCGCTGGAGTTGCCGCTGTACGAGCTGCGGGTCGAGGCGGCGCTGATGGCCGGGGACGTCGCGGCGGCGGTGGAGGCCGCCGGTGCCCTGCTCGGCCGGCGGCTCGACACCAACCCCCGGTACGGCTGGCCGGCGCTGGCCGCCGCCGCCCGCGCCGCCGTGGCAGCCGGGGACCAGGATCTCGCCGAGCGGGTACGCTCGGCGGCCGCCGGCATCACCGCCCGCTACCCGGCCGAGCTGGCGTACGCGGCCCAGGTCCCGGCGACGTTCGCCACCGTCGGGGCGGCGGTGCCGGGCTGGCAGGCGGCGGTGGCGGCCTGGCGGGTGGACGGTCAGCGGTATCCGCTCGGCCGGGCGCTCTACTCGCTGGCCGAGGCGGCGGCCGCGGCGGGGGACCGGGCGCAGGCGGCAGCCGCCCTCGAGGAGGTGGTGGCGATCGCCGGCGAGCTGGCGGCCGTACCGCTGGGGGAGTCGGCGGCGACGCTGGCCCGGCGGCTCGGGTTGCGCGCCGCACCCGGCGCGGCGGCCGGCACCGACCTGCTCACCGCCCGGGAGCGCGAGGTGCTGCTGCTGGTCGCCGAGGGGCACAGCAACAGCCGGATCGCGCAGCGGCTCTTCATCTCGCCGAAGACCGCGAGTGTGCACGTCTCCCGGATCATCGCCAAACTCGAGGTGGCGAACCGGATCGAGGCGGCGGCGGTCGCACACCGGCTGGGCCTGCTCGACCCGCAGGACGCCCGCGCCTCGACCCCTTCCTCCTGAGGGTGCTGACGGAGAGCCGGAGTCAGCGCGACACCGGTTGCCGGGGCAGTACCGGGGCGGCCCGGCCGGTGCCGTGCTCGCCCGGCCCCTTCTCCTCGTGGTATTCCTCTTCCACGTTGACCGTCCAGACGTCGTGGTCGGTGCCGTCCAGGATGTTCGACACCGACAGCAGCGCGGTCATCATCGAGTGGTCCGCGTTGTTGTAGCGGTGCATCCCGTTACGCCCCACCGGGTGCACGTTCGGCACCTCGGCGGCGAGCCAGGCGCGGATGGTGTCGACGTTCTCCCGGTAGGCGAAGTCGTAGAAGGGGTAGGCGCGGGGCATGCGTACGACGTAGCCGGCCTCGACCGAGCCGGGGCGGACCAGCCCGAGACGCTCCAGCTCGGCGGTGCCCAGCGCGACCAGGTCGGCGTCCGGACTGTTCCACAACTCGTCGCCGACGTTCAGAAAGTATTCCAGGCCGAGGCAGGTACGCCCGTCCTTGACCAGGTACGGCGACCAGGAGCCGAAGTTCTGGATCCGGCCGACCTGCACCTCCGGGGCGTGGATGTAGATCCAGTTGTCCGGGAAGCTGAACTCGGCGGGGACCACCAGCGCGACGGTCAGGAAGTCGCGGTAGTGCAACTCCCTCGCGGCGGCCTGCACGTCCGGCGGGGCCGGCGGATCCATCGCCAGCACCAGGTGCGAGATCGGCATCGACGACACCACGTGGTCGGCCCCGACCCGGCGCTCTCCGGCTCCCTCCTCGACGGTGACCGCGACCGCCCGGCCGTCCGCCCGGTGCACGGCGACGACCGGGCTCTCCATGCTGATCCGGCCGCCGCGCTTCTCGACGTGTTCGGCGCAGCGCTCCCACATCATCCCGGGCCCGTGCTTCGGGTAGTGGAACTCCTCGATCAGGCTGGTGATCTCCTTCTGGTTGCGTGTCGGCAGCAGCGCCCCGCGTACCGCGTTGGAGAGCGAGAGGTTCTTGATCCGCTGTGCCGCCCAGTCGGCGGAGAGCTCGGTCGCCGGTACGCCCCAGAGCTTCTCGTTGTACGTCTTGAAGAAGTGCTCGAAGAGCCGCCGGCCGAACCGCGCCGTCACCCAGCCCGCCAGGTGTGACTGGTCCTTCGGCGGCGCCACCTTGGCCCAGAGGTACGAGCCGACACAGCGCAGCGCCTCCACGACGCCGAGGTTGCGCAGCGCGTTGCCGGCCTTGAGCGGATAGTCGTACAGCTTTCCCCGGTAGTAGATCCGGCTCATCCGGGGCCGGAGCAGGAAGTCCTCGGCGGGCAGGATCTCGTGCCAGAGCGCCTCGACCTGGCCGACCTTGGTGAAGAAGCGGTGGCCGCCGATGTCGAAGCGCCAGCCGTCCCGCTCGACGGTACGGCTGATCCCGCCCACCACGTCGTCGGCCTCGAAGACGTCGACGGTGGCGTTGCGCCTGGTCAGCTCGTACGCCGCGGTCAGTCCCGCCGGGCCGGCTCCGATGATCACGGTGTGGGGTGCTGTCATGCTTCTATTCATCACCTTCGACGCGTTGTCGGCAAGCGGCTCCCGGCTGACGGCCGGAATCCCGAAATGTATGACGCGTCGAGCCCGGCCCACCGTTGCAGATGCACGAGCCGGATGCGGAGCTGCCGGGCGGCGGAGTTACCCGGGCCGCGAAGCTACCGGGCGGCGGAGCTGCCGGGCCGTGGAGTTACCGGGCCGTGGAGTTACCGGGCGGCGGCGGTGGCCGGTGCCTGCCGGGCCTCGACGGCCTGCTGGTAGAGCCGGCCGGCCCGGTACGACGACCGCACCAGCGGCCCGCTCATCACCCCGGCGAAGCCGATCTCCTCGGCCTCCTCGCGCAGCTCCACGAACTCCTCCGGGCGCACCCACCGCTCGACCGGGTGGTGCCGGGGCGTCGGGCGCAGGTACTGCGTGACGGTGACCAGCTCGCAGCCGGCCGCATGCAGGTCGCGCAGGGCCTGGGAGATCTCGGCGCGCTCCTCGCCGAGCCCGAGGATCAGGTTGGACTTGGTCACCAGCCCGGCGGCCCGGGCCTGGGTGAGCACGTCGAGCGAACGCTCGTAGCGGAACCCCGGCCGGATCCGCTTGAAGATCCGGGGCACCGTCTCGACGTTGTGTGCCAGCACCTCCGGGCGGGCGCCGAAGACCTCGGCGAGCTGCCCCGGGTCACCGTTGAAGTCCGGAATCAACAGCTCCACCCCGCAGTGCGGCAGCCCTTCCAGGGCGCCCTCCGCCGCACCGGCGGTCTGCGTCGCACCGGCGGTCTGCGTCGCACCGGCGGTCTGCGTCGCACCGGCCGCATCGGCGGCCCGGGTCCCCTCGCCACCGGCCGGCTGCTCGCGCCGGGTCAGGGCGTGGATCTGCCGGACCGTCTCGGCGTAGAGCCAGGCGCCGCCGTCCGGCAGGTCGTCCCGGGCCACCCCGGTGACCGTGGCGTAGCGCAGGCCCATCGAGACCACCGACTCGGCGACCCGACGCGGCTCGTCGGCGTCGAAGTCTGCCGGCTTGCCGGTGTCGATCTGGCAGAAGTCGCATCGGCGGGTGCACTGGTCACCGCCGATCAGGAACGTCGCCTCCCGGTCCTCCCAGCACTCGTAGATGTTGGGACAGCCGGCCTCCTGGCAGACGGTGTGCAGCCCCTCCCGGGCGACCAGGCCACGGAGCTGGCTGTATTCGGGACCCATCTTCGCCTTGACCTTGATCCACGGCGGCTTGCGCTCGATCGGGGTCGCCGCGTTGCGGGCCTCGACCCGCAGCAGCCGGCGCCCCTCCGGCGCGACGGGATGGCCGGGGCGGATCTGCTCTGCGGTCACGACGCTCACTCCTCCGGCTCCGGTGGCGGAGGAGGGCGCGGAGTGCTCGATGGTCACGAAATCGAGCCTACGCGGCACCGCCGTACCGATCGACCGTAGGCGACGGGACTCACGTGCCGGACCAGGTGATACCACTCACGCGGATGGCGGATGTGTCGCGGATATTCGGTGTCGGGCGGGCGGCGGCCCCGGCTACCCTCGCCGGCAGAGCGTTGACGGAGCCGAGTACCACCCCGCAGACCGGAGTCCAGAGAGTCACCGTCGCTGGAAGGTGATCTCCGGTCGGGGCTGGGAAGACCCTCCCGAGCTGCGGGAAGAACGGCGCACCGGCGCCCAGTAGAGCCCGCCGCCCGGCCCGGCGTCACGGGCTGTGCAAAAGGCCGCCGGCCGTACCGTCGGTGGTGAAGGTGTGGTGGCACCGCGAGTCCCCGCTCGCCCACACCCCGCGGGACCCTTCGGCGCGTCCGCCCGACCGGCCGGGCGTGTCACGACCACGCCAGGAGCAACGCGAGTGCCACGCGTCCTTTCCACCTCCCTGCCCGCGCACGTCGGCGCGACCGTGACGGCCGCCGGCTGGGTGCACCGGCGCAGGCAGCTCAAGTCGGTGACGTTCCTGATCCTCCGCGACGCCGCCGGGCTGGCCCAGGTGGTGGTGACCGCCGACGACCTCCGGGCGCGGCTGGCCGCGTTGCCCGAGGAGTCGGTCGTCGAGGTGACCGGCCGGGTGGTCGACAACCCGGCCGCACCCGCCGGGGTCGAGCTGGTCGACCCGGCGGTACGCACACTGGGCGACCCTGCCGAGCCACCGCCGTTCGACGTCTACCGCCCTGAGCTGACCGCCGCGCTCCCCACCCAGCTCGACCACGCGGCGGTGGCGCTGCGGCATCCACGCCGCGCGGCCGCGCTGCGGGTCTCCGCCGCCCTGGTGGCCGGCTTCCGGGCCACCCTCGACCGGCTCGGCTTCGTCGAGGTGCACACCCCGAAGATCGTCGCCTCCGCGACCGAGAGCGGTGCCGACGTCTTCGCCCTCGACTACTTCGGCCGTCCCGGTTACCTGGCCCAGTCGCCCCAGTTCTACAAGCAGATGCTGGTCGGTGTGCTGGAGCGGGTCTACGAGGTGGGTCCGGTGTTCCGGGCCGAACCGCACGACACCACCCGGCACCTGGCCCAGTACACGTCGCTGGACGTCGAGTTCGGCTTCGTGACCGACCACCGGGAGGTGATGCGGCTGCTCCGCGAGGTGCTGGCCGGCATGCTCGACCGACTCGCCGACGTACCGATGCTGTATGCGCAGGTCCCGATGCTGCACGCGCAGGTCCCGGCGGTGCCGGCGGAGGTTCCGGCGGTGCACTTCAGCGAGGCGCTGGCGATCGCCGGAGCGCCGCCGGACGAGCCCGACCTCGCCCCGGCGCACGAGCGCGCCCTCGGCGACTGGGCCCGGGCCGAGCACGGCTCCGACTTCCTCTTCGTCACCGGCTATCCGCTGGCCAAACGCCCGTTCTACACCCATCCCGCCACCGCCCCGGCGCCGTCGGGCAGCCCGGGACGGCGGTACTCCAACGGCTTCGACCTGCTGTTCCGGGGCGTCGAGCTGGTCACCGGCGGGCAGCGCCTGCACCGCTACGGCGACTACCTGGCCGCGCTCGCCCAGCGGGGCGAGCCGGTCGAGCCGTACGCCGGCTATCTCGACGCGTTCCGGCACGGCATGCCACCGCACGGCGGGTTCGCGATCGGGCTGGAACGGATGGTGGCCCGGCTGCTCGGGGTGGCGAACGTCCGCGAGGTCACGGCCTTTCCCCGTGACCTGCACCGTCTCACCCCGTGACCGGGACCGCCCGGCCGCGGGTTCAGGGGAGCAGGGTCGGCAGGTGGCGTTCGACCACCGGCAGCACCTCGGCGACCGTGACGGGGCGGCCCAGCTCCGCGCTGAGCGAGGTGACGCCGACGTCACGCAGCCCGCAGGCGACGATCCGGTCGTACGCGGAGAGGTCGCAGTCGCAGTTGATCGAGAAGCCGTGCTGGGTCACGCCCCGGGCCACCCGGATGCCGATCGCGGCGACCTTGCGCTCCGGGCCGCGCTCGTCGGCCGGCACCCAGACCCCGCTGCGCCCCTCGACCAGCATGACGGTGTCGAGCCCCACCTCGGCGCAGACGTCGAGCAGCAACCGCTCGGTACGCCGGACGAAGGCCACGACATCCACCGGCAGGCCGCTCTCCGCGCCGGGGAGCGTGAGGATCGGATAGCCGACGAGCTGCCCGGGCCCGTGCCAGGTGATCTTGCCGCCCCGGTCAACGTCGATCACGGGCGTGCCGTCCATCGGCCGGTCCCAGGGCTCGGTGCGCTTGCCGGCGGTGTAGACGCTCGGATGTTCGAGCAGCAGGACGCTGTCCGGCCGCTCCCCGGCGACCACGGCCTCGTGCACCCGGCGCTGCTCGTCCCAGGCCGCCAGATAGTCGATCGTGCCGAGCCGGACACTTGTCAACCCGGCGCCCCCGGCCACAGCTCCCGTGCTGCCCGCGGCTCCCGTGCTGCCCACCGTGCCGATGCCGCCCACCGTGCCAGTGCTGCCCACGCCTCCAGCGTAGTCCGCCACCGACCGGCCGCCCCCACACGTGGCCGGAGTCACCAGCCGGCCCGGAACGCCGTGATCGGGTAGCGTCCGGCTCGCCCACACAGGCCGGACGCTACCCGATCACGAGCGCTGATCACGAGCGGTCAGCGGGTGAGGTGCCAGAGCCAGACGTCGGCGACTCGTTGCGGCGGGCCGAGGAGGTCGGTGGTGACGTCGCGCAGCGCGTCGACGTGGATCGGGAACTTCGACCCGTGCACGCGGTCGGCCAGCACCACCGCGTCGACCCGCCAGTAGGCCAGGTCGGCCCGGGCGGTCTCCCGGTCGGCGTCGGTGATCGGCGGCCGCTCGCCGGTCTCGGCCACCCGCAACAGCAGCGCGTCGGTGGCCCGGGGTACCGGCCCGATCCGCCCCCGGTCGTCCGGCCCGCCGGGACCGAGGAAGAAGCCGGAGGGGATGCGGAACTCGCCCTGCCGGTGGCTCAGGGCGTACGCCTGCCAGCGCTGCCCGTCCGGGGTCAGGTCCAGGGTGAGCGGCAGCGGGGTCAGCACCCCGCCCGGGGAGACGTACTGCCGCCAGGTGCCGGAGGTGATGAAGTCGGGTACCGGCGCCCGTTCCGAGGTCAGCAGCGGCACCGGCAGCAGCGGCAGGAGTGCCACGGCGGACCCGGCGAGCCAGCCGATCCGGGCCCGTCGGGGCGGCGGAGCGGCCCGCAGCAGGTCCACGGTGTGCGCGAGGACGATCCCGACCAGCGGCGTCACCACCAGGGCCAGCCGGGACGGCAGGGCGGCGTTGAAGACCGGCAGGTGCCCGAGGAGGGCGTACGGCAGCGGGACGTCGGTGTGCATCCCGAAGATCTTCACCCGGGGTCCCCAGGAGAGCACCGTGAAGACCGCGATGGAGACGCCGAGCGCCCGCAGGGTGGCCCGGTGCTCCGGTGCGGCACGCCGCCAGAGCACGACGAGGCAGCAGACGGCCAGCACCAGCAGCGGCAGCCCGAGGAAGGAGTTCTCCTCGGTCGGGTTCGGGGCCAGCGTGGTGCCCAGTCCCGCCTCCCCGGCCAGCGTCCGCTGCGGGTACGCCCCGTACGCGGCGATGTCCTCGGCGTGGATGACCGGGTCGAAGCCGGTGCCGTGGAACCGCTGCGGGCCGAGGAAGTGCAGCCACAGCGGGTACGCCAGCAGCGCGAACGCCACCAGCGCGGTGACCCCGAGCCCGCGCAGGAAGTCCGGCAGCACGGCTCGGGCCTCGGCGCGGCGGGCCGGGTCCAGCGCCCAGGTGCCGAAGAAGACTCCGCAGGCCAGGGCGGTGAAGAAGAGCCCCTCGGCGGCGATGGAGAAGGCGACCGCGACCAGTACCCCGAGTAGGAGCCCGCCCGAGCGCCAGCGGCCGGGCCGGCGCAGCCGGAGTACGCCCCAGAGCAGCATCGGGACGATCCAGCCGGCGCTCCAGTTCAGGTGCGCGTTCGCGTGCGCCACGATGCCGGGGGAGAAGCCGATGAAGAGCCCGCCGAGGACCGCGGCCGGAGTGCTCCGGGCGAGGTGCCGGGAGAGCAGCCAGTACCAGCCGAACGCCGTGGCGGCGAGATTGCCGGTGAGGATCACCAGGAAGGTCGCCGGGGCCCCGATCAGGTAGGTGAGCGGAGCGAAGACGACGGCGTAGACCGTGATCGAGGTGTTGACCGCCAGGTTCACCCCGTCGGGAACGTTCATCAGGTCGGTGAAGAACGGGTCCTGCCCGTGGGTGAGGGCGTGCGCGCCGTACGCGAGCAGCCACTCGAAGAGCGCCTGGTCGCTGGAGTTGACGGTGATCGCCCGCCCGGCCGGGTCGGGCCAGAGTCCACTGGTGACCCAGCTCGCTCCGGCGATCGCGACAAGCGCGACGAGCAGGTCGGTGCGGCGACGGGTCGAGTGCCCGCCGGCGGGCGGGTGCGACGGTCGTGGCGTCGGCCCGGCGAGCGCGGGCGGGGTGAGCGGCACGGGCCGGAGGTTACCAACCCCCGGTCGACACGCCGATCAAGCGGCCATCCTTGACGAATCTCATGGAAATGATTTCCAATTGGATTAACGTCGCAGATGGCGCGCCGGCCACCATCTCGGGATGGCGTTCCGTGCGACGGAGGCGGAGACGACCCGGCCACCGAGGTGGCCGGGGTCGATGAAGCCGGTCCGGTGATCCCCGACAGGAGGAGAGAAAGATGTCCCTGGACGTACCCGCCGCACTGCTGGAGCGGGCCGAGGCCGGCCAGGTCGACGACGAGGAGTTCGTCGACTGCGTCCGGCAGTCCCTGCCGTACGCCTGGGCGGTGGTGTCCGAGGTCTCGGCCCGGGTCCACTCGACCACGGCCGACTACGCCGACCACGCCGTACCGCCGCCGAGTGAGGCGGAACGGGGCCAACTGCTCCGCGCACTCGCCAGCGACGCCATCCGGGGCGGGCTGGAGCGCCACTTCGGGGTGCGGCTCGCGTTCCAGAACTGCCACCGGGTGGCCGCGTTCCGGCCGGGGGCGGTCGGCGGCACGACGTACCGGTGGTTCGTCTCGCCGGTCGCCCAGCTCCGCAACCAGTCACCGGAGCTGCGCGACTGCTGACCGCGGTCGTCCCGGGGTCGCCGCTGACCGGAGTGGCGCGGGGCCGGCCGGTTATCCGGGCGGCCCCGCGCCGCACGCCTCCTCGCTTCAGCTGGCTCGTTCCCGTAACGGAGGGAGCAGAGCCGGTGGCGCCGTGCGTTCAGCGCTCGGGTAGCGCCGCCGCCAGCGCGCCGGCCAGGTCGGGATGCTCGTACCGGAAGCCGGCCCGGTCGAGCACGCCGGGCAGCACCCGGAGACTGCGCAGCGGCTCGGTCGACATCTCGCCGAGCAGGATCCGCAGGGCGATCGCCGGCACCGGCAGCACGGCCGGCCGGTGCAGTGCCCGGCCCAGCGCCCTGGTGAACTCGGCATTCGTCACCGGGGCGGGACCGACGACGTTCACCGGGCCGGCGATCTCCCCACGATCGAGCAGAAAGGTCATCGCGGCCAGCCAGTCGGCCATCGAGATCCACGGAATCCACTGCCGACCGCTGCCGAACCTGCCCCCGATGCCGAGCCGGTACGGCAGCAGTTGCGGCTTGAGCAGGCCACCGGTGTGCTCAAGCGGCAGGCCGGTACGCAGCCGTACCACCCGTACCCCGGCCTGCTCGGCCGGGGCGGTCGCGGCCTCCCAGACCCGGCAGAGATCGGCCATGAAGCCGTCACCGGCGGGAGCGTCCTCTTCGACCGGCCGGTCGCCGGTGTCGCCGTACCAGCCGATCGCCGAGCCGTTGAGCAGCGCACCGGGCCGGCGCTCGGCCGGCAGCGCGGCGATCGCCCGGGCCAGCGTCGCGGTGGTGTCGACCCGGCTGGCCCGGAGCACCTCCTTGAAGCGGGGCGTCCAGCGCTGGTCGCCGATGTTGGCGCCCGCCAGGTTGACCACGGCGGAGACCTCGGCGAGCGCTGCCGGCTCCAACTGCCCGGCCGCCGGATCCCACCGGACCTCGTCCGGGCCGCGCGCCGGGCGCCGGACCAGCCGGACGATGTCGTGGCCCGCCGTCCGGAGTCGGTCGGTCAGACGGGAGCCGAGCCAGCCGGACGCGCCGGCAATCACGATCCGCATGCCTCATCTTCGCGCACGCCGGATCGTCGGCCACGCAGGCCGGGCGAAACCGTCCGGCGCGGCCGGTCGACGGCGCCGGCTGCCCGGCGTACCGGCGGCGGGGCGCCCGGCCGACGGCCGGACGCCCCGTGCGAGCTGGTGCTGCTGCTGGTCAGGCCAGGCCGAGTTCGGCCTCGAACTGGCCCGCCTCCAGCCGCTCCTTGATCGCGGTCAGGAACCGGGCGGCGTCCGCGCCGTCGACCAGCCGGTGGTCGTAGGAGAGTGCCAGATAGACCATCGAACGCGGCGCGATCACCTCGCCGAGCTGCGGGTCGGTGATCACCATCGGGCGCTTGACCACCGCGCCGGTGCCGAGCATCGCGGACTGCGGCGCCGGGATGATCGGCGTGTCGAAGAGCGCACCCCGGCTGCCGGTGTTGGTCAGCGTGAAGGTGGCGCCGGCGATCTCGTCGGGGCTGATCTTGTTGGTCCGGGTCCGCTCGGCGAGGTCGGCGACCCGCCGGGCGATCCCGGCCAGGTTCAGGTCGCCGGAGTTGTGGATCACCGGCACCATCAGCCCGCGCTCGGTGTCCACGGCGATGCCCAGGTGCTCCGCCTCCGGGTAGGTGATCGTCCCCGCCTCGAGGTCCATCCGGGCGTTGACCACCGGGTAGGTCTGCAACGCCTCGACGGCGGCGAGCGCGAAGAACGGCAGGAACGACAGCTTGACGCCGTGCCGCTCCAGGAAGCTGTCCCTGGCCCGGGCCCGCAGCCGGGCCACCCTGGTGACGTCCACCTCGACGACGGTGGTGAGCTGCGCCATCTCGTGCAGCGACTCCTGCATCCGCCTGGCGATGACCGCGCGGATCCGGGGCAGCTTCTGGGTGCTGCCGCGCAGCGGGCTCGGTGCGGCCTTCGGGGCGGGCGCGGCGGCGGGTGCGGCGGGCTGCGCCTGCTTGGCCGCGCGGGCCGCTTCCGCCGCCGCGAGTACGTCCTGCTTGCGGATCCGGCCACCGACACCGGTCCCGGTCAGCGTGGCGAGGTCGACGCCCTGGTCGTTGGCGAGCTTGCGGACCAGCGGGGTCACGTACCCGGCGCCGTTCTCGGTCGACGGGCCACCGGCCGGCGCGGGGGCCGGGGTACGCGGTGCCGCCGGCTGGGCCGACCGCTCGGTCCGGGCCGGCTGCGCGGAGCGCTCGGTCTCCGGCGCCGGGGTCTGGTACGACGCACCGGGCTGCGCCGTGCCGGCCGGCTGTTCCGCCGGGGCCGGTTCGGCGGCCGGCTGCTTCGGCGCGGGTGCGGGCTTCGGGGCCTCGGTGGCCGCCTGCTCCGGCTCCGGGGCGGGCCTCGCGGGCTCGGCCGTCGGCCGCTCCGGCTCGGCGGGGGCCGCGCCACCGGGCGTGCCGATCACCGCCAGGTCGGCGCCGACCGGGGCGGTCTCGTCCTGGCCGACCCGGATCTCCAGCAGCGTGCCGGCCGCCGGGGAGGGGATCTCGGTGTCGACCTTGTCGGTGGAGACCTCGACCAGCGGCTCGTCGGCCTCGACGGTGTCGCCGACCTCCTTCAGCCAGCGGGTCACCGTGCCCTCGGTGACGCTCTCGCCGAGCGCCGGCATCGTGAGGACGGTGCCCGAGTCGCCGGCCGGTGCGGTCTGGGCCGACACCGTCTCCGGCTCGGCCTGCTCCTCCTCGCCGGCCTGCTCCTCCGCGCCCGCCGGTTCCGCCTGCTGTGCCGCCGGGGCGGCCTGCTCGGCCTGTTCCGGCTGCGCGGGCTCGGCCTCGGCCTGTTCCGGCTGTGCCGGCGCGGTCTCGCCGGCCGACTCGCCGTCACCGTCGATCACCGCGAGCTCGCTGCCGACCTCGGCGGTCTCGTCCTCGCTCACCACGATCCGGGCCAGCACACCGGCCGCCGGGGAGGGGATCTCGGTGTCGACCTTGTCGGTGGAGACCTCGAGCAGGGGCTCGTCGACCTCGACCCGGTCGCCCTCCTGCTTGAGCCACCGGGTTACGGTGCCCTCGGTGACGCTCTCGCCCAGCCGGGGCATGGTGACCGATACCGGCATGTTTCAAGACTCCTTCGTGGCCTGTGCGGTCCTGGCCCGGTGGTCGCCGGGCCGGCGCGGAGGTTTCTGTGGTCAGGCGTGTGCGTGCAGCGGCTTGCCGGCCAGGGCGAGGTGGGCCTCGCCGAGCGCCTCGCTCTGGGTGGGGTGGGCGTGGACGAGTTGCGCCACCTCGGCCGGGTACGCCTCCCAGTTGAAGATGAGCTGCGCCTCGCCGACCAGTTCACCGACCCGGGCGCCGACCATGTGCACGCCGACCACGGGGCCGTCGTCGACCCTGACCAGCTTGACGAAGCCGGCGGTCCGCAGGATCTGGCTCTTGCCGTTGCCACCGAGGTTGTAGTTGTAGGTCTTGACCTTGTCGGCGCCGTACTGCTCCCTGGCCCGGGCCTCGGTGAGGCCGACCGAGGCGAGCTCGGGGTCGGAGTACGTGACCCGGGGGATGCCGTTCTCGTCGATCACGGCCGGGTTGCGGCCGGCGATCTCCTCGGCCACGAAGATCCCCTGCTGGAAGCCGCGGTGCGCGAGTTGGAGGCCGGGCACGATGTCGCCGACCGCGTAGACGTTCGGCACGCCGGTGCGCAGCCGCTCGTCGGTCAGCACGAAGCCCCGGTCGAGCTTGACGCCCTGCTCCTCGTAACCGAGGTCGGCGGTGTTCGGCCCGCGGCCGACCGCGACGAGCAGCACCTCGGCCTCGAAGCTGTCACCGCCCTCGATGGTGACCCTGACACCCTTCTCGGTGTGCTCGACCTTCTCGAACCGCTTGCCGGTCTTGAACGCGATGCCGCGCTTGCGGAACGCCCGCTCCAGCGCCTTGGAGGACTCCTCGTCCTCGGCCGCCACCAGCCGGGGCAGGGCCTCGATGATCGTGACGTCGACGCCGAAGGACTTCCAGACGCTGGCGAACTCGACGCCGATCACGCCGCCGCCGAGCACGATCGCCGAGGTCGGCACCCGGTCCAGGGTCAGCGCGTGGTCGCTGGTGATCACCCGCTCGCCGTCGATCTCCAGGCCGGGAAGGGTCCGGGCGTACGAGCCGGAGGCGAGCACGACGTTGCGGCCCGTGTAGCGGGCGCCGTTCACCTCGACGGTGTCCGGGGAGACCAGCCGGCCCTCGCCCTCCACCAGGGTGATCCTGGCGCCCTTGATCAGCCCCTGCAGGCCCTTGTAGAGCCGGGAGATCACGCCGTCCTTGTAGGCGTTCACGCCGGACATGTCGACGCCGACCAGCTCGGCCTTGATGCCGAACTGCTCCGACTCGCGGGTCTGGTCGGCGATCTCCGCCGCGTGCAGCAGCGCCTTGGTCGGGATGCAGCCGTTGTGCAGGCAGGTGCCGCCGACCTTGCCCTTCTCGATCATCGCGACCGAGAGGTCCAGTTGGGCGGCACGCAGTGCCGCCGCGTACCCGCCGCTGCCACCTCCGAGGATGACGACATCGAAGGTTCCGCCGTTCGGCTCGCTCACAGTTAACTCCCAGGTCGCGTCGCTGCTACGAGGGTGATGCCGGTCAACCGGGCATACCGCCGCCCGCGACCGGGGTCTTCCGGCCGGTGCGGCGTGGACTTTTCCCGGACAGCCGAGCAGAGCCGGGGAGTGCCCACCTCGGTCATCTTGTCACTAGTGGAAGCGGACCGCGTACCGAGGTGCCCAAGGACACGTCGTCGGGACGTACGCTTGCCGGAAGTCGCCAGTTTCGCCGTGCGGCGGCCGTGCCGGGGAGGAGAGGATCGGGTGGCCTGGTTTCGCCGACGTAAGAAGGCGGTTGTCACGGCGGGCGATCGCCCCGCCAGCCGTGCGGATCTTGACCATCTTGAACAGTTTGTCCGGTCGAAGCGCGGCGTCGAGGCGTTCATCGAGCCTCGCACGACCGTGACCGAGACCACCGTGATGTTGATCGCGCACGACGGAGAGTGGACCCGGCGCCGGATCGACGGCCCGGACGGGGCCCGCCGGTTCGCCCACCGGCTGGCCATCCCGGTCTACGACGTCCGGCTGGTCGGCTACCCGCAGCGGATGCGCGACTTCAACGAGCGTCGCAAGCGGGCGAGCGGCTGACGCGAGCGGGCGAGCCGGCCGACGCAAGCGCGCGAGCGGCTGACCCGCCGGGAGCCGGCGCCCCGCAGGGGGCCGGTCCCGCCGGCATCCGGCGGGACCGGCGGCCGGTCCGTCAGTGGTTGGCGGCGATTCCGTCAGTCGTTGGCGGCGATGTCGTCGACCAGCTCCAGCAGGGTACGCACCGGCACCCCGGTGCCACCCTTCGTCCAGTAGCCGGTCGGCTCGCCCGAGTGGTAGCTCGGCCCGGCGATGTCGATGTGCGCCCACGGCACCTCGTCGGCGACGAACTCGCGCAGGAAGACGCCACCCTGCAGCATGTGGCCGGCGCGGTCCATCGTCGCGTTCACCTGGGAGATGTCCGCGACCTCCGAGTCCATTCCCTTCCGGACGTCGTCCGGCAGCGGCATCGGCCAGGTCGGCTCGCCGGCCGTGTCGCCGGCCTGCTGGACGCGCAGGCAGAGCTCGGTGCTGCCCATCACCCCGGCCACCCGCTTGCCCAGTGCCACCACCTGGCCGCCGGTCAGCGTCGAGGTCTCGACCAGGTAGTCACAGCCGTCCTCGCAGGCCCGGGCCATGGCGTCGCCGAGGACCATCCGGCCCTCGGCGTCGGTGTTGAGCACCTCGACCCGCTTGCCGTTGTACATCGTCACCACGTCGCCCGGCCGGTACGCCGTCCCCGACGGCATGTTCTCGGCCATCGGCAGGTACGCGGTCACCGCGACGGCCGGCTTCAGCTCGGCGACGGCGAGCATGGTGGCGGCGACCGCCGCCGCGCCGGCCATGTCGGACTTCATCTCCCACATGCCCTGGGACGGCTTGATCGACACGCCGCCGGTGTCGAAGGTGATGCCCTTGCCGACCAGCGCGAGCCGCTTCACCGATCCGCCGGCCCCGGCGGTGGCCGGGTCGTAGCTGAGCTTCACCAGCCGGGGCGGCGCCTCCGAACCGAGCCCGACGGCGAGGATGCCGCCGTAGCCGCCGGCGACCAGGGCCTGCTCGTCGAGGACCTCCACGCCGAGCCCGGCCTCCCGGGCGGCGGTGGCCACCGAGTCGGCGAAGGAGGGCGGGCGCAGCTCGTTGGGGGCGGTGTTGACCCAGTCCCGGCTCCGGGAGACCGCCCGGGCCACCACGCCGGCCCGGCCGATCTCCGCGCGGGCCCGGTCGTCAGCGGCGTCCGGAACGTGTACCGCGATCGCGGCCACCGGTGGCCGCCGGGTCGGCTGCGGCCGGGTCTTGTAACCGGCGAACCGGTACGCCCCGAGCAGGCCGCCCTCGGCGATGGCGCGCAGCGCGGCCGGGGCGTCCTCGTCGTCCGGCACCGGCAGGGTGAGCGCGATCCGCCCGGCGCCGGCCAGCGCCCGGACGGCCGAGGCGGCGCCCCGGCGGAGAATCTCCGGTGCCGGCGCCGCGCCGGTCGGCTCGGGGCCGAGCCCGACGGCGACGACCAGCGGCGCGGTGATCGTGCCCAGGGTGGCGAGCTTGATCACTTCACCGGGACCGCCGGTGGCGCCCAGCAGCGCCAGGGTCTCGGTGAGCCGGCCGTCGAACGCCGCGGCGATGCTCTCCGCACCGGTGGCGAGGAGCAGGGTCCCGGCGAAGTCGCTGCTCCGCGCGGGATCCGTCGCGTCCACCGTCTGGCTGTGCAACCCGATGACGATGGCGTCGACGGCGAGTTCGGCGGGGTCGGTGTCGACCAGGCTGAGGGTTGTGCTGGGCGATGTCACTACGCGGCTCCGGACGGGCGTGGCCGGCCGCGTGGGTGCGGCCCGGCGAAGTGGGTCTCCGGCGCAACTTACAGGCCGGACGAACGGGCTGTCCCGCCGACGGTCCGCCGGACGGGTCCCGCCGATGCTAACCATGGGCGGATCGCAGGTAGCAGGTAGGTTGCGACCCATGACCGACCCGACCCAGACGACCGGCCAGACCCCGGAGCGCCCCGCCGGCCGGCTCCCGGAAAGCGCCGCCGGCCGGCTCCGCCACTCGCCGCTGCACGAGCGGCACGCCGCGCTCGGCGCCAAGTTCGCCGCCTTCGGCGGCTGGTCCATGCCACTGGAGTACGCCGGCGGCGGCGTGCTCCGGGAGCACGCGGCGGTGCGTACCGCGGTGGGCGTCTTCGACGTCTCCCACCTGGGCAAGGCCCGGATCACCGGCCCCGGGGCGGCGGACTTCGTCAACGCCTGCCTCAGCAACGACCTGGGCCGGATCGGGCCGGGACGGGCGCAGTACACGCTCTGCTGCGACGACGCCACCGGCGGGGTGGTGGACGACATCATCGCCTACCTCCACGACCCCGAGCACGTCTTCCTGGTCCCGAACGCCGCCAACACCGCCGAGGTGGTACGCCGGCTGCGCGCCGCCGCCCCGGCCGGGATCACCGTCACCGACGAGCACGAGGCGCACGCCGTCCTGGCGGTGCAGGGGCCACGCTCGGCGGAGCTGCTCGGCACCCTCGGACTGCCGGCCGGGCACGACTACATGAGCTTCTCCACCGCCGAGCTGAGCTTCTCCACCGCCGGGGCCGCCACCGGGTTGGGCGGGCCGGTCCCGCTGGTGGTCTGCCGGACCGGCTACACCGGCGAGCACGGCTACGAGCTGGTGGTGCCGGCGGGGGCGGCGACCGCGGTCTGGGACGCGCTGCTCGCGGCCGGCGAGCCGTACGGGATCCGCGCCTGCGGGCTGGGCGCCCGGGACACCCTGCGCACCGAGATGGGCTACCCGCTGCACGGCCAGGACCTCACCCCGGAGATCAGCCCGGTGCAGGCCCGGCTGGGCTGGGCGGTGGGCTGGGACAAGCCGGCGTTCTGGGGGCGGTCGGCGCTGCTCGCCGAGAAGGCGGCCGGGGCCCGGCGCACCCTCTGGGGGCTGGTCGCGGTCGACCGGGGCATCCCCCGGCCCGGCATGACGGTGTTCACCACCGGCGGTACGCCCGCCGGGACGGTCACCAGCGGCACCTTCTCGCCGACCCGGAAGGTCGGGATCGCCCTCGCCCTGCTCGACCGCGACGCGGGACCGGCACAGGACGACGAGGTCGAGATCGACGTGCGCGGCCGGCGCGCGGCGATGCGGGTGACCCGGCCGCCCTTCGTCCAGCCCTCCGTGAAGTAACCACCCCACCGGGGCGGCTGCCGGAGGGCGTCCGCCGGGTCAGCGTTGGGAACGGTCCCCGGCGTCGAGGACGGCCTGGGTCCAGCCGCCCTCGATCACGCCGCTGCCGTCCAGCAGGGCCCAGTCGACCACGTCGACGGCGTCCACCACGACGGGCTGGCCGACCCGGACGGCCGGGTCCGCCGTGGCGTCGCTGGCGCTGGCGCCGACGATCCGCTCCGGGGTCGTCCAGGAGGTGACCCCGGCCCAGACGAACTCCGGACCCTCGTCGGTCGGCAGGCCGTACTTGACAAGCAGCTGCACCCCCTCCGGCAGGGTGCCGGCGAGGAACCGCTCCCGGATGCCGGGCAACCCGTCCCGGGCCGTCGTGATCGCCCGGGCCATCGCGTCGTCGGGACGGGCGTACCGGACGTCGGACTGGGCGGTGGCGCCGAAGAGGGCGGCGCAGACCGCCGCGAAGTACCGTCCGGCCGGCCCGGGATGGCCGGCGGGCGGCAGCAGGGTCAGGAACGAGTCGGCGTCCGGGTCTGTGGCGGGGTCGAGTTCCAGCCGCAGCGCCGCCGGGCCGGTGGTGTCGTGCTGCTGCGGATTGCCGTACGCGACAGCGATGTCGTGCCCGGTGACCGAGGTGACGACCGGAAGTTGCACGAAGGCCGGCACCTCGCTGTCGGCGAGCCCGTCCGTCCAGGCCCGGAGCAGCCGCCGGGCCACCCCGGTCATCACCGCGCCCCAGGCCCGGGTCAGGTGGCTCGGCACCCCCTGCGCCTGCAACTCCAGCAGCCCGAACCGGCGCAGTCCCTTGGTGGTGAACCAGAGCCCGCCGTCGTCGGAGGAGTAGGGCACCAGGACCCAGTCGATCAGGCGTACCCGCCCCTCGGCGTCCGGCAGCGAGCGCAGCGCCGCGGCCGGGTCGAGGAACTGCAGGGCGAAGACGTCGACCACGTCGGCGCCGAGCGACTCGGCGACGGCGGAGGCCACCGTGCGGGCCGCCCACTCGTGCGCCGGCGGCCAGCCGGGCCGGTAACTGGCCTGCACCACCACCAGGTCGGTGGCGGCGTCCAGCCGGGCCAACTGGGTGTCGGTGGCCCCGAACGCGGTGAGCAGGTCCGGCGGCAGGTGTGGGAACTCCGCGATCGGCCGGGTGTCGACCGTCATGAGCGGGCTGTCCAGCATCTGCCGGGCGAGGTCGTGCACCGGTCCGGAGAGCCGGCCGCCCAGCGCCGCCACCGCGTCGGCCGGTGCCGGGTCGGCCGGGCCGGAGGTGGGCACCAGGTAGGTCGCGGTCAGCGACTCCGGGACAGGCACGGGCAGGAAATCGTCCGTGATGAGCATTGCGTCCCCCCGCTCGGCCGCGTGCCGGCCTCGTCCTCGTATCTGATGTCCTTTTCGCGAACGCTACCCGCGAACGGCAGCCCGGTCAGCCGGTCGGCACCGGCCGGTCGTCGGCGCGGCCCTGTCGGCGCGGCCCTGTCGGTGCCCACCGCTGCTCACCGCCGGTCGGGACTCTCTCCGTCGGCCGGCAGCGGCACCGCGGGCCCGTCCTCACCCGGCCAGCACCAGCCCCAGGTAGCAGAGCGTGCTGGCCACTTCGACGGCGGCGCCGAGCACGTCGCCGGTGATGCCGCCGAGCCGGCGCACCACGTGCCGGAGCAGCAGCAGCGTGCCGGCCAGCGCTGCGGCGACCGCGAGCGGGCCCTGCCACGGCCGGCCCGGCACCGCCGGCACGGCGAGCAGCGCGACCGCGGCCGAGAGCCCGACCAGCGTCGCCGGGCCGACGGTGCCGGCGACCAGCGCACCGAGCCCGTCCGGGCGGGCCGCCGGAACGCCGTGCCGGCAGGCCCAGCTCACCGCGAGCCGTCCGGTCGCCGCCCCGGACACCAGGGTCGCGACCAGCGCGGGCCACGGCCGGCCGGCCAGCGCCGCGAACGACGCGGCCTGGAGCAGGAGTACGAGGAGGAGCGCGACCACCCCGAACGGGCCGACGTCCGGCTGCCGCATGATCCGCAGAGCCGCCTCCGGCGACCGGTAGGAGCCGAGCGCGTCGACGGTGTCGGCCAGCCCGTCCAGGTGCAGTCCCCGGGTGAGCAGCGCCGCCGCCGCCACGGTCAGCACTGCGGCGACCAGCGGTGGGGCGATCGTGCCCAGCCCACCCAGCATCCCGGCGAGGAGTACGCCGAGCAGCGCGCCGACGAGCGGCGCCAGGGCCATCGCCGTACCGGCGGAGGCGCGGTCGACCCGGTCGGCCCGCAGCGGCGCGACGGTGAAGATGGTCACCGCCAGCCGGCCGCCGGCCGCGAAGCGGCCCTCAGACACCCGGTGGCACGGTGGCGCCGTCGCGGCGCCCGCCCTCCCGGCCGCCCGCCGGGTCCGGCGCGTCCGCCGCCGGACCCGTCCCGGTCGGGTCCGGATCCGCCGGGACGCTGGTCGGGCCGGGGCCGGCCGGCGGCGGCTCGACGAACTCCCGGTCGTCGTCGGGGCCGTCGTCGCCGTCCCGCCCAGGCCGCTCCGGTGCCGGCGCTGCCGGTTCGGGGGCTGCCGGTTCGGGGGCTGCCGGTTCGAGGGCTGCCGGTTCGGGGGCCCACGGTTCGGCCGGGTCCGGCACCGGCGGGCTCTCCGGATGTGGCTTCCCGGACCGGGGTGCCGGATCGGCGGGACCGGTGCCGTCGGGACCGGTCCCGCCGGGACCGGGCGGCGGAGCGGAGTCGGCGCCGACGGTGCCGGCTGCCGGAGCTGAGGTCGCGGCGGTCTCCTCGGCCGGGTGCGGCGGCAGGGTGGCGGCGAGGGTCAGCGCGGAGCGCAGCACCGGCAGCGCGGCCAGCGCCCCGGCCCCTTCACCGAGGCCGAGCCGCAGGTCCAGCAGCGGTTCCAGGTCGAGCACGTCCGCGCCGAGCCGGACCCCCGGATGGTCGCCGTGGTCGGGCAGCAGGCACCAGTGCCGGGCCTGGCCGGCGAGGTCCCGGCTGACCAGACCGGCCGCCACCCCGACCGGCCCGTCGAGCAGCACCGGGGTACGCCGGGCCGTCGCGCCGAGCAGGACGCCGGTGGCGATCGCGACGTCGCCGCCACCGAGCTCGGCGAGCACGTCCTTGGCGTCCCGGGGATTGCGCCGGGTGCGGTGCATGGCGTCCCGGACGGCGGCGCAGCGCAGCATCCAGGCCGCGTCGTCGACCTGACCGCCGTGCGCCACGACCCGGCCGAGCACCGCGGCGGGTTCGGCGCCGGAGGTGGCGGCGAGTACCGCCGCGGCGGCGGCCTCCGTACCGGCGCCGCAGGCGGCGAGCACCAGCAGATCCGCGCCCGCGTCCACCGCCTCCTCGGCGAGCCGCCAGCCGTAGCGCAGGGCCGCCTCGACCTCGTCACCGGTCAGCGCCGGACCCTCCTCCATCGGCCGGGCCTGCGGTGCCGTCACGACCTGGAGGGTGGCCCCGGCCCCGGCCGCCAGCCGGGCGATCGGGCCCGTTTCCTGCCGCGCCTGCTCGGCCCGGCGGGCGGACTCGCCGGGCACCGTGCCGGCGGCGGCCCCGCCGGAGTGGTCGCCGTGCAGCAGGAGCACCCGGACGGAGCGCCAGGGCTGCGGCGTGGCGCTGCCCTGCGTGGCGGCGGCGAACGCGACCACCCGGTCCAGCCGGCCGAGGCCGGCGCCGGGCAGGTCGAGGGTGCCGAGCCGGTCGACGGCGGCGGGTCCGGCGTACTCGTCCGGCATCGGCAGGTCCATCCCGGCCTGGATGACCAGGCCGGTGGCGACCATCGGCAGCGCCATGGTCGGTGCGGTCCAGCCGGTCCCGTCCGACGGCGGGGGCTCGGCCGGCGGCGCCGGGACGACGGTGGGCCGGAGTACCTGGGGCACCGCGCCCAGCACGTCGGTCCAGGCCGACGCGGCCGGTGCGGTGCCGCCACGCCCGGCGGGCGTGTCCTGGTCGGCGGGCGTGTCCTGGTCGACGGGTGTACCGGAATCGGGTTGGGCGGACCGGTCGGGTTGGGCCGGCACGCCCGGCCGGCCGGGGTCCGGGCTCGGGCCGCCGGCCGGGACCGCCGCCGGAGCCGGCCGGTCGGCACCGACCTTGAGCCAGGCCGGCTGCCCGGCGACCATCAGCACCACGGCGTCGCAGGCGTCGGCGACCGTCCGGTTGGTGGTGCCGACCGCGTCGGCGAAGGCCCGACCGAGCGGAGTCGTCGGCACCGTCGACAATCCCACCTCCGGACTGACCAGCACCAGCCGGGCCGGGCAGGCCCGGATCGCGGCGCCGAGTTCCCCGATGGTGGCGACGTCGTCGGCGGGCTGGTGTGCCGGATCGAGCAGCACGGTCACCCAGCCGCCGAGGTCGTCGACGAGCAGGGTCTCCCCGGGCCCGGCCCCGGCGAGCAGTTCGGCGAGCCGGGACGGGTCGGCATTGGCCTCTTCGGTCGTCCAGCTCGGCGGCCGGCGGAGCCGGTGGGCGTCGATCCGGGCCGCCCACTCGGGGTCGTCGACGCCGGTCGGGGCCGTCGCGACGTATCGGACATCCGGTACGTCCCGCACCAGTGCTTCGGCGAACTCGGACTTGCCGGAGCGGATTCCGCCCAGCACCAGGAGCCTGTGCCACCCGTCAACGGACATGCCCGTACCTTAGAGCGCCCGGCCCGGCATCTCGCGGTGAGGTATGTCGCGGGGGTACGGATGCCGTGCCGGGACCGCGCCGAGCGCTCCGGGCCGGCTCGTACCGTACGGCCGACTAGGCTGGCGGGGGTTTGTCGGCGCGGAAGATCGGCGAGGGGAGACGCGACATGCCGTGGAGCTGGCGGTACGAGGGCGCGGACGGCGGTCCGGTCACCGGACCGGCCGAGGCGTTCAGCAGCCAGGCCGACGCCGAGTCCTGGATCGGCCAGACCTGGCGTGAGCTCGCCGCCGCCGGCGTCGCCTCGGTGCTGCTGGTCGAGGACGACCGGGTGGAATACACGATGAGCCTGCAACCGGCGGCCGAGTGACCGGGATGAACTTCGACCAACGGGGCCGGGACCGGCTCGTCCTCGGCGTGCCCCGGGAGGCCTTCCGGCCCAGCCCGATCTTCCTGGCCCTGGTCGCGCTCTTCGTCACCAGCGGGGTCATGACGTGGAACGGGTTCGGAAATCTGCGGCTCGACGTCTTCCTCTTCGTCGTGTCGGGCTGGCTGGTCTCGCTCTGCCTGCATGAGTACGCGCACGCCGTGGTGGCGTTCCGGGCCGGCGACCGGGGAGTGGCCCACCGCGGCTACCTGACCCTCAACCCGCTCAAGTACAGCCACCCGCTGCTCTCGATCATCCTGCCGGTGGCGGTGGTGCTGCTCGGCGGCATCGGCCTGCCCGGCGGTGCCGTCTGGGTGGACCGGCACGAGATTCCCGGCCGGCTCCGGCACTCGCTGGTCAGCCTGGCCGGTCCGGCCACCAACGTGCTCTTCGCGCTGCTGCTGGTCGTGCCGTTCGCGATCGGGGTGGATGTCTTCGCCCGCCCGGAGTTCTGGTCCGGTGTCGCGCTGCTCGCCTTCCTCCAGCTGACCGCGAGCATCCTCAACCTGCTGCCGGTGCCCGGGCTGGACGGCGGCAACGTCATCCAGCCGTGGCTGAACCCGCAGTGGCGGCGCGGCTACGACCTGATGGCCCCGTACGGCTTCATCCTGCTCTTCGCCCTGCTCTGGAACCCGCGCGTGGGCGGCTGGTTCTTCGGCGGTGTCTTCGCGACCGGCGACCTGATCGGCCTGCCCGACTACCTCTACGCCGAGGGCCTGCGCATGATCCGCCTCTGGCAGAACTGAGGTGTAAGGAAGGGCCCCCGCTTATCGTTTTCTGTGGTAGCGGGGGCCCTTCCTAACACCCGCTACGGGCGCTTGGCCGGGCTCTGGGTCCTGGCCGGGTCCCGCTCGGTGATCGGGTCGACGATCTCGTCGATCGCCTTGAGCAGGTCGGCGTCGAGCTTCACCCCGGACGCCTTCACGTTGTCGTGCACCTGCTCCGGGCGGGAGGCGCCGATGATCGCAGAGGCCACGTTCGGGTTCTGCAGCACCCAGGCGACCGCGAGCTGGGCCATGCTGAGCCCGGCCTGCTCGGCGAGCGGCCTGAGCCGCTGCACCCGGGTCAGCACCTCGTCGGACATGAACCGGGCGATGAAGCCGGCGCCGCCGGAGCTGTCGGTGGCCCGGGAGCCGGCCGGCGGCTCCTGACCTGGCTGGTACTTGCCGGTCAGCACGCCCTGGGCGATCGGCGAGAAGACGATCTGGCTGACCCCGAGATCCTGGCTGGCCGGCACGACCTCGCCCTCGATCACCCGCCAGAGCATCGAGTACTGCGGCTGGTTGGAGACGAGGTGGATCTTGAGCTCGCGGGCCAGCGCGTGGGCGGCCCGGATCTCCGACGCCTTCCATTCCGAGACGCCGACGTAGTGCGCCTTGCCGGAGTGCACGACGTCGGCGAAGGCCTCCATCGTCTCCTCCAGCGGCGTGGCGTAGTCGTACCGGTGTGCCTGGTAGACGTCGACGTAGTCGGTCTGGAGCCGGCGCAGCGAGCCGTTGATCGACTCCATGATGTGCTTGCGGGACAGGCCCCGGTCGTTCCGGCCCGGGCCGGTCGGCCAGAAGACCTTGGTGAGGATCTCCAGGCCCTCCCGGCGCTCGCCCTTCAGGGCACGGCCCAGCACCGACTCCGCCTTGGTGCCGGCGTACACGTCGGCGGTGTCGAAGGTGGTGATGCCGGCCTCCAGCGCCGCGCGTACGCAGGCGAGCGCGGCCTCCTCCTCGACCTGGGAGCCGTGGGTGATCCAGTTGCCGTACGAGATCTCGCTGATCAGCAGGCCGGAGCGGCCAAGGTGTCGGAATTCCATACCTTCGACCCTAGTCCCCGCGCCGGAGTGGATCACGTCGGGCGAGGGCGTGGGGAACGCGGATCACAGCACGGGGTGGCGAACGCGGATCACTGCACGGATTGGCGAACGCGGATCACAGCACGGGCTTGGTGTCGGCGAGCAGCCGGTCGATCTCCTCCATCACGTCGTTCCGGCTCGGGTGGACCGCGTCGATAAGCGGCTCACCCCGGCGGTCGAGCGCGCCCCACTGCCCGGTGCCGTTGCCGACCAGGAAGGCGACCGGATGGATGACCAGCGCGGGATGGGCCGGTGGGACCAGGACCTGCCCGGAGCGGTCCACCACGCCCTTGCGCCCGTTCACGTCGACGATCGCCAGCCCTTCGTCGGTGAAGCCGTCGACGTAGCGGCCGTCGGTGAGCGCGGTGCTGAAGCCGGTGTAGCGGGTCGCCAGCACCACCTTGCCGGTCTTGTCGACCGCGCCCCAGCCGCCCCGGCGGACGGCGGCGATACCGCGCCGGAACGGGCGCACGTCCTCGAAGCCGGCCGGGATGACCACCTTGTTGGACTTGTCGATCGCGATCCAGCCGCCGGTGCCGTCCCGGGAGACCCAGGCCAGCCCGTCGGAGAAGGATCCCACGCCGAGGTAGCCGGCCGAGGCCTCGACGAGCAGCTCACCGGTCTCGTCGATCAGCTCCCAGGTCCGGGTCTCGGGCCGGCGTACCCAGGCGGCACCGTCCCGGAACGGCTGCACGTCGGCGTAGCTCGGCGCGATCGCCAGCTGGCCGTCGGGATCGGCGTAGCCCCAGCGCTGCACCTTCTCGCTGAAGGTCGGCACCGGTGGCTTGTGCACCTGGAGGATCTCGTCCCGGTCCCGCGGGTAGGGACCCCAACCGTCCTTGGCGACCTTGTTGAAGACCGCGTCGAGCGCGAGTTCGGTCCGGGAGATCAGATCCGGGTCCTCGACCTTGCGCAGTTCAAGGGCCTTCTCGAAGTGGTTGCACGCCTCCATGTAGCGGCCCTGGTCATAGCAGGATCGCCCGGCGTGCTCGTGCATGGTGGCCCGCAGCCGGTCCGGCAGCTCGGAGGAGTTCGCCTCCGCGAAGAGCCGGTCCGCCTCGGCGAAGTCCCCGCGCCACTGGAGTACGTGGGCCAGCCGGGCCTGCGCGATCGCGATCCGCCGCAACTGGCCGGTCGCCTCCGCGTGGGCCAGCGCCAGCTTGCCGTCGGAGAGTGCCTTGCCGAGGTCGCCGAGGATCCGGGAGACCACGGCCCGCAGGCTCAGCAGCCGCGCCCGGGTCGCGTTGTCCTTGGCCGGTTCGAGCTTCTCCGTCAGCCGGTCCCGGATGGCCCGCAACTCCTCCGGGTCCTCGACCAGCTCCCGCAGGGTCTCGTGGTGGAACCGCCACTCGTACGACGCCAGCACGTGTTCCGGGTCGGTCGCCGCCGGCTCCGCCGGAACGTCCTCGGGCTTCGGCTCGGCGGCCCGGCCCCCGGGCCGGACGATCGGGGTGAGCATGGTGGGCGCGCTCAGCGCGGTGGCCGCACCGGCGGCCGGCCCGGTCGGCAGCACCGTGTCGGGGCTGGCCTCGGCGACGGGCGACCCGGGCGGTGAGGTGGCCAGCGGCGGGCCGGAGGTGGGCGCGGTGGCCGGTGACCCGGAGGTGGGCGCGTCGGCCGGCGGGCCGGAGGTGGCGGACGTGGCCGCCGGGCCGCCGGCGCTGGCGTCGACCGCTGGGGCGGTCTCCGCCGATCCACGATCGGCCGCTCCGTCCCCGCCGGTGGCCGGGGGTGGCGCTGCGGTCGCGTCGGCCGCCGGCTCCGCGCCGCCGTCGCCCCGTTGCCGGGGTACGGCGGCGGCGTCCGCTCCGGCGCTCGCGGCGGTGGTGTCGGTGCCCGGCTCGGCGGGGGAGGCGGCCGTCGCGGCAGCATCGTCAAGCGGCCCGAGGGGGGCGTGGTCCGTGACAGGTCCGGTCTTTGGCATGGAGGGTACGGAAGTTCCACTCAGGTCGGCGGCCCGTCCGGTGTCCGGGACGGCTCCCGGGCCGGCCGGTTCGATCGGAGGGCCGGACGAGGGGACGGGGGAGGCGGGTTCGATGAGGATATCCGCCGCCGGGGCGGCGGCTGGTTCGACCGGCCAGCCACTCTCCGGCCCGGCCACCTCGTCCGGCAACGGGCTGGCGGGCGGGGTGGAGCCGGCCGGCGGCGTGCTGGCGGGCGGGGGTGCGGCCGGTGCGGGCCCGGTGGCCGGCGTCGGGGGTGTGGCGGCGGGCGCCGGCGCGGACAGGAACTCCAGGCGTAGGCCCGCGGACGGGGGAGGGGTGGCCGGCGGACGCGGACCGGTCTCGTCGGCGGAGGGCTGCCGGGGCGGCGGGGGAACCGGGTCCGGCACCGTGCTCGGGGTCAGCCAGCCCGCCGCCTGCTCGCGCGGCGGCTCCACCGGCTGCGTCGCCTCGCCGGAGCGTGCCGGTTGGGTGTGGCGGGTCGCCTCGACCGGGCGTGCCGGTTCGGCGGGGCGTGCCGGTTCGGTGGGGCGTGCCGGTTCGGTGGGGCGTGCCGGTTCGGTGGGGCGTGCCGGTTCGGCGGGGCGTGCCGGCTCGGCGGGGCGTGCCGGCTCGGCGGGGCGTGCCGGCTCGACGGGGCGTGCCGGTTGGGTGTGGCGGGTCGCCTCGACCGGGCGTGCCGGTTCGGTGGGGCGTGCCGGCTCTGCGTGGCGCACGGACTCTGCGTGGCGCACGGACTCTGCGTGGCGGACGGACTCTGCGTGGCGGGGCGGTTCGACCGGGCGAGGTGGTTCGGTGGGGCGGGCTGCTTCGGCGGGGCGGGGCGGGGTCACAGGGCGAGGCGCATCCACCGGGCGCCCGGCGTCGACCGGGCGCGGCTCGATCGGGCGGGACTGCTCGACCCGGCGTACCGGCTCGACGGGGCGCGTGGGTTCGATCCGGCGGGCGGGCTCGACCGGGCGCGGCTGCTCGGCGGCGCGGGCCGGTTCCCCGGCCCGGGGCGGCAGGCTCGGCCCGACCCGCTCGGTCGGTCCCGCCGGAGCGGCCGCCGCGGGCGGGTATCCCGCGACCCGCTCCGGGCGGGTCGGCGCCCCGTCCTGCTGGCCGCCGCGCGGCGGCACCCGGTCGGCTCCGGGTACTGCGGGGCGGTCGGTTCCGGGGACCGCCGGGCGGTCGGTTCCGGGGACTGGTGGACGGTCGGCTCCCGGGACCGGCGGACGGTCGGGCCGGCCGTATCCCGGTGCCAGTTCGGCGGCCGGCCGTTCGATGCCGGGCGGGGGCGGACCGACCCGGTCGCCACGGTGCGCCGGTGCCGGCCGGCCGGCCGGATCGGTGCCACGCGGATCGCGTGCCGGCGGTCGCCCGGAACCCAGGTCGGGGAAGCGCCGGCCCTCACGCGGCGGCTCCTGACCCGGGCCACGCTGCGCCGGCCAGGCCCCGGCGGGGCCGGCGGCGGGTCGCCGGACCGGCGGCGGCTCGGCGCCGGGACGGTCGGGCCGGGCCCGGGGCGGGGTGCGACCGGGCGGCACCTCACGGCCTGCCGGGTGCGGTGGACCGCCGGATCGCCCCGCCCAGCCGTCGGCACGGTCCGCTCCGGGAGCGCCGTCGAACGCCGCCGGCATCTGGCCGGGACGTCCACCCGGTGCGATCCGGCCCCGGCCGTCCCGTGGTCCGGGGCGGCCGTCGGACGGCATCGGGCGGCGGTCCTGCGGCGGTGGGGTCTCGTCCGAGGCGGGACCGGTGAGCCACCGTCCCCGCCGCTCCGGCGGGGCGGCAGAACGGCCCGGCCGGTCGTCTCCGGAGCGGCGCGGGTCGTGCGGCGACGCCGCCCTGCCGCCCGCGAACCCACCGTCACCGCGGCCGCCACGCGGTCCGGGCTCCGCCGCCCGGGGCGAGCGGCGGTCGTCCCGGGCGACCGGCACCGAGCCGCCGGTGCGGTACTCCGCCGGCGGCCGGGCGCGCCCGTTCGACGGTTCGTCCCACGGTTCCGGGGCGGCGTCCCGGGAATCGGACGCCGGCTCCCAACTCGTGGACCGGCCGCCGCTCCAGCGGTCGAGGCGTCCGGTACGCGCGTCGCGCGGCGGTCCGTCCGCCCGGGCGGCCACCGGGCGGGGCCCGGCAGGCTGCCCGGGGCGCCCGTTCGGGATCGCCTCGGGGTGCCCGTTGGGGGCAGCGTCGGGCCGACCCTGGTGGATCGGCTCGGGTGCGTGCGGAGCGCCGTCCGGGCGGCCGAAGGGCTCCGGCTCGCCGGGGCGACTGCCCGGTGGCGGCACCTTGGCCCGGCCGGTCGGCACGGCTGCGCGGCCGGCGGGCCGGGCCGCACGGCGCCGCTGGTGGCCGATGTCTCCGGCATACCGCTGGCCGGGGAACTGCGGCTCCCACTCCGAGGTCGGTTCGGTCGCCCAGGAGGGTTCGGGTGCCTCACCCCAGCCGCCGGAGTATCGCCCACTCATACCGGCGCTCCCGGTCGTACTCCGGCGGCCGCAGGACCGGGCCCGAGGTCGCCGGCGGGGCGGCTGACCGCGCGCGGCGCGGCCGGGGAAGCCGGCTCGCGTCGCTCAATCACGGGGTGTCACCTCGTCGAAAATTCTCGCTGGACAGCCGGGCGTTCCGGGTAAAGTCGCCCGGCTTGGTGCAGCGTGGTCGCGGAAGGAGGGTAACGGCGTGGGCTCGGTCACCGCCACTGTGCCACCACCCATCCGCCGAAACATCATCCCGTGGTTCCGGACATTTGCTGCTATAACCAGATCGGGGTTTCGTCGGTACTCTACATATCGGCAAGCTACCCTTGCCGGCGCCTTCACCAACACCGTCTTCGGCTTCCTCCGTTGCTACGTCCTGCTCGCCGTCGCGTCCGGTGCCGGTGGCGTGGCGGGTGGCTACACCCCGGAACAGCTCGCCACCTTCGTCTGGGTAGGACAGGGACTCCTCGCCGTGATACTGCTCTGGCGGTGGACCGAGCTGGCCGACCGGATCCGCACCGGTGAGGTCGCGAGCGACCTGCTGCGACCGGTGCATCCGGTGGCCAGCTACCTGGCGACCGACCTCGGCCGGGCCGGGTACGCGCTGTTGACCCGGTTCCTGCCGCCGGTCCTCACCGGGCTGCTCTTCTTCGACCTCGCGCTGCCGACCCGGTGGCAGACGGTGCCGCTCTTCGCCCTCTCCACCGCCCTGGCCGTGGTGATCTGCTTCGGCTGCCGCTACCTGGTGAACGCGACCGCCTACTGGCTGCACGACGCCCGGGGCGCGCTGATCCTCTGGACCCTCGGCTCCGGTGTGCTCGCCGGGCTCTACTTTCCGCTGCGGTTCCTGCCGGACCGGATCGCCGTGACACTCTGGCTGGCCACGCCGTTTCCGAGCCTGTTGCAGACGCCGCTGGACGTCCTCGTCGAGCGGGACGGACGGCTGGTGCAGGCCGGCATGGTCGTCGTGCAGGTGCTCTGGGCCGGGCTGGTGCTGCTGGCGTGTCACGCGGTGCAGCGCCGGGCCGAGCGCAGACTGGTGGTGCAGGGTGGCTGAGGTGCGGGGTGGCTGAGGTGCGGGGTGGCTGAGGTGCGGGGTGGCTGAGCCGCCGTACCGGCTGCGGCGGGTGCCGGCCTACCTGGCGCTGCTGCGCGGGCAGGCCCGGTCGCAGGCGTCGTACCGGACCTCGTTCGTGGTCGACCTGGTCAGCAACGTCGGCGCCACCGCACTCGACGTGCTCACGGTGCTGGTGCTGTTCCGGGTCACCCGGGAGCTGGGCGGCTTCGACCGGAGCGAGGCGATGGTGATGGTGGGGCTCTCGGCGGCGGCCTTCGCCACCGCCGACCTGGCGGTCGGCAACGTCGAGGGGCTCCGCCAGTACGTCCGGACCGGGCTGCTCGACGCGGTCCTGGTCCGTCCGCTCGGCGCGCTGCCCCAACTGCTGCTGATGGACCTGCCGCTGCGCAAGGCGTCCCGCGCCCTCTTCGGGGCGGGGGTGCTGGCCGTGGCGCTGGCCACCGCGGACCTGCACTGGACTCCGGGGCGGGTGGCGCTGGCCGTGCTGGCGCCCCTGGCCGGCGTGGTCTTCTTCGGCGCGATCTTCGTGGCCACGGCGACGCTCTCGTTCTGGTGGATCGACTCCGGCGAGGTGGGCTCGGCGTTCACCTACGGCGGGCGGGACTTCACGACCTATCCGATGACCGTCTACAGTGGCTGGTTCCGAGGCGTTTTCGCGTACGGGCTGGGGTTCGGTTTCGTGGCCTACTACCCGGCACTGGCGCTGCTCGGCCGGGCCGACCCGCTCGGCCTGCCGGGCTGGGCGGGTTGGGCCGCACCGGCCGTGGCGCTGCCGGCCGGTGTGTTGGCCGCCGCCGTCTGGCGGCTCGGCGTGCGGCACTACCGGAGCACCGGCTCGTGACCGCGACCGGGCCGGAGTCCCCGGTCATCGAGGCACGCGGATTGCGCAAGGAGTTCACGATACGCGTCCGGGCCGGCCGGTTCCGCCGGACCAGGCGGGTGGTGAGCGCGGTCGACGGGATCGACCTGGCGATCCGGCGCGGCGAGATGGTCGGATACATCGGGCCGAACGGCGCCGGCAAGTCCACCACGCTCAAGATGATGACCGGGGTGCTGACTCCCTCCGCCGGCCAGGTACGCGTCTGCGGGCTGGTGCCGGTGGCCCAGCGCACCCGGCTGGCGCTGCGCATCGGGGTGGTCTTCGGGCAGCGCTCGCAGCTCTGGTGGGATCTCCCGCTGCGGGATTCCTTCGACCTGCTGCGGCACGTCTACCGGGTGCCGGCGGCCGAGCACGCGGCGCGGCTGCGGCGCTGCCGGGCGCAGCTCGACCTGGACGACTTCCTCGACATCCCGGTCCGGCAGCTCTCGCTCGGCCAGCGGATGCGCGGCGAGTTGACGGCCGCGCTGCTGCACGGCCCGGAGGTGCTCTTCCTGGACGAGCCGACGATCGGGCTCGACCTGGTGAGCCGGCAGGCGGTCCGGGCCTTCCTGGCCGAGCTCGGCGCCGCCGGTGACACCACGCTGGTGCTGACCACGCACGACCTGGCCGACATCGAGCGGCTCTGCCGGCGCCTGGTGGTGATCGACCACGGCCGGGTGGTGCACGACGGGTCGATCGAGGCGCTGCACGCGCGGTACGGCTCGCGCAGGCTGGTCGTGGCGGACCTGGACGAGCCGCTGTCCGAGCCGCCGGTGCTGCCCGGCGCGCCGCTGCTACGCGCCGAGGCGGAGGGGCGGCGGTTGGTCTTCGCCTGCGAGTCGGCGACCGCCTCCGAGGTGGTGGCGGGGCTGGCCCGGCTGGTGGCGCTGCGCGACATCGCCATCGTGGAGCCGGCCATCGAGGACGTCGTCGCCCGGCTCTACCGTGCGCCCGCGCCGGTCGACACCCCGGTGCCGGACTGACCGCATGCGCCACCCTGCCCGGCCGGGACGGCGGCTGCCGTGCCGGGGGCGAGGAGCAGTGCGCTCGGTCAGACGGGGTCGCCGAGCTTGACCCGGGGGACCGGGGCGCGCATGCGGCGGAAGGTGATCGAGCGCATGATCGCGTAGAGGTAGAGCGAGCCCATCCGCTGGTCGGTGTCGGGGAACCGCTGCCGGACCAGCTTCCTGATCCGCCGGGAGATCAACACCGAGTCGATCACCAGGGCGATGGCCAGCAGCCCCCACAGCAGGTTGGAGGCGAACCGCACCACCGGGGGCATGGTGCTCGCCGAGCCGATCAGCACCACCAGGGCGCCGCCGAAGAACCAGGTGCCGACGGTACGCCGGGAGTCCACCACGTCGCGGGCGAGCCCGCGCTCCGGGGCACGGTCCCGGGGGCCACCCTCCCGGCGGAACTCGGCGGCCGCGTCGGCCCGCGCCTGCCGGCGCCGCTCCCTGGTTTCCTGCTTGGTGAGCGGCCTGGTGTCGCCGACCACCCGCCGCCCGGCGCTCGGCCGCTTCGGGGTCTCCCGGCCCAGCTCCTTCTTGCTCGGCGTGTGGCCACGGGGGCGGGCGGACGTGGACTCCTCGTCCGGGGTCACCTCGGCGGTGGCCTCGTCGACGAGGTCGGCTGGTTTGCGGCGAAACAGCGACGGCACGCAGAAAGGGTAGCCAACCGCCGGCCCGACCCGCACCTCGCGGTCTGCCGGCGGTGGCCCCGTGCGTTTCTGGCGGGTCAGGGGCGCTCGACGTGGGCGCCGAGCGCGGCGAGCTTGGCCTCGAAGTCCTCGTAGCCACGGTTGATCAGATCCACCCCGTAGACCCGGGAGGTCCCCTCGGCGGCCAGCGCCGCGATCAGGTGGCTGAACCCGGCCCGCAGGTCGGGGATGACCAGATCGGCGGCGTGCAGCTTCGACGGCCCGGCGATCACCGCCGAGTGCTTGAAGTTGCGGCGGCCGAACCGGCAGGGCGTACCGCCGAGGCAGTCCCGGTAGACCTGGATGGTGGCGCCCATCTTGTTCAGCGCCTCGGTGTAGCCGAGCCGCTGCTCGTAGACGGTCTCGTGCACGATCGACAGGCCCCGGGCCTGGGTCAGCGCCACCACCAACGGCTGCTGCCAGTCGGTCATGAACCCCGGGTGCACGTCGGTCTCCAGCGCCACCGCGCGCAGCTCGCCGCCGGGGTGCCAGAACCGGATCCCGCCCTCCTGGCCCGGGCTGCCCTGCCGGGGCGGGCGGGTGTCGGTGACCTCGTAGGCCCCGCCGACCGAGCGGAACACGTTGAGGAAGGTCATCATGTCGGCCTGCTCGGCGCCGAGCACCTCGACCCGGCCACCGGTGGCCAGCGCGGCGGCGGCCCAGCTCGCCGCCTCGATCCGGTCCGGGATCGGCCGGTGGGTGTAGCCGCCCAGCCGGGCGACGCCCTGCACCTCGATCACCCGGTCGGTGTGCACCTTGATGATCGCGCCCATCTTCTGCAGGACGCAGATCAGGTCGACGATCTCCGGCTCGACGGCCGCGTTGCGCAGCTCGGTGACGCCCTCGGCGAGTACCGCCGTCAGCAGCACCTGCTCGGTGGCGCCCACGCTCGGGTACGGCAGCTCGAACTTGGTGCCGTGCAGCCCGCTCGGCGCGGTCAGGTGCATCCCCTCGGGCGTCTTGTCGACGAGCGCGCCGAACTGCCGCAGCGCCTGGATGTGGAAGTCGATCGGCCGGGGGCCGATGTGGCAGCCGCCCAGGTCGGGGATGAACGCGTGGCCGAGCCGGTGCAGCAGCGGGCCGCAGAAGAGGATCGGGATCCGGCTGGAGCCGGCGTGCACGTTGATCTCGTCGGTGCTGGCGCTCTCGACGTTGGCCGGGTCGAAGACCAGTTCGCCGTCCTCGACGCCGTCGGTGACCTTGACGCCGTGCAGTTCGAGCAGGCCGCGCACCACCTCGACGTCGCGGATGCGCGGCACGTCGAAGAGTCGGCTCGGCTCGTCGCCGAGCAGGGCGGCGACCATCGCCTTGGAGACGAGATTCTTCGCGCCGCGCACCCGGATCTGCCCGGAAAGGGGCGTACCCCCGTGTACGACCAGGACGTCGTCGGTCAACGCAACCTCCAGCGGGTCGGTGCTGTGCTCATCCGTCGATGCTCTCCGCGAGGGTGGACCCTCGGTCCACGCTGCCGTCGCCCCGTGGCCCCGGTCGGGGCGGCGCGGTCACGCCGTCCGGCCCGGACTCTCTGCACGGCCCCGGGCAGCATAGCGCTCGGTTACGAAAAAGGAACGGGCACCGGGCGGCGGATGGCACGAAACGGGGACAGAGGCAGGAATCCGTACCTCGTCAATTACTTTCTGTGACGTTCCGTCTCCGCTACGGCAGGGCCAGCATCTGGTCCAGGGCCACCCGGGCGTGGTGCGCCGTCTCCGAATCCACGGTGATCTGGTTCGGCACCCGGCCGGCGACGAGCTCCTCCAGCGACCAGACCAGATGCGGCAGGTCGATCCGGTTCATCGTCGAGCAGTAGCAGACGGTCCGGTCCAGGAACATGACCTGCTTGTCCGGGTGGGCGTTCGCGAGCCGGCGTACCAGATTGAGCTCGGTGCCGACCGCCCAGGCCGAGCCGGCCGGCGCCGCCTCGATGGTCCTGATGATGTATTCCGTCGAGCCGACCTGGTCGGCCGAGGTCACCACGTCGTAGCGGCACTCCGGGTGGACCAGCACGTTCACCCCGGGCACCCGCATCCGGACCTCGTCCACGCTGCTCCTGGTGAACCGGCCGTGCACCGAGCAGTGCCCCCGCCAGAGGATCATCTTCGCCTCGCGGAGCTGCCTGGCGGTCAGCCCGCCGCCCGGCTTGTGCGGGTCGTAGAGGACACAGTCGTCGGCGTCCAGCCCCATCTTCAGCACCGCCGTGTTCCGGCCGAGGTGCTGGTCGGGGAGGAAGAGCACCCGCTGGCCCCGCTCGAAGGCCCAGGCGAGCGCCCGCTCCGCGTTCGACGAGGTGCAGACCACGCCACTGTTGCGACCGACGAACCCCTTGATGTCCGCCGAGGAGTTCATGTACGTCACCGGCACCGTCGACCCGGCCACGCCGAGGTCCTCCAGCGTCTCCCAGGCCGCCTCGACCTGGGGCAGCGCCGCCATGTCCGCCATCGAACAACCGGCGGCGAGGTCGGGCAGCACCACCCGCTGGGCGTCGCCGGTGAGGATGTCGGCGCTCTCGGCCATGAAGTGCACACCGCAGAAGACGATGTATTCCGCCTCCGGCCGGGCGGCGGCCTCGCGGGCGAGCTTGAAGGAGTCGCCGGTCACGTCGGCGAACTGGATGACCTCGTCCCGCTGGTAGTGGTGGCCGAGCACGAAGACCCGGTCGCCGAGCGCCGCCTTCGCCGCCGTGGCCCGGGCGACCAGGTCGGGGTCGCTCGGCGCCGGCAGCTCGCCGGGGCAGTCGACACCGCGCTCGCTGGCCGGGTCGGCACCCCGGCCGAGCAGCAGCAGGGCGGTTGCGGTGCTGGACGGCTCTACCCAGGTCGAAGTCACGTGTTCCATGCTTCCACAGCGAGGACCGCTTTCCGGCCGTCCGGATGTGGGCTGCCACACTTGCCGACCATGCGGATCCTGATCTGTCCGGACAAGTTCGCCGGTACCCTCTCCGCGCCCGAGGCCGCCCAGGCGGTCCGGGACGGGTGGCGGGAGGTCGCCCCCGGCGACGACCTGGTGCTGCGACCGCTCGCCGACGGCGGGCCGGGCTTCGTGGAGGTGCTGGCCACGGCCCTGCCCGGCCGCCGGGTGCCGGTGCCGACCGTCGACCCGCTGGGCCGGCCGGTCCGGGGCGAGATCCTGTTGAGCCCGGAGGACGGCACCGCGTACGTGGAGAGCGCCCAGGCCTGCGGTCTGCACCTGCTCGACCCGGCGGAGCGGGACCCGAGGCGTACCACCTCGTTCGGCCTCGGTGCGCTGCTCGCCACCGCTGCCGAGGCCGGGGCCCGGCGGGCGGTGATCGGACTGGGCGGTTCGGCGGTCAACGACGGCGGGGCCGGGCTGCTGGCCGCGCTGAACGCCGTGCCGGTGGACGCCTCCGGCGCGGCCCTCCCGTACGGCGGGGCCGCGCTGCTCGCGGTCGCCGGGCTCGCCGGGCGCCCGCAACTGCGTGGCATGGAGCTGGTGGCCGCGACCGACGTCGACAACCCGCTGACCGGGCTGACCGGGGCGTCGAACGTCTTCGGGCCGCAGAAGGGCGCCTCCCGGGAGGACGTGCTGCTGCTCGACGACGCGCTGCGCCGCTTCGCCGAGGTGCTGGAGCGGGATCTGCCCGGCTGCCCGGCCGGGCTGGCCGAGCTTCCCGGTGCCGGTGCGGCCGGCGGCCTCGGCGCGGCGGTGCTGGCACTCGGCGGCCGCTGCGAGTCCGGTATCGGGCTGGTCATCCGGCTGACCGGGCTGGACGCCGCGTACGAGGAGGCCGATCTGGTGATCACCGGGGAGGGCTCCTTCGACCACCAGTCGCTGCACGGCAAGGTGGTGGCCGGGGTGGCCGGGGCCGCCCGGGACCGGGGCGTGCCCTGCGTGGTGCTGGCCGGCCGGGTCAGCGCGGGGCGGCGCGAGGCGGCGATGGCCGGGGTGACCGAGGCGCACAGCCTGGTCGACCACTTCGGCGGGGAGCAGCACGGCGGCGTCGAGCGGGCGATGGGCCGGCCGGCGGACGGGCTGCGGGCGCTGGCGGCCCGGCTGGCCCGCCAGTGGAGCAGGTGACCCGGCTGGCCGTGTGTGCGGGACGGAGGGCGCGGCGGGGGCGAATCCACCCGAGCCCGGGTGACCAGCGTCGCACCGGCCTAGAATCGATTCTGCACCCGCATTGGGAATCAGCGGCCAGCCGGCTAGCGTTGGCCAGTACGGATAAACATCGCACCGGCGCAGGGGAGACTTTCATCGTGACAACGCCAGCGCAGACCGAGTCGACCGCGGCAACCGCTCCGAGCACCGTCGTCCTGACCGACGTCGCGGCGCAGAAGGTGAAGGCTCTGATCGAGCAGGAGGGCCGCGACGACCTGCGGCTGCGGGTGGCGGTGCAGCCGGGCGGCTGCTCCGGCCTGCGCTACCAGCTCTTCTTCGACGAGCGCTCGCTCGACGGTGACGTGGTCAGCGACTTCGGCGGGGTCGAGGTCGTCGTCGACCGGATGAGCGCGCCGTACCTGACCGGCGCCACCATCGACTTCGCCGACCGGATCGACGCCCAGGGCTTCACCATCGACAACCCGAACGCGCAGAACTCGTGCGCGTGTGGCGATTCGTTCCACTGATCGGTGGTCTGTCCCGGTTTCGGCCGGTGCGCCCCGATTCTTGTTGCATACTGAGTGCCTGAGCGGGCCGTACCCGCGCGGGTGGCGTGACGTTTCCCGGAGAGTCCGTCACGCCACCGCGCCGGGCGCGGCCCGTTCGGCGTTCAGGTGTGTCCACGGGGCCAGTGGAGGTTGCCGAGGGCCGGTGGACGGGCGGCGAGGTGCGGGTGACTTTCAGGTGGCCGGTACCCGATCGATCGGGGACGGATCGGACGACGTACCGGTAGGCTGACCCGGCCATATTTCCCGTCTCGACTCCGAGGGCCGACATGAAGATCGCCGTCACCGGCTCGATCGCCACCGACCACCTGATGAGCTTCCCGGGCCGGTTCGCCGATCAATTCATCGCCGACCAGCTGCACAAGGTCTCGCTCTCCTTCCTCGTCGACGAGCTGGTGCTCCGGCGCGGCGGGGTGGCCGCCAACATCGCCTTCGGGATGGCACAGCTCGGGCTGCGGCCGGTGCTGCTCGGCGCGGTCGGCGCCGACTTCGACGACTACCGCTCCTGGCTGGAGCGGCACGGCGTGGACTGCACCTCGGTGCACGTCAGCGAGGTCGCGCACACCGCGCGCTTCGTCTGCACCACCGACACCGAGATGTGCCAGATCGCCTCCTTCTACGCCGGTGCGATGAGCGAGGCCCGCAACATCGAACTCGCCCCGGTGGCCGACCGGGTCGGCGGGCTCGACCTCGTACTGGTCAGCGCCAACGACCCGGACGCGATGCTGCGGCACTCCGACGAGTGCCGCCAGCGCGGGTACGCGTTCGCCGCCGACCCGTCGCAGCAGCTCGCCCGGATGGACGGCTCCGACGTGATCGGTCTGATCGACGGTGCCGACTATCTGATGACGAACGACTACGAGAAGTCGCTGCTGCAGAGCAAGGCCGGGCTGACCGATGCCCAACTGCTCGACCGGGTCAAGGTCCGGGTCACCACCCTCGGCAAGGACGGCGTGGAGATCGCCGGCCGGGACATCGACCCGATTCACGTGCCGATCGCCCGGGAGACCCAGGCCGCCGACCCGACCGGGGTGGGCGACGGCTTCCGGGCCGGCTTCTTCGGGGGCCTCTCCTGGGGACTCGGCCTGGAGCGGTCGGCCCAGATCGGTTCCCTGCTCGCGACGCTGGTGCTGGAGACGGTCGGCACCCAGGAGTACGAGGTCCGCTCCGACCTCTTCGTCAAGCGCCTCGCCGAGTCGTACGGCGACGTGGCCGCCGAGGAGGTCCAGCCGCACCTGCCCTGAGTGAACGGTGCCGCCGGGCGGGGTGCCGGCGGAGGGCTCAGTGGGCGCGCCGGATGTCGTACGCGGGAGAGCCGTCCACGGTCGAGGTGCCGACCAGCTCCTGGCCACGCATCCGGCACCAGGCCGGAATGTCGATCGCCGCCGCCGGATCGTCGGCGAGCACCCGCAGCACCCCGCCGACCGGCAGCCGGGGCAGCCGCCGGGCCGCGGCGATGACCGGCAGCGGGCAGCGCTGACCGAGACAGTCCACGATCTCGTCCGGCGCGCTCACCCGCGGCCTACCCGCCGAACCGCCCCGGCTGCCCCCAACACCTCGCGCACGTCCTTCCGGCCGTCGTCCACCTACGGCTGTCAGCCACGGCTGCGGCTGTCGCCTACGGCGATTGTCCGGGTTCCGCCGACCGGTGGCCAACCCGGCCCGCCGGGCGCCTGTCAGGAGGGCGGCCGGTCGGGCGCCGGTCGGGAGGGCGGCCGGTCGGGCGCCGGTCGGGAGGGCGGCCGGTCGGGCGCCGGTCGGGAGGGGGCCTAGAGCCCGACCACGCCGGCCTCGGCGCGCAGCCCGGCCACGATCCCCGGAAGTTCGGCGAGGAACCGGTCCACCTCGGCCTCGGTGCTCTCCCGGTGCAGCGAGATCCGGACGTTGCCGTGCGAGAGCACCCCCATCGCCTCCAGCACGTGCGACGGGCGCAGCGTCGAGGAGGTGCAGGACGAGCCGGACGAGACGGCGAAGCCCCGCCGGTCCAGGGCGTGCAGCAGCGCCTCGCCGTCGACGTAGAGGCAGGAGAAGGTGACCAGGTGCGGCAACCGGCGCACCGGGTCGCCGACCACCTCCACGTCCGGCACGGTCGCCGCCACCGTGGCCCGGATCCGGTCGACAAGCGGGCCGAGCCGGGCCGCCTCGGTGGCCGCCTCCGCCGCCACCGCCCGCAGCGCGGCCGCCGCCGCCACCACCGCCGGCAGGTTACCGACCCCGGGTACCCGCCCGGCCTCCCGCTCGTCCGCCGGATAGGGCGACTCCCAGCGGGTGCCCTTGCGGACCACCAGCAGCCCCACGCCGGCCGGGCCGCCCCACTTGTGCGCGCTGGCCGTCAGCACCGACCAGCCCTCCGGCACCGGCAGCCGGCCCACCGACTGGGCGGCGTCGACGTGCAGCGGGACCCCGGCCGCCGCACACGCCTGCGCCGCCTCGGCGACCGGCTGCACCGTACCGACCTCGTGGCTGGCGCTGATCAGGCTGGCCAGTGCCACCCCGGGGCCGGCCACCGCGGCCGACCAGGCGTCGAGGTCGAGCCGCCCGGCCCGGTCCACCGGTACGCCGGTGGCGGTGCCGCCGCCGGCCACGTGTTGCCGCGCGGCGTGCAGCACGGCGGAGTGCTCGATCGCCGAGTGCACCAGGGTGCCACCCGCCCGGCGCCGCCCGGCCAGGCCGCCGAGGACCGCGGCGTGCGCGGCGGCCGTACCGCTGGGGGTGAAGGAGAGCTCGTCGGGGCGTACCCGGAGAACCTCGGCGGTGGCCGCCCGCGCCGCGTCGAGAAGCTGGCGGGCCCGGCGGGCGGGCGCGTAGAGGCGGGCCGGGTCGGCCCAGCCGTCGGCGAGCGCGGCGAGCATCGCCTGCCGGGCTACCGGGTGTAACGGTGCCGCGGAGGCCGCGTCGAAGTAGGCCGGCGCCTCGCTCACCAGCAAACCGTAGCGCGCGGCGGGATCGGGGCAGGATTCCCCGGCCGGGTGGGGACACCGACCCCAAGGCCGGTGAGCCGACCCAGGTCGAGTAATCTGCGACCGTCGGTGACGCCTTTGCCGCCGGCGTCGACGAACACCGACGCCGCGGCGCGCTAGGGAGGCAGGACCAGGTGGTCGCAAGGGGTTCGGAGGCACGGCCGTCGGCCGTACGGCAGAGCAGTCCCCGGGACGCCCGGAGGCGCGGCCCGCGCCCGTCCGTGGGCCGGCTGGCCGGGCTCGGAGCCGGCGGCGCCGCCCTGCTCTTCCTGCTCACCGGCTGCGACGTCGGCCGCGCCTTCGCCGGTTTCGGCTGGCCGCAGGAGGGCATCAGCCCCGAGGCGAACCGGATGTACGACCTCTGGATCGGTTCGGTCATCGCGGCCCTGGCGGTCGGCGTCTTCGTCTGGGGCCTGATCTTCTGGTGCATCGTCCGCTACCGCAAGCGGGGCGAGGCGCTGCCGGTGCAGACCCGGTTCAACATGCCGATGGAGTTCCTCTACACGATCACGCCGATCCTGGTCGTCTCCGTGCTCTTCTACTACACGGCGATCGTGCAGACCGGGGTCAACAAGGTCACCACCAACCCGGACGTGACGGTCGAGGTCGTCGCCTTCAAGTGGAACTGGCAGTTCAACTACCTGGACGGGCCGGGCGAGGACGCCGAGACGGTCGCCTCGACGCTGGGCACCTCCGACGTGATTCCGATCCTGGTGCTGCCGACCGGCCGGAGCATCCGGTTCGAGGAGACCAGCCGGGACGTCATCCACTCCTTCTGGGTGCCGGACCTGCTCTTCAAGCGGGACGTCTTCCCCGGCAACGTCCGCAACGTCTTCCAGGTGAGCAGCCTCACCACGGAGGGCGCCTTCGTCGGCCGCTGCGCCGAGCTCTGCGGCACCTACCACTCGATGATGAACTTCGAGCTGCGGGCCGTCTCGCCCGAGGCGTACGACCGGTTCATCGAGGCCAAGCGGGCCGGCCAGTCGACCCAGGACGCGCTGGTCGCCATCGGCGAGGAGCCGCTGGCACAGACCACCCGGCCGTTCGACACCCGGCGGGACGTCAACAACTTCGGTAACGCGAGCGCGGGAAGCTGAGGGGCAGCGCAGATGAGGACCGAGTGGAAGCTGTTCAGCGTCGTCTCGCTCTTCCTGGCGGTCGCAGGGGTCGTCTACGGGTTCTGGACCTATGGCGTGGACGGCCGGGTCGAGTGGATCGGTACGGTCGCGCTGGGCCTCTCCTTCCTGCTCACCGCGATGTGCGGCGGCTTCTTCTGGTTCGTGTCGCGCCGGATCGACCCCCGTCCGGAGGACCGCCCGGACGCCGAGATCGCCGACGGGGCCGGTGAGGTCGGCTTCTTCAGCCCGGGCAGCTACTGGCCGTTCGGGCTGGCCGTGGCCGCCACCATCGCCGGGCTCGGCCTGGTCTACTGGCAGTGGTGGCTGATCGCCGCCGGCCTGATCGCGGTGGTCTTCGCCGCCTGCGGCCTGCTCTTCGAGTACTACACCGGCACCCGGCGCACCGCCGAGCACTGAGGCACCGTCTCCTGCGGTACCCGCGATCGCGGCAGAGCCGTTGCGCCGTACATCCGACTGGGGTCCGTCGCCGTTGACGCTGGTTGCGCGCCCTCGTCATCTGCCCTGTGTGCCGTGGTGATCGTTCGGTCGGCCGATGTGCTGTTCCGGGGTCTTCATCTGAAAGGCGCGTCGGCCCCGGCGTATCAGCTGCTGCGGGGCAGTGTGCGGGCGTCGGGCAGCGCGCGGCCGCTCAGGAGGGCCACGAGCGAGCCGCTGTCGGCGCGAACGAGCCGGCCGTTTCCCCAGTTCCAGTCGGTGTCGGCGGCCTCGAGCCGGACATCGGCCAGATCGACGCCGAACCAGGTGCCATTGGCGGCGGTGAGCTGGTCGAGGATGACGGTCACCGCTTCTCCCGGTGCGACCGCGGGATGGCCGAGCGCGATCGTCACGTCCAGCGAGTGGATGACGGCATGGCTCAGTGCACCGACGGCACCGCCGCCCGGCGGTTGCCACGCGTGTAGTCCCGGCGATCGGAGCTGGTCGAGGAGGTCGGCGACCGGCAGCGAGGCGTCCCGCGCGGCCACGGTGTCGGAGAGCGCGGTGAAGTCACCGCCGGCCGGTCGTAGGTCGTGCGGAACCCAGGACTGCAGGTCGGTCACGATCGGTCTCCATGCATGAGATGGCTGAGGCGCTCCTGGAGCTTGTCGAGGGAGGTGAGAAAGCCGACGCGGGCCTCGGGCCCGCGCATCGCCTCAGGCACGTGCCGCTGATGGATGACGACCTCGGTGCTGCCGTCACCGAGGTCGTTGAGCGTGCTGGTGGTGTGCAACCCGCTCGCCGGCTCGACCCAGGCGAGCCGCTCGGGCGGGACGACCTCGGTGAAGGTGGCGACCATCCGGTGGCTGCCGTACTCGCCGAGCATCAGGGTCTCGAAGCGGCCGCCAGGGTGGGGTTCGACGACAATTCCGTCGAGCGGGGCGGCCATGCCGCGCGGGCCCCAGTAGTGCGCGAGCTCAGCGGGCTCGGTGAGGCACCGCCACACCAGATCGCGCGGCGCGCGGAAGACCCGGCGGTAGACGAATTCGTCGTCGTTCACTGATTCTCCCGCTGCTGCAAGCGGGCGAGGTGTGTCTCCAGCCGGTCCATCCGCTCTGACCACCTGCGCCGGCTCTCGTCGATCCACGACACCGCAGCCTCGAGCGCCGCCGGTTCGAGCCGGCACGGCCGGGTCTGCCGATGCCGCCCCCGGCTGATCAGGCCGGACCGCTCGAGCACCCCGAGGTGCTGCGACACGGCCTGCATACTCATGGCATACGGCTCTGCCAACTCCTTGACCGTCGCCTCACCCACGCTCAGCCGGGCCACGATGTCGCGCCTGGTGCGGTCGGCGAGCGCCGTGAACAGGGCATCGAGCCGCTCATCCTCGACTGCGGATTTCATGCGTACTACTCAAGCATGCGCTTTATCAAGTGGCAACTGGAGAGTGCGGCTCGCTACGCTGGAACGATGACCGCGGCCGACGAGATCGTCCGTAGCCGGTACGTCAGTCTGACCACCTACCGCAAGGACGGCACCGCGGTGAGCACGCCGGTCTGGCACGTACCGCAGGGTGCTGAACTCTGGATCGTGACCGAAGCGGGTTCGGGCAAGGTCAAGCGCATCCGGAACAACCCGCAGGTGCGTGTGCAGCCATGCTCCGTACGCGGGAGGGTGGCGCCGGATGCGCCGGGCGTGACGGGAACGGCCCGGTTGCTGGACGGCGACGGAACGACGCGGGCCCGCGAGCTGCTGGCCCGTCGATACGTCATGTCACGGGCAGGGAACCGGCTCGCTCGCCTGCTGCGGCTACGCCGCCCCCCGATGGTCGGCATCATCGTCTCGTTCTAGTCGACCCGGCCTTCCGACTGGAGAGACACTCAGATCGCCCTCGTCGGCCAGAGCAAGGGGAGACCGATGCGCCACGGGGCCGCCGGCTTGCCGGGCGGGACGACGTGGCCGGTGGGCCAAGCTGTGGGCGTCGTGGCCGCGACCGCGGCCGGAGACCCGGATCTGCTTGATATGCAGGTAATCGTCGTTGACCGGATGCCTCCAACGGTGTCGGTCCGAGGTCGGACGATCCTGCCCTGGTCGGGTCTGATCCTTGTGCTGCCGGCCGTCTGGTATCACGGGACGGGCGTCGGCGTGGCGTACTCGCAGGAAGTCAGCTCGCGAGATGGACCCGGGCCCAGGCCGCGATACGTTCGAGGACCCAGGCGTCTATCGGGTTTGTGAGCTGACGCCTGTACCGCCACAGTCCTGGCGGCCCGGGGTCGCGGCGGAGCAGGTGGGTTAGGTCGGTCGGCACTTCGCCGTCGAACGGGCCGGTCACGAGCCGGCTGATGCGGGCCACGTCGGCTGGATCGACCTGGATGTCCTTGCTGCCGGTGATCGCCAGCACCGGCTGGTCGATGCTGGCCAGGTCCGGGCCGGGGTCGTGGGCCATGTACTCGCGCAGCCACCGGTCGCTGAGGCGTGACCGTGGCATCCGGTCATGCTGGTCGGTGGCGGACCTGCGGATCCGGTCGCGGGCGCGGGCCTGACGGCGCGTCAGTATGGGACCCAACGGCCGCAGCGGATGTGGCAGCGTGGTCGCGATCCGGTCGCTCTGCCAGGCCATCACTCGCTCGCCAGGCTGCGCGGCACCTGCGAGCAGGACATACCCGGCGGGAGGTGGAGCGGCCCTTACGAGGTTGGCCGCCACGATAGCTCCAGTCGAGTGCCCGACCACAAAGACCCGGTCCGGGTCCACCGCAGGGTGGGCACGCAGCGCGGCGAGAGCGGCTGCGGCATCGCCGCACTCGTCGTGGAAGCCGGTGCTCAGGTAGTCACCGCCCGAGGCGCCCACGCCTCGCTTGTCGTAGCGCAGCAAGACGCAGTCGTGGTCAGCCAGTGTCACCGCGAGCGCCCGGCCCAGACCCAGTGCCATACCGCTCATAGCAGAGTCCCGATCGATTGGTCCGGAGCCGTTGATGAGCAATGCCGCCGCCTGGCGGCCGTCCCCGTCGGGTCGGGTCACCACGCCGGTCAACAGCGCTCCCGTGGCCGGGATCTCGAGGAGTTGCTCCCGCAATGATCCACCCTTCGTTCTCATATCTGAGAATCATCGGCGCTGAAGCTAACATTCTTGCTTGTGATAATCAACGCCGAGCCGGTGCGACCCGGCCCTGGAATCGTGGAGACAGTGCTACACCCGGTCCGGTTGCGCATCGTGCACGTGCTCATGGACCGCGAGCTGACCGCGCGCCAGCTCAGGGCCGTACTCAGCGACATCCCGCAGGCGTCGCTCTACCGACACGTCGGGCGCCTGGTGGACGCGGGGGTGCTGCGGGTGACACGCGAGGAGCGGGTTCGCGGCGGCACGCAACGTACGTACACGGTGGTGGAGTCCGCAGTCATCCTCGGCCCCCAAGACTTCGACGACGCCTCCTTCGCCGACCATCAACGCTACTTCGCGGCCTTCATCGGCGCGCTGATCGCCGGATTCGAGCAGTACCTGCGAACCACCGGCGCCGCCCCCACCCGCGACGGCGTCGTGTACCAGCAGATCCCGGTCTGGGTCACCCCTGCCGAGTCGCGCCAGCTCACCGCCGCGATCACCGACCTGCTACACCCCCTGCGGACGCGAAAGGGTCGCCAGCGGCGACGCCGGACGACGTTCGCCATGGTCCTGCACCCCGACCCAGCCACGTAGCAGGCGCCCGCTCATGCCGCGATGCGCGGTTCGCCTGGACCCAAGCTGTCGATCTGCCTTCCCTGAAACGGCCAGTTGGATCACGTTCAGACATTGCGACACCCTACTGGCCCCTGATCAGAGCGGTGACGATGGCGGTGGTCTGGTCGAGCGCCACCGGGCCGACGTTGCCCAACGGCTCGCCCAGAGCCGACACAGGCAGCCACTGGACCAGCTCCGGCAGGAGCGTGCCGGACGGCTCGGTGACCGCGACGACCAGGGGCATCGCGTCCTCGGCAGGAGCGCCGGGCACATATGGGCAACAGATCACCCGCCCGGTCTGAGCCTGCAGATGCATCGAGTTCGAAAGCACGACCACCATCAACTCGGTGCGGGTGTCCAGGCGCGGAGCGACGTCTCCCGGTCGGATCACAGGCCGGACTCCTGGTTGGCCGCGTACACCTGCGCGGCGTAGGCATCGATGTTGAGCGCCGGCACCGTCCGGGCGGTGTAGCCGGCCAGAGCGAGCCGGAGATGTTCGTTGCGCAACGCCCGCTCGATCAACTCCGAGCGATTCAACCCCAGTTCAGAGGCGTCAGCGTCGGCCAGGGTCAGGACCAACGTATCGACCGTCGCGGAAATCTTCTCTTTCGCCATACGTTCATCCTACCAGTCGTCCCACCTGTCCAGCGTGGGCCGAAACTGCTGTCCGAACCACCGTCACGCCCGAGGAACCCCACGGATGTGCGGTCTTCCATAGGGCCACGCACTGCTTCCGGCATCCGGATCTGCCGCGCTGCGCGCGCTTACTGAGTGATCAGCATAGGGCGGCGACGGCTTCTACCTCGACGAGTTGGTCGCGGTAACCGAGGACGGCGACTCCCAGCAAGGTGCTGGGCACATCGTGCGGGCCGAAGTGTCGGCTGACCACGTCCCACGCCGTGACAAGGTCGTCCCGGCGGTTGCTGGCGACGTAGACGGTCGTCTTGACCACGTCGGTGAGGTCGGCACCGGCCGCCGCCAGTGCGGTGCGTAGGTTCGCCATGACCTGCTCGGCCTGCCCGGCCACGTCTCCGACCGCGACGGTGGCGCCGTCCTCGTCGAGCGGGCAGGCGCCGGCAGTGAACACGAGCTTCCGCACGTCAGAGGCTACTGCGGCATAGGCGTACGGAGCCTGATCGGTTAGCTGTGGAACTCGGATCAGCTCAACGGAGTCGGATGCGGTCATGGGCGCATGTTCGCAGACGATCTCGGCAGTGACGACCGCATTACGTTTCCCACGATCTCGGGTACCCCGATCTGCCGCGGAGCGGGCGGAGGGTCAGGTTGTCCCAAGTCGCAGCCTGTGAAGACTCCGTCTGGCGGCCGGCGCGCGGTCGAACGGCGGGCATCTTCTGCCGCGACCGGTGCGAGCGCGCCTCGTTCCGTCTCAGCCGCGACGCGACACGTTCGCTGGCGGATCCCGAGTGTTAAGAAGGGCCCCTTCCTATGCAAAATGCGATAAGAGGGGGCCCTTCCTTGCACGTTCAGCGGTTGGTGCTGATTTCCTTGCGGTCGGGGTGGGGCTCCACCGGGGGGTGGCCGGGTGAGACCGGCGCCTCGGCCGGCTTCTCGATCGGGTAGAAGAAGCCCCGGATCGCCGGGCCGAGCGCGCCGAGCCGGTTCATCTTCTTCGGCACCACCCAGCCGACGTACTCCAGTTCGCTGTGGCCGTGCTCGTCGGTCGGAGCGAGCGGCTGGTGGATCTCGACGAACTGCCCGTTCGGGAGCCGCCGGATGATGCCGGTCTCGACGCCGTGCGCCAGCACTTCCCGGTCGTGCTGCTGGAAGCCCAGGCAGAGCCGGTAGGTGAGGTAGTAGGCCAGCGGCGGGACGACGATCAGGCCGATCCGGCCGGCCCAGGTCATCGCGTTGAGGCTGATGTAGAACTTCTCCGCGATCACGTCGTTGGCGCCGGAGAGCGTCAGCACGAGCCAGAACGACACCGCCATCGCGCCGAGGGCGGTCCGGCCGGGCACGTCACGCGGGCGCTGGAGCAGGTTGTGGATCGCCCGGTCCCGGTTCAGCCGGGCCTCGATGAAGGGATAGAAGATCGGGATCACGGTCATCAGGCCGGGCAGCACCACGGTGGGCCAGAAGAGCGGCGGGATGACGTAACCGTCGCCGATCGGGATGTTGATCTCCCACGGTGGCATCAGCCGGGTCGACCCGTCCAGGAACATGACGTACCAGTCGGGCTGGCTGGCCGCGGAGACCACGGCCGCCTCGTAGGGGCCGAAGAGCCAGATCGGGTTGATCTGGGCGAGCCCGCCGAGCAGCGCGATCACCGCGAAGACGACCATGAAGAAGCCGCCCTGCTTGAGAGCGTAACGCGGGAACATCCGTTCGCCGACCACGTTCGTGTTGGTCCGGCCGGGGCCGGGCCACTGGGTGTGCTTCTGCTTGAAGACCAGCCCGAGGTGCGCGCTGATCAGGCCGACCAGCAGGGCCGGGATCAGCAGCACGTGCGCGATGAAGAACCGGCTGATGATGATCTCGCCCGGGAACTCACCGGAGAAGATCGCCGTGGTGACCCAGGTGCCGATCACCGGGATCGAGAGCATGATCGCCGAGGCGATCCGCAGGCCGGTGCCGGAGAGGCCGTCGTCCGGCAGCGAGTATCCGGTGAACCCGGCCAGGAAGCCGACCCAGAAGAGCAGATAGCCGATCATCCAGTTCAGCTCGCGCGGCTTGCGGAACGCTCCGGTGAAGAAGATCCGCATCATGTGCACGATGATCGACGCCATGAAGAGCAGCGCCGCCCAGTGGTGCATCTGCCGCATGATCAGGCCGCCGCGGATGTCGAACGAGATGTCCAGGGAGGAGGCGTACGCGGCGGACATGTGCACGCCCTGCAACGGCCGGTAGCTGCCGTCGTAGCTGACCTCCCGCATCGACGGCTCGAAGAAGAGCGTCAGGTAGACACCGGTCAGCAGCAGCACGATGAAGGAGAAGAGCGCGATCTCGCCGAGCAGGAAGGACCAGTGGTCCGGGAAGACCTTGTTGAGCAGGGACCGCAGCGGGGTGTTCACCTGGAGCCGGTCGTCGACCTCCCGGGCCGCCTTGCCCGGCGCCGCTGCCAGGTCGAACCTACGACGCTTCATGGCCGCTCCCAGAAGTCGGGCCCGACGGTCTCGGTGAAGTCGGACTGCGCGACGAAGAAGCCTTCCTCAACGGCCAGGGGAAGCTGAGGAAGCCGCCGGCTCGCGGGTCCGAAGATCGGGCGGGCGTTGTCGGTGATCAGGAACTGGGACTGGTGGCAGGGGCAGAGCAGCCGGTTCGTCTGCTGCTCGTAGAGGCTGGCCGGGCAGCCGGCGTGCGTGCAGATCTTCGAGTAGGCGATGTAGTTGCCCCACATGAAGTCCTGCCTGCCGTCCCGCAGGTTCGCCGACCTCGCCTCCTGCGCGTCGCTCTCGCGGAGGTGGATCAGCAGGATGGGGGAGTCGGCGTGCTCGTTGGTGGCGCCGCCCGGGATGCCGGGGAAGGCGGTGATCTGCCCACCGGGGCTGATGTCCTCGGGGCGTACCGGGACGCCGTCGTGGTGGGTCAGGTGGATCCGCCGACCGTCCTGCGGATGCCAGCCGGTGGTGAAGTACTGGTTGTTCTTGTGCGGCTGCTCGATGAGCCCGCCGATCAGCGGTGCCGCGGCGACCGCGCCGACCGGGGCCAGACCGGCCAGCAGCGAGACGCCGAGCAGCGGGCGGCGGCGTACGCCTATCTCGTCGGCCATGTAGAGCAGCGTGTTACCGGTGATCCTGCGTTCCTCGTCGCTGTCCGGCTCGACGTGCCGATCCTGGATCGACACCTCCTTGGGCAGCAGCTTCTTGCCCCAGGCCAGGATGCCGACGCCGATCAGCAGCAGCGCCAGCCCGAGGGTCAGGCCGAGGATCGGGGTGTAGAGCTTGCCGGCGCCGGTGCCCGGCTCGTATTCCCAGGGCCACCAGATGTACGCCACCACGAACGCGGTCGAGAAGAGTCCGACCAGCAGGAACATCATCGTGATGACCCGGGAGAGCCGGCGCTCGGCCCTGGTGCCCGGGACCGGGAACTGCGGCTCGTAGTGGACGATCTCGATGTCGTCGCGTCGGGCGCCCTCCCGGACGATGTCGAAGCGCGAGACCTGCGGGTCGTTCACGTCGATCGGCTCGCCGGCGGTGGTGTGCGTGTCTCCGTCGGTACGAGTGCTCATGACTTCCCCGCAATCCAGAGCGCAGCGAAGACCAGCGCGACCATGCCGACCAGGAAGATCGCCAACCCCTCGGTGGACGGACCGAGCCGGCCCAGGTTCAGGCCACCGGGATCGCGGTCCTCGGCCAGTGTCTCCTGGACGTACGCGATGATGTCGGCCTTCTGCTCCGGCCGCAGCTGGTTGTCACCGAAGACCGGCATGTTCTGCGGACCGGTCAGCATCGCGGCGTAGATCTGCCGGTCGGTCGCGGCCGTGAGGTTGGGGGCGAACTTGCCGGAGGAGAGCGCGCCGCCACCGCCGCCGAAGGTGTGGCAGGCGGAGCAGTTGATCCGGAACAGCCGGCCGCCCTCGGCCGGATCCCCGTCGCGGTGCAGGTCGTCACCCTCGGGCAGCTGCGGCCCGCCGCCGAGTTCCTGGATGTACTGGGCCATCTGGGTGATCTGGTCGTCGGTGAAGACCTGCGGCTTCTGCTCGGCCTGGGCCTCCTGGCGGGCCAGCGGCATCCGGCCGGTCCCCACCTGGAACTCCACCGAGGCGGCGCCGACGCCGACCAGGCTGGGCCCGCGCCCCTCGACGCCCTGCGCGTTGCGGCCGTGGCAGGTCAGGCAGCTCGTGTCGAAGAGCGCCTTGCCCTCCTGCGCCGCCGAGCTGAACTGCGGGGTGTCCTGCGCCGCGAGGCCCGGCGCGAAGACGGTGTAGGCGCCGCCGGCCAGGGTGAGCGCGGCCAGCAGCCGGACCGTGGCGCCCAGTCGACGGCGGGCCTTGCCGCGCGGCCTCGACCGCGCGCGGCGCAGCCGCGAGAGCAGCCCGCGGGAGCGGTCGCCGCCGGGGGTGTCAGAAGTCATGGCCTGTGTCCTTAACGGGTTTTCTCGACCTTGTCTCAGGGACGGGGCATCGGGGCGGAGTGTGACAACTCCAAGATCATCGGAGCCAGTAGATCATGCCGTAGAGCGCGATCCAGACCACGTCGACGAAGTGCCAGTAGTAGGAGACGACGATCGCCGAGGTGGCCTGCGCCGGGGTGAACCGGCCCATGGTGGTCCGGATCATGAAGATGATGAAGGCGACCAGGCCGCCGGTCACGTGCAGTGCGTGGAAGCCGGTGGTCAGGTAGAAGACCGACCCGTACCCGTCTCCGTTGATCTTCACGCCCTCGTGTACCAGCGTGCGGTACTCGTTGAGCTGGCCCAGGACGAAGACCAGACCCATCAGGAACGTGATCGTGAACCAGCGGCGCAGCGCGTGCACGTCGCCCCGCTCGGCGGCGAAGACCCCGATCTGGCAGGTGATCGAGGAGAGCACCAGGATCACCGTGAACGTGGTCGCGTACGGGATGTTGAGCACCTCGGTGTGCTTCTCCCACAGCTCGGGCGCCGCCGCCCGGATGGAGAAGTACATCGCGAACAACGCCGCGAAGAACATGAGTTCACTCGAGAGCCACACGATCGTCCCGACGCTGACCATGTTGGGTCGGGTCAGCGAGTGGATCCGGCTCTTGTCAATGGCTGAGGCCGCAGTCACGCGGTCATTATTGCCCCTGAGCGGCATCGGCCATCGTCGGGGTGGCCCAACTGCCTCGTCGGACGGGGTCGCGGCGCCCCGCCCGGTGCGACTGGCCTAGCCTGAAAACGTGCCGTACCTCGAATCCGGCGCCGTCACCGGTGTGTCCGCCACCCCGGCCGTCCTGGCCGCGGGGGGCACCGAGACGACGCCGTTCACCGTCTCCGCGATCTTCACCGAGAGCACGCTGAACAGCTGGCTCGCCGTCGTCCTGGTGCTCGCCGCCGGCTGCTACCTCTACGGCGTACACCGGCTGCGGGTGCGTGGCGACGCCTGGCCGGTGCTGCGCACGGTGCTCTTCCTCGGGCCGGGGCTGGGCGGCATCGCCGCGGTGACGCTCTCCGGGCTGGGCGCGTACGACACCACCCTGCTCTCGGTGCACATGGTCCAGCACATGGTGCTCTCGATGGTGGCGCCGATCTTCCTCGCCCTGGGCGCCCCGGTGACGCTGGCGCTGCGCACCCTCCGCGGGGCACCCCGGCGCCGGCTGCTCGCGGTGCTGCACAGCCGGGTGGCGAAGGTGGTCACCTTCCCGCTCTACGCCTACGCGATCTTCGTGGTGAACCCGTTCGTGCTCTACTTCTCCGGGCTCTACCGGTGGACCCTGGAGAACCCGTTCGGTCACGAGCTGGTGCACGCGCACTTCATCCTCACCGGCTGCCTCTTCTTCTGGCCACTGGTCGGGCTCGACCCGCTGCCGGGCCGCTGGCCCTATCCGGCCCGGGGCCTGCTGATGGTGCTCTCGGTGCCGTTCCACACCGTGCTCGGGCTCACCGTCATGCAGAGCAGCACGCTCTTCGGTGGCGACTGGTACCCGTCGCTGGCCCTGCCCTGGTCCGACCCGTGGGACGACCAGAGGGTCGCCGGCGGCATCCTCTGGGCCGGCGGCGAGTTCGTCAGCGTCACCATGATCGCCGTGCTGCTGGTGCAGTGGGTCCGGCAGTCGGAGCGGGAGGCCCGCCGGGTCGACCGGGAACTGGACCGCGAGGAGGCCCGGCAGCGCGCCGCCGGCAGCGCGGTGTGACGGCCGGACCGGGCGGCGCCGACCGGCGTACCCGATGTCCCGGGATCTGGGCGCGGCCGTCCCCGGGGACGGGCGGGCCGATCGGGCGCCGGAGCCGACCGGTACGATCGGCGGGCAGCTACGAGGTGGGAGCCCAGCGAGCGATGAGCGATCGTCAATACACCGTCCTGCTCTACAGCGACGACCCGCAGGTCCGGGACCGGATGCGGCTTGCCGTCGGTACCCGCCCGGCGGCCGACCTCTCCGTGGAGTTCGTCGAGGCCGCCGACTTCGACGAGTGCATCCGGCTGCTCGACGAGTACGAGATCGACCTGCTGCTCCTCGACGGCGAGGCGACCCCGACCGGCGGCCTCGCCATCGCCCGGCAGATCAAGGACGAGCGGGACGACGCCCCGCCGGCCTGCCTGGTGATCGCCCGGGCCGCCGACCGCTGGCTCGCGGCCTACGCCCAGGTCGAGGCCACCCTGGTGCATCCGCTCGACCCGGTGGCCGCCGGCCAGACCGTGGCCGGGCTGCTGCACGGCCGCGCCCGGGGGGCGAACGCGCCCTCCTAGGGCCCCGGCTCCTGGGGGCCCGGCTCCGCTCCGGGCTCCGGGGTTCCCACACACCACCGCACACCGCCAACCACCCGCCCCGCCCGGGAGGCCCGCATGGGGGAACGGACCTGGCCCAACCTCCTCGCCGCGCTGCTGCGTGCCGAGGAACTCTCCACCGCCGACACCGCCTGGGCGATGGGCGAGATCATGTCGGGGTCCGCGACCCCGGTCCAGATCGCCGGGTTCGCCACGGCGCTGCGCGCCAAGGGCGAGACAGCGGCCGAGCTGGCCGGCCTGGTCGAGACGATGCTGAGCCGGGCCACCCTGGTGGAGCTCTCGGAGCCGCTGCGGGCCGAGGCCGTCGACGTGGTCGGCACCGGTGGCGACCGGGCGCACACCGTCAACATCTCCACCATGACCGCGATGGTGGTGGCCGGGGCCGGCGTACGCGTCGTCAAGCACGGCAACCGGGCCTCCTCCTCCTCGTGCGGCGCGGCGGACCTGCTCGAATTCCTCGGCCTCCCGCTCGACCTGGGGCCGGTCGGGGTGGCCCGGTGCGTGACCGAGGTCGGGATCGGCTTCTGCTTCGCCGCCCGGTTCCACGCCGGGATGCGGCACACCGCGGTACCCCGGCGGGAGATGGGGGTGCCGACGGTCTTCAACTTCCTCGGCCCGCTGACCAACCCGGCCCGGCCCCGCTCCGGCGCCGTCGGCTGCTTCGACCCCCGGATGGCTCCGGTGGTGGCCGAGGTCTTCGCCCGGCGTGGCGACGCGGTGCTGGTGATGCGGGGTGAGGACGGCCTCGACGAGTTCAGCACCGCCGCGCCGACCCGGCTCTGGATCGCACACCAGGGCCAGGTCACCGAGAGCGTCGCCGACGCGACCGACCTCGGCGTGTCCCGTTCGGCCCCGGGCGATCTGCGTGGTGGCGACGCCGCCTACAACGCCGAGGTGACCCGGCGACTGCTCGCCGGCGAGCCGGGGCCGGTCCGGGACGCGGTGCTGGTCAACGCCGCCGCGGCCCTCGCCGCGCAGGCCGGGTTCCCCGGTGGGCTGCTGCCGGCGATGCGGGACGGTCTGGCCAGGGCGGCCGAGTCGATCGACTCGGGCGCCGCCTCCCGCACCCTCGACGCCTGGGTCGATGTCGCCAAGACCGCCAGGGCCGACGAGTCGTAGCCCTCACCCTCCGGCGCCTTCCGGCGGCCGACACGGCCGCCGGCTCCGGGGTACCCGGAAAATCGATCGCCTAACGCCCCGGCGGGCGGAGCCGGACGTCCGGGTGGCGGGAGCCTACGGCAGTCGACCGATCTCGGCTGCCGTCAGGCCGCGTGTCCACCGGACAACCGGGTACCCCCGAAGTTCAACGACCGGAGGGGGGAACAAACATGTTGGTCGTCAAAAGGTTGGGTGTGATCGTCTCGATGGCGCTGCTCGGCCTCGTACCGGCCGGCGCCGCGTACACCGCCGCGGCGGCGGCGCAGCCGTCGGGGACACCCTCGGCCACGCCGTCCGCTTCGCTCTCGGCGCAGGACAGACAGTTCCTGCAGGCGATACACCAGGTGAATCTCTTCGAGATCGCGGCGGGCAACCTGGCCAAGCAGAAGGGGGCGAACCAGGAGGTCAAGAACCTCGGCGGCCGGTTCGTGACGGATCACACGCAGCTCGACCAGAAGGTGCAGAACGTCGCGTCGGCGGCATCGTTCCAGCTGCCGAACAAGATGACCAACGAGCAGCAGGCGGTCATCAACCAGTTGCAGAACGTCTCGGGTGCGGACTTCGACACTCAGTGGATCACGTCGCAGTTGACCGCGCACACCCAGGCGATGCAGGTGGTGCAGGCCGAGCTGACGCAGGGCTCGGACCCGTCGGCCAAGCAGGTGGCGCAGCAGGCGGCGCCGGTGCTCCAGGCGCACCACAACGCGCTGGTGGCGCTCGCGCAGAGCATGGGCGTACCGATCCCGGGCGGCACCACGGTGGCGCCGAGTCCGGGGGTCAGCTCCGGTGCTCCGTCGCCGGGCGGCACGGGCACGCCGAGCCCGACCATCAGTTGACCGGTCGCCGCCAGGCGGCATGACGGGTCCTCCGGCCACCGCGCCGGGGGACCCGTCGGCGTCCCCGAGCCGGAGTCACCGGGTGACGGCGGGGCGCAGGTGGTCGACGGGGCGCCTCAGTCGGCGTCGGCGAGGCCGATCGCGAACGCCTCCTCCAGGTCGTGCTGGGAGTACGCCCGGAAGGCGATGTGCGACTCGGTGCCGAGCACGCCCTCCACCTTCGAGATGCCGCCGGCGATCACCTCGGCGATCTGGTCGAACTCGCGGACCCGGACCACGGCGATCAGGTCGACGTGGCCGGCGACCGAGTAGACCTCGCTGACGCCGGGCAGCGCGGCCAGCGTCTCGGCAACCTCGGGGATCGAGTCGGTGGCGCAGTCGATCAGGACGATCGCGGTGATCACCGAAGACTCCTCTCGTCGACGTGCTCGCTGGCGCACCCCGCGCCGGACGAAGGTCGGATGCCGCGTTGCGGCTGCCCGCTCATGCTAGAGGTGGCGGCTACCGGACCGGTGCGGAGGGCGGTCGCGCGGAGACGGTCAGGGCCTCGCCGACCCGGATCGCGTCGGTCAGGTGCTCGTCGGGGCGTACCCGGCCGCCGGGCCAGACCACGCAGCGGTCCAGGGTGCCCCGGACCACGGCGCCGGCACCGACCACCGCCATCCGGTGCGCGCCGGTCACCTCGGCGGTCGGGTCGACCAGACTGCCGCCACACGCGGCGTGCAGGTTCGCCGCCAGGTAGTCGGCGGGGGTGCCGGTGTCGAGGTACCGGCCGGAGAACTCGACCACCTCCAGCGCACCGGCCGCCTCGGCCGGGCGCCACACGGTGCGGACCAGCTCCGCCGGTTCGGCCGGCAGGTCACGGACCCGGGCCCAGGGCAGCAGCGAGAAGCCGGCGAAGCGGTGCCGGCCGAAGTCGCCGGGGCGGGCCGGCCCGGCGACCGGCTGGCCGAGCAGCCGTACGCTCGTGCCGTCCCAGCCGTCGAGTAGCGCGGCGACGTCCGGGCCGGGCGGCGTGCCGGGCGCGGCGAGATAGGCGTCGGCGTTTCCGACGAGTACGCCCCGGCCGTCGATCCAGTCCCGCAGCTTGGCCACCCCGCCGGAGGTGCCGAGTGGGCTGCCGGGCTCGACCGAGAGCCGGGCCCGACCGGCAACGTGCCGGACCACCTGGTCGCCGAGGTAGCAGGCGTTCACCGCCACCGTCGCCGGGGTGGCGAAGCCGAGCGCCGAGACCCGGGCCAGAGCCCGGTCCAGTAGCGGCACGTTCCCCACCGGACAGAGCGCCTTCGGCAGGTGCCCGGTGAGCGGGCGCAGCCGGCGCCCTTCCCCGGCGGCCAGTACCACGGCACAGACCTCGACCCCACCCGGATCCCGGTCCGGAGTCGCGGCGGTGGTGGGTCCGGTCACGACGGCGGGGGGCCGTCGGCCGGATCCGTCTCGGCGAGGGGGCCGATCCGGTAGTTGCCGAGCAACCGGGCGGTGGCGGTGGTCAGCCGGGGCAGTTCGTCCAGCCGGTGCCAGGCGGCCTCGTAGACCTCGGCGCCGTCGACCACCAGCTCGGTGCGGGACGCCGGGATCCGCACCTCGAAGACCATGTCGACCCAACCCCGCAGGTGTACGACGGCATTGGGCACCGCCGGCCGGAACTCCGTCAGCGGCAGGTCGATCCCGGTCTCCTCGTGCAGTTCCCGGGCCGCGCCGACCAGCGGTGGCTCGCGGCGCTGGAGCAGCCCGGCCGGCAGTGTCCAGCCGCGACCCGGGGGCTGGCGCAGCAGCAGGATCCGGCCCGGCGCCTCCGCCTCGGCGTCGTGGACCAGGGTGACCGCGCCGACGATGTACTTCGGCACCGCCAGCCGGACCAACTGGCGGCGCAACCCGATGGGCAGGCGATAGAAGATCTTGTAGCCGACGGCGCGGGCCGGCGAGCGGCGGGAAGTCACCGAGCCAGGCTAGAGGGCGTACCGACCCGGCGGGTGACCCGGGGCACGGCCGGTCACTCCTCCTGGTGGTCCACCATCGCGATCAACTGCTCGACCACCGTGTCCGGCTCGACCGTCCGGTCGACCACGGCGACCAGCAGGGTTTCCAGGTCGGGGTAGCCCTGCGCCTCGGCGAGCCGGCGCAGCGGCAGGTCGTTGGCGAGCCCGCGGTTGTGCTTGCGCAGCGCCAGCCCGATCGTGGCCCGGCCGAGCCGGACCTTGTCGGCGATCGAGATCGCCGGCTCCTGGTGCTCGGCGAAATAGCGGTTGATCTGCATCTGCGCGTGCGGCGACTTGACGAAGCGGAGCCACTCTCGGCGCGGCCCCGGTTGCGCGACCGTCAGGTCGAACTCGCTCTGCGCGTCGGTCTCGCCGAAGATCTCGATCACGTCACCCTCCTCCAACTCGGAGGAGAGCGGCGCCAGCCGGCCGTTGATTTTGGCGGCGAGGCAGTGGTCGCCCCGGTGCGGACCCAGCTCGTAGGCGAGGTCGACCGGGGTGGAACCGGCGGGAAGGACCACCTGCCGGCCCTCGGCGAAGACCTGGATCTGGGTCTCGGCGAGGTCGCAACGGAGCGACTGGAGAAACTGCGCCGGGTCGGCGGTGTCCCGCTCCCAGTTGAGCACCCGCTGCAACCAGTCGAGATGTTCGGCGCTGTGCCCGGCGTCGGCGCCCGGCGTGGGATAGCGGAAGTCGGCGGCGATGCCGTACTCGGCGGAGCGGTCCATCGCCTTGGTCCGGATCAACACCTCGACGGTCCGCTCGCCCGGCCCGATCACGGTGGTGTGCAGCGACCGGTAGAGGTTGTTCTTCGGGGCGGCGATGTAGTCCTTGAACCGCCCGGCGACCGGTCGCCAGAGCGCGTGGATCGTGCCGAGCGCGGCGTAGCAGTCGGTGTCCGGACCCTCCACCACGATCACGATCCGGGGCAGGTCGAACGGGACGGCGTGGTCCCGGGCGACGGTGTCCTTCCAGATCGAGTAGTAGTGCCGGTCCCGCCGCCGGACGGTAGAGACGATCTTGTCCCGCCGGAGCACCACCTTGGCCTGGCCCATCACGTTCTCGAGGTAGTCGGCCCAGGCCGGCCGGTTCGTGACGTACTCGTCTATCCGGGCGTACGCCTCCGGTTCGAGGTGGCGCAGCACCACGTCGTCCAGGTCGCGCTTGAGCGCCTGGATGCCGAGCCGGTCGCAGAGCGGGACCAGCACCTCCTGGGTGGCCCGGGCGATCCGGGCCCGGGAGGCGAGCGAGCGGGCGTCGAGGGTACGCATGTTGTGCAGCCGGTCCGCGAGCTTGATGATCAGCACCCGGACGTCCTTGCCGGCCGCGACGATCATCTTGCGGATCGTCTCGGCCTCGGCGGCCTTGCCGTAGAACGCCTTGTCGAACTTGGTCACCCCGTCGACCAGGTGCGCCACCTCGCGTCCGAAGTCACCGGTGAGTGCCTGGAGGGTGTAGCGGGTGTCCTCGACCGTGTCGTGCAGCAGCGCGGCCACCAGGGTCACGGTGTCCATGCCCAGCTCGGCGCAGATCTGCGCCACCGCCAGCGGATGGGTGATGTAGGGGTCGCCGCTCTTGCGGAACTGCCCCCGGTGCATGCTCTCGGCAATGGCGTAGCTGCGGCGCAGCACCGCGACGTCGGCATTGGGATGCACGGTGCGGTGGGCCCGGACCAGGTCGGTCACCGGATCGTCCTCACCCGACTGCCAGGACAGCAACGAGCGCAGCCGCCTGCTCAGCGTGATCTCCGTCGGGCGGGCGCTCCCGAGGGCGGCGCCGTGGCCGGCGTCGAGGTCCACGCGGAGCCACCTCCTCACTCACCGCCGCGAGCCGGCGCCGGCGGCCCGCGCCGGCATGGCGACGCGAACGCAAGCCCCGAAATCGGGCAGGACTGCACTTCTCTAACAGCCTAAAGGAGTGAAGGTCGTCCGATCGGTTACTTGCTCATGTGCGTTCGGTCGGTACTTGGTGCGTCGACGCCGCCTCGGCCCGAGCCAGCAGGTCACGGAACCGGGCCGCACCCCTGGCCGGAGAGGCCCAACCGGTGGATGTCTCCACCAACCGCGTGTCGGGTCGTTCCAACCAGGACAGGATGCGTTCGGACTCCTCGGCGGAGGCACTGGGGACCGGCCCGTGTCCGGGAGGCACCGTCTCGGCGGTCGCCCGGACCAGCTCGAGGACCCTCCGGGGCGGTGTGCCCGGTGCGGCGGTGCCGGCCCCGGCCAGCCGGCCGTGCCGGATCACGGCGATCTCCCAACCACCGTCCGCGGCCCGGCGGGCGGCGGCCAGCTCGCCGATCCGGGTCAGCCCGACCAGGCGTTGCATCCGGACGGTGGCCCGGAGCACCGCGGCCAGCCGGCTCCGCACCACCGCCGCCTCCTCGTAGCGGCGCGCGTCGGCCAGCACGCCGATCCGGGACAGCAGCGCCTCGACCAGCACCTGCGGGTCGTCGGCCAGGGCGGACCGGACCGGCCCGACCGCGCGGGCCGCGTACTCCTCGACGGAGATCCGGTGTTCGCAGGGTGCCGGGCAGCGGTCCAGCTCGGCCAGGGCGCACGCCGGGCTGGTCGTCCGCACCGAGAGCCGGGGCGTGCACTGGCGCAGCGGCACCGCGTCGTGCACCCCGGCCGCGGCGAGTTCGGCCGAGCGGCGCGAGCTGAACGGACCCAGATAGGTCTCGTCCTCCGGCCCGAGCGACCGGACCAGCGACAGTCGTGGGTACGGCTCCGAGGTCAGCTTGAGCCAGACCGCCCGCTCCGGATATTTCGACCGGCGGTTGTACGGCGGCGCGTGCGCCGCGATCAGCCGCAGCTCGCGCACCTCGGCCTCCAGCGGATGGGCGCACTCGACCGCCTCGACCCGCTCGGCGGCGGCCAGCATCTCCGAGATCCTGGCCCGCTTCTCCGAGGCGGTGAAGTAGCTGCGGACCCGGGTGGCGATGTCGCCGGAGGTGCCGACGTAGAGCGGCCGGTCGTCGGCGGCCCGGAAGATGTAGACGCCCGGCACCTTCGGCAGCCCGTCGGCCAGGTGCCGCTTGCGGCGCTGGGTCGGGGTGACCGCCCTGGCGAACTCGATCGCGTCGCCGAGGGTCTCCACCCGGTGCCCGCCGAGGCGGGCGATCAGCCCGTGCAGCACGTCGACCGTGGCGCGCGCGTCGGCGAGCGCCCGGTGCGTCGGCTGGTGCGGGGTGCGGAAGTAGGCCGCCAGCGTGCCGAGCTTGCGGTTGGGCACCTCGTCGCGGGTGAGCACCCGGCGGGCCAGCGCCGCGGTGTCCAGCACCCGGGGGTTCGGCCAGGTGTAGCCGTGCCGGGCGCAGGCCGCCTTGAGAAAGCCCACGTCGTAGGGGGCGTTGTGCGCGACCAGCACCGCACCCCGGAGGAACTCCAGCACGCTTGGCAGCACCTCCTCGATCGGCGGTGCCGGCAGCAGCATCGCCTGGGTGATCCCGGTCAGCACCGTGATGAACGGCGGGATCGGCTCGCCCGGGTTGACCAGGGTGCCGAGCACGCCCAGCTCCTCGCCGCCGCACACCTTGACCGCGCCGATCTCGGTGATCCCGCCGCCGTCCGGGGCTCCTCCGGTGGTCTCCAGGTCGAGCACCACGAAGGTCGTCCGGCGCAGCGACGTCGCCTCGTCGGGCCAGCCGTCCGCGCCGGAAACGCCGCCCGGCAGGCCGTCCAGCGTGCCCTGGACATATTGAGGTGGGACCACGGCGGGCAGGCTAGGCGGCACGTACGACACTTCCGCATCATCCGTACCAGTCGTTACCGGGGGCCGTCGGGGCGAGATCATCTGAGCCGTTCGGCAATCGGGAGGGTGTCGGTGGGAGACTGGCGACATGGCCCGCGCCGAACCGTCCGACGACCGCCTCCGCGAAGAGGCGGCGCAGCCCGCACGTCCCGAGCGTGCCGGCGACCCCGGACGCGCCGGCGACCCCGGCGGCCCCGAGCCTGCCAGCGGCGCCGTCGACCCGGCCGCGGCCGTCGTCGCCGACGACGTGCCGGAGCCGGCCGATCGGGAGCCGGCCGATCGGGAGCCGGCCGATCGGGAGCCGGCCGATCGGGAGCCGGCCGATCGGGAGCCGGCCGATCGGGAGCCGGAGCCGACGTTGCCGGAGCCGGTCAGGACCCGGATCGTCAGCCTGGCCGCGACGGCGCTGCCGACGCTGCCCGTCGAGGAGGTGCCGCCGCCGCTGCGCCGGGTCGCCAAGTTCGCGCCGAACCGTCGGGCCCGGCTCGGCGGCGGGCCGATCGCCACCCAGCTCGCCGCCGACCCGCTCTTCCGGCAGCGGGTGGCCAGCCGGGTGCTCGCCGAGGTCGGCGAACTCGGTTCCGTGGTGGTCTCCGGCGGCAGCCCGGCCGCCGCCGACCCGGTCGAGGTCGCCGCGCTCGCCTACCTGACCCGGCCGGCGGGCTGGCGTGACCTGGTCGAGAACGCGGGTGCGGCGGTCCGGGCCGAGGTGGACAGCGCGATCGTCGCCGAACTGGTCCGCGAGGCCGAACAGCGCGCCACCCGGGCCGAGCACGACCGCGCGGTGGCGAAGGTGGAGGCCGACAAGCTGCGCGACGAGGTGGCCCGGCTCCGGGAGGAGCTGGGCCAGCTCCGAGAGGAGAACCGGGTGCTGGGCCGCACGCTCCGGGAGGCGCAGGCCCAACACCGGCGGGCGGCCGAGTTGCTCGCCACCGAGAAGGGGCGGGCCGCCCGGGCGGCGGCCGACCACGAGGCGGAGCTGCGCCGGGTGCGGGCCCGGCTGGCCGAGGCCGAGGCGGCGGCGGGCGCGGTCCGGCAGACGGCGAAGGAGGCCCGCTCGGTCGACGACGCCCGGCTCTGGCTGCTGCTGGAGACGATCGGTCGGGCCGCCGTAGGGCTGCGCCGGGAACTCGCCCTCGACCCCGCCGACCGGCTGCCGGCCGACTACGTCGCGGACGCGTTCGCCGAGCACCCGGCCGCGGCAACCTCGGCCCGCGCCCTGGACGCCGACGACCCGGCCCGGCTGGACCAGTTGCTGGCACTGCCCCGGGCGCACCTGATGGTCGACGGCTACAACGTCACCAAGCGCGGGTTCGGCGACATGTCCCTGGAGCAGCAGCGGAAGCGGCTGATCACCGGTCTCGGCGGCATCGCGGCGCAGACCGGTGACGAGGTGACGGTCGTCTTCGACGGTGCCGAACGGATGCACGGGCTACCACCGTCACCCCGTGGCGTACGCGTGCTCTTCTCCCGCAAGGGGGAGACCGCCGACGACCTGATCCGCCGGCTGGTCCGGGCCGAGCCGCCGGGCCGACCGATCGTGGTGGTCTCCTCCGACCGCGAGGTCGCCGACGGCGTACGCCGGCACGGCGCCTACCCGCTCGGCGCGGACTCCCTGCTCCGCCGCCTCGCCCGCTCCTAGCCTGTAAGGAAGGGCCCCCGCTTATCGCTTTCTGCATAGGAAGGGCCCCCGCTTAACCGGGCTGCACCCGGCGCCGGCTGCTTCGTCCGGCTTGATCATTTGTCGCGGCAATGGTGGGCAACGGTGGTTTTGTCGTACCCCTGTTCTAGGGTCCGATGTAACGGACGGTGGTCGAGTCACGACAGCCATCGTCACCGCTGCTCGAGGAGGGCACGTGCTCATCGACTGCGACAGTTGCACCCTCCGCCGGGGCACGGCGGCCTGTTCCGGGTGTCTGGTCAGCGCACTGCTGGACCAGGCACCCGGGCAGGCCGCCCTGGCGGCCGACGAGATGCACGCGATCGAGGTCTTCACCCGGGCCGGCTTCGACGTCGAGATCCTGGACGCCCCGGTTTCGGCACCGACCCGGCTGGGCAACCGTCGGCGCAGGCGGGTCGCCTGACGGATCACCATCCGGCGGGGCCACGGGGACGGGACGCTGCCGGGCCCGCCCCAACTGCCCGACGGACGACCCGGGCATAGGATTGGCGGCGCGATCGGGTCGGTGGCGGCGCGATCGGGTGTGCGGAGGGCGGAGCGGATGACAGAGCGGGTGCGGGCCACCGCATGACGCCACGTGCCTGGGCCGGGCTGACCCTCGTCGCCCTCGTGCTGCTGCTCGTCACCGCGACGGCGCTGCTGGTGCCGTGGCACCGGCCGCCCGCGCCCCGCGCCGATCAGCTCGCCGCACTCGACGACCTCGATCCGGCACAGGTGGCCAGGGGGCGGGCCTTCGCCGCCGCCCTGCGGCCGGGCGGTTACGCCGCGCTCGCCGTCGGGCTGGCCGTCGCGCTGCTGCTCGGCCTCACACCGCTCGGCGCGAAGCTCGTCGGACTGGTCGGCCGCCCGTTCGGAGATCACTGGATCGCCCAGGCCGTGCTCGGTGGTCTGGCGGTGGTGCTGGTCGCCGACCTGGTCACCCTGCCGTTCGCGGCCTGGCGGCACGCGGTGGTGGCCCGCTACGGGCTCTCCACCCAGGGCTGGGGCGGGTGGACGGTCGACCTGCTCAAGTCGTACGCGGTCAGCGCCGTGATCGGCGCGGTGGCCCTGCTCGGCTTCTACACCGTGACCCGGCTGGCACCGAGGTGGTGGTGGGCCTTCGGTGCGGCCGGCGCCGCGCTGTTGGTCACGCTCCTCTCGTTCATACTGCCCGTGCTGGTGGAGCCGATCTTCAACCGGTTCACCCCGATGGAGCCAGGGCCGCTCCGCACCGAGTTGCTGGCGCTCGCCGACGCCGACGGCGTACCGGTGAAGGACGTGCTGGTCGCCGACGCCTCGCGCCGGACCCGGGCGGTCAACGCGTACGTTTCCGGGTTCGGTCCCACCCGCCGGATCGTCGTCTACGACACCCTGCTGCGCGAGGCGCCATCCGCCGAGGTGGCCGCGGTGGTCGCGCACGAGCTGGGGCACGCCAAGGACCGGGACGTGCTGACCGGCACCCTGACCGGTGCCCTCGGCGCCGCCGCTGCCGTCGTCGCGCTCTATCTGCTCGGCTCGTCGGGCGGACTTCTGCGGGCCGCCGGGGTCGGCTCGGTAGCCGAGCCACGCGCGTTCGCGCTGCTGCTGGCGCTGGTCACCGTGGCGGGTCTGCTGGCGACGCCGGTCCAGGCCTGGGTCTCCCGGCAGGTGGAGGCGCGGGCGGACGCACACGCGCTGGCACTGACCCGGGACCCGGCGGCCTTCGAGGCGATGCAGCGCCGGCTCTCGGCGGTCAACCTCGCCGATCCCGACCCGCCCCGGTGGGAGTACCTCTACCGGGCGAGTCACCCATCGACCGTCGAGCGCATGGCCGCTGCCCGCGCGTACGCCCGAGGAGCTGGCGGTTGACCAGGACGCTGCTCGTCACCAACGACTTCCCACCGCGTCCTGGCGGCATCCAGTCGTTCGTGCACGCCCTCGCGGTCCGGCAGCCGACCGGGTCGATAGTCGTGTACGCCTCCACCTGGCCCGGCGCCGACAAGTTCGACGCCGACCAGCCGTTCGAGGTAATCCGGGAGTCGACCGAGCTGCTGCTGCCGACCCGGCGGGTGGCGCGTCGGGCGGCGGAGTTGGCCCGCGCCTACGACTGCGACACCGTCTGGTTCGGCGCGGCGGCCCCGCTGGGGCTGCTCGCCGCCGGGCTGCGCCGCCGGGCCGGGATTGACCGGGCGGTGGCCCAGACCCACGGTCACGAGGTCGGCTGGGCGGCGCTGCCGGGCGCCCGCTCGGCGCTGCGCCGGATCGGCGACGGCATCGACGTCACCACCTACCTGGGGGAATACACCCGGGTGCGGCTGGACCGGGTGCTGCGGGGCCGCACCGAGCTGCGCCGGCTCGCCCCGGGGGTGGACGTCGACGTCTACCACCCGGACGTGGACGGCTCCGAGATCCGCGCCCGGCACGGCCTGACCGACCGGCCGGTGGTGGTCTGCGTCTCCCGGCTGGTGCCGCGGAAGGGGCAGGACGCACTGATCCGGGTCCTGCCGGAAGTCCGTCGCCGGGTGCCGGGAGCCGCGCTGCTGGTGGTGGGCGGCGGGCCGTATCGCAGGGCGCTGGAGAAGCTGGCCCGGCGGGTGGGCGTCGCGGCCGACGTGGTTTTCACCGGCTCGGTGCCGACCGCCGCGCTGCCGGCGTACTACGCGGCCGGCGACGTCTATGCGATGCCGTGCCGGACCCGCAACGGCGGTCTGGACGTCGAGGGCCTGGGCATCGTCTATCTGGAGGCGTCCGCGACCGGGCTGCCGGTGGTGGCCGGTGACTCCGGCGGTGCCCCGGACGCGGTCCGGGAGGGCGAGACCGGCTACGTCGTCGACGGCCGTGATGCCGGGCGGCTCGCCGACCGGCTCAGCGTCCTGCTCGCCGATCCGGAACTGGCCCGTCGGATGGGCGCCGCCGGACGCGCGTGGGTGGAGCGGGAGTGGCGCTGGGAGCGGCAGGCCGGGCGGATGACGGAACTCCTGACGGGCTGACCGAAGCCCGGCTGGCGGTCCCCCCCGGAACTGCCGACCGACACCGGTCGCACGGCGGGTCGCCTGGTGCCGGTCGCGCGGCGGGTCGCCTGGTGCCGGTCGCGCGGTGGGTCGCCTGGCGCGGTCGCGCGGCGGGTCGCCTGGCGCCGGTCATACGGCCGGTCGAGCGGCGCCGGGCGCGCACCGGGGCGCCAGCGGTGGCGTCTGCTGGCCTCCCGGCCGGCCGGGAGGCCGGTCGACGGTCAGAACTTCGGGGCGTCCGGCGCTTCGAGCAGGCCGAGCCGGAGGGCGGTCATCAGGGCCTGGGCCCGGTTGGCCGCGCCGAGCTTCTCGTAGAGCTTGGAGATGTGCGTCTTCGCCGTCGACTCGCTGACGAAGAGCTGCTTGGCGATGCCGGCAACACTCATCCCGTCGGCCAGCAGGCGCAGCACCTGACCCTCCCGGGGGGAGAGCTGCGGGCCGGACGGAGCGAGCCGGCGCTTCATCGCCTCGGCGAGGTCGGCGGCGGTGAACGCGCTCGGGGAGGAAGCGGCGTGCCGGGCGGCGGCGACGACCTCGTCGGCGGGCGCGGTCTTCGGGACGAACGCGCTCGCGCCCGCCTCCAGGGCGCCGAAGAGCTGGTCGTCGCCCGCGTACATGGTGAGCACGACGATCCCCATGGTGGCGCTGGACTTGCGCAGCGCCCGGGTCGCCTCCAACCCGCTGCCGTCGGGAAGGCGCAGATCCATGATCACTACATCGGGTTGCAGGGCGCCGGCCTGCCGTACCCCCTCGGCAGCGGTGGCGGCCTCGCCGACGACCTCGAACTGCCGGTCCCGCTCGAACGCGTGCCGTAGGCCCTTGCGGATCAGGTCGTGATCGTCGACGAGCAGGACCTTGGTCCGAGTGGTCGGCGTGGGGCTGGTGGTCATGCTCGGGTTACTCCCCTTCTGATGCGGTGACGCTACCGCGCACGTTATCGCGCCGGGGCGAGCCTCCGAGCACCACTGCCACCGTCGTGCCGCTGGGGTGTCGCGGACTGATCTCTAGCCGGCCCCGGATACGTTCCGCCCTCTCCGCCATGATCGCAAGACCATACCTGCCATCGGGGCGCTGGTCAGCGATGCCCTGACCATCATCCGACACTTCAATCTGGGCGAATGGGGGATCCACGGCACAGGTGACCCAGAGGTTCGACGCGCCGGCGTGCTTGCGGGCGTTGGTGATCGCCTCCTGCGCGATGCGCAGCAACTCCGCCTCGGTGGCGGCCGGCAGTCGGGCGGTCGACTCGTCGAGGGTGTAGTGCACCCGCAGCCCGGCGGAGGCGCCGACGGTGCGGGCGTACTCGGCGATGGCGGCGGCGAGCCCACCGTGCCGGTCGACCTCGCTGCGCAGCTCGAAGAGGCTCAGTCGCAGCTCGGTGATGACCCGGGTCACCTCGCCGCGCAGCGTACGCAGCTCCTCGGCGGTCTCCTTGGCCTCCTCCGGGAGACTGGCCAGGGCGTTGTCGATGCCGTAGCCGACCATCACCAGTTCCTGGGCCACCCCGTCGTGGATCTCCCGGGCGAGCCGCTGCCGCTCCTCGTTGGTGGCGAGCGACCGTACCTCGTCGAAGAGCAGCGCCGCCTCCAGACGCAGTGCCGCAGGGCCGGTGATCGCGGTGACCTGGGCCACCACCGGCGGCGGGTAGGCGGCGGCGACATCGGCCTCCAGGGTGACCAGGCCGACCGTCCGGACCCCGGCGACCAGCGGTACGACCAGTGCCGACACCTCCCCACCGGGATGTGACCGGGCCTGCGACCGGTGTGCCGTCTGCGGCTGCTGACTGGCCCAGGCGTCCGCGATCGCCGAGTCGGCGTCCAGCGTCGTCTCCCAGTCGACCCGCTCCACCCCGGCCTGGGCGAGCACGACGAGCCGGCCGCCACCGCTGGCGGAGAGGACCGCCGCCCGGTCCGCCCGGGCGACGCCGCGCAGCTCCTCGATCAGGTGCTCCGAGATGCTGCCCGGATCGAGGGTGGCCCCCGGCAGCTGCCTCGCGACGCTGCGCAACTGGGTCAGTAGCCGGGTCGCCTCGGTGTACGGCGGCGGCTTGTTCTCGCCCCGGGCATGGATGATCCGCTGCAGCGAGCCCGCCGCGAAGAGGCCCAGCGCGGCCAGGATCACCCACTGGGCCGCCACCGTCAGATATCCGACCTGACCGATCTGCGGCCCGTCGCCGCCGCCGGTGAAGAGGCCGCTGAACACCAGGGTGGCGGCAGCGACCACGATCAGCCCGACACCCTCCCGGGTACGCCGCTGCAACGCCGCCACGGTGAGCGGTACGGCCAGATAGGGCAGGATGGCCGACGCTCCCACACCCGGCATCGGCGTACCGATGTTCGCTGCCGCGGCGACCTGGCCGGCGGCCAGTCCCACCAGCACGACCTCGGCGAACCGGCCCAGCGGGGCCAGCAGCCGGTGCCCGGGGGCGACCACCGCCGGGACGCCGGCGACGGCGAGCAGGGCGACCCAGCGGAGCTGCCCCGGTTCCCTGGTGGCGATCAGGGTCAGCACCGCGACGAGCGCGAGCATGACGACCCTGGCCGCCGCCGCGAGCGGGTGGGGGCGGGGGAGGGCGGAGGTCGAGGCGGGCACCTGACGGATGGTAGTCAGTCGCCGTATATCCCGGCGATTTCCGCCGAGTATGTCTTCTCCACGACGCTCCGCTTGACCTTCATCGACGGAGTCAGCTCGCCGGTGGCCTCGGCGAAGTCGCGGGGCAGGATCCGGAACTGCTTGATCGACTCGGCCCGGGACACCGCCTGGTTGGCCTCGTCCACGGCGGTCTGGATCTCGGCGCGTAGCTGCGGGTCGTCCCGGAGCTCTCCGACCGGGGTGTTCTCCGGGCGGCCGTGCTCGCGCAACCAGCCCGGCAGGACCTCCTCGTCGATGGTGACCAGCGCGGCGACGAAGGGGCGGCGGTCGCCGACCACCATGCACTGGCTGACCAGCCGGTGCGCCCGGATCCGGTCCTCCAGCACGGTCGGGGCGACGTTCTTGCCGCTCGCCGTGACGATGATCTCCTTCTTCCGCCCGGTGATGCAGAGGTATCCGTCGCTGTCGAGCTCACCGAGGTCACCGCTGTGGAACCAGCCGTCCGGGGTGAGCACCTCGGCGGTCGCCTCCGGGTTGTTCCAGTAGCCCTGAAAGACCACGTCCCCCTTGATCAGGATCTCACCGTCGTCGGCGATCCGGATCGTCACGCCGGGCAGGGGGCGGCCGACCGTACCGATCCGGGTCGCGCCGGGCAGGTTCACCGCCACCGCCGGGGAGGTCTCGGTCAGCCCGTACCCCTCGTAGACCAGCACCCCGACGCCCCGGAAGAAGTGCCCGAGCCGGGCGCCGAGCGGTGCTCCGCCGGAGATCGCGTTGCGGCAGCGTCCGCCGAGCGCGGCCCGTAGCTTGCGGTAGACCAGCCGGTCGAAGACCCGGTGCCGCAGCCGCAGCCCCAGGCTCGGCCCGGACGGCGTGTCCAGGGCCTGGCTGTACGCGATCGCCACCTGCTCCGCACTGGCGAAGATCTTGCCCTTGCCCTCGTCGTTCGCCTTCTGCACCGCCCCGGTGTAGACCTTCTCGAAGACCCGGGGGACCGAGAGCACGAAGGTCGGCCGGAACTCTTTCAACTCGTCGACCAGCTTCTTCACGTCGACGCTGTGCGCCACGGTGGCCCGGGCCCGCACCGTGCCGATCTGGATCAGCCGGGCGAACGAGTGCGCCAGCGGCAGGAAGAGCAGCGTCGACGCGCCCTCGTTGAACAGGTTCGGCAGCACCGGGATGGCGTTGCAGATGTCGGAGAGCATGTTCCGGTGGGTCAGCACACAGCCCTTGGGGCGGCCGGTGGTGCCGCTGGTGTAGATGATGGTGGCGATGTCGCCGGCCTTGACCGCCTTGCGCCGCAGGTCGACCTCTGCCGGGTCGACCCGCTCGCCGAGCGAGACCAGCTCGTCGAGGCCGCCGACCTCGATCTGCCAGACGTGCTCCAGGCCGGGCAGCCGGTCCCGCACCCCGGCCAGCGCCATCGCGTGCCCGTTGGTCTCCAGCACGCAGGCGACCGCGCCGGAGTCGGAGAGGATCCAGGCGACCTGCTCCGGGCTGGAGGTGTCGTAGATCGGCACCGGCACACCGCCGGCCGTCCAGATGGCGTAGTCGACCAGGGTCCACTCGTACCGGGTCCGGCACATCAGCCCGACCCGGTCGCCCGGGTTGATTCCGGCGGCGACCAGCCCTCGGGCCACCGCGACCACCTCGTCGCGGAACTGCCGGCAGGTCACGTCGGTCCAGCCGTCCTGCCGTCCGGCCGCGTCGACGGCCCGACGGACGAACTGCACGCTGTCGGGGGCCTCCTCGGCGTTGTCCCAGACCGGGTCGGTGAGGTTGGCAGCGTCGCCGACGGTGACCTCCGGGGGGACCGAGAACTCGCGCACCTGCACTCCCTCGTGCTCGTTCGACCTCGTGCTCGTTCGACCTTGTGCTCGTTCGACCTTGTGCTCGTTCGATCTCGTGCTCGCGTCGACCCCGCCGATGTCGGCCGGTCGGGCTATCCGCAACCTACCTTCGACCGGTCCGGTCCGCCCGAGCAGGTGGTCGACCGGGCACGAACAGGTCGAGATGGTCGGCCGGATCCGCCCCGGCGCGGGGTAGCCTCCCGGACATGGCGGATTCCTCCACCCAGTCGATCGTCATCGCCGCGCCGCCGGCCCAGGTGACGGCGGTGATCTGTGATTTTCCGCGCTACCCGGAGTGGACCGACGCGGTCAAGCGGGTGGAGGTGGTCGAGGAGTACGAGGACGGCTATCCCGCCAGGGTCCGGTTCGTGCTCGACGCCTCCGTGATGACCGACGAGTACACCCTGGCGTACGAGTATGCCGAGGACATCTCCCGGATCGAGTGGCACCTGGTGGAGCCTTCCCGCATGCAGAAGGTCCAGAACGGGTCGTACGACATCGAGGACAACGGGGACGGCACGTCGACGGTGACCTACACCCTGGAGGTCGAGTTGTCGGTCGGCATGCTGGGGATGTTCCGGCGCAAGGCAGAGAAGATGATCATGGATGCCGCGCTGACGCAGCTCAAGCGGCGCGTGGAGACTATGAAGGGAGCCGGACCGGCGTAGAGGGAGCGGATCATGGTAGACAGCGGTTCGTCCGGACGGGCGACCGATCCGGGTTCTGCCCGGGAGGAGGCCGAGCGGCTGGTCGCCGCCGCGCTCGCGATGGCCCGTTCGGCGGCGTCGGAGGCGCGGGACCGGGCCGGCGCGTTCGGCCCGCTCGGCCAGGTGCTCTCCGACGTTCTGGGCCAGGCCGGCGGCGTACCGCCGTCGAGCCGGCCGGAGTCGAGCCGGCCGGAGTCGAGCGGACCCGAGCGCACCGTGCCCGAGCCCGTCCAACCCGAGCCCGCCCAGCGCGAGGCAGCCCAGCGCGAGGCAGCCCAGCGCGAGGCAGCCCAGCGCGAGGCAGCCCAGCCCGATGCCGGCCGGTCCGATGCCGGCCGGTCCGAGCCGGCGGGAGCGGGGTTCGCCGCCGGTTTCGCCACCGGTGATCCCGAATGCTGTGTCTGCCCGGTCTGCCGGTCGATCGCGGCGCTGCGCGACCCGAGTCCGGATCTCGTCGAGCGGCTGGCCACCGGCGCGGGCGACTTCGCTGCCGGGGTGGCGAGCCTGCTGCGTGCCCTCTCCTCGGTCACCAGTTCCAGCGGCGGCCGCGCCGGTCCCGGCCTGGAGAAGAGTCCCGGCCGGCAGGAGGGTGCTGGCCGGCAGGAGGGTGCCGGTGACCAGGCCCGACCGGCGGCGGACGGGAGCGCGTCGGGGACCGGCCGGGTGACCGCCGACACCGGCCCTACCGGCGGGTCCGGCCCGGAGCGTGACGCCGTGTGGCGCGAGGCGACCCGTACCAGGCATGATTCGTGGCCGGCGGACGAGCCGGACGACGTCTGGGCGGCCGCCACCCGTGCCGAGGCCGGTTCCCGGGAGACGGGGGCGGCCGCCGGTCCGGACCGGGCGACCCCGGCCGGGACGGAGCCGGCCCGGCCCACCGGGCCGCCGGCCACCGGACGACCACCGGTACCCGCGGCGCGGACCCCGGAGGGACCGGTCGGTAGCGGTCCCGGTGAGCAGGCCGGACCCGGCGAGGGCGGCTGACCGCCGGGACGGGGCCGCCGGTGGCCGCGGAACGGGCGGCACGGTACGGCGGCAGTGGCGGACAGTGACCGCAGGGGTGCGGTGTGGCAGAGGGGAGCGGCTCGGTGACGCTGACCATCGGAGTCGACGTCGGGGGCACCAAGGTGGCCGCCGGGGTCGTCGACGTCGAGGGTGAGGTGCGGGCACAGCTGCGCCGGGACACCCCGGCCGACGACGTCGCGCGGACCCGGGACGTGATCGTCGAGGTCGTCAAGGAGTTGGCGGCCGAGCACGAGGTGGCGGCGGTGGGCATCGGTGCCGCCGGCTGGATCGACGCCGACCGGTCGACGGTGCTCTTCGCCCCGAACATCGCCTGGCGGGACGAGCCGCTGCGCGACTACGTCGGCAACGCCGTGGGCCTGCCCGTGATCGTCGAGAACGACGCCAACGTCGCGGCCTGGGCCGAGTTCCGGTACGGCGCCGCCCGGGACGCCGACGACTCGATGGTGCTCTTCACCATCGGTACCGGTGTCGGCGGTGGCATCGTGCTCGGTGGCGAACTGTTGCGGGGCGCGCACGGCATCGCCGCCGAACTCGGGCACATGCTCTCGGTGCCGGAGGGGCACCTCTGCGGCTGTGGCCGGCTCGGCTGCATCGAGCAGTACGCGAGCGGCAACGCCCTGGTCAGGTTCGCCCGTGCCGGTGCACGGCAGGAGCCGGCCCGAGCCACCATCCTGCTCGATCTGGCCGGCGGTGACGTCGAGGCGGTCAGCGGGCCGATGGTGACCGCCGCCGCCCGCTCCGGCGACCCGGTCTCGGCCACCGCGTTCGCCCAGATCGGGCACTGGCTCGGCATCGGTCTGGCGGACATGGCGCAGATTCTCGATCCACAGGTGCTGGTCGTCGGGGGCGGGGTGGTGGAGGCCGGTGACCTGCTGATGGGGCCCACCCGGCGATCCTTCATGGACGCCCTGGCCGCGCGTGCCAAGATCCCGGTGGCCGAGATCCGCCCGGCGGAGCTGGGCAACTCGGCCGGCATGGTCGGCGCCGCCGACCTGGCCCGGCGGCGGTAGCCGGAACGGAATGCTGTTAAGAAGGGGCCCTTCTTCTACCGAAAGCGATAAGAGGGGGCCCTTCCTTACTCGAAGGGTATTCGATGCGGCTGCGGGTGGTCTCCTACAACGTGCACGGCCAGCGGGACGACGTCGACGCGTTGGCCGGGGCGGTCCGGGCGCTGGAGCCGGACGTGGTGATCGTGCAGGAGGCGCCGCGTCGGTTCCGCTGGCGGCACAGGTGCGCCGCCCTGGCGGACCGGCTCGGTCTGGTGGTCGCGGCCGGTGGCCTGCCGTCGCTGGGCAACCTGCTGCTGACCAGCTTGCGGGTCCGGGTCTACCGGACCTGGTGCCGGCAGTTTCCGCTGACGCCGGGCCGGCACATGCGCGGTGCGGTTTTCGCCGAATGCGGGGTCGGGGCGTCCCGCTTCGTCGTCGCCGGCTCGCACCTCTCCACCGACCCGACCGAGCGTCCCGGTCAGGCCGCACTCTTCAAGCAGGAGTTGACCGCGCTGCGGCTGCCGGTGGTGGTCGGGGCCGACCTGAACGAGAATTCTGGCGGCGGTGCCTGGCGTACCGTCGCCGACGGGCTCACCGACGTGGCGGTGGTGGCCGGCGGCGAGGGGCGGTTCACCTTCCCGTGCCCGCAACCGCGCGACCGGATCGACGCGCTCTTCGTGGATCCCCGGATCGACGTACTCGACTACGACGTGGTGGACTCCGAGCAGACCCGGCGGGCGAGCGACCACTTCCCGATCCGCGCCGATCTGCTGCTGCCCGCCGCCGGTTGACCTGATCCTCGCTATAGCGAGAGGATCAGGCAAGAGAGTGCGAGCATCAATCTAACGTTTCTCCTGGTCAAGCTGATTTCATGGGATTGTCGATATCCCAACAGCGCTTCATTAGCGCCATGACCGAGGAGAACGCCAGCCATGGCCGTCAACCACGGGTTCCACGCCACCATGACCGCCCGACCGGGCAGGGGCGACGAGCTGGTCGAGCTTCTGCTCGACGCGCCGTCCCTGCCGCAGCAGGACTGCGTCGTCTTCCTGGTCGGCCGCTCGGCCAGCAACCCCGACGTCGTCCACGTGACCGAGGGCTGGACCAGCGAGCAGGCCCACGGCAGGTTCTTCGCCTCCGAGCAGGCGCAGGCACTGGTCGCCAGGATCCAGCCGCTGCTCGCCGGAGAGTCCCACTACACCGACGAGGTCCCGGTCGGCGGCAAGGCCGCCTTCTGAGCTCGCTGACCCGAGGAAGGACGCACCATGACTCTCGCACGACCTGACTTCGACCCCGAACTGCGCGTGTTGCTCGCCGGCATGCCGCTCGGGTCCGAACTCGACCCCGAACTGCTCGCACAGATCCGACCGTACGCGTCGACGCCGATCGAGCCGTTGCTCGACGGTCGGGCCGTCGACCGGCGCGAGGTCATCATCTCCGGCCCGGACGGCGCGCCTATCCCGTTGTCGGTCATCAGCCCGGCCGGGGCGAGCGGTGCCACCGCGGCGCCGTGTGTCTACTGGATCCACGGCGGCGGGATGGTGATGGGGGACCGCTACTCGCAGATCGACATCCCGCTGGAGTGGCTGGACCTGTTCGGCGCCGTGGTGATCTCGGTGGACTACCGGCTGGCGCCGGAGGTCGGCGGCACGACCCTGGTCGACGACTGCTACCACGGCCTGGTCTGGGCCGTCGAGCACGCCGCCGAGCTGGGCATCGATCCGACCCGCGTCGTCGTGGCGGGCGCGAGTGCCGGCGGCGGCCTCGCCGCCGGGGTGACCCTGATGGCACGCGACCTCGGCACCCCGCCCATCGCGGCCCAGGTGCTGATCGGCCCCATGCTGGACCACCGCAACAGCAGCACGTCGAGCCGGCAGTTCTCCGGTGGACCGGGTGTCTGGACCCGCGAGATGAACGAGTTCGGCTGGCGATCGGTGCTCGGCGACCGCACCGGCGGGCCCGTCTCGCCGTACGTCTCACCGGCGCTGGCGGGCGACCTCGCCGGCCTGCCCACCACCTACGTCGACGCCGGCTCCGCCGAGGTCTTCCGCGACGAGGACGTCGACTACGCCAGCCGGATCTGGGCGGCCGGCGGCCAGGCCGAACTGCACGTCTGGGCCGGGGGCTTCCACGGGTTCGACGCGCTGTATCCGCGGGTGCCGGTCTCGGCCGCCGCCAGGCGGACCCGCAACGACTGGCTCGCCCGCGTACTCACCACGGTTTCCGGCGGAGACACCGCGGAACAGGTCAGCTGACCATGCTGACATCCGGTGGGTCAGACGGTGGCGAGCAGCGCGTCGAGCGGCCGGGGCAGGCCGTCCCGGCCAACCGCCGTCTCGACGAGCAGCCGTGCGTAGCGCAGCTTGCGGCGCGAGCCGCTGCCCAGGAACCGTCGCATCTGCGCGTCGAGTGGCCGGCCGCGCCAGGCGGGCTGGGCCTGCAACGAGCGGAACGACCCGAGATCGCCCTCCGCGTCGAAGAGGACCTCGACCGCCGCGGCACCGACGGCGCGGATCAGCTCGTCCTCCAGATCGTCGACGCAGACGTGGAATCCCAGGTATTCCATCCCACCGAAGGGGGCGGACGCGCCGAGCCGGGCGGCGAGGCCGCGCCGGAACAGCTCCTCCTCGCGCCGGTCGCAGAGGCCGGCAAGTCGCACCCGGCCGCCCAGCGGACCCAGTCCCGTCAGGAAGCGGCCGATCGCGTGCGCCCCGCCGATCGGTACGACGACGATCCGTTCCGCATCGAGATCCCGGCCGCGCCCCACGGCGGCGGTTTCCACGGCGATCTGGTCGCTGATGCCCTCGACCAGCACCACCGCGTCGGCGTCGTCGAGTCTTGCCAGGGCGCGGGCAGTTGCCAGGATCGGGGCGTCGGGGCCACTGGCGTAGCCGTCGAGCGCCCTGACGGCGCGCTCACGGCGACGATCGGTGGCGCCCATGCCGGCTCCCGGGCGCATCGGACGGCCCACCGTCCCCGGTGCGCATGCCGGCTCGTCGGGTGGTGACCATGACCGCAATCATCGGTGCTGCCCGTGCCCGCCGACCACGGGTTTACCGCCGCCCGCCGACCACGGGTCTACCGCCGTCGGCGACCACGGGTTACCGCCGCTCGCCCGTCGGCCATGCCGCCGCCTTCCCGTAACGGCGCGCGGCGGGCTGGACAAGGGCGACGGCAGCCGAGAGGATTCCCCCGCACGTCGGCACTCGTGCCGGACAAAAGGAGATTCTTCGGTGTCCACCTTCAGCGACCAGGAGAGCAACGAGCCGGCCGCGACCCTCTGGCGGGACGGGCGCCCGGTCTACGACCGGGGCGGCACCGTCTGTGTGATCGGCGCCGGGGCCAGCGGCCTCACCGCCATCAAGAACCTGAAGGAGTACGGCTTCGGCGTCGACTGCTACGAACGGGAGACCGGGGTCGGCGGGGCCTGGAACTGGCGGCACGACCGCAGTCCGGTCTACGCCAGCACCCACCTCATCACGTCCCGCCCGTTCACGGAGTTCCCCGACTTCCCGATGCCGGACAGTTGGCCGGACTATCCGCACCACAGCCAGCTACTGTCCTATCTGGAGCACTACGCCGACCACTTCGACCTGCGGCCACACGTCTGGTTCGGCACCGAGGTGGTGCGGGTCGAGCCGGCCGAGGGCGACCGCTGGGACGTCACCACCCGTAGCACCGGCGGCTACGGCGCCGAGCGCACCTCCCGCTACGCGGCGGTGGTGGTCGCCAACGGGCACAACTGGGCGCCGAAGATGCCGGCGTACGAGGGGCTGGACGAGTTCCGGGGCAAGGTGATCCACGCGTCGGCGTACAAGGACGCCACCCAGGTGCGCGGCAAGCGGGTGCTGGTGGTCGGAGCCGGCAACACCGGCTGCGACATCGCGGTGGAGGCCGGCCAGCAGGCCGCCAGGTGCTGGCACTCGACCCGCCGCGGCTACTGGTACGCCCCGAAGTACGCCCTCGGCCGTCCGGCCGACCAGGTCAACGACTCCTTCGGGCTCTACCGCCTGCCGCTGCGGCTGCGGCAGTGGATCTTCCAGTGGGTGCTGAGGCTGACCGTCGGCGACCTCACCCGGTTCGGCCTGCCCCGGCCCGACCACCGACTCTTCGAGACCCACCCGATCGTCAACAGCCAGCTCGTCTACCAGCTCGGACACGGGACGATCACCCCGGTGCCGGAGATCGGCCGGTTCCGGCGCAACAGCGTGACCCTGGTCGACGGCCGGGAGCTCGAGCCGGATCTGGTCGTCTTCGCCACCGGTTACCTGCCGCGTTTCGAGTTCCTGGCCCCGGAGCTGATCGGCACCGACGCGACCGGGCGACCCGCCCTCTATCTCAACGCCTTTCCCCGGCGGCACCCGACGCTGACCGTCGCCGGCCTGCTCCAGCCCGACTCCGGCCTGCTGCCGCTGGTGCACTGGCAGACCGTGATGATCGCCCGTTGGCTGCGGCTGCGCGACACCGCCCCGGAGCGGGCCCGCGCCTTCGCCGGCCGGGTCGACGCCGAGGCCGGCAACCGGTGGCACTCCGCGAAGGTCAAGGAGAGCACCCGGCACTGGTTCGAGATCGGGCACATCGACTATCTGCGTGCGGTGCAGCGCACCCTCGACGAGCTGGAGGTGGCGGCGTGACGACCCGGGTGTTGCGGGTGGCGGACCGGGCCCGCCCGGTGCCGGCGGTGTTCCGGGAGGTGCGGGTCGCCACCCCGGAGGCGCCGGAGGGCCGGCCGCCGCTGCTCTTCGTGCCCGGGTTCGGGCACGGGGCCTGGGCCTTCGCCGAGCACTGGCTCGAACACGCCGCATCGCGGGCCTTCCCGGCGCACGCGGTGAGCCTGCGTGGGCACGGCGGCAGCGGGCAGGCACCGAAGGCGACGCTGCGGGCGTACGCGCATGACGTGGTCCAGGTGGCCGCGAGCCTGGACCGGCAGGCGGTGCTGGTCGGGCACGGTGCCGGTGCGCTCGTGGTGGCACACGCGCTGGCCCGCTATCCGGCCCGGGCCGGGGTGCTGGTCGCGCCGGTCTTCGGCGGCTGGAGCACGCTCGGCCTGGCGTTGCGCCGCAACCCCGCCGGCACGCTGCCGGCGCTTGTCGGCGGCCCGCTGCGGCTGAACCACCGGCAGCTGTTCAGCCGGGAGCTGCCGGACGCGGCGGCCCGGGAGTACGCCGGACGGCTCGGCCGGGCCTCCTCCCGGGCGCAGTGGCAACTGCTCCGGCACCGCGCGCCCGAGCCGCCGGTGGGCAACCCGCCGATGCTGGTGCTCGGCAGCCCCGACGACCGGGTGGTGCCGGCGTCGGCGCTGACCCGTACGGCGGCCCGGTACGGCGCCGCCCCGCTGCTCTTCCCCGGCATGGGCCACGACATGATGCTCGACGCCCGCTGGCGGGAGCCGATCGACGCCATCCTCGACTGGCTGGAAAAAAACGAAACCCGGTAGGGCGATTCGTGATCAGGGAGCGCTCGGCCTGCTCTGGCGAGCCGACCGCTCCCTGATCAGGGAAGACGGTCAGGTGGTGGTGAGCCGGTTGGCGAGGTGGCCGCTCTGGTCGAGGGCGGTCAGGTAGGAGCGGGCCCAGGCCCGGATGTCGTGCACCCGCAGCTGTCCGCGCATCGCCCGCATCCGGGACGTCAGGTCGGCCGGGGTGGCCTGGATCGCGTGCATCAGGGTCAGCTTCAGCCCCTCCAGGTCGTGCGGGTTGACCAGGAACGCCTCCGGAAACTCGGCGGCGGCACCGGCGAACTCGCTGAGCAGCAGCGCACCACCGTCGTCGACCCGGGCCGCGACGAACTCCTTGGCGACCAGGTTCATCCCGTCACGCAGCGGGGTCACCGCCATGATGTCGGCGGCCCGGTAGAGTGCGGTGAGCTCGGCCCGGTCGAAGGGCTGCGTCAGGTAGTGGATCGCCGGCTCACCGACCCGGCCGAACTCGCCGTTGATCCGGCCGACCTCCCGCTCCACCCGTTCGCGGAGGATCTGGTACTGCTCGACCCGTTCCCGGCTCGGGACCGCGACCTGCACCATCACCGTGTCCCGCACCTTGACGTGCCCGGTGGCGAGCAGCTCGCTGTATGCCTTGAGCCGCTGCTCGATGCCCTTGGTGTAGTCCATCCGGTCGACGCTGAGCAGCATGTGCTGCGGGTCGCCGAGGTCCTGGCGGATCCGGGCGGCCCGGGTGACCACGTCGGGACGGTTGGCCAGCGCCTCCATCTCGGTCATGTCGATGGAGACCGGGAAGGCGCCGATCCGGACCACCCGGTCGTCCACCGCGATCCGCCGGTCGGTGGCGGCCAGGTCGAGCACCTTGGTGGCGAGTTGCGCGAAGTTGTGCGCCGCCTGCGGGCGCTGGAAGCCGACCAGGTCGGCGCCGAGCATCCCGAGTAGCAGCTCGGCGCGGCGGGGGAGCTGCATGAAGAGCTCCGGCGGTGGGAACGGCACGTGCATGAAGAAGCCGATCCGCAGGTCGGGGCGGATCGCCCGGAGCAGGCCGGGCACGAGTTGCAGGTGGTAGTCCTGCACCCAGACCACGGCACCGGGCTCGGCCGCCTCCGCGGCGGCCTCGGCGAACCGCTGGTTGATCCGCTGGTACGCCTCCCACCAGCGACGGTGGTAGACCGGCTGCTCCACCGCGTCGTGGTAGAGCGGCCAGAGCGTCGCGTTGGCGAAGCCCTCGTAGTGGTCGCGTACGTCCTCGGCGGCGAGCGGCACGGTGTGCATGCGTACGCCGTCGACGTCGGCGAGCAGCGGGGCCGGGCCGGTGCCGCCGGCCCAGCCGACCCAGGTCGCGGGGGTGTGTTGGAGCAGGGGGTGCAGGGCGCTGACCAGCCCGCCGGGGCTGCGGCGCCATTCGCAGGCGCCGTCCGGCGCCACGCTGTCGTCGACGGGCAGCCGGTTGGCCACCACCACGAGGGAACTCTGTCGCAATCGGGCACCTCGTTCCGGGCGAGGCGACCACCGCGAATAATGAGCGATCGGGCAGTCGTGAGGGGAAGGTAACTTACAGCAGTATTCCTACTGAGGCGAAATTACGCGAGTGTTACGGGTTGCCTCCACAGCGCGAGGAATCTCGCGATCTGGACGCCACGGGTCAGAGTGCCGGGCGCCAGCGCACCCGGTCAGCGCGCCGGGTCGGACCGCGCAGGGTCAGACCACCGCGCCGTCGTCGGGGTCGTCGTCGTCCTCGTCGGTGCCGGGCCGCAGCCGCCAGATCAGGGTCACGAAGCCGCCGAGGATCCCGGCGAACCCGAGCATGGTGACCAACCCCCGGTCGATCGGGAGCAGGTGGGGGAAGAGGAAGAGGGCGAAGCCGGCGACGATGGCCAGCGCCCCGACCACCGCGTACTTCGAGAGCCGGGGCAGTGGCGGCGGCGGTGGCGGGACGTAGCGCTCCTCCTGCTCGTCGGGGAGTCCGGCGCCGAAGGTGTCCAGGCCGTCGAGGAGTGACCCGTCTCCGTCGGTCCGCCCGCCGACGGAGATCCCGGAGATGTCGGTGGCCGAGGGGAGCCGGCGGGCGCCCGGGTCCGCCGGTCCGGGGGCCTCCGGGCCGGGCCTGGCGCCCGGGGTGCCGGCGGCACGCTCCGGCGGCTCGCCGACCGACACGTCCTCGACGGCCGGCCAGGACCGGTGGTCCGCCGCGACCTCGGTGTGGTAGCCGGCGACGATCCGGGCCCACTCCGCCTCCACGTCCGGGTCGCGGTCCGGGTCGGGGCGGGGGGCCGGTGGCTGGGTCGGGGACTCTTCGTCGGCGAGCTGGGTCAGGTAGTCCCGGGCGGTGGCCAGGAAGCTGCGGTCGACGTAGAGCCGGTCCACCGGCCGGGGCGGCACGGTGGTGGTCCGGGTCACCGGGTTGAGATCGGCGGAGGGTTGCAGGTATGCCGCGATACCGCCGGCGGCCAGCACATCCAGCAGGTGTTCACCGAGCCGCGGGTCGACGTCACCGGCGACGGCGTACTCCGTCGCCTCCAGTCCGTTGTCCCGCCGTCCCCGGCGGGCGCCGCCCGCTGACACCCGACCCCCTCCTCACCGGCCCCGGCGCGCGGCCGTGTTCGCGACCGCGGCTCGCGCCTGCGTGCCGTGCAATGAATCGTGACACGGCGGGCACGGGTTGCGGGAGTGCGTTGTGGCGCGGCGTACCCGCTTCGTAGGCTTCTTGCCGACAGTTCCCGCCCGCGGCTTTCCCGGCGGCGGCGCGACGCGCACCCGTGCGCCGCGCCGGCCGGCGGCCGGCGGCCGACGTGGGGACGTGCGGGATCTCGGGAAGGACACTGGTGCTGTACGGGCTGATGAAGTACGTCGTCCTCGGGCCCTGGCTGAGGTTGGTCTTCAGGCCGCAGGTCGAGGGGAGGGAGAACGTCCCCGCCTCCGGTCCGGCGATCCTCGCCAGCAACCACCTGTCGTTCTCCGACTCGATCTTCATGCCACTGATGGTCAAGCGAAAAGTGACCTTCGTCGCGAAGGCCGAATATTTCACCGGCAAGGGGCTGAAGGGCTGGCTGGTGAAGATGTTCTTCGTGGGGACCGGCACCATCCCGGTGGACCGCACCGGCGGGCGGGCCGCGCAGGCCGCGCTGGAGACGCAGCTCACGGTCCTCCGGGCCGGCAACCTGGCCGGGATCTACCCGGAGGGCACCCGCTCGCCGGACGGCCGGCTCTACCGGGGCAAGACCGGGGTGGCCCGGCTCGCGTTGGACAGCGGTTCCCCGGTCGTCCCGGTGGTGATGCTCAACGCCGACGAGATCCAACCGCCCGGGAAGCTGCTTCCGAAGATCAAGCGGGTGAAGATCAGGTTCGGTACGCCCCTGGACTTCTCCCGCTACGCCGGCATGGCCGGTGACCGCTTCGTCGAGCGGGCCATCACGGACGAGATCATGTACGAGCTGATGGAACTCTCCGGCCGCGAGTACGTCGACATCTACGCCCAGAAGATCAAGAACCAGCAGCTGAAGACGGCCGGCCCGCCCGCCATCGTCGCACCCCCCGCCGACTCCCTGGCCGCCTGAAAGGAAGGGCCCCCGCTTATCGTTTTCTGTTGTAGCGGGGGCCCTTCCTAACACTTCAGCCGAGGGCGGTGCCGGGCAGCGCTGGTGCTGCCGGGCGTCAGGAGGCGAGCATCGGGGCGTCGGTGTCCTGGGCCGGCCCGCCCTCGCCGAGCCGGAGCAGACCGGGCATCCGGTTGCGCAGCGCGAATGCGCGTACCTCGGCCAGCGCCACCTCGGCGGCGGCGTCCTCCCCGGCCAGGGCCAGCTCGGCAGCGGCGAGCGCCAGCCCCAGCATCCGGTCGGTGACGTCCGGGATCTGCCGGTAGGTCTCCGCCGCCGCGGTGTAGAGCTGCCCGGCGCGGGCGTGGTCGCCGTCGGCGCCGGCCAGCGCCGCCGTCACGGTCTGCACCGCCGCCTCCGCCCAGAGCGTGGAATGGGTGACCGAGTCGAGCATCGCCCGGACGCGTACCGCCGAGTCGCGGCCGGCGAGCACGGCGGCGTACGCGGCGGCCGGTATCCACTCTCCGCTGGCCAGCGCCGGCACCCCCGCCCACGAGTCGGCGAGCTCGTCGAGAAGCCCGGCCGCCTCCCGGTCCCGCCCCTGCAATGCCCGGCAGAGCGCGCCCAGGGCCAGCATGTTCCAGTGCAGCCGGTGGAAGCCGCTGCGCCGCGCGGTCTCCAGGGCGTCCGTCACGTCGTCCGGAGCGCGCATCCCCGGCCGCCCACCCGCCGGTCCGTTCAGCGCCGCGCCGGCCGGTCCGTTCAGCGCCGCGCCGGCCGGTCCGCTCTTCGCCCCGGTGGCCGGTCCGTTCTTCGCCGCGCCGGCCGGTCCGTTCAGCGCCGCGCCGGCCGGTCCGCTCTTCGATCCGCCGGCCGGTCCGCTCTTCGCCCCGGTGGCCGGTCCACCCTTCGGCCCGCCGGTTGGTACCGGCTCGTCGCGGAGTACCCGCAGGTATGCCCGCATCCCGCGGATCTGCATGTCCCAGCGGCCGGCCGGGGTGTCCACGAACCCGTCGGCCACGGTCAGCAGCCGGCCGATGTCGCCCTCGTAGTAGGCGCGGGGCGCCTCCGCCGAGCCGCCGGTCGAGAGCGCCTCGGCCTGGGCCAGCGCCGGGCAGGAGGCGACCAGCTCGTCGGCCCGGATCCAGTCGCCCTCCTCCCGCATGGCGTGCGCGAGGTTGCGTACCACCCGGGGCAGCACGACGAGCTGGGACTCCTGGCAGAACCGCAGGATGCTGTGCAGCTCGTCCAGCCCGGCCCGGTCGCCGGCCTGGTAGCGGGCGGTCGCCACCGTGATCCGCGCGTCGGTCCGGGTCTCCAGCAGACCCAGCCGTTGCGCGATGTCCGCCGCCGCGCCGGCCGCCGCCACCGCCGGGTCGCGCTCGTAGTTGAGCATGTGCAACCGGCCCAGCTCGGCGTAGGCGTCGGCCTTCTCGGCGGTGTCCGGCAACGCGTCGAAGAGCTCGACGGCACGGTCCAGGCAGGACAATGCCTCGCCCCGGTCGGCGCTCAGCCAGGCAGCCTTGCCGAGCAGGGTCCAGGCCCGCGCCGCGCCGCCGTGGTCGGCGTACGCGAAGAGCCGCTCGGCCAGCGCGTGCAACTGGTCGGTGCCGCCCCCGGCGAGGAAGGCGGTGCCGTCGCGGAAGTAGTTGATTTCGGTGAGCAGCAGCTCCAGTCGCAGCCGGTCGACCGGGTCGCCGTCGTCGGCCAGCCCGAGCGCCCGGGCGGCGTGGTTGGCCGCGGCGTCGAGCGCGTGCAGGGCGTACGCCCGGCGGGCCGCCCGGTGCAGCGCCTCCCGGGCCGGTGCGGCGTACCGCTCGGTCTCCACCCCGAGGGTGTGGGCGATCTCGTGCGCCGCCCAGCGGTGGTGGGCGAGCACCTCGGCCAGGTCGGTGTCCCGGCCGCGGGAGAGCCCGGCCAGCCAGTCGGCGGTCCGCTCGTGCCGGGCGACCCGCTCGGTGCGGGGCAGCCGTTGATAGCAGACGTCCCGGACCAGGATGTGCCGGAAGCGGAACTCCGGCTGCCCGGCCATTGCCGAGCTGGACTGCTCGTGCACGAAGTCCCGCTGCTCCAGCCGGCGCAGCGCCCGCTCGACCGACTCGACCGGTTGGCCGAGCGCGGCCGCGACGGCGCCCGGCCAGAACTGCATGCCCACCACCGAGGCGGCGAGCAGCACCATCCGGTCCGCGCCGTCGAGCAGGTCCACCCGGTTGGCGATCACCGAGTGCACGCTGTCGGGCATCGCCAGGTCGTGCTGCTTCTCCAGCGACCAGCCCCGGCCGGACTGGCGCAGCGCGCCCTGCTCGATCAGCATCCGCACGTACTCGTGGGCGTAGAGCGGGTTGCCGTCGGCGACCTCGACCAGCGGGCTGAGCATGTCGGTGGAGAAGGCGGCCTGGCCGAAGATGTGCCCGTAGAGCGAGGCGATGCCGCTGTCCCGGAGCGGCGGCAGCGTGACGGTCAGCGAGGCGGCGATCGTCCCGGCCCAGCTCGGCTCCCGGCTGACCAGTTCGGGGCGGGCGGTGCAGAGCAGCAGCAGCGGCACGCTCTCCGCGTACGCCCCGAGCAGTTCGACGAAGTGCAGCATCGCCTCGTCGGCCCAGTGCAGGTCCTCGAAGACCAGCACCGTCGGCTGCCGGGCGGCGAGCGCCACCAGGAACCGGCGCCAGGCCGACTCCGCCTCCTCGGCCGGCAGGGTCGGCCCGGGCAGTCCCACCACCGGGCGCAGCGCGTCCATCAGCCGGTCCGCCGGACCGCGGCCGACCAGGTCGACAAGTGCCGTCTCCAGCCGTCGGGCCGCGGTGGCGGCCGGATCGGTGTCGAGGATCCCGGCCTCCGCCTTGACGATGTCGGCCAGCGCGGCGAAGGTGACGTTCTCGCCGAACGGCCGGCAGCGGCCGATCCGCCAGGTCACCGGCTCGTCGGTCAGCCGCTCGGTGTGCCGGAACAACTCCCGGACCAGCCGGCTCTTGCCGATGCCGGCGTGTCCGAGCACCGTGACGAGCTGCGGCAGCCGGTCGCGGATGGAGCGGTGCATGGCGTTGACAAGCAACCCCAGTTCGTGTTCCCGGTCGATCAGCGGAGTGCTGTCCGGCTCGCGGTCCGGCGGCTGCCGGTCCACCGGCGCCAGCGCCAGCCACACCTCGGTCGGGCTCGACCGGCCCCGCAGCGTCACCGGCGTCTGCTCCGCGTAGCGGACCGCGTCCCGGGTCAGCGCGTAGGTCGTGCCGCAGACCAGTACGCCGCCGGGCGGCGCCACCGACTGCATCCGGGAGGCGGTGTTCACCACGTCACCGGCGACGATGGCCTGGCCGCCGTCCCGCGCCGCCGAGACGTCGACAAGCGCCTCGCCGGTCGCCACCCCCACCCGGAACCGGAGGTCGTCGGCGCCGGTCGGGGTCAGCCGGGTCAGCACCCGCTGCAACTCCAGCCCGGCGCGGACGCAGCGCAGCGGGTCGGTCTCGGTCGCCACCGGCGCGCCGAAGAGTGCCATCACGGCGTCGCCGATGTATTTTTCCACCACCCCGCCGTACTGGCCGATGACGCGGCGGGCCGCCGAGAAGAAGGCGGTCTGCATGCCCCGGACCAGCTCCGGATCGGCCCGCTCGACGTACGGGGTGAAGTCGATGAGGTCCACGAAGAGCACGCTGACCCGCCGCCGGTCCTCCTGGGACAGCGGGGCGGGACGGCCCGACGGAGTTGGCCGGGGCTTGCCACAGGCCGTGCAGAACGCGACGTCAGCCGGCAGCGGCTGGTCGCAGTGCGGGCAGCTCGGCGTCAGTTCGGTGCCGCAGCCGCCGCAGTATCGGTCGCCGACGGCAGCGACTCGGCCGCATCTGGTGCAGGTAGCGGAGATGCCGTCCTCCTACAGCGTCGATGGGACGTGCTGTTCGGCGGGGCGGCGCCGCCCGGCCGTGGCGGCGGCCGGCCGGAAACTCCGGCGAGTCACCGGCGGTCGCGCGGTCGCTCGCCAGCGGTCGCGCGATCCTGGAATTACCACCGCCGAGTATCAGGGCCGGCACCGGGTGTCCGGAACCGGGCTGTTGGCTAGCGGACAGTCCTGCCCATAGTGATCCAAGATACAGTCATTGGCGCCTACCTATCGACGAGTTATGGAGGATGGGCAATGGTGTACGTCCGACTGGAGAAGGAATGGACCGACGCCGACGGCGTCGGCCACTCCTCGGGGGACATGGTTGACGTGGACGCCGCCACGCTGGCGAAGCTGCAGGCCGCCGGGGTGGTCGGCGGAGAGGGCGGCGACGGGAAGGGCGGCGGCGGGGAGACGACCAACTGGCCGGGGGCGACCTGACCGGTCCGGCCCGACCCGGTCGGGCCGCCGGGAGCCGGACGGTGGGACCGGTCGGGCCCGGTCGCACCTTCTGGACGTGTGTGTCGTGCTGGACGTGAGTGTGTCGTGCCGTGGGTCGGCGGACGGGTTCAGCGTTCGGTCATGCCGGCGCGGCGGCGCAACGCCGCCACGTCGGTCACCACGATCCGCCGTCCCTCGGTACGCAGCCAGCCCCGGCTGGCGAACGAGCCGATCGCCTGGTTGACGCTCTGCCGCGAGCCGCCCGCCATCTCCGCGAGCTGGCTCTGGTTGAGCTCTATGGTGATCATCGGTGCCTGGCTCTCGCCGGCGAGCCGCACCAGCGTCTTGGCGACCCGGCCGGGCAGGTCGAGGAAGACATGGTCGGCGTTCTGCTCGGTCAGCCGCCGGATCAGCCCACCGAGCGACCGCATCACCGCGTCGAGGATCCGGGGGTTGGAGTGCACGAGCTCCATGAACGCCCCTCGGGACAGTGCCAGGGCGGTGCAGTCCTCAATGGCCTCGGCGGAGGCCGACCGGGTGGAGGCGTCGAGCAGGGAGACCTCGCCGAGCACATCCGGCGGCCGGATCACGTTGAGCACCGCGCGCTCGCCGGTCGGCGCGGTGCGGAAGACCGCGACCGCCCCCCGGCGCAGGACGATCAGGGACTCGCCGGGATCGTTCTCCACGAAGAGCAGCTGTCCCTTGCGGTAGGTACGCGGCACCGCCGCGGCGATCACCCGTTGGCGCACCTCGGGCTCGAGGCCGGCGAACATCTCGACGCCGGTGAGGGCGTCGCCCGGCTCAGGCAGGCGAATCTCCACGGCTCAACCCCTCCCCGGTAAAACCACAGTATTGCTCTCGGTCGACCCGCAACCGACCGAAGAAGCAAGATGAAACTGATACCGGTAGGGTCCGGCAGCGGTACACATCAGATCATGACGGCCCTGTCGCTTGCTGTACACCCCCGAAATCACTTCTGTGACAGTTCTGTCGCTGACCAGGGGGCATTCTGATGTCAGATCCGCCACTGGGTGGGGGCCATACGGGGGCGTGGCGGATACGAGGGGGCGCGGGGAGGCCGGGGCCGGTCGGAGGGCGCGAGTCCGCTGGCCGGCTGCGGCGGACGGGTACCACCCGGCGTGGGGGCGCCGGGCTGCCCGATGGAGGAGGCGTGGTGATCCGCCGACACATCCGGATCACCACGCCGACCCCTCGTCGCGGCCGACCGGGCACGCCGACGCCGAATGGTGGAAATTCCACCCCGATTCCCGCACGGCGGGACGCATGGGCGAGGATGGCGGCGATGGTCTACCGCTATTTCTACGACTGCGAGTTCATCGAGGACGGCCGGCTCGTCGACCTCGTCTCTATCGGCGTCGTCGACGAGTACGGCCGCGAGTTCTACGCCGTCTCCACCGAGTTCGACGACTCCCGCGCCGTGCCCTGGGTGCGCCGGCACGTGCTGGACAAGCTCCCGTCACCGGGCGACCGGGCCTGGCGCTCCCGGGAACGGATCCGGGACGATCTCTACGAGTTCCTGATGGAGCCGGTCCGGGGCCGGCCGGGGGAGCGGATCGAACTCTGGGCCTGGTACGCCGCGTACGACCACGTGGCGCTCGCCCAACTCTGGGGCGCCATGCCGGCGCTGCCCCGGGAGATCCCCCGGTTCACCAGGGAGCTGCGCCAGCACTGGGAGGACCGGGGAAGCCCGCCGTTGCCCGAGGCCGCGGCCGGGCGGCACGACGCGCTTGTCGACGCCAGGCACAACCTCGCACGGTGGCGGGCCATCCAGGCCCGGCCGGCATCGTCCTGAGCCGCGCACGAATCCGTTGCCGAAAGGGTCCGGGGCGCGGTGGTCCGCCCCCGGGCGGGCGACTACAGTGCGCAATGACGGCCCGCCCCGGGCCGGCAACGACGCCGACGGTCTGACCTGACTCGCACCCTGGGGCTCGCGGGCTCACTCGTTGCTCCAGGAGGAGAAGCAGATCATGCGTATCGGCGTGCTCACCGGTGGTGGTGACTGCCCGGGTCTGAACGCGGTGATCCGAGCGGTGGTGCGTAAGGGCGTCGCCACCTACGGCCACGAATTCGTCGGGTTCCGGGACGGCTGGCGCGGCCCGCTGGAGGGGCTGACCAAGCCGCTCGGCATCGCGGAGGTGCGGGGCATCCTGCCGCGCGGCGGCACGATTCTCGGCTCCTCCCGGACCAACCCGTTCAAGATCGAGGGCGGGGTCGAGCAGATCAAGACCAACCTGGCGCAGCAGGGCGTGGACGCGCTCGTGGCGATCGGCGGCGAGGACACCCTCGGCGTCGCCACCAAGCTGCACGAGCTCGGCGTCCAGGTGGTCGGCGTACCGAAGACGATCGACAACGACCTGGGCGCCACCGACTACACCTTCGGGTTCGACACCGCGGTCAACATCGCGATGGAGGCGATCGACCGGCTGCACACCACCGCCGAGAGTCACCACCGGACCCTGGTCGTGGAGGTGATGGGCCGGCACGCCGGCTGGATCGCCCTGCACGCCGGCCTCGCCGGTGGCGCCAACGTGATCCTGCTGCCGGAGCGGCAGTTCGACGTCGACCAGGTCGCGACCTACGTCGAGAAGCGGTTCCAGAAGCAGTACGCCCCGATCGTGGTGGTCGCCGAGGGCGCCCTGCCGCTCGACGGTCAGATGCGCCTGCAGAACCAGGAACTCGACGCGTTCGGGCACGTCCGCCTGGGTGGCATCGGGCAGTGGCTCGCCGACCAGATCGAGGCGAAGACGGGCAAGGAGGCCCGGACCGTCGTACTCGGGCACATCCAGCGCGGTGGCACCCCGACCGCCTTCGACCGGGTGCTCGCCACCCGGCTCGGACTTCAGGCGATCGATGCGGTCAACGAGGGCGACTGGGGCAAGATGGTCGCCATGCAGGGCACCGACATCGTCCGGGTGCCGCTGGCCGAGGCGACCCGTGAGCTGAAGACCGTGCCGCTGGAGCGCTACACCGAGGCCGAGGTCTTCTTCGGCAGCTAGCAGCGACCGGCGGTGGCGGGGTGGCCCGCGGGCCTCAGCAGAGCCTGCGGGCTTCACCGAGCCTGCGGGCCTCAGCAGAGCCTGCGGGCCTCAGCAGAGCCTGCGGGCTTCACCGGAGGAGGAGCGATGGGGCTGGCGCCGGGAGCGCACACGGTCGCCGTGATCGGCACCGGCAAGATCGGCGAGCTGATGCTCTCCGGGCTGCTCCGTGCCGGCTGGCCGGTGGACCGGCTGCTGGCCACCACCCGGCGGCAGAGCCGGGCCGAGGAGATCGCCACCCGCTACGGCGTACGGGTGGTGGAGAACCTGGTGGCGGTCGCCGAGGCGGACGTCCTCGCCGTGTCGGTCAAGCCGCAGGACGCGGGTGCGCTGCTCGACGAGATCGGGCCGAAGGTGCCGGCCGACAAGCTGGTGGTGTCGCTCTGCGCCGGGCTGCCGACGAACTTCTTCGCCCGGAGGCTGCCGGAGGGCACCCCGGTGATCCGGGTGATGACCAACACACCGGCCCTGGTCGACCAGGCGATGACCGCGATCTCCGCCGGTGCGCACGCGACCTCGGCGCACCTGGAACTCGCCGAGGAGATGTTCCGGCCGCTCGGCCCCACCATCCGGGTGCCGGAGTCGCAGCAGGACGCGGTGACCGCGCTCTCCGGCTCCGGCCCGGCCTACTTTTATCTGCTGGTCGAGGCGATGGTCGACGCCGGCATCCTGCTCGGCCTGCCCCGCCAGGTGGCACACGAGCTGATCGTGCAGACCGCGATCGGCTCCGCCGTGATGCTGCGTGATTCCGGCGAGCACCCGGTGAAGCTGCGGGAGGCGGTGACCTCGCCGGCCGGGACCACCATCTCGGCGATCCGCGAATTGGAGAACCACGGCGTACGGGCGGCGCTGCTGGCCGCTCTGGAGGCCGCCCGGGACCGGGCCCGGGAGATCGCGGCACAGCACGACTGAGCCGCCGGTCGGCGGCCGGTCGTCCCGGTCCGGTGCCCGGTGCTCCATACTGTCCGCGTGTTCACCCTTGCCCAGGCACGTCATCTGGTCGCGACGCTGCGGCCCCGGATCGACGAGCTGATCGTGCTCCGCGCCGACCTGGCCGAGATGCGTGTCGACCTGACCGAACGCGGGGCCAGTCCGCTCGGCGGGCTGGCCGAGGTGAAGGGTCTGGAGGCGCGGATCTTCGGCATCCTCGAGGAGCTGACCGGGCACGACATCCAGGTCAAGGGCTTCGCCCCGGTGCTGCTCGACTTCCCCGGCGAGCGGGACGGCCGCCCGGTGCTCTGGTGCTGGCTGGAGGGGGACAGCGACCTGGGCTGGTACCACCGGGTGGAGTGCGGCTTCTCCGGTCGGCGCCGGGTCTGACCCCGGCACGCCCGGTGCGTGCTGGCGGGCGGGTCGGCGGCGGCTCACGGCGCCGGTCGGGGCGCGCTACTGCCGGCCCGGCGGCAGCACCCGCTCGATGGCGGCGCTGATCTCCGGTGACTCCGGTTCGACCTGGGGCGCGAACCGGGCGACCACGGTGCCGTCCGGGCCGACCAGGAACTTCTCGAAGTTCCACCGGACGTCGCCGGAGTGCCCGTCGGCATCCGTCGCCTCGACCAGCGCGGCGTAGAGCGGGTGCCGGTCGGGCCCGTTCACGTCGACCTTCTCGGTCATCGGGAAGGTGACCCCGAAGGTCGAACGGGCGAACTCGGCGATCTCGTCCGGTGTGCCGGGTTCCTGCCCGGCGAACTGGTTGCTGGGCACCCCGAGGACGGTCAACCCCCGGTCCGCGTACGCCTCGTGCAGGGCCTGCAGGCCGGCGTACTGCGGGGTGAGCCCGCACTTCGAGGCGAGGTTGACCACAAGTACGGCGTTGCCCCGGAACTGGTCGAGTGCGGCGGGGCCCCCGGTCAGTGCTCCGATCTGGACGTCGAAGAGGGTCACCGCGTCCCTCCGCGCCGCTCGCCGACGCGTCCGGGGCGCCGGTGCCGACTGGGACTCGTGTATGGCTCGGTCATGGCCCGAGGCTACCGGGCGACGCGGCCGCCAGGATCCACTTTCTCCTTCCATCCCCGACGTCCCGTCCGTCGTCGGCCGTATGGAATCGAAAGATGGACATCTTGACGAAGAGGTGAACTGCTGAGTAGCGTCGCCTCAGCTATCTGGAAAGTTTCCTATCTATTAGGGAGACGCCCACCATGAGGAGATCCATCCGCCGGGCGCTGTGGGCCGGCGTCGCGGCCGCGATGGCCGTCGCCGTGGTCCCGGTCACCGCGGCCCTCGGCGCCGGCAGCCTGACCACGAGCTTCACCGCCACCTCCGACTGGGGCTCCGGCCACGAGGTACGGGTCACCGTCACCAACGGCACCGACGCGTCGGTGGCCAACTGGCGGATCGAGTTCGACCTTCCCGCCGGGACCACCGTCAGCAGCTTCTGGGACGCCGACGTCACCCGCAGCGGCAACCACTACGTCGCGGTGCAGAAGAGCTGGGCCGGTGCACTCGCCCCCGGTGCATCGTTCAGCTGGGGATACGTCGGCAGTGGCGGCTACCGCGCGCCGCTGAGCTGCACCGTCAACGGCGCGTCCTGCTCGGGCGGCGGCGCCCCCACGCCGACGCCGACCACCCCACGGCCGACCGCGACCCCGCCGCCGACCACCCCGCCGCCGACGACCGCGCCGCCACCGAACCCGGGTGCGCAGAAGGTGGTCGGCTACTTCGCCCAGTGGGGTGTCTACCAGCGGGCCTACCACGTCAAGAACATCCACACCAGCGGCTCGGCCGCCAAGCTGACCCACATCCTCTACGCCTTCGGCAACACCACGGGCGGCCGGTGCGCGATCGGCGACAGCTACGCCGACTACGACCGGGCGTACACGGCGGCGGAGAGTGTGGACGGCGTCGCCGACACCTGGGACGCCGGAGCACTGCGCGGCAGCTTCAACCAGCTCCGCAAGCTCAAGCGGATGTACCCGCACCTCAAGGTGATCTGGTCCTTCGGCGGCTGGACCTGGTCCGGTGGCTTCACCCAGGCCGCGCAGAACCCGGCCGCGTTCGCCGAGTCCTGCTACAACCTGGTCGAGGACCCGCGCTGGGCGGACGTCTTCGACGGCATCGACATCGACTGGGAGTACCCGAACGCGTGCGGCCTGACCTGCGACAGCAGCGGCCCGAACGCGTTCAGGAACGTCATCTCCGCGCTGCGCAGCCGGTTCGGCTCCTCGGCGCTGGTCACCGCCGCCATCACCGCGGACGGCAGCAACGGTGGCAAGATCGACGCGGCCGACTACGCCGGGGCCATCAACAACCTCAACTGGCTGATGCCGATGACCTACGACTACTTCGGTGCCTTCGCCCCGCAGGGCCCGACGGCGCCGCACTCGCCGCTGACCTCGTACAACGGGATCCCGCAGCAGGGTTTCTGGTCGGACGCGGCGATCCAGAAGCTGAAGAGCAAGGGTGTCCCGGCCAACAAGCTGCTGCTCGGCATCGGCTTCTACGGCCGGGGCTGGACCGGGGTCACCCAGGCCGCTCCGGGTGGTACCGCCACCGGGGCGGCACCCGGCACCTACGAGGCGGGCATCGAGGACTACAAGGTCCTCAAGAACACCTGCCCGGCCACCGGCACCGTCGCCGGCACGGCGTACGCGAAGTGCGGCAGCAACTGGTGGAGCTATGACACCCCGGCCACCATCGGCGGCAAGATGTCGTACGCCAAGAGCCAGGGCCTGGGCGGCTCCTTCTTCTGGGAGCTCTCCGGCGACACCAGCAACGGTGAACTCATCACGGCCATCTCCAACGGGCTGCGGTAGAACCGGCAGCCGGACCCGCCGGGCGGCGCCGAGGCGTGCACCCGGGGCGGATCGTGGCGATCCCCGCCCGGAATCTCCGGGCGGGGATCGTCGGCGTTTCTAACGCGACCTTGGTGATGGCGCCAGCCACAGCACGCCGTCGCGCTCGGAACCGGCGAGCTCGGCGTCGGCGGCCTCGACCCGCTCGACGAGCGACGAGACGAGATGCTGAGCGACAGCGGCCGGCGGTAGGTCGGGCGCCGGCCAGACGGCAGCTCGCCAGCCGTAACGGAGCGGCTGACCGCTCTCGGCGCTCGTGAACTCGACGACGAGGTCCGTCGCCGATCCGCTCCTCTCCAACGAGACGGATCCGATCGTGACCGGATGGGTGATGAACGCTCCTGCGGCGAGGCGGTCACGCGTGTCAGCAAGGACCACGTCCTTGAACTCGTCACGCGTCACCGGCGCTACTCCTGGAATGCGGTGATGATGCCGTTTATGGAATCGTCCCGGGGTGAGTCGCAGCGCGTGCTGACCACCACACGCCACGTGGCCGATCCCATACTGTAGCGGTAGATCGGTTGGTTCTGGTCGGGCTGATGGGTGATGCTGCCGTACATTCAGGGTCTGCGACACCGAGGACGAATCCGACGACGTGAAGTCAGTGAACCGCTGAGCGAGATCGACCGACCTCATCCCGCACCGGTTCGATAAGGGGCGCTTTGATCAAGATCGGGTGTGAGCTGGGATCGCGCCTCATTGACAGGAAGGCGTCACGACCGGAGAGTTGGTCGGTGGTCGCCGCCCTGGAGGTGTATCTCGACACCGACGCCACCCGGCGGATCCGGGTGCTCTGGGACACGCTGGAGTCCGAGGGTGTGCAGAGCCTCCGGTCGTTGGGTCCCCGTCACCGGCCGCACGTCTCGCTGGCGGTTGCCGCCCAACTCGATCCCGACGCGGTCGGCGAGGCGCTGGCCGGGACGGTGGTGGCCCCGCCGCTGCGGCTCTCCCTCCAGTACGCCGGCCAGTTCGTCGGCCGGGTGCTCTGGCTCGGCCCGAGCCCCAGCCCCGAGTTGCTGGCCCACCATGCGACGGTGCACGCGCAGCTGACCTCGGCAGGCGTGCCGGTCAGCGAGCTGTACCAGCCCGGTCGCTGGGTGCCGCACTGCACCCTGTCGATGCGAGTGCCGAACGCACTGATGGCGGTGGCGGTGCGGCGTTGCCTGGAGGTGCTGCCGATCGAGGCGACCGTGGTCGGTGCGGCGCTTGTCGACTACGCCCGGGACATCGCCCGTCCTCTTGGCTGACCGGCCGGCGGTGCCGCCAACCCGTCGACTGTTCTCAAGACGCTCGTCGACGGCTGGACACGTGCCAGCCGTCGTCGATCACATAGATTGCCCGCGGTCTATCCAAACCCGACCGTGGGAGGGCACACATGCCGAATCGGCTCAGGACCGCCGGGAGATCCCTGGCGACGGCCGTACTGGCGACGACGATGATGGCCGGAGCACTGGTGGCCGGAGGGCTGGCGGCACCGGCGCCGGCCGGCGCGGCGGTCAGCCGGGCGGAGTTGGCGCTGCGTTGGGCGCCGATCCACTACCAGGACGTGGACGCCACCGGCAGCCACGCGCTCGGCGGCCGCTCCGACTACATCACGAGGGTCGACTTCGACGGCGACCTGAACGGGCGGAACAACTGGGACAACGCCGCCGCTTCCAGCGCCTCGTTCGCCGCGCACGCGTACTACTCGGTGCTGGAGACCAGCACGCACTGGTACATCACGTACCTGTTCTTCCACCCCCGGGACTGGATCGACCACCCGTTCTTCGAGACCGAGCACGAGAACGACGGCGAGGGCGTCATGTTCGCCATCGAGCGGGACGGCTCGACGTACGGGGTGCTGCGCTCGGCGGTCACAGTGGCACACAGCGACTTCTACTCCTACACGCCGGCCGGGAGCAACTGGACCGGCGGGCGGGAGAACGTCGACGGCACGCTCCAGTTCGCGTCGTCGCCGCACGACTCGTTCCAGCATCCGGTGACCGCACAGGAGGCGCGGGGACACGGGCTGAAGGCGTACCCGCAGTACAACATCAACGGTGACGGCATCGTCTACTACCCGTCGACGGTGGCCGAGACGCCGAGCAACGGCAACGACCGGGACGTCCGCTACAAGCTCGTCGACATCTTCGCCTCCGGCGGGCTCTGGGCGCAGCGGGCCAACGCCAGCCTCTTCGCCCACCTCGGCACCTTCGCCGGCGACACCTCCGGCGACTGCGGCGTCGGCACCTTCTCCTGCTCGACGAACTCGGCGAACGCGCCGTGGGGCTGGGACGACGGCAACGACCTGCCGGGGCGGGGCGAGATCGCGACCGACCCCGCGAAGCTGTCGGTCGAGTACTTCACGGTCCCGGGGAGCCTCTCCCGGTCGTACACCTACAACCCGTACGCCAGTGCGGCGGCGGCGCTGCGGGAGGCGGCGAGGACCGCGCCCCCCGTCGTCGACTGAGCCTGTCGTGAGGTGGTCGGGTGCCCGCCGTCCAGGGCGGTGGGCACCCGACCCGCGTCATCTACTTTCAGTTGACCAGGGCGGGCGTCCGAGAACAAGACTGGAATTCGGGTCCGAACCGGCCCACCCTGCTGGGTATGCGATGGGACCCCTTCAGCACCCTGCGGCGGGCACTCTGGATCGGCGGTGGCCAGTGGGCGGGCAAGTCCACCGTCGCCGGGATCCTCGCCGAGCGTCATGGACTGACGCACTACCACTACGACTACCACGACGCGCGCGGCCACCACGATCGGCGGACGCTGCGGCGGATCCGGCGCGGCGAGCCGGCGGAGCCCGACCAGGAGACGGTCTGGGTGCGTACGACGCCGGAGGAGATGGCCCGGCGGGCGCTGGACGACTTCGCGGAGCGGTTCGAGTGGGTGAAGGACGACCTGGCGGCTCTCGTCTCGCCCCGCCCCATCCTCGCCGAGGGCTGGGGGCTCCGCCCCGAGCTGGTCGCACCGGTCGCCGGATCGACCCGCCGGATGGTGGTGATGGTGCCGACGGAGGAGTTCCGGCAGCGGCAGCTCGCCCGGCTGCCCCGGGCCGGTCGCCTCGGTCTTGAGGTCAGCGACCCCACACTCGGGCAGCGCCACCGGATCGAGCGGGACCGCCTGCTGGCCGACGACGCCGTACGCGGTGCCCGGCGGCTGGAGATCCGGGTGATCGAGGTCGACGGGAGCCGGGACGCCGAGGGCGTCGCCGACCTGGTGGCCGAGTATTTCGCGCCCTTCCTGGCGGAGCGGTCGCAGCCGGTGGCGAGGTTCGCGCTGCGGCACGCTGCCGGCTGAGCAGCGGAGGCGGGTTTACCACCTGCCGGGCATGGGGACATTCGCCACTATCGGCCGAGGAAGCGGAGTTTGCCGACCGGCCTTTCCCGGCGCGCCGTACCTGGAAACGCGAGGAGCGACCCGATGCCCGACGACCAGCAGAACGAACCGCGGCAGCAGCCGCCCGGCACTCTCGACGCGATGCGCGCCAAGCCCGACCACGGCGAGGACTCCTACCGGGGGGCGGGCCGGCTGGCGGGGAAGAAGGCGGTCATCACCGGCGGGGACAGCGGCATCGGCCGGGCCGTGGCCATCGCGTTCGCCCGGGAGGGCGCCGACGTGCTGATCTCCTATCTGAACGAGCACGACGACGCCCGGGACACCGGGAAGCTCGTCGAGGACGAGGGCCGCAGGGCCGTGCTCGTCCCCGGGAACGTGGGCGACCGGGCCGTGTGCCGGGAGGTGGTCGACCGGGCGGTCGAGGAGTTCGGCCGGATCGACGTACTGGTGAACAACGCCGCGTACCAGATGACCCACGAGACGATCGAAGAGGTCACCGACGAGGAGTGGCAGCACACCTTCGACGTCAACATCACGGCGATGTTCCGGTTGGTCCAGGCCGCCCTGCCGCACCTCGGCGAGAAGGCGTCGATCATCAACACGAGCTCGATCAACTACGACACGCCGCGCCCGACGCTGTTGCCGTACGCGACCACCAAGGGCGCGATCGCCAACTTCACCGCCGGGCTGGCCCAGCTGCTCGGCGAGCGGGGGATCAGGGTGAACGCCGTCGCGCCGGGCCCGATCTGGACCCCGTTGATCCCCTCGACCATGCCGCCCGAACACGTCGAGAAGTTCGGCAGGAACACCCCGCTGGGCCGCCCCGGCCAGCCGAAGGAGGTCGCTCCCGCGTACGTCCTGCTCGCCTCGGACGAGGCCAGCTACATCTCCGGCGCGGTCATCCCGGTCACCGGCGGCAAGCCCATTCTCTGACCGTCGTCTCCTCGGAAGGAGTTCCGTCATGCCCGCAGGTTCGAGCCCGAAACGGGAACGGCAGTACGAGCACATCAAGGCCAGCGCGAAGAAGCGTGGCGAGTCGGCCGGCCGCGCCGAGGAGATCGCCGCCCGGACCGTCAACAAGGAGCGTGCCCGCTCCGGCGAGTCGAAGACCGCCAGCCGCTCGTCGGTCAAGGACGTCTCCTCCGGGCACCGGGGTGGCAAGCGGTCGCACAGCGGTGCGCAGGGGCGCACCAAGGAGCAGCTCTACAACGAGGCGAAGAAGCGCAACATCAAGGGCCGGTCGAGCATGTCCAAGGCCCAGTTGGAGAAGGCGCTCTCGCGCTGAGGAACCGCCCCGACCCGTACGCCGCCGTCCGCCGGGGCGGCATCGAACCGCGCTTC
>NZ_JBMHME010000001.1:0-16863 GCF_049179095.1 Plantactinospora sp. WMMB334 | reverse complement strand
GGCGAACAGGATTCCACCAGCAGCGATACACCGGCACAGATCCGTCTGGACGGCAAGACCGTACGCGGCGCCGTCGACGCCGACGGCGAGCAACTGCATCTGCTGTCCGCCCTGGCCGGATCGCCCGGCCCGGACCCGGCCGCCGTCATCATCGCCCAGGCCCCGACCGACGGCGCCAAGACCCGCGAACCAGAGACCGCCCGCGCCTTGCTGGAGACCCTCGATTTGCGCGACGCGACCGTCACCGCCGACGCCCTGCATACCGTCAAGGCCACCGCCGAGCTCATCCACCAGCAAGGCGGCCACTTCGTGCTACCGGTCAAAGAGAACCGGCCCGCGCTGTTCGATGCTCTCAACGTCCTGCCCTGGGCCGACACGCCGATCGGTTACGAGAGCACGGAAACGGGGCACGGCCGTACCACCCGCCGCACCATCCGGGTCCTGCCCGCCCCGCCCGGCCTGCCGTTCCCCCACGTCAGCCAGGTCTGGCTTATCGAACGCTACGTCACCACCGGCGACGGCAAGCAGTCCGCCGCCGCGCAACTCGGTGTCACCAGCCACCCCGCCGAGGCCGCCGGCCCGACCGAGATCGCCGCGTTCAACCGCGGCCAGTGGACCATCGAATCCCTGCACTTCATCCGCGATACCTGCTACCGCGAGGACCACTCCCGCGTGCGCACCCGCTCCGGCCCACGCGTCCTCGCCTCGCTACGCAACCTCGCCATCAACGCCCTACGCCTGGCCGGCCGCACTGATATCACCGAAGCCACCCGCTGGGCCAACCGCGACATGACCAGGCCATTCACCATCCTCGGCCTCACCGGATGATGTTGAAACGGCCGTGTCCTGGGGCGTGCCCACGGCCGCCGCAGAGGTTGTCCTGTTCTTCAAGGCCGGCGGAGATCTGAGCGTCAGGGATATGCGGACAACGGAAAGGCTGTTCCGGGATCGCGACGAGCAGGACTTCTTCGCCCTCCTGCCCACGCTTTCCGAAGGTCAGTGCTTGTGGCTGCGAGAGTCACTCGGGAAGATCCGGCCCGAGCATCCGTGGCTGGTTCACCTCGACTCCTGAGACTGGTACGCGCCCGGGTGAATCAGTCTCGACGGGCAGGATTGGTGGATCTTGGTGCCCCGAGTCGGCGTGGGCGTAGCAGCCGGTGGCGTTCATGCCGGGCAGACCAGGCGGTCCCGTCGTCCGCGCAGACCAGTGTAGGTTCTCAGCGAAGGTGATCCGGGGCAGCGCGCTGACCAGCAGCGGATCAGATTTGGTGAGAAGCGCTACGGTGTCTTCTTCTCACCGAAACTGATCTCTTTGCTACGTAGCCGCCGGTTGGTTTGTGGGCGGACAGGCGGTCGGCAACGCCTGCCAGTGCTGCGAGGTATGACGCCATAACCGCATCGACGGGTAGCCTGAAACGTAGCGTCCACGAGGGCTTCGAGAGCGGGGGTGACGATGGACTTCCCCACGCTGCTGAGATCCGCCTTTGGCCTGTTGATACCCGCTGCACTGCTGCTGGCGGCGTTATGGGCGTTTGGTGCGATCCGGCGCAGGCTTACCGCGAGGCGGAACCGACAGACCAGGGGCGGTGGACTCGACTGAGCCCACCGCCCCTGGATCCGTCAACGCTGGGCGTCGATCAGCCCCTGACGTGCGACAACAGCTGCGTCAGTGGTGATGAGTAGCCCGACATCCGACCAGATTACGAGCGGTACGTAGCCCAAGGCTTCGGCGAGCTTGTTGATCCAGGCGAGGCAATCCTCGATCGACTGCGTCGAGACGGCTAGATCAGTGGCGATCGTGTGGGTGGCAACCGGCTGGCCGGCCCGCTCGGCGAGATAGCGCACGAGGCCCTGGCCGTTGCTGTCGACCTTGCGGAGCAAGGCGCGAGCGTCGAACGCGACGTCGGGCCTGCCCGTGATCCACTCACGGGTCGGGTCGTTGGCGGGGTTCTCGTCGATCATCACCACTCCAGGGCTACCCATGCCTCCACGGCGGTGGCCGCTGCCGGCGGTTAGGCGGTGCAGGTGTCGGTCGCGCGACCGATGTAGGCATCATCCGAGTTGTAGTAGGCGGTCACCCACAACATGAAGGTACCGCTGAGCAGACTTGCATGGTCCCCGGTCGGAGTGCTCCATGATCCGCTCGACGACGCGTAGGGCCAGTTCTCGGTGGTCTTCCACCACTGGCCGTTGATGAACAGGTCGCGGTAGATGTGCAACTGCCTGTTGGGTTGGGCGTCCACGCCCCACCCCTTGTCCTGAACGTACCTCGTCGGAAGGATGTGGCAGGCGATGTCGGCGTAGACGATGGGGGCGAGTGCCTGTGGCTGGCTTGCCTTGGCCATGGCGAGTCTCGCAAGGGCTCCGCGCTCGTCCGTCCGGAAGAGATCGGGCGACAGCGAGGAAGCTGCCGACACTCCGCTGGGCCGAGCTGCGGCTGGTGAGGCTGCGGCGGCCAGGAGGGTGGCGACGATAAGTAAGATCGCGCTTCCCTGGTGCCCAACGCGTCGGATCACTCTCTGCACTTGTGGGCCTCCTTACTGTGGCATCAGTTCGGCCCGATGCTTCCAATGGGGAACCGGCAGACGGAACCCAAAAGTCGCATCCACGACTGTAGATATACGAAGAGTTTCCAAATTTGCCCAACTCGCCTGGGGCGAACGGAATCACGCACCCATGGCGGGAGGGCGTGACGTCGCCGTCAACCAGCAAGATGAACATCGTTTGTGACTGGTGGTGCCGTGGTTACTTAGCGGGCGCCCTGGTTGGGTGACCGGGTTGAGCCTTGGGCCAGGGTTCGGTAGATCGTTCGGTCTGGTTCGTTGATGTTGCGCCAGAACCAGGCGGGCATGTCCGTTGTGCCGGCCCAGCGAGACAGCGGGTGGGCGGGGCGGAGCAATTGCTCGGGCGCCGGGTGTTCGAGGCAGCGCGCGGCGGCGAGGAGGAACTGCATGGCTGAGGGGGCGTCGCGGTCCCCGCTTGGGGTGAGCAGCAGTTCGGGGATCGAGGTGAACAGGCCGGTGAGCGCGACGATTTCCGGGTATCGGATGACAGTGTCGGGAACGTCCGGGAGGTGCTCGGCTCGGGCGCTCCAGCGGGCACTGATCTGCTCTGGCTTGTCCCTGTAAAATCCGGCCCGGCCTCGTCCCCAGAAGCGAGTGATGCCGGCGGCTGCGGCGAACGCCTCGCCGATGGTGTCTCGGTGGCGGCGGCGAAGGATCTTGTAGCGGTGCGCAGCGGTGACGATCTCGGGTGTCGCCCCGAGGGGCTGTTCGTTGCCACGGTCGGACCGGTAGTGGTAGGGCACCAACGTGCGGCGGTGCTGGATGCAGACGGGTGGCTGGCCCGGTTCGAGCTGGATGATGGACGGGACGCGGATTCCGCGGCGGGCCGTGCAGTGGGAGCAGGGGCGTAGCAGGGTGGGATCGGTGCCGCCCAGCGGTATCCAGTCGCGCAGCGGCTCCGGCCCCGGTCTTTTGAGAGTGCGGGTGGAGATGGCGGCCAGCAGGACGGTTTCGGGATAGCCGCTGAGGATGGCCAGCCGCGCGAGCGCCGGCCGGTTGAGCGCGAGGTCGTGCGTGTGGAACGGGCCGATGTGACCGGCGTGGTCGGTGGCGATGTGGCGGATCAGCAGAGGGCGGTCGACGCGGTTGGCGTTGGCGAGCCGTCGCAGGTAGGAGATCATGAGTTCGCGCGGCATCGGCCGGACTCGGATCGGCAACGGGCGCAGGCGGCGTTGCCAGTAGGGGTCGCGCGGGTCGAGCACGGTCAGGCGGCTCCGCTGCCGGCCGTGTGTGCGGGCGTCCGGCGTGGCCGGGCCGCTGAAGCGGTGGCACCCGGCCGGGGATGTTCGGCGGCGTGGTCGAGGACGACCCGGTCCAGGGCGGCCTTGGTGATGCGTTCGGTGCCGTCGAAGATGGCCTCGATTGCGGCGTCGCGGATCAGGTGGGACAAGCTGCCGATCATGCCGCTGGTTCGTTCGTGCAGGTAGCCGGCGAGACGTAGCAGCGAACCGGTGCGGTGCTGGTGCAGGCGTAGCGCGTGTTCGAGGGCGCTGACCAGCGCGGCCCACTGCTCGCGCTGGGTGCGGGTGCCGTAGGCGAACGCCGTGGTGGCGATCGAGGCGAAACGGCCGGCGATCTGCCGGCCACGGACGCCAGAGAATAGACCGGCGTGTTCGACGTCGATGCCGGCGTAGACGAACGTGGCCGGGAGCCGCTCGGCCAGGTATTTGAGCTGGTCGGAGGCTTCCGCGCCGACCCGGGTGGCCAGGTTGAGGTTGTGTATCTCGTCGACGAGCACGAGGTCGGTGCCGAGCTGGGAGAGCACGTCGCAGACGGCGTTGGTGATGTTGACCTGGTTGAGGTTGCGGGGCAGGGGCAGGCCGAGGAACCGGGCGAACTCGGCGGCGAGGACCTTCGGAGTGGCAGCTGGCGGGACGGTGACGTAGACGACCGGCAGGAACGGGCCGGGCGCGGTGCGCCGACGCCGGGCCAGCAGTTCGTGGTGCTTGCCGAGCTGCTTGATAGCGGTGCTCTTGCCGGTGCCGGAGTCGCCGGTGACGACCAAGCCCCGCCGTGCGGTGTCGGTGCCGCGGTTGAGCAACACGAGTCGCCGGCCGGTGTTGACGATCTGGTCAACGGTCGGGGTGGCCACGATGATGAGCCGGGCGTGGTGGGCGATACGGGCATCGTCGTAGGCGTCCCGCTCGGCCGGGGTGAGTGCGGCCAGCCGGGCAGCCGCCAGCACCTCCATCCGGGAAGGCTGCTGCTCGATGAACGCCGCCCAGCCTTCCTTCGTGGTGGGCGGTTCGTGGGCCGGCGGATCGACCAGGTCTGCCGCCGGGGTGCGGGTCACCGGTAGCGCCGTTCGTCGCCGGGCTCGAACACCCCGAACGGGATCACCTTCGCCAGCGGCACGTCCCGGTCCTCCTCTTCGACGTCGGCAGGTTCTTCCGGGTCGGCCAGCGGGGTGGACGGGATCGGCCGGGACGCGGCGCGGGTCCGGGCGGCCACCCGCTGATGGCGGGCGTCGCCGCCGGGGCCGGCGCCGGCCCGGGTGAGGAGGTCGTCCAGGGCGCGGGCAACGGCGGTCTCGTCGGTGTCGTCGCCACCGCGGCCGGCGACGATCTGCCGGGCGGCCCGCCAGGTGAAGTCGGCGAACGGCTGCCCGACCATCGGCAGGTGGGTCCAGGCGGCCGTGATCCAGCCGCCGCCCTGGTGATCCCGGACGAATACGTGCGACAGGTCGTAGGGGTCGTAGTGGACCTCCCACAGCTTGCCCTTGCCGACCACGCCAGAGGACTCGTGCCGGTAACGGCCCAGATCAGGACTGTCGTAGTGTCGGTAGTCGATCTGGATGCCGTGATCGCCGATGGTGCGCCACGCGACCGGCAGCAGCTCCAGGTAGTCGGTGCCGGTCAGCGGCAGGGTGACGTACCCGGCCGCCGCGATCGCGGCGGCGAACATCTCGTTGGGCGACAGCACCCGGCCACCGGCATCCGGGTCACGTAGTCCCTCGTGCGGGCGGGGCTGCCACCCAGCGACGATCCACTCGTCGAGTAACTCCTGAAGCTGGGGCAGTGACCACACCGCCTCGGTGGCCGCCGCCGTGCCCCGCCGAGTGACGTTCGGCCCGACGTAGCCGGCCACGTGCTGGCAGAACAGGGTGCGGATCGAGCCGAACGTGCGCTCGACGTGGCCCTTGTCGGTCGGGGTGCCCGGCCGGGCCGGCTCGACGGAGATCCCGAGCCGGGCGCAGGCCCGCACGAACGTCTCGGAGACGAACACCGCACCTCGATCGGTGACGATGGTCTCCGGGACGATGACCGGCCGGGCGGCGGCGTGCTCCAGCCGCGCGTCCAGGTCCAGCAGCCGCCGGTGGGGGATGCGCGAGCGGGCCATCGCCAGCGCGTCCGCCCAGCCGGGCCGCATCGGCTCCGGGACCAACATCTTGGCCAGCAGCAGCGCCGCGTCGACGGCCTTGGTGCCCTTCGGGCGCAGCACCGCCGCGCAGATCGAGCGAGTCGCGACGTCCAGCACGACGGTCAACTCCACCCGGCCGGTCACCCCGTCGTCCAGCAGCGCCATCACGTCCAGCGGGGACGTGTCGATCTGCACCAACTCGCCTGGGCGGACCGCGACGGCGCGGGTGAACGGCCGCGCTGGCCGATTCGCCAGGCTGCGGCGGGTGGTCGCCTCGCCGAAGGTATGCCGGCCGGCATCCATCACGGCGACCAGGCGGTAGAACGTCGCCGTCGACGGCATCGGCACCACACCTGACCCGTGCTCGACGGCCAGCAAATGTTCCACCCGGCGCCGCAGCCGTGACCGGGTGCCGGTCGACTCCCCGGTCTCGGCCGCCATCACAGCCTCAACCGCCGCGACCACCCGGTCGTCGACCCGACCGTAGGAGGACGCCGGGCGGGTGGCCCGGTGGTCGACCAGGCCCCACAGGCCTTCGGACCGGTAGCGCAGCCGCATCCGCTTGACCGTGACCGCGCTGGTCGGCTGCCCCGCCGCGGTCAGCTCGGCCGCCTTGGCCGCCTCCCGCTCCGCCAACGTGTACCGGGCCGGGTCGTAGGGCTCGCGCGGCCGGACACCTGCCGGCGCGTCCGGCGGCAACCCGGTCTGCACCTCCACGACGTGCCGCTCCCACTGTCGGGCACGCTCCAGCACCGTCGCCGGCAGCGCGTCGACCAGCCCGACCGGATCCAGCCGGGCCGGCGCCGGACCGGCTTCCAACAGCTCGAAGCCCGGCGACGCCAGCACATGTGCCAACAGCAACACCTGGGCATCGCCGACCTCATCGACCAGGCGTACCCGCACACCCTGCAAGCCGCCGACCGTCCACGATCGACCGTCAAACTGCAACCGGTCGCCGACCCCCAGCACCGCCCGCCCGGCGCCGCTCACCGGGCCGCCGCCGACACAATCGACAGCTCCGACAGCGGCACCGCAAGATCGGTACTCAGCCGGCCGCACCACAGCAGGTGGAACACCGTCGGCAGACTGGCCAGCGGGTCACCCAACCGTGCCGCGCCGTCCATCAACGGCGTCGGCTCCGCGAACACCGCCGGAGCGGCAGCGGCGACCGCCGGGCGCAGGCAGCGCGGATACCGATACCCGGCCAGCCATCGGACGTTCGCCATCACCACCGGATCCGGCTCGTGCACCAGCCGATACTCCCAACCAGCCTCGGCGCAGGCCCGGCCGGTCGTCTCGAACGCCGCCGCGTCACGCGGGCGTACCCGCGCGGCCGGGCGGACATCGATCACCACACCGGTGCCGTCGACCAGCCGTACGAAGAAGTCCGGCGCGTGCGAGCGCCGCCGGCCCGCGTGGTCCCACGACAGCCAGAATGGCTGCGACGCCATCGCCACCACCGAGGGGTCGAAGTCCAGGAGCGTCAGATGATCCCGCTCCAACCACGACTCGAAGCCCACATGCCCGCCGATCGTCGCCGCCCACCACAGGCCCGTGTTGTTGCGCTGCCCCCGATACGCGGGGAACGACCGAACCGGCGGCACCAACTCGAACGCCACCCCGGCCACCGCGCCCAGGTCCTCCCGCTGCTCCCGCCCGTCCGGGCCGACGTACCCGACCACAAACCCGGACAACGAGGCAGGCGCCGAACCCCGCAGAGCCACCAGACCGCCCAAACCCGACCGCCTCCCCTGATCCAGATCCGCCCAAAGGCTAGCGACGACCCGGACGGCCGCACGCAGCCGGGCGGATCAAGTTCCGTGAGAACGGATCAGATACGGATCAGATCCAGTGAGAACGGATCAACTTTCGTGAGAACCCACAACGGGGGTGCCGGCGCGCCCGGCGCACCGGGCGTCGGTGACGGTTACTTCCCGGCCGCCGGCAACGGCGGCTACGACGCCCTCCACTACGGTCTCGAGATCCGGTACGAGCCGACCACCCGGGCCTTCGCCGGGGTCGCCACGATCAGTGCCCGGGCCACCGACCGGCTCTCCCGGTTCAACCTGGACCTGCGCGGCTTCGAGGTGCGCTCGGTGACCGTCGACGGGCGTCCCGCACGCTACGACCGGGACGGCCAGGAGTTGCGGATCACACCGAGGTACGGCCTGCGCCGGGGCGAGCGGTTCACGGTGGTGGTCCGGTACGACGGCACCACCGGCCGGCCGACCGACATCGAGGGCGCCCTCTACGGCTGGGTCTCCACCCCGGACGGCTCGTTCGTGGCGAACGAGCCGGAGGGCGCCTCCACCTGGTACCCGGTCAACGACCACCCCACCGACAAGGCCAGCTACGACTTCCGGATCACGGTGCCGGCCGGCAGGACGGCGGTCGCCAACGGCGAACTGGTGGGCCGGTGGACCAGTCGCGGCTGGACGACCTTCGCCTGGCGGGCCCGCGACCCGATGGCCAGCTACCTCTCGACCGCCTCGGTCGGCGACTACGACCTGCGCCGCAGCACCGGGCCGCGCGGCCTGCCCATCATCGACGCCGTCGACCGGGACCTCGGCCCGGAGGCCGCCGACGGGCTGGCCCGGACGGCCGAGATGATCGAGTACTTCACCGAGCTCTTCGGCCGCTACCCGTTCACGTCCTACGGCGCGATCGTCGACGACGACACCGACGCCGGCTACGCCCTGGAAACGCAGACCCGGCCGATCTACTCCGGTCCACCCCGCGAGTCCACCGTGGCGCACGAGCTCGCCCACCAGTGGTACGGCAACAGCGTCAGTCCGGTGCGCTGGCAGGAGATCTGGCTGAACGAGGGCTTCGCCAGCTACGCCGAGTGGCTGTGGGAGGAGCACACCGGCGGGCGTACCGCGCAGGCGCGGTTCGACACGAACTACGCCCGGCCGGAGACGGCCGGCTTCTGGAACCCGCCGCCGGGTGACCCGGGGGCCGACAACCTCTTCGCCGGCTCGGTCTACATCAAGGGTGCGATGACGCTGCACGCGCTGCGTACGACGATCGGCGACCGGGCGTTCTTCACCCTGCTCCGCACCTGGTACGCGGCGAACCGCGACGACACGGCGAGCACGGCCGACTTCGTCCGGCTCGCCGAGAAGATCAGCCGGCGCCAACTCGACGCGTTCTTCCGGACCTGGCTCTACACGCCGGGCAAGCCGGCCGCCTGGTGACGGCGCGTGAGTGGTCCCCGCCGGGGTCGGTGCCGGGGGTGGGGCCGGAGGAGACTACTTAACCGGTTGCGTTGGCCGATCCATCGGCCTACCCTGATCCGTGCGTCCCAGGGAGTCGGGCGGTAACCGTCGGGCTGCGGTCACCGATCCCTTGCTTCTGCCCCCGTTCGGGGCTTCTCCCTGAGGTAGGTCATGAGAAGACGAATCTACGCCGCCGGATCGGCGCTGCTCGCGCTGCTGGTCTCCGCCGTCGTCACGCTCGTCGTGGCAGCTTCGCCGGCCCAGGCGGCCGCCGGGTTCACGGTCAGCGGCGGGCGGCTGCTCGACGCCAACGGCAACCAGTTCATCATGCGCGGCGTCAGCCACCCGCACGCCTGGTACGCCAGCCAAACCGGTTCATTCGCGAACATCAAGTCACTCGGCGCCAACACGGTGCGGGTGGTGCTGAGCAGTGGCGCCCGGTGGACCCAGAACAGCGCCAGCGACGTCGCCAACGTCATCTCGCTCTGCAAGGCGAACCGGCTGATCTGCGTCCTGGAGGTGCACGACACCACCGGGTACGGCGAAGAGGGTGCCGCGATCACCCTGGACCAGGCGGTGAGCTACTGGATCAGCATCCAGGGCGCGCTGACCGGCCAGGAGAACTACGTCATCCTCAACATCGGCAACGAGCCGTTCGGCAACAACGAGAGCGTCAGCGCCACCTGGCCGGCGGCGACCCGCAATGCGATCACCCGGCTGCGCAACGCCGGCTTCGACCACACCATCATGGTCGACGCGCCGATGTGGGGCCAGGACTGGCGCTTCATCATGCGGGACAACGCGCAGTCGGTCTTCAACTCCGACCCGGACCGGAACACGGTCTTCTCGATCCACATGTACGGCGTCTTCGACACCGCCGCCGAGATCACCGACTACCTCGGCCGGTTCCGCAGCGCCAACCTGCCGATCGTGGTGGGCGAGTTCGGCCACGACCACTCGGACGGCAACCCGGACGAGGACACCATCATGTCGTACACCCAGCAGAACGGGATCGGCTACATCGGCTGGTCGTGGAGTGGCAACGGCGGTGGCGTCGAGTACCTCGACATGGTGACCAACTTCAACGTCAACCAGCTCACCTCCTGGGGGCAGCGGATCTTCAACGGCGCCAACGGGATCCGCCAGACCGCCCGGGAGGCGACCGTCTACGGCGGAGTGAACCCGCCGACGACGCGGCCCCCGACGACTCCGCCGACGACGCGGCCCCCGACGACTCCGCCGACGACGCGGCCCCCGACCACCCCGCCGACGACCCGGCCGCCGACGACTCCGCCGCCCGGCGCCCGGGGCTGCACCGCCAGCTACGCCGTCAGCGGCCAGTGGCAGGGCGGCTTCCAGGGTGAGGTCCGGGTCACCGCCGGCAGCGCGGCGATCAGCGGCTGGACCGTGACCTGGAGCTACGCCAACGGGCAGCAGATCAACCAGGCATGGAACGCCACGGTCAGCAGCAGCGGGTCGAACGTGACCGCCCGGAACGTCTCCTACAACGGCAACCTCGGTGCCGGAGCCAGCACGGCGTTCGGGTTCCTCGGAACGTGGAACGGCACCAACAGCTCCCCGGCACTGACCTGCACCGGCAGTTGACCCCGGCAACCGTGCCGGCCGGCTGACTCCCGCCACACCGGCAGGCCGGACCTGCGCCCGGTGGCCGGGCCCGCCCACGCGGGTCCGGCCGCCGGGCTCCGGACGATCAGACGCCGTCCTGCCGCGGAATCAGACGCCGTCCTGCCGCAGCCGGGGCAGCAGCTCGGTGGCGACCTCCGCGAGCACCGCCTCGCTGCCGGCGTACCAGCTCGACTCGCGCGGCCAGTGCGTCACGACATCGGTGAAGCCGAGCGCGGCGGCGCGGGCGACGGCCTCGGCGAAGTACTCGACGCTGGAGAGCGAGAAGACCGGCGCGGAGTCGAGCGAGAGATAGCGGTCGAGGGTGCCGGGATCGCGGCCCTCGGCGGAGAGGGCCTTGTCCATCCGGGCCGCCAGCCCGGCCACCGAGCGCCACCACGCGTCGAGGTCGTCGCCGTCCGGGATGCCGGTGGTCACCCAACCGCGGCCGTACCGGGCGGCGAGCCGCAGCGAACGTGGCCCGTTCGCGGCGACCACGAACGGCACCCGGGGTGCCTGCACGCAGCCCGGGGTGCTCCGGGCGTCGACCGCCGCGTAGTGGTCCCCGCGCCAGGTGACGCGCTCCTGCCGGAGCAGCAGGTCCAGCAGCTCGGTGAACTCGGTGAACCGGTCCGCCCGTCGCCGGGGCGACAGCGCCTCGCCGCCGAGGACGGCCGAGTCGAACCCGGCCCCGCCGGCGCCGATCCCGAGCAGCACCCGGCCGGCCGTGACATCGTCCAGCGCGGTGATCTGGCGGGCGAAGTGCACCGGATGCCGGAAGTTGGGCGACGCGACGAGGGTGCCCAACCTGATCCGCGAGGTGACCATCCCGGCCGCGGTCAGGGTCCCCATCGCGTCGAACCACGGGCCGTCGACGAGGTCCCGCCACCCCAGGTGGTCGTAGGTCCAGGCGTGGTCGAACCCCCACTCCTCCGCCTGCCGCCACCGGCGCTCGGCCTCGGACCAGCGGCGGTCGGGAAGGATGACGATGCCGATGCGCATGATCGTCAGCCTAGTCCGGCAGATCACCCCGGCGCCGGGGCAGCGCCGCAGCGGCGCGGATCACCCGAATCGGTGACGGGCCAATGCTCTCAGCCACCTCACAGCTACGGTTAATAGGGTCACCGGAGTGGCGTGCGGATCCATCGTGGAAGATGCACGCCGGACACCACGGCAACGTCCGCCGTAAACAGGAGTATCTCTATGGTCTTCAAGAAGATGTTGAGCGCCCTCGGCGTCGGCGGTCCGAGCGTCGACACCGTGCTGGCCAATCCGAACACCCGGCCCGGCCTGGTGCTCGACGGGCAGGTCAATCTGCGCGGCGGAGATGCGGCGGCCGACATCGAGCAGGTCACCGTCGCGCTGGTCACCCGGGTCGAGATGGAGGGTGGTGACAGCGAGTACGCCGGCACCATGGAGTTCTACCGGCTGCCGGTGAGCGGTGCGATGCGGCTGGAAGCCAAGCAGGAGCTCACGATCCCGTTCCAGCTCCCGGTCCCCTGGGAGACCCCGATCACCGACGTCTACGGTCAGCGCCTGCGCGGGATGACGATGGGCCTGCGTACCGAGCTGGCGGTGGCCCGGGCGGTGGACAAGGGCGACCTGGACGCCATCGCCGTGCACCCGCTGCCGGTGCACGAGAAGATCCTGGAGGCGTTCGCCCAGCTCGGCTTCCAGTTCAAGAGCGCGGACCTGGAACGCGGGCACATCTACGGCGTGCAGCAGACGCTGCCGTTCTACCAGGAGATCGAGTTCTACGCGGCCCCGCAGTACGCGCACGCGATCCGCGAGGTCGAACTCACCTTCGTCACCAACCAGCACGGCGTGGACGTCATCATCGAGTGCGACAAGCGCGGCGGGATGTTCAGCGGCGGGCACGACACGGTCGGCCGGTACACGGCCGAGCACGTCGGCGTCGAGCAGGTCGACTGGCGGCAGCGGGTCGAGGGCTGGCTGGCGCAGACGGTGGAGAGCTACGGCCGGTACGCCGCGCAGCACCACGGGCACCCCGGCAAGCAGGGGCACCACGGCGGGCACGGCATGGGTGGCATGGTCGCCGGTGCCGCGCTCGGGCTGGCCGGGGGCATGATCGCCGGCGAGATGCTGGAGGACGCCTTCGAGGGCGACTTCGGCGAGGAGTGAGCCTCGGGGAAGGCGAGGCACGTCCCCGCGGCCACGCCCGTCCCGGCGGAGACGACAGAGAAGGGTCGCGGTCCCCGCCGCTTCCGGCGGGGACCGCGACCCCCGTGGCAAGGTCACCACTGCTCTGGACCTCGACCGGGCCCTGCTCCGGGGCGGGCGCGGCCGAGCGTCGTCACCGTCTTCCGTGTCGCCAGGCGTTGCCCAGCTTCGCCAGACCACGGCTACCCAGGTAGGCGATGGTCATCAGGGTGATGAAGAACCAGGCCTGCTGTGCCCGGAACGGGTCGACGCCGGCGGCGTCCCTACCGACCAGGTCCGCGGCCAGCAGCGTGAAGCCGACCGCCGCCAGATAGATGTAGAACTCGGTGCTCAGCCAGGCGGGCTTGGTCTCGTTACCGGGATTCCGCCGTACCGGCTCGTCCATCCGGCGCTGCATCTCCGCCAACGTCTGCTGTATCTGCTGGTTGGAGATGTTCTGGGCACCCATCTCCCGGGTCGGTGCCGACTGCATGTCCGTCACCTGCTGGCCCATCGGCTGCCTGGACGGGGTCTGCGTACTCATCTTTTCCTCCTCGGATTCGATGAGATCTCTTCCGACCGCCCCCGGTCACGGCGCGCTGCCGCACCGGCGGCACCCGCTGGCTACCCGACCCGATGACCCACAAACGCCGCCCCCACGACCCTCGCCGCGCCTGCCACGACCCGCAGTCGTGCGCGACGGAGACGTCGTCACCTGTACGTCAGAGGCGTTATGTCGGCGGGATAACGCCTCTGACGTACAGGTGACCGGTCGCAAGCGGATGGGCGGCGTCGGATGGGCGCGCAGGCGGGGCAGCTTGACAGCGCCGTAGCAGGAGGGGCCGGGGCGCGGTCGGATTCCCTGCCGGCATCCGGGGTGCGGCCGGTGGTGTTTGCCGACCCGGGCACCGGGGACACCCCGGACGACGACGAGTCGGGCGAGGTGATGGACGTGCGCGCCGAGGACGGACGGCGGAAGTCGGCACGGCGGACCGAGGACCGGATCGGGCCCGGGAAGTACGGTCCCGGCGCGGTCGACGAGGTCACCCTGCCGGTGGACGAGGGGCGCGAGGCGCACGAACGCGACATCGAGGACCCGGCGGACCGGGCGCGGGACGCGGACGTGCTGCGGGACGGTGGCCCGACCCGGAACCGGGGGGTGAGCACCACCACCGGAACCGGACGGCGCGCCGGCCCGGCGAACGCACGCCGGCAACCCCGCCGGCCGGGCGGAAAGGTCGCACCGACCACCACCGGGGACGCGACCACCGGCGGGATCAACCCGTCGGCCGCGGGGTCGACAAGTGACGCGTCCGGACAGGCACGCCAGATAGGCAACTTCACCGACACGTAGCGCCGCCCGCGACCCCGCTCGTCAGTCGGTGCGGAGGATGCCCAACCGTTGGGTGGCGCGGGTGAGCGCGACGTAGAGGTCGTTGCGCCCGCGCGGTGACTCCGCGACGATCCGGTCCGGATCGACCACCAGCACCGAGTCGAACTCCAGCCCCTTCGCCTGGGCGACGGTCAGCAGCACCACCGGGCTCTCCAGCGCCGGGTCGTCGCCGAGTGCCACCTCGGGCTCCGCCTCGGTGGCCGCCCGGCCCAGCTCGTCGACGAGCCCGGCCGGCACGATCACGCCGAGCCGGCCGGCGCCGACCGCCGCGGCCCCGCCGCGGATCGCCTCGACGAGCCGCCCGGCCAGCTCACCGGTGCCGACCCGCAGGTCCCACGGCTGGACGCCGGTGTCGCGTACGGCGCGGGGCGGGGTGAGCATCGGGTCGATCTCCGCCAGCACCTTGGCGGCGACCGCCAGGATCTCCGACGGCGTACGGTAGCTCACCGTCAACTCCTCCAGCCGCCACCGCTCGCCGACGTACGGCTCCAGCACCGGCGACCAGGAGGAGGCGCCGGCCAGCGACCCGGTCTGGGCCACGTCCCCGACGATGGTCATCGACCGGCTGGGGCAGCGGCGCATCAGCAGCCGCCACGCCATCGGGGAGAGCTCCTGCGCCTCGTCCACGATCACATGCCCGAAGGCCCAGCTCCGGTCCGCCGCCGCCCGCTCGGCCGTGGTCAACTGCTCCCCGTCGGCCTGCCGCTCGGCCAGCCGGTCGGCGACGAGCAGGTCGGTGACGCGCAGGAACTCGTCCTCCTCGTCCTCGAAGTCGACCGACCTGGAACCGGCGGCGATCTCGAGGACGCCCTCGGCGTACTCGATCTCGGCCCGGCGCTGCCGTTCGGCGCGGGCCTGCGCCGCACGGTCGTCCTCACCGAGCAGTTCCGCCGCCTCGTCCAGCAGCGGTATGTCGGCCGGGCTCCAGCCGCCGCGCGGCTCGCGCCGCAGCGCCGCCCGTTCGGCCGCACCGAGATTCGTCGCCGCGACCGCGAGCCGCCGCTCGGAGGCGAAGAGCCCGGCCACCACCTGCTGCGGGGTGAGCACCGGCCAGAGCCAGTCCAGCACCGCCCGCACCTCCGGCTCGGTCCGCAGCTCGCGCCGGAACTCGGCGAGGTCGGCCTCGTCGAGCAGGTTCTCCCCGCCCAGCGGGTCGGCGCCGAGCCGCTGGGCGAGCTGGTCGGCGAGGGCGTGGACGATCTCGATGTCGAAGAGCGGCCGGGCGAGGTTGTGCGGCCGGCCCGAGCGGCGTACCCGCTCCCGGGCGGCGGCGACGGTGGCGGGCTCCAGCAGCAGGGTGTCCCGCTCGATGTTGATCTCGATCGGCTCGTCCGGCACCCGCTGCCGGTCCCGTACGGCGGCGGCCAGCACCTCGACCATGTCGAGCCGGCCCTTCAGCTCGGCCAGCCCGGCCGGCTCGGAGCGGGTCGCGGTGACCCCCGGGAAGAGTTCACCGGCGGTACGCAGCAGCACGCCGGTCTCGGCGAGCGTCGGCAGCACCTGCGAGATGTAGCGCAGGAACGTCGCGTTCGGACCGACGAGCAGCACACCACGGGTGGAGAGGATCTGCCGGTGCGTGTAGAGCAGGTACGCGGCCCGGTGCAGCGCCACCGCCGTCTTGCCGGTGCCCGGCCCGCCCTGCACCACCAGTACGCCGTCCAGGTCGGCCCGGATCACCTGGTCCTGCTCGGCCTGGATGGTCTGGACGATGTCCGTCATCCGGCCGGTACGGCTGGCGTTGACCGCGGCGAGCAGCGCCGCCTCGCCGGTCAGCCCGCCCTGGTCGCCGGCCTCCCCGGCGTCGCTCAGGTCGAGCACCTCGTCGTCGAGGCCGACCACCTCGCGGTCCCGGGTCCGGATGTGCCGCCGTCGGCGTACGCCGTCCGGCGCGGCGGCGGTGGCGAGATAGAACGGCCGGGCCGCCGGGGTGCGCCAGTCCAGCAGCACCGGCTCGTGTTCGCCGCTGTCGTCGAAGAGGCCGATCCGGCCGACGTAGAACCGGGTGCCGTCGTCGAGGTCGAGCCGGCCGAAGCAGAGGCCCTGCTCCACCGCGCCGAGCCGGTCGACCTGGTCGGCATACATCCGGACCGTGCCGTCGCGTTGCGAGCGTTCCTGCTGGGTGCCGCCGACGTTGCGCAGCGCGTCGCGGAGCCGCCGGCCGGCCTGGGCGCGCAGGTCGTCGAGGCGCCCGTAGAGCATGGAGACGTACCGCTGTTCGCCGGGGATGGCGTCGACCGACTCGCCGAGACTCTGGCGGCGCTCGCCGCCGAGACTCCGGTCGCGCGAAACACCGGATTGTTTTGACAAACCGTCTCCCCATTGCTATTCTCAGCGCAGAACGGCATTTCGCCGTTCTTTTTTGTTTCCCTGAACTGAGAAACGATAGCGCGTTTCCGCGCCGGCAACCATCGGGCGCGCCGCCGCTCAGATCGGTCAGACTCGATTGCGGGGAGATGGGCGGGACGCTGTCGGCTGGGTGACACGAGTCCGGGGTGACACGAGTCCGGGGTGACACGAGTCCGGGGTGACACGAGTCCGGGCGTAA